>NZ_CP151944.1:860000-4026131 GCF_038592915.1 Bacillus sp. EU63 | reverse complement strand
TATCCGGCACAGCCCTCCTTTTCTTTAAAAATCAGCGCCCTTTCCCTGTTATAGAACACAAAAAAAGAGCATATGGCTCTGACCATTCGTACACACGAAATGTTGAAAACATATAGTATAGTAGAAAAATAGCTTTTCGACAAATTCCACAAGTTGTGGACAACAATCTACACAAGCTGTGTGAAAACAATCCACAACTTATCCACACTTTGTGGATAAAGAGAATGGACTGGATAAGTAATTAAGAGTTAAAACACAAATATAATATCAAATTAAGCGAGGACTTGCAATGGTTCTCGTAATCTTATCCACAAACCTGACAACTTGTTGAAAAATCTTTGTCCACAGGGGTTAGCAATGTGAAAATGTTGTCGATAACGATTGTGGATATTAAAAAAAGACCGAAAAATTATCCACATGTCGTTTTTTCGAGGGAGCGCGGCTTTTTTTTTGCGTTAAAAAAAGGAATATGAAAAATAAGGTTTCTAAACTGGTTAAGGTATGTTATCCTATTATGGTTGTAAGAAATAAATGCACTGCTGAAGTTGACAATGAATAGGCAGCACAAATATAATAAGTAAGACTGTCTTTAACAGCTATTCCTCGAGGGAGGTGTCATAAATGAAAAGAACATTCCAACCGAATAACCGTAAACGCAGTAAAGTTCATGGCTTCAGAAGCCGTATGAGTTCAAAAAACGGTCGTCTAGTATTAGCACGCCGTCGCCGCAAAGGCAGAAAAGTATTATCAGCTTAGGCCACTGAATAATGTCAGTGGTCTTTTTTCACATTAAGAGAGTGAGATGTCATGCGTCGCCCGGTACTGGAGAAATTTCTTCAGTATTCCGGCGGCCCGTTTTTTTAGATAGAAATAAAAGTTTCTGCGAGTGAATATCGGAGTGAATTAAAGTGAAGAAGCGAAATCGGTTAAAGAAAAATGAAGATTTTCAAAAAGTGTTTAAACGCGGAACGTCTATGGCAAACCGCCAGTTCGTGCTGTATACGCTTGATCAGCCGAAACAGGAAGAGCTCCGGGTAGGGCTTTCTGTCAGTAAAAAAATCGGCAATGCCGTCGTGCGCAATCGGGTGAAGCGGTTAATCAGACAGGCTGTTCAGGAGGAAAAAGAGCTGCTCAAGCCGAAAGATTTTATTATTATCGCAAGAAAACCCGCCGGCGACCTCAGTTTTGAAGAAACGAAAAAGAGTCTGCAGCACTTATTCAGAAAAACCTCATTATATAAGAAATCTTCGTCAAAATAGCTCATATTTTGTTTTCTTCACGTTTTTAAAAGCGCTTCCTTTTATTTGGCGAAAAATGAACGCCATTTGAAACTGAAAGATGCTAAAATACATACAAGGTTCATAAAGATTGGTATAGGAGGAAACGTTCTTGAAAAGGAGAATATGGTTACTACTGAGTATGGTCGGTATGCTCGTGCTGCTGGCCGGGTGCTCGAGTGTGAAAGAGCCGATTACGGCGAATAGTCCGCATTTCTGGGACAAATATGTTGTGTATCCATTGTCAGAAGTCATTACGTACGTAGCGAAACTGACGGGCGATAACTATGGTTTATCGATCATCATCGTTACGATTTTAATTCGTCTGCTGATTCTGCCGCTGATGATCAAGCAGCTTCGAAGCTCAAAAGCGATGCAGGCGCTGCAGCCTGAAATGCAGAAGCTCAGAGAAAAATACAGCTCTAAAGATCAAAAAACGCAGCAGAAGCTTCAGCAGGAAACGATGGCCCTGTTTTCAAAGCACGGGGTAAACCCGCTGGCGGGATGTTTCCCGATCCTGATTCAAATGCCGATTTTGATCGGATTCTACCACGCCATTATGCGTACGCAAGCCATTTCACAGCACAGCTTTTTATGGTTTGATTTAGGAGAGAAGGATCCTTACTATATTCTTCCTATCGTTGCCGGTGTGGCCACTTTTGTCCAGCAGAAGCTGATGATGGCCGGAAATCCGACTCAGAATCCTCAAATGGCAATGATGGTATGGATTATGCCGATCATGATTATCGTATTTGCGATCAACTTCCCGAGCGCGCTTTCTCTGTATTGGGTAGTCGGAAACCTGTTTATGATTGCTCAGACATTCCTTATTAAAGGACCTGACATTAAACACGATCCGGAAACGCAGAAAGCGGGAGGAAAGAAAAAGTGAAGAAGGTGACTGCTGCGGGACGGAATGTCGAAGAAGCAGTTCAATCAGGCCTTCAGGAACTTCAACTGACGAAAGATCAAGTAGAAATAACGGTGGTGCAAGAAGAATACAAAGGGTTTTTGGGTATTTTCGGAAAAAAGAATGCGATCGTAGAACTGGAAGAGAAAAAAAATCCTGTTCATGAAGCGAAAGTGTATTTGGAAGAAATCATCCATTCCATTGCCGGACCTTCTGAGATTGTTACGGAAGAAAACAAGAAAACAGTCTGTTTTCACATTAAAGGTGAAAAAGCGGCGCTGCTTATTGGCAAAAGAGGACAAACACTCAATGCCCTGGAAACATTGACGCAGCTTGTTTTGAACCGCGGCTCCGGCCAGTATCGCCAAGCCGTTGTCGACGCTGAGAATTATCGGCGGAAAAGAAGAGAAATTCTGGAGCAGCTGGCAAACAGGCTGGCCAAGCAAGTGTCGAAAACGAAAAAAGATGTGCATTTAGAACCGATGCCGTCAGGTGAAAGAAAAATCATCCATGACGCGCTGTCAAAGCATCCAAATATCAAAACTTTTTCTACCGGTGAAGGCCGGTACCGCCATCTCGTTATTTCCCATAAAGATAGCAGAAAACCGAAGTCCGGGTAAAATCGGAACTTCGGTTTTTTTATTGGTAAAAATGGCTCTATTCCTAAGCAGAATCGCATTTTTTGCGTTTAAGTTTTTTCTTTTTCGGTCTATGCTGTTGATAAAAAAGGTTTTAGGAAATAAAATTAATTGTTATTCACATGTGGATAAGTTAAAGTAATAAGGGATGAATTTCTGCCTTTGTGGATAACGTATCTTCCACTTCAAACCAAACTATGTTATCTTTTAATTTTGGCGTAAATAAAATTTTTTATATAGATGGAAACAGAGATAAAGAGAGGTGAACAGCATGGATACAATTGCAGCGATTTCAACTCCGATGGGTGAAGGCGCGATCGCGATCGTTCGGCTGAGCGGCCCGGAAGCCGTAAAGATCGCCGACAAAATGTACAAGGGTCCGAAAGGCAAAACGCTCAGTTCGGCAGAATCGCATACCATTCATTACGGGCATATCGCGGACAGCACGACGGGACGGATTATTGAGGAAGTCATGGTGTCTGTTTTAAGAGCGCCCAGAACATTCACAAGGGAAGATGTCATTGAAATCAACTGTCACGGGGGTATTGTGACGGTTAATCAGGTGCTCCAGCTTGCTTTAAGAGAAGGTGCGAGACTGGCAGAACCCGGTGAGTTTACGAAGCGCGCATTTTTAAACGGACGGATTGACCTATCACAGGCGGAAGCGGTGATGGATCTGATCAGGGCCAAAACGGACCGTGCCATGAATGTCGCCATGAACCAGATGGAAGGACGGCTTTCCGCGCTTGTCCGCCGTCTGCGTGATGAGTTGTTAGAAACACTTGCCCATGTTGAGGTTAATATAGATTATCCGGAATATGATGACGTCGAAGAAATGACGCATCAGCTTTTAGTGGAGAAGGCAAGCGGCGTGAAGAAAGAAATCGAGGCGCTGCTCCATACGTCTGAGCAGGGGAAAATTTTGCGTGAGGGACTGTCTACCGTGATCATCGGCCGTCCGAACGTCGGAAAATCCTCTCTGCTTAACAGCCTTGTCCATGAAACGAAGGCGATCGTAACCGATATTCCGGGAACGACGCGTGATGTGATTGAGGAATATGTCAATGTCCGAGGCGTGCCGCTTCGGCTTGTCGATACCGCCGGAATCCGTGAGACAGAAGACATCGTCGAAAGAATCGGTGTGGAACGGTCACGGCAGGTTCTGAAGGAAGCGGATCTCATTTTGCTTGTGCTTAACCACAGCGAAGAGCTTTCTGAAGAAGATGTGAAATTGTTTGAAGCGGTTGAGGGAATGGACGTCATTGTCATTATGAATAAGACGGACCTTGAGGCTAAGATTGACGCTGAGCGCGTCAAGGAACTGGCGAAAGGCCGGCCTGTCGTCACGACCTCATTGCTGAAAGAAGAAGGCATTCAAGATTTAGAGGAAGCGATTCAGTCGCTATTTTATACAGGAGCGATCGAAAGCGGAGATCTCACCTATGTCAGCAACACCCGTCATATCTCGATACTGCATCAGGCAAAGCAAGCGATTGATGATGCGCTGAACGGAATTGAACAGGATGTTCCGATTGATATGGTGCAAATTGATTTGACAAGGTGCTGGGAGCTGCTGGGCGAAATCATCGGTGATGCCGTCCACGAAAGCTTAATTGATCAGCTCTTTTCACAATTTTGTTTAGGTAAATAAAAGGGAGGAAAAAACCATGGGGTATGAAGCAGGCCAATACGACGTGATTGTCATCGGCGCCGGGCATGCCGGTGTTGAGGCTGCCCTCGCATCCGCGCGCCAGGGAGCCAAAACGCTTGTTTTGACGATCAATCTTGATATGGTTGCGTTTATGCCATGTAATCCGTCTGTCGGCGGCCCCGCGAAAGGGATTGTCGTCCGCGAAATTGACGCGCTCGGCGGAGAAATGGCTAGAAATATAGATAAAACTCATATTCAAATGAGAATGCTGAATACAGGAAAAGGTCCGGCCGTACGGGCGCTGCGTGCGCAGGCGGATAAATTCCAATATCAGCACGAAATGAAGCATACGCTGGAAAAAACACCGAATTTGACACTTCTTCAAGGGATTGCCGAGCGTTTAATCATTGAAGACGGGGAGTGCCGCGGTGTCATTACGCAAACCGGTGCTGAATATAAGGCAAAAACGGTCGTGCTGACAACCGGAACGTATTTAAGAGGGCGGATCATTCTCGGTGATCTGTCTTACTCAAGCGGTCCGAATAACCAGCAGCCGTCTATTAAACTTTCTGAGCACTTAGAGGAGCTCGGTTTTGATCTCGTCCGTTTTAAAACGGGTACGCCTCCTCGTGTCTCAAGCGATTCCATTGATTACAGCAAAACAGAAATCCAGCCGGGGGACCCGGTTCCGCGCGCTTTCTCATATGAAACGGTTGAATACATTACCGATCAGCTGCCTTGCTGGCTGACTTACACGAGTCCTGAGACTCATGAGATCATCGACAGCAACCTGCATCGTTCGCCAATGTATTCCGGTATGATTAAAGGAACGGGACCGAGATACTGCCCTTCGATTGAAGATAAAGTCGTGCGGTTTAATGATAAACCGCGTCATCAGATTTTCCTTGAGCCGGAAGGCAGAAATACGCAGGAAGTATACGTTCAAGGTTTATCCACGAGTCTTCCTGAGGACGTGCAGCAGCGGATGCTGGCGACCATTCCGGGACTGGAAAAGGTGCAGATGATGAGAGCCGGTTACGCGATTGAGTATGACGCGATTGTACCGACGCAGCTCTGGCCTACACTGGAGACGAAAAAAATCCCTAACCTGTACACAGCCGGTCAAATTAACGGTACATCAGGTTATGAGGAAGCAGCCGGGCAAGGAATTATGGCAGGGATCAACGCAGGCCGCAAAGCGCTTGGAAAAGAAGAAGTGATCCTCAGCCGTTCCGATGCTTATATCGGTGTATTGATTGATGATTTGGTAACGAAAGGAACCAATGAACCGTACCGTCTGCTGACTTCACGGGCGGAATACAGACTGCTGCTCCGTCACGACAACGCGGATCTTCGTCTGACGGAAATCGGCCACGATATCGGCTTAATTTCTGATGAGCGCTATGAAGCGTTTGAGAAGAAAAAAGCGGCGATCGAGGCGGAGAAAAAACGTCTCTGGTCTGTTATTATCAAGCCGTCTCCTGAGAATCAGGAATATATCCGTTCACTCGGCGGAAGCGAGCTGAAAGACGGAGTGCGCGGCACAGATTTAATGAAACGTCCGGAAATGAACTATGAAACAGTGACAAAACTTGCGCCTGCAGATTCTCCGGTTCCGCAAGACGTGGCGGAACAAGTGGAAATTCAGGTGAAATATGAAGGATATATCGAAAAATCCTTGCAGCAAGTGGAAAAGCTGAAGAAAATGGAAAACAAAAAAATCCCTGATCGGATTGATTATGACGCCATTAAAGGAATTGCTACTGAAGCCCGTCAAAAGCTGAAAGAAGTGCGTCCTTTATCAGTTGCTCAAGCGTCCCGTATTTCCGGCGTCAATCCGGCAGACATTTCAATCCTGCTGGTATACCTGGAGCAGGGCCGTATTGCCAAGGTAGCTGAATAGAAAGGATGACGGCATGAATATAGAGGAATTTACATCCAGTTTAGCGGAGAAAGGGATTTCCCTTTCTGACCGCCAGCTGGAGCAATTCGAGTTGTATTACCGGATGCTCGTGGAATGGAACGAAAAAATGAATCTGACATCCATCACTGAGAAAAAGGAAGTTTATCTCAAGCATTTTTATGATTCGATAACGGCGGCATTTTATATTGATTTTGAAAAGGTCACCACTCTTTGTGACGTCGGCGCCGGCGCCGGTTTTCCAAGCCTGCCCGTCAAAATCTGCTTCCCGCATCTGCATGTCACCATCGTCGATTCACTGAATAAGCGGATTACGTTTTTGGAAACTCTCTCTGATGCTTTACAATTAGAGCATACAACATTTGTCCATGACAGAGCGGAGACATTCGGACAGCGGAAAGACGTCCGGGAAAGCTTCGATCTCGTGACGGCCCGTGCGGTGGCGCGTCTGTCGGTCCTGAGTGAGCTTTGTCTGCCGCTGGCCAAGAAAAACGGTATTTTTGCGGCATTAAAAGCTGCAGCCGCTGATGAAGAGCTGAAAGCGGGGCAAAAGGCGATTAAAGTATTGGGAGGAGAGCTTGAACAAGTTCATTCCTTTACACTTCCCGTTGAAGAAAGTGAACGGAACATTATGATCATTCGCAAGACGAAAAGCACTCCGAAAAAATATCCGAGAAAACCGGGTACTCCAAATAAATCGCCAATTGAAGGGTAATTTAGACAGCCTGATGTGACAATTCCATCATATTTTCTGCAAAATTGATGAAGATACAGCAGGAAAAACCATGAGAAAATAGAATTATAAAAATGGCAGTTTTTAAAGGTGGTGTAGGTACATGAAGCATTCATTCTCTCGTTTCTTCGGGTTTGGTGAGAAGGAAGAGGAACCGGAGATAGCTGAGCATGATACAAACAAAGAAGAGATACTCGAAATACCGGTACATGCTATCGTTCCCAACCGTTTTCAGCCACGCACCATTTTCTCAGATGAAAAAATCAAAGAGTTAGCAATGACTATCCATACACACGGCATCATTCAGCCGATTGTTGTCAGACATACAGAAGATGAAGGACAATATGAGCTCATTGCGGGTGAAAGGCGCTGGAGAGCGGTACAGACGCTTGAATGGGAGAAGATTCCCGCAATTATTAAAGATTTTTCTGATACGGAAACAGCATCTGTCGCTTTGATTGAAAACCTGCAAAGGGAAGAATTGTCCTCCATTGAGGAAGCTCATGCGTACGCAAGGCTGTTAGAACTTCATGATTTAACACAGGAAGCCTTGGCGCAGCGCTTAGGAAAAGGCCAGTCAACGATTGCGAACAAGCTCCGATTGTTAAAGCTCCCGGAACCCGTCCAGGATGCGATTATGGAGAAAAAAATTACGGAACGTCATGCAAGAGCACTGATTCCGCTCAAACAGCCGGAGTTTCAGGTCACATTGCTTGCGGAAATCATTGAGAAAAGCTTAAACGTCAAGCAGACAGAAGACAGAGTGGTGAAAATGCTTGAACAGAATAAGCAGAAACCAAAGCCGAGACGCAAAGCGTTCAGCAGGGATACAAGAATTGCGATGAATACGATTCGTCAGTCACTGTCCATGGTGGAAGACAGCGGCGTCAGGCTGAACACTGAAGAAGAAGAATTCGAAGAGTACATCCAGCTTACCATTCGGATACCTAAATAAAAACTCTCCTGATCAGCAGGGGAGTTTTTATTTTAATCAAAAAACTATTTTGAGATAATAATAGATTTATTGTGCACTATACATTATATATGTAAAATTTTATCTTTTTGTGTCGTGAATTGTCTTTTTACAGTCAAAAAAGTCACTTTATCGGAGAACTTATATTAGAAAGTGTCTTTTTCGTTTACATTTTTTTCACTTGCTGATAAACAAATTATGAAAAAAATAAAACGCTTTACTCTTTTTTTGATAAGATAGAAACAAGACAGTACATGTTCATGTGAAGGTAGGTGACATCGTGGGAAAAATCATAGCAATTACGAACCAAAAAGGCGGAGTCGGGAAGACGACGACTTCTGTTAATCTGGGGGCTTGCTTGGCTTACATAGGTAAAAGGGTTCTTCTTGTTGATATTGATCCGCAGGGCAATGCAACGAGCGGATTAGGGATTGAAAAAGCCGATGTGGATCATTGTGTGTACGACATTTTAGTAGATGATGCAGATGTTACAGATATTATTAAACCGACTTCAGTAGAGAACTTAGATGTCATTCCGGCCACGATCCAGCTTGCGGGAGCGGAAATCGAATTGGTTCCGACGATCTCACGGGAGGTCAGGCTGAAAAGAGCATTAGAATCAGTGAAACAAAATTACGATTACATGATTATTGATTGTCCTCCGTCTCTCGGGTTATTAACGATTAATGCGCTTACTGCTTCAGATTCAGTCGTTATCCCGGTTCAGTGCGAATACTACGCTCTTGAAGGATTGAGTCAATTATTAAATACAGTTCGGCTTGTGCAAAAACATTTAAATACCGACTTAATGATAGAAGGAGTGCTTCTGACGATGCTTGATGCCAGAACGAATCTCGGCATTCAAGTGATAGAGGAGGTAAAGAAATACTTTAGAGATAAAGTGTATCAAACCATTATCCCTCGCAATGTCCGTTTAAGTGAGGCGCCGAGTCACGGCAAGCCGATCATATTATACGATCCGCGTTCGAGAGGTGCGGAAGTATATTTAGATTTAGCAAAGGAAGTGGCAGCGAATGGCTAAAGGCGGGCTCGGAAAAGGGATTAACGCGTTGTTTAATCAGGTTGATTTGTCTGAAGAGACAGTGGAAGAGATTAAAATCAGTGATTTGCGCCCCAATCCTTATCAGCCAAGAAAACAATTTGACGATGAGTCATTAGCTGAACTGAAGGAATCCATCATTCAGCATGGCATTCTTCAGCCCATTATCGTGAGAAAATCATTGAAGGGCTATGATATTGTAGCCGGCGAACGCCGTTACCGCGCCGCAAAACTTGCCGGTAAAGAGACAGTGCCGGCTATCGTGCGGGATTTATCTGAATCGCTGATGCGGGAAATCGCTCTTTTGGAAAACCTTCAGCGTGAAGACTTATCACCGCTTGAAGAAGCTCTGGCATATGACTCACTGCTGAAGCATTTGGATTTAACCCAGGAACAGCTCGCTAAACGGCTCGGGAAAAGCAGGCCTCATATTGCCAACCATTTAAGACTGCTGACGCTGCCGGAAAGCATCCAGAACCTCATTGCAGAAGGTACGTTATCCATGGGACACGGCAGAACCTTGCTTGGTTTGAAAAATAAAAACAAGCTTGAACCGCTTGTGAAGAAAGTGGTTGAAGAACAGCTGAACGTCCGTCAGCTTGAGCAGCTGATTCAGCAGTTAAACAACAATGTTCCACGTGAAACAAAGAAAAAAGAACCTGTTCAAGATGTTGTGTTAAAAGAGCGGGAATCGTATTTGCAAAATTACTTCGGAACAACAGTAAATATTAAGAGACAAAAGAAAAAAGGGAAGATTGAGATTGAGTTTTTCTCAAATGAAGATCTTGAACGTATCCTAGAACTATTGTCTGAAAGAGAAGCGTAAAAACCATCTTTTTTTAAAAGATGGTTTTTTATATACGTCTTGTCAGCTTATGAAACGGACTGAGCCGTTCCTGCCGGCCTTCTGATTTATCTGTCAGCTGTAACCCCTCTGCTAAAACATTTGCCATGCTCATAACAAGATGAAGCCTCGTATTCTGCAGGACAAAATACTCCATAAACCCGCTGACATTGACGATTCCATTGATATGGACGTCACCAATTTCAGGAAGGTCTTTTTGAACACCTGCTCCGGGCTTCAGCGGCCCATCGCCGATTTGAAATGAGCCTACGCTTTTGACGCGGCCTAAACAAGCATCAACCGCTATAATAAACGGATTTTTATGTAGATGTTGAATATCTTTCAGCTTGTCTTTCATATTGACGGCGTGAACAGGATCTGACAGCGTGCCGTAAACGTGCAATCTGCCTAAATTCATTTTTTCTAACTTTGTTCCTACGAGCGGACCTAATGAATCTCCGGTCGACCGATCTGTACCGATACACACGGTGACTAACGGTCTGCCGGCTGCTTTACGTAAAGATGAAGTAAGGATCGCTTGTATTTGATTCGCAGCAGAAGAATCCGTATGAGATACATATTGTTTTGCCCGTTCTTGAGAAAAAAGCCCGCCTTTTCGATTCATAAGGTTCACTTCCTTGTCATGTCATACGAGTATTACATTGTTGTTTTTGGTGATGTAGGTTGTTTACAGTATATCCAGCGCTGCCTTTTTTTATGCTTATGTCATGATCAGCATGCCGGTTGTTTGAAAAGAGCGGGATAGAAAAAAGAACTCAGAGCAGTTATTCTTTAAGTTCATGAAAGAAATAAGACCATTTGATCTACATTACATATTGCTGATGATCTAATTTCAGCGCTCTTTTTTCTGTAGAAAAGAGGGTAAATCCTAACTGAGCGTAGAGTTTTTTTGCGGGTTCATTTGTTGAGTAACAGAGAGATGGAGCTGTCTGTGTCTTTCATCTTTTTTGCTGCCTGGCTGATGGCTTCCGTCAGTAACGCTTTTCCTGCGCCTGACCTTCGATGTTTGGGGGAAATATACATAGAACCGATAACCGCAATGTGTCTTAGTTTAAACAGCGAATGCTTGGAGATCTTGAGGATTCCTATCAGTCTGTCTTTTTCAAAGGCGCCAAGCACGATGGCATTACCGGATTCAAGCCTCGCGTCCGGGTGATCTTTTGAAGCTTTGAGCCTGATATCGGTGTAAGGCTTGGTATCATTTGCGGTTAAACGCCTGATGTACATGATTTGAGCTCCTTATATAAATAAAATTTTCTGAATAGTCAATCGTCGTTATCATACCATATTTGTCCCATTTGTATGAATGTTTGCCGCTGTCACTCAATATAGTAGCAATATGCGGAGATGATCAGAAATTTTATGAGGTGATGAGGGTGTGGAGAGCCGGGATGAAGTGGATGCTGCTCATATTAAGCAGCCAGATTGGGGCTGGGTATGCAAGCGGGCAGGAAATATGGCAGTTCTTCGGTGTCGAAAGCGGACTGGCTATTGTATTGTTTACAGTCATGTTTACGATTTCGGCTTATATTGTGTTGAAGATCAGCTATCGGGTTCAATCAACGCACTTTTTACCTGTGCTTGAGCATCTGATGGGGCCGGCTCTTGCTAAAGTCTATGATGTGCTTATTATGTTTTATTTGTTTTCAATGACGATGGTTATGATTGCCGGCGGCGGTGTGACGCTGCAAATTTACAAGCTGCCGTTTTGGATCAGTATTTTTCTTCTTTGCATTGTGACCGTCGGTTTATTCTTTTGGGATATAAAAGGAATATTATCTCTGAATAGTATTTTGATACCGATTCTTGTAGCGGGGCTGTTATATGCATTGGTCTTTTTTCAGACAACCCATCATTACACGTGGACGATAGATTTGACCCGCCAGTATAATTGGCCGGCAAGCATTACCTTCACGTCCTTAAACATCCTTTCTGTTGTCGCTGTTCTTTCTTCAATCGGGAAAGATATGAAAGGACTGGGAGAAGCGAAAATCGCAAGCGTTGCAAGCGGGCTGATTTTCGGTGTGATTTCATTTGTTTACAATGAAACGCTTGTGCAGCTTTCAGGCAGTCTTACACAATATGAGATGCCTCTTTTCGCCGTCCTTGAAGGCGCTCCTTATCCGTTATTTCTTTGTATGGCCGCCGTGCTTTTTTTAGCCATCTATACGACAACCGTGACCGGTCTGTTCGGGCTTTCCAGCCGCATGCTTGCATTTGTGAAATTGCCGAGATGGACGCTCGTAGCTCTTCTTTTAGCTGTGATGGTGCCTTTTACGACAATCGGTTTTTCAGATTTGATCGCGATTTTATATCCCATTTACGGGCTTTTAAGTCTTTATTTGCTGGTATGTCTTCTTCTTTACCCTATTTTAGGGAGATGGAAAAAAGTATAATGCTCATTTTGAGTGCGGCCGTTGCTCTTATCCTGTCTTTTTTTGTACAATAAATAAAGCAGTCTATGGAGAGAGGTGAAGGGTCTTGGCGGATAAAGACTTTGGCCTGAATGATATTGTTGAAATGAAGAAACCGCATCCTTGCGGTGAAAACAGGTGGAAAATCATTCGGATGGGAATGGATATTCGGATCAAATGCACGGGTTGTTCCCACAGTGTCATGATTCCGAGAAGAGATTTTGAGAGAAAGCTGAAAAAAGTACTCGTCAAGCATGAGGAGCCTACATCATAAGGGCTGGCGCTCATGCTTTTTCATATAGAGGAGAGGAAGAGGCCAGATGAGCAAAGTGCATCAGTCAGCGTGCCCGCTGAATTGCTGGGACAGCTGCGGCTTTTTGGTGACAGTTGAGGATGGAAAGGTGACGAAAGTAGACGGAGACCCGAATCATCCCATTACGGAAGGAAAAATTTGCGGCCGGGGCAGAATGCTGGAGACGAAAACGAATGCGCCGGAACGGCTTCGTTTTCCTTTAAAAAAGAAAGACGGCGAATTTGTCCGCATTTCCTGGGAGCAGGCGTTAGATGAAATTGCTGAAAAAATGGCGGTGATTAAGGAGACGTTGGGCACTGCCGCAGTGCTGCACAGTCATGATTACGCCAATAACGGTCTTTTGAAGGCGCTCGACCAGCGTTTTTTCAATGGATACGGCGGTGTAACGGAGATTGCGGGCAGCATTTGCTGGGGTTCCGGCATTGAAGCGCAGCGCTGGGATTTCGGGCGTTCTTACGGGCATGGACCGCTTGATATTTATCACAGCAAGCATGTGATCGTATGGGGCAGAAACGTGTCCCGGACGAATATGCACCTCTATCACCATCTGCAGCAGGTGAAGAAAAAAGGAGCGACACTGACGGTCATTGATCCTATTTTTAACCCGACTGCAAAGCTTGCCGATCGGTATATATCCGTCAAACCCGGCATGGATGGCTGGCTTGCGGCGGGTGTTTTAAAAATATTATGCCAAACCGGCAGAACCGATTCCGATTTCATTCAAAGGCATTCGGTCGGTTTTGAAGAAATAGAAAAGCTTCTGAAGACGATTTCTTTTGAGGAGATCATTGAGAAAACAGAAACGTCTTTAGAAGTGCTTGAATATCTTGCTGATTTATATGCTGACGGTCCCGCCTCCACTTTTATGGGTCTTGGGATGCAGAGATATAAAAACGGGGGCGGGACGATACGGTGGATTGACGCTTTAGCTGCGGCGAGCGGAAATGTCGGTATTAAAGGCGGCGGCGCAAACTTCGGAAATGTGCAAGTCGGTGAAAGCTTTGCAAAGGCCGAGCTCACCCGTCCTGATCTGAAGAAAAGTTCGAGAACGTTTTCGATGATGACTCAAGCTGAAGAGGCGCTGAATGCAGCCGATCCGCCGATTGAGATGATCATCGTGACGTGCGGCAATCCGCTGACACAGGTGCCGAATACAAAAAAAGTGAAGGAAGCGTTTGAAAAAACACCGGTCACAGTGGCCATTGATTCGGTCATGACCGATACGGCGAAGCTCTGTGACTATGTGCTGCCGACGGCCGTTGTTTTCGAAGAGGAAGATATTTATTATTCCAGCATGTATCATCACTATGTTCAATATGGCAAGAAGCTTGCGGAACCGCAGGGAGAGGCAAAATCAGACCGCTGGATCTGGACGGAACTCGCAAAGCGTCTCGGATTCGGGGAGCTGTTTGATTACAGTACGGAAGATTTCTTAAAAATGGGGCTCTCTTCTTTGGAGAAAGAAGGAATCACCCTTGAGCAATTAAAGGAAAAAGGACATATGCCGCTTCCGGTCAAACAGGTTCCGTGGAGTGATTTTCAATTTTTAACCCCGAGCGGAAAATTTGAATTCGTCTCGTCACTGGCAGAAGAGAAAGGATACAGCGGCCTCCCTCAATTGGAGGTGCCGGAGGAGTCTGTTTATCATGACGCCGGGCTTGCCGGGAAATACCCGTATACGCTGCTGTCCATTCACCCGCAGCGCTCCAATCATTCACAGCACGTGCCGTTTATTGAAAAGCTTCAGCAGATTCAGGTGGATCTGTCGCCGGATATCGCCGAGGAGCTTTCACTTCAAGACGGAGATACGGCAGAGGTATACAATGACCGCGGCAGTCTGCGCGGCAGGGTGAAAATCATGAAGCAGGCTCACCCGAAGACGGTGAATATAGATGAAGGCATGTGGGCGGCATTCGGAGGCTCCGTCAACATGCTCACAAAGGATTCAAATTCCGATAATGGAATGGGAAGTACGCTTTTTGACTGTCTGGTAGCGGTTAAAAAAGGATAATCTAAGGAGTGAGAGGGCGGGAAATGCTTTTTTCTCAGCTTGTCTTTTCCTATGAACCTCCTTATAATTGCTCTAGGTTTACAATACGTTTATACGATGATGGTTTGATATAGAGGAGATGAAAGAATGGCTTTAACTGCTGGAATTGTCGGTTTGCCGAATGTCGGAAAATCGACGTTATTTAATGCAATTACCCAGGCTGGTGCCGAATCAGCCAACTACCCGTTCTGTACAATTGATCCGAACGTGGGAATCGTGGAAGTGCCGGATGAACGTCTGCAAAAGCTGACTGAATTGGTGAACCCGAAAAAAACGGTGCCGACTGCGTTTGAATTCACTGATATCGCGGGGATCGTAAAAGGCGCATCTAAAGGTGAAGGACTCGGAAATAAGTTTCTTTCTCATATCCGTCAGGTAGATGCGATCTGCCACGTTGTACGCGCATTCGCTGATGACAATATTACGCACGTGTCAGGGAAAGTCGATCCGATTGACGATATTGAAACGATCAACCTTGAATTGATTCTTGCCGACATGGAGACAGTCGAAAAACGCATCACGCGTGTAAGCAAGCTTGCGAAGCAAAAAGACAAAGAAGCGGTTTTTGAATTTGACATTCTGTCTAAATTAAAAGAAGCTTTCGAACAAGAAAAGCCTGCCCGTTCCGTTGAATTTACGGAAGAACAGCAAAAGCTTGTGAAGCAGCTTCATTTGCTTACGTCAAAACCCGTGCTTTATGTAGCAAATGTAAGCGAGGATGAAGTGGCTGATCCTTCAGATAATGAATATGTTGCGAAAATCCGGGAGTACGCCGCGGGTGAAAACGCCGAGGTTATCGTCGTCTGCGCGAAAATTGAGTCTGAAATTGCTGAATTGGAAGGCGAAGAAAAGCAAATGTTCCTTGAGGAGCTCGGCATCGAAGAGTCAGGTCTTGATCAGCTGATTAAAGCGTCATACTCTCTTCTCGGTCTTGCGACATACTTTACGGCGGGCGAACAGGAAGTGCGCGCATGGACATTCAGAAAAGGCATGAAAGCTCCTGAGTGTGCGGGTATCATCCACACTGACTTTGAACGCGGCTTTATCCGCGCTGAAACGGTTGCTTATGAAGACCTTTTGGCAGGCGGCGGAATGTCCGGAGCGAAAGAAGCCGGAAAAGTGCGTCTGGAAGGTAAGGAATATGTAGTCCAAGACGGAGATGTCATTCATTTCCGATTTAATGTATAGGACACAGTTGTAAAGGGACAAGAGCTTTGGTATAATATAAACTTGTGAGTAATAGAATTATTGCTCCTTGCCCATTATAGGGCCGCTTAGACCAAAAGGAGGTGCAAACAGATGAAAAAGTACGAAGTTATGTACATTATCCGTCCGAACATTGACGAAGAGTCAAAGAAGGCAGTTATCGAGCGTTTCAACAACGTATTGACTTCTAACGGAGCGGAGATCACTGGAACAAAAGATTGGGGTAAACGTCGTCTTGCTTACGAAATCAATGATTTCCGTGACGGTTTCTACCAAATCTTAAACGTTCAGTCTGAAGCTGCAGCGGTTGCTGAATTCGACCGTTTAGCTAAGATCAGTGACGATATCATTCGCCACATCGTTGTTAAAGAAGAAGAATAAGCAATTTGAAATATATAATGTTAAAAGGTGGTCTTTCATATGCTTAACCGAGTTGTATTAGTCGGAAGACTGACAAAAGACCCAGAGCTTCGTTATACGCCAAGCGGTGCGGCTGTCGCCACGTTTACTCTTGCTGTGAATCGTACATTCACGAACCAGTCCGGAGAACGTGAAGCCGATTTCATTAATTGTGTCACTTGGAGAAGACAAGCCGAAAACGTTGCAAACTTTCTTAAAAAAGGAAGCCTTGCCGGCGTAGACGGCCGACTCCAGACAAGAAATTATGAAAACCAGCAGGGACAGCGTGTCTTCGTGACAGAAGTCCAAGCTGAAAGTGTTCAATTTCTTGAGCCTAAAAACAGCGGCGGTTCTGGATCAGGCGGATACAACGAAGGAAACAGCGGCGGAGGCCAATACTTTGGCGGAGGCCAAAATGATAATCCGTTCGGCGGAAATCAGAACAACCAGAGACGAAATCAAGGGAACAGCTTTAATGATGATCCATTTGCCAACGACGGCAAGCCGATTGACATCTCGGATGATGATCTTCCGTTCTAATAGATTATCGCTATATTCATAACGAGAAAGGTGGGAAATGACAATGGCAGGAGGACGCAGAGGCGGTCGTGCGAAACGCCGTAAGGTTTGTTACTTCACTTCTAACGGCATTACGCACATCGATTACAAAGATGTAGATCTTCTTAGAAAGTTTGTTTCTGAGCGTGGTAAAATCTTACCTCGCCGTGTAACTGGAACAAACGCGAAATACCAACGTAAATTGACTATCGCGATCAAACGCGCACGTCAAATGGCTTTACTTCCATACGTAACTGGCGAGTAAGCCGAAAAAAGAGCAAGAGCCTGCGGGCTCCTGCTCTTTTTTTATATCAGTCCCCCTCCATCCTGCCGAAATGTTTCACATGAAACATGGAAGTGCTCCTGACACCTATCTTTGTTATCTTGCTCCTCTATTCAAAAACGCGTACTTATGCAATGAATTTGTTTATACTGAAAAACAGGGGGTGGCTGAGATGGAGACAGACAGAAATATCCTGACTGATGAAAAGTGGAGCGCAATCATACGCAATGATGCTTCTTATGACGGAGTATTTTATTATGCAGTAAAAACGACGGGGATTTTCTGCCGGCCTTCTTGTAAATCGAGAGTTCCGAATAAAGAAAACGTGCTGGTGTTTGATACGGCTGATGCAGCGCTCGAGAGACATTTTCGTCCCTGTAAAAGGTGCCGGCCGAACGGTCTTCGTCTTCCTGATGAAGAATGGATTGCTCAAATCATTGAATACATTGAACGCCATTATCACGAATCCCTGACTCTGAGTGTACTGGCCGAAATGTGTCACGGCAGCCCCTATCATTTACAGCGGACATTTAAAAAAATCAGGGGAATGTCCCCGATTGAGTATATACAGAAAATAAGATTGTCGAAGGCGGAACACCTTTTAAAGCATACTGATATGACAGTCATGGAGATCGCTCTGACTGTCGGAATTCCAAACACAGCGCATTTCGCGACTCTTTTTAAAAAGAGAACCGGGAGTTCGCCCACAGAATACAGAAAAACGGCCAAAATGGGACAGGGAGGTTCAATATGAGTAAAGAGCCTATGGTCTATTGGACACTTTTCACACGGAATGATTGGAGCCTGTATACAGCCGCCACATCTAAGGGGCTTTGCTTTATAGGGTCAAATCATGGAAGCTTTGAAGAGCTTGAGCAGTGGGCAAAAAAAGCAATACCGCAATACCGATTGGCACGTGATGATGAAAAGCTGGCGTCTTACACGGCAGAGCTGTCCGAGTACATCGACAATGGCAGATCAGCTTTTTCAGTGCCGGTGGATCTTTACGGGACAGAATTTCAGCTTGCTGTATGGAAAGCGCTTATGGACATACCGTACGGCGAGACATACTCCTATTCGGATATAGCAGAAATGATTCAGAAACCGGCAGCTGTAAGAGCCGTGGGCGCCGCGATTGGAAAAAATCCGGTATTGATTACGGTTCCGTGCCATCGCGTCATCGGGAAAAACGGGAAACTGACCGGATTCAGAGGCGGTTTAGAAATGAAAAAGCAGCTGCTGGCATTAGAGGGCGGAAACATTGAAACACTGGAATACCGGCTGAGCCGGACAGGAGGGAACACATGAAACTGATTTCTTGGAATGTAAACGGCTTGCGTGCCGTGATGAAAAAGATAGATATCAATACTTACGTTCAGGAAACGGAAGCCGATATTCTATGTCTGCAAGAAACAAAAGTACAGGACGGACAAGTATCATTACAGCCTGAAGGATATCACGCCTATTGGAACTATGCGGTGAAAAAAGGCTACTCAGGCACGGCTGTTTTTTCGAAAGAAAAGCCGCTGCACGTGTTCTATGGACTGGGGATTGACGACCATGAACAAGAAGGACGGGTGATCACGCTTGAATTTGAGCATGTGTTTGTCGTCAACTGTTATACGCCTAATGCCAAACGCGGATTAGAGCGAATTGATTACCGTCTTCAATGGGAAGCCGATTTTAAGGATTATCTGCAGAAGCTTGACCGGAAGAAGCCCGTGATATTATGCGGCGATCTGAATGTCGCACACAGGGAGATAGACTTAAAAAATCCGAAAGCCAACCGGAAGAACGCCGGTTTCTCGGATCAGGAGCGGGAAGCGTTCAGCGCCCTGCTGAACGCCGGATTTACCGACTCATTCCGCTATTTATATCCTGATCGGGAAGGCGCCTATTCCTGGTGGTCTTACAGGACGAACGCACGTGAGAAAAACATCGGCTGGCGGCTTGATTACGTTATTGTTTCAGACAGACTGAAGCAGCGGATCAGCGAAGCGGCCATTTGTGCCGATATCATGGGTTCTGACCATTGCCCTGTTGAAATGACAGTGGATTTATGATGAGATAGCAGTAAGAGAAATCCACTCTTGCTGCTTTTTTATCACCGAAAATGGAGGAGCACATGGCAAATATAAAAGAGATTGCGAAACTGGCGAATGTGTCGGTGGCCACCGTATCACGCGTATTAAACCGACACCCGTACGTATCTGAGGAGAAAAGGCGTCTTGTGAATCAAGTGATGAAGGAGCTGGATTATACCCCTAATCGAACCGCCATTGATCTGATTCGCGGAAAGACCAATACAATCGGCGTGATTTTGCCGTACAGCGACCATCCCTGCTTTGACAAAATTGTAAACGGTATCACGAAGGAAGCGTTTGCCCATGATTACGTGACAACCCTTCTCCCCACCAACTATGACCCCGCTATAGAGATGACCTATTTCGAACTGCTGAAAATGAAAAAGATTGACGGACTGATTGTCACGTCCCGTGCGAATGAATGGGAAACCGCCGTGCCTTACCTGGAATACGGTCCCATTGTCGCTTGTGAATATACACAGCATCAAGAGATTCCCTGCGCTTATAATGACAGGCAGGCAGCATACAGAGAAAGCTTTTTGTATTTGAAGAACCGCGGGCATCAAGACGTTGCTTTTACATGTGTGCGGGAAGCGGAAAAAAGCCCGAGTACGGCCGACAAGGTAACCGCATATAAGGCGGTTTTCGGCTCTCTTGATGAAACCCGCATTCTGGTCGGATGCCATGATATGGACGACGGAAAGCGGGCGGGTGAGCACTTCTGGGGTTTCGACAAGGCGCCGACGGCCGTTTATGCGCACAGTGATGATGTGGCTGCCGGCTTGTACCAGTTTGCGAAAGAACAGAAATGGGACGCGGAGATCATCGGCGAGGGAAATCTGAGCGTCAGCCGGGCATTAAATATTCCATCCCTGGAACTTCATTTGGAACGGGTCGGAAAGGAAGCATTTTTGCTGTTTTTTCACGAAGAAACGGCTAAAAAACAAATTATGCATCAATTTCAGCGGAAAAAGTCTTGAGCTGAAATGGGTTTCATGCTTTATAACTAGATTGAGAAAAAAAGGGAGGCGGACATATGCGAATTGAACATGCAGCGATATGGGTGAAAGATTTAGAACGGATGAAAGAATTTTATGAGACATACTTCGGCGCCAAGGCCAATGACCTTTATCATAATGAGAAAAAAGATTTCAAATCGTATTTTCTTTCATTTGACTCTGGATGCAGGCTGGAACTTATGAAAAAAGGCGGCATTGATGAAGCTCCGGCACAGAATATGACCGGATGGGCGCATCTCGCATTTTCTACAGGCAGCAAGGAGCGGGTGAATGAATTGACGGAGACGTTTAAAAACGATGGATTTCAGGTCGTAAGCGGCCCGCGCGTGACGGGTGACGGATATTATGAGAGCGTGATAGAGGATTGGGAAGGCAATTTGATAGAAATCACAGTGTAAACAGTGCGGAGTGAGTCCGCACTGTTTTTTTGATTAAATTTGCTGAGCATTTGTTTTCGGGCCGAAGAGGATTAACAAAACGGAACATAGAAGCCAGCAGCCGCCGATGAACAAAAAGACGCTGATGTAGCCGAGCTTAACGGCAATAAATCCGACGAGCAGGGAGCCGAATATATTGGAAAAACGGCCGAGCCCGTACGCCAGCCCGCTCCCGGCCGAGCGATATTCCGTAGGATACGGCTCCGATGTATATGCGTATAAGTTTGAGGTGAAAATCCGTTCCGTGACGTTGACGACAAATCCAAACACAATAATCATGATGGGAATAAACGTCATGCCGTATAACAGTCCGGCAATGGCAGTCAGAAAAGCGCTTGCGGCCAGAATCCATTTCCTTTGGAACGTCTCGGATATCATGGAACCGAGCAATGCGCCAAGCGGCGCGCCGACAGAGTGAAGCACATTGTACCACAGCGTTTTTTCCATGGTGATGCCGTTGCTTTTCAGCAGGCTGGGCACCCATGAAGCAAAGCCGTAAAAGCCAAAGGTTTCAAGAATCCATACCGCTGACAGGATGATGGTGATCTTTAAATTCCTGCCCTGAAACAGCCCTAAGTAGCCTGCGTGCTTCACTGTATGTACTTCAGCCGCCTCTTTTGGCGCGGGAAGCGGGCCTTTTTCTTTCTCTATACGTGCTTCAAGACGGTTCATAATGGTGTTTGCCTGATCATATGCGCCCCGATTTTCGTGCCAGCGCGGCGATTCCTCAAGCCGGCGGATAAAAAAGAAATAAATGAGACCGGCCGCCCCCCATACGAATACGAGCCGCCACCCCCATGAGCCTAAAGGAATGACAAAAGCGGAAACAACGTTTGTGACGGGAACGCCGATCAGTCCGATCATGGCGCAAAGGGAGATGTATTTTCCCCGTACGGAGGATGGAAAAAATTCCGCCAAATAGCTGTTCGTCACAATCATGGCGGCCGCGACGCCGAGCCCGGTCAAGAAGCGGAAAATCATTAAGGACGGAATGTCCCATGCCAGCGCATTCAGAAAAGATGAGATCGAAAAGACAAGGACAAAACAATTCAGCGCTTTTTTCCTGCCGATCCGATCGGACAGCCTTCCGCCGATGGACGCGCCTAAAAACATGCCCAGGAAGGATGCGGCCGTAATGTCGGCAATGGTGGACAGCTTCACGCCCCAATGCTCAATCAGCGCCGGAGCCACGTTGCTGAGCGTAAACAGATCAGCGAGATCGAAAAAATAGATGATTCCGAGAGCGGTTAATACTTGATAGTGCACACGCGAAATGGGGAGACGGTCTAATCGGTTCGCTACATTTGAGAATGTCTGATGTTTCATAAAAAACCCCCTGACTTTGCAATTGTAATCAGAAAATACTGTAAATTTATCTGACGAATACATTATAAAGGTCTTTTTTTGGCAAAAACAGAGTGTAAATAACCAGAGCCAAAGGAAACGGCATAGCGCTTTCTTCTTAAAATATATAACATTTCCTATATCTGTTTCTGTTTATATTGTAAAATGTTGAAGGAAAGGAAGTTGATGCATAAATATGAATACGTTTGTACGGCCCGCAGAGGGAAGAAATAGTGTATCGAGATATCTTCTTTCTCTGTTGGTCATTGTGGGTTTGTTCTTTTTCGGAAGCATACTGACCGTGTTTTATATGTTTCTCACGTCCGCTTTCAATCCTTCACTGACGATAAATTGGGATGAGGCGGCATTAAGTGACCCGCTGGCGGATATTTATTTACAGCATATCGTCTATTTCATTGCGATTCCGGGCATTTGGATAGCGGTTCGTTTCATTATGAAACGGCGGTTTTTATCCATCATCACACCGAATCAGTCGCTGAACTGGAAGAGGATTTTCTTTGGATTCGGCACATATGTTGTGCTGATGTTTGTCGCGGGGCTGATTGATTTTACAATTCATCCGGATCGTTTCATGCTTCAGGAATTCCATGCTTCACGTTTTCTGCTGCTGTTAGCGGCGGCCGTCTTATTGGTGCCGATTCAAACCTCTGCGGAGGAATTTCTCTTTCGCGGTTTTCTGCTTCAGTTCGCCGGAAAATTGACGGCAAACGCGGTGGTTCTGACAGTCATTATCGGCGGATTATTCGGCGCACTTCATTTCGGAAATCCGGAGATGGAAAATGGAGCTCTCTGGGCGGGAATCGGATATGTCACCATTGGCATGATCTGGACCTTTATCACGATTAAAACCGGCAGTCTGGAGATGTCCCTTGGCGGTCACGCTGCCAATAATATGTTTTTATTTATCTTTCTCACAGAGGATCATTCGGTGTACGGCGGCATTCCGTCGATATTTACAACAGCAGCCGGCGGCTATGAAATATATGATTGCATATCGACTCTGGTGATCAATATTATCTTCGCATGGCTCGCGTTCCGTTTTGTGAAAAAAGAAAAGCAGCAGGCCGCCTAGGCTCTGCTGCTGATTTGTAAGGTGTTCATCGCTTCATCAATATCCGTCGTCGGTCTCCGGCAGGCGAAATTTTCACAAATGTAGACAGTTGTCTTCCCATCGATCATTTGATAACCCGCGGCAAAGTCAGAAATGCCGGCAAGCTCTTCCGGATGTTCTGCGGCGAGAATCGTATAGGCGGGAGTGAAATGCTCCTGAAGCGCCTCAATGAAACGTTTTCTGTCCGGGTCATCTTTCCTTCCGAAAACAACGATTTCTTTTTGGGGCATTGTGTGTGCCAGTACGCTTTGCATGAAGAAAGCGTTGCTGCTCGGATAGGCCTCTATTTCCCGTTTGAACACGGAAAACATCGCTTCGGCTTTTTCAATCAGTGATATGTCACCCGTCAGGCGGCCGAGACGAAGCAGCTGTACGGCAGCCGCGCTGTTTCCGGAAGGCACTGCCCCGTCATAAACCTCTTTTTCCCTGACAAGAAGGGTTTCGGCATCATTCCCCGTAAAGAAGAAGCCTCCGTGCCGTTCATCCCAGAACAGCTCCAGCATGCTTGTACATAACGTTTTCGCTTTCTGCAGATAAGACGGATGAAAACCCGCTTCATACAGTTCAAGGTAAGCCCAGATGAGAAAAGCGTAATCATCGATAAACCCTTTGTTTTTCACTTCGCCCTCGCGATAGCGGACCATGACGCGCCCGTCCGGCATGAGGTGCCGTTCGAGAAAGCGGATCGCTGTTTCCGCCATGCTGAGAAAGTCAGGCTCGTGAAATACCTTTGCGGCCTTTGCCAGCCCGGCAATCATGAGCGCGTTCCATGAGGTCAGCACTTTGTCATCTGTATGCGGATAGCTTCTGTTTTCACGCGCCTCCAGCAATTTTGTTCTTGCCTCTTCAAGGCGTTCGGCCAGCTCATTTCCGGTGAGGCCGGTCTCTTCGAGGATGGCCTCACGCCGCGTGAAAATGAGGTGCGGGATGTTTTCGCCTTCAAAATTGCCTTGATCTGTGATGTTATACACCTTGCAGTAAAGCGGGCCGAGTTCATCACCGAGAAGATTCATGATTTCTTTTTTGGACCATATGTAATATTTCCCCTCACGGCCTTCAGTATCGGCGTCTAAAGCTGAGAAAAAGCTGCCGTCTTCATGCATCATTTCCCGCTGAATAAACGTGACGATCTGCATCGCAATCTGTTTGTAGCGCTCATTGCCCGTGACTTGGTAGGCTTCTGTATATGCGGTCAGGAGAAGGGCGTTGTCATACAGCATTTTCTCAAAATGCGGCACGAGCCATTCATTATCAGTCGAGTAGCGGGCGAATCCGAACCCGATGTGGTCAAAAATCCCGCCGTTCGCCATGCCGTCGAGTGTCTTGGTTACGCCGGCCAAAGCCTGTTCCTTGCCCGTATAGCTGTAGTAGCGAAGCAGAAACATGAGCATATGCGGCATCGGAAATTTCGGAGCCTGGCCGAACCCGCCGTACACCGTATCAAACCCGCCGGCCAGCTGGCGATACGTGTCATGAACCGCCTGTTCGCCAAGCATGCCCTCGGCCGGGTGAATCTTGACTTCAAGATGAGCGGCGGCGTTTTCGGCGATATCCTCGACATGCTGCCGGTCATTCGCAAACGTTTCGGACAGATGTTCAAGCACATCAATAAAACCCGGACGGTTATATTTGCTTGTCTTCGGAAAATACGTCCCCGCATAAAACGGCTTTTGATCTGGTGTGACGAACACGTTCAGCGGCCACCCGCCCTGCCCCGTCATCAGCTGGCAGATTCTCATATACACGGAATCCACATCAGGCCGCTCTTCACGATCAACCTTGATGGCTATGAATTTATCGTTTAACATACCGGCGATCTCTTCGTCCTCAAAGGATTCGTGGGCCATTACATGGCACCAATGGCAAGTCGAATAGCCGATGCTGACAAGAACCGGCTTGTTTTCGCGTTTCGCTTTTTCGAAGGCTTCTTCTCCCCAAGGGTGCCAGTT
Source organism: Bacillus sp. EU63 (assembly GCF_038592915.1). Lineage (NCBI taxonomy): Bacteria > Bacillati > Bacillota > Bacilli > Caryophanales > Bacillaceae > Bacillus > Bacillus sp. EU63. The sequence goes on along the minus strand of NZ_CP151944.1, from coordinate 4,000,915 downwards.
TACGGGGTTGTGGGCGTGTTGAAGTAAGTACGGTGACTTCTCTGTGATTAAGCTGTTGGGTTTGTTATTGTTTGGCATGGGATCACCTGCTTTCTCTTAAATTAATTAATCATAATTATATTTCTCAGTGTGTTGAGAAACATGTACCTAGCTTTATGATTGTGCTTTTTCAGTCATTTCTTATTTTTGTGTTTTATTTTATCTGGGCTAATTCTTTTATACAACTAGGTATAAAGGTCAAACCAGTTACTCCAAATTTTCCTCAAGGAAATGAATTAATTCTTGGCCTCCTATTAATTCCAACGTTGGCTTATCCCTTACGTATTCTAGAGCCCCCTTAGTGAAACCTTTATTAACAATCAAACTTGTTGCTTTTGCTAGAGCCTCCCCTAATGCTCTTGCCCTTTTTACATCTACATTCTTTTTGTGTCTTTTACATTCAATACTTATTCTGTGCTATGAACAAGTATAGAAGATATTATATTGTCTATTAGGATGATAGGGGGTTATTGACTTGGATGTGTTGCATGAATTGAGGGCGCAATATGGCAAAGACAGAATTTATGTCGAGATAAATGACCGTATTACAACAAGAGAAAAAAATCGAACCTGTAAAAGTTGATCTTCGACATTACCTTTCAGGCGATGAAAAACTTGGACATCGAGTCTATCTTCAAACTAATCCGCGGCGGAACAGACGGCTCCCAGCTGTATACATGGGGGGCCTTGCCACAAATATCTTAATACCTGCGGGCAAACTTCACGGCAAATACAAAATATATTTCCGCCGACAATATGGTGAAAGCTGTGAATGTTGTTGTGGAAAGTGCGAAGTTGTTTGAGAAAAGAGCATAGCATACTAAAGACAACGACAGCAAAAGATAGAGCTGTCGTTGTCTTTAGCCTAAAAACATCATACTGCTAACGAAACTAATAAACTTTTACAATAAACTTTTGTACTGACACTCCATTACTTCCAATAATATGAAGATCAACAGTCTGATATTTATTCTCACTATCGTTTAAAAATGTGAAAGTTACCGTTCCATTTAATAATTGATAGGGTTTTAAATCCGAAATTTTTTCCCCTGTCTTATTATCAATAAAGTCTATTGTCTCAGTTTCTTCCTCACCTCTCATCATTCTGTAAAATTCAGGGTGAAGTGTAAGCTTATCTTTTGTCGTATTTTTTAATTCGATTGGGATACGATACTCTGTTACTTTATTTCTCATTTCATCAATTGTATTAATTTTCTTTGCTTTTCTAAACGTATGAGATATTTTTAGAAACTCAAACGTTTCATTCGTGGTAACATTTTTTTCGGTTACTTTATAGTTGGAGTACTCCCCATTCACTTGTTGGTATCGAAATAAGCTGATCAAAATGAAAAAAATAAAAAAAACGACCGTTACTAAAATGATTTTTTTTCTAGTCATTTTTCTTTTCCTTATCGATCATAGTTTCTTTAACAATTTTCCCAGACTCAATATCATAAATAATATCAGAAATCTTTTGAAGCGTTTCTCTATCATGGCTTGCAACCAGAATTGTTTTTCCTTCATTTTTTAATGATAATAGCAATTGGTGTACTGTTTTAACCGCTTCTTCATCCAAAGCATTAGTCGGTTCGTCCAAAATAAGCAACTCCGGATTTTCCATGATCGCTTGAGCGATCCCCAAGCGCTGTTTCATGCCGAGTGAATACTTTCTGAACTTTCGCTTGTCATTTGGATCAAGACCCACACGAGAGATTACAGCAGAAACTTCATGATCATTGATTTTATTTTGAATCATAGATAGCAATTTCAAGTTTGCAAAACCAGTATATTCCGGAATAAACCCAGGGTACTCAATTAATATTCCGATACTTTCAGGAAAAGAAATATTTTTGTGTAATACCTTTCCATCAATAATTACTTTGCCTTCACTTGGTTTCACCAATCCCGATAACACACGAAACAACATTGTTTTTCCAGACCCATTAGGTCCACGAAATCCATATATCATTCCCTTTTTCAAAGATAAATTTATATTTTTAAGAACAATGTTCTTTTTGATAACTTTGTTTACACTTTCAACTTTAATATATTCTTCTGACACGAGTTTCACCTCAATCAAAGTTCTTTTTCATTATCGATGCTGTATTCATTAAAATAATCTTGGTTGATTAAACATATATATAGAACTACAGCAAATATTATCCCGAAACCGCCAATTAAATAAATCATTTCTGAAAATAATCCGGGTATCAACCAAGACGTCATTTCTAATGAAATCGGGTCATTAATTAAAGAAAACTCAAAGTAAGTATGAAGCATCTTATCAAGAATGACCACAGATGTGACAATGATAAAGCTGTATATGTACTTCTTAATAAACACATAACAAACGACTGCAAATAGTCCAATCATATGAAACAACAATAAGCTTGTAATGATATATCTAACCATCATCACATTCGATGAATAGTATTGATCCAAAGGTAATTTATTGCCATATAAAAAATAAGGAGCCCCTTCTGGCGATAGCCATACATTATCCCATCTTCCAGACAGAAAAACGCCGAGAAGGACTCCGCCAACGAGATACAGAATGGTAAACATTAAACAAATCCAAAAAACACGAGATAATAATGATAAAAATACTCTCTCTCGTTTTTGATAACGAATAAAACGGACTGAATCAAAAAAAGGCAGTACCCCGAAAGAAAGGAACATTAAAAACAGGGGCAACACTGGAAAGGCAAATGTATAGGAAGAGAAAAATAAATTAAGCGCCTGAGGCGGTCCCATTATCCCTTCTTTCGGAACACCTTCTTTTACCAGATATACTATACAAAGCAAAAAACACAAGAACCAAAAGCTTAAACGCCTTTTATGACGACACATATCTATTAAAACAAAACGAAGCTCGTTAACGAACAACATTTTTCTTAGCTCCTAGAATATATAGTAAAAGACCTAAGATGAACCCAACGATCAAGTGTAAAATAAGACTCTTCAAACTAACACCATCTGTAGCCTGTTCCTGCAAAAAGCTGGTTGAAATCATTTCTTGATGGCCAATCGTTGAAAGCAGCATGTTAATTATGTATAAACTTGCAAAGGGTATAAGTAAAACTATAAATGATCTTTTGATAAACATTCCCGCTCCCAAAGCTATACTTGCAAACATGCCGGAAAAAATGCCAATGATAATTACATATAACATCATATGAACAAAGGGATGTGTATAATATAATTCTGGAAAGAAGGTATTATCAGATGCCAAGGGCATCTCGTTGTTAATAGCTCTATCAGGCCTTATATTTGGAAGTTTCATAAAAGACAAATAGATATTTAACAATAGAGGAAAAATGGCAGTCACGACTCCAGCTAAGAAATTAATGAAAAATAAACTGAAAAAGTATTGTGTATGCTTGCCTCGGATCATTAAAAAACGAATAAACCCAGTTGAACGATCTCTTGCGTAAAGATCCGATAATGGAAGTGTTGCCAGAATTGGGAGCAAGAACATGTAAAGAGCCGGATAATCGGAGATTCCACCTATCCCCATCCATTTTGTATAGGGGGTAAAAGAAACCCCTCCAGTTAGTTCCAAATGTTCTGTTAATGGCATTTCCTCTGTCCAAAAATAGGCCGTGGCCAAAACTGCTCCAATTGCCAATGAGACATAAAAAGACGGTCGTTTTAGTAATCGAAATAGCAGTAAATAAAACATAAATTTCCTTCTCTCGCTTTTATTAAATATAGAAGCGACTCAGAAAAACCTGAGTCGCCGACTTTCATATGACTTTTTCATAATTTCAGTCTTCTGATCTCATCAAGGACTCTTTGGATCATAATCAGGACTCCACTTACCATATGCATGACCAGCTGCATTTTTCTTTGCACCTATTGTAACAGAAGGTGTTCGCAAGCCAAACCATGTGTTTTCAACAGCCAAGTTCCATAGTAGTTTTCTTCCATAGTAGTTTTTCTTTATTGTATAATAGTGCCCGCCTGAAACATCTTTTCCGCGAGATCTTGCCCAAGCTTCATAAGAAGTATTATTTTCTGTATTAAACATATAATAATAAGAATCAGTAAATTTTGTTCTGGATTTGGTTTCGTCATAAGGGTTTCCTTTTAGAAACCGAAAATTATAATCTGCATTCTTATAGTTTGCGGTTGGTTCTCCTGCATAAGCATGCATAATTCCTATAGTAGAAAGAGATAATCCCAGTACTAAAGTTAGTGTAGTTATTAGCTTCTTTATCATGTGTTTCTCCTTATTGTTTTTCTAAAATAAAAAATTTATCTGCAACGCCGATGCAATCACCATTTTTATTTAACCAAATCATTCTTAGCGCTATCTTTGCTTTTTTGCCTTTAAATTTAGGCAAATTGATTAAATAATCATGGTCTGCATCTTCTCTTTCGTAAGACTGTTTCCAACTATATGTATGTCCTTTATCATCTTTAACCTTTCCCAATATGGTTGACGGAAACGGCTCTTTCTGACTAAAGGTCATCGCCAGTTCATAATTCTTAGGAAGCGGTCCGACTTCTATTTTCTTGCCTTTAAAAACCCTATCAATTCTCACATCATTATTTTTTATTTGGCCTTGATAATAATGATTACCCTCCAACTTATTCCAAAATACAACCTCGAATAAACTTCGACCTTGTTCGGTATCAAAATAAAAAATATTCGGTCTTTCTTTATTGTTGTTATCCAAATCTTCAATCCTTATAGAAGGATCTGGGGTTTTTTCTTTTATTACGTTATTGTATTTGTTTGTTTGACATGCACTAAGCATAGTTATAGCAATTAGACTAAAATAAACCAAAAATATTTTTTTCACTTTCTTCTCCAAAAAACCCTTAATTTGTACCGGTACTAAATGATTATAACGTATATTAAAAGAAAATAATACCTTTTAATTTATTTATTTCAAATGCTGTGTTATGCTAATACCTAGTTGATTTATAGGAAAGGAATTTATTTTATGAATAGTTTATTCTTGCTTTTTAAAAGGGACTTGGCCCTTGGAGTTAATAAAACCACCAGGGTTTTCATTATATTATTTATGATTGCGCTATTGAATTTTCTTTATCCTCTGTATTTTCTTCGTACTAACATACCTGACAGTTCTATTGCCTTTTGGGATCTCATTGGTAAAACCTTTTTAGGTGTCCCTTTTGAACTTGTCCAACAACATACATTTGAGTTTCCTTTTGGGTGGTTACTATTTCAGTTAAGCGGGGCAATATTGATCAACACATACATAAAGGATGATCTATTTGCTCACAGTGCTTTTGTCAGGATCAGAGCAAAATCAATATTCAAATTATGGGTAAGCAAGCTGTTTTTTTCTTGTACTGTAATCATTGTGTTTTACATATCATTATTGTCCTTAACTTGGGTTGTTTGGAAATTGAGTGGGGGTACAACATGGGAGTTGACAGTTTACGGCGAAAGCATTTTGAGATACTCATCATTTCAATTATCCTATAGTCAAATAATTATTTATTCTATTGTTTTAAATATAGGCGGAACATTTCTCATTACTTTTATTTTTGCATTTTTTTCGTTAATCTTTAGTACAATTTATAGCTTCGTAATTTGTAGCTGTATTTTGTTTTTCTCAATTTTTTCAGATAGCCCGATATTACTTGGAAATGAAAGCATGTTGATTAGACATCCTTTATTTGGTTTCTCTCCTGTTGTTTCTATTAGTATTTCATTAGTCACAATACTTACTGTTTGTATTACCCTCTTAATTGGAGGAGGTTTATATCTATCAAAGTGTGAATTGATATCTGATGCAAAAATGGAATAATATATCTTAAACACACTAATCTGGGGTCTAGAAATTTAAAGTAGCTTTTGAATTTATTATCAAACTTTTTTCCTTGGTTTAAAACTGGATCTTCGACTTGCTGAAATAAAAATTCAGCACATGCTGTGTATCTGGAGCCTTTTGTATCCCCCTTTTCTGAATCCGTCAGAACAATACTTACATTGGCGAATGACAAGCAACCCATGATTATACTCTTGTATGAAGTGTGAAATAAAAAAGCTATACCCTACAACGTCAATTCGAATAAGAAACCACGGATAAAAGTATCCCCCATGCCGTCTTCATCTTTTGGGACAATGACTTTGAAATAGTCGGTAAAAAGCGACGGAACTGTTAATTGCAAAAAAGGCTGCCGGCACATCATCTATATCAACGGGAAGTATATCCTCCCGCCGATGCATATTAAAACAATGGATAAGAATGGCCATGTTTTATATTTGGGAAATTTATTGAAAATTTTAACTCCGGGGTTAAGGATTGGATGGATAGTGGGGCCGAACCAGGATATTAAATGCAGATAGATTACGGATGCAGGTTCATTATCCCAAAGGTTGCAGCGGGAGTGGTTTATATCCGATCAATATCAGCAACACTTAGAACATGATAATAAGTTCCTACAAACCATTCAGCAGTTTTTATATCTTTTAAGTATATTTTTCCTTCTTTAATTATTAGATGATCTAAGAAATGATCAACTTCCTCCATTGTGATGTTTTCGTACCGATACATATCTCTTAAGGTATAATCGATTCTGTCAGCGCATAACTCAGGAGCTGGCTGTTCGAGCAAATTCCAATTAGAGGTGTCTAATAGAATGTCTTTGTAATTTAATCCATATGTACTGAGAATATGGGGGATTTCTGAATCAGTTATGATTTGATGATAAATGTTTTCGTGATAATCCTCATTTTTATTGTTAAATACAAAATCAATAACGTGTGAAAATGCAGTATGAGATACATCGTGAAGTAAACCTGCGATCTGTTCTTCTAAAGAGCCGCCCAATTTTTTTATGAGAAGCATTACGCCTATGGAATGTTCATACCTCGTGACATTCCACTTTTGATTCACAACATAACTTGCTCCTCCTTGGTAAACACCTTTTAGTCTTTGTACTGGATGACTGAAAATAAGCTCTTCAAGAATTCCATCTACAACATAATCGCCATAAATACTATCTGTTATCTTCATTTTCCTTACCCCCCTTTTATGCGCTAAGCATGGCAAAGAAGCTGCAACCTATCGCATCATGGATTTTCTTCCTTTTAATATTGATATACTTAACATATCACAATTCTGAAAAATTCAGTTGAGCCTGATTATATTTGCTTTCAAATAGATAAAACACACCCCGACGACTGTGACTGCTCCGCCCAAAAGAGAAATAAACGCAGGTACTTCACCTAACCACACCCAAGAAATGGCCAAGGCTACGGCTGGTGTTAAATAAAGTGAAATGGCTGCTTCTGAAGCACCGACGAGTGAAGTGACGTATGCAAGTGCAAAGTAAGGCACAACCGTTGGTAATAAACCTAAGTAAACGATAGACAATGTTGAGTTCATGGAAGCGTTCAAAAACTCTTCCCCTAAGCCAGGCAGAAATACAAGCATAGGTACTGTCCCGCCCCAAATAGTGAATGTAACGAATGGAATAAATCCATATTTTTTTATATAGCGAGCTTGAAAAACGAAATAAATACTCTCCGAAAAAGCTGCCAGCAGGATTAACAAAATGCCGTTCACTGAATTTGTATAGTTTCCTGCCCCAAATGAAATGATCGACACACCCAATAAACTTATGATAGAGCCAATCCATTTATAAAGCCCAAAATGTTCACCAAAAAACAGACGGGATAACATTGCAGAAAAAATAGGTGTCATGGTCACGAGTAAGCTTGCTGTCCCTGCGCTGACTGTTTTTTCTCCGATATTCAGCAAAATGTGATATAGTGCAAAACCTAAAAATCCTAACGATAAAATAGCAGGAACATCCTTCATGTCAGGTAAACGCATATGAGTCAAAATAGCAAAAACCACCAGCACCATTGACCCAATCAACAAGCGAAACAAAGCGAGGTGTTCCGGCGTGTAACTCTCCAAACCCGCGCGAATTCCCGGGAAAGCTGATGCCCACAACCCAATCATCAGACTGTAACCTATGCCGATTCGAACTGTTTTCTTTCGCATCTTTCTCACTCCTCTTTACAAAAACCAACCAGTTATTTAATGTGTTTCTATATTAATAAAGATTTGATGAGATGACTTCAACCAGTTAAATAGATTTTGACCCAACCACTTTAAGGGGGATCCTTTTTATGAGCGCTCCAGAAGAAAAAAAGATGAGAAAGCTTCCTAAGTACATACAAATCATTCAATTTATAAAAGAGAAAATAGGAAATGGAGAATGGCCGATCGGAAGTAAGATTCCAAGCCAGCGCACGCTTGCCAAACACTTTGAGGTGAACAGGAGCACAGTCATTACAGCTTTAGAGGAATTGACGGCGGATGGATTAATCGAAGGCAGAATGGGCAAAGGGACAGTTGTTACGAACAATACATGGACACTTTTGGCTAAGAATTCCGCTCCCGATTGGGATCAGTATGTAACCTCCGGAATCCAGCAGCCAAGCCAAAAAATTGTTCAAGAGATCAATAAATCAGAATCAAATTCTGATCTTATACAGCTCAGTAAAGGAGAACTTTCACATGAGATTTTTCCTTTAGCTGTTATGAAAGAGATCATGGGAAAGGTATCTCAAAACATAGAGGCATTCGGATATGAGGAACCAAAAGGATATTTGCCTTTGAGAGAGGCATTAAGCGGCTATTTAAGAACAATCGGCATTCAAGCTTCTCCTTCTTCCATTCTTATTGTTTCTGGAGCGCTGCAAGCCTTACAGCTTATATCAATGGGGCTTTTACAAAGAGGATCGACCGTATTTCTCGATCAGCCTTCCTATCTTTATTCATTACACGTCTTTCAATCAGCCGGTATGAAGCTGACTGGAGTTCCTATGGACAATGATGGACTTTTGCCGGAACATATCCGCATGGCAAGGGGGGAACGGGGGAGAGCTATCTTATATACAAATCCTTGTTTTCATAACCCGACAGGTATTTTAATGTCAAAAAAGAGACGAGAAGAAATCCTTGCGGCAAGTGAGAATGCACAGCTTCCCATTATTGAAGATGACATTTATCGTGAGTTATGGATCGATGAGATTCCTCCAGATCCTATTAAAACAATAGATAAAAATGGGCATGTGCTTTACATAGGCAGCTTATCGAAAACATTAAGTCCGGGCTTGAGGATTGGATGGATCGTCGGGCCGGAACCAGTGATTGAACGTTTATCCGACATAAAAATGCAAACAGATTACGGCTCCAGTTCGTTATCCCAGAGAGTAGCGGCAGAGTGGTTTATATCCGGTGAATACCAGCAGCATCTAGAACAGGTGAGAAGTCAATTAAAGGTGAGAAGAGAATTGGCCTTGAGTGTTTTAGAAACTCATTTGAAAGATGTGGCGACATGGAATATCCCAAAGGGAGGATTCTTTGTCTGGGTAAAAATATTGCCTTCCATATCCATGAAATTACTTTATACCAAAGCCTTATCAAAAGGGATACTTCTCAATCTCGGCAGTATCTATGCTCAAGAAAAAGGGAATTATATTCGCTTATCATATGCTTATGCATCTCTTGAAGACCTTCAAAAGGGAATTTATGAATTGGGTTTGATGATTAAGGAATTGGCAAGCAGATAAATTTAAAAGACAGCGGCATACCGGAATTCAAACTGCATGGTTCGTTTTAAACTTGGCGAATCGGGATGCAGTGAGTGACAAGGCAGGGATAGATAAGAAAGTTAAAGGAGGTCAGAATATTCTAATCTCCTTTAACTTCGGTCAATCTTGCATCCTTAATATACTAAAGATTAAAAAGGAAGAAGTCCGGCCGTTTGTTATTCGGTTAAGCCAGCTCTTTTGTCATTAAGACATGCGGGATGCCGTCTTCCATTCCGGTGAATCTGTCTGATAGCCTAGTTTGTGATAAAAGCCTTCCGCATGTGTTTGTCCATGCAGTTTACATTGGGTGATGCCTTTTTCTTTTACCATGTTTTCTAATTCGCTTATGATGACTTTGCCCAACCCGTATTTGCGGTAAGGCTTCAGGATGCAGATTCGTTCGAGCTTGCCTGTATGGTTTACGATGCGGACGCGTCCTGTGCCGGCAGGCTGATTTTCATGATAAACCAAGACATGCCCGCACTGTTCCTGAAGCGTATCGAACTGGTCAAATTCATCGGATTCAGGTACTTGCTGTTCCTCAATGAATACTGCTTTTCTAATCTCAAGCGCTGCTTGTAAATCAATTTCCGTTGTTATCCTTTTTATCTGCATGATCAACCAATCCTTTTCACATGTTAGTCTGGACTGCACGGCTTGCTTGTGTTCTTATAGAAGTAACGATAAAACAATTATATTGCAAATGCAACAAAAACATGAAGGGTTTGAAAAAGATATGACTGATATTTTGCGGGAAATCGGCATGATCGCACGGGCATTGGATTCCATCAGCAATATTGAATTTAAGGAATTAGACTTAACAAAAGGGCAGTATCTCTATCTTGTGCGTATATGTGAAAACCCGGGAGTGATACAGGAAAAAGTGGCGGAAATGATTAAAGTAGACCGAACAACAGCGGCGAGAGCAATCAAAAAATTGGAAATACAAGGGTTTATTGAAAAGCGTCCTGATGATCAAAATAAAAAAATAAAAAAACTGTTCCCGACTGAAAAAGGGAGAAAGGTTTATCCGTTATTGCAAAGAGAAGGAGAGCATTCTGCGGAGGTAGCCCTGTCCGGCTTTACATCTGAGGAAAAAGAAACCATTTTCAGCCTTCTTCAGCGGGTGAGAAAAAATATAGAACATGATTGGGAATATGTGAAGAAGGGGAATAAAAGAGATTATTGATGGTTATTAATTCCTTTTGGTGAATGATTAAAGTCATAAATGGATACGTTATCTGTGAAATCTCCTTCCTCGGTTCCTGCTTCAACTAGCCGATAGGCTTATTTTTAACGAAAAGTATCAATTATGGTATATTTAAATAAGACAAAATAATTGAAGCGGGGAATGATATGAGTACAATCGAAAAACAAAGACGTAAGAAATTCAGAGCCAAATCAATCGTACGGGTCATCATGGTCATCATCGGCGGAATTATTGCCGCGTATGGACTGGAAACCGTACTGATTCCGAATAGTGTATCTGACGGCGGTGTAACCGGGCTCAGCATTGTCGGTTCACAGCTGTTTCATTTGCCTCTTGGGATCTTGATTGCGGTGATCAATATACCGTTTGTCTGGTTAGGATATAAGCAAATCGGGAAAGGTTTTGCGTTTCTATCAATTATCGGTATTGTCTCACTTGCCGCGGGCACGAGTTTTTTCCACCACACGCCGGCTATCATTGAGGGAGATACCCTGTTAATCACCGTTGTCGGCGGGATTATTCTCGGCTTGGGAATGGGATTGGCATTGCGCAACGGCGGCGCCTTAGATGGAATTGATATGCTGGCTGTGCTTCTGTCACGGAAATTGCCGTTTGGCACGAGCGATCTCATTTTATTTTTAAACATTTTTGTGTTTATTTTTGTTTCTTTTGTATTCGGGCTGCAAGGCGCATTGCTTTCCGTCATTGCTTACTACATCGCATCCAAGGTGATCCATGTGGTTGAGGAAGGCTTAAGCGGTTCTAAAACATTTCAGATTATCACCAATGAGCCTGCATTAATGGTAGAGACCATTCGTGAAGAATTGGGCCGGAGCGCTACTTATAAAGAAGCATACGGCGGTTTTTCTCATGAAAAATTCCAAGAAATCACATGTGTCATCAACCGTTTGGAAGAAACCAAACTGAAGGAAATTATTAATGACATTGATAAACAAGCCTTTGTGACGGTATATGATGTCGCAGAAGTAAAAGGCAGTAATTTCAGAAAAGTCCATAATCATTAAGTAGAGAGCTGCCGTTAACCGGCAGCTTTTTTTAAAAAAGGAGAAAAAACTTGCAAAAAAAGAATGGCGGCTGTATATTGTTGATATATCAAACATTGACTAGTCAATTAATTGCGCAAAAGAAAGTGGGGATGGGTTTTGACAGCATGTTGTTCAGAGGAAGGCGAGATTTTATATCAGCTCCAATCACTGCACAAAGTGATCGGCACGAAGTTTGAAGCGTGCACCGGAATCAGCCAATCCCGCCTTGAGCTTCTCGCCGTGCTTTTTTACGTCGACGAGATCAGCCAAAGCGATCTTCAGAAAAAGGTGAATATTGATGGCGCAGCCGTGACAAGACACTTGAAACAGCTTGAAGCCAAAGAAATGGTCACAAGAAGGCGGAAGCCCGAGGACAACCGAATTATACTTGTCCGGCTTACTGATCAGGGGCGGGAGAGAATTGAGGCTTCCAAAAAGGAGAAGGAGCGTTTCATAAAGGAAATGCTTGCCGGTGTCAGCGAGGAAGAACGCAGTATGTTAAAAAACGTATTGTCGCAGATGCAGAATAATATAGAAAATATGAAAGCATAGGAGTGTATTACACATGAAAACAGAACTGAAAACAAACGACTTTATGGACATTATGAAAGGCCGCCGTTCCATTCGGAATTACGATCCGGCTGTTAAAATCAGCAAAGAAGAAATGACTCAAATTCTGGAAGAAGCAACGACAGCACCGTCTTCAGTCAACGCGCAGCCGTGGCGTTTTCTCGTCATTGACAGCCCTGAAGGAAAAGAAAAACTCGCGCCGCTTGCCAGCTTTAACCAAACACAAGTCAGCACATCATCTGCGGTGATCGCGGTTTTCGCAGATATGAACAATGATGACTATTTAGAAGAAATCTATTCGAAAGCGGTCGAAATGGGCTACATGCCGCAGGAAGTAAAAGACAGACAAATCGCTGCGTTGACGGCGCACTTTGAAAAACTTCCGGAGCAAGTGAACCGTGAAACGATTCTGATCGACGGAGGCCTCGTTTCCATGCAGCTGATGCTTACGGCACGCGCGCACGGCTATGACACAAACCCGATCGGCGGCTACGATAAAGAAAAGATTGCCGAGGTTTTCGGAATGGATAAAGAGCGTTATGTACCGGTCATGCTGTTATCAATCGGAAAAGCGGCAGACGAAGGATATGCTTCCTACCGTCTTCCTATCGAAACAATCGCACAATGGAAATAAGGTTGAAGTGAAGCTGAGAGGAGAGGGACAGTGGACATAATTGCGGCTGTTTTCGTCGGAATTGTAGCTTTAGAACATATATTTATCATGATACTTGAAATGTTTTTTATCAATTCGAAGGCAGCTAAGCGGTCCTTCAAATTGCCGAAGCATTTAGAAGGTGATCGGAATGTGGCGGTCATGTTTGCAAATCAAGGTCTGTATAATGGATTTCTGGCTGCCGGTCTCATTTGGGGGCTGATCCTCGCTGATCCGGTGGGCCATATGATTCAAATGTTTTTCGTCATCTGTGTGGTCATCGCGGCCATTTTCGGAGGCTTTACTTCAAACAAATCAATTATCGTAAAACAAGGACTTCCGGCTGTTTTAGCGCTTATTTTTCTTTTATTGGCGTAGGCAGAACGGAGTGAGGGCTTCCGGAATGGGAGCCCTCTTTTTTTATTCTGTTTTGAAAATCATTCCTGATAAATGGATGATTCCGGCCGCTTGTTCTTAAGATGATAGATTAATTTGAAAGCCGATGCCTGCGCGCATCGGCTTTTTTTCGGCTGATAGAAATACATTATAGTATATAAAACAAAAAGGGAAACTGCTCACAGAATCGAAATAAATAATATTCGCACTAAGGAAAGGTGTAAATCTATGAGCAAAATCGAAGTGAATACTCCGCCAAAACTAAACCATCCGTTTCTCGCCGGAATGTTGTTTATGATTGTTGGTACGCTGTGTTTTGCCTCAAAGTCGATCTTTATTAAGTGGGCTTACACATTCGGAGCCACCCCGGAGTCAACGCTATTTTTCAGACAAATGATTGCAACCCCTCTTTTTTGCATCATTTTTCTTATGTATCGTGCAAAATTATCTGAAAAACCGGCAAAGGCTGATATAGTCAGAGCAGGGATCACGGGTCTGCTCGTTTTTTTTCTATCACCGCTGTTGGACTTTATCGGGCTGCATTATGTTTCAGCTATTGTAGAAAGGATGCTCGTTATGAGTTATCCGATTTTTGTCATGATTATCTCGTTTTTCGGAAAAATGGAGAAAATCACCGCTGCAGACATCATTTCTGTCGTTGTGGTCAGCATAGGAATCTTTTTTTCCATTGGCGGCTGGAATCTGCACGAATTGAGTGCTAATATATTTGGCGCTTTTCTCGTTCTTCTGTCGTCCGCGGTTTACGGACTTTATTTGGTCTTATCCGGTCAGCTTGTTCGCAAAGTAGGGAGTATCCGTATGAATGCATATGGGATGTCCTTAGCAAGCATTGCCATGGTGCTTTTTTTAATCGCAAGAAAGGGTTTTGGCTATCAGACAGAGCTATGGTCGTTTCAGCCACCCGTATATTTCCTTTTTTTAATCATTGCTGTATTTACAACAGTCGTTCCTTTTTTATTTATGCTGGAAGGTATCAAACGGATTGGGGCAGTAAGAGGGTCTTTGATTTCAATGATGGGCCCGATCATCACAATCATCTTTGGCGCTTTTTTCTTGGGCGAGCGCTTAACATGGATACAGTGGATAGGCTGTTTCATTGTCCTAAGCATGATTACTTTTTCGGAAGGCAGGAAGATCAAATTAAAGGTGAGAGCCTGACATACGAAAGCCTCCCACTAAGGAGAGAAAGTAAACGAAAAAATAAGCCGATGCCTGCGCGCTTCGGCTTTGGGGAGTGAGGTTGCTGAGGATGAATATGAAGAGAGCGTATTATGCTATTTTATACAGCCAGACCGCTATCAACTTGGGGTTCTCACTTTATACGATGGCTGTCATCTTGTTTTTGTTTACAAAAACCGGTTCGACGGCGATGGCCTCTCTTATGACGTTCGTCAGCATTGTATGTCGTGTATTGGGCAGCGCCGTTTTGCCGCTGGTCACCGGCCGGTTCACGCTTCGTTCTTTGTTAATCAGTTCTCAATTGATACAGATCACACTGTTAGTCTGTTTGTTTTTTGTCATCCAAGCCGGTTCATCTGCATTCTTTTTTCTGCTGTTTTGTCTGATCGGAGGCATTTCTTTTTGCAACGGATGGTTTGCTCCGATAAAAAGCGCGTTGATTGGGGAAATCATTCCTCCTGATCGAAGGGCGAAAGCGAACGGTTTATTATCTGCGGCGGATCAGACCGTTCAGTTTGCGGGGTGGTCTCTGGGCGGCGTCATCATAGCGTTCCTGGGAGAGAGCGATACAATGATCGTCACTGTCATGTTATTGGTTTCTTCGGTGTTGGGCATCATTCTGTTTCTTCGAGTACGCATGTGTGCGCCGGCAGCAGTCAGGAAACGTTCCCTTTTTGCAGATGCGGCAAGCGGCTGGGTGTATTTATTTCAGCAAAAACAGCTCAGGGTTCTCATTGTGATGGATGTGGTCGAATCGTGGGCAGGCATGATATGGATCGGGTCTGTGTCCTTGACTTATGTGCATGACGTCCTTCATAAAGGAGAGGCTTGGTGGGGGTATGTCAACGGAGTCTATTATGCGGGGACGATGATCGGCGGACTGATCATCTATAAGTTATCCGGTAAGTTTCAGCATCATCTCATTCCGCTTATGCTGACGGGAGCTTTGGCATATGGAATGTTCACGTTTATTTACGGGTTGATCACAAGCGCCGTTGCGGCCCTTTTTCTGGTGCTGTGTATGGGGCCGGCTTGTGTATTACGAGATCTCACGCAGGAAACATTACTTCAAAACATCACGACCGAAAAGACAAGGGTCAATATATTAGCGGCGAGATCAGCTTTAGTTCAGTTCATTTTTATGTTTTCCATTATCGGAACGGGGGTTATCTCGGATGTATTCGGCGTGCGGTTTATTTATATTGGCGCAGGCCTCCTCTTATTAATTTCGGCTTTTATCGGATTTTCTCAGCTGCGAATGAAGAAGATGGTACAAAGCCGCATGTAGTGTAGTATAATTAGGAACGTACGTTCTATATCGAGAGAGGAGAGGGTAATGTGGGACATCTGGCACTGAAATTGTATGATTATCATCTTTGGGCAAATCAGCAAATATTCACCCGGCTTAAAGAGCTTCCGGAGGATGTGTATCGTAAGGAGATTCAAAGTGTCTTTCCGTCGATAGCCGGTGTATTGACTCATGTGTATCTGTCGGATAAGGGGTGGTTTGATGTGTTCTCCGGAGAGCGTCTGGAGGATACGCTGAAATCAGCTGAACAGCAAAAAGAGGACATCTTGTCTAAAGAGATAGAAGAGCTGGAAGATATGTTCTCGGAATTATCAGACCGGTATCAATTATTTTTGCAAAAGGAAGAAAATATCAGTCTCCCCCTTGAAATAGAGCATCCGTCAGGTGACATCATGAAAACCGCAGCGGCCGATATGATCCTCCATGTTGTGAACCACGGAACGTATCACCGCGGGAATATAACAGCCATGCTCAGACAGATGGGGTATGCTTCTGTGCCTACGGATTACGGTATTTATTTATATATAAACAAAAAGTAAACAAGACAGCCAACGCGGCTGTCTTGTGATATCCGTAAAAAAGCCAAATCATATGAGTGATTTGGCTTTTTCGTTTGCTATGCCATGTTCTGCAGCCGTTCTAAACTGTTTTTCCAATTCGCTTCAAGCGCTGTAAAAGCAGCGGCGGCATCTTGCTGTTCTAATGCGTGAATGATATCAGAGTGTTCATTATATGATCTGTTTAAAGCGCCGTTTTCACTGAAATAGCGGATTTCCATTCTCTGAATTTTGACTTTCAGGCTTACTAGCAATTTGTGAAGTTCGGCGTTGTCCGCAAGCAGAATGATACGATGGTGAAATGCATTGTCCGCTTCCAGGATGGCCGGTTTATCGCCGTCTTTCATCGTTTGAAGAAGATTTTCATTCAGCTGTTTCAATTCCTGAATCACGGCATCGTCCACATGCGGGAGAGCTTGCTGCAATGCGAGTTTTTCAAGCGTCCAGACGATGGAATACAAGTTTTCCGCTTCTTTTAACTCAATCGGAGCGACAAGCGTCCATCTGTTCGCTTTTGTTATCACCAAGCCGTCATCTTCCAGCCGCAATAAGGCTTCCCGTATCGGGGTGCGGCTGATTCCCAATGTTTCCGACAAATCCTTGTCCTTTAACTTTGTTTCCGGTTTGAGCTTGCCCGTTATGATCCAGTTTCTGAGTGTGCGATACACTTCGTCCCGCATGATGGTTCTTTTCAGCACAGGTTCTTTGTTTTGATTATCCAATGGAACACCTCATGAATCGTAGTATACATATTTGCATTTTACCACAGTCCGGGCGCCGGTTAGAAATGAAGAGGGACGTCTAAGAATGAATCGAACCGAGATGCTTCATCTCAATATGCTGAAAGTCAGCGGAGCCGCCTTCAGAAAAGAGCGTGATTCCCTGATCTTCGTGTTTTGGGAACACTTCATTTGTCAGAACGGTTTTTCCGTCGTCTGCAAATACTTCAATACTTGTTTTGTCCACGAGAATTTTCAGATGGACGCGCCCTTTATTTCCGTCAAATGGGGCTTTGCTTTCGGCGTATGCGCCGGTTTTATCAGGCTGGCCTGTAAACGATCTGTTCACATAGGCACAGCCGCCTTCTGCTGAAATACCGACATCAATATGCCGGCTTTGGTCTGCTGATTCTCTGAGTCTGACGCCTGCATTTTTGATATCTGACCAAGCGATATCCATATCAAGCTGATATGTATCGCCTTTGATCGGCAGTGTCTCTGAACCGTTCACCTGTTTGTGTTCTATGCTGTCAGTTGAAGAGGTTAATTGGTTCAATGCTTCAACCGGCTCTGACACAAGGCTGTATGTGCCGCCGTCCTGCTGCTGAAGACGGATTTCACGGACGATAGAATCCGTGCCGTTAAAGCCGTTTTTTAGTGTCGGTGTTTCATTCGGATAATCCCAATTGTTCATCCATGCCAGCGCATAGCGTTTTGTCAGCGGATCTTCGCTATTACCGTCTTCAAATGTGACGCCGCCGTACCAGTCAAAGCCGTAATCGAGCCATTGCGGTTCTTCTTGATCGGCGGTAAATTCCTTCCCGTCAAAGTTTCCGGTCCAATACGCGTACGTATTCGGTTTGCCTGCGGGTTTGCCGTTTGCGCTTGCGCCCAGAACCCATTTGGCTGTTCCGTCATCTGCACGCATCATATAAAGGTCGGGGCATTCGACGAGGCCGATCTGCTGAGTGATAAAGCCGCCCGTGTATTTCCAATTTTTTAAATCGGGTGATTCATAAAAACCGATTTTTTCTCCTTCGGCCATGGCCATCACCCATTTGTCATCCTGTTCATCCCAGATTACTTTCGGGTCCCGGAAATCCTTAGTTCCCGGGTTTTTCATAACGGGCTGATCACTATAGGAAGTAAACGTTTTTCCCTTATCCGTGCTGTACCATAAATATTGTTCCTGGGCTTTTGTTTTGGCAGTCGGCTGCGTTGTGACGGCGACCAGCGCGTTTTTGCCGAAGCCCGCCGTGTTGTGTTTATCAATGACGACAGAACCGGACCATATATCGCCGTTTTCGTTGGTGTATTTCGGAATAGCCGTGCCTTCGTCCGTCCAGTGCACCAAGTCCTCTGATACGGCGTGCCGCCATTCTGTGCCGTTGCCGTTCGGGTAATCCCGATTATAAAGATAGTAGTAATGATATTTCCCCTCGAAAAAAATGGGCTTTTGAGGGTCGTTTTTCCATTTGTCCGGGGTCGTAAAATGATACGCCGCCCGGTAATCCTTCTTATGCTCCGTGTTTGTGTCAGAGGAATTGTGGGTTTTGTTCGGCAGTAAGCCGACAAACAAGAACGCACCCAAAAAGATCAATATTACAATGGGCCATTTTCGTACCATGATTGAATTCACCATCTTGTTGAGAAATAAAAGAAAATGCCAATGAAGTATCGGCATTTTCTTTTTGTTGTTATTAGTTGTTAACCGTAAGCTGTCCTTGTTCAAGGATGCTGTTTTTAACAACGGATGTTTTCTTGCCTTTGATGTTCATTAAGAAGCTTGGCGCAAATGTTGCCTTTTTATCCTCAAAGAAGCCTCTGTTTGTCATGTAGCTTGTGATCACGACATTGTTGCCTTTGGCTTGCGGCACTGCGAAGTGAGAGTAAGTGAACGTTACATCGTTAGGATCAAGACCCATTTGCAGGACAAGACCAGTTTTGTTCAGCGGCTTGTAAGGCCCTGTTAAAGAGTTTGATACATAACCAAGCATGTAAATATCGTTTGAGTTAATGCCGTCGATCGTCATTTTTGAACCGCGTGAATCAGTGAACAGGTACCATTTGCCGTTCATTTTGAAAACATTCGCGCGCTCAATTTCATCAGTTACCGTGTTTGAAGTGATCAGCGGCTTCATGACTTTTTTCAATGTGTAATCATCGTTTAACTCTACCATACCGAGGGCGCCGTTCGCTAATTCAGCATCGCGTTTTTTAGCGCTTTGCTGAAGCTTCTGACTTTCTTTACGGAAGAAGTTTGTGCTGCCGCCGTAGTACGCTTTGTTAAATAAAGATTCTTCGCCTTGGTATCCGTTTTCTGTTCCTGTGTTGGCTTCGAATACAAGGTATTTATGGCCTTTGTCTTCAACGTAGTGAGGGTCTCTCAGCGTATGGTTGTCGCCGGATGTATAGTTCCCTTCATCGATAAACTGCTGAACGTTTTGATATGTTTTTCCGTCGCCGTCAAAAATCGTTTTATGATCTTCCACTCCGTTGATCTTGAGCGTGTCATCAGATTTTGACACATTTACCTGCGCCGTTGTCAGGCTTTGTTTGCTGTAATGTTTACCGGAAAAGTCAGTGTAGAATAAACGGATTTTTCCGTCAGATGTAAAGGTTGCAGAACCGGACCATTCTTGTGTCTGTTCTTTCAGGATTTCATCGTTGGCGTCGAACTTATCGCTGTCTTTAAAGACACGCCCCGCGTTTTTCCAGCTGTCGATCGAGTTGTCGCCGACTTTTTGGTAAAACATGTAGATGGATGTGTCATCAGCGTCTTTCGGGCTTCCCGCAAGAGCAAACACGACGTGATAGCCATTGTATTCAGCTACTGTTCCGTCAGCGTTTTGGAGCGGCCAGCTGTCCCACACATCCAGTCCTTTCGCGGACTCGATATTTTTAATTGTTGATTGGTCGAATTGAGGAACTTGGTATTTTTCACTTTGCTGCTGTTTAGGGATCTGCAGCATATCATGGCGTGTGATATGAGAGACGCCGTACGTTTCTTTGTAAGGTTTTTGGGTATTTTCTTTCGCGAAGGCTTGAGTCGCTCCCCCTGCCAGAAGTGCAGTCGTAAAAGTTAGAACTGTGGCTCGTTTTGCAAATTTTTTGATGTTCATGTTCATGTCTCCTTTTGTATGTACCTTTTTTTGCGATCTGCCGATTCGATCCTCCTGCATTCATGGATGGCAGGTTTGTTACAGAAAAAAAGACCTAAAATATGTATGGGGTGACGCCAAAGAATACACTTTGCCCTTAACACATTTTAGGTCTTGCCTGCTTTATCAGTAACAATCCTGCATGATTTACTTGTCGACATCATTCTATTAGACTCTGATTCTATTGACAACTGGTCTATTTTCCTCTTTTGGATGATAGTAAAATGAAAAAAGGCCTTTTAATATATGGGTAATTGAGACTAAGGGGTGCTCTGGGCCTAGGAAAAAACCTCTCTAAAAAAGAGAGGTTATTTTTTCTTGATAGATAATAAAGCGATGGTAGCTAAAATCAGCAAAGTACCCAGCCATTCTGATATTCCGAAGGGAACATGCAGCCAGATAACAGCTAAAAAAGCTGCCGACAGCGGCTCTGCACAGGCAAGCAGGCTGGTTTCAGAGGCACTCAGATATTTCAGGCTTTCCAAGTAGCAATAAAAAGCGATGAGCGTTCCGAAAATGATGATAAACACAATCGCGGCATATGCAGGAAAGGACCACTCGCCTTCAAATGTCCAGGGCGGGCGGATCAAGCTGAGGGCGGCTCCGCCGATCAGCATGCCCCATCCGACAACAATAGCGGATCCCCATTTCTTCAGCAGACGATGCGGCTGAAGGGTGTAAAACGCCAGTGCAAACGCCGAACTGATTCCCCAAAAGACGGCCAGACCGGATATGGACAGGCTTCCGGCATTCCCGTGCGTGACCAAAATGAATGTGCCGGCAACCGCCAATAAGACGGCGAGCAGTTCTTTTCCCGAAGGTATTCTCTTTGCGCGAATCGCTAAAAAGCATGTAATGATCGCTGGCCCTAAATACTGAAGAACGGTAGCAGCGGCCGCGTTGCCGTACTCAATTGCCGCGAAGTAGGTGTATTGAACGCCTAACATTCCGAAAACCCCGAATAAAAGAAGGGGAATTCTGTCCCGTCTGTCTTTCCAAACAGCCCATATCCGTCCTTTTTCTTTGCGGTACGCGATGCCGAGCAGAAGCGCCCCTGACACCAGAAGGCGCACTGAAGTCAGCCATTCTGTATTAAAATGGCGGTGCTGGAACAGATACTGGGCAACCGTTCCCGAGACCCCCCATAAGATAGCTCCTGTCAGCACAAGCCAAATGCCTGTTGTTCGTGAATAAGAAAGAGCAGCGTGTTTTTCCAGGATAGACACCCCCGATTCTGATGTTGTGATATTGACTTACAATAATTAGGTAAACGAACGCCTTTCATGTGATATATTATATATTGTATATCAAATTCCGTCAAAATGATTTTCGGAGAAAGCGCTTACGAAACGGCCGTCTGATGAATGAGCAATAAAAAAACACCCCGGCGGGTTTCCGGGGTGTTTTGGTTATTCTGCAATCGCGTCTGTTAAAACAGGAACGACTTGTTTCTTTCTGGATACGACGCCTTTTAAAAGAGCCGTGTTGTTTTCTAAAGTCACGTTGAATGCTTTTTCCACTTTTGACGCTTGATCACCGATGGCAAGCGCAAGGGAATCGTTTTCCAGAATATCCGTAATCACGAGAAGGAACAGGTCAAGGTTCTTCTCAGCAATTACTTTTGAAAGGGCCGCTTCTAATTCCGGCTGCCGCTTTTTCACATCTTCAATATCAACTGTGTTGACTTGGGCGATTTCGACTTTTTTGCTGCCGAGCGTGAACTCTTTCGCATCAAGAGAAATCAGTTCTTCCACCGTTTTTTTGCTTAAGTCGGCGCCCGCTTTCAGCATGTTTAAGCCGTACTCTTCCGCATCTACGCCAGCAATTTCAGCAAGCTCTTTTGCCGCTGCGATATCTTGCTCCGTGCAAGTCGGAGATTTAAATAACAGAGAGTCGGAAATGATTGCTGACAGCATGAGGCCCGCAATTTCTTTCTCGATTTTCACGTTATTTTCTTTGTACATTTTGTTTAAGATCGTAGCCGTACAGCCGACCGGCTCAGCACGGTAGTAAAGAGGTTCCGCTGTTTCGAAGTTGGCGATACGGTGGTGGTCGATCACTTCAAGAACCTGAACGTCTTCGATATCCTTGATGCTTTGCTGGCGTTCATTGTGGTCAACAAGGATGACGCCGTTTACTTCGTTTGCGGCTGTTTCCACCAAACGCGGGCTTTCCTGCTTGAAATAATCAAGCGCGTATTGTGTTTCGCCGTTGACTTGTCCAAGGCGGACGGGCTCAGCATTGAAGCCGAGTTTATTTTTTAGATCAGCGTAGGCAATGGCAGAGCAAATGGTATCTGTGTCTGGGTTTTGATGTCCGAAAATAAGAATTTTTTCCATAATAACTCCTTGTCCTTTTTTGTAGTGTAAACAATCTTTTTATAGTTTAACACGTCTTGCGGAGGGTGTAATCTTCAAAACCTTAAAAATTGATGTGAAAAAGAAGCATTTTTGTTGAGCGGTGAGGAGGATTGCGAGTAAAATACTGGGTAAGTCAGATGCTAATCAGCATATAGTATCAAAAAAGGTACTATGGAGGATGAAAAATGAACATATATCCGAATAAAGAAGGTTGTCCGGTTGAACTGACGCTTTCCGTTATCGGCGGAAAGTGGAAGGGTATTTTGTTTTATCATATGATCGGCGGAAAAAAGCGGTTTAATGAGTTTCGGCGCATTTGCCCCAGCATTACGCAGCGTATGCTGACGCTTCAGCTTCGCGAGCTTGAGGCGGACGGCATCGTGCATCGCGAGGTATATCAGCAGGTGCCTCCAAAGGTGGAGTATTCCCTTACCGAATTCGGCAGGTCGCTGGAACCGATCGTTTTGCAAATGAAGAAATGGGGAGATGCCAACCGGGAGTTTCTCGAGGCATACCGGGAAAAAACGTCTCCTCAAGATCAGTCCGCTCAAAAATAAGAAGCAGCAAAGGATTAAATTCCTTGCTGCTTTTTTTTATTTCATCGCGATGGCCTTTCTGGCGTTGCGCACGTCATTCTTCAGCAATTCGCTCAGGTTGTAAGCCGGATATTGACCGCGTTCTTCCATATACTCAAAGACCATTTGGTGCCACTTGATGGACGCGTTTAAGTGCTTGACGAAAACATGTCTTAATTGAGGTGTGGCCGTCTCTGTAATGGCTCCGGCGTAATTGCGGACAGACGTTTTGGCCAGAATGAGCAGGCCGCCGCTGTAAAAGGAGGAATCAGCGCGCTCTTCTGTTTCATCCTCACGAAAAGCGGGAGCTTCAGGGAAGAAAGGAAGCAGTTCACGCAGGTTTTGTTCCAGCGAATGGATGGAAAATCTGTAAAGCTGTTTTAATCTGGCATCGCTTACGTCCCGCTCTGTTCTTTTTAATTTCACAAGTCCGTTTGCCTGGAAAGCTACTAACTCATGCAGTTCTAACGTTTCATGCCATGCTAATGTTCTCCGCTCAGTCATGGTGTAAGAATCTCCTTTATCCTTCATTTTCACTTTCAGCATATGCCCCGGTCCCGATGTTGTTCCTGATGTTTTGAAGTTTCCAGAAAGGGAAACTCAATGTAAAGGAAATACGAAATAGAGGTGAAACTATATGTGGGACATGATAAAGAACTTCTTCCTTTTCAGCAGCGGGGTTTTGCAGGCGACCACTCTCTTACTTATCGTTATCGTCTTGTTATATGTACGAAAAACCAAAAAGAAAAACAGAGATACTTCTGGTTTCATGGATGATCAGGATCACTGATACAACGGGCATTCTTTCACTGGGATGTCCGTTTGTCTGTTTTCATGTTTCACATGGAACATTGCGGGTGTCCGCGCTCATTTTACTTGCGATTTCGACTTATGTTAAAATATATACGTGTATTTTGGAGAGTTTATGGAAAATTCAGGTCTTGAAAGAGACATTGCGGCGTCAAAAGAGCAGTCGTCTAAGCTGCTCTTTTCTATTCGTATGTTCGAATGATACAAGGTTTGAGGTGAGTAAGTGAAAAATACAAGGGCTCTAATAGAAGGCGCCATTTTGATCAGTATTTTTGCAATCATTTCCCTTTTGGTCGTGTACCTCCCTTTACTGGGGGCAATTCTTCTCTTTGCTTTGCCGCTGCCGATCATTCTTTACACCATTCGGCACGGTCTGAAGCCCGGGGTATGGATGGGGCTTGCCAGCCTTCCTGTCAGCTTTATTGTAGGTTCGTTTACCGGGCTTACAGGCGCTTTTACGGCAGCCTGTACGGGAATCGCCATGGGATATTATTTTAAAAAGAAACAGCCCGGCTATGCGGTTGCTGCCGGCGCTATGGCGTATGTGCTGTGCGGCGTCGTTTTTTTTGTGGTCAGCATCGTGTTTCTTAATATGAATGTGATCGATACCACCATGTCCCAGCTTCGGGAGTCGATGTCTTTAGCAGAAACCATGTCAAAGCAGCTCGGTTACGGAGATCAGTTCGGGAAGCAGATCAAGCTGATGGAAAGTCAGCTGAGCACGGTTCAATATCTTTTTCCGACAGTGCTCGTATTGACCGGCATCGTTTTTTCTTTCCTCAGTTATGCTATGGCAAGGCCGCTTTTACGGCGATTTTCCCCTGATCTTCCGAAGATGAAGCCTTTTAGAGAGCTCAAACTCCCGCAAAGCGTTGTCATTCTGTATTTTATTGTGACGATATTAGGGTTTCTGCCTTTAGAAAAAGGGCATATGCTGTATTCGGTTTCATTGAATGGGGGATTTATTCTCAGCTTGCTGATTTGTATTCAAGGGTTAGCGTTTATTTTTTTCTATTGCCGCGAAATGGAGATGCCGAAAGCCGTTCCTGTATTAGCAATTGTGCTGGGTGTGCTTTTTCCGCTCATCTTGTCCGTGTATCTCCTCTTAGGCATCATTGACATAGGCTTTAACATAAGAAATAAGGTGACGCGAAATTGAGTGTGACTTACAGGTGGGGAGTTGATAGAAATGCCTAGTTTTTATGAAAAACCGTTGTTTCGGTATCCCATCTATGCATTGATTGCATTGTCAATCATCATAATCCTCATCAGCATTTACTTTAACTGGCTGATAGGAGCCATCGGCGTTGTGCTGCTCGCCGTGATCCTGTTTTTCATTAAGCGTGCGGATTCTCTGATCAGAAAAGAAATTGACGATTATATCTCCACGTTATCGTATAGATTGAAAAAAGTAGGCGAAGAGGCATTAATGGAAATGCCTATCGGGATTATGCTGTTTAATGACCAATATTACATTGAGTGGGCGAATCCGTTTTTGTCTTCCTGTTTTAATGAAAGCACGCTCGTCGGACGCTCGCTGTATGACACATGCGAGGCCGTCGTGCCGCTGATCAAGCAGGAGGTCGATTCGGAAACGATCACCTTGAATGAGCGGAAGTTTAAAGTAGTGATTAAAAGAGATGAGCGCCTGCTTTATTTCTTTGATGTGACAGAACAGATTCAGATTGAAAAGCAGTACGAAAATGAGAGAACCGTGCTGGCATATATCTTCTTAGATAACTATGATGACGTCACACAGGGGCTGGACGACCAAACGAGAAGTACGATGAACAGCCAGGTCACCTCATTATTAAATGCGTGGGCGCAGGAGTACGGCATTTTCCTGAAACGGACGTCTTCGGAGCGGTTTATCGCGGTGTTAAATGAACACATTTTAACGGAGCTTGAAAACGCGAAATTTTCGATTTTGGATGAAATCCGAGAAAAAACATCCGTTCACACTGTATCTTTGACCCTCAGCATCGGGATCGGCGCATCGGTTTCTTCCTTGAAGGAGCTTGGAGATCTGGCGCAGTCCAGCCTCGATTTGGCTCTCGGCCGCGGAGGCGACCAAGTGGCGATCAAAATGCCGAACGGCAAGGTGAAATTTTACGGCGGCAAAACAAATCCGATGGAGAAGCGTACAAGGGTGCGCGCCCGGGTGATTTCTCACGCGCTCAAGGAGATTGTCTCAGAAAGCAGCAATGTCATTATCATGGGGCACAAATTTCCTGATATGGACGCGGTCGGAGCCGCAATCGGAATATTAAAGGTGGCGCAGGCCAACGGCAAAGAAGGCTACATCGTCATTGATCCGAACCAGATCGGATCAAGCGTTCAGCGCCTGATTGAAGAAATTAAAAAATATGAAGAGCTGTGGTCGCGGTTCATCACGCCGGAAGAGGCGATGGAAATTTCAAATGATGACACGCTGCTTGTCGTCGTTGATACACATAAACCGTCCCTTGTGATGGAAGAGCGTCTCGTGAACAAAATCGAGCACATCGTTGTGATTGACCACCACCGCAGAGGCGAGGAATTTATTAAAGACCCGCTGCTCGTTTATATGGAGCCATACGCTTCATCCACCGCAGAACTCGTGACGGAGCTGCTTGAATACCAGCCGAAGCGGCTCAAAATCAATATGATTGAAGCGACGGCCCTGTTAGCTGGTATAATAGTGGATACGAAGAGCTTTTCCCTTCGCACGGGCTCGCGGACGTTCGACGCCGCTTCTTATTTGAGAGCGAAAGGCGCAGATACGGTTCTGGTGCAGAAAGTTCTCAAAGAATCCGTCGGTTCTTATATCAAGCGGGCGAAACTGATCCAGCATACGTCTCTTTATAAAGAACATATCGCGATTGCTTCTCTTCCTGAGAACGAAGAGGAGTACTTTGACCAGGTCCTGATTGCGCAGGCGGCTGATTCCCTCTTATCGATGAGTGAAGTGGAAGCTTCATTTGCGGTAGCCAGACGGGATGAGCATACGGTGTGCATCAGTGCGAGATCGCTGGGCGAGGTCAATGTGCAGATTATTATGGAGGCGCTGGATGGCGGAGGGCATTTAACCAATGCGGCAACCCAGTTATCGGGCATTTCTGTCTCAGAAGCGCTCGTCCGGCTGAAGGAAGCCATTGATGAATATTTTGAGGGAGGCGTTCAGAGATGAAGGTTATTTTCTTACAAGATGTAAAAGGTAAAGGAAAAAAAGGCGAAATGAAAAACGTAGCAGACGGTTATGCACATAACTTTCTCATTAAAAAAGGCCTCGCTGTCGAAGCAAATGCGACAAACATCAGCGCATTGAAAGGACAGAAAGAAAAAGAGAAAAAAGAAGCGATTGCCGAGCTTGAAAGAGCGAAAGATTTGAAAGAAACGCTTGAACAGCTGACTGTTGAGCTGAGTGCCAAATCCGGTGAAGGCGGCCGTCTGTTCGGATCTGTCACAAGCAAGCAGATTGCAGAAGCGCTGCAAAAAACGCATAAGATTAAAGTGGATAAACGGAAACTGGAGCTCCAAGACGGTATCCGCACACTGGGATATACAAACGTTCCTGTAAAGCTGCACCCTGAAGTTCAGGCTGTGCTGAAGGTTCACGTAAAAGAAGAAGCGTAATACACAATGAAAAACCCGCCGATCCGGCGGGTTTTTTTTATGTCAGCAGACGGCGCAGCGCAAGAAAATGATGAGATTGTTTCATTTCCGATCGCTACCAGATTGCATATTATATTACATCATAACGAAGGATGTGTCGGTATGAAACGATTTTTTTCTGAAACATATTTTAATAATCCGGAGAATAAAAAGGCGCTGGAGCACTATCCGCTGATCGGAGACGGAAAAGACGGGGAAGTCTATCGCTTAACACACAACAAATGCGTAAAATATTTTTTTAAAAAAGAGACATGTAAGAAGGAATTGGAAGCTTTACAGCTCGGATATGGTTCACCGGTGATCCCGAAACTGTATGAATACGGAGATCATTATATTGTGATGGAATACGTCAAAGGCACCTCCCTTGCGCGCCATATCAAAAAAGAAAAATCCCTGTCCGTCAAACTGACAGCTGATATTTTAAACATGCTGGATGAATTAAAAGATATCGGTTTTGCCAGATGGGATGCCGAAATCAGGCACATTCTGATTAACGAACACGGAAATCTTAAAGTCATCGACCATAAAAGAGCCTTTTCGACCGTTACCCGAGTTCCCGTAAAACTATTAAAAGGACTGGACAAATATGGCTTGACGGATGAGTTTTTGAACACCATAAAAAAATTAAATCCGTCACGCTACCGGGAATGGCGAAGGGAATTGTAAGTTTCTGAAAATCCGCATATGTAAGTTTCCTTTTTTTAGGGTCGTCATATGATATTTGTAACATTTGTTTGGTGGAGTGTGGAAAAAATGGGAGAATATATTATGGTTATCGGCGCTCATCCCGACGATGAACTATTGGGATCAGCGGGCACCATAAAACGGCTGATCAATGAAGGATATAAAGTGATTTCCATTATTACAGCATTAGGAAGAAAAGAAGAAGCTCATCATATTAAACAATTGGGCGAACGCGCGAATCAAGAGCTAGGAATTGAGAAAGTCATCTTTTTGGAGCATACGAATTTAGAGCTGGAATGTATCCCTCTTCATAAGCTTGTCAAAGAATTAGAACAGCTCATTCGCGTCTATCAGCCTGAAAAAATCTTTACACATCATTACGGCGATGTCAATATGGACCACCAGAGAACATTCCAAGCAGTTTTAACAGCCGCCAGACCGCTTCCGAATCAAAAGCCTATCGAACTGCTTACGTTTGAAACGCTATCTTCAAGCGAGTGGGAGAGGAATACGGCTGATAAACTCTTCAAGCCTAATTACTTCGTTAATATCACAGACACAATGGATGCCAAACTCGCGGCGCTTCACCACTATGACGTAGAAATGAGGGATTACCCTCATCCCCGTTCATATGAAGGCGTTACACATTTAGGAAGAGTCAGAGGGATGACGGCGGGTGTGGACTACGCTGAAGCTTTTGAAGTCGTGCGGAGGATCTGGAAATGATCAAGACATTTTCCGTCCCGTATCCGTATATGATTCAGACGCTTGACCGCTATTACGGGGTCAAAGCGCACCCGCAAAAAAAGACGGCAGTAAAGACTCAGATGAAACATGCACATCATATTCCGCGATTATACGGAAAAAAACAGAAGTTATCCATTTTGATTGCCACGTTTTGGGACTACCCGCACACGGGCGGTTTATCAAACTATATTAAAACGCTTAGTGAAGGCCTGAAAAAGAGGGGTCATAAGGTCGATGTCATCTCCCCTAATCTGTTTCCGTCCGCACAGGTAAAAGAACTGCGGGCGGCTGTTGTTCCGAAGTTAAAAGATTTCTTTAAGGACAGATATGGGGATTATAACAATCATATTTTGAAAAATAATCGGCTGATGTTTATATACGAGCAAATGCTTCAAAAGATTCATTTGGAAAGATATGATGTGTTTCATGCTCAAGATTTATTTACAGCCAATATATTAGGCAGATTCAATCAAATCTATAAGAAACCTTTATTTTTCACACCGCATGGCATGTTTACTTTCAACAGACTTAAATTTCACATCTTTAAAAAAGGATCGATAGAAGAGTTTTATTATAAAAAACTAGAGATGAAAGCCATTGAATACGCAGATCGCCTGATTATTATCAGCGATACGTTCCGCAGCCCGCTCATGAAGCTCGGAGCCGAACAGGAAGACATGGCAACGGTGATCACAGGAATCGATTACGATGCAAAAACAGGCGGGAAAAGAAAAATCCCGCTGCCGAAAAATAAGATCATCATCTCGTGTATTGCAAGATTAGGCCCGAGAAAAGGACATAATCATTTGCTTGACGCACTTTCAAGAATTCCGTCTGATCTGCTTGAACATGTTGAAGTGCTGATCGCGGGTGACGGAGAGATGAGGAGCGCCTTAGAGGAACAGGCTCGAAAACTGAATCTATCTATGGTCTCCTTTTTAGGAAAAAGAGATGATGTTCCCGCTATTTTGAATATGACGGACATATTCGTACTGCCGACCATTAATGATAGTCTGCCGATTTCGATTATTGAAGCGATGTTCAGCGGCTCGGCTATCATCGCGACCGATTGCGGGGGTATTCCGGATCTGATCCGCCATAACAAAACGGGACTTATTGTCGAACCGGGAAATGCAAAGGTTCTTGCCCGGGCTTTAGCGTTTTTTATCTCTAACAAATCTGCGCGGGAGAAGGCTGCTTCAAACGCAAAGGCCTACGCGGAGAAATATTTAAGCAGTGAGACGATGATAAAAAATATCGAATCGATTTATCAAAATACCAACAGCTCGGAGGGAGATCATGAAACATGAACATGCAGCCGTTGTACTTGATTTCAGTGCAAACGGGATTGGGATCATTCGCAGTCTTGCCCGAAGAGGAATCGATGTTTACGCGTTTGACACGGAGGGACCTTATCGTATCGGAAAATCAAGATTGGCAGATTGCGGGATATGTCCCAGCCCTTTAACAGAAGAGGAAGAACTGCTGACATTTCTGACTGATTTCGGGAAGCGATTCCAAGCAAAGCCGGTTCTGTACGCAGGATCTGATGATTATGCGGGATTTATATCTAAATTCCGCGAGACATTAGCCGGTTTTTTTTTATTTTTGCTCCCGAGCCGCTCTCTGTTAGAAACGGTTTTAGATAAAAGCAAAGCATATGAATTAGCGGTCAAGCATCACATCCCCTGCCCGAAAACCTTTTTTCCGAACAACCGGGATGAGCTGGAAGAGGCCATCGCCAATATTGACTTCCCGTGTATTTTAAAACCGGTGGCCGGCCATGAATACAGAAAAAAAGTAAACAAAAAAGCAATTGTAATGAAGGATGCCGCACAATTGCGCAAGGAGTTCAGCTCCTACAGAGAAAATGGAGAACTGCTCGTGCAGGAGATCATCCCCGGAGACAACCAGTGTTTTTATAAAGTCGCCACTTTTTATGATGACCAAATGAAATTAATGGGCCTATTCTCTCTGCAAAAGAACCATCAATTCCCTGCTGATTTTGGTGCGGGGGCCCACGTCGTCAGCAAACGGCTTCCTGATTTAATCGAAAAGACCCTGCCGTTTTTTGAAGCGATTCAGCTGAAGGGAGTAGGCATGGCGGAATTTAAAAAGGATCCCCGGGACAATGTCTACAAGTTTATCGAAATTAATCCGCGCTTTTGGCTCAGCCATAGCCTGACAGAACCGGCAGGCGTTCATTTCGTTTACATGTACTATCTGTATTTGACCGGGCAGCATGTGAAGCCCCAGCTCGAACAAAAAGACGGAATCAACTGGATTTATGAGGTGCGTTATTTCTTAACGTTTTTGAAGAAACGAAAAAGAGGAGAAATGACGTTCCGGGATTTTTGGAAAGGGTGTAAAGGAAAAAAAGAGTACGCTCTTTTTGCTTGGAATGACCCGATGCCATTTATCAGAAACACTTGGTCTCATCTCAAAAACAGCTGGAAACGGAAGCGGAAGGAAGATCGGCATGTATGAAAAGGAGATTTTGTATGGCGCATTTCAAAAACTGAGAATTGACGAAAAACTGTCGTATTCGTTCGGTGAAAGGGCTGCGGTGAATCCGGATGACATCACTTGTCTGAAATCAACAGACAGAAGCTCCATTTATAAACTGTTTGTAAAGAAAAAATCCGGAACTGTTCCGCTGATATTGAAGGTGTATAAATCTTCCCGTGAAAAAAACAAGATCGAGATTAATATATACGGGAAAGCCCGTTCTGTTTTAGGGGATTTGCTGCCGGATATCTATCTTATAGAAGAAAGTGACCATGAAACGTGGATATTTATGGAGTTTGTCAGCCAGATCAGGGGACAGCTTACATTTCACCCGAAGCATTTCAAGTATATTATTCCGTCTGTCGCAGAACTGCACAGCCGCACCTTTGAAAACAAGAATATTTCTGATGGTAAATGGCGGTCGTGGCTGCCGGTATATGAATCGGAAACCATGAGAAAAGGGCGTAAAAAGCAGATCAAAAAGACAGCGGAATTTTTGGATAGAGCGCTTAAAGATGAGCGCACAAAAGATATCGTGAAGCCTCATTATCGGCAAATCACAAACTTGCTTGAGCAGGAGGAGCCGGATTTTTTCCCTGAATTGATACAAAACGGCTCAGCCATCACACACGGTGATCTTCATATGCAGAATATCTGCACCCACGATGCGTCCGGACATGAACCGTGGGATATTCAATTCATCGATTGGGAAGCCGCAAAATACGCGCCGGTTTGGTTTGATATGACGGTGCTGGTTGAAATTCTGCTTGGTTTCAGAAAAGATTGGAGCCGGCACGCAGAAGATATTCGAACGTATTGCGTAAAAGTGTATACGAAAGAAATGAAAAAGCGGGGCATTCATTTTCAGACCCCTCCTATGACGCTTTATAAAATGGCTTATTTGCAGAGAACACTTGAGAAAGGGCTTCATACCCAATTGCGGAGAATCTTCGACAATCGGGGAGGAGAACTGCTGCCGTATCATGTTGACAAAGTGTCAAAATGGGGACGGGAATTAGGATTATAAGTTTGAGAGAGGGGGAGCGGATGTGAAAGAAGAGATCGGCAAGCCGAACGATCTGGTGCCTCTAGCCTTATTGCGCGCCATGGATCAATTTTACGGGATCGAATATCAAGGTGAGCCAGAGATGCTGTATTCGTTCTGTGCGGAAGGAAAAAGCTCCCCCAAACGAAAAAAGCCATTGCGTATTCTGTACGCAACCTTTCTACGTTACCCGAATGTCGGAGGGTTGGCGAGCTATATCACATCAATTAAGACGGGTTTTGAGCGCATCGGTCATCAGGCGGATGTCATCTCGCCGCTCCAAATGCCGCCATCTTTTTTTCAGGAAGATATCCCGCGGGCCGCTGACGAGATCAGAGCGTTTCTTGTTGGCAGATACGGCGCCGCAAACGAAAAGTTTGTGAAGAATCTCAGCTATTTACATGTCTTTCAAAGATTTTTGAAGGAGAAAGACTTAGAACAATATGACCTGTTTCACGCGCAGGATTTATTTGCGGTATTTTTGCTGGGATACCTTAATCAAACGTATCAGCGTCCTCTTTTTTTCACGCCGCACGGACATTTTACGAAAAGCCGGATGAAGTTTCATAAAATCCAAAAGGGTTCAATAGAAGAGGCATATTTCAGTGAAATAGAAAGGCAGGGTATTCGGGCTTCGGATAAAATCATTACAATCAGCGACTCCTTTCACGAGCCCTTGCTGGAGTACGGAGCGAAGGAGGCTCAGCTGACGACTGTTCATACCGGCATTGACATTCAGGATGCCCCTGAGTCCAAACGTGCTGAAAAGCTCGTGATTGCGTGCGTTTCCCGTCTGACCGAGCGAAAAGGACATGATGTGATGCTGGACGCTCTCGCCCGCATCCGGCACCATTTATCCGGAGTTGATATATGGATCATCGGAGACGGAAACATGAGAGGGTTTCTGGAAGAAAAGAAACGGAAACTGGGCCTCTCAAATGTGTTTTTCTTCGGAAAACGACGTGATGTGCCGGCGCTTTTGGCTGAATCATCTATATTTGTCCTGCCGACATTGAATGATAATTTCCCTATAGCGATCATCGAAGCGATGTTCTCAGGTCAAGCCATTGTCGCAACTGACTGCGGAGGAATCCCTGAGATGATCCGGCATGAGGACACAGGGCTTATCTGTCAGCCCGGCAACAGCCGCGAACTTGCTGATGCTCTCGTAATGCTGATTACGGATCAGTCTCTCAGGGAACGGCTTGGAAAAGAAGCGCGCTCCTATGCCGGCCGTCATCTGCGCCAGGAACTGATGGTTTCAAAAATAGAAAGTATTTATCAATCATTTTTCTGAATGATACCGGCGCCGCATGGCAGGTGCTTCCAAGAGCAAAATAAAGAGGCCGGCGTTTAACTATCCAGCCTCTTTGCGAACTATTTTTTCATCTCATACAGAGTCTGCTGACTTTGTCCGCCCGGGCCGCCTGTCATTCCTTGCCGGGCTGAGCTTGTTTTTCCGGTGCTGTATTGGTCAGCTGAGATTTTTGTGCCGTTCTTTTTAATCCATGAGACAAGCTTCGTGTTGCCTGAACTGTTTCCGGATAATAAGAAATACTTCACTTTTCCATCATCAACAAGTTTTTTCAGCTGTGAGACGGTTAAAATCGGATCGGTTCCGTTAAAGCCTCCGAGTGCCATGACTGATTCATTCGTATGGATGATATAAGGCGCCGCAGTCACCGTGGTGAGCGTTGCAAACAGATATTCCTCACCTGTCTGATGCTTTTTCAAATAAGACAGCAGGCCTGTATCCACTTCAGAGGTGAACATATTGCCGCCGTTTGAGCTTTTCAGCTGCGGGCCGGATTCGGGTATGACGCTGTTTCCGCCGTAAAGGATCGGCGTGGCTGACCAGTACAGCGGCGTGAGCATCAACACACACATGGTGATCACGGTCAGTTGTCTGCCGAACGGCTTGTGTTTCATCACAATGAGGGCAGTGACAGTGCCGAGCCCCAACAGTCCGAGGATGTACATCCAAGTGCTGCCGATCTGGTTTGTATACCCGCTTACGATGAAGACCTGAAAACCGGCGGTGAGAAAGACACCCGCAGGCAGCAGCCAGCCCGTCCAGCCTTTATTATGCTTGTATAAATCATATAAGGCCCGCCAGCCGATTCCGGAAAGGGCTGCGATCGGAGGCGCCAGCATGATTAAGTAGTACGGATGGAAAAAGCTTGCGATGCTGAAGAAACCGGCGGCAGGCACAAGCCATGCTGTCCAAAACATCGTTTCTTTCATTTCCTCCGCTTTTTTCCGGCGGTTTCTGTACCAGCTGATGACGGCGCCGAACAAACCGGTGAGCGCAAAAGGCAGCATCCAGCTGATTTGCCCCGATAATTCAGATTGGAAAAGCCTGAGCGCACCCGGGGTACCGTTGCCGTACATGTTCATACTCATGCTTTTTCCGCCGCCGGGGCCTTGTGAGCCGCCGTTTTGTGCCGGAGGAGTTCCGCTCCCTTGCGGTAAGGCCGCGTTCTGTCCGGATGGCTGCCGGGGCATTTGAACCTGCCCGTTTTTTCCCTGAGGAGCGCTGCCGCCCATTGCCGGGCTGTTCGTTCCCGGAGGCTGCATGCCCATCCCTTCCTGCATCACGCTTTTTCCGCCGGTCATGCTGCCGTGAGAAAGGCCCGTCGTCTGCCCGAGCAGCCTTTCCGTCCCGTTATATCCGAATGCCAGCTCCAGCACGGAGTTTGTCTGGCTGCTGCCGACATAGGGGCGGCTTGATGCGGAAATGGAATCAACGGCTGCCGCCCATGAGACGGAGAGCGCCAGGAGAACGGCTGAAGAAGCGAGAAGTGAGATCAGTTTTTTCTTAATGGATGTGTGTGATGCAATGAGATAAAAAAGCAGAAAAGCCGGAAGCACGATGTAGGCCTGCATCATTTTCATATTAAAGGCAAGACCGACAAGTGCGAATGCGGATAAGAGCCAAATGATTTTGCCGCGTTTCACCGCGCGCATCAAACACCAGGAACCGAGAAGCAGTGTAAAGACGAGCATGCTGTCGAGATTATTCGTCCGGCTGACGGCCGCCGCAATCGGCGTCAGCGCCATGACAAAAGCGGCGATTCTGGCCGCGCCCGTGCCGAACGAAGGCTTTATCATGAAATACAGCAGCAGAACGGAACCGAGCCCCGCCAAAGCCTGAGGAAGAATCACGCTCCATGTATGTACGCCGAAGACCAAAGCGAAAATCGTTTGAATCCATAAAGCGACAGGCGGTTTGTCTACCGTGACAAAGCCGGACGGGTCAAAGGATGCGTAGAAGAAGTTGTGAAAGCTTTGCGTCATGCTTTTGACGGCAGCCAAATAATACTGGTTGGCGGCATCATCCTGCCAAATGCCGTACATATTCAAAGCCGCCGCTGCTGATAAAATACCGATAAGAACGATGTCCAGTCGTTTTGTTTTCAATGGTTTCACCTCTTTTGTGACCCCATTGTAAAAAATAAATATGAAAAAGTTATGAATAAACGATAACGATTTAAAGAATGTTTTACCAAAATTTTCTTCACGAAAAAAAGAGGCGGAAAGCCATCGCTTCCGCCTCCCGCACATATATATGAGAGAGCAGCCTTTATTTGTGATCGTTCTCTTTTTGGATTTCAGCTAATTTGGCAAGCAGAATGTGCTGAGGCATGTGCATGATTCTCTCAAGCGGCATATTCAGTGATTCTGCGAGTTTTTGCGCCGTTTCGGCGGAAATTTGCAGCGGTTTCATGTGATCACTCCTTCCGTTTCTTTATTGTACTAAAATCAGAAATCTATCGTAAGAGGATATGACAAAGGAATGGAGGTTTGAAAAGCGGGGCTTTATAACAGAATGGGGGAGGTTTTTTATGCAATCGCCATTGATGTTATTACAGCTGAAGCTGGCTGATTATCAGAAAAAAGCCGCAGAACTGCGGACAATTGACGAATTTATCATACTGAAACAGACATTGCAGGACATGATGAAAGTATTCGCCGCCTGTGAAGAATGGGAGCTGTATCAAAAAACGGCCGATCTCATGGCGCAGACGGTGCTGCACATCCGTTTCATCGAATAAGAAAAGCCCTCGCTCGGGCGAAGGCTTTTCTTAAAAGGACCGTTCTTCTTCAATGTTTTTATGCTGATCATAAATGACAAGCTTAGACGGACTGTTCTCTTTAGCCGTCTGCTCCGCTTTCTCGATCGCCGCGTCCTTCGATGTATAAAGAGCCGTCGGCGCCACATTTTCCACCTTCACAAACCATCCGTCCGCATCAACACTGGGTGTTACTGCATATGTTTTCATCCTTCTTACCTCCTGGTTTCGATTTATTTATCAGTTTCCCGGCATTCAGAATGGCGAAACACGCAGCCGCTGTTTAACAAATACAGGGAAAGCGATATTTTTCTATTCTTTTTCTTGAGAAATGGTAAAATGGAGTTTGGATATTTTTTAAGGAGAGGACGGTGCTTAGCATGACAGACCTTCTGAATGATCGGCTGCCGCCGCAAAACATAGAAGCTGAGCAGGCCGTGTTAGGTGCTGTTTTTTTACAGCCGTCTGCGTTAACACTGGCTTCTGAAGTGTTGATTCCGGATGATTTCTACAGAATGTCACATCAAAAAATTTACAATGCCATGCTCGTGCTCGGAGACCGCGGTGAACCGGTTGATTTGGTCACGGTAACGTCAGAGCTTGCGAATACCGATTTGTTAGAAGAGGTGGGAGGCGTCTCTTACCTGACGGACATCGCGAATTCCGTTCCGACAGCGGCTAATATAGAATATTACGCGAAAATCGTTGAGGAAAAATCCATTCTCCGCCGTTTAATCAGAACGGCGACCTCGATCGCTCAAGACGGGTATACGCGCGAGGATGAAGTTGAAGATTTATTAAGCGATGCGGAAAAAACGATTATGGAGGTCGCGCAGCGAAAAAATTCGGGCGCCTTCCAAAATATTAAAGACGTGCTTGTGCAAACATACGACAACATTGAGCAGCTTCACAACCGGAAAGGCGATATTACCGGGATTCCGACTGGTTTTATCGAGCTTGACCGGATGACAGCGGGGTTTCAGCGGAATGATTTGATTATTGTCGCGGCCCGTCCGTCTGTGGGGAAAACAGCGTTCGCCTTAAATATTGCGCAAAACGTGGCCACCAAAACGGATGAGAGCGTCGCGATATTCAGTCTTGAGATGGGTGCCGAGCAGCTTGTCATGCGTATGCTCTGCGCCGAAGGGAATATTAATGCCCAAAATCTCAGAACGGGAAATCTGACGGAAGAAGATTGGGGCAAGCTGACGATGGCGATGGGAAGCCTGTCAAACAGCGGTATCTTTATAGATGACACCCCCGGCATCCGCGTCAGCGAAATCCGTTCAAAATGCCGCCGGCTGAAGCAGGAAAACGGATTGGGCATGATTTTAATTGACTACCTGCAGCTCATTCAGGGAAGCGGCCGTTCAAGCGACAACCGCCAGCAAGAGGTATCGGAAATTTCACGGGCGCTAAAAGCGCTGGCACGGGAGCTTGAAGTCCCGGTCATCGCCCTGTCTCAGCTCTCCCGGGGTGTTGAGCAGCGGCAGGATAAACGTCCGATGATGTCAGATATCCGTGAGTCGGGAAGTATTGAGCAGGATGCCGACATCGTCGCCTTCCTGTATCGTGATGATTACTATGATAAAGAATCCGAAAACAAAAACATCATCGAAATCATTATCGCCAAACAGCGTAACGGCCCGGTGGGCACCGTCTCACTGGCTTTTGTGAAAGAATACAATAAGTTCGTAAACCTGGAACGGCGCTTTGATGACGGCGGTGTTCCGGCAGGTGCGTAAAGCCTCAAGCAATGTCTTGAGGCTTTTTTTCATCCGAAAGAATGAGAGAATGCCGTCCGTTCGGCAGACGAAATAAAGAAAGCGCTTTTATATAATGACATTAAGGGAGGAATGATGATGACAATGGAATTTCCGCAATTTCAAGCGGCACAAATCCGGATTGCCCGGCCGACCGGACAGCTCAAAGAAATCATCAGGTTTTATGAAGAGGGCCTCGGACTGAAGAGGATCGGCAGCTTTTCCGGACATGAGGGCTACAGCGGTGTCATGTTCGGCCTGCCCCATACGCAATACCACTTAGAATTCACCGAAGAAACCGGTTCGTCTCAGCCGGCACCCGTTCCGCACGGCGACAGCCTGCTTGTCTTTTACATCCCTGATCAGCAGGAGGTCATTCGCATCAGCACGAAATTAAAGCAGATGGGATATGAGGAGAAAGAACCCGAAAATCCGTACTGGGAAGAAAAAGGCGTGACCATCGAAGATCCTGACGGCTGGCGGATCGTCCTGATGAATACAAGCGGAATATAAATGACTGTCTGAAGAACCTGGGATACGGGTTCTTTTTCATGTTAAAGTATGAAAGTTTCGGGAGTAATAGATAGCAAATGAAAGAGAAAACGCTTTTAATCAGGTTTAAGGCGAACAAATATAGAATAATAAGATTTAAACGTTCGGATTTACGATTGACTTTCTGTTTCGGCACTGATACACTTAATTTGTTTGAATGAGATATCGTTTTGAAAGGTTAACGGAGGTGCACGGATATATGTCTTCAGTAGTCGTAGTAGGTACGCAGTGGGGCGATGAAGGAAAAGGCAAAATTACAGATTTCCTATCAGAAAATGCAGAAGTGATCGCACGTTATCAAGGCGGAAACAATGCAGGACATACCATCAAGTTTGATGGCGTCACGTACAAGCTTCATTTAATCCCATCAGGAATTTTTTATAAAGAAAAAGCGTGTGTCATCGGGAACGGAATGGTTGTTGATCCGAAAGCGCTCGTAACGGAGCTTGCGTATCTTCATGAGCGCAATGTGAGCACGGATAACTTGAGAATCAGCAACAGAGCCCACGTCATTCTTCCATACCATCTGAAACTGGATGAAGTAGAGGAAGAACGCAAAGGGGCCAACAAGATCGGCACAACGAAAAAAGGCATCGGACCTGCTTATATGGACAAAGCGGCGCGGATCGGCATTCGGATCGCAGACCTGTTAGATCGCGACGTGTTTGCAGAAAAGCTTGAGCGGAACCTTGAAGAGAAAAACCGTCTGCTTGAAAAAATGTATGAAACGGAAGGCTTCAAAATTGAAGATATTCTGGATGAGTATTATGAATACGGCCAGCAGATTAAAAAGTATGTATGCGATACATCCGTCGTCTTAAATGACGCGCTGGATGAAGGCCGCCGCGTTTTATTTGAAGGCGCTCAAGGGGTTATGCTTGATATCGACCAAGGGACATACCCGTTTGTCACTTCATCCAACCCGGTCGCCGGAGGGGTGACGATCGGTTCAGGCGTAGGCCCGACAAAAATCCAGCACGTCGTCGGTGTATCTAAAGCGTACACAACCCGTGTCGGTGACGGTCCTTTCCCGACTGAGCTGAAAGATGAAATCGGGGATCAAATCCGTGAAGTCGGACGCGAATACGGCACAACGACAGGCCGTCCGCGCCGTGTCGGCTGGTTTGACAGCGTTGTTGTCCGCCACGCCCGCCGCGTCAGCGGAATCACAGATCTTTCTCTGAACTCAATCGATGTGCTGACTGGCATTGAAACATTGAAAATCTGTGTCGCTTACCGCTACAAAGGTGAAGTGATTGAAGAATTCCCGGCAAGCCTGAAAGCCCTCGCTGAGTGTGAACCGGTATATGAAGAAATGCCTGGCTGGACGGAAGATATCACAGGCGCAAAAACATTGAGCGATCTTCCTGAAAATGCGCGCCATTATTTGGAACGCGTATCTCAGCTGACAGGTATTCCGCTTTCTATTTTCTCTGTCGGTCCCGACCGTTCACAAACGAACGTCATCCGCAGCGTATACCGCGCTAACTAAGAATTTGCAGCAAACAAGCCTCCGGTCATGGAGGCTTGTTTTTTATGTAGGAAAAAAATAATAGATTTTTTTCAAAAAAGTAGTTGCCACTTTCGAATGTTCTATGATATTATAAATCTCGTTGTTACGGAACAGCTTCAATAGAGTACTGCAAGAAAGCTTTTGTCTCAATGCTCTATGATACATAATCCGACACATCAAGAGCCATTAGCTCAGTTGGTAGAGCATCTGACTTTTAATCAGAGGGTCGAAGGTTCGAGTCCTTCATGGCTCACCACTTTTTATGGCCCGTTGGTCAAGCGGTTAAGACACCGCCCTTTCACGGCGGTAACACGGGTTCGAATCCCGTACGGGTCATTGATTTACTTTAGCGTTATTGCTAACTCCTTATTTGTCCTCGGAGGGCCGCCACGATACGGCTTTCCGGACAAATTACTGTAAGGTCCGGTAGTTCAGTTGGTTAGAATGCCTGCCTGTCACGCAGGAGGTCGCGGGTTCGAGTCCCGTCCGGACCGCCATTTTACTTTACTTTATAGTATAGAAAAGAAACATCTGGCTCGGTAGCTCAGTTGGTAGAGCAACGGACTGAAAATCCGTGTGTCGGCGGTTCGATTCCGTCCCGAGCCACTTACCCAAACGCATCTGCAATAGTAGGTGCGTTTTTTCTTTGTTATAAAAAAGGGAGAGCCGGCTTTTCAGCCGGCCCAGAAGAAGACGTCAAACAATAGACGGCGTTTATTTTCGTGAGGTTTCAAAAAAATATTATTTTTTAAAAGAAAATAAAAAACATGACAAAAGGATGGCAGTTCAATACGTTTTTGCGCTGTTCTCTTTAATTTTTTTATCTTTTGACCTGAAACCGTTATAATAGACGGGGAACGTTTTTCATGATCCGAATTGTGATCATCATGAAACATCAATAGATGAAATGAAGTCATTCTGGCAGGAGGAAAATCAAGATGATGGATAAGAAAATCCTTGTAGTCGATGATGAAAAACCGATTGCAGATATATTAGAGTTTAATTTAAGAAAAGAAGGCTATGACGTGCATTGTGCGTACGACGGAAACGAAGCCGTGGAAATGG
Source organism: Bacillus sp. EU63 (assembly GCF_038592915.1). Classification (NCBI taxonomy): domain Bacteria; kingdom Bacillati; phylum Bacillota; class Bacilli; order Caryophanales; family Bacillaceae; genus Bacillus; species Bacillus sp. EU63. Next base: position 3,959,115 of record NZ_CP151944.1, on the reverse strand, counting down.
TGGAGGAGCTTCAGCCTGATTTAATTCTTTTAGATATTATGCTTCCGAATAAAGACGGAGTTGAAGTGTGCCGGGAAGTCCGGAAAAAATATGATATGCCGATTATTATGCTGACGGCAAAAGACTCGGAGATTGACAAGGTCATCGGGCTTGAAATCGGAGCGGATGACTATGTCACGAAGCCTTTCAGCACGCGTGAGCTTCTGGCCCGCGTCAAAGCGAACCTGCGCCGCCAGCTTACGGTTGCGCCGGCTGAGGAAGAATCAGCTTCTAATGACATTCATATCGGTTCTCTCGTCATCTTCCCTGACGCTTATGTCGTATCAAAAAGAGAAGAAACGATCGAGCTGACTCATCGTGAGTTTGAATTGCTTCATTACTTAGCCAAACATATCGGACAGGTTATGACGCGTGAGCATCTGCTGCAGACTGTGTGGGGCTATGACTATTTCGGTGATGTGAGAACGGTGGATGTAACAGTGCGCCGTCTCCGTGAGAAAATCGAGGATAATCCGAGCCATCCGAACTGGATCGTCACAAGACGGGGTGTCGGTTATTACTTGAGAAATCCTGAACAGGACTAACCGGCGATGAATAAGGTTGGTTTTTTTCGGTCGATTCAGTTTAAGATCACGCTGATCTATGTGCTTCTCATTATCATCGCCATGCAGATTATCGGCGTGTACTTTGTGAAACAGGTGGAGAATTCTCTTCTCAAGTCCTATGAATTATCGTTAAATCAGCGGATTGACAATCTATCCTATTATATTGAGCAGGAATATAAAGGAGATAATGACAGCACCGTCATTAAAGATGATGTCAAACGGATTTTGAATGATTTTACGAAAAACAATGAAATACGGGAGATTACATTTGTTGATAAAAGCTATGAGGTCGTCGGTTCTTCGAGGCCTTATGGCGAGGAAATAGCGGGGAAACAGACGACTGACCCGATTTTTAAACGGATTTTCTCAACAAAACAGGCCTATTCAAAAAAATATTATGATCCTAAAAGCAAAAACAGAGTGCTGATTTCAGCAAAACCTGTCGTCACAGAGAATCAGGAAGTTGTCGGCGCGATTTATGTCGTGGCCAGTATGGAAGATACCTTTAACCAGATGAAAACCGTCAACTCGATTCTTGCTTCAGGAACAGGCTTAGCCCTTGTTCTGACGGCCCTTCTCGGTATATTTCTCGCCCGCACCATCACCCATCCGCTGTCGGATATGCGGAAGCAGGCGATGGAACTGGCAAAAGGGAATTTCTCCAGAAAGGTGCGGAAATACGGGCATGATGAAATCGGTCAGCTCGCAACGACGTTCAACCATCTGACGAGAGAGCTTGAAGATGCCCAAGCCATGACGGAAGGGGAGAGAAGAAAGCTTTCTTCCGTTATCGCGTATATGACGGACGGTGTCATCGCTACGAATCGCAATGGAGCTATTATTCTTTTAAACAGCCCTGCGCTTGAGCTGCTGAATGTTTCACGTGAAACGGCTTTAGAGATGCCGATTACGTCTTTATTGGGCATAAAAGAGAACTTTACATTTGAGGATTTAGTAGAACAGCAGGATTCAATGCTGCTGGAGATCGAACGTGACGATGAAACGACTGTACTGCGGGTGAATTTTTCCGTTATTCAGAGAGAGCACGGAAAAATCGACGGTTTAATCGCGGTTCTTTATGATGTCACCGAACAGGAAAAACTCGATCGGGAACGCAGAGAGTTCGTTGCCAACGTGTCTCATGAGCTGCGGACACCGCTGACGACCATGCGAAGCTATTTAGAGGCGCTTGCAGAGGGCGCGTGGGAAAACAAAGATATCGCTCCGCGTTTCTTAATGGTGACCCAAAATGAGACTGAGCGCATGATCAGATTGGTGAACGACCTGCTTCAGCTTTCTAAATTCGACAGCAAAGATTATCAGTTTAATCGGGAGTGGATTCATATGATCCGCTTTATGTCACTGATTATCGATCGTTTCGAAATGACGAAAGAACAGCATGTCGAATTTATCCGCGAGCTTCCGGACAGAAATCTGTACGTGGAGATTGATCAGGATAAAGTGACGCAGGTTCTCGATAATATCATTTCTAACGCACTGAAATACTCACCGGAAGGCGGACATGTCACTTTCTCAGTCGATGTGAATGAGAAAGAAGAGCTGCTTTATATCAGCGTAAAAGATGAAGGTATCGGCATTCCGAAAAAAGATGTGGAAAAAGTCTTTGACCGTTTCTACAGAGTGGATAAAGCGCGCACGAGAAAACTCGGCGGCACCGGGCTCGGCCTTGCGATTGCAAAAGAGATGGTTCAGGCGCACGGCGGAGACATTTGGGCCGACAGTGTAGAAGGCAAAGGAACGAAGATTACATTTACTCTTCCATATAAAGAAGAGCAAGAGGATGATTGGGATGAGGCGTGAAAATATAAAAACAGTCATACTGTCAGTGCTGGTCGTCATTAGTCTTGTTTTAACATGGGGAATTTGGACATTCCAGCCCAATTTTTCAGAAGGCACGGCCTCAACCAAATCGACTGTCCGGGAAAAGCATAAAATTGATAAAACGAGCCAAAAAGTGTCACAAACGGTAAAACCCCGGGATATGTTTATTCATACAAACGGCTCTCATTACAAAGTGAATGATGAGACGCTCTTTAATGACCTGTGGGCGGATTTGCCGCAATGGGAAGTAAAAGGGATGAAGGATATTTCCGATCAATACGACAAGCTGGGTTTTAAAAATTGGCTTTACGGCAGAAACGGCAATTCGGCAAAGCTCGATCTGCAATTCAATGACACCATTCCGATTGATTTCTTCCAAACGATGTTTAAATGGTCGAATCCGTCAATGGAATACAGCTCATTTGACCATATTGTCATTCCGTTTAATGAGAATAAGACAAATAAGAAGATTTATATGGTCTCATACAGCAAGCAGCTGATTTTGGAAGTGACTGTGGAATCGGCGAATTACCGCAATCTGATGAATGAGCTGTACAGCAAAAAGTCGAGTATGCCGTTATACCACCTCTATTCGGTCGGAAAAAGCAAAGAATTTCTCATGCCGAATGCGCGGTTTAATATGAAGGAAAAAGAATTTATCACTGAAACCATTAAGACGAACCTGTTTAAGCAGACGCTTTTTAATGATCCGAGCACGGTCAGAGAAGACCCGAATTACAATCGGAATGTGCTGACTGACGGAATCAGCCGTCTGGAAATCAATTCGACACAGCGGCAGATTCAATTCCAGCATCGGAACCTGGCACAAAGCGCTTCTTATCAAACAGGCGAGCTGATTAAGAAAAGTTATAAATATTTAGAGGATACGGGAAGCTGGACGGATCATTATCAATTTTTCAATGTGAGTGATAACCAGCAGCTGAGTTTCTACATGTTTAAAGATCAAATGCCCGTGATCAACAGCACGTCTAAGCCTTTCGGCTCCGGACCTGTTTTGACCCTGCAATGGGCCAATGACGAGGTTCTCAGCTACAAGCGGCCGAACTATGTTCTCGGACCGAATCCGATTAAAACAAAAGACGTAAAAATGATGAACGGCAATGAGGTTGTGTCTCTGCTGGAGCAGCAGGATAAATACGACGTGAATAAAATCGACCAGATCTTCCTGTCCTATCAAATGGTTTCTTCATCAACGAATGATCTCGTTGAACTGGAACCCGTCTGGAGTATGAAAATCAACGGGAAGATCGTCCCGATTACGAAAGATCTGCTGGGGAAGGAGGAGGACGATAATGGAGTGGAATAAGACAAAAACGATCTTCATCATTGCCTTCCTCATCCTCGATATTTTTCTCGGCTATCAGTTTTTTGAAAAACGCTCGAGCAGTGAATACGAAGTGATTAAAAATTCAAATGTGGAAAAAGACATGGAGATGGATCATATCACTTTCGGCAACCTGTCCTCTGATTCCGCGACGGGCTACCGGCTGACGGCGGGCCAAAAGGTATTTACCGCCGAAGATATTGATGCTTTGAAAGATCAAAAGCCTTTAATGGAGATGCCGGCGGATGATCACAAGGTTACGACGCTGAAAATGAAATTTACCGATCCGGTCGGTTTATCGAAGCAAAAAACGCAGGAGGATGCGGAATCGCTCGTCAGCTCTAAAGTAACCGGCGGTGAAAAATATAAACTGTGGAAAGTCGACAAGGATAAAAAACAGATCATTTTTTACCAGATGTATGACGGCCAGTTTATTTATCAGGATTTTGACTCGTCCACGGATGCGATCGGACAGGTGATTCTGCATCTGAACGATAAAAACGAGGTCGTATCTTACGAGCAGACCATGCTGGAGTCATTCAAGCGAATCCAGACGGAGAACCTGATTCCTGAGCTGGATGCGGTCGAATTATTGTATTCTCAAAATTACTTAAAAGCGAATTGCGCCGTTAAAAGCGTTAAGTTCGGCTATATTGCCCAATATCCGCTGACAAGTACGCAGGTGCTGGCGCCGGTATGGAGAATTACAATTGAAGATAAGTCAAAAGGGACGAAGAAAAAGACACTGCAAACGTACACTGTGAACGCATTGGAAAGCACAGTCATTGATAACAATCAAAATAAATAATGGAGTGAGACACAATGGGCTTGCAATTTAGCGTGCTTGCGAGCGGGAGTACCGGAAACGCGTTTTATCTGGAGACAGAGGAGCACTCTTTTCTGGTGGATGCCGGCCTGAGCGGTAAAGCGATGGACGGGCTGATGGAGAAAATCGGCCGCAAGATAGACGACGTCGACGGCATCTTTGTCACTCATGAGCACAGCGACCATATTAAAGGGCTCGGCGTCATTGCGAGAAAGTACGGACTTCCCGTCTACGCCAATGAAAAGACGTGGAAAGCGATGGAGAATCAGATCGGCAAGCTGGATACCGGACAAAAGTTTTTGTTCCCGATGGAAAGCGTGAAATCCTTCGGCGGGCTTGATGTTGAGTCATTCGGCGTCTCTCATGACGCGGCCGAGCCGATGTTTTATGTTTTCCACTACCAAGGCAGAAAGCTCGCGCTGATGACGGACACCGGGTATGTGAGCGACAGAATGAAAGGCATTATCCGTTCGGCCAATGTGTTTGTGTTTGAAAGCAACCATGATGTCGGCATGCTGCAAATGGGCAGATACCCTTGGAGCATTAAGCGGCGGATTTTAAGCGATGTCGGCCACGTCTCGAATGAAGACGCGGCGCTCGCCATGACTGATGTCATCGGCGACGGCACATCGCGCATCTATTTGGCGCATTTGAGCCAGGACAACAATATGAAGGAACTGGCGAGAATGTCCGTGCAGCAGACATTGGCTGCGAAAGGATTTGTCGCCGGGGAAACGTTTCAGTTATTTGATACCGATCCGAAAATCCCGACGCCGCTGTGCGCCGTGTAATTTTTCCAAATGAATCATGATTATTAATCCGCGATCTGACCCACACTATAAGCAAATCGAGTACTCTTGAAAGGATTTGAGATAGGGTGGATTATAATCGCGATGATGAACAGTACGCCTCCGAACAGCCCCGCCGCAGCAAGAGAGGGTACTTTCTATCAAGTCTGATCGGCGTCATCGTCGGGGCCGCGCTCATGGCTTTCCTGCTGCCGTACTGGACAGGCGGAGACCATGGAGAAAGCAGCAAAAGCACCAGCCAGCGTCTCGGCAGCGAACAGGTGAAAACAGTCAACGTAAATGTCAACGATGCTGTCACGAATATGGTCAGCCGTGTATCAGATTCGGTAGTCGGTGTTCTCAATATCCAAAAGACCGATATTTGGGGAGAGGGCGGCGAAGCGGGAAGCGGATCGGGCGTCATTTACAAAAAGAACGGAAACACTTCTTATATCGTAACCAATCACCATGTCATTGCAGGTGCGACTGAAATTGAGATCAGCCTGAAGGATGGCTCACGCGTGCCTGCTGAACTGATCGGGAGCGACCGTCTGATGGATCTTGCCGTGCTGAAGGTGAAGTCTGATAAAATCAAATCGGCCGCCCAGTTCGGCAATTCTGATCAGGTCAAAGTCGGAGAACCGGTCATTGCGATCGGAAATCCGCTCGGGCTTGAATTTGCGGGATCAGTGACACAGGGGATCATTTCAGGCACGGAAAGGGCAGTGCCCGTTGACTCAAACGGCGACGGACAGCCGGATTGGAATGCGGAAGTGCTGCAGACCGACGCCGCGATTAATCCCGGCAACAGCGGAGGCGCTTTGATGGATATATCGGGCAAGGTGGTCGGCATCAACTCAATGAAGATCGCTGAATCCGCCGTTGAAGGAATCGGCCTGTCCATCCCGTCAAAGCTTGTCATTCCCGTTATTCAGGATTTAGAAAAATACGGAGAAGTCAGACGGCCTTTCCTCGGTATTGAGATGAAATCCTTAACGGATATTGCGAGCTACCATTGGAGCCAGACGCTGAAACTTCCGAAAGGCGTTAAAACCGGGGCGGTCATTATGGGTGTCGATGCGTTTTCACCGGCCGGAAAAGCGGGTTTGAAAAAGCTCGACGTGATCACCGGGTTCGACGGACATAAGGTCAATGACGTTGTGGATCTCCGTGAGCGCCTGTATCGCAAAAAGATCGGCGACCGTGTGAACATCACGTTCTACCGTTCGGGAAAGAAAAAAACAGCGGAAGTCAAACTGACAGAAGCGGATCGATTACAGAAATAAAAAAACAGCCCGGACATCCGGGCTGTTTTTTATTGATTTATTTGTTAATATTATACTATTATGAAAACGGGGAGGTGAAACACATGAAAACGGCTGATGTGATCATCGTATTGAATGAAATTGAAGGTGAATGTGAAGGAAGAATTATTTTAGAATGCAGAATTTAAGAAAATGAAACATGTCATATCAAACGTCCTTTTTCAGGGCGCTTTTTTTATGCCTTTTTTCAGAAGCCATAAAAAAGAACTGAACGTGGGTCACAACACGTTCAGTTAAAAATGGGTATATTTAGAAAAAGGTAGACATGAACTTAGAACTTTGTGATTGAAACAGACTGGTGCTGCTGAATTGAAGCGGCAGATGAAACTGCCGGCAGCTTATTTTTTGTTATTTACAGATGGCTCCGTTTTGAGCGTTTACTTTCACCGTTTGTTCCGTATGGTTTTGGGCAGTGATTTTCACGATGTACTTGTAGACGCCGTTTTCTTTCTTCATTTCAGACGATTTCACAGCGCCTTTGCAATGGCTGAGCGCGATGGAATGCGCTTTTTTAGAAGCGATCATCACTTGTTTTTTCTGCACTTCTTCTTTCAGGATTTTTCCGCTTTTGCCGTCCATGTGGAGCGTATGAAGCTTGCCGTCCTGGCCGAATATGCTGACAACATAGACTGATACGCCGTTTTCTTTTTTCATTTGAGCGGATTTCACAGCGCCTTTGCAATGGCTGAGTGCGAACGATTCCGCTTTTGCACGGGTCATGTGTTGCTGGTTATTCTTTATATCATGTTTGACGATTTTGCTGTTTTTACAATTGATATGGAATGTGTGAAGCTTCCCGTCTTGTCCTGACACCTGAACCACGTAAACCATAGCGTTATGTTCGGTCTTCAGCTCAGAAGACTTCACTGTTCCTTTGCAATTCTTCACGGCGATTTTTTCAGCGCCGGATTTTGAGATGAATTGCTGTTTCTTTTCAATTTGATGTTTCACGACTTTTCCGCTGGAGCTGTTGACATTGACGGTGTGCTGCTTTCCTTTTACGTCAAGGACGTTGACAACATATACGTAAGCGCCGTTGACTTTTTTCATTTGCGCTGATTGAACGGCGCCTTTGCAGCTGCAGTTTTTCAATGCGGTCTCTTTCGCTTTAGAGATAGAAACGGAAGCCTGCTGTTTCGTTTCCACTTTCGTCTGCGCTGCGTCATCCTTATGAATGACAGCCGCATGCGCTGAAGTTAAAGAACTGATTGAAAGTATGGTCCCCAGTGCAGCTCCTGATAAAACTTTTGTAATTCCCATCATATATTCCTCCTTAAACATTTCATTGTTGGCTTCCCAACTAAGGCTTATTGTAAAGACCCAAACTGAAAACAACATGAATCTAAGCTGAAAACTTCCTGAATTCAGCGGATTTTCAGCTTAGATTCAGTTTTGTTTCAGATAAAAGCGAATAATAGAAGGGGAAATGAAAAAAATAAACACAGGCTGATACATCTAAGGAGAGACTGCATCATGGATAAGTTGAAAGGCATCAAGGTGCTGATTGTAGACGACGAGCCCGCCATCATTGATTTTTTAACGATGGGGCTTGTCAATGAAGGGTTTGAAGTGATGTCCGCGGCAGACGGGATGTCGGCGATGAATCTTGTGAAAACATTTCAGCCTCATATTGCCGTTTTGGACGTGATGATGCCGGGAATGGATGGGCTTGAGCTGTCAAGGATGCTTAAGAAAACAAGCAATACCGCCATCATCATGCTGACCGCGAAGGATGAAGTAGAGTTTCGCGTAAAGGCGCTGATTGAAGGCGCTGATGATTACATGATCAAACCGTTCAGCTTTGAGGAGCTGCTTGCCAGAATTTACGCAAGAATCCGCAACCAGTTTCCGCATCTTTTCGATGAGGTGGTGCTCGGCCCCTTCCGAATCGATGACCGGAGCAGAGAGATTTTTTACAATGAACAGCCTTTGAAGCTGTCCGCCACCGAATATGAACTGCTGAAATGTTTAGTGCTCCACCACGGAACGGTTCTCAGCAAAACGAGGATTCTCGATCAGGTATGGGGCTATGATTTTTACGGGGAAGACAATATCGTCGAGGTGTACATCCGTTCTTTGCGCGAAAAGCTGAAGGACAAAGAACACAAGGTGATTCGCACGGTTCGGGGCGCCGGGTACAGGGTGGATCTGGCATGAAACGGCTGTACAGAACCCTGCGATTCCAGCTCCTGTTCAGGTCACTGGCGATTTTGGCCTTGCTGTTATGTTTCATCGGCGGCACTCAGTACATGTTTATGACACGGACGATGTATGAAAATCAGGCGATCAGCATTCAGAGTTATATCAATTCAATGGATCAAAGCGTATGGAGGTCAATCAAAACCCTTGCCCGTTCCGAAACATCGGCTCATCCGAATTTGATTTACCCAGGGGTGACGGTTGCTTTTATCAATCAATCATACAAGATGTCTGTTTTATCAGAAGACCCGCACGCGGGGGCCGCTCCTTCTTTCCCGAAAAAAGTGTATCAGGATGCGCTGACAGATACAATGGCGCTTCACTATCAGGTGGCTCACAATAAGGCGGGTGAGGAAATCATCGTCGTGTTTCAGGCGATTTCCGTTGACGGCAGGCAGGCGGGAGTTGTGCAGATGAGCACGCTGACCCAGCCTCTGAATGATTCGCTTTTCCGCCAGATCAGCATTTTCGCGGTGCTTTCCTTTGCGGCTTTGGTCATCGGACTGTTTGTTTTCTTGCCGGTGATCCGGCTCACACTCAAGCCGCTGTCCCGCATTGTGCGTATGATGGGTGACATTCATGCCGGCAGTCTCGATAAACGGCTGCCGATCGATAGGAAGCAGGCCGAAATTGAGTCATTGGGCATTTCCATCAATCAGATGCTGGAACGGATTGAAACCTCTTTTCAGGCGGAAAAAGAAGCGAAAGAACGAATCCGGCAGTTTGTATCAGACGCATCACATGAGCTGAGAACGCCGCTTACCTCCATTCACGGCTTTATCGAAATTTTAATGCGCGGAGCGGCGGAGAAGCCGGAGCAGAAAGAAAAAGCGCTTCAAAGCATGTACGCGGAATCCGCCAGGGCGAATAAGCTGATAGAGGATCTTCTGTTTCTCGCGAAGATTGACCAGGTGCCGAGCTTTGAAATGAAAAAAGGCGCATTGGGAGACGTCATTTTGGAAATGGAGGCTCAACTGAAGCTGCTCGCGAGAAACCGGAAGCTCGAGTTCTTTGTCGATCAAAAGATAGAAGCCGTTTTTGACAAAGACAAAATGAAGCAGGTCATTCTCAATCTATTTTACAATGCGGTGCAGCATACGGATGAAGACACGGGTGTCATCACCGTCTCCCTGCAGAAAGACGGAGGAATCATGCTTATGATTGCGGATAACGGAACGGGAATCGCTCCGGAGCATGTGCCTCATTTGTTTGACCGGTTTTACAGGGCGGAAACCTCCCGATCCCGTCAATCCGGCGGCGCGGGGCTGGGTCTTGCCATTACAAAAACCATTATCGACAGCCATAACGGAACAATTGAAGTGAAAAGTGAGCAGGGAAAAGGCTCCGTGTTCATCATCCGGCTGCCGGGATAAACCGGGAAGCAGGAAGAAATATCACAATTTATATATAAATTCCAAATTTTCAAAAAATAACTTGTCCTTTTCCAAAATTGATGATAATATCTAGTTATTGGTAAAGGGGGTGTGTACTGATGAAGATTGAAGAACTTGATCTTGATACAGAAACAGCAAGCTTGGTGCATCGCTGCTAGTAAAGCCGTGACTCCCCTCATTGGGGAGTTATTATCTTTCAGGGGGTATGTCATGATGTCAACTGACTGTAAGCGCTGGAAGTTTAAAGACAGCGTGCAGGTGCTGACCTACACGGCGCATATTATCATTCAATATCGAAAGGCGATTAAGCTTGCGCATACGAGTGAGATCAAAGAGGCGGTTGAACGGCTGATCACCGGCTGTGAAAAACAAGAGCTTTCTGATCTTCTGGGAGAGGAAGCGGGAAACCAGTTTTTCGACGCGTTAATGAAATTGGATGCTTTAATAGAGCCATGGCAAAACGGCCGTGAAGGCCGCATCACTGAAAAGCAGCTGTACCATTTTGAGAAATACAACCAAAACCCCAATCTGATCCAAAAGAGATTAGACGGCAGCAGGGCAGCGATCGTGGGTCTGGGGGGCGTCGGAACGATCATTCTTCAAAACCTTCTGGCGGCGGGCATGCAGCATTTTATTCTCATTGATTTCGATGCCGTATCAGTACATAACCTGAACAGACAATTCGTCTATAATAAATCTTCTGTAGGCAAATTAAAGATCTCAGAATGCAGAGATTATATTGCGGGTATCAATCCCCATGCGGACGCAGCACTTTACCATCAGGAAATTACACAGCCGCAGGACCTTCGTGTGTTAGATCCGTACGAAATTGATATCGTCATAAATGCCGCTGACAAACCCCATAACATTTCTGAATGGGTTTACCGGTATTGTAAGGAGCGGAATATCGCGTTTATGACCGGGGGTGTCGGCAGCTTCAGCGGCCAATGGGGGCCTCTGCTCACGCCTGAATCCTATCAATCCGGCGTCACTTATGAAAAAAACATGCCGGCCGGACTTCTGAACTGTTACCCCGATGAACCGATCAAAGGTTCCTTAGGAGCGACAAACGGTATTATATCCTCGTTTATGTCTCATGACATTATCACATACCTTGCAGGCGGAAGCCCGAAATCCCTGAATACCCGCATCGGCCTGGACTTTGACGGCCTTCATATTACAGAAACGAAGCTTTCTCAAAAGGAAAGCGCTTTATGAAGACGATGCATCGTACGGCGAGAAAACCGGGCGACCCTCTGAAAATAGAAATCGACACAAGCCCGATACGCTTGAACCCATTAGATACGCAGGATTACACAAGCAAGATGATTTGCAGCATTATGTATGAAAGCCTGCAGGACGGCTATAACTGCCGGATCATCCGCAAAGATCCCCGCACCTGTCAGGTGGACATTCACCCGGACTATTTAGGTGACGCCGAGGGTGTGGTTCAAACGATCATCTATCATCTGACGAAAGAAAATCAAAGCCCCCATCTCGGCAGTTTCCTGAACATAAAACAGGCCGTTCCGTATGTAAAAGGCCTCGTCTCATCCGATCAGCTCGGGGTGAACGTAACGGGCGAAAAACGCTTTGAAGTCACCTTGGACGAGCCGTCTGATGAAATAGAATCCGTTTTGCAGAGCAGCTTTCTGATTCCGGCGACCGCCGGGGGCGATGTGCCGGAAAACGGCCCGTACCGATTCAAGCGAACGTTTGAAAAGGGGCTGGAATTTGAGCGGAATCCGCAATATAAAATGACGCCCGCGGATCACCGCACGGTTCAGACCATCCAATTTATTTTGAATGATGATCTGGAAAAAAGCATCGGGCTGTACGAAGCGAATCAAACGGACGTGACCTGCCACACCCAGTTTCATCATTCAAACATGAGGTATCGGCAGTATGCTGATTTTAAAGAAAATCATTTGCCGATGTTATTTACCTTCAAGGTGAAGGACGACATGCTGAGAACTTTCATTCAGCATTATTTTGATAAACAAAAGCTGGCCGGGGATTTGGGGCATATCATCACACCGACTGATTCACTGATCGGTATATGGGAAAGCGGGAGGACACCGCAGAAAGATCCGCCCCTTTTGACAAAAGAAGAACCGGTCCGAATCGTTTATGCCGATTATTATCCGAACGGAGAGATCATTGAAAGGCTGGCTGATCTGTTTCGGCGGGCCGGAGCGGACGTATCCGTCTCCCAGGTCGGTCATTTCAATGATTATTACCATATGGATAAAAGCGGGTTTGATATTGAGCTTCATTTGTTCCTGCCGGCTTACATGCATGAGCTGAGCTATATCAAATATTTCATCCGCGACATCAGCGATCCGGAGAAGAAAAAAACGATCATTGATGCCATAGGATCTGAAAAAAAGAAGGAACTTTTTGGGTTATTCGAGAATACAACTCATTATTGCCCAATTTGTTTTGGGAAAAGTCTGTATCTGCAAGATCCATGTATAGAGGGTTTTAGTGTAAAGACTGACGGGCTCCTTTCTGTTCATGATGTTAAATGCAGATAGCTGGAAAGGGGTATTCATTTGCGGAATCGAAATTTGCTTTACTTCTCCGGTTTTTTCGGAAACTTCTTTTTCGAACGGGGAATTTGGATTTTATATTTAACAAGCATGAATTATTCATTGTTTCTAGTGGGCATCCTGCAATCGGTCCTGAATTTGGCGATGTTTCTGGCGGAAGTGCCGAGCGGCGTCATCTCGGACAGAATCGGGAGAAAAAAATCGCTCTTGCTCGGCCATTTTATGGTCATTGTCTATTTGGTGATGTTCCTGAGCTTCCATAACTTCATCGCCCTCTTCATCGCCCATATTATATACGGTATCGGGCTGACGTTTATATCAGGAACGGATCACGCCTTTTTGTTTGATTCACTGAAAGAACAAGGGAAAGAAAAGTGGTACGGCAAATCCATCGGAAACTATAACGGACTTGTCATACTCGGTCTTGCGATCGCCATGGGCATCGGCGGCTACTTGCAGGAAATATCATGGTCGTATGTGTTTATCGCCGGGATTGTGACTCAGCTGATTGCGATGGCGGTCATTACACAGCTGACGGAAATCAAATTTGAAAACAGTGAACACGAAACGCAGACGGTCGGGGACATCTTAAAAGAAGTCAAAGATTTCTTCAGACTGAACAAAGCCTTTAAATATCTGGTGCTGTCACTCTCCGTTTTCTTTGCGATTACATCGGTTTTTTATATGTACGGACAAGATTTGTTAAGTCAGGAAGGGCTGTCCGTGCGCAATATATCCATTATTTTTGCGGGACTGTCCATCTTGCAGGCGCTGTGCTCCATCTTTTCTTCCAAGCCGGCGGAAAAATTCACGCCGAGGCGCGTGCTTCTGCTGACATTCTGCATCATCGGGGCGGCCTATCTGTTTATACCTTCGGGCAGTCTGTACGTGACGATTGCAGCTTTTGTCCTCATTAACGCGCTCTATGATGTGATAGAACCCGTATCCAGTCAGGTGGTGAATAATGAGATTCCGTCCAGAACGAGAGCCACGCTGCTGTCCATTATCAGTTTGATGACCTCGCTCTTCATGTTCATTGCCTTTCCGTTTATCGGATTCTTAACGGACTATTTTGATTCAGCTTTGCTGCTGACCGCAATCGGGGTATTATCCATCTTGTTGTCGCTGTTTATGATGCTCAGCTTTTACAAACTGAAAGCGAGCGTCGCCATCCAGAATAAAGTCGAGCTTTGAACCAGAATGACAAAGGGATGATGTGAGTTGCTGAATATTCATAATCTTACGGTAAATTTAGCGGGAGATACGATTTTCAAACAAGTTTCTTTTTTCATCAATGAAGGCGAAAAAGTGCTCGTGGCCGGGCCGAACGGTTCCGGCAAAAGCACGCTGTTCAGGGTGCTTTCCGGAGAGCTTGAGGCAGATGAAGGAACGATTGCGATCAACAAAGGGGCGAAGGTCGGTTTGCTGAAGCAGATCGCTGATCCCCATGAGGATCTGACGTTGTATCAATATCTGGAAAAATCGTTTGAAGCTCTCGCGGCGATCCAGAAGGAAATGAAGGCCATTGAGCTGAAGCTTTCGGAACCGATGAGTGATGACGAGCTGACTGCTTTATTGGAAAAGTACAGTCAATACACGGAAACATTTGAGCGGAACAACGGCTACCAGATGCATGCGATGATTGACGAGGTATGCAACGGGCTCAGCCTCAGCGAATTAAAGGATCAGCCGTTTTCAAAGCTGAGCGGCGGCGAAAAGACAAAAGCCGGCCTTGCTGAAATTTTAATCCGCAACGACGACGTTATACTGCTGGACGAGCCGACCAACCATTTGGACGTCCATGCGATTGAGTGGCTTGAAGGGTTTATTAAAAAATCGAACAAAACCATTCTGTTTACGACCCACGATAAAACGTTTGCCGACCAAACGGCGATGAAGGTGCTCGAGATTGACGATACCGAGGTGAAGATTTGGCCTTACGGATTCAGCGAATATTTGAAAAAGCGGGAAGAATTCATCATCGCCCAGTTTGAGAAATATGAAGAACAGCAGAGAAAAATACAGAAGATGAAGGAATCCATCGCCCAGCTGAGAGATTGGGCCAACCGCTCGAATCCGCCGTCTGTCGGCCTGCACAGACGCGCGAATAATATGGAAAAGGCGCTGAAAAGGATTGAGCTGATCAATAAGCCGGTCCGGACGGAGCAAAAATTAAAAAACGCATTTCAGGAAGCGGGCGCCGGTTCAAAAGATATTGTGTTCATTGAAAACGGAAAGGTGACCAACGGATCTTCCCTTTTATATCAAAATGTGAACCTGCGCATAAAGCATAAAGACAGAATCGGCATCGTCGGCAGAAACGGCGTCGGCAAAACAACGCTGATCCGCTGCATCATCGGGGAAAGAGAACTGTCGGACGGCACCATTAAAGTGGGGGAAAATCTTAAGATAGGCTACATTGATCAAAAGAGCCACGTCGGAGATTCGAGTCAGACGATTCTGCAATTCTTTAAAGAAAATCTGCTGACTGAAGAGGGCATGGCCCGGAATATGCTGGCCAAGTACGGATTTTACGGGTCGTCGGTCTTTAAAAAACTTTCCGTCCTGTCGGGCGGTGAAAGAATCAGGCTGAAGCTGTCCATCTTAATGGAAAAAAAGCTGAATGTCCTGATCCTGGATGAGCCGACCAACCACTTGGATATTGAATCACAGGAAATTCTCGAAAACAGCCTGATGCAGTTTCAAGGCACCATCATCTGCGTTTCTCACGACAGAAACCTGCTGGAGAAGTTCAACAAGATTTTCTGGCTTGAGAATCAAAACGTCACCATCTTTTCAGGTCCATACAGTTACGCCAAACAAAAAAAACGGCAGATTGCCGAATAAAAGGGGAATGGATATGACCATTGACAGACTGACAATCAATGAGTTATCGTACGATCTTTTTGTAAGCGAGTATGCTGATAAGAAACCTTTTATTTTGACGGGGGCAATGGATCACTGGGAATGCAGGCCGTGGACGCTTGAATACATTGATGAACACTATGGAGACAGAATGGTCACCATCCGGAAATCAGATATCGAAGGGGTCAAAACGTTTAAACAAGTAAAGCTTTCCAACTATATCGAGTACATTGATCAGAATGATGACAAATGGTACTGTGACTGGAATTTTACGCAGCTGAACCAAAATGACTTAGACCTTGTCTATTCCGCACCCGAGTATTTTACAAAAGACACATTGAGAGCGGATGAAGAAACGGGACGGGACTGGAAATGGTTCTTTCTCGGTTCTAAGCAGACAGGCACGCCGCTGCATCAGGATTTTAACAGCACGCACGCGTGGAACGGCGTCATCTTCGGGGAGAAGGAATGGATCTTCTATCATCCGGACGACTCTCCGTATTTGTACGAAGGAAATATCAATGTCTTTGATGAAAAAGACATTGAGCAAAAACCGCTGGTTCAAAAGGCGTCTCCGATCCGCTTCAGACAAAAGGCGGGAGAAATCATTTACGCGCCGCGCCATTGGTGGCATCAAGTCGAGAATACGGAACATACATTGGCAGTGAGTGAGAACTTTTGGTTTACCGGAGAGCGGCTTGCCAATCAGATATAAACGAAAGGCTGAGGAGCATCTCAGCCTTTTTTGTATGGATTCATTTCATCCGGTCCAGCCCGAATTTTTTCAGGCGGTATTGCAGGCTCTGTCTGCTGATTCCGAGCTCGTTTGCCGTTTTGGATATGTTATTGCCGTGTTTTCTCAGGGTTTTTTCGATCATGTATTTTTCGAAGTTTTCCATTTTGTCTTTTAAATCGGTGCCGGGCTGGGTGCTTGCGGCGGCTTTAGTTTCCGTGTCAGCGGGTTTGATTTTCATCCGGTATTGGTAAGGCAGGTGGGCCGCCGTAATCGTCGTTTCATCCGTCATAAAGTTCATGGCGCCTTCAATCATATGTTCAAGCTCGCGAATGTTGCCCGGCCAGTCATATTCCAGGAAGAATCGCTGCACATCGTCACTGATCGAATCGACATGCATTTGGAACAGGTGGTTGTTTTTCTGGATAAACACTTCGGCCAGAGGCAGAATATCCTCCTTGCGCTCCCGGAGCGGGGGAATGATCAGCGTGACAACGCTTAAACGGTAGTATAAATCTTTGCGCAGCCGCTCTTCTGAAATGGCGGTGATCGGGTCTTCATTCATCGTGGCGATGATGCGGACGTCAATCGGTTTGTCCTGAGCTGATCCGATGCGCCTGATTTTCTTTTCCTGAAGGGCGCGGAGCAGTTTTGCCTGCAGGCTGAGATTGAGAGAGTTGATCTCATCAAGGAGCAGGGTGCCTCCCTGCGCCTGCTCAAATAAGCCGGGCTGGTCGATGGCTCCGGTAAAGGCGCCTTTTTTCGTGCCGAATAAAATACTTTCGACCAGACTGTCCGGCAGGGCGGCGCAGTTTTGTGAGATGAACGGGGCGCCTGAGCGCTGGCTGCCGTTGTGAATGCTTTGGGCGAACAGTTCCTTGCCCGTTCCCGTCTCGCCGGCCAAAAGAACGGACGATGACGTACGGGTTGCCCGTTTCGCGTTTTCGATGACTTCCCGAATGACCGGGCTGTTGCCGAGAATGCTGTCAAACGTGTAGCTGTTCTGTTCTTTCCTGTGCATGTTCTCCCTGATCAGCCGTTCGAGCTTGGTGACGTCCTTGGCGATCTCCACGGCGCCCTTGATCTCGCCGTTTTGCACAATCGGGAAGGTGTGGTTGATCGTCGTGATTTCCTGGCCTTTGTTATTAAAATAGCTTTGCTTCACGTTTTTAATCGTTTTGCCTTCTTGAAGGGCCTGAACGAGCGTGCTGTCCTGCTGATTGGAAAACATAAATACATCAGTCAGGTTTTTATGCAGGACGTCCCGTTCATCCATATCTTCAATCTGCATCATTTTCTTATTGTAAATGACGGTGCTGCCCTTCTCGTCCACCACATGCAGCCCGACATCAATCTCTTCCAGAATGCTTTGTAACACGAGTGTGTAAAATTCGCTGGTTGTGTGCAGGTCAATTCCCCCTCTCAATCGTCTTAACATTCATTATTTTAAAATAAATCGAACAGGAAACGCAAAAAAATTTTGCGCTTGAACGATATTTAAAAATAAATGGAAATTTAGTTAATAAAACCATTGACTTTTTTAGGAAAATGGTTGATATTTAGATATATACTTAAATATCTAAATCATGTACGTATGAGAGGGGGAAAGTTTTTGAATAAAGCTTTTAAAGCACTGGCCGATCCTACAAGGAGAAGAATTTTGGACTTATTAAAGAAACAAGACATGACAGCTGGTGAAATTGCGGAACACTTCGACATGTCAAAACCCAGTATTTCTCATCACCTTACCATATTGAAAAATACTGATTTGGTTCACGATGAGAGGAAAGGCCAATTTATTATGTATTCATTAAATACCACTGTATTACAGGATCTTATAGGCTGGTTCTTTTCTCTGACTGATTCAGAACATGATAATAAGAAAGGCGGGGAATCATGAAAAAATATTTCTTTTCAGCAGGAATCATAGTTTTAACTGTTTTCACATGGGCTTTCACATATTCATCTTTACCGGACAATTTGGCGACACACTGGGGATTAAACGGAAGTGCAAATGATTACCAAACGAAAGCTGATGCGATGATGATGCTTATTGGCATCATGATTATTGTATATATTTTAATGGTTATCATCCCTAAGATTGATCCTAAAAATAACTACAAAACATTTATCCGGCCATATATGGCTATATTTAATACATTGTTTGCGGTTCTGTTTGTCATTAATCTGATGACCATCTTGACCGGCCTGGGATATGATCTCCCTATATCTTATTTAGGAAACTTTATAGTGGGAGTCATTTTCATGGTGTTTGGAAACTTTATTCAGAAAGTTAAGCCTAATTACTTTTTAGGGATAAGAACGCCTTGGACGCTGAGCAGTGAAAGAGTTTGGAAGGATACACACAGGGTTAGTTCGAAAATTTTTGTCTCAGCGGGCATACTCATGATGCTTGCAGCTTTTTTGCCGCCGGTGTATAGAGTGTCAGTCATTTTCATTGCGGCAATCGGCTGTATCATATTATCTTTACTATATTCTTACATTGTATATCAGAGACAATTGAATAAATAACTGTTGAGTAGGAGCAATCTAATTGGATTGCTCCTATTTTGTCAGCGGGAAACGCAAAAAAATTTTGCGCTTGGCTGAAGTTTGCACGCAAACTGCCGGAAAATTTTGCGGGAAAAGAAAGAATGTTGGCGAAACATCCCGTTTTTTCGGATTGGCACGGAACTTGCTTTATAAAAAGGGAAAGCAAGATCTAATGTTGAATGATTACAAAACAAGGGGGAATCAGATTATGTCAGCTTTCACAAAATCTCAAGAAATTATCAGCCAAACTTCACATTACGGCGCGAACAACTATCATCCTCTGCCGATTGTTATTTCCGAGGCGCAGGGTGTTTGGGTAAAAGACCCTGAAGGTAATCAATATATGGATATGCTGAGTGCTTATTCTGCGGTGAACCAGGGGCACAGACATCCGAAGATCATTCAGGCGCTGAAGGATCAGGCGGATAAAATCACTCTGACGTCACGCGCGTTCCATAATGATCAGCTCGGTCCGTTTTATGAGAAAACAGCCAAGCTGACCGGAAAAGATATGATTCTGCCGATGAATACGGGGGCGGAAGCCGTTGAATCCGCTGTCAAAGCGGCGAGACGCTGGGCATATGGGGTCAAAGGAGTAGCGGATAACCAGGCGGAAATCATTGCGTGTATCGGCAACTTCCACGGCAGAACGATGCTTGCGGTATCCCTTTCTTCAGAAGATGAGTATAAACGCGGTTTCGGACCTATGCTTCCGGGTATAAAATTAATTCCATACGGAGACGCAGAAGCGCTGCGCCGGGCGATCACGCCGAACACAGCCGCTTTCTTATTCGAACCGATTCAGGGAGAAGCGGGCATCGTCATTCCGCCGGAAGGATTTTTACAAGAAGCGGCAGCCATTTGTAAGGAAGAAAATGTACTTCTGATCGCTGATGAAATTCAGACGGGACTCGGCCGCACAGGGAAAACATTCGCGGTTGACTGGGAAAATATCGTACCGGATATGTTCATCTTAGGCAAAGCGCTCGGCGGGGGCGTCTTCCCGATTTCGTGCATTGCGGCGAACCGTGACATTCTCGGCGTGTTTAACCCGGGTTCCCACGGCTCGACATTCGGCGGAAACCCGCTCGCTTGCGCGGTATCGCTCGCATCTCTTGAAGTCCTTGAGGAAGAAGGGCTGGCAGAGCGTTCCCTTCAGCTTGGCCGGTATTTTAAAGAAGAGCTAGAGAAAATTGATAACCCGATCATAAAAGACGTGCGCGGACGCGGCCTGTTTATCGGTGTTGAACTGACAGAAGCGGCCCGTCCGTACTGTGAAAAGCTGAAAGGCGAAGGGCTTTTATGCAAAGAAACACATGATACCGTGATCCGTTTTGCACCGCCGTTAATGATTTCCAAGGAAGACTTGGACTGGGCGGTCCAAAAGATCACAAACGTGCTTCAAAACGCGTAAAACCTTGATGCGGCAATGCTTTCCCTCGGCTTGTATGGAATTTACAAATAAAAAATTCAGCACACTCTATTTGCGCGGCGACAGTATTTTAGTATAATGTATCTTTATGTACGAAAATGAATTTCATATAACATTCATATACAAATAGAGGCTCTTTGGACAGCAAATCGGTTTCAAAGCACCGGCTTGGTTCCAATACAAGTTGCTGAAGGGGTGCAGAATAGTGAATACAAATCAAAAAGAGAATCAGCTTCAGCGCACAATGAAATCACGGCATTTGTTTATGATTTCATTAGGCGGAGTGATCGGCACCGGGTTTTTCCTGAGTACCGGATTTACAATTAACCAGGCGGGACCGCTGGGCGCGGTTCTGTCTTATCTGGTCGGCGGTTTTATTATGTTTTTGACAATGCTCTGCTTAGGCGAGCTTGCGGTTGCCCTTCCCGTATCAGGGTCGTTTCAGACGTACGCAACCAAATTCATCAGCCCCGCTTTCGGTTTCGCATTCGGCTGGCTGTACTGGCTCGGCTGGGCGGTGACATGCGCCATTGAGTTTTTATCTGCGGGACAATTGATGCTCCGCTGGTTTCCGCATGTTCCCGTATGGGTGTGGTGCCTCGTGTTTGTCGGACTGATGTTTCTTTTGAACGCGATTACCACAAAAGCGTTCGCTGAGTCGGAATTTTGGTTTTCCGGCATTAAAATTGTAGTCATTCTGCTGTTTATTATTTTGGGCGGCGCGGCCATGTTCGGCCTGATCGACATGAAACACGGCGAGCAGGCTCCTTTCTTCTCTCATTTTTATGAGGATGGATTGTTTCCGAACGGCATTAAGGCTATGCTTATTACGATGATTACCGTAAACTTCGCGTTCCAGGGAACGGAGCTGATCGGGGTTGCCGCGGGAGAAAGTGAAAATCCCGAGAAAACGATTCCGCGCTCTATCCGGCAGACGGTATGGAGAACGCTTGTCTTTTTCGTTCTCTCCATCATCGTCATTGCCGGCATGATTCCGTGGAAGCAGGCGGGAGTGGTCGAAAGCCCGTTTGTCGTGGTGTTTGAACAAATCGGTATTCCATATGCGGCCGATATTATGAACTTTGTTATCTTAATTGCGCTGCTCTCAGTGGCCAACTCAGGCCTGTTTGCATCGACGCGTATCTTATATGCCATGGCGAACGAAGGACAAGCCTTTAAATCGCTCGGCAAAACAACTAAA
Organism: Bacillus sp. EU63; assembly: GCF_038592915.1. Taxonomy (NCBI): domain Bacteria; kingdom Bacillati; phylum Bacillota; class Bacilli; order Caryophanales; family Bacillaceae; genus Bacillus; species Bacillus sp. EU63. The sequence continues at coordinate 3,937,455 of NZ_CP151944.1, read as the reverse complement.
CGCGGCGTGCCGATGAACGCTTTGATCGTGACGCTGGCCGTCGCCTGCCTGTCCCTGCTGTCTAAAGTGGCAGCGCCGGAAACCGTTTATATGTTTCTCTTATCATTAGCCGGACTAAGCGCGCAGGTCGGCTGGATCACGATTTCCCTGTCACAGCTGATGTTCAGACGGAAATACATCCGCGAAGGCGGCAAAGTGGAAGACCTGAAGTTTAAAACACCGCTGTACCCGGTGCTGCCTATTATCGGGCTGACGTTAAATACGGTCGTTCTGATCAGTCTCGCATTTGATTCAGAACAGCGGCTCGCCCTTTATTGCGGCATCCCGTTCATGGCGGTGTGCGTTATCGTCTATCATCTGTATGTAAAAAAGCATAAGCAGTCAGAAAAACAGATAGAGCTTTAAATCTTTTCGTGTCCAAGTCATCTTTGAGAAACCCGCACAGGACAACATACAACATGTTGAGGTGGAAAAACGGATGAACAAGAATATCTCAGTTATTGGAATGCCGATGGATTTAGGACAAGCACGACGCGGAGTGGATATGGGCCCGAGCGCCATCCGCTACGCGCATCTCATTGAACGGTTATCTGACATGGGGTATGCGGTGGAAGACTTAGGCGACATCCCCGTCAATCGTGAAAAACTCAAAAATGATGAAGATCTGAAAAATTTGAACTCTGTGCTCTCGGGGAACGAGCAGCTCGCCCAAAAGGTGGACAGCGTCATTGAGAATGAGCGGTTCCCTCTCGTCTTGGGCGGCGATCACAGCATCGCGATCGGAACGCTGACAGGAACGGCAAAGCACTATAAACAGCTCGGCGTCATCTGGTACGACGCGCACGGCGACTTAAACACCCTGGAAACATCGCCGTCAGGCAATATTCACGGAATGCCGCTGGCCGTCAGCCTCGGCGTCGGGCACGACACGTTGGTGAATTTGGGCGGGTATGCCCCGAAAATCAAGCCGGAGAACGTCGTCATCATCGGCGCGAGATCGCTTGATGAAGGCGAGCGTGAATACATTAAGGAAACAGGCATGAAAGTCTATACGATGCATGAGATTGACCGCCTCGGCATGACAAAGGTCATTGAAGAAACCATTGACTACCTGTCAGACTGTGACGGCGTTCACCTCAGCCTTGATCTAGACGGCCTTGATCCGAGCGACGCACCCGGCGTAGGCACGCCTGTCGTCGGCGGCATCAGCTACCGTGAAAGCCACTTGGCAATGGAAATGCTGTATGATGCCGACATCATCACTTCAGCTGAATTTGTCGAAGTCAACCCGATCCTCGATCACAAAAACAAAACCGGCAAAACAGCGGTCGAGCTGGTGGAATCTTTGTTAGGAAAAAAACTATTATAAAATATGCGCCTCCGCACCTGCGGAGGTTTTTTTTGTTGCCACGAGGAAACTAGCGGGCTGCCACCCTCTTTTTGGACCTGTAAATATGATATATTTATTACACAAAATGGGAAAGGGAGGTGTCCTGACAGATGGCTGAGGTGATGGCCCACGAAACAGTTGCGAAAAAAATTAGTGACTGGTATGAGGAAATCAAAAAGCACAACACTGAATCGGCTGAGGCGTTAAGAGAACAACTGCTTACGGATCTGCAAAATATGACACAAAATCAAACGGTGCTCCTTTATTTTAATTTAATTGATTCCCGCTATAAGCTTTTAATGGAAGAGTATGAGAAAACAGACGGCATTTTAAAAACGATCCAGCTGAACGCCGATAAAGAAAAAACAGACCAGATGATTCAATACTATTATTATTTCTTTTCCGGAATGCACGAGTTTTACCGTAAACGGTTTATGAACGCCATTAATTTTTACCGGATTGCTGAAAGCAGGCTCCGGCACATACCGAATGAGATTGAAAGAGCCGAGTTTAATTATCAAGTGGCGATTGCCTACTATGAAATCCGCCAAAACTACTTTGCGATGAACCACGCGGAAAAAGCGTTGGAGATCTACAAAGCCAATGAAATGTACGCGGTCAGAGAAGCACAGTGTTTCATGGTGATCGGCTGTAACAGAATGGACTTGTTTCACTATCAGAAAGCCGAAGAGCTCCTGCAGACGGCGGTTCATCAAGCCGCCAAAGCGGGCGATCCGCATATTGAAGCGCTCGCCCACTTTAACGCAGGCATTTGCTATGAAAGACAGGAAAAACTGGAGGAGGCGCGGGTCGAGTTTGAAACGGCTCTTGATCAAAAGGAGCATTTGCGATCAGCGTATTCGGTGCGGAGTCTGTACATGCTGGCCAGAGTGTTATTGAAGCAGGAAAAGACGGATGAGGGCCGGTTTTGGCTGCATAAAGCGCTGAATGCCGCTGAAGAAAAAAACGAACCCGTATACACCCAAAAGCTGCGCATCTTACAGCATGTCTTTATTGACCGCAATGAAGAAGCGCTTGAATCAGCTTTCGCCGAGTTAAGAAGGAAAGAGCTGTGGAGTGACGTTTCCGATTTGTCGTATCAGGCCGCGGCGCATTTTAAAAAACAGGAGAAATACAAACCGGCGGCGAAGTATTTTCAGGAATCAATTGATGCCAATGACCAAATTTTGAGATTAACGGAGGGGATTCGTAATGAAAACATGTAAATTCATTGTACTCTCAGCAGCCTTGGCAAGTCTCATTTCGATTGGATTATTTGCGCAAACTGGTTCAACGGCACAAGCCGAACAAATCATAAAACCGGCGGAAAACGGAGCCTTCGGATAATACTGCATGATACCGCTTTCGTGTAAGGAGTGATTCAATGGCTATCACGCTGCAGCCGATGACAGGACAAGAATTTCAGTCCTATCTCGCTCATTCAACCAAGCATTACGCTGAAGAAAAGGTAAAAGCGGGAACGTGGCTGCCTGACGAAGCGCCGGAATTAGCGGAACTGGCGTTTGAAGACCTGCTTCCTGACGGCTTGGAGACGGCCGATCACTATTTATGGACGCTGACATTGGACGGAAAGGAAAATGCCGGCTGGCTGTGGCTGCACGCCGATCCGGACAACCCGCAGCAGGACGCATTTATTTATGATTTCGGCCTTCATCCGCCTTTCCGCGGCAAAGGCTATGCAAAAGAGGCGCTCGCAAGGCTGGAGGACAAAGCCAAAGACCTGGGTGTCCGCAAGATTTCTCTCCATGTGTTCGCTCATAACGAAACGGCGCGGAAGCTGTATGAGAAGACGGGATTTCTGGAGACGGATGTCATCATGAGCAAAAAGCTGTCGTGAAAAGGGGCCCGCACGCTGGGCCTCTTTTGTTATTCATCTAACAATGTCATCATGTGTTCCGGATAACGCTCGCCGGCCGCGGTGCCGATCGGAAACATCTCATCCAAACGCGCCTTCACATCCTCGGGAAGCACAATGTCGAGAGCGGCGAGGTTCTCTTCCAAGTAGTGTTTCTTTTTTGTACCCGGAATCGGAATGAGGTCATCGCCGTTTGCGAGAACCCATGCGAGCGCAAGCTGAGGCGCGGTGATATTCATTTCCCGGGCAATGGCGGTAAGTTTTTGGACTAGCCCTATATTCACCGCCAAATTGTCTCCCTGGAATCTCGGCGTTCTTCTTCTGTAATCATCGGCATCCAGCTGATCGGTCGACGTCATCTTTCCGGAAAGAAAACCTCTGCCGAGCGGACTGTAAGGCACAAATGAGATGCCGAGCTCACGGCAGGCGGGCAGCACATGCTCCTCCGCTTCCCTGCTCCATAAAGAATATTCCGATTGAAGCGCGGCAATCGGGTGAATGCGGACGGCGCGCCTGATCGTTTCTGCGGAAGCCTCTGACAATCCGATATACCTCACTTTTCCTTCGTCAATCAGCTCCTTCATGGCGCCGACAGTTTCTTCAATCGGCACCCGCGGATCAACCCGGTGCAGATAATAAAGGTCGATATAATCCGTCCCAAGGCGTTTCAGACTGGCGTCACACGCTTTTTTCACATAATCGGGCCGTCCGTTAATTTCGATAAACTCACCCTTTTCGCTTCGGACATAACCGAATTTCGTCGCGAGGCACAGCTCCTTTCTGAATGGGGCAAGCGCTCTGCCGACAAGTTCTTCATTCGCACCCAATCCATATTGATCAGCCGTATCAAACAAATTCACGCCGAGATGAACGGCATGATGCAGTGTGGAAATCGACTCTTCCTCACTCTGGCTGCCATAGTATTCCGACATGCCCATGCACCCTAATCCCATTGCGGAAACCCGCATCGAACCGATTGTTCTGTCCTTCATATGTCCTCCCCCTTTCTTGTATGATAACCGGATTTCCTGATATTTGAAAATGATTTATGTATATGATTTACATATTGTTATAAAATTTTTAAAAATCTGTAAGTTGTATATTTTTTTATCGCAATTTCGTCATATAATGAAAACGTGGAAAAATTAACCTTAAAGAAAAGAGGCGAAGTCAATGTGTAAAAAGCTGTTCAAAGCCGTCCTCCCGTTTGCCCTGTCATTCACCATGGTTCTGTCATTCTCCGGTTTGAATGTAAAAGCGAAAGAAACAGAAACAGCCCGCTACGCAAAAGAAATCGCAGACCTTCAGCAGGGCACGACTCCTCAAGACGTTCTCCAATCCGCCAAAGAGCTTGCCAAACAGAAGCACGTTTCAACAGAAGCAATTCTCAAGCAGTTTCATCAAGAAATCACGGCAGACAAGGTGCAAGGAAATGTAATCACTTCCAAAGAAGGAATCTCTGCAATGGGCGGATCGTCAGGAACCAAAAAACTTCCGAAAAGCACAAAAGGCAATATTTATTACACGAACTCATACACGGCTTATTACAATCACGGGCATGTCGGCATGTATTCATCCGCTGATAAAATTGTTGAATCCGTGCCGGGAGACGGCGTCCGCCAGATTGCGTATAACGGCAGAGAAGTCGAAGACAATTCAATCGTTCAGACCGTGAAAGTCACTGATGCCCAAAAACAAGCCGCCGCTGACTGGGCCGTATCAAGAGTGGGTGATGAGTACTCCTTCAACTTCGTCAATAACAGAAATACGGGCCATGAAGGCGCCAAAAACTGCTCAAAACTGCTGTGGTCGGCATTCCTTTTAAAAGCGGGGATTGATATCGACTCTAACGGCGGCTTAGGCGTATACCCGCGCGACATCACAAGCTCGTCCTACACAACCACGATCCTGACCATTCACTAAGGAGAACAACGTGAAAAAAATCATCTCGATACCCTTAGTGATCATCGCCGCCGCAGCGGTCTTATGCTTCTTCTATTTCCCCACGGAAGATCCTGCGGAGGTTGCGAGAGACACATTAAATGACCCTGATTTTCTGAAAGATAAAGAGGCGCTGCTGTATTTCTCCACTGCGGCTGACCAAGACACGTTCGGCGGCGGAAAAAGCTACGCCCTCTTCGCCGATGAAAAAGGGCGGCTTTCTTCTTATCAAATGAAGGGGCTTGAGCTCGGATCGGCCAAAGTGCATGACGAAAGCGTGCTGCTGGAGGACAAAAAAGGAATCTACACCGTTCAGGGCGGCCTTCACACGTATAAAAGAGCGTACCAGCATACGGGAGACAGCGCGGGATATATCGAACGGGCGAAAGGCTTTTACACGCTGTATAATTCGGGCTACGACAAGAGCGGCGGCAGCTATCGCTCAGAGCTGTACCGCCAGATTGACGGCAGCTGGAAGCAAGACGTCATCCCGCATTACATCCGCGCTTCAGGCTTTTTTAAAGATCATCTTTTCGCACTCACGCCGACAGATGACGAAAAAGGCTATCACGTCCAAGACATTCAGGCCGATAAAGAAAAGCTCCATACAAAATCAATCGCGACATGGACGTACAAAGAAGGCACGTCTGTCGAATCCCAGCTCGCAGCGGACGACAGCGCCGTCTGCTTTGTCACCAGAGGGGAAAAAGCAGATCACATCTATCAAATGGTGAAAGTCATGAAAAACAGCGGCGCCATCAAAACGTATGACATCGCCGCTTATAATAATGACGAACAGACGATCTATGACTCCATGCCGTTCAGCTTCAAAAAAAGCTTTTTCATGGAGCAGCGCAGCTTCTATTTCGTTGACGGCTTTGGAACCGTCTACCGCATCAACCATGAGACCGGAAAAAGCAAAAAGGCCTTCATCCTCCCCGCATCACGAATGAAGGCCGACTTCAAAGACTTGACGCATCAAAACGGAAAGCTGTATCTGTTCACATACAGCTACAAAAAGCCCGCCAAAATCGAATCCTTCGACCTGAAAACGGGCAAAAAGCTGAACGACCGGACTATCTCCAGCCTGAAAGACATTGTCACACCGAAAAGTCATCTCAAGCTGTATGATGTGCAGGTGATGGGGAGGTTTTGAAGAGTATAAACATTTCGGAAGAGCTTGCCGCTTTTGGTAAGCTTTTTATAATGAAACGTTACTGCAAGAAAGAAGGTGGTCATTTGAAATCATTCAGTATCTTCTTATTGTTGTCCATCATTTGTATAACCATTGTTTTTGTCATAATGAATATGTTGATTGGATACCCTGATGTGAGTAACGGGGCATTGATGATGATTGTATATATCGTTGTGACCCTCATGATAAGGCGATATAGCAAGAAAAAAGCCGACCGGACATAGAGATAGAGGAATTTGAACCGTAAAAGCAGAAGACAGTCAGATGAAGGAGGGAGCCGATGAAGAAAAAGCTTGCCGCGGTGACCGTCACCATTCTCCTGGTTTCCGTAATAACCAACTCTTTTTTAAACGGCGGAAAGCCGGACTGGATTGATGTATGCTGTACGCTGCTGGCGTGTCTATTAGGAATTCTGTTCGTCCTTCGCTTAGAAAAAAGAGAAAACACGTAAAGAGCCGGATGCTGCAAACGCCGGCTCTTTTTGCGCGTGATTTGCCGAATTGTGGATAAAACTCAGCCCGAAGCACTACTAACATGTGTATAAATAGGTTATATTGAAAAGAGAACAATTGCCGCGTGCAAAAGAAAACCGGAGGATGTAACAATGAAAACCGCTTATTATTCTTGTGAAGAACATATCGAAACCGTGCTGGACATGTACATAGATGATCATGAGCTTCCGCCCGAAATCAGAAAAATCGAACATACTAACAGTTTATCCACAGCCTGTGAATTATGTGGGGACACTGCAACATATCTAGTAGGGAACGAATGATCCTACACAAAATACAGAAAAGATATCCACAATTGTGGACAATATATATGAATAACTTGTTTCTAAAGTGGGGATGACCTGTGAATATCAATATTGTGACCATCGGAAAACTAAAAGAAAAATACCTCAAGCAAGGCATTGAAGAATACAAAAAACGACTCTCAGCCTACGCAAAAATCGACATCATTGAACTCCCGGACGAAAAAGCGCCGGAAAACCTGAGCGACCAAGACATGAAAATCGTCAAAGACAAAGAAGGCGAACGCATCCTGGCCAAAATCAGCCCGGACACCCACGTCATCGCCCTCGCCATCGAAGGAAAAATGAAAACATCCGAAGAACTGGCCGATACAATAGATAAGCTGGCGACTTATGGAAAAAGCAAAATCACCTTCGTCATCGGCGGCTCACTCGGCCTAAGCGACGCCGTCATGAAACGGGCAGATGACAAGCTGTCATTCTCGAAGATGACGTTTCCTCATCAGTTGATGCGCCTCATACTAGTTGAGCAGATTTACCGGGCGTTTCGGATTAATCGTGGGGAGCCTTATCATAAGTGAGCACATAGTTAGTTAAGGAGAAAGCATCAAAGAATAGTTCAACTTCTTTAATGCTTATTTTGCTTGGAGAATTACCTTTATTAACAATTTATGAATTATAGGGTGTAAAAAGTCTTTTTGTTGTTCTGATGGTTAAGTCCGTAATACATAGAACAAAGCATTTAGTACATAGATGTTCTATTATATGGAATTTTGGTTCGAGAATACAGTTCATCTTTAAAATGAGGAAGAATATCTTGTTCATAAACTATGATAAAATTATGTAATAAAAAGGAGAAAAAGAGTGGTGAGACTAAATTGGTTAAATGAATTTAAATTTGGAATGTATTTTTCTATGGAATACCTCTTGAAGTATGGTTATTTTGATTTTAAATACAAACCAAGGTTGTACAGAGAAGACTATATCCTTTCAAATATGGTATTTAAGAAAGTGTTCAATACTAACGACTTGAACGAGCTATACTTATCTTTGAATGATAAAGTGAAATTTAATTCCTTCAAAGAAACAGTACCTGTTGAGCTGTCAATCTATAAAAACGAAAATGAAAGAAGGGTTCTCAAACTACCTAATATTTATTCTTATATTTGTCTTTGTGAGCATCTTATCGATAACAAAGATAAATATATTGCTATCTTAGGAGCGAGTAACAAGTCATTATCTAGTGAATTTTATAGTTCCTCATTTTTAACAAGTAAGATTAGACGCGAGAATAACCGTATAGGAAAGCGGAAACTATTTAAAACAGACATTCAAAACTTTTATCCTAGTGTGTACACTCATTCAATTCCTTGGGTTTTAGTGGGGAAAACAGAAGCAAAGAGTAAGAAAAGAGACAAAAAAATATATTACAATGCCCTTGATAATCTAATTCAAAGATGCCAGATAGGTGAGACTCATGGTCTCCCCACAGGGAGTTTTGCATCAAGATTAATTGCAGAGATTTATATGTGTAAACTCGATGAAAAATTAAATGGATATGAGTATGTAAGATATGTGGATGATTTTGAGTTTCCATATAATGATGATAGTGAGAAGGATTTATTCTATAAAGACCTTAACAAGGAACTAACTAGTCTAAACTTAAAGATTAAGGTTGAGAAAAATCAAACAGATTCTTTTCCTTTCCAGGATGGAAATAATTCAGCCTTCTTTTTCGATTATTTTTCTAATGATGATGGAGCAGTCAAGACTCAACGAAAAAGAATTTATAATTTTATTGAAGAGTGTATCTTTAAAGAAAGAGAAGGGTACAAGGGTTCCCTAAAATTAATGTTCCAAGCGTTAAAAGATAGCATAAGTAAAGATAAATTGGATAGAGAAGCATTTACAATGCCTATGTTGAACAAGCTGTTTAATCTAGTTTTAATGCAACCTGACTTAACCGTTAATTATTTGGAGTTTTTGGATGTTTTGAACAAACATGATGAAGTGAGATTCGGTATAAAAGATATAAAGAGAGAAATTCAAAACAATATTAATAGATACATAGATCTAGGCTTTAGCCAAGAGTTATACTCATTGTTTAGTATTTTCTATTATCTAGACATATTAATTGTTTGTCCAATAGAACAATTATTAGAAACTATATTGAAAATGGATGATTTAAGTTCTACCTTAGCTTTTGAAATCTTATTACAAGGTGAAAATAATATCAATGATGAGTTGTTTGAAACGTTAGAATCGAAACTCGAAAACTCAACTTCATGGCAAGAAGAGCATTGGTTCTTTAAGTATCATATTATCAATAGAATAAATTCAGATAAAAGGAAAAAACTGTATTTGAAATATAAAGATTATCTATACAAGAAGTATGCTAATGGAGTGAAACAATCTATCTTCTTTAATGCTGATAAATTAAAAAAAGTAGAATCTCCAATCAATTATGCATGGCAACATGAAAATAGTGACCAGGACATTACAAAGTTCTTTAAAGAGCTATTAGCGAATAAAGTGAGTTTCGTTAATGTGCGCTAATTAAGAGACACTTATTAAGTGTCTTTTTTAAATAGGGGGTCCTTCTTACCAATATGACTGCCTTTTTTAACATAGATTGCATATGCTGTTCTACTTCTGCACCTTTTAGCTATTTCTATGTAATGAGGGAGAGAAAATAACATTTATAAATGTTAACAAATAATACTAAAGGAGAGGTTCAGAGTGGGTAGGAGTAAGCAAAAAAAGAAGAAGGATTATTAGAGCGTAAAAAGAGAAAAAGAAGTCTCGGGTAGATTGTTCGCTTTTAATCTAGTTAATGCACCAATAAAGATGAGTGGTATAAAAGATAGGTATGCTTACCAATCTAATATGCACAATCTTATTTATAAAGGTGCTGTTTTTGAAAATATATAAATTATAAAGCATCTAACATTACCTACTGTAACTTTAAGGATACAAAAGTTACGGGGGTAGATTTTATTAATGTAAATTTAAAGAGAACAAATTTTAGAGGTGCAATACTAAAAGATGTAATCTTTTTTAGTGCTAATTTAAAGGCATAGATTTTAAAGAAGTAACATTCAATAACGTGACTTTCATAAATACAAATTTGAAGAACGCTAAAAATTTAATTGTGAATAAGAAAGTAACGGTAATTGATAGTTATCCCCAATTAGTTTTAACGGATGAATTATTGGAGACAGTATATCGACTATCAGAATATCTGATATATATAATTATCATGTTCTTCATGTGAAAAAGAACAAGGTCAATAAATGGTATTTATATATACTATTGAAGAAGTATTCTGAAAGAGATTTGATTAGAGGATTTAAAGCACTGGAGAAATAAAAAAAGATTCTACACACTTTTTAGCATTCAACGCTTTCTGAATGCATAAAAATAGATATTTGATATAATTATATTGTCCTGCCCCAGATGAAGGAGACTTCGGAATGCCAAGAGAAGAATGGGGACAATGTAATTTGGCTAGTATTCAAGGGGGGGGGGGACTATGGTAAATAACATCAACATTTATTGCATTTGGTGGGTTTCTGTTAGGGTTACTTTTAAATAGTTCCATCCTACCTCGATTACTCGGGATTTAAAATTTAGGTATAACAATGTCCTATCTTATGAAATATGATGAATATGGTTTTCTTTAAAGATCTTTCAACTAAGTAAAAGACTATTACATAGTGGATGGGAGTATACATATGTTTAAGAATCTGATTTATTTCGATAATATTAAAATAGCAGAATACGGAGCATTACTAGAGGGGAAAAAGCATGTAGCCATTAGAAATGTTAAAGTAAGCTCTAATAAATCAGCTAGTGCTAAAATTCCTCTAGTTTCAGCGGCGATTAATGGAAATAATGAAATGGAAGGCGTAATTGTTGAAAACCTTTTACTTGATTGCAATGAGTTTGAAGAATTGCTTGCCGATAAAGGAACGGATAATTATTTTAATTTTTTAGAAGATGACTATGATTCCGAGACGATTCCAAGAACATCTATTGTAAGGTTTGAGGGTGGATTTAAGATTCCAGAAGAGTTTGATATGATGGATTTGATCAATCAATTTAAACCTATGTTATCATCAAGCATGGATATTAAGAATGATAAAGAAGAAGAATTATTCAACAAGATATTTGCTAAAGAAAGTACTAAAATACCTGCGTTTCTTGATAGTGACAGCTTTAACAACAGAATAGGTTTTGCTAAACTTAATTCGCAAAACTTACTATATGAGTTAGAACATCTAGAGGATTTTGAAGATGAAGATGTAACTATAATTGCAAAAGTTTTATCGAGGAAAGATGTTAAACAAAATAAGCCTATTGTTTTATTCGATATTATGAAAGATTTACTTTCTTTGAGCCGGGGGATTAGACGTCAAGTAGGGCAAGAACAAATGAGTGGGTTAAATAGCATTGAAAGTAATGAGGACGTTATTATATTTGAAGTCTTGGCAATCTATCAGTAATAGCATGTAAACTATTTTTGGACCACTTTAAAATGACTGGTCTTTTCAATTAATTTGTTAACAATATTTTATTATCTAGGCTTACTATGTTAATTAGTATCATGGAGTCGTATCCTAAATAAATACCTAAAATTAAATTCGAATAAATATATATAAAGTGTCCAAAGAATATTTTTTATATTTAAGTCTTAAATACAAAAAAAGAATTGATGATAGTTCTCATTCTGCCTAACTGCAGTCTCATGTTTCCTAAAGCCCCTTTACTGCAAAGAGTCGTCAACAATATATCATTTATTTACTAATGCTTGCCCAATCCCAAAAAGAAGCCGTCATTCAAGAATCCTCCTTTGAACAACAGCTTCTTCCGCTTTTTCCACACGACAGTATAAATCCCTTTCCGTCACGGAAACCTAGTGGAAAAGGTTTCTGAAAGGAGGGGGCGTATGATGAAAAGTAAAAAAATTCAAAACAAAACATCTTTGGTTTGGAAGATGGCGATTGCATCTGCTGTTTCTTGGGAAGCGGCAAAACTGGCGGGCTCTGATCACCCCTATTTAGCGCCTCTTTCTGTTATTTTATGTTTGCAGCCAACGATAGATCAGTCAATTCGCTTTTCTTTTCATCGTATTGCGGGAACTGCGATTGGGATCATGCTAACGTCCTATCTTGTCAGTCACTTGCCAATGAATGGCTGGATGCTGGGGCTGTTCCTATTAGGCGGTACTTACATTGCGAAGTGGTTACGAATAGATGTAACGGTTTTACATCAGGCAGCGCTCACCATTTTGTTGGTCTTTACGTTTGAACGGAACTCTAAAGATTATGCATTCGACCGAATCATCGATACGGTGATCGGCGTCATCATCGCCATTCTGGTTCACATGTTCCTTTTTCCGCCGGACTACACAAAAAAGGCAGCGGACTCTTTTCAAACATTGGCTCGTCAGCTTTCCGGCACACTTTCAGACCTCTCCAAATGGGTGCAATCAGAGTGGGGACAAGGAAAAGGGAACCTTATGGAATATAAAATGAACCATCTTCTGCGGGAGCTGCATACGGCAAAAGAGATGCTGCAAACAGCCTCTGACAGCTTAAAATTCAACCCCGTCAGAAAAAAACATAAAATCATCATTTCAAGCTATCAAATAGAGATGCAAAAGTTGAACGCCGGATTTGAGTATCTATCAAATATAGTGAAAACGTTAAAAGAATGGGAAAAAGAAGGAGCTTTATCTTCAAGTGACAAAAGGGAGCTGGGGAATAATTTACAAGTGTTAAGTGAATATTTTGCGGGTTTTAAAGGCATACAGGAGGGTGAAACAGACAATCGGAAACAGAAGGAACAGAACGTGTTATTGGAATCTCTCCGCTCCGACTTGCTGTCGCACCCGCCGCCCGGTCATAAGGTCTATAAAGACTCTTTTTTTTTAGAAACGAAGAAATTGCTGAAGCGTTTGTAATGTTTTCTGGAAAAAAAGAATACGGATATACAGATATGATCAGGTAAAAGCGGGGGACATGAGATGGATGATATACACCGGATTTTGGATGTCATCGCTAATTCTAAGAAAGCTAAGGTACTGGCTACCATTATTAAAACAGAGGGGTCCGCTTATAAGAAAGAAGGCGCCTCCATGCTGATTTTAGAGGACAAAACAAGAGTCGGCATGTTATCCGCCGGTTGTCTGGAAGAAGATCTCGTTGAAAGGGCAGAGCAGGTCTGGGCTGCAGGAGAGCCGGTGATTGTCCGCTTTGATATGAGCGCGGAAGACGATTTATCCTGGGGACAGGGCGTTGGCTGTAATGGTGTTTTGACGGTGTTGCTTGAGCCTGTAAAAGGGGAATTGGAACGGCATCTGATGACAGTCAAGACATGCTTAGATGGAAAAAAATCTGTGACCCGAGTGAAACGATTCACTGAAACGTTAGAGCCGAAGGAAGATCTGTATATCGCTGAAGACGGCAGCGTGTTTGGAACCGGGGATGTGATGGAGCAAGGCTGTATTCAAAAACTGAGACAGACAGAGAAGGGAATCAAAAGAGATGAACATACATCTGATTTGTTTTTTATCCATCAGATGGTGCCAAAACCTTGTTTATATGTCTTCGGAGCAGGAGAAGATGCGAGGCCGTTAGTTTCGTTGGCGGCTCGTGCGGGCTTTCATGTGACGGTGATTGACTGGCGTCCCGCCTTATGTCATCACGGGCATTTTCCTGAAGCCGGCCATTTGATAACGGGAGCGCCGGAAGAAGTCATGGAAGGCCTGAGCATGACAAAAAGGGATTTTGTTGTCATTATGACGCACAGCTTTCAAAAAGATCAGATCATTTTACATACAATAAAAAACGAGAATGTGTTTTATAAAGGCGTTTTAGGCCCCAGAAGGCGCACGGAGCGGCTGTTAGGCGGGGCGGAGATTCCGGAGGATATTCATTCCCCTATTGGGCTTCCCATCGGGGCACAAGGGCCTGAGGAAATTGCTGTAAGTATTGTCGGCGAGATGATTAAAAAAATGCGAAAGCAAAGGTCTGCTTTATGAAAACAGCAGCCATTTACCTGGCAGCCGGTATAAGCAGACGCATGGGGACGGATAAGCGAAGTTTAGTTCTCAATGGAGTTTCCCTTGGAAGTATGGCTCTTAAAAATGCCTTGTTATCTGAATTAGATCATATTTTCGTTATAACGAGAAAGGGAGATTCACTGCATTGGCTTTCGGAATTTTTCTTTTTATCCCCTATGTCAAATAAGTGGAGCCAGGCAGAATGTGAGCAAGCGGGTAAGGGCCAAAGCCATTCTATACAATGCGGTGTAAAAAAAGCGGCAGAGTATGAGGCTGACGCCGTTATCATTCTCCTTGCAGATCAGCCGTTTGTCACCGCAGATATCATCAATACGTTAATTGATTCCTATCACAAGGAGCGCCGTTATTCATTTATCGCCGCTGAAAATCAACATCTTCCTATGCCCCCCATTTTATTCTCCAATCAATGTTTTCCGGTATTGCATCAGTTAAAGGGAGACCAGGGCGCCCGGCATGTGATCCGTGAAAGTATGATCAATACGGGAAAAATGATCAGCTTTCAAGACCCTTTGCTTTTTTATGACGTCGATACAGCTGAAGATTATACGCTGCTGCTGAATAAATTCGGGGAGTGAATGAGTTGGAGTATATCGGGAAGAGTGTCATTCGAAAAGAGGCCTTTGAAAAAGTGACGGGTAAAGCGAAATATACGGATGATTTTCAAGAAACAGGGACGTTGCACGCAAAAATGCTGACCAGTCCATATGCGCATGCCGATATTGTGTCTATGGACTTTTCAGAAGCTTGGAAGATTCCCGGCGTGAGAGCGATATTGGGTGATGAACCTTTTCCGCTTGCAGGTGAGGAAATTAAAGACAGATCGCCGATTGCTTATAAAAGGGTCAGATACCATGGTGAGCCGGTTGCTGTTGTTGTTGCGGAAAATCCGATTACAGCTAAAAAGGCAGCGGATGCCATCAAAGTATCCTATAAACCTCTTCCCGTCGTCAATTCCCCCCGTGAGGCCTTTCAAAAGGATGCGCCACTCGTCCATGAACATGCGGACCGCTATGAGAAGACAAAAGGTGTATTCCCGGTTCCGAAGACAAATATCGCAAACCTGGATAAGGTTAGAAAAGGAAATATTGAAGACGGGTTTAGGGAAAGTGATGTGACAGCAGAATTCCAAATTTCCTTTAACCCTTCTGATCACGCTGCGATGGAAACAAGATGCTCGATTGTTGAAATTCGGGCGGATGAGGAGATTATCATTACCACATCTTCTCAAGCTCCTTTTGCCATTAAAAAATTAATGCAGTGGTATTTTGGAATCGAACCCGGAAAGGTTATCGTCAAAACGCCTTTAGTAGGAGGAGCGTACGGGGGAAAAGCAGCCGTTCAGTTAGAGGTGATTGCCTATTTGGCATCAAAAGCGGTTGGAGGCCGACCCGTCAAATTATTTAATACGAGAGAAGAGGATATGATCACATCTCCCGTTCATATAGGATTGGATGCCATTGTTAAATTAGGGGCTGCAAAGGATGGAATCTTAAAGGCGGCGGACATTCAGCTTTTATTTGATGGCGGAGCGTATTCTGATAAAGGAGTGGACATCAGCCGGGCTGCAGTGGTTGATTGTACGGGTCCGTACGCTATCGACCATATACGGTGTGATTCATATTGTATGTATACGAATCATCCATATCCAAGTGCATTCAGGGGCTACAGCCATGCTGAAGTGTTATTTGCCTTTGAGCGGACGATGGATGTATTGGCGGAAAAGCTGAACATGGACCCGTTAGAAATCCGCTATAAAAATGCCATTCGTCCCGGTGACACTACACCTACTCAAGTTCTTCTCAATTCAAGCACGGTCGGAAATGTGCCGAAATGCATTGAAAGATTGAAGGAATTAATGAATTGGGACGAGGGACAGCGAATTGAAATCGACGGCCGGAAGATACGGGCGAAGGGAATCAGCTGCATTTGGAAAACTTCAACATTTGATACAAATGCAACGTCCGGAGTGATTTTAACCTTTAATCCTGATGGAAGCATTAATTTGATGTCAGGGATAGTGGAGATTGGAACAGGGACAAAAACAGTGCTAGCCCAAATCTTAGCAGAACGAATGAAAATGGATATAAGCAAAATTCACGTAAAAATGCTTGTAGATACACAAACAACACCCGAGCATTGGAAAACCGTGGGGAGCAGAGGGACGTTAATGGCCGGAAGAGCCGTACTGAATGCAGCGGAGGAAGCCATTCGAAAGCTGAAGGATGTGGCATCATGTGTGTTGCGGGTTCCTGTCGAGGAATTGGAAGTTGCCGACGGAAAGGTTTATTTTATAGATCATCCTTCTGTACATGTTGAAATAAAAGACATTGCTTACGGATATACGTTTCCAAATGGAAATACCATTGGCGGCCAAATCATTGCGAGCGGCAATTACACATTAACCCGGATGACGAATTTAGACCGGGAAACGGGAAGAGGAAAGCCGGGACCCGAATGGGCTGTCGGTGCTCAGGGAATTGAAGTTGAGTTGGATAAACGGGATTATACGTACAGAATTACTAAAGCCTATTCTGTTGTGGATATGGGAACTGTACTGAATGAAAAAGCGGCAAGGGGCCAAGTGATGGGGGCGATGAGTATGGGAATTGCATTTAGAGGAAGAGAGACCTTTGTATTTGATTCATATGGAAGAGTATTAAATCCTCAGCTTAGAACATACCGCCCCCTTCACTATGGAGAGCAGCCTGAATATATCATTGAATTTGTTGAAACCCTGCATGTGATTGCGCCTTATGGGGCGCGCGGCGGCGGGGAACACGGACTGTTGGGGATGCCGGCAGCATTGGGAAATTGCCTGTCCGCCGCTTTAGGTGTCCAATTGAATCAACTTCCTCTCATTCCCGAACAATTATGGAGGACGCAAGAGGGGTGGAAAGATGATACCGTTTGATTTTGACTATTTTAAACCGAAGACCATTCAAGAAACAACCCGTCTGTTTCACTCGCTTGCGGCCGAAAAGAAAACACCAATGTATTATTCCGGCGGCACGGAAATTATCACGTTAGGAAGGCTGAATATCGTCTATACGGATGCGGTGATAGATATGAACGCGCTTCCGGAATTTCAAACCATCCGCTTTTATGAAAATGATTTGGTGATCGGAGCGGGCGTGTCATTAACGAAACTGGAGGAAGAAAATCCATTTCCGCTATTAAGTAAAACAGTCAGTGAAATAGCCGATCGGACGACTCGAAATAAGATCAGCCTGGGCGGAAACATTTGCGGGGGCATCTATTACCGTGAGGCCGTGCTGCCGTTGCTGATTTCTGATAGTTTGATAGGGATTGCAGGGAGAGCGGGGATTCATTACCGTCCCATAAATAAAGTATTTAACAAGGAAATACAGTTGCAAAAAGGTGATTTTTTATTTCATGTCGTTGTCGATCGAGCGTACGTTGACCTGCCATTTGTCAGTATCAAAAGAAGACAGCAGTGGAATGTCGGGTATCCATTGGTGACAGTCTGTGCGCTGAAAAAAGATGATGAGATCAGAATGGCCTTCAGCGGCGTATGTCCATTTCCGTTTCGTTCTGCTGAAATGGAGGCTGTGCTTAACGATAAAAGCCGATCAGCAGAAGAAAGAGTAAGCAGGTCTTTACAGTATGTACCCAAACCCGTTCTTGATGACGCAGAAGGCTCAAGTGAATACCGAATGTTTGTCTTGCAAAATACAATTTTAGATGCCTTACGGGAATTAGAAGGAGGTCCAAATGTCTGATCCTATTACGTTGAAAGTAAATGGCGAGGAAAGACAGATGACGGTCAGGCCGGCTGATACTTTGTTATTTGCTCTTCGTCTTCGTCTCGGATTAACTGGTGCAAAGCCGGGCTGCTTAAATGGGGATTGCGGCGCCTGTACGGTATTAACGGACGGGGTGCCGATGAAATCTTGCTTAATGCTTGCGGCAGAAGGGGAAGGAAAGGACATTACGACAATTGAAGGACTGATCAATACGCCGATTCAAAAGGCCTTTATTGAAAAATTCGCATTTCAATGCGGTTATTGCACACCGGGGTTTCTCATGAATTGTCATGCTTTAGTGAATACTGAGCCGAATGCAAGTGATGACACGATAAAAAATTGGCAGGAGTCCAATATTTGCAGATGTACCGGTTATAGGGAGATTGAAGAAGCGGTTAAATCCGTTTTACATACAGGGAAAGGGACTTCTTAGTTCGCAACCGTAAAAAAAGAGCCCAGAGAATCATCTCTGAACTCCATATTCTTCACTTCATATACCGATACTCCCGCAGTTTCTCCAAAATCGCCACTTCTTTCATCAGTTCTTCACCGACGTTTGTTTCTTTCACTTTCTTCCGCTCCAGCTCTTTGTCGACTAATCGTTTCACTGTTAAGACGTCGGTTCCGGTGCTCAGCACTTCGGCCTTGGAGTTGAAGTGTTTATGGGCGACGAGCTGCATGCCGTAGGAGTTGTATAAGAGCGTGTAGCCGGCGATGCCTGTTGTGGATTGGTAGGCTTTGGAGAAGCCGCCGTCGATGACGATCATTTTTCCGTTTGCCTTGATCGGATCTTCGCCTTCGATTTCTTTTACCGGTGTATGGCCGTTGATGATATGGCCGTGATCCGGGTTGAGGCCGAATTCCTTCAGGATGTTTCGGCAGGCTGCTTCGTCTTCACGCAAATAGTAATACGGATTTTTCTTTTCTTTATGCGTTTCCTTCTCTTTAATGAAGTATCGCTCAAAGGTTGTCATGGCGCGTTTTCCGAAGAGGGAAGAGTATTCGCCTGTCCATAAGTACCACGTCATATCTGTCGCCAGATCATCGGTTTCTTCCGGATGGGCGAAGGCTTCCCGTAAGAACCGTTCAAATACATCGAGCAGCTCACGGCCCGCATAAGCTTTATCCTCTATCATCATCGTTTCCATGCTGCCGTTTTCATCGACGGGAATACAGCCGTGAATCAGCAGGTTGCCGTTATATTTTAAATAAAGGCTGCCTTTTTTCATCATAAAATTCATATGGCGGCCCAGTTTTTCGGAGTTCTGAACAGAGAACAGCAGCTTGTCCATGACTTCTGCTTCTTCCTCTAACAGCTCGTCAGGCTGTTTGGGATTCACCGTCGCAAAGCAGGTGTTTTCCAGTTGATATGTTTTTCCGTTCAGCGTGATTTCATTGCGGTCATAATCGATCTTTTCCAGTAACAGCCGTTCCTCCATATTAAAGTTCGGCCGTCTCTTAATAATCGGGCTCTCAAGCTTAAATTGGATCATCGCAATCGCCTGATGAATTTTTGTGATTTGTTTAATCTCATCTTCCGGTCTGTTTTCGTCCGCTTTCGGGCGGAAAGACGGGTTATCATCGTAATATTTTTCAGCAAGGTTCAATAGCGGTCTCAGATTGATGCCGTAAACGTCTTCAATAATATCCAGATTGTCATAGCGGGCACAGATGCGGATAATGTTTGCCAGGCATACTTTTGAGCCGGAATAAGCGCCTATCCAGAGAACATCATGATTCCCCCATTGAATATCCACTGAATGATAGTTGATCAGTTCTTCCATGATCTTATCCGGCTGCGGTCCGCGGTCGTAAATATCGCCGACAACATGCAGATGGTCGACCACCAAACGCTGCGTGCTGTAGGCAAGGCCGGTGATCAGCTTATCGGCCTGGCCGAGCGCAATGATCTGTTCTATGATTTCGGAGTAGTATTGTTCCTTGTTGGCGGCTTGTTCTGTTTTGTACAGCAGCTCTTCAGAAATATAAGCAAATTGGGCGGGCAGCGCTTTGCGCAATTTGGAGCGGGTGTACTTGGAAGAACAATAAGAAACGAGCTTAATCATCCGGTGAATCGTTTCTTTATACCACTCGTTTAATGCCTCTTTCGTATCAAAGTCATGTTTGATCAGCTGCAGTTTGTCCTCAGGATAATAGACTAAAGCCGTCAGTTCATCAATTTCTCTATCGTAAATGACGCCGCTGAAAATATCGCGGATCTTCTCTTTTACCCTTCCTGAACCGTTCCGCAGCACGTGCTGGAATGCCTGATACTCCCCGTGCAGATCACTGACGAAATGCTCGGTTCCTTTCGGCAGGTTCAGTATCGCTTTCAGATTAATGATTTCCGTGACCACTTTTTCTTCACAATCGTATTTTTGTGCGAGCAGATCTAAATATTTCGTTTCCAATCTCGTCCATCCCCTTTTTATTTACGAGCAATTGTATGATAAAGTGAATTTAAAGTATGACATAATGTTTAAATGATTAGACCTTATATGATAGTACCGCATAACGCCTTTTTGAGACAATGAAAACGGAAAATACGGCGCTTCAGGCATCAAAAATTGGACCGGGATAACGCCGTGCAGCTCATCCCTCTATTGACAATGCATTCAAGTTCCATTAAAATAAAAAGTTAGCTGATAGGTATTTCTATCAGAAACTCAATACGTAGCAGGCTATGATTGCTGTGGGTCGAACTACAGCAGGAGCGGCTTCTGGAGAGACCGCGGGTTTTCCGCGGCGCCGAAGGGTTCACAATCTCAGGCAAAAGGACAGAAGAGTACCGAATATGTATTTGTCATGCTGTTGATTGTCAGCGGCGCAGATATAATTTGATATTCTTATGACCATGAGATTGGAGGGCATCCAATCTCTTTTTTTATTGGCTTTTTTTGCTCGTCGTTCACTAGAGAGGTAAGGAGGAGTCAGATGTGGAGCAGCGAGAGCTAAAGAGGGACTTATCGAATCGGCACGTGCAGCTGATCGCCATTGGCGGCACGATCGGCACCGGATTGTTTTTAGGGTCCGGTAAGGCGATTCAGCTGGCGGGTCCTTCTATCATCTTTGCGTATTTTATTGTAGGTATTGCGCTTTTTTTCGTCATGCGGGCGCTGGGAGAACTGCTGTTATCTAAAGCGGGCTACCAATCATTAACGGATATTGCCGAGGCGTATTTAGGGCCGCGTGCAGCGTTTGTCACCGGCTGGACCTACTGGTTTTGCTGGATTATGACGGCTATGGCGGATGTGATCGCCGTCGGTGTGTATGTGAAATATTGGTTTGACATTCCGCAGTGGGTTCCTGCACTTATCTGTTTGCTCATTTTATTAGGGCTTAATCTGTTAACAGTCAAGATTTTTGGAGAATTGGAGTTTTGGTTCGCCTTAATTAAGGTAGTCACGATTCTCGCGTTAATTGTCATCGGGGTGGTTCTGCTGGTGATTGGGTTCAAAACGCATACCGGAACGGTTTCAGCGGCGAATCTGTGGGAGCACGGCGGCTTGTTTCCGAACGGATTTTCAGGCTTTTTGCTTTCGTTCCAGATGGTGATCTTCGCCTATGTCGGTGTGGAGTTAGTGGGTGTGTCGGCGGCGGAAACGTCAAATCCGAAAAAAAATATTCCGTCCGCTATCAATAAAATTCCATTGCGGATTTTATTTTTCTACGTCGGGGCATTGCTCATTCTTTTATGTATTAATCCGTGGATGCAGCTGAATGCGGCGGAAAGTCCTTTTGTAAAGACCTTCAGCCTGGTCGGCATCCCGTTAGCCGCGGGAATCATTAATTTTGTCGTATTAACGTCTGCCGCTTCTGCTTGTAACAGCGGGATGTTTTCAACAAGCCGGATTTTGTATAACTTAAGCAAAACGAAACAAGCGCCTGCAAGTTTTGCGAAGCTGAATAAAAATCATGTGCCGAGCCGCGCATTATGGATATCGGTTATTGTGCTGTCAGCTGGCGCTCTTTTAAGCAAATTGATACCGGAAGCGGCTTTTGGCATCGTGACCACCATCAGCGCGATTTGTTTCATTTGGGTGTGGGGCGTGATTCTTGTCTGTCATATCAGATACAGGAAAACCCGTCCGGACTTACATGCAAGCTCGTCTTTCAAGGCGCCGTTTGCGCCGTTTATCAATTACGCCGTGCTGGCGCTGTTTGCCGTCATTCTGGTGATTATGCTGTTTGCGGATGTAACGCGCCCGGCTTTGCTGCTGACGCCGCTGTGGTTTATTGGATTATTTCTTATCTATCGGGCGAGAGGGAGAAAGACAGATTGAATTGCTTCAGACGGTGTACTGCCATGCAGTATGCCGTTTTTTGTTTTGATTGGAAAGCGAGAATATTTGTTAGAAATCAGGCTATAATGATTGTATAATTTAAAAAAGTGTATAATTTTAAATTAAGCGAGGTGATGATATGAAGTATGAGAAGTTATCTAAGCTTTTTTATAAAATGGATGCTGATTCATATGAGAAAGAATTTAAAAAGAGAACAAGCAGCTATGGCAGTTATTCAACATCATTAAACATACGGGGGTTCCGAAAAGGCCGACCCACGGGCGATTCATTTGAGCTATTTTATGTGAATACACATAAACTCATGAAGCTGAATAATGAAGTGTTGTTAAACAGTTCCAAAATTTCATCCCTTATCAGTCAGCTCCCCGAATTTGCCGTCAAACCTTATTTTGATAAATTAATTATTAATGAAGCACAGAGTAATAATGAAATTGAAGGAATCCGCAGTACAAAAAAAGAATTGAAAGAGGCTCTTAAAGCGTTAGAACAATCCGAGCCCTCACATAAGCGGTTTGTCGGATTGATGAAAACATATCAATTTATAGACCGAATTCCGTCGTTTACAAGCATTCATGACTTTAGGGAATTATATGACGAGCTGGTCGCAGATGAAATCGGAGCAGAAGATGCGCCGGATGGTGAGCTATTCAGAAAAGGCTATGTTGAAGTGAACGATGGGAACATGACCACCCATATCGGCGTTAATTCTGAACAGAAGATAACAGAAGCGCTTGAGGCTTTAATTGCTTATCTTCATGATGAAACACATCCCCAGCTGTATCGTTACATGACAGCTCATTACTACTATGAATACATTCATCCTTTTTATGACGGCAATGGAAGAACAGGACGCCTTATCGTTGGGAGTTATTTGTCCCGATACTTAGAAAAATATTCAGCCATCACTTTTTCTTACGCAGTTAATAAGAACAAAGATAAGTATTATAAGGCATTAGAGGAAATTCCCGCACCTTTAAACCGGGGAGAGCTGACTTTTTATTTAATGGATATGCTGGAATTGCTTCTGTCAGGACAAAAAGGGATTATTGAGGATCTTGAATTTAATTTAATGAAACTGAAACGAATTAGGAACTATATTGATAGTGATCAATGGGCTGATTATAAGGATGAACGTGATATTTTTAATATCATTATCACGATTAATGTATTTGTAAATGATCAGGTTACGCTGTCGGTGCAAGATTTAATGGAGCTCTCAAATAAATCGAGACATAAAATTAACAGAGTAATGGATTATTTAGAACAGCAAGGATTTGTTGAGCTGGTAAGCAGAAGGCCAAAATCTTATAAAATCAGGGAGGATTGTTTAGAGGAGATACTGCCTTCTTAATTAGTATATTTAAAAAAGCCGCCATATGAATGGCGGCTTTCACATTAATTCCGGATCAAATAATCAAATGCGCCTAAAGCGGCAGTTGCACCTGATCCCATGGAGATAATGATTTGGTTGTACGGGCCGTCTGTGCAGTCCCCTGCGGCAAATAGGCCGGGAACGCTTGTCGCGCCGCTCTTATCGACGATGATTTCGCCGATGCGGTTGCGTTCGACCGTTTCGTCTAACCATTCTGTATTAGGCACGAGACCGATTTGGACGAATACACCTTGGAGTTCAACGTGTTTTTCTTCGCCTGTTTCACGGTCAACGAACGTAATGCCGTTTACGTTTTGGTCGCCTGTGATTTCTTTCGTTTGTGCATTTTTGTGCACAGTGACGTTTGGCAGGCTGTAAAGACGTTTTTGCAGGACTTCGTCTGCTTTCAGTTCAGGCGCGAATTCCAGCACAGTCACGTGATTGACGATACCTGCAAGGTCAATCGCCGCTTCGATTCCGGAGTTTCCGCCGCCGATAACCGCTACGTCTTTGCCTTCAAACAATGGTCCGTCACAGTGCGGGCAGTAAGCGACACCTTTGTTTTTGAACTCTTGCTCACCAGGTACGTTGACATTGCGCCAGCGGGCACCTGTTGAAAGGATCACTGTTTTACTTTTCAGTACAGCGCCGTTTTCAAGTTCAAGTTCGAAGAGGTCTTTTTTCTCAAGGCGTTTCGCGCGCTGAAGGTTCATGACGTCAATATCATAATCTTTCACGTGCTCTTCAAGGCTTGCAGCGAGCTTCGGTCCTTCAGTCGCTTTGACGCTGATGAAGTTTTCGATGCTCATGGTGTCGAGTACCTGGCCGCCGAAGCGTTCAGCGACGACACCGGTGCGGATGCCTTTACGCGCCGTGTAGATCGCCGCGCTTGCGCCGGCAGGTCCGCCGCCGACAACAAGAACGTCAAACGGCTCTTTGTCGGCAAACTCAGACGCATCTGCGCCGCTGCCCATTTTCGCGAGAATCTCTTCGATGGTCATACGGCCGCTTCCGAAAGATTCACCGTTTAAGAAAACAGTCGGAACAGCCATAATGTTTTTGCTTTCTACTTCTTCTTTGAATGCCGCGCCGTCAATCATTGTATGTGTGATATTCGGGTTGAGCACGCTCATCATGTTTAATGCTTGGACGACATCAGGGCAGTTGTGGCACGTCAGGCTGATATAAGACTCAAAGCGGTATTCTCCGCTGATGTTCTTAATCTGGTCAATGACCTTTTGATCAGCCTTAGGGGCTCTGCCGCTGACTTGAAGCAATGCCAGCACTAAAGATGTAAATTCGTGGCCGAGAGGAACACCGGCGAATGTAACGCCTGTGTCTTCTCCGGTACGATTAACGCTGAAGCTCGGTGTTCTGTTTAATTCAGTTTTTTCAACTGAAATTTTAGATGACATGGAAGCCAGCTCGTTAACGAGAGCCAGCATGTCCTTAGAAGTGTCATCGTCACCGGCGCTTACTTTGAGAACAATGTCGTTCTCAATTAGCTGCATGTATTGATTTAATTGTGCTTTGATATTTGCATCAAGTACCAATGGAATGCACTCCTTAGATTTTACCTACCAAATCAAGGCTAGGTGTAAGTGTTTCGCCGCCTTCTTCCCATTTAGCCGGGCAGACTTCACCTGGGTTTTGACGAACGTATTGAGCTGCTTTTACTTTGTTTACAAGGTTGCTTGCGTCACGGCCGATACCGCCTGCATTGATTTCAACTGTTTGGATCACGCCATCAGGATCGATGATGAATGTTCCGCGGTCAGCAAGACCAGTTTCTTCGTCAAGAACGTCGAAGTTGCGGGAGATCGTTTGAGATGGGTCACCGATCATTGCGTAAGTGATTTTGCCGATTTTTTCAGAGCTGTCATGCCAGCCTTTGTGTACGAAGTGAGTATCTGTAGAAACAGAGTATACTTCAACACCTAATTCTTTCAGTGCAGCGTATTGTCCTTGAAGATCTTCAAGTTCAGTCGGGCAAACGAAAGAGAAATCCGCTGGGTAGAAGCAGAAAACGCTCCATTGACCTTTCAAATCTTCGTTTGTTACATCGATGAATTCACCGTTTTTAAAAGCTTTTGCTTCGAATGGCAGTACTTCTTTTCCGATTAAAGACATAATATCTTCCTCCTGAAATGTGATTTGAAATATATTAAAAAGACAAAGCATTCACTTTATCTTTCAATAATAATTCTAATTATATATAGATTATTAAATAACATTTATTTTTTGTCAAGCTATATGGGGTATTATTTTCTGCTTTTTTTGCTTCAGACGTTAAAAAACGCCTGGTATAAGCGGTTTGGCGCTGTTTGTCATGTTTAGCGCCGGGCGAAAGGGGGATTCTCAATTGGTGAATCGAAACAGTAGGAATCAACCCCTCTATATGGCAGTATAAACCAAAGGGGGTATGATCATGCAAATAAATAACATTACTTTGTACAGTTGTGCGTTGGAGGAGACGAAACACTTCTATGAACGGGTGTTAGGTTTTCCTTTAATTGATGAGTCCGGTGATTCGTTTACCATCAAGGCGGGAGAAAGTGAGTTGGAATTCAGGCGCGCCGATTCTCACTCTCAACCGACGTATCATTTTGCGTTTAACATTCCGAATAATCGTTTTGATGAGGCGAAGGCGTGGATAAAGGATAAAGTCGTTTTTCAAACGGAAGATGGGGAGGATGAGGTGTATTTCTCCCATATTCAGGCGCGTTCCTTTTATTTTAAAGATCCGTCCAACAATCTGGCGGAATTCATCGCGAGAGACACATCGCCGGCAAGCGCGGAACGTTTTTCGATTGAGTCCGTCCTGAATATCGGCGAGGTGAATCTGACGGCTGCCGAGGTGGTATCGACCGGGAAGGAGCTGCAGCGTTTCGGCATTCCGGTGAGAAAGCATGCGCCTCTTAGTGAAAACGGGTTTCATTTTATGGGTGATTACAATGATGGGGCGTTTTTGCTTTTAGGGCCGAACGGGCGCCGCTGGATTTTTTCTGATCAGCATGCGGAGTTTCATCCGCTGTCTGTCGTTGTGAACGGGACGATCCGCATTGAGGCTGACGGAAAGGGCGGCATTGACATCAGGCGGGCACAGCCGTCATAAAAAAGCCCGGGCTCAAAAGGCCCGGACTTGAGGTCATTATTTATAGACAACACGGGTGCTGCACATGATGTCGTGCAGCGTTTTTTTCTCTCCGAAGGCGCCCATGATGAATCCGATATAAAGAATGAGCTTAGATATGATATATGCGAAAGCGCGTCCGAAGGCCTGGCCGATGGAAATGCGTCCGCCATCTTCATTGACGACCTTAAGGCCTAGCAATGCTTTTCCCAGTGTCCCCTGCATCTTTGAGGCCGTGAGCAGGCTGAAATATAAGATACTGATCACAAAAGAGCTCGCAAGAATCGGGATGACGCCGAACACCAGAAAAGAGATGTTAAACTGATTTTCGGTCATGAAGGGGTCAGCCGCCGCAACGCCTGCCGCAAATAAAAAAGAGACCATAAATTGAATGATAAAAATCGGAATTCCTATGATGATTTGATCAATGACGTAAGCCAGAAACCGAATCCAAAATCCTGCCGGTCTTTCCATGTATCATTTTCTCTCCCTTGCTTTAATCTGGAATATTATACGTAATCATTCCGGATTTTGCAACGGAGCTTAAGCTTCTGCGAGCAGCCTCTTTCCCCATGCCAAGCGTCCCATGATCAGCCCGAAAGCCAGAAGGGCAAACATGATGCCGCAACACATCAGCTGATGGATTCCCAAATGGGAAATAAACCAGCCGCCCGCCGCCGTTCCGATGGTGATGCCGAGGTTGGAAAAAGAGACAAACAGGCTGTTGCCGAATTCGGGGGCCTCCTTTGCTTCCGCAGTAAGCCATGTCTGGCTGACAATGAGCCCGCCGGAATGAACGGCGCCCCATACGAAGACGAGGACGGCCATCGGCGCGAAAGACGTCCCAAACCCGTATATGAGCAAGTAGGCGGCTGTATAAAGAAGCGGAAACAGGATGACGGTCTTTTTCATATTTTTATATAACAAAGCGCCGAAGACGAAATTCCCGGCTATCATAATCACTCCGAAGCTCATCAGCATGAAGCTGACCCATGTGCCGTTCATATGGGACACCCGTCCGAGGTACTCCGCAAAATAGCTGTAGACAGAAAACATGGCCGCAAAGAGACAGGTGACGGCAGCGATATTAAGCCACAAGACCGGCTTGCGAAGGATGCCGAGCTGGCTTCTGAAAGACATGTTTTCTGTGACCGGCATGGATGGCAAAAAGAGAAGAATACCTGTGAATGCGATGAGACTGATGATAGCGCCGAATAGGAATGCTGATTCAAGGGAGAGACGATCCGCCAGATAAGACGTGAAAGGCACGCCGAACGCAAAGCCGGCGGTGATGCCTGAAAAGACTTTCGTTACGGCTTTTCCGGATTGGCCGGCGGGGACAAGCCGGGCCGCGGCCGCAAGCGCTACAGAAAAGAACACCGGGTGGCATAAAGCCGGAATGATCCGAAACGCCAGCATGACACTGAAATGCGCCGTATACGCGTAGACCGCATTTGAAACGGCAAACATCAGCACCGCCAAAAGCAGAATGTATTTCCGGTTTATACCTGAAGCAAGCAAGGTTAAAAACGGTCCCGACACAGCGACGATGAACGCGAAAATACTGACAAGCCACCCCGCTTTTGAAGCAGAAATATGAAATCTGTCCGCCACTTGCGGAAGAACGCCGATAATGCCCATTTCAGTCGTGATAATTCCGAAAACCCCTAATGCCAAAAACAGAATGAAGATGGAGCTGCTTTTTTTCATTGTTATGTATGCCTCCTTTTATAACTACATATACAGAAAAATAGATATGTTAGAACAAAAAAAACCTCCTTTCATGGTTATAGCTGGTGCTGAACATAGTCAGCAAAGGCTTTAATTTGTTTTTCATTCCTTCTGTAATAGGTCCATTTTCCGATTCGTTCGGATTCCAGCAGGCCGGCTTTTTGCATGGTCAGCAGGTAGCTGGAGATGACGGACTGCGCAAGCCCCGACTTTGCCTGAATATCACCGACGCAAATTCCGGTGCGGAAGCTGAGTCCCTGATCAAGGTAAGGTTTTTCATCAAAATGGTCCTCCGGGTGTTTAAGCCACGTCATAATATCACTTCGTGTTTTGTTAGATAGCGCTTTATGAATCAATATCGGTTCCATAACATTTATTATATCTATTTTTCTGGATTTGTAAATTCGTTTTTGACAAAACATTCTCAAATTAAGTAAAAATCGTGCTAAAATATAACATATTATCAGATTACCGGTAAAAAAGCCGGGTTATTGTCAGGAGGATATTCACATGAATCAAAAGAAAAAAGGTACGGTTGCGGTGACCTTGCTTTCCGCTCTGCTGTTTTGTTTATTGCCGGTCCTCGTCTCGCTTTCTCCGCTTGCGGAAACGGGGCCGAACGCGAATCGTTTTAATTCCGCGGGCATGTGGGCCGCCGTCGGCCAGATCCTTGTTATATATGCGGTCCCGCTCATTATGTATATTCTCGGTATTCGTGTCATGAAAATCATCATGGCCGTTTTTTGCGGAATCGGGCTTATCATTTGCGCGGCTGTCTTGTTGGTGACGTTATTGACCGCAATTTCCTTAGGGCAGGAGCTGTCTCTTTATTACGGCCTTTTCGTTTGGTCAGGCGCGGCTTTCATCGTCAATGTGGTGTGGTATATTGCTGCGTTTCGATCATCCCCGAAGCATCAGCAGGCTATGTGACATTTGTTCTATAAATCTACCGAAAATACAAATATTTCATAGGATGATTATGGTATGATGAAAGCGGTATAGCAGTTTTTAATAGAAACGGGAGGAACTGACATTGAAAAAAAAGACAGCTTCATTGCGAATGAAAACATTGGCGGCCGGCGCTGCGGTTGCTGCGGCTTTATCTGTGGGGGCGGTTTCTGATCTGCCGGGGGCAAAATGGCTGCATCCGGCGGCTGCTCAAGCTGCGGAAACGGTATTTAAACAAAATCATGCGGCATCCGGTTTCTTGGCGGGACGGTATGACGCGCAGGCGATGTCTCCGACGATGTTCAACTGGTCAAGAGAAAGCCGGTTTACAAGCACTGCCGATGGCGCGTTAAAATGGGAAAAGAATGTTCCGGCCAATCCTCAAAACGGCGCGGGAGCCGCGGTTGACGGGGACGGCACCGTATTTATTCAATCAAAAGACGGGAAGCTGACGGCGTATCATCCGGACGTACTGTGAAATGGGTGACGGAAAACCTCGGGACGACCTATACGCTGACTCCGGTGCTCGGAACAAACGGTGTTATTTATCTTCCTTCTCACGATAAAAAACTGTATTTCATCGACAAAGAAACCGGAAACATTTTAACATCGGTTCCGCTGAGCGGAGCGCCTAGTTCAGATGCGGCTATCGGCTCTGACGGCACGCTGTATGTGTCGACGCTGGATAACTATATCTATGCGATTAAACCGACGTCGCCTTCGACATGGACGCAAAAGTGGAAGTTTAAAACAAACGGCGTGGTCGGTTCCGCTCCCGTGTTAGCGTCAAACGGCACGCTGTATACGGCAACGTACAATAATATCTTTTACGCGATCAATTCCGGAACGGGCCAAGTGAAATGGTCAAAAACGACGTCCAACGGGTTTAAAGGCTATCCGGTTATTGATAGAGACGGCACCGTTTACGCCGGAAACCAGGACGGCAACTTATACGCCTATACATCAACGGGTGCTGTAAAGTGGACGTTCCCGTTAAACGGTTTCTCCAGCTCTTCATTAGCGATCGATCATAACGGCAATGTGTATGTCGGTTCCGGAAGCGGCGAGCTGTTTTCCATCAGCAAAACCGGCAATATGAACTGGTCTTTCTATACGGACGGGCCTGTAAGAACGGCGCCGCTGATTGATGCGGACGGCAATGTGTACTTCGGCTCTGACGATAAAAACGTCTATGCGGTTGACGCTGACGGTAATGAAAAGTGGCGCTATCAAACAGACAGCAATGTCATTTCCTCCCCGGTTCTGGCTGAAGACGGCACGCTCTATGTCGGCACTTATACGAAACTGCTCGCATTCGGAGCAAAAAAATAATAAAAAAGAATCCGCGTCGTCTGCGCGGATTCTTTTTTTATTTAGAGGCTTGAATAAATACGCCTTTTTCATGAGAGAATTCTTTAAAGCCGTACACACCGTGATATGAACCGATCCCGCTCGTATTGACACCGCCGAACGGAAGGTTGACGTCAGTGAAATGAACGACGACATCATTGACAGAAGCATTGCCGGACGTCGTATGCTGCAGAACATAATCGATCAGCTCCTGATTATGGCTGAATACATACAAGGCAAGCGGCTTGTCCCGTTCAGTGATGTAATCAACGGCTTCACTGATATCTTCGTAATTCATAATCGGCAGAATCGGTGCGAAGATTTCTTCTTGCATGATCTTCATATCAGGCGTGACGTTTGTCAGCACGGTCGGAGAAATCGTGCGGTCATGCGCATCGAATACGCCGCCGAACGCCGTTTTCGCCCCTTTTTCAATGGCATCATCATACAGGGCTTTGACACGGTTAAAGTTGCGGTCGTTGACAATTTGCGTGAATTTGTTGCGGTCAACCGTATGATCATCCTCCATAAAACCTGCATTGACAATGGTTTGCAGGAGATCTGTAAAGGTGCTCTGCACTTCTTTCTTCATAAGGAGATAGTCAGGAGCGATACATGTTTGCCCCGCATTGACAAATTTGCCGACGGCGATTTTTTTCGCCGCGTCCATCAAATCATAGCCGCTGTCGATGATCGTCGGGCTTTTTCCGCCAAGCTCAAGCGTGACGGACGACAAGTGCTTCGCCGCTGCCGTCATGACGATTTTACCGACATTCGTGCTTCCGGTGAAGAAAATGTGGTCAAACGGCTGGTCGAGCAGTTCTGTGGCGACATCGACCTCACCTTCAAAAATGGCGACTTCTTCTTCGTGAAATGCCTCGCGAATAACTGTCGCGGCGATATGGCTCGTCTCCATCGTAAAATCGGACAGCTTCACAATCGCGCTGTTGCCGGCCGCAATGGCAGCCGCAAGCGGAGCCATCGTCAGCATAAACGGATAATTCCATGGGCCGAGAATTAAGGTGACGCCTTTTGGCTCGTACATTAATACGCCGTCAGCGTCGGGGCTGACGGATGAGCCGACGCGTTTCGGCGCCATCCAGGTGTCGAGATTGTTCATATTATCTTTAATCGCCTTGATCGTTCCCTGCGTTTCCGCTCTTTTCACCTCATGATAAGGCTTGCGGACGTCCCGTCTGATCGCCTCGATGATTTCTTCTTCATGTGCGGTGACGGCATCTAAAAAGCGCTGAAGCTTTTCTCTGCGCTGCCCGGCTGTTGAAGCACGCAGTGTTTTTTGCTTTTTTTTCTGAAGCTCAAAGACGCGTTTGATGTCTGCTTTTATATGCTGATCCATCGGTCTTCCTCCTCTGGTTGCTTTTTTGTTTCTTCAGGGCCTATTATAGTGTGATGTGATTTTGCGGCAAAGACAGCGTAAACGCATCTATACGTTACCGTACAAATTGCGGTGATTTGTCTAATGAAAGGAGTGTCTCTTATGCCGGATTCTGTGACAACTGACATCAAACAAGCGCTCTTGGTTATGCTTGGGGAGCGGGATATCCGCCGTGTGACCATGAAGGATATCGCCGAACGGGCGCACGTGAGCCGGGGGACACTGTACCTTTATTACGAGGATAAATATGCAATTTTAGAAGATATAGCAGAAGAAATGAAGGACGGGCTGAGTGAAGCGCTGTATGATTCGCTGAAGCATAAAGATGTGCTTCATTTAAATGGCGGCTGGCAAAAAGTGCATCCGACCCTGTCTTTTGTTGACCGGCATCGGGCGTTTTTCAAAACGATGATGGATCGTCAAAAAATGCCGTATTTTCACTTTCATGCTTTTTTTAAAGATGTATTCCGGCATGATGTGCTTTTGTCACCGGTGAATGCAAATTTCTCACCGACCGAACAGGATATGTACATTCATTACCGCTCTTTATACACGTATGCCATTGTGTTGTACTGGCTGAATGAGGAGCCCGGGGCATCACCGGAAGCGATCAGCGGGCAGGTGTGGGATTTGATTTCTCAAAAACGGTTTTACTGGCTGTTCGGCCGCCGGGTGCCGGAACAAGAAGAAAAAAAGCCCGCCGACCGGCGGGTGGCACGGACGAGGCAGGCCTTACAAGAGGCTATGATCGGCTTAGCAGCGGAAAAAAAGGATTATGCGGCGATTACGATTTCCGATATTGCCCGTGAAAGCAACCTGCGCCGTGCCACTTTTTATGACCATTATGCCAACAAAGAAGCGTTGCTGAAAACGATCATTCATCAATCATGCCGGGAGCTGATCGGATTATTGACGGTAAAGGGAGATCCTGCTGACTGCTCCATGGAAGAAGCGGAAGCTGCGCTCGTCCGGCTCTTTTCCGCACTGTCGGAAGGCATGCCGCTCGTCCATTTTTTGAGAGAGGGTTCCGGAGTGCCTGACGTCATCCCGGAAATGTTCAGAGCGCTACAATCGTTTTATCTTCATCAGCCTCTGCACATTCAGGCGGGCAAAAAGCTCTATGCATACTATGTCGCATCCATGCTCGTCGGTCTGATTCAATATCGCCTTCATGAAGGAAAAGACCACGCGCCGGACAAGCTGGCCCGGGAGTTTCTGCAGTTTTTGGATGTGAAGAAGTATCGGGTGATTTTGCTGTGAGGATGATGAAAAAGAACTCAGCCGAAAACAGGCCGGGTTCTTTTTTGCTGTTTTCTTTGAGAAGTGCCGCTATGAAGTGTCCGGCGTTATCCCTTATAAAAAAGAAACCTTCATATGACGCCTGATCAGCATTTTGCCGCCAAACATGACAAATGTCATATTCGGGGCATGATGGCTGCTACTACAAAAGCGTCTGGCGCCCCGTTATACTTGGGATCATAATGAAAAAGAAGGGACATGACATTCATGATCAATCACGCCGCAACTCAAAAACAAGCGTCTTTAAAAAAGCAGGTTGCCGCATTTTCCGGCGCCGATACAAAGCATAGTGTCATTCAGCTTTTCAACACGTTTGTGCCGTTTTTTGCCCTTTGGTTTCTTGCTTACTTCAGCCTCGATGTCTCCTATCTTCTGACCCTCGCCTTTACTGTTATAGCAGCGGGATTTTTGACAAGAATCTTTATTATTTTCCACGACTGCTGCCATCAATCCTTTTTCAAACAAAAGAAGCTGAACCGGCTGTTCGGGTTTATTTCAGGTGTGCTGACACTGTTTCCGTTCCTTCAATGGCAGCGCAGCCACTCCATTCATCATGCGACGAGCAGCAACTTAGATAAACGGGGCACCGGCGATATTTGGATGATGACCGTCAAGGAATACAACGAAGCGTCAGCTTGGACAAAAATACGCTACAGACTTTATCGCAATCCGTTTATTATGTTTATTCTCGGCCCGATTTACGTATTTCTGATTAAAAACCGTTTCAATGTAAAAGGCGCCCGCCGCAAGGAACGCTGGAACACCTATTTCACGAACGCGGCGATTGTTTTATTGGCTGCTGCGACGTGCCTGCTTGTCGGCTGGGAAAACTTTTTGCTTGTTCAGGGTCCGATTTTCCTTATTTCGGGGTCAATCGGCGTCTGGCTCTTTTATGTTCAGCACACGTTTGAGGATTCTTATTTTGAAGCCGATGAGCATTGGGATTATGTGCAGGCCGCGGTAGAAGGAAGCTCCTTTTACAAGCTTCCGAAGCTTTTGCAATGGCTGACGGGCAATATCGGCTACCATCATGTCCACCACTTAAGCCCGAAAGTGCCGAACTACAAGCTGGAAGCCGCTCATGAGGGGCACGAGCCTTTAAAAAACGTACCGACCATTACGCTTAAAACAAGTCTTGAATCCATGAAATTCCGTCTGTGGGATGAGGACGAAAAGCAATTTGTCACCTTTCGGGAGGCGCGGAAAACACCG
Organism: Bacillus sp. EU63; assembly: GCF_038592915.1. Classification (NCBI taxonomy): domain Bacteria; kingdom Bacillati; phylum Bacillota; class Bacilli; order Caryophanales; family Bacillaceae; genus Bacillus; species Bacillus sp. EU63. The sequence continues at coordinate 3,902,703 of NZ_CP151944.1, read as the reverse complement.
CTGCCCCAACCGGTACCGAAAGAACCTTTAAAGAAAAATGCCTGATATGGCGCGCGGCTCTTTCTCTTATCAGAAAGGGCCTTCTCTTCATACGTGAGGATGCAATGAAGGCGGTGTTTTGATAAAGTGATGGTAGACACAAGCAGCAGAAGGTGGAACAAAGATGAAGAAGTATTTTAAATTTCAAAAACTGAATGGGATTTCTCCTTATATATGGACGATTTTTTTCATCTTGCCTTTTTATTTTATTTTTAAAAGCTCTTCTACCTTTGTCATCGTGGCCGGCATCATTTTCACACTTGTTTTCTTTGGCGCATACCGCTTTGCATTTGTTGCAAAAGGCTGGCCGCTTTACTTATGGGCACTTCTTCTGATCGGCATTTCGACCGGCTCAGTTATGCTGTTCAGCTATATTTATTTCGCCTTCTTTATCGCCTACTTCATCGGCCATATCCGAGACAAAGTTCCTTTTTACATCTTATATTACATTCATATCATCAGTGCGGCGGTTGCCGTCAACTTCAGCCTTGTTCTGAAAAAAGGGTGGTTTTTGACACAAATTCCGTTTATCGTCATTACACTGATCAGTGCCATCCTGCTCCCGCTCACCATTCGAAGCAGAAAGGCAAGAGAGCGCCTTGAGGAGAAATTAGAATATGCAAATGAGCGAATCGCCGATCTTGTGAAGCTGGAAGAAAGGCAGCGCATCGCCCGGGACCTTCACGATACACTTGGACAAAAGCTCTCCTTAATCGGACTGAAAAGCGACCTCGCCCGAAAGCTGATTTACAAGGACCCTGAACAGGCCCGCACTGAGCTGAAAAGCGTGCAGCAGACGGCCCGCACCTCCTTAAATGAGGTCAGACAAATTGTCTCGTCGATGAAAGGCATCCGATTGAAGGATGAGCTCGGCAATGTTCGGCAAATTCTTGAAGCGGCAGGAATTGAATTTGTGTATGAAGAAAAAGAAGCGCCCAAACATATCTCTTTGCTGAACGAAAACATCGTCAGCATGTGCATTAAAGAAGCCGTCACCAATGTCGTGAAACACAGCGGCGCCAAAGTATGCCGCATCACCATTCAGCAGCTTTGGAAAGAGGTTGTCATTACGGTGGAAGATGACGGCAGCTTTCAATGCAAAGAAGACCGCTTTTTTTCAAAGGGGCACGGCCTGCTTGGAATGAGGGAACGTCTTGAATTCGCAAACGGCTGTTTAGCCATCGATACAGCCGCCGGAACAAAGCTGACCATGAGAATCCCGAATGATTCAAAATCAAAAGAAAAGGATGGTAGCAGATGATCAACATCTTCATTGCCGAGGATCAGCAAATGCTGCTCGGTGCACTCGGTTCGCTGTTGAATTTAGAAGAGGATATGACGGTTGTCGGCAAAGGCACAAGCGGCCAGGATGCCATCGATTTCGTGGAAAAACATGCGCCCGACATCTGTCTGATGGATATCGAAATGCCCGGGAAATCAGGTCTTGAAGCGGCAGAAGAACTCAAGGACAGCGGTGTGAAAATCATCATTTTGACGACCTTTGCCCGCTCCGGCTATTTTCAGCGGGCGCTAAAAGCAGGCGTCAGCGGGTACATGCTCAAGGACAGCCCGAGCGATGAGCTCGTCAGCGCCATCCGCAGCGTCATGACAGGAAGACGCGTCTACGCACCTGAATTAATGGAGGACATCTATAGTGAAGAAAACCCGCTGACCGAACGGGAAAAAGAGGTGCTCGAGCTTGTCGCAGACGGAAAAAACACGAAAGAAATCGCAAGCGCCCTCAGCATTAAAAGCGGCACAGTCCGCAATTACGTTTCGATGATCCTTGATAAATTAGAAGTGAAAAATCGAATTGAAGCCATTACCCGATCAAAGGAAAAGGGCTGGTTTAAGTAACCCGCCCTCAGCTTGTTCAGCCAGTGTTTTTGCACTGGCTTGTTTCTTTTTCACCGTCACTCCGTCTCTTCCTTCCACTTCTTATCAATCAGCATTTTTCCCGGCCAAGTGTATGCCATGATGCCGCCGTCTGCGGTGATGTCTTCTCCCGTTACGTAAGAGCTGTCGTCTGAAGCGAGGAAGAGCGCGACGGCTGCCATTTCTTCCGGTTTTCCGAGCCGGCCGAGCGGCGTGATCCATTTGTTGGGTTCACGGAACGCTTCGCCCATTTCGTCTTCTGTCGTGCCTGCCAATTTATCAATGAGCGGCGTTTCAATCGTCCCCGGCGATAAGGAATTGACGCGGATTCCGCTTCTGGCGTAATCAATGGCCATCGCTCTCGTCAGGTTCGTGATTCCGCCTTTTGCGGCGTTATAGCCTGAGCGGTCAAGGTCTGCGGCCCGGCCGGACATGGAGGAGGTGTTGATGATGGAGCCTCCTTTTTCGAGCATGAGCGGAATCAGGTATTTGCTGCACAGAAATGTGCCGCGCAGATCGACGGCGATGATCCGGTCAAACAGGTCGACCGGGTATTCATGGACTTTTCCGCCCTCTTGGTCAACACCGGCATTGTTAAACAGAATATCAATTGTTCCGTACTTTCGTTGAATGCCGTCTGCAAAAGACTTTACGTTTTCTTCGTCTGATACATCAAGGTGAAAGGCTTCTGCTTCTCCGCCGTTTTTTCTGATGGCGCTGACGGTTTCATTCAGTTCGCTTTCATTGATGTCACCGCAGATCACGCGGGCGCCTTCATCGGCGAAAACCCGTGCCGTCGCTTGTCCGATGCCTGTCGCGGCCCCTGTGATGATTGCGGTTTTGTCTGTTAATCTTCCCATATTGCGATTCCTCCTTTTTTATATCTGTTCCCGCTGAATAGGGGGATAAACATACGGCGGTCTGTTTCTAAATACCTATTAAATATGTTAATATTATGTATATACATCATTGGAGGTTTGCATATTTTGAAGATACAGCATAAGAAGGAGATAGCGTTTTATTGTTATGCCATTGTTCCTATGGGATTTGTGATTTACACCGTTATCTCTATTCTATTTCAGGACATCACATTTCCTCTCACTGTAAGAAATGTTCTGCATGAGTCTTTGCGAAACTTGGGATCCCTTATCTTATTTAGTTTGTTTTTCTACCCGTCATACATATGGATGAAGAAGGAATTCAGCCGCCGGAAAGAAGCAGAGAGGAGAGGATGATCAACATTCTCTCTTTTTTATTGATAAAATGGGTGAAATGAATCCATTAACATGTTAAATTTACAATATATGCATCTGCTAATGCTAGTTGACAATTGTCACTGTATATGATAAATAGATGCTGAAAAGATTTTACATAACATCAAAGCATAATTAAAGGAGAGATCTGAAGTGCGGAAAAAAAAGTTTAAAGCAGAATCCAAGCGATTGCTGGACATGATGATTAACTCCATTTACACGCAGAAGGAAATTTTTCTCCGCGAGTTAATTTCCAACGCGAGCGATGCGATTGACAAAATCTATTACAAGGCGTTAACCGATGATTCATTAACGTTTGATCAAGACAATTACTACATAAAAGTGACGGCGGACAAAGAAGCGAGAACGCTCACCGTCACAGACACCGGTATCGGGATGACAAAAGACGAGCTTGAACAGCATCTCGGCACGATTGCGAAAAGCGGTTCACTCGCTTTCAAGCAAGAAAATGACTCGAAAGACGGCCATGACATTATCGGCCAGTTCGGCGTCGGATTTTATGCGGCGTTTATGGTGGCTGATAAAGTCACGGTGAAAAGTAAGGCGCTCGGCAGTGACGAGGCATATGTATGGGAGTCGGAAGGGGCTGCCGGCTACACGATCGCGCCGTGTGACAAGGAAACCGTCGGTACGGAAATCACCTTGAAAATAAAAGAAAACACAGAAGATGAAAGCTATGATGAGTTTTTAGAAAACTACCGCATCAAAGCGATCGTGAAAAAGTACTCTGATTTTATCCGCTACCCGATCAAAATGGAAGAGACGGTCAACAAGCCGAAAGAGGGCAGCGAGAACGAATTTGAAGAAGTTCAGGAAGAACAGACGGTCAACAGCATGGTGCCGATCTGGAGAAAAAACAAAAGCGAGCTGACGGATGAGGACTACGAGGCTTTTTACGCCGAGAAGCATTACGGTTTTGATAAACCGCTGACCCATGTGCATATCAGCGTCGATGGAGCGGTGCGTTACAATTCGATTTTGTTTATTCCGGAAAACATGCCGTTTGACTATTATACGAAGGAATTCGAAAAAGGATTGGAGCTGTACTCCAACGGCGTGCTGATCATGAACAAATGCGCCGACCTGCTTCTGGATCATTTCAGCTTTGTAAAAGGCATGGTGGATTCTGAGGATCTGTCGCTGAACATTTCCAGAGAGATGCTGCAGCACGACCGCCAGCTGAAGCTGATTGCGAAAAACATCAATAAAAAAATCAAAGCCGAGCTGAAGAGCCTGCTGAAGAACAAAAGGGAAAAATACGAATCTTTCTATGAATCTTTCGGCAGACAGCTGAAATTCGGCGTCTATAATGATTTCGGCGCGAATAAAGACGTATTAAAAGATCTGCTTCTCTTCTATTCATCTAAGGAGAAAAAGCTCGTCACTCTGGACGAATATGTGTCCAGAATGCCTGAGGATCAAAAATATATCTATTACGCGTCCGGTGATTCATATGAGCGGATTGAAAAGCTGCCGCAAACTGAAATGGTGGCGGACAAAGGCTACGAGATTTTATATTTCACGGAGGATATTGATGAATTCGCGATCAAAATGCTGACAAGCTACGAGGAAAAAGAGTTCAAATCCGTATCCAGCGCCGATTTAGGCATCGACAGTGACGAAGATGAAAAGCAGACTGAAGCCGAAGAGAACGAATATAAAGACCTGTTCGAAAGCATGAAAGAGATTCTTGCGGATAAAGTAAAGAACGTCAGAGCATCGAAACGTTTAAAATCTCATCCGGTCTGCTTTGCGACAGACGGCGAAGTGACGATCGAAATGGAAAAAGTGTTAAACGCCATGCCTGACAGCCAGCAGGTCAAAGCGGAAAAAGTGCTGGAAATCAACCCGAACCACGAAGTGTTTGAGACGTTAAAGAACGCGCACGGACAAGATCGGGAAAAGCTGGCATTATACACAAACCTGCTGTACAATCAGGCGCTTCTGATTGAAGGGCTGCCGATCCATGATCCGGTCGAGTTTACGAATGACATCTGCAAAGTTATGGTATGACGCCAAAAAGGAATCGCCCGGCGGGGGCGATTCCTTTTTTTATTACAGTGTGCGCTGTTTAAGAATTTGATTTTGTTTGCTGCGCTTCTTTAAGGAGAACCGTTTTTTCAAGTGCGTTTCGATTTCTTCTAAACTTCTGCCCTTCGTTTCGGGAACGATGTAAGCGGCGAAGAAGAAGGATGAGAGGCAAATGACTGAGAATATTCCGAATACCCAGCCGATGCCCATGGCGCTCAGCATAAGCGGGAATACCAGTGAAACGATCAGGTTGGTTGCCGACAGAATCAATGTCGTAAATCCGGTTGCGGCTCCGCGTGCGTTTGACGGGAACAGCTCCGGCATCAGAACCCATACGACGGGACCCCATGTCGCCTGGTAGAAAACGATATAGATGCCGAGAAACAGCACGGTCAGCCATGCCGTTGAAGCTGACAGGCCGGCCAGAAGGAGAATGGCTGATAGTGACGCCAGGCTCAAGGTAATGCCGACACTTCCCCACATCAGCAGTTTTTTCCGGCCGATCCGGTCAATTAAGATCATGGCGGTGATACACATGATGACGTTTAAGACACCGATGCCCATCGTGCCGAGAACGGACGCCGAAGTGCCGAGTCCTGCCTTTGTAAAGATGGTCGGCGCATAGTAAATCACCGTGTTGATACCGACCGCCTGCTGGAAGATGGCGAGGCCGATCCCGATCAGCAGCATAGGGCGGATCCATTTTGCTTTCAGCAAGCCGAGCGTAGATTCTTTTTTCTCAGCTTCTCCTTGTTTCATTTCCGCTAATTCAACAGCGATATCCTCTTTGTCGTGGGTCATTTCCATGACTTGTCTGGCTTCCTGCTCACGGCCGCGTTTGACGAGCCATCTCGGAGATTCCGGCATAAACGCGATTCCGATTAATAAAAGCGCCGCCGGTACTGCGGCGAGACCGACCATCCAGCGCCAAGCTTCAAACGGGGTGAATATGTAATTCACGATATATGCGAGTAAAATTCCGGTTACAATCATTAAGTTATTCAATGTGCCGATCGTTCCGCGTATTTTTGTCGGCGCCATCTCAGATAGATAAACGGGAACCAGCGCCGTTGAGCCTCCGACGGCTAACCCGAGAATGACACGGGAGATAATCAGCATAGTGACGGTTTGCGAAGCCGCACAGGCAAGCGCGCCGATAATAAAAATGAGTGAAAGGACGAAAACCACTTTTCTCCGGCCCCATCGGTCAGAGCATGTCCCGCTTAAGGCGGACCCGAAAATCGCACCGAGCAGCAGCATGCTGACGACCAATCCCTCGGTCAGCGTGTTTAAAGGAATATCATTGTTAATAAATAACAAAGCCCCTGAAATCACACCGGTGTCATAGCCGTAAAGCAGCCCGCCTAATGCTCCGAAAAAGTAAATCAGGTATTTTTTGGTGTTTTTCTTCACAGATGATCCTCCTCATCTTTTGGAACGCATAATAGTTTATTTAGATAACTATTTCATTCCCTGAAGAGAAAAATATAAACATAAAAAAACACGCCCTTTCAAAAAGGCGTGTTTTTTTTCTTAGGAAAACAGCTTGTCAATAAACGCGATTTCTTCAGCAGATAGCGTAATGGAGGCTGCTTTCACGTTGTCTTTTAATTGATCCGCGCGTTTGGCGCCCGGAATCAGGATATCGATTTCAGGTCTCGCCAAGTACCAGGCAAGCACGATATGCGCCGTATCGGCATTGTGCTTTTCGGCAATCGGTTTGAGCTGGTTGACTTTTTTGATGTTTTCTTTAAACTGCTCCCCTTGGAAATGCGCCTGATCATTGCGCAGGTCGCCTTCCGGGAAGGTTGTGTTCTCGTCGTATTTGCCGGCCAGCAGTCCGGATACGAGCGGGAAGTACGGAATGAATGAGATGCCGTGTTCTGTCGTATAAGGGAAGAAAGTCTTTTCCGCCTCACGGTTCAGCAGGTTGTATTCTCCTTGAACCACGTCGACTAAGCCGTCTTTATTGGCTTCTTTCAGCTGCTCCAAAGAGAAATTGGATACGCCGATGGAACGGATTTTTCCTTCTTTTTTCAGCTCATTCAATGCTTGAACGGCTTCGTCCTTCGGCGTGTGCTCATCCGGGAAATGGATGTAGAATAAATCGATGTAATCCGTCTGCAGGCGTTTCAAGCTGTCTTCGACCGATTGTTTCAAAAAGGCCGGTGAATTGTCGAAAACAAAGTCATCGCCTTCTTTTCTGTGAGCGGCTTTTGTGGCGATGAAGACATCCTCGCGGTTGCATTCTTTCAGCACCTCGCCGATTAATTCTTCAGAACGGCCCACACCGTAAATATAGGCGGTATCTAACATGGTAACGCCGCTTTTAATCGCTTCCCGGACCAATTCTTTTCCCGTTTCTTCATTCAGATTCGGATAGAGATTGTGTCCGCCGACCGCATTTGTTCCCAAACCGATCGGAAATACCTTTAGGTCAGTTTTGCCGATTGTTACTTTGCTCATGTTTTCGCCCCCTGAAAAAATTGGATATCATAGCGACTGCCGGAAAAATACGGCAGCGTTCTCTATTAACTATAACGCTATGCCAAGTGAATGTCGATTTGATGCTCTTGGCAATACTTCGTATATTCCTCATCGAGCTGCTGAGAAGTGACAATGCTGTGAAGCCGGTCGAAAGGCGCGTATGTCAAAAGCGTGGATTTGCCGAATTTGGAATGATCCGCGAGAAGATACACTTCGTTCGCCTTTTCGGAAATTCTCTTTTTCACCTCGTATTCCAGTAAGTCGGAATTCGTCAGGCCGTGGGTGATCGTTGTCCCGGTAGCGGACATGAATGCCTTGTTAATGTTGTATTTATTGAGTGTGCTCGGATCATCAATGCCGACAAACGACCTTGTCTTCCGTTTGTAGTTATTGCCGATGATGATCAGGTCGATATTTTTCATGGATGAAGCCGCGTTAATAATATCAAGGCTGTTCGTCAAAACCGTTACATTCTTATCGGGATCAAGCGTCTCCAGCATCGATTTGGTCGTCGTGCCGGAATCAATAAACACAAGATCGTGATCCTCGATAAACCGTGACGCATAGCGGGCGATTTTGATTTTTTCATCCTGATGTTGAATGGTGCGGTTCTCAAAAGGGACGAGCACAGATTTTTCGGCTGATGTCACGCCGCCGTATACCTTTTTGATAACCCCTTTTTCCGCAAGCTTATTAATATCGCGTCTGACCGTGTTTTTAGAGACATTGAATACCTCGCACAGCTCATCCAGCGAAGTGGCTCCGTGTTTGAGAATGTATTCTTCCATCTCCTGAATCCGCATCAGTTTCATAAAAAAACTCCTTCTAGAATTCTTAAAGTAATTAAAATATATAATAAACACCAGAAGTTAATCAATAGTTACTTAACAAATGATAAAAAAGAGGGTTCACACCGTACGATTCGACACGGTTCTCCAAGTTCCTGTTTTCCCGATCAAAAAAAGTATGATAAAAATAATGAAAAAATTTTGATTTTTTAGATTGACTTGAAGATGTGTTGGGCTTACAATGTAACCAAGAAATGACCAAAATATAACCTGTAAAATCAAAAGCGAAAGATGTAACCGTTTGCTTTTTCCGGTACATGACCAACTTTTACATGGGAAGATTGGGAGTCACCATCATTTTAGCATTTGTAAGCGTTTAATTCATGTCTTTTATATGTAAAAGATGAATATATTCATCCGTTATTATCCAGCTGAACAGGATGTTTACTATTTAAGGAGGCAATGAGAATGGCAGAGATCAGAAAACTGAAAAACTACATCAATGGTGAATGGGTTGAAAGTAAGACAGATCAATATGAAGACGTTGTCAATCCGGCTACAAAAGAAGTGATGTGCCAGGTTCCGATTTCTACGCGGGAGGATGTGGAATACGCCGTCCGCTCAGCGTCAGAGGCGTTTCAAACATGGTCAAAGACGGCAGTGCCGCGCCGTGCGAGAATTCTATTTAACTATCAGCAGCTTCTCCAGCAGAACAAAGAAGAGCTTGCCCGTCTGATCACTTTGGAAAACGGTAAAAACACGACAGAAGCACTCGGTGAAGTGGGACGCGGAATTGAAAACGTCGAATTCGCAGCGGGCGCGCCGTCACTCATGATGGGCGATTCACTTGCCTCTATTGCGACGGATGTAGAGGCGGCGAATTACCGCTATCCGATCGGGGTGGTCGGCGGTATCGCACCGTTCAACTTCCCGATGATGGTTCCGTGCTGGATGTTCCCGATGGCGATTTCATTAGGAAACACGTTCATTCTGAAGCCGTCTGAGCGCACGCCGCTGTTAACGGAAAAACTGGCAGAGCTGTTTGAACAGGCCGGTCTGCCGAAGGGCGTCTTCAATGTCGTGCACGGCGCGCATGACGTCGTAAACGGCGTTCTTGAACATCCGGATATTAAAGCCATCTCATTCGTCGGTTCAAAACCTGTCGGCGAGTATGTTTTCAAAAAAGGCAGCGAACATTTGAAACGCGTGCAGGCGTTAACGGGCGCGAAAAACCATACGATCGTGTTAAATGACGCCCACCTTGAAGATACGGTGACAAACATTATCGGCGCGGCATTCGGTTCGGCAGGAGAGCGGTGCATGGCATGCGCGGTTGTGACGGTTGAAGAGGGAATCGCTGATGAGTTTATGGCGAAACTACAGGAAAAAGCAGAGGACATCAAGATCGGAAACGGACTGGATGACGGCGTATTCTTGGGCCCGGTCATCCGCGAGGACAACAAAAAACGCACGCACAGCTATATTGAAAAAGGCATCGAAGAAGGAGCGAGACTTCTTTGTGACGGGCGTGAAAACGCAACGGAAGACGGCTATTTCGTCGGACCGACGATTTTTGACAACGTGACGACGGATATGACGATTTGGAAAGATGAAATCTTTGCGCCCGTTCTGTCGGTCATCCGCGTGAAAAACTTAAAAGAAGCGGTGGACATCGCCAACCAGTCTGAATTTGCGAACGGCGCGTGTCTGTTCACTTCAAATGCGCACGCGATCCGCTACTTCCGTGAGAATATTGACGCGGGGATGCTCGGCATCAACCTTGGCGTGCCGGCGCCGATGGCATTCTTCCCGTTCTCTGGCTGGAAGTCTTCTTTCTTCGGCACATTGCACGCAAACGGAAAAGACAGCGTCGACTTCTATACACGTAAAAAAGTCGTGACGGCACGATACCCGTCTCCTGACTTCAATTGATCTGACAGCCGGCCCGGACGGCTTTGTGATTCCGTCCGGGTTTTCTTTTACCATCAATTAAGGAGGAATAAACATGAGTCATTTGCTGCGCAAACCGCAGGCCGATGAGATTTCTCAAGGTGTGAACATCATACATGACGTCACTTCAGCCAATTCAGATCTCAAATACGTCGGATTTAAAGTCGTTGACCTCACTCCCGGTTCCGCATATACAGAAGATTTGAAAAAGACGGAGTGCTGCATCGTTGCGGTAACGGGAAAAATCACCGTCACTGATTATGATCAGACATTTGAAAGCATCGGCACCCGTGAAAGCGTATTTGAAAGAAAACCGACGGACAGCGTTTATGTGTCCAATGACCGCTCTTTTGGAATCACAGCCGTCAGCGGGGCGAGGGTCGCGCTGTGCTATTCTCCGTCCGAACACCAGCTTCCGACAAAGCTGATTAAAGCGGAAGACAACGGTGTGGAACATCGCGGCAAGCTGGCAAACAAACGAACCGTTCATAATATTCTCCCCGATTCAGATCCATCGGCAAACAGCCTTCTCGTTGTTGAAGTTTACACGGACAGCGGCAACTGGTCGAGCTACCCGCCTCATAAACATGACCAAGACAATCTGCCGGCTGAATCCTTTTTAGAAGAAACCTATTACCATGAAACGGACCCGCCGCAGGGGTTTGTCTTCCAGCGTGTGTACACGGACGACCGCTCGATTGACGAGACGATGACCGCAGAAAATGAAAACGTTGTCATCGTGCCGGCGGGCTATCACCCGGTTGGTGTTCCGGACGGGTATACCTCTTACTACCTGAATGTAATGGCGGGACCGACACGAAAATGGAAGTTTCATAATGATCCGGCCCATGAATGGATCCTGGAACGCTAACAAGTGAGGAGTGGCAGATAACGATGAAATATACATTTAATGAAGAAAAAGAGTTTGATATTGTCGCGATCGGGCGCGCGTGTATTGATTTGAACGCGGCGGAATACAACCGGCCGATGGAAGAAACGATGACGTTTTCTAAATATGTCGGCGGCTCCCCGGCAAATATTGCGATCGGCAGCGCCAAGCTCGGATTAAAAGCCGGTTTTATCGGCAAAATCCCGGATGATCAGCACGGCAGATTCATCGTTTCTTATATGCAGGGAAAGGGCGTTGATACGTCACAAATGACCGTTGACAGAGAAGGGCGCAAAGCCGGGCTCGCTTTTACGGAAATTCTCAGTCCCGAAGAGTGCAGCATTCTGATGTACCGGGATGACGTGGCGGATTTGTATCTTGAGCCGTCCGAAGTCAATGAAGGTTACATCGCAAACGCGAAAATGCTGCTCGTGTCAGGCACGGCGCTTGCGAAAAGCCCGTCGCGCGAAGCCGTCTTAAAAGCGGTGCATATCGCAAAAAAACATGACGTAAAAGTCGTGTTTGAGCTCGACTACCGTCCGTATACATGGCAATCGGCAGAAGAAACAGCCGTGTACTACACGCTGGTGGCGGAACAATCCGATATCGTCATCGGTACGCGTGATGAATTTGACGTAATGGAAAACCGCAGCTGCGGAGATAACGATGAAACCGTCCGCCATTTGTTTGCGCACTCTGCTGACCTTGTCGTCATTAAGCACGGCGTTGACGGATCATACGCATACAGCAGATCGGGAGAAGTTTTCCGGGCGCACGCCTATAAAACAAAGGTGCTGAAGACCTTCGGTGCAGGTGATTCCTATGCGTCAGCCTTCATCTACGGACTTGTCAGCGGCCGGGATATTGAAACGGCTTTAAAATACGGGAGCGCTTCCGCTTCCATCGTCGTCAGCAAACACAGCTCCTCAGAAGCAATGCCGGCTGCCGGTGAAATCATCGAACTGATTGAAGCGCAGCACAGTCTTAACGGTAAATAGAACGTATAAAAGGTGGGATCGTTTGTGGGTAAGACAATTCGCTTAACGACAGCACAAGCGCTGATTAAATTCTTGAACCGGCAGTACATTCATGTTGACGGAAAAGAAGAGCCGTTCGTTGAGGGCATCTTCACGATTTTCGGCCACGGAAATGTGTTGGGGATCGGGCAGGCGCTTGAGCAGGACGCCGGGCACCTGAAAGTCTATCAAGGCAAAAACGAACAAGGCATGGCGCATGCCGCGATGGCATACAGCAAGCAGATGCTGAGAAGAAAAATTTACGCGGTATCGACATCTGTCGGTCCGGGTGCCGCTAACTTGACGGCTGCCGCGGGTACGGCGCTGGCCAATAATATCCCGGTGCTGCTGCTTCCGGCCGATACCTTTGCGACGAGGCAGCCTGACCCGGTGCTTCAGCAGGTGGAGCAGGAATACAGTGCCGCCGTCACGACAAACGATGCGTTAAAGCCCGTGTCCCGCTATTGGGACCGCATTACCCGCCCCGAGCAGCTGATGAGCAGCTTAATCCGGGCGTTTGAAGTGATGACAGATCCGGCAAAAGCGGGTCCGGCGACAATCTGCATATCTCAGGATGTAGAGGGAGAAGCATTTGATTTTGATGAAAGCTTCTTTGAAAAACGCGTTCATTACATTGACCGGATGCAGCCAAGCGAGCGTGAGCTGAAAGGCGCCGCGGAGAGAATTAAGGAGAGCAGCCGTCCCGTCATTTTAGTGGGCGGCGGCGCGAAGTACTCCGGCGCGCGTGAGGAATTAATCGCGCTTTCTGAAACATACGGCATTCCGCTTGTCGAAACGCAGGCCGGCAAGTCAACGGTTGAAGCCGATTTCGCCAACAATCTGGGCGGCATGGGCATCACGGGCACACTCGCCGCAAACAAAGCCGCCCGCCAGGCTGATCTGATCATCGGTGTCGGCACACGTTACACGGACTTTGCGACATCCTCGAAAACGGCGTTTGATTTTGACAAAGCAAAATTTTTGAATATCAACGTCAGCCGCATGCAGGCTTACAAGCTTGACGCGTTTCAGGTCGTAGCCGATGCGAAAGTGACGCTCGGCAGGCTGCACGGCTTATTAGACGGATATAAAAGTGCATTCGGCACGGCGATTAAAGATTGGAAAGATGAATGGCTGGCTGAACGGGACCGGCTCGGCAAGGTCACTTTTACACGTGACGCGTTCGAACCGGAAATTAAGAACCATTTCTCACAGGATGTGTTAAACGAGTATGCCGACGCGCTCGAGACTGAGCTGCCGCAAACAACGGCGCTGTTGACCATCAATGACACGATTCCTGAAGACAGCGTCGTCATCAGTTCGGCGGGATCTCTTCCGGGAGATTTGCAGCGGCTGTGGCATTCCAACGTCCCGAATACGTACCACCTCGAGTACGGCTATTCCTGCATGGGGTATGAGGTATCGGGCACGCTCGGCCTCAAGCTGGCCCATCCCGACAAAGAAGTCTATTCACTCGTCGGCGACGGAAGCTTTCTGATGCTGCACTCAGAGCTGATTACCGCGCTTCAATATAACAAAAAAATCAATGTCCTGCTTTTTGACAACTCGGGATTCGGCTGTATCAACAACCTGCAGATGGATCACGGGAGCGGCAGTTATTTCTGCGAGTTCCGCACAGAGGACAATCAGATTTTAAACGTTGATTACGCGAAGGTGGCAGAGGGCTACGGCGCTAAAACATACAGAGCCAATACGGTTGAAGAACTGAAAGCGGCGCTTGAAGATGCGAAAACGCAAGACGTATCCACTTTAATTGAAATGAAGGTTCTGCCGAAAACGATGACGGACGGCTATGACAGCTGGTGGCATGTCGGCGTGGCGGAAGTGTCGGAGCAGGAAAGTGTTCAGCGGGCATACGAAGCGAAAGAGATGAAGCTGAAGTCTGCGAAGCAGTACTAGAGGGGAGGCATCACGATGGGCAAACAAGATATTCTGTGGGGCATCGCTCCCATTGGGTGGCGCAATGACGATATGCCGGAAATCGGAGCCGGGAATACGCTGCAGCATTTGTTAAGCGATATTGTTGTCGCCGGCTTTCAAGGTACGGAAGTGGGAGGGTTTTTCCCTGAACCCTCCGTCCTCAATAAGGAGCTGGCTCTCCGGAACTTGCGGATTGCGGGGAAATGGTTCAGCAGCTTTATCATTCAAGACGGTATTGAAAAAACGGCTGAACAATTTACAGAACACTGTGATTATTTGCAGAAAGTCGGAGCGGATGTCGCCACCGTTTCTGAACAGACGTACAGTGTTCAAGGCTTGGACATTGATGTATTTAAGAAAAAACCGCACTTCACAGATGAAGAATGGGATACGCTGTGCCAGGGCTTGAACCGTCTCGGGAAAATCGCTGACGAATACGGGCTGGACATGGTTTTTCATCATCATCTCGGCACAGGCGTCCAGACGGCGGAAGAAGTTGACCGGCTGATGGATGGAACGGACCCGCGGTATGTCCATTTACTTTATGATACCGGGCATGCCTATATCTCGGACGGAGACTATATGACAATTCTCAACAAGCATATGGATCGGATCAGACACGTTCATTTCAAGGACGCGCGGTTTGACATTATGGAGCGGTGCAGACAGGAAGGCAAGTCATTCAGGCAGTCGTTTTTACAGGGCATTTTTACGGTTCCCGGAGACGGATGCATCGATTTTACCGAAGTGTACCGATCGCTCGTCCGTCATGATTATTCAGGCTGGATCGTCATCGAAGCCGAACAAGACCCGGCAGTCGCCAATCCGCTTGAGTACGCGCTGATTGCGAGAAAGTACATCGACAGTGAACTGCTTGATCCTGCAAATTAGAGGGGGACTTATATGAATAGTGCCAAGGCGGAATCAGCTTTCAGCAAAAGGACCATCGCCGCAGCATTAGCCAATTACATTGATGCAGGTTCCATCGTGGCAGGATCAGCGGGTTTATCTATGTGGGTCAGCTATTTAAAGCTGTCCGACAGCCAGATCGGATTGCTCGGCGCCTTCAGTGCAAACGCGATATCAGCGGCCGTCGGAGCGCTGCTCGGCGGGTATTTGGCTGATAAAGTCGGCCGAAAAGCTGTATACACAAACAGTATGCTCGTCTACGCCTTAGGAATTTGTTTGGTTTTGTTTGGATTCAACTTTCCCATGCTGTTATGCGGATACATGATTATCGGGATTTCTGTAGGCGCGGATATTACGGCTTCATGGACCATTATCGCGGAAAACGCCCCCGAGAAAAACCGGGCGAGGCATTGCGGAGTGGCGCAGGTGGCGTGGGCCGCAGGGGCCGTTGTGGTTCTGCTGTTATCCGTTTTGGTCGGTGACCTCGGGCTTTTAGGAAATAAAATTGTCTTTGCGCATCTATTGGTGATCGCCCTGATCACATATGTGATAAGAAAGCGTTTACCTGAGTCGGATGCCTGGAAAAACAGTGAAGAGCGGCCTGCCGCCGTGAAAAAAACATCTTATTTTGACCTGCTTCAGCCGAAATTTTTCAAGAACATTTTGTTTTTAATGGGTGTGTTTCTCGTATGGAATCTCGCAGCGGGCGTCATGGGGTTCTTCATGCCGTACATCTACCAGCAGGTCGGCGGCGTATCCGCAAATACGGCCAACATTCTGCAGATGGCCCTGTTTATCTTTACCGGGCTCGGCGTCGCCTGTATCTTCATGCCTTTTGCAGATCAATATCGGAAAACGGTGTTCGGAATCTGCGCATTTATGGCCGTTGTCGGCTGGTCGCTGTTTTTACTGCCGTTTCAGGGGCTCCCGATGCTGCTTTTGTTTGTTTTAGCGATCGGCATCAATAACGGAGCCGGCCAGCAGGCGAACTACCAGCTGTGGGCAAGCGAGCTGTTCCCGACAGAATACAGAGCGTCAGCACAAGGGCTCATGTTCTTTCTCGTCCGTATTTCAATCGGCATTTGGAGTTTATTTGTGCCGGTCATCATGTCACAATTCGGCATCGGTTTTATGGCCGGTATTCTGCTCATATGTGTGACGGCCAGTATGATCATCGGGCTTGTTTTCGCACCGAATACGTCCGGCAAGTCGCTTGAACAGATACAGGAGGAACTGTACGGCGCTCCTCAGGACGGCAGCGGGAAAAGAAAGACGAGAACCATTATTTGATTATCAGAAGGAGTGGCGATCAATGAATTTACGTATAGGTGTTATCGGAACCGGTGCTATCGGAAAAGAGCACATCAACCGCATCACAAATAAGCTGTCCGGAGCGGAAATTACCGCTGTCACAGATGTGAATCAGGAGGCCGCGCAGCAGACCGTTCAGGATTTCAATTTGAACGCCTCCGTTTATCCTGATGACGACAGCCTCCTCGCTGCTGAAAATGTGGATGCCGTCTTAGTGACAAGCTGGGGCCCGGCTCACGAGTCCAGCGTTTTGAAAGCGATTCAGCACGGCAAGCACGTGTTTTGTGAAAAGCCGCTTGCGACAACGGCAGAAGGCTGTATGCGCATTGTCGAGGAAGAAATGAAGACGGGAAAACGATTGGTGCAGGTAGGTTTTATGCGCAGATATGACAGCGGTTACGTTCAGCTGAAAGAAGCGATCGATAACCGCGTGGTCGGCGAGCCGCTGATGATTCACTGTGCGCACCGCAACCCGACAGTCGCATCGAATTATTCAACGGACATGGCCGTCGTCGATACGCTCGTTCATGAAATTGATGTCCTCCACTGGCTCGTCAATGACGACTATGAATCCGTACAGGTCATCTATCCGAAGAAATCAAAAAATGCGCTGCCGCATCTGAAAGATCCGCAGATGGTCATCATCGAAACAAAAGGCGGCATCGTCGTCAATGCCGAAATCTACGTGAACTGTAAATACGGCTATGACATTCAATGTGAGATCGTCGGGGAAGACGGCGTCATCAAGCTTCCGGAACCGTCAAGCATCAGCTTGAGAAAAGAAGGGACATTCAGCACCGATATCCTGATGGATTGGCAGCGCCGATTTGTGGCTGCGTATGATGTGGAAATTCAAGACTTCATTGATTCGATCCGGAAAAAAGGTGAAGTCAGCGGTCCGACGGCATGGGACGGTTATATTGCCGCGGTGACAACAGACGCGTGCGTAAAAGCTCAGGAATCCGGGCAGAAAGAGCCTGTGGCGCTGCAAGAGAAACCGGCATTCTACCAATCATTTACGACTGTGAACAAATAATAGATCGGGAGTGAAAGAAATGAAACTGGCCTTAGATCCATCCATGTACCGCGATGATTTAACGTTAGAAGAAATGGTCTATAAAACGGCGGAACTCGGATACGAATATATCGAACTGTCCCCGCGCGAGGATTTTTGTCCTTTCTACAAATATCCGAAAGTCGATTCAGCAAAAATCAAACAATTGAAGCGCCTTTTAAAGGATACAGGTGTGAAGCTGTCCTCTCTTCTTCCGCTTTACCACTGGGCGGGTCCTGATGAAGACCGTCGTCAGGCCGCCGTGCGCAACTGGAAACGGGCGATCGAAATTGCGGTTGAACTTGAAGTGGATTTGATGAACAGTGAATTCAGCGGTTCAAAATATGATCCTTTGACAAGTGAAGAAAAATTTATCAAATCCATGGATGAACTGCTGCCCGTTTTTGAAAAAGAAGGCGTTAAACTCAATCTTCAGGCTCACCCATACGATTTTATCGAAACGCACAAAGGCGCGATGGATATGATCCGCGCGCTTGACAAGGATTGGATCAATCTTGTCTACTCGACTGCGCATACGTTCTTCTATGATGACGGAAAAGGCGATATTGCGACCATGTTTGATGAAGCCGGCGACCGCCTTACACATGTTTTATTTGCAGATACTTTTAATCATAAAGCGGCGCACGGCCTGCGTTACATCGTCAACCCGCCTGATGCGAAAGTAACGGTTCACCAGCATTTGGACATCGGGCAAGGCGAGGTTGATTTTGAGACGATTTTCAGAAAGATGAGAGAGATGAAATTCGACGGAATTGCGACGAACGCCGTTTTTGCTTGGGTCGGCGAAAGAGCGGATGAATCAAGCCGGACCACGCTTAAGAAATTAAAGGAAGAACTGGGTATGGCATAAGCTGAGTACGGAGTTCGGCGGAGCGGGGCAAAAAAGCCCTCCAGCCGGACTCCCTTCATATCGAAAACGCGGATGGGAGAGGCTGACATGAAACTTTGCTTTAATGAAGCGACTACGCTGGAGAATTCAAACCTGAAACAGGATTTAGAACTGTGCGAAAAGCACGGCTATGATTATATTGAAATCCGCACAATGGATAAGCTGCCGGAATACTTAAAAGACCATTCACTGGCCGATCTGGCGGAATATTTTCGAACCCATCACATTAAACCGCTTGCCCTGAACGCACTGGTTTTCTTCAACAACCGTGATGAGAAGGGCTATAGGGAGATCATTTCGGAATTCAAAAGCATGATGGAAACCTGCAGAACGCTCGGCGTGAAATATGTGGTGGCCGTGCCGCTTGTGACAGAGCGGAAAATCTTGAAAGAAGAGATCAAAAAGAGCAGCATAGAGGTGCTGACTGAGCTTTCGGACATCGCGGAGCCGTACGGCGTAAACATTGCCCTTGAATTTGTCGGCCACCCGCAATGTACGGTCAATACATTTGAACAGGCGTATGACATCGTGAACGCTGTCGGCCGCGATAATGTCGGACTGGTGTTTGACAGCTTCCATTTCCACGCGATGGGCTCCAATATTGAGAGTTTGAAGCAGGCGGACGGAAAGAAAATTTTCATCTATCATATCGACGATACAGAGGACTTCCCGATCGGCTTTTTAACGGATGAAGACCGCGTCTGGCCTGGACAGGGTGCGATTGACTTAGACGCCCATCTGTCAGCGTTAAAAGAAATCGGATTCAATGATGTTGTCTCCGTAGAGCTGTTCAGACCTGAATATTATAAGCTGACTGCGGAGGAAACGATCAAAACGGCAAAGGAAACAACGGAAGCCGTCGTATCAAAATACTTCATGAAGGAGGCGTGAACATGGCTTTTGTCACCATGAAACATCTTCTTGCAGAAGCGAAACGGGAGCATTATGCAGTCGGCCAATTTAATATCAACGGCCTCCAATGGACGAAGGCGATTCTGCAAGCCGCGCAAAAGGAGCAATCGCCGGTCATCGCCGCGGCTTCCGATCGTCTGGTCGACTATTTAGGCGGATTTAAAACGATTTCCGCCATGGTCGGCGCGTTAATGGAAGAAATGGCGATTACCGTTCCCGTCGTGCTCCATCTTGATCACGGAAGCAGTGCGGAACGCTGCAGACAGGCCATTGACGCCGGATTCAGCTCAGTGATGATTGACGGCTCCCATCATCCGATTGATGAGAACATCGCGATGACAAAAGAAGTCGCCGATTATGCCGCTAAGCACGGCGTGTCAGTAGAAGCAGAAGTCGGCACGGTCGGCGGCATGGAAGACGGGCTGGTCGGCGGAGTCCGCTATGCCGATGTCGCCGAATGTGAGCGGATCGTCAAAGAAACCAATATCGACGCGCTGGCCGCCGCCCTCGGCTCCGTCCACGGCAAATATCAGGGCGAGCCGAATCTCGGATTTAAGGAAATGGAGGAAATCTCCCGCATGACTGATATTCCTCTCGTTCTTCACGGAGCATCCGGGATTCCGCAGGATCAGGTCAAAAAAGCCATCACGCTCGGCCACGCGAAAATCAATATCAACACGGAATGTATGGTAGCCTGGACAGACGAAACACGCCGCATGTTTCAGGAAAACGGCGATCTGTACGAACCGCGCGGCTACATGACACCCGGCATTGAAGCCGTGGAAGAGACGGTGCGAAGCAAAATGAGAGAGTTCGGATCAGCCGGTAAAGCCGTAAAACAGCAGGTCGGCTGATGAAAACGGAAACCGCCAAGATGGCGGTTTTTTTGTGCGGTGTTGCGTCCGTACGCCCGAAACGATTATGATGATGGCAGCAGCGTAAGAAACGGGAGTGGTTCAGTTTGAATAAAATCATGATTGTGGAAGATAGTGAAGACATTCGCGGACTATTGCAGAATTACCTTGAAAAATACGGATATCAAACCGTGGCCGCCGCGGATTTCACGGCTGTTCTTGATGTTTTTTTGCGGGAAAAGCCTGATGTGGTGCTGCTTGATATCAACCTGCCGTCTTATGACGGCTATTATTGGTGCCGCCAGATCCGCCAGCATTCTACAAGCCCGATCATTTTTATCTCAGCCAGAAGCGGGGAAATGGATCAGGTGATGGCGATTGAAAACGGCGGAGATGATTATATCGAAAAACCGTTTTCTTATGATATTGTGCTGGCGAAAATCAAAAGCCAGATCCGCAGGGCATACGGAGAGTACGCCGCCAAGCAGGGAGAGAAAGTGGTTGAATATGCCGGTGTGCAGCTATTTGTGGAACGGTTTGAACTGCGCTTTCAGGACGAAAAAAGCGAGCTTTCTAAGAAAGAAAGCAAGCTTTTGGAAGTGCTGCTGGAGCGGGGAGAAAAGGTGACGAGTCGGGACCGTCTCATGGAAAAGACGTGGGACACCGACGTTTTCGTCGATGATAATACGCTTAACGTGTATATCACGCGGCTCAGAAAAAAACTGCGGGAGCTGAATGCGCCTGTTTCCATTGAATCGGTGCGGGGCGAAGGCTACCAGCTGAGGGCGCTGTCATGAAGCTGTTTCTCCGGTCTCATGCCGTGCTGATTCTGCTTTTTCTCCTTCAAGGGCTGTTTGTCTTCTTTTATTACTGGTTTGCGGGTCTTCATTCTTTTTCCCACCTGTTTTACATATTGGGCGTGCAGCTTCTTATTTTGGCGGGGTATCTTGCCTATCGCTGGTACAAAGACCGCGGTGTGTATCATTGGCTCAGCTCGGAGCAGGAAGGGACGGACATCCCGTATCTCGGTTCTTCAGTGTTCTGTTCAGAGCTGTATGAAAAGCAGATGGAGCTGACCCGGCTGCAGCACCAGAAGCTCTACGAGACCGAAGCCAAGCTCGACGCGCGGGTGACGTATATGAATCAATGGGTGCACCAAGTAAAAACGCCGCTGTCGGTCATTAATTTAATCATTCAGGAAGAGGATGAGCCCGTCTTTGAACAAATCAAAAAAGAGGTCCGGCAGATTGAATTCGG
This sequence comes from Bacillus sp. EU63, assembly GCF_038592915.1. Classification (NCBI taxonomy): domain Bacteria; kingdom Bacillati; phylum Bacillota; class Bacilli; order Caryophanales; family Bacillaceae; genus Bacillus; species Bacillus sp. EU63. The sequence goes on along the minus strand of NZ_CP151944.1, from coordinate 3,881,206 downwards.
GCTGGAGACGCTCCTTTATTCATCAAGGCTTGACCTGTTTGAGCGGGATTTTAAAGTCGAAGCGGTTTCCTTATCAGAGCTTCTCCAATCGGTCATTCAAAGCTATAAACGATTTTTTATTCAATACCGCGTCTATCCGAAAATGGATATTCGCGATGATCATCAGATTTACACCGATGCCAAATGGCTCAAATTTGCGATCGGCCAAGTCGTCACAAATGCGGTCAAATATTCGGCAGGCAAGAGTGACAGACTGGAGCTGAATGTCTTCCGCGATGAAGACAGGACGATGCTTGAAGTCAAAGATTACGGTGTCGGCATTCCCTCGCAAGATATCAAGCGGGTGTTTGACCCTTATTACACCGGCGAAAACGGGCGGCGTTTCCAAGAATCTACGGGAATCGGCCTCCATCTCGTCAAAGAAATTACGGGCAAGCTCAATCATACGGTGGACATCAGCTCGTCCCCCGGTGAAGGGACATCGGTCCGATTTTCATTTCTTACAAAAATGTAAGACTGCGTTAAGAAAACAACATAGCTCATTCTGTTTCCCCTTGATAACATGGATTTATGTCAAGGGGATTTTTTATGCTGAATGCCCCGGCACTACATGAAAGCAGCCCAGATCAACAAGAATAAAACCATAAGGAGGATTCTCATGGCGAATATGCTTGAAGTCAAACATATAAATAAAACCTATAAAGGACAAGTATCCTATCAAGCTTTAAAACAAATTTCATTTTCAATAGAAGAAGGCGGGTTCACGGCGGTGATGGGACCGTCCGGCTCCGGAAAAACAACACTTTTGAATATCATTTCAACGATCGACCGGCCGGATTCAGGCGATATCCTGATTCACGGAGAAAACCCGCACCGGCTGAAGCGGACAAAGCTCGCTCATTTCCGCCGCAAGCAGCTCGGATTTGTGTTTCAGGATTTCAACCTTCTGGACACGCTGACAATCGGTGAAAATATCATGCTGCCGTTAACGCTTGAAAAAGAAGCGCCGTCTGTCATGGAAGAAAAACTGCACGGCATCGCAAAAAAGCTCGGAATCGAAGACCTGCTCAATAAACGGACGTTTGAAGTATCCGGCGGACAGCGCCAGCGGGCCGCCATCGCAAGAGCGGTCATTCATAAGCCGTCACTTATTCTGGCTGATGAACCGACGGGAAACCTTGATTCCAAAGCGTCAAAAGATGTCATGGAAACGATGCAGAGCCTGAATCAGGATGATCATGTCACGGCTTTGATGGTGACCCACGATCCGGTTGCGGCAAGCTACTGCCGCCGCGTCATCTTTATAAAAGACGGCGAACTGTTTAATGAGATTTACCGCGGGGAAAACCGCCAAGTCTTTTATGAGCAGATTCTTGATGTGCTGTCTATGCTGGGGGGAAACGCAAATGACCTTTCTTCAGTTCGCTTATAAAAACGTCACGAGAAACAAAAGGGCCTATCTTGCATTCTTCTTGAGCAGCGCCTTTTCCGTTTTGATTTTCTTTACCTTTGCGATGTTCCTGTTTCATCCGGCACTAAAGGAAGGCTACCTGAATAACATCGCCAAAAAAGGCTTAACCGCCGCGGAATGGATGATCTTTGTTTTTTCTTTCATATTTGTTCTGTATTCGGTTAACGCATTTTTGAAATCGAGAAATAAAGAATTCGGTATTCTGCTGATGCAGGGTATTACGCCGGTGCAGCTGAGAAAGCTCATTACGGCGGAAAACATGATCATCGGCGTCATGTCGATCGCAGCCGGGATTATCGGAGGCTTCATTTTTTCGAAAACGTTCTTTACGGTCGGCGCTTATATTTTAGAAATGGACGCGCTGCCTCTGTACATGCCTTGGAAAGCGCTTGGCATTACGGCCGGCGGATTTCTGCTCTTATTTTTCCTTTTATCGCAGTTCACGATCCTTTTTGTCAGATCAAATACGGTGATCAAATTAATAAAGGGCACTGACAAGATCAAGCCGGAGCCGAAGCCGTCCGTGCTTCTGTCCTTATTCGGCATCGCCTGCCTGTGCGGCGGGTACGGCATGGTTCTGAAAGGCAATGTCCACGGGACCGAGCCGTTCATCATTTTACTGCTTACCGTCATCGGCACGTATTTCTTTTTCAGCCAAAGCAGCATCTGGATTCTGCGCGCGCTGAAGAAGTGGAAAACCTTTTATCTGCGCGGGAAAAATGTTATTTGGGTTTCTGACCTTGTCTATCGTTTAAAAGACAATGCCCGCCTGTTCTTTATCGTCAGTATTATTTCCGCGGTTGCCTTTACGGCGACGGGCGTGCTCGCGATGTACAAATCGACCGTCGGGGCGGAAGAGTCCCCCTATGAGATGGAGTATGTATCTTTCAGCAATAATTCAAAAGAAAAGACTCATTTGAAAGATATTGACCATGAACTGAAAACACACGGCTTTACGTATAAGAAAGACAAAATAAATGTTTCCTATGTCCGCTATCAGGAAGGAGATACTGTTCCGCCTGTTTACATGATCAGCAAATCGGATGTATCAAAATACTTCCATGTCAAGCTGAACGGGCTGAAACATAATGAGGCTGTCTATTTCCCGGGCACGTATGACCGCAATTTCAAAAACGACGCGCCGGATCAGCTGAAGCTGCTGAACCAAAAAGGCAAGCCGTCTGACCAAAAACTGACGGTAAAAGAAGTCAAAAAACCGCTGATTTCACTGAATGCCATCATCGCGGTGAACGATCAAACCTTTGATCAGCTGAAATCACTCGGTGAGAAAGCGTCATTATACGGCTACAGCTATGATCATTGGAAAGACAGTCTTGGGATCAGCCAATCCTTGAAAAATGAGATTTACGGCAACTATATCGACGTGCATTCTGATTTTATGGCAAAAGCCGGGACGTACTATGATACGGTGCAGCTGCCGAGCCTGAGTTTATTCATCGGCCTGTTTATCGCGATCGTTTTCTTTGTCGCGGCAGCGAGTTTCTTATATTTCAGGCTGTTCACCGATTTAGATGAGGACCGGGAGCGCTACCGTTCATTGGCCAAAATCGGTCTGAGCGAGCGTGAAATGGCACAAAGCGTGACGATACAATTGGCGATTCTCTTTTTCTTTCCTTTCGTCATTGCCGTCATCCATACGCTGTTTGCTTTGAGAACATTGGCGGTGGAAGGCTATTCCGATGTAGCGGGGCCGCTCAGTCTGACCATCGGAGGGTTTTTCATCTTTCAGCTTCTGTTCTTCCTCGCGGTGCGGACAAGCTATTTGAAAAAAATGAACAAGTAAGGGGAGTGCACAGATGAAAAAAGCATTGGCAATCCTGGCCGTCTTGGCGGCCGCTGCCGTCATATACGGACTTCTCTTTTTTCATAATGATGTTACAGACAGATTTAATCCGTTTATTCACCAGCAAGATGTTTATGTACAGATTGATCGAGATGGCAAACATCTTAGCCCGGGCGGTACTGAGTATACATTAGACGGATATAACGCATCCGGGAAAAAAGAAGAAGTGACCTTTTTCGCCGGGAAAGACCTTCGGAAGAACGCGTATTTGAAGGTGAAGGCGAAAGGAAAGTATGTCGAGACCTGGGAAGAAGTCAGATTTGAAGATATGCCGGGCTCCGTACAGTCAAAATTAAAGTGAACATGAAAAACGGCACAGTGTCATGACTGTGCCGCTTTTTTTATTTTTTATTTTCTTCAGCCCGTTTGATCAGCATGTCGGTGATGATATCCATCTGTTTGCTGACGGCAATCGGGTCATACGGATAGAAGGTGTTGAAATCGTTGATAAAGACACGGTTGTTCTTTACGGCATCGAGATTTTTCCAAACGGATGACTCTTTCAGACGCTCAAATGTTTTGCTTTCTCCATTCGGATTGTAATCGGTAATGAACATATAATCAGCCGCATATTGAGGGATGACCTCTTGGGAAACCTGTTTCATGGCGCCCGTTTTCATGATGTCTTTTTCGATTTTGGCCGGTGCTTTCAATCCGAGCGCGTTATAAACGGCTTGGCCGCCGCGGCCGGAATTGTCATTGAAAATCCAGATTTCGCCTTTATCTGTCGTTTCATAAAGGCCGACTGTCTCGTCTTTGCCGATCACGTTTTTGAGGCGCTTTTGATCGGCTTCTGCCTTTTTGTTGAAGTCTGCCATAAAGCTTTTGGCTTTATCCTTCGCCCCGGCAATGTCACCGAATAGGCTGACCGTATCTTTCGTATTCTTTGCGGTGTTAAAAGGAATGACAATCGTCGGTGCGATTTTCGATAGTTTCTCGTATTGGTCATCCTTCATCAGCACGATTAAATCAGGCTTCAGCTGCATCACTTTCTCCACATTGACGGGATTGCCGATGTCCGTGGTGTTTTTCAGCTGTTTTTTGATAAACGGATTTTTGAAAGCCCATGAGCCCGCCCCGACGACATTTGCGTCAACGGACAGCAGCTCACCCGCATAAAAGTCAGTGACGATCCGTTTCGGATGTGCGGGTATGTCAATATTTCCTTTTGTTGATTCATATGTACGCATGTCTGTCTTTCCTTTGCCTGATGCCGATCCGTTGTTTTCCTTCGCGCCGCTGCAAGCGCTTAATGCGAAAACAAGCAGAAGTGCCAGGCCGATCAGCCATGATTGTTTCTTCATAATGATCCCCCTATTTCGGTGATAATGATTATCATTATTAATATAGCAGGAAGACGTCATTCCGTCTATGTTTTTTATAGAAAACCTTCCTTGATTATCCATGTTATAGTAGTAAAGGAGGAGGAATGAATGTTGATTACGAAAAGAGGGACTTGGTGGGAAGTGCTGCACAGCTGGTGGCTGCTGCTGACTTTCGCGCCGTTTGCGCTGACCGCTTTCTTGGCCTTTTTCTATATCGGCTACCGGGCCAAGAACAAAAAATGGCTGAAATACGGACTTATCTATTTTATTATTTTAGCAATTGCTTTTGTGCTGCCGAGCACGCCGGGCGTGTATATCGTGCTGCCTTTATGGGTCATCTCCATCATCCACGGGCTGAAAGTGCGGGCGGCTTATTTGATACAGCTTGATGTGTTTAAACAAAACGTCGAAGCAAGAGCGTTTGAAGCGGTAAGGCATGAGGCGGAAGCAAAATTCGGCGGAAAACCCGCTCATCGCATTGATCTGACAAAACAGAGATAAAAACAAATGACAAAGCCGGTATCTCGCGCTTTGTCATTTGCATGACCGGCCTATTGCTGGTATGAATGCTGCTGAAACGGTGTGTGATGCTGTGTTTGCGGGAATGAAGAAACATTAGCGTTTGTCATCGGTGCAGGCATGTGTCCGCTTACTTCCTGCTGAAGCTGATTGCACACATTCACGATTTGCTGGCATTTCTGAATGGCCGCTTCATGCCCCTGCAGCGCTTGCTGAATGGTATGAACGGCATGCTGTTCATGGTTAAGCATCTGCTGAAGCATTTGAATGTTTTGCTGTTCCTGCTGGAGCATTTGCTTGTACTGCTGACTGCTTTGCTGCGTCTGCTGAATAAGCTGCTGTGCTGTTTGGCGGCATTGCTGCAGCTGATTTCCGCTGTATTGGTTTTGATACATCATGAAGACCTCCTGGAGTGATTGATTTTACACATTTATCATGTGAAAGAATAGGAGAGGCATTCATGCAAGAAAAGGATTCAAATATTTACCTGTTATGTACAGAGCGGAATACAAGGCTCGGGATGGCCTGTCGAGCTTTGTATTCCGGCCCTTTTTCTCAGAAGCCGCCTTCTGTAGCGTGAAAAGGAATATTGAGTCTGTTTTCGACTGCGCGCAGGCGCTGATTCAAACGGTTTAAGCGGCGGGTATGGATTTCAATGGACTGGCTCAGCCGTCTGATCTGCTCATTCATACGCGTGATTTCCCGGTTTTGGCGCTGGTCTTCTTGTGAGAGGCGGGTGAGCTCTCTCGTTTGCTGGGCGTTTTGTCTTTCAAGCTGGGCGACTCTCCGTTCTAAAGCCGTCGGCTGCCGCTCTTCAGACTGAGGGGGCGCATAATAATAGCTTTCCTGCTGCTGATACGGCTCATACTCAACGCGGTTCACTTCGTATTCCTGCTGCTGAGGGAAATAGGCAGGCGGGGTGTAGTACTGATATGGGTTCATTCATCATTCTCCTTATCTAGTGAAGTCTTTATACACTATGTAGTCAATTGCACAGTGCCACGGCATCTGCCTAAGTTACAGGCGTAAAAAAGCTTCAAAGGAAGGTGATCATGTTGCGGAACATACGGATTTTCATCATGACGGTTCTTGTTTTCGGATGCGTCATGATAACAGGCTGCTCGCAAAAGAAAGCAGACGATACCCCTTTTTATTACGGGACATGGGATGCAGGGCTGAAACCGGGCCCGATGGACGGGGTCAGATCTGAAACCGTCACGTTTACGAAAGACAGCGTGCTGACAAAGCAGGTCATTCAGGGCCGCGGCGAGGTTGCCATGCCCTCAGATGTGTACAAGGTGATCTCACAAAACACGGACGGGACGATCGAGATTGAATACCTCGGACATCCGCATCCCGTCAAAAGCACGTTGAAAAGAGGAAAAAACGGTACGCTCATTTGGAAGATATACGGAGAAACAAAAACAATGACAAGAATAAAAACCGGCGGGGAGGATGCACATGAGAAATAAGGCTGCCGACAGACTCGTTTTGACGGGTGTCATCGTACATATCATTCAATGGTTTTCACTGTTATGGTTATTTTTTATGCTTTTTGATCAGTTCGGGCGTTTTACCATTTACAATCCCAATGTCGTCAACAGCAGCATGCAGTCTTTTTCATTCTTTGATATGATGCGCGCTCTTCTGTTTTCCGGCACGCTGCGGAATACGCTTCTGCTGTTTCTGTTTGCGGCAATGCTCATTTACTTGTGGGTGAACGCTCTGTTTATCCTGCTGGAAATCGTTTCTTATATCATGATCAGGCGGAACAGCCGTTCATTATGGGCATACTTTCCCGCAGCGATGGGAATAAAGCTTGCCCTTCTGGACATAGCGGCCGTCCCTTTCTTTGCGGCGGGGCTGATGCTCTTGAAGCAGAAAACAGACGACGGCGGCGAACAAGCTGACAAGGGGAAAAGACGGCCCCGCATCCGGAGGCAGGCCCGGTATACGAAGAGAAGGCGGAGAAACTTGTCCGTTTGATTTTTCATTGAAACGAAAAAACGATATGATGAAAGCATAAGAAGAAAAGGATACAAAGGAGATGCAGGATGTACAAGTTAATCGCAATAGATATGGACGGAACACTACTAAACGATCATCATGAAGTGACGGCTGAAGTCCGCGGGGCGCTTGATGCCGCCAAAGCGGAAGGGGTCAATATCGTCCTGTGCACGGGCCGGCCGATCGGCGGCGTGCGTCGGTATTTGGAAGAGCTGAACTTACAGGAAGAAGGCGACTTTGTGATTGCCTATAACGGCGCACTCGTCCAAAATACGTATACAAACGGTGTCGTGGCCGAGCAGTCATTAGGCTTTGAGGATTTGAAGTCGCTTTACGAGCTGAGCTTACAGCTGGATACTCCGATGCATTACTTTGACACAGCCAATCTGTACACGCCGAACCGGGATATCAGTGAATACACGGTATACGAATCATACATTACGAAAGTGCCGCTTCATTTCCGCACGATCGATGAAGTGCCGAAGGATATTCTGATTCCGAAAGTCATGTTCATTGACGATCCGGACAAGCTGGAGAAAGCGATCGCTTCCATTCCGGAATCATTCAAAGAAACATACACAATGGTCAAAAGTGCGCCATTCTTCCATGAGATTCTTCACCCGAAAGTCAGTAAAGGAAACGCGGTTAAGCTGCTGGCCGAAAAACTCGGCATTGAACAGAAAGACGTCATGGCAATCGGCGATAACGGCAACGACATGTCCATGATTCAGTGGGCCGGCTGCGGTGTGGCAATGGCCAATGCCATCCCGGAAGTAAGGGAGATTGCCGATTTTGAAACGAAATCAAATAACGAACACGGCGTGGCGCATGTGATTCAGGAGCTTGTGCTGAAAAAATAGGCACCCCATCAGAGGGTGCTTTTTTGAAAAAATTTTAAATCCTAATTAGAAATATTGTAGTAACATTAACCGAGAGGATAGTTAAAATATTAAAGTCAATTTAAGAAGTTATGATGATTAAACTCTTTAAAATTTGAAATAACTCTTCTTAGCTCAGTATTTTTAATCAATAGAATCCCCTATGATGTCTTTTTTGTTAAGGAATATAATGGAGGTAATCACACAAATAAAAATAATTATTATTTGTATCAACAAGGTGATCATAATAGAGGTAAAAGCATTTTGATGAAATAGGGGCTGTCTTAAAACCATACTAAGATTTCCTATAAAAACAAAGGAGTCTCTGAAAATAGACAGCACGTACCATGCAGTTATGATCAAAAAGGCATAAACTGGTTTCATCATTATTGATAGTGTTGTGAAGAGAAAAACTGCACAGAGTACACTTGAAAAATTCAACAAAATGATGAACCATGTTAATTGTAAATAAGGCATCTTTAAATCTGAAAAACTGAGTGTATGCAAAGCATATTCTGTATAATTTGTTGACTGGATCCCAAATAAAGAGCATAGAAAAAGTGTTGATAAAAACATTAGAGAGCAGTAAATCAACGTTATAATAAAAGTACAAGTATATTTACTGATGATAAGTAAATATACTTTGCGCATTCTAATTCTAGTAAATGAGCTGAAATTGATAATGTCTGTTCTTGCCCATGTATTCATAATAAAAATTAAGCTTAGTTGAATAAACAACCATAAAAAAGGGAATTTAAAAGAGTGTTGCTTCACAAGATCAATGGGTATACCTCCAATCCCAATTAGTAACGCATCTAAATACGAATAATAAGTATTTTGATCATATGATTTTAACAGAAGTACTGGGTACAACAAAAAAAACAACGTGACAATTAGCAAAATAATGAAGTTGTTTTTGATATGTTGAAAGCCAGTTTGCAGATCTCTTTTTATTAGTAAGATATAATCTTTCATCGAATTTCACTTCCATAAAGCCTTATTTGTAAACTGGGATTTTGAACAAATTTATAGTCATACCATCCCTAGAATTAATATTTAGTTGTAATGGTACAGTTTTATTCATATCATTATAGGTGAATTTAGCTTCACCTTTGATTGTTGTATAAGGAGGGATGGAATAAACCCTTTTTTTTGTGCGATTATCAATAAAGTCGATACTTTGCGTCATATCTTCCCCACGCATCAACCGATAAAATTCTGGATGGAATGTAGCATCTTTATTAGTGTCATTTTTAATAGTGAAAGGTATGGAAAATTTTGTTATTTTGTTCAGCATGTCATCTTCCACTACTTCAGTTTTTGCTTTACCGAATGCTTGTGTAAGGCCTAAGGCTTTTATTGGTGTATCAAGTTTAGTATTAACAATAGATAATTTGTAACCAGCATAGTTTTTATTAGTAGCACGGTATTGATAAATGCTATATGCAGTAACGAGAATCAAACAAATTAATACTAAAGCTAAATATAGTTTTTTCTTCATTAATTCACATTCCTCTCAGACTCCCGGATAATACGTCCACAATCAATATCAAAAATTTTATCTGATACTGCATTAAGTGTTTCAGAGTCGTGACTAGCAACTAATATGGTTTTTCCTTCAGCCTTTAATTTAAATAAAAGTTTTTCAACAACTTTTACAGCTTCCCGATCTAAAGCGTTTGTCGGTTCATCCAGCATTATAATTTGTTGATCTTCCATAATAGCTTGAGCAATTCCAAGGCGTTGCTTCATACCTAAGGAATACTTTTTATATTTTTTTTTATCATCAGGATTTAAGCCGACACTTTCAATAGCTTTCTTTATGTCATTATCGGAAATTTTTGATTGAATTTTTGAAAGTAGCTTTAAATTCTTAAAGCCGGTGTAATCAGGCACAAAACCAGGATACTCAATTAAAACGCCAATATTGTTAGGGAAATTTCCTTGCTTTGTCATATTAATTCCGTTTATTAAGATTTGCCCTTTAGTAGGGCGCATCAATCCCGATAGTACACGCAACAGCATAGTTTTACCAGATCCATTCCGTCCTTGAAATCCGTAAATTTTCCCTTGGTCTAATTCAAAAGAAATACTATCTAGTACCGTATTTCTTTTGAATGTTTTTACAATATCTTTAGCTTCTATGATTACTTTCGACATTTTTCGTCCTCCATTATTAGTTCTTCTTAACGTTGTTCTCGTCAATTTTCCCATTAGAATAATCTTTTTTGACCATTTGTACATATATTATAGAAAATAAAAGTAGTGTTCCGCCTGTAAACAGAAAGACTGTGGTCTCAAAAGATTCTGGTACTAACCATTGGTCTAAATTCAAAGATAAGTGATCATGTAAAATTGAAAATTCATAAAAGTTGCTCATCATACGATCCATAATAATTAAAGACATTACAGCGATAAAACTATATATGTAATTTGATAAAAACAAATATATAGCACTAACTGCAGCAGAAAAGAAAAAGAACACGAGCGTACTCGTAATAAAATAACGAGTAATCATCCATATCCCTGAAAAAGATGAGAGGTCTATTTGATCTCCATATCTTATATAAGGCGTTCCTGCTGTTGTGTCCCAATAATGTACAAAATTTCCGCACCAAATCCCACTAATAATGTAGCCGGAAAATAATAATAATAGTGTAAAACATAAGGAAATACCAAACAATCGAGCAATTAATGCTAAAAAAAGTTCTGAACGTGATCTATATCTAATGATACGAAATAGCGAAAAAAATGGTAAAACACCAATAGACACAAATAAAAGAAAAAGTGGACTGAGAGGAAAAGTAAATGTATATATTGAGAAAAATTGATCCATTGCGTCTGCGATACTAATCGTACCTTTTAGATCTTCAAGTCGTGCACTCTTAATTAAGAAAAGAATAGTCAGTATAAATAAGCAAAACCAACCCGATATCTTCCACTTATCCGAGCATAAATCAGTTATTAAGTTTTTCCATTCCCTAATCACGAACATATTTGCGAACTCCTAGTAGAAAAATTATTAAGCTTAAAAGCATCACTCCTATTAACTGGAAGCACATTGCAGACCAACTTGCTCCATTGGGTGCTTGTTGTTGTAAAAAACTAGAGGCTTGCATTTGATCTTGTCCTAACGTTGTGAATACAGTATTAAGAATAAACTGAAGTACGAATGGAGATAAAACAACAATAAACATATTGTGAAATAGCATACTTATACTCAGTGCAAAACTAGCCCAAACCCCGGAAAACAAACCAGTCAATAATATATAGAACAAAATGTGTAATAATGGGTGACTATAATAAAAATCAGGGAAAAATGTATAACCTGTTACTAATGGCATTTCATTATTGATAACACGATCAGGCGGAATATTAGGAAACTTCATGAAAGACAAATAAAGATTAAAAATTAGAGGCAGCGTTCCAGTAATAAAAGCTGCGGCAAAATTCAATCCAAATAAAGCCTTGAAGTATAAACTTGCTTTTTTCCTTATAAATAAAAAAGGTGTATAGCCAGTACGTTGATCACTTGCGAATAAATCTGCTAATGGAAGAGATACTATTACAGGTAAAAGGAACAGAAACAAGGTAGGGTAGTCTGAAATTCCACCAATCCCCATCCACTTGGTATAAGGTGTAAATGCTATTCCGCCATCTTTTTCAATTGATTCTTCTAAAAAAAGTTCATCTGTATAAAAATAAGCAACAGAACAAAATAAGCCGATTAAAATTGCGATATAAAATGACTTTCTATGTAATAGTCGGCGTAAAATTAGTTCTCCCATAAAATCCTCCTCTAAACAAGTAAATAGGTACTGAAATATCAGTACCTAAGAATTTATCAATAATCTGCGCTCCAATATCCATTAGAATGGCCGTTTCCGTCTTTTTTAGCAGCAATTGAAGCGATTACTGTTCCAGATCCTTTGTTATCTTCAAGGGCATAATTCGTCATTAATACTACGCCCTTTTTTCTTACTGTATAATTATGACCATGGGAAACATCATGCCCGTTTGCTTTAACCCAAGATGTATATGAAATATTTATATCCTTTACTTTTTGATAGACAGCGCTCGTAGTATATTTTTCAAGCTTACCAGTCTCATCGTATGGATTTCCTTTTAAAAACCCAAAATGATAACTTTTTGACGAACCTAATGTTGAAATTGCAAAAGCTTTGTTAATACCTACTAAAGTAAAGGTAAGCCCTATAATAAGAGTGAAAATAAAAAACTTTTTTTTCATGCTCTAACAGTTCCCTTCTGAATCACGTTTTATTACGAATATTTATCGTAGTCAGGACTCCATACTCCGTTAGAGTGCCCATTTCCATTTTTTTTAGCTGCAATAGAAGTGCTTACGGTTTCCGCCCACCAACTTCTATAATCTTCAACTGCATAGTTTGTCATTAATACTACGCCCTTTTTTCGTACTGTATAATTATGACCGTGGGAAGCATCATGCCCTTTGGCTTTAACCCAAGATGTATAAGCAATATTAACATCTTTTACATCTTGAAATACATAAGTTGTTCGGTATTTGTCACGTTCAGTCGTCTCATCATAAGGGTTTCCCTTCAAGAACCCAAAATGAAATTTAGTGTCTTTAAAGTTTCCATCTGGTGGGCTGGCCGCTAATAATTTGGCAGTACCTAAAGAAGTAAAACTAACCCCCAAAAGAAGCATAAATACAATTATTTTTTTTTCACCTAAGTCACCTCTATATTTTTTTTATATTAAAAATCTTGTCTGCCACACCGTAACAGTCATGATTTTCATTCAACCAAATAAACCGAAGAGAAACAACTGCTGATTTTCCTTTGAAAGATGGTAATTTGATTTGAAAATCCGCATCAGGTCCAGGATTTTTGTAAGTTTGTTTCCATGTAATTTCTTTCCCGTTTTCTCCACTTATCTTTCCAAGTATGTAATTTGGTGTAGGATGTTTTAATTCCTTAACCATTTCAATCTTATTATGTTTTGGGAGAGGGACAATATCTGTCTTTTTTCCTTTAAGTATTTTTTTAATATCAGCATCATTCTTCTCTACTTGTTTACTGTAAAAAGGACCATTCTTAAAATCAGATGACCAAAATATTTTTTTGAAATAAATATTTTTCGATTCAGAGTCTAACCAAAAGTCATTATTTTCGCTCTTAGGGTCTTTAGAGGTATCTGTTATTACAACTATTGGTTCTGATACCGAATCTGTAACCATCTTGACTTCATTATTTTTACCACAAGCAGAAATTATTAAGAGGGATGCTGTAAAAAATAGTGTAAGGATTATTTTCTTCACTAAAGAACACTTCCTCTTATTTAATCGAAAAATCTTCAATAAACTAATAATAAATATATTATTTTTACATGTAAACTAGTTTTTTCTATTTTTTTGAGTATTTATTCATATAGTTAATATAAAACATAGATCGCGAGATAAGTTGAAAAGCAAAGGACGACAGTCTTTCAAATGCGGTATACTTCAGGTATATATAAAATTAAAGTCGTTACCAGGAATATGAAAGTTTCTTAACGGGAGATTAAATTTCTATATTGGTTTAAATGAATAATCAAATTTTTATTCATATTCATTTTTAGAAAAATACCCTCTAAATTGAGCATGTTTTATTAATGAGTCTTAAATATCACCTTTGAAGTGGATTAACCCTCCGATAATGGAGCGTATACATTACTTTAATGTTAAAATAAATTGAAGTACTGTGATAATGAATAAATAATATTGATTCAAAACTGGAGGCGCGATATGGATCGTGAAAAACAGCAGCTCAGCATAGAAGCGGCAAAACTATATTATCAATCAGATTACAGCCAGCAGCAGATCGCCGAACGGCTTGATCTGTCACGCCCCACCGTTTCAAGGCTGCTTCAGTACGCAAAGGAAAAAGGGTATGTTCAAATTCGCGTCATGGACCCGTTTGAGGATCTGGACGAACTCGGCGCGAAGCTGGAAGAAAAATACGGGCTGCTTGAGGCGCACGTCGTCTTTTCTCCAAGCGACGATTACCAGGCCATTACACATTACTTAAGCCGCTATGGCGCAGACTATATGCATAAAACCGTAAAGGACGGCGATATACTCGGCGTAAGCTGGGGGACGACGATGTACCAGATCGCAAGCCGCATGGAGCCGAAGCAGGTAAAGAGCGTTGAAGTTGTGCAGCTGAAAGGCGGCATCAGTCATTCCAATGTCAATACGTATTCGTCAGAAACGATTCAGCTGTTCGCCGAAGCATTTCAGACCATGCCGAGGTATTTGCCGCTGCCGGTTATATTTGACAGCGCCGATGTGAAACAGATGGTCGAGCGGGACAGACATATTAAGCGGATCATTGAAATGGGCAGACAAGCCAATATCGCCCTGTTTACGGTCGGAACTGTCCGGGATGAGGCGCTGCTTTTCAGACTCGGCTATTTCCGGGAAGAAGAGAAACAATTGCTGAAAGCGCACGGGGTCGGCGATATTTGTTCGCGCTTTTTTGACGAGGAAGGCAGGATTTGCAGCAGCAGCATTAACGGCCGGACGATCGGAGTCGAGCTCAGCGACTTGAAAATGAAAGAGCGTTCGATTCTGGTGGCGGGCGGCAGCAGAAAATGCAAGGCCATTCACGGTGCCCTCAAAGGAAAGTACGCCAACGTTTTGATTACCGATCAGCATACGGCCAAAAAACTCATTCAAGAATTGTGACAATTCATGAACATAATTTCAATTACCAATTTACATATGTTCAAAATTCGGTTATTCTAAACGTATCCTAGGAAAAAGGAAGTGCATACAATGTCAATTGCAAGTCAAATAGACCATACTGCTTTGAAACCGCATACACAAAAAGCGGATATTTTACAACTGATAAAAGAAGCAAAAGAATATAAATTCGCTTCCGTTTGTGTAAACCCGACTTGGGTCAAACTCGCAGCGGAGGAACTGAAGGGCACGGGAGTTGACGTTTGCACCGTTATCGGATTTCCTCTCGGCGCAACGACATCGGAAACAAAAGCATTTGAAACGAAGGATGCCATCTCAAAAGGAGCCACTGAGGTTGACATGGTCATCAATATCGGCGCATTAAAAGACGGCGATGATGGAGCGGTTGAAGCTGATATCCGCGCGGTAGTTGAAGCAGCTGATAAAAAAGCGCTCGTCAAAGTGATCATCGAAACATGCCTTTTGACAGATGAAGAAAAAGAGCGCGCGTGCCGCTTAGCGGTATCAGCAGGCGCCGATTTCGTCAAAACGTCTACCGGTTTTTCTACAGGCGGGGCAACGGCTGAAGATATCGCTCTTATGAGAAAAACAGTCGGACCGGACATCGGGGTCAAAGCATCAGGCGGCATCAGAACAAAAGCTGATGTTGACAGCATGATCGCTGCGGGCGCGAGCCGGATCGGCGCAAGTGCGGGCGTCTCTATCGTGAGCGGCGGAGACAGCGGCAGCAGCGACTATTAATCAGCAGTGCGGAAGCTGAAAGCTTCCGCCATCCTCTTTCTTTGTTGATGCATAAAAAATTGTAAGCGAATACAAATAAAAGGAGAACACATATGAAGTATCTCATCGGAATTATCGGAATCATTGTGTTTTTAGGTCTTGCCTGGCTTGCCAGCAACGGCAAAAAAAGAATCAGAATCCGGCCGATCGCCGTCATGCTCGTGCTGCAGCTGATTCTCGGTTATATTCTCCTCAACACCGGTATCGGGAATTTTCTTGTCGGCGGTTTTGCAAAAGGATTTAACTACTTGCTGGAATATGCATCAGAAGGGATTAACTTTGTATTCGGCGGGCTTGTGAATGCGAAACAGACGACGTTCTTCATGAGCGTGCTTCTGCCGATCGTCTTTATATCCGCTTTAATCGGAATTCTGCAGCATTGGAAGGTCCTTCCCTTCATCACGAAGTATATCGGTCTTGCGTTAAGCAAGGTGAACGGAATGGGGAAAATCGAATCTTACAACGCTGTTGCATCCGCGATTTTAGGGCAATCAGAAGTCTTTATCAGTTTGAAAAAACAGCTCGGTTATCTTACTGAACAGCGCTTATATACGCTTTGCGCGTCCGCAATGTCGACGGTCTCAATGTCGATCGTCGGTTCTTACATGATGATGTTGAAGCCTGAATACGTCGTGACAGCGCTTGTGCTGAACTTATTCGGCGGATTTATCATCGCTTCTATCATCAACCCGTACACCGTCAGCAAAGAAGAGGATTTGATCGTCGTTCCTAAAGAAGAAAAGCAATCCTTTTTTGAAGTGCTCGGTGAGTATATAATGGATGGATTCAGAGTCGCCGTCGTCGTAGCGGCGATGCTGATCGGATTTGTCGCACTCATTGCCCTGATCAACGGCGTTTTTAACGCGGTCTTCGGCATTACATTCCAGGCGCTGCTCGGATATGTATTCGCGCCGTTTGCGTTTTTAACCGGTATTCCGTGGAATGAAGCGGTGAGCGCCGGAAGCATTATGGCGACGAAAATGGTATCGAATGAATTTGTGGCGATGCAGACACTCTCATCCGGCGATTTCCATTTCAGTGCGCATACACAGGCAGTGGTATCTGTATTCCTTGTCTCATTCGCGAATTTCTCCTCTATCGGAATCATTACCGGTGCGGTGAAAGGGCTGCATGAAAAACAAGGAAACGTCGTCGCGCGGTTCGGGCTGAAGCTGCTGTACGGCGCAACACTCGTCAGCTTCTTGACAGCGGCGATCGTCGGATTGATTCACTGAACATAAATGAAGGACAGGTGATAGATCATGAGAATGGTAGATCTTATTGTAAAAAAACAAAATGGAAGAGAACTGACAACAGAAGAAATTCAATTTTTCGTAAAAGGATACACGGACGGAAGCATCCCTGATTATCAGGCAAGCGCACTGGCTATGGCGATTTACTTTCAGGATATGACAGATCAGGAGCGCGCAGATCTGACAATGGCGATGGTGAATTCAGGGGAAACGATTGATCTCTCCGCCATTGAAGGCATTAAGGTCGACAAGCACTCTACGGGCGGGGTCGGCGACACGACAACTCTCGTACTCGCACCGCTCGTCGCGGCGCTCGGCGTTCCCGTTGCTAAAATGTCCGGCCGCGGTCTTGGCCATACGGGGGGGACCATTGATAAGCTGGAAGCGATCGAAGGCTTCCATGTGGAATTGTCAAAAGATGAATTCATCAAGCTTGTGAATCGCGACAAGGTAGCCGTCATCGGACAAAGCGGCAATTTGACGCCTGCCGATAAAAAGCTGTATGCGCTGCGTGATGTAACGGGTACGGTGAACTCCATCCCGCTGATCGCAAGCTCAATTATGAGTAAAAAAATCGCCGCCGGAGCAGATGCCATCGTGCTTGACGTCAAAACGGGGGCCGGCGCGTTTATGAAAACGGATGAAGATGCCGTGAACCTCGCCAAAGCAATGGTCCGCATCGGAAACAACGTCGGCCGCCAGACGATGGCCGTGATTTCTGACATGTCGCAGCCGCTCGGTTTTGCGATCGGGAATGCCCTGGAAGTACAAGAAGCCATTGATACGTTAAGAGGGGAAGGGCCTGAAGACTTAAACGAACTCGTCCTCACGCTCGGCAGCCAAATGGTCGTATTGGCGAAAAAAGCTGAGACATTGGAAGAAGCGAGAACGAAGCTTCAGGAAGTCATGAAAAACGGCAAAGCGCTTGAAAAGTTCAAAGAGTTCCTGAGCAATCAGGGAGGAGACGCTTCTGTTGTTGACGATCCGTCCAAACTTCCGCAGGCGGCGTACAAAATTGACGTTCCGGCGAAAGAAGCGGGTGTCGTTTCAGAAATCGTCGCTGACGAAATCGGCGTCGCAGCGATGCTGTTGGGCGCGGGACGTGCGACAAAAGAGGACGAAATCGATCTTGCCGTCGGCATTATGCTCCGCAAAAAAGTCGGTGACAACGTCGAAAAAGGCGAGCCGCTCGTCACCCTTTACGCCAACCGCGAAAACGTTGACGACGTGACCGCCAAAGTCTATGACAACATCCGCATCTCAGAAAAAGCGGAAGCGCCGAAACTGATTCATACGCTGATTACGGAATAAGAGAAGAAAGGCACATACCTCATCAGTATGTGCCTTTTTTTATGGCATGGTTTTATCCAAATGAATGTCACGGACGGATTGTTTCGGCTGTTTCTTTCTCAAAAAACGAATGAGATAGCACAGGATCATACAAGGAATTCCGCAGAAGAGGGCGATTCTTTGATTAGGATCAAATGCAAGGCCTACGCATGAAGCGAAACATAAGATCACAGCGGCGATCGGAACGAGAGGGTATAACGGTGTGCGGAAGGTCAGATCCGAGACGCGTCCGCCGTTTTTCACATAATGTTTTCGAAATAACAGCTGAGACAGGGCGATGCTCATCCACACCACGACGCCGGCAAATCCGGCTATTGCCACGAGCACCACGTAGACCGTGCCCGGGGCGGCGATGCTTGAGATCAAGGATATGCAGGAAACGGCCATGCTGGCGAGCAGAGCATTCAGCGGAATGCCTTTTGGCGTGACTTTTTTGAACCGGGCGCTGATCATGTTTTCATTCGCAAGAGACCACAGCATCCGGGTGGAAGCGTACAGTCCGGAGTTGGCGACCGAAAGCAAAGCCGTTAAAATCACGAAATTCATGATATCTGCGGCGTATGGGATACCGATTTGGGAAAAGACCGCGACAAACGGGCTTTCAATCACACCAGCTTCCTTCCAGGAGATCAGTCCGGACAGCACAAAAATGGCGCCGATAAAAAAGATGACCGTTCTCCAGGCGACATTTCGGATCGAACGCGGAATATCTTTTGCCGGATTGGCGGTTTCACCCGCTGTAATTCCGATCAGCTCCGTCCCTGAAAAGGCAAAGCTTACGGAAATCATTGCGATGAAAACCGCAAGAAAGCCGTTCGGAAACAGTCCGCCGTGCGAGGTGAAATTCGACAGCATCGGAGCTTCACCCGAACCGTGCAATGAAATCAAACCGAACATCGCGGCGCCGCCTAAGATGATAAATAAAAGGATGGTAACGATTTTGACGCTGGAAAACCAAAACTCTGTTTCTGCAAACAATTTAACGGAGAATGCATTGGCGGCAAAAAGGAGAGCCGCGAAAATCGCGCTCCACATCCAGACGCTGCTGTGGGGAAACCAGCGCTGCATAAGGATACCGGAAGCTGTAAACTCCGATCCTACCGTCACCACCCAATTCACCCAATACATGATACCGACCATAAAGCCCGTGGACGGCCCGATAAACGTTGTCGCATACGTTTGAAATGAACCGGTCACAGGCATGGCTACTGACAATTCTCCGAGACACTGCATGACAAGATACATCATCAAGCCGCCGATCAGGTAAGCGGCGATCGTCCCGCCCGGCCCGGCCTGGCTCAATGTATACCCTGTGCTCAAAAACAGCCCCGTGCCGATGACCCCTCCCAATGAAATCATAAATAAGTGCCTGCTTTTCATCGTGCGCTTTAGCTGATTGCCGCCTTGATCAACATCCATCGTGATCTCCCCCTTTTTGCGTGGCGTGAGAATCTTCCGGCAGCCGAGAGCACGCGTGCCGGATTTGACTTTAACGTGACAATTTAAATCCCTTTAATGCATGTAAAATGACATGTGCGGCTGCCCGGCTTGTCATATCGCGAAAATCAAGTGTCGGATCAACCTCAACGATCTCAATACCCGAGATGTCAGCCTCTTGGGCTAAAAACCTGACCGCCTGAAGCAGTTCTTCGGTATACAGACCTCCGGGGCCGATCGCAGGACAGCCGGGCGCATGAGCTTGATCCAGCACATCCATATCAACCGAAATAAAAATGGCGTCAGCTCTTTTTTGAACGGCCGGCAAGACCTCTTGTATCGTTCGGAGGAGCCCTTTCTCACGGATCATCTCCATTGTATGCACGTCTGCCTGACGTTCTTTTACATATTGTTCATATGCCAAGCTGTTGCTGAACTCCCTGATTCCAAGCTGAATCAGATTTTGTCCGCTTATGATATTTTCATCTAACAGCCGGCGGAATGGCGTGCCGTTTGTCGGTCCTCCGTCTTCTGTGTTGCGGACGTCGTGGTGGGCGTCGAATTGAAAGACGGCCGTTGTTCCTTTCGTTTCCGCAATGGCTTTAATGGTGGAATAACTGATGGAGTTGTCGCCGCCGAGAATGACGGGCACCCAGTCAGGCTGGTCCGTCAGAATGTCATGAATGGTCCGATAAATGTGTTCGTGAGATGTGACGACATCCGTGACGTGAATCTGAATATCGCCGATATCGTACAGATGGTCAATGACATGCTCCCGCAGCTCTGCGGAATATGCGGAAATGCCGCCGAGCGCCCGGCGGATCGCACCGGGTGCAAAGCAGGCGCCGGAATGGCTGATTGACGACTTAGAAAGCGGAACGCCGATCAAAGCCGGCCCTTTGATCGTTTGTCCCGCCCACGCTTCCGTCACATCGCCGATCCTTGTCACATGGCGGTCGTTGAAGAGAGAGCCGGCTTTTTGCAGAAACGGATACTTATCCAAGAGCGGCTCCCTCCCTTGAAACGACCGTCTTTCCGTTCTTGATGACACGGCGGACATGATTGACGCCGTAATGATACGGGATATACATGTAATTCGGCGCTTCCCAAATGACAATGTCAGCCGCCCGTCCGGCTTTAATTTGTCCGGCCTCTTCGCCTTTTCCGATCGCATACGCGGCATTAACGGTGACAGCATGCCAGATTTCTTCCGCGGTCATTTTTAAATGAAGCGCGGCAATCGACATGATGAGCTGGAGATTTTCCGTCGGTGAGCTGCCCGGGTTGAAGTCAGTCGCCAAACTGACCCGTACGCCCGCATCAATCATCTTCCGGGCTCTCGCATAAGTGTGTTTGCCGAGATAGAAAGTCGTGCCCGGCAGCAGGACGGCGATCGTTCCGGACTCCGCTAGCTTTTCGATGCCTTCGTCAGACGCCCCCACCAAATGATCGGCAGAAACAGCATGCAGTTCTGCCGCCAATTCCGCGCCGCCGAGCGGGTCAATCTCATCAGCATGGATTTTCAGGCCGAAACCAGCTTCAGACGCCTTTTTCAGGTAGTCCCTCGACTGGCTGACGGTAAAGACGCCTGTTTCTGTGAAAATATCGGCAAATTGCGCAAGGCCTTTTTCTTTTATGTCAGGCAAAAGCCGCAGCATGCGATTCAGAAATTCGTCAGGGCTGTTCCGGTACTCAGGCGGAATGGCGTGTGCTCCCATAAAGGTCGTGACGAGGTCGACCGGCTGGCGCCCGCCCAGTTTTTTCGCCGCGGTCAGCTGTTTCAGCTCCGTGTCTTTGTCGAGTCCGTACCCGCTTTTTACTTCCGCGGTCGTGATGCCGTATGACAGCATGCGTCCGAGGTGAAAAAGCCCTTTTTCAATCAGTTCTTCTTCGGAGGCGGCTTTCGTGTCTTTGACCGTTGACAAAATACCGCCGCCTTGCGCCAGAATATCCAAATAAGACATACCCTGAATTTTTAAATTCAGTTCTTTTTCGCGGGACCCTCCGAATACAAGATGGGTATGGGGATCGACGAGGCCGGGGGTGACGAGCCGTCCCCCGCAGTCGATGATGTCTCGTGCCTCGTATCCTTCCTCCGCTCCTTGATGTCCGGCAAAAACAATGCGCCCGTCGTGAATGCCGATGACGGCATCTTCCGTGACATGAAGATCCTGCATGCTTCCGCCTGATCGGGGGCCGCCGGATTCCATCGTCAGCAGCTGGCCGATGTTGGTGAGTATGGTATCTATTTGTTTCGGCATGTTACCGCTCCTTTTTCATCGGTATCATAATGTCTTGTTCCTCGGCGACTTGAGCCGCTTTTTCATAACCTGCGTCCGCATGGCGGATGATGCCCATTCCCGGATCGCTTGTCAGAACGCGGCAAAGCCGCTGTTCCGCAAGGATGCTGCCGTCGGCGACCGCGACCATTCCCGCGTGAAGGGAATACCCCATGCCGACGCCCCCGCCGTGGTGAAAAGAAACCCAGCTTGCGCCTGAGGCCGTGTTGATCAGCGCGTTCAGCACCGCCCAATCGCCGACCGCGTCGCTTCCGTCTTTCATCGCTTCTGTTTCCCGATTCGGAGAGGCGACAGATCCGCAGTCTAAATGGTCTCTTCCGATGACGATCGGGGCTTTCAGCTCGCCGTTTCTGACCAATTCATTGATGGCGAGCCCCATCTTTTCCCGTTCACCGTAGCCGAGCCAGCAAATACGGGACGGCAGGCCTTGGAATGTGACTTTTTTCTGTGCCATGTCAATCCAGCGGTGAAGGGCTTGATTTTCTGGAAACAGCTCTTTTAATAAAGCGTCCGTGCGGTATATATCTTCAGGGTCTCCCGACAGCGCAGCCCAGCGGAACGGCCCTTTTCCTTCACAAAATAAAGGCCGGATGTAGGCGGGAACGAATCCCGGAAAATCAAAAGCATCGGCGAGACCCTCATCTTTGGCAACTTGACGGATATTGTTGCCGTAATCGAAGACGATAGCCCCTTTTTTCTTGAAGGCAAGCATGGCTTCCACGTGCTTTTTCATACTTTGCTTGGATAGCCTTACGTATAAATCGGGCTGATCCCGGCGCAGACGCCCGGCCTCTTCAAGTGAGTATCCTGCCGGAATATAGCCGATCAGCGGGTCGTGAGCGGAAGTCTGATCGGTCACGATGTCAATATGGACGCCGCGGTTCAAAAGCTCATGATGCACCTCAGCCGCATTGCCGAGAAGGCCGATCGATAAAGGTTCTCCGGCTTGTCTGGCTGCTTCGGCCCAGCGCAGCGCTTCGTCAATTGATGCGGTTTTACGGTCGCAATAGTTTGTTTCCATCCGTTTATCAATCCGTGTTTCATCCGCTTCAACGGCGATGACCACGCCATCATTCATCGTGACGGACAGCGGCTGGGCGCCTCCCATTCCGCCAAGACCGGCCGTCAGCGTAAGGGTTCCTTTCAGACTGCCGCCGAAATGCTGTCTCGCAAGCTCCGCAAAGGTTTCATAGGTGCCTTGCAAAATACCTTGTGAGCCGATATAAATCCAGCTGCCGGCCGTCATCTGCCCGTACATCATCAGCCCTTTTTTCTCAAGGTCATGGAAATGCCCCCAATCCGCCCATTTCGGCACGAGAACCGAATTAGCCAGCAGGACGCGGGGCGCGCGGCTGTGCGTGCGGAACAGTCCGACCGGTTTTCCGGATTGGATCAGCAGTGTTTCATCATCTTTTAACGTTTTGAGGGAGCGCTCAATCGCGTGAAAAGCATCCCAGTTTCGCGCGGCCTTGCCTATGCCGCCGTATACGATCAAATCCTCCGGCTTTTCGGCAACCTCCGGGTCAAGGTTGTTTCGGAGCATGCGGAGCACGGCTTCCTGCTCCCATCCTAAGCATTCAAGTTCGGTGCCGCGGCCGGCGCGGATTGATTTCTTTACATCAGTCATCTTGTCAGTCCCCCTTCATTGGTCATCAGTTTTTGGTGATGCTCATTCGGCAGAAAAGACTCCTTCTTCAGCCAGTCACTCAGATGCTCGATGTCATAAGAAAACACGCGGTCTTCTTGTATGGACGGCACGATGTTTCTCATTTCAAGATAGAGCTGTTTTGTGTACGAAGCGCAATGTTCCGCACCCCGGTATTCCACGGCCTGCAGCGCGCAAATGGCTTCAACGGCAAGCACCCGCCTCGTATTCGCAATGATCTGGTAGGCGTGCCTTGAGGCGATGGTTCCCATGCTGACGTGATCCTCCTGGTTTGCCGATGAAGGAATGGAATCGACACTGGCGGGATGGGCCAGGGTTTTATTTTCTGACACGAGGGAGGCCGCCGCATATTGCATGATCATCGCTCCGGATTGTAAGCCGGGCTGAGGGCTCAGAAAGGGCGGCAGGTCATTCAGCTGCGGATTCACAAGCCGTTCGATACGGCGTTCAGAAATATTCGCAAGTTCGGCCGCCGCCACTTTGAGAAAATCCATGGCAAAGGCGATCGGCTGTCCGTGAAAGTTTCCGCCTGAGATGATTTTGGCGCCGTCTTCGAAAATGAGCGGGTTATCTGTCGCGGCATTCATCTCAATTTCTAATTTTTCTTTTACATACGCTAATGTCTGCCATGATGCGCCGTGGACCTGAGGGATACAGCGGATCGAATAGGCGTCCTGGACACGCAGCTCCCCTTGGACGGTCGTCAGCTTGCTGTCTGACAAGTAATAGCGGATTCGCTCTGCGACATCCATCTGTTCCTGATATCCGCGGGCGGCATGAATGTCCTCGTCAAACGCATCGATAATGCCCTGAAGGCCTTCGATCGTTAAGCTCGCGATCCGTTCCGACTGATAGGCCAGCTTTTCGGCCTCGAGATAAGCGATCAGCCCCATCGCGGTCATGGCCTGCGTTCCGTTGATCAGCGCGAGCCCTTCTTTAGAGGTCAGGACGGCCGGCTGAAGGTTTGTCTTTTCTAAAGCATGAGCTGTCGGCATCCGGGCCCCTTCGTAAAAGACTTCGCCTTGCCCGATAAGCGCCAGTGCGAGATGAGAAAGCGGCGCCAAATCTCCGCTCGCCCCCAGTGACCCTTGCTGCGGGATGACCGGGTGAATGCGATGATTGAGGTACGCGAGCAGTTGATCAATCAGCTCAGTCCGCACGCCGGAAAAGCCTTTCAGCAGGGCATTGGCGCGCAAAAGCAGCATGGCCCGCGATACAGATTCCGGAAACGGATCACCGACGCCGCACGCGTGAGAAAGAATCAGATTCAGCTGGAGATCCGCGGCGTCTTCTTTTTGAATCAGCACATCGCTGAACTTGCCGAACCCCGTCGTAATCCCGTAAATGGTCTTCTCTTCTTGAACGATCCGTTCAACCGCCGCCCTGCTTTTTTTCACACGTTCCATGCTTTCGGCAGATGCCTGAACCTCTTCAAAATCAAACAGCACACGCTGGGCATCTGCGGTTGTCAGTGAGGAACCGTCTAACGTCTCCATCATTTCAACCCCTTTTCCTTTACTTTGGTAAAGCGCCCATACAAAAAGGAGCTATGCCATGAAAATGATATTTCACGCATAGCCCCCTATCATCTGAAATCTATGGGCTGATTCATATGTGATTAATTCCGACCCCGAATGTTTCGTGCTCAAGCCCCTTAATCGGAGCCCCGATCGTGCCGTAAAGTGAAACGGCGATCCAATCGCCTTCCGCCTCGCTTTCATACGGATTTCCCCGCAAGACGGCAAACTTCAGGCCCACGGTACGAAGCAGCGAGCCAAGCAGCATTTCGCCCCGCGTCACTCCGTGCAAAGCTTCCATTGTGGCATGATACAGCGCATGTGATTCGCGATAACCCTCAGATTGAATGACGCCGCTCTTTTTGGAAGCGGTTTCAATTGCAGCTACCACCTTATGCGCATCCATTGAACCCACCCTGCCGAGACAGACTTTCCAGCCGTCCCGTTCCAGCCGGCTGATCTGCTGGTTTTCTTCAGTCTCATGAAGCAGAAGAAGGACGGACAGTCGCCCGATGCGGCGGTCTTTGTGTAAGGTCATATATGCTTCACTCAATTCTTAAATATTCTGATAACTAGTAACTGTTTTTTATATTAAGTGTTTGCGAATCAGAAGTCAAAACTTTTTTTCCAGTCTTTCACAAATCAGATTGCTATCGAAGTAAAGCGGTACATCGTGAAGCCGGCGCTGTTGATCACATATTTCCGCCATCCGCATCATAAAATGGAGCGTTGTCTTGAAAGCGTTTTAAGAAAAGAAGAGAGCGAGGAGATTTCAGAAAATGAAAACCAGTTTCTTTCGTGTGTGCCTGGTCTCAGCAACGGTCATCGGGTTCACTCTGCCGCAGGCAAAAGCCCAGCATCCGGTTTTTTCAGAGGTCAGCGTGCATGATCCGTCCGTCATTAAAACAGGAGATACATATTATGTATTCGGCTCGCATTTGGCTTCCGCCAAGTCGAAAAACCTGATGCAGTGGCAGCAGATATCTTCAAGCGTCAATCCCAATAATCCCCTGATCCCGAACGTCTACACCGAATTAAAAGAGACATTCGACTGGGCCCAGTCTGATACGCTGTGGGCGCCGGACGTCGCCCAGCTGTCTGACGGGAAATATTACATGTACTATAACGCCTGTAAAGGAGACTCGCCGCGATCCGCTCTCGGTGTGGCCGTGAGTGACAACATCGAAGGGCCCTACAAAAACAAAGGCATCTTTTTGAAATCGGGCATGGAAGGAAAAAGCGAAGACGGCACGACGTATCATGCAAACGTTCACCCTAACGTCGTAGATCCACAAACGTTTTTTGACCATAAAGGCAAGCTCTGGATGGTGTACGGCTCTTACTCCGGCGGAATTTTCATACTGGAAATGAATCCGAAAACCGGTTTCCCGCTCCCGAACCAAGGATACGGAAAAAAACTGCTCGGCGGAAATCACAGCAGAATCGAAGGCCCGTACATCAGCTACAATCCGGAAACGAAATATTACTATCTGTATCTGTCATTCGGCGGACTTGACACAGCCGGCGGTTATCATATGCGTGTGGCGCGCTCTAAAAACCCGGACGGTCCGTACTATGACGCCGCAGGCCATAACATGCTTGATGCCAAAGGAAAAGACGGCAGCTTCTTCGACGACAAAGCAATTGAACCGTACGGGGTCAAACTCATGGGCGGCTACAGCTTCGCCTCACAATCTGAAAAAGGCACAGGCTACATATCACCGGGACACAACTCCGTGTTTTACGACGGGAAAACGAAACGATCATACCTCATTTTCCACACCCGTTTCCCGAACAGAGGCGAAGAGCACGAAGTCAGAGTGCATCGGCTGTACATGAACAAAGACGGATGGCCCGTTGCAGCGCCATACCGCTATGCGGGAGAACCGGATACACACATATCGGCGGCCGCTGCATCCGGAACCTACAAACTCATCCAGCACGGAAAAGACATCACGGCTACGATCAAAACCCCAAAAAACATCCGGCTTAACAACGACGGCACCATTTCCGGGGAAATGACCGGAACCTGGACAATAACGGACAGCAGCAAAGCCCGAATCAACCTGAACGGCACAAATTATGACGGCGTCTTCCTGAAAGAATGGGACTCAGCGAGAGAGAAAGAAGTTGTGACGTTTAGTGTGCTGAGCGGTGATGGGGAGGCTGTTTGGGGAGTGAAGTGAAACATTTTTAGAACCCTCCTGCTTCTAGAGGGTTCTATTTTTGCACTATTTTGTAAATAGTTCGTTAATTTTGTATACTATAACATAAATTAACACACATTTTTGGGACACGGGGGTACTCAATTGGTACGTACAATCATTCAGATAGAAGACGCAATATACTCTGAACAAATTAAAACATGGAAATTGAACAGTCAAAATGGCGACCTCACTATACATATGGTGTTAAATGATAAAACGAAAATAGTCAAAAAGCTAGATTATTGCAAAGTATATCCATTTGAACAACTTACGTTAAGTGAAGATGAAGTTTTTGAATTAAATGGTGAGATTAGTAAGAATATTGAGTCTTCTGTTATTTATGGAAATAAATATGCAGTTGTTTCTTTCAGGGGTGGTAAGCACAGATATATTTATAAAAAAGATGCGGTTAAGAAAGTAAGGCTGGAGAATACTAAATTCAAAAACCTGTTAAATTATTTTTCTTTCATAGCTGGGATAAAGGATAGAACAGTTAATGGTATACCTGCTATTTTAGAAGGGCAAATTCATAACCTTCCTCTAAGAACAGAAAGTGCTCTTCATGCTTATTTTACAAAAACTAGTCAATCCTTCAATAAGGAAAAAAAGCTTATATATCCGTTTGGTTTGAATCTTAGTCAAATTCAAGCGGTTGAATCTGCTTTTTCTTCTCAGGTTAGCGTAATTGAAGGACCGCCAGGAACCGGTAAGACACAAACTATCCTAAATATTATTTCTAACATTGTGATGCAAGGAAAAAATGCTGCTATTGTATCGAGTAATAATTCTGCCGTCGCAAATGTCAGTGAGAAATTAATGAAGTCAGATCTAGGTTTTTTTCTTGCATCATTAGGGAGTCAGGTGAATCAGAAGAAATTTTTTGAGAATCCTCCAAAGCTTCCCCAAGACTTCAATAGCTGGGAAATTAATATGGATGTTGAAGTAGAAATGGAACAAATTTTGTGGAACAATATTAGATCAATGAAAGAGTTACTTGAATTACAAAACAAACAAGCAGTCATAAAGCAGCAAATAAAAGATCTTGAAATGGAACAGAAATATTATACAAAACATTTTGAATCACTAGAAGCTGTTCAACCAAAACTTCTACCATTTTACAAATTCACGAAAAGTAAGATCATCGACTTTTTGGTTGATGAGGCATTAAATCATAAGAATAGAATGACATTGTTTAAACAAACAAAATATCTTTTTTATTATGGCTTATACAGCCCGAAACAAATAAAAGATCAATCTCACAAAGAAAAAATCATTACACAGCTTCAATATCATTTTTATCGACTGAAGCTTGAGGAATTAAAAAGTGAATTAAAAAGAATCGAAGACATTCTGGAAATGAAAAACTTCAATGATTTAATGGAAAGAATTCAATTAACCTCAAAACAACTTTTTAAGAGTTATTTGAATAAAAAGGGGAATTTCGACAGAAAAACGCATTATACTCAGGAGAATTTCAAAAAGTCTAAATATTTTTCATCGTTTATAGATCAATTTCCCATTATATTGAGTACTGCTTTTTCTTTGCAAAAGTCTATACCTGCGGGTTTTTTGTTTGATTACTTAATTATAGATGAAGCCTCGCAATTAGAATTAATGCCAGGGATACTTGCTCTTGGGTGTGCTAAGAATGTGGTGATAGTAGGAGATAGGAATCAGCTCCCCCACATTCCCGATACATCAGCCGAGCTTTCCCAGTTTGAAATAGAATCATGCTTTAATTATGTTAAAAATAGTATGCTTGATTCGATTATAAAAGTATATAAGAATCGAATACCGATTACTCTTCTAAAAGAACATTATCGATGTGAGCCAATGATAATTAAATTTTGTAATGAACAATATTATGATGGGAAGCTTATTCCTTTGACAAAACAAAAAAGTGATAATGAACCTTCCATCGTACTCATTAAGACTGTTAAAGGTAATCATATGCGGTTTCAGGGTGGGAAACATAATATTCGTGAATTAGATTCTCTTGATGAGGATTCGATTAAAAATCTTGTGTTTCCTGAATCTTATGAAACAGGCTTTATTGCTCCTTATAGAGAACAGATTAATCATGCCGAACAGCGTTTACCTGAGGAGATTTTGAAAGATACAGTTCATAAATTCCAGGGAAGAGAATGCGATGGTATTATTTTTTCTACTGTGCTTGATAAAAAAGGAAGTAAGAATGATGTTCAATTCGTTGATAGCGCAAATTTAATAAATGTTGCTATATCACGAGCTAAAAAGCGTTTTGTTTTAGTATCAGATGTTGAAGTATTTAAAAAAAGCAACAAAGAAATTTCCGAACTTATTAGGTATATGGAATACTATACTGAATCGAGTTTATACCATGAAAGCAAAGTAATTTCAGTGTTTGACTTACTTTATAAAGAATTCTCTGAAGTACTTATTGAAAGAGAAAATAAACTTCGGAAAAGTGATTCAAAATACAAGACAGAAAGAATTATAGCCAGCGTACTTAGGGATATTCTTTCAGAAGAAAAATTTAAAAAAATCAACTTTAAAAGAGAGTATCGTTTGAAAGATCTGGTGAATGATACAAGTCACCTACATGAAGACGAAAAACAATTTATTAAAACAGCGGCAAGAGTTGATTTTCTTCTTCACTATAAGATGGGTAATGAACCTCTTGGAGTAATTGAGGTAGATGGTGTTGCATACCATCACTCAAAAGATCAAAAGAGACGAGATAGAATTAAAAACACAATTTTAGATAAAGCAGGAATACCTATCCTCAGATTGAGAACTAACGAAAGTAGAGAGCCTGAGCGTATAAAACAGTTTTTAAATAAGCATTTATAAGAAAACAACCTTGACAAATGAGGATAATCACATTTTCAACCTCCTTATAAAAAGTGCTATTTTTTATATAATAAAAGTGAACTAACAAGATATTTAAGATGTGAGAATTTTGTTAACTAACTGAACTATTTCAGAAAATAGAAAAAAGCTTTCCTAACATGAATTATAATTAAATAGTAATTTAACTGATCTACCGACTAAGAAAAAACGAAAGGAAGTTTAATTTTGAAAAAAACAATAAAAGTAGCCGCCGCAGTCATACAAAATGAAAACAATGAAATTCTATGTGCTCTACGTTCTCCAACTATGTCTCTTCCTAATCTGTGGGAGTTTCCTGGTGGGAAACTTGAAGAAGGGGAGAATGCACGAGAAGCACTTGTAAGAGAAATTGAAGAGGAACTTGACTGTAAAATTGTTGCGGGCGATGTGATAGCCGATATTCATCATGAATATGAGAAGGTCATCGTAAATTTAATTTCAATAAAATCGAAGATTGTATCAGGAGAGCCGGTAGCGAAAGAGCATGCGGAATTCAGATGGGTGCCTATTCGTGAGCTAGAATCACTAGAGTGGGCACCCGCTGATCTTCCGACCGTATCTGCTTTAATTCGTTAAATCCACATACAAGTTTTCTGGGACAGGCTGATGGAGCTTCCATTTGACATTCATTGGCTTGTCTCCGTGGCTTGACACATAGTCTACCTCTCCTAAATAAGTAAATGGCAAGGTGATTTTATGCATTTTCTTGCATTTCCTTACAAACAAATGATAACAATAATCTTTTTGTTTATGATGAGTTATACTTTGACCACCCTTAGTTTCATGAGAGGTATGGTTAGGACTTTGCCAATGAAAGTGACTAGGATCAATAAAATAATCCTTGTAAAGTAGATGGTCTTCAACATCCTCTGATTTATTAAGAGTGACAAAAATTAAATACTGATTTTTGACTCTTTTTAAGCCCTCTCGCCAAGTCCCTTCCTGATCAGTTGACTGAAAAAGATAAATAAGCTCATTTCTTGTGTAGGTTTGATACATTGTAAGCTTAATCTCTCTTGAAGCAAGGGCTTCTATATTGTTCATACGTCTAAATTCAATCAGTCCATAGTGGACGCGCTCCTTAATATACGGTCCGAATAATGGATCGTTTAATATCTCGCTCACTTCTGTATCTAAATTGAATGTATCACCTTGTAATGTACCAAAGCGCCAATTCTGTTTTTGATCTGATTTCGTTAAACGCTCCATTGCTCGCTGAATGAGGTCATCATGTGTATCTGTTGTGATTTGAATATGAAACTGTTTTTCTAACGATTCTTTTACATCTTCTATTGTGATGATATTTTTGTGAAAACCACTCTGTAAAATTAACCATTCATAAGGCCATTTAATAGGTAATTGCTGTTCTAATCTTGCTACTATCCCTACAACCAAGGGGTTATTGAGAATTCCTTCATCTGTAACATTCAAATCGTCCATTTTCTTTTTGGTCTGTACCCACGATTTGTATTTCTTTATAAAAAAGGTAAGCCCAGGTGCCTGTTCAGAGTATAGAAAATCAATTAATTCTGGAGAGCGTCCTAGCTCTTGTTTAAATTGCTTGTATAACGTTTTCAGCATGGCATCTGAATTTAGTTTAATATGATCGATCTTATTTAAAATTTCTTTCTTCGTTACGGCTGAAAGGTCAACATAAGATCCTCCAGGTAAATCTGAAAACTCATGCGTCACAGCCACTCGGAGGGAATCTTTATCAAACGATTTTTGACTTGTTTGTCCAGATAGTGCGAGTGGAATAACGAATGACTTTTGATAGTTTCCGATAAAATCCAGTATCGTTACAAACTCTTTGTCGTCAGTTTTTCTAAGTCCCCGTCCTAATTGCTGAATGAAAATCGTTGGCGATTCTGTTGGTCTAAGGAACAATAGTAGATTGAGCTTTGGAATATCTATTCCTTCGTTGAAAATATCTACTGTAAATATAAGTTCTAAACTGTGGTGCGGATCCTCCAATTGACGAATGACCTCTTGTCTTTTTGCAGGAGAATCATTTCCTGTTAAGTAAGTTGTATAAAAGCCCAATTTATTAAATTCATCACTCATGTATATTGCGTGTTCGACGTTTGTACAGAAACCTAAGCCAACCATTTTCTCGCCGTGGAATCCATACATGTTGATCATCTTGATGATATATTCTACTCGTTTATGCGTTTTTAAATGATCGACTAGCGATTTCTCTTCGTACAGTCCATTTTTCACTTTTACTTTTTCGTAATCTACAGTATGATCTGAAATTCCAAAATAGTGAAAGGGCGCAAGTAGCTCTGCCTTTAGGGCATCGCGGAGTCTAATTTCGTAAACAACATTATGATCACAAATCTGAAGCACATCTTTACCGTCAAGACGCTCTGGTGTTGCGGTTAACCCTAATAAAAACTTTGGTGTAAAGTAGTTTAATACAGCTTGATAGGTAGATGCTTCTGCATGATGGAATTCATCAATCACAATGTAGTCAAACTCATCTGTTGAAAAAGATTCCAAAGTATCTTTTTTATGTAACGTTTGTACAGTGCTAAATAAAAAACGCTTATCTCTTTCTTTTTTCGTGCCAGTCAATAAGCCAAAATCTTCATGATTATTTGTGACTTTCTTGAATGTTTCGATTGCTTTTGAAAGTAACTCTTCCCGGTGGGCAAGAAAAAGATATTTATTTGGTTTAAATTGCTCAAAATCAAATGCTGCTAAAAATGTTTTTCCGGTTCCAGTGGCGGCGATGATGACTGCTTTTGTCTCCCCTTCGTTTCTTGTTTTTTTAAGGTTTCGTAATGCTTCCTTTTGCATGGAATTCGGGGACATTTTCGTTTTGTAAAGAGAGTTTTGAGCAGCAAAGGAAGCACTTACCTTTTGGCTTCCAGCTTGGAATTCCTCATAGGCTTGTAAAAATTGTTCGTCAACAGGCTGTGTCTTTTCATTCCAAACAGTGTCAAACAAATCTTTTGTTTGTTGATAAACGGGGAGATATCTGGTTTCAGGTAGTCTCACATTTAACTCATACCCAGTCGTAAGGGCAGCTTGTGATAGATTTGAAGATCCTACAATGACACTATGCTGTCCAGAACAGCGTTCAAATAAGTATGCTTTCGTATGGAAAGATTTTTTATATTCATTTACAATTCTCAACTCAACATTTTCAAATTGAAGAAGATGTCTTAACGCCTTCGGTTCTGTAATACCCATATAGGTAGATGTAATGATGCGTACAGGGACATGTCTTTTAGCAAGCTCCTGAAGCGGAGGGATCAAAAGCTGAACACCAGACCACCTTGTAAAACTAACCATAAAGTCTACCCGATCCGCCGTTAACATTTCGTGTTTTAATGCTTTGAAAAAGTTATCATGAGTTTGA
The DNA here is from genome assembly GCF_038592915.1 of Bacillus sp. EU63. Taxonomy (NCBI): domain Bacteria; kingdom Bacillati; phylum Bacillota; class Bacilli; order Caryophanales; family Bacillaceae; genus Bacillus; species Bacillus sp. EU63. The sequence continues at coordinate 3,847,667 of NZ_CP151944.1, read as the reverse complement.
TGATTTCCTAGCAGTTTCAGACGATGTAGAGAAAATTCCTCTGAAATAGGAAGTTCCATTTCATTTAAACTAAAAAGCACTGTGGAAAGTGGTAATGAAAAATTCGTATGTTGTCCAAGCTGAGAGGCAACCTTCTCGCTCAGCTGAATCGCTTGTTCATATTGATCTTGATCCACAAGTGTTTGAAATGTCTCGCTCAGTTGTTTTGCCGTATGTAAAGTCAAAACCTCTGCATATTCTTTTGGGCTGACCGGTTGAATGCGATGTGATGTTGGATAAAGTTTTTGTTGTTGCTGAATTTCCTCATGGAAGCCTCTATGATTTCTCATCATAATCTCCTTTTTTATATCAATAATTCCATTTTATCACTACTTTTACCAATAGGTAATACTGAAAAAGAAGAGAATAAAGTCCTATTTATTAAGCGCTTAAAAAATAACGCTGAGGTAGTTTGGTTTGGTATAAAGACGTCATCGCCACAAACGGAGAAAGTCTGTAAGCGCAATGTTCCGGAGAAAGCCGGCAAAATTGACATTCAGCAAAGAGAGGAGGACAATAAAAGCAGAAAGGCGGGATTCATATGTTTAAAAAAATTCTTGCAGCAGTAGACGGTTCAGACATGAGCAGCAAAGCTTTGGACGCAGCGATCCATCTGGCGAAAGAACAGCAGGCTGAACTCACCATTCTCTATGCGGGACGTGAAGCCGTTGTCTCCACATCAGCCTTAACAGGGATTGTCTATGTTCCGGAAAACTTCATTGAAGACATTAAACATGAAGTCGAGCAAAAAGGAGCGGCCATTCTGGAAGATGCCAAGCAGAAAGCGGCTGAAAGCGGGGTAAATGCGGAAAGCCTATACGTCCAAGGCGAACCTGCGCATCAAATTTTAAACATAGCGAAAGAACAGCATTTCAATCTGATTGTCGTCGGAAGCCGCGGAATCAGCGGATTTAAAGAAATGATGCTCGGAAGCGTGAGCCATAAGGTCTCACAATTGTCTCCTTGTCCTGTACTGATCGTTCATTAAACAGAAGACCCTGCTGATGCGGGGCTTTTTTTAATGAGAAAAGACCGCCGTCTTTCGAAAAATAGGATGAAATCTTCCTCTGAATCAAGTAAAATGGCTGTTAGTATTTGTCTGAATAAACAGTCAATGATATGGGGGAAGCGAATCAATGCAAGCTGAACAAACATCAAATGCCGTCATCAAAATGGTCATTTCCATGGTCATTTTCGGATCAATCGGCTTTTTCTCGGAACATACGAATGTGCCTTCAATTGAACTGGTCTTTGTGAGATGTCTGTGCGCCTCATTGTTTCTGGGCGTTTGCTGGTTTGGTTCCGGACGGTATCGCACCGAACAATGGAACCGGCGTGAGGTGCTGCAGACACTGGCCTGCGGATTTTTTCTCGTGCTGAACTGGGTGTTTTTATTTAAATCATTTGAGGAGACATCAGTGACGATAGCGATTTCCGTTTATCATCTGGCTCCGGTTCTCGTCCTTCTTCTAGGGAGCCTTATATATCGGGAGAAACTGCATATTGTGTCCGTCACTTCCATCGTGATTTGTTTTCTGGGCACCGCCCTGATTTCCGGCATCAACGGAAGTACATCATTTTCTCAGCTGATGGGATCGGGTATTATTTGGGCCGTGCTGGCCGCCCTTTTTTACGCCTTTACGACACTGGCCGGGAAAGGTATCAACAGTCTCAGCCCATACGCCGTCACCTGTTTGCAGACCGGATTGGGCGTTATCATTCTTCTTCCGTTCGTCCGTTTCGGCGCTTTTTCTGATTTGTCGCATGTGAATTGGATCATGATTGTGTCAACCGGTATCATTCATACGGGAATTGTGTATTTGCTCTTTTTTGACAGCTTGCGGTTTTTATCCACCCGGTTTATTTCAATCATCGTATTTCTTGATCCGGCGGTGGCGATTGTGCTTGACACCGTATTTACGGGATTTCGCCCCGACCTTTATCAATCTTTGGGGATTGTATTGATTTTTGCGGGAATGGCGCTGTCCCTGATTCGAAAGCAAAAAGCCGTGCCGTCGGAAACTCAGGCAGACAGCACCCGTATATAGGCGGCCGTACCGGCTGCTTTTTTTATTTTGGGGCTATTCAGCCATAACGAAAAAGCAGACAAACAGATCATGGAAAAAGAGGATAGTAATTGTATAATACTTCTTGTGTTTACAATTTAAGAGATTAAAGGAGTGAAGGGCATGATAAACAAGACGCGTCATCTCGCTTTCTTGGCTGCACTCGGCTTTGCGCTTTGTCTGGCCATCGTATGTTCCGTATCAAAGCAGGCAGAAGCGGCAGCGGCTTATCCGGATGTGATGCAGGGACTTACCGGATTCGCGGGAAATGCGAAGGATCATAACGGAAAAGCAAAATCCGCCGTATCGGGAGGCCAGGGCGGCCCCGTCGTCTACGTCAGCAATCTCAATGATTTGAAAAACAATGCGGGCGGAACGGATCGCAAAACCATCGTCATCACAAGTGATATTTCTTCCCCGGGTAAAGCCGTTGTGACAGTCGGCGCCAATAAAACCATCGTCGGCTCTTATACCAGCCACAGGCTGACCAACATCTATCTGACCACCGGCTCCGGCTCAAACAATGTGATTTTCAAAAATCTCATTATCAGCCATAGTGCCGCCATTACAGGCAACAACGACATTCCGATGTACATAGCGAACGGACAGAATTACTGGATTGACCACGTGTGGTTTGAAGGACACAGCTACAATCCGAACAGCCGCAGCGATTTGGGAAAGCTTCTGTATGTCGGCGCCAAAGCGGATTTTGTGACGCTGTCTAACTCTAAATTCACAGACCATCTGTACGGTCTGATTCTCGGTTATCCGAATGATGATAACGAAGGACGCAATTATATCGGCTATCCGCATATGACGATCACCAACAACTATTTTAATAACGTCTATGTGCGTTCACCGGGCCTGATGAGATACGGCTATTTTCACGCGAAAAACAACTATGTGACCAATTTCAATTTAGGATTCACCATTCATACAAACGCGACTGTCTTCTCAGAAGCCAACTATTTCGGTAACGGAAATGAAAAAGGCGGAATGATAGACGACTACGGGACCGCCCAATTCACCGACATCGGTTCATTCCCGTCGCTCAAAGCCCCGAAATCACCGCGCACCGGCTGGAATCCGAGATCAAATTACAGCTACGGCACGCTTTCAGCCCAGGACGCCAAAAACTTCGCCCAATCCTACGCGGGAGCGCAAAATACAAATCTCCGCTATCCATAATACGAAAAACCGCCGGCAGCCGGCGGTTTTTTTATATGAATAAAAGGTTCAAAATTCCTATAATCCTTAAAATAACCTTAAATACCTAGGAAAATATTGATAAACAATTTCAATAATATTACTATTGTTAAGCCTAAATTACAAAAGAAGGAGGAGAACCTATGAAAATAGGAAAAAAGAACAAGTGGAAAAAGTGGCTGGCCGGCACTCTTGCGGCAACGCTGATGATTTCCATTGCGCCTGCCGATGTGTTTGCGGCAGAAACGCGTGATAAACAAGTTCAAGCGAAAACCGCCGCCATTCCGGCCGCAGACCCGGAAAAAGATCTTCCGGCGGAAAAAGCATCTGAGCAGATGCCTTTTGATCAAAAAGATATCAATCAAGACGGTGAGATCACGTCTGAAAGAACTGAGAATTCAAAGCTTTACTATGAAGGCGAGGGTGTGTACAAACAGGAAATCTACACAGACCCCATTCATACGAAAGAAACCGCCAATGCGGACTGGGAAGACGTTTCTCCTGAATTGAAAACCGGCTCAAAGGAAGTCGGGACGGAAAATACAGTGCTGAACTCCGATTTTCTGAAGCAAATGAAAAACGGATTATACGCTACATTTGAACACGATGATCATAAGCTCACATACTCATTAACCGGCGCAAAAGGCCCCGATCAGGCTGCAATTACTCCGACAGATGCCTCAGCAAAAGTAAGGGAAGACAGCAACGAGCTTACGTATCAGCAAGTGTTTCCTGCAATTGATTTACAAACCTACACATTTAACGAAAACATAAAAGAAGACCTTGTGCTTCACAAATATGAAGGCTACAATTCCTTCACCTTTCAAATCAAAACCGACCTGCAGGCTAAAGAACAGGAAGACGGCTCGATCGCGTTTTCTGATGATAAAGACAATGTCGTCTACACCGTGCCGAAGCCCTTTATGACCGACTCAGATCTCGACGAAAAGTCAGGTGAAGTCAACAGGTCAGAAGATGTCAGCTTCAAACTTGAAAAAAACAGCGAAGGCTACTTGCTCCATGTAACGGCCGATGAAAAATGGCTGAAAGATCCCAAGCGGGTTTATCCGGTATCTATTGACCCTTCAACATCAGTATCTGTGTCATCCGATACCTTTGTCATGAGCGCGTACCCGACGACAAACTACTCTGCCGCATCGCAGAAATGGGATGCCGGATTGAAAGCGTACGTGCTGAAAACTGGATATTATGACGGTTCAACCGGAACGAACTACGCTTTTATGAAGTTTGATAATCTAAAGCCGATCAAAAACATGACGGTGACGAAAGCGACGCTCAAAGCATACACAGCCCACTCCTATTACGGATCAAAGGCGACGGGGCTTTGGCTCGACACCGTTAACAGCAATTACGACAATGCCAAGATTACGTGGAAGAACAAGCCGGGCTCCAAAAACATCGGCAAAGCCGAGGTCTATAAAGGCCAATGGGCAAGCTTCGATGTCACCTCCGCAGTCAAGTCGTGGAATAGCGGCGGCGCCAATTACGGCTTTAAGCTTCACGCAAACGGCAACGGAAAAGAATATTGGAAGAAACTGATGTCATCAGCAAACTCTGCTAAAAAACCATACATTGAAGTGACATACACGATTCCGAAGGCGGACACGCCGTCTGTCAAAGCGTATCATAACGGAGATTCGACAGGATTTTTCAATATCAGCTGGAAAAAAGCTGAAGGCGCCAAAAGCTATAAAGTGTGGCTTTATAACGGGAAAGAATATCAAGCCATTCCGGTCGGCAATGCAACCTCTTGGAGCACAAGAGGAAAAAAGATTTGGCCGACAAAAGCGGAAATCGACTCCGGCAAATATAAGCTGCATACAGACGGAAAAGGCGGAAGTGAATTAGCGCTTAATCCTTCGCCGGTCTATAAAAACTCCGGCGGCAGCTATCCGGCAAGTAAAAATTACTGGGTCGCGGTCAGCGCGGTGTTTGACCAAGGAGAAGGCGCCATGTCTGCGGCCGCCAAGCCCGTCATTCCGAATATTGGCAGAGTTCAGAGACCGAGCACGAAAGGCTTTAATAACAACAACGCCACAGGCTGGTTTGATCTTTCCTGGAAAGCCGTATCAGGCGCTGCCGGGTATAAAATGCAAGTTTATAACGGCAAAAGCTTTGAAACGCTTGACCTCGGAAATAAAACATCCTGGTCCACAAAAAATCAAAACATCTGGCCGACAAAGGCGGAAATCAGCGCCGGAAAATATGCGCTTCACCTGAAAGACAAAAAAGGCGCGGAATTGCCAATCAACCCGGGCTCTGTTTATAAAAACGCCGGCGGAGATGCGAACCGGAAAACCTACGGATTTAAAGTCATTGCCTATAACAAAGACGGAGAAGCGATCGCCTCACCGGAAGCGAGTCCGGCGCTGCCTGATATCGCAAAGCCGAAAAACCTGACAGGCTACGTCTATACGAACACGAAATCCAGCCAAACGGGTTATGTCAATCTCATATGGGATAAGGTGAAAAACGCCAAAGGCTACAAAATCAACATCTACAACGGAAAAGACTATCAATCATACGATATCGGTGATACCGATCATTGGACGACCCAAAACAAACACATCTGGCCTTCAGCCGATGAAGTGAAAGCGGGAAGATTCCAGCTTCACACGGACGGAAAGGGCGGCGAACTGGCGCTTGACCCTTCACCTGTTTACGAAAACGCAAACGGCAATTACAAAGGGAAGAAGAACTATTCCTTTACGCTGACCGCCTATGACGCAAACGGTGACAGCATACCGACGGCACCTTTTAACCCTGTTTTCCATGAAGGGGCGGAATTCCTCGGAACGGAAGAATTCTGGTCTATTATCGACATTCCGGACGGACAGCTGAACGGCGCAACGGGAAATGTCATCGTCAATGAAGAAGATATGTCAATCGACGGACGCGGACCGGGGCTCGGACTCTCCCGGACCTTCAACAGCCTTGACAGCTCTGACCATATGTTCGGCCAAGGCTGGTATGCCGATGCGGAAACGTCGATTCTTTCTGAAGACGGCAGAGCCGTTTATATTGATGAGGACGCGACAACACATGTCTTCACGAAAAAATCTGACGGCACGTATCAGCCGCCGACGGGCGTTTATCTCGAACTGACGGAAACAAGCGATCAATTTGTATTAAAAACAAAAGATCAGACGAACGCTTATTTCAGCAAAAAAGGCGGCAAGCTCCAAAAAATCGTTGACGGACACAACAACACAACCGTATACGAGTATAACGACAGCAATCAGCTGACCGCCATAACAGACGCATCAGGGCGCAAGCTGACATTTACCTATGATGAAAACGGCCATGTCACATCTCTTACAGGGCCGAAAAACAAAAAGATTTCGTATTCATATGACAAAGACCTTCTCAAAAAGGTGACGGATACTGACGGCAGCGTCACAAGCTATGACTACGATGACGAGGGGCGCCTCGTCAAGCAGTATTCCGCAAACAGCACGGATGACAAACCGCTGTTCACTGAATACCAATATAGCGGCCACCGCCTGGCCAAAGCCGTCAATGCGAAAAAAGAAACGTACGACTACAGCTATGACGCGGACAAAAAAACGCTGCTCATGACGCAGCCGAACGGCCGCCAAGTGCAGTACGGCTATAATGAGGCGGGCAACCCGATTCAAATGATCGATGATGCCGAAGGGCTGAAAATCACGACCAACACTGTATACGAAGGCAACAACGTCATTCAGGACACCGATCCGAACGACGCGGATACGGGCAAAGCGACAGAAAGCTATCAATATGATAAAGACGGCAACGTCACAGCCGTAAAAGACAACTACGGCACCGAAACGTATCAGTACAACAAAAACAATGACGTAACGAAAATGAAGGACACCGAGGGGAACGTCACTGATATTGCGTACGACGGACTGGATGCCGTTTCTGAGACGGATCAAAGCGGAAAATCCTCATCCGCCGCCGTTTATGACAAGTATGGGAATCTCATTCAATCAAGCAAAGAGCTGGCAGCTTCGGCAAGCCTGCTGAAAGACGGCAGCTTTGAAGGAACAAAGCTGGGCTGGAATCTCACCGCTACGAGAGACAGCGGAAGTATTGCATCTGTAAAAGCAAGAAGCGGCGCGCTGTCCGGACAAAAAGCACTGGAGATCTCCTCACAATCCGCTTCAGCCGGAACAGAGCACGGCCATGCGTCCGCAACGCAGGAAGTGCAGCTTGAGCCGAATACGACGTATACACTCAGCGGCCAGATCAAAACGGATCTGACAAAGGCAAGAGCGTATTTCAACATTGATCTGCGTGACAAAGACCAAAAACGCATTCAATGGATTCACAATGAATCAGGCGCATTAGCCGGAAAGAATGACTGGACGAAACGGCAGATCACCTTTACAACACCGGCCAATGCAGGAAAAGCCATCGTCTATATGGAAGTGGACCATAACGACAAGGACGGCAAAGGAAAAGCGTGGTTTGATCAGGTTCAGCTGGAAAAAGGCGAAGTCTCTTCAAGCTATAACCCGGTGCAAAACAGCAGTTTCACGGCTAAAGCAGACGGCTGGAGCACAAGCGGAGCCGCCGCTGACCTTGATGAAGGCTTCGATGATGACAGCTCATTAAAAGCGTCCCGCACAAATGCATCACAAGCCAATGCGGCCGCAAAACAAACCGTTACATTAGGCCAAAGCGCGGACGATAAGCCGGTATATATCACGCTGACAGGAATGTCCAAGGCTGACGGTGTAAAATTAACGAACGACAATGATTACGCTCTTCAGGCCGGCGTCACTTATGCGGACGGAACGACGGGCGTCTACACCGCCAAATTCCCGCAGGGGACCCAAGAATGGAACCGGGCAGCGGCAGTCATTCCGAAAACAAAGCCGATCAATAAAATCGAAATCAGCATTCTGTTCCAAAAAAGCGCCATAGGAACGGCGTGGTTTGATGATATCCGTTTAATCGAAGGAAGCATCCTGACGAAAAACACCTATGACGAAAAAGGAAACTACGTCACAAAAGAAGAAGACGAACTAGGTTATGCAAGCACTGCTTCATATGACGAGACTGGCAAGAAAACATCTGAAACCGACGCGAAAGGCGAAACAACCGCCTACGAATACGATCAGGCCGACCAGCTGACAAAGCTGACCCTGTCAAACGGCACATCCATCCTTCACAGCTATGACAAGGAAGGAAATGAGCTGACAAAAACGATTCGGGCCGGCACGGACCAGACCTATCAATATGAATATGACGTCATGGGCAAGCTCGTCAAAACAACCGACCCGCTCGGCAATGTACTGAAGAGTGAATATGACGCCAACAGTAACTTGACGAAAACCGTTTCCGCCAACGGCAATGAAGTGTCGCTGACCTATGACGGCACCGATCGGGTTAAGTCAAAAGCGTATAACGGCACTGAAAAATATAACTTTACCTATGACAAAAACGGCAATGAAACGTCGGTCACAAACAAAGAACAAAATACAACGAAAAAACGCACCTTTGACAACAAAAACCGCCTGACCGAATTAACCGACCGCGGCGGCAGCCAAAGCTGGACGTATCCGGCTGATTCGGATAAGCTGAAAAGATTCTCATGGAGCCACGGCGGCCAAAAAGGAACAAACAGCTTTACGTACAACAAACTTGATCAAATGATTGAAATGAAAGACGGCACTTCAGCCTATACATTTGATTATGATGAAAACGGCAATGTCCAGACATTCATCAGCGGCAATGAAGTCGGCACGAGTTTTTCATATGATGAGCGGAATCTCGTCAGCTCTCTTCATATCGGAGCCAAAAACGGCGGCAGCATCTTCCGGGAAAGCTATGAATATGACGCCAACGGCAACCGCACGGTCATCGACAGCTCAGCGGGCGGAAAGGTGCAGTACGAATACGGCAAGCTCAACCAGCTCGTCAAAGAAACACATGAAGACGGCACCGTCATTCAATATACGTACGACGGCTTCGGCAACCGGACAAACGTCACTACCACAAAGGACGGCGCAAGCAAATCAGTCAACGCATCCTTCAACATCATGAACCAGCTGACGAAGGTGAATGACGAAGACCTGTCCTATGATAAAAACGGCAACCGCACATCCGACGGCAAATTCACATATACGTGGGATGCAGAAGATAACCTGACCGCCGTTACCAAAAAAGGCGAAGACAAGCCATTCGCAACATATAAGTATGACGAAAAAGGAAACAGAATCCAAAAAACCGTCAACGGAAAAGTCACGAACTACTTCTACGACGGAGACAGCTTGAACGTCTTGTATGAAACAGACGCGGACAACAACGTCACAAAATCATACACGTACGGGGACAGCGGCCAGCTGTTATCCTACACAGAAAATGGCAAGAAATATTTCTATCACTACAACGCACACGGCGACGTCATCGCGATCTCAGACAGCACCGGAAAAACGGTTGCCAAATATCAGTACGACGCATGGGGAAATCCAACAAAAACCGAAGCAAGCGATGAAGTAAAAGACAACCGCTACCGCTACGCAGGCTACCAATACGACGAAGAAACCGGCCTGTACTACCTCATGGCCCGCTACTACGAGCCAAGAAACGGCGTGTTCCTCTCACTTGACCCAGACCCGGGCAGCGATGGCGACTCATTGGATCAGAATGGGTATGCTTATGGAAATAATAACCCTGTGATGAATGTTGACCCTGATGGGCATTGGGTTTGGCTTGTGGTAAATGCTGGATTTGCAGCCTATGATGGGTACAAGGCATATAAATCAGGTAAAGGGTGGAAAGGTGCTGCTTGGGCAGCTGCTTCTAACTTTGGGCCCGGGAAAGTGTTTAAAGGTGCTAAGAAGGCTTTAGGATTTGCGAAGGCCGCCAAGAAGTATTTAAAACCTGGTAAATACGCTAGAAGGTCAATTCCTGCAAGAAGTACAAGTAGCAGGTTAAATAAAAAGGAAAGAAGAGTATTAAACAAAATTGGGAATAAATATGGCTGTCATACTTGTGGTAGAAGGCACCCTGGAACTAAAAGCAGAAATTGGATTGCAGATCACCAACCAGTATCAAAATTAAGGAAGAAAGGCCAGCGACAAAGGCTATATCCTCATTGTCAAACTTGTTCACGAAAACAAGGAGGATATACTAGTGCTATTCTAAGAAAAAGACATCAACGGAGGTGAGGCTGTTGGGTGGAAAAAAAGAAGCCATTCTCGCATTGCTTAACGATTCATTCAATAAGGAAGAGTTTCCGTTTCTTGATAATGAGAATTTTGACTTCGCAAAAGGGAAGCTTTCGATTTTTATTGAAAGAGATAACTGGCTTTTAACGTTTCAGCTGTTTGGATTGTCGAGATTGGGACCAGCTATTGATTTTTATGCGGTAGGTAATCAATTAACAAATAATGAAGTAAGTTTTTTAGATGATGAACCGTTTTTATTTGCAGATGAAAAAGGAAATTTTCTGGAATTGGAAGATGTAGAATCGGGTTTTACAAGTAAACAAATCAATGTGTCTCTTAGAGAGAAAACATTTCAATTTTTTATTGAGCAGGAAATAAAAGATAAGATTTCCCCAAAGAATGAATGGATTACATGTTTGAGGCATATGACCAAAAATAGATTATTTCTTGACACACTTTGGCTGACGAAACAAGAACAACTGGAAATAGCGGGTCTCTCTTCGGAGTATGAACAATTGTATTCAACAGAATTATGGATGCATCCAGAAGGAGAAAAAGATTTGCCTAGTTTGTCTCCTTTCTTTCAATCAATTGCCGAAGCAATTTCCCGTCAAGAGATAGCATATATTCAAAAACATGCTGATGGTAACACAGAGTGGCCAAAATGGGCACACGCAGATTCTGTTCAATACTTTTGAAGATATTATAGACATGCAGTAATTGGAAATAATCCGTTATATATTAAATAAATTATTATGTGGAAGATAAAATATAAAAATAATTTAATAAGGAGAATGAATTTTGATTAAAAGTAAAGAAATTCTTAGCCTATTAGATGATGAATTTAGTGAATTAAACCGACCAATTTTTGAATGGCGTGAATCTAATTATGTTGGGAGTAAATGTACCTTATTAAGATTAAATGATGACAATTGGTTACTGGCAATTCATTGCTTCGAAGTAGATTCTAAAGGACCTTTTCTGGCTATTCATACCTATAGTAACTGTTTTTCAGACAACTACAAATCGATAATAATTGATGACTTCGCCTTAAAGACTGAAGCAGGTGAGAAAATAACATATCGTGAAAGTGATTTTCAACAATTAAGCGAAGTAGTGGAAATTGAAATTAAAGAGTCTCGTTATTGCGTAAATATTCACCAAAGAAATGAATTCCAAAAGAGTACAAAAGAAAGGGCTTGGAAAACTTATTTCAGGAATTTGTTTGAGGATGCTTCTTTTAGAGAGGCGCTTTGGATAAAGCCAAACAAACTATTAAATATACTGGATCTAAAAAGCGAAGCAGAAGGAGTGTTCGAAACAGAGGATTGGGAATATCCTGATTACCTAACAGATCCAAGCCAATTAATTTCTTTTCAATCATTTGCGCAATATCTTGAAAAAGGCGCAGGTTCAGTTGATCTAGGTGAAGTAAATAACAACTGGAGGGAGTGGGAGGATTACGATATAGAGTGAGTTGATGAAGGAACCCTTTTTTAACCTCTGCGCTTACAGAATTCAAACACGATATTATTCAGGATATGAGCGGTATGAAATAGAAAAGAAAGAAGGCCGTTCTATTGGGTTATTGGGAAGAAGAATATAAAAACAAGAAAGTGTTATTGAGTGATGAAGGCTTAGATATATGTTTTGATGCGGTAGAAAAATTTTGTGAACGATATAAGAGGGATCTGGATAGAGAACCGATATTAGAAGAATTCTTAGCAACTTTAGTTACCGTTATGAATACAAATGGAGATTCTTCTTTCACGGAGTTAGTTGATAAGCGAATAGTAGAAATAAAGGCAACGACCAGGAAAGCGAAATCAATAGCTAAAGTAGTACCGGGAGCTGTTATTAAATACCTTTGGATAAGATCGGGAAGTATACTTATGCTTGGGTTATTGAAGGTGATCTATCAAAAAATAAAGACGATGACATTCTTATTCAGTACTATAATATTTTTACTGAAAATACTCTGAGAAGAAGTTATTCGTCTAATGAAAGAAGAAAATAAGAAAATATTTGCGGCAAATACCGGGTATACAGGTTTTCTTCAAGGGGATTGGACAGTAATATCCAAGATGCCTCAAGAGATAATAGAGAAAAACAGTAATTCTCAACTAAAATTTGTTTTATATGAAGACGGTAAATATCTCATAAGTGAAGGCGATTCATTTGCATCAGAAGATGAATTAGCAGAGGCAGATGAGAAAACAGGCAAGAACATCCCTAACCCATTGGGTATATTTGGACATTCATCTGTAGAATCTATTCTTTATAAATATTTTGAAGGGATGACAATGGAGGAAATCATAAAGTATGAATTGTAAAAGACAGATTTCTTACATTCGCTTGTACAGATACTGACAGTAGTAAATGTTCTGAGTTCTGAACGAGGTGTAATATGAAAAAAATCAACCTGAATTCTATTACACAGAAAGAGATCTTACAAATAGAAAAACAATTTGAACGAATAGCATTAAATAAAATAAGAAACAATCAAGAAAAGTTTAGAAAAATGGGTTTGAAAATTGAAGCTGCTTTTGGAAGAGTCGGACACGAAAAAGAAATAGGAAAAGAAGTACGGCCCTCAGATTGTTTTGAGAGTACCTATAATTCATTGATATTTTTTTCTGCAGCTTATTTGGACGGCACCGACTTTCACGATAATGAAGACGGCTATTGTGTAGACCACTTAGATATATGGGTTTGTGAAAAAAAGTTGTTTTCAGGTAAAGCTGGATATTTATCAGATCTAGAAAGTGATGAAGAAATCGCAAAAGAAATTCAAAACAAGATAAATGAATTGTACTTAGAAGCGGCAGAAATGATTGAAATGTTAAATGAATCCTAGTCTATTAATGTAAGAGAGGTTCTCAGCCTCTCTTTTCACCCAAAACGAGGAGGCAGCATGGCTAAAATTAGAGATGATTGTCTGGAACTTGACATAACACCGAGAAGGTATCAAGAGGCGGAGGATGATCCTTTTATCTCAACAATGTTTGAACTGTTAGAACATAATAAAGTAATCGCTCGCGATTACTCCGCCGCTTTATTAGAAAGTGAATATAAAATGCTGATATCAGGGATTGAAGCATTATTAGCAGGGAATCAAGATAGGATACGTTTAGAAACAATTGAACCATTTTTTATTTTGAGTATTGATAAAGAAAACGAATATTACAGATTTATAATTAGATTTGTGGAAAATCATTCAAATACAACTTTCTATAAATTGAACTGTAATGAAGAAAAGCTAGAATTTTTCGTGAAGACTTTAAAATCAGATCTCAAAGACACAAAAAATCCTCCAAAACGTCCTTAGGAGATAAACAATGTACAAAACAATAATTGATTGGGTTGATTATATAGATGAGGGGTGCGCTGTCCTTCATTTTGATTTTAATGTGTTTAAAAAAGAACTTTCACTTGATATTAAGGTTTTTGAAAAAGAAAGTGAATATACACATAAAATATTATTTCAAAATGTAGCATCTGTTTATTTTAGCGCAGATATTGGCGATATGAGATTAGAAAAAATAGATCCCGAAGAATACAATTGGCAAGTATTTGAGATGAGTTATCATCCGGAAGGAATCGGAAATCTATCAAATTCTGTAATTCCGGAGTATCAATCAAATGCTAACTTTCTCATTGACATGAACAGAATGCTGATTGCTATAGAAGCTGAAACCGTTCGCTTTGACGACCAATCATTTTATACGTATCGTTCGAAGTCATAAATAAACAAATAAGAGAGGTTCTCAGCCTCTCTTTTCTTACATAACAAAAACCGTTCTCGGAGGTAATATGAGCAGTCCTTTACATTTACAAAAAGAATCATTGGGGGCTATAGGGAATCTGGATGTGATTAATCTACTGAAATACAACTCAATATATTCGTGTGATCTAGTGAGTAAAGATACTTTTTCTCAATTAATGAATGACTTACAATTCGAAACAGCTCTTATAGAAGTAATGGCATCCCCTTCTTTTACTGAAGAATGGAAGAAGAGGGTTGAAAAGAAAATAATAAATATGATTCTGTATCGAAAAAGCTAATTCATATTGAATGTGTCCTGACCAAAGAAGAATTGATGGCAGATCACTTATTGGATGAATTATATTTTTTAGCATCAATCAATGACTTTGTTGTTATAATAGCAAACCCTTCCAAAAATAAGTCCTACATGAACCTGAACACTCTAAAAGTTGATGTAAACACTGAGTATAATGAAAAAATCATTTGGTTTGAATACGATGCAGCAGATTTATATATCATTGATTAATTTGATATAAATTCCAAAGTCTTAATCAACGGAGTGTTGCTGATGTTAGAACTTACTGCGGAGCGGGTTGGTTCATATGAAAGGGAAAATATCATTTATTTCAATGTGGGCAGGGATGATCAGTTATTTATTGTGTCTGTGCATGATCACAAAATAATATTAGAGGTTATGAAAGGAAGCTCTCTTTTAATCAAAAAAGAGTTATGCGGCTTTTCTGAAGATGCCCATTTCTATCTGATTGATTCGTATAATGACACAATCGTGATCGTTTACCTGGAAAATCATACGTGTCAATTGGCCGCATACTGCGTAAACAGTAATAAAATCAATCCGATTTGTTCTTTTCTATTAAGCGCCAATGTATTTCATCTGGGTGAGGATGGATTTATGGATCGGATTAACGGACGAGGGTATGTATGATGAGAGAAACCCTCAAGGGAAAGCGATATTTGCTTTTCATGCAGAAGACAGAACGTTTTATTTTGAGGATGATTTTAAAGAAATGATGCACGAATGCTATGCCGTACAATCGATCAAATCTGATTTGTATGTATGTTTCGAGGGAGAGGATTGCTGTGTCATCGGGCATTATCAGATTGGACGGGACAGAATTCGTACTGTTGCAGAATATGTGCTAAACGGAGATCAATACTCCTATTGTGACCAGCTGTCCGTTTCGAAAAATAGAGTGTTGCTGATACAGAATCATGAGGATAACGTATTTGCATTTCATGAAGAGAGCAAAGGGTTATCAGAGGCTGACGTCATGATACATGGTATTGATAGAAAAGAAGAAACAGCGTACAGAGCCGTTCAGAACCGCATTTTTATCTTTAATGGTAACGATTTATATTTGGTAAAGTTTTGATACTTCTGTGCAGCATGAAAATATCCTCTAAGGAAGTACCCAGCTATGAGAAAAAAGTTAATTGACAAGCTTGAAGAAAATAAGAGGAATCTTTTAATGAAACGTGTTTGTGCCGGGTTAACATCTTGTGAAGAATCAGGGTTTGTTTATCAATTTGCCGAGGCAGAACAAAGCAGGAAGATATTAGAGAATGTATTATCGAACTCTTTCCAAAGTGCAGTGCGTGAAGTTGATATAAGCGGCAGGGAAGCAGCTGTATCGCTTATTTTAGAGACCATTGCGGATGTGGGGATTGAACGGAAGAATGATTTCGTTTATCTGTTTCATCCGTATAGTGATGAAGTCGGCGCTATCAAATGTGCGCTGAAGGATTGTGCAAATCATCTGCACTGTCTCATGAATTTTATTGATTTTGAAGGCCGGCAGCTTTCTAACAGCTTTATTGTAGTTGAGCCGTCCTTCCTATTTGCTATCTGTTTATTTCACACAGAATACGGCTGTGAGCTTGCGTATAAACCGCCGAAGAGAGGTACAAGATGCACCCCTTTTTTATAAAGAACACAAAGGAATCGGCAGTCTTTCAATCCCAGATATATTCCTTATTTCATGAAGACAAAACGTTGCCCGAACAAGTATTTAAACAACAAAAACATTATTATCTATTCGAGGAATTCCACTGGGTCTTGTCTGAAGAAGGCTGGATGATGCTCAAAAGTTTGGCGCATCATCATCACGATGAATTTATCTTAATGGCCGTTCTGGAACACTCGGATGATATGAATCGGTTTTACGAGAAATTCGGATATTTTAACTGGTTAAAGATCCCTTTGCATATAACTGCAGATGAATATCTTTCAATCTTAACTGATTATCCAAAGCACAGTAAAAATGACTGTATATTGAACATTGCATCTCGTGTTGTTTGGGCTTCACCGACTTTCAAGTGGGCGATTTACGGAGAGAGAGAATTTGAAATTTGTATTTTAGGCATTGATCAGGAGATTGCGGGAAAAACGTTAGAATCATGGAGGCCGTTAGATGATCATGTTTTAGACTGGATATCAGTTGTATTCCCGGATCAGATCGTTCCGGATGAATTTCAAAAAAAGCTCGCCGCGCATTATAAATAGCAAGGGGCAATTACATGAAAATAAAAATGAACAAGATACACGATGAATCAGTAAAAGGATGTTTTTGTCACTTTGACAACTGCGGACGTCAGTATCTTGGACGGCATCAGAATGGCGGTCTCTCGTTTACAATCACGGATGAATCCGGCGATACCCGAGTGATTCATATTGATGAACAAATTCCGTGTGAGGATATTATGCTGTTTCAACAGAGTTCGGCTGACAGGTATGTGCTGATTTTCTTTGAATCGCATGAGCATAAAGTGAAGGTATTTTCAGCAGATGGAACAGAACAAAGTGCATTTTCTCTGCCTTCAGGGGTTTCATGCAGTCTTTTGGACGAAAAACAAAACCTTTGGATCGGTTTAAGTGATGAAGGCATTTATAGCGATGAAAATCCTGATGGTCAAAGTGTGCTGTGCTTCACTTTAGACGGACAATTAAAGGAAACTCACATTGATCAGCAGCTTTCAGAAATATATGCGCCCGTTGTAGATGACTGCTATGCGCTTGCGGAAAAAAACGGACTGATCTACATGCTGTATTACTCTTATACAGTCATTGCTGCGTTTGATGAGACGGACGTGAAACGAGTGTGGATTATTTCTGATAAAGCATGTTCAGGGGTATATGATCAGCTTGCGATTTCAGATGACGGGTTTTGGATATGCAAAGATGATCATTCACTGTCCTTCATTCCGGCTGATGTCAGTCTGCCGGTGCAAGAGGTAACGTGCTGTGATCCGGATGGCCGTGAGCTTTCGGGGCATCAGCTGAAGCTGACAAGTAATGCCATTTACGCGGTCTCGACTTCGGGGATCTACAAGCGGGATATAAGTAATGGGAAACAAAATGAATTCTTTTCGGCTAAATGAAATGTTGAGATCCAACAGATATTCTTTAAATGATGACCTCATCAGAAACCTGAAGTTTCACAAAAAAGAATTGAAGGGTCCGCTGCCCTCAGATGCGGGGAGTTTTGAAGAAGACTTTGAGGGGGTTGCCTGCGCGGGGGATTTTTATGAATATTTCGCGCTTGTCTGCGGCAGCTTAGATGTTGTTTTGGCGAATAAACAAATGCCTAAGTGGCAGCGTAAAGCCTTATATAAATCCTTTTTTGAGCTGTATCCTCAATATGCGCAGCTGAAAAACGCTTTAACGGATTATCCGGAGCTCAGCCGGGAAATCGGGCGGCATGAACGGGCCAGGAGGCTGTTAGTCAGCATTTTAAACAAGAAATGAAAGGCAGGCTTCTAACGTGAAAGAACCCACAAGAGCAGAATGTCTGAAGAAGGCTGGTCTGATCCTGAACGGTCAAGCGGCGAGGGAAGAAGTGTCGGATTGGGCGTGCGAGTACGTGGCTGCAGATGATCCGGCGGTTGAGGACGAAACTGTTTGGGAGATGCTCGTATATTTGAGCGGGTTTGATCTGAAAGATTCGCCTGATGCGTATCTGCATACGTTAGAAGAATTAAGAGATTGGGTGCAGGAATATAAAGAAGTTCATGGGGCTTTGTAAGACATGTCAATTCAGGTGAAAAAAAGGAGGCGCAAAATGGAGTGGCACAAACATGAGAAAGCAGTTCTGCCGGGGCCGGATTCGCCGGGTTGTTTTGAATTGACGGAGTTTACGTTCTATACCGGGTATAACGAGTATTATGATAAAATCCCGGTGTTTGAGCTGAAGCTGACTGACGGACAGTATGATGCCGTGCTGCGCTTTGAGGATGTGAGGTCTGCCCGGCTGGATGATCTTGAAAGCATCACCGACATCCATCTGGATATCAGCCCGGTCGACAGCGGCTGGGAATCGATCCGCTACTATGTCGATGACGGGGAAGGAAGCATGAGCTTTTATTGCGCCAAATGGGTCGTGCTCGACATGAAGAAAAAGCAGTCCCCCGAACGGCCCGGCAAAACGTCAGGGTAAAGCGGCGGCATTTCGCGTATAATGAGGGGAGCCGGACAGAGAAGGAGTTTAGTCATGAATGAGTTTAATGAATATGCGATCAGCCCCGAGATCCGACGGGCGCTGAATGGCTTGCAATACACCGAGCCGACTGAAGTGCAGCGGCGCGTCATCCCCGCCGCGCTGCAAAAAAAAGACCTCGTCGTCAAATCGCAGACGGGCAGCGGCAAAACCGCGGCTTTCGGCATTCCGATCTGCGAGCTTGCGGAGTGGGAGGAAAACAAACCGCAGGCCCTGATTTTAACGCCGACCCGCGAGCTTGCGGCGCAGATTAAAGAAGATATCACGAATATCGGCCGTTTCAAACGGATAAAAGCCACGGCGGTTTTCGGAAAAGCTTCTTTTGACAAACAGAAAACCGAACTGAAGCAAAAAAGCCACGTCGTTGCCGGAACGCCGGGACGTGTGCTTGATCACATAGAAAAAGGGACGCTGCCGCTTGAGCGGCTGGCGTATGTGGTGATTGACGAAGCGGATGAAATGCTGAATATGGGATTTATTGAACAGGTGGAAGCCATCATTCAGCATCTGCCGAAAAACAGAGTCACCATGCTGTTTTCAGCGACGCTGCCGGATGACGTCGAGAAGCTGAGCCGCACATATATGAAAGACCCTGAATTGATTGAAGTAAAAGCGGAAGGCCTGACGACAAAAGACATCGAGCATTTTGTCACCAGAACAGAAGAAGAGGACAAAACATCTTTGCTGCGTGATGTTCTGATCACCGAAAACCCGGACAGCTGCATCATATTCTGCCGGACAAAAGAAAGGGTCATCCAGTTAACCGATGAGCTGGACAGGCTGGGCTACCCTTGCGATAAAATTCACGGCGGTATGGTGCAGGAAGACCGCTTTGACGTCATGAATGAATTCAAGCGCGGCGAGTTCCGCTATCTCATTGCGACCGACGTTGCCGCCAGAGGAATTGATATCGAAAACATCAACCTCGTCATCAATTATGATATTCCGCTTGAAAAAGAAAGCTATGTGCACCGCACAGGCAGAACGGGCCGCGCCGGACACCGCGGACTGGCCGTTACGTTTGTGACGCCGTCTGAATCGCGGTTTCTGAATGACATTGAGACATATATCGGTTTCCGCATCCAAAAGCGGGAGGCGCCGTCTGAGAAAGAAACAGCGGAACGGAAAGCGGCATTTGCGGAAAAATTGAACGCCCGCCCCGATGTCAAAACAGACAAAAGCGAACAGTTAAACAAAGACATCATGAAGCTGTACTTTAACGGCGGGAAAAAGAAAAAACTCAGAGCGGTCGATTTTGTCGGGACGATCGCGAAAATCGACGGCGTTTCAGCCGATGATATCGGCATTATCACGATTCTGGACAACGCATCGTACGTCGAAATTCTGAACGGCAAAGGCCCGCACGTTCTTGACATCATGAAAAATACGACGGTCAAAGGCAAAAAACTGAAAGTCCATAAAGCCAAGAAATAAAAAAAGAAAGCCTGCCGCGTGCAGGCTTTTTTTACGCCGTTTCCTCAGGCACAAACGCAAGGATGGCAATGCCGATTACAAATAACAAAATCAGGCTGAACACGGCGGCTGACGAATTTCCGGTCAGCTGGGCGGTGACGGCAATCAAAAGCGGGCCGATAATCGAAGCGAACTTGCCGAAGATATTATAAAAGCCGAAAAACTCATTGGCGTTCTGTTTGGGGACAAGCTTTGCAAAGTAAGAGCGGCTCAGCGCCTGAATACCGCCTTGGGAAGTGGCGACAAGCATAGCCAAAACCCAGAAATCAAAAGCGGAATCCATAAAATAAGCATACGTGCAGACAATCATATACACGCCGATGCCGGCATAAAGCATTGTTTTTCCCTTAAACCGTTCGGCCAGCCGCCCGTACAAAATTGAAAAAGGCGCGGCGACGACCTGTGTGACAAATAAAACAATCAGCAGATTTGCCGCGCTGATGCCGAGGTCAGCCCCGTATGACGTGGACATCGTAATGATGGTGCCGACCCCGTCGATGTAGAAGAAATAGGCGAGCAGAAACAAAAACAGCGCCCGGTGCTTCCTGATCTGCTTCAGCGTTCCGGCCAGCCGTATAAAACTGCTGAGTACAAGCCGCGGCTCCCTCTCGATATAATAGCGCTGGCGGACGCGGAGAAGGAGCGGGATCGAAAACAGCCCCCACCATGCCGCCGTAATCAAAAAGGCAATGCGGCCGGCAGCCTGGGCGGACAGCGGAATCACCTCCGCTTGTGCTGAAAGAATGACGGCAATGCTGAGGAGAAAAGGGATCGTGCTGCCGATATAGCCCAGCCCAAATCCTCTGGCGGACACCATATTCATCCGCTCCTTTGCGGCCACATCAACGAGAAACGCATCATAAAACACATTAGACCCGGCAAAGCCGATCGTGGAAATCGTATAACAAATTAATAACAGCATCCAAGATTCGCCGGGAATCAAAGCCAGCGCGGCGGTGCCCGCCACACCGATCAGAAAAAAGAAGGCAAAAAACCGTTTCTTGCATCCTTTGTAGTCGGCAATCGTTCCTAAGACGGGGCTGAGCATCGCCAAAATAAAAGTCGCGGCGGCAATCGTATAGCCCAAATAAGCGGTGGAATCAGCTGCGCTGACGCCGTTTTCCGCCGCCGCCGCTTTAAAAAACAAGGGGAACACCGCCGTCATAATAATGACCGAATAAGCTGAATTGGCCCAATCATACAGCATCCAGCTGCTTTCTTCTTTCGAAAACCGTTTCATCACACACGCTCCTTCCCAAAAACCGGTTCTCTGCATTATATGCGCCTCTGCCTCATCGTTGGACAAAGATTTCTGAACGGCGTTTTCTGATTGACATGGAGATATTGACCTAGTTCAAAAAGAATGTACAATCAAGGTGTAGCAGGTAAATGGTCAGGCGGGAGGGAGACAGAATTGAAGATTGCGAAAGTCATTAATAATAATGTCGTCAGTGTCCTCAAAGAAGGCAATCAGGAATTGGTCATCATGGGCCGGGGCATTCCATTTTAGTTTCCTTGTATTTATTTTGTCTTACATTCACATATGACTTGGTTAAGGCAGGCAAAACCTAAATTACAATGAGCGCTGATTTCTGTTTGTGCTGATGGTAATTTAGGTTTTTTAAGATTCATTATTATCATTATTCTGACCGATGTCCCCTTTTAACAGAATCATGTATGATCGATAAAGAAATCGCTTTCAAAGAAAGGGGAATGCCGACATGTTTTATCGTATGAAACGAGTGCTGCTGCTTCTTGTCACTGGATTGTTTTTGAGTTTGTGTGCGATCACTTCTACTGCATCAGCTCAAACAGGCGGATCGTTTTTTGAACCTTTTAACAGCTATAACTCCGGATTATGGCAAAAAGCAAATGGTTACTCCAATGGAGATATGTTCAACTGCACATGGCGTGCAAATAATGTATCCATGACGTCATCAGGTGAAATGCGTTTGGCGCTGACAAGCCCGTCTTATAACAAGTTTGACTGCGGGGAGAACCGCTCCGTTCAAACCTATGGCTATGGACTTTATGAAGTCAGAATGAAACCGGCTAAAAACACAGGGATCGTTTCATCGTTCTTCACTTATACAGGTCCAACGGATGGCACTCCTTGGGATGAGATTGATATCGAATTTTTAGGAAAAGACACGACAAAGGTTCAATTTAATTATTATACAAATGGCGCGGGAAACCATGAGAAGGTTGCGGATCTCGGATTTGACGCGGCCAATGCCTATCATACGTATGCGTTCGATTGGCAGCCAAACTCTATTAAATGGTATGTCGATGGGCAATTAAAACATACTGCGACAAGCCAAATCCCGACAACACCGGGAAAGATCATGATGAACTTGTGGAATGGGATAGGTGTCGATGACTGGCTCGGTTCCTACAATGGTGTAAATCCGCTATACGCTCATTATGACTGGGTGCGCTATACAAAAAAATAATGTACAGAAAAGGATTTCCGCCAACGGAAATCCTTTTTTGATTAAAACGAAATAATCCCAATCAAAAGCGCCGCAATCGTCATCACAATCGTTGTTCCCACGGCCCATTTAATAGTGAATTTTTGATGGTCGCCAAAGCTGACGCCTGCCATTCCAACCAATAGATAGGTGGAAGGCACTAGCGGGCTGAGCAGATGCACAGGCTGCCCCAGCAAGGAGGCCCTTCCGATTTCAGCGGCGTCTATTCCGTAAGCGGAAGCGGCTTCGGCGATGATGGGAAGGACACCGAAGTAAAAGGCGTCATTCGACATGAAAAAGGTGAATGGCATGCTGACGATCGCAGTGATCAACGGCAGGTGCGGGCCCATGGCATCAGGGATGAGTGAAACGAGAGAATGCGCCATGGCATCCACCATTTTTGTGCCGGAGAGAATGCCTGTGAATATGCCCGCAGCAAACACCATTGAGACAACGTTTAACGCATTACCCGCATGCGCCGAGATTCGTTTCTGCTGCTCTTTGACATTTGGATAGTTAACCATCAAGGCAACGGCGAACGCAGTCATAAAAAGAACAGGAAGCGGCAGCAGGCTGGTGATCAGTGCGGCCATCAGAGCGACAGTCAGCAGCAGGTTAAACCATTGAAGAGCGGGGCGCTTGAGCGGTGCGGCCTCCGGATCGGAAGACGGTGCGTGATCAATCGAAATGACGCCGAGCCGCTTCCGCTCTTTCTTTCCGAGGATATAAGCAACGGCGATCACCCAGAGAATGCCGGCGATCATAGCGGGAATCAGCGGCGTGAAGACCTCTGACGTGTCCAATTTTAAGGAGGCCAAAACCCTCGCAGTCGGGCCGCCCCACGGGATAATATTCATAACCCCCGAACCGAGCATCGCTATTCCCGCTAACACCAAACGGTTCATGCCGAGCCGTTTGTAGAGAGGCAGCATCGCTGCAATGGTAATCATATAGGTTGTTGTCCCATCTCCGTCCAGCGAAATGGTCATGGTCAGAACCGCTGTGCCTACGGCGATTTTTAACGGATCTCCTTTGACAAACGATAAGATTTTGGCAATGAGAGGATCAAACAGGCCCGAGTCAATCATAATGCCGAAATACAGGATGGCGAATAACAGCATGATACCGGTAGGGGCGAGGTCTGTAACGCCCTGAATCATCATCTCGCCGAGATTTTTGCCAAATCCGCTGATCAGGGCGAACACAATAGGAACGACAATCAAAGCAATAAGAGCGGAAAGCCGGTTAGACATAATAAGGTACATAAAGACAATCATCATCACAAAACCGAGTATGGCAAGCATGATATGACCTCCCCTATTCAACAGCTTTTTTGGTAAGCGCTTCCATCCTTTCTTTCTGTGAAGAAGGCTTATTTCAAATGTGTA
The DNA here is from genome assembly GCF_038592915.1 of Bacillus sp. EU63. Classification (NCBI taxonomy): domain Bacteria; kingdom Bacillati; phylum Bacillota; class Bacilli; order Caryophanales; family Bacillaceae; genus Bacillus; species Bacillus sp. EU63. The sequence continues at coordinate 3,823,563 of NZ_CP151944.1, read as the reverse complement.
TGACCGCATATCTATATGTAGACCAAAAATCCTAATGAGCGGATTAGCAGTTTATATGAAGAACGCCACGGGTAAATGTGCTGTAGAATGTTTCGTTTTAAAAAGGGGGAGCAGACATGTGTGAAGACCAAAACAAACGTGTAAATGAACACTCAAAGGACGAGCAGCTTGAGCAGTACAGGGCCGATAACAGCGGGAAGAAAATGACGACAAACCAAGGCTTGCGGGTGTCAGAGGATGAGCATTCGTTAAAAGCCGGGGTTCGCGGCCCGACGCTGATGGAGGATTTTCACTTCCGGGAGAAAATGACGCACTTTGACCACGAGCGGATTCCGGAACGAGTCGTTCATGCGCGCGGGTACGGCGTTCATGGGCATTTTCAGGTGTACGAACCGATGACGGAATATACACGGGCGAAATTTTTGCAGGACCCGTCCGTCAAAACGCCTGTTTTCGTCCGTTTCTCAACAGTGGCGGGCTCCAAGGGGTCAGCCGACACCGTCCGTGACGCCAGGGGGTTTGCGACGAAGTTTTATACTGAAGAAGGGAACTATGACCTCGTCGGAAACAATATTCCGGTGTTCTTCATTCAGGACGCGATCAAATTCCCGGATCTCGTTCACGCCATAAAACCGGAACCGCACAATGAAATGCCGCAGGCTGCGACGGCTCATGATACGTTCTGGGATTTTGTCGCAAACAATCCTGAATCCGCGCACATGGTCATGTGGACGATGTCTGACCGCGGCATCCCGCGAAGTTATCGGATGATGGAGGGCTTCGGCGTGCATACGTTCCGTTTCGTCAATGAGAAAGGAAAAGCGCGCTTTGTAAAATTCCACTGGAAACCCGTGCTCGGCGTTCATTCCCTCGTATGGGATGAAGCGCAGAAAATTGCCGGGAAAGATCCCGATTTCAACCGCCGCGACCTGTGGGAAACGATTGAAAACGGCGGCAAAGTCGAGTATGAGCTCGGTGTTCAGATGATTGACGAAGAAGACGAGTTCAAATTCGATTTCGATATCCTTGATCCGACGAAGCTGTGGCCGGAGGAGTTGGTTCCCGTCAAGCTGATCGGAAAAATGACCCTTGACCGCAATCAGGACAATGTCTTTGCGGAAACGGAACAGGTCGCCTTTCACCCGGGAAATGTCGTGCCGGGCATTGATTTCACCAATGATCCGCTTCTTCAAGGCCGGCTTTTCTCTTATACAGATACACAGCTCATCCGTCTTGGCGGGCCGAATTTTCACGAGATTCCGATCAACCGGCCGGTCTGCCCGTTCCATAACAACCAATACGACGGCTACCACCGGATGACGATTAATAAGGGTCCCGTCGCCTATCATAAAAATTCCCTGCAGAACAATGATCCGTCGCCGGCCTCAGAAGAAGAAGGCGGATACGTTCATTACCAGAAAAAAGTAGAAGGCAGAAAAATCCGCCAGCGCAGTGAGAGCTTCAATGACTATTTTTCTCAGGCCAAGATGTTCTGGAACAGCATGTCTCCCGCTGAGAAAGAACATATCATCTCCGCGTTCTGTTTTGAAGTCGGAAAAGTGAACAGCAAGGATGTGCAGCAGCAGGTGGTTGATGTCTTCAGTCACGTCGACGCCGGGCTAGCCGAGCGTGTTGCGAAAGGAATCGGCGTGAACCCGCCGCCGAAGGACCGTGAATCTGATGAAACGTTCACTTCCCCGGCCTTAAGCCAGGAAAACACGGTGAAGACGGCAGCGACAAGGCAGGTTGCGGTTTTAACCGACCACGGGTTTTCTGATGAGAAAGTCAAACAAGTGCTTGATGCATGCAAACAGGCGGGAGTCAGAGCCGATATCATCAGCCCCGCGCTGGGAACCGTCAAGGGAGAAAACGGCACGGAGCTCGAAGCGTCAGCCACTTTCCTGACAGCGGATTCCGTCCTGTACGACGCTGTTTTCATTCCGGGCGGAAAACAAAGCACAGACAGCCTCAAAGCCCAAAAATCGGCCAGAGACTTCGTCAGCGAAGCCTTCAGCCATTACAAAGCGATCGGCGCCTCCGGTGAAGGAAAAGAACTTCTCGCCCTCGCCGCCGGAACCGAAAACGGCCCAGGCCTTGTTCCGGACGGAAACCATGAACAATTTCTGAAGGCCGTGGCTGAGCATCGGCATTGGGACAGAAGCATATAAGAATGAAAAAGCGCCTTTTATGAGAGGGGCGCTTTTTTATTGTGAAAGTGAAATATCTGAACGAAGCATTAATATTGGGAGAAAACGAAAATGGCTTCCGTGCAAATCCGTCCCTTCCGCTGTCCGGGACATTCAGACAACAGTTTTTAGAGAGTCAGGGCATGCGCTATTTAAAGCAGTCGGGTTGATGAAATAATATGTTTCACCCTCTTTGGTTTACTTCCGCTCTGTGTTTGTGTATCTTAGGGGTAGATTTTCTGGAGGAGCGAATGATAGTGAAGCCGTTTACCGAAAAACAACTCGAAGAATATTACCGGCGTGACGAAAACATGATGATTTTGGTGTTTGCCCAATGGTGCGTCAATCATGACCTTGATCCGATGGCCATTTACAGCAAGGCTTATCCCGGACAGCCTTTAAACGAAGAGCTGCGAAAAACGGCTGAAGAACTTGTCGTGCCGAAGGAGGAATCAGAACGGATTCCTGATCAAACCGTTATCGGCGTTTTGGAGATGTTCGGCAACTCCGATTTGGCGGAAGCCGTTTATGAAGCCATTGCGCAAAGACCTTCACGGTAAAAGAGGCGTGGATTTTCCATGTCTCTTTTTTTATGGAGAAAATGTGAAAGAAGGCCCAGAAACAATTTGCTGATCTGCGCTGTCTATAGAGTGTAAACCGTTTTCAAAAAGGGAACGGTAATGAAAAGGAGGAGTTGTGATGAAAAAGGCATTCAAAATGATGGCGGCCGTGCTCTTAACAGTGCTGACAGCCGCGCCGTTCGGAGGTTTCGCGCCTTCAGCCGAGGCCGCGCAAACCGCAAAGCCCGTCGTCAAAAGCCAGACGTATAAGCATGTAAAGCAGCTGACATACCCCGAGGTCACAAATACGGGAAACGCATCTTTTGAAAAGAAAATCAATCAGGACTTCAAGCGCTATATTGAACAATCGTACAAAGAATATGTGAAAAACAAAAAAGACGGTGAGAAACAAGGCTACAAAGCGGAATACCAGGCAGATTTCAAGGTGAAGTATAATCAAGACGGCAAGCTCAGCATTCAGACGGAAGACTACAGTTACACAGGCGGCGCACACGGGCTGACATCCGTTCAGACCTTTAATTACGACTTGGCCGCAAAAAAACGGGTCACACTCGATAATGTGCTGAATACAAAAACGAAAGCTAACAAGACGAGAGACTATCTTTACGGTTACATCAAGAAACATGATGATCTGTTCGATCAGGACGTTAAAAAACAGGAGATCATCCTGAATAACGAAAGACCTTTCTTCTTTACGAAAAACGGCATTGCCGTTGTGTTCGGACAATATGATCTCGGACCGTACGCGGCAGGAATCCGGGACGTTTTCGTACCTGCATCCGTCTATCAATAAAAAAAAGCGATATCACTCCAAAACGGAGCGGTATCGCTTTTTTTCTATTACCAGACAAACAATCCGACAATCGCCGCGCTCAATAAGGAAACGGCAATTCCGCTGACAAGCAGCTTCCAGACGTTTTTTCCGATGATGGCTGATTTTTCACCATCAAGCAGAGATTGATAAGATCCGTAGATCATACCGATGGTGCTGAAGTTTGCGAATGATGTCAGGAATGTCGTAGCCACGGCAATCGTGTGCGGCGGAAGTGAATTCAGCTGCCCTTTCAGATCGGCCATTGCCACAAATTCATTCGTCGCGAGCTTGATGCCCATCAGCTGTGCGACATACATCGCGTCATGTCCGCCTAATCCGAGAAGGAAGGCAAACGGACTGAAGATGTATGAGAAAATCTTTTGAATGGTCAAACCGTGCATGAACAATCCGAGTACGCCGTTTAACGCGGCCGTTAACGCCACATATCCGATCACCATCGCTAAAATGACAATGACCATGTTCATGCCGACAAGCATACTGTTAGAGATTGTGGAGAAGAAGTCTTTTTTCTCCGCTTTTGAAGGAACGTAAATAATATCATCCTCTTTAGAAACGTCCACGGGATTCAGCATATTGGCGATTAAAAGGGCGTTTAAGCAATTCAGCGGGATGGCTGTAAACACATAAGTGGACGGAACCATCGTCAAGTACGATCCGATGATCGAGCCGCTGATGCTGCTCATGCTCATCAGCCCGAATGTCAGAAGCCGATTGTTGCTGACGGCGGCAAGCTGCTGGCGGATGACGGCTAAAGCTTCCGTATTTCCTAAAAACATCATCTGGATGGAGAAAAAGCTCTCCAGCTTCGGCAGACGGGATATTTTAGAAATCAGCCAGCCGATTTTATCAATGAGCCACGGCAGAATACCGAAATACGACAGCATATCAAAGAAGGTCACGACGAAGATAATCGGCAGCAATGCGCTGAAGAAAAAATCAACCGTCGGATTGGCCATGACAGACGGAAAAGCGAACGCAATTCCTTGACTGGCGCAGGAAATCAGCCATGTAAAGAACGCGCCGATCTTCCCGATGACAAAGCCGCCGACTTTTGTCCCTAACATAAACCAAGTAATCAGAAACTCAAAGACGAGGAGCATGACAATCGGACGCCATTTAATCTTCTTCTTGTTGGGAGAGCATAAGAAAACAACAGCCATGACAACAATGAGACCGACAATGTTCAATAAAAAGTACATGTGAGCAACTCCTATAAGGGTATTATGGAAATAAAAAAAGCTCTTATTCGTCACAAATTCCTGAAAGCCAGAAAGTGTGATAAATAAGAGCCAAAAGAAAAGAATAGACAGCGTCATATGCTTTTCACTCGTTCAAATTTATGCAAACTTTCTTGTAGTCTAGTCTTTTACGGCACTAGGTAGAAACAATCAGACCATATTACTGATCATATACAAGAATAACGATATTACATGAGATAGCAGTATTTTATCGTTTCAATTTTTGAAAATCAACCTTTTTAGATATTTTCAAAATAATAAATTTATATTATAAATAAAGAAAATAAAGGATGTTCATAAGTAATTGGATAATAAAGGTTTAAAATACCCCCAAAAACCGTTCCGGTTCATTGTAAAGACGGGATGCAGCTGATAAAATGGATCTGAGGGCACAGCCTTCAAAAGACGGCAGAAAAGGGGTCATTTTCGTGATCATTCAGTTCATTCGTTACAGATAATGAGAGGTATAGATAAATAGGTTAAACCTTCCAATTTGGCGAGGTTTATTTGTCTATGCCTTTTTCATTTCATCGGAATAACGAATGAATGAGGTGTTTTTTTGACGTCTATAAAAAGAAAACGCGCGGAATTACTGCAATCATGCCAGTCCGTGTTCAGGTGTCCGCTATGCCGGTCGGCCATGGCGGTCTCACAATACAAAAGCTTGATTTGCGGACAGGGGCATACATTTGATATATCAAAACAAGGATATGTGAATTTCCTCAATAAATCGGTCAAAACCCGCTATGACAGGCAGCTGTTCGAAGCGAGACGCGAGCTTTTTGACAGCCGGGAATTTTTTGGGCCGGTTCAAAAGGAGATCGCCGCCGTCATCAGCCGTAAGCAATCTCCGCATAAACCGGCGGCGATATTGGATGCGGGATGCGGAGAAGGCTCTCATTTAGCCGCCGTATGCAAATTGCTTCAGCCCGCTTTTTCCGTGACGGGAATCGGCATTGATCTCTCGAAAGAAGGTGTGCTGCATGCCGCAAAGGCCTTCGGGAATCATTTGGTTTTTGCCGTCGCTGATGTGGCGGATGCGCCGTTTGCCGACAGCTGTTTTGATGTCGTGATGTCTGTTTTATCACCTTGGAATTACAAGGAATGCAGCAGGCTTTTACGAAAGGGCGGCACAGTCATTAAAGCGGTGCCGCGGCGTGATTATTTGAAGGAAGTAAGGGAATTCTTCTTCGGAGACAGCCCTCGGCGGAATGACACCGCCGATTCTGCGGCCGGACGATTCCAAGCGGGCTTTCAAACCTTTGAGCGCAAACGGCTGTGTTACACGAAGACCTTAGCGCAGCCTGACCTCGAGCGGCTTGTGAAAATGACGCCCTTAACATGGAAATGTACTGATGACAGCATCCGGCGGTTCATCAGCCGGAAAGAGGCTGCTGTCACGATAGATATCGATATTTTAATCGGAACCGGTCCGCTGTAAAACGGAAAAGACACGCTAATCGCGTGTCTTTTTTTTATTTCCAGACTTCACCGGCAATGTTGACGACATGGCGCAGTTTTGCCCATTGCTGTTCTTCTGTGATCAGGTTTCCTTCCTCAGTGGAGGCGAATCCGCATTGCGGGCTGAGGCAAAGCTGATCCAGGCTGACATATTGTGAAGCTTCTTCAATCCGGCGTTTAATCGCGTCCTTGTCTTCAAGTTCGCCATGTTTCGACGTAATCAATCCAAGCACAAGCTGAAGATCAGAGCGTTTGACATAGCGGAGCGGTTCAAAGCCGCCGGAGCGGGAATCATCATATTCCAGGAACAATCCGTCAAGGTCAAGCCCGTCAAAAATCGTTTCAGCCGCTGCATCATAGCCGCCTTCAGCCGTCCATGTGGATTGGAAGTTGCCGCGGCAGATATGCATCGTAACCTTCAGATCGTCAGGGCGGTCCTTGATGGCGTCATTAATGGAAGCGGCAAACAGCTTGCGCAGCTCATCCGGCGTTGTGCCGAAAGCTTCAATCTGACGAAGCCCCGCTTCTGATAAGAAAACGGCCCATGCGGTGTCATCGAGCTGAAGGTAGCGGCACCCGGCGTCATAGAAAGCTTGAATCGCTTTTTTATACGCCTTTGACACATCGTGCTGAAATTGTTTGTAATCATTCTGGTAGGACGCTTTTTCCAATTTTCCGCGGAAAAACAGCATATTCGGACTTGGGATGGTCATTTTCGGAACAGCATCGCCGGCAATGCTGTGCAGGAATTTATAATCTTCGAGCATCGGATGCTGAGAAAAATCAATATCTCCCGTTACTTTAATGCCGCGCGCTTTCGTCTGTACGTTGTGAAACTGAATGCCGCTTTCAGGCGTAAACGCTTCGACGCCGTCTAAATTTTCGAGAAAATCAAAATGCCACCAGGCACGGCGGAATTCGCCGTCAGTCACGACATTGAGGCCGGTTTCTTTCTGCTTTTCCACACTGCGGATGATTTCTCTGTTTTCGATTTCGCGCAGCTGTTCTGCCGAAATCTCACCCGCCGCTCTTTGCAGGCGGGCTTGCTTCACAGCCGTCGGCCGCAGCAGGCTTCCGACCTGATCCGCGCGAAACGGCGGGTTTTTTCTTAGAAGCGTATGCAATGGTTGTTCTGTGTTTTGCTGTGACATGAACGATTCCTTCTTTCCTGATGAAATATAAAAAGCTCTTCCCTCGGATAGGGAAGAGCTTGCGTCCGCAAATCTCAACCTTATCTTCAGGATTTAGCACCATTCTGCTGAACAGCGGTTGCCGGGTATCATAGGGCCAGTCCCTCCACCTCTCTTGATAAGGAAATATGCTATTTTTCAGAATAAACTGTAATACTCTTAATCTTAGTATGTTTTCTCATATTGTCAATATATTTCGATAAATATTTTATTTATCACCCTCAAATAGAATCATATCTATCACAATGGCGATCGCGAGACAAAGAACGATATCCTCTTCCTTTTCAATCTGCAAATGATAGGAATCGCCCCAGCTCATCCATGATTTGGTGACGGTCATCCGGTTTGATTTTCCGTCTGTCACTTGAAAATTCCGGCCCCACACATCGCCGGTAAGATCCCAGCCGAGTCCGGAAATTTCAAATTTCGGTTTGAAAAACGTGACTTTCTTGATGACTTGGCAGACGGGTTTGCCGCTGACGGAAATCTCGTAACGGGGAACGAGCGACATCAGTTTCTGATTGACGCTGGCGAGCGTGCGGCCGTCCAAATCAGTCAGCTTCAGTTCATCACCGAATGAAAACAGCTTTCCTTCAACATTGTAGACTTCTTTTCCGCTTTCAAGAAACACTTGAAAACGATTCTTAAACGTCAACATCCGCTCTTTGATATAAAAATGGTACATAAAAAAACTCCTTTTTTATGTTGTACGAAAAAAGGAGGCGGATGGTTTCATATCGGCCGGGTGCATAAAAAAAAGGCTGCCGATTTTGCGGCAGCTGTCGTTTTTATGATAGCGGCATCCGGCGTTTTTGACGGATCGCATTTAAATCAATGATGTTATTCGTGTCGGCAGCTGTCACCAGCGGGCTTGTCTTTGGCGTTTTCCGGCGGTTGTCCTTACTGAAAGAGAAAACAAGATACCCTGTCAAAGCAGCAAAAATAAGTAGCATCATTTTACATACCTCCCAAAAAAAGTTTTGGTATTATTATTGTACGAAAAAACAAACGAAAAGTATTCAAACAATTGTCACTTTTTTAAAAAATAACGTCATTTTCCGTAAAAATGACTAGGGGTTGAAGAAAATTTGCTCTTGTTGTGGTTCTATAGATTGTATCGGCTGATGAATGGTGATCGTTTATATAACTTTTTCACTATTTTTTGTAAGAGTCTAATTAACCACTTCGTTGTTTTCGTTTGCCTTGTGTTATTCAGTACCCTAAAAAACCTTATAATATGCAAAATAACTGCTTCTAACAGATGACTGCGGAATGACAGCGCTTTCTTTATTTTTTTAAAGAAAACGAGATGTTATCTTAAAAAAATCGTTTGAACATTTTCCGCAGCTTTTTAAAAGGGTTTGATTTCGTCTCCAGAACACGCGGGTCTTTTAAGGTTTTTTTCAATTCTTTCGCTACAGTCCCTCTTGCCATAGTCTTCACTCCTTCTTTCCATTTCATACCTTATATACGGAAAGAAAGGAGGAAAGGTTTCATGTGAAAGAAAAAAACCAAAGCAGGGGGCTTTGGTTTTAAGCGCGCTCTTCAAAGAGCCTGGCGATTTCAACAATGACGTTTACCGCCTTTTCCATATGATCGACGGAAATGTACTCATATTTTCCGTGGAAGTTTTGGCCGCCCGTGAAAATGTTCGGTGTCGGCAGCCCCATGTAAGAGAGCTGTGATCCGTCGGTTCCGCCCCGGATCGGTTCGATAATCGGTTCGATGTCGAGGTTTTTCATGGCCTGATAGGCGACATCGACTATCTCTTTGACCGGTTCGATTTTTTCTCTCATGTTGTAATATTGATCACGCAGTTCAAGCTTGATGCTTTCCTTGCCGTATTTAGCCGCCAGCGCATCGGCGGTTTTCTGCATATATTCTTTTCGTTCTGCAAAGCGGTCTCTGTCAAAGTCTCTGATGATGTACGACAGGGCGGCTTCAGAAACGTCTCCGTTCATGGAAAGTAAATGATAGAAGCCTTCATACCCTTCCGTATATTCCGGCGCTTCTTCTTTCGGCAGTGCGTGATGAAATTCCATCGCGATTTTTGAAGCGTTGACCATTTTGTTTTTCGCCGTCCCCGGGTGGACGCTTTTTCCGTAACAAGTAAGCTTTGCGGCGGCTGCGTTAAAGCTTTCATATTGCAGTTCGCCGAGGGGGCCTCCGTCTATCGTGTAGGCGAATGCGGCGTTGAAGCGGCCGACATCGAATTTGTGAGGGCCTCTGCCGATTTCTTCATCGGGCGTGAACGCGACCCGGATCGTTCCGTGTTTGATGTCCGGATGTTTGATCAAGTACGCCATTGCCGTCATGATTTCGGCAATGCCCGCTTTGTTGTCGGCTCCGAGCAGCGTCGTGCCGTCTGTTGTAATCAGCGTCTGGCCTTTATAGCGGGAAAGCTCCGGGAATTGCTCAGGCGACAGGACGACATTGAGTTTGTCATTCAGAACGATATCATGGCCGTCGTAGCTTTCAATAATCTGAGGATTCACATTTTTCCCGGTAAAATCGGTCGCGGTGTCCACGTGAGCCAGAAAACCGACAGTCGGCACGTCTTTATCGGTATTCGCCGGCAGAGTCGCCATGACGTACCCGTTGTCATCGACTGTGATTTCTGTCATGCCGATCGACTTTAATTCATCTGCCAGCATGTTGGCCAATGTCAGCTGGCCGGGGGTTGAAGGGCAGTTTTCATTGTTTTCGTCAGACTGTGTATTGACTTTTACGTAAGAGGTAAAGCGTTCAATGATTTCATTTTTCATACCGTCATCTCCTTTGTCTTATCTTACCATGCGCGGGGGAGGGATTTCTATTTCACAACCCGTTTGAATCGAGGGCTCTGTTTTTTACGCGAATGAAAATAAATTATGAAGAAACGATGACTAAACGATTAAACTTTTTGGAAATGGATGATTGAGGAAGAAAAAACCGATATAATATGGTCAATTCATTCAATAGGGGAGGCTTTCTTCATGGCGATTTTAGTGACAGGCGGAGCGGGTTATATCGGCAGCCACACATGTGTCGAGCTGTTAAACGGCGGCTATGACATCGTGGTTCTGGATAATCTGTCAAACAGTTCACCGGAAGCATTGGAGCGTGTGAAAGACATTACCGGAAAAGGGCTTGTGTTTTATGAAGCGGATCTCCTTGACCGTGACGCCGTTCACCGGGTGTTTGCTGAAAATGAGATTGAAGCCGTCATTCATTTTGCGGGATTAAAAGCCGTCGGTGAGTCTGTGGCTGTTCCGCTCCGTTATTATCATAATAATCTGACGGGAACGTTTATTTTATGTGAAGCCATGCAGGCACACGGTGTGAAAAAAATCGTCTTCAGTTCTTCAGCGACGGTTTACGGCGTTCCGGAAACAACGCCGATCACTGAGGATTTTCCTTTAAGCGCCACCAATCCTTACGGGCAGACAAAGCTGATGCTGGAACAGATTTTACGCGATCTGCATAATGCGGACTCTGAATGGAGCATTGCGCTGCTCCGCTACTTTAATCCGTTCGGCGCGCACCCGAGCGGCCGGATCGGAGAAGACCCGAACGGCATCCCGAATAATTTAATGCCGTACGTCGCACAAGTCGCTGTCGGCAAGCTTGAGCGATTGCAGGTGTTCGGCAATGATTATCCGACAAAGGATGGCACCGGCGTGCGGGATTACATCCATGTCGTTGACCTTGCCGAGGGCCATGTCAGAGCGCTCGAAAAGGTGCTGAACACAACGGGCGCCGACGCCTATAATCTCGGCACGGGAAGAGGCTACAGCGTCCTTGAGATGGTCAAGGCGTTTGAAAAAGTATCGGGAAAAGAAGTGCCGTACCGTTTTGCCGACCGGCGCCCGGGAGACATCGCCGCATGCTTCGCAGACCCGGCAAAAGCGAAGGCTGAATTAGGCTGGGAAGCAAAGCGCGGGCTTGAAGAAATGTGCGCCGACTCTTGGAAGTGGCAGTCCTCCAATGTGAACGGGTACCAAAAGGTGTAAAAAGAAAGAGACCTTCAAATGGTGAAGGTCTCTTTTATTACGGTCATTATTTAATTTTCACTTCAACATCGTTGCTGAACTTTAATTTCCAAGTGCCTTTAGAGTATGCGTTTTTATCAACTTCAAAAGCTTTTACGTCAGTAACTTTAATGTTCGGGTTCAAGTCACTTAAAATTTTACTGTTGTCTACTTTTGTTTCTGTTGCATAGCTTGAAGAAGCATCAATATCTGAATCATAGGATGTTCCTTTAGAATCTACTAATTTCGCTCTTGGAATGGAGAAAGAGCTTAACGGCTTGTTTGAAACATTTTTAACTGTGTATTGAACAGCTACGATAACGCCGCCGTCAGACGCTTTTTTCTCGACAAATTGAGAGCCTACTGAATCTCTTTTTTCCACTTTGGTAACAGTAACTTCAGTTTTCTCAGTCTTAACAGTGTCACCGATGTTATACAGTTTTTCCTTGGATTCCGCAGCTTTTGAAGACGCGGTTTTAGATGATGAAGATCCGCCTCCGCCGCCGATGTTTACGAGAATGATAATAACCACTACTGCCAGAAGCAATGTGATAATTTTATGTCTCATAAAAAAGTTTCTCTGATCTTTACCGCAGTTTGGGCATTTTTTAACGCCTTTAGCGATTTCTTTGCCGCATGCCTTACAAGACACCAGGTTGCCTGCCATAATATTTCCTCCTATGTAAACTATTTCTTAAAAACTACATACTATAATGCCTGTAAAATAACCTATAGTCAATAATATTTTGAGAAAAAAGTATTTTAATGGTTTTTTAGTCATGTATTTTAAGGGTCTTTTTTAGTATCGGCAGATCGTTCGGATTTTTTATAGATTTATTGAAAAAAGAGTGGTTGAACATGTTCGTGATTTCCCGTATAATCTTGAAAGATATACAAAAACTGAACATAAAAAACAGTGGTTTTCTAGGGTTCCGCAATGCTGAATTGGTCTGGACCGAGAGAAAACACACAGCAGGTTCCTGCTGTGACACGTTGGGATAAAAGCCCGGGAGTTTCTGCTCTTTTGATGAAGAGTGCTCTCCCGGGCTTTTTTGATTTTATAAAAAAGGAGTGTCTGGGATGAAAAAGAGATTGCTGGATGTGCTGATGCTGATTATTGGAGCTTTTATCTTTGCTTTGGCCGTTAATTTATTCGCCATTCCGAATGATCTTGGAGAGGGCGGGGTAACAGGAATCACCCTGATCTTGTACTATGTGTTTGAGTGGTCGCCCGGGGTGACGAATATCATTTTGAACGGGATCTTATTGATTATCGGATATAAATTTTTAGACGGAAAAACAACGCTTTATACGATCATTACCGTTGTTGCCAACTCACTGTTTCTGCATCTGACGCATGATTGGCACTCGCCTTCACATGAACTCATTATTAATACTATTTTTGCGGGTGTGTTTGCCGGTGTCGGAATCGGGATCATTATTCGAGTCGGAGGCACGACTGCGGGTTCTGCCATTTTGGCGAGGATTGCGAACAAATATCTCGATTGGAACATCAGCTATGCGCTTTTGTTCTTTGATCTGATTGTCGTCTTCAGTTCTTATTTCATCATCGGTGCGGAAAAAATGATGTTTACCATTGTCATGCTGTACATCGGAACGAAGGTGATGGACTTTATCATTGAAGGCCTGAATACGAAAAAAGCGGTGACGATTATATCTGAGCATAAGCACGAAATCGCTGAACAGGTCAACACGCTTATGGACAGAGGGGTTACGCTGCTGTCGGGTAAAGGAAATTACACGGGGCAGTCGAAGGAAATTTTATATATCGTCATCCAGAAACAAGAGCTTTCCATGCTCAAAAAAATTATTAAAAGCTGTGATACAAAAGCGTTTGTCATTGTTCATGATGTGCGTGACGTCTTTGGTGAAGGCTTCGTCGATATCTCTAAATAAAAAGAATCCCTCTGCCGGCGCGGAGGGTTTTTTTCTTATGCCGGCAGATGATCCGTTTCCCGGGAAATAGCCTGAAAGCTGTTTCTTAAAACGAAGTGGATACAATCGGCCGGACGTTTTATACTGAAAATATGATAGAGAGATAGAGAGGAGCGCATATGAACCCGTTATTGGCAATTTACCCAAGGGCTGTGTTGTCTGATACGTGCTGTACGGCGGAGGATGTCTTTTGCTTTTATGATGAAAAAAGGCGGGGCTATGTCGCCATTCCGAAGGAGGATATCACCCCGAAGGAGAAACTGCTTCTGGAATCATTTTTGACGCCCGCTGAAGAAAAAGGCGATTTTTTTCCGGAGACGGCGGCAGCAAAGAGGTGGCGGCGTTTTCTGCTGGAAGAAGGCCCGGTGCCTGATGTCAAGGAGCCGCGTGTCCGTTTTATCCATTATGACTTATTGGGAGAACGGGACTGGGGGGCATATACGGAAGCGCTGCGCCATTTCTGGCCGGTTTCATATACAGTTGTCCGGACGGGGAGGGATCATGGCGTGATTGTGGAGGAAGAAAAGCTGGAAGCGCCAGATTCGGATGACATCGCATCTTTTGTGAAGATTCTCGAAGGCGATTTTTATTTCAGTGTCCGTTTTTTCATCGGAAGGTATTACTGCAAGGGGGAACGTCTGCGCCTTCATTATCAGAGAGAACAGCAATATTGTCAGATCGGCCGGCGTCATCTCCCGCAGCTGAGCACGCTGACCGCGGAAACGGTATTTCCGGCCATGCTCACGGAGGAAAGCAGAGAAAAGCTCTCAGCCTTGCTTCACGAAGAAGCGGCGCTGCTGTTTCAGAAAGAACCGGAGCTGAAGCATACGATTCAGACTTTTATTGAACATAACTCGAACATGTCGCTCACATCGAAAAAACTGCATTTGCACCGCAACAGTCTTCAATATCGGATTGATAAATTTGCGGAACGCTCAGGTATTGATATTAAGACATATCGGGGCGCCCTGCTGGCTTATTTCATTTGTCTGCAGTATGAAAAATCACATTAAATGGGAAATGTGCACGAAGGCAGCGGACTTTTTTTATGAACATTGCCTATATCCGCCGCCGTCTGACGCTGTTACAATCCTATTTAAGAAAGCGTTTACAAATAGAGGGGGATATATATGGCGGAACTTCGGCTGGAGCATATTTATAAGTATTACGATCAAAAAGAGGCGGCTGTCGATGATTTTAACCTTCATATTAAAGATAAAGAGTTTATCGTGTTTGTCGGTCCGTCGGGGTGCGGCAAGTCGACAACATTGAGGATGGTTGCCGGGCTGGAAGACATTACAAAGGGCGATTTCTATATCGGTGACACGAGAGTGAATGACATCGCTCCTAAAGACAGGGATATCGCTATGGTGTTTCAAAACTATGCGTTATATCCGCACATGACGGTCTATGATAATATCGCTTTCGGTCTGAAGCTGAGGAAGATGCCGAAACCGGAGATTAAAAAACGGGTCGAAGAAGCGGCAAAAATGCTGGGGCTCACAGAGTATCTGCACCGCAAACCGAAAGCGCTCTCCGGCGGGCAGCGGCAGCGGGTTGCATTAGGCCGGGCGATTGTCAGGGACGCCAAAGTGTTTTTAATGGATGAGCCGCTGTCAAATCTGGACGCAAAGCTTCGGGTGCAGATGCGGGCAGAAATTATTAAGCTCCACCAAAGGCTGCAAACAACCACAATCTATGTGACGCACGACCAAACAGAAGCACTGACGATGGCGACACGCATCGTAGTCATGAAGGACGGAAAAATTCAGCAGATCGGCACCCCGAAAGACGTGTATGAACATCCCGAAAACGTATTTGTCGGCGGGTTCATCGGCTCCCCAGCGATGAACTTTTTCAAAGGAAAGCTGACGGACGGCGCCATTCAGATCGGTTCAGCCGCTCTCAGCGTGCCGGAAGGGAAAATGAAAATGCTCCGGGAAAAAGGGTATGCCGGCAAAGATGTTATCTTCGGCATCCGCCCGGAAGACATACATGACGAGCTGATTGTGGTAGAATCCTATAAGAATTCATCCATCACAGCTAAAATCAATGTCGCGGAATTGCTCGGGTCAGAAATTATGGTTTATTCCCGGATCGGGGATCAGGATTTTATCGCCCGGATTGACGCCCGCCATGACATTCATGCCGGTGAGGAATTGACCGTCGCTTTCGACATGAATAAGGCTCACTTTTTTGACAGTGAAACAGAAATCAGAATCCGCTCATAACGCAAAGCCGGACAGCTGGATGTCCGGCTTTTTTGATGTAACAATTTATGACGCATAACCGATATAAAAAGTAAATAGAAGACAGAAAGCAGGAAAACGATGAAACGCATAATCATGTGCATGTGCCTTTTGGCTGCCGTGTTTACGCTGGCCGCCTGCTCGGGCCATGAGGCAAGCGCCGAACAAAGCATTCCGAAGGCAGAAGCGCACCACGATAAAAAATCTGTAAAGCGCCAAATCAAAAAGGAGCCGGATACGTCCGCCTGGGTTCAAACGAAAGGAACGGCAAGACTGCCGATTCTGATGTACCACAGCATTTCTGAGGGAAACAGCCTGCGTGTGCCGAAGGAAGAATTCCGGCAGCATATGAAGTGGCTTCATGATCACGGCTATTATACGATGACTCCTGAAGAGGCCTATCTGATGCTGACGGAGGATAAGGAGCCGCGTGAAAAATGTGTTCTGATCACATTTGATGACGGCTATACCGACAATGTGAAAGCGGCCTATCCCATTTTAAAGAAATACGAGATGAAAGCGACAATCTTTATGATCGGAAACTTTATCGGGCATAAGAATCATCTGACTGAGAAGCAGATGAAGGAGATGGCCGCCCACGGCATTTCCATTCAGAGCCATACGATGAACCATCTCGAATTGAACGGGCTCACACCGCAGCAGCAGCGACGTGAAATGAAGGACTCTAAGCGTTTATTTGATCAAATGTTCGGGCAGCGGACGTCTATGATCAGCTACCCTGTCGGACGATATAATAAGGAAACATTAAAAGCCGCCGCCGCGTCAGGCTACCGTATGGCGGTCACGACGGAGCCGGGAGCGGCGTCAAGAGATCAGGGGCTTTACGGGCTTCACCGCGTCCGTGTGTCGCCGGGCATGTCCGGCGCGGCATTCGGCTCTTATATTCAAAATGTGATGAAATAACAGAGCCTCCGCATCATGCGGAGGCTTTTTTTCAGTTTAATAGAATTGATGAAGCAGCAGAAGGGTGACGCTCACGGTAATCGCTCCGCCGATTCTGGTCGACACTTGGGCGAACGGCATAAGCTCAAGCCGTTCAGCGGCGCTCAAGATCGCGACGTCGCCGGTGCCGCCCTGGCCGGAATGGCAGGCATTAATAACCGCCGTCTCAATCGGGTACAGATTCAGCCATTTTCCGGTCAGAAAACCGACGGCCATCATCGTGACGACGATTGATAAAATGGTAATGATGTTGCTGATCGTAAACGCCGCAATCAGTTTGTCCCACGGTGTCATTGAAACGCCGATCGCAAATAAGAGCGGATAGGTCACGGCTGTCGAGAAAAAGCGCGAGACGCCGAAGGCTCCGTTTTCAATCGAAGCCGGCGCCAGCCTGAACAGCTTAATGAGAACGGCAAGGACGAGCATCACGACTGGAGCCGGAAGCTGAAAGAAATCATGCGCCAGCATGCCGACCAAATAAAGGGAAACCGCTAAAATACCGCCCGAAGCGAAAAAGGACAAATCAAACGTTTTATCATCGGCCGGCTGTTCCAATGCGGGAGCGGAATGATCAGACTTATCAACCTTCCCGTTGCCCGTCCATTCCGGTTTGCGTTTCCCGATGACATTCAGCAAACCCGATAACATAATGGCGCACAGGCTGCCGAGCATGATGGACGGCAGCACAAGCGCAAAGGCGTCTCCCTGGGACATCGGCATAATATCGGAGTAGCCGATGGATAAAGGAATCGCGCCTTCACCGACACCCCCCGCCATAATCGGAACGACGATATAAAGCAGCGTGTGCTGAAAGCCGAGCCCGAGCAGCGTCCCGACGCATAAGCCGACGATGGCGGCCGCGATAGACCCGGCGATCAGCGGAATAAAAATCTTAACGAAAGCTTTGACGAGCGTCTCTCTTTTCATCCCGAGAATACTGCCGACGACGATACCGGCAATAAATAGATAGAGAAAGTTGGAGCTTTCTGTGAATTCTGTTGTTGAAGTAATAATGTCTTTCGGAAGCAGGTGGTAGTAGACGACAGCGGATGGAATAAAGGTTGCGAGAATCGCAGGGCCGCCGATGGACCGCACGATCGGAATGGATTTTCCGATCTGGCCGAAGGTAAATCCGAAAAAACTCATGACGGCAATTGATGTCAGAATGTCGCTTTTTACATCACGGCTCATGACAAACACCGTAATAAGCAAGAAAAGCAGGATATAGATAGGAAGAGGAATAATGCCGATTCTTATATTCATTGCTCTGGCAAACCAGTTATCAGTCCGTTCCTGTTTTTGGATTGAATCCGTTTGCAATTTTGGTTGAAGTTCTCCCATGCTTGTTCCCCCAGTCGTTATGTAGTGAAAAAATATCCCCATTTAAAGTATACTAAAAAATTTAAATTGTTCATATATTATGAATTTACTAGAGGACATGCTTTCTTCACATTTTCTTTCTCAAAATGGCGATTTGGCGGGCTTTTTCACCGAGAAAAGCATTTTGTTCGCCACACGAATAAAAAAGAGATACGATATCAAAGGGACAAATATCCTAGGTGCTGACATAAAATCTCTACAAATCCGACAATAATCGGTCACAATTTCATCCTGATTTTAGGTATATTGATCTTTTTTTTTAGGCTGAATCGTTGTAAAGTAATGATATTGAATCATTTCTATGACAGCCGCTGTCCCCCAGGGTGTACAGGCTGATATTTCAATAGTTTTGACGAATTTGTGAAACATTGAGCAAATATATCATTTTTTGTGAAATACCGAGCAATGATTTCACTATGTTTGTGAAATGTTGAGCAATTTACCAGATTGGAGGAAAAACATCATGAGTGAGTTGGTATTAGCCCGCATTCAATTTGCATCTACAACATTGTTTCACTTCTTGTTTGTGCCTATGTCTATCGGGCTTGTGTTTATGGTTGCTTTGATGGAGACGCTTTACGTTGTCAAAAAACAAGAGACCTATCTCAAAATGGCTAAATTTTGGGGGCATCTCTTTTTAATTAACTTTGCTGTCGGCGTCGTCACAGGGATTCTTCAGGAATTCCAGTTCGGATTGAACTGGTCTGATTATTCCCGTTTTGTCGGGGACGTATTTGGGGCTCCGCTTGCGATTGAAGCGCTTTTGGCGTTTTTTATGGAGTCTATTTTTATCGGATTATGGATTTTCGGCTGGGACCGTTTATCTAAAAAAGTGCATTTGCTTTGCATTTGGCTTGTATCCTTCGGAACGATTATGTCATCTTTCTGGATTTTGACGGCAAACTCATTCATGCAGGAGCCGGTCGGCTTTACGATTAAAAACGGCCGCGCGGAAATGAATGACTTCGGAGCGCTTTTGACAAACCCTCAGCTTTGGGTTGAATTCCCTCACGTCATTTTCGGAGCGCTTGCGACGGGTGCTTTCTTTATCGCCGGTGTCAGCGCATTTAAATTATTGAAGAAAAAAGAAGTGCCTTTCTTCCATAAATCTTTCAAGCTTTCGATGATTGTCGGTCTGATCGCCGGTATCGGTGTTGCGTTCAGCGGACACATGCAGGCTGAACATTTAATGGAATCGCAGCCGATGAAAATGGCCGCCAGTGAAGCGCTTTGGGATGACAGCGGTGATCCTGCCGCGTGGACGGCTTTTGCGAATATTGATACGAATAAAGAAAAAAACACATCAGAAATTTCAATTCCTTACGCACTGAGCTACTTGGCTTACCAGAAGTTCAGCGGCAGTGTGAAAGGGATGAAAACACTTCAAAAAGAATATGAAAAAACGTACGGAAAAGGCGACTATATCCCGCCTGTCAAAACGACGTTCTGGAGTTTCCGCATTATGGCGGGAGCGGGCGCGCTTATGATTTTTGCCGCGATTGCAGGCTTTATTCTGAACCGCCGCAAAAAGCTTCATACGAGCAAGTGGTATTTACGGGGCATGATCGCACTGATCGCATTCCCGTTCATTGCGAACTCTGCCGGTTGGATTATGACTGAAATCGGCCGCCAGCCGTGGACGGTTATGGGGCAAATGACAACCGCACAATCCGTTTCGCCTAACGTAACGACGGGATCTCTGCTGTTTTCAATTATCGGTTTCGGCGTCATGTACTTGATTTTAGGCGCGCTGCTTGTCTTCCTATTCGTTCGTGAAATTAAAAAAGGTGCGGACCATGATGATCACAAGGATGTTCCTGTATCAACGGATCCGTTCAGTCAGGAGGTCTACCATGGGGTCACTTCATGATCTTTGGTTTGTACTCGTTTCAGTTTTGTTTGTCGGATTTTTCTTTTTAGAAGGTTTTGATTTCGGTGTCGGCATTTCGACCCGATTTCTTGGCCATAATGAATTAGAACGCAGAGTGCTGATTAACACCATCGGCCCGTTCTGGGATGCGAATGAGGTATGGCTGCTGACAGGTACGGGAGCGATCTTCGCGGCATTCCCGAACTGGTATGCGACGATGCTGAGCGGATATTATATTCCGTTTATCATCATCCTTCTTGCTTTAATGGGCCGCGGGGTGGCGTTTGAATTCCGCGGAAAAGTGAATCATTTAAAATGGGTCAAAACATGGGACTGGGTGATTTTCTTCGGCAGCCTTATCCCGCCGTTTGTATTCGGCCTTATCTTCACAAGCTTGTTCCGCGGCATGCCGATTGACGGCCATATGAATATGCATGCGGGTTTCTCAGATATTGTGAACGTGTATTCCGTCCTTGGCGGAGCAGCCGTCACCCTTCTTTCATTCCTGCACGGTTTAATGTTTGTCACACTGCGCACGATCGGTGATTTACAAGAGCGTGCGAGAAAAATGGCAAAACGCGTAATCGGTGTTATCTTTCTTGTTGTACTTGCTTTCTTTGCGATGTCTGCATACGATACGGATATGTTTACACGCCGGGCAAACATCACGATTCCGGTATTCGTGCTGATTGTCATCTGCAACGTTCTTGCTGTTGTGTTCATGAGCAAGAAAAAAGACGGCTGGGCATTCGGTATGACCGGCGCGGGTCTTGCTTTGACAGTTGCGATGATTTTTATCTCTCTGTTCCCGCGCGTCATGGTCAGCTCGCTGAAAAGCGCGTATGACTTAACAGTAGCTAACGCGTCATCCGGTGATTATTCACTTAAAGTCATGACAATTGCCGCACTGACTCTGCTGCCGTTTGTCATCGGCAGTCAGATCTGGAGCTATTATGTCTTCCGGAAACGCGTCAGCCATAAGGAGCCTATGACTTATTAATGGGAAAAGACCTGTTTCTTTATAAAGGAATGAAGCGGATTCTTGCGATCATTACGGGATTAACGATTATACAAACGGCCGCCATCATCTTGCAGGCGGAATGGCTGAGCCAGGCGGTAACCGGATTATTTAACGGGAAGCGGATTGCTTCTCTTTATCCGGTTATCGGCTTTTTCCTGCTTGCGTTTTTGGTCCGGCATGCGGTGACAACGGTCCGGCAGAAAATCGTGTACCAATATGCCGCGCAAACCGGCGCAGACTTAAGAAAAAGATTTCTTGAGCAATTGTTCCGTCTCGGCCCCCGCTTTGCGAAAAAAGAGGGGACGGGCCGGATGGTGACGCTGGCGATGGAAGGCATCAGCCAGTTCCGCCGTTATTTAGAGCTGTTTCTGCCGAAAATGGCCAGCATGGCGATTGTACCGGCGGCCGTTGTTATTTACGTGTTTTTTCAGGATAAAACATCGGCATTGATTCTGATTCTTGCGCTTCCGATTTTGATTGTATTTATGATTCTGCTCGGACTTGTCGCACAGAAAAAAGCCGATCGCCAATGGAAGTCCTATCAGACGCTTTCCAATCATTTCGTGGATTCGCTTCGCGGACTGGAGACATTGCGGTTTTTAGGATTAAGCAAATCACACAGCAAAAACATCTTTCATGTCAGTGAGAGATACCGTAAGGCGACGATGAGCACGCTCCGGGTCGCGTTTTTATCATCATTCGCCCTGGATTTCTTTACGATGCTGTCGGTGGCGACAGTGGCGGTGTTTCTCGGCTTGCGGCTGATAGACGGACAAATTCTGCTCGGGCCGGCATTGACCGCGCTCATTCTCGCGCCTGAATATTTTCTCCCGGTCCGCGAAGTGGGAAATGATTACCACGCGACGTTAAACGGGCAGGAGGCGGGGAAAACCATTCAAGCGATTTTGGCGCAGCCCGGTTTTAAAGAAGAAAAGCCGCTCAAACTTGATACGTGGACTGACGGGGATGAATTACAGCTTACGCGTTTGTCCGTCCGAGAATCGATGTCTGAATTTCATCTGTCCTTTAAAGGAAAGAAAAAAATCGGGATTATCGGGGAAAGCGGTGCGGGAAAATCGACACTCATTGATGTGCTGGGCGGCTTTTTAGAGCCTGCGTCCGGTGAGATCAAGGTAAACGGTGAATCCCGCTCGCATCTGCAGTCGGACGGCTGGCAGAAGCAGCTGCTTTATATTCCGCAGCATCCGTACATTTTTGATGACACGCTTTTGAATAATATCCGGTTTTATCATCCTGATGCTTCGCATGAGGAAACGGCGCAGGCCGCTGCTTCGGCGGGTCTTTCCGGACTGATCCGTGATCTGCCCGGCGGCCTTGACGGCCGGATCGGCGAGGGCGGACGGGCGCTCAGCGGAGGACAGGCTCAGCGTGTCGCGCTGGCCAGAGCCTTTTTAGGAAACCGTCCGATTCTCCTTTTGGATGAGCCGACCGCTCACCTTGATATTGAAACAGAATATGAAATAAAAGAAACGATGAAAGACCTGTTTGAAAACAAGCTTGTTTTTCTGGCCACTCACCGTCTTCACTGGATGCTTGAGATGGACGAAATTATCGTGCTTGATGACGGCGCGGTGGCGGAAATCGGCACCCACGACGAATTGATGGCGAAACAAGGCGTATACGCCAAACTTGTAAAGGCGCAACTGGGGGAAAGAACATGAGAAAAGAAGAATGGATTCTGCCGTATATAAAGCAAAATGCCCGTTTGTTTGTTCTTGTGATTTTTTTAGGCGCGGTGACGATTTTTTCGGCGGCCTTTCTCATGTTCACTTCCGGTTTTTTAATCTCTAAGTCGGCGACAAGGCCTGAGAATATCCTGCTGGTGTACGTTCCGATTGTGGCCGTGCGGACCTTCGGGATTGCCCGTTCAGTCTCACGGTACGCCGAGCGTCTGACGGGGCACCATATCATTTTGAAAATCGTGTCCGACATGCGGGTGCGGCTTTACAATATGCTGGAGCCGGCCTCGCTCATGCTTTCATCCCGTTTTCGGACGGGCGACATGCTCGGCATTTTGGCTGAGGATATTGAGCATTTGCAGGATGCGTTTTTAAAAACGATTTTCCCGGCGGTTTCCGCTTTGCTGCTGTATGCGGCCTCCGTTATCGGACTCGGCTTTTTTTCCTGGCCGTTTGCCGCTTTTGCGGCGATTTACCTGTTTATATTGGTTGTATTGTTTCCGGTTGTGTCGCTTCTTGTGACGAGAGCGAAAAACATGAGGCTGAAAAGCGGCCGGAATACGCTCTACAGCCGGCTGACAGATGCCGTGCTCGGCGTGAGCGACTGGATGTTCTCGGGACGACAGGCGGCCTTTATTTCCTCTTATGAAGAGAAAGAGAAGGCATGGTTTGACCTTGAAAGCAAACGTCAGCGGTTTACGAGATGGCGTGATCTCGCCGCGCAATGCCTCGTCGGCGGCTTCATATTGATCATGCTGTTCTGGACGGCGGGTCAGTATGCGGACGGCAGCATCGCCAACACGATGATCGCGGCCTTTGTGCTTGTCGTATTTCCATTGACGGAGGCGTTTCTGCCCCTTTCGGATGCGCTGACGGAAGTGCCTTCTTATCAGGATTCCATCAAAAGAATGAGTAAGGCGGCTCCGGAGCTGCGAAGTCGTGAGGTGAAGCAGACGGATGAGAAACTGGATGTATCGGATGTGACACTTACATTTGATAACGTGACGTTTTCTTATGATCAGCACAG
Source organism: Bacillus sp. EU63 (assembly GCF_038592915.1). NCBI lineage: Bacteria > Bacillati > Bacillota > Bacilli > Caryophanales > Bacillaceae > Bacillus > Bacillus sp. EU63. Next base: position 3,799,896 of record NZ_CP151944.1, on the reverse strand, counting down.
TCATGTGCTTGACCGTTTTTCCTTCACTCTCCGCCAAGGTGAAAAAATGGCGCTGCTCGGCAGGAGCGGCTCCGGTAAGTCGACCTCTCTCGCTTTAATTGAAGGCGCCTTAGTTCCCGATTCGGGCAAAGTGATGCTGAACGGGCTGGAAACTGCGGCCGTGCAGGAGCAGATTTCCTCAGCGGTGGCCGTTTTGAATCAGAAACCTCATCTCTTTAACACGAGCATTATGAACAATATCCGGCTCGGAAACGGTAAGGCGAGTGATGAAGATGTTAAGCGTGCGGCGCGGCAAGTGAAGCTGCATGATTATATTGAATCACTGCCTGACGGATATGAAACGTCCGTGCAGGAGACGGGGATTCGTTTCTCAGGCGGGGAACGGCAGCGGATCGCGCTTGCCCGTATTCTGCTCCAAGACACGCCGGTCATTATCCTTGATGAACCGACGGTCGGCCTTGATGCGGTCACTGAACGTGAATTGCTTGATACGATTTTTGATGTTTTTAAAGAGAAAACGATCCTCTGGATTACACACCATTTAGCGGGTGTGGAAACAGCTGATAAAATCGTCTTTTTAGAAAATGGAAAAGCAGAAATGGAAGGAACCCATCAAGAGCTGCTTGCAGAAAACGAAAGGTACCGGAAGCTTTACCGTCTTGATGTTCCGATCAGAACATAAACAGCCGCAAACGAGCGGCTGTTTTTTTGTGCGGTTTAAAATCTCTTCTTGTTTGGAATATAAATAGGAGACAGAAGAGGAGGTACAGAGATGAATATAATGGATTGGACGGAACAGGATGTGAAAGATACGCTGCCGCAACGGGAGGCAGACAGCCATAAAGGAACGTTCGGAACGGCGCTGTTGCTGGCCGGGAGCGATGACATGCCGGGAGCCGCCCTTCTGGCCGGATTGGGCGCGATGAGAAGCGGTGTCGGCAAGCTCGTCATCGGTACATCGGCAGGCGTCATCCCGCTTATCGTCCCGGTGCTGCCGGAAGCGACGTACTGGCGTGACGGCTGGAAAAAAGCCGCGGCGGGCCAGCCCGGGGAAACCATCCGGGCCGCTGCCATCGGGCCGGGCCTTCCCCAAACAGACGAAGTGCAGCAGGCGGCTGATCAGCTGCTTTCTGCCGATTATCCCGTCATACTGGACGCGGGCGCCATTACGAAAAGAACCTATTCAAAGAGGAAAGCTCCCGTGATCTTGACGCCTCATCCCGGCGAATTTTCCAGAATGACAGGCCTTCCGATTCAAGAGATTCAGCAGAACAGAGCGGAATATGCCGCGGAATGGGCGGAGCGGCTTCATGTCACGATTGTCCTGAAAGGAAACGAAACCATTATCGCTTTTCCCGACGGGGAATGCCGCAGGAATACAACCGGAAACGGCGCGCTTGCAAAAGGCGGGACCGGCGACACGCTGACGGGAATGATTCTCGGCATGCTGTGCTGTCATCAAGACCCGAAGCATGCCGTATTGAACGCCGTCCGCCTTCACGGCGAATGTGCGGAAGTATGGACGAAAGAGCGCTCCGCCCATACCTTATTGGCGCACGAACTTTCTGAACTGCTGCCGCGTGTATGGAAGGAATATGAATAAAGAAAAGGCGTCTTCACAGGGAAGGCGCCTCTTTTTGTTTTAACCTTGATTTCATCAGGACATAATACAGCAGCGACGGAACGGCCAGGCCGATGACCCAGGCAATGTCGCCTCCGCCGAATATTTCAGCGAGCGGCCCGATGTAAAAGGAGGTATTGATGAACGGGATTTCTAATATAATCGACAAAACGAAGGCGGCCGCTGTAATCCAATTGACCCTGCCGTATTGCCCGTTGACGTCAAACATCGATTTGACGTGGTATTTTCCGCGGCGGATAAAATAGTAATCCACGAGGTTGATCGCCGTCCATGGAATTAAGAAATAACTGATGAAAAAGATGAAATTTAAAAACAGTTCCATGAAATTGCTTTGGCCCAAGAGACTTAATACAGTACCCGCTGCCGTCACACAAAGGATCATTACCACTCTCGTTTTCGGCGTCACCTTCAGTTTTAAAAACGGCTCCAAGGTAGTCGTGGTTGACATAAAGGCTCCGTATAAATTAAAGACGTTGATCGCCATTTGCCCGAACAGGACGATGATCAGCATAATAAAGGAAAACGGACCGAACAATCGGACAATCTCATTTCCCGCATTAGCGGTAAATTCCGGGAGCGCCGTCGTCAAAATGGCGCCGAGAAGCATCATCCAGATGGAACTGACTGACGTACCTGCATAGCTGTACCAAAAAGTATGCGATGCCGGTGTTTTGACCGGCAGATAACGGGAATAATCTGCGACATATGGCGCGTATGCCAGCTGCCATGTGGCCACCGCGCTGACCGCCACTAGAAAAACAGGCAGATCTAATGAGCCGGGCACCCAGCTTCCTGAAGGAATCGGCAGTTGAAAAATAAGAATTGTTGCAGCAAAAAAAACGGCAAAGGAGGTCCAAGAGAGGATTTTCTGCATTTTGTGAATCAGATCATGACCGTAGATCGTGAGTAAAAAACAGATGGCGCTTAAGCCGATAATACACCATGAAGCCGGAATCGGGACAAAGCTGCTCAGTGTACCGGCTGCGAGAATCGTACTGCTCGCAAAGAAGCCCAGGTAGATAAACATGACCAAAAAGAGGGGCAGAATCGCTCCGATCACGCCGAATTGCGCGCGGCTTTGAATCATTTGCGGAATTCCGAGCTGAGGTCCTTGTGCGGAATGAGACGCCATAAAGATTGCGCCGATAAAGGTTCCGATTATAATGGCGGCGATACTCCAAAAGAGATCGAGTCCCATTGTAACGGGCAGTGTGCCTGTGACTAACGTCGTAATATGCATATTAGCCCCGAACCAGACGGGGAATAAATCTTTAGCCTTTCCGTGTCTTTCGTCATGCGGAATATGTTCAATCGTTCGCCTTTCTACTTTCAATAGATAATCTCCTCCGTATGTTCTTCTTTAACATAAAGACATAGCTTAACAGATTGACCTGCCGTTTACAAATTCCAGCATGCAGGAAAAACATTGTAAAGCCTCGCTGACAGCCGTTCAAAGTTTTTTTTGAAAAACGGTACAAACACTGCCGCCAAAACGATTTGCCAGGGTTTAAAAGGCATGGATATGATTACGGACTAATATGTATGAAGGAGAAATGTGTCAATCTTTTGACGAATGGAACCATTATTCGTTAAGCTGAAAGAATAGTTTACTTTGTGTAAATTTCATTAATGAAAAGGGGATTGATGATATGTGTACAAGTCTTACATTGAAAACGACAGACGGTAATCACCTATTGGCGCGAACGATGGATTTTGCATTTCAGCTCGGTACGGACGTCGTGCTTTACCCTCGTCAGTACAGCTGGAAAAGCGAAGCTGACGGCAGGATGCATAAGACGAAATACGCATTTATCGGCATGGGGAGAAATCTCGGCAATGTTCTGTTTGCCGACGGCGTAAATGAAAAGGGGCTGTCGTGTGCGACGCTGTATTTTCCGGGCTTTGCGGGATACGAGAAAGCGGAACGGGAGGGCACCTGTCACATCGCTCCTCATGAGTTTGTCACCTGGGCCTTATCAAACTGTGACTCTCTTGAAGACATAAAGGAAAAGCTCTCAATGCTGACGATTGTAGAGAAGAAGTTAATGTTATTGGATACGGTGCTGCCTTTTCATTGGATTTTATCAGACCGCACGGGCAGCTGCATTGTCATCGAGCCGACACCGGAGGGAATGAAAGTATATGACAACAAACCCGGAGTGATGACCAACAGTCCTGAATTTCCTTGGCATGTGACCAATCTGCGCCATTATATCGGAATCAGGCCGCAGCAGTCAGAAAGCAAAACATTGGGCGGAATGACATTAACCGCTTTCGGCCAAGGATCTGGAACGATCGGGCTTCCCGGTGATTACACGCCGCCATCCCGGTTCATCAGAGCCGCTTATCTGAAAGAGCATTTAGAGCCTGCCGCCCATGAAACGGATGGCGTTACGGCCGCTTTTCACGTGCTGTCCAATGTGAATATTCCAAAAGGCGCGGTGATCACAGAGGAGAATGAAATTGATTATACGCAGTATACGTCGGTCATGTGCTGTGACACCGGAAACTACTACTTTCATCTGTACGACAACCGGCAGATTCACAAAGTAAGTTTATTCCATGAAGATCTTGACCGTCCGGAGCCGAAAGTATTTGCGGCCGCGGCGGAGCAGAATATACAGGAGCTGAATTAGCTCAAAAAAAACAGGACGCAATTGTCCTGTTTTTTTATTTAATACGGATCAGACGGATGGCTTTCCTGTTCAGCCTGCTTTGCAGCCTGTTCCGTATCAGTAGTGCCGATCGGCCCGTTGCTGTTGTTTTCGGAAACCTTTTTCAGCCCTTCCGCAACACGTTTTCCGTAGTCCGGATCTGCTTTTGTGAAATTCTCAATCATTTGATCCTGAATGTCTTTCCGGCAGGAAGAAAGCGTATTGACCAAGTTTGTGATCAATTCGTTCCGTTCAAATTCCGAAAATCTGCGGTATGTTTCTCCGGCTTGGCCGAAATGATTCGACCGGTCGATCGCTTCCCGCTTCACATCGCCTTCGACATGAGGTGTATGGTCTTTCCCATCCTGCTTTGCTTCGTTGAGTCCTCCCATAATGGACGGCTCATAGTTGACGTGCGGGTTTTGTCCTTCTGCCCGATCGACCCGATACTGCATTTGCCCGCCTTCCTGGTTGGTGGCGACATGCTTTTTCGGCGAGTTGATCGGAAGCTGCAGGTAATTTGCGCCGACCCGGTACCGCTGGGTATCTGAATAGGCGAATGTCCGCCCCTGAAGTAATTTGTCATCTGAAAAATCAAGGCCGTCCACAAGCACGCCCGTTCCGAATGAGGCCTGTTCCACCTCGGCATGGTAGTTTTCCGGGTTTTTGTTCAGAACCAATTTACCGATCGGCTTCCAAGGAAAATCGTCTTTATACCACAGCTTGGTCGGATCAAGCGGATCAAAATCCAGCTCGGGGTGTTCGTCATCAGTCATGATTTGCGCATACACTTCCCATTCAGGGTAATCGCCTTTTTCAATCGCTTCATACAAATCCTGTGTCGCATGGTTAAAGTTTTTCCCCTGAATCTCTTCCGCTTCCTTCTGTGTCAGGTTGCGGATGCCTTGTTTCGGTTCAAAGTGATATTTGACGAGCACGGCTTTTCCTTCTTCATTGACCCATTTGTAGGCATGGACGCCTGAGCCCTGCATCTGCCGGTAGTTGGCCGGGATGCCCCACGGCGAAAACAAGAAAGTGATCATATGAGTCGCTTCGGGTGATTGGGAAATGAAGTCGAAAATACGCTCGCCGTCCTGAATGTTCGTAACGGGATCAGGCTGAAATGCGTGCACAAGATCCGGGAACTTCAGCGGATCACGGATAAAAAAGATTTTCAGGTTGTTGCCGACCAGATCCCAGTTGCCGTCTTCGGTATAAAGCTTAACGGCAAAACCCCGGGGATCACGCAATGTTTCCGGGGAATGCTTTCCGTGGTTGACGGTAGAAAACCGCACAAACGCCGGAGTTTTCGTTCCTTTCTTTTGAAACACTTTCGCTCTTGTGTATTTAGAAATCTCCTCGTCTCCAAAACTTCCGTACGCCTCAAAGTATCCGTGTGCGCCGGCGCCGCGCGCGTGAACGACGCGCTCGGGAATCCGTTCGCGGTCAAAGTGGCTGATTTTCTCCAAAAAATCATAATTCTCCAATGTCGTCGGTCCTCTATTGCCGACTGTCCTGACATTCTGGTTGTCAGTGACCGGATGGCCCTGCCGGTTTGTCAGCGTGTCTTCTGACTCGCCTTTACCGGTCGTCTTACTGGAAAGCGTTTCTTCGCTGTTTTTGTTATTTTCCATTGTTGAACCCTCCTTTTTGAACGGTAACAATATGCCCAGCAGAGCCGTTTTTTAAAACCGATTTTCAAAAGAAGCGGTTATTCCGCGATCGGCGTCAAAGATCCGCCGTTCCATATTTCGCCCTTGTTCAGTGTCCAGCTGTTTTGATAAAGGCTTTGCGCGCCTTGATTAGCCGCCGGACTTAATTGTTCATCCCATGTCAAAAAGTATATGGTCTCGGGGTATTTTTGCCTGATCGCATTGATAAAAGCAGCATAATCAAAGCTTCCGATATTGCCGGACGGACCGGTTTCGGCAAAGGCAAACGGTTTTTTCAGAGACAGCATTTCATCATAGCCTGATATCGCATACGGATCAGTGAAGTAAGCGTCCAGACCGGTAATATCCACATAAGATGAGCCTGGGTAGAAGTCTGTTTTAAAGTCTCTGTTGGCATCCGGCGAATACACCCACAAAAGGTTATCCAATCCTCTTGTCTCTGTCATATAGCGGTATATCTTCTTGTAAAGCTCTTTGTACAGCGAGATTCTTTCCGTGTCTTTTTGGTTGTAGCCTGTCAGCCCCCACCAGAACCACTCGCCGTTCATTTCGTGAAGCGGCCTGAACAGAACGGTGACGCCTTGATTTTTCAGCTGAGTAAGGCCGTCGGCGATTTTGCTGAGCAGCGCCTCAAGCCGTTTTCCTTCAACAGTTGAAGGGTCCAGGATGTTTTTGTACTGGCTGTTTGAGATGGCCGTTTTATAGTTTCCGGATGGAAAAGCCGGATTTGCGAGATGCAGGCTGACCTGAGGGAGGCCGCCGCTTTTCCAGTATGAGATCAAGCTGCTGTTGCAGCTGTAATCGATAGTATCGGTGATATCCGCTGTTTCCAGCCATCCTCTCCCATAGTCACAGCCGTAGATGGCGGGAGACTGTCCCGTCGCGTTTTTCAAGCGGTTTTCCTCTGTCATTGAAAAAGTGACATCGCTGTACCCGCCGAACGCACCGGACATGACCCTGTTTTCTGAACGGTTGGGCAGGTGCGCCAGCCAGTTCATGATATCTTTTGTCGTCTGCTGGGCATTTGGGTTTACGGGATAAACGGTGTGAGCCGATATCGGACTGGCGGCTCCTAAGAGTAATAAAACGATAGACAGGCAGACTGCTAACTTTTTGAGCATATAAAAGACCTCCTGATTTTTAGGATGATGAAGGATGTGAAACGATAACCTCACAATCTCCTTCTATAACAAAATTTCCGGAATCCGCCGGCACGATAAAGTGATCGCCTTTGTGAATGGGGCATCCATCCAGTTCTCCGCGTCCTTTAATGACGCTTGCGAGTAAATACCGGCCGGGTGCGGGGAATGATGCTTTCCCGCTCACATCCCATTGATAAACTGAAAAGAAAGGTGTTTCGGCAAGTGTTGTAATAAGAGCATTTCCGATCCGATGCTTTGTGCTTTTTACATTTTCATCGGTATGCGGAATACTTGTTACGTCAATTGCTTTCTGAAGATGAAGCTCGCGTTTATTCCCGTTCCCATCCGTCCGGTCATAGTCGTAAAGCCGGTAGGTGGCATCAGAGCTTTGCTGGATTTCAAGAACGAGCGTACCTTCACATAAAGCGTGCAGTGTGCCGCTCGGGACATAGAAAAAGTCGCCGGGCTTAATGGGGATGCGGCGGAGCAGGTGATCCCACTCGTTTCGTTCAATGTGCCGAACGAAGTCTTCTCTCGTTTGGGCGCGGTGCCCTAAAATGAGCTCCGCCTCTTTTTTGCAGTCCAATATGTACCAGCATTCCGTTTTTCCGAGTTCTCCGTTTTCATGCCGATGTGCATATGCGTCATCCGGATGAACCTGTACGGATAAGTCCATATTTGCGTCAAGAATTTTTGTGAGCAGGGGAAAGGCGTCTCCTTTCGGATGTCCGAACAGGTCAGGGTGTTCATTCCAGAGACGATGTAATGATGTTCCGGAAAAAGGCCCGTTCCGCACGATGGATGTACCGTGCGGATGAGCTGAAATCGCCCAGCACTCTCCCGTCCGCTCAGAAGGAATCTCATACCCGAATGTATCGCGCAGCTTCGTCCCGCCCCATAATCTTTCTTTAAAAACCGGTTCCAAAAATAAGAGTTTCGTCATTTTCCCGCCTCCCGGTTTGCCGTCTCTAATGCGCGCTCCGCCAATACGAGCGAACCGGCAGCGCCGGAGTGAATCCCTAATTGAGGGGGAACGATGAAGTGTTCAATGTCGGGCAGATCAATATATTGATTCAGCCGCTTTTTCACGTGCTGACGGATAGAAGAGAACAGCTGATGCTGCTTCATGACGCCCCCGCCGAGAATGATCTTTTCCGGCGAAAGTATGAGAATATACTGCACAAGCGCTTCAGCAATATAAAAGCCCTCAAGCTCCCACACTTCCTGCTGATCCGCCAGCAGATATGCTTTTTTCCCCCAGCGTTTCTCAATGGCGGGGCCTGCCGCGAGGCCTTCCAGGCAATCTGTATGGTAAGGACAATTGCCTTTGTAGCCGTCGTCCGGGTGTCTTCTGACATAAATGTGGCCCATTTCAGGATGAGACAGCCCTTGAACAAATCTGCCGTTCATGATGGCGCCCGCTCCGATGCCAGTGCCGACCGTCAAATAGAGGCAGCTGTCCGCGTTTTTGGCCGCGCCGAAAGAAGCTTCTCCGAGCGCCGCCGCATTAACGTCGGTGGTGAAGCCTGCGGGAATATCCAGAGCGCTTTTGATCGTTTGAAGAATAGGGCAGTTCCGCCAGGCTGTCTTCGGCGTCGCGGTGATGCACCCGTATGTTTGACTGTCGGGGCGGATGTCAATCGGTCCGAACGACCCGATGCCGATGGCTTCTATCGGGAAATCTTTAAAGTAACGGATGACCTGTCTGAGTGTGTCATCCGGTTCTCCCGTCGGAAACTCCGCTCTGTCCAGAATGGTTCCGTCTTTTTGTCCGGCGGCACAGACAAATTTCGTGCCGCCGGCTTCAATACCTCCAAGCATGGCCGTACCTCCTCATCTGTTAAAATCCGTTTTGATCGGAAACGGCTTTGAACCAGCGGCCGCTTTTTTTGACGGTCCGTTCGCCCCCGTTTTCCAGATTGACAGATACAAAGCCATAGCGGTTTTTATAAGCATTTGTCCAAGACCAGTTGTCCATGAAAGTCCAAAGATGATAGCCTTTTACATTTGAACCTTCTCCGATGGCCCGATGCACCCATTTGAGATGTTCCTGGATAAATTCAATCCTGTAATCATCCTGAATGATGCCGTTTTCATCGCGGAAGCGTTCCTCGCCTTCAACTCCCATGCCGTTCTCAGAAATAAAACATTCGATATTTCCGTAATGTTCTCTGAGATTGGTGAGAATGTCATAGATTCCTTTTTCGTAAATTTCCCACCCGCGGTGAGGGTTCATTTTCCGTCCGGGCATGACGTACGGATCGAAGAAACGCTCAGGCAGGAAAGGGGCATGCGGATTCGGAACATGTTCTTTTGCCTTGACGCGTCTCGGCTGGTAGTAGTTCACGCCTAAGAGGTCAACCGTATGCTCCTGAATGAGGCGGAGATCTTCTTTCTCATAACGCGGCAGAAAGCCTTCCGCCTTGAGAATCTCGACAAGCTCCTCAGGAAATTCGCCCTTTACGGCGGGATCTAAAAATGAGCGGTTGAAAAAGGCGTCGGCAATCCGGGATGCTTTCAGATCTTCAGGGTGTGAGCTTCTCGGATAAGAAGGCGTCAGATTCAGAATGATTCCGATTTGTCCGTCCTGTTTCAATTCTCTGTAGGCTTTGACAGCCCTTGCATTCGACAGCAGGGTATGGAAGCCGGCCTGCACCGCTTCTTGAAAATTAACGTGATTCGGATAGTGAAAGTCGTATAAGTAGCCGCCTTCAATCGGCACAATCGGCTCGTTGTGAGTGAACCATTTTTTCACCTTGTCACCGAATAGCGAAAAGCATGTTTTGGCGTAATGTTCAAACGCGTCAACGGTGTCCCGGCTGACCCAGCCCCCCTTACGCTGAAGGGCGAGCGGCATGTCAAAGTGAAACAAATTGACAAACGGCTCAATGCGATGGGCAAGCATTTCATCGATGACGTCCTGATAAAACGCGACCGCTTTCTGATTGACCTCTCCAGTTCCGTCCGGAATCAATCTTGACCAGGAAATAGACAGCCGGAAGGAGTTGTGGCCGATTTCTTTCATCAGCCGGATATCCTCCTTGTATTGATCATAAAAACGTGACGTGTCGCCGGGGCCGACGCCGTTAAAAAAACGGCTCGGCTCTTTTTCATACCAGTAATCCCATATGTTTTGGCTTTTTCCGTCTTTGTCGGCGGCGCCTTCTGTTTGGGTGGCGGAGGCGGAAGACCCCCACCAGAATCCTTCCGGAAAACGATATTGAATATTTGATTCAGTCAATTGATTTCTCTCCCTTACTGCGATTTTGATTACATACTCATGCTGTCATCCCGGGCATGCTGCTCGGCCTCGGCTTCTTTTTCCTTTGCCATGTTTAATTTGTCCAGCGCTTTAAGAAACGGGAACCAGATAATAAACACAATACAGAGGTTGACCAGCTGCATAATGCCGCCCATGGCGGAATTGGTCGCCATAATCCCGTTAATGAAAAGGGGGACGGTCCAGGGCACGGTCACGCCGGTAGGAGGGGGCACGATCCCCGCCGACATGGCCAGGTAGGTGACGAGCGTGACAACCATCGGTGCGATCACCCACGGAATGATAATGATCGGGTTCATCACGATCGGCAAACCGAAAATAACCGGCTCATTGACGTTGAAAATACCTGGCGCGAGACCGAGTTTGGATATCTGTTTCATCTGTTTGCTTTTCATAAAAAGCAAGATGGTGATCACTATGGCCAATGTCATTCCGGTTCCGCCCATTCCGACGGTGTAAATCTCCATAAACGGCTTAGAAATAATATGGGGAATCTCTTTTCCCGCTGTATACGCAGCCAAATTTTCGACCTGTAATGTATTCCAGATCGGGTCCATCACGGAATTGATAATGATCTGTCCGTGAAGTCCGAAAAACCATAAAATCTGAATAAAGAAAACAGCGATTAATGTAGGAATGATGCCGCTTCCAAGTCCGACAAGCGGGGCTTGAACCGTATGATAAATGACATCATGCAGATTGGTGTGAAAGATCTGGGTGACAGCCGCATTGATCAAGAGGAAGACGGTAAGCGTGATAAAAGCCGGAATCAATGCGGCGAACGATTTAGCAACAGCCGGAGGAACACCGGCAGGCATCTTAATCGTTAAGTTTCTCTGGACGATTCTTCTGTAGATTTCACCTGACAAAAACGCGGTTATCATGCCGAGAAACATTCCTTTTGCTCCAAGCCGGTCAACCGGAATGACGCCTGCGACCGCTTTGCCCGTTTCCGGCTCTAAGACGAACGGGGTGAGCAGCAGAAAAGAAACCAATGCGATCGCTCCGCCGAATACGGCCTCCACTTCGTAGCTTTTGGAAAGGTAATAGCCGATCCCGAAGACGACAAAAGTGGACATAATCCCCATCGTCGCCGTCGAAGCGCCGCCAAATCCGGATTGAAAGACAGACAGTGCGGAGCTGCTCATGATTTTGTTTAAAAACGGCAGGTTCGTCAGCACGACGAACACCGAACCGAAAATGGTCAGCGGAAACGCCAGCATAAAAGCATCCCGTAAGACTTGCAAGTAGCGGTTATTGTTTAATTTGCCCGCGATCGGAACAAGGAATTGGCTGATTTTCTCAAACACGTCTTCACCCCCGGCTTTTTATAAATTCTTTGATTGAAATAAGTCGAGCATTTCTTTAACCAGCTCTTTCATTGAGAGCGCTGACATTAAGTGGTCTTCAGCATGCATAAAAAGCAGGGAGACATCCGTTTTGGCGCCGCCGGCTTCTTTTTGAATCATCTGAAAATGGATGTCGTGCGCTTTTCCCAGTTCTTCTTCAGCCTTTGTCAGAAAGGTGTCTGACTCATCTGGCCGGCCGTCTTTATAAGCGCGTATCGATTGAATAATACAGCTGCGGGCATTGCCGCTGTGAAGAATCAGCTGAAAACTGATCTGTTCATCCGTGTACGTTTCCATGCTTATCGCCTCCTTTATTTGTTCACTATCAAGGCAACGGCCTGTTCGTATGCTTTTTTGCCGTCTCCCATGCCGTATGCCATCATATCAATCACATCAACGGTGATGTGAAGCGGGTCCGCCTCTTTTTGAAGCTCGCCTTTTAAAAAACTCATCTGCGGGCCGATCAGTACGACATCTGCGTCTTTCATCGCTTCTTTTGCTTTATCCTGTCCGACTGCCCAAATCTCGGCCTCCTCACCGATGGAGCTGGCGTAATTCTGCATTTTCGTGACAAGAAGGCTGGTGGACATGCCTGAGCTGCAGGCTAATAAAATTCTTTTCATGAGGAATCCCTTCTTTCATAAAGTTAAAACGTTTTCATGAATATTATAATCTTTTGAAATTAAATGTCTATACTTTTAAAATATAAAAGTTTAACTTTTCGGATTTTTGACACAAAAAAACCTTTTAAGATTCAACTTAAAAGGTTTTTCATCTCAAGCGAGCCATAACAGCCATAAATAAAGTCCGATCAGGGTGATGAATAACGTCGGAATGGTTAATATCAGACCTGTTTTGAAATACATTCCCCAGGAAATTTTCACGTTTTTCCGGCTCAGCACGTGGAGCCATAACAATGTCGCCAGCGACCCGATCGGCGTGATTTTCGGCCCGAGGTCAGAACCGATAACATTCGCGTAAATCAATGCTTCTCTCATCAGCCCGTGAGTGTCCGTTCCGCTGATGGCTATGGCGTCAATCATCACCGTCGGCAGGTTATTCATAACGGAGGAGAGGATCGCAGCGATAAAACCCATTCCGAGTGTGCCCGCAAACAACCCGTGATCCGCCGCTTTCTGAATAAGCTGAGAAAGAAGATCCGTCAGTCCGGCATTCCGCAAGCCGTACACGACAACATACATGCCGACAGAAAAAAACACGATGGCCCACGGGGCGTCCTTGATGACTTGTTTCGCAGGGACGGCGGGGCTTCGCTGCGCCAGAATGAGAAAAATGACCGCGATGGAACCGGCAACGAAGGAAACGGGTATCGACAGCAGCGCGCTGACGAAATACCCGATCAATAAAACGGCCAGCACAGCCCATGATAACCGGAAAAGGCGCTCATCCTTAATGGCGGATGCAGGATGTTTCACAAGGCTGGTGTCAAACCGTTTCGGAATGTTTTTTCTGAAATAGAGATACAGCACCAAAATGCTTGCCGCCAAAGAAAAGAGGTTGGGCACCAGCATGCGTGATGCATATTCAATGTATCCGATATGAAAGTAATCGGCGGATACGATATTGACCAAATTGCTTACAACGAGCGGGAGCGAGGTGGTGTCGGCGATGAATCCTCCGGCGATAATAAACGGAAAAACCAGTTTTTCAGGTAAATTCAAAGCCCGCACCATCGCCAGTACGATCGGCGTCAAAATGAGCGCCGCTCCGTCATTGGCAAACAGGGCGGAGACAACAGCCCCTAAGACCGACACATAGAGAAACATCCGCAGCCCGCTGCCTTTGGCCGCCATGGCCATATGCAGCGCGGCCCACTCAAAAAAACCGATACTGTCAAGAATTAATGAAATGATAATAATGGCGATAAAGGCGAGTGTCGCATTCCAGACGATCCCCGTCACTTCCGCGATATCGTGCAGGCTGACTGCTCCGGCGATCAAAGCGAGAACCGCTCCGCCGCAGGCAGACCAGCCGATTGATACATGTTTCGGCTGCCATATGACAAACACAAGTGTCAGCACAAAAATCAGCGCTGATAAAACCGCAACTCCCAAGAATATATCCTCCTTACCGGCATGTAACAGTGACTTCTTTTTGCCGCAATGTCTGTAAAACTTCGTCCTTTTCATCTATCTGCTGCAGAATCGAGCAAACCAGCGCGTATTCCGGACCGGACGGATGAATGGCATAGTACCGCCACTGGCCCGCGCGTCTTTCGCGCACAAGGCCGGCGTTCTTTAATTTCCGCAAGTGCTGGCTGATGCCGGGCTGACTTATATCAAAAATAACCGTCAGCTCGCAGACACAATATTCCTTATCCTCCAGAAGCTTCAGCATCAAAAGCCTCGTCGGGTCGCTTAGAAGCTTGAGGCACTGGCTGATCCCTCCGGAACTTAAAGCATGATGCCGCCGTTCCATGCGCTCACTCCTTTTTCACACTATTATATAAGCGGTTGTTTATATAAGTAAACGACAATATAAAAAAGCCGGCCTTGCACTTTTTGCAAAACCGGCTCATGTTTATTTTTGGAACAGTTTTTTCGCTTCATCCATTGCTAATTTATTTCCCAGTGCTGAATAATCAAGCCAAGGCTGATCGGCAATTTTATAGACGTGGTTTGCTTTCACGGCCTTCAGCCCTTTCCATACAGCGCTTTTTTGCAATTCTTTATAGGCTTGCTGTGACTTGTCGTCTCTGTTAACGACGACGAAAATCGCATCTGCGTTGTAATCAGGCAGCACTTCTTGAGAAATGACTTCATAAGGGCGGGAGGTGTTCATTTCTTTAATGCCGTCAGCCGGTTTCAGCTTCAGATCGTCAAACAGAATCGGTCCCATCGGGCGGCGTGTGCTGAAGACGCGAAGCTCTTTTGCGTTCACGCGGATCGCCATGACTTTGGCGTTTTTCCCTAATTCCTTATTCATCATGGATCTGACTTGTTTTGTTTCATCTTCGTAATCCTGAATAAATGTTTTCGCTTCTTTTTCACGGTTGACGATTTTTCCGATGTCTTTTAAATGATCGCGCCATGTGCCTTTATCAAGGTCGAAAACGTGTGTGTTTCCGATTTTCTTGTATTTTGACACATCTTTTCCCGCAAATTCTTTATCAAGATAAATGTTGTCTGGATTCAGCTCAAGTAAAGCTTCCATATCCGGGTCTGATGCAGGTCCGAGTTTTTTCGTGTCTTTCAGCTGATTTTTCACATGAGGGAGAAAATCTTTTAATTCTCCGCCCACGACGGAACCGGCAGGTGTAACGCCGAGAGCCAGCAGATCATTTGTCAGGTGAATGGACATCGAAGCGATTTTATGATCGCCGGATTTCTTTTTTGACTCCGGCTGTGATGAATCGGATTGGCAGGCAGCCAGTAAGAAAATACACATGAAACTGATGAGCGCAATTATTTTTTTCATGGGAATACTCCTTGTTTTATGATTTGATTTTCATGACGAGATAGAGAAAATACGGCGCGCCGATGGCTGCCGCAACCACGCCGGCCGGAATGGCGTTCGGCTGAAACAAAGACCGGCCGATGGTGTCTGCCGCGACAAGAATGACAAGGCCGATTAATCCCGCAATCGGAATAATATGCTGATGCATGGTGCCGACGAGCCGTCTTGCCAAGTGAGGGGCGGCAAAGCCGATAAAGCCGATTCCGCCGGCCATCGCGACGCTCGCGCAGGACAAGCCGACCGCTATGGCGATCAGCATGATCCTTTTTCTCTGCACGTGTGCGCCGAGCCCCGCGGCTGCCTGGTCACCGAGCATTAAAATATTCAAAGACCGGGCGTTCAGCCATGCAAGCGGTGCGAGAATGCCGATCCAGGGCAATAGCGACCACACGTGAATCCAATCTCTGCCCCAGACGTTTCCCACCAGCCAGCGGGAAGCGAATGTATAAGTTTCTTCATTCAGGCGCAGCGACATAAACAATGTAACGGCGCTGAAGCCCGCGGAAACGGCGATCCCGACCAACAGCATGCGGATCGTTAAAAAACCGTTCAGCCTGTCGTACGTAAGCACTACGATCAGCAGGGCGGCGAGTGTTCCGCCCGCAAACGTAAACAGCGGGATGAACATCGACGCCTGCGCCTCCAGGGAATGAAAGAATGTGATATACATCATCAAACCGAAGGAAGCGCCGGCATGCAGTCCGAGAATGCCCGGATCGGCAAGCGGATTTCGGGATACACCCTGCAAAACAGCGCCCGACACGCCTAAGCCGATACCGGCCAGCATCGTCACCAAAATCCGGGGGAGCCGGTAATCGAATAAAACGGTCGTGCTTTGAAACGTGCCGTATCCGAACAGCGTTTTTCCCACGGTGAGGGGAGAAAGCCGGAATGAGCCCGTATGCAGCCCGATCAGAATAATGCAAACGGCGATGACCAGCAGAACGAGACCTGCCGCCGCCGCTTTTTTTGTTTCTTTCTGCACTTTCATTTATAAGTCTCTCCCTTCCTTGCGGGCAATATAAAGAAAGAAAGGGACACCGACAAGTGCGACCATGATGCCTATCGCCAATTCTCTCGGGGGACTGACCGTGCGTGAGGCCAGGTCGGCCAAAATCAAAAGAATCGCGCCGAGCAACGCGGACATCGGAATAATCAGCCTGTACGTAACGCCGACGATCTTGCGGGCGATATGAGGAATGACCAGTCCGACAAAGCCGATCGCGCCGGCAGCGGAAACAGACACACCGGCAAGAACGACGGCGATCATTAATCCCGCGGCACGCGTCAGAGCCGTGTTCACCCCTAAATTCGCCGCCACGTCATTTCCCATTGAGAGAAGGGTGACGGACCGGCCCATGAATGTCGCGAGAATGATGAAGACCGCAATCACGGGAACAAGGACTTGTAAATGAGCCCACTTGATCCCTGACACCCCGCCGGCGTACCAGAAGGCCAAATCCTGGCTTAAATCGTAATAAATCGCTACACCGGTACTGAGTGAATGTAAAAGCGCGGCCACGACCGCCCCGGCAAGCGTCACCTTTAAAGGTGTCATGCTGCCTTTTCCCGCCGCACTGATAAAGAAAATCAAGCCGGTGCTTGCCAGTGCTCCCAAAAATGACATCACCATCAGCAGGGCGTATGACAAATGAGGGAAAAAAGCAAAGCTGAGCGCAACAACAAACATGGCGCCCGCGTTTACGCCTAAGACACCCGAATCGGCAAGCGGATTTCTCGTGACACCCTGCATGAGGGCGCCGGCTGCGGCAAAAGCGGCTCCTGTAACGGCCGCGCCGAGCACCCTCGGAAGACGCAATTCATGAATGATCTGCTGGCCCGTCATGTTCGGATTGTAATCAGCAACAGCCGACCAAACCGTATGTAAAGTAATGTCTTTCGCGCCGAATGAGACGGCGAAAAAAATAGAAACAAGCAGCCCGATCACCGCGATCAGGAAGAAAACCCCGTTTTTTAAGATGCTGATCAGACGGCTTGCGGACGTGACAGAATCGCTCAAAAATCAATTCACCTACTTTTATGATCATTGTCCGGTATTTATTGAATATGAGAATCATTTTCATTTGAACCATCATATTATACCGGGCCGATTTTCAAAACGCAATAGAGTGTTCAACAATGATGCCCTTTTTTCTTTCATGTTTATATTGTAAAAAAGAAGTGAAAAACGTGAAAGAGGAAATCGCTATATTCAGAAAGGAGGGAGGCAAATGGCGGGAGAAGGAAAGCCTTTGCCGATTGAATTTTACCAGAGACCGTCAGTGGAGCTTGCCCCTTTATTGCTCGG
Organism: Bacillus sp. EU63; assembly: GCF_038592915.1. Classification (NCBI taxonomy): domain Bacteria; kingdom Bacillati; phylum Bacillota; class Bacilli; order Caryophanales; family Bacillaceae; genus Bacillus; species Bacillus sp. EU63. The sequence continues at coordinate 3,782,371 of NZ_CP151944.1, read as the reverse complement.
CTGTCTCCTGGTGAAGGAGACGGATGAGGGAACGGCTTCAGGTTTTATCGTGGAAACGGAAGCTTATATGGGAGCGGATGACCGGGCGGCGCACAGCTTCGGCAACCGGCGCACGAAACGGACGGAAATTATGTTCCATGAGGCGGGCCGCATTTATACATACGTCATGCACACTCATACATTAATGAACGTCGTCGCCGCGGACATCGGCATTCCGCAGGCCGTGTTAATCAGGGCGGCGGAGCCTCATGAAGGACAGTTCCTGATGGAGAGCAGGAGACCGGGTAGACCCCCGAGAGAGCGGACAAACGGCCCGGGAAAACTGACGAAGGCGATGGGCATTTCAATGAACGACTACGGCGGCATGATCACGGAACCGCCGCTGTATATTACGGAGGGCTTTACGCCTGAGCATATATCAACAGGCCCGAGAATCGGGATTGACAACAGCGGAGAAGCCCGGGATTATCCGTGGCGCTATTGGGTGACGGGGAACCGGTATGTCTCACGCTGACCATGTTTATAAACGCTGATAACAGGGGAAAGACAAGGTAAAAGAAAGGGGATTCAGACATTGAAAAAATTTTTCAAAACGATTATCAAATGGGCGCCCGTCATCTATCCGATCATCAGAAAAATCATAAAAGAACGGAAGGCATCTAAGCGGAACCGCATGTCCGCATCCCGAACAGCCGGCTGATCCGGCTGTTTTTTTACGGTCTTGGCATCGGATTGCCGCATTGACTTGAAATCCTCCCCAGTATAGAATTTACATACATTTACCCCTTCCTCATTCTTTTTGCCCATTTTTCACGTCTGCATCTGATCTGATAGGAGGTTTTTCTCATGCTTCATGGGCGGCTTCGTGAACTTCTGCGCTTGCTTTTAGCTGCTGAAACACCGGTTACAAGCTCAGTCATCGCTGCAAATGTAAAGGTAACGACGCGGACGGTCCGCAATGACATAAAGGAACTGCAAACCATTGTAGAAAAACACGGCGCATCCATTCAATCTGTCAGAGGGAGCGGCTATAAGCTGCTGATCCGGAATGAGCAGCCGTTTAAAAACTGGCTTCAGGACAATTTCCAGCAGAACAGCACCGTGCCGATTTTTCCCGATGAACGGATAGATTACCTGATGAAAAGAATGCTTCTGGCCGACGGCTACCTCAAGCTGGATGACTTGGCGGAAGAACTGTTCATTAGTAAATCCACACTTCAATCTGATTTAAAAGAAGTCAAAAAACGGCTCCGCCCCTATGACATCATTTTGGAAACAAGGCCGAACTACGGCTTTAAGCTGCGCGGCGAAGAGCTCCGCCTCCGTTATTGTATGGCGGAATACTTAGTGGACGACCGCGAGCCCGAGCCTGATCTCCTGAGTGAAAAGGCCGGTATTCTGCCGAAAGACGACATTCATGTGATCCGCACAGCCATTATGAAGCAGGTTCGAAACCATAAGATCCCGCTTTCTTTCTTCGGCCTGAACAATCTCATCATCCATATCGCCATTGCCTGCAAACGAATCCGGACAGAAAACTATGTATCTCTCATCCCGGAAGATCTTCATGATATTAAGCTTGAAACAGAATATCAGTCAGCGGAAGCCATCGTAAAAGAGCTTGAATCTGCGCTTTCGGTCACCTTTCCCGAACAGGAAACCGCCTATATCGCCATTCACCTGCTCGGGACAAAGCGCATGACCCAGTCACAATTGGAAGGAAAAGAGCTTACAAGGCTGATAGACGGGGAAACCAGCCGTTTGACGGAGGCCATGATCGAAGCCATTGAGCGGGAGCTGAAGCTCGGAATCACGGACGACAATGAGCTGAAAGCGGGTCTTGCGCTCCACATCAAGCCGGCGATTAACCGAAACCGGTACGGAATGAACCTGAGAAACCCGATGCTCTCCGCCATAAAGGAAAATTATCCGCTCGCATTTGAAGCGGGAGTGATTGCGGGAATCGTGATCAAGGAGCAAACCGGCATTGATATTCATGAAAATGAGATCGGATATTTGGCGCTTCATTTCGGAGCCGCCATTGAAAGGAGAAAGACGGAACGGCCGCCTAAACGCTGTCTGATTGTTTGTGCGTCCGGCGCCGGCAGCGCGCAGCTTTTAAGAGAAAAGCTCCGTTCCCGGTTCGCAAAGCGTCTTGAAATCGTCGGAACGGCTGATTACTGCAGCCTTGACCAGCTTTCCTTTGAGTCGATTGATTTTGTGGTCAGCACAGTGCCGATCAAAAAAGACCTGCCCGTTCCCGTATTGAAGGTTCATACGCTGTTGGGCGGCGGGGATTTTACAAAAATCGACGCCATGCTGGAAGAAAAGCGGGAACAATTGAACTTTCTGAAACCGGAGCTGGTATTTTTGCAGCAGGATCTGGAGACGAAGGAGGACGTCATCCGTTTTCTCGGACAGCAGGTTGCAGAAGCCGGCCTCGCTTCTGATTCTCTGACCGATTCTATTTTTGAAAGGGAAGCGATTTCTCCTACGAGTTTCGGCAATCTTACGGCGATTCCGCACCCGCTCGTTCCGCAGACAGACACGACGTTTTGGGCGGTATGCACGCTGAAGAAACCGATTGACTGGGCGGATAAGCGTGTCCAATTTGTCTGCCTGCTCTGCGTCGAGAAAGAAAGCAAAGCCGACCTCCAGCATATGTACAAATGGCTCGGCGGCATGTTAGATGATCCGGCCGCGGTAAGCCGTCTCTTAAAATGCACAACCTATCAGGAGGTTTTACGAGTATTCAGAGACAAACGATCAGAGAAAGACCGGGATACACCTTTTTTCCGTTAGCAGCGGAAAAAGCCTGAGTAGTTATGAAAGCGATTTCATAATATGATGGTACTAACATCGAGACATACAAAATATCAAACTTTCAGGAGGTCTTTTACATGAATATATTACTCGTTTGTGCAGCAGGGATGTCAACAAGCTTACTCGTCACCAAGATGGAAAAAAGCGCGCAGGAACAAGGAAAAGAATATAAAATCTGGGCGGTGTCAGGCGATTCAGTCAACCAGCATATTGATAAAGCGGACGTATTGCTGCTTGGGCCTCAAGTCCGTTATTTGCTTCCGCAGCTGAAAAAATTGGGTGAATCAAAAGGAGTGCCGGTTGAAGTCATCAATACCGTCCATTACGGCACTTGCAACGGAGCGGAGGTTCTGAAATCAGCGGAACAGCTCGGAAACGCATCGTAGAAAGGGGCGGGCCGTGTGAATAAGGTGAACCAGTTTTTAGAAGAGAAAGTCATGCCCATTGCCGGAAAAATTGCCTCCCAGCGGCATCTGCAAGCATTGCGTGACGGGATCATCCTCACCATGCCGCTTATCATCATCGGTTCGTTTTTTCTGATCATCGGCAACCTGCCGATTCCGGGATATGCGGATTTCATGGCAAAGACGTTCGGAAGCGCCTGGTCTCAAAAACTGCAATATCCGGTTGATGCGACCTTTGAAATCATGGGTCTTGTCGCCGCTTTCGGAATCGCCTACCGCCTGGCCGAAAAATACGGGGTGGACGCATTATCGGCCGGTGCGATATCTTTGGCGGCGTTTCTCTTGGCAACGCCGTACAAAGTTCCGTTTCTGCCTTCCGGCGCCAAAGAGGAAATCATGGTGGGCGGCGGCATTCCGCTTTCTCTCATGGGAAGCAAAGGGCTGTTTGTCGCGATGATCATCGCCATGCTGTCGACAGAAATTTACCGCTTGATCATCCAGCGGAATTTCGTCTTCAAAATGCCGGACGGCGTGCCTCCGGCGGTCAGCAAATCGTTTGTCGCCTTAATTCCCGGCTTTGCCGTCATCTTTCTGATCTGGGGTGCGCGTTTAATTGTCGAAGCGACGCCGTTTGAAAACCTTCATAACATTGTAAGCGTTGTACTGGGGACGCCGCTCTCGATTCTTGGGGGAAGTCTCGGCGGAAGCCTGATAGCCGAAGCGGTTCAAATGCTCTTGTGGGCGTGCGGATTACACGGGGCGAACATAGTCGGCGGCGTCATGGCGCCGATCTGGTTCGGAGCGATGGATGCCAACCGGATTGCGTTTCAGGCGGGCGATGCGCTTCCGAATATTTTCACCCAGCAGTTTTTTGAAATCTGGATCAACATCGGCGGAAGCGGCGCGACACTGGCGCTCGTGGTCACCATGTTTCTCCGTTCGCGAAGCAAGCAGATGAAGCAGCTTGGGAAACTCGCCATCGGGCCGGCCGTCTTTAATATTAATGAGCCGATTATTTTCGGAATGCCGATCGTCATGAACCCGATGCTTCTCATTCCGTTCATTATCACACCGCTTGTCACACTGGTCCTTACCTATATCGGCATGAGCACCGGCCTCGTCGCCAAACCTGCCGGCATTGCCGTCCCATGGACGATGCCGCCGATTTTCTCCGGCTATCTTGCCACGGGCGGAAAAATATCAGGGGCTGTCATGCAGGCGATTAATATCATCACAGCCTTTATCGTGTACTATCCGTTCTTCAGAATGTGGGATTCGCAAAAGCTGAAAGAAGAAAACGAACTTGAACAATCGCAGGCGCCAGCCGTACAGGGAGACGAAAAAGCCGTGCTGTAGAGAAAGGGAGTGAAACACATGAATGAAAAAATGGAACAGACCATTTTTCAGATCATCCTGCATGGCGGCAACGGCAGAAGCGCATCAATGGAAGCCATTGCCGCCGCAAAGCGGGGGGACAGAGCCATGGCCGAGGAAAAGCTTCAGGAAGCCGCAAGGGAACTGACAGAAGCCCATCATTACCAGACAGAATTGATCCAAAATGAAGCCGGCGGAGAAAAAACAGACATGACGCTTTTAATGGTGCATGCGCAAGATCATTTAATGAATGCCATGACCGTGAAAGACTTGGCCGCTGAGTTAGTCGAGATTTACGAAAAAGTGAGTCTGCAAGGAGGAGCAAAAATATGACAAAAGGAATTAAAATTGTAACGATCGGCGGAGGTTCAAGCTATACACCGGAGCTTGTGGAAGGCATCATTAAGCGCTATGAGGAACTGCCTGTCAGAGAATTATGGCTTGTCGACATTCCCGAAGGCGAGAAAAAACTCAATATCGTCGGCACGCTTGCAAAACGCATGGTCGAAAAAGCGGGCGTTCCGATAGAGATTCACCTGACGCTTGACCGGAGAGAAGCTTTGAAGGATGCTGATTTCGTAACGACTCAATTCCGCGTCGGTCTCCTTGAGGCCCGCGCCAAAGACGAACGGATTCCGTTAAAATACGGCGTAATCGGCCAGGAGACAAACGGTCCGGGCGGTTTATTCAAAGGGCTGCGCACCATCCCGGTTATTCTGGAAATCGCGAAAGACATCGAAGAGCTTTGTCCGAATGCATGGCTTGTGAATTTCACAAACCCTGCCGGCATGGTTACCGAGGCCTTGCTCCGCTACTCGAATCTGACAAAAGTCGTCGGCCTCTGCAATGTGCCGATCGGCATTAAAATGGGCGTCGCAAAAGCATTGGATGTGGATGTCAGCCGGATCGAAGTGCAATTTGCCGGGCTGAATCACATGGTCTTCGGATTAGATGTTTTCTTAGACGGCGTCAGCGTGAAGGATCAAGTCATTGAAGCCATGGGAGACCCGGAAAACGCCATGACGATGAAAAATATTTCCGGAGCGGAATGGGAGCCTGAATTCCTGAAGGCGCTCGATCTGATTCCTTGCGGCTACCACCGCTATTATTTCAAAACGAAAGAAATGCTCGAGCATGAAATAGAAGCGTCACAGACGGAGGGCACACGCGCCGAGGTCGTGCAGAAGGTTGAGAAAGAACTGTTCGAACTGTACAAAGATCCGAATCTCGCCATCAAACCGCCGCAGCTGGAAAAACGGGGCGGAGCGTACTACAGTGACGCGGCCTGCAACCTGATCAGCTCCATCTATAACGACAAACATGATATCCAGCCCGTCAATACAATAAACAACGGCGCGATCGCCAGCATTCCGAATGACTCAGCGGTCGAAGTGAACTGCGTCATGACGAAAGACGGTCCGAAACCGATCGCCGTCGGTGATCTGCCGGTGTCTGTCCGCGGACTCGTCCAGCAAATCAAATCATTTGAGCGCGTCGCCGCTGAAGCAGCCGTCACGGGAGATTATCAAACGGCTCTTCTTGCGATGACGATCAACCCTCTTGTCCCGTCAGACTCCGTGGCAAAGGCCATTCTGGATGAAATGCTTGAGGCCCACAAAGAACATCTGCCCCATTTCTTTAAGTCGATTGAAGCATAAGAGCAGTAAAAAAACCCGGATTCGCTTCCGGGTTTTTTGCTTATTTTGATTCGCTTAGTGAGGCGACTTTCGTCGTCCAGCCGAACACGTCGGCTTCCGCGCCTTTTTGAATGCCTGTAATGGTATCGTACAATTTCTTCGAGATCTCTCCGGTTTCACCGCTGCCGATGACAAGACTTTCATCATTCCAGATCAGTTCGCCGACCGGAGAAATGACCGCCGCCGTACCGGTTCCGAATGTTTCTTCCAATCGGCCGTCACGATGCGCCTGGATGATTTCATCGATCGAAATCTTCCGCTCAGACACAGTCAGTCCCCAATGTTTGAGAAGGGTGATGACGGAATTTCTCGTAATTCCTTCAAGAATGCTTCCGTTCAGCTCCGGTGTCACGATCTCGCCGCTGATTTTGAAGAAGATGTTCATGCTGCCGACTTCTTCGATGTATTTTTTCTCAATGCCGTCAAGCCATAAAACCTGGGAAAATCCCTTCTCTTCCGCAACCTGCTGCGCTTTCAGGCTTGATGCGTAGTTGCCGGCGGTTTTCGCGTTTCCGGTGCCGCCTTTGACGGCGCGCACGAATTCGTTTTCCACGGCGATTTTCACCGGTTTAATGCCTTCTTTGTAATAAGAGCCGACCGGGGAAAGAATGATAAACAGCTTGTACGTATGGGATGCCGCTACACCGAGGAAAGGCTCAGTCGCAATAATAAACGGACGGATATAAAGGGAAGTGCCTTCCGCTTTCGGAATCCAGTCTTGGTCGATGGCTACGAGCTGTTTCAGGCCTTCAAGAACAAGCTCTTCATCAATGAGCGGGATGCAAAGGCGGTCATTTGACTGGTTCAGGCGCTCCATATTTTTCTCCGGTCTGAACAGAAGCACTTCCTGATCCTTCGTTACATACGCTTTAAGCCCTTCAAAAACGGTTTGGCCGTAATGATAAACCATGGCCGCAGGATCCATTGAGATGGACTGATAAGGGATAATTCTCGGATCATACCATCCTTGACCGGCGTCGTAATCCATAACAAACATATGGTCGGTGAAAATTCTGCCGAACGCAAGGTTATGGGGGTCCGGTTTCGGTTTTTTGGCTGAAGTCAATTCAACACGAATGTCTTGTTTCATAATGTTCTGTCTCCCTATTGGTGTTATTGTCAAACTTATTTGAAAATAATTTATATTCTATTGTATACCTTCAACAAATATTCGCAATAGTTTTCCTCAAATTTGTGAAAAAATCAAATCACATAAAAAGCAGGGGAGAGAATGCCCCCTGCGTGTTCGTTTTTACGTATTCTGTCATCACCGTGCTCAGTGAACCGTCACCTTGCCGGTTTTGTAAAACTGCTCCATTGCTTTATCGACGTACACCCAGCCCTTCCAGGCGATATGGATGGTGTCTTTCATAAAGTACGGATCATATTCGTGCCCGGATAAGTCGGCAACCTGAAAGCCCTTCGCTTTAATTTGCTTAGTGACTTTTTTGTAGTAATCAGTCCGGCCTTTTTTCGGGAAGCCGGTGTAGTCATACCATTTTCCGTTGACCGGAATAACCACGAACATCGGTTCAGCGCCGGCATCTTTCAGAATGTCCAGCATATCCTCAAAGTCGTGATATTCGACTGATTTGGCGTACGTTCTTCCTTTGTTGATCCCTTTCACTCTCTTTACTTTCTTCTTAATCTTTTTATAAGAAGCGTCATCGATATAGAAAGGATTGGACTTGGAGCTCCGTTCTCCTAATTGAGCGGCAGCTGTTTTTAACTCTGACCACGATTTCCCTTTCAGGTTTTCAGAGATCGTCCGTTCAGGGCCCTTGGTTTCTCCCATTGAATAATAAAGATCTTTTTTCTCAAGCAGAGAATAATAAGCTTTGGCAGCCGGCATGACCGCTTTCACTTTCCATGATTGTCCGTTGACCATTCCCTTGTACAATTCAGAAAGGACGGCATCATGCTGAACGACTTTAAAACGGAGCATGCGCTTCATCATGTTCTTTTTGACCGCGGGATCAATCTGGTTATTAAATGCTAAATCCAATGCCTGAAGTGATGAAAAATTCGGCGCAAAGTGCTGTTCATCAGAACCTTTTTTGATAAACCATTGCGGAGAAACAATGAATACCAGCTTTTTGCCCTTCAGCTGCTGATAATGAGCCGCAAAGTTCACGGCGTGTATCAAGGATTGGTCCCCGCCTTTTCCGACAAGATAAGGCGTAAAGCCTTGGTTGTTCACTTGGAAATAGTTGGACGGATGAAACTCATCCAGTCTTGAAAGCTCGGAAGAACCGAAAATCGGCAGATACTTCGAGTCTTCGAACATTTTGTTTTGAAGATAGAGTCCCTGGAACATATTCGGATTTAAGGCTGCCGCCGACTCTTCGACACGTTTTTCAGGAATGAAGCGCGTAAGCCATGAAGCCGGAACTGCGATAGCTCCGACAAACAGGACGAACGCTAAAATAATTGGTCCAAAGAAACGCTTTTTCATTTACTTCAACTCAGTCAGTTTGTTTACAATGTTGTTTGGCGTATTCCACTCGTCACGGTCAAATTCAGTGATCGGCACTGTAATGCCGAAGCGGTTTTCGATGGCGACAAGCAGCTCTACAGTTCCGAAAGAATCAAGCAGTCCTTCTTCAAAGATTTCAATATCAGGATTTTCTTTCACAGCGTCCTCCTGACAAACTTCAGCTAATACGTCTAATACTTCCTGTTTAAATTCCATGTGTTTTCAATCTCCTTTAGTGATGAAATGGTTTTCCTGAGAAAATATAAAATCCGAAACATACGAAATGGAATGTGATGACGATGGCTAAAAAGGCCGTAAAACGATTGGCGGGCAGCCACTTGTATTTCTTATTCCATTTCTCAAAAAAGTTATACCCGGTCATTAATACGGCGTGGTACAGGCCGTATACAATATATTGCAGGGCGAGTCCGTGCCAGACGCCCATCAGCATGAACAGCAGGAAATACCCGATGTTCGAGACGGCCATCCGGTTCTTTATCCATTTTTTCTTTGTCATCCAGAAAACAAAGCGCATAAATACGTAGTCTCTGAACCAGAAGGATAAGGACATGTGCCAGCGGTTCCAGAAGTCTTTAATGTTTTTGCTGATAAACGGCTTATTAAAGTTTTCCGGAGATTTGATACCCATGATATAGCTTACACCGACGGCAAACATCGTGTAACCCGCAAAATCAAAAAACAGGTACAAGCTGTATCCGTACATGTACAGCACATTACCCCACAGTTTGCTGTGGGTGATATGAGACAGATTCATAATGAAATACGTGTTAATCGCATATCCGATAATGAATTTGTACAAGAAACCGATAAAAATTTTATGAATGCCGGTATACAGTAAATCAGCGTATTCTCCCTTTGTCCATACTTTCTGTTCGTCCTTGGCAAATCTGCGGTATCTGTCGATCGGGCCGGAAGAAATGGTCGGGAAAAACATAATAAAGTACAAAAGGCGGTGAAGCGGCATTTTTTCTTTAATCAGTCCGTCTCTCGTTTCCATGATCAGCTGGACGCCTTTAAATGTCAAATAAGAAATTCCTAAGAAACTGATCAGGTTATGAACCGGGTGATGAGGCACCGGCGGGAAGAAAAACGGCCATAATTTAGATAAAAACAGGGGTAAAATGGACGCGATCACGGCCATACTGAAGACAAAGCCGCTGTTGGCTTTCAGTCTGTAAGCGAGATAACCCCTGATTAAAAGCACCTGCCACAGCGTAAAGATACATAGTGCGATCACGCCGTGCAGATCATGCGCGAAAATCAAAGCCAATACGATGATGGATATAAACATGTTGTATCCTTGGAATCTCTTGCCGTTCAGCCCTAAAATAATCATCGGCAAAAGAAGGATTCCAAGTAAGATAAAGAAGAAAAACGAGCTGTAAGGCGTCATACAAGAACCTCTTCGCCAATGCGTTTACGGTCGATTTTTCCGTTCGCAGTCATTTGAATGTGATCCTGATAAATGAATTTTCTCGGAATCATGTAGGCCGGAAGCGAAGCGGCCAGTTCTTTCTTAATGGCGCTTGTCAGCTGGAATTCTTTTTCAAAATCATGTTTTTCAGGCACGATGGCGGCAATTAAATATTCGACTGGTCCGTTAGGCTGATACGGGATGACAACCGCCGTGCGCACATATTGAGACTGCCTTACATGTACTTCGATTTCCTCCAGCTCCATGCGGTAGCCGTGAAGCTTAATCTGGAAATCAAGGCGTCCTTGGCAGAAAATCTGACCATCCTGAACATAACCGGCATCACCCGTGTGATATGCCCACTGGCCGTCAATTGAGAAAAACGCTTTTTCAGTCAGAGACGGTTCACCGAGATAGCCTTTGCTCACGCTCGGGCCGGCGATGATGATTTCCCCTTTTTCTCCGTCCGGAAGCTTATTCCCGTTTTCATCCATGATGAAGATATTCATATCGGGTTTTGCAAAACCGACGGGCAGAGATTCATTTTCATCGATAATCTGCTGCGTAATTTCAACGGAGGTGACGGCAACCGTTGTTTCAGTCGGGCCGTATGTATTGAATACGCGGGCCTTCGGAAAACGGTTTAACAGTTCCTGTGCCACGGCAGCCGGAAGCGCTTCTCCGCAAAACATAAATACTTCTGCCTCAGGCAGGAGCTCCTGCGTAAAGCCGGGGTCCATCAGACACATTTGGACGAAAGACGGCGTCGATGTCCAGACGTTCAGTTTGGATTTCTCCAGCTCTTCAAATAGTACTTTCGGTTTATTGATTTTGTCTTTCGTTACGCAGTGCAGCGTACCTCCCGTTTGAAGCGACGGGAAAATGTCCATGACAGATAAATCAAAAGAAAACGGAGCTTGGTTTAAGAATGTCTTACCCCCGCCCACAGGAAAATCCCTGCAGATCCAGTCAGTGAAGCTTTGCAGGTTATCAGCCGATATCTGCACGCCCTTCGGATTTCCCGTGCTGCCGGACGTGTAAATAATGTAAAACGTATCCAGCTCTTTTACCCAGTTCTCACGGCTGAGGTCTGCATCTCCGTCAGCTGCAAGCTCTTCGGGCGTAACGGTTTTAATCAGATTGCTTCCCGTATCGACTGCATCGCCCGATACGCTGATAAGCAGCTCTGCGCCTGAGCTTTCAATGATTTTGACGATCCGCTCCGCCGGAATGGAAACATCGACAGGGATGTAAGGGCGGCCCGCTTTGACGCTTCCCAAGAAAGAAACGATCATATTCGGCTCCATATGTCCGTAAACCAGGACAGGCGCTTTCGAACCGTCAGCCGTATGTTTTTGAATGCCGGACGCAACCCGCTCCGACAAATCCCATAATTCCCCGTAAGTGAGGGAATGATCTAAGGAACGAAACGCTATGGCCTGCGGCTTGGCGTCTGCGTATGTTTTTATAGCATCAAGTAGTTTCATAGTTATCCTCCCCGATTAGAAATCGTTGTAAATATAAGTGCCGGTATTCGCTGTATGAAATCCATACATCCAAAAGAGCAATACTAATATCAGAAAATAAAAGCCCGTATGAAACGTCCATTTGATCAATGTATTTTCATAAGCACGTTTTAATTTTTGCATCATATTCAAAATTCCTTCCCCGCGTATTCAATAATTACACCAGTATATGACGATTAGATTAACAAAAAGTTTCAAAATATGTCTAATATCCTAAGCTTAAAATTTCCTTAAAAATGAATGAGAAACAAAAGGATGGAAAACACGCATGTATAAATTGGAAAATGATCATACTAAAAAAGCGCTGTTCAGGCGGGATTTTTAACTTATCGTAAATATAAACGAGGTAAAAAAATTTTGGCGGCTTTTTCTTAAGCAGGCTTGTGCCGAACCCCAATGGAGAAGGGCGAAAAGCCGTTTCCGGCAGGATAGCCGATAAAGCGCCGCATCTTGTGAAATGAGGAAGAAATTATTATGATAGATAAGGTAGCAGAAAACGTGAAAACCCCAATTCAACACTACTGTTATCGGCTGACTGTGAAAGCCTTTTAATAGAAAGGAAGAGGAAAATGAATCAAAACAATATGGGGGGCAGCCAAAAGACGCCCGAGAAAGAAAGCATGGGCCGCATTTTGTGGCAGCTAACCCGCCCTCATACATTGACGGCATCGTTTGTGCCCGTACTTCTCGGCACCGTATTGGCGATGTTTTACGTAAAGGTTGATTTCCTGCTGTTTTTGGCCATGCTGTTTTCCTGCCTTTGGATCCAGATCGCCACGAACTTATTCAATGAATATTACGATTTTAAACGCGGTTTAGATACGGAGGATTCCGTCGGTATCGGCGGAGCGATCGTCCGCCACGGCATGAAGCCGAAAACAATTCTGCAGCTGGCGCTCGGCTCTTATGCGATTGCCCTCGTGCTCGGTGTTTATATCTGCATGAGCAGCAGCTGGTGGCTTGCGGTTATCGGCCTTGCCGGCATGCTGATCGGCTATCTGTATACGGGCGGCCCGCTGCCGATTGCGTATACACCGTTCGGGGAACTGTTCTCCGGCATTTGCATGGGCTCTGTATTTGTCCTTATTTCTTTCTTCATTCAGACAGGCAGAATTAATGAACAGAGCATTTTGATTTCCATCCCGATCGCCATCTTGGTCGGAGCGATTAACCTGTCCAACAATATCCGTGATATTGAGGAAGATAAAAAGGGCGGACGTAAAACGCTGGCCATTTTGATGGGGCATAGAGGGGCCGTCATGATACTGGCCGCATCTTTTGCCATCGCTTACATCTGGATCGTCGGTCTTGTCATCATGGGTTACACAAGCCCGTGGCTGTTCCTGGTCTTCCTGAGCGTGCCGAAGCCTGTTCAGGCCGTGAAAGGCTTTGTGAAAAACGAAATGCCGATGAACATGATTATTGCGATGAAATCAACGGCGCAAACCAATACATTTTTCGGATTCCTGCTTTCAATCGGACTCCTGATCAGTTATTTCCGCTGATCAAATGAAAGGGCAAATGCCATAACCGGCATTTGCTTTTTTTTATGAAATAATCTTCATGATTTTGTAAAGAACCTGACTGAGGACTGACCCGTCTTATATACGGACAGCAAAGCAAGGAGATGAAAAAAATGGACTTGTCAACAGCCCATATGGATGATTTGAAAACGGTCATGGAAGATTGGAAAAATGAATTATTAGTTTATAAATTCGCTTTAGATGAGCTGGATACGAAGTTTTCGATCATCAGCCAGGAATATAATTTGATTCACGGGCATAACCCGATCGAGCATACAAAATCACGCGTAAAAAGTTTCGAGAGTATCGTCAATAAACTGATGCGCAAAGGCTGCGATGTGACGACGCAGGAAATGAAAGAACATATTCATGATATTGCGGGTGTCAGGATTATCTGTTCCTTTATTTCCGATATTTATAATGTCGCTGAGGTTTTGAAGCAGCATAAGGATCTGAAGATCGTAAAGGTGAAGGATTATATCAAACATCCGAAGCCGAACGGCTACCGCAGTCTGCATTTGATTATTGAAATTCCCGTTTATTTGACGAATCGTGTGGAATATGTGAAGGCGGAAATTCAAATCCGCACCATCGCCATGGATTTTTGGGCGAGCCTTGAACATAAAATTTATTACAAATTAAATAACGAAGTCCCAAAGCATCTGACCGACGAGCTGAAGGAAGCGGCGGACATCGCCCATTATTTAGACGAAAAGATGCTTGGGATTAAGAAAGAAGTCGATTAAACGATTGACGCATCACAAACAGCCGGACCGCTTTTATGTGCAGTCCGGCTGTTTATTTATCCGTTTACGCGCAGCTGTACAAATTTTCGCTTGCCCACCTGAATCGTCATGCCGTCTTCTGCGGTAATGACGGTATGAAGGGCATCCGTTTTCTCCCCGTTCACTTTGACTCCGCCGTTTTGAATCATACGGCGTGCTTCGCTTTTTGAAGAAAAGAGTCCAATCGTGACGAGCAGCTCAATAAGGGGCACGGTCTTTTCTCCGTCCCATATGATGGTTTTCATATCTTCAGGCAGGCTGTTTTGCTGGAAGACACGTTTGAAATGCTGTTCTGCCGCATCCGCCGCTTTCCTGCCGTGGTACATTCTGACGATTGTACCCGCTAAGATCATTTTGGCATCTCTCGGATGAAGCTTTCCTGATTCCAAATCCTTCTCCATCTGTTTTTTCTTCGCAGGCTCTAAGTCTGTCGCTAAATGAATATATGTTTTCATCAGGCTGTCCGGCAATGACATCGTTTTGCCGTACATGTCGTTCGGATGCTCGTCAATACCGATGTAGTTGTTTTTTGATTTAGACATTTTTTCAACGCCGTCAAGACCCTCCAAAAGCGGCATGAGGATGACGACCTGCTTTTCTTTTTTGTAGCGTTCTTGGAAATGGCGGCCCATCAGCACGTTAAAATGCTGGTCCGTACCGCCGAGTTCGATATCGCTTTCGAGAACGACAGAATCGTAACCCTGCATCAGCGGGTAAAAGAATTCGTGAAGTGAGATCGGTTTTTGCATGGCGATGCGCTCCTCAAAGTCGTCGCGCTCCATCAGACGGGCGACAGTAATTTTCCCCGCTAATTCAATCACATCTTCCAGATTCAATATATTCAGCCATTTTGAGTTGCAGTGAAGTTCAACTTTGTCTTGATCCAGCACCTTGCCAAACTGTTCAAAGTAGGTTTTGGCATTGTGCTGGACTTCTTCATCAGTCAGCTGTTTTCTGGCTTGCGACTTCCCCGTCGGATCACCGATTTTTCCGGTAAAGTCCCCGATAACAAGCTGTATGATATGGCCGTTTTCTTGAAATTGGCGCAGTTTGTTTAACACGACGGTATGGCCCAAGTGGACGTCGGGTGCGGACGGATCAAGGCCGAGTTTAATGTTCAGCGGCTTGCCGGATGTCACTGATTTGGCGATTTTATTTCTCAATTCTTCAGGCGGTATGACGTCCGCGGCGCCGGTCATGTACAAATCCAGCTGCCTTTGCACTTCTTTTTCCTGATCATTCGTTAAAGTGATTGATTCCATCTTTTACATCCTCCTTTTTTTAGCCAAACAAAAAAGCCGCATCCCAAAAGGGACGTGGCTGTATGCACGCGGTACCACCCTGATTGAAGACGACGTCTTCCGCTCATTCGAATAACGGTTTCCCGTTCTTTGCTACTGAAGTTCACAAAGAAAGCTCAGGGAGGTAATTCACGTTTGTCTTTGTGCCGGCTTGCACCATCCGCCGGCTCTCTGAAACAGGGAGACAATCCGTTACTGATTCCCGTCATAGCTGCTATGTTATGAAATTGTCAGCGATTTTTTGCAGCAGGGCGGACAGCGTTTTTTGTTCCTGTTTATCCAGACAGGCCGTCAGTTCAATTTCCCCCTGATGAAAGTCGGGGTAAAGGTCTTCAATAACCTTTCTGCCCTCATCGGTAATACTGATGAATACAAGCCTGCGGTCTCTTTTGTTCGTTTGTCTGCTGCATAAGCCCTTCTTCTCCAAAGTGTTCAGGACATTGCTCGCCGTCGCCGCGGTAATTCCGGATAGAGCGGCTATCCTTCTTGTATCAAGCGTTTCCCATTCACAAAGGTCATACAGGATGGAAAACGCCGTCCATGATAATTTGTGTGCCGACAGCACCTCTTTTTCCATTTTTACACGGAGCTGCTGGGCGGACCGATAGAGTGCAGCGGCAATATAGGCCGCCTCTTTGTTTCGGCCGGATAGATCGGAAAAAGGCCTGTTCGGCTTCTTATTGTCTGATCCGGCATCGTTGCGATTCGTCAATGGCGTCTTGCTCCTTATTATTGTCAGAATCATTAGCTATGAAATGAATTTTAACAGAGAATGCAAAAGATATCAAATCGCAAACAGCACATTCCCGCAGAAAAAATGTGTAAGATCGAGGTTTACTTTTTAAAAAAAGGGAAAGACATTTGTACAACAAAAAGGGAGATGAATATCAGTGGGAAAGAATGAAACAATGCATATCGTATCATGTGCCGATGATCATTATGCTCGTCATTTGGGTGGGATGTTCGCTTCTTTATTGATGAATATGGATAAAACAAGGGATGCGAAATTATATGTGATCGACGGCGGAATTACTTCCGAAAACAAGGACAAGCTTGAACAGACCGCGATGTCATTCGGGACGCCGCTTGAATTTTTAGAAGTAGACGCTGATCAATACAAGCATGCAGTCGAAAGCAGCCACATTACAAAAGCGGCTTATTACCGCATTTCCATCCCTGATTTAATTAAGGATGAGTCCGTAAAGCGGATGATTTACATTGATTGCGATGCAATTGTGATGGAAGATATTTCGGTTTTATGGGACTTGGATATTTCCCCGGCAATAGTTGCGGCGGTAGAAGACGCCGGACAGCATGAAAGACTGAAAAAAATGAATATCAGCGACACTGCCAAGTATTTTAATTCCGGCATTATGATTATAGATTTCGAACCTTGGAGAAAACAAAATATTTCCAAAAAGGTGATTGATTTTATCAACGAAAACAGCTCGGAGGATTTTCTCGTGTTCCATGATCAGGACGCGCTTAACGCGATCTTATATGATCAATGGCATGAACTGCATCCGCGGTGGAACGCGCAGACGCATATTATCATGAATGAGAAAACGCCTCCTGAACTGATCGACCGTATACGTTACAGAGAAACACGTGCCGAACCGGCCATCGTCCATTTCTGCGGCAGCGACAAGCCTTGGAATACAGGCACCTCGCACCCGTATCGTGATCATTATTTCCGATATATGTCCTTTACGAAATGGAACACGATTGACCGCCCGGCCATGAACCAATAGGCAGGTGTGATGAAAACGCTTGTGAAGCCGCTATCCGGCTCTCAAGCGTTTTTTTTATTATTTCACCCGAATCGCACGCACGCGTTTTTGCAGACTGGTCTTTTCGGCAGACGGCTTCAACCGGCTGACTGCCGTTTGCGCCGCTGATTTTGCTTTTTTCGTCTTGGTTTTTTCAGCCGCTTTTACTTTGTCTCTAGCCTGCTGCCGGTTGAGTTTATCTTTTATCCGGTCAAGCCGTTTTTCCAGAGCGGTTTTTTCTTTTCCCAGCTGGATTTCGCTGACGGCTTTTTGGGCTTTTGCGGTGCTGGCCTCAGAGGTCTTTTTTTCCGCCTGCTTGACGCTGGCCTCAGCTGTTTTCAAAAGGCTTGAGTTGACAGCGTTCAGCCGTTTTTGCAGCCCTTTTTTCTCTGAACCGGCCGGTAATTTGCGAATGGCGCTTTGTGCGGCATTGACGGCGGTTTTTTTCTTTTGTTTTTCGGCAGTCCGGACCTTGTCTCTTGCGTCCGTCACATTTCTTGCCGTCTGGACTTTATTGATCCGCGCCTCGAGAGCGGTTTTTCCCTTTGACTTGGACAGCTTGCTGACTGCCGTTTTTGCTTGATTGATATCTGCCTGTTTTTTCGTCTTTTCCGCTTTTATTACGGCCCGTTCGGCGAAACTCTTTTGCTTTACGGGATATTGTACTAGGCCGTACCCGAATCGGCTGTCACGTCCGGGAGCGCCCAGATCTTTGATGTTTTGCTGCATCTGCTGCCGGAGCTGTGTATTTGTTTCCTCGGGATATTTCTGCCTGAGCAGCGCGAACATGCCGGTGACGTGGGGCGCGGCTTGAGATGTGCCGTCAGCCGTGGCGTACATTTGATTTAGATACGTGCTCGTAATATTGGTGCCGGGTGCGGCAAATTCAATTTGTTTTCCGGTCGTGGAAAAAGCCGCGAGCCCGTTTTTTTCAGTTGACGCTGAGACTGCCGTTACGCTGCTGTAGGCACCCGGATAATTGACGGGTTTTTTGTTGCCGTCGTTTCCTGCGGCTGCTACGATCACGATTCCTTTTTTGTATGCTTTGTCTACGGCGTCGTGAAGAATTTTGCTGTCTGCGTTAGTTCCGAGGCTCATATTGATGATGTCCATTTTGTTGGCGATCGACCAGTCGATCGCTTTAAGAAGGCTTTTAAGATCGCCTGCACCCTTTCTGTCTAATGCCTTAACCGCATATAACCGGACATCCGGCGCGATGCCGTCAACGCCGTATCCGTCATGTTTGGCCGCAATGATTCCGGCGACATGCGTCCCGTGTCCGTTGTCATCTTTGTATGAGGAAGTATAGCTGACTGCGGAATAGCCTCCGGCAATGGAAAGGTCATCATGAGGGTAAATGCCGCTGTCAATGACAGCCACTTTCACCTTTTTTCCCGTCAAGCCTTCTTTCCACGCCTGCTTGACCTGAGTCGGTTCTATATCCCATTGCGGCAGCGCGTAACTGCTGCTTTGGGCCGCTGATAACGGGCGGATATCAGAACCGCCTGCTGCCTGAAAGGATACATTGTCTTCTACATATAAGATGTCAGGGTCCTGTTTCAGGTCTTTCACCGTTTGTGAATCGGCTGACACGGCGACTGCCGGGAGATGCTGATAGGTCTGTTCCACATCCGCTCCGCTGTCTATGGCGGATTCCTTGCCGTTTTGATTTTTGTACACCACGATAACGTCCCGGTCGTGCGTCTCGGCGTGCGCGGGCGCCGCGGCGGAGAACAGGCTGACGCACAAGGCCGCGGCCATTATCGGTTTCAGGATGTGATACATTGCAATTCCCCCTTTTTCTTTATATATCGGCAGTGCGGAATTCTTTTTTTCCTGAGGGATAAGGAAAATTTCTGTATGCAAATGTAAGCGTTTTCAAAATATGATGGAGAAAATGCTTTAAGACATCTGCGCAATGAACTCAAAAAGGGGGTTTTTGATAAATGAGTACGTTCAATCGGGTCATGGAAGAAAAAATCATGCCTGTCGCCGGAAAAGTCGCCGGCCAAAGGCACTTAAGAGCTTTGCGGGACGGCATTATTTTGACTATGCCGCTTATCATCATCGGATCGGTTTTTCTGATTCTGACGAGTCTTCCGATTCCCGGTTATGCCGATTTTATGGCTGGTCTTTTCGGTGAAAATTGGGTTGAAAAGCTCGGGTATCCCGTGAATGCGTCCTTTGACATTATGGCGCTTGTCGCCGCCTTTGGGATTGCTTACCGGCTTGCGGAAAGCTATGAGGTGGATGCCCTGTCGTCGGGAGCCATTGCCCTTGCCGCCTTTTTATTGGCGACGCCGTATCAGATTCCGTTTATTCCTGACGGCTCGGCAACAGAGATTATGGTGGGAGGCGGCATTCCGATTTCGCTGCTCGGAAGCAAAGGTCTGTTTGTCGCGATGATCATTGCAATGCTGTCAACGGAAGTGTACCGGTTTATCATACAAAGAAATATCGTTATTAAGATGCCTGACGGAGTGCCGCCTGCGGTCAGCAAATCGTTCGTTGCGCTCATCCCCGGTTTCATTATTATTACGCTTGTATGGCTGGCCCGTCTGTTTATTGAAATAACTCCTTTTAAAAGCCTCCACAATGTCGTAGGCGATCTGCTGGGCACCCCGCTGTCTATTTTGGGCGGGAGTCTCGGCGGAAGTCTTATCGCCGAATTCGTGCAAATGCTGCTTTGGTCGTGCGGCATACACGGCGCGTCCATTATCGGCGGCGTCATGTCGCCGATCTGGTACGGGGCGATGGATGCCAACCGTTTGGCTTTTCAGGCGGGAGAAGCGCTGCCGAGCATTTTTACGACACAGTTCTTTCAAATATGGATTAATGTCGGCGGAAGCGGAGCGACGCTTGCCCTTGTGCTGACCATGCTTGTGCGCTCCAGAAGCAAACAGATGAAACAGCTCGGCCGTCTCGGCATCGGGCCCGCGATTTTTAACATTAACGAACCGATTATTTTCGGGATGCCGCTCGTCATGAATCCGCTGTTAATCGTGCCCTTTATCATTGCGCCGCTCTTGACCATTACGGCGACGTACATCGGGATGAGCACGGGGATGGTGGCAAAACCGGCGGGAATCGCCGTGCCGTGGACGATGCCGCCGCTGATTTCCGGTTATTTGGCGACGGGCGGGAAAATCTCCGGTTCGGTCATGCAGCTGATCAATCTCCTGATTACATTTATCATCTATTATCCGTTTTTCCGAATTTGGGATCTTCAAAAATGGAGAGAGGAACGGGCGGCGGAACAAAACGTCACTGAAGAAACATAAAAAAAAACGGGCGCCTTCGCCCGTTTTTTTTAACGCTGGAAAAATTCGATCCATTCGCCGTCAGGTCCTTCAATGTAAAAGTAGCGATATCCGTTCGGAAGCGTCGTGATTTCCTCATCGATAAATACGGCGCCCTGACGCTTCGCATGCGTGAACTCCACCGCGATATCTTCAGTCAATAAAGCGACATGGTGAACTTTTCCTTCTGCGGGAAGCTCGCTGCTGTAGCCCTGGATCAGCTCAATTTCCGTCTCCGGCCCTTCTTGAAAGCCGAGAAAGGCAAGTTCAATAATGCCGTTCGTATGAGTGATACGATCCTTTAACGTCATACCGAGAACGTCTTGGTAAAAGGCGATGGATGTTTCAATATCTTTGACCATAATGCCTGTATGGTCGATTCTTTTGGCTGTCATGGTTTTCCCCCTGTTTTGAATTTTTCGGGACAATGCGGTGTTGATCATGTTTTATGGTACGATAAGAGAAAGCAAAACGAAAGAGGAATGCACAATGAAGCTACTTACAGTGAAAGATACATTTGCCGGAAAGCTGAAAAAAGGATTCCCCCTGATTGAAAAAGACGCTCTGTCCGGAAGCTCGGCTCATTTAACAGAGGGCGATCTTTTTGATGTGACATCCGAGAAGGGTGAGTTTATCGGAAAAGGCTATTACGGTTTGCAGAATAAAGGAGTCGGCTGGGTGCTGTCCCGCGCGAGAGATGAACGGATCGACGGACGTTTCTTTCTGGACAAGCTGAAAAAAGCGGCTGAAGCAAGAGCCCATCTGTTTAAGGCGCCCGATACGACGGCGTTCCGGCTTTTCAACGGTGAGGGCGACGGCATCGGCGGCGTCACGATTGACTTTTATGACGGTTATCTGCTGATTCAATGGTACAGTAAAGGCATTTACGCTTATAAGGACAGCATGATTGAGGCGATTGACGGACTGGAGCTTTCTTATAAAGCGATCTATGAAAAGAAACGATTCGATACGGCCGGGCAATACGTGGAAGACGACGATTTTGTCAAAGGCGAAAGAGGAGATTTTCCGGTCATTGTTCAAGAAAACGGCATACAGTACGCGGTGGATTTAAACGATGGGGCGATGACGGGCATTTTCTTAGACCAGCGTCATGTGCGCAAAGCGATTCGGGATAAGTATGCAAACGGCAGACGGGTGCTGAATACGTTCTCTTATACGGGGGCATTTTCCATCGCGGCGGCGCTTGGCGGAGCTGAGAAAACGACCAGCGTCGATGTCGCCAACCGCAGTCTCGCAAAAACGATTGAACAGTTCAGCGCCAACGGAATTGATTATGAGGCGCATGACATTAAGGTCATGGATGTTTTCAAATACTTCGGCTATGCGGCGAAAAAAGGGCTGGAGTTTGACCTCATCATCCTTGATCCGCCTTCTTTCGCCCGCACAAAAAAACGGACGTTCAGCGCGGCGAAAGATTATAAAAACCTGCTGAAGGAAACGATCGCCATCACTGCAAAAAACGGCATCATCATCGCTTCGACAAACAGCAGCGCCTTCAATATGAAGAAATTTAAAGGCTTTATAGAGACCGCCTTTAAAGAAACAAATGAGCGTTACGACATTTTGGAAGAATATACGCTTCCGGAAGATTTCAAAACGATTCCCGCGTTTAAAGAAGGGAATTATTTGAAGGTTGTTTTCTTGCGGAAAAAATAGGATGATCATTTATAGCGTGGAAAGAGGGGAAAAGAAAACCCTCTTCCATCGCTTTAATACGGGATAAAATAATCTTCATATCTTACTGTTTAAAGAAACAACCCGCTATTACTTAGTATCTCATCTGTGCCAAGTAAAGTGGCCTCACTAATGCCCACATTGTTGGTTTTCATGAAGGATTGCACCGCTTGGTAGCCAACCGCATAACCTGCAAACGGTGATAAGCCGACAGGCTGATAACCTTGTTCGGCTGCAAAGGTGTCACCAAACATGTAACTGCTGACCTCAGCAAACCCTTTCACATTTAATGAGTCTTTGATAATTTCTTTTGAGTATTCTAAGTCTTCTTTTTCAAAAGAAGTAACCCAGGGACCTAACAGAGCTTCTCCGTAAAGTTCTTTGGCAAACGATTCTGCCAACCCCTCTATCATTAAGTAATCACCAACCGTTACGTTCCCATAATCCCAATTGAAATACGAAAAACGAATATTATGATGAAATTCATGTGCGATTACAGCAGGCAGTCTCGGTATGTTATAAGAATTGGGGAATATTGAAACTTGAATAAATCCCGGAATTCCTCCGAATCCACAATACCCTCTATGTAACTCAAGCTTTTTTGGATTGGCCAGATACATCCCAAACCTTATTTCATCAGCATTTATTTTTAAGCGGTTTTGTTGGATAAATTCTACACAATGAGTTAAAGTGCCATATGCAATTTGAAGAGCTTGAATTTCTTTTAGATTCTCTAATGCTTTTCTTCCGGTTTCCGTATCAAATATGCTCAGATAGCCCAGCATATTTGTAGCCATGATTACATCATATCCGTTAGGTTGCTTTGCCTTTAAGGGAACATTCATCTTTTTCCACATATCTTCAAAAGGTTTCATCATTGAATACCGATAATAATCTTCTCTATTTTCAATCATTGAAAATAACGTTTCGTATTGCCCAATTGTATCCTCGATAATGATTTTAATGGGTACCACCCTTTTTTTGATGATCTATATAAATTGTAATGGCATCACTCATGAGCTTCGCCAACCCTTCACCATACTGATCGATGTTCTTAGTGAAGCGTTTATCTTCAATATAGAGTTGACCTAATCCGTAAAAGGCATCAAAAGAATATTCACCAAAATTTTCATTGAGAAAATCAAACCACTCTTTGATAGCTGTTTGTACGTCTGGGGACTTGGGAGATTGGTTAATAAGGAGTGCAAATTTATTGAACATTGCAGTCCACTTATCAGATAAATCTTTTTGCTCACCATCAGTCATGTTTTTCAATCTTATATTTACCTCATCGACGGGTTGATCGCCCCACCGTTTGCGAGCTTCTTGTTCATAAAGATTATGCTTAAAGTGAATACCTTCAAACCTCTCTTTGTTTGTCATGGAGATTTCTCCCTTGATATGTTTGATTGATTTATCTATCTATGGTTTCAATCATCTTGTCTACTCTATTTCGTTTCTCAATCAACATTTTCTTTTGTAATAGTAATGCCTCCCTTCGGTTAAATGAAGGACTATTAATGATTTCTTTAATCTCTTTTAAGGAAAAATCGAGCTCCTTGAAAAATAATATCTGTTGCAGCTGTTCAAGATTCTCTTCAGAATAAAGCCGATAACCGGAATCGGTCGTTTCCTGAGGAGTCAATAATCCGATTTGATCGTAATGATGGAGAGTCTGTATGCTTACTCCAATCAGTTCAGCTACTTCTTTTACTTTCATACCCATCACGTTTGCCGCCTCCTTAATGGCTACTCTAAAGTATTACGCAGCGTAAGAGTCAATAGTTGGATAAAGATTTTTTGTATATAAAGGGAGAACATATGAGGATTTCATTGCTGAAATTAAAGAAAAAAAGCCGGGCGTGAAGCTCCGGCTTTTTTCTATTCAATAATGTGCTGCACCCGGCCGATTCGTCCGTCTTCAAGGCGGACCTTAATGCCGCGCGGGTGGAAGCTTGAGTTCGTCAAAATATCTTTCACGATTCCTCTTGTCAGCTTTCCTGAACGCTGATCGGCTTTCAGGACGATATCGACTTCAAGTCCTTTTCTGATGCTGCTTCGCTGCTGGCCGTTCATATGACACATCCGTTCTTCAGTCTTTTCACTTCATATCTTATCATATCGTGTTTTCGTCTTTTTATGAAGGACAGACAAATCCATCTGAGTGGCAAATAAAAAAAGACCGCTCTGTAAGGAGCAGTCTTTTATGACATAAACGAAAGCAAAATCGGGGCCGCGCACAGCGTCATAATTGCGGCGAGAATCATGGACACGCTTGAGATCGTTCCTGATACGGAGCTGAGCTCAAATGCTTTAGATGTTCCCGCTCCGTGCGCGCTAGTTCCGAGCAGCACGCCCCGGGCAATTTCGTTATCAATGCGGAAATAGCGGATGACCCGGTCCGATGATCCTAGAGTAAACACCTCTTTATATAGAAAAAAGAAATAAGTCTGATAAAAATAGAAAAAAACTTGATTAAATACATTTTTTTTGTATACAATCCTTATATATCAAAAAAAGGAGGATCAATAGTGAAATTCAAAAAAGTACTTACATATTCTTTCGGAACGATTGTTCTTTTGTCAGGTTTAGTTACAACTAATGCTTTGGCAAAAGGAGACACAAAAGATACAGGTTATTATCTCGAGATGCCAAAAGGATTTGGTGCCAATAACTATACAGGGTCTAGAACTAAATACAATGATTCCTCAGTATATCAAAAAAACTCATGGATAGGTAGAGACAGAAAAATAAATTTGTGGATAGTTAATAAAGATAAAAAGGATGTATCAGGCGGTCGTTACGTAGTTGTTAGTAGTGGTCAACATAAGAATATACCAAATGTTGCAATTGAGAAGAATCATGGTAAAGCACTCGGTGTAAGAATTGCTGGAGAGGTACAAGGCCCTCCAAATGCAGTAGTTATTGCAGCAAAAGGAGTTTGGAGTCCAGATAGTAGAAGATAGAATTTGATAATAACTAGAAAGAATTTTTTCTTTCTAGTTATTTGAATTGGGAGGGTTTTTTTTGTTTTATCAATTATTGAAAAATAATTTCATAGAAGTTTTAAGCTCGAAAAAATATAAATTTTCTTTATTAATTATGATTCTCCTTTTCGTTATTGATATTTTCATATCAATCTATCAAAAGTTTTCTCTTCCTTATTTTGATAAAGATCATTTGAGTTTTTCGTTGTATTTTTGGTTAGGCACGAACGACTCTGTTATTAGCGGTATCTTAATATTCTTATTTGTTTTAATTTCTTGCTTACCGTACAGTACAAATGTATTAGAAGAAAAGCAAAATGGTTATTTTCAATTTGTTATATCACGTTGTTCATTATTAAAATATTTTAGTTCCAAAGTGATAACAGCCTTTATTAGCGGCGGTTTCTTATTTGTTCTCCCTTTTGTGTTATCATTCATATTGATGTTAATAATGTTCGGAAACAAGTTGCCGTATACTGAATTTGTTGATAATTATGGAATGTTTCATCAGATTGCAGAGTATCATCCTAGTATTTACATGGCAATATATATTTTAATTTTGTTTTACTATGCAGGGTCTTTTGCAATTTTAGGAGTGTTTTTGTCTACTTTCCTAAAGAATAAATATCTTGCATATGTGTCACCGTTTTTGATTATTTTGGTTTTAGAACCTGTTTTCGAAATATTTTACCCACAGTTATCGCCTATATTGTTAATGAGTCCCATTCAAACTATTACAGGTATTTCGATTATATATCTGTTTGCGATACCATCTTTTGTTTTAGCAATTTCATTAGTAGGAACTTATATTGGGTTGAAAAGATATGTTCAACAATAACTTTCTGTATTATTTACTGAAAATAAGTTACAAAAGAATTTTATTAACATTTATAATTTTGCTGTTGTTAAATTCGGCCGTATTTTATAATAATACAATTAATTCAGCAATAGATATTAGTTTTATGAAAATTTTCTTGAACATATTAGGTGGACCTACAAGCTTTATAACAGTATGTGTATTTTTATTGTCTTTGAATAGTTTGCATTTTTCAAATTATGTTATACCACGGTTTAATAAGAGAACTATTTTTTTTAGTTTTATTATTAAGCTTATCCTATTAAGGACTATTTTGTTTTTAGTATTAGCAGTATTAAGCACTTTACTTACAGCGTTACTTTTATCACCTGGTACATTTCTTAAAACTATAATTTATACAAATGGGACTATTGGATTGCAACTAGTATGTTTGTTATTAGGGTGGGTAATGGTTTTATTAATTATTCAGTTAGTTATATTGATATTCGAATTGAAGTTTCCAAGATACGGAATGTTAATTGGTTCGGTTATTGTACTACTAATCCTATTTAATGATATGTATGATTATTTTTCAATCATATTTGTTCAGGCCATATCATCCACGTTTTACGATAAATTATATCTATTATTTATAATTGTTTTTACATCCTTGATTTGCTTGAAACTATCAAAGTCTTTTCAAATACTGAGGAGATAAATAAAAAATGTATTTATATGATGTGAAAAATATCTGGAGACAGAATAAATGGCAATGGATAATTTGGATTTTTGTTATTGCTTTTTTGCTATTTATGATAGTCCATAGTCTCAATATAATTAATATTAATTCTGTTTGGGAGTCGTTGATGGGAAATGAATTATTTTTCATGCCGTTCCCTTATTTCTTTATCTGTGGATTTTACTTGTTGATTAATGGTAATTATTTATATCAACAACGGAGTAAAACAATTTCTATTGTCCTTACTAGAGTATCCTCGAGGAAACAATGGTTATTTGGCAAACTCTTTTTTACTATAGTAATGTGTACTAGTTATTGTCTGTTGTTAATTTTATTAGTACATATAGCTGTTTTTTTAAAACATGGAAATTTTAGATATGACCATTATACAGCTTATACTTTTTTTACAGTTTTTTTAACTTTGTTAATTTGTGGTTTGTTTCAAACCATTTATATTTTGAAAGTAAAACCTATACAAGCTTTTTTTGTAGTGTATGGTCTATTGATACTTCCTGTATGGATTGACGTACCTTTTTTACCTGGTTACTACTCTTTTATTAGCAATACTCTTATAACTCCGCATGAAGTTAATCATAGTGGTTATTTGTTTTTCTTTACTATAATAACAATTTGTTTAATTATGCTTGCAATTAAGCAAATTAGACACAAAAACTTTTTTTAAAGGGAGAACAATATGTCTTTAACAATAAAGTTAGACCATGTCACTAAAACACTTAATTCCAATAAGGTAGTAAATGATGTTTCGCTACAGTTATTTTCAGGAAAGGTTTACGGATTTAAAGGTGTGAACGGTTCGGGGAAATCGATGCTTTTCAGAGTGATTTCTGGGCTACTCGTTCCTGAAAAGGGTGTTATAACTGTGAACCAAAGCATTTTACATAAGGATATATCGTTTCCAGAGAGCATGGGGATAGTTATTGAAAATCCGGAATTTATTCCTCACTTAACGGGCAAACAGAATTTAAAAGTGCTTGCATCAATAAAAAAGAAAGCGACGGACGCAGATATTAATAAAGCATTAGACATAGTTGGTTTGGATAAAAATGATTCAAGAAAGTATAAGAAGTTCTCACTAGGAATGAAGCAACGTCTAGCTATTGGACAAGCTATTATGGAAAATCCGGATTTGCTAATCCTTGATGAGCCAACTAATGCATTGGATGAAGAAACACTTCATAAAATAAAGACTTTTTTGATCGACTATAAAAAAAGAAACAAGTTAATTCTTATTTCAAGTCACGATAAAAACTTTCTTGAATCAATTAGTGATGAAATATTTGAAGTGAAGGATGGAGGTGTAATTGTTTCAATGTAATAGCTATTAAAATTGAGTTTACTAAAAACACCATTTCTTAAGAGAAATGGTGTTTTTAATTTAAATATAGTGAAGTTAATGAGGGTTAAAAAAACGAAAGCAAAATCGGGGCCGCGCACAGTGTCATAATCGCGGCGAGAATCATGGACACGCTTGAGATCGTTCCTGATACGGAGCTGAGCTCAAATGCTTTAGATGTTCCCGCTCCGTGCGCGCTGGTTCCGAGCAGCACGCCCCGGGCAATTTCGTTATCAATGCGGAAATAGCGGATGACCATCGGCCCGATGATCGTTCCCAATAAAGCCGTTAAAATGACGAAAACCGCTGTAACGGCCGGCATCCCGCCGATCATTTCTGAAACGTTCATGGCAATCGGCGTCGTCACGGATCGCGGCACGAGACTGTCGACTAAGCTGCTGCCGAGATGGAACCATTTGGCGATAAAGGCCGTTGACAGAATGGCGATACATGAACCGACCGCTACGTTCAAAATAATTTCCACGGCGTATTTCTTTAAAATCGGGAAATATTTATAAAGCGGGATGGCGAACGCCACTGTTGCCGGCTGAAGCATATCGGTCAGCAGTCCGCCGCCGAGATTGTATGTCTGATACGGGACATTGACAAGAAGCAGCAGTACGACCAAAACAGCGGGCGTAATCAGAAGCGGCGACGTATACACCCGCGGAAAACGAGTGTAGAGTTTTTTCGCGCCCAAATATACTAAGACAGTTAAGAATAAACTTATGATTCCGATGAACACGTTTGTTTTTTCTCCTTTCTTTTTGCTATCAGCTGTGTAAGCGTACCTGTTGAAACCATCACGACAAATGTGCTGATGACGACGACAAGTAAAATGCTTACGCCGAATTTAGACATAATATCTCCGTATTCAATCACTCCGACGGCAGACGGGATGAAAAACAGCAGCAGCTCACCGAGGAGCCATGCTGCGCCAAGCTCAATCCATTCAAGTTTGATAATCTTGAAATGCAATAATGTGAAAAGAATCACAATCCCGATTATACTGCCGGGAATATTTATATGAAGAGCCGCCGTGACCCAATTGATCAGACGCGCAAATATAAACAGCAGAGCGATTTGAATAACGGTAAGCAGCAATTTTTTCATAATGATGCCTCCCTTATATTTATATTGTACAGAAGGTTTTCCTATAGGTAAAATACATATAAAGAATAATGTGTATTCCTTTTGTCTATAGAAAGGATGAAATGTAATGGATATCCGGCACTTAACGTATTTTTTGGAAGTGGCCCGTTTGAAAAGCTTTACGAAGGCTTCACAGTCGCTGTATGTTTCACAGCCGACAATCTCAAAAATGATTAAAAACCTGGAGACGGAGCTCGGCATTAAGCTGTTTTACCGCAATGGCCGGCAAGTTGAACTGACTGACGCCGGGCAGAGCATGTATGTGCAGGCGCAGGAAATCACAAAGTCATTCCAAAACCTGACGTCAGAGCTGAACGATATTATGGAAGTGAAGAAAGGGCACGTCCGCATCGGTCTTCCGCCGATGATCGGGTCCGGCTTTTTCCCGAGAGTGCTCGGTGACTTCCGCGTCACATATCCCGATGTGACGTTTCAGCTTGTTGAGGACGGCTCAATTAAAGTGCAGCAAGGGGTGGAGGACGGCTCGCTTGATATCGGGGTCGTCGTGCTTCCCGCGAATGAAGAGATTTTTCATACGTTCACAATCGTCAAGGAAACCCTTATGCTCGTCGTCCATCCGTCACATCGGCTCGCTGACGAGAAAGAATGCAGTCTTCACGAATTAAAAGAAGAGCCGTTCATATTTTTCAGGGAGGATTTTGTCCTTCATAATCGAATTATGACGGAATGCGTGAAAGCCGGATTCAGGCCTCACGTCATTTATGAAACGTCACAGTGGGACTTTATCAGCGAAATGGTATCCGCCAATCTCGGTATCGGCCTCTTGCCGGAAAGAATCTGCCGCGGTCTTGATCCTGACAAAGTCAGAACCATTCCGCTCGTTCATCCGGTCATTCCGTGGCATTTAGCCATCATTTGGCGGAAAGACCGCTATATGTCCTTTGCCGCCAGAGCCTGGCTGGAGCATACGAAATCGTATTTATGGAATCCGAAAAAGAGAAAAAAGGATGATTAAGCATGGACGCACAAACCGCAGCTCAACACTTGAGTAAAGTGCGGGATCAAAACCCGCTCGTTCACAGTATCACCAATAATGTCGTCACGAACTTCACCGCTAACGGACTGCTCGCGCTCGGCGCATCGCCCGTTATGGCTTATGCAATTGAGGAGGCCGCCGACATGGCGAAAATCGCAGGAGCGCTCGTCCTGAATATAGGCACCCTCAGTTCGGCGTCGGTTGAAGCTATGATCGCAGCCGGAAAATCGGCCAACGAAAACGGTGTTCCGGTCATTTTTGATCCGGTAGGCGCCGGCGCCACGCCGTTTCGGACGGCATCAGCCCGCAAGATCATACAGGAGGTCCGCTTGTCCGTCATTCGCGGAAATGCCGCGGAAATCGCCAATATTGCCGGCGCCCCTGATTGGAAGATAAAAGGCGTGGATGCGGGGGAAGCCGGAGGAGATGTGGTTCAGCTCGCTAAGACGGCTGCAAGCGGGATGAAGACGGTCATTGCGATTACCGGAAAAACCGACGTCATCTCCGACGGCACCGGCACATATGCCGTACATAACGGTGATAAACTGCTGACGAAGGTGACGGGGGCGGGATGCCTGCTGACGTCTGTAATCGGAGCCTTCTGCGCAGCGGGGCAGGACGTTCTGCAAGCGGCCGTTTCAGCCGTTTCTGTATACGGAAGCGCCGCTCAGCTTGCCGCTTTGGACACCTCCCATAAGGGGCCGGGCAGCTTCCAGATTGAGCTTTTAAACAAGCTGGCAAGCATCTCCGAACAAGAAGCGGCCGAGCTTGCCGCAATTGAAAGGGTGACAGAAAAATGACGCGTATTTCTCGGGAAATGATGAAGGATATGTTATCGGTTTATTTTATTATGGGATCAAACAATACAAGCGCAGATCCCGTTTCCGTGGTGAAAAAAGCCATTGAGGGCGGCGCTACGCTTTTTCAATTTCGGGAAAAGGGGAGCGGTTCTTTAACAGGGGATGAACGTGTCCTGTTCGCAAAGCAGGTGCAGGATGTCTGCAGGCAGGCCGGGATTCCTTTCATCATTAATGATGATGTCGAATTGGCCTTGCGCCTTGAGGCGGACGGAGTGCATATCGGACAGGATGACGCAGACGCCGAAGAAACGAGAGCGGCAATCGGCGATATGATTCTCGGTGTGTCAGCACATAACGTCTCCGAGGTGAAGCGGGCGGAAGAAGCCGGAGCCGATTACGTCGGAATGGGCCCGGTCTATCCGACCGAAACAAAAAAAGATGCTGAAGCTGTGCAGGGCGTTACATTGATTGAAGAGGTGCGGCGTCAGGGCATCACCATTCCGATTGTAGGAATCGGCGGCATTACGGCTGACAACGCGGCGCCCGTCATTGAAGCGGGTGCAGACGGCGTCAGCATGATCAGCGCCATCAGCCAAGCCGAAGATCCAAAAGCGGCGGCGCGCAAGTTTTCAGAGGAAATTCAGCGCTCCAAAGCAGGGCTGTCCCGATAGGGCGGCCCTTTTTCTGTGTGCGTAAAAAGGCAGTGACGGACTTGGAGAATATAAGCCGTATGTCAAGAACAGAGCAATCAAGCTTGCAATATCGACCGAAGCGTTTGACGGCTCTATCGCTTCTCTCAAAGTGACGCCTGAACCAATCACCGCCGGCGCCGAAGGCTCAAAAGCCCTCTATAAAACAGTGAAAAGCGCGCAGTGAGAGATCATTTCGAGGTCACGGAAAAACTTAATGCGGAATTCAGCGAATTTGAAGTTTTGATGTCGAAATACAAAACGTGCGATCAATCGTATACGTCCTGTGATACATTAAGTACAGATCAAATCAGAGAGATAAGCACGAAGCTGACGGCCCTTTCTGAAACCATGTCGAAGATTGCCGATGTGCTTTAAAAGGAGTTAAGACACAGCATGAGCGATGAACATAACAAGGAAAAACAGATCCACAGACGGGATGTCCTGAAGTGGGGCGCCGTCGCGGGCGCCGCCGTCGCTGTCGGAGCGAGCGGCCTCGGAGGACTCGCGCCGCTCTTCAAACCGGCGGCCACCGCTTCAAAGAAGAATGATGAAAAAAGGGATCGTGATCAAATCGTTCCTTTTTACGGAAAGCACCAAGCAGGAATCACAACGGCGCATCAGACGTATGTGTATTTTGCGGCGCTTGATGTCATGTCAAGCGACAAAGCCGATGTCATCTCCCTTTTCAAACATTGGACAAGCCTGACGCAGCTGCTGACTTCAGGCGCCGTCCCGTCGGGCGAACAGAAAAATAAATATATGCCTCCGCAGGATACCGGGGAGTCGCAGGATCTGGCACCGGCGAATTTGACCGTTACCTTCGGCTTCGGCCCCGGGTTTTTCGAGAAAGACGGGAAAGACCGCTTCGGACTGAAGGATAAAAAACCGAAGCACCTCGCCGATATTCCGCCGATGCCTAACGACAAGCTCGATAAGAAGCAAGGCGGCGGTGATATCGTCATACAGGTCTGCGCGGATAATGAACAAACGGCGTTTCACGCGGTGCGCAACCTGATGAAACAGGCATCGGGGGTGTGCGAAGTCCGCTTTCTCAATAAAGGTTTCTTAAGCGGCGGGAAAAACGGAGAAACACCGCGCAACCTCTTCGGATTCAAAGACGGCACCGGCAACCAAAGCACGAAGGATGAAAACCTGATGAATTCGATCGTTTGGGTTCAATCAGGAGAGCCGGACTGGATGACGGGAGGCACGTACATGGCGTTTAGGAAAATTAAGATGTTTTTAGATATATGGGACCGTTCATCCTTGAAGGAACAAGAGGACACGTTCGGGCGGGTGAAAAGCTCGGGCGCGCCTTTCGGACAAAAAAAGGAAACCGATCCCGTGAAGCTGAATCAAATTCCCGCCGACTCGCATGTCAGCGTGGCAAAATCAACCGGCAGACAGATCCTGCGCCGGGCATTTTCCTATACGGACGGAATTGATCCGAAGACGGGCTATGTTGACGCAGGCCTGCTGTTTATCTGCTTTCAAAAAGACCCGGACCGCCAATTTGTCCCGATGCTGAAGGCTTTGGCGGCAAAGGATGCGCTGAATGAATACACACAAACGATCGGCTCTTCCTTATTCGCCTGTCTCGGGGGCTGTAAAAAAGGAGAATATATCGCCCAAAGGCTGCTGGAATCGTGACACCTTCCATATGGAAGGTATTTTTTAAAAAAACACTTGTAACTATAAAAGTTACAACTTAAAATGATAAGGAAAGGAGACTTACAATGACACTGCAGATTAAAGTATATTCTGATTATGTATGTCCGTTTTGCTATGTCGGAAAAGCGGCGTTTGAAGAAGCTATCAAAGACAAGGACGTACAGGTGGAATGGATGCCGTTTGAATTGCGTCCGAGCCCCTCGCCGAAACTTGATCCGGTGAATGATCCCGCCAAGCGGCAGATGTGGAAAAACTCCATTGAGCCGATGGCGCAGTCGTTAGGCGTTGAAATCACGTTCCCCCGCGTGTCACCGCATCCTTACACGGATTTGGCATTTGAAGGCTTTCATTTCGCAAAGGAACATGGGAAAGGAAGCGAATACCATACACGCGTTTTTCAGGCGTTCTTTCAGGAAGAACAAAATATCGGTGACGTTGGCGTGCTGACAAAGCTTGCGGAAGAAGCCGGACTTGACGGCGCTGCCTTCAAAGAGGCGCTTGAGACAAGAGCGTACAAGGACGTACAGCGGGAAGCGCTCCGCCATGCTTATGAGGAAGCCGGCATTACGGCAGTGCCGACGTTTATCATCGGCGATGAGAGAATCCCTGGCGCGGCGGGAAAGGAAACCTTTGAACAAATCATTGAGCGGGAACTGAATAAACGTTAGTAAAAAGCCCTCTTTGCATCAGCGAGAGGGCTTTGCCATATAGTGTTTGACAAATGTTTGTCTGTCCGCTTCATATGCCGCGGCGTCAAAGGAGTCGCCGCAAAAATGAAGGCACCAAGGGTCTTTTTGGCAGGCGACGCCGACTTGATAGCCGTGTTTTTGAAATTCAAGCGACTGTGATGTGTCGTAAAAATGAAAGCCGCGGAACAAATCCTCCCGCCACTCCACGTCATATTGAGCCGCCATTAACAAGCCGTCAATGGCGTCAGCGGGCGTAAACAGGCCGTCTTCATCACCGTGCTCAAAGTCCAAGGGGTGATAAGCATTCCCCCGGTATTCAATCACTTTTCCCATCCGCTCTCCGCTTTCCCACCAAATGCCGTTCGGCGGCAGGGTTTTGCAGCCGGCGACACCGAGAAGGCCGAGCTCCTGATGAGATTGAAAGATATGAAGCATGTCATGAAGGAAATGCTGATGAATGATAAAAGTATCCTGATGCAGATAAATTTTATATTTGGAGGGGTGTTTAAGCGCTTTGTTGTAGGACGAGGCCATGCTTGCTGAATCGTATATCGGCATGATATCAACGGAGTATGAAGGGGGGACGGTAAGCTGCATGATATGGCTTTTGCACCGGGAGTACAGCGACTCGTCATTCACACAGACGACAAACAGAAATGAATGTGAATCCATTACATGCTCCTCTCGGCCTCAATCACATATTGATACGCCGATGCTTCTGTCATAAAGTCATGCCTTATGCCAAGCTGTACGCATACTTCGTGCAATGATGCGATGGCTTTGTGGTAAGAAGGGTGATCAACGCGGATCGCCTCAATGCGTTTCACCTCATAGCCGGCGGCTTTAAATAATGAAAGAGTCTCTTCCCGGGTAAAAAAACGCAGGTGGGTCTGATCCATTAATCCGGCGTCACTGTAAGTCCATTTGCCGGCTAAAAGCTCCAGCACGACTGAGATGTGGCCGACATTCGGTATGCATGCAAGCACCGTGCCGTCTTTTTTTACATAAGGACGAAGCTTTTTCAGCACTGACCACGGGTCGACAAGATGCTCCAGAACGTCTCCGAACAGCATGCAGTCGAATTGCTCTGATTCGTACGGAAGAATGGCGGATTCAATGTCGCCGCAAAGCACGTGGCTCAATTTGCTTTCCGCCTTTTTTGCGGCTTCGGGATACGCTTCAATGCCGTAAACCGTTATTCCGCGGTCTTCGATCGCCGCTCCTAAATTGCCTGTGCCGCAGCCGACATCAAGCACTGTCCGCCAGTTTTCGTCTATTTTGTTCAATAAATAAGGATTCAGGCCTTCGTAGTAGTTCTGTTGTTTTTCATCATAATAGGGATTCGTATCCATCTGTGTATCACCTCATAAATGGGCATATACACAAGATATGCAGCGGGGGGATCTCATATCACCATGTTTGGCTGTTCAATTGCGGAATACGGACGGGAATGGTTGTCCGGTATACGGTTTGTTCTCTGATTCCCCTCTTATTGCGGATGTTCCTTTGAAAACTCGGGTGCGGGCGGACTGTGGCAGGTCATATAGTAAAAGGATCCGCCTGTAAATCTTACCGCTGGCGGATGGTGTTTTTCATTGGTGTTTTTTTCTTCACCGCTTTTTCAGTATTTAAGAAGCGCCTCACATCGTCAATGTGCAAACCCATGATTCTAGCCTCTTGAATTAACAATTGCCAATCTTGATCTATATCTTTCATTACATGAGTTTTCATAAGAACCTCCAATTGAAAAATTGATTTGCCCAGCTACAGCAGCCAATGTATAACAAATTTCACACATAGTTGGCCGGTAATCCCAAATTGAAGATGAATTCACCTACCTATTCCCTAAGAAAATGACTGAAATAACCAAAATCCTTCAAGAATTCTTACATATAATAATAAACAAATAAATACTGACTGGATAGTATGCAAATAAAAATAAATCATATGACCTATTAACATTTACCCTCAAAGCGTCGACTAGCATATTCTTTTTGCATAAAAAATACCGCAAAAGAATGATTCGGTGTAAGATAAAGTGAATGATCAAACAGCTGGGGTAAAAAATGAAAAAAACAAATTTCAAATTAAGAGAGAAGAAACATTTGAAAGTTTTATTGACGCAGGCCTTCATCTCCTGATTGAAAGAGCTTACGATTCAGTCTCAATTGATGACATCAGTAAAGCGGCGGGTTTCAGCAAAGGCGCGTTTTACGTTCATTTTGAAAGCAAGGAAGATTTTCTGAAGCATTTATTAGACAGGCGTCAGATTAAAAAAAGGATCATCACCGGCTATCTCGACGAATTAGAAAAGCAAACCGCGCGGCCGTTGACGCTTTGTGAAGCTGCGGCAAGCGCGGCCAGCCTGTTGATGCGGTTTGTAAACAGCAAGCCTGCCTGGAATGTTGTGTCTTTTGCCGTTCATATGCCTACTTACAAAGTCGTCAGTGAATATGAAGCTTATATCCGTCTTTATAAGTTATGGATAGAAGAAAGCACTATGTACATAAATTGGCTCAAATCGAGAAATTTAATAGAAGACCATATAGATACCGAGCATACCGCTAAAATGATGTGCGCGCTCATCGACGGGATGATTAAGCAATCCAATGTGCTGGGAAGGCCGGTTACTTTCCGCAGCATGTTTGACGCGCTTTATGTTTTTGTCAGCGGCAGAAAATCAGGGTAACGTTCTTCTTGATTTGACAAAAGGTTTAGAAAAGTCTTTCAGAAAGCGAGGAACTGCCATGCGT
This sequence comes from Bacillus sp. EU63, assembly GCF_038592915.1. Lineage (NCBI taxonomy): Bacteria > Bacillati > Bacillota > Bacilli > Caryophanales > Bacillaceae > Bacillus > Bacillus sp. EU63. The sequence goes on along the minus strand of NZ_CP151944.1, from coordinate 3,745,634 downwards.
TACAGAGAAATTATGATGTATATCATTATGGGGATATTCACGACCATCGTGAATATCGTCAGTTTTTACATTCTGACGTCGGCATTTGAGATGGATTATAAGGCGGCGACTGTCGCTGCTTGGGTTCTGTCCGTTCTATTTGCATATGTCACGAATAAACTGTATGTATTTCAGCAAAAGACCGCGGGGATGCGGAGTCTGATGAAAGAATTGACGGCCTTTTTCAGCGTGCGGGTATTGTCTCTCGCCATCGATCTCGCCATGATGATTCTTCTGGTCAGTCAATTTCATATGAACGAAACGTTGGCGAAAATCGCCGATAACGTCATTATCGTAGTCGTCAACTATGCGGCCAGCAAGTGGATTGTCTTCAGAAAAGCGAAAGAAGAGGGCGTGTCATAACGGTTTCTTTCCGCGCCCCGGGGGAAAGTGTAATGGTGAAAGGGGATGCGTATGAAGCACAAAATAAAGAAAGCGTTTGCTGATGTATTCGGGGAATCGGAGGACCTGCGCATTTTCTTTGCGCCCGGCAGAGTGAATCTCATCGGAGAGCATACGGATTATAACGGGGGCCACGTCTTTCCGTGCGCGCTGACGATCGGTACATATGCAGCCGTCCGGGAGAGAGAGGACAGGCTCGTCAGAATGTACTCTCATCATTTTAAGGAAGCGGGCATAAAGGAATGCAGTCTCGATGATATCCGCTATCAAAAAGAGGACGGGTGGGCCAACTATCCGAAAGGGGTCATGGCGGAATGTCTCGGCAGCGGTTTTTCCCTTCCGCACGGCTTCGATATTGTGTTCTGGGGAAACATCCCGAACGGCGCGGGGCTGTCATCTTCGGCTTCCATTGAACTTGTTACGGCGGTCATTCTCAAGGAATGCCATGAGCTTGAGGCGGATATGCTCGACTTGGTGAAGCTCGCTCAGTCGGCGGAAAATTCCTTTATCGGCGTCAGCTGCGGAATGATGGATCAATTCACCATCGGAATGGGAAAGAAACATCATGCGATTCTGCTGAATTGCGGGACGCTCAGTTTTGAATATACAAAACTCGGGCTGTCGGGGCTGTCGATCGTTATTGCAAATACCAATAAAAAACGAACGCTTGCAGACTCAGGCTATAATACGAGGCTCAAGGAGTGCGGGGAAGCGCTTTGTGATCTTCAGAAGCATCTTTCCGTTCAATCACTGGGAGAACTGACCCCTTCCGCTTTTGACGCCCATGCGGAGCTGATTCAGAATGAAGTGAACAGACGCCGGGCAAAACACGCCGTCTATGAAAATCACCGCACAATAGAGGCCGCCGACATGTTCAGTAACAATCAGCTTCATCATATCGGTGAATTAATGAGGGATTCGCATCTCTCTTTACGCGATGACTGCGAGGTGACGAGTCATGAGCTGGATACACTGGCTGAAGCGGCCTGGCGCCACGGCGGGGTGATCGGATCAAGGATGACGGGAGCCGGTTTCGGCGGCTGTACAGTCAGTATCGTCAAGGACGATGCGGTTTCGGATTTTATTGAAACGGCAGGGGCCCGCTATGAGGAAAAGACAGGGAGAAAAGCTGACTTTTACACGGCGGGTGTCGGAGCCGGAGCGAGAGAACTAAAGGGGGATGACGATGGCAATTGAGCGGCACGTGGAACGTTTAATCCGGTACGGATTGCAAAAAGAGCTGATTTCATTTCTTGATATTGAATATACAAGAAACCGTTTATACGAAACTTTGCATATTACCCATCCGGAGGCTTCAGAACAGAAAGAAAATGAATCGGCGGCATCATTGCCGGACATATTGGCCCCGATTTATGAATGGGCGGCAGAAACGGGCCGGATGGCAGCCGATACAGACACCTATCGCGACCTGCTGAGCGCGAAGATCATGGGCTGTTTTGCCCCGCAGCCGTCCGAGATTGTCCGTCGTTTTGAAGAAACAAAGGCGGTGCACGGGCCGGAGCAGGCGACAAAGGCGTTTTACCAATTTTTAGAGGATGTGTATTATATCCGTTCGGACAGAATACAGCGGAATGTCGGGTGGACGGCTGAGACGGCTTACGGAAAGCTGGACATCACGATCAACCTTTCAAAACCGGAAAAAGATCCGAAAGCAATTGCCGCTGCCAAAGAGCAGCCTCAATCCGATTATCCGAGATGTGTTCTTTGTAAAGAAAATGTCGGGTACGAGGGGAGACCGGATCACCCGGCGCGTCAAAACCTTCGTGTCATTCCGGTCATTCTCGGCGATGAGCAGTGGTTTCTGCAATTTTCTCCGTATGTGTATTACCGGGAGCATTGCATCGTTTTGAAAGACCGGCACGAACCGATGAAGATCAGCAAAAAAACGTTTGACAGGCTGCTGTCGTTTGTCAGCCAGTATCCTCATTATTTTCTCGGTTCCAATGCTGATCTGCCGATTGTCGGCGGCAGTATTTTAAGCCACGACCATTTTCAGGGAGGCCATTATGAATTCCCGATGGCGCGGGCGGAGACAGAAAGCCGGTACAGGCTGCCTGACTATCCGAAAACGGTGCTGGGAATTGTGAAGTGGCCGATGTCGGTCATCCGCCTGCAGAGCGAGAGCGCGTCTGAGCTTTCCGGCGCGGCGGATGCCATCCTGCGGGCGTGGCGCGGTTATTCCGATGAGGCGGCTGATCTCCTCGCCTTTTCAGGAGAAACACCGCACAATACAATTACGCCGATTGCCCGGCGGAGAAACGGTTTATTCGAATTAGATCTCGTCCTCAGAAATAACCGCACCTCTGATGAGCATCCGCTGGGAATTTTTCATCCCCATCAGGAAGTTCATCACCTGAAAAAAGAAAATATCGGACTGATTGAGGTAATGGGGCTTGCGATTCTGCCGGGCCGCCTTGAACAAGAAATGAAATACACGGCTGAAGCGCTGTGCTCACCGGACCCGGAAGCGGTCTTAACGGCAGGCCCTTCTGCGGCAAAGCATAAAGATTGGGCGCTCAGTGTGCTGCATAAGCGGAAGATAACGAAAGAAAACGCGGAACAGATTCTGAAAGAGGAAATCGGCCATGCCTTTGCGCGGATACTGGAGCATGCCGGCGTCTTTAAACAGACAGAAGAAGGCAGAGCGGCTTTCCGGCGGTTTATCCGCCATTTGGGCGCTCTACCGGAAAAAAGCCTCATCCCATAAGGGACGAGGCTTTTTTTTATCCTCTGCTTCTGGCGATCAGGCTGAATAAGAATACCACGATCGCAGCTCCGATGATTGCCGGAATGATGGCAAAGCCGGCAAGGTGAGGACCCCATGTGCCGAGCAGTCCGTGCCCGATCCATGCGCCGATCAGACCGGCGATCATGGACCCGATGATTCCCCCGGGCATACTGCCTTTTACAAATAAACTTCCGATCCAGCCGATAATAATAGCGACAATCAGAGATACGATAAAACCCATAAATATCACTTCCTATTTTTTATTATTTATGCCTATATGTTTCCTTCGTTTTGTCCATATTAAACATATGAATGCGTTTTTTATAATGAACATATCAAGGCGCGTTCCGGTCTTTTTTTTCACAATGCGTTGCGTTAAAATGGAAACCGTGTGAAAAGGTGTGAGCAAAGGAAAAAATATTTCTTTTGTAGAATGTTTAACAAAATGAAACTTTTTGTTGACCAGCGATTTTTATTATGGTAAACCTTTATTTGGTATTATTCGTTCTCACTATCTTTTTTCTCTATATATGCTAAATGATCTAAAACTTTTTATGTTTGATTTGCGCAAGTGGAAAAAGTTCATGCATTTTTTGACGATTTTGTGACATTAGGTCGAAAAAAAGATGAACTTTAGAAAAAAATAAAGCTAATAAGGGCAGATTTTGATAGCATAACAAGGTAGATAGAGAAAAGATTTTGAGAAAGTACATTTCAGATTCACTACATCAATAGGAAGGATGGTGATCTTCTTGTTCAGAGCATTTAAACCGTTACTTTTATTAGCGATGTTGGCTGTTGTTTTCGTACTGGGCGGATGCAGCGACATTTCCGTTTTAGATCCGAAAGGACCTGTAGCAGACCAGCAGAAAGATCTGATTCTCTTGTCAATCGGATTTATGCTGTTCATTGTCGGCGTCGTATTCGTACTATTTACAATCATTTTAGTGAAATACCGCGACCGCAAAGGCAAAGACAGCGGAAATTACAAGCCCGAAATGCACGGCAACACGTTCTTAGAAGTAGTCTGGACAGTGATCCCAATTTTAATTGTTATTGCACTTTCTGTGCCTACCGTACAGACGATATATTCGTTAGAAAAAGCGCCTGAAGCGACAAAGGATAAAGAGCCTCTTGTTGTTTATGCTACTTCGGTAGACTGGAAATGGGTATTCAGCTACCCAGAGCAGGATATTGAGACGGTTAACTACCTGAACATTCCTGTAGACCGTCCGGTTTTATTTAAAATTTCTTCAGCCGATTCAATGGCATCGCTATGGATTCCTCAGCTTGGGGGACAAAAATACGCGATGGCGGGAATGCTGATGGATCAATACTTACAGGCTGACAAAGTGGGAACATATGAAGGCCGCAACGCGAACTTCACCGGCGAACACTTTGCCGACCAGAAATTCAACGTAAAAGCTGTTACGCAAAAAGACTTTAACAGCTGGGTGAAAAAAGCCCAAAGCGATTCTCCAAAGCTGACGAAAGAGAAGTATGACGAACTGATGCTTCCGGAGAATGTCGGAAAATTAACGTTCTCTTCTACACACTTAAAATACGTTGACCACGGCCAAGATGCCGAATATGCGATGGAGGCGCGCAAACGCCTTGGCTACAAAGCCGTATCACCGCACTCTAAAACAGACCCGTGGGAAGATGTAAAGAAAAACGAATTTAAAGTATCCGACGATAAACAAGATTGAAATTGAACAAGAAAGGAGGAAGCCCGAATGAAATTGAGATGGGATGAATTTTTTGTAACAGGTGACCCATTAATTCTGGGCGCACAAGTTTCCATTGCGCTTTCCACTATCGCTATCATCGTTGTACTCACATACTTCAAAAAGTGGAAATGGCTCTGGTCTGAATGGCTGACGTCTGTAGACCATAAGAAACTTGGAATCATGTACATTATCTCTGCTGTTATCATGCTGTTCCGCGGCGGGGTCGACGGCTTGATGATGCGCGCCCAGTTAGCGCTTCCTAATAACAGTTTTTTAGACTCAAACCACTATAATGAGATCTTTACGACTCACGGTACGATCATGATTATCTTCATGGCGATGCCGTTTTTAATCGGTCTGATCAACGTTGTCGTACCTTTGCAGATCGGTGCGCGCGACGTAGCATTCCCTTACTTGAACAACCTGAGTTTCTGGACGTTCTTCGTAGGTGCGATGCTTTTCAATATTTCTTTCGTTATCGGAGGTTCTCCGAACGCAGGCTGGACGAGTTACATGCCGCTGGCAAGCAACGACATGAGTCCCGGGCCTGGTGAGAACTTCTACCTGCTCGGTCTTCAGATTGCCGGTATCGGTACGCTGATGACGGGTATCAACTTTATGGTGACGATCCTGAAAATGCGTACGAAAGGCATGACGCTGATGCGTATGCCGATGTTCACATGGACGACGCTGATTACAATGGTTATTATCGTATTCGCCTTCCCTGTTTTGACAGTGGCATTGGCGCTGTTATCATTTGACCGTTTGTTCGGCGCTCACTTTTTCACGCTGGAAGCCGGCGGTATGCCGATGCTTTGGGCTAACTTGTTCTGGATTTGGGGACACCCTGAAGTATATATCGTTATCTTACCGGCATTCGGTATTTTCTCTGAAATTATTTCAGCGTTTGCAAGAAAGCAGTTATTCGGTTACAAAGCGATGGTCGGCTCAATTATCGCCATTTCCGTCCTGAGTTTCCTTGTATGGACTCACCACTTCTTCACAATGGGGAACAGTGCGTCTGTTAACTCTTTCTTCTCGATTACAACGATGGCGATTTCGGTTCCGACCGGGGTTAAAATCTTTAACTGGCTCTTTACGATGTATAAAGGCCGAATCAGTTTTACAACACCGATGCTGTGGGCGCTTGCGTTCATCCCGAACTTCGTTATCGGCGGGGTAACAGGGGTTATGCTTGCGATGGCTGCAGCGGATTATCAATACCATAATACGTACTTCCTCGTATCTCACTTCCACTATGTGCTGATCGCGGGTACGGTATTTGCATGTTTCGCAGGATTTATTTTCTGGTATCCGAAAATGTTCGGCCACAAGCTGAACGAAAGAATCGGAAAATGGTTCTTCTGGATCTTTATGATCGGATTTAATGTATGTTTCTTCCCTCAATACTTCTTGGGGCTGCAAGGTATGCCTCGCCGTATTTACACTTACGGACCGAATGACGGATGGACTGCATTGAACTTTATTTCAACTGTCGGAGCCTTCATGATGGGTGTCGGATTCTTAATCCTTTGCTACAACATCTACTACAGCTTCCGCTACTCTACTCGCGAGATCAGCGGAGATTCATGGGGCGTGGGACGTACGCTTGAGTGGGCGACTTCATCTGCGATTCCGCCGCATTACAACTTTGCGGTGCTTCCTGAAGTGAAATCTCAAGATGCGTACCTGCAATTGAAAGAAGACAAAACGGATATTCATCCGGAAAGCAAGTTCAAGAAAATCCATATGCCGCACAACTCCGGAAGACCGCTTATTATGTCAGTGGCGTTCGGTATTGCAGGCTTCGGACTTGTGTTTGAATGGTTCTGGATGGGCATTGTCGGCTTGATCGGCATTCTGCTTTGCATGGTGCTTCGTTCATTTGAATATGACAATGGCTACTATATACCTGTTGAAGAAATAAAAGAGACGGAAAGAAAGATTTCCGAATAAAGGAGGCGTGATTTATGGAACATGCAGAACACGGCAATTCTAACGCGCCTATGGAATATCAATCTGAAACCGGCAGACTCAATATTCTCGGGTTTTGGATCTTTTTAGGGGCAGAGATTGTGTTGTTCTCAACACTATTTGCAACCTTCTTCGTTCTTCAAAGAAGAACAGCAGGAGGAGTCTTACCGGCTGAATTATTTGAAGTGAAGCTTGTCATGATCATGACATTCCTGCTTCTGATCAGCAGTTTCACCTGCGGGATCGCTGTTCATGAAATGCGTCGCGGAAGTTTAAAAGGCGTCGTCATTTGGACGATCATTACGCTTCTTCTCGGTGCGGGCTTCGTCGGATGTGAGCTTAACGAGTTCATCCACTATGTACATGAAGGAGCATCTCTCGGTACAAGTGCTTTCTGGTCTGGATTCTTCGTCCTTCTGGGAACGCACGGAACACACGTAACGATCGGTATCTTCTGGATTGCCGGCATCTTACTGCAATTGAAGAAACGCGGATTAACGCCGCAGACGTCTTCAAAAATCTTTATCTCAAGTTTATACTGGCACTTCTTAGACGTTGTTTGGATCTTCATCTTTACAGGCGTCTATCTCATCGGATTGGGGGGACTATAATATGGCAAACAAATCTGCTGAACACAGCCACTTTCCGTGGAAGCATATCGTAGGTTTTGCGTTGTCTATTATTCTGACCCTGCTGGCCCTTTGGGTTGCGGTATATACGGAATTAAGCCCATCAGCAAAACTCTGGATCATTTTCGGATTCGCATTTATCCAAGCCGGTCTTCAGCTTCTCATGTTCATGCACATGACAGAAAGCGAAAACGGCGGAATTCAAGTCGGAAACACGCTCTTCGGATTTTTCGGAGCGATTGTTATCATCCTTGGTTCCATCTGGATCTTTGCGGCGCACTACCATCACGGTGACCATATGGATGGAAACCCTCCTGGCGGTGCGAAGCAACATTCCGAACATCAGGAATAAATAGAAACCCTCTTCGTCTATGCGAAGAGGGTTTTTTTGTGCCTTTATTGGCTTCTTCTCCGGCGCAGGCGCGGAAGGCCGTAAATGATAAAGGCGGCGATATGGGCAACGATGACGTTGGCGGCAAACAGGATGATCATGAGTGTGTGGCCGAGAGGGGATAGGCTGCTGGTTGCGTAAAAGTAGAAGAAAACCCACATGAGAATAATTGGCGGTATGGCCGAAAGAGCGACTTTTTTGTTATCCAGCCAGATAAAGAGGGGGGTTGCGCTTGCGACCAGTAAATAAGCAAAAAACATGTCCATCTTACATGTCTCCTTTCATTTTATGGGAGCGTTTCCAAAATGAAATACAGAGAATAAAATGTGTCTGTTTTGTGGTCGTTTTTTGAACATTTTGTTACAATTATTATACCATGTTTTCCAATTTTTGATACCGCTTTTTCGAGAAATGTATTGCAACTATTGCCTCATTTTTGGATAGGTACAAGAAACCGGAAAGGCCAAATACCCTGTCACATTTCCGGACAATGGAATGGCGCAGGCTGTGAACCTTTGCTATGGTCAAAGAAACATGCACAGCAAGGGTGGTTTGAAGTGGACGTAAGGAAAGAAGATGTCACAGCGCCGGATGTCATTGCGCTTTTGCAGGATCATCTGAAGAGCATGTCCATGCATTCTCCTCCGGAAAGTATACATGCGCTCAATGCGGACCGGCTGCGTCAGCCTGACGTTACGTTTTGGAGTGCGAGGGAAAACGGCATCCTGCTCGGCTGCGGTGCCTTAAAGGAGCTAAACAGCCGGCACGGTGAGATCAAATCAATGAAAACCTCTCCGCATCATGTCAGAAAAGGCGCAGCCAACCGGATCCTCCGCCATATGCTTGAAGAAGCAATGCGGCGGGGCTATCAGCGGATCAGCTTGGAAACCGGTTCTATGGAGGCTTTTCTCCCCGCCAGACGCCTGTATGAAAAAGCAGGGTTTCAATATTGTGATCCGTTTGCACATTATAAAGAGGACCCGAACAGCTTGGTTATGACGTTAAACATAAGCTGAAACCCCTTTTCTGACGAGAAGGGGTTTTTTATCGGAAAAGTTTCATCATGACCGAAACATTTCCTTTTCTGACACGTCATATGTCGTGTAGTCCCCAAACCGTAAAAAATAAAAAGGAAGCAACCTCATCATGTTTTCTTGAACGGTGTTCATGTATAATAAACAATAGTGACTTCCGATGAAAATGTAAGGCGGGATAGAATGAGTCGATATAAGAAACAGCAAAATCCCTATTATCAGGGGGATTTGATTTTTATATTTGGTGTGTTTTTAATAATTAGTGTTGCGGCGATTTATGCGGCCGGACAGTTCGGGCAGTACGGAGGCAGTGCCTGGATGAAACAGATTGTCTTCTATGTTATAGGTGCGGGATTCATCGGATTATTGCTGTACTTTGATTTAGAGCAGCTTGAAAAACTGAGTCTGTACGTATTGATTGCCGGCGTGCTGTCGCTGCTCCTTTTGCGTGTGGCGCCGGAATCCATCGCGCCGATTAAAAACGGAGCGAAGAGCTGGTTTCAAATCAGAAACTTTACCCTCCAGCCCTCTGAGTTTACGAAAATAGGAATTATGATGATGGTCGCGTCCATTATATCGAAGGCGGGCCCGAAGGATCAAAGATCACTTCGGGAAGATGTGAATCTGCTCTTGAAAATTGCGGCATGGACGGTCATTCCGCTCGGGCTGATCGTTTTGCAGGATGCCGGAACGGGTGCGATCTGTCTGTTTATCGTTATGGTGATGGTGTTTATGTCGGGTGTAAACTGGAAGCTGATCACCATCATCGGCGGTTCGGCCGCGCTTGTGCTTGGCCTTTTCTTAGTTCTCGTGATTGAATTTCCCCATGTGGCGAATTCAATCGGCATTGCGGATTATCAAATTAACCGGATTACATCGTGGATGTCTGACTCCAGTGCGGCAACGACTCAGGCAGAGAGCGATAAAAGCTGGCAGGTGGATCAGGCCGTTATGGCGATCGGATCGGGCGGCATTACCGGAAACGGCGTTCATAATCTGAAGGTGTACGTACCTGAGGGACAGACCGACTTTATCTTTGCGATTTTGGGTGAAAGTTTTGGATTTTTAGGCTGCGCCATTGCGGTTGTCATGTTTTTCTTTTTAATTTACAGACTTGTGGTGCTGATTGACCGCTTGCATGCGTTTAACCGATTTGGCGCGTTTTTTTGCGTAGGATTTACTGCACTTATCGTGATTCACACCTTCCAGAATATCGGGATGAATATCGGCATTATGCCGGTTACCGGTATTCCGCTGCTGTTTGTCAGTTATGGGGGGAGCTCGGTGCTTTCTACATTAATCAGCTTCGGGATCGTATATAACGCAAGTGTGCAGCTGACGAAATATAAAAGCTACTTGTTCAATTCTTAATGTGAGACGGCTCGTTTTTCGGGCTGTCTTTTTTTGTTTAGAGCATTTCGCTTTTGACATGATTCCCTTTCGGATATGATATATAAAGAAGGAGGCTTTTATATGAACAATACCATCGAAACTATACTTAATCATCGGTCGATCCGATCATTTACTGACGAGCTTCTGACAGCAGAAGAGATAGATACATTAGTGAAAAGCGCCCAGGCGGCGTCAACGTCCAGTTACGTGCAGGCTTACTCCATCATCGGCGTAACCGATAAGGAGAAAAAGCGGAAGCTGGCGGCACTGGCCGGAAACCAGCCTTACGTCGAAAATAACGGGCACTTGTTTGTGTTTTGCGCTGATTTGTACCGCCATAAAAAACTTGCTGAGGAAAAAGGCGAAAACATTACCGAGCTTCTTGAGAATACGGAAATGTTTATGGTCAGCGTTATTGATGCCGCACTTGCCGCACAAAACGTAAGTGTTGCCGCGGAATCAATGGGACTCGGCATTTGTTATATCGGAGGCATTCGAAATGAACTTGATCAGGTGACGGAAGTGCTTGGAACGCCTGACCATGTGCTGCCGCTGTTCGGTTTGGTAGTCGGTCATCCCGCTCATCCGTCCGGTCAAAAGCCGCGCCTGCCGAAACAAGCCGTATATCATGAAAACACATACGATACGAATGAAGAACACTTCCGCAGTTATATGAAGGAATATGATGAAACCATTTCCGATTATTATGATAAACGGACAAACGGCAAGCGGGTTGAAACGTGGTCTGATCAAATCCTGCAGTTCATGAAACAAAAACCGAGAACCTATTTAAATCAATATGTAAAAGATAAAGGTTTTCAAAAGAATTAAGAAAAAACCTCTCCTGACCGGGAGAGGTTTTTTTATGTTTCACGTGTAACATATTTCGACAAAATGGAACAAGGTATATAAATGTTTATCATCAGGGATGCTTATAAGCATACAGAAAGAAAAAACGGCTTAGCAGTGGTACGATGTTGAGGAGGTGACAGTGATGATTTCATTAAGCATATTAGATCAATCTCCTGTATCAGAAGGGAGTTCTGCGGAAAGTGCTCTGCGGAATACAGTAAGACTGGCGCAGGAGGCGGAAAAGCTCGGATATAAGAGGTTTTGGGTGTCAGAGCATCATTTTTCAGAGCGGTTGGCGGGTTCAAGCCCTGAAGTGCTGATCAGCCATATTGCGGCGAAAACGAATGAGATTCGTGTAGGATCGGGCGGTGTCATGCTTCCGCATTACAGCGCATATAAGGTGGCGGAGAATTTCCGCGTGCTTGAAGGTTTGACGCCGGGCAGAATCGATCTCGGATTGGGACGGGCGCCGGGCGGAATGCCGATCGCATCATGGGCGCTGAATGACGGCGGGAAGCGGAATGCTGATCAATATCCGCAGCAGATTCGTGAGCTGGCGATGTATTTGCATGATGCAGCCGATGACAATCACCGTTTTCCGAATCTGACCGCATCACCCCTTATTAAGACGGCGCCGGAAGTCTGGCTTCTCGGTTCATCGGGGGAAAGCGCGCTTCTGAGCGCAGAAACGGGAGCAGGCTATATGTTTGCCCACTTTATTAATGGAGAAGGCGGAGAAAGCACGACGGCACAATATAAGCGCAGATTTAAACCTTCTGCATTAGGAAAAGAACCAAAAACGGCCGTGGCGGTGTTTGTGCTGTGCGCGGATACGGAGGAGAAAGCGGAGGAACTCGCGGCTGTCATGGATTATACACTGCTTGCGGGTGAACAGGGGATTCCGCTTCACGGCGTACCGTCTTACGAAACCGTCCGCGGAAATACGTATACACCGTATGAACAAAGACGAATTGCCGATAATCGGAATCGAATGATCATCGGAACGAAGCTGCAAGTGAAAGAACAGATTCTGGCTCTCAGTAAAGCATACGGAACAGAAGAAGTGATGGCTGTAACCATTACTCATCATTTTGAAGATAAACTTCAGTCATACCGCCTGCTTCGAGAAGCTTTTGCCGAATGATCAGAAAGAAACCCTGCTGATGCTCCAGCAGGGTTGTTCGGTTATTCAATGATAAAAGGTTTTTCAGTCAGCACCTGGCTTGATTTCCCTTTGTTCGCGGCATAGGCCAGCATATAATATTCTCCTGCCGGCAGTGCGGTGTCACCATTGACTTTGCCGTTCCAGTCGAAATATTGATAGCCTTTATCCTGCTTTTTATAAATGCCGGCTTGGCCGACAAAGTCAAGATTACTGTCATATACAAGGAAGGCAAGCTCTTCAGCTCCCGCCGGAAGATAGGTTTCAATTTGGTAGGTTCCCTGCGTTGTGCCGTCGTGCACGTCGATTGACGTCACGCGCGGATAGTCCGGCTCTTTTACAATCAGCAGCGTCGGCACTTTTGCGACTGTTTTTCCGCCTTCACGCACTGTGACGGTTCCCTCATAGGTGCCTGCCTTTACTTTTTTGGCATTGACCTTTACTTTCGCATTGACCTTTCCGGTTTGATGAGCGGGGATCACGACCCGGTCTGTGCCCGAAACGGTAATGCCCGTGCCGTTGAAAGAGTACTCGAGCTGATATGATTTTCTGATGGACGATTGGTTTTCAATCGTAAAGGTTTCTTTTTTCGTTTCATTGCCTTTGTCTTTCATAAACGTTCCGTAAGAATAACTTCCCGGGGCGACAAGGGAGTCTGCTTTGATCGCCTTCATGATTCTGATGCTTCCGGCGCCTTGCGCATTATGCGGGTATACGTCACCGTCCGCGTCCGTTAAGGTTTCCGCGGTGTTCATGAGAGCGGCTTTTATTTGTTCCGGGCTCCATTTCGGTTTGGCCTGCTTGATAACGGCAGCTGCGCCGGCTACATGCGGGGAAGCCATGCTCGTTCCCTGCTTCGATCCGTAGCCGTACGGGTCGGCCGGATCATGGGTCGGAATGGTGCTGACGATGTTTACGCCGGGAGCGGAGACGTCAGGTTTAATCATCCACGTGTCCATAACCGGACCGCGTGACGAAAAGTCTGCCATTTGTTCAGTGAGCGATTTAGCCACGGATAAATTGAATGTCGCTTTTGTGCCGCCCGCTTTTAATTGGCTGACGAGTTTTTCGCCGTCTTCTGATGAAAGCTTAATCGTCGGCACTGACATGCCCGGTACGTTGGCTTCAATTTCTCCCGGGGCATTGTTATACACAACCATACCGATCGCGCCCGCTTTTTTGGCGTTGTCGGCTTTATCGACAAAGGCGATGCTGCCCCGTTTGACGACAGCGACTTTTCCTTTCAGATCTTTGCCTTCAAAATCCTTTTGCTCGCCGATACCCGCCTCTATGAGCTCTGTTTCTTTTTTATTCAGTGCTTTTATGTCATCTTCTTTGTTGTAGCCCATTACTTTCGCTGAGGAATAGGAACCGAAGGAGACGGCGTACTCGTTCAGCGGCAGCTGGGTCGCTCCGACGGAGATGGCTTCTCTGGACGTTCCCGGAGAGCCGACGGTCCAATTGTTCGGCCCGCTGTTTCCGTTTGATGTAACGGCCGTGACGCCTTCTGACATCGCCCAGTCAAGCGCCGTGCTTGTCGCCCAGTCTGGGTTATTCACAGAATTGCCGAGAGAAAGGTTCATGACATCCGCTCCGTCCTGTACGGCGCGTTCGATGCCGGCGATGACGTTCTCCGTTGTTCCGCTTCCGCCCGGACCGAGCACACGGTAGGCAAGGAGTGTAGCATCCGGCGCGACGCCTTTAATCGTTCCGTTTGCCGCTACCGTGCCCGCGACATGGGTTCCGTGGTCAGTCGATGCGCCTCTCGGATCACCGGACGGCGTTTCTTCAGGATCGTAGTCGTTATCCACAAAATCGTATCCTTTATATTGTCCGAAATTTTTCTTTAAGTCAGGGTGTTTATATTCGACACCGGTGTCAATAATGGCAACCTTGACGCCTTTACCCGTATAGCCGAGCTTCCACGCGTCATTTGCCCCTATATAAGGCGCGCTGTCATCCATCTGCGGAGACACGGCATCCTTAGATAGGGTGATGTCTTTATCTTTGAGCTGATCGGTATGATAGGTGACATTCGGATAAACCGCTTTGACATCCTGATCACTCAGCAGTTTGGGGATTTCATTTGCCGGGAGTTTCATGGAGAAGCCGGAAAACACTTGCTCATATTCCCTGTTGATTTTTCCGTGTTTAATGGTTTTGAGCGCTTTCTTTTTCACTTTTGAGCGTTCGCTTTTCAGCTTGCTTTTTGTCTGTGCTTTGCCGAGTTCCTTTGCTTCCGCCAGTGACTTTTCCTTCAGCTCCACGATGACTGTCGTTTGTTTGCCGGTGGTCATATCAATGTCACCGAACACCTCAGCCTTCTCAAGATCAGGAGTTTGCGGTTTTGAAGCCGGCGCAGCCTGTGAACTTGTGGATAAGGTAAAGGATAAGACAAAAGCCGGAAGCAGATAACGGATGATTCCTTTTTTCAATCGTGTTTCCCCCTTTTTCTTTATCTAAATTAGAAATCTAGTATATATTTCTTGAAAATTCAAAATAATCCTTGTGACATATGACTCATTTATGGAAATTGGTCTGTGAATAAGGAGGGAGTTATACACAGAATCCTGTGTATAACTGAATAAATTTGTGTATATATATTGTTGGGAACGAATGTTCCTATACAAAATATAGATCGAGTTTGTGGATATGTGGATATACACTGTGTTTAAGCTGTGCTTAACCAAGGGATAAGGTGTGTATAACTTTTTTTATCGGCTTTTCCATTTTTCAGGTCATTTCCATCAGCTTTCAACAAAACTTCTGAAAACTAGTTTGTTTTTTCACTCATATTGTGACAAACAATTCGCCCGGCCGCGTCTATCATAGAGTCATAGGGTTGCTAGACCCGCTAGTTTTTAGCGGAGAAGGATCGGCCGCCTTTTCCGTTAAAGCGGAGAGAAAAACAGGCCTGCGAACAAGCTGTCTGTCAAAAAGAAGCGGAGGGATGATTTGCAATGAAACGTTTGCTAGTATCTTTACGGGTGTGGATGGTCTTTCTGATGAATTGGATGGCGCCGGGTAACGGAAGATATCCATTAGCCGCCGTGTACGGAAACCAAGCGGCTTGTCATAAGAAAGCGAAGCGGACGGCTGGGGCTTTTTCGTTTGTGAGCCGTGTCCGATCGGCGGATTTGACCGATGAAACGAAATCGGCCCGCGGCAGGCTGGATAAAAACCGATGGATGCCTGTCCGCAAAGAATTGCCGAAACGGGAGCGCGCGGGTCCGGCACCTTTACATCATATGAAAAAGAGGGTACAATCCCACTAAACATATGAACGGGAGCGAACCTCTTGAGAATAGACAAAGTATTAAACAACAATGCGGCGTTAATAAAAGAAGACGGACGGGAAAAGATCGTAATGGGTCCCGGAATCGCTTTTCAAAAGAGAAAAAATGATGTGATTCAAAAGCATAAAATTGAAAAAATATTTGTCGTGCACGACGAAAATGAAAAGTTCAAACAAGTGTTAGAAACGCTTCCCGAAGAGCATATAGAGGCGGCTGAAGATATCATCAGCCATGCGGAGGGAGAGCTTGCGGCACCTTTGAACGATCACATCCACATTGCGCTGGCGGACCATTTATCCTTTGCGATCGAAAGGATTCAAAACGGCCTTCAGGTGCATAACCGATTGCTTCATGAAATTAAGGCGCTTTATAAAAAAGAATATGAGATCGGCCGCTGGGCGGTTGAGCACGTGAAACAAACCCTCGGTATATCATTGCCTGATGATGAGGCGGGGTATATCGCGCTTCATATCCACACTGCCAAGGCGGATGCCAAAAGCATGTATTCGGCGATGAAGCATACAACCATGATCAAAGAAATGATCGAAAAGATCGAATCCTTTTTCGAACAGAAGGTGGATGAAGACAGTATTTCCTATCAGCGCCTCGTCACGCACTTGCGGTATGCGGTCAGCCGGTTGGATTCAAATGAAGCACTCCATTCCATGGACGAGGAGATGCTTTATTTCATCCAAAAAAAGTATCCGTTTGCTTATCGGTGTGCGCTTGAACTGGCGGCGTTTTTAAAAACTGAATATGATTTGGAACTGCCGGAATCCGAGGCCGGCTATATCACGCTGCATGTCCAGCGTCTGCAAAAAAACCCGGAATAACGCGTCTGTTTCGAGAAACAGACTTTTTTTTTGAAAACATATTGACGAAAGCGCTATCATGGAATAGAATGAAAGCGCATTAAAAAAACTGAATCCGGCGGGATTGTGACTGGTAATGCAGGCAAGACCTAAAATTTGCGTACATGAAAAAGGGATCATGCTGACCTTTTTCGTTGGCGAATTTTAGGTCTTTTTTGATTTTAGAAAGGGGGATACATAATGAATTATCAAGAAACGGCAAAACAGCTTATCAAACACATCGGAGGGAAATCAAATATCATCAGCGCGACACATTGCGCCACACGGCTCAGGCTCGTCATTCAAGATGAACAGAAGATCAGCCAGGCCGGCATTGAAGAGACAGAAGGAGTAAAAGGGGCTTTCAGCAGCTCGGGGCAATATCAGATTATATTCGGCACCGGCCTCGTGAATAAAGTGTATGACGCTTTTTCAAAAGAAGCCGATTTGGAGCGGGAGGATCGTGAGACACATCAGGACGCAGCGAAAAAAAAGCTGAATCCGGCCGCAAGATTTGCGAAAACACTGTCTAACATATTCGTTCCCATCATTCCGGCTATCGTGGCAAGCGGACTTTTAATGGGGCTGCTCGGCATGATGAAGGCTTTTCACTGGGTGTCTGAACAATCATCGCTGTTTAAGCTTCTAGACATGTTTTCAAGCGCGGCGTTTATCTTTCTGCCCGTATTCATCGGGTTCAGCGCGGCGAAAGAATTTGGCGGTAATGCCTTTCTCGGTGCCGTGCTCGGGGGAATTATGATCCATCCGGCGCTTTTGAATCCGTGGGGGCTTGCGGATGTACCGCCTGATTTTATGCAGCTCTTCGGCTTCGACATTGCGCTGCTCGGCTACCAAGGGACGGTCATCCCCGTACTGTTAGCCGTTTACATTATGAGCAAAGTGGAAAAGGGCACGAGAAAAATTGTGCCTCACGCATTCGATTTATTGGTCACGCCGTTTGTCACGGTGATTGTCACGGGATTTATCACCTTTATCGCAATCGGTCCGCTTGGCAGGGCGATCGGATCAGGCATTACCGTCTCGCTGACGTATGTGTATGATCATGCGGGCATTGTTGCCGGACTGCTTTTCGGAGGTCTTTATCCGCTTATTGTGCTTACCGGTGTGCATCACAGCTTTCATGCGATTGAGGCCGGCCTCATCGCTGATTTGGGCAGAAACTATATCCTTCCTATCTGGTCGATGGCGAATGTCGCTCAGGGCGCGGCGGGACTGGCTGTATTTTTCCTGACGAAAAAAGCGAAAATGAAAGAAATCGCTTTGCCTGCCGCCTTTTCCGCTTTTCTCGGCGTAACCGAACCAGTCATTTTCGGTGTGAACCTAAGATACCGCAAGCCGTTTATCGCGGGAATGATCGGCGGAGCGCTGGGAGGAGCCTATGTCGTGGTGACCGGTGTCGCCGCCAATGCCTACGGTCTGACCGGAATTCCGATGATTGCCATCACGGCTCCGCTCGGTTTAGGAAATCTAATAAACTATCTGATCGGAATGGGCATCGCCTCTGTCTCGGCGTTTATTGCCGCTTACATTATGGGAGCTAAAGAAAAGGAGGCCGTCAAATGAGGACACCGGATCAAGAGCTGCGCCTGCAGGCTGAGGAAGCGAAAAAGAAGCGGCAAGAAACAGCCGCGTCAGATCCATACCGCCAGAACTATCATATTATGCCGCCGGTCGGGCTTTTAAATGATCCGAACGGCGTGATCCAATGGAACGGCGTATATCACTTGTTTTTTCAATGGCAGCCATTTCATACGGGGCACGGCGCGAAATTTTGGGCGCATGTGACGACGAAGGATTTCGTTAATTGGAAAGAAGAAGAAATCGCGCTTGCGCCGGGTGAATGGTATGACAAAAACGGCTGTTATTCCGGAAGCGCCATCGAAAAAGACGGGCGGCTCTGCCTGATGTACACAGGCAATGTCCGTGACGGAGAAGGCAATCGGGAAACGTATCAATGCCTCGCCGTATCCGAAGACGGGATCGTATTTGAAAAAAAAGGAGTCGTCGCGCGTCTCCCGGAAGGCTATACCGCTCATTTCCGTGATCCGAAGGTTTGGAAGAAAGACGGAGCGTATTACATGGTGCTCGGCGCGCAGACAGAAAAGCTCACCGGAAGCGCTGTATTGTTCACATCAGAGAACTTGACGGATTGGACGTTTCTCGGTGCGATTGCGGGGGCGGACTCCGGCGGTCTCGGGTCATTCGGCTATATGTGGGAATGTCCCGACCTGTTTTCCCTTGACGGAACCGACGTGCTGCTCGTATGTCCGCAGGGGCTTGAAGCCGACGGGATAAAATATCATAACAGCCACCAGGCGGGCTATTTCCTCGGCAGGCTGCATACAGAGCCGCCAGAATTTAAGCACGGTGAATTTACAGAGCTTGACAGAGGATTTGATTTTTACGCGGCGCAGACGCTGGAAGATGATAAGGGACGGAGAATTCTGTTCGCGTGGATGGGCGTTCCGGATCAGCAGGAGGACAAACATCCGACACATGCGTATCACTGGATTCACTGCTTAACGATGCCGAGACAGCTGTCACTGTCCAACGGCAGAATCATACAGCGCCCGCTCCCGGAATTGAAATCGCGCCGCACGGATGAACAAAAGCGCCGTCTTCAATTGAATTGCTCGTCTGTAAGCCTTCCGGTGAAAGATGCGTCCCGGGCTGAAGTGCTGCTGGAGGACATCACTTGCGAATCCGGTTTTGAAATCTCAATTCGGGGCGCGGCCCGGTTTATATTTCATCAGGAAGAGGGGCTGGCTGTGCTGGAGCGCACCGATTTCAGCGGAGAAGAAAAAGAAACGAGAAGCTGCGCCGTCAGCGAGGTGCATTCCGTGCAGCTCTTTCTGGATGCATCCTCCATCGAATTGTTTTTGAATGATGGAGAAGAGGTATTCAGCGCCAGATATTTTCCTTTCCCGGGAAATGATGACGTAACCGTCACTTCGGTAGGAAAAACGGAAATAAATGGCTCAATTTGGACACTTTTGTAGAAAATCGTTCTTTTTTCTTATGTGAAACCTATGCCATCTGTGCTATTCTTCAAACGAAAGACTATGATTCCAGGAATAAAAGGAGTTGTTTTCTCAGTTTTGAAAAATCAGAAGATGACGCCGAAATGTTTACTTGTCAAAGCCGCAGAGCAAGTGGAAGATAAGCGGGAAGAATATAAAGAAGTATTGCTTCAGCTGAATCGCATGCTCAAGAGGGCTGAGCCGCACAATGAATGGAGTGATCGGCTGATGCATACATATGAACAGATGAAGGAATATGCGCTGTTTGTGCAATCGATTGAGATGTTTTTACGGTCATCCGCGAAAAAAATGAAATAATCCCCCTCGATCATGAGGGGGATATTTATTTTATTTTCCGCTAAGACGCATCGCCGAATGTTTAGTCGGTCCGATGTATTGGTTCAGCGGGAAGGATTCTTTGATTGCCGCGGTGATAAATTCTTTCGCCGCATAGATGGCTTCCTTCACTTCAGCGCCTTTGGCCAGTTCTGCCGTCACGGCGGCGGAGAATGTGCATCCGGCTCCGTGCGTGTAAGGTGTATCAATCATTTCGCTTTCTAATACTTCCGCGGTTTCTCCGTCATACAGCACGTCGATCGCTTTTTCATGTTTCAATTTGCCTCCGCCTGTAATCAATACATATTTCGCGCCGAGTTCGTGAATTTTCTTGGCCGCTTCTTTCATGTCTTCCACCGTTTTTAATTCATCCATACCGCTCAGCTGGCTTGCTTCAAACAGGTTGGGCGTGATGACGGTTGCCAGAGGCGCCAATTGGGTGCGAAGCGCTTCGGCATGCTCCGGATACAGCACTTCGTTCGCTCCTTTGCAGACCATGACAGGATCGATAACGACATTCTTCAGCTGTTTTTCTTTAATCGTTTTCGCCGCAAGCTCTATGATCTCCACGGTAGGGAGCATTCCCGTTTTCATGGCGTCTACGCCGATTCCGTCAACAATCGTCGCCAGCTGTGCGCGAATCGTATCAGCATCGATCGGAAATACTTGATGATCCCAGCTGTTCTCCGGGTCCATCGCTACGATCACGGTCAAAGCCGTCATTCCGTATACGTTTTTTTCTTGAAATGTTTTTAAATCGGCCTGAATTCCCGCGCCGCCGCTGGAATCAGAACCGGCAATAGTAAGTGCTTTGTGCATTGACATATCAATGGCCTCCATCAGTGTTTTATATCTCATTATAGTTAGATTTTCTCCCGATCACAATACGGAAGGCTTGGAGGAATGATTTGACAGCCGCGGGGGATGTGCGTACAATATCTACATAAGATTACTAGGTAAGGGTGAGAAAATAAATGCTCAACAGGGAGCTTGTAAAGGGAAGCACGGTCATTCTGGTGCTGACGCTGCTGAATGAACGGCCCATGTACGGGTATGAACTAGTGAAAGAAATGGAGAAAAGAAGCGGGAATGAACTGCAAATGAAGGAAGGCACGCTGTACCCATCGCTTCATAAGCTTGAACGCCAAAGCTATATTTCTTCTTACTGGGAAAAGCAGACCAAAGGGCCGGACCGAAAATATTACCGGATCACCGATGAAGGAAAAAACATTCTAGCCGAACGGACGAAGGAATGGAATCTGTTCTCTGCTCTGATGGACCGGATGCTGAAGCGGGGCGGGCAGAATGGATAAAGACCTTTATGTGCAGGAAATCAGAAAAGGGCTGGAAGGCAAGGCCGGAAGCCGTGAATTATTAAAAGAAATCGAAAGCCATATTCATCATGCCATATGTGATCATCTGGAAAAAGGCAAAACCGAAAGCGAAGCGATGGCGCTTATTCTGCGGGAAGTGGGGACTCCGTCTGAGATTATCTCTGCTTTTCAAAAAGCTTCGGCGGTGCCCGCGCGGACTTTTATGTTCTTTTATCTGTTCTGCAACTGCGGTCTTTTTGTGATGGGGGCGATGATTACGGTGATGCACGCGTGGAGGATTCATCCCGCTGTTGACGCGCTGTGGAAAGGAATTTCCGTGTCAGTATGGCTGATTATGATCGGTTATGTGCTGTATTGGTTCCAAATCGGCTATCAAGCTGGCAAGGAGTTCGGGGCTGGCGGCAAAAAGCTTGCTGAGCGGACGGTATGGGCTTCAATGGTGCCGAATCTATGTTTTATGTTTGTCTTTTTGTTCAATCTGGTTCCGGCTGGGCTGTTTCCTTCGGCGGTCACACCGAGTTTTGCGGCAGTATGCGCCGTTGTGACGGTATGTTTTCCGTTTTGCGGCAAAATAGGTTTTTACGCAGGCAGGCAGAGACTTGCCTGATCTTTTTCACTATATACATAGGGAATCTATATAGGGGTGTTAAAATGAGATTAGGTTCGTGGATGTACGGCGCGTGCGCCCAAATAACCGTTACCGTATTTACCGTCTGCGGCTTGGTTCTTGCATTGCCCGTTGTGAGTCTTTTTATTATGGTTCTGAATGGGATGCAAGACGCTATTTTTGTTGTTTTCAGTATTTTGCTTCTTCTATTGTTTTATGCGCTGGGATGGATTTGGGCCGTTTCGTTTGCGCGTGAGTGGAAGGTGAAACTTTTCGAGCTGCAGATCAGTTCGCTCATTCCGCTGGCGGGTATATTATACTTGTACATTGACAGCGGGGTGAGTATACCGGAACTGATTCATGATTGGCATGAGGATGGATGTGCGCTTGTCCCGCCGGCTTTTGTCTGCTTGTGCACATGCTATGCGATGGTGTTGGTGCCTGTTTATCAATCAAAACTTTGGAACGCCATGGAGGCGGGCAGACTTAATGCCAAGGCGGTATGCACTGTTTGGGGAGACCTTCTGATCATTCTCGTTTTGCTGGCGGGCATGACCTGGATTTGTTTCTGAATGGGCCGAAATCAAAAATCCCCCCTGATCTCTCCGCCGCTTTATGTTTTAATAGAACATGAGAAAAAAGCAGAAGGAGCGGGTCATGAATATATCAATTGTCATAGTCACGTATAACCGGATTCCGGCTTTGTGTGAGCTGCTGGAGTCGATTTCCATGCAGACCATAAAGCCTTATGAAGTCATCATCGTAAATGATGCCGGGGAATCGGTCGAACAAGCGAAGCAGCTGTACAGCGATCTGCCGATTCAGATTATTGATTTAGAACAGAATGCCGGACATGTGGAAGCGCGGAACGCAGGTGTGAAAAAAGCGTCGGGTGATTGTATCATGCTGTGCGATGATGATGATTTCATTACGCCGGGCCATTTGGAAAGAATAGCGGCTGCACTTGCTGATGCGGATTTTGTCCATTCTGACGCGGAAATTGTGTCATTTGAAGAACGGGGCGGCACGAGATACCCGGTGTCACGAAAGCCGTTCGCTTATACGGCGGATTATGCGGATATGCGGGTTTTTTCCACGTACGTTCCGTCAGGCAGCATGTACAGGCGTTCTCTGCATGACACGTTAGGGTATTTTGATCCGGATGTCCATAATTATTGGGACTGGGACTTTTATTTGCGCGCCGCGAAACAGCACCGTGTGAAGCGTGTTCCTTGCGCGAGCGTCATATATGCGTTTTTTGAGGGAGGCGGCAATCAGTCCGCGGATCTCGGCGGCAAACGGAAGCGGTACTTAGACCGGTTAAGCGAAAAGCACGGGCTTGGGGAGCTCCCGACGAAAAACTTCGCGGTTCTTCTTGAAGAGCCGGACATGAAGAGGCGGGAGGCGCCGACTGACATTGTGTGGGACGGAAAGCCCGTCCATTCAAGACTGCACAGTTCATAAGGGGGGACGGACAGTTTGAAACAGCTTTTAAAGGACAGCTGGTGGAATCAGCTGAAAGATGAATTTGACAAACCGTATTATCAAGAGCTGAGAGAAATGCTGAAACAAGAATACAGCAGCCAAACGATTTATCCTGACAGCCATGATATTTTTAACGCCTTGCATTATACGCCCTATGAGGATGTAAAAGCGGTCATTCTCGGACAGGACCCTTATCACGGGCCAGGACAGGCGCACGGGCTTAGTTTTTCCGTTCAGCCCGGGGTCAGACAGCCGCCGTCTTTGAAAAATATTTTCATAGAGCTTCAGGACGATATCGGCTGCTCCGTACCGAACCACGGATCACTCGTCAGCTGGGCGAAGCAGGGAGTGCTTTTGTTAAACACAGTGCTTACGGTTCGCCGCGGTCAGGCCAATTCCCACAAAGGCAAGGGATGGGAGCGGCTCACTGACCGCATCATTGATGTGGTGAATGAAAGAGAGAAACCGATTGTCTTTATCCTGTGGGGGCGTCACGCGCAGATGAAAAAAGAGCGCATTGACACATCGAAACACATTATTATTGAATCGACTCATCCGAGCCCGTTTTCGGCAAGGAACGGTTTTTTCGGGAGCAGACCGTTTTCCCGTACAAACGCCGCCCTTGAAAAAATGGGGGAGCAGCCGATCGATTGGTGCATCCCCGACCTGCCGCAATAAACGTTTTTTTTGAGGCGCTTCCGCCCGGCGGAAGCGTCTTTTTTGGCGTTCCGGGCGGTATGCCGCCAGAAAAAATAACAAACTCAATTCTGCGATTCACTCAGAAATTTGATAAAATGCAGGAAGAAGACAAATTACTGCTGGAGGATTTACTCATGAACATACATATCTCTGCTCTGATTCAGAAGATGGAAGAAGAACTGAGGCAGGCGAAAACAGCGGCCCGCACCGAGGAGGTCAAAATGCACGCGGCCGCCATCCGCTCTCTGTGTGATGTCGTGCTCGGCACTCAGACGCACACCGATCCGGCTCCTGTGCAGAATCCGATTCCGAAAGCGGCGCCGAAACCTTCAGCGTCTCCTTCGACAGACCCGCTGCTGCTTGAAAAAATGATGGGCAGCGCCGGGCTGAACCAATATCAGAAAAAAGCGAAAGACGAACGTGAGGAAGACGGAAACGGGGATTCCATTTTCGATTTTTAACAGGAGAGGTTGATTGACTTGAAACTGATACTCGGGGGTTTGCAATGGACGGCATTTATGATTGCGGCTGCGATTGTAGTTCCTGTCGCCATCGCACAATCATTTCACTTGAACCATGCCGATTCTGCCGCATTGATTCAGAGCACATTTTTTGTGCTTGGCGTCGCCGCGGTCATCCAATGTCTCCAGGGACATCGTCTGCCGATTAATGAAAGCCCGGCAGGCTTATGGTGGGGCGTATACACGATTTACGGCGGACTGACGGGCACGGTGTTCGCGACATTCGGCGAGACGCTGCGGGCGCTGCAGGGGGCGCTGTTATTAAGCGCTGTCTTTTTCTTTTTGTTCAGCCTTTTTAAAGTGATTGAACGGCTGGCCGTGCTGTTTACGCCGGTTGTGACCGGTGTGTATCTGCTGCTGTTGGTCATGCAGCTGAGTCAGCCGATTGTGAAAGGCCTTTTGGGCATCGGCTATTTAAAAAACAGCGTCGACGGCCTTGTATTCGGGCTCGCCATGGTTGTGACGGCGGCGATGTTCATCATGTCCCGATCGAATGTTACGTTCTTAAGACAGTATGCGATTCTCCTTTCGCTTGCCGGCGGATGGATCTTATTCGCCGTCTTCGGCGCAGCCAAACCGATTCAAATACCGGACCGCCTAATTCAGCTGCCGGCTCTTTTTCCGTTTGGAAAACCCGTGTTTGACAGCGGCCTGATCATTACGTCACTCTTCATTACCGTGCTTTTGATTGTCAACATGCTCGCGAGCATCCGGGTTGTAGAAGCGGCGGTGAAAAAATTCGGCGGCACCGTTGGGAAGCGGCGTGAGCGTCCGGCTGGGTTTGCGGCTTCGATCAGCCACCTTTTGAGCGGGCTGTCAGGGGGCATTGCGCCTGTACCGATTTCAGGGGCGGCCGGTTTTATTGAGACGACGAAGCTTCCTTCGAAAAAGCCGTTTCTTTTGGGAAGTGTATTTGTCATGATCATCAGTATGATCCCGCTATTTATGAATGCGTTTGCGAGTCTGCCCTCACCGGTCGGCTTTGCGGTAAACTTCGTCGTTTTCTCCACGATGGCGGGTCTTGCCTTTACGGAGTTTGACTCTTATGAGAAAGCGGAGCAAAAACGAATCCGCTCCATTATCGGTCTGGCGCTCCTGACGGGGGTCGGCGTAATGTTTGTGCCGGAGAGCGCGTTATCAGGGATGCACCCGATCCTGATTTCGCTCTTAAGCAACGGCCTTGTGCTCGGGACGCTGCTGGCGATAGCGATTGACCGAATCCAGCTTATCAAAAAGAAAAAATCCGACAATCTCGTGTCATCGGATGACGGACGTTGAATTTTGCCGATGTTGGGTTATGATTGAATTGGAAACTTTAACGAAAAGGCGGGAGAAAAATAGATGAAAGTGTTTATTATTCTTGGTGCGATTAACGCTTTATTGGCCGTGGCGCTGGGCGCTTTCGGCGCGCATGGGCTTGAAGGGAAAATCCCCGATAAATATTTGCAGGTGTGGCACACAGGCGTGCAATATCATATGTATCACGCGCTCGGTCTTCTGGCTGTCGCGTTTTTGGCCGAAAAGCTCTCTGGCGCAGGCAGTGTTTCTGTTGCGGGCTGGCTGATGTTTGCGGGCATCGTTCTGTTTTCAGGAAGCCTGTACGTATTGAGCGTGACGCAGATTTCTATTCTCGGCGCGATTACACCGCTCGGCGGCGTGGCGTTTATCATCTCTTGGATTATGATTATCGTCGCGGCCGTCAAATATTTATAAAGAAAAAAAGCCAATCCTCTGTCAAGTGAGCGATTGGCTTTTTGATTTATCTCGGAGAATAAGAAGACATGGAGTACGGATAAGTATAAGCGATTTCCTCATCAAACGTGATGTAATCAAGGTAAATGGTCAGAAGCAGATAGCGGGTGCCCGTTTTCGGATCGCTGATGATGATATGGTCACGTCCCGCCGCCTGAATCACACCGCGGAAAATCTTTGAATTCCATTCTTTGCTGTTTTCAAATGTCATATAAATCGTCGCCGTTTTGCCCCGGTTCAACCGCAGAATATTTTCAATGTATGACTCTTCAATCGGCAGCATGCCGGGAACGTTTTGTGACGATGATGGACCTGACGGAATCTGAAAGCTGCCGCCGCCTTGCTGCATCGGCATTGTCATTTGCTGCTGCATCGGCATCATTTGCGATCCTTGGCCGCCCTGAGGCTGCGGATAAGGATTAGGCCCGAGCTGCGGCTGGTATCCTTGCATATCCATTCCCATCCCCATCCCTTGCATTTGCTGATATTGATTCTTTTTCGGTTTCATATTGTTCCTCCTTTGATGAAAACCTCTTCATGCTGAAACCTCCTGACAAGTATCAGACAGCCGACAGAGAAGCTGCTGTTTTTATCTATTCCACCATATGAGCCCGCAGAAATATTTATGCGAAAAAAGAAAATACGCTCCAATGAGTCCGGACATCAGAGCCGGTTTTTTTTGTGCGCGCAATGCTGACTTTTCACATAATAGTCTGTATTCCTATCGCATCTTCCGCATAAGGAACATATGATAGCGGTAGTTTCAGGTGCGAAAAGGGGGTGACGAGTTGCCTAAAGTGTCAGTGATCATGACGAGCTATAACAAAAGTGACTATGTGGCCCGCTCTATTAAAAGTATTCTGTCTCAGACGTTTACGGACTTTGAGCTGTTCATTATGGATGACAACTCAAATGAAGCGACATTGGTGAAAATACGTCCTTTTCTCACGGATGACCGCGTCCGGTTTTATCAAAGCGATGTATCGGGCGTCAAAGAAAGAACGGAAAAAACACGCTACGCCGCCTTGATTAATCAGGCAATAGAAATGGCGGAGGGCGAGTACGTGACGTATGCGACCGACGACAACACGTATGTGCCGGAACGGCTTGAGAAAATGGTGAAAGAGCTTGATGAAGACCCGGAAAAAGCCGTCGTGTATTCAAGTTCCAAAACCTATCATCTGAATCAGCGGAAAGAGACGGTGAAGGAGACGGCCAGGCCCGCCGAACGGATCGTGTGGAACGCGCCGTGCGCCATTGACCATTGTTCGGTCATGCACCGGTTTTCCGTGCTGGAACAGGTCAAATCGGCATTCGGTTCCTATTGGGATGAAAGCCCCGCGTTTTACCGGATCGGTGACGCCCGTTTCTTCTGGAGAGTGAATCATTTTTATCCGTTTTACCCGATTTCTGAGGAGCTTGATATCAATTATATTACCGATCAATCCATCCATTATCAGCTTTTCGCGGCGGAGAAAAACGAGTTTGTGAACAGTCTTCCGCAGCAGACCACGTGCCGGGAGCTGAGGGAATCATTAAAAAAGCTTGGAAAGGGGTGAGGGCTTGTCGGCATACTTAGCGAACTATTGGGTGCTGTACCGGCAGTATATTGACCTTTTTCAGTCACTTCGCTACAAAGACATCCCGCTCGCATTGATCAGTAATTTTTATCAATATATCAGTCCGGCGCTTCGGGAGAGCATGGAGCAGAACCCAGAGCTTTTCGGTCCGGCTGATCAGCATATTCCTGAAGCCGGTATACAGCCATATTATGATCAAAAAAGGCAAAACATTAAGAAAACAGATGAGAAACCGGTAAACGGAAAAGTCATTCTGCATTTCGATCATCTTCGGTTCACCGAGGGAAATTACCGGCAGTTTGATCCGGCAAAAACAGCGGTACTGGCTAGATGGAGTCTGCCTGACCATTACGGGCTGCCCGTTATCTGCAAATTGGAGCTGACGGGAATGGGGCAAAAAGGGAACCCCGTCCCTTATATTGAAAAAGCCCATTCCATTTTGAAAGAGCTTCACAGCCATCCCGCTTTCGGAAACAGAGAATTTCAGGAACGTTTGTATAAAGACATTCCATTATTTATTGAAGCGGTTGATGCCGTTGATATTTTGTTTACGGCCGAGAAGATTTCCGCCGTTGTAGTCGGCACGACAGAGGATATTTACAGCCGTGTGCTGGCGCTGATGTCAGCGAAAAAAAACGCCGTCAGCATCTGTCTCCAGCACGGAGCGCTCATGGGAGATGAAGCGTTTCTGCCCGTATTTACGGACTATCAGGCTGTATTCGGGGCTTATGAAGCGGAGTGGTATAAAGCAAAAGGCTGCAGGGATGAACAAATCATCATCACGGGGCATCCCCGTTTCGACGAGATTTTCTCAAGAGAACCGATAGATCAGGATACGTTTTACCGCAAACTTTCTTTTCTCCCGTCACAGCGGACGGTGCTGATCGCCACGCAGCCGTTTTCTGATGAATTTTATACGGGAGTGCTTGAAGAGCTTGCCGGTCAAAAGAACATGCAGCTCATTATTAAACCGCATCCGTGGGAAATCGACAAAAACAAGCTGGATGCTTACAATCAGGTGCTGCGGAAATATAAAGCAGGCAAAATCATCAAAAAAGAGATGGAGCTGTATGACATTCTCCCGTATGTTGACGCTGCGGTGACACAGACATCAACGGTCGGTCTTGAAGCGATGCTGTTTCAAAAGCCCGTGCTGATCGGAAAATCAGCGGGAACCCGCCGATACCCTTATTATCATTCACTTGGAGAATTTGTTTTTGAGGACCCGCAGGCACTTGCTCAGGAATTAATCCGGATATGCGAAAGCCCCGCGGAATATCAAAAAGCGGAACAGGCGCGCCGTGCTTTTGTCGCCGCGAACTACCCGGTTCAGGATTCGCTTGCCGCTTTATGCCAAGTGCTTCAGGAAAAAACCGGAGTCAGCTTCAGACGGGTTGACCCTTCATAAAAAAGATAGGAGCGCAAAGAAAATGGTGCAAAAAAGATCAGCTTTTCTTCCTTATTCATTGCCCATGATCGGGAAGGACGAAATTCAGGAGGTTATTGATACGCTTGAATCGGGCTGGCTTTCAAAGGGACCGAAAGTAGAGGCGTTTGAAAAAGCCTTTGCCGCATGGACGGGGGCAAAGCACGCGATCGCGCTGAACTCATGTACCGCCGCTTTGTTTTTGGCCCTGAAAGCGAAAGGGATCGGTCCCGGCGACGAGGTCATCACGTCTGCCGTGACGTTCAGTTCTACAGCCAATACAATCGTGCACACAGGCGCCGTTCCGGTGTTTGTTGACATCGATCCGCTTACGCTGAATGCGGACCCTAAAAAAATTGAGGCGGCCGTCACCCCGCGGACAAAGGCGATTGTACCCGTTCATTTCGCCGGCCAGTCGTGTGATATGGATGAGATTCTGGCCATTGCCGAAAAGCATCAGTTATTTGTCTTAGAGGATGCCGCACATGCCGTGTATACCACTTATAAACAGAAAATGATCGGATCAATCGGTGATGCGACGGCATTCAGCTTCTACGCGACAAAAAACCTGGCAACCGGTGAAGGCGGCATGCTGACGACGGACGATGACGGGCTTGCCGATCAGATCAGGGTGCTCAGCCTTCACGGCATGAGCAAAGGCGCGTGGAACCGCTATTCTTCAAACGGAAGCTGGTACTACGAGGTCGAAACGCCCGGCTATAAAATGAATATGTTTGATCTTCAGGCAGCGCTTGGGCTTCATCAGCTGAAACGGATTGACAGCATGCAGCAAAGAAGAGCCGACATTGCGAGCCGCTACCAGGACGCCTTCAGACACATGAAAGGGCTGACCATCCCGCATGTCAGTGATGACGGACGGCATGCATGGCATCTGTATGTTCTTCAAATAGAGGAGCAGGAGGCCGGGGTCAGCCGGAACGATCTGATTTCCGCTTTAAAAGACCAATATCATATCGGCACAAGTGTTCATTTTATTCCGGTTCCGTTCCATCCGTATTATCAAAAAACGTACGGATATAAGGAAACTGACTTTCCGGCCGCGGCAGCGTATTATCACCGCACCGTGTCACTCCCTCTTTATCCGTCAATGACAGATGACGACGTTGAATACGTCATTGCAGCCGTTACGGATATCGTCAAAGGGGCTGATTAGGTGTACAGACTGAGGGAAAATCTTGCTCAGGACATGATTCATGCCTTCCTGCATCAGAAGGGCATCCAGCCGGAAGCCTATGAATCGTCGCTCTGTTTATTGGAAGAAAACAGCCTTCAAGGCGTGATTTTATATGAAAACTCTTCGTGGGAAAGTCAATTGTTCCGAAAAAATATCATCAATGTGAAGCTTGCAGCCGCAAACAGCACCGGACAGCTCAAAAGGCTGTTTCAGGAATTTTACGCGGCAAGGCGGGCGGCAGGCACTGATTTTATATTTATTAAAATACCGGCTGAAGATATCGGGGCGATGCAGGTCGTTCAGCAGCTTCCGAACGCTTATTTTGTAGGGAGTCTGCTCAAGCTCGTCAGCCCGGTGCGTGTATATAACAGCACGCCGCCATTTGAGATTACAGAAGCCGGACCCGGCGACACGGAAGCGATCAGCCGGCTGGCCCGCGACGCCTTTACAAAAAGCAGGTATTACCAAGATCCCCGCCTCAGCTATGAAAGTGCGAACCGCCTGTTTGAAGAGTGGGCGCGGAATAACGCGGAAGGCAGAGCTTCATTACAATTCGCTGCCACATATAAGGGAGAGACCGTGGGCTTTGTTCAGGGGCTGTCTAAAGGCGATGAATTCGTCCTTGATCTGATGGCGGTAAAGCCGGGCTTTGAAGGAAAAGGAGCGGGATTCCATTTAGCGGCGCACGTGATTGAACAATCATTGCGCTTTCAGCATAAGACTGTATCAGCGGGAACGCAGCTCCACAATGTAAGAGCCATCCGCCTGTATGAAAGAATGGGATTTAAAGCGGATGCGTCCTATTACTACTATCATGTGTGGCCCGGGAAGGAGGCGGACTGATGGCATCATGCAAAATCGGAACGAAGTCAATCGGCGAAGGTTCGCCCGTATTCATCATCGCCGAAGCCGGAATTAATCATGACGGAAAACTGAGCCAGGCGTTTGAATTGATAGATGCGGCCAGTGAGGCCGGCGCGGACGCGGTCAAGTTTCAAATGTTTCAGGCTGACAAAATGTATCAGAAAGACCCGGGCTTGTACAAAACCGCTGCGGGAAAAAACGTCTCTATTTTTTCTTTGGTGCAATCCATGGAAATGCCCGCCGAGTGGATCGAACCGCTGCTTGAATATTGTAAGAAAAAAGGCGTGCTGTTTTTAAGTACGGTATGTGACGAAGGCTCTGCCGACTTACTGTATGCGACTTCCCCTTCAGCCTTTAAAATCGCCTCCTACGAGCTGAATCATCTGCCGTTATTGAAATATGTCGCGGGGCTGAAGACCCCGATTATTTTTTCCACCGCGGGCGCTGATATTTCAGATATTCAGGAGGCTTATCAAACCATTACCGGCGAGGGGAACACAGAAATTGCGATCATGCATTGTGTGGCGAAATATCCCGCGCCGCCTGAATACAGCAATCTGAGCGTCATTCCCATGCTTGCCGCCGCATTCCCGGATGCAGTGATCGGTTTCTCCGATCACAGCGCCCATCCGTATGATGTGCCGTGCGCGGCTGTCAGGCTCGGAGCGAAACTGATTGAAAAGCATTTTACGATCGATAAAAACCTGCCCGGTGCTGATCACTCCTTCGCTCTCAATCCGGATGAATTAAAAGAAATGGTTGCGGCGATCCGCTCAGTTGAAGCGGAGCTGCGGCAGGGGCATCACGCTCCGGTGCCGGAAGTGCTGTCGGGAAGTTCTCATAAAACGACGACACCGATTGAAGGGGATATCAGAAGGTTCGCTTACAGAGGCATTTTTTCAACAGCGCCGATTCAAAAAGGCGAATATTTTACGGCGGAAAACCTTGCCGTCCTTCGTCCCGGCCAAAAACCGCAGGGGCTTCACCCGAGATATTTTGAGCTTTTAACTGACGGGGCGCGTGCGGTCAGGGATATCCCCGCCGACACGGGCATCACTTGGGATGACCTTTTGACGAAAGGCAGCCCATATGATGACTGACATTTTGTTTATCATTCAGGCGCGGATGGGAAGCGGGCGTCTTCCCGGCAAAGTGCTGAAACCGATCGGCGGGTATACGATCCTCGATATCATTGTCAAAAGGGTTCGGCAAAGCGCGTATTATGATCAATCGCGGGATAATCTGATCGTCGCCTCGTCTGACAGCAAGACCGACGACATTCTGTCTGCGCACTGCATCAGCAAGAACTACCGTGTGCACCGCGGCAGCGAGCAGCGCGTGCTTGACCGGTTTGCACAAGTCATCGAACGAGTAAAACCGGACATCGCAGTCAGACTGACGGGGGATAACCCGTTTGTCGACCCTTCGCTGCTTGATTTTCTGATTCAATCGCATTTAAATCAGCACGCAGACTACACGTATATCTGCGGTACACCGCTTGGCATCGGCGGCGAGGCGGTTAACGCGCGTCTTTTAACGGGGATCAATGCGGACAAAACACTGGCGGACAAATATCAGGAGCATGTCACGCTTTTAATAAGAGAATCTCCTGAGAAGTACCGGCTTCTCTTTCCTGAGCCCCCGCAGGAACTCCGGGCTCCTCACTTGCGGCTGACCGTCGATACAGAAGAGGACTACAGGCTGGCCCGCGAGCTGTACGTAAAAGCGGGCTCGCGTCCTGATATTTCGGCAAAAGAATTGATCCATCTGCTGAATCGTGATCCGGAGCTCAGGGCTATTAATCAAATGATCCGGCAAAAAGAGGCTGATTAGCATGCGGGTTTTGATTTTCGCGGACGGGGGCCGTGACATCGGCATGGGGCACGCGGTCCGGATGAAGCTGCTTGCCGGTGCCATTAAGAACAATTGCTCAATAACGTTCTACACAAATAAAGAGGCTTTTTCTTATCTGTCATCTGATCAATGGGAAGTGATCATCAAGCCTGTCAAGGGACAGAAGGAATTTATTGTCCGGGAAATAAACAGGCAGGCTCCTGACCTTCTCATTTTCGATCTGCTCGATATGCCGTGTGACTGGTTAGAGGAAATCAAAAAGCATTCATCGGCACGTATCGTTTTATTTGAAGAAAAACGGGAACATGTCATTCATTTATGCGATGCCGTTATAAACGGCATTTACGGAGGGCTGAAAAGCCGGACGGTTCAAATGGGCGGCGCCGTTGTATATGAAGGCCCGGAATATATCATTCTTCATCCGGGTTTTGAAAAAGCAAAGCAGCTCTATCAGCTGAGAAAAGAATGCCGGACCATATTGGTTTCATTAGGAGGAAGCGACCCGAAGAAGCTTGTCTTTAAAGTGATGGAAGCATGCCGCCGCATCCCCGATATTCAGCGAAAACGAGTGATCATCGTCATGGGCGGCGCCGCGCCTCATGCTGATGACGTGCGCGCGCATCTTACACAAATGCCTTATGCCGAGATGGTAAGGCAGACAAATGACATGGCCGCGCTTCTTTCGAGGGCTGATATGGCCGTCGTGTCCGGCGGGATCACTTTATATGAGACCATTTGTACGGGTGTGCCCTGCATCGTTCTTTCTCAAGTGGAGCATCAAACTGAGACGGCGGAAAAATTCGCCGCACGGGGGGCCGCCGTTCATCTCGGCCTTGGTGAATGCATATCAGCGGACGTTCTCGCACGGCATATGTCTGACATGGCCGCTGATTATCCGATGCGGTCCGGACTTCATCAAAACGGAAAGCCGCTGGTTGACGGCAGGGGCATCAAACGGGCGGCGGCGATTCTTTATGATTTGTGATAAAACCACACGTAAGGAAGTGTTCATGTGAAAGGTGTTATCTTAGCCGGAGGCACCGGCTCACGCCTTATGCCGCTGACAAAAGCGGTCAATAAGCATTTACTCCCTGTCGGTCCATATCCGATGATTTACTGGTCGATCATGAAGCTGGAAGAAGCGGGGATTACGGATATCTTGCTGATTACGCAAAAAGAATATATTCCGCAATTTCATAAACTTCTCGAAACCGGAGAAGAACTCGGCGTCTCAATCACATATCAGGTTCAGCCAGCCGCATCCGGCATTTCCGACGGTTTATCATACGCAAAGCGGTTTACCGGGCGCGACCCGTTTGTCCTGCTTTTGGGAGATAATATTTTTGAAGATTCTTTAAAACCTTATACGGAGCGTTTCGCAAAGCAGGGAAAAGGAGCGAAAGTGCTGCTGAAAGAAGTGGACGATCCGGAGCGCTTCGGCATCGCCGAGATTGATGAGGAAAACAAACGGATCAAGTCGATCATTGAGAAGCCGGAGCAGCCGCCGACCAGACTATGCGTCACAGGGATCTACATGTACGACGCAGAAGTGTTTTCTTATATTGAACAAATTTCCCCTTCAAAACGCGGCGAACTGGAAATTACGGATGTCAATAATTTATACATTGAACACAGTGAGCTGACGTATGATGTGTTAACGGGCTGGTGGGTGGATGCGGGCACGCATGAATCGCTCTACCTCGCCGGAAGCCTGGCGCATCAGGCATTACAGAAAGAACAGGAGCATTAATCATGACAAAATCATATTTAATTACAGGGGGCGCCGGATTTATCGGCCTTACCTTCACAAAGATGATGCTGAAAGAAACGGACGCGCAGATTACCGTCCTGGATAATCTCACGTATGCAAGCAGGCCGCTTGAAATAGAAGCTTTAAAAAAGAACGGCCGTTTCCGTTTTATCAAAGGTGACATTTCTAAAAAAGAGGACATTGACAAAGTCTTTTCCCAAATGTATGACGCTGTCATTCATTTTGCGGCTGAATCCCATGTGGACAGAAGCATAAATCAGGCAGAGCCGTTCATCACAACAAATGTGATGGGCACATACCGACTGGCCGACGCAGTGTTACAGGGAAAAGCCGGCAGGCTGATTCACATTTCCACAGATGAGGTGTACGGAGATTTGGCGCCGGATGATCCCGCTTTTACAGAGACGACGCCGCTTTCTCCGAACAATCCGTATTCCGCCAGCAAGGCAAGCTCAGACCTGCTCGTCATGTCTTATGTGAAAACTCATAAGCTTCCAGCCATCATTACAAGATGCAGCAACAATTACGGGCCGTACCAGCATCACGAAAAAATGATTCCGACCATTATCAGGCATGCCGTAAACGGCACGCCGGTTCCGCTGTACGGTGACGGGATGCAGATCAGAGACTGGCTGTTTGCCGAAGATCATTGCCGCGCCATTAAGCTTGTGCTGGAAAAAGGAACACTCGGTGACATTTACAATATCGGCGGCGGAAATGAACGGACGAATAAAGAGCTTGCGTCATTTATCATGAAGGAGCTCGGTGTCGAGGAACGGTTTGCTCATGTCGAAGACAGAAAAGGGCATGACCGCCGTTACGCCATCAATGCTTCAAAGCTGAAAAATGAGCTGGGATGGCGGCAGGACGTCACATTTGAAGAAGGAATGAGAAGAACCATTCGCTGGTATACAGACAGCCAAGACTAATCGGAAAGAAGGGGATCCGATTGACGAAGGTATTAGTAACCGGAGCGGCCGGCCAGCTGGGGCGGGAGTTATGCCGCCAGCTGAAGCGGGAAGGGTATGAAGTGATCGCCTTGACAAAAGCGATGATGAACATATCCGACCAGCGTTCGGTGCGGCACTCGTTCAGCCATTACAAGCCGGATATCGTCGTCAATACGGCGGCATACACCTCCGTTGACAAATGTGAAACGGAGCTCGACAAAGCGTATTTAATAAACGGAATCGGCGCTTATTATGCCGCGCTTGAGGCTGAAAACACCGGCGCGAAATTCATTCACATCAGCACCGATTACGTCTTCAGCGGCAAAGGAACACGGCCATACGAGACCGATGATCCCGCAGATCCGGGCACGATTTACGGAAAAAGCAAAAAACTCGGCGAAGAACTGATCCGGTTGACTGGAAAAAACCACACCATTATCAGAACATCGTGGGTGTACGGCAGCGGCGGGCACAACTTTGTCAATACGATGCTGAAACTTGCGGATACACATGATCAGGTGCGTGTCGTTAACGATCAAATCGGGGCGCCGACGTACACAAAGGATTTAGCCGAAACGGTGGTCGGTCTGTTTGACAGGCCGCCGGGCTTATACCACGCCGCAAACAGCGGAGTGTGCAGCTGGTATGAATTTGCCAAGGCTATTTTTGAAGAAAGCGGCAGAACCGCCGCCGTGCTGCCCGTCACGACGGAGGAATACGGAAATGAGACGCCGCGCCCCGCTTATTCGGTGTTGAGTCTTGAGTCGATTGAACGGCAGGGGCTCGGCATGAGGCATTGGCGGGAAGCGCTGCAGGATTATTTACAAGGGGAGGGACAGTGCAAGTGATCGAAGGCGTAAAAATCAAAAAGCTGATCAAACACAGCGATGACCGGGGTTTTTTCTCAGAACTCGTCCGTGACGATGAACATCTCTTAGAGCGTTTCGGGCAGGCTTCCTGGTCCAAAAGCTATCCCGGCGTCATTAAAGCATTTCACTATCATGAGAAACAGGATGACCTGTGGTTTTTCCCGACGGGTCACGCCCAGGTCGTGCTCCATGACCTTCGCGAAGAGTCGGCAACCAAGGGAGAAACGGATGTCTACTACATGGGAGAAGACAATCCGATGCTCCTTCTCATTCCCAAAGGCGTCGCACACGGGTACAGAGTGCTGGGCGAAACCCCGCTGACTATTATTTATTTCACGACAATGTCCTACAATCCGGATCAGCCTGACGAAAAAAGAATCCCGTGGAATGATGACACCATCGGATTTGACTGGCAGACGGCTCACCGGTAGCGCACAAGACGAAGACAGCGGATGTCTTCGTTTTTTTGTGCTGATGTTAGCATTTGCTGTGAATGGAGCTAGTGAATAAGATACGACCGTCGACTATCATGATTGCTGGCCTGAAGGACAATTTCATCAAAAATGTCTTGGAAGATGTCGGTTAATCCTTAATGGAACCAAAAATTAAGAGATTCTTATGTTCTTCTCCTATGAAGAACATACATCCTAAAAAACAATAAATGATTTATAGAATGGGGATAGGATTAGGATTTAATTAGAAAAATCTTAAGAAAAAAGTAATATTTGCTTAAGGGAAAAGAGAACTTTCCTTTATATAGTAGGAGTATATATGGAAAGGGGAAAGCGAATGACATACATCTTAAAAACGAGTCAGCTTACAAAAACATTTAAAGGAAAAGAAGTTGTTTCCGGGGTTAATATGCACGTGAAAAAAGGGGAGATTTATGGATTCTTGGGTCCCAATGGTGCAGGTAAAACAACCATTATGAAAATGATTACCAATTTAATCAAGCCAACAAGTGGGGAAATAGAAATTTTCGGTGAGAAATTAACAGATACGTCATTTGAAGTTTTAAAACGAATGGGCACCATTATTGAATATCCCATTTTCTATGACAACCTCACTGCTAAAGAAAATTTAGATTTCCATTGTGAATATATGGGCTATTACGATAAAAAGTCCATTGACCACGCTATCGAGCTTGTAAAGTTACATAATATTGATAATAAAAAAGTGAAAGAGTTTTCTTTAGGAATGAAACAAAGGTTAGGAATAGCTAGAGCTATTTCTACAAGACCAGAACTTCTCATTTTAGACGAGCCGATTAACGGGCTGGATCCAATAGGTATAAAAGAGTTGAGGGATCTCTTTAAGTTACTTTGCAGAGAATATGGAATTACATTATTAGTCTCCAGTCACATTTTAGCCGAAATGGAACAAATGTCAGATACTGTTGGTATCATACAGAATGGCAAGTTAATAAAAGAAGTTTCTATGAAGAGTATAAACGGAAAACAAACAGAGTATGTGGAGGTAAAAGTCCAAAATATAAAAAAAGCGTTATATATTTTAGAGCAAAATCTGGGGATAAGAAATTTTAAAATGATTGACCAGCAATTAATTCGTATCTATGAAACAGCAGTTACACAACAAGAAATCTCTAAAGCACTTATTCTGAATGACATTGGTATAGAAAGTATAAATAAAAAACACAGTTCTTTAGAAGAATACTTCTTAAATTCTATGAATGGGGAGGGAATACACACTAGATAGATTGCCCGTCTGTGTTATGCACCTATGTGCATTGTCTTAAATTCTTCTGCTGGAGGCTATTAGCATGTTAAAACTTATGAAATTAGAGTACAAAAAACATCACTTATCACAGTATTTTAAATGGGTGGCACTTTGGATATTCATCATCTTTGCCTTAGTGGCTCTTATGGGATGGGAATCTAAAAATGAAAATGAACTTATGTTTCGTGATTATGCAGATTTTATATCTCTAACTAATATTTTAATCAGAATTGTGTTTATTTGTTTTTCTGCTGTGATTTTATCCCGTTTAGTTATTGATGAATATAAAAATAAAACAATACAATTGCTGTTTACTTATCCTTTACAAAGAAAAAAATTAATGCAAGCTAAACTATCTATTGTCTTCCTATTCTGCTTTATAAGTATTGTTATTGCTACGTTTGTTATTAACTTGTTAATTCTCTTCGTGAGTCCGCACTTATATTTATTCGAGAAGCCTGTTGAAATGAGTGAAGTTATTTCCGCTATGCCATCGACTCTTCTCACCGCTTTTATGATGGGAGGAGTGAGTCTGATTCCTTTATTTTTCGGCATGAGAAAAAAATCAACTTCTGCTACAATCACTTGGGCTGTCATAATCGGGGTCTTTATCAATGCAACAGTTTCCGACGGAGGAGAAACAGTCAGTTTAAGTCAATTTATTATCATTCCAATTATACTTTGTTT
Source organism: Bacillus sp. EU63 (assembly GCF_038592915.1). Classification (NCBI taxonomy): domain Bacteria; kingdom Bacillati; phylum Bacillota; class Bacilli; order Caryophanales; family Bacillaceae; genus Bacillus; species Bacillus sp. EU63. The sequence goes on along the minus strand of NZ_CP151944.1, from coordinate 3,706,425 downwards.
ATTTGGTTTTTTAGTGGGTTATCTTTCTTACCGTAAGGTGGATCAGAAAGATTTATTGTAGATAAAAGGAGAAATTATACAATGAAGAAGATTATAGCATCATGTGCAGTGTTAATCGTAATCGGCGGAATTGTTTTAAGCCTTTATAAGACAGATACTAAAAACTTTAAAAAGAACGTGTCCTACAATGTTGAAAAAATTGATACTTTAAAAGTATATACTGACTCATGGGATGTGAAGTTTAAAAAGAGTAATTTAAATAAGGCAACAATATCTGCTGAGGGGAAACAGAAAGATAAGGCTCCAGTTACATTTCAAGAAAATGGGAGAGATTTGGTCGTTAGTCAAAAAGAACAAAAGAATGGCGGCTTTTTGGATGGATTTACTTTTGGGAAGCAGGGCGGCACAATCTATATTAATGTTCCCAATTCAGGTATGAACAATATTGAAATAACCAATAAAGATGGGAATATACAATTAAGTGAAATTTCAGCTGAACATATTGTCGTTGATAATCATTCCGGTGATGAAAAAATCAATAATGTTTCGGCTCATACTGGAAAGTTTTCATCCAAGGATGGGGCGTTAAGCGTTGAAAATAGTTCTTTTGAGAAATTAAATATAACATCTGCAAGCGGCGATAACGAGATGAAGGAAATACATAGTTCCAATGTAAAGGTTACTTCTAAAGATGGAGCGGTTTCAATCAAGGACATAACAGAAGGAAAATCTTTATCAGTAAATACGAAATCAGGAGATATAGGTGTATCTTATAAAAAAGCGCCAACTTCACTTGCTGTTTTTGCTCAGAGTAATTCTGATGTAACGTTTGATCTAGATGGGCTTAATAAGAGCCATGATGGCGTAAAACTGAAAAAAGGTGAAATTGGCGCGGGAAGTAATAAAGTAAGTCTATCTAGTGAAGATGGTTCGATAAAGGTGAGATAAAAAGAGAAAAACACAAGACAACAATTCCCGCTATTGAAGAATGGTTGTCTTATTTGTTTGTATTTAAAATGTTTTGGAATATTTATCTCCTTTTGTATAAAAAATAATTATAATGAGATTAATTATCTGTATAATGATTGAAATAAACAGTGAATTAAGAATATCAGTTTTATATTTAAGGAGCGGAAAGCTTGGGTTACAAAATATTAATTGTAGAAGACGACCAATTCATAAGCGATATGGTAAGCGAAAGCTTAACGAAAGAAGGGTTTGAAGTAACAGCAGCTTTTGATGGTGAAGAAGCTTTAGACATATTGAACACCCAAAAGTTTGAGGTTATATTGTTGGATTTAATGCTTCCGAAGATAGATGGGATGGAATGTTTAAGAATGATTCGTTCCAAAAGTATGGTTCCCGTTCTTATCATGTCTGCAAAAGATGAAGATGTAGATAAGGCACTTGGTCTCGGCCTCGGGGCTGATGATTATATTTCTAAACCTTTTTCTATGCTGGAGGTAATAGCCAGAATTAAAGCAACCATTAGAAGAGAAAGACACTATAAGAGCTCCCTGTCTTCAAAGGAAGAAAAAATCATTAAAATAGGTGATTTAAGTGTTGACCTGCATGGCTTTTCTGTTAAAAAATTCAATGAAAAGATTAATCTCACGGCAAAAGAATTTAATATTTTAAAACTCTTTATTTCTAATCCTTCACAAGTATATACTAAGTCTCAACTTTATAAATCCGTATGGGAAGATGAGTATCATGGAGATGAGAATGTAATTAATGTTCATATTAGACGGCTCAGAGAGAAAATTGAGGACGATCCATCTCATCCAATGTACATAAAAACTTTGTGGGGAATCGGTTATAAGTTGGGAGATTTTTAAATTGTTTTATATGTTGGTTATTTTATTCATATGCTCTGCAGCAGTAAATATATTTCTTTTCCGAAGCCGATTAAATCTAAGGACTGAGATTAAATATATAAGAAATAAACTTCGAAAAGTTGTTAATGAAGAGACAGGCGAAAGATTATTGCTTAACACGGAAGATAAATATATAAAATCCTTGTTAATTCAAATAAACCGTCTTTTAGACCATAATCAAAAGATCAAAGGGAACTGCAATAGTATTGAACTGTCCATGCGAAAAATGTTATCAAATATTTCACACGATTTAAAGACGCCTTTAACAGTTATACTAGGTTATATTGAAATGATAAATAACGATAAAAGTCTGACTTCGGAAAAGGTTATGAGTTTACTAAAAACAGTTAATTTAAAAACGGTCGAGGTATTAGCGTTAATAAACCGTTTTTTTGAACTTGTAAAATTAGAGTCAGGAGATAAAAAATTAAATTCTTCACGAATTGACATATGTGAAGTCATCCGAAAAATAATTTTGGATTACTACGAAATTTTAATCAGCAAAGAATTTGAAGTAGTGATTGATATACCCGATGATTCTGTCTTTGTTAGCGGAGATGAAGATGCAATTGAGAGGGTTCTGAATAATTTAATTACGAATGCAATTCAATATGGTTCCGATGGTAAGATGGTGGGTTTAAAGATCAGAATAACTGATAATGATGTTTTTGTAGAAATATCAGATAAAGGAAAAGGAATAAATGAAATGCATAAAGACCGTGTCTTTGAACGAATGTACACATTGGAGGACTCGAGAAATACCAATTATCAGGGAAGCGGATTGGGGCTGACGATTACTAAGAGATTAGTAGAGCAAATGGAAGGAAGTATATCTCTAAATAGTGTCCCCTTCAAAGAAACAACGTTTTCTGTACGTTTAAGACGTATTAAATTTTAATAAATGCAGTAAGGTTTCTTCTGTATACGTCTTCAAATCCCCTTTCTCTTTAATCTGAGAGGCTGACAACAGCCTCTTTTTTTATGCGCAAAATCCTGGCATGAATCTTGCATATAAAAAGGGGTGTAACGACAATGTGAAAGGGATTGATGGGTTTTGGTGTAAAAGCGCTTACATTTTGTTCTGCCGGTAATTGAAGCTTACACGTAAAATACGATGAGGTGATAAAACATGTCAGCCAACCCGCTTTCTAAAAGCAATCAGAAAGATGAAGAAAAAGAAGTTCTTAATTTGTTCTTGTCAACACAATCGATCATAAAAGAGGCCCTGCGCAAACTGGGCTATCCTGACAATATGTATGAACTGATGAAAGAGCCGATGCGGCTTTTGACCGTACGCATTCCCGTCAAAATGGACAATGGCTCAGTACAGGTTTTCACGGGCTACCGCTCACAGCATAATGACGCAGTCGGCCCGACAAAAGGAGGCGTGCGGTTTCATCCGGAAGTCAGTGAAGAAGAGGTTAAGGCGCTTTCGGTCTGGATGACTTTAAAATGCGGCATCACAAATCTTCCTTACGGGGGCGGAAAAGGCGGCATCATCTGTGATCCGCGGACGATGTCATTCGGAGAGCTGGAACGGCTGAGCCGCGGATATGTGCGCGCGATCAGCCAGATCGTCGGTCCGACAAAGGATATTCCGGCTCCCGACGTATATACCAACTCGCAGATTATGGCATGGATGATGGACGAATACAGCCGCCTGAGAGAATTTGATTCACCGGGATTCATTACGGGCAAACCGATCGTTCTCGGCGGTTCACAGGGGCGGGAGACGGCGACCGCGCAAGGCGTCACGATTTGTATTGAGGAAGCCGTTAAGAAAAAAGGGATTCCATTGGAAAATGCGCGGATCATCATTCAGGGGTTCGGAAATGCGGGGAGCTTTCTCGCTAAATTTATGCATGACGCCGGCGCCAAGGTGATCGGCATCTCAGACGCCCACGGCGCTTTGTATGACCCTGACGGCCTTGACATTGATTACCTGCTGGATAAGCGGGACAGCTTCGGCACGGTGACGAATCTCTTCTCGGATGTCATAACGAACAGGGAGCTGCTGGAAAAGGACTGTGATATTCTCGTGCCTGCCGCAATCTCCAATCAGATTACGGCTGAAAACGCCCATCACATTAAAGCCTCAATCATTGTGGAGGCGGCGAACGGGCCGACAACGATAGACGCCACGAAAATCCTGAATGAAAGAGGCGTGCTTCTCGTGCCGGATATTTTGGCAAGCGCCGGCGGCGTGACGGTGTCTTATTTTGAATGGGTGCAAAATAATCAAGGCTTTTACTGGTCTGAGGAGGAAGTCGCCGGAAAACTGCGCAGCGTCATGGTGAATTCGTTTGAATCCATTTATCAGACAGCGCATACCCACAAAGTCGATATGCGTTTGGCCGCCTATATGACGGGCATCAGAAAGTCGGCTGAAGCGGCCCGGTTCCGCGGCTGGGTATAAGTGTTACCCGCAAAGAGATTTTGCGTCAGTTATATAGCAGATCGCAAAATTTCTTTGCGTTTTCAGATTGCAGCTGACAGATTCGGACAAGCTTCGTCCGCTTTCGGCAAAGATTTTCTTATTTTTATCACAAATTGCTATGCTGGTATGCTTCTTGCATCTTCATAAAGCGTGAGCACACATTACAAAATACGGGGAGGAATTCTAATGACAGTTTCATACGCACACGAACCATTTACAAATTTTCAGGAAGAGACAAATAAACAATCGTTTCAGGAAGCGCTGGCTTATGTGAATTCACAGCTCGGCAAGCATTATCCGCTTATCATCAACGGTGAAGCGATTGAAACGGATAAAAAGATCATTTCCGTCAATCCGGCAGATAAAAAAGAAGTGATCGGTTCTGTATCGGCAGCCGGAAAAGAACTTGCGGAAAAGGCCATGCTGGCTGCGCTGCAGGCATTTCAAACATGGAAAAAAGTACGGCCGGAACACCGCGCGAATGTGCTGTTTAAAGCGGCGGCGATCATCCGCAGAAGAAAGCACGAATTCTCCGCGTATCTAGTGAAAGAAGCCGGAAAACCGTGGAAGGAAGCGGATGCTGATACGGCGGAAGCGATCGACTTTTTAGAGTATTACGCCCGTCAGATGCTGAAACTGAAAGACGGTTCCCCTGTAAAGAGCCGTGACGGAGAATATAATCAGTATCACTATGAGCCGCTTGGGGTGGGAATCGTCATTTCTCCATTCAACTTCCCGCTTGCGATCATGGCGGGAACGGCGGCGGCAGCCATCGTAACAGGCAACACGATACTGCTGAAACCGGCGGATGCGGCGCCTGTCGTGGCGGCGAAATTTGTTGAAGTGATGAAAGAAGCGGGCCTGCCGGACGGCGTGCTCCAATTCATACCGGGCGACGGAGGAGAAATCGGCGACTATCTGGTTGAGCATCCAAAGACGAGATTTGTGTCGTTTACAGGCTCCCGCGCGGTCGGATGCCGCATCTATGAACGCGCCGCAAAAGTACAGCCGGGCCAAAAGTGGCTGAAACGGGTCATTGCCGAAATGGGAGGGAAAGATACGGTGCTTGTAGACAGAGATGCTGATCTTGATCTTGCCGCTTCCTCAATCGTGTATTCCGCCTTCGGATTCTCAGGCCAAAAATGTTCAGCCGGTTCCCGTGCGGTCATTCATCAGGACGTCTATGATGAAGTTGTTGAAAAAGCCGTCGCTTTAACAAAATCACTCACCGTCGGAAGTCCGGAAGATTTTGATACATACATGGGGCCAGTCATCCACGAAGCATCTTATAATAAAGTCATGAGGTATATCGAAATCGGCAAAACAGAAGGAAAACTCCTGACGGGAGGCGAAGGTGATGATTCAAAAGGATACTTTATTCAGCCGACCATTTTTGCGGATGTTGATGAAAACGCCCGCCTGATGCAGGAGGAAATTTTCGGGCCGGTCGTCGCGATCTCAAAAGCCCGTGATTTCGACCATATGCTTGAGATTGCCAATAATACCGATTACGGACTGACGGGCGCTCTGTTATCGAAAACCCGCGCGCACATTGAACGCGCCCGCGAAGATTTTCACGTCGGGAATCTATACTTCAACCGCGGATGTACGGGAGCGATTGTCGGATACCAGCCGTTCGGCGGCTTCAATATGTCAGGAACCGATTCAAAAGCCGGAGGACCTGACTATCTGATTCTTCATATGCAGGCAAAAACAACGTCTGAAGCCTATTAATCTTTCGGAAATAGCGCGATGAAAAAGAGAGTCGCGCTATTTTCTCTATATTAGGGTAAGGAGGATGGAACATGTATCAGCAGCTCAGCAAAATGCTTCCGGAGGAGAAAATAGAAGCCATTACAAAATCACTGGTAGCGTTAAACAGCATCAACGGCACATTGGGAGAAGGAAAAAAAGCCGACTATATCAAAGATATGATCAAGAGCTTTCCCTACTTTCAGGAGAACCCGTCACATGTGTGGGAGCAGGCGATTCCTGAGGACCCTTACGGCCGCAAAAATATTTTCGCATTTATTGAGGGAAACGGCGACAGCCTGAATACGGTCATTTATCACGCTCATCTTGATACGGTCGGCATCGAGGATTTCGGCCCTTTAAAAGATATCGCTTTTGATTCCGACCGTCTCGCGGAGTATTTCTCAAACTATGAATTTGATCGTGATGTGCAGCGGGACGCCCGCTCAGGCGAGTGGATGTTCGGAAGGGGTTCGGTTGATATGCAGAGCGGTATTGCCGTTCATCTCGCCAATCTGCTTCACTTTTCTGAACGGCGCGATCAGCTGCCGGGCCATATTCTGTTCATGGCAAACCCGGATGAAGAAAGCCAGCATTCCGGCATTTTAACCAGCATTTCTGAATTAAAACGGCTGAAACAAGAAAAGCAGCTTCGTTATTTAGCAGCGATTAATAACGACTTCATCACGCCGCTGTATGAGGGTGACACGACAAGGTACATCTACACGGGCGCGGCAGGGAAGCTTTTGCCTTGCTTTGCGATTTACGGGCGGGAGGTGCATGTCGGAGATACGCTGTCCGGCATCGATCCGAATTTGATCGCGTCAGAAATCACCAGAAGAATTCACAACAATATTCATATGGCGGAAAACATTGAAGGGGAGCTTGTGCTTCCGCCGACCTGCCTCTACCTGCGTGACAACAAGGAAGCGTATAACGTGCAGACCGCCGTCAGCAGCTATGTCTATTTTAATTATTTTATTTACGAGAAAACCGCCAAAGAAGTCATGGATCAGCTGACTGCGGTGGCTGACGAAGCCTGCAAAGAGACAGAACGAAAATTATCTGATTATTACGACGAATACTGTGAGAGAACGAGCCTGCCGAAAAAAGAGATGTCATGGAACGTTCAAGTGTACAGTCTGGAAGATTATCTGAAAAGGCTGAGAAGCCGCGGGATAGACCCGGCGCAGTGTATCGAGCAGGCATTTAAAACATATGAACATCTTGAACTGCGGATGAGATGCTTTAAAGCCGTCGAGGAACTGCAAAAACTCGATCCTGAGCAGGGAGCCAAGGTCATTATTTTCTATGCGCCGCCTTACCTTCCGCACAATTATCTGAAGGAAGAAAGCACACGGGACCGGCTTTTGCAGCATGTCATTCAAGAAGCCGTCGATAAAACAGCTGCATCAACCGGAGAAACATTCGTCTTTAAAAAGTTTTTCCCATATTTAGCGGACGGAAGCTTTTTATCGCTGCATGAAACAGACGAGGAGGTCTCCGCCTTTACCGATAATTTTCCGGGCTGGGATGTCATCGGGACGATTCCTTTTAAAGAAATCAGGGAATTGAATATTCCGTCGGTCAATATAGGGGTATACGGAAAGGACGGCCATAAATGGACGGAACGCGTGTACAAGCCGTACACATTCCATGTGCTGCCGGAGCTCATTCAGCAGACGACAATGCACCTTTTGCACAGCTACCGATTAGACATACGCACAAATGGCTGACATAACGGAATAAGGGGGATGTATATGCAGGGAGATACCAATCAAACTGAATTGCAGCGCACGATGAAGGGCCGGCATTTGTTTATGATCGCCCTCGGCGGCGTGATCGGGACGGGGCTTTTTCTGGGCTCCGGTTTTACGATCAGTGAAGCGGGGCCGATCGGCGCGATATTGGCTTATGTGATCGGCGGATTTTTAATGTATCTGGTGATGCTTTGTTTGGGGGAGCTCGCGGTCGCCATGCCGGTCGCAGGATCATTTCAGGCGTATGCCGCAAAGTTTCTCGGGCCGTCGACGGGTTTTACGATCGGATGGATGTACGCATTCAGCTGGGCCAATACAGTGGGGCTTGAACTGACGTCGGCGGGGATTTTAATGCAGCGGTGGTTTCCGGCCGTTCCGATTTGGGTGTGGTGCCTTGTATTCGGCGTCGTCATTTTTTCCATTAACGCCCTGTCTGCGCGGAGTTTTGCGGAAATGGAATTTTGGTTTTCCAGCATTAAGGTCATGGCCATTGTATTGTTTATTATTCTCGGCTGCGCTGCGGTATTCGGCTTTGTCGGTTTTAACGGCGGGCAGACGGCTCCGTATCTGTCAAACTTTACGACGGACAAAGGGCTTTTCCCGAACGGCGCCCAAGCCGTGCTGTTTACCCTTGTCATGGTGAATTTTTCATTCCAGGGCACCGAGCTGGTCGGAATCGCCTCGGGAGAAAGCGAAAATCCGGAAAAGACGCTTCCCCGCTCCATCCGAAACGTCATATGGCGGACGCTGTTTTTCTTCGTGCTGGCGATGTTTGTTCTCGTGTCCATTTTGCCGTACCAAACGGCAGGCGTCATCGAAAGTCCGTTTGTGGCTGTGCTGGATAAAATCGGCGTTCCCTATGCGGCTGATATCATGAACTTTGTCATTCTGACCGCCATGCTGTCGGTGGCGAATTCCGGGCTGTACGCTTCGTCCAGAATGATGTGGTCCCTGTCAAAAACTAAGATGGGCCCCGCTTCCTTAACGAAACTGACGAAAAAAGGCGTGCCTCTGAAAGCTCTTTCCATCACCATCGCTATCTCCGGTTTATCCCTGCTGACAAGTGTATTCGCGGCTGTAACGGTGTATGTGTGGCTCATTTCCATCTCCGGTATGATTACCGTCGTCGCGTGGATGTCAATCTGCGCTTCTCAATTCGTTTTCCGGAGACGCTTTCTCGCTGAAGGAGGAAATCTGAAAGACCTGGCATTTAAAACGCCTCTTTATCCGATCGTGCCGATTCTCGGATTTTCGGTTTACGGTCTTATCTTAATCAGTCTCATCTTTATTCCCGACCAGCGTATCGGTCTGTACTGCGGCGTCCCGCTGATGATCATCTGTTACGCGTATTATCACTTCGGTATCAAAAAACGCCTGAAGCGTGAGCCGGCTTCTTCGGAAAAAGGCGCTGCCGGATAAGAAAAAAAGCCCTTCGCTTAAAGCGGCGGGCTTTACTTTGTTTTCCGTTTGGCCGACAGCACATAGGATAGAACGGCACAGAACTCAAAACCGAAAATGCTGACAGCCATCGGCCAGGCATTTTCTTCTCCGGCAATACCGACAAGGGGAGCGGCAGCCGCACCCCCGATAAAGGGCAGGAGTCCGAGAAGAGCCGCAGCGCTTCCCGCGCCTTTCTCCTGTTTCTGCATAGCCAGAGAAAACCCCGTCGTCGTGACGATCCCGACAGAAGAAACAATGATGAATAAAGAAATGCAGACCGCCGTCAGGCCTAAACCAAACGCAAGTGATAAAAGCAAAGCGATGCTTCCGATGACGGCGATCAACAGCCCGGAGACAAACAGCTTCCGTTCATCATGTGTTTTAGCCATCCGTCCGGTGATTTGGGTGGCGCATATGATTCCCGCACCGTTTACGGCGAACAGCAGGCTGAACATTTGCGCTGATACGCCGTAGATGTTTTGCAGTACAAACGGCGACCCGGCAATGTATGCGAACATGCCGATCATCACAAATGCCTGGCTGAGCGCAAATCCCATAAACATCCGGTCGCCAAGCAGGCCGCGAAACGTCATCAGCGTCTCCCGGAGTCCGCCGCTTGTCCGCTTTTCCGGCGGGAGTGATTCAGGCAACGCCGTAAGCACGGCGGCAGAAATGATACAGCCGATCACCGCCAGCACGATAAATACGATTTTCCAGCCGGCGAACTGAAGGATAAATCCCCCTGTAATCGGCGCTAAAATCGGCGCCGCCCCATTGACGAGCATCAGTAATGAGAAAAAAGCTGTCAATTCTTTTCCGGAATACATATCGCGTGCGGAAGCCCGTGCGATGACGATTCCGGCCGCCCCGGTGAATCCTTGAATAAACCTCATGACAATTAAAAACGAAACAGAAGGGCTGAAGGCGCATAATAAAGAAGACAGCGTATAAAGCAGCAATGACAGAATCAGCGGCTTCCGGCGCCCGATCATATCACTGAGCGGCCCGACAACGATCTGCCCGACCGCCAGCCCCAAAAGACAAAACGTCAGGCTCAGCTGCGCAAGTGACGCTGTCGTGTGAAGATCGGCCGCCACCTCAGGCAAAGCGGGCAGATACATATCGAGCGAAAGCGGCCCGAATGAAGCGAGCGTCCCGAGAATCAGTACCATGCCGAGGCCTGCGCGGGCGGCCTTTGAATCAGCGTTATTCATTCCATGACCCCCACCTTAACAAATGATTCTATCACTATAGCATAACCGGACGGCGTATTTTATATTATTTGTTGAATATAAACTAAATATTTTATTTAAAATCTGAATGTAAATAAAAAATCAGAATTGGTTTTCATGTGAAATGTAAAATGAAACATAAGGATGCTAAACTATAAAACAACAAAAGGTAGAAAAGTTTTACGGAAGAGGTGTTCACAGAGCATGAACAGCAAACAAACCGATCACATCGAAACGAAACGCCGATTTCCGATCTGTCTCGCGCTTGCTTTGACATTAGGCGTATTTGCCGCGGGTTCTGAAGAGCTGGTGATTTCTCCGCTGCTTCCGGATTTAGCGCGGGCTTTCAGCTCGGATGTCAGTGTGCTGGCGCTTTCCATCAGTATTTACGGAGTGATGATTTTTATCGGCGCTCCGCTTCTCGTTCCGCTGGGAGATAAATATTCCCGGGAACTCAGCCTGCTGGCGGGGCTGCTTATATTTACGGCCGGCACGGTGATCTGCGCGCTGGCGCACAATCTCTTTTTCTTCTTTCTGGGCAGGGCGCTTTCCGGGCTTGCGGCGGGTGCGTTTGTGCCGACAGCTTATGCGGTGGTCGGCGACCGTGTGCCTTATGCGTACCGCGGCAAGGTGATGGGTCTGATCGTGTCAAGCTGGTCGCTCGCTTTGATTTTCGGCGTTCCGATCGGCTCTTTTATCGGCGGCGTTTTGAATTGGCGGTGGACGTTTTGGATTTTCGCCCTGATGTCTGTCCTCGTTGCTTCGCTCATTTTCATTGAGGCGCGCCGCAGTACGGCGGATGGGGATAAAACAGAAGAGGAAAACGGACGACAGGCAGGCACTTTCCGGGATGCGCTGAAGGTGCCCCGTGTCCCTGTATACCTCACGATCACTTTTTGCAACATGATCGGTTTTTACGGCATGTATTCCTTTCTCGGCACCTATCTTCACCGCATGCTCCCGGGGGGAAATACAGCTTCAGGGCTGCTGATCATGGTGTACGGAATCGGTTTTTCCATGAGCGTGTTCACCGGAAAAATCGCAGATAAGGCGGGGAAAATGCGCTCTTTGATCGCGGCATTGGCCGTGATCAGCATATGGCTTTCCTGTCTCGCCTATGCGCCGTCATCAATGCCGTTTTTGGTCATCGGGTTATTCGTCTGGGGATTGATGCAAAGCCTGACGGTGACCTTGCTCAGCACCATTTTAAGTGATTGCTCACAGAGCCGCCGGGGCAAAATCATGGCATTTTACAGCCTGGCGTCCAATTTGGCCGTCACCTTGGGTTCTGCTGTCATGGGTCCGGTCTATGGCGGATACGGATATGCAGCTGTCGGATTTATCTGTGCGGCCGTCACCCTCATCGGCTTTATCCTCAGCGTTTTCGCATACAGAAGGTATGGGAAATATGAGCATCAGGCCGACCAATCATTGTATCGGTAAAATAAAGTTTCTATAATTTTGTAAATGTTAATTTTTAACACCTTATATCTTAAGGTGTTTTTTAATATATAGGAATAATTATCAATATTTTCAAATAATATTGACAGCTTGAACGTCTATGGATAATATTTACTTAAAATTTAACAGATTGGTTGGTGCTCATGATTATATTGGATAATAGCATTCAAACAAAAAGCAAGGCTTATTCAATATCTAAACTGATTACGATCAACACGCTCGGTCCTGAAGGGACAAGCAGTGAGTACGCAGCAAAAAACTTCATCACCAATTTCACCCTTCTCCAAGGGGTGAACAGCAAATTATCACTGCATGATACATTTGAATCGTGCATTGAAAAAACGCTTCAAAGTCCGCTGGAATACACAATTGTGCCTCACGCGTATGACGGCATTAAGCACTTCTACATGAGACCGGATCTGCAGCTTCTGCAAATTTTCAGGTGCGACACCCCGATGTACGGCCTGGCTGTCCGGCCCGGTTTTGAATATACGGATGACATGCTTGATAAGGCTGTCATCGTATCCCACCCGTCTCCTATCAATTTGATTAAGTATTTTACCCGTAAAGATGTCACGTTTGATCTGGTGAACTCAACGAGCGCAGCCGCGAAAAGAGTGAAGGACGGTTTGTCCGACATCGCGCTGACAAATGAGCTGGCCAGACAAAAGTACGGCCTTCACTTTGTCAAAACATTTAAAAGCATTCCCATGAGCTGGTCATTATTCGGAAAAGGAGAGATTCATGATGAAAACTGAACAAGATTTGCAGGAACTTTATTTCCCGACGCCTAAATTAATAGAATGGGATAACGGAGTAAGACAATATTCGTCCGTCAGAGGCGATACGGAAGTTCTGCTTTCTTACGTTCCGCCGCATACAAACGTGGAACCGCATCAGCATAAGGAAGTCCAAATCGGCCTTGTCGTTTCCGGCGAGCTGTTCATGACTGTCGGAGATGTCACAAGAAAGATGACAGCGCTGGAATCAGCCTATATCGCGCCTCCTAACGTGCCTCACGGCGCAAGAAACGAGACGGATCAAGAAGTGATCGCCATTGATATTAAACGCCTGAAAGCCGGTGAAACCTATACAAGCCCTGAGGATTATTTTTTGAATATTTTTAAAACAAGAGACTTATTGCCTGGGATGGAAGTCACGTTCTTCGTGGAAGACTGGGTGGAAATCATGCTTGCCAACATTCCGGGCAACGGAGGAGAAATGCCGTTCCATAAACACCGCAATGAACAGATCGGCATCTGCATCGGCGGCGGCTATGATATGACCATTGAAGGCTGCAAAGTGGATATGACATTCGGTACAGCTTATTTCTGCGATCCGAGAGAAGATCACGGCGCCATCAACAGATTTGAAAAAGATTCAAAATCAGTCAATATCTTTTTCCCTCCGCGCTATAACAGAGCAAAAGCGAAAAAATTAGAGGCGAAAGAGTCATGAACCTGACGGATAAAACCGTCCTCATCACAGGGGGCGCATCAGGCATCGGTTATGCCGCGGTTCAGGCGTTTCTGAATCAAGAGGCAAATGTGGTCGTCGCGGATATTGATGAGGCGCAGGGAGAAGCGATGATCCGGAAAGAAAACAATGACAGGCTGCATTTTGTGCAGACGGATATTACAGATGAACCGGCATGTCAAAACGCCATCCGGTCAGCGGTTGATAAGTTCGGCGGATTGGATGTGTTAATCAATAACGCCGGCATCGAAATTGTCGCCCCGATTCATGAGATGGAGCTGAGCGATTGGGACAAAGTGCTCAACGTCAATCTGACGGGCATGTTTCTTATGAGCAAGCACGCGCTCAAGTATATGCTCAAAAGCGGCAAGGGCAATATCATTAACACGTGCTCCGTCGGAGGAGTCGTCGCATGGCCCGACATTCCCGCATATAACGCTTCTAAAGGCGGCGTATTGCAGCTGACGCGTTCGATGGCCGTCGATTACGCCAAACACAACATCCGCGTCAATTGCGTGTGCCCGGGAATCATTGACACACCTTTGAATGAAAAGTCGTTCCTTGAAAACAACGAAGGCACGCTTGAAGAAATCAAAAAAGAAAAAGCGAAAGTCAATCCGCTGCTGAGACTCGGCAAGCCTGAAGAAATAGCGAACGTCATGCTGTTTCTCGCTTCGGATTTATCAAGCTATATGACCGGAAGCGCGATCACCGCAGACGGTGGATACACCGCACAATAGAGAAGGAGTGTTTACATATGGAGAGAAAAACAGTATTGGTTATCGCTGACCTTGGGGGATGCCCGCCGCATATGTTTTACAAAAGCGCAGCCGAAAAATACAACCTCGTCAGCTTTATTCCAAGGCCTTTTGCAATTACAGCCTCTCATGCGGCATTAATTGAAAAATACTCGATTGCGGTCATTAAAGATAAAGACTATTTTAAGAGTCTGGCTGATTTTGAGCATCCCGATTCGATTTACTGGGCTCATGAAGATCATGACAAACCTGAGGAAGAAGTCGTCGAAGAAATCGTCAAGGTGGCTGACATGTTCGCGGTTGACGCCATTACGACCAACAATGAACTGTTTATCGCTCCGATGGCAAAAGCGTGTGAACGTCTCGGTCTGCGGGGAGCGGGCGTACAGGCCGCTGAAAATGCCAGAGATAAAAACAAAATGAGAGCCGCCTTCAACCGGGCCGGCGTCAAGTCCATCAAAAACAAACGGGTGACGACGCTGGAAGATTTCCGCGCCGCGCTTCAGGAAATCGGAACGCCGCTCATTCTGAAGCCTACATATCTGGCGAGCTCCATCGGCGTGACGCTTATCAAAGAGAGGGAAACGGCAGAAGCCGAATTTAACAGAGTCAATGAATACCTGAAGTCGATCAACGTACCGAAAGCGGTCACGTTTGAAGCGCCGTTTATCGCGGAAGAATTTTTGCAGGGCGAGTATGACGACTGGTACGAAACAAGCGGTTATTCCGACTATATCAGCATAGAAGGCATCATGGCCGACGGGGAATACTTCCCTGTCGCGATTCATGATAAAACACCGCAAATCGGATTCACGGAGACATCGCATATTACGCCGTCCATCCTGGATGATGACGCGAAGCGGAAAATCGTCGAAGCAGCCAAAAAGGCGAATGAAGGACTAGGCCTCGAAAACTGCGCAACACATACAGAAATAAAATTAATGAAAAACCGGGAAGCCGGACTGATTGAATCAGCGGCACGATTTGCGGGCTGGAACATGATTCCGAATATTAAAAAGGTCTTCGGCGTCGATATGGCGCAGCTGTTATTGGATGTTCTCTGTTTCGGAAAAGAAGCCGATCTGCCGAAAGGATTATTGGAGCAGGAGCCATGCTATGTCGCCGACTGCCATTTGTATCCTCAGCATTTCAAAGAGAACGGCCAGCTGCCTGAGACGGCTGTCGATTTCGTCATTGAAAGCATTGACATTCCCGACGGCGTCTTAAAGGGAGACACCGAAATCGTTTCTTTCTCGGCGGCCGAGGCGGGTACGTCCGTGGATCTGCGGCTGTTCGAAGCGTTCAACAGCATTGCGGCGTTCGAGCTGAAAGGAAGCAATTCGGGTGACGTGGCCGAATCAATCAAACAAATTCAGCAGCAGGCGAAGCTGACTGCAAAGTATGCGTTACCGGTATGAAACAGCTGAAACCGAACTCTAAGTATTTGCTTTTCGGGCAGGCGCTTTCGTTTATGGGAGACTATTGCGTTCTCCCGGCCCTGCTCATTTTGTCTACATACTATCACGACTACTGGGTGACGTCCGGCGTCATCGCGGTCCGCAGTATTCCGATGGTGTTTCAGCCGTTTTTAGGCGTGCTCGTGGACCGGCTCGACAGGGTGAAAATCATGCTGTGGACGGATGTGATCAGAGGCGTCATCTTTTTGGGGCTGACATTTCTCCCGAAAGGCGAATATCCGCTGCTTTTTCTGGCGCTGCTGTTTATTTCTTACGGAAGCGGCGTGTTCTTTAACCCGGCACGTCTCGCGGTCATGTCGTCTTTAGAAGCGGATATTAAAAATATCAACACTTTGTTTGCAAAAGCCACGACGATTTCGATTATTGTCGGCGCTGCAGCCGGCGGACTTTTTCTGTTAGGCGGTTCTGTGGAGCTTGCCGTCGCCTTTAACGGGGTGACCTATCTTGTCTCCGCGTTTTTCATCAGCCGCATTAAGCTTCAATACGTGCCGATTCAGTCAGAAAACGTGAGAGAAGCTTTTCAGTCGTTTAAAGAAGGCCTGAAGGAAATCAAAACAAATGCTTTTGTGTTAAACGCCATGTTCACGATGATTACGATGGCGCTTTTGTGGGGTGTCGTCTACAGCTATTTCCCGATTGTCAGCCGCTTTTTAGGCGACGGGGAAATCGGCAATTTCATCCTGACGTTCTGTATCGGCTTCGGCGGCTTTATCGGCGCCGCTCTTGTCAGCAAATGGGGCTTTAACAACAATAAAGGGCTGATGTATTTTACAGTGTTATCGATCGTCTCGCTTGCGCTGTTTTTGTTTACCCCGATTTTCGCCGTGTCAGTCATTGCCGCCATTCTTTTCTTTATCGCAATGGAATACGGTGAAGTGCTGGCAAAGGTCAAAGTTCAGGAGAACGCGGCGAACCAGATTCAGGGCCGGATCTTTTCGGTGGCGGAGGCGTCCATCGGATTGTGCATCGCCGTCGGTTCCATGCTGATCAACATTGTAGACGCGGCAGTCATCATGGCGTTTATCGTCCTTTTGGTCAGCGGGCTGTTTCTGCATACAAAACTGGTCAATAAATCCTTTTCAGAACGGAATAACGAATCAGAGCAAATTCATTTATAAGGAGCCTTTCAGATGGAAATCATACCGTCCGACGTCATCAAGACACTTCCGAAACAGGAATTTTCGCTCGTTTTTCAAAAGGTAAAAGAGATGGAGAAAACGGGAGCCCAGATCATTAATCTCGGGCAGGGGAATCCCGATCTCCCCACTCCGCCGCATATCGTTGAAACATTGCGGGAGGCTGCGCTGAATCCTTCGTATCACGGATACGGCCCGTTCAGAGGCTATCCGTTTCTGAAAGAAGCCATCGCGGAATTTTATGAGAGAGAGTACGGGGTATCGGTCAATCCGGAGACAGAAGTCGCGCTGTTCGGCGGAGGGAAAGCTGGTTTGTACGTTTTGACGCAATGCCTGCTGAACCCCGGCGATATCGCCTTAGTCCCGAACCCCGGCTACCCTGAGTATTTATCGGGAATCACAATGGCCAGAGCGGAGCTGCATGAGATGCCGCTTCATCCGGAAAACGGCTATCTGCCGGATTTTGAGGAGATTGATCCCGCCGTCCTGAAAAAAGCCAAGCTGATGTTTTTGAATTACCCGAATAACCCGACGGGCGCGACTGCGGATCAGGCGTTTTATGAAAAAGCGGCTGCGTTTGCAAAAAAACATGACATCCATCTTATTCACGATTTTGCATACGGCGCGTTCGAATTTGATCAGAACCCGGCCAGCTTTCTTCAGGCGAAGGAAGCGAAAACGGTCGGCGCGGAGCTATATTCATTTTCGAAAACCTTCAATATGGCAGGCTGGAGAATGGCATTTGCCGTGGGGAATGAGAAAATTATTCAGGCGGTCAATGAGTTTCAGGATCACGTCTTCGTCGGCATGTTCGGCGGCCTTCAGCAGGCGGCAGCGGCGGCGCTGTCAGGAAATCCTGAGCATACGGAGCGTCTGAAGCGCACATATAAAGAACGGATTGATTTTTTCACGGCGTTATGTGAAAAGGAATTAGGCTGGAGCATTGAAAAACCGAAAGGGACTTTTTATGTTTGGGCTGAAATTCCGAATGAATTCGAGTCATCACACCAGTTTTCGGACTATCTGCTGGAGCATGCCCATGTTGTCGTGACGCCCGGCGAGATTTTCGGCAGCGGCGGAAAGCGTTATGTCAGAATATCAATGGTGGCCAAGAAGGGCGATTTGAGGGAATTCGTGCTGCGGATTCAAAAGCTCGGTTTGTCCTTTCCTTCATTACAAGAAACATCCCGCTGAGAGCGGGATGTTTTTATTATATGCTTTTCATGCTGCCGCCGTCGGCTGATACTTGCTGTCCGGTAATATAGGAGGCTTCTTCAGAGGCAAGAAAGGCAGCCAGCGCCGCGGTTTCTTCCGCAGTTCCGACACGCTTCATCGGGACGCCTGAGGCAATCCGTTCTTCCGCTTCCGCTTTAGAAATGCCGTTTTGCTTCATGACATTCTTCACGAATTGGTGATAACGGTCTGTGGCGATAAACCCGGGATTCAGACAGTTGACAGTAATGTGAAAAGGCGCAAGCTGAATGGCGATGTTTTTGCTGGCATTAATTAAAGCGGCGTTCATCATGCTGTTGGTAAACATATTGGCGCCGGGTTCTTTCCATAGGTTTCCGACGATATTAATGATTCTGCCGAATTCGTGCTGTTTCATGATTGCTGCGGCCGTTTTCATAGAGTCGATATAGGCGATCGTTTTATTCGTAAAGGTATTTGTCATATCCTCTATATCGCAGTTTTCAAAGGTATCCGGCGAGCCGCCCGGAATGTTGTTGATCAATACATCAAGCCGTCCGCATTGTGATCTGATCTCTTCAAAAATGCCGGCTCTCGCCTTCTGGTCCGACATATCGCCGGCCAGAACGGTGACGCCCGCATCCGGATGTTTGGCGAGGATCTCTTCTTTTACCGATTCGATATTTTCGGGAACTCGTGAATTAATGACGGTATGAAAGCCATTGTCCGCCAGTTTCAGAGCGATCGCTTTGCCGATCCCCTGACTGGCTCCCATAATAAATGCGGTTCGTTTTGACAACTGTCTGCACCCCTTTACCAAAATGGAATCTCCTTTACATCGTAAAAAAAAATGATAAAAATAGCAAATTTTATTTAAATTCTGACAAAGAAAAAACCCGCCGGACAGGCGGGTGGGTGTTACACGTGCAAAAACTTCGGAAGCGTGTCGAGAGACAAGCGGTTTCCGACAAAAAATGAACCGAATTCGCCGTAGCGCGCGCTGACTTCATCAAAGCGCATTTCATAAACAAGCTTTTTGAACTGAAGCACATCATCGCTGAAGAGCGTGACGCCCCATTCGTAATCGTCAAAACCGACAGATCCCGTGATAATCTGTTTGACTTTGCCGGCATAGCTCCGTCCGATCAAGCCGTGGCTTCTCATCAGGTTTCTGCGTTCATCCATAGAAAGCATGTACCAGTTGTCATTGCCGCTTCTTCTTTTATCCATCGGATAGAAGCAGACGTATTTCGCTTCGGGCAGCTCAGGATACAGGCGGGCGCGGACATGCGGATTTTCATACGGATCGCCTTCTCCACTTGCGAGGTAGTTGCTCAGCTCAACCACGGACACGTAAGAATAAGCCGGGATTGTAAATTCAGCAAGCTTTGATTTGTTAAATTCAAGCTCGATTTCGTTCAGCTCTTCCATTGTCGGGCGAAGAATCATCAGCATGAAATCAGCTTTCTGTCCGACGATGCTGTAGATCGTTTGCGAGCCTTTTCCTTCTTTTTCGGCGACACCCCATTTTTCAAGCAGTCCCGTAAATTCGTGAATAATCGACAGGCGCTCATCGCTGGATAACATCTTCCATGACGTCCAGTCCATTGTGCGGAAATCGTGAAGCGCGTACCAGCCGTCAAGCGTTTGGGCGGCTTCGTTCGTTTTTTGCTGCTCACTCATGTATCTTCACTCCTATATCTTTTCATTACATTGATGCCTTCACTATATCACAGTTTAACCGTTTCGGCTGTGGAGAAACCTTGAATAATCCGAAGCCTTGTGTCAGAAACTAAGCCGTGAAACAAACCGTCAATTAAATTAGTTAGAAAAATAAGATTTCTTTTTGAAAGCGCTATAATAGAAGTTGGTTATTTGAATTTAGCTGGAAGAAGAGTATGCTGTAAAAGTAAGCGTTTTTTGTCAACATAGAGGAGGGAATATCGTGGCAGATTTATTTACAAAAGTACAAGAAAAAGTCGCAGGAAAAGATGTGAAAATCGTATTTCCTGAAGGGTTGGACGAACGTATCCTGGTTGCGGTCAACAACTTGGCGGGCAACAAGGTATTAAAGCCGATCGTGGTCGGCAATAAAGAAGACATTCAAGCAAAAGCGAAAGAATTAAATCTTACGCTTGACGGCGTGGACATTTTTGACCCGCATACATATGAAGGCATGGAAGAACTCGTTCAGGCTTTCGTAGAACGCCGCAAAGGCAAAGCGACGGAAGAACAGGCCCGCAAAGCTTTGCTGGACGAAAACTATTTCGGCACGATGCTTGTGTACAAAGGTCTCGCAGACGGACTTGTCAGCGGAGCTGCACATTCTACAGCCGATACGGTGCGCCCTGCACTGCAAATCATTAAAACAAAAGAAGGCGTGAAAAAAACATCAGGCGTCTTCATCATGGCCCGCGGTGACGAGCAGTATGTGTTCGCTGATTGCGCGATCAACATTGCTCCTGACAGCCAGGATCTTGCCGAAATCGCCATTGAAAGCGCCAATACGGCTCAAATGTTTGACATTGACCCGCGCGTTGCCATGCTCAGTTTCTCTACAAAAGGATCGGCGAAATCAGACGAGACGGACAAAGTGGCTGAAGCCGTGAAAATTGCGAAGGAAAAAGCGCCTGAGCTTACGCTTGACGGCGAATTCCAATTCGACGCTGCATTTGTGCCGTCTGTCGCGGAGAAAAAAGCGCCGGACTCCGACATTAAAGGAGACGCGAATGTATTTGTATTCCCAAGCCTTGAAGCAGGAAACATCGGCTACAAAATCGCTCAGCGCTTAGGCGGCTTTGAAGCGGTCGGACCGATTCTGCAAGGATTGAATATGCCTGTAAACGATCTTTCCAGAGGATGTAATGCGGAAGACGTCTACAATCTTGCGTTAATTACGGCTGCTCAAGCGCTGTAATCCGCAAAAGCCGGCCTTTACGAGGACCGGCTTTTTTTATAGAAAGAACGTCACTGCGGCCCAGCCGAACAGGGACAAAGAGAGAGAACCGATCAAGCCTGCTGCGAGTGCCCGCCAGCCGCTATGACGAAACGCCGATATATGGACTTTCAAACCGAGACCCGCCATCGCCATGCCGATTAAAACATAAGACACTTGAACAAGAAATGCGGAAAACGAAGCTGAAATAACGCCTGATGTATGGATGGCGCTCATTCCGAGAAATCCGAAGATAAACCAAGGGATGGGGAGCGAAGCGGCAGAAGCCGTCTTTGACTTTCCGCTGCGGCGCGCCCGCATTCCGAGCATGAATGCGGCCGGGACGAGCAGCGCGACCCGGGTCAGTTTGACGATCACCGCCATCTCGACGGCTGCTTTTCCTCCGGCGCTGCCGGCAGCCGCCGCATGCGCCACTTCGTGAAGCGTTGCCCCGCAAAAGGCTCCGTAAGCCGCAGGAGAGAAGCCCAATCCATGATAAGCAAGAGAATATACAACAGTAAAAACGGTTCCTAATAACGAAACGGCGGCCGCGCTGATGGCGGCTGCATTTTCATTTGATCTGATCTGCGGCGCGATCGCGGCAATGGCAGCCGCCCCGCAGATCGCTGTGCCGCAGGCTGTCAGCGTGCTGAGTGTCTGATCTATACGGAACAGCCGGGACAGTCCGTATACAACGGCACCCGCAAACATCATACAGCAGACGGCAATTGCAAATACGTGCCAGCCCGCATGATAGATATCCGCCAGATTCAGTCTCATGCCAAGCAGGATGATGCCTGCTTTCAGCAAGTATTTGCTTGAGAACGCGATCCCCGGCTCTAATGCCTCCCGCTGTCCGAATACGGCGCGCCAGAGCATGCCGATCAGCATTGCAAGGACAAGCATTCCGAACATATGCAAAAACGGCAGGCGGCTGACATAGAAAGCCGCAAACGCAATTCCTGCGGTAACTGAAACACCTTTTACCATCTTCATCTCAGTCACTTCCCATTATCTTGATAACTCCACTTTACTGCGGTCTTAATCATTAGTAAAATATATTTATATGATCTAAACGATTAGGAAAAATAATGATTAGGGGCGATGCTTTTTGTATTATGGGGAACTGAAAACATTCATTGCCGTCGTGGAAGAAAAAAACTTTACAAAGGCGGCGCAGAAGCTGATGATTTCTCAGCCAAGCGTCAGCCTTCACATTAAAAACCTGGAGAAAGAATTTCAAACCGCCTTGCTGAACCGCTCTCCGAAGCACTTTACGACTACGCCGACGGGGGACATCCTCTATCAGCGCGCCAAGCAGATGGTCTTTTTGTACGAACAGGCGAAAACCGAAATTTACGCCCATCATCATTATGTCAAAGGGAAGCTCAAAATCGCCGCGAGCTTTACCATCGGCGAATATATTCTGCCGCCGCTTCTCGCAAAGCTTCATAACGAGTATCCCGAGCTGAACCTGGACGTCATGATCGGAAACACGGAGGAGGTCAGCGAAGCGGTTCGGATGCTTCAAGCCGATATCGGATTAATTGAAGGGCATACGGGGAAAAACGAGCTCGACATTCAGCCGTTTATGGAGGATGAATTGTGTATTGCCGCACCGAACGGACACCCGCTCGCCGGCAGAAAAAACATCCCGGCTGCCGAATTGCAAAATCAAGCGTGGGTGACGAGGGAGAAGGGTTCGGGAACGAGGGAATATTTAGACCACGTCCTTCAATCAAACGGACTGCGGCCGAAATCCATGATGACGATCAGCAGCAACCAGGGCGTCAAAGAAGCCGTGATCAGCGGAATGGGTCTTTCCGTTCTGTCAAAAAGCGTGCTGCAAAAGGATCTGCTTCACGGCAGCATTTCCGTGCTTGAGATAAAAGGATTCTCCTTAAAACGGAAGCTGTCTATCATCCAATCTTCCATTATGGAGAACACAAAAAACAAAGAAATCTTCATCGCACTTTTGAAAAGCCAATTTCAATCATCTCAAGCGGAGTGATATAATAAATGCATGGAAAGCCTATGACGAAAGGGATTTAATATAGATGGGAAAGCAACCGATTGATTTACTGATGCAGCCGAGCTGGAGAATCATTGACCAATCCAGCCTCGGCCCTTATTTTGATGCGAAGCAGTCATTCGCAATGGATGATACGCTGTGCGCCTCCGTAGGCAAAGGGGAATCGCCTGCGACGGCACGCTCCTGGGTGCACCACCGGACGATCGTGCTCGGCATTCAGGACACGCGTCTGCCGTTTTTAGAGGACGGCGTGAAATTGCTGGAGGACGAAGGCTACAGTGTCATTGTCCGCAATTCCGGAGGCCTCGCCGTCGTACTGGACGAAGGCGTATTGAATATCTCGCTTATTTTTGAAGATGAGAAAAAAGGCATCGACATCGACAGAGGCTACGAGGCGATGACAGAGCTGGTGCGGCGGATGCTGCGTCCGCACAATGCTGAAATTGAAGCATATGAAATTAAAGGATCGTACTGTCCGGGCAGCTACGATCTCAGCATCGGCGGCCGAAAATTCGCGGGAATCTCACAAAGGCGCCTGCGGGGCGGAACCGCGGTTCAGATTTATCTCTGCGCCGATAAAAGCGGAAGCGAACGCGCCGATCTGATCAGACGTTTCTATCAAGCCGCTTTAAAAGACAAAAGCAACGATACAAAAGGCGTATATCCCGATATCCGGCCCGAAACGATGGCTTCATTAAGCGAATTGCTGCTAACGGACATTACCGTGCAAGACTTAATGCTGATGCTTTTGACTGAACTGAAGGAACTCAGCGGACGCCTGTATGCAGCCGGATTATCGCCGGAAGAGGAAATGGTATTTGAAAAAAATCTGACCCGAATGCTGGAACGGAATGAGAAGGTGTTCGGCACGCAGGAAAGCTTGGACTAAGTCCGGGCTTTTTTGTTTTTGGTAATTATATACTATTTAGTTATAGTGAAAAAAGAAGTGTTGTATGAAAACTAGTTTACATTATATACCTTATTTGATTAATATATTTATGTAGGTTCCAAATAATTCTATAAACTGAAGGAGATGGAGATATGAACTTTAAAAAAATAAAAGAAGAAAAAAGAATCACGATCCCGACGCATTTGTTAGCCGGAGATGCGGAACAATCAGGCAATTCTTTCGCTTGGAGCGGCTGGGTGCTTGTAGTGCCGAGCCAAGAAGACAATCAAAACCCGAATTTGAATTTCTCTGATTTAGCCGCTCAAAAGTAGGATAATCACTGTTTGGAGCCTACACATCTGAGACGAGGCGGTGAGAGTATGACACAAGAGTATATAAGAGAAATTAAGCGGGGAGCACTGTCATGGATTGTTGAAAATATCCATTACTTTGATATGAATCATAAAGTAGCGAATGATTTCAGGTGGCGCCTTAAAACATTTATAGAACTCATTTTTCTTACCAATTACCTGATCAGAAATCAGGCAGATGATAAGGAAGTTGCTGTTTTAACGGAGTTTATTACAGAAAGGCTCCGTAATGATCAGCTTGAAGAATTTATTCATTTTGATCCGGACGGTCTCGCCGGATTGGCTATTGCGGGTGAATTTCTTACCTTGACTGATCATCCGTCACGGGCTTCGGTGATATGGGAGCTGGAAAAATTCACGGCAGCGCGTTTTGATTGCAGCCTTGCTAAAATTCCCTTTCGGAAAATGGATCTGAAGTACAGTCTGCAAAGAGCAGGCGTAACCTCGGAAATAACGGATTTTTCTGACTTATATCACTACACAGCAGCTGGTCAGGATATCCCAAATACATATATGACGGATCATGATGCGTACAGCATCACTCATACGATTTTTTATATAACAGACATGGGATGTTCTTCGCTTACGGATAAAGAGTATCATCTGCCGTCCTTAAAAGAAAAGGTCCTGAAATTTCTCGGGATCTATATCTGTCTTGAGAATTTAGATATTACTAGTGAATTATTGATGTGCAGCTCTTTTTTACATATCGACATGGATAAGGACAACCATAAACCGCTCTATGAAGCAGCCTGGAATAAAATCTATCAGGGCCGAATGAAAGAGGGGAATATCCCGAGCATCACCTATCAACATAAACCCGGTTTGAAAGGTGAACAGCGAAGAGAAGATATATTCAAACATTGCTATCATACAACACTTGTCGCCGCGGGTGCCGCGCATGCCTGTCTTAGAGCAGAAAGGAACGATTAGCTTGAACAGATTAGCTGAAGAGGCGGATCAATTTTTATTATCTTTTGCTGAACAATCGCTTCCGGATCAAAAGAGCATTCAGCTGTTTGCCGGCTTCTGCAAATACTACAGGAAGACGAGCCATTCTTCCGCTGTAAAAGAACATACTGAAAGGATTGCCTCCGCTTTCGTTGATAAGTCATGCTGGGAAGATCTGTTTCACTGTAACACGGCCATTGTCAATGAGTTGATTCATATCTATTTAACGGCAAAAGCTTATAAAAAGAAGCAGGGAATGGATTCGGATGATCAGGTCATACGTCACGGATTGCAAAACGGCTATCTTATAAAAAAAGAATGGCCTTATTTTAAATACGCCGAATTCGCTGGTTTGCTGAGCGAGCTGGGAATGTCAACTGACCATGAAAAAGTGCGCTTTTACAAGAATTCGATGTTTCAGCCTTTGCTCCATGACGCATGGAAAAGAACAGCTGAAAACGAGCTGGAGTTTGTCGAGTACTGTCTTCTTCATTTGAATGAGGGAGAGCATCTGCTTCATCCCGGCTTGAAGGCGTCCATTCAAAAATGGCTTGTGTTTTGTCTCGGCAGCCGAAAAATGAAACAGCTGTGCAATATGTTATTTATCCAATCGTGTATCGATCCATTTTTTTATGGCTGTCAAGCGGCTCTTCATCATATAAATAACGAGAATCCATCCATTCATTGTGCTCCGGCTCTTCTGCCGGCGATTGAGATTCTGAATCTGGAGTGTGGAACATGCGGATAGTCAAGGAACATTTTAATATAAAAAAAACAGAAGAATGGCTGCTGGGTTTTTGGAAGAACATTCAGCTGCAGCCGGAAGAAATGGAAGCAGATGATCTCATGCACCTGTTTTGCGGTTTAGCGGCATGTCATCACTTTGAAAAAAGAAAGGATACAGAAGAAGTCATTCTATTCTTAGACCGTTATTTTGGAGAAAAAACGCACGAATGCCATCCGGTCCTGTTCGCGTATGCGTATCATATATACCGCAGGATGGATGCCGCAAAAAGCATCTTTTTTCATAACGGACTTGAACAAATGGTCCGCGGTTTACAAGAGGAACTGAAATCAGAGCCTTCCTCTATGATCCTCATGGTGTTAGCAGCTTATTTTGGAGCGGTGACTCCGGAAGAACTGATCGTGTTCTTAGAAACCGTAATGAAACGTGAGGCCGATTTGCTCATGGCACCGGGCGGCATCCAGGAAGAACAGGCGGATGCCCTTTATGCCGTCACTTATTTGCAAATGAAAGAATTGCAGCCTTTTCTCACGGAATGGTACAAAACATCAGACTTTGCTTTTTCAGGTTTAATGTTAGCCGAGTGCAGAAAGTATCACATTGACGCCGTTGCAAAATACACAGCCATTATGAAATTTCTCCAATTCGATGAGGCGCTTTTTATACGGGAAGGGCGGGAATTTCTACGCTTTCAGCAGCGAAGCAGCGGGAGCTTCGGTTATTTGAATCCATTAGCGATGGACCAAGGGGCGGTCAGCGGCAAATTGCTGGACCGGCAGTATTTCCTGCCGTCCGCTCATTATGCCGCCGCCTCTCTGTCTATGCTGTAATGTCTCTCTTTTGAAAGACGGAAAAAGAAATCAATAAACAAATAAGAAAGTAGATCGCTATAACCGTCACGGAATAGGGGATGTTTAACGTTGAAATCGCATCACCCGCGCTTTTATTTACATAAGCAACGAGGTTTAAATGCGGAAAGAGCGTAAATTTATACCACGTAAATTGGGCAAGCAAATCAGTTCCGCCCAATATACTGCCGGCAAACAGCAGTAAAATCGATAAGCAGAGGGAGAGCGCCTGGCTTTTGCACAATACTGACAAAGTGAACGCAATGGTGACAATGCTTATAATTGATATGAAACGCAAAAGCAGAATGATTCCGGATGCTTTGATTGAACTGATGGTATACAGACTGTCATTTAAATGAGTATAGACGAGCGGATATGAAGCATTGGAAAAACCGAATAACACGCCGCCGATCAGCAAACAGCTCACACAGTAAAATAAGTAAATCATACCGGTAAACAGAAGGGAGGCCAGAAATTTCGATGTTAAAATCCGCCATCTTCGGTTCGGGCTTGTAGCGATAAACTTAATCGTCCCAAGGGCAAACTCTTTAGAAACAACCCCGCTGACGGTTAAAATCGCGGTTAAGCTTACGAAAATCTCAAGCCCGTTTGAAGTAACCGTGCCGAAAAACCTCCAGCCGTTCCATTCATAAGGGTTGATGTTATGCTCCAAATAATAGTCTTTATTCTTAACATCAGCAGAATAATAAACGCCTGTCGTTTCAGCCGGTTTATCAATTTCTTCCTGCTTTTTTTCGGCGAGAAGCCGTTCTTTCCAATTGTTATCCGAGGAAGCATCTAACTCATGATTCATAATAAGGCCGGCCAGCAAAACGATGAGAAACAGGAAGAAAAGAGATAAAAGTGTGCCTTTTTTTCGGGTTATTTTTATGAATTCGTTCTGCGCCAGATGAAATATGCTCATACCGCGTCCTCCTGATCTGTAATCATCATGTATTTCTCTTCCAATGACAAAGTTCTTGCAGAAACGCGGGAAATCAGAATCTCTTTCTCTGCCAAAGATTTAATGACATACGGGATGGTATCTTCTTCCGCTTCCAATTCAATGACGCGGCTGTCTTTTTGCTGTACTTGAAGAATACCTTCCCGCTCTAATATTTCTTTCGCCCTTGCCGGATGATCGACCGTGACGGTAAACAGCTTTTTCTGACCAAGATTATGTCTGTTCTTCATGTCTTCAATTCCTAAAATCCGTCCCTTTTTAATGTAGGCAACCCTATCGCAAATCTCTTCCATTTCCGACAATAAATGGCTTGATAATAAAATAGAAACCCCTTGCTTCGCTAAATCAGAAAGAATGGTGCGCAATTCTTTCATACCTTTAGGATCGAGGCCGTTCATCGGTTCATCCAGAATTAATAACCCGGGATTGTGAAGAAGAGAATAAGCGAGCCCCAAGCGCTGTTTCATGCCTAATGAGAAATGTTTCACTTTTTTGCGGGCAGCCTGATCTAGTCCGACTTTTGCAAGGGTATTCATAAGGTCATCCGTTTTCAGCGAGGTGCTCCGCAGTCTGGTGAAATATTTCAGGTTTTGCAAAGCGGTCATATTCGGATACATATCCGGGCCTTCAATGATAACCCCGATATGTCTCATAAAATATTCAAAGTCGCTGTCCGGTCTGCCTCTGAATGAAATGGCTCCTTCTGTTTTTTTAATAAGCTGTACGATCATTCTGAAAATAGTGGTTTTTCCTGAGCCGTTCGGCCCTAAAAGGCCGAATATCTCGCCTTTTCTTACATCGAAAGAAATTGACTGTACAATAGGGGTATGATTGATTGTTTTAGAGACATCTTTTAATATCAGGGCTGGTTCAGTCATGATATTTGCACACCTTCCTTATGATTTAGGGTAAAAGCCGTCAAAACCGAAGAACATGCTTCCGATCAGGCCGGCAACGATTAAAATGAGAGCAATGCTATACCACATTTTTCGATTCAATGGTTTCCCTCCTTACAACGCTGACATTCCATTTGAAATAGCGCAAAAAGATGCGGAATATCAGTTTCGAAAGATCAAATCCGGCCATAAACACCGCCATACCCGCTCCAAGAACCATACATCCGTTAAAAATGGCTGTTACAATCGGCACTTTTACAAGGAGAAAGAATGATCCGGTCATCAGCATCAGGCCGATCGCCATCAAACTTAACACCGCAACAGAGGCAAAAAGAAACGGTGTCAGCATAAACATGAAGTTGAACATGCCCATACCCAGCATCAGGCCGAATGCTTTGAAAAAGGAGCGCCATGTTTTCTGCTCCTCGGCATCATTGATGAAAATATCCGCTTTTAAGGCGCGCGCAAGTGTTTTGGGGTTTCCTAAATTGCCGGCGATTTGTTCATCGCTTTTTCCTTCAGCGCCGCCCATTTGGAATATTTCGCCGATATCGGCGAGTATCTCTTTTTGCTCAAGTTCCGGCAGATCTTTTATTTCCCGCCGGAGATGTTTTAAATATTGGTCTTTACACATTCATTTTCCCTCCTTAATGATGCTGTTCACTTTTTCGGACAGGTCAAGCCATTCCGATTTTAATGTTTGATGATAAAAGGCGCCTTCTTCTGTTACTTTGTAATATTTGCGTGATGGGCCTTGATCGGAAGCTGCTGTATACGTTTTTAGGCAGTTATTTTTTGTGAGTCTTCGTAATATGGGGTAGATGGTGCCCTCCGATACAGGGAACGTTTCACTTATGATCTTGATTAATTCATAACCATATAAATCTTCATAAAGAAGCAGGGACAACACACAAAGTTCCAACGCTCCTTTTCGTAATTGGCTACTCATTTACTATCATTCCCATCATATCTAATAATTGTATTCTCTATACAGTGTATTGCACAGTAGCTAATCGATCAATAATTCCCAAGAACCATTTGGGATGAGGAATTGAATCTTTATGCTTATGTGCGGGCGGGGACCGAGATGCGCAGCCCTTGCGGGAAGAAGGCCTCCTGAACAATGTTTACATTAATATAGATCAGGATGCGCGTCATTGACAAATGGCAAAAACCCCTTTTTCCATGACAAGGAAAGGGGTTTTTCCGTTATTCGGCCATTTTTTCTAAATTGCCGTTCCGGTCCATTTTAAAGGACGGAGAGGCATGCTCGTCGTCTTCAAATAAAACTAGTTTTCTGGCTCTGTTCATAATTTTCACCAAGGTTTCGTAGTCTTCCTGAATGGTTTTTTGATCTTTTTCAAGCTTTTCGACGGCCGCTTCCAGCTGCTCGGTTTTAGACTGAAGTTCTTGGTTTTCCCGTTTTAAACGGTCATTTTCCATTTGCAGGGCGGAAGTTTGCTTTCCGCTGCCTTCATAGCTCTGCAGAAATTGAATGACGTCTGCCATTGTGAGCTCCGCCTTTTGGCTCGGCTGCTGAGGCGCCAGCAAATGTGATAAACTAGCTAACTCTTCCTTGAAGCTTTCATCGACATAAGGCATATGTTCGCCGGACATGACGGCTTGCCGATCTTCTTTTGGCGCTTCCGTTTGAACCGTCTCTTCGGCTGCGGTTTCCTGCATGATGTCCGCATCCGGTGCAGGCGGCTGGTATAATAGTTTCTTCTTGGCCGGCTGGCCGTTTCCGAGCGCGCGCATCCGCTGTTTCCGCTGTTTTTTGGCAAGCTGAAGCGCTTTTTCATATTGATGGCGGACGACAGCATTCCACCTGAATCCGCACGCTGCCGACGTTCTGTTTAATTTATCGCCTACCTCTTCAAAGGCATTCAGCTGCGTGCTTCCTTCCCGAACGTGACGGAGCACGGTTTCCGCAAGCAGCAGGTCATTTTCCTCCGACCAGGCGTCCTGTCTTTGTTTTGTCAATGTTCTCAACCCCCAATATCTTTGATGGTATTAGAATGTCCAGATTGGAAAATATTTATACAAATTGGCTGAAAGAATGAGAGATACGCAGAGCCTTGCAGGATAAGATGAATCCTTGTACAATGAGATGTGATGTGATTTTTTTCGTTTTTAAAATTAAGATTTAACATAGAGGAACATTGAATGAAGGGAAGCGTACATCATGGCTAATGAATTCCGAGTGTGTGATGATTGCCAGGCCACCAATATTAAGACTTTGCTGCCGCGTTTGAAAGAAGCTGACCCGGATGCAAAAGTGGAGGTCGGATGTCAGTCATATTGCGGGCCCGGACGCAAAAAATCGTTTGCTTTCGTAAACAACCGCCCGCTGTCGGCGCCGACTGAGGACGAGCTGATTGAGAAAGTGAAAAAGAAGATCAAAAAGTAAATGTGTATTTTACGACAGCCTCGCCCGATGGGTCAGGCTTTTTTGCTTCAAAAAATCAATGACGGAAAACTGGAACAAAACGCCGGACAAATTCAAGGATGCTTTCAAATTACAGAGCCGATATAATAGAATCACGGCTAAAAAAAAGAGGGAATGACGATGGCGTATCCAAACGGAAAATTATCAGAAGAAAAAGTGTTTAAAGATCCCGTTCACCGCTATGTTCATGTGCGGGACAAGCTGATCTGGGATTTGATCGGCACCCGTGAATTTCAGCGGCTGCGCCGGATCAAACAGCTCGGTACGACGTATTTGACGTTTCACGGCGCGGAACACAGCCGTTTTAACCATTCTCTCGGCGTCTATGAGATTGTCAGACGAATGGTTGATGATGTTTTTAAAGGGCGTCCTGAATGGGATGACAATGAACGCGAACTCTGTCTCAGCGCCGCGCTTTTGCACGATTTGGGACATGGGCCGTTTTCGCATTCCTTTGAAAAGGTTTTTCATCTGGATCATGAAGACTATACGAGGGAAATCATTCTCGGCGACACCGAGGTGAATCAGGTTCTCAGAAAGGCGGGACCGGGATTTCCGCAGGATGTTGCTGAAGTCATTGCCAAAACATACAAAAACAAGCAGGTGGTCAGCCTGATTTCGAGCCAGATTGACGCCGACAGGATGGATTACCTTCAGCGGGACGCATACTATACGGGCGTCAGCTACGGACATTTTGATATGGAACGGATTTTAAGGGTGATGCGTCCGCGAGAGGACCAGATCGTCATTAAGCAAAGCGGCATGCACGCCGTCGAAGACTATATTATGAGCCGCTATCAAATGTACTGGCAGGTGTATTTTCATCCAGTGACGAGAAGCGCTGAAGTCATTTTGACGAAAATTCTCCACCGTGCGAAGCAGCTCCATGAAGAAGGGTATATATTCACGCATGCTCCCGTTCATTTTTATTCCATTTTTGAAGGGAAGCTGACGCTTGCGGATTATCTGAAGCTTGATGAAGCCATCATTTTATATTATTTCCAGGCTTGGGAGGAAGAAGAGGACCCGATTCTGTCCGACTTGTGCCGCCGCTTCATTAACCGCCAGCTGTTTCAATATGCCGAATTTAACCCCAATGAGGAAATGTCGGCTTATTTTGAACTGACCGCTCTGTTTAAAGAGGCGGGAATTGATCCCAATTATTATTTAGTGGTCGATTCTTCATCGGATCTGCCGTATGATTTTTACCGGCCGGGTGAAGAGGAGGAGCGTCTGCCGATTCACCTGTTAACGCAGAACGGCCAGATCAAAGAGCTGTCCAGGCAGTCCGCCATTGTCGAATCCATTTCGGGCAAACGCCGGACGGACCATAAGCTCTACTATCCGATGGACCTCATTTGTGACGATTCAGAAAACCCTGAAGCAAAATTAAAAATCCGGCAGCTGCTGGGACTGACATAGAAGGATTTTGGTAAAGAAGGAAAAGGAGATGTCGGGAATTTGTTGAAAGAACATGCAAAACTGATGAAGGTGTTCTCGGATTCTGGAGAAATCATCGGGCGGAAAAAGCTGCAGAAAATCATTTATATCGCGAAGAAAATGCAGTATCCTTTCTACGAAAAATATGATTTTCATTTTTACGGCCCGTATTCCGAAGAACTGACGCTTCGAATTGAAGAGCTGTGCAATCTTGGGTTTCTGGATGAGGTGAAGGAAAAAAAGGGCGGCTACTTTCAATACCGGTACTCGCTGACGGAGACGGGAGCCGAGTTTTTACATCATGCGGAGCTTACGATGCCGGATATGAAGAAGTACATCGACAGCGTCAACAGCCGCTCATCCCGGTTTCTGGAGCTGGTGTCTACGATTTTGTATTTTGACGGCCTTGAAGCTGAGGAAAAGAAAGAGAAAGTGTTTACGATAAAAAGCAAACAGAAATATACAGATGAAGAATATGATGAGGCGCTTCACTACATAGAAGAGCTGAAACATATTTGTTAAAGGCGATGGCTTTCGTCTTTTTTGATGAAAAAACCAGGCCGCGATAAAGCGGGCCTGGTTTTGTTTATTGTCTCAATTTGCTGTGCTTGTACGAATATAAAAAGTAAACGATGACGCCGATGATCAGCCAGACGGCAAAATAAAGCCACGTTTTCAGCGGCAGATTGACCATTAAAAACAAACAGCAGATAATGGCCAAAATCGGCAGTACTGGTACAAAAGGCACTTTAAATCCCCGCGGCAGATCCTTATGGGTGCGGCGCAGAATCAGCACGGACAGACTGACCATGGCAAATGTCAATAGCGCGCCGATGTTTGAGAGATCCGACAGCTCTTTCAGATCAACAAAACCCGCGATGCAGGCGCTGATCAGTCCGATCAGCCATGTATTAAAGATCGGCGCTCCCGATTTCTTTCCGACAATGGTAAAGACTTTCGGCAGCATTCCGTCTCTTGCCATCGCAAAAGATATACGGGTCGCCGCATATGTATGGGCGAGAACGACGGCCATCAGTCCGATCACCGCACCGGCAGCGATAACGCCCGCCACCGCGTTTTGTCCGACAGTCTGCAGCACATAAGACATGGCTTCCGGCACATTAAGCTGTGAATACGGAACCATACCCGTCATGACGAGACAGACGATGACGTACACCAATGTACAGATCACCAGTGAACCGATAATACCGATCGGCAGGTTGCGCTGCGGTTTTTTGACTTCTTCAGCCGAAGCGGAAATCGCGTCAAACCCGAGAAACGCAAAAAAGACGGCAGAAGCCCCTGTAATGACGCCTTTGATTCCAAAAGGCATAAAAGGATGCCAATTGCCCGGCTTTACAAAAAAGCTTCCTGTGATGATAAACAGCAAAACAATTCCGATTTTTACGAGAACCATTACATTATTAAAGGTTTTGCTCTCCTTGGAGCCGCGTGACAGAACGACGGCAATTAATAGAGTAATGATGATGGCAGGAAGGTTGACGATGCCCCCCTGGCTCGGCACGTGCAGCAGACTGTCCGGCAAAGGCATGCCGATTTCGGCTAACAGATTATTAAAATAACTTGACCAGCCGCTTGCCACCGCCGACGCCGTCACCATATAAACGGATAAGAGCGTCCAGCCCATTAAATGGCCGACAATTTCTCCCATGGTGGTATAAGAGTAAATATAGGCGCTTCCGTAAACCGGGAGAACAGAAGCGATTTCGGCGTAACATAATGCTGCAAGGCTGCAGACAACGGCTGCAATGATAAAAGAAAAGATTACGGAAGGTCCGGCGTTTTTCGCGGCCGTAATGCCTGTAAGAACCATGACGCCCGTCCCGATGACGGCGCCGATGCCCAGTAATGTTAAATCAAATCCACCCATCGTTTTGGCAGTCTGCCTGTTTCTGCTTTGTTCAAGCAGCTGGGTGATGTCTTTTTTTTGTAGGATATTCCGCAACACGCATCCCTCCATCCAAAAGCAAAAGCCAAGAGGGACTCTTTGGCTTTTACCCGTGTCACATTCTGTGTAATCGACAATCCTGTGTTCTGTTTCCCCGTCTGTTCCGTTTCTTTTCCAGTCATATTGTCTGCCGCATCCGATCAGATTATCCTTTCTGTCAAACGCAGTCACCCTTAATGATTTTACCTGAATCATGTCTATAAAACCAGCATTGCATAAAAGGGATGGGTGAAAAAGTAGGAGATAATAGTCTGTATAGGGCAGGATAAAAGTTGCGGGCTTTCCGGCCGAAATTTTGACTTTCCCCGCGAGGTATCAGTAAAATGTAATAAAAAACAATCAAATGATGATGGATGCATCTTGAAATGGGGAGTTTCTGCATGGAGCACGATAACTTGCAAGCAAATGTACTGGATTACGCGCTCACGAAATATTTAAAGAGCACGAAAAAGCTTGATGAGGCGACAATTCCGAAGAGTATAAACAATATCAGAGGATTTATTCTCAGGATTATTTACCGGCACGGCACGTGCACGATTAAAGATATATTGCAGGAAGTCACATTATCGCCTTCAGCCACGACAACCGCTCTGAATCATTTAGAAAAAGAAGGTTTCGTGGAAAGGTCGAGAAATAACGAAGACCGGCGCACGGTATGGATGACGCTTTCCGAATCGGGAAAAATGGCGGCCATGCAAATGATTGAAAACCGGCAGATGCTCATTGACGAGCTGTTCGAAGCATTGACAGAGGAAGAAAAGAACACCTTTTTCAGCCTCGTTGAAAAAGTAATGAAATAAGCCGGCCTGACATAGCAGCGCCGGCAGTTATCAAGGATTACTCCGTATCGCTGATCCGTTTGCCGGCGACGGCGTAATGATCCTTTCTCATTTCTTCAATCATGACAATGATCTTTTCTTCGGCTGCGCCTGTCGTTTCTTTTACGGCTTCTGTCACTTTTTCAACCAGATTCCGTTTTTGTTCATCTGTGCGGCCTTCAAGCATTTTAACGGTTACGAGCGGCATGGTGCTGATCCTCCTTTATCGTTTCCTCTCTTTGGAAGAGAGGTCACTTATAGTATACTGAATGAAGGACAATCTTGCATTTTTTAAAAAAGGGGATTTTTACATTTGGACAGATTTTTATATTATCCGCTGGAGCTTATGCCCTATGTCGTGATTACGCTGATCGTGGCATTTACGATGCATGAACTGGCGCACGCGTATGTCGCGTATCGGTTCGGAGACGATACCGCGGCGAGACAGGGCAGATTAACGCTCAATCCGATTAAACATCTTGATGTTTTCGGAACGATTCTAATTTTGGTCGCGGGTTTCGGCTGGGCCCGTCCGGTGCCGGTGAACCGCCGCGCCTTTAAAAGACCGCGGCTGGCGGGAGTGCTGGTTTCCGTCGCCGGGCCTGTAAGCAACCTGCTTCTTGCCTTTATCGGTTTCTTTTTGCTAGTGTTGATGCATGCTTACGGAATGGAGCTGCTTTCTGCATTCAGCATGGGGCTTGACCGCTTTTTCTCTATTTGGATTCAGCTGAATCTCGCGCTGTGTTTATTCAACCTGCTGCCGCTTCCTCCGCTTGACGGCTACCGGATTATTGAGGATCTCGTGCCGCCGCGGGTGCGCGCCAAAATGACTCAGTTTGAGAGCTACGGGATTATCGTGTTTCTCGTGCTGTTTGTAACACCGGTCGGCTCCTATGTCGTGTGGCCGCTGTTAAGCGAGGGGAGAGACTGGATTCTTAAGGTATTTGCCATTATATTTCAACCGCTTTTGTAGGAGGGTATTTTCATGGAAGAAAAAAAGAAGAAAACAATCGGATTTAATATTATTAAAAGTGATCCGACCGACGGACATGGCGGTTTCGGCGCCGGGTCGCTGAGCCTTGACAATATTTCTCCGGTATTTGTCGATGTGGAAGAGAAGGAAGCTTTCGTTGACATCGGCGCAATGCATGCCCGCAGTGTCGTTGAAAAAGGCATCAAATTCCTGCCGAACAAAGATGAAGTGCCGAACGGAAAACCGTACTGGCTCGTGTGGGTCACCATCGACAGAAAAGAAGAAGGCCCTTATTACGCGGGTGTGACGGCTTGTGAAATGACCGTGGACAGAAGTATCCGCAGAGGCTATAAGTCATTGCCGGAGCATGTGAATTTAATGGATAAATCAATGAAGCGCCGCATTATCGTGGACAAAATGGACGCCAGCTCAAAGCAGGTGCTTGCTGAATTTCTGCAGAAGCATGACCAAGGGCTCTGGGAACGTTCATCCGATGAATTGAAAACGGGTCTGCTTCCGGGCGAAAAATAATTTGTGAACTTTTTGTGAACTTTATAAATATTTGCACTATTTCGCAATTGTACTGAGTAAACTGTTGATACAGAATCAGGACATGGAAAGTCCCGAGCCGAACCAAGACTCGGGGTTTTTCATGTTTACGCGGAGGTTTCATCATGTTCACCGTCTTTGACATCGGGCCTTGGGTCATTGAAGCAGATACGGCGGAAACGAGAAAACAATATGAAAAATCATGGGCTGATCCCTGCGATTGCGGGAGCTGCCGGAACTTTTCCGAGGCGGTGAATCTCCTTCCCGCCGAGAAAACAAGATTGTTTAGGCAGTTTGGGATTCGTCCGGCTGTCTGTCACGATTTGGGGGAGCATGGAAAGGAAAACGGCCTGCATCATTATGCGGGCAGCTATCCGATTGTCGGCAGGCTTAGGGAAGGCTGGCCAAAGTTTCATATCGAGAGGGCGGGAGATATCCGCTTTTCGTTTTCATTGGCGAGTACAACATTTTTTATACCGAAGGGTTTTCCTGACCCTATTATCCATCTCGACTTTTCACTCTTGCTCCCATGGGTGCTTGAGGAAGACGCGGAGTAAAGCCCGGCGCGCAATGCACCGGGCTCAGTCTTTTTTGCCGAGCCACTTATCCCACCACTTTTTGCGGGGAGCTTCTTTACGGGCGGGGACGTGTTCCTTTTCTTTTTTAGACGGTTCCGGTCCGTAGCACACATCCGCGGGCTCTGTGCCTGCGATGAAATACGTATAATGCTTTGCGGCGCATCCGGGTCCGGAAGTGTAGCCGGAAGCGGGATCGATATAGACGCCCGTGACGCCCTTCGGCGGTTTAAGCGCTATTTCCGGTTCTCCTTCGAGCGCCTTCTCCATAAAGTCCGCCCAAATCGTCTTCGCATAGCTTTTTTCTTCTACTGAATCAATCGTGCTGCTTTTGTCATAGCCTGTCCACACACCGGCGGCAAGAGCGGGATTAAAGCCGATCATCCAGCTGTCTGCGCTGGTCGTGCCTGATTTACCGCCATAGGTTCGGGTCAGCCGGTCAGAAATGGTGCGTCCCGTGACGGAAGTATAGCCGTTTAAATCCTGATCAAACATGCCCGTCATCATGCTCGCCGTCACAAAAGCGGCTTTTTTATCAAGCGTCTGCTGATGTCCGCGCGGCTGTTCATACAAGACGTTGCCGGCGGTATCCGTCACTTTTGTGATAAAGGAAGGGGAGATTTGTTTTCCCCCGTTTGCGAGCATCGCATAGGCATTAACCATCTCAATCGGGCGCACGGGTTCAGTTCCGAGTGCCAGAGACGGAAGGGGCTTTAAATGTTCGCTGATGCCGAATTCCTTTGCCGCCGACACGAGCTTATTCATGCCGAGAAAGAGATGGGTCTTCACGGCATAGATGTTGTCTGATAACGCAAGCGCCTGAAGCAGCGTAATCGGTTTATTGGCGTAGTAGCCGTTGTAATTGCTTGGAGAATAGGTATCTCCGTTTTCGTCAATCTGGAACTCAGTGGCTTCGCTTTTCATCAGCGTGACCGGTGTAAAGCCGCTTTGAATCGCTTTGTAGTACAAAAGCGGCTTGATCGTGGAAGCCGGCTGCCGTTTCGCCTGTGTCGCCCGGTCAAACGGGCTTTTTTCGTAGTCACGTCCGCCGAGAAGCGCAAGCACGCGCCCTGTTGCCGGATCAATCGCGGAAAAGCCGACCTGAATGTCAGAGCCGGTACGGATCGTATGTGCCACAGTGTTTTCCGCGATCCGCTGCATGCGCTTATCAAGCGTTGTATAAACACGCAACCCGCTCGTTGCGAGCTGTTCACGCGTCATGCCGAGCTTTTTCTCGAGTTCTTTCATCGCATCGTCGTAAAAATAAGGCGCCGTTTTCGCTGCGGTTCTGTTTTTCAGCGGCTGATAGGCAAGCGGCGTTTTCTTAAGCCTTTCCGCCTTTTCTTTTGAGATCATTTTTTGTCCGGCCATCAGACGGAGAATGGTTTCCTGGCGCTGTTTGGCCTTCTTTTCGCTGACATATGGCGAATAGCCGGACGGGCCTTTCGGTATGCCCGCCAAAAGCACGGCTTCCGCATCGTTCAGATCTTTGGCGTGTTTGCCGAAATACAGGCGGGAGGCGGCTTCAATTCCGTATGCGCCGTGGCCGTAATATATCGTATTTACATAACCTTCTAAAATCTCGTTTTTAGAATAGTTCTGTTCAAGGCGGATCGTGTAAAATGCTTCGTTCCATTTTCGTTTCCATGTTTTATCATGCTCAAGGTAGAGATTTCTCGCGTATTGCTGGGTGATGGTGCTGGCGCCCTGAACCTTGGCCATTGCCTTTATGTCAGCCAGCGCGGCGGCGGCCATCCGCCGGTAATCAAAACCGTGGTGATTGTAAAAGTTTTGATCCTCCACCGCAATCGCGGCCTGCACTGCTGTCGGATTGATATCTTTTAACCGGACCCAGTAGCGCTTTTCCCCGAAATCGGTCTCACCTAGCTTTGAGCCGTCATTTGCATAAAGAATCGTAGACTGAGGAACCCGGACGGAGGGGGCGCCCTGCCATTTCGCTGCAAGAAGAACGGATGTGAAGCAGACGCCGGCCAGCATTCCGCCGATCAGTGTCAGAAAGATGCAGGCGCGGATGATTTTGAGCGTGATTCTGAGCTGTTTTCCAGATACTTTATCCACTTTTGGGAACCCCCTTTTTCATGATTCTATTATTATGTGAAAAAAGGGGGTTTTTTAAACATATCAAACCGGACACTTCTTTACTTTTTCCCCTCCATCCTCTATACTTTTTCCTTAGGTGAAAATGAGATTTTAACCGGAATAAAAGCGATACAGACGCTTACAATAAATGAAATAAGCCTTGAAAGGGAGATGACAATTGAGCGAGCTTTGGTATACGGAGAAGCAGACGAAGAATTTCGGCATTACATTAAAGGTGAAACAAACATTACATACGGAACAGACGGAATTTCAGCATCTGGAAATGGTGGAGACAGAAGAATTCGGCAACATGCTGTTCTTAGACGGAATGGTCATGACTTCTGAAAAAGACGAATTCGTCTATCATGAAATGGTTGCGCACGTCCCGTTATTTACGCACCCGAATCCGGAAAACGTCCTCGTTGTCGGCGGCGGAGACGGCGGTGTCATCAGAGAGATTCTGAAGCACCCAAGCGTAAAAAAAGCGACGCTTGTCGACATTGACGGCAAGGTTATTGAATACTCTAAAAAATTCCTTCCGTCCATTGCGGGCAAGCTTGATGATCCGCGCGTCGACGTGAGAGTCGATGACGGTTTCATGCACATTGCGAAATCAGAGAATGAGTATGACGTCATCATGGTTGATTCAACAGAACCGGTCGGACCGGCCGTCAATCTGTTCTCAAAAGGCTTCTATGCCGGAATTTCCAAGGCGTTAAAAGAAGACGGCATCTTCGTCGCGCAGACGGACAACCCGTGGTTTACACCGGAACTGATTACAAACGTACAGCGTGACGTGAAAGAAATCTTCCCGATCACCCGCCTGTATACGGCTAATATCCCGACGTACCCGAGCGGCTTGTGGACATTTACGATCGGTTCTAAAAAGTACGATCCGCTTGAAGTGGAGGACAGCCGTTTCTTTGACATCGACACGAAATATTACACGAAAGAGCTTCACAAAGCGGCATTTGTTCTTCCGAAATTTGTGAGCGACTTAATCAAATAAAAACGTACGGCGCAGGAGCGAATCTTGCGCTTTTTTACAGGAAAGCGAGGGTTTTATCATGAGGTTTGATGAAGCATATTCAGGAAAAGTATTTATCGCAAGCCGCCCCGACTGGAAAGAGGCGGACGCCATCCTTTACGGCATGCCGATGGATTGGACGGTCAGCTACCGTCCGGGTTCGCGTTTCGGCCCAGGGAGAATCCGCGAGGTGTCTATCGGTCTTGAAGAATACAGCCCGTATCTCGACCGTGACTTGGCTGATTTGAATTTCTTTGACGCCGGCGACATTCCGCTTCCGTTCGGCAATCCGCAAAGAAGCCTTGATATGATTGAAGAATACGTGGACAGCATTTTAGAAAAAGGAAAGTTCCCGCTCGGCATGGGAGGGGAGCACCTTGTATCATGGCCTGTCATAAAAGCCATGTATAAGAAGTTTCCGGACCTTGCCATCATTCATTTTGACGCGCACACCGACCTGCGCACGGATTATGAAGGTGAACCGCTTTCCCACTCTACTCCGATCCGCAAAGCGGCCGAGCTCATCGGACCGCAAAACGTATTTTCATTCGGCATCCGTTCCGGAATGAAGGAAGAATTTGAATGGGCGAAAGAAAACGGCATGCACATTTCTAAGTTTGAAGTGCTTGAGCCGCTGAAAAAAGTGCTGCCGCAGCTTGCGGGACGCCCTGTTTATGTCACCATCGATATCGACGTTCTTGATCCCGCTCATGCGCCGGGAACGGGCACGGTTGACGCAGGAGGCATCACGTCTAAAGAATTACTCGCGTCCATCCATGAAATCGCGCGCTCAGAAGTCAACGTAAAAGGCGCTGACCTCGTAGAAGTCGCGCCGGTCTATGACCACTCAGAACAAACCGCAAACACGGCAAGCAAGATGATCCGTGAAATGCTGCTTGGGTTTGTGAAATAGAAAGAAGAAAACCCGGAATAACAGGGCAGAAGCAGCCTTTGTTCCGGGTTTTTTGTAATAGATATTAAAACACTCGAGGGGATTGTCCCCGCAAACCTAAAATGAAATCTTTCATAATAAATTCAAATCATGGCGCGTTCAGAAACATAATAATGAGGAGTTAAGCTATTCATTATCCCTGCTGATACTAATATCGTACTCACAGCAAAACAGACTATAAGTAATTTATACTTCAATTTCATATAAATTCACTCCTCCTTCGATCTGCTGTCTGGCTTCTTCAACTTTTAAAAAGTAGACAGAAGCTTTTTTATATTCTTCTTTTGTGTAATAATATTTAGCTACATCAAGGGCTAATTCCTCAATATCAGCATACATCAGTTTACTTTCAAGAAAATGCAGACAATCGTTTATTAATGTATCTCTTGGATCCGGCATATATAAATATTCCAAAAATTTAAATTTTTCCTCGTAAATTATATCATCTATTTCCTTACATATTGAGATACCTTTTTTATGATAATCGTACGCATTATCTATATTTTCTAACTTAAAATAAATCTGTGTAAGTAAGAAGTAGGGCTGCGGAAGTGAATGGCTCATTTGAGCTTTTTCAAAAACAGCTATGGCTTCTTTTAAATGGGGAATAGCCTCGACTTTATTGTTTTGATTATTATGGCATAAAGCGATGTTAAAAAGTGTTCTCCCCATTAATTGCGGCTGCTGCTCCAATTCAGCCATCGTATATGCCTTTTGAAAGTGGGAAATCGCGTGATCGTATTGCTTTACATCAAGATAATTAGCCCCAAATAAAGAATGGCACTGGGTTAATCTAATATTGTATTTTTTTTCATCTTTATAAATTAAATAAGCCTGCCGCGCATAATCCATCGATACATAAGTTTGTTTCATATAATAATAGACTTCTGACATTTTAAAGTAAAATTCAGCTTTTTCTATATGATCTTTAACGTACGTCAGTTTGCTTTCAGCTTTCTTAAAAAACTGAATCGCTGAAAGATATTCACGGCATTCCAGCTCATACATCCCCCGGAAAAAATTAAAATAATAATCAAGCCGTCCGGTCAGCCGGGCCTGCTTTTTATCAATATCCGCGAGCAGATCCGATAGTCTCGGCTGTTCTTC
The DNA here is from genome assembly GCF_038592915.1 of Bacillus sp. EU63. Classification (NCBI taxonomy): domain Bacteria; kingdom Bacillati; phylum Bacillota; class Bacilli; order Caryophanales; family Bacillaceae; genus Bacillus; species Bacillus sp. EU63. Next base: position 3,663,837 of record NZ_CP151944.1, on the reverse strand, counting down.
TATCCGCTGCGATTCCAGCGGTTCGAGGTATTCGAGCATCAGATTGTGGCGGAATTCCATGAGAGAATAGTATAGATGAAGATCCTGATCATCTTCCAGGCCTGCAAGTTCTTCTTTGATTTCTCTCCGCAAGTACTCGGCGTCCGGGATGCTGAACCTTCGAATGTACATATACCATTCGTTGATTTTTTCTCCAACCGCTGAAGACGATAAAACACTCGCCACTATTCCGAATCCCTCCCTTCCACGTTATGTATATGACATATTTTATCATTTTCATTCGGAAGGATAGCGCAAAAATACCGCAAACTTTTCCCCTTTGACAAAGCCGTCCGCCGAAGGAACCGCATTTTTCCCGCAGCCCGGGATTTCCGGTTTTTTCATTTTCCTTAAAAATCATGTTTATCTTCAAAACCAATCAGCAAAGATGGTAAGATAGGAGGAAGCGGTTGAACTTTTTCCCTTGAAAACTTATACTATTCAGGTTAAGCGGGATGATGAAAAGGAAGTGTCAGCATGAGACAGGAGACACCAGTAGCCATTCATGTGCAATCATTCATACACAACGGCTCAGAAGAAGAGTCGGTTGAATTTACATCGAGTGGATTCTATTACGTGAGAAACGGCAAAACGTATCTTTCCTATCACGAAGAGCATGATTTGGGCAAGATTAAAACGGTCGTCAAGATTACAGAAAAAGAGATTCTCGTGATGAGATCGGGCGCCATCCAAATGAAACAGCGGTTCATTCCGGGGGCATCGACACTCACTCAATATAAACTGCCGTTCGGACAAATGGAGCTCCGTACGGAAACAAAAAACATACAAGCTGATGTCGGCGGTTCGGAAGGCTCCGTCAAAATGACATATAACATGACTGTAGGCGAAAACCAAGAACATGTACATAACATGACGATCCAATATAAGGAGGAAACAAAGGCATGAATATTGCGGAACAAATGAAGGACGTGCTGAAGGAAGAGATCAAAGCGGCCGTTCTGAAAGCGGGCCTGGCGGACGAAAGCCAGATTCCAAGCGTACTGTTAGAAACGCCGAAAGACAAAACACACGGTGATTATTCCACAAACATGGCGATGCAGCTGGCGAGAATCGCAAAAAAAGCGCCGCGCCAAATCGCTGAGGAGCTCGTGGCGTCATTTGATAAAGGCAAAGCTTCCATTGAAAAGATGGATATTGCGGGGCCCGGCTTTATCAACTTTTACATGAACAACAGCTACTTAACAAAACTGATTCCGTCCGTGCTTGAAGCGGGTGAACATTACGGAGAGACAAACATCGGACAAGGCGAAAAGATTCAGGTCGAATTCGTATCGGCCAACCCGACGGGAGATCTTCACTTAGGCCATGCGCGCGGCGCGGCGGTAGGTGACGCGCTGTGCAGCGTGCTTTCTAAAGCGGGCTATGATGTGAGCCGTGAATACTATATTAATGATGCGGGCAACCAGATTAACAACCTGGCGCTTTCCGTTGAAGTCCGTTATTTTGAAGCGCTCGGCCTCGAGAAACCGATGCCGGAAGACGGTTACCGCGGCGAGGATATTATCGCCATCGGGAAAAAGCTTGCCGAAGATTTCGGCGATCGTTTCGTACATGAAGAGGAGAGCGAACGTCAGGCGTTTTTCCGTGAATACGGCTTAAAGTACGAGCTTGATAAACTTCACTCCGACCTGGAAAATTTCCGCGTGCCGTTTGACGTATGGTATTCTGAAACGTCACTGTACGAAAACGGAAAAATTGATCAGGCGCTCGAGGCGCTTCGCGAAAAGGGCCATGTATACGAAGAGGACGGCGCGACATGGTTCCGTTCCACAACGTTCGGCGACGATAAAGACCGTGTGCTGATCAAAAAAGACGGTTCATACACTTATTTGCTGCCGGATATCGCATACCATAAAGACAAACTTGACCGCGGATTCGACAAGCTCATCAATGTATGGGGCGCGGATCACCACGGGTATATTCCGCGTATGAAAGCGGCAATTGAAGCGCTCGGTTACAAGAAAGGCACATTGGAAGTTGAGATCATTCAGCTCGTTCATTTATACAAAAACGGCGAAAAAATGAAGATGAGCAAACGTACGGGGAAAGCCGTAACGATGCGCGACTTGATTGAAGAAGTCGGCTTGGATGCCGTGCGTTATTTCTTCGCGATGCGCAGTGCTGATACGCACATGGATTTTGACTTGGATCTTGCCGTATCCACATCTAACGAAAACCCTGTGTATTATGCGCAATACGCACATGCACGTATTTGCAGCATGCTTCGCCAAGGGGAGGAGCAGGGACTTAAACCGGCGGCAGATCTTGATTTCGGCCATATTCAATCAGAAAAAGAATATGACCTGCTGAAAACAATCGGCGGCTTCCCTGAGGCAGTGGCAGAAGCGGCGGAAAAACGCATTCCTCACCGTGTCACAAACTATATTTATGATCTGGCTTCCGCTCTGCACAGCTTCTACAATGCAGAGAAAGTCATCGATCCGGAAAATAAAGAGAAGAGCCGCGCGCGTCTCGCTTTAATGAAGGCGACGCAAATTACGCTGAACAATGCGCTTCAGCTGATCGGCGTATCCGCTCCGGAAAAAATGTAATGATGATCAAAGGACAAAGTCTTCGGGCTTTGTTCTTTTTTTTGCATATAAAGCGTGTGATGTAATTCACAATCCCGCACACTGAGTTTTTGTATGATAAGACTGATATTGAATCAGTGAAAGGGGCAAGCCGAATGATCAATCGTCAACATATTCAATTATCGTTGCAGTCATTAAGCTTAGTGGCAGGGTTTATGGTGTGGGTGCTGATTTCATCGCTCATTTCTCAAATGACATCAGATATTCATTTAAGCAAAGGCGAGATTTCATTGGTGACGGCGATTCCCGTTATTCTCGGATCGCTTCTCCGTATTCCTTTAGGATATTTAACGAACAGGTATGGCGCGCGGCTGATGTTTATGATCAGCTTCATCCTGCTTTTGTTTCCCGTATTTTGGATCAGTATCGCGGATTCTTTATTTGATTTAATTGCGGGCGGCTTTTTCTTAGGGATCGGGGGAGCGGTATTCTCCATCGGAGTGACGTCCCTCCCGAAATATTATCCGAAAGAAAAGCACGGTGTCGTCAATGGGATTTACGGTGCCGGAAACATCGGGACCGCCGTTACTACCTTTGCCGCGCCAGTTATCGCTCAAGCCGCGGGATGGAATGCAACCGTGCAGATGTATCTTGTTTTGCTGGCTGTTTTCGCATTACTGCACGTTTTGTTCGGCGACCGGCATGAGAAGAAAGTCAAAGTTTCCATAAAGACACAAATGAAAGCCGTTTACCGAAATCATGTGCTGTGGATGTTGAGCCTGTTTTATTTTATTACGTTCGGCTCCTTTGTCGCCTTTACCATCTATCTTCCGAATTTTTTGGTTGAGCATTTTGGGCTGAGCCCTGCGGACGCCGGTCTGCGGACGGCCGGCTTTATAGCGGTCTCTACGCTGCTCAGGCCTGTGGGAGGGTTTCTGGCAGATAAACTGAGCCCGCTCCGCATTCTGATGTTTGTTTTCGCAGGGCTTACGCTGTCAGGCGTCATGCTGTCATTCTCCCCGGCGATCGGCCTTTATGCGTTCGGATCGCTGACGGTGGCAGTCTGCTCAGGGATTGGAAACGGGACGGTATTTAAACTGGTGCCTTTCTATTTTTCGAAGCAAGCGGGGATTGCCAACGGTATTGTGTCTGCCATGGGCGGACTGGGCGGTTTTTTCCCTCCGCTGATTCTGGCAAGTGTATTTCAGGCGACAGGCCAATACGCGATCGGGTTTATGGCGCTTTCAGAGGTTGCGTTAGCCAGCTTTGTCCTTGTGATCTGGATGTATTGGCAGGAAAGAATGAAAACACATACGGAGAGAAACAGTCATAGCCTTGATTCATAATGATCCATTCACAAGATTGTTAATTTTTTCTGGGTGAGTGCAAATCAAGTCACGTTACAATATACATACGCAACGTGACTTTCTTCGAGGTGAGCTCATGAATATTCTCTCTGTCCGAAAATCTGATAAAGAACTTCTTTCCCGCGAACTGCATGAATTGCTGGAATCGATCAGTACGAAAAGGAAAATGAAAAAACACACGTATTTGTTTCGAGAAGGAATGGATGCAGAAGAGCTTTATCTGATTCAATCAGGACTCATTGAAATCGGCAAGCTGACATCTGATGGAAAAGACCTGACGCTTAGAATCTGCCAGAAACACGATATTGTCGGGGAATTGACGCTATTCACAGATGAGCCGAGATATATGCTCAGTGCGAAAGTGTTAGAGGACGGGGAGGTGCTCGTCATTAATAAAAACAAGCTGGAAAAGGAATTGATCCAAAACGGTGTTTTAACGTTTGAATTTATGAAATGGATGAGCACCCATCTGCGAAAAATCCAGTCTAAGATCAGGGATCTGCTTCTTCACGGCAAAAAGGGGGCGCTCTATTCCACCCTTATCCGCTTATCAAACAGCTACGGGGTGGAACGAAGCGACGGGATTCTGATTAACATTGTGCTGACAAATCAGGATTTGGCTAAGTTTTGCGCGGCGGCAAGGGAGAGCGTCAACCGCATGCTGGGAGACCTCCGCAAACAAGGGGTTATTTCGATAGACGAAACCGGAAAAATTATTTTGCACAAACGGGACTATTTACGATGTGAGATCGAGTGTGAAAATTGTCCGCTTGAGATCTGCAATATTGACTGAAAAAACAAGGGCAGCCGATGTCCTTGTTTTTCAGCTTGTGATACATATACACATGACGGCGAAAAAGAAGCCGGCATTTACGATTTCCAGAATGCCGATCGTTTTCACCGGCCAGTCTCTTCCATGAAAAAACCAGGCCCGCAGACTGCTTGGGATAAAAGCGAGAAACGCCCAGCCTGCCCCGAGAAGGGCCGATAAAAAGGGGAGCAAGAGGTGATATCCCCACGACCAGTAAGCAAACCTTCTGTTTTTTCTCTCCCTTATGACCGATTTCACATAAAAAGAACTCCCGACAAAAAATAAAGCGGATTGCAAGAATAGAAACCAAGCCCAGCCGTCAAGGATTCCCGTTCCCAGCCAGCAGCTCGCAAGCCCGCCCGAACAAAAGAACAGAACACCCGCAATATCATTCGTAAGCGCCCGTTCGTTTTTTCGGCGGGCATAATGCGTATGTATGAGAAACAGCGGCAATAAAAAAACGCCGATCCAGACGAGCTGCGGCTTATGAAAGACAGAAATGATCAAAAAGCAGCAGGCCGGAAAACCGTAATACCATATCCACTTTTGATAGGGCTGAAGCTGTTTCTTTTTCAAAGCGAGCGAAACGGGATAAACCGTCAAGTAAAGGAACAGCCAGCCCAGAAAGAGCGGAATATGCCAGAAAACCGGGCCTCCCTTGACCATGCCGAGTAAAAATGGAATCAGCAGCATCGCCCATGCGCCGTGCTGCTTCGGAATCATCGCTTTCATCGAAACCCTCCTTTTTATTTCATTATAAGTGCAAACACTCTCCTGATAAGTGACCTTTATCATACAAGCTGTGAAATACATCACTGCCGCGCGGGCTCAATCGGGCTACACTAAAGCTATCAATAGCACAGGAGGCTTTCCTATGAATCAGTGTGACTATTTATTATTTCTGAAACAACTTCCTATGTTTAATGAAGTGCCTCTGTCCATTGTCGAAACCTTGCTGAAAAACGGGACGTTTATCTGCGGCTCATCTGACCAATCTCCATCCTTTCTCCACTCACAATCCGTTTATATTGTATTAAAAGGCAATATCCGTTTTACGGACAGCAGGCTCCCTGAAGGGTCACAAACCGTTGCGCTGTGGGAAAAAGGCGATGTGTTTCCGATTGATGAAAAAGGCGGGCTCTCTTTATCGCCTTTTATCTCAGTCAATGCCTCACCGGATATTCTGGTACTCCATATTCCATATTCCGTATTTAAGCAAATGATGTCTTACCATCCGCGGCTGCAAATGAACTTTTTGGCGATGCTTCAGCAAAATGTCTTCTGTTCCTATCAGTTGTTTTTGCGGTATCTGCATACATCACGGGATGAAAACGCCGAACCCGGTTCTTAAACAGAACCGGTTTTTTTGATGACGCGGGCGTCCCTATATCGTTTGAAAATCCTTCCTGCTGCTCTGTGTGAACGTTTTGTGAAAAAAGCAGAGTGTGTGACATAGTTCACAAGGTGATGCGCCGTCTCTGTTTATAGTGTACATAGCATCACCTGACTCGGAAGGAGTGAACGATCATGAAGAAAAAGAAAATGAGTCCGTTGCTCAGGAGATTAAACTATTTTTCTCCTATCGAACATCATTCAAATCATCATAGCCAAACGACAAGCGAAGATCGTGATTGGGAGAATGTATACAGAAACAGATGGCAGTACGACAAAGTCGTTCGCTCCACCCACGGCGTCAACTGCACGGGTTCTTGCAGCTGGAATATTTATGTGAAAAACGGAATTGTCACGTGGGAAGGACAAAACTTGAATTATCCATCAACAGGCCCGGATATGCCTGATTTCGAACCGAGAGGCTGTCCGCGGGGGGCCAGTTTTTCATGGTACATCTACAGCCCGCTCCGTGTGAAATATCCATATGTGCGAGGTGTGCTGATCAATTTGTGGCGGGAAGCGTTGCAGGCGCATCAAAATCCGCTGGATGCCTGGAAAGCGATCGTTGAAAACCCTGAAAAAGCGAAGTCTTATAAACAGGCAAGAGGGAAAGGCGGCTTTGTCCGCGCGGAATGGCCGGAAGTGCTGAAGCTGATTTCAGCCTCTCTGCTGTATACAGTGATGAAATACGGGCCTGACCGGAATGTCGGTTTTTCTCCGATTCCCGCCATGTCCATGATCAGCCATGCATCAGGTTCGCGATTCATGTCTTTAATCGGCGGCCCAATGCTCAGTTTTTATGACTGGTATGCGGATCTTCCGCCGGCGTCCCCGCAAATTTGGGGCGACCAGACGGACGTTCCGGAGAGCAGTGATTGGTACAATTCAGGCTATATCATCACATGGGGCTCCAACGTTCCGTTAACGAGAACGCCTGATGCGCACTTTCTGGCGGAAGCCCGCTATAAAGGCGCTAAAGTCATTTCGATCAGTCCCGATTTTGCGGAATCCTCAAAGTTCGCAGATGACTGGCTGAGTATCCGCCAGGGGACTGACGGGGCGCTTGCGATGGCGATGGGTCACGTCATTTTGCAGGAATTTTACGTGAACCAAGAAACTGAACGTTTTATTGAGTACGCGAAGCAATACACCGATTTTCCATTCTTCGTCACTCTGTCAAAAGAGAACGGCGTGTATACAGCGGGACGGTTTCTGCATGCAAAAGACATCGGGCGGCAGACAAAAAATGATCAGTGGAAGCCGGCGGTCTGGAATGAACAGACAGGTGCGTTTGCCATACCGCAAGGCACAATGGGCTCCCGCTGGGACGGGCAGCAGAAATGGAATCTGCACATGATCGACGAAGACACCGGGGAACAGATTGAGCCCCGTCTCTCCGTGCTCGGAATAGAGGACGAAATCGGCTCAGTGCGCATTCCGTATTTTTCAGATGACGGAAACAAAGTGCTTGAGCGGGATCTTCCTATTAAAAAACTGGACCTGAACGGTGAAGAGACGTACGTCACGACCGTGTTTGACTTGATATTGGCCAACTACGGCGTGAACCGGGGCATCGGCGGACAATCAGCCGCATCCTATGATGATCCCCGTCCGTTCACACCTGCCTGGCAGGAAAAGATTACGGGAATTAAAAGAGAAGCCGTTATACAGATTGCCAGGGAGTTTGCCCAAAATGCGATCGATACAGACGGCAGATCCATGATTATCGTAGGGGCGGGCATTAACCACTGGTTCAACTCCGACACGATTTACCGTGCGGTGTTAAATCTTGTTTTACTCGTAGGCGCCCAAGGCGTAAACGGCGGAGGCTGGGCCCATTACGTGGGCAGGAAAAACTCCGTCCGGCTGAAGGGTGGCAGACGATTGCAACCGCAAAGGACTGGGAAGGCGTGCCTAAGCTGCAAAACGGCACCTCATTTTTTTACTTTGCGACAGACCAGTGGCGTTATGAAGACCAGCCGATCAGTGACTTGGCTTCACCGATCGCCGCGTCATCCCGCTACAAGCATCACGCCGATTACAATGTGCTGGCGGCGCGATTAGGGTGGCTTCCGTCTTACCCGACATTCAATCAAAACGGCATTGATCTGTACAAAGAAGCTGAGAAAGCGGGGGCGGCGACACCTGAAGACGTAGGTGCGTACGTGGCCTCACGGCTTCAAGAAAAAAAACTGAAATTCGCGATTGAAGACCCTGACAATGAAGTGAATTTCCCAAGGAATCTCTTCGTATGGCGGGCAAATCTGATCTCAAGCTCAGGGAAAGGGCATGAATATTTTCTCAAGCATCTGCTGGGGACGACGAACGGTCTGATGAATGACGACAGCGACAGCATCCGCCCTGAAGAAATCAAATGGCGGGAGCAGGCGCCGGAAGGCAAGCTCGACTTGTTAATCAATCTTGATTTTCGAATGGCGGGTACGGCGCTGTATTCCGATATCGTGCTGCCGGCGGCGACATGGTATGAAAAACACGATCTCAGCAGCACGGATATGCATCCGTTTATTCATCCATTTGCTCCGGCCATCTCGGCGCCGTGGGAATCGAAGTCAGACTGGGATATTTTTAAGGCGCTGTCAAAAGCCGTTTCCGATCTGGCGGAAGAAGTCGATATGGAGCCGGTGAAAGAGGTAGTCGCCACGCCGCTCCTCCACGACACGATGCAGGAATTGGCCCAGCCGTTCGGCAAAATCAATGACTGGAGCAAGGGCGAATGTGAAGCCATTCCGGGAAAAACGATGCCGAACATCCATGTCGTTGAACGGGATTACAAACACATTTTTCATAAAATGACCGCGCTTGGCCCTAATACGGCTTTAAAACCGAGCGGAACAAAAGGGATGAGCTGGTCGATTGCGGATGAATATGAATCACTCAAACAGAGACTGGGAGAAACCGATTCAAACAGCGTTGCCAAAGGATGCCCGAATATAAGTGAAGCGAAGCAGGCGGCGGAAGCGATTTTAACCCTGTCGTCCACCTCAAATGGAAAAGTCGCCGTGAAAGCATGGGAATCACTTGAAAACATTACCAATCTGGAGCTGAAAGACCTGGCGGAAGAGCGCGAGGAAGAATGCTTTACGTTCGAGCAAATTACAGCCCAGCCGAAAACGGTCATCACCTCTCCGGCCTTTACCGGTTCAGAAAAAGGAGGGCGCAGGTACTCGCCGTTTACGACGAATGTGGAAAAATTAATTCCGTGGCGGACGCTGACAGGCAGACAATCCTATTATGTCGATCATGAACTGATGATGGAATTCGGTGAAACGATGGCGACATTTAAACCGATCCTCCAGCACCGTCCGTTCCTAAGCAAGCGGCCTGATCAAGAGGGCAAAGAGATCGTTCTTAATTATTTGACGCCGCATAATAAATGGTCCGTCCACAGCATGTATTTTGATTCTCTGCCGATGCTGACGCTGTTCCGCGGCGGGCCGACCGTGTGGATGAATAAAGATGACGCAGAGGACACGGATATCAAAGACAACGATTGGATTGAATGCTTCAACCGAAACGGCGTTGTCGTCGCGAGAGCGGTTTTGTCTCACCGGATTCCTAAAGGAATGGCGTTTATGCACCATGCCCAGGACCGCCACATCAATGTGCCCGGCACAAAACTGACGAATAACCGCGGAGGCACCCATAACAGCCCGACAAGGATTCACGTCAAGCCGACCCAGATGATCGGGGGCTATGCACAGCTCAGTTACGGCTTTAACTATTACGGTCCGACGGGGAATCAGCGCGATCTTAATGTCGTCATCCGCAAGCTGAAGGAGGTCGATTGGCTTGAAGATTAAAGCGCAAATCGGGATGGTCATGAACTTGGATAAATGCATCGGCTGCCACACGTGCAGCGTCACCTGCAAAAACACGTGGACAAACCGTTCCGGTGCGGAATATATGTACTTCAATAATGTAGAAACAAAGCCTGGCATCGGCTACCCGAAGCAATGGGAGGACCAGGACAAATATAAAGGCGGCTGGACGTTAAAAAAAGGAAAGCTTGAACTGAAATCAGGCCCGAAAACGAATCGGCTTGCAGGCCTTTTCTATAACCCGAACCAGCCGACGATTGATGACTACTATGAACCTTGGAACTATGATTATGAAACATTAACAAACAGCCCGCAGAAAAAACACCAGCCGGTGGCGCGCCCGAAATCGTCCTTAACGGGGGATTTCATGAATATCGAATGGGGCCCGAACTGGGAGGATGATCTCGCGGGCGGCCATATTACAGGGCTTGAAGATCCAAACGTTCAAAAAATGGAGGAATCGATCAAAACAGAATTCGATGAGGTCTTTATGATGTATCTGCCCCGTATTTGTGAGCACTGCATCAATCCGGCATGCGTGTCATCCTGCCCGTCCGGCGCCATGTACAAACGTGAGGAAGACGGCATCGTACTCGTTGATCAAAACGCGTGCCGTTCATGGAGATATTGCGTCTCATCCTGTCCTTATAAAAAAGTCTATTTTAACTGGCAGACGAACAAAGCGGAAAAATGCACACTCTGCTTTCCGCGCTTGGAGGCGGGGATGCCGACCATCTGCTCCGAAACGTGTGTGGGCAGAATCCGCTATCTCGGCGTCATGCTGTACGACGCGGACAAAGTGGAGGAAGCGGCCTCCGTTGAAAATGAAAAGGATCTCTACCATTCTCAACTGGACGTTTTTCTTGATCCGAATGATCCTGAGATTGCCAAACTGGCAAAAGAACAAGGCATCCCGGCTGAATGGATAGAGGCCGCGCAGCAATCGCCGATCTATAAAATGATCATCGATTGGAAGATTGCGCTTCCGCTTCACCCTGAGTACCGTACGCTGCCGATGGTTTGGTACATTCCGCCGCTCAGCCCGATTATGAATCTCTTTGAAGGAAAAGGCAGCCGGCAAACGGCGGAAGCTATTTTTCCGGCTATCGACCAAATGAGAATTCCGATTGACTATTTGGCCCAGCTATTAACGGCCGGTGATACGGATCATATTCGGTCAACGTTAAAGAAAATGTCTGTCATGCGCCAGTATATGAGGGCGGTTCAGACGAATAAATCCATCGACGCGGCACTGATCTCCGGTGTCGGTTTAACAGAACAGCAAATTGAAGACATGTATCGGCTGCTTGCGATCGCCAAATATGATGACCGCTTTGTGATCCCGAGCAGCCATCGAGAAGAAGTGTCTGATTTATACGCTGAACAAGGAAGCTGCGGCTTGTCATTTTCAGGCGGCCCCGGCTCTTGTTTCTAACTTTTGATAAATGAGGTGTAATAACATGAACACCACAGACCGGCAAATCACATTCTCCGCTCTTTCCTGTCTCCTGTCTTATCCGGATGAAGAGTGGAGAGCCGGGCTTCCCGATTGGAAGGCTCTTATCCATGACATCACCAATCAGCAAATCCGTGAGAAACTGCTGCAATTTTTCGAGGCGGCAGCCAGGTTTTCTCGAGAAGCGCTGATTGAACACTATGTGTATACGTTCGATTTCGGAAAAAAAACGAATATGTACGTCACCTACTTTAACTCAGGCGAACAAAGGGAACGCGGCATCGAATTGCTGCATTTAAAAAACACCTACCAGCAATCCGGTTTCCTGCCGACAGAGAAAGAACTGCCTGATTACCTGCCGCTGATGCTGGAATTCGCCGCAGTTGCGGAGATTGAAGCGGTGAGAAGCGTGTTTGAGAAATACCTGTCCAATGTGAGGGAGCTGGCTTCCCGCCTCGAAAAAAATGACAGCATCTATGCTGAGCTGCTGCACGTGCTGCAGGCCGCGCTGGAAAACATCGGTGTACGTGAAAGCATTGAAGAAGGGGCTGTTCAGGCATGAGCGGGCAGATCCTGTGGGGGATTATGCCGTACATTGTATTGACGATCTTTATCGGCGGGCATATTTACCGCTATCAGCATGACCAATTCGGCTGGACGGCGAAATCAAGCGAGCTGTTAGAAAAGAAAAAACTCGCCGCTGGCAGCACACTTTTTCATTGGGGACTGCTATGCGTTGTCGGCGGACATGTCATGGGAATTTTGATCCCGGAAGGCGTGTATGCTTCCCTTGGCATTTCCGAGCATATGTATCACAAAATGGCGATCGGCGCAGGCCTGCCGGCGGGGATTGCTGCATGTGCCGGACTTGTCATCCTGACGTACAGAAGGCTGTTTGACAAAAGAATCCGCAAAACCAGCTCGCCATCGGATATCCTGACGCTTATTCTGCTGCTGTTCATGATGCTGTCGGGCGTTGCGGCCACGTTTCTCAACATTGACTCGAAAGGATTTGATTACAGGGCAACAGTCGGGCCGTGGTTCAGGGAAATTGTTTTGTTCCGGCCTGACGCTTCTTTGATGGAAAGTGTCCCGCTATGGTTTAAGTTTCATATCATCATAGGATACGTCTTTTTTATCCTCTGGCCGTTTACAAGATTGGTTCACGTGTTCAGCCTGCCCCTCAAGTATTTGACCCGCAGCTATGTTGTCTATCGGAAACGCACGTAAAAATCCCCCTGCAAGAGGGGGATTTTTTATGGTGAGAAAATAAAAACATAAGATATTTTCTGCCAAGGTAATGGCTGGGCGGCGGGGATTCCTGTTATGTTTTATTTGGAAATAACCTCAACAAAAGGAGAGTGAAGAATGAAGCGGATTTTCCTCATTTTAGCCGCCTGTCTGATGACAAGCGCCGGCGTCCTGACACTCAGACATTCTCATGTATTAACCGGCGGAACAGCGGGACTGTCACTAAGCCTGTCATACTTGTTTCATTCCTCGTTTGCGATTATCTTCTTTCTGATTAATATCCCGTTTTATATATTTTCTCTCATCAGAATGGGAATCAAATTCACTCTATCCACCGTTTTTGCAGTCACAGTACTGACTCTGTTTACCGGCACGGATCACTGGCTGCCGCCGGTCTCTGTTTCACCGCTTGCCGGGGCGATTTGCGGAGGGGCGCTGATCGGGTTGGGCTTGTCGCTCATGTTTTATCATCAGGCATCGCTCGGCGGCGCCAATATCCTCGCTTTATTTCTGCAAAAGCGCTGCGGATGGAATCCGGGTGCCGTTAATTTCCTCTTCGATTTTGGCGTCGTGCTGGCCGGCATTTTTTCCGTCGGGTTGCTGAAAGGGCTCTTCTCCTTAGTGTCGATAGCGGTCACCGGTCTGATCATCGGCATCTTCAAAAATAAAATCAAAGGCAGCTGCTCGCTCAATCCGGCATTGCTTCAGAACATCACACCCGGCCAATCACAGGAAGCTTCATCATAAGCCTTTCCGCTCATGCGGAGAGGCTTTTTCATATGTTTACAGGCCGGAAAACAGAGGGTATACAGAGATATCGGATCAGATGGGAGAGAGTCGGGATGCTGAAAAGGAGACTGGAATTTTGCTTTTTATATATGATGCTTATCGGAGCATATGTCATATGGTTTTTTCCGGTTTCCAGGCTTGAGTTTTACGGAGGGGTGCTTTGCTATGCAAGCATTATTTTGTTCAGCATCTATTCGTTAATTCTTGAAAACCGCACCTCGCAGCACACGCTGTTATGGATTCATATTCTTGTGTTTTTTCCGATCGCCGGGTACTTATTTTACCTTTTTTCCGGCCAGCTTTATGAAAAAGGCAAGCTGTTCAGGTCGAAACGGACATACAACCGGGAAAAGCTGAGAACGATATTTGATATGGAACAGACTCCCGATCTGTCCGGGCTGAAAGGAAATCAGAAGCGTTTCTTTCAATATTCAATCAAGGCGTCCCATATGAATATCAATACAAAAAGCAGGCTGAAGGTGCTTAAAAACGGGGATGAAACATTTCCGGAGCTGTTTGAGGCGCTCCGGGAGGCCGCGTCATTTATACATATTGAGTATTACATGTTCAAATCAGACATGCTCGGGCACAAGATGATGGACATTATGATGGAAAAAGCGCGTCAAGGCGTGGAAGTGCGGTTTTTGTTCGACGCGGCCGGCAGCCTGAAGCTGGCCGGAAAAGACATTAAAAAACTGAAACGCGCGGGCGTGAACATCGTCCCGTTTCTGCCGCTGAAATACGGTTTTTTCAACCAAAAATTCAATTTCAGAAATCACCGCAAGATCGTCATCGTTGACGGGAAAACCGGTTTTGTCGGCGGGCTGAATGTCGGCAAGGAGTATATCGGCAAAGACCAAAGTGTCGGTTTTTGGCGGGACACCCATATGAAAGTCGAAGGAGAAATCGTTCAGACGCTCCACAGCATTTTTATGCTTGATTGGGAATACGTTTCGGATGAGGTGCTGATTGATCAGAAAGCATACAGCTGCCCGGTCCCTGCAGAAAGCGGCGGCGTCTATCAAGTCGTTCCGACGGGCCCCGATATGAAGGAACGGATGAGCGATCTGTATTATGCCATGATAGCGGCGGCCGAATCATCTGTATGGATCGCGACGCCTTATTTCGTGCCGAATGAGCCGATCCGCACAGCGCTAAAGGAGGCTGCTGCCAGAGGCGTCCGGGTGCGAGTCATGGTGCCGGAAACCAATGACGGATTTTTAACCCAGTACGCGACGAGATCGTATTTCCCCGAGCTTCTTCGCGAAGGAATCGAAGTCTATTCCTATCAAAAAGGCTTTATGCATCAAAAGGTGCTCATCACTGACGGAAACCTCGCCTCTGTCGGGACGGCGAACATGGACATGAGAAGCTTTCAGCTGAACTTTGAGGTTAATGTCTTTTTTACAGATCAAAAGGCGATCAAAGATCTTGAAGCGCATTATCTGGAGGATATGAGAGAGTCTGAGAAAATCAGCCCCGTCCGTTTCTATAAGCGCACATTATGGGAAAGAACGAAGGAATCCTTCGCGCGGTTATTTTCCGGCGTTTTATAAAAAACGCTTTTAAAACTCCTTGTGTATAGTATAATTGAGAAATATTATCATTAGGAACGAGGCACAAGGAGGACGGAATCGTGCTGCGACAATTTTTTTCTTATTATAAACCGTACAAAAAGCTGTTTTTTCTCGACTTCTTTTCTGCCATCGCCGGCGGATTGATGGAGCTGAGTTTTCCTCTGATTGTTAATTACTTTATCGATACATTGCTCCCGGGGCGGGATTGGCGTCTGATTATTTTGACTTCCGCTGCTTTATTCGGAGTCTACGCCCTCAGCTCGGCGCTTCAGTATGTTGTGACGTATTGGGGCCATATGCTCGGCATTAACATTGAAACCGATATGCGGAAAAAGCTTTTTGACCATCTGCAAAAGCTTTCGTTCAAATTTTACGATAACAACAAAACGGGCAGTTTAATGTCCAAGCTCACCAATGATTTGATGTATATCGGAGAAACCGCCCACCACGGGCCTGAAGACCTGTTTATCGCGGTCATGACGATTTTGGGCGCGTTCGGTGTGATGCTGTTCATTAACTGGCAGCTCGCGCTGTTGACCTTTATTATTATGCCGGTCGTCATTTGGCTTGCTTTGTATTTTAATAAAAAAATGACCTCTGCGTTTACAAAACTGAACAAAGACGTCGGAGACTTCAGCGCGAGGGTCGAAAACAATATCGGCGGCATTCGTCTTGTTCAGGCTTTCAGCAATGAAGCGTTTGAAACGCAGCGGTTTGACGTGAACAATCAGCGTTTCCGCAAAACAAAGCTGACGTCATATAAAATCATGGCGAAAAACGGCTCGATCAGTTACATGCTGACAAGATTCGTCACGCTGTTCGTCCTGTTGTGCGGGACATGGTTCGTGATCCGCGGATCGTTATCTTACGGAGAATTCGTCGCTTTTGTGCTGCTGACGAACGTTCTGTTCCGTCCGATTGATAAAATCAACGCGATTATTGAGCTGTATCCGAGAGGCATAGCCGGTTTTAAAAGCTTTATAGAAATAATGGAAACGGAGCCTGATATCAAGGACGCCCCGAACGCGAGACATGTGTCCGGTTTAAAAGGGAATATCCGTTATGATGGTGTGTCATTCGGTTACGAAGAAAACAGTCCGGTTCTGTCGGGAATCAATTTGTCCATTCATGCCGGGGAGACAGTCGCATTCGTCGGGCCTTCGGGAGCGGGAAAATCAACGCTGACAAGTCTGCTGCCGCGCTTTTATGAGCCGTCTGAAGGCGTGATTTCCATCGACGGAATCGATATTAAGGACATGACGCTGTCATCTCTGCGCGGACAAATCGGCGTCGTCCAGCAGGATGTCTTTCTGTTTTCCGGCACATTGCGGGAAAACATTGCTTACGGGCGGCTCGATGCGTCTGAGGAAGAAATCCGGCAGGCCGTCCGCCAGGCACATTTAGAGGATTTGGTAAACGGGTATCCCGACGGTTTAAACACGGTGATCGGCGAGCGCGGCGTGAAGCTGTCAGGCGGGCAGAAGCAACGGCTTTCCATCGCCAGAATGTTTTTGAAAAACCCGTCGATCTTAATTTTAGACGAGGCTACATCAGCCCTCGATACAGAAACGGAAGCCGCCATTCAAAAATCGCTGCAAGAGCTGTCTGAAGGACGCACAACGCTTGTGATCGCCCATCGGCTGGCTACGATTAAGGATGCGGACAGGATCGTCGTCGTCACGAAAGAAGGCATCGCTGAACAAGGTCATCATAAGGAACTGCTGGCATCCGGCGGCATGTACCAGAGACTCCATCAGGCCCAATTCGGCGAGCTGATACATGAATAATGGAAAAAGGATAGACGAGCGGGGGCCGGGCAGCCTCCTGTCTATCCTTTTTTATGTAGTCCGTATTTAATGGGCTTCTTTTTGCGCAGGTTCGATGATATGTTTGAAACGGTCAACAAGCTGCACCGCTTTCTTTCCTTCCACTACAATTAAATATTCTTGTTCTTTATGAGCCATTCTGAACGTTTCCAGCTCAATGATATCTTTGATTTTGCACATTGTTTTTTTAGAGTAGATATACAGCTCGTGGCCTCCCGTGTGGCAAAGCTGATAAAGCTGAAGCATGTTTCTTAAAGTGAACTTCTTAGCGGCTATTTTCAAAGATGTAATGTTTTTCATGTATTTTCTCCTCCGTCTGATGGTCTGTTATTTCGGAAATTCCCCATATGAACGGGTGATAAACCTGGTTATGCCTTCCACCTCAGCACTCCGCCCGCCAGGCGTTTAACTCCGCGGATGGCGCTTAATTCTTCGACGAGCCGGAGCAGCGCCCGGTCTTTCTCTTTCGCCTCAATCATAAAATCGATGTCCGCATCCCATTGTCTGAACCGCTCCAGCACCGGCAGAATAAAATTAGCATCCACATAGTCCGCATGACTGCGTACGGCTGATTCTGATTTTGGCGAGGAGAGATGGACCTTCGGCTTTAAGCCGATCCGCTGCCATGTTTTGATCATCCGCGGAAGAATGTCATCTAAATCAGCGTCATCGGCCGGATTGGCGTAAAAATGGTGATAATCAAACACAAACGGAATGCCTTCTTGCTCACATACACTGAGTGTTTCCTCGGACGTATATGTTTTATCATCGTTTTCTAAAGTCATCCGCTGTTTGATGACATCGGGAAGTTCTTTCAGATTCACGCGGAAACGGCCAAGCGCGCTTTGTTTGTCACCGTAAGCGCCTCCGACATGGATGTTGATGACGGAACGGTCCGCGATGCCCATTGCGTCCAGCATGTCATAATGATAGGCCATATCCTTGACCGCATTTGCGGTAATCTCCCGTTTCGGGCTTGTAAAAAGCGTGAATTGGTTCGGATGAAAGCTCGTTCTGAGGTCATATTTTCTGACCAGCCCGCCGATCTCACGAAACTCCTGGCGAAACGGCGTGACAAAATCCCACAGTACATCCGGGTGCGTGGCGAGCGGCACAATCGAGCTTGAGAACCTGTATAAAGGGATGCCGTGGCCGACCACATAGTGGAGGGTGCGCAGCGTATTGGTAAGATTTGCTTTCGTCACAGAAAGCAGGGCGTCTTTCCGCTCACTGCGGGAAAGCTTGGTATAGCGCGCATATGTTAAGGTTTTGGCGGGGGACGCGTCCCAAAGGCACATGGCGTTTGCGACGAATCCGAATCTGAACAGCATATGGTTTCTCCTTTATAAAAAGTAAGATATGGCCTTTCCCAGCCATTCTGCAGGAAGCTGTCTGACGGAGCGCTGTTTCACTTTTTCTAATGTGAGAAGCTCGGATTTTTCGATGTCCTGCTTTATGGTTGAAAGCACTTCCTTTGTAAAGGCTTCATCATGAATGATGACATTCACCTCTTCATTCCAGAACAGGCTCCGTTTATCAAAATTCGGCGTGCCGATAATGCTGATGCGGTCATCTATAATGAAGGCTTTAACATGATAAAAGCCTTGATAATACCGATAGATGAGGCAGCCGGCCTTCAGAAGCTCGGGATAATAGGCTAAAGCTGTTTCCCGAACGAGCGGGTGATCTGATTTCATCGGAACGATCAAGATGACTTTGACGCCTTTTCGGCAGGCTGAAATAAGCGCTTCCTGAAGCTTTTTGCTCGGTACATAATAAGGCGTGCCGATAATGATTTTTTTCTCCGCCTTACGGATGCAGTTTTCATAATGCGATTCAAGCGAAAAACCGTCAGATGCATATGTCCTATGTGAGATATTCCCTTCGGATAATGCCGGATAAACCCCGGGTGATCCGGGTGTTTTTCCGGTGTTTCGTTTCAGATCGCTTACAAAAAGAGTCTGAAGATCCGCCGTGCCTTCGCCGGTCATCCGCAGGTGATAATCCTCCCAGTTTCCGAACTTCGCTTTTTTGCCGAGGTACTCTTCAGCGATATTAAAACCGCCGACATAGCCGATTTTGCCGTCAATGACGGTCACTTTCCGGTGATTCCGTTTTTGCAGCCTGAAAAATAGAAACGGAAATGCCGGTTTATTTAGAAAATGAACGTGAACGCCGGCTTTTTTCATCGTTTGAATGGAAGGCTTTTTCACTTGGCGGCTGCCTGCCCAATCGAGCAGCAGATATACGGAGACGCCGGCCCGGGCCTTTTCTTTCAATAAATCAAACATCTCATGGCTGACTTGGTCGTTCTTCATAATAAAAAACATCATATGAATAGAAGAGACGGCTTGGCGGATATCAGCCGTCATCTGCTGCACAAGCTCGCTTCCGCAGTGAATGAGTGTGATATTACTCTTTTTCGGGTCAAAAACGGGCTCATACGCCTGTTTTTTGTACGCCGCCCGGCCAAGCAGCATATCAAACAGCATAAGTGCGATCAATATGATAAAAATGACAAGCAACACAAAAATGACCTTCATACCGACGCTCCTTTCCGAAGTATCCGTAGTGTGCCCTGAGAATGTGAATTTAATTATTGACTGAACACTCATTCATTATTTATGATAAAGTAAAGATATGACAATGAAGAGGGGTATCAGAACAAAGGGGGAGACAAGATGAACGCATTTCTCATGGTAAACGCGCTGCTGTTTTCAGCTGTAACCGCTTACGCCGTTTATTTATTCGTTTACCTGATCAGAACGAGGATCGCTTATATTAAGCTCGGCCAAAGGGAAGAATTTGATAAACGCCTGAAAGAACGTCTTCAGAAGATATGGGTGAATGTGTTCGGACAGAAAAAATTGCTGAAAGATAAAAAGAGCGGAATCATCCACGTTCTGTTTTTTTACGGTTTTATACTCGTTCAGTTCGGCGCAATTGATTTTATTCTGAAAGGGTTGCTACCTGACCGTCATCTGCCGCTCGGTCCGCTTTATCCGGCGTTTACTTTTTTTCAGGAAATCGTCACGTTTCTGATTTTAATCGCCGTAGTCTGGGCGTTTTACCGGCGCTACATTGAAAAACTCGTCAGACTGAAACGCGGGTTTAAAGCGGGGCTTGTCCTGCTGTTTATCGGCGGACTGATGGTGACGGTGCTTCTCGGGAACGCCATGAACCTTTTATGGCACGATCATTCTCTGTCTTGGACGGAACCGATCGCTTCCTCCATTGCGTTTGTGCTCGGCGGTCTTTCAGCGCCGGCGGCCGCCGCCGTGTTTTATGTTTCATGGTGGCTTCATCTGTTGTTTTTGCTCAGCTTTTTAGTGTACGTGCCGCAATCAAAGCATGCGCACTTAATTGCGGGTCCGGCGAATGTGTTCCTCAGCAGGCTGGATTCAAAAGGTAAGCTGGAAAAAATCGATTTTACCGATGAGACGAAAGAAAGCTACGGCGTCGGAAAGATTGAAGACTTCCGCCGCTCTCAGCTTGTCGACCTTTACGCCTGCGTCGAATGCGGCCGCTGTACAAATATGTGTCCGGCCTCCGGTACGGGCAAGATGCTCTCGCCGATGGACCTCATTTTAAAGCTCAGAGACCATTTGACGGAAAAAGGCGCTGCCGTGACGTCAAAATCTCCGTGGGTGCCCGCGCCCGTTTTTCAGCACACGAAGGCGAATCAGCTCGCCGCGGCTTCCTCAGGGGGAGGATCGCGTGAAGCGGCCGCAGCCATTGATTACAACCCGAGCTTAATCGGCGAGGTCATCACGGAAGAGGAGATTTGGGCGTGCACCACTTGCCGCAACTGTGAAGATCAATGTCCGGTCATGAATGAACACGTTGATAAAATTATCGATCTGCGCCGCTATCTTGTGCTTACGGAAGGGAAGATGGACAGCGACGCGCAGCGGGCCATGACAAGCATTGAAAGACAGGGAAACCCGTGGGGCTTAAACCGGAAAGAGCGGGAGAACTGGCGGGAGCAGGCCGATACAGAGATTCCGACAGTGAAAGAAATGAAAAAACAAGACAAAGAGTTCGACTATTTGTTTTGGGTCGGCTCAATGGGTTCCTACGACAACAGGAGCCAAAAGATTGCCGTCTCATTTGCAAAGCTGCTTAATGAAGCGGGCGTATCCTTTGCGATTCTCGGCAATAAGGAAAAAAACTCAGGCGATACGCCGCGCCGTTTGGGCAACGAGTTTCTGTTCCAAGAGCTGGCGGAACACAACATCGGCGAATTTGAAAAACACGGAATCAAAAAAATCGTCACGATTGATCCGCACGCCTATAATATGTTCAAAAATGAATATCCTGATTTCGGATTCCGGGCCGAAGTCTATCATCATACTGAATTATTAGCCGAGCTTGTGTCACAGGGGAAACTAAAACCGCTTCACCCGGTGAATGAAACGATTACCTTCCATGACTCGTGCTACTTAGGAAGATACAATGAAGTGTATGAGCCGCCGAGAGCGATCTTAAAAGCCATTCCGGGCGTTCAATTGAAGGAAATGGAGCGCAGCCGCGAAAACGGGATGTGCTGCGGCGCCGGGGGAGGGCTCATGTGGATGGAAGAAGAAACGGGAGCGAGAATCAACACGGCCCGGACTGAGCAGGCGCTTTCTGTCAGTCCGACGGTCATCAGCTCCGGATGTCCTTACTGTCTGACCATGCTCGGTGACGGTACGAAAGCGAAAGAAGCCGAAGACGCGATCGGCACTTATGATGTCAGTGAATTGCTCGCCATGTCTGTATTCGGCGCCGAAAAACAAGAGTCTTTATAGAAAGAAGCGGGCCGCCGGCGCATATGCCGGCGGCTTTGTTTTCGCACATCAGCCGATTTATGAAGGGACGGCTCTAAAATTTCTTAAATTACGCTGTTAAGGGTAGCATATTCTGTTTTAATTTGTTTATAATGAGAGGTATGGTTTATGAACAAAACAATACAAATTCGTTCTTATTATAGGATAGAAACAGATACATATAAGTAATAGAAAGGGAGTGTCCGACCTTGAGTATCAAACAATATTCTCAGGAACAGCTGAAGCAGATGGCTTTAGTTGAAATCGCTCACGAAATTTTCTCAGAACATAAAAAACCGGTTCCGTTCCAGGAGCTGCTGAATGAAATGATCTCCTTGCTCGGTGTTACGAAAGAGGAACTGGGCGACCGTATCGCCCAATTTTATACAGACCTGAACATTGACGGCCGCTTTATTGCTCTGTCAGACCAGACGTGGGGGCTTCGCAGCTGGTATCCGTACGATCAGCTGGACGAAGAAACACAGCCGACTGTAAAAGCGAAAAAGAAAAAAGCGAAAAAAGTCGTTGAGGAAGATCTCGACCTTGATGAATTCGAGGAAGTTGATGAAGATGACATCGATCTCGATGAAATGGAAGAAGATATTGACCTTGACGCAGACAGCTTTGACGACGAAGATGTCGATGAAGAAGATGACGACGAGCTTGAGATCGAAGACGAGATGATTGAAGAAGATGAGGAAGATTATGATGATGAGGAAGAGGATCGCAAAGACTGATTTTATATCAGCAAAACGATCTTGACTTTCATTGTCGAACTATGTAGTATGTATTTTGGGCTCTTCAAAAAGAAGAGAATTCATAAGAGTGCTACGCTCCCTTTCAAGAAATTGAAAGGGAGCTTTCTTATTTTCATCTCCCAAATTCTTTTACACATCATTTGTTTTTAGTGAAATGATTTTCTATAAAACGGCACATTTTAAGGAATGTAGCGCAGACCGAAGAGAGGAGCAAACGAAATGACGAAATATATTTTTGTAACCGGGGGAGTTGTATCATCACTCGGAAAAGGAATTGTGGCAGCATCACTCGGCCGCCTTTTGAAAAACAGAGGCATGAGCGTCACCATCCAAAAATTTGACCCTTATATCAACGTTGACCCGGGAACGATGAGCCCGTACCAGCACGGTGAGGTATTCGTTACCGATGACGGCGCTGAGACTGACCTTGACTTAGGGCATTATGAGCGGTTCATTGACATTAATCTGAACAGATTCAGCAACGTGACGACCGGTAAAATCTATTCTGCCGTATTGAAAAAAGAGCGCCGCGGGGACTACCTCGGCGGAACGGTTCAGGTCATTCCGCACATCACAAATGAACTGAAAGACCGTGTGTACCGTGCAGGCAAAGAAACAAACGCAGATGTAGTCATTACTGAGATCGGCGGAACAGTGGGAGACATCGAATCCCTTCCGTTCCTTGAAGCCATCCGTCAAATGAAAAGCGACATCGGCCATGAAAACGTGATGTACATTCACTGTACGCTTGTTCCGTACATCAAAGCGGCGGGCGAGCTGAAAACAAAACCGACGCAGCACAGCGTAAAAGAGCTGAGAAGCCTCGGTATTCAGCCTAATATCATCGTCGTGCGCACGGAAATGCCAATTTCTCAAGATATGAAAGATAAAATCGCGCTCTTCTGCGATATTGACACGAAAGCGGTCATCGAGTGCGAAGATGCGGACAACCTTTACTCCATCCCGCTTAACCTTCAGGAGCAGGGACTCGATAAGCTTGTCTGCGATCATATGAAATTAGAATGCAAAGACCCGGATATGACGGAATGGAAAGACCTTGTCACGAAAGTGAAAAACTTGTCTAAAACCATTACAATCAGCCTCGTCGGTAAATACGTCGAGCTTCAGGACGCTTACATTTCAGTCGTTGAATCACTGCGCCACGCCGGCTATGCGTTTGACGCTGATGTGAAGATCAAATGGATTAACGCCGAACAAGTGACAGAAAGCAATATTCAAGAGCTGACTGGCGGCACAGACGGAATCATCGTGCCCGGCGGTTTCGGAGACCGCGGCGTAGAAGGGAAAATCATCGCCGCCAAGTATGCGCGTGAGAATAAAATTCCGTTCTTCGGCATCTGCCTCGGTATGCAGATTGCATCCATTGAATATGCGCGAAACGTATTAGGTCTGGAAGGGGCTCACTCTGCGGAGATCGATCCGTCCACTCCTTATCCGATCATCGACCTTCTGCCAGAACAAAAAGATGTCGAGGATCTTGGAGGAACGCTTCGTCTCGGACTGTACCCTTGTAAGCTTCAGGAAGACACGAAAGCCTTCGAAGCGTATGCGGATGAAGTGGTATACGAACGCCACCGCCACCGTTATGAATTCAACAACGAATACAGACAGCAAATGGAAGAGAACGGTTTTGTGTTCTCAGGCACAAGCCCTGACGGCCGTCTTGTGGAAATCATCGAGCTGAAAGACCATCCTTGGTATGTCGCTTGCCAGTTCCACCCTGAGTTCAAATCAAGACCGACAAGACCTCAGCCTTTATTCAAAGACTTTATCGGCGCTTCCGTACAAGCTGCAGAACAGAAGTAATAAAAAAAGACTTGCCTCCTTTAAAAGCGGCAAGTCTTTTTTCTGCATCAGGCATATTCCTGCATCATTTCCTTTAACGTAAAGGATAGCGCGTGATAGACATACAGGCCTGTCATTAATGAAGGAAAGCCGTATCTTGTCCCGTCTTCATCGGGCAGAAGCGGCATTTTTAATTTGCTGTCAATATGAACATCACAAAATTCCTCAATCCCGGTTTGATCTTTGATGACAGGAGATACGCCAACGAGGCCGATCCCTTTTTCATAAAGCTTTTGAGCCAGCGCCTGTTCTTCAGCCGTGCCCGGACCTGAACAAAACATCAGCACCCTGTCGCTTTCTGTAATCGAATCAGCTGTATCCGGAAACGCTTTGACGGAAGGCATCGGTTCTGAGCCGAGTTCCGCCTCGCACAAAATGCCCTGCATCTCATTTGCGCCGTATAAATAAATGGTATGACCGCTGACGGCTGCCTGCGCCAGCAGGCGCGCGCCGTCTTCTATTGCTTCGGATTCCTTATCCTGAATGCGGGAAAAAATGCCTGCAAGCTGTGTCGTAAATATCTTTAACATGAGTGAAACCTCCTTTACACATACAAGAACAGTATACAACAAAAGAGAAAATGCTCAGAAAATGTCGGAAAGTAGACTATTATAATTAAAGGAAATGTGAAAATCAAACAGAATACATAAACAACTGCTTCCTTTTGACGAAAATGATAATATTGGGGTGTAAAATGATGAATGAAAAGATTTTAATCGTAGATGACCAATACGGTATACGCATATTGCTCAATGAAGTGTTTCATAAAGAAGGGTACCAGACGTTTCAGGCCGCCAACGGCATACAGGCGCTGGACATTGTAACGAAAGAACGGCCCGATCTCGTGCTTTTAGATATGAAAATCCCCGGCATGGACGGTATCGAAATTCTCAAGCGCATGAAGATGATCGACGAATCCATCCGCGTCATTATCATGACCGCTTACGGAGAACTCGATATGATTAAGGAATCAAAAGAGCTCGGAGCGCTGACCCATTTTGCGAAACCTTTTGACATTGATGAGATCAGAGACGCGGTGAAAAAATATTTACCTCTAAAATCGAATTAATAAAATTAGAAACAATTATGTCATTGTGTTGCCGATTTGTCGAAAAGTTGGTATCCTAGAGATGGAGAAAAAGCGATCTGTTGTTTTACATATGACAGGTTTTTATGGTCATGCTATAGGTGGAAAGCTTTTTTCGAGAAGAAGCAAATCAGGCTACATAAGGAGGACTTTCGACATGCCTTTAGTTTCAATGACGGAAATGTTGAATACAGCTAAAGAAAAAGGATATGCTGTTGGACAATTTAACTTAAATAACCTTGAGTTCACTCAAGCTATTTTACAAGCAGCAGAAGAGGAAAAATCCCCGGTTATTCTTGGTGTTTCAGAAGGCGCGGGACGCTACATGGGCGGCTTCAAAACAGTGGTTGCCATGGTTAAAGCTCTTATGGAAGAATACAAAGTGACAGTTCCTGTCGCGATTCACTTAGACCACGGTTCAAGCTTTGAATCTTGTGCGAAAGCGATTCATGCAGGTTTCACTTCTGTAATGATCGACGCATCTCACCATCCGTTTGAGGAAAACGTAGCAACTACAGCTAAAGTGGTTGAGCTTGCTCATTTCCACGGCGTTTCAGTTGAAGCTGAGCTTGGAACTGTAGGCGGACAGGAAGATGACGTGATCGCTGAAGGCGTAATCTATGCTGACCCTAAAGAGTGTCAAGAACTTGTAGAGCGCACTGGCATCGACTGCCTTGCACCTGCACTGGGTTCTGTTCACGGTCCTTACAAAGGCGAACCGAACCTCGGTTTCAAAGAAATGGAAGATATCGGAAAATCAACCGGCCTTCCGTTAGTACTTCACGGAGGTACAGGAATTCCGACTGCCGACATTAAAAAATCAATCTCACTTGGTACGGCTAAAATCAACGTAAACACTGAAAACCAAATTTCTTCTGCAAAAGCTGTCCGCGAAACATTGGCAGCTAAGCCGAACGAATACGATCCTCGTAAATATCTTGGACCTGCTCGTGAAGCAATCAAAGAAACGGTTATCGGCAAAATGCGTGAGTTCGGTTCTTCAAACCAAGCTTAATTCAATGTAACATCCATAAACCGCCTGACAGCATTGACAGGCGGTTTTATGTCTTACCTTTAGAAAGCGCAATCATGTTTTACAGTTCTGAAAATTTATTACTGGGGAGGCTTTCCTTATGTTATTTTTCATTGATACAGCAAACATTGACGAGATTAAAGAAGCTTATGAACTTGGCGTTCTTGCCGGAGTTACGACAAACCCTAGTTTAGTGGCGAAAGAAGCTGACGTGTCTTTCCATGACAGACTTCGTGAGATTACGGAAGTCGTGAGCGGATCAGTAAGCGCGGAAGTCATTTCCCTGAATGCTGAAGAAATGATTGAAGAAGGTAAAGAACTTGCGAAAATCGCACCGAATATCACGGTGAAAATCCCGATGACGTCTGAAGGGTTAAAAGCCGTAAAAGCGCTGAGCGATCTGAACATTAAAACAAACGTAACGCTCATCTTCAGCGCCAACCAGGCGCTTTTGGCGGCAAGAGCCGGAGCGACTTATGTATCTCCGTTCTTAGGCCGTCTGGATGATATCGGCCATAACGGTCTTGAACTGATTTCAGAAATAAGACAGATTTTTGACATTCATGACATTGATACACAAATCATCGCAGCTTCCATCCGTCATGCGCAGCACGTGACTGAAGCCGCTTTACGCGGTGCGCATATCGGTACGATGCCGCTGAAAGTCATTCACCAGCTGGCGAAACATCCGTTAACGGATAAAGGCATCGAGCAATTCTTGGCAGACTGGAATAAATAAGGGTGAAAAGGGCGGCAAACCGGTTGCATCCGTTTGCCGCACCCTTATGTTTTCCTGTTTGGCAGCGGGCCTTCAGTATCAAAGTGAAGAGTGTGTTTCCCCGGAATGTGAACCCGGCGGGCCTCTGTGCATCCTGTGTTAAAAATGCCCCGCAAAGCTTCGCTATTTTCTTCCTGTTATTTTATAATGTCCTTGTATTCTTTCTCTTCGAATTGGCTACATTTTGGACAAGAGCTTTATTTGCAGAGACAGAATAAAATGCCATTTTATTTACGCTCCGCAGCTATCTTCTTATGGAAGGAGACTATCATGGAAAAGTTGAATATTGCCGGCGGCGATCCGTTAAACGGAACCGTACATATCAGCGGCGCGAAAAACAGCGCCGTCGCATTGATACCCGCAACCATTCTGGCAAATTCCGAAGTAACGATCGAAGGGCTTCCGGAGATCTCAGATATTGAAACGCTGCGTGACCTGCTGAAAGAAATCGGCGGAAACGTCCATTTTGAAAAAGGAGAAATGGTCGTCGACCCTTCCCCGATGATCAGCATGCCGCTTCCCAACGGCAAAGTGAAAAAACTCCGCGCTTCCTATTACTTAATGGGCGCGATGCTGGGCCGCTTCAAACAGGCGGTCATCGGACTGCCGGGCGGATGCCATCTCGGGCCGCGGCCGATTGACCAGCACATCAAAGGGTTTGAAGCGCTTGGGGCGGAAGTCACCAATGAACAAGGCGCGATTTATCTGCGCGCCGAAAGGCTGAGAGGCGCACGGATTTATTTAGATGTCGTCAGCGTCGGAGCGACGATCAATATCATGCTTGCCGCTGTACTGGCTGAAGGTAAAACCGTGATAGAAAACGCCGCCAAGGAACCTGAGATTATTGATGTTGCCACATTGCTCACCAGCATGGGCGCAAAGATCAAAGGCGCGGGAACCAATGTAATCAGAATCGACGGCGTAAAAGAGCTGCACGGATGCAGGCATACGATCATTCCGGACAGAATTGAGGCGGGCACCTTTATGATCGCCGGCGCCGCGATGGGGAAAGAAGTCATTATTGATAATGTCATACCGACTCACCTGGAGTCTTTAACGGCGAAGCTCAGGGAAATGGGTTTTCGCATTGAGACGAGTGACGATCAGCTTCTTATGCTCGGCGGGCAGAAGCAGATAAAACCGGTCGACGTAAAAACGCTTGTTTACCCGGGATTTCCGACTGATCTTCAGCAGCCGATGACATCTCTGTTGACGAGAGCCAGCGGCACGAGCGTCGTAACCGACACCATCTACTCGGCCCGATTTAAACATATAGATGAGCTGAGACGGATGGGGGCCAACATGAAAGTGGAAGGCAGGTCGGCCATTATCACCGGTCCGGCCGAACTTCAGGGCGCAAAAGTAAAGGCGAGCGATCTGCGTGCAGGCGCTTGTCTGGTCGTCGCCGGGCTCATGGCTGACGGCGTAACCGAAATTACCGGTCTCGAGCATTTAGACCGCGGCTACAGCAATCTTGAGAAAAAACTCGAAGGTCTGGGCGCCACAATCTGGCGGCAAAGGCTGACGGACGAAGAGATAGAACAGCTCCAAAATTCATAGAAATGCGGACTTTTGAGAGGAGATCGTGTTGAAATGGAAAGAAGCTTATCGATGGAATTGGTTCGAGTCACTGAAGCGGCGGCTTTAGCATCTGCCAGATGGATGGGCCGCGGGAAAAAAGATGAAGCTGATGATGCGGCGACAAGCGCAATGCGTGACGTGTTTGACACGGTGCCGATGAAAGGCACGGTCGTGATCGGGGAAGGCGAGATGGATGAAGCGCCGATGCTTTACATCGGCGAAAAGCTCGGAAACGGATACGGCCCGCGCGTCGATGTCGCCGTCGATCCTCTTGAAGGCACAAACATCGTAGCGAGCGGCGGCTGGAATGCTCTGACGGTGATCGCGGTCGCCGACCATGGAACACTGCTGAACGCCCCGGATATGTATATGGAAAAAATCGCGGTCGGTCCCGAAGCGGTAGGCTGCATCGATATCGAAGCGCCTGTCATTGATAACTTAAAAGCCGTTGCGAAAGCGAAAAACAAAGACATTGAAGATGTCGTGGCAACCATTTTAAATCGTGACAGACATGAAAAAATCATCTCTGAATTGCGTGAGGCGGGCGCCAGAATCAAACTGATCAACGACGGTGATGTCGCGGGCGCCATCAATACGGCCTTTGACCATACGGGAGTAGATATTCTTTTCGGTTCAGGCGGGGCTCCTGAAGGCGTACTGTCTGCCGTTGCGTTAAAAGCGCTAGGCGGCGAAATCATCGGCAGGCTTCTGCCGCAAAGTGCGGAAGAGCAGGCGCGCTGTGAGAGAATGGGCCTTGATGTATCCAAAGTTCTCCGGATGGAGGACCTTGTGAGAGGGGATGACGCCATTTTTGCCGCAACGGGCGTCACGGACGGAGAGCTGCTGAAAGGCGTTCAGTTCAAAGGCTCCGTCGGCACGACTGAAAGCCTGGTCATCCGGGCGAAATCAGGAACGGTCCGATTCGTTGACGGAAGACACAGCCTGAAGAAAAAACCAAATCTTGTGATCCGGCCATAAATAGAGAAAAGCGGGACGGAAAGTCCCGCTTTTCTTTTGCAAAAAAGAGTCAACCCTATCATTTATATGTCAAAGCATTATTTAAGTTGAATAATTTTTTGAAATGAGGTAAAAATAAAGAGTGCTGCGATTTTTCTGTGTCATTCCTTCTTTTGAGTACTGGGAAATTTTCAAATTCTACCGCATACAGACGATATAAATATTGATCTTCTCAAGTTTTTGTCCTCGCTTCCTTCAAAACTCATTAAGACATTCCTTTTTTAAAAAAGCGCCGATCATGGGTGGAAGTGTTACCGATAGAAGTTCCTGAACGTTTTATAAAAGAATGTGCTTTGGCGGAATCATGCGAAGCAGCCGATTTGAATGAAAACAGCAATACATTGACTATGAAAAGCGTGGTGTTTTTATGAAAGACGTATCTATTTCCTCTTTGGAAAATATGAAATTAAAAGAACTATATGAACTGGCCAGACATTATAAAATCTCCTACTACAGCAAACTGACTAAAAAAGAATTAATCTTTGCCATCCTGAAAGCCAACGCCGAGCAGGAGGATCTTCTGTTTATGGAAGGCGTGCTCGAAATCATCCAATCGGAAGGATTCGGCTTCCTCAGACCGATTAATTACTCGCCAAGCTCAGAAGACATCTATATTTCTGCTTCCCAGATCCGCCGCTTTGATTTAAGAAACGGTGACAAAGTATCCGGCAAGGTGCGTCCGCCGAAAGAAAACGAACGCTATTACGGACTTTTGCACGTTGAAGCGGTAAATGGAGACGATCCGGAATCTGCGAAAGAGCGCGTTCATTTTCCCGCGCTGACTCCGCTTTATCCGGACCGCCAAATGGTGCTTGAGACGAAACCGAATTATCTCTCAACAAGAATTCTCGATATGATGGCTCCCGTCGGTTTCGGCCAGCGCGGTCTGATCGTGGCGCCGCCGAAAGCCGGTAAAACCATGCTGTTAAAAGAAATCGCTAACAGCATTACGACAAATCAGCCTGACGCTGAATTGATCGTTCTCTTAATTGATGAAAGACCGGAAGAAGTAACGGATATTGAACGTTCCGTAGCGGGCGATGTCGTCAGCTCGACGTTCGATGAAGTGCCGGAAAATCACATTAAGGTAGCGGAGCTTGTGCTTGAACGGGCGATGCGTCTCGTTGAACACAAAAAAGACGTTATCATTCTGATGGACAGCATTACCCGCCTGGCACGGGCCTACAACCTCGTTATCCCGCCAAGCGGACGTACGCTTTCCGGCGGGATTGACCCGGCTGCGTTCCATCGTCCGAAGCGCTTTTTCGGTGCCGCGAGAAACATTGAAGAGGGCGGCAGCCTGACCATTTTGGCGACGGCGCTCGTTGACACGGGCTCCCGGATGGATGACGTCATCTACGAAGAGTTTAAAGGAACGGGCAACATGGAGCTTCACCTTGACCGTTCTCTTGCGGAAAGACGGATTTTCCCGGCGATCGATATCCGCCGCTCCGGCACGCGGAAGGAAGAGCTGCTCGTGCCGAAAGAGCATCTTGACCGTCTATGGGCGATCCGCAAATCGATGTCTGATTCTCCGGACTTCGCAGAGAAGTTTATGAGAAAAATGAAAAAAACAAAAACGAATCAGGAATTCTTCGATCTGATCAACCAAGAATGGAAGCAGGCAAACCTTTCATCATCAGCCCGCCGCTGATAAAAAATGTATTTGCAAATGCAGTAAATGACTGATATAATTCTCTCATATGCGTTCCGGATTCGCTCCGGAATAATAACTCTGTTTCCACACGGGATTCAGGGCGGAAGGAGATGGATACAATGAAAGCAGGAATTCATCCTAATTTCAAAAAAGCAACAGTTAAATGCGCTTGCGGAAATGAATTTGAAACAGGCTCAGTAAAAGAAGAGGTACGCGTTGAGATTTGCTCTGAATGCCACCCATTCTACACTGGACGTCAAAAATTCGCTTCTGCTGATGGTCGTGTTGATCGCTTTAACAAAAAATACGGTCTTAAGTAATAATAGATTTTACAGGCAGGCAAGAATTGCTTCTTGCCTGTTTTTTATGTCCATAAACAGGAAAAAAAGGGGAGCGGATAGCCTATGTACATAATGAAGCAAAGCGGATGGCTTGAGCTGATATGCGGCAGCATGTTCTCTGGGAAATCAGAAGAGCTGATCCGCAGAGTGAAAAGAGCGACATATGCGAAGCAGGAGGTCAAGGTGTTCAAACCTGCCATTGATAATCGCTACAGTGAGGAGGCCGTCGTTTCTCACAACGGCACATCCATGACAAGCCACGTCATCTCGTCTTCGGCTGAAATATGGGATCATATCAGTGAAAGCACGGACGTCATCGCGGTAGATGAAGTGCAGTTTTTCGGCGAATCAATCATCGGCGATTTATCCTTGCTTGCGGATAAAGGCTATCGTGTCATCGCGGCCGGACTTGATATGGATTTCCGGGGAGAGCCGTTCGGTGTGGTGCCGAATCTGATGGCGGTTGCCGAATCAGTGACGAAGCTGCAGGCGGTCTGCTCCGTTTGCGGGTCGCCGGCAAGCCGTACGCAGCGTTTGATTGACGGGAAGCCCGCTTCCTATGATGATCCGGTCATTTTAGTCGGCGCGTCGGAGTCATACGAAGCGAGATGCAGACATCACCACGAAGTGCCGAAAAAACAGACTGATAAATAACCCTTTTCATGAAAACATCGGTAAAAAATCCGGTGTTTTTTTGACGGTTTTTCAAAAATTGTAGTTAATTAACTTAAAAAAGAGTATGAAAAAATTAAGTAATTTTCATCTCTTGAATTTTCATTTTTACAGGCATAAAATGACTAAGTAATGTAAATAGTTATGAGACATTGTTCGAATAATTGTCAAAAAAAGATATAGCAGATCGCGATCACACTAGCCAAAATGGGTAATTACTTAACTTTGTTAACTATTTGAAGAAAGAAGGAGATTTTCTTGAATAATATTAAAGTAACGAAGGAAGGCAACTTAGAAACTACTTTAAGAGGAAAAGAAGTTCTATCTATCCCTACTTTAAATAAAGGTGTTGCGTTTTCAGCAGAAGAAAGAAAAAGCCTTGGATTAGACGGGCTGCTTCCTCCGACCATTCTGTCTCTTGATGAGCAGGCAAAACGCGCATACGAGCAGTTTCAAGCTCAGCCGGACCGCCTTCGCCAAAACGTGTATTTGAATGATTTGCAAAACCGTAACGAAGTTCTTTTCTTTAAATTGCTTCAAAACCATCTTCGTGAAATGCTGCCGGTTGTTTACACACCGACTGTCGGTGAAGCGATTCAAGAATACAGCCATGAGTACAGAAGACCTCAAGGGATTTACCTTTCTATCGACAATGTAGAAGGAATTGAAGAGGCATTTGAAAACCTTCATGCCACTGCCGGAGATATTGATTTGATCGTTGCGACAGACTCAGAAAGCATCCTCGGAATCGGTGACTGGGGTGTAGGCGGTATCAACATCGCCATCGGTAAATTAGCCGTATACACAGCGGCTGCCGGTATTGACCCAAGCCGTGTTATTCCTGTCGTTCTTGACGTCGGTACGAACAATGAAAAACTTCTGAACGATCCTTTATACATCGGTAACCGCCATGAACGTATCCAAGGCGAACGTTATGAAGCTTTCATTGACGCTTATGTAAAAGCTGCGCTTAAATATTTCCCTAAAGCTCTTCTTCACTGGGAAGACCTTGGAAACAAAAACGCGCGCAATATCATGAAGAAATACAACCATGAAATTCTTACATTCAACGACGACATTCAAGGAACAGGCGCGATTACGCTTGCAGGTGTGCTTGCGGCTATGAAGAAAACAGGCGCGTCTATTAAAGACCAGCGTGTGGTTGTCTTCGGTGCGGGATCTGCCGGAATCGGAATCGCTGACCAAATCCGCGACACTATGGTGCTTGCCGGTCTTTCTGAAGAAGAAGCCAACAAAGCGTTCTACACAATGGACTACAGAGGCTTGTTAATTGAAGGTATGGAAAACATTCTTGATTTCCAAGAGCCGTACCTGCGCACAGCTGAAGAAATTAAAGATTGGAAACGCGATGAAAACGGACAAATTCCTTTCATTGAAGTGATCCGTCAAGCGAAACCGACAATCTTAATCGGTACATCAGGCCAAAGCGGCGCGTTCAGTGAAGAAATCGTCAAAGAAATGGCAAAACACGTTGAGCGTCCGGTCATCATGCCGATGTCTAACCCGACACCGCTTGCTGAAGCCGTTCCTAGCGATCTATTCAAATGGACTGACGGCAAAGTGCTTGTGGCGACAGGAAGCCCGTTTGACAATGTAGAGTACAATGGCGTTTCTCATGAAATCGGACAATCTAACAACGCATTCGCGTTCCCTGGACTTGGTCTCGGTTCAATCGTTGTAGAAGCGAAAGTGATTACTCCTGCAATGTTTGCGGCAACTGCTGACGCAATCGCAGAAAGCGTTGATTTTGAAACACCGGGTGCAGGCCTTCTGCCGAGCATGAGCGACTTACAAGAAGTTTCAATTAAAGTTGCGATCGCCGTAGCGGAAACTGCCATTAAAGAAGGCGTGGCAAACCGCATTCCTGAGAATGTAGAACATGCCGTTCTTGATGCAATGTGGAAACCGCAATATAAACAAGTTATCGCTAAATAATTTTTACGATTAATTTTACAGTCCGAGGGAAAGCTTTTATGTAAAGGCTAAAGTATACGGACATTAAGGATTTGGAGGAGAATATTTTGAGCTTCTTAGATATTTTAATCCTCCTGGCGCCGATCTTTTTCGTGATCGTGCTGGGATGGTTCGCAGGTCGCTTCGGAAGTTATGACGCGAAGTCAGCAAAAGGGGTAAGCACCTTAGTTACGAAGTACGCGCTTCCGGCGCATTTTATCGCAAGTATTTTAACCACTTCAAGAAGTGCGTTTTTATCACAGGTTCCTTTGATGATCGCTTTGATCATTGGGATTGTCGGATTCTTTATCGTCATTCTGTTGGTTTGCAAATTTATCTTCAAGTATGATTTAACGAATTCATCTGTATTTTCTTTAAACTCTGCACAGCCGACATTTGCATTTATGGGTATTCCGGTACTCGGAAGCTTATTCGGAGCAAACGAAGTAGCGATTCCTATCGCCGTTACGGGTATCGTGGTTAACGCCATCCTTGACCCGCTTGCGATCATTATCGCTACTGTCGGAGAGTCATCTAAGAAACAAGACAGCGAAAACGAGAACTTCTGGAAAATGACTGGTAAGTCTATTCTTCACGGTCTTTCCGAACCGCTTGCGGCTGCACCGCTTATCAGTATCATTCTTGTGCTTTTCGGTGTAAGTCTTCCTGAGCTGGGCGACAAAATGCTTGAACAGCTCGGCAGCACAACATCAGGTGTTGCGCTCTTCGCCGTCGGTGTAACTGTCGGTATCCGCAACATTAAGCTCAGTCTGCCGGCTTTCGGTATCGCTTTGTTAAAAGTTGCCGTTCAGCCTGCACTGATGTACCTGATCGCTCTTGCAGTCGGACTTCCGGCTGACCAGATCACAAAAGCGGTATTGCTTGTTGCATTCCCTGGATCTGCGGTAGCGGCGATGATTGCCACACGTTTCGAAAAACAAGAGGAAGAAACTGCGTCTGCGTTCGTAATCAGTGCGATTTTATCTTTGATCTCACTGCCGATCATCATTGCGCTGACCGCATAATAAAAAGCTCCCTGTTTCAGGGAGCTTTTTTGATTAGAATTGAAATTTAAAAGGTGAAAATCTGGTTTTTTTTCTGGATTTCTTATGTTCTGAAGAAGCGGCTGTTTCTGAGAGGGGAGCTGTCTGGGCAAGTTCCTGGATGCGGGAGGCCAATGTCTGCAATTCGGCATTGAGGTCGTCGATTTCCCGCCTGTGCTGAAGAAGCTGATATGAGACCCCTTCATCCGCTTTTTGTTTCAGCTGGCGTTCCAGCTCTTCTATTCTTGAAAGCAGATGGTTCCCGTCCTGTTTCTCTTTCGTGAGAACATCCAGTTTGCGCTCCAGCTCTGCCAACCTTTGTTCAGCGCCGCCAGTGATTTTCGGACGCTGCAAAATGAAGCCCGTCCGTTTTTTCGGCTGCCGGGGCACTTGAACGTCCAGAAGGGCAGTGCCTTCAGAAATTTGCCGTTTGACCGATTTCAGCACATCAAGATCCTCAGGTGTAAAGGAATAATGTCCGAGCTCATTCCGTTCAGCCGGAAGATTCAGCTGCTTGACCCACCTTTGCACCGTTTTTGCGGAGACACCGAGCTCTTTCGCGGCCATGTTTGTATTCATGATCACATACCTCCTTTTTGCTAGGTATTCGACCATGAGGCGGCGTTCCCTTCACGTTAGACAAAACAAGAAGGAATTCGCCAAAGAAAGCGGCATTTCTTCAAAAAACGTTACGCTTCATACAATTCAAGCGGAAGCTTGTCGGGATCGAAGAAAAAGGTAAACCGTTTCCCCGTCAGCGGATCGGTTCTGATCGGTTCTGTGCCGACGCCCTTTTCCTTTAACTCCCTGACGGCTGCTTCAAGATCGTTTACGGTGAAGGCGAGATGCCGGAGACCCGCGGCTTCCGGTCTGGTCGGCCGTTCGGGCGGATCGGGAAAGGAAAACAATTCAATCGCGTACGCGCCGTCCAGCGCCAGATCAAGTTTATAAGATCCGCGATCCTTTCGGTATGTTTCTTTTATAATGCCGAAACCGAGAATCTCGGTGTAAAAAGCTTTCGACTTTTCATAATCAGAGCATATGATTGCTATATGGTGGATGGATTTCAGCATATCCGCCCCTCCTTTTTTGCTTCAGTATAACAGAGGCGAATTGCTTTTGACTGGCGATAAGCCCTATACTATAATGAGAATGTTACGCACAGGAAAACAGAGGTGAAGACCGTGTTAGACCGTTTACAGTCAATTGAACAACGATACGAAAAATTAAATGAGCTTTTAAGTGATCCGGAAGTGGTCAACGATCCGAAAAAGCTTAGAGAATATTCGAAAGAGCAATCTGATATACAAGAAACCGTTGAAGTCTATAGACAATACAGAGACGCATCAGAACAGCTTGCCGATGCGAAAGCGATGCTTGAGGAAAAGCTTGATGCCGATATGAGAGAAATGGTGAAGGAAGAAATCTCCGAACTGCAGGGAGAGACGGAAACCTTATCAGAGCGTTTGAAAGTGCTCCTCATCCCGAAAGACCCGAACGATGACAAAAACGTAATCATGGAGATCCGCGGAGCAGCGGGAGGAGAAGAAGCCGCGCTGTTTGCGGGAAATCTCTACAGAATGTACTCCCGTTATGCCGAAATCCAAGGCTGGAAGACTGAAGTCATGGAAGCAAACGTGACCGGAACGGGCGGTTACAAAGAAATCATCTTTATGATTACGGGAAAAGGCGCATACTCCAAGCTGAAGTATGAAAATGGCGCGCACCGCGTACAGCGTGTTCCGGAAACGGAATCAGGCGGCCGTATTCATACATCCACGGCGACGGTGGCGTGTCTTCCTGAAGCGGAAGAAGTAGAAGTGGACATCCACGAAAAAGACATCCGCGTCGATACATTTGCATCAAGCGGACCGGGCGGACAAAGCGTAAACACGACGATGTCGGCCGTACGCCTGACGCATTTACCGACCGGTGTCGTCGTATCCTGTCAGGATGAAAAATCTCAGATTAAAAACAAAGAAAAAGCGATGAAGGTGCTCCGCGCCAGAATCTATGACAAATTCCAGCAGGAAGCTCAGGCTGAATATGATCAGACCCGCAAATCAGCCGTCGGTTCAGGCGACCGTTCCGAGCGTATCCGCACATACAATTTCCCGCAAAACCGTGTGACGGATCACCGCATCGGCCTGACGATTCAAAAGCTGGATCAAATCCTGGAAGGCAAGCTTGATGAAGTGGTTGAAGCGTTAATCGTAGAAGACCAGTCAAGCAAGCTCCAGCAGGCGGAAAATTAAGATGAAGACCGTTTTTGAAGCCCTAAGCTGGGCTTCTTCTTATTTAACCGAAGCGGGAAGAGAAAAAAACGCGGCCGAGCTGCTGCTGTTAAATGATACCGGAATGGATCGGAGCAAACTTCTCGCAAGTCTGCAGGAGCCCGTCGGCGAGGACGAGCTTTATCGATTCAGACGGCACGTGGAGATGCATAAAGAAGGTATTCCGATTCAATATATTATCGGGAAAGAACAGTTTTACGGCAGGGAATTTTTTGTGAATGACGATGTTCTCATTCCGCGTCCGGAGACGGAAGAAGTCGTCTTTCATTTGCTGGACAGACAGAAGCGGGCATTTTCCGAGGCAGAACGCCTGAACGTCATTGATATCGGTACGGGGAGCGGAGCCATTGCGGTGACGCTTGCGCTTGAATGCGGACATTTTTCAGTATCGGCTTCGGATATTTCAAAAGAAGCGCTGCAGGTGGCGGAAAGAAATGCGCAAAACCTCGGAGCGGACGTGTGCTTTTTGCAGGGAGATCTGTTAACTCCTTTTATTTCATCAGGAAAAAAAGCGGATATTATTGTTTCCAATCCGCCGTATATTTCTGAAGAAGAAATGGCGGATTTGTCGGATATCGTCCGTTTCCATGAGCCGCTTCATGCTCTTACGGACGGCGGTGACGGTTTGAAATTCTACAAGCGGTTTATGGAGGAGCTGCCTCTTGTCATGAAAGATAAAGCGCTTGTCGTCTTTGAAATCGGATATAATCAGGGAAAAGCCGTGAAAGACCTGTTCCGTCATTCCTTTCCGAATGCGGAAGTGGAAGTCGTACAGGACATCAACGGAAAAGACAGAACCGTATCCGCGGTCATCACATCATGAAAAAAGCCCGCCGGTGACGCACACGGCGGGCTTTTGTTACAATGGAAAGAAAATGAAAGGGGCATCCGCCTTGAAAAAAGCGTTCGCCTTCGGATGTATACTCGCCGCCGCAGCTTATGCGGCGGGGTTTGTTCTGCCGTTTGGCTTTGGCATCATTTTCGGCGCCGTTACGGCTGTTCTTATCGTCACAGCGATCATCGTTTCCGGGTTGGCCGTAAGCGGAGCGGAGCAGCGGGCCAATTATCATTCTGAAACAGAAGAAGGACGGCACGCCCGTTTAAAGATGGCCGCCGTTTTCTTTTGCGCCGCTCTCCCTTCAGCCGGCTGTCTGCTGATTACGCTTCTGTAGCCGGATTTTGTCTTTGCAGCAATACGGAATCCCATACCCAATAGACGACGGCTGTTAAAACCGCAAAGATATAAAAGGCTGAATTAGAAAACAGAGATTGGCCTGACGGCTGCAAAAGACCGAAGATGATCCCGTTTGCAATGAATGACACCCCTAAATAATAAAGAAAATACAGCGGATGAAATCTCTTCGGCTTTTTATTCAGAAAGTATTGAAGCGGCAGCGCAAAAATCAAATAAGGAAACAAAAAATAAAACGCCATCGAAATGAAAGCCGCGATAATGAATTGATGAACATACAAAATAGAATAAATGACAGACATACATGCCGCCGACAGCAGCACGGTGTAATTATATTTCATCTGAAAACCTCCTATCAAAATAATATCGTACCATATTTTGAATCTGTCAATGCAGATTATCAGCTTGCTAGATTTTTTTCTTCCCGCCGGTTTAAACCTTTTCCGTCATGTCCATAATGGGACTAGATAAAAAAAGCACGGAGAGGAACGGTGGGGACCGATGAAACAGACGATGATGATCTGCATATATATTTTTCTTTTATTATCAGGAGCGCTTGCGGGTTTGACAAAAGAAGAAACAGCGCGGGCATCAGCCGATGAGCCCGTCGTCATACCGGATGAAGCGATCCGGCTCAGGATTTTGGCCAACAGTGATAACGATGAGGATCAAAAGCTCAAGCGCCAGATCAGAGATGCTGTAAACAAGCAAATCACGGACTGGGTGAAAGATATCACTTCCATTGAAGAAGCGCGGCGGCTCATTCGTTCGAAGCTTCCTGAAATTAAAGAAATCGCCAAACAAACGATGAAAGAAAAGGGTGCGCATCAATCCGTTTCAGTTCAATTCAATAAAATCTCGTTTCCGACAAAGCTGTACGGCAATATGGTCTATCCGGCCGGAAAATATGAAGCGATTTTAATTACACTCGGCAATGGCGAGGGCGCCAACTGGTGGTGCGTCTTGTTTCCGCCGCTGTGCTTCCTTGATTTCTCAAACGGCGAAGCGGTGAAAGATCAGGAAGACGGCGGACAGAAGCAGGAAGAAACGCAGAAACAGACTAAAAAAGTGCTGGATGACGTAAAAGCAAAGGCTGATAAAGCGAAGAAAGAAAAGAAAGATGACGATGATACGGAAGTGAAGTTTTTCCTCGTCGATTGGATTTCAGATCTATTTTCCTGAAGCAAAAGGCATAAATCCGGATTCGATTCATAGATTGGAAGAAAGAGTTGATCGAAACGGAGGGAAATATATGTTTTATCAGCTGAGAGTGGCAAGAGATCAAGATACGGAGGCGCTGGAGGCCTTTTTGAAAAAGGCTGATACGGCACATGCGGAAATCGATCAGCAGATCAGCCGTTTTATCGTGCTGGAAGACAGTGAAAAAAAGATTGCCGCCTGTCTCGGGATCGAAAAATTCAGCGGCGGAAAAGGGCTTCTCCGTTCACTCGTCATGTCGGACAGGCTGAATCAAAGCCATATCGTTACACTGTTTCAAAGTATGGATGTGCTGTGCAAAAAACATGAGATTCAAGATGTCTACTTAGTCGCCAATCAGCCCTCATCCGCTGAGTTTCTGAATGTGATGGGATTTGAAGCGTGCGCCAATGCGCCTGATGAACTGTATACGTCCGAACATTTCCGCAATTCGTTATGCACAGAAGGTTCGTTTTTAATGGTGAAAACCTCTGCCTGATCTAACTTATACACAAGGTTATCCACTTATTAAAAAGTGTTGTCCACAGTTTGTGGATAACACTTGTTTTATTAAAGGACATCTTTTATACTTTCAAAAGGAATACACGAGAGAAAATAAAGTTTTACCGCTTTAAAATAAGGAGTTTGGTTATACATGAAAACAAGAAGATGGTTTGTGGATTGTTCCGCAGAATTATCCACAACCGATCCCCAGATTACACAAGCCGCGGAATTGCTCCGGCAGAATGAGGTTGTGGCTTTTCCGACAGAAACCGTTTACGGACTGGGCGCTAACGCTGAAAATACGGAAGCCGTAACGAAAATATATGAGGCGAAAGGAAGGCCGAGCGATAATCCGCTGATTGTGCATATATCCCACATCAGCCAGCTTGATCGTTTTATCAGCCATATTCCTGAGACGGCGAAAAAGCTTATGGAGCTATTCTGGCCGGGGGCGCTGACCCTTGTCTTGCCGTGTAAGCCCGGTGTGCTGTCACCCCGTGTCACCGCGGGACTTGAGACGGTAGCTGTCAGAATGCCTGATCATCCGGCAGCATTAGCCCTCATCAGCTCGGCCGGACTGCCGATCGCAGCGCCGAGCGCCAATTTATCAGGAAAACCGAGCCCGACGAAGGCCGAGCATGTAGCTCATGATTTAAACGGCCGCATTGCCGGTATTGTGGACGGCGGCGCGACGGGAATCGGAGTGGAATCAACCGTTCTGTCCTGTACGGGGAAACAGCCCGTGCTGCTTCGTCCGGGCGGCGTGACAAAAGAGCAGATTGAATCCGCCGCCGGTCCGGTTCTT
Source organism: Bacillus sp. EU63 (assembly GCF_038592915.1). NCBI lineage: Bacteria > Bacillati > Bacillota > Bacilli > Caryophanales > Bacillaceae > Bacillus > Bacillus sp. EU63. The sequence continues at coordinate 3,622,331 of NZ_CP151944.1, read as the reverse complement.
GTGGATAAAGGGCTGACCGAAGAAGATGAGGTTCCTATTTCTCCGGGTATGAAATATACACATTACGCGCCTTCTGCGCCGATGGCTATTGCCGACGGCGGCGCCCGGAGAATTCAAGAACTGGCAGACACATATAAAAGCCGGGGGAAACGAATCGGCATTCTGACAACAGAAGAGAACGCCGATAGTTACCAGGCTGATTATATCAAGGTCTGCGGCAGACGCGCCGACCTTGAAACAGTGGCGTCCGCCTTATACGATGCGCTCCGCAGCTTTGATGAAGCGGAAGTGGACATGATTATTTCTGAGTCCTTTCCGGATACCGGAGTGGGGCTCGCCATTATGAACAGGCTGATGAAAGCCGCAGGCGGCACCGTTATCCATTAACTTGTTCTACCCCTTATCGGACATGCATAAGCTAAACAAGCGGGCACGTCCAAGGGGGTTTTTATTTCATGTCGAATCTATTCATCGGGGAACTTGTCTCCTTAAGCATCATGGCATTTGCTTTGGGGACGGATGCCTTTTCCGTCGGGCTCGGGATGGGAATGATTCAGCTGAAGAAAAAACAGATTTTTCATATAGGGGTTGTCATCGGGCTGTTTCATGTCATGATGCCGCTTACGGGAATGGCGGCCGGGCATCTGCTGTCCGGTTTTCTGGGGATGCTCGCCGTTTACATCGGCGGATCTCTTCTCTTCATTTTAGGGGTGCAGATGATCATTGCCGCGTTTAAACAATCAGACGGGCCGCTCATATCTCCGGCAGGCTCGGGACTGTTGCTGTTTGCGGTCGGCGTCAGTCTGGACAGCTTTTCTGTCGGGCTCAGTCTCGGGATGAACGGCTCCAATCCGTTTCTGGCCGTTACGCTGTTCGGTGTCTTCAGCACCGTTTTAACATGGGCGGGCCTTTTGGCTGGAAGAAAGGTGCAGTCGTGGCTCGGCTCCTACAGCGAAGCGCTTGGCGGAGCCATTTTGATCGGATTCGGGCTGAAACTGCTTTTACCGATATAAGATACGTAAAAAAAGAAACGAAGATGCCGTTTCTTTTTTCTTCATTTATAATAGGCAGTAAGAGGTGACGGACATGAAAATAATCTTTGTATGTACAGGCAATACGTGCCGCAGTCCTATGGCTGAGGCTCTTTTTAAATCCATTGCAGAAACGAAAGGGCTGGATGTCAGCGTAAGCTCGGCCGGCGTATTCGCGTCTCCGCACGGAAAAGCGTCGGCCCATGCCGTAGAAGCGCTGTTTGAAAAACGGATCGCTCTCAATCACAGTTCATCTCCCCTATCGGAAGAACATATCGAGACGGCTGATCTGGTGCTGGCGATGACTGAACAGCACAAACAGCTGATTGAAGGCCGATATCAAAACAGTCAGGGCAAAGTCTTTACCATTAAAGAATACGTAACGGGGGAAAACGGCGATATCTCTGACCCGTTCGGCGGTCCGCTTGATGTTTATAAACAGACGCGGGACGAACTGGAGGAGCTGCTGACCCTTTTGGCTGATCAATTGCTTGACAGAAAAAGCAAGTAATCTGTCAGAAAATCTGCAAACAGGTCATTTGCAAAACGAATGTGAAAGAGTAGAATGAAATCAACGGATTTCGTAATAAAAAGGACAAGCACACTGGGCTGTCTTCGCCCAGCCACACCTAGGAGGTAAATGAATGAAAGTAGCTATTGCGTCAGATCACGGCGGCGTCCATATCCGCGAAGAAATAAAAAGTCTTTTGGATGAATTGCAGATTGAATACATTGATATGGGCTGTGAATGCGGCGCCGGCTCTGTCGATTATTCAGACTACGCTTTTCCGGTAGCGGAAAAAGTGGTGAACGGCGAAGCTGACAGGGGAATTTTAATTTGCGGCACAGGCATCGGCATGAGCATCTCCGCAAATAAGGTAAAGGGCATACGCTGTGCGCTTGCCCATGACACCTTCAGCGCAAAAGCGACGCGTGAACACAATGACACGAATGTTCTTGCGATGGGCGAACGCGTCATCGGCCCGGGGCTGGCGCGCGAAATCGCAAAAGTCTGGCTGACGACTGAATTTACGGGCGGCCGCCACGAACGGCGGATCGGCAAAATCGCAGATTACGAAGAAAAAAATCTGTAAGAGGTGCTGGACAATGGAAGAGATGAAGCAAAAATGGACGGACATGCTGACTGAGTTTCAAGAGCAGGCAGGACTGACGGACGGCAGTCTGCTGGTGATCGGGTGCAGTACAAGTGAAGCCGCCGGAAGCCGGATCGGCACCGCCGGAAGCGGGGATTGGGCTGAATTGATATACGGCGGACTTAACCGGTTTAAGGAAAAAACGGGTGTGCATCTTGCTTTTCAATGCTGCGAGCATTTAAACAGGGCGCTTGTCATTGAAGCGGAAACGGCCGAGCGGTTCAGGCTCCCCATTGTTTCAGCCGTCCCCGTCCCGAAAGCGGGCGGAGCGATGGCCTCTTATGCATACCGGCAGATGCGTTCTCCCGTGCTCGCTGAATCGATTCAGGCTGACGCCGGGATTGACATCGGTGATACGTTCATCGGCATGCATCTGAAACCCGTTGCCGTCCCTGTCCGGATATCAAGCCGTGAGCTTGGAGAAGCACATGTGACGATGGCCCGGACAAGGCCGAAGCTGATAGGCGGAATTCGCGCCGTTTATGAATGCGAATGATGAAAATACTTTTCCTGTATAATGTTCGTGTTTTCTAATTAAATTTTGTGATTTTTTTAAATAAGCTGTTACATTCACCTGAAAAACCATGTACAATAAGGGTGGTAAAAATAAAGAACAGGAAACGGATAGGAGAGGATCTCGCTGATGAAACATTTACCTGTACAAGACAAACAAGTGTTTAACGCCATCAAAGATGAGCGTAAGCGTCAACAGACTAAGATCGAATTAATTGCTTCTGAAAACTTCGTGACGGAAGCGGTAATGGAAGCGCAAGGCTCTGTTTTAACAAACAAATATGCTGAAGGCTACCCCGGCAAACGCTACTACGGCGGCTGTGAGCATGTTGATGTCGTTGAGGACATCGCCCGCGACCGCGCGAAAGAGATTTTCGGAGCTGAGCATGTAAACGTTCAGCCGCACTCAGGCGCTCAAGCGAACATGGCTGTTTACTTCACGATTTTAGAGCACGGCGACACGGTGCTCGGGATGAACCTCTCCCACGGCGGCCACTTAACACACGGAAGCCCGGTTAATTTCAGCGGCGTTCAATACAACTTTGTAGAATACGGTGTCGATAAAGACACGCAATATATAGATTATGAAGATGTGCGTGAAAAAGCGCTGGCGCATAAGCCGAAACTCATCGTTGCCGGAGCGAGCGCGTACCCCCGCACGATCGACTTTAAAAAATTCCGTGAAATCGCTGATGAAGTCGGCGCTTACTTCATGGTCGACATGGCGCATATCGCGGGTCTTGTCGCAGCCGGTCTTCATCCGAATCCGGTTCCTTACGCTGACTTTGTAACGACAACGACTCACAAAACACTTCGCGGACCCCGCGGAGGAATGATCCTTTGCCGTGAAGAGTTCGGCAAAAAGATTGATAAATCCATTTTCCCGGGAATCCAAGGCGGACCGCTTATGCATGTCATCGCGGCCAAAGCCGTTTCTTTCGGAGAAGTGCTTGAAGATGAGTTCAAAACATATGCGCAAAACGTCATCTCGAACGCGAAGCGCCTGGCTGAGTCTCTGAACAAAGAGGGCATTCAGCTCGTATCAGGCGGAACGGATAACCACCTTGTGCTTGTCGACCTCCGTTCTCTCGGTCTGACCGGAAAAGTCGCTGAACACGTTCTTGATGAAATCGGCATTACATCTAATAAAAACGCGATCCCTTACGATCCGGAAAAACCGTTCGTCACAAGCGGAATCCGTCTCGGTACGGCAGCTGTGACAAGCCGCGGCTTTGACGGTGACGCGCTTGAAGAAGTCGGCGCCATCATCGGCCTCGCGCTGAAAAATCATGAAGACGAAGCAAAACTTGAAGAAGCGAGACAGCGCGTATCTGCCTTGACTGAAAAGTTTCCTTTATATAAAGAACTGGACTATTAATAAGGAAGAAACCCGCCGGAACCTTAATCCGGCGGGTTTTTTTATGATTTTCTTGAAACTGTTTGTCTTTTTCTGTAGAATCAATAGAAGTGTGAAAAAGTCACTCGGACAACAAAAAAGGAGCTGAACACAGTATGGGAAAGGTTTACGTATTTGATCATCCTTTAATCCAGCATAAGCTGACATATATTCGGAATGAAAATACAGGCACAAAGGATTTCAGAGACCTGGTGGACGAAGTCGCATCACTGATGGCGTTTGAAATTACACGTGATCTTCCTCTTAAAGAAGTGGAAGTGAAAACACCTGTTCAAACAGCGACATCCAAAGTGATTTCAGGGAAGAAACTCGGTATCGTGCCGATCCTGAGAGCGGGTCTCGGAATGGTTGACGGCATGCTGAAATTAATCCCGGCCGCTAAAGTGGGACATGTCGGATTATACCGTGATCCGGAAACCTTAAAACCGGTGGAATACTATGTCAAGCTTCCTTCTGATGTAGAAGAACGCGAATTTATTGTCGTGGATCCGATGCTTGCTACGGGAGGCTCTGCGGTGGAAGCGATAAACAGCCTGAAAAAGCGCGGCGCGAGAAACATTCGTTTTATGTGTCTTGTAGCGGCTCCGGAAGGCGTGGAAGAGCTTATGAAACATCATTCTGACGTTGATATTTATATCGCCGCCCTTGATGAAAAACTGAATGAAAAAGGCTATATCGTTCCGGGCCTCGGGGACGCGGGTGACAGACTGTACGGAACCAAATAAATCGGAAAACCTCATTCAGGGGTTTTCTTTTTTTATCCAGATATTTGCTGAATGGGCAGAGTTCATACATTTATAGGTGAATTTGTGAACATTCTGTGTATGCTTCCGGTATAAAAAGTTTTTTAACTTTAAACAGATTGACACATGTTAGGGGCTATTGTATGCTAAACGAGGGTATTATGAGAAGGTTTTCATTCCTTTCATTTCTAGTATCCATCCTCATTTTAAATCCTCCAAAAAACCCGTTATATGAGGATTTATCTAAGCGAATGAAACAGCATCCCGTGGCATCAGGAGGATGAGTGGTTTTTTCGAACAGGCCGTTTTGCGGACAAAAAAGGCCTTCTGCAAGGGTTAACCGCATGTTTTGCCGTATCCAGGAATTATATTACATTTTCATCAGGAGACAGATAGTTGATGGACGATCCCAATCTTACATTCAGCAGACAACGGAGATATGTATTTGTAATCTTAGCAATCTATTTGCTGGGATATGGTCTTACGGCGTATAAAACTGTTTTTTTAGGCCTCTTTTTGGGAACTGTTTTCAGTTTGTTTAATTTGTGGCTCTTGACCAGAAGAATGAATGCTTTTGACAAGGCCGTGGCGAAAGGAAAGTCCATACGATCACTCGGGAGCGCAGCGCGTTGGTGCAATGCGATACTTGCGATGGCTGTCGCCTTTAAATATCCCGATAAAGTCAGTGTGGCAAGTGTGATTATTGGATTAATGACAATTTATCCCGTCATTATGATAGATTCCATTATTCAGCTCAAACGTTCATCAATGGAAGAGAGGTGAAAACCCATTGAATCACGATTACAGAACTATTGATTTGTTTGGTCTTACTTTTAATCTGACAAACATTCTGATGATTACTGTGGCAAGTGTGATTGTGCTGCTGATTGCGATTCTCACTACGAGAACGCTGTCTATCCGTCCGGGAAAAGCCCAGAACTTCATGGAATGGATTGTTGATTTTGTCCGCAATATTATAGGCAGTACAATGGATTTAAAAACAGGGGCTAACTTCTTGGCGCTTGGTGTAACCTTGCTGATGTACATATTTGTATCAAATATGCTGGGGCTGCCGTTTTCTGTAACGGTCGGACACGAGCTTTGGTGGAAATCACCGACGGCCGATCCGGCTATTACTCTGACTCTAGCCGTTATGGTTGTGTCGTTAACGCACTATTACGGCGTGAAGATGAAAGGTTTGAAGGAATACTCTAAGGATTACCTCAGACCGGTTCCGCTTATGTTCCCGATGAAGATTATTGAGGAGTTTGCGAATACGCTGACACTCGGACTTCGTCTTTACGGTAACATTTTCGCCGGGGAAATTCTTCTTGGCCTGCTTGCGAATCTGGCGACGAATTTCTACTCAAACAGCTTCTTTCTCGGTTTGGTCGGCACAGTCGGAGCCATTCTTCCGATGCTTGCATGGCAGGCGTTCAGCTTGTTCATCGGGACCATCCAGGCATTTATCTTTACGATGCTGACGATGGTGTACATGTCACACAAAATCAGTCATGATCATTAAAATCATATATCCATTCGGATAACATTTTAAAGGAGGAACTTTTTCATGAATTTAATAGCAGCTGCAATTGCAATCGGTTTAGGCGCACTTGGTGCAGGTATTGGTAACGGTCTGATCGTTTCACGTACGGTAGAGGGAATCGCCCGTCAGCCGGAAGCAGGAAAAGAACTTAGAACTCTTATGTTCATGGGTATCGCATTGGTTGAGGCCCTTCCGATTATCGCTGTCGTTATCGCGTTCTTAGCGTTCTTTGGCTAAGCAAAAAAGCCTTATATGAACTAAAAATGGCGAAGATCACTCTAAGAGAACCTTCGCCATTGCTTTATGTCTGATAAGCAGGCCGTCCCGAAACGGCTTTTTATCAGCAGAGAAAACCTGCAGAAGGGAGTTGCCGTAGTAGATGTCTCAATTACCTCTTGAATTAGGACTGTCGTTTAACGGCGGAGATATCCTATTCCAATTGTTAGCTATGTTAGTTTTATTAGCGCTTCTCAAGAAATTCGCTCTTGGACCGCTATTAAATATAATGAAACAGCGTGAAGATCATATCGCCGGCGAAATTACGTCCGCTGAAGAAAGAAATAAAGAAGCGCAGAAGCTGATTGAAGAGCAGCGCGTTCTTTTAAAAGAAGCGAAACAGGAATCACAATCACTCATTGAAAATGCGAAAAAACTGGGTGAAAAGCAGAAGGAAGACATTATCCAGGCTGCACGCGCCGAGTCTGAAAGATTGAAAGAAGCGGCGAGAACCGAAATTGTCAAAGAAAAAGAACAAGCGGTTTCCGCACTTCGCGAGCAAGTCGCATCACTTTCTGTCTTAATCGCATCGAAAGTGATTGAAAAAGAGCTTGATGAACAAGCCCAGGAACAACTGATTCAGGACTATCTTAAAGAGGTAGGAGAAAGCCGATGAGTGGATCTGCTGTCTCTAAACGATACGCGTCAGCGCTTTTCGACATTGCCGTTGAGACTTCTCAAATCAATGAAATCGAAGAAGAGCTTACCGTACTAAAAGAAGTGTTCCGGAACGAAGCCGGATTACAGGAAGTGTTAAGCCATCCGAAGGTATCGGCCGCTAAGAAAAAAGAGCTGATTCAGCAATCGTTCGGCGCACTGTCTGAGTCTGTGCTGCATACGATTTTTCTTCTGATTGACCGCCGCCGGTCTTCGATTGTGCCTGATCTCACAGACGAGTTTATCAAACTTGCCAATCAGGCCCGTCAGACAGAGGACGCGGTTGTTTATTCAGTAAAACCGCTGTCAGAAGCGGAAATGTTATCATTGTCTCAAGTGTTTGCAAAAAAAGCCGGAATCGCTTCGCTCAGAATCAGAAATGAAGTGCAGACGGATTTAATAGGCGGCATTAAAGTCCGCATTGGAAACCGGATTTATGACGGAAGCGTGAGCGGAAAGCTTGAGCGCATGGAACGTCAACTTGCCGGAGGAAATCGATAGAAGGGGTGAAACCTAAGTGAGCATCAAAGCTGAAGAGATTAGCACGCTGATAAAGCAGCAAATTCAAAATTACCAATCTGAAATTGAAGTTCATGACGTAGGTACAGTCATCCAAGTCGGAGACGGTATTGCGCGTGTGCACGGCCTTGACAATTGTATGGCCGGTGAACTTGTTGAGTTTTCAAACGGCGTTTTGGGTATGGCTCAAAACCTTGAAGAATCCAACGTAGGTATCGTTATCTTAGGACCTTACAGAGATATCCGTGAAGGTGATGAGGTCAAAAGAACAGGCCGTATCATGGAAGTTCCTGTAGGTGAAGAATTAATCGGACGTATCGTCAACCCGCTCGGACAGCCGGTAGACGGACTGGGTCCGATTCTGACAAGCAAAACACGTCCGATCGAAAGCCCGGCTCCAGGCGTAATGGACCGTAAATCAGTACATGAGCCGCTGCAAACGGGTATCAAAGCGATCGACGCGTTAATTCCGATCGGCCGCGGACAGCGTGAGCTGATTATCGGGGACCGTCAGACAGGTAAAACATCTGTTGCGATTGATACAATCTTAAACCAAAAAGATCAAGACATGATCTGTGTGTACGTAGCGATCGGCCAAAAAGAATCTACAGTGCGCGGCGTAGTGGAAACACTTCGTAAGCATGGCGCGCTTGATTACACGATTGTCGTGACAGCGTCCGCTTCACAGCCGGCTCCGCTTCTGTACCTTGCACCGTATGCAGGGGTGACAATGGGTGAAGAATTCATGTACAACGGCAAGCACGTTCTCGTCGTATATGATGATTTATCTAAACAAGCGGCCGCTTACCGTGAGCTGTCATTGCTTCTTCGCCGTCCGCCGGGCCGTGAAGCATTCCCTGGGGATGTATTCTATCTTCACTCCCGTCTGCTTGAGCGCGCAGCCAAACTGAGTGACGCAAAAGGCGCAGGATCAATTACGGCGCTGCCGTTCGTCGAAACACAAGCAGGAGATATCTCCGCTTATATCCCGACAAACGTCATTTCCATTACTGACGGACAGATTTTCCTTCAATCCGACCTATTCTTCTCAGGCGTGCGTCCTGCGATCAATGCCGGATTATCCGTATCCCGTGTCGGCGGATCAGCCCAAATCAAAGCGATGAAAAAGGTAGCGGGAACATTGCGTCTTGACCTGGCTTCATACCGTGAACTTGAAGCGTTCGCCCAATTCGGATCTGATCTTGACCAGGCGACTCAGGCGAAACTGAACCGCGGTGCGCGTACAGTTGAAGTGCTGAAGCAAGACTTGAATAAACCGCTTCCGGTTGAAAAACAGGTAGCCATTCTTTATGCGCTGACAAAAGGATATCTTGATGATATTCCGGTTGCGGATATCAGACGTTTTGAAGAAGAGTACTACATGTACCTTGATCAAAACCATAAAGATCTGCTTGACGGCATTGCGAAAACAGGAAACCTTCCTGCTGATGAAGACTTCAAAGCTGCAATCGAAGGCTTCAAACGCACATTTGCACCAAGCAACTAACCCTTAGAAGATGAGAGAAAAAGGTTCTCTTTTTCTCTCTTTTTACGCAAATGAAGAATAAAGGTGGTGAAATCTTTGGCCTCATTACGCGATATTAAGTCAAGGATCACGTCAACGAAAAAAACAAGCCAGATTACAAAAGCCATGCAGATGGTATCCGCTGCGAAGCTGAACCGTGCGGAAACCAACGCGAAGTCATTTGCTCCGTATATGGATAAGATCCAGGAGGTTGTGTTTAACGTCGGAAAAGGCGCGAAAAACGCGAAACACCCGATGCTTGTCTCAAGAGAAGTGAAAAAGACGGCGTATCTCGTCATTACGTCTGACCGCGGGCTTGCGGGTGCGTTTAACAGTTCGGTTTTGCGAAACGCTTACCGCACCATTCAAGAACGCCATCAGTCTAAAGATGAATACACGGTGATTGCAATCGGCAGAGTCGGCCGCGATTTCTTCAAAAAACGAGAAATGCCGATTTTGTCTGAGTTAGTGGGGCTTGGCGACGAGGTCACTTTTGCTCAGATTAAAGATTTGACCCGTCAGACGGTTCAAATGTTTATCGACGGCGCTTTTGATGAACTGCATTTGGTGTATAACCATTTCGTCAGTGCGATTTCACAGGAAGTGACGGAGAAAAAAGTGCTGCCTTTAACGGATTTCGGAACGAGCGGCGGGAAGCGCACGGCTTCTTACGAGTTCGAACCGGATGAAGAAGAGGTGCTCGAAGTGCTGCTTCCTCAATATGCGGAAAGCTTAATTTACGGCGCGCTTCTTGACAGTAAAGCAAGTGAACACGCTGCGAGAATGACAGCAATGAAAAATGCGACGGATAATGCGAAAGAACTCATTGATTCACTTTCGCTTTCATATAACCGCGCGCGTCAAGCAGCGATTACACAAGAAATTACCGAAATTGTCGGCGGTGCAGCCGCTTTAGAATAGAAAGATTTTGTCAGGAGGGATAGCGATGAAGAAAGGACGCGTAAGTCAGGTGCTTGGACCGGTTGTCGACGTACGTTTCGAGGACGGCCACTTGCCTGCGATTTATAATGCGATTAAAGTTTCACAGCCAGCTACAGGCGAAAATGAAGTAGGCATCGACCTAACGCTAGAGGTTGCTCTTCATTTAGGTGACGATACAGTCCGTACAATTGCCATGGCATCTACGGACGGAATTCAGCGCGGAATGGAAGCTGTTGATACAGGTGCGCCGATTTCTGTTCCTGTCGGTGATGTGACTCTCGGACGCGTATTTAACGTACTGGGAGATAAAATTGATTTAAATGAACCGCTGCCTGCGGATGCTCAAAAGGACCCGATCCACAGATCAGCTCCTTCATTCGATGAGCTTTCAACTGAGGTTGAAATTCTTGAAACGGGAATTAAGGTTGTTGACCTGCTCGCTCCTTACATCAAGGGCGGTAAAATCGGATTGTTCGGCGGCGCCGGCGTAGGTAAAACCGTATTAATCCAGGAATTAATCAACAACATCGCGCAAGAGCACGGCGGTATTTCCGTATTCGCCGGTGTAGGAGAGCGTACTCGTGAAGGGAACGACCTTTTCTACGAAATGAGCGATTCAGGCGTTATCAAGAAAACAGCCATGGTCTTCGGACAAATGAACGAGCCGCCGGGCGCACGTATGCGTGTAGCACTGACGGGTCTTACAATGGCTGAGCATTTCCGTGATAAACAAGGACAGGACGTACTGTTCTTTATCGATAACATTTTCCGTTTCACACAAGCGGGTTCAGAGGTTTCCGCGCTTCTCGGCCGTATGCCTTCTGCGGTTGGTTATCAGCCGACGCTTGCGACAGAAATGGGTCAGCTTCAAGAGCGTATTACGTCTACAAACGTTGGTTCAGTTACATCTATCCAGGCGATCTACGTGCCTGCCGATGACTACACTGACCCGGCTCCGGCGACAACGTTCGCTCACTTGGATGCAACGACTAACCTTGAGCGTAAATTAACTGAAATGGGTATCTACCCTGCGGTTGATCCGCTGGCTTCCACTTCCCGCGCGCTTGCTCCGGAAATTGTCGGAGAAGAGCATTATGCGGTGGCGCGTGAAGTCCAGTCAACGCTTCAGCGTTACAAAGAACTTCAGGATATTATCGCGATTCTCGGTATGGACGAATTAGGTGAAGAAGACAAGCTTGTCGTTCACCGCGCCCGCCGTATCCAGTTCTTCCTTTCTCAAAACTTCCACGTAGCTGAGCAGTTTACGGGACAAAAGGGTTCTTACGTGCCTGTTAAAGAAACGGTACGAGGCTTTAAAGAAATCCTTTCCGGTAAATATGACCATCTTCCGGAAGATGCATTCCGTCTTGTGGGACGCATTGAAGAAGTCATTGAGAATGCGAAAGAGATGGGTGTAGAAGTTTAATCTGGTCCTAGGAGGGTAAAAGCATGAAGACCGTTAAAGTCAATATCGTTACTCCCGACGGCCCAGTATATGATGCTGATATTGAAATGGTAAGTGTAAGAGCCGAGAGCGGTGATCTCGGTATCTTGCCTGGCCATATTCCGACCGTGGCTCCGCTTAAAATCGGCGCTGTCCGCCTTAAAAAAGACGGGCAGACCGAATTGGCGGCTGTCAGCGGCGGATTTTTAGAAGTCCGTCCTGATCAGGTCACTATCCTTGCACAAGCCGCTGAAACAGCGGAAAGCATTGATAAAGAGCGCGCCCTTGCTGCGAAAAAGCGGGCGGAAGACCGTTTGAACAAACGATCAGATGATACTGACATTCGTCGGGCTGAGCTTGCGTTACAGCGGGCTGTAAACAGATTGGATGTTGCAGGAAACTAAAAAAGAATCCTTCTCGGCTGTCTGAGAAGGATTCTTTTTCTATATTAACGCATAAGAGATTCATAGACGCCGATAAGCGGATGATCCTCTTCTTTTTGCAGATATAAATGTTCGCAGCAGTTGTCGGTGTGCCACGTTTTGTTTCCTCTCCGCACACCCGTCGTATAAGCGCCGTCCGTATACGGATAAGGTTTGACGACCCATTCGGCATCGTCATGGTGTCTGATGGCGCAATCGATGACATACACGCTGAGCATTTTCTCAAATTCGTCAATCGGCAGGTTCCAATCCGCCAAAAGCAGCTCTTTTATGCTGCGGAAGTAAAGAGCTTCCACTTCCAGCAGGCTGCCGCGTGAATAATCAAGAGAAATATTGAAAAACTGACATAATTCTTTCAGTTCCTCTGTTTGAGACTGTCTATAATCATAGTAGAATGCTATCGCTTCCCACTCGTGGTCAAATACGGGAAGAGTTTCTCCATACTGCTTTTCCGGATGAAAAAAGGAATGATTCATATTCCCATCTCCTTTCCAAAAAAGTATATCATGCCGGAGAACGGACATTTAAGCGGGGATTGCCCCTAATTTTGGATAAAAATTCTGATGTAAAAATGATCATCTTTCTCTCTTCTTCTTATATAATAAGAGAGGATATGAGGGGCGGAAAAAATGAAAGGAGATGGGATTTGTGAATGTATTGGGGCAGCAGGCCGCAATCAGCATCCTGGTTCACCTGGTATGCATTGCGGTGACATGGTGGGCGCTTCAGGCCGTCAACTTTGATCCGCTGATCCGAAAAGGAAAAATAGTGCAGGCGAGGCTGCTGATCATTCTTCTTACCATTGCGATCGGTACGGCAGTCGCTGACTTCTTTTTAGATTATCTTACCTATTCGAAACAGCTTCCATACTTATTTTAAGATGTTTCGTTTGTTAAAATGAAGGGAATCGCTGGGTGAGAAACCAATTTTTCTTCACCCGCTTGGCGAGTTTTGACGAAGTTTTCCATGTATTGCTTTCCCCGGCTCCGGCAAAAATGGGAGTAAGGGGGAGAGATCGATATGAAGAAAAAAAGAGCAGGCCGCATCATCTTATTTTTTGTTTTTTTAAGCGCCTTAATAGCGGTATTTCATTCCATTCATGCAAGTGAGCTGTCTCCGCTTGCCCAGATTGCCGAAGGAATGGAGCGGCAGCAGGTCACTGTAGATGAATGGACGCTTCATGCGAAAGAAAATCTGAACCTGTCACTGAGTGAATTTGATGACAAGGTAAAAGAACTGAAGACGCAGTATCCGCAATATCACTGGAAAACCGCGCGGGAAGATAAAATCGTAAAGGCCGTCGGCACGTATTCTGACAAAAAAAATCACACAACTTTTAAACTGCAGCTCGTCACTACCCTCAAAAACCAGAACCCAACTTCGTATTTATTATATGAGCAAATGAGCCCGGAGCAACCGGAAAACTGGAATGATACATATGAACAGTTTGAACGGCAGGCACATGACATATTTCAAAATAAAGTATTTATTTTTACTTGTCTAAAGGGTCATTTAAATGATAATATGAGTATTGTTTTGCAAAAAAAAGCAGAACAGCTCATGAAAGAATTTGAAGCAAGTCCAGTTGAACATGTAGTTGAGCCTCATTTCGTTTCTGTTTCTGCATTTACATATAAGTGGACAGATTACATCATGACATCGAAACATAAGATGAATGTGCAAGTTGCGCTTAGAAGTGCGGGAATGGGCGAAAAACATACCGTTACGGTTGGCACACCAATCGTGACGACTGAATATTAATATAGAGAATATAGGGACGCGGAGGGGAATACCTTGGAAAAAATCATCGTCCGCGGCGGTCAGAAGTTAAACGGCACAGTGAAAGTTGAAGGAGCAAAAAATGCCGTTTTACCAGTTATCGCTGCATCTTTATTAGCAAGTGAAGAAAAAAGCGTAATATGTGATGTACCTACGCTCTCCGATGTATATACAATCAACGAAGTGTTGCGTCATTTAGGAGCAGATGTGCATTTTGAGAATAATGAAGTTACCGTAAACGCTTCTTACGCTTTAGAAACAGAAGCACCTTTTGAATATGTGCGTAAAATGCGCGCGTCAGTGCTTGTTATGGGCCCTCTGTTAGCCCGTACGGGTCATTCAAGAGTAGCGCTTCCGGGCGGCTGCGCAATCGGCTCAAGACCGATTGATCAGCATTTAAAAGGCTTTGAAGCAATGGGTGCAAAAATCAAAGTAGGCAACGGCTTTATTGAAGCAGAAGTGGAAGGCCGTCTGCAGGGCGCAAAAATCTATTTAGATTTCCCAAGTGTGGGTGCGACAGAAAACTTGATTATGGCAGCTGCTTTAGCTGAAGGAACAACAACGCTTGAAAACGTGGCAAAAGAGCCTGAAATCGTTGACTTAGCGAACTATATCAATGCGATGGGCGGAAAAATCCGCGGAGCCGGCACAGGCACCATTAAAATTGAAGGTGTCGAGAAGCTTCACGGCGTAAGACACAACATCATTCCTGACCGTATTGAAGCGGGTACTTTCATGGTGGCTGCGGCTATCACGGAAGGAAATGTATTAGTCAAAGGTGCGGTTCCTGAGCATCTTACGTCTTTAATTGCGAAGATGGAAGAAATGGGAGTCAAAATTACGGATGAAGGAGAAGGCCTTCGTGTCATCGGTCCTGCCCAGCTGAAGCCGATCGACATTAAAACGATGCCTCACCCAGGATTCCCGACTGATATGCAGTCGCAAATGTTGGCGCTGCTTCTCCGTGCGAGCGGAACAAGCATGATTACTGAAACTGTGTTTGAAAACCGTTTTATGCATGCTGAAGAATTCCGCCGGATGAATGGCGACATTAAAATTGAAGGACGTTCTGTGATCATTAACGGTCCTGTACAGCTGCAAGGCGCAGAAGTTGCCGCTACGGACCTGCGTGCGGGCGCGGCGCTGATTCTTGCGGGATTAGTGGCTGAAGGTCATACACGGGTCACGGAACTGAAGCACTTGGATCGCGGTTATGTGAATTTCCATCAAAAACTTGCGGCTCTCGGCGCTGACATCGAGCGTGTCGTTGATGAAACGGCCGCTGAACAAGAAAGCAAAGAAGTCGTAACTGACCTAAACGCATAATGGCTGTAAAAACAGTATGTCAATCTGGCATACTGTTTTTTTATGGTTTATCATCATTATTATGCTCTGATTTCCAAAAAAGAATACGTTTTTCGCGTGAAAAATGGAATAAAGATTCTGTCCAAAAGGAAGTCATATTAGCTTGTCCCTGCCCATAAGATGAAGTAGAGTCGAATCCCAAGCAGGAGGCAGCTGATATATGAAACCGATTGTATTTCTACTATCCGGGCTGTGTATACTTATTCTTCTAGTCCCCACCATTCTCGTCCTTCCGTTTCAGGCAGAAAAAGGCGCAGCCGTAAACAGAGAGCCCGGACACAAAACAGCACACACCACACGAGAAACAAAAGGAGCAGAAACATTGAAAGAATCACCTGTATCCATTCCGGTTTATCGGACATCCAATCATTCTGTAGAAAACATTCCGCTTGAAGAGTACGTGGTCGGTGTCGTGGCTTCCGAAATGCCCGCAAACTTTAAACCGGAGGCCTTAAAAGCCCAGGCGCTCGCCGCCCGGACATTCATCGTCAGACTGATGGTCGCTGACTCAGCCGTTCAGGCGCCGAAAGGATCACTGGTGGATGATACGCAAATGTTCCAAGTCTATCAAAGCAAAAGCCAGCTGAAAAAAGAATGGGGTTCTAAGTACGCACACAACCTCAAGAAAATCACAAACGCGGTCGCCGGCACGCAAGGAAAGATTTTAACGTACGACAACAAGCCGATTGAGGCATCTTTCTTCTCTACGAGCAACGGGTATACGGAAAATGCGGAAGCCTATTGGACAAGCGCCATTCCTTATTTAAAGAGCGTGAAAAGTCCGTGGGATAAACAATCGCCGAAATATCTCGCCACCCAGACCTTCAGTGTGCCGGAGTTTCAGCAAAAGCTCGGCGTACAGCTCTCGGGACAAAACACGGTGGGACAGATTACAGCCAGAACGCCGGGCCATCAAGTGGCGACGGCCGTCATAAACGGCAAAAAGCTGAAGGGAAGAGACATCCGGGAAAAACTCGGACTCCGTTCTGCCGACTTTGAATGGAAACGAAACGGCGGCAGCATCACCATTACGACAAAAGGATTCGGCCACGGCGTCGGCATGAGCCAGTACGGGGCCAATTACATGGCGCAGCAGGGGAAATCCGTGGCGGACATCGTCAAGCATTATTATCAGGGAGTGGACATTTCCGAAGCAGATTCATTTTTAAACAAATATATGGCGAAAAAATAGACGCTTTCATGAGCGTCTGTTTTTTTTGAAAACTATTCCATAAACGGTAAAGCAACCAACAGACTCATATAACGAAAGCCTAAAGGCTGACAAATGCCGATTGAAGGCTGAGCGCCGGGTGTAAATCACTGATAAAAATGCCGCTTCTATGTGAATATACGCAAAAATAATGAGGAACGCCGTCCTATTTATTTCCCTTTTCATCTCATTTACGATAAATATTGTTCGGCGTTGAACGTAAATCTATTGAAAAGGGGAAAAAGCAATGAAAAAAACATTTTCACTCATACTCATGCTCGGATTGATGCTGACTGCTGCATCTCCTGCTTTTGCTGCCGAGAATGCAAACGAGAAGACTCTTTCATTTAAAAACAATACCGCCATTTTACTTGATGCGAGCGGCAGTATGGCAAAACGGATTGACGGTGTTTCTAAATACAACATGGCAAAAGAAGAAATTGTCCGTTTTGCGGATCAAATTAAATCTAAATCACAGGTCAGAATGACGGTTTTCGGTTCGGAAGGCAATAATAAAAACTCCGGAAAGGTTCAATCTTGTGAATCCATTCGCGGTGTGTACGGATTCCAAAGGTTTGACAGACAGAGCTTCCTTAACTCTCTTAACGGAATCGGGCCTACGGGCTGGACACCGATTGCAAAAGCATTAGAGGATGCGAAGGCTTCCTTTACCGGTTTGCACAAACTTGGCAGTAAATCCGTTTTCCTGTTGACGGACGGCGAGGAGACATGCGGAGGAGATCCTGTTAAGACAGCGAAAGAACTTCGCAAACAGCATATTAAAGTCAACGTGATCGGCTTTGACTTTAAGGAAGGCTTCAACGGCCAGCTTCACGAGATTGCCAAAGCGGGCGGAGGAAAATATTACGAAGCTCACAGCCAAAAGGATATGAACCGCATCTTTACAATGGCAGCGAGTTCATTAGCGGAATAAGAAAAGGTGCCGTTTATCGGCCCTTTTTTTTATTTTTATTTAACAAAAATTTCAAGAAAAGATGAAGAGAAAACTGTAAAAAGAATCAGATTCCGGACTTATATTACAAAAAGGGCGAAAAAGGCATTAAATCTGTCATCATTTATGCAATCTTTTTAGGATGATGCGCATAATTCTGTTCATTTTTAACGGCGTACAGCCGCTTATACAAAAGGAATCCCGCCCTATATCTTTTTGCATACTCGTCATCTAGCATAGAGAAGAGCCGGGGGCCCATCGGCCAAAAACAAACGGAGAGGAATGAAGGAAATGAAAAAAATGTTCACTGCGGGGATTGTCGGACTTTTGACGCTTTCACTCGGATCACCTGTTTTTGCAGCTGAGAAAAAGCACGAAGAAACAAACGTTGCCGTGCTGTTTGACGCAAGCGGAAGCATGATACAAAAAACAGGGGGAGAGCGTAAAATAGATGTTGCGAAAGAGTCTGTCACTTCTTTTGCGGAAGTTCTTCCTGAAGACACGAATCTGATGCTTCGGGTATTCGGGCATAAGGGCAATAATAAAAACTCAGGCAAAGCCGTATCATGTAATGCGACAGAAACGTTATACGGCCTTCAGCCGTACGCCGTGACTCCATTTGAGCAATCACTCAGCAAGATTAAACCGACCGGCTGGACACCGATTGCGAAAGCGCTTTCTGATACGCGTGAAGAATTTGAGCGGGCCGGCGCCGCGGGGAAAAACGTCGTATATCTGATCACAGACGGTGAAGAAACATGCGGCGGGAATCCTCAGGCCGAAATTCAAAAGCTCCGTAAAGCGAATGTCAACACGGTCGTCAATATCATCGGCTTCAACTTCGGCATGAAAGGAAGCGAAAGCCTTGAAAAAGCGGCGGAAGCGGGAGGCGGCACATATGTCTCAGCTGACAGCGCGGACGAGTTCAAACAGGCTTGGGAAGACGCTGCAAAGGATTTAGCAAAAGAATAGGTTAAAAAAGGACGCCCGCGCGGCGTCTTTTTTGTTTAGAAAACAAAAACCGCGGGAATGATACGGATAAAAGGAGATGAACGCTGTTGTTAAAAGGAGCAGGCATTATATTAGTGCTGGCGGCAGTCGTTTTTGTTCTGATGGGAATTTTTCTGAAGCTTGCCGCCTTCATATTCGTCAGTATATTGGCCATTATCGCCGCAGTTATTTTATTCACCATTCTGAGCAGACATCATCGCAATGAAACATAGAGTCCTAAGAGGGCTCTTTTTTTAAACCGCAAATTCGACAAAATACAGGGATTGTGGAAGAATAAAAGAGAAGGATACTGCGGAGGGGAAAACAGTGGATGAAAAAACAACAGCGGTAAGAGACATATACCGCTATGAAAAAGGGGTATTAACAAAGACGGCAGATCGGATGGTTTCAGAGTATCCGCTGACCGTCATGGTGAACGGGCAGGAATTTGTTACGCTCGTCTGCACGCCTGACCATTTAGAGGAACTCGTCATCGGATTTCTCGCATCAGAAGGCGTCATTCGTTTTGAAAAAGAAATCAAAAGCTTTACTATAGATGAAAGTCTCGGGTTTGCATATGTTGAACTGACGAATCCCGGAGTGCTTGAGCAAAAAGACTATACGAAGAGGGTCATCGGTTCATGCTGCGGGAAAGGCCGCCATTTTTACTTTCAGCAGGATGTGAAAACGGCTAAAACCGCCGTCAGCCGTATCACCATAACTCCTGAGACGTGCCTTCGCCTGATGAAGGAGATGCAAAGCGGGAGCGGCACCTTCCGGGAAACGGGCGGCGTCCATAATGCGGCGCTGTGCGATACGGAAAAGCTGCTCTTCATGAGGACGGACATCGGGCGCCACAACGCGCTGGATAAGCTGTACGGCTGCTGTTTGAAAAACGGAATGCCGGTCCGTGACAAGCTGATCGTCTTCAGCGGCCGGATTTCCTCAGAGGTTTTATTAAAAGCCGCAAAAATCGGCGTGTCGATTGTCATTTCAAAATCGGCCCCGACGGAGCTCGCGCTGCAAATGGCGGAAGAGCTGAACATAACCGCGATAGGTTTTGTCAGAAACGGATCATTTAACGTATACACACATCCTGAACGGGTTGAACAATAGAAAGGGGTCTTGGGCTTATGAATACAGAAACGCGCCGGGTGACAGACAAAAGGGAAAGGCCGCTCAGGGATCTTCGTATCTCTGTAACCGACCGCTGCAACTTCAGATGCACGTACTGTATGCCAGCCGAATTATTCGGACCGGATTATCCATTTTTACAAAAGACGGAATTGCTCTCCTTCGAGGAGCTTGAGCGGCTTGCGAAGCTGTTTGTCGGCCGCTTCGGCGTTGAAAAAATCAGGCTGACGGGCGGAGAGCCGCTCATGAGAAAAGATATGCCTGAATTGATCAAAAAACTTGCGCGCATCCCCGGACTTAAAGATATCGCGATGACGACAAACGGCTCTCTGCTTCCCGTGTATGCGGAAAAACTGAAGCAGGCGGGGCTGCATCGCGTGACAGTCAGCCTCGATTCTTTAGAGGATGAGCGGTTTAAGGCCATTAACGGCCGCGGGGTTTCGGTGAACAAGGTGCTTGAGGGCATTGAGGCGGCAAAAGCGGCCGGACTCGGTGTGAAAATCAATATGGTTGTTCAAAAGGGCGTCAATGAAAAAGATATCCTGCCGATGGCCCGCTATTTTAAAGAAAAGGGTCATATTCTCCGGTTTATTGAATTTATGGATGTAGGCAATACGAATCAATGGAATAAAAAAGACGTGATCACGAAGGCCGAAATTATTGATCTGGTCAACCAGCACATGCCGACGGAGCCGATAGAAGCGAATTATAAAGGGGAGGTCGCTTCCAGGTTCCGCTATCTTGACGGTTCCGGCGAAATCGGCGTGATTTCCTCCGTCTCGGATGCGTTCTGCGCCTCCTGCAACAGAGCACGCCTGTCGGCGAGAGGCGAGCTGTTTACGTGCCTGTTTGCGTCAAGCGGCTATGATGTTCGGAAACTCGTGCGCGGCGGTCTGACCGATGATGAATTGACGGAATCCATCGCTTCTGTCTGGAGAAATCGCACGGATCAGTATTCAATTGACCGCGCGCTTTCTAAAACGGATGGGAAAAAGAAAGTGGAAATGTCTTATATAGGCGGATGAAGAAAAGCTTGCCCGGACAAGGGCAGGCTTTTTTATTCACATTATGAGAGCGGTCTGTTCAAAAAATACCGGTGACAGCCGAAATATATGATAGGAATTTTGATGCAGGACAATCAAGTTATGCAATTCCAAAGCCATACAATATGTTAAAATATAACCAATAGAAATTAGAAAAGGTTGTGAAAGGGGCATGACCGCATACGAGATTCCGTCATCTCAAGTTGGAGTCAAGATCAACAAATGGTACAAGCACATTTTAGCGTTTCAAGCGGCTGATGCCATAAAGCTGAAAGAGGAAATTGATGAGGATATACAACGTATGGAGGAAGACCAGCTGCTGCTGTTATATTATCAGCTGATCAGCTACCGCCATCATATTATGCTTGATTACGTCAAGCCGGAATGCACCGAACAATCACAGATTCAGTACAGCGAGCTGCAAAAGACGATCGAAAGCACGGACAGCATATCGGGACTGTCTGAGTATTATTTCCATTTGTTCAGAGGAATGTATGAATTCGATCACAATAACTATGTTGCGGCTATTTCTTTTTACCGGAAAGCGGAAAAACTCCTTTCATTTGTCGAGGATGATATAGAGAGGGCGGAATTCCATTTCAAGATGTCTGAAGTGTTTTACGTCATGAAGCAGACTCATTTTTCCATGAATCACGGGATTCAGGCGCTGGATACGTATATGAAACACGATTTTTACAGAGTGCGGAGAATTCAATGCCATTTCGTCATCTCAGGAAACTACATCGACTGCAAAAACTACGACAAAGCGCTTGAGCATTTAGACGAAGCCCTCCGCCTTTCTTTGCTTGAAGGACAGCCCCGCCTGATCGGGTCTTCGCTTTACAATCTGGGGAATTGTTATTCTGAAAAGCGGGATCTGGATGAAGCGGCCCGGTACTTTAGAAAAGCGGTTCCCGTTTTTGAAGAGCATCAGCTTGAACAGCTTCCGAAGGCGCTGTTCAGCTTAACGCACACCCTTTTCAGGCTGCATGATGACCAAGCGGCCCTTACCTATTATGAAAGAGGGGTCATGATCGCGAAAGAACGCGGCGACCGATTCAGTTTAGAGAAGTATAAGTTTTTACAAGCGCTTTATTTGGAGTCACTCAATATGGATTTAATCCATGAAGTGTTTGACTATATGAATGAAAAATCGCTGTATGTGTATATTGAAGATTTCGCCTTGGAGGCCGCCATTTACACAAGCGGACATGGGCAATATAAAGAAGCGGCGTATTTTTATGAAAAAGCGATTCGCATGAGAGAAAACATTCAAAAAGAACAGTGTTTATACGATATATAATTTTCTTAACCATCTGATCAGCAGATGGTTATTTTTTTATGCACATCATAACGTTTGACCATAGAAAAAAACGGAAAAATCGCAAAAGAGAGAAAAAAGTATGATGGGAAGGAGGGATTTGTTGTTCGGATTCAATGATATGATAAAGTTTTTCGTATCATTTCTCATCATTCTGCCGATGGTGTCTGTCATCCATGTGTCGGGACACAGCTTTATGGCCATGCTGTTCGGGGGCAAGGCATCATTGGATATCGGAATGGGGAAACGTCTTTTAAAAGTAGGGCCGATTCAGGTTCGGCGTATCTACTTCATAGATTCTTTCTGCAAGTTCGGCGAATTGCGGATAGATAACCGCCTGACGAGCGCGCTCGTCTATTCCGGAGGCTGTCTGTTTAATCTCGCTTCTATCTTTTTAATAAATCTGCTGATCATAAAAGATGTCCTTGAGCCAAACTTATTTTTTTACCAATTTGTCTATTTTTCAACTTATTATGTTTTCTTTGCCCTTCTGCCGGTGCAATACGGGGATAATAAGCTGTCAGACGGATTGGCTGTTTACAAAGTGCTCCGCTACGGGGAACGCTGTGAAATCAATAATTGAGAGTTTACATGTTTGCGTTCAGGCTGAAAGGGAAGAAAACAAGTACACAGAACAAAAAAGGAGCTGAAGAGATCATGAGTGAAGATAACGGTTTAAAAGACAAAGTAAAAGGCGGCATGAACAAAATGAAAGGGGAAGCAAAGGACAAAGCAGGCGACATGGCAGACAAGTCCGACTTAAAAGCGGAAGGTAAAAAAGACAAAGCGAAAGGCAGCCTGCAAAAGGGTGTCGGCAAAACGAAAGATAAACTCAGTGATGATTAATTTGATCGTGAAACACAGCAAAAGCCCAAAATATTTTGGGCTTTTTGTTATGAGAAATGACAAAAATTCCAGTTCATTTGGTTAATATTCACTAAATTTTTAAATATTCTATAAATTCACCGGTAATTTCTTTATAATATTCACATAGAATGTAACCTTTCTTCACATTTAATTAAACGTTTGTTGAAGAAAAAAATCAGAAATCGGTAATTTCTGCAAAAGGAATCGGGCCGTTCACCGTCGAATAACTTTTATCACTTAACATTTCATGAGGTGAAGGGGGTGACGGCCGCCTGCATCGTTTCGGTATGACCATGCGGATTGTGTTTGACTATCACTAAGGGGGAATACAGATGAAACTGACACCGGTTGAACAAGAAAAATTGCTTATTTTTACGGCGGGAGAGCTCGCTAAGCAGCGGAAGGCGCGCGGCGTTCTGCTGAATTATCCCGAAGCCGCCGCATATTTGACCTGTTATCTGATGGAAGGCGCGAGAGACGGAAAAAGCGTTGCTGAGTTGATGGAATCCGGCCGCAATGTATTGACGGAAAAAGACGTTATGGAAGGCGTTCCGGAAATGCTGGACAGCATTCAGGTGGAAGCGACGTTCCCGGACGGGGTTAAGCTTGTCACCGTTCATCAGCCGATCAAAGCGGAGGTGAAGTCATGAAGCCGGGAGCGATTCAAGTCGCAAAGGGGACCATCACCATTAATGAAGGCCGGAAGACGCTGGAGGTGTCAGTCACCAATAACGGAACACGGTCAGTGCAGATAGGATCGCATTTTCATTTTGCCGAAGCCAACGGCGCCCTTTCCTTCAATCGGGACAAAGCAATCGGCATGCGCCTTGATATCCCGTCAGGCACATCTGTCCGTTTTGAACCGGGAGAAGAGAAAACCGTCACGCTCGTGGAAATCGGAGGGCGAAAAACGGTCAGAGGTCTGAACGGCATGGCCGATACGTATATGGATGAGCGGGGAAAAGAGAAGACTCTGTCAAATCTTAAAAAAGCCGGATGGATGGAGGAGGCGATCCGATGAAAATGTCACGTGAGCAATACGCAGAACTGTTCGGACCGACAACGGGAGACAAAGTCAGACTCGGAGATACGGATTTATGGATTGAAGTCGAAAAAGATTTCACGAATTACGGTGAAGAAATGATTTTCGGCGGAGGGAAAACAATCCGGGACGGCATGGGGCAGAACGGGCGTATCACCGGGAAAGACGGAGCGCTTGATCTGGTCATTACAAACGCCGTTATCCTGGATTATACCGGAATCGTCAAGGCGGATATCGGGGTGAAGGACGGCCGGATTGTCGGCGTCGGAAAAAGCGGCAATCCTGATATCATGGATGGGGTGGACCCGTACATGATTATCGGTGCCGGAACAGAAGTCATTTCCGGCGAAGGGAAAATCGTAACGGCCGGCGGGGTGGATACGCATATCCACTTTATCTGCCCGCAGCAGATGGAAGTCGCGCTTTCTTCAGGCGTGACCACGCTTCTCGGCGGCGGAACGGGTCCTGCGACGGGAAGTAAAGCGACGACTTGTACATCCGGTGCATGGTACATGTCGAGAATGCTGGAAGCGGCCGAGGAGTTTCCGATCAACGTCGGTTTCTTAGGAAAAGGGAATGCATCCGATAAAGCGCCGCTGATCGAGCAGGTGGAAGCAGGCGCGATCGGCCTGAAGCTGCATGAAGATTGGGGATCAACGCCAAGCGCCATTAAAGCTTGCATGGAAGCAGCGGATGAGGCGGACATTCAGGTGGCGATCCATACAGACACGATAAATGAAGCGGGCTTTTTAGAAAATACGCTTGATGCGATCGGCGACCGGGTTATCCATACATATCACATAGAGGGAGCCGGCGGAGGCCACGCACCGGATATTATGAAACTCGCATCTTACGCCAATATCCTGCCGTCCTCTACGACGCCGACGATTCCGTATACCGTCAACACAATGGACGAGCATCTTGATATGATGATGGTCTGCCATCATTTAGATTCAAAAGTGCCTGAAGACGTGGCGTTCAGTCATTCACGCATCAGAGCGGCCACCATTGCGGCGGAGGATATTCTGCACGATATCGGCGCGATCAGCATGACGTCATCTGACTCGCAGGCGATGGGCAGGGTGGGAGAAGTGATTATCCGGACATGGCAGGTTGCCGATAAAATGAAAAAGCAGCGCGGCGCTCTATCAGGAGAAAACGGCAATGACAATGTGCGCGCCAAACGCTATATCGCCAAATACACGATCAACCCGGCCGTCACTCACGGCCTGAGCCATGAAGTCGGTTCCGTTGAAAAAGGGAAGCTCGCCGACCTCGTACTATGGGACCCGGTTTTCTTCGGCGTCAAACCTGAACTTGTGCTCAAAGGCGGCATGATCGCCCGCGCCCAGATGGGAGATCCGAATGCTTCCATTCCGACGCCTGAGCCCGTGTTTATGCGGCAGATGTACGCATCCTACGGTAAAGCAAACCGAAATACCTCTATTACATTTATGTCCCAGGCCGGTATCGCAAACGGTGTGCCGGAAAAGCTCGGCCTTGAAAAAATGATTTCTCCCGTACGGAATATCCGTAAGCTGAGTAAGCTCGACATGAAGCTGAATGACGCGATGCCGAATATACATGTCGATCCGAAAACCTATCAGGTGTTCGCCGACGGAGAAGAGCTGGCATGCCAGCCCGTCAGT
The DNA here is from genome assembly GCF_038592915.1 of Bacillus sp. EU63. Classification (NCBI taxonomy): domain Bacteria; kingdom Bacillati; phylum Bacillota; class Bacilli; order Caryophanales; family Bacillaceae; genus Bacillus; species Bacillus sp. EU63. The sequence continues at coordinate 3,596,769 of NZ_CP151944.1, read as the reverse complement.
TATGTTCCGCTAGGACAGCGTTATTTCTTATTTTAATCCCTCTCCGGCCGGTTTCCCGCCGGCCTGTTTACCCTCTATTGCCAACTTGATTTCATCCTGCCGCCCGTTTTAGTGTATATTAGTAGTTGACAAACAAATGAAATGTAACCATTGTGGTTACAACGGTGGTGAAAAACATGATTAACAGCCGTCTTGCTGTGGCCATTCACATTTTATCGCTGATCTCAACGGATGAACGGGCGTCATCGGACATGATTGCGGGCAGCGTAAACACCAATCCCGTCGTAGTGCGGAGAACGATCAGCCAGCTGAAAAAAGCGGGTATTCTGACATCCCGGGCGGGTGTTCCGGGAGCCAGCCTGAAAAAAGATCCGTCGGAGATCACCCTCTTAGAGGTTTACAGGGCGGTGCAGAATAAGGAAGAGCTTTTTGCGGTTCACGACAATCCGAACCCCGACTGTCCGGTCGGCAAAAATATTCAGCGCGCGCTCGATGAGACGTTCGGAAGCGTACAGCGGGCAATGGAGAATGAACTTGCGAGCAAGTCCCTTTATGATGTAATGAATCATCTCTTTTGTTAAAAAGAGATGGGTTCATGCCGCTATAGGTGTAACAAAAATGTTTACAAGAGGTAATGAGGAAATCACGGTATTGGCTCCATATTCAGACAAGCCTGGATGCGGGATTGCGATCTGTTTAATGAAAAAATCCTCCGAAACTAAAGGAGGCGGTTACCGGGATATTTTTATTTTGCTTAAGGCTTATGTGAAGGTGTCAGCTGTGAGCAAGTTAAACAAAAAATGATATCCTGCCTCCAGCAATGCTAAAACCGTTCGCCTCTTAATAATCATTTAAAATTTCTCGAGGAACGATCAGCAGCCCGTTAGCTGCCCCTAATTAAAGATGAGCTGTTACCACACTGTTACATTAGAACTTCCGCTGCTTTTATATCCTTCTGTCGCTAAGACTTGATAAGCCCAATTACTGCCCAGATTCATTCCATGGCTCTTCCATGCGTTAACATGATTGCTGAAAGTGATTGCAGCGTTGCTTCCTGTCGGTCTCTTCGACTGGCGGACACTCCAGTACTGCGTAAAAGTAGTGTTATCGCCATCAATGGAAGGTGCATTATAACGTGTCGTTGTATATATGTCATATGTACCTCCATCACTCTTTACAGTACCTTTATACGTTCCGGTAGGTCTGTAAGTACCCCATGAATCCACCACATAATATTCGATGAGAGGTGCTCTCGTCCAGCCATATAAAGTCAAATATCCATTGCCATTCGGCGCCCAAACACCGGCATTATAGTTTATTGTTCTAAATGGCGAGCCTGTAGTCCAGCCTTTACCAACAACGAAATTCCCGGTATTAGACCAATTAACACTGTAATTCCCGCCAGAGCCATTGACTGCGTTTACTGTTCCGCCCCCGTCAGTCCAATTTTGCCAGTAATCTGTGCCAGCTGCAGAGGCGGTTGCCGAAAACATGCTGATACTCATGAAAGCTGCCGTTAATCCCACTAAGAATTTCTTTTTAAACTTAAACATATGTTACCTCCTATACTATTTTTTCTGACTTTGACATGAGGCAGCACTCGTAAATATTTAACAAACGCCAACGCTTTTGATCGTTCCTTTCAATATAATAGCATGAATACATGAGTGAATATTAAGAACAATTGTTATTTAATTACAAAGACCCAAAAAACTGTATGATGAGTGGTCTTGTACCGCCATAGCCTTATTTCGCAGAACTGAGTGATTTCAGTTGAAACTCTGAGGAAAAGTTTTATTTGAAAAAACTTTTTTGCCGAAAGAATATCTGCATACAGCGCTTCAGCAGGCGAGAATTTACAAGACCTTGAGAGCACGGAGTCCATGACCCGAACGGAAAGCGCGCTGGAGCATACAGCGTCAATGCTGTTCGCCGTATTGGCAAATCCAAAGCAGAAAAACTTTACCGTTGTCGAAGAAGCGGAATAAGAAAAAATCCCGGGCGGATGCGCCGGGATTTTCCTTTTTAATATGTATTGGCATCAATATTATTAAACGCGTCGTCCACGATGCCGAGCGTCATGAGGATAACGAAAAGAACGATACCGAGAACGGACAAGCCGACCGTCACGATCAGATAGATCCCCTGCATTTTCACGAACTTTGCATAATTCTCCAGCATATGTTCCTCTGTCAGTTCATTGAACTGCGCCGCCATCTGTCCCGCTTCATTTGCCGAGCGCATCAGAAAAATGCCGGCAATGATCTGCAAAACGCCGGGAATGGCTCCGATTAAAAAGAAAAACGCGCCTGAAAGCGCCGCAAACGCGCCTATAATAATAAACAAAATACCTGTCGCTTTTCCCCATTTCGAAATAGAAATAAGCGAACGATTCACTGATTCAGGTTTCAAACTATGGCACTCCTTTACAAAAAAATACTCACTTTTCATTTATACACTATTCGGTCATTCTTTTGAATATAAAATGTGTTTTTTCAAGCCGTGTCCGTTTTTATATCAGAAAATTCCCGAGAAACACCCCGGGAATTACAAAATCGGCGACAGAAGTCTTGAAATCGATTCTTTAATGCGGATCCGCAGCGAACGCTCCTGATATTCTTCATACGTATATTTTCTGGAGACGAGCAGATCTTCTTTAAATGAGGAAATGAGTTTTTTCGCGATGGTGACGTCATAAATAAAGGCGTTGACTTCAAAATTAAGTCTGAAGCTTCTGACGTCGATATTCGCCGTACCGACTGAAGCCGTCTCATCATCGACGACAATTGTTTTTGCATGAATAAAGCCGTTATCGTAAATGTAGACTGAGGCTCCGGCTTTCAAAAGATCGCCGATGTAAGATAAAGTCGCCCAGTAAACGAAAGCGTGATCCGGCTTGTTCGGAATCATGATTTTGACGTCAATGCCTGACAGACAGGCGATCCTGAGGGCATCCAAAAGACTTGAGTCAGGAATAAAGTAAGGCGTCTGAATCAGGATCGACCGTTTGGCCGTTGAGATCATCTTGATATAGCCGTTTTTAATTTGTTCCCATTCTGAATCCGGTCCGCTCGTGACAATCTGCATCCCGACATTGCCCTTCGGCTCGCATTCCGGAAAATGATTCGGAACGTAAGTGAGCGTATGGTGATGGGAAGCTTGGTTCCAATCGAGAATAAACCGTGTCTGAATGGCGTGTACCGCCGTGCCTTGAAGTCTGAGGTGCGTATCGCGCCAGTAGCCGAATTTAGGATTCAGCCCGAGATATTCATCTCCGACGTTAAAGCCGCCGACATAGCCGGTTTCGCCGTCAATGATGACGAGCTTGCGGTGATTCCGATAATTGAGCCGCAAATTAATCGGACGAAGCCTGGAAGGAAAAAAGACTTCCACATGGCCGCCGGCGTCCCGCAGCGGTTTGAAGAATTTTTTTCTGAGTGATCTTGAACCGAGTTCATCATATAACACTCTGACCTTTACGCCTTCCCGTGCTTTTTTCACTAAGGCATTGCGCAATTTTTTTCCCAGTTCATCACCTTTATAAATATAGTATTGAAGGTGAATGTGATCTTTTGCGTTGGAAATGTCCTTCATTAAGCGTTTGAACTTATCGCGCCCGTCCGTTAAAATCTCCACCGAATTATCCTCTGTAAAGACTGCGTGGTTGTTCATGACAAGCATATAGATGAGGTCTTTATTATCCACAGTCGCCCTGTTGTTAAATTGGAATTGCCTCGACTTCAGGTCTTTCAGCTGAGACTTCAGCAGCTTTTCTATCCCGATTTTTTTACGGTCTTCCCATTGAAACAGATGCTTGCGTCTCAGGTTATGGCCGAATAACAGGTATAAAATAAACCCTAAAATGGGAATAAAAAAAAGAACCAAGAGCCAAGCCCATGAAGCGCTGGCATCGCGTCTTTCTTTGAAAATCATGATGACGGCCAAAAGTATATTTAAAACGAAAAAAAATCCGAATAAAATAAATGAAATGCTCACTTTGCAACCCCGCTATATCATATTTATCAAGACTGTGCCCATTAGTATTCCGACAAGTGCAGCAATCTGATTCCCATTTCAAATTATAACATTGACATTTTGAAAGAATAAAGAGCCGGAATCAAAGATGAATGCAGTTTTCTTTCAAAGAAAGTTCCGGGTGCGGTAAAATATGCATATATGAAAAAGAAGACAAAAATGACAGCAAAGGGGAGAGGGCATGAAGCTGGAGCATGCGGAACAATTGCCGGGATTCATAAAAAAAGAAATTCAGAAAATACAAATCGCCATCGCGCCGCTGATGAAAAAAAGCATCATTTACCGTTTTCTTGCTTTCCCGCTCGCCGCTTTTAGTCTGTTTCATCTGGCATCGCTTTTAATTCAGGCCCCTTCCGGGAGAGGAGCTCTCGTATCGGCCGGCATTTTTGCCCTCCTTGCGGCTCTGGGTCTTGCGTTTTTTAAGGAAGCCGGCTATCAGCGGAAACAGGTGCAAAAAACGATCCGCCTTTATATGCTGAACAGGATCAGAAAAAGCGATATTCTGTCTGAGGAACGGAAAAGCGCCTATACCCGGCTGATTGCCGAGGAGCCGTCTGCGATGAAGAGCTTTATTGAATTTTTAACGGAAGAAGACCGGAAAAAAGAAATGCTTTATTAAAAAAGAGCTGACGCGCGATCAGCTCTTTTTGTCATTCAAACACAGGGTCGTTCTCATAGTAATATGAATCAGGCGTGTCATACGTATCAGTGCTGTAATAAGCCATAATTCCGATGACAGCGAAGATGACGACTAAAATAAAAGCGAGAATGCCCAGTACCACACTGGATGCCGCGTAAAAAAACTGCATTTTGATAAATGACGCGTAATGTGCAAGCATATTTTCTTCCGCGTTTTCTTCTAGTCCTTCCTGAAGGGCGGCAGCCGCTTTTGCCGAGCGCATCAGCATGACGCCGGAAATGATGAGCAGAACACCTGGAATGGCTCCGAGCAGCGTCACAATGGCTGACAGAGCGGAAAGAGAGCCCGTGATGATCAGAAACACGGCGGTGATCTTTCCCCATTTGGCGATGTCGGCAAGGGAACGGGCTTTTTTATTGAGCGGCTGGTTTTCGTCTTTGTCTTTATCGATGGTGATCATGACAGTTCTCTCCCTAAAATGTTCAAGTCATATCGTTTTCCGTCCATTTCGGCGATACCCGGGAATACGCCCCATTCGGTAAAACCGAATTTTTCAAACAGCTTAATGCTCGGCACATTATGTCCGAAGATAAAAGCCATCAGGCTGCGGATGCCGATTGCCGGAGCGAGTGCCAGGGCTTCTTTCAGCAGAAAGCTTCCTGCTCCTTTGCCGCGGCAATCCTGATGCAGATAGATGCTGATCTCCGCCGTTTTGTCATAGGCCGGACGGCCGTAAAACGTTTCAAAGCTGATCCAGGCCGCCACTTTGCCGGTTTCATCTTCCGCGACCATCAGCGGGCGCCGGTCCGTGTGCCGCAGAAACCAATCCATCCGGTCTGCGGGCGTTACTTCTTCCGTATCAGCCGTTACCATTCGTGAGGCAATCGTCGAGTTGTAAATGGCCACCACCGCATCTAAATCCTCCAATACGGCTTTGCGCAGGGTCAAATTCATATTCCGGGATCTCCCTTCACATTTCATTACATAAATAAGTGCAATCTGCACATACTATTTCCAAAAAAGTTTTTTATGGATGTGTATATATTTTCAGAAAAGTGTTCAGAATGTTGCTGAGGTGATGAACAAATGAGAGAGGAAGAAAAGAAAACTTCTCAAGTCAAAAAACTTCAGCGGTTTTTTCGCAAACGCTGGATATTCCCTGCAATCTACTTAGTCAGTGCGGCCGTCATTTTAACAGCTGTCCTTTGGTATCAATCCGTTTCGAATGATGTGAAGGACAATCTGACGAACAACGGCGGAAACTCCGCGTATGACAGCGGCAAAGACGATGCCGTCGAAGTAGGCAAGTCAATGGAAAACGTCGCAATGCCGGCTGCTCATTCTGAAAATGTTTCTGTTGTGAAAAAGTTTTACGAATCTGATGCCGCAAAAAAAGAGAAAGAAGCAGCACTTGTTAACTATAATAACACGTACAGCCTCAGTAAAGGAATTGACTTAGCTGAGAAAGACGGAAAATCATTTGATGTTTCTGCTTCTCTGAGCGGTACGGTTGTTAAAGCTGCTAAAGACCCTGTACTGGGGTATGTGGTTGAAATTGAACACTCAGACGGCCTGTCTACTGTCTATCAGTCTTTATCTGAAGTCAGCGTGGACCAGGGCGACAAAGTAAAGCAGAACCAGGTCATCGGTAAATCCGGAAAAAATCTTTACAGTGAAGAAAGCGGAAATCACGTGCACTTTGAAATCCGCAAGGACGGCGTAGCGATGAACCCGCTCAATTTTATGGACAAGCCGGTAACATCAATTGAAAAAGCGGCGGCTGAAGAGAAAAACGCTGTAACAGAAGAAACGGAAGGGTCAATTCAGCAGTCTTCCGAGAAAAAAGATGTGACGCCTAAAAAAGAAACCGAAGAAAAACCAGGTGACAAAGAAGACGGCACAAAAGACAAGACAGATGGTAAAGATGACGGCTCAATGAAAGATTCGGGCAAGTAATCTTGATCCCAAAGCGTCTATCAGCTCTGATAGGCGCTTTTCATATTGCCGCATGTGCCTTTATACTAGTAGAAAACGAAGGAGATGCTGAATGAATAAATGTCTGGCGGCCGGGTGGCTCGTCTTTGTTTTCGTTTCTGCTTTGACTGAAAGCTTTCACGATATGGTTGTGTCGCAGACGGTGTCCTTCCGTTTCACGCCCCATCCGGATGTGTCCGGTTTCTTTGTGTTCGATATGGCGGAGCTCGCAATACCGGAAGCGGCGATTCAAAAGCTCGGGCACGCGTTTTCATTTTTTGTGCTCGCCTATTTGTTTTTCAGAGAGAGCAGGCGCATGAAGAGGGCGGTGCTGTATGCATTGGCCGCCGCTTTCCTGACAGAAATCGTCCAGCTCTTTTTCGGCAGAAACGGATGCCTCCGCGATGTGCTGATTGACAGTCTCGGCATTGCCGCATTCTGTGCTTTACAAAGGAAAAAGCATACAGCCAAACATACAAAAACCGGCAGTCTGTGACAGACGCCGGCTTTTTTTATATATTATGGTTTGTCGATTTGTTTTTATGAACGATACTTTCATAGATTCGCACGATCAGATCGACAATCGGACGAAGCACATTTGAAAATCTGAACAGCAGGAATCCGACAATGAGGGAAACGATAATGCTTCCGAGCACATCGATCGGATAGTGGTGGCCGACCCAAATTCTTGAGAAGCCGGTCAAAAGGCCGAAAATCACAAGCGGCCAGCCGAGTTTTTTGTTGCGGAACAGAATCGCAATTGAAATCGCCAAAGCGCCTGTCGTATGGTCACTCGGAAATGAAGCATCCGCGGCATGAGGGATCAGTGTATGAACCGTATGCTCGACAAAGGGGCGCGGCTCGATATAGATCTTCGTGATGAGGTAGTTGACGATAAGCGCCGCAACACCCGTGAAGCCCGCGTACAGGGCGTTTTGTCTGCCTTTTGTGCTTCCGAACAGCCACATGGCAAGCAGGAAAAGGGCGTAGGCGTAAATGGCGTATTCCGTTATAAATACCATGATAGAGTCGAGAATGGCGCTATGGTGCGACAAACCATTGATCGCTTTAAACAGTTCGTAATTCACAAATATCACCTTTTATCTTTATTTTATATGAACAGTGTAATGCTTTTTTCTATGAGACACAATTGGTATTAAAAATAATCATAAAAAAGTAAACAGAATGAAACGTGACTGTATTACTGTGCGTCAAGTATGCGGGAAAAGAATAGCCGAAGGAGTTTTGTCCGTTGCTGAAACGTTTGAAAAATGCCGATCTGCCGCTTGTGTTTGTCATTATGCTGCTTTGCGGATTCGGCTTGTTAATGGTGTACAGCGCCAGTGATGTGATGGGGTCTCAGCGGTACGGAGATCCATCCTATTTCTTCCATAAACAAAGTACCTCTTTACTGATCGGATTATGCTTATTTCTATTTGCCGCCTGTCTGCCGTATAAGCGGTATGCGCGGCTTGTACCGCTGTTTGTGGTCGGTTCGCTGGTATTGCTGCTGCTCGTATTGATACCGGGAATCGGGCTGGAGCGGAATTTTTCCCGCAGGTGGCTGGGAGCGGGCCCGGTTGTCGTACAGCCGTCTGAATTGGCGAAGATCGCGATGATTTTGTATTTCGCTTCGATTTATACGAAAAAGCAGCCGTACATTCATCAATTTGTGAAAGGGGTTCTGCCGCCTTTAGTGATTTTGGGGACCGCTTTTCTGCTGACATTGGCGGAGCCTGATTTAGGGACGGCTTCCTTAATCCTGGCGGCGTGCGGGTCGATTTTATTATGTGCCGGCTTGAAAAAGCGCCATCTGTTCGTGCTCGGCGCGACGGCGGTGTCCGGGGTTGTTTATCTCGCATTTTCCGCTTCCTATCGTGTGAAGCGCCTCGTTTCCTTTACCAATCCGTTTGGTGACACGAACGGGGACGGCTATCAGCTGATTCAATCCTATTTTGCTATTTCCGGAGGCGGGTTTTTCGGAAGAGGGCTTGGAAACAGTGTTGAAAAAATGAACTATCTGCCTGAGGCGCATACTGATTTCATTATGGCCGTGATCAGCGAAGAGCTGGGGATATTCGGTGTTCTGATCGTTTTGGGATTATATTTTGCGTTAATGCTTCTCGGCGTAAAAACGGCCGTGCGGGCTGATGACCCGTTCGGGAAGCTTCTTGCCATCGGAATTACGTTTCAATTAATGTTTCAGGTTGTATTGAATTTGGGAGCGATGAGTGGACTCCTCCCGGTTACCGGTGTGCCGCTTCCGTTTATCAGCTACGGCGGTTCTTCATTGATTATGACGCTGTTTTTGTGCGGCATACTGGTCAATATCAGTACATATGCGAAAAAACAACCCGTACGGCATAAGCGGCCTGTCCCGCATGAAAAAAAGGTTTCTTCTTTTTAATGGAGTCCGAAAAAAAAAACGCCCGGGATATGCTGTCTCCGGGCGTTCTGTCTGTTTATAAAGCTTCTGGTCCTTCTTCTCCGGTGCGGATATTAATCGTGTTTCCGATTTCATAGACGAATATTTTTCCGTCTCCGGGCTCTCCCGTTTTCAGCACTTTTTTCGCCGTTTCCACCACTTGATCAACGGGGACCTTGCTGACAACGATTTCCACTTTCAGCCGTTCATATACATTGCTTTCAATTTTGACTCCGCGGTATAGTTCGGTGTGGGCTTTTTGAAGGCCGCAGCCGTGTACGTTGGAGAAGGTCAGCGATGTGACTCCGATTTTACCGAGTTCCTGTTTTAATGTTTCAAACTTAGCCGGACGCGTAACGATTTCTACCTTGAACATTTGACCGCTCATCTAAGCCACTCCTCACTTTATAAGTCCTGATATGCTTTTTCCCCGTGCATCGTTAAATCAAGCCCGAGTGACTCTTCTTCTTCACTGGCGCGCAGGGGAATGAACAGACCTACAATTTTAATGATAACGAAAGTGACAATAAATACAAATACATAGGTCGCCGCAATGGCCGCAATCTGCTTCCAGAGCAGTCCCGGATCGCCGTAAAACAGCCCGTTTGCCCCGCCGTCATTGACGGAAGTGGTGGCGAATAAACCGGTCGCGATGCCGCCCCATGTCCCCCCGATTCCATGCAGGCCGAAAGCGTCAAGCGCATCATCATAACCGAAAGTCTTTTTGAGCCAATAAACGCCCCAGAAGCAGACAAGCCCGCCGATGAAGCCGATTACGATGGAAGAGAACGGCGTAACGAACCCGGCAGCCGGCGTAATGGCGACAAGCCCGGCAATAGCGCCTGATACAGCGCCCAGCATGGTCGGTTTTTTGTTCAGCATCCATTCGATTAAAATCCAGCCGATAATTCCGGCCGCAGCCGCGGTGTTTGTGTTAATGAAGGCAAACATCGCGATACTGTCAAGCGTGAGGGCGCTGCCGACATTGAAGCCGAACCATCCGAACCAAATGAGCGCCCCGCCCAAGAACGTGTAAATTAAGTTGTGAGGCGAAGCCGCCGTGCCGTCCTTGCGTTTCCCGAGCACAATCGCCAGCACGAGCCCGGCGACCCCGGAAGAAATGTGGACGACGTTTCCGCCTGCGAAGTCAAGAGCGCCCATTTGGCCGATCCAGCCGCCGCCCCATACCCAATGCGCAACGGGCGTATATACGAGGGAAGCCCACAAAAAGGAAAATACAAGAAAAGCACTGAATCTCATGCGTTCAGCAAATGCTCCGGAAATAATGGCCGTCGTCAGTACGGCAAACGTCATTTGGAACATCATGAATAATGAATGCGGGATCGTATCACTGTAACTTCCGGGTTCAAAGCCGACCCCCTTCAGCCCGGCCCATTCAATCCCGCCAAGCCATGTATTCCCGGGGGCAAAAGCAAGTGAATATCCGTACAAAACCCAAACGACGGATACGATGGCGAGGGAAGAAAAACTGTGCATCGCCGTGCTGAGCACGTTTTTGCTTTTTACCATTCCGCCGTAAAACAAAGCCAGCCCGGGGGTCATCAGCCACACGAGTAAAGCGCAAAAGAACATAAATACTGTATCGCCCATCTGCATGTTGTATTCCTCCGTCTCATTCAAAATGTAATCGTGATTAATTCATTATTATAGAGAAAAAAGAACGATAAAACATTTTCGTGTAAGGTTATCTAACATGGTTTTTTGCGTTCATAATGTCGCTTTTTCAAAGGGGTGTCATGCGACTTTATATCCATAAAAAGAGCGCCGGAGCATGGCGGAAGAAATCCTGTCCGGGAAAGAGTAAAATAAACGGGGTGAGAAACACTAACTGCATCAGGAGGAATCATTATGACAACATCATTGAATCTGCAATTTGAAAAAACGGCTTTGGTCATTATTGATTTACAAAAAGGTATTGTGCCGATGGATAAAAGCGGTACCGTTGTGCCGAACGCGAAAAAATTAATTGATGTGTTCCGGGAAAAAGGCGGATTTATCAGCTTTGTGAACGTGGATTTTCATGACGGAGCGGATGCGCTGAAGCCGCTGACGGATGAAGAGGCGGCGGGCCATTCGGCTCCGCCGGCGGATTGGGCTGAATTTGTGCCTGAAATCGGAGTGAAAGAAAACGATTATAAGGTAACAAAACGGCAGTGGGGCGCGTTTTTCGGCACGGACCTGGACCTTCAGCTCAGAAGACGGGGAATCGACACGATTGTGTTATGCGGGATTGCGACAAACATCGGTGTGGAAAGCACGGCGCGGGAAGCTTTTCAGCTCGGATATCAGCAAGTTTTCGTAACTGACGCGATGGCGACATTCAGTGATGAACAGCATGAAGCGACACTCAAGTTTATCTTCCCGAAAATCGGCAGAAGCCGGACGACGGAAGAATTTATCGCACAGACAAAATGACAATCTCCAAAAAAAGCCGCGTCCTGTTCTTGACGGCCGTGGCTTCGGGGACGATGCTGAACCCATTGAACTCGTCGATGATTTCTCTTGCGCTTCACAGTATTCAGCATGAATTTCACCTGTCGTTTACAACGGTGTCCTGGCTGATATCGTCCTTTTATCTTGCCAGTGCGGTGGCGCAGCCTGTTACCGGGAAGCTCGGTGATATGCTCGGCAGGAAGAAGCTGTTTTTGATCGGGCTTCTGCTTGTTGCCGTCTCGGCGGTCGGCGCGCCGTTTGCGCCGACTTTCATGACTTTGCTGATCATGCGGCTTTTTCAATCGATCGGTAGCAGTGCGATATATCCGTCCGGCGTCGGATTGATCCGTTCAAATATACGGGAGAAGCAGGCTTCGGCGCTGGCCGTCCTGTCAATCTTTGCATCTGCCATGACGGCGCTCGGTCCGACTCTCGGCGGTTTTCTGATCGTTTGGGGAGGGTGGCCGGCGATCTTTTTCGTCAATCTGCCGTTTATCATTCTCAGCTTTTTTCTCGGAATGTATATGTTTCCGAAAGATGAAAAACGCGAGATCGGCCGCTTGAAAGGCGTGCTCCGCCAGCTTGATACGATCGGGATACTCCTGTTTGCCGGGGCGATTATCCTTCTCCTGTCGTTTTTATTGTCCTTCAGTACGAAGCCTCATTATACAGAAGGTGTATTCGGGCTTTTGTTTGTCGGGCTGTTTATCTGGCGCGAGCTGAAAACAGAGAAGCCGTTTATTGATGTCAGGCTGTTTAAAACGCATCGGAAACTATCGTCGGTGTATATTCAATTTATTTTGCTGAATATATTCTTTTACTGCATCTTTTTCGGGCTTCCGAGCTATTTTCAGGATGAAATGCATTTGTCCGTTCAGACAAGCGGATTGATTATGCTGTTTATGTCGGGCATGAGTATTCTGGTGTCGCCTCTGACCGGAAAATGGATAGATAAGAAAGGGCTTCTTCAGCCGATTGTTGCCGGAACCTGCCTGACCGCGATCGGGGCGGTGCTGTTAACGTTTTTCTTTCTTCAGGCGCCTATGATAGGAAAAGGGCTGATCCTGTCCGTGCTGGGTGTCGGCTACGGCTTCGGAAATGTCACGTTTCAGGCGGCCATGCTGAAAACGAGCCCCGCCGACATGGTCGGAACAACGTCCGGCCTGTTTCAGACCTGCCGGTATCTCGGTTCGATTTTGTCTTCTGTCATTTTGGGCATTCTTTTCGGAAAAGAAATTACCGCCGGCCATTTTCATATGCTCGGCACGATTCTTATCGTTGTCGGCGCCGTAAGCCTTTTGATGGCATTCCGGTTTTCGGTTCTCCTCAAAAAAGCCTCTTAACAGGCAGGCGCAACAAAAAGAGACGGGCTCTCCCCGTCTCTTTTTTTGTGTAATGTGCTCAAAAATCAAAACGATTATTGTCGACAGCGACCAATGTTATTTACGGAATTTCCAGTTATATTTTTTCACATGTGATGTAAGGAAAACGTACATGCGGGAGGGAGAAAATGACAAAAACAACGAGTGATCGGCTAAGCAACAAAGATTTACTGCCTTTAGAAGACGGCGAACGGACATGGAAAGCAGTGAATTTTGCATCCATCTGGATGGGGTGTATTCATAATATCCCGACCTACGCGACTGTGGGCGGGCTCATTGCGATCGGCCTTTCTCCGTGGCAGGTGCTCGCCATTATCGTGACGGCGTCACTGATTTTGTTCGCCGCTTTGGCCTTGAACGGCCATGCCGGAACGAAATACGGCCTGCCTTTTCCGGTCATTATCAGGGCTTCTTACGGAATATACGGCGCTAACATTCCGGCGCTTCTCAGGGCGTTTACAGCCATCATGTGGCTCGGAATTCAAACATTTGCCGGGAGTACGGCTTTACACATTCTGCTTTTGAACATATGGCCTGGCTGGGGGAGTCTCGGCGGAGATTGGAATATATTCGGGCTTCATCTGCCGGGCTTTCTGTCGTTCATTTTCTTTTGGGGCATTCATCTGCTTGTGCTGCGGCACGGCATGGAATCAATCAAAAAATTTGAAGTGTGGGCGGGCCCGCTTGTTTATCTCGTCTTCGGCGGCATGGTCTGGTGGGCGATAGATATTGCCGGCGGGCTCGGTCCGATTTACTCACAGCCGGGAAAGTTCCATACATTTTCTGAAACGTTTTGGCCGTTTGCCGCCGGAGTGACGGGCATTATCGGGATATGGGCGACATTGATTTTGAATATTCCTGACTTCACCCGGTTCGCCGCGTCGCAAAAAGAACAGATTCGCGGCCAGTTTTACGGCCTGCCGGGAACGTTTGCGCTGTTCGCGTTTGCGAGCATCACGGTGACATCCGGATCACAGGTAGCATTCGGAGAACCGATTTGGGATGTGGTGGAGATTTTGGCCCGGTTTGATAATCCTTTTGTTATCGCTCTTTCGGTCATCACACTTTGCATCGCCGCCGTCTCGGTTAACGTGGCGGCAAACATCGTGTCACCGGCCTATGACTTGGCGAATGTCCTGCCGAAGTATATTACATTCAGGAGGGGAGGGTATTTGACCGCCGTTTTGGCTCTGTTCACAATACCGTGGAAGCTGATGGAGAGCGCCACGAATGTTTATGCGTTTCTCGGACTCATCGGCGGGATGCTCGGACCGGTGGCCGGGGTGATGATGGCTGATTATTTTATCATCAGAAAAAGGCAGCTCTCAGTTGAAGACCTTTATTCGGAAACCGGACAATACACTTATTACAAAGGCTATAATTACCGGGCCTTTGCCGCGACTTTTCTCGGCGCGTTTATTTCTTTAATCGGGATGTACGTCCCGGCGTTCGCCGGCATCTATGATATCTCCTGGTTTGCGGGTGTCATTTTGTCATGTCTCGGTTATACGGCGCTTATGTATATTCATCCTCCTTATGTAAAAGCGGCGGGACGAATCGTGCGGGAAAGAGCGGCCGAATAAAAAAAGCCGGGGGCTGCCCCCGGCTTTTTGTCATATCAGTCTGCGATTGAAACGTTTCCGTCCGCTTCAAGCGGCGTTCTTTTTTTCTGGCTCCAGCCATACAGGAGCAAAGCAATCAGGACGAACAGCCCCGCTGCCAGATAAATCGAATGGAATCCGGCCGAAGCGACGAAGAGGCCGAATACATATGACCCGCCGGCAATCCCGCTGTCAAAGAAAGTGAAGAAGGTCGCCGTCGCAAAGCCTGAACGGTGTCCGGGCGAATTCTGAATCGCCAGCGTCTGCATACACGGTACGATAGAGCCGTATCCGAGACCGATTACGGCACCGGACAAGAGAAGCATGAAGGCGCTGTTTGTCATCGCCAGCATGCAAAGCCCCGCGGAGAACACGATAATCGACGGATAGATGACGATTCCCGGCCCCACTCTGTCAAACAACTTTCCTGTGAAAGGACGGGCGGCCATCATCGTCACGGCGAAACAGACGAAGAAATAGCCGCTGACATCCAACAGGTGGATCGTCTTTGCATACACGGATAAATATGAAGTCACACTTGAATAACAGAAAGAAATGGACAACCCGACAATCGCGATTTTAAGCGCGCCTTTTTCAAACATGTCGGAGAAAGAAAAACGGAAGACAGTCGTTCCGCTGTTGTTTTGATCCGGCACACGAATCATAAAAGCAATCAGCAAGCCTAAAGAAACAAATACAGCAAAAAGCGTAAAGAAAACCGGGAACGATATGATTTTCACAAGGCTCAGTCCGAGAAACGGACCGATCGCCATGGCAAGGTTCATAGACATCGCAAAGTAACCGAGCCCCTCGCCGCGCCGCTTGGCGGGAATAAGGTCAGCGGCAATTGCGCCCGTGACCGTCGTTAAAATGCTGAACCAGATGCCTTGGAAAAAACGCAGTCCGAGCAGCAGATAGAAATTGTGTATCGGCAAATACAGATAAGAAGACAGGGCGAACAGCGCCAGAGATACAATCGTCATTCTTTTCTTGCCGAACCGTTCAATAATCGCCCCTGAAAAAGGACGGGTGATAATAGCAGATAACAGGAACAGGCTGATCAAAAGCCCTCCTTGCGATTCACTGCCGCCAAGCTCCTGAATCATATAGATAGGCAGCACGGCCAAAAATGTATAAAAGAACACAAAGACAAATAAATTCACGAGTACGACCATAATAAAATCTTTGGTCCAGATCGAGTCAGATTTACTCAAAAGTACAGCACTTCCCTTTCTTTATTATTTCGTTAAAAACACATTCAGAAACTCAGAAAAAGCTTCCTTATCTCCATCTTGGAAATCCGCAAGCATGTCTTCCTCGAACTTCAGCATCTCTTGATTGATGCTGTCGTATTTCAATTCAGCTTCCTTCGTTAGGACGACGAGCTTTTCCCGCTTGTCTTCTCCCTGTTCCCGCTGAATCCAGCCGTTTTCTTCAAGGCGTTTGATCGTTCTGGTAACGGTCGGCGCCTCTACGTTCAGATAGGACCAGATTTCTTTTTGGGTCATCGGCCCGATCGTTTTTAAGCAATATAGGATTGACCATTGAGAGGAGTACAGGCCGAATGGTTCCAGCCGTTCATTGGCTTTCTTCGTAATCAGGCGGGCGCATTGATTGATTTGATGAATGAGGCGTCTGTTGACGTGGATCATTTCCGTTCTCCTTTTCAAAAAACTTACCTAAGTAACTAATTGTGCTGTTTCATTCTACAGCAGGATCGCGCGGATGTAAACCCCCCGTTCAAAAAGCAGAAAATTATGACCCGCCCCTTGTCCTTATTGAGTTTTTAGCATATTCCCAATTCATTGCTAATACACTGTTACAAACCTATCAAAGAGAGTGTTTGAGGTGAGGGATCGTGGGCATATTTCTAAAACCTTCTTATATAATCGGACAACGAAGAAGCTGCATCATCAGTGAATCTGTTACAGAATACGGATCTCATTTCACACTTCTCACATCCAACTGGGGAGGTCGAGTGGTGTGCACGATTACATCAAAGAGCGAACAATCAAGATTGGTAAGTATATCGTGGAGACGAAAAAAACCGTTCGTGTCATTGCGAAAGAGTTTGGTGTTTCCAAAAGTACCGTACACAAAGATCTGACGGAGCGCCTGCCTGAAATTAATCCTGACTTGGCGAATGAAGTAAAAGAAATACTCGATTATCATAAATCCATCAGACATTTAAGAGGGGGAGAGGCGACGAAATTAAAGTACAAGAAGGATGAAATTCTTGAAGGGGAGCCCGTTCAGCAGCCGTAGCGCCTGACGTCTGCCGGGCCCTTTTTTCTCCTCCCGGGGGTTTCGCGAATATCCGCAAAATTTTGTCAAGAACTTATATCGTTCAGCAGCTTTTTTTTGATAAATTATGATAATATATATAATTAGGGCACAATGTGGATATTTTACTGTGAAACAGATATCAAGGAGGATATAAATAGATGTTTGCAAGGGATATTGGAATTGACCTCGGTACTGCAAATGTACTGATCCATGTAAAAGGAAAAGGAATTGTTCTGAATGAGCCTTCCGTTGTGGCACTTGATAAAAACAGCGGCAAAGTGCTGGCTGTCGGTGAAGAAGCCAGACGAATGGTTGGACGTACACCTGGGAATATTGTTGCGATCCGTCCGCTGAAAGACGGCGTAATCGCAGACTTCGAAGTAACAGAAGCCATGCTGAAACATTTCATTAATAAGCTGAATGTAAAAGGACTTTTCTCAAAACCGCGCATGCTGATCTGCTGCCCGACGAATATTACATCCGTTGAGCAAAAAGCGATTAAAGAAGCAGCTGAAAAAAGCGGCGGAAAGCATGTGTACCTTGAAGAAGAACCGAAAGTTGCCGCTATCGGCGCGGGTATGGAAATCTTCCAGCCGAGCGGTAACATGGTTGTTGACATCGGAGGCGGTACGACAGATATCGCAGTTATTTCTATGGGCGATATTGTCACCTCCTCTTCTATTAAGATGGCTGGGGACAAGTTTGACATGGAAATCTTAAATTATATCAAACGCGAGTATAAGCTGCTGATCGGTGAACGTACCGCTGAAGATATTAAGGTGAAGGTCGCAACGGTTTTCCCAGACGCACGTCATGAAGAAATCACCATCCGCGGCCGTGACATGGTTTCCGGTCTGCCGAGAACGATTACAGTAAACAGCAAAGAAGTAGAAGAAGCCCTTCGTGAATCAGTTGCCGTCATTGTGCAGGCCGCCAAGCAGGTTCTTGAAAGAACACCGCCTGAATTGTCCGCTGACATCATCGACCGCGGCGTTATCATTACCGGCGGGGGAGCGCTGTTAAACGGGCTTGACCAGCTTCTTGCCGAAGAGCTGAGGGTGCCTGTTCTTGTCGCTGAGAACCCGATGGATTGTGTTGCGGTCGGAACCGGCGTCATGCTGGATAACATGGACAAGCTTCCAAAACGCAAACTGAGCTGATGATAAAACCTCATTCTGAAAAAGAATGGGGTTTTTTTCTGTCAAACCCTTCACGAACGGGAATGTAAATCCGATAATAAGAAAAAATGCTGATTTTCATTATAGAACAAATGTTCCGGTGAGGCAACTGGAAATAATGCTATTTCAGAGGTGGAAGACTTGTTAAAAGGATTATATACCGCAACGTCCGCAATGATTACACAGCAGAGAAGAACGGAAATGCTGTCAAATAACATCGCAAACGCGAATACATCAGGGTACAAAGAGGATCAAGGTTCAATCCGCGCCTTTCCCGAGATGCTTCTGAGCCGAATAGAAGGCGATAAAAAAACGAAAATCGGCTCCGTCAACACAGGCGTATACATGCAGGAGCTGAAACCGTTGTTTACGCAGGGAAGCCTGAAAACGACCGATCAGCCGACGGATATCGCGCTGATGGAGAATCAGGTTCCCAAGAATGCCGAAACGAATGAAAACGCCGAGCTGTTTTATCCCGTGCAGACCGCGGGAGGCGTCCGCTATTCAAAAAGCAGCACTTTCTCATTAAATGAAAACAATCAGCTTACGATAAACGGAAACCTTGTGTTATCAACAAACGGACAGCCGATTACAGTCGACAATGAAAAATTCACCGTATCAGAAAACGGAACGGTCACGACAAACGGCCGGCCGGCGGGGCAGATTGATATCAGAATGGAAGAAGACGTGCGCAATCTGAAACGGGACGGCAATGACCTATACAGCACGGCCGACGGCTCTGAACTGCCGAGCGCGGCGGCGAATCCCCAAGTCTCGTATTCATTAAAGCAAGGCGTCTCGGAGCTTTCGAACGTGGACGTGACGAGCACGTATACAGAAATGACGGAAGCATACAGATCATTTGAAGCCAATCAGAAAGTCATTCAGGCTTACGATAAAAGCATGGATAAAGCCGCAAATGAAATCGGCAAAGTGTAACAAAATGGGGGACGTTCAATTATGATGCTCAGATCAATGCTGACAGCTTCAACAGCCTTAAATCAGCTTCAGCAGCAGATGGATACAGTCAGCAGCAACCTTTCAAACAGTGATACGACAGGCTATAAAGCGAGGGACTCCCGCTTTTCCGAGCTGATCAGACAGCAGTATGACCATATAGATGACAAAAAGGAAAATTCGCCGGACATGCGGAAAACGCCGCCCGGCCTGCGTCTCGGCGCCGGAACGGTCATGACTCCGCAGCTGGACTCAGGGCAGGGAAGCATCAAAAAAACCGACCGTGACCTTGATATCGCGTTCACATCACCTTATCAATATCTTCAGGCAGAAGCGGACGGACGGCGGGTGTATACAAGGGACGGCTCACTTTCCCTCAAGCCGGCAGGCGGAAATGACCGGCTGCTTCAGCTGATGACAGCGGGAGGCAATCCCATTCTCGATGAGAACGGTCAGCCCATACAAATTGACAGTTCGCTGACTCAGCTGAAAATCAGCAAAACCGGAACGCTGACTGCTTCAGACCAGGCGGGAACCCGTTCGCAGACGTTTAATCTCGGCATCGTCAATGTCAATAATCCTCAGGCGCTTCATGCGGAAGGGGATAATCTGTTTTCCGTAAACGGCGCGGGGGCTTCAGCGATTGAAGAGCTTACCGGCGCAAACCGGCAGGCAATCGGCATGGAGCAGGGCGCGCTTGAAAGTTCAAATGTCGATATGTCAAAAGAAATGACCGACTTAATCGTGTCTCAGCGTTCCTATCAGCTGAACAGCCGCACGATTACATTGGGAGACCAAATGCTGGGCTTAATCAACTCAGTCAGATAAAAGAAGGGGCGTTTTGATCAGCCGCGCATGATAAAAAATGCGGCTTTCTCAAAATCGCCCTTTTTTTTGTAGTAATCAGTAATATCCTGAAGCAGCACTTCCAAATCCACCCACGCTTCAATTTTCTGCAGCTCCAGCACAAGCTTCTGCAATCGGTCGTACGGGTCCTCCTGAGCGGTGTACAGTATGTTGAGCGCGGTCAGCTTCAATTTCATAATCTTGTTCTGCACTTTTTCAGATATGTATAAACCTTTCTGCAGCACGGTTTGTCCTTCGGCGGCAGAACCGGTTTTAAAAAGTGCTCTGACCGCTTCGTATACACAATGAAGGTAGGAAACGGGAGACTCTTTCTCGAAACGCTGATTGCCCAATACCTTTTTGTAAAAAGGGAGGGCCTCTTTATCTTTTTTCTGGGCGGTCTTTAAAAAACCAAAATTATAATAGGCGTGGCACAGCAGGTTATTGTCATTGATCCGGTCCGTTATCTTTATGGATTCATTAAAGAGCTGTTCCGCGTCTTCATAGCGTGCCTCGTCTATATAATTCACGGCGAGAAGCAGCCGGCAGCTGAGCGTTTTTTTGATGTAGCCGGCTTCATCTTGATAGATTTCCAGCGCTTTATTGACATATTGAATGGAGAGCGCAGGCGACTTCATCATGTAATATGCACCCGCTGTTTTATAATAAAATTCAGCGGCTTCGAAACGGTCCTGTATGGCCGGCAGGTACTGTTCAGCTTCTTTAAAGCGGCAGACAGCACGGTTCGGAGCGCCATTCACCATATGGAATAACCCTTTGAAAAAATAGAAATAATAAGTTAATTCATGATCCATCTCATCTTTGCGCCGCTTCAGCTCGCAGAACAGTTTATTCAGACCGTCTTTTTTCTCAAACAGCAGCTGAAACCGTGCGAAAAACAGCTGATATCTGAGTTTGAGCTTTGCATTCTTTTGTAATTTGGGGAGATGCTGATTGATTTGTTCGTGAAGGGAACGGGCTAGATCGAATTGGCGTTTTCCCATGGCGTCATACCACTCATTCAGCATCACCCGCGTACGTTTTTCAGTAAACTTAGCAATCATCTTCCAACCTCTTTGCATAGGGTAAAAATCTTTATTTATCATAACACATTAATGGACGAGGCTCATTGCCAGCTGGTTACAGTTTACAGCGCGGTTGAAAAAGAAATTGATTCATAATATACTTCCAAATGTACAGATTGGTTGCCACATATACCTTCTATACATACTATTGTCGATGAAGGAGATGTCAAGAGAATGCTTGATACTCAGCAAATTAAAGAAATTATTCCCCATCGCTATCCGTTTCTTCTGGTAGACAGAATTACGGAAGTCGAAGAAGGAAAACGGGCGGCGGGATATAAAAATGTGACGGCGAATGAAGATTTTTTCAACGGCCATTTTCCTGAATACCCTGTTATGCCGGGCGTATTAATCGTAGAGGCTTTGGCGCAGGTCGGAGCGGTTGCGATGCTGATTAAAGAAGAAAACCGGGGCAGACTCGCGTTTTTTGCGGGGATTGATAACTGCCGTTTCAAAAAGCAGGTAAAACCGGGTGACAAGCTGGAGCTTGAGGTTGATATTACCCGCGCGCGCGGTACGATCGGACGCGGCAAAGGCGTTGCCAAAGTTGACGGCGAGCTCGTGTGTGAAGCTGAATTAACTTTTGCGCTCGGAGAATAAAAACAAACAAATGGGCTTATAAAAAAGCCCATTTTGTATAGAAAGGGGTGAATCTAATGTGGTCAGAATTTAAAAGCTTTGCGATGCGGGGCAATATCATGGATCTGGCAATCGGTGTCGTCATCGGCGGCGCTTTCGGCAAAATCGTGACGTCGCTCGTTGAAGACATCATCATGCCGCTTGTCGGCCTGCTTCTTGGCGGTCTTGACTTTTCAGGGCTGGCCGTGACATTCGGCGAGGCTCATATCAAGTACGGAAGCTTCATTCAAACGATTGTGAACTTCTTCATTATTTCATTTTCTATTTTTATCGTGATCCGCACAATAGGCAAGCTGAGACGTAAAAAAGAAGCAGAAGAAGAGGCTGAAGAAGCCGAGGAAACAGATCAGCAGACAGAACTGCTGACTGAAATCAGAGATCTGCTGAAACAGCGGGCTCCTCACAATGACTAAGGCACAAAAAAAGGCTGGATGATTAACGTCCGGCCTTTTTCATGATTATAATTTTTGTTTAAACGCTTCAATCAGCCGGCTGCCCGAGTAGCCTTCTTTCACGAGCGACTCCAGAATGCTTTCTGATCCGGGGTGGTTTCTTGACACCATTTGACCGTAAATTAAAACTTGTATACTTCTTTCCAGCTCGACGATATTTTTGATGCTTCCCGTCAGCTGGGCGGGACGGTTGCTTTTTTTCGTAATCGTTACAAACACCTTCGCTTCTTTCTGGCTTTTCATCAGCATGTCAAAAAAAGAAAAGTGTTCGGCCGGGACCAGTGCTTCAATTAACCAGTGATTTTCTCCGTCCTCTTTGTTAATAATCAATCCGTCTAAAAGGGGAAACTGCTCAATCGGCTGATCGTCTTTATCTAAACGTTCCACATTCAGATCAACCAGTTTAAAGGTTTTCATCTCTTATTTTCACCCCTGTTGTCCATGTTTTTCGTTCATTTATTATAACACATATCATTTTTCCCGGGAAAATGCTGTAAGGCATGCTTCATCATTTTTGTAGGCGGTCAACATTTAATCATTTCTATTTTTTCATTATAATGTAAAAGAATATGGTCATGGAGAGATGCTTATGAATCAATTGCGCCTGAAGGAAATCTATATAGAAGACGGTTCAAGGCGAAAAGACGATCATTCCTACTTGGTATGCAAAAAGGAAGATTGTGAGGTGCATCTTAACAGAAGGGGAAATGTCGTCTTTTTATATGAAACAAAAGACCGCATGGAACAGTATAAAATTCAGCTTTCACTGACTGATAAAAAGCTGAGTTTTTACTGGTTCGCATGGGACGGCGGAAAGTTTGTCCGCATGTTTGAGAAAGACTGGCTCAAAACGAAACTTTTCTCGCGGCTGCTCAAAAATACATATTACATAAGCGGTCAAAAACAAAAGTTTTTTTTATCAGAAAGAAAAACGAAAACATAAGAGCAGCCTAAACGGATAACGGCTTTTTCCGCTTTTTGCTTTCACGAGCCCTTGTACTACAATGAAGCCAGCCTCGAAAAAGAGAGGAGGATACGGCTTGTTTAACCACGTTATGCTTGTCGGCCGGCTGACGAAAGATCCGGAGCTCCGTTTTACATCAGCGGGCATTCCCGTCGCGCATATTACGTTGGCGGTAAACCGCAATTTTAAAAGCGCGTCGGGTGAAACCGGAACCGACTTCGTCAACTGCACCATCTGGAGAAAAAACGCTGAAAACACGGCATTGTACTGCCAAAAAGGGTCAATGGTCGGTGTAAGCGGCAGAATCCAGACGAGAAGCTATGAAAAGACAGACGGCGTAAAAGTTTATGTGACCGAGGTCATGGCTGATACCGTTCGGTTTATGGATCAGAAACGGAAAGAGCCGCTGGCTGAATAGCATGCTTTTTTCCTCGATTTCCCGCCTTTCAGCGGGCCCCGCAATACCTCCTTCCCACTCGCCAGTCGAAAGACTGGTTTTTTTGTGCGGAAGCTGAAAAATGGTTAAAAAGAAGTGATTTTGCTTATAAATACTTAAAAACATTGAATATATTGGGATAAAAACTTATAATTACTTACAGATAAGTGACGAAAAAAGGGAATGAGGACGTGTATCAAGAAGAAAGACTGATTGCGATAATGGAATATTTGAAACAGCACCGGCGGATCACCGCAGAACAGATATGTTCGCTGCTTCATATTTCAAGAGATACCGCAAGAAGGGACCTTGTAAAGCTGAAAGAGCGAGGGGCCATTATCAGAACACGGGGCGGCGCGATTCTGCCGTCAGTGAATCAGGAAGTTCCAGGCTATTCGGGCCGGCTGAAAACCGTTTCTGAAGAGAAAAACAAAATCGGCAAGCTGGCCGCATCCCTGATCCATAAAGGGGACCGGATCATCCTGGACACCTCGACAACCGTGCAGGCCTGCGCGGAGCATTTAAATGTCACCGGCTGCACTGTTATTACAAATTCGATCAATCAGGCCGATATCCTTTCCGCAAAAGAGGGAATTGATATTCACCTGCTCGGCGGAAAGCTCCAGAAGGAACACCGGTTTTTATACGGGGCTTCCGTTGTAGAAAAACTGGGGGATTATCACGCTGATAAGGTGCTGATCGGCGTTGTCGGCATCTCGGAAAACGGCCTGACGATTCCGCATGAAGAAGACGGCATGGTAAAGCGTAAAATGATCCGACAGGCTGAACAGGTGATTGCGCTGAGTGATCACTCCAAGCTTGGCCGTACGAGTTTTTATCAGTATGCAGACCTGCACGAGGTTGACCTGCTGATTACCGATCGGCTGCCTGATCAGGATTTTTGCGATCTGCTCGACCGGCACGGCGTAGAATTGCTTGTAACTGAATCTGAAGAAGAGGATGAGGACATGTGAAACTGATTGCCATAGATCTGGACGGCACACTGCTGAACAGCAGTCATCAAGTAAGCGATGAAAACAAGCGGGCTTTAAGGGAAGCCCGGCAAGCGGGAATTGAAATCGTGGTTTCCACTGGACGCGCGCATTTTGATGTGCACTCCATATTCGAACCGCTCGGCATAAAAACATGGATTATCAGCGCAAACGGAGCCGCCATTCATGCTCCTGACGGCAGCCTGTACCATTGTGAAGCGATTGAAGAATCAAGAGCCCGCGGCATTTTGTCATGGCTTGAAGAGAATCAATATTATTATGAGGTGTTTACAAACAAAGCCATCTATACGCCTGAAACCGGCAGGCAGCTGCTCGATATCGAAATGGACCGGGTGAAAAGCGCCAATCCGGAAACCGATCTTTCTGTTTTGGAACAGGCGGCTTCAGTGCAATACAGCCAGTCCGGCTTTGCTTACATTCATTCATACCGTGAGCTCTTTGAGAAAGAAGAGCATCTGGATTTTTATAATATTCTCGGATTTTCGTTTGATGAGCGGAAGCTGAAAGCGGGCTGGGACCGATTCAGCGGTCAGAAAGATCTCACCCTTGTCAGCTCTGCCGATCACAACTTCGAACTGGCGTCTCGAAACGCCTCTAAAGGGCAGGCGCTCAAACGGCTGGCGCAAAAGCTCGGCATTCCGATGGCTGAAACCGCCGCGGTCGGTGACAGCTTAAATGACTATTCAATGCTTCAGGCGGCCGGAAAAGGCATAGCGATGGGGAATGCGAGAGAAGATATTAAAGAGATCGCTGATGCCGTTACATTGACAAATGATCAAAACGGCGTTGCGTATATGATCAGGAATTTACTGTGAAAGGTATGGCGATACTGTTCATGACTGGCGTGACGCATTCATGGCAAATGCGGCGTAACAGTAAGGACGACATAAAAGACCGGCTCTTCCCGAGAGAGCCGGTCTTTTTGCGTTTAATGTGATTGCGCCGATGCGCTGAGGGTGAATAATTCTTCAAGCTCATCGGATGACAGCTCGGTAATCCAATTTTCACTTTGGATAATCTGATCGTTCAGCGTTTGTTTCGTTTCGAGCATGGCATCAATTTTTTCTTCAATCGTTCCCGTCGTAATGAGTTTGTGAACGTGGACGAACCGTTCCTGGCCGATTCGGTAGGCGCGGTCGGTCGCCTGGTTTTCCACCGCCGGATTCCACCACCTGTCATAGTGAATGACATGATTGGCAGCCGTCAGATTCAGGCCGGTTCCGCCCGCTTTCAGTGACAAAATCAGCGTCGGGTATTCTTTCTTCTGGAACCGTTCGACGAGAGAATCGCGTTCCTGCTTGGACAGGCTTCCGTTTAAAAACTGAACCGGTTCTCCGAATGCTTTTTCCAGGAGGCGCTTCATCATGTTGCCCATCTGAATGTATTGGGTGAAAATGAGGCAGCTTTCCCCTTGTCCGCGGATCGCCGCCATTAAATCAAGCAGCTTTTCCAGTTTGACGGATCTCCCGTTTAACAGCTCTGTCTGTTCTTCCTTCAAATAGAGCGCAGGATGGTCGCATATTTGTTTCAAGCGGCCGAGCATGCTCAGAATCAGCGCTTTCCGCTGCATCCCGGTCAGAGAAGCCATATGTTCAAATGTATCTTTGACAAGCTGTTCATAAAGGGATGCCTGTTCGGCTGAGAGCGGGATAAACTCTTTTTGTTCCAGCTTGTCAGGAAGATTAAGCGCCACTTCTTCATCCCGTTTTGTCCGGCGCAGTAAAAACGGCCGGATTAACTGCTGAAGCTGGTTGATTCTTTTTTCGTCACGGTCTTTCTCAATCGGCAGCACATAGCGTTTATGAAAGCCGGTCAGACTGCCGAGATAGCCTTTGTTCATAAAATCAAAGATCGACCAAAGCTCTGTCAGGCGGTTTTCCATCGGTGTTCCGCTCAGCGCGATATGATGGACGCCTTTCAGCTTTCTGATCGCGCGGGACTGCTTCGTATGCGCGTTTTTAATATTTTGCGCTTCATCAAGGCAGATGGTGCTCCATGTCACGGAAGAAAGCTCTTCCTGATCGGCGTGCGACAGGCCGTAAGAAGTAAGAACGACGTCCGCGTCCTGATAGGCCGGGACAAATGCTTCCCCCTTCGGCCTGCGGGGGCCGTAATGAAGCACGGCCTTCAGCTGCGGCGAGAAGGTCTGGAGCTCACGCTGCCAGTTGCCGAGCACCGATGTCGGCGCAATGATTAAGGCAGGCGCTTTTTGCCGGCCGCTTTCCTTCACATGGAGAAAATAAGCGATCATCTGAATCGTCTTTCCAAGTCCCATGTCATCTGCGAGACAGGCGCCGAAGCCGTTTTCCCGTAAAAACAGAAGCCAGTTCATGCCGTACATCTGATAAGGGCGGAGCTGGCCCTGAAACGCGGCGCTGACTTCATGTTCCGGCAGATCCCGGGCTTCCGTCAGTTTGCGGATCAGGCTTCTGAGATGCTTTGATAATTCGATCTTGATCCCGGCAAATGCCGATGAGTCAATGATGTCCGTGTCCTCGGCTCCGTTTTCCCCGTGATCCATCAGTTCGCGCGCCAGCACGTCGGACATGTGGAGGCCCTCAGATTCCGCTTTTTCCATCAGTTTTTTCATCTGTTTAATAAATTGCGGATCAATTTTCACCCATTGGCCGCGGATGTTGACGAGTCGTCTGTTGTTTGCGACAAGCTCATTGAATTCATCCTCTGTCAGCTCAATTCCGTTAGTGGCAAATCTCCAGTTGAAATCAAGCAGAGCGTTCATGCCGACGAAGGACTCGCCCCGCGGGGAGGATGACACTTTCGCCTTGAGCATCATATTGCTGTCCCGGACAATCTGCCACCATGATGGGAGAAGAATCTCCACACCCATATCGACAAGCGTCTCACTCGCTTCCGATAAGAAGATCCAAGCCTCTTCTTCAGATATCAGCGTCGTTCCTGAATCAAACGAAAGCCAGGGAACCGTTCTGCGGAAGCGGTCCTGTTCGCGCGCGATTTTTCCGCTGTATGCCTGCCACGCTTTTTTCAGTCCCTTCAGTCCGTCAAAAAAGGTGATGGAGCCGGTTTTTTTCTCACGTAAAAACATTTCGATTTTCCAGTCGTCACCGTCGAAATCAGGCTCGTTTAATCGGAGCCCGACGGTAAACGGCGTCAGATCGTCATGCCAGCCGATTCCCTCGAGAAAATCATCTTCATCCAAAAAGGAGCCTTTAAACGTATGAACGGCCGGCGAGCGGGTTTCGATCCGCCGCCATTTTTCCAGCAGGTCATCATTGTACTGAATGTAGTCCTGGACCGCGGCTGAGAACCAGTCTGCCGTAAAGCCTTCCAGCAAAAGCTCACGGTCTTTGAAGCGCAGGACGCCATTTTGCCAAGCCTCATAGTCCGGAAGAAAATCGCCGTCGGCAATAAATTCGTATATCGTCGAAGCCGCTTCGATTAATGGTTCCGTTTCCTTTGTCAGCTGCACGGTGCTGAATGAATTGAACGAGTTTTTTCCGAGCAGCTCGACGGTCATCCACGGGCTGAGCAGAACGGCCGGAGTGCCTATGAAGCTGACGTCTTCAAGAAACGTTCCGTAAAAGGTGGACTCATGCCATTGGAACAAATGAGTCTTCATCTGACTGAGAGTAAGCGGCTGCTCCTTCTCATCATGGCTTGACAGCGTAAATGTCCAATCTTCCATTTGTTCTACATGAATGAAAATTTCCTTAAGACTCGCCATCAATCAACTTTCCTTTCTGCAATTCTTCTTGAAGGGCGCGCAGCCTCTTGTAACTTGCGCTCAGCCGGCTGATATACCGTTCCCATACCTGCTGTTTTTTTGCCTTTTTATAAAGCGTCCGCAGTTTTTTCAGATGGCGCGCAGCCTCTTTATAGGCGCTGCGGTTTTTTTGATCGATAAAAAAGGCCGCCGCCCGGTGATAGGAGGGGATGAGCGCTTCCGGATCACTGGCGGCAATTTCCTTCAGGATGTCCTTTTCGATTTCCCAGACGGAAAAACCGACGAGGCTGTGAATCTCCACCCACTCCGCGTACCGCCGTTTTTCGTACAGGTACTGGCTGTATTCGGTAAAGGTATAGGGAAGGCAGCCGGAAGCAAACCGTTCAAACAGCTGATCATCCCGTGAGTGCCGCGCATAATCCGCCAATAGCGCAAACAGCTCTCCGATGATGTCGCGCATTTCTTTAAACGGCTTATCAAGCTTCGTATAGTTGACGGCAAGCGGTTCGATCCGGCCATACCATGCTTTCAGCCGTTTCCAGTCTTTTTTCGCGGTGAGTTCACCGAGCCATTGAAAGGTATACGGCAGCGCTTCAGGAGGGAAGCGGGACATATCTTGGAAGACCGCTTCATCATCTTTTTGCAAAAAGGCCAGATGAAGCCGTCCGAACCGCACTTCCGGTGAAAAACGGCGCCCGCTTTCCTGTGCGAGAATCTCCTGTTCGCGCGCGACCCATTTCGGCCGGTTCAAAAGGGCGCTCCACATTTCACCGAATACCCGGAGGCGTTCGTATTGAAAAAGCTCTTCTTTCACAAGCAGTCTGCGCAGCACCGGGGGCGTCCGGTCTAAAAAAGGATCGAGTGAAAAAGACAAGGCGTACGTTTTCAGTCTGTCAATGGAGGAATAAATCGTATCCATCAGCTGTTCCACGTATGGATTGATGCTGTAATAATCTTTTTCGGCATCCAATCTGCCTGACTCAATCAAAGTGAACATGTGAAGCCAGACGGCAAGCGCCGAATGAATCTGATATAAGCTTTTAAGCTCGGGTTTTTTCGGGGCGTGTTTTTTGAGCGCTGACAGATAGCCGTAATAAAGGCCCTGCATCGTCTGGCTTCCGGCCGGCGTCCGCGCCTCCCACAGCGAGAATTCCGAATCAAAAAAAGCGAGCCAGCTTGACAGCGACTCTTCATTCGGCAGCACTTTTTCCTGAAACTGCCGGCGGACAAGCTCCCTGCTTTCCTCAAGCTTTTCTCTTTCCAGCCAATGTTCGGTAAAGGTACCGACCCGCTCGAATTGGGCATATACGTAAAGAAAAACGGCCAGTACGTGGCGGCAGATCGCCTCAGACGGGCATGCGCAGCCGCTTTTCACCATGAAAAATAAGTTCAGCGTGACCCTTACAGGCACAACATCCTGCACATATGCGGAAATCTCTGTCGGGGTTTGAACCTGTATACGATAGACGGAATCCTGCCGATATAAAATGAGTGCTTTCTTCATCAGCTGAACATTGTCTTCATTGTAAGGAAGAAGTTCTTTAAGCTGTTCAGCCGCTGCGAGCACATCTTCTTTAGCAATCATATCCTGAAGCATGATTATCGCTCCTAACGAGTCACAAAATAAAAAGATTCCAATTCCTCTATTATATCGCAACACATGGCCCGGAAAAAGTTTTTCCTAAAAAAGGACATAAAAACCCGAATGTGTCGAATGATGTATTAGAGATTGCAAAACAGCACCCGACAGCATATAATAATCTTGTTTTCAATTTAATGGAAGCCGAAAGGAAACGAATGATGAAGAAAACGAAGTTAGATCAAGAGGAGTTTCTGAAGATTTTAATGCATGCGCACGACATTGGTGAGCAGTCCTCTGAGATGACCACAAAAGAAATGCTTGAGAATTTGATTTCTTATATTAAAAATGGATATGCAACATAAAATCCCGCAGGCTCTTGGCCGCGGGATTTTTTAATCTTCCTGTAACACCAGTATTTAAAGCGCTTACAAAAATAAAACAGATTGAAGTGATTGTCTATTTTTGTCGAATTTTGTCATTTGAAAAGGTTAGAAATGACAGTTTAAAGCTGTATAATCGTAATTGGAAAAGATCATTGGAGGGAATGGGAATACGCGGAAAGTGATATGGAGGTTATATGGGAGAATCTACAAGCATAAAGGAAATATTCGCAATACTGAGAAAGCGTCTGCTGTTTATACTTATTATTACCGCGGCGGCATCTGCCGCAGGCGGACTCATCAGTTTCTTCGCTCTTACGCCGGTCTATGAAAACTCAACTCAAATTTTGGTCAGCCAATCCAAAAACAATCAAAAAGAAGTCCAATTCAATGACGTTCAAACCAACCTCCAATTAATCAACACGTATAATGTCATCATCAAAAGCCCGGTCATCCTCGACGAAGTGATTAAACAGCTGCATCTGTCCATGACTTCGAAAGAGCTGGAATCGAAAATCACGGTATCCAGCGAGCAGGATTCACAAGTCGTGACGATTGCCGTTCGGGATACGGATGCTAAGCGGGCGGCCGTTATGGCAAATGCGGTTGCATCCGTTTTTCAGGACAAGATCACCGCCATCATGAACGTTGATAATGTCAGCATCCTTTCAAAGGCCGAAGCGTCGGACAGCCAGTCACCGGCAGAGCCTAACCGTAAGCTGAACATCGCGATTGCGTTTGCCGCCGGACTTTTGGGCGGAATCGGTCTCGCCTTTTTGCTGGAACATCTGGATAATACGATCAAATCGGAAGAACAGCTGGAAGCGCTGCTCGGCATCCCGATCCTGGGAACGGTTACTTCAATCAGTACAAAAGACAGCGTTGCCAAAAATGTGAGGATGGCGGAAACCAAACAAGCGGGAGGCGGACATGTTGACGCGTAAAAAAGACAAACCCGGAAAACGAAGCGTGATTGCGATGTCTGAGCCGAAATCCATCAACTCAGAACAATATCGCACGATCCGCACAAACATTGAATTTTCTTCCGTTGATACGGAGGTGAAGTCCCTTTTGATCACATCCGCCGGTCCGGAAGAAGGAAAATCGACAACCGCGGCCAACCTTGCCGTCGTATTTGCACAGCAGGGGAAAAAAGTGCTTTTAATTGATGCGGATCTGCGCAAACCGACGGTTCATTTCACCTTCAAATTGGACAACGGAACCGGATTAACGTCACTGCTGTTAAAACAGATGCCGTTTCAGAAAGCCGTCCTGCCGGCTGATGAAGCAAACCTGGATATTTTAACGAGCGGGCCGATCCCGCCCAATCCGGCGGAGCTTTTATCGACGGGCGCCATGAAAGATCTTCTATCAGAAGCAGCCGCAGTTTATGATAAGGTGATTTTGGACACGCCTCCCGTTTTGGCCGTAGCCGATACGAAAATATTAGGCAGCTACACTGACGGGGCCATTATGGTGATCTCAAGCGGGAAAACGGACAAGGAAAAAGCAGCCAAGGCGAAAGAAGCGCTCGATTACTGCCCGTGCAAGCTCCTTGGGGCCGTTATGAACGGGAAGAAACAAACGAAACATTCGGACTACGCCTATTACGGACAATAATGTCACAATGGGCGCGGTCCATTCTTTTTAAGGAGGGATTGAAATATGATAGATATCCATTGTCACATCCTTCCTTCCATAGACGACGGCGCGGCGGATGATACAGAAAGCCTGAAGATGGCGAGAGAAGCGGTCAGACAGGGGATTGATACGATCATCGCGACGCCGCATCATGTGAAATACCGCTATGACACGGATCGGCATACGGTCAACGAAGCGGTCAGCCTGTTAAACAAACGTTTGAATAAGGAAGGCATTCCGCTGACTGTCCTGCCCGGCCAGGAAATCAGAATAGACGGAGATCTGCTGGCAGGTCTTCAAAGCGGCTCGCTTGTCCCGCTCCATAATACAAAGTATGTGCTGGCGGAATTTCCGGCGGATCATGTCCCGGCCTACGCTGAAAGGCTGTTTTATGAACTGCAGCTGAACGGATATGTCCCCGTCATCGCCCATCCGGAGCGGAACAGGGAAATTCGCGAAAACCCTTCCGTCCTTTACAGTCTTGTGAAGAAAGGGGCGGCCGCCCAAGTGACGGCCGGCTGCATTGCCGGAGCATTCGGGCGGAAAGCGAAATCCTTTTCGCTGCAGCTGATGGAAGCGAATTTGATCCACTTTCTCGCATCTGACGCCCATAATCTCGGACCGAGGAATTTTTATTATCAGGAGGCGCTCGGCGTTCTGAAAAAAGAAGCAGGGGCGGAGCTGATTTACATGCTCGCGGAAAATGCGGCGCTTCTCGCTGAAAACAAAGCCATTTATAAGGAACCTCCGCTGCCTGTGGCCCGCCGTAAGCGCTGGGGTCTTTTTTAATCGTCGTCTCCATCCCGTTTAAATGAAGCGTAAGCGGCTGTTTTGCAAGATGATTCGTTTATGCTTATGCTATTATCAGCGGCCGGCGCCGTTTTTTCCTATCATGGCCTCAGGCTTCCGGCATTCCGCCGGCGCCGGGATCATATGATAATAACGGTAAGCTGCCCAGCAGCAATTTCTAAACGGTTGGGGGAACACGATGAAAATAACAGTGATCGGAACAGGCTACGTCGGTCTTGTGACAGGAGTGTCTCTTTCAGAAATCGGCCATGACGTAACATGCATAGATATTGACGAACGTAAGGTTGAGCAGATGAGAAAGGGATTGTCCCCTATCTTTGAACCGGGCCTTGAAGATATGATGAAACGAAATATCGGCCGGCATCGGCTGGCATTTGAAACGAGCTACGAAAAAGGGCTTGCGGAAGCGGACGTTATTTTTATAGCGGTCGGAACGCCGCAAAAAGAAGACGGGCACGCAAACCTTACTTATATTGAAAATGTCGCCGAACGGATTGCCGAACATATTTCTAAAGATGCGATCGTCGTGACAAAAAGCACGGTTCCCGTGGGAACGAATGACAGAATCAGCGAAGTTATTCATTCACGGCTGAGAGCGGACGTGAACATTTCAATCGCTTCGAATCCGGAATTTCTCCGTGAAGGTTCGGCGATTCACGATACCTTTCACGGAGACCGCATCGTGATCGGGGCTGAAGACCGGCAGACGCGGGAAACGCTTGACCGGGTTTTCGCGCCGCTTGCGATTCCGGTATATCATACGGACATCAGAAGCGCTGAGATGATCAAATATGCGTCAAACGCATTTTTAGCGGCAAAAATCAGTTTTATTAATGAAATTTCTCATATATGTGAAAAAGTCGGTGCGGATGTGGAATCAGTCGCACACGGAATGGGATTGGATAAACGGATCGGCAATCAATTCTTAAGAGCCGGCATCGGTTACGGCGGTTCCTGTTTTCCGAAGGATACAAACGCCCTCGTGCAGATCGCGGGACATGTGGAGCATGATTTTGAATTGCTGAAGTCCGTCATTAAAGTCAACAATAACCAGCAGTCCATGCTGGTTGATAAAGTGCTGAACAGGCTGGGCGGTGTGACGGGGAAAACCATCGCGTTATTAGGACTGTCTTTTAAGCCGAATACAGATGATATGCGGGATGCCCCGTCCATTGTCATTGCGGATCGTCTGGCGGCTCTTGACGCCCGGATGACAGCGTACGATCCGATCGCTTCATTTCGGGCCTCCGAGCTGCTTCCGGCTGCGGTTTCCTATCGGGAGTCCATAGAAGAAGCCGTCAGGGGAGCGGATGCCGTCCTGATTCTGACAGATTGGGAACAAATTAAACACTTCCCGCTTGAAGCGTACAAAGAGCTGATGGAAACCCCGGTTATTTTCGACGGGAGAAACTGCCACTCGCTTGAGGAAGCGGAACAGGCGGGCGTGGAATATATCTCAATCGGAAGAAGAGCCGTCGTGCCTCAGACTGATTCTGTCACTTAAAAGGCCGGCGGTCCGCGCCGGCCTTTTATCATACAATCATTAGAGACGAAGGGGACATTAATCGTGGAAAACACATGGAAATTGCCGAAGCAAATGGAATCATCCCGCGGTCTGCTGGAAACGTCAGCACGGCCCTTTATCAAACTGCACGTCAAAAAAGCTGAAACGGGTCGGTATGACAGTAAAATGGCCGGAGACCCCTATTTTCCGAAACATGAACCATATCCTGAAGATGAAAGCGGCAGGCCGATGAAGCTTCTCGCTCAAATCAATTTTGCGGATATGCCCGGACTTCCTGATTTTCCGGACACCGGCATTCTTCAGTTTTACATATCGGTCAGTGATGACGTATACGGTTTGAATTTTGACGACGGGTGCGCGCAAACGGGTTTCTGCGTCAAATATTTTGAACATGTGACAGCAGAAGAAGCGGAGCTCATGGATGATTTTTCTTTCGTTCAGGTTGAAGAGGAGTACGATTTTCCGATTCAATCCGAAGCGCTGATCACCCCTGAGCTGTCTGCTGAATGGGTGCTCCCGTCTGATTTTCAATTCGGGCGGTATGCCGGGATGGATGCCTTTGACTATTTCGAGCAGTTTGACGATGAGGTGTATGACGAATATACGGCGAACGCATTCGGCCATAAAATCGGCGGCTATGCGTCCTTTACCCAGGAAGATCCGCGGTCTTACTCCCATCAAAACCATACGATTCTGCTTTTGCAAATTGATTCAGATGATGACATTGATTCGATGTGGGGAGATGTGGGAATCGCAAATTTCTTTATCAGACCGGAAGATTTGAAGAAAAAAGATTTCTCAAACGTTTTGTACAACTGGGACTGCAGTTAACGACAGTATGATGATCATGATACAAGGCAAAGGAGACGGTTCATCACTGTCTCCTTTTTTTAGGGAATTTATCATGGATACATAGAGGAGATCAATGAATGGATATGCCGTTTATGTGAGTCTTTTGGCGTTAATGATGAGCATCTCGGCTGCTGAAAATAAGTCATTTAACCTATTTAAGCTGCTTTCTGTCTATTTTAAAATATAATATATGGAAATATAGTATGGAAAAGTCTGTGCTTTTTGTACGACTTTTTGCGTAAGACGAGGTGAAAACAGATGAGCCATTCAAGCACATTAAGCCATATTAACAGCACGATCAGCCATAAACTGGGCGAGGTTGAACACCAAATTGATAAATTAAAAGAAGCGAAAAGAGAGATAGAATCTCTGCAGGAAGAGGGCGTATCTGAAATCAGAGACATCCTCAGGCCGCACCTGGACCATCATTGGACCGGCACTTTTGCTGAAGAATTTGATGACCGGCGCGATCAGGCCCATACAGAAGCATACAGAATCGTTACAGACAAATACGACGGTTATATTTACCGAATCGGCTTAAAGATGACACAGCTTGAAATTGAAAAAGGAGGGCTCCTTGCCGCCAGAAGCATCGCGAGAGAGGCAGAGCACCTGCTGACGCTGGGAGAAGAAGCCCTTGACACGGTCGGAGAAAAAATACAATCAATCAAAAGAAGCTGGAGTTGGTTTTAATGGCAGAAATAAAACTCAAATACGGAGCCGTCATGAAGCAGCTTGAATCCGTCAGCAGCGCTTTGGAGGCCGTTTCGATCGGGAACGCCGGTTCAAACGGAAAAAACAAGCTCGACTATACCTCCAAGTACCAATCCCGCGAGGCAAAGCTTGTATCAATGATCAGCGAATACAAGCAGGCCGTTCATAAGAATATCGCGGACGTTAAAGACAACGTAGATTCTTTGAAAGAACAGGACGAGGCGATCGCCGTAAAATAACGAAAGAAAGGACTTGCCGATGAGCAAAGTGTTTGAATCACAATCGTTAACGGACGAAGCAGATAAGAGAAGGAAACAATACGAAGCCCTTGAAGAACAGCTGCGTGCGCTCAAACAAGCCTTTCAAGGCGTGGCCGATCTGGGTGATGCTTTGAAAGGGAAAGGCGCAGACAATATAAAAGATTTTTTTCAGGGACAAGCGGAAATCGCCGACAGCTGGCTGACGCTTGTCTCTGCTCAAATTGCGTTTTTAAATGGCATTTCAGGTGACATTAAAGATCAAGAACTCAGCGATACATATGTGGAGACTTCATTTTTGGAGCATGAGCTGCCCAACGCGGATTTGAAAGCTTCAGAGATTGTCTCCGCTCATAAAGCAGAAATCGATTCGATTTTGTCTGGCATCAGCGATATTATTCATCTCGATACATATACGCTGGATGATTACGCAGATAAAATGGGTGATGCCCAGAAAACCAGACGTGACACGATCACGGCAGTCGATACGCTTGATGAATCCCTGACCGCTGAATATCAAAACTTAGAATCTCTGGACAACGCAGTGCTCAGCAAATATTCCGTTCTCATGCAGGCCACCAGCAACGGGAAAAGCGCCTCCCCTATGTACTATGACAAAAAAGCCTTCCACAGCAATGAAATCTACAAAAGCGTCATGGCGACAGAAAAACAGGGCACGGACTATATTGACGCAAAAGCCCAGCAGGCCGAAGCAAGACGGCTTCAGGAAAAGGCTGAAGAAGAAGCCAATAAACCATGGTACGAAAAAACATGGGACGGCATCTGCAACTTTACCGGCGAAGTCACCGGCTATTATGATTATAAAAGAGCAGCCGAAGGCGTTGATCCGGTGACCGGAGAAAAACTCTCCACCGCAGAACGCGTCACAGCAGGAG
The DNA here is from genome assembly GCF_038592915.1 of Bacillus sp. EU63. Lineage (NCBI taxonomy): Bacteria > Bacillati > Bacillota > Bacilli > Caryophanales > Bacillaceae > Bacillus > Bacillus sp. EU63. Next base: position 3,560,042 of record NZ_CP151944.1, on the reverse strand, counting down.
CGATGGCCGCCGCCGGATTCATACCGGTCGTCGGCTGGGCGGGCCGCGCTTTCAAAGGCGGAAAAGCCATTTACAAAACCGGAAAAACCGTCATTGCCGCAGAACATGCTTTAGATGCCTATAAAACCGGAAAATCCTTAGACATTCTCAAAATGACAGAAATGGGCGCATACGGCCTCGTCGCCTCAAACGGATTCACAGAAGCCGTCACAGGCCGTGATATGTTCGGAAACAAAGTGTCTGAGGAGAAGCGGAAGCAAGGGGCACTGGAAGCTGCGCTGAGTTTGGTTGGAGCGGGCAGTCTGGCCAAATCGGTTGATCATAGTGTATCAATGTATCGAAATGTGGATAAAGGTTCGACAGTTAAAGTGAAACTATCAGATATACGACATGTCGTGAATCCGACCCATGTGAAAAAAGTAGCTCATCAAACCTATCAATCAGTTAAAAAACGATCTTTATCGGTGATAGAATCAGCTGGTGAAACCGTACTTTTTGCGAAACAGCTGATGGGAACATTCCGAAATCAGCCAGCATACGCATATGCTAAAAGCAGCCACTATACTGAGAGTTTGATTAATAAAGAAGCTGTCAAGAAAGTCGCACAGTATCCAGTTAATTACCTAAAACAAGTTGCTAAAGACCATATTCACTATATTACACAAACAGGGAAGGTATTCTATGATGCCTCGTCGAAAGTGTTTCGCACAAGCGATGGAAAATTTGCGAAAAAACCGAAAGCAGATCATGTAGAAGAGCCTAAGGTGCTGAAAGTTGAGAGGCAAAAAACAGACGTTCATAGTGAAGGCACTAAAGCTACTGGTGAACTAAATAAAGACTTAGCGAAAGCATATCTCAGAGATATAGAAGCCAAAACTGGACGAAAGGTTTGTAAAGAGCAGATCGACCATATAAAAGAAGCTTTAAGAAATAATAACTATGAGAAATTAACACCAAAAGAAACAGCTAAGCATAGGAGCAAATTCACATCAAGTTTGAAAGATAGATTGATTGCAGAATGGGAAGAAAAAACCAATCAAAAGTGGCCTAGATATACAGAAGAGGTTTTTGATAAGCATGGAGAAGTTGCCCGAAGTATTGGTCAACCGTACGATGCCCATCATATCATAGAGAACAACTTTGGTGGCCCTCACGAATGGTGGAATATTCATCCGGCAAAATATCCGGATGAACACCAAGCGGGTATACATGGAAAGGGAGCACCATCAGGAAAACTATTTCCAAGGAGGTAAAAATAGTTCATGGCTGAATTTGAATTTATAAATCATTTAGAAAATAAAACATATAAGGTACCTGAAGAGGATATATTAAAAGCTGAACAAAGAATGAACGTAGATATTCCAAATGATTTAAAACAATTATATTTAGAAGTCGGTTATGGTTTTATTAAAGGTGAAAGTGATAATGCAATTAATAGGATATTGGGGCCAGGGGCAGTAGCCGACATTAGACTAAGAGAAGGAATTTTTGAGTCTGACCCAGATTTAGATGAACTTTATGATGATGAAAATAAACTTATTTTTTTTGAAGTAAACGAGGGTGTTTATATTTCTATAGATTTACGATTGGCAAATAATCCAATATTTTATTTTGACACTCAAATAGCTGAATCTTTAGAGGATTTTTTTAAAAAGTTCCTCAATGATAATGAATATTATATTGATTTAATTGAGGATTAGACTTAAAAATGGGATAGTTAGAAGAATTAATTGACCTTGATTGGCTAGTGAAGCCTTTCAAGGTTTTTTACAAATGAATTGTTATTTTCTGTTTAAGATGACTTAAATGTCTGTTGGGCTATGAACCCGTCACAGGAGAAAAACTCTCCACTCAAAGGAGGTAAATAATTGTGAAATATGATTTTATTAAAACTTACAAAGAAAATACATTTTATCAAGTAAGTGAGAATGAAATCTTAGAAGTAGAAAATAAGTTAGGTTTAAGGTTACCTTATGATTTGAGACAGTTTCTTCTAGAGGTTGGTTACGGCTTTCTGAAAAAATCAGAATATAATATTAATCGCATTCTTGGACCTGCTTCAATTAGAGATGCAAGATTAAAAGTTAATGACTTTGAGTTTTATCCAGATATAGAAGTTTATGAGGAACTTGAAGAAGATAAATTGATTTTTTTTGAAGCAAATGAAAGTGCTTTATTGTTAATTGCATTAGGCAATGAACAAAACAATTCAATATATTACGATGATATAAAAATTGCAGATTCACTAGAAGAGTTTTTAATAGAGCTTATGAAAAATGATAAATATTATCTTGATTTAATTGAGGATTAGACTTATAAGAGGGAATGGCTAGAAGAATTAATTAAACTTGATGGCTGCTGAAGCCTTTCAAGGTTTTTTCATAGGTGAATTGTTGTTTTCTGTTTTGTGAATTCCGAATAATTTATTTGGCTTTAGGCTGCGTTCCGGTTACCGGAGAGTTGGTAACCCTACGGTTGTACTTAGGAAAGGTGTATAAAGTAATGAAATACGGACATTATCATAATCAGGTAAAAGAAGTTATTGATTTTTCCAAAACCTTTAAAGCAGTTGCATCACATGAAATCTCTTATTTTACTAAAATTATTAATGATGAAGAAAAAGCTAAGTACTATGTTTACGAAGATGTAATTGGTGAAGATGAATATGCGTGGAAAGATATAAAAGAAAACGAGATGAGTGAGGTATGGGGAAAATTTTATGAACTAAACGATGATCAAAAACCACAAAACCTAGACATGCTTCTGAAAATTTTTTCGGAAAATGTCAGAAGTGCTACGACTGAATTTAATACTTTTCTTGAAGAGATCGTAGCAGATCTAAATAATTGTGCAATAAATAGAGCAGTAAACGGGAAAACAGACAATTTTTTTGAAAAACTTTTCAAAATTTATAAAGCGGGCAATTTTCCATGGGGCTGGGATGGAGATTATCCTTATGGAAGTTTTATTGCGTTGTATATCGAAATGAAGAACTTGAATTGAAAAGACGATTTTAGAAATGAAAACGAGGAAAACAAGTGAAATGAAAATACATCAAATTCACGATTTTGATCTAAAAGATGAATCGGATTTTGTTCGAACACAACAATCCCTAATACATAAAATCAACCTATCCCCCGTCATCCATCCAGACTCCGTCAACACCTGCGCAGGCGTCGACCTCGCTTATTGGGAGCAGGACGGGGAACCGTACGGCGTATGCAGTATCATCGTGATTGACGCTGATACAAAAGAAGTGATTGAAAAAGTGCACAGCGTGGGGAAAATCAGCGTGCCGTATGTTTCCGGTTTTCTTGCGTTTCGCGAGCTGCCGCTGATCATTGAAGCGGCAGAAAAGCTGGAGGCGGAGCCGGATGTGTTTTTGTTTGATGGCAACGGGTATCTGCATTACAATCATATGGGCGTTGCCACCCATGCGGCTTTTTTTCTGGGTAAGCCGACGATAGGGATTGCGAAAACCTATCTCAAAATCAAAGGCTGCGATTTCGTGACGCCTGAAAATGAAGTCGGCGCATACACCGATATTATCATTGACGGCGAGGTATATGGACGGGCGCTGCGAACGCGGCGGGACGTGAAGCCTATCTTTTTGTCTTGCGGACATGACATTGATTTAGAAAGCAGCTATCAGATCACGATGAGCTTGATCAATCAAGAAAGCAGGCTGCCGATCCCTGTCCGTCTGGCTGACCTTGAAACGCATGTTTTGCGAACGTTTTATCGGAAAAATCACGTGTAACACTTGGGGCTCTAAGCCACCAAGTGTTTTTTTGTATGCCTGGTGTCTGCTTTATTAAAAACTTTGTCGTCCTTGCAGATAGGTTTTTATTTGAATGTTTTTCGCGTCAAATCGATAAAAGCCTTTAATGGCGCAGACATCCACTTGTCCTTATGCCATGCTAATTGAGTAAAAACAGGGCATTCATTCTGCCAGCTGAGTTCTTTCATCCGTCCTTCGGCAATATCGTCTTTTACTGTCATTTCAGGCAATAGTCCAATTCCAAGTCCGGCCATCACGCATTGTTTGATGGCTTCTATGCTGACGAATTCTAATTTGTTAGGGTAGACTCCGGCGTCATGTAAAGTGTTCTCAAAGAGCGTGCGGTATGAACAGCCGTCCTCTGTCAGCAGAAGGGTTTCGTTTTGAAGGTCTTTCAATGTTGCTGGTGAATCTGCTGGAAAAGGATGGTCATTGGCGGCTACCATTTTGATTTCATCCTGAATCAGAGATTCAACGTGCAGTGCGTCTTCCGTTCGGTTCACATCCAAAATGAAAGTGATATCAAGCTGGCCCTGCAAGAGCTGTTCTTTCGCTTGTTCGTTGGAAATATACGGTTTGAATATGAGCTTTACTTGAGGAAAAGCCTGTTTGAATTCTTTTATGATAGGCGGAAGGCGGTATGTGCACTGGCTTTCCGTCGCGCCGATTTTCAACGTTCCGGTTGTTTCTCTTGCTTGATTTGCGGCCATTTTTGCTTCTTCTGTTAACGCAATGATCTTCTCCGCATAGGATTTGAATGTTTTGCCGGCTTCTGTCAGGATGAGCCGCTTGCCGAGCCGTTCAAATAAAGGAGTCCCGATTTCTTCTTCAAGTGATTTGATCTGAGAGGTAACGCTTGATTGTGCATAGTTAAGCATCTTGGCGGTTAGGGTGAAGTTTACATGTTCTGCTGCGGTAATAAAGGTGATCAGCTGCTTCAATTCCATATGTTCTCGCCCTTTCTAAATCGGTTTTACCGATTGGAATAATCGAAATAATCATCTGTATTGATTGATGAATCCATTATATGATGAAGAAAATCATTCGTAAACAAAGGAGCAGATGCATCATGAAAATTGCGGTTATTCATGGCGGAACGAGGTCTGGCGGAAATACGGATATTCTTGCGGAGAAGGCTGTTCAAGGATTCGATGCGGAGCACATTCATTTGCGGAAATATCGGCTCCAGCCAATTGAAGATCTGCGTCACGCTCAAGGCGGCTTTCGTCCTGTTCAAGATGACTGCGATTCTATCATTGAGCGGATATTGCCGTGCGATATTCTTGTATTCGCCACCCCAATTTATTGGTTTGGCATGTCAGGGACATTAAAGCTGTTTATTGATCGCTGGTCACAGACGCTGAGAGATCCGAGATTTCCTGATTTTAAACAGCAAATGTCAGCGAAGCAGGCATATGTAACAGCAGTGGGAGGAGACAATCCTAAACTAAAAGGGCTGCCGCTGATTCAGCAATTTGAACATATTTTTCATTTTATGGGGATGTCCTTTAAAGGCTATGTGCTGGGAGAAGGCAATCGTCCCGGTGATATTCTTCATGATCATCAGGCGCTGAGCGCGGCGAGCAGCTTATTGAAAAGAAGTGATGCGATATGAAGCTGCTGCTGGTTATCTCTGGTATGTTGATTCTCGCACTCTTTTTAGCTTGGAAAGCGCCGACTTCTGTTTGGATACAGGCTGAAACCAATTCGCCTCAGGTTCAGCAATTTGTGAGAATGGCAGGCGCAACGCTGCAAGTCAAGCAAATCATCAAGAGTGATGCAGGCGAAGAAACAGTTGTCATATCAAATGGTATTTCTGGGCCAAAATAAAAAAGCACCTGTCCAGGTGCTTTTCTTTATAAATGAGGAATCACAAGCCCTCCATACAAAAACGCCGCGACAATCAGGAAGGCCGGATGCATCTTGAATTTTGTCAAGGCAAGAAGGGAAATCCCCGCAATCACTATCGCTTGAACCCAGCCGATCGCTTTGATGCCGTCTGCGCCGATTTGCCAGGTAAGAATAAGCATCATGACGGCGATGACAGGCTGGACGGACAGCGTCATACCTTTGATGACAGGGGATTGGCGGAAGCGCTGAATGATGCGCAAGAGGACGATCAATGCGAGCGCCGACGGTACGACAGTGGCGATCAGCGCAATCAGGAACCCGGGCCACCCGCCTGCGCTGTAGCCGACATACGCCGCGATTTTGGTTGCGATCGGGCCCGGCAATGCGTTCGCAAGTGCGAGCATATTTGAGAATTGATCGTTTGAGAGCCAGCTGTATCTGTTGACGACTTCTTCAAACATCAGCGGGATCGACGCCGGTCCGCCTCCATATCCGAGTACGTTTGCGACAAAAAACGCCATAAATATATAAATCATGATCATGAGGCCGACATTCCTTTATCTTTTGAACGTTTATTTGTGATTTTGTCCTTTAATTTAAAATGAAACGCGCCGTACGCCAAGAAAATGATAATGACAAAGCCGGGGTTGATCTGCAGCGTTTGCAGGCCGATAAAAGCGATGATAAAAAACAGGATGCCCGTGACCCAGCCGAATCCTTTAAGCGCTTTTTGGCCAAACTCGTACGCCATGATGCCGAGCATGACGGCGATCACCGGCGTGACGGCGCCAATCATGCCGGCAACAACCGCTGAGTGGCTTAAGACATTGACAGCGGCAAACAAGCCCGCCATAGCGAGACATGTAGGCAGAATGTGGGCGAGGGTTGCCGCGATTGCGCCTAATGTGCCTTTCAGCTTAAAGCCCAGATACGCAGCCATTTTTGTGGCAATCGGTCCGGGAAGCGCATTAGCAATCGCTAATATTTCTCCGAATTCATCATCATCTATCCATTTGTATTTATTGACGGCTTCATGGCGGATGAGCGGGATCACCGACGGTCCGCCCCCGAATCCGAGAATGCCCGTTCGGACCATCGCCGCCGTAATGTCCCAATAGGGATGTTTCATGGCTATGTCCTCCTTACAGCTTCATGCCCGTTCTGCTTTTATACCGTTTAATCAGCATTTGGCAGTCGACGCTGACGACGCCTTTTTGCGTATAGAGCCGTTTTGTCAAAAACTCTTCCATTTCCTGATCATTTGCGAAAATGCCGTGCATATGCAGCTTGCTCGGTCCGGTCATGTGATAAAGGCTTGTCACGGCCGGCTCCTTTTCAAGCTTTAATGCGGTTTCCTCCAAATACTGCGGCTCCACCTCCACATTAAAAAACACGGACACATGACGGCCGATTTTCGCCGGGTTGATGACAGCGGTGAATTTTTCAATCACACCGGCATCCAGTAAATGCTGAATGCGGTGCTGAACCGCCACTCGCGACAGGTTAACCCGCTTTCCTACGTCTGTATAGGAAATCCTCCCTTCCTCGTGCAAAATCGAAAGAATCTGTTTATCCGTTTCATCAAGGACAAGATTCGGAATGCTGTATTCATGTTCCAACCCGCTTCACCTTCCTTCATTTGGTAGACATTATTGTATCATGAAACATTACGTTATGAAGGAAGAATTTTTTTATTGTTTTCGATGCGTAATAACTTAGAATTATTTCTTATCGAAAAGTAAATAGTGTGTGAGATTTTCTTTCAGGAATGTGGATGGCCGCGAAGCCGCTTTTTATACTTGAGAAAATTTGTAAAGGGGCTTGCCATGAATACTTCAACCATCGGAACGAAACAAATGGTCGTCAGTCCGCATTATCTCGCTTCTCAGGCGGGGGCCGGCATTCTGGAAAAGGGCGGAAACGCGTTTGACGCGGCAGTGGCGGTCAGCGCCTGTCTGGCAGTTGTGTATCCGCATATGACGGGTCTTGGCGGGGATTCATTTTGGCTCACTTACCATAAAGAAACGGGACGAATCAAAGCTTATAACGGGAGCGGCCGTTCAGGGAAGCATGTGACGAGAGACTTGTATCGGGGCAGAGAAGCGATCCCTCTGCGCGGGACAGAAAGCGCCATTACCGTTCCGGGAATGGCGGACAGCTGGGATGCCGTGCTTTCGGCATACGGGCGTCTTTCGCTCGCTGAGGTGCTGAAGCCAGCTCTTGATTATGCGGCAAACGGATTTCCGGTGTCCGCCGACCAGTGCGCCCACACAGAACGCAATCTCGATCTTTTAGCCTCGATGCCTTACACCTCGGCCATTTTTACGAGAAACAAAAAAGCGCCCATGCCCGGTGAACGGTTTGTCCAGAAGGATCTGGCGGCCAGCTTGGAGCAGCTTGCCGAGAAAGGCAGAAGCGCTTTTTATGAAGGAGACCTCGCTCAACGCATCACATCCTTTCTGCAAAACAACGGCGGCCGTCTGACACTTGATGACTTTAAAGCCCACCGCGGCGAGTGGACGAACCCGGTATCCTCCGATTACCGCGGGTGCAAAATCTATCAGGCTCCGCCGAATTCACAGGGCTTTACAGGCTTAATGACGCTCAATATATTGGAAAACTATGATTTTTCTCAGATCGAACACGGTTCCTTTGACTATTATCATCTGCTGATCGAGGCGCTGAAGAAGAGTTTTCAGCACCGGAATAAAGTGCTGACTGATCCGGCATTTTCTCATATTCCGCTGGATCGGCTGCTTGATAAACGGTATGCAAAGCAGCTTGCGGAAGAAATCGGTAACGTGGCTGCGCCGGCGGTAAGCCGGCCGGTCGGAAGCGACACTGCTTATGCCGCCGTCGCCGATGCGGAAGGAAATGCCGTTTCCTTTATTCAGAGCCTCTATTTTGAGTTCGGATCTGCCGTTACAGCGGGGGAGACGGGCATTCTGCTGCAAAACCGCGGGTCATTTTTTTCGCTGGACGAATCCCATATCAATACACTTGAACCCGGCAAGCGGACGTTCCACACCCTCATGCCGGCGATGGCCTGTAAAGAAGGAAGGCCGCACATCCTGTACGGAACCCAGGGAGGAGAAGGCCAGCCGCAAACTCAGACAGCGATGATTACGCGCATCATTGATTACAAAATGGACCCCCAGCAGGCGATCAATGAGCCGCGCTGGGTCTGGGGACGGACATGGGGAGAGGAGTATGAAGGGCTGAGGGTTGAAAGCAGAATCAGCCCTGAAACGAGAGAAGCCCTAAGGCAGAGCGGCCACCGCGTCGAGACCGTTGGTGATTTTGACGGGCTTATGGGCCATGCGGCAGCGATCGTCATTGATGAAGAAGGCTTTCTCCAAGGCGGGGCCGACCCGCGCGGCGACGGAGCGGCCGCAGGAGTATAGAGCTGCGCTAACTGATGAAAAAAATAAGCACGCCAAGCGCGGCAGAAAGACCTGCGTAAAACGAATCGTACACATATTGCTTTTCCTCCCGCCGGTACCGCCATTCCATTAAGCCGCTGCAGCAAAATAGCATGAAAACAACTCCCGCAAATACGTACATTTCATTGAAAAAATTCACCGCTGCGATGCCCGTAATAAGCAGTGTGATTTCGATTAATCGATGTGTGCCGTTTATCGGCTTCTGCTTTTTAACAGGCTTTGGCAAATTGAGAACTTTGACGGCAAATACTTGAAACATAAGGCTGAGCAAAATAAATACGGCTGAAAAAATCAGTAACTGAGTGAAATCCATCGTCTGCCTCCTAAAAATGTGCCGCTCGTTTCATACGGGTGAGGACCTTGTAAGTTTCGGCATTCTACAAGACATTAGGCTGAGTTAAATGGTAAAAGACTCAAAAAGACCCCTTTCGAAAGGGGTCTTTTTGACTAGTTTCTTCTATTATAATGGTTCCTGCTTCAGGTCGGGCGGACAAGCGTATATGTCTTCCCGAGTCTGGCGTATTCATTCCCCGCGAGCCTTGCCGCAGGCTTCAGCTCATCTGTCCGTATGTAGCCTTTATCGGCGTCATATACTTGGTCATTCAAATGAAAACAAACGACTCTGCCGATGATGAGGTCTGTCGTCGTTTCTCCGCTGTCATTTTGGAACGGAAGATGGCGTTCGAGTATACATTCAAACCTCACTTTTGCTTCTTTTATACCGGGAACGCTGATGCAAGCGCTGTCTGTCACAGAAAGGTCTGTCATGCCAAGTTCGCTGACATCAGGATCAAGCCTTGCCGCCGTTTTGTTAATGTCTTCAATAATGGACTCATCACTGACGTGCACCACGAATTCCCGATGAGCGATTGCGTTTCTCGCGGTGTCTTTCTGCCGACCGTCCGCGCGGCTGACTGAGATGGCCAGAAGCGGCGGTTCTGCGGAGACAACGTTATAGAAACTGAAGGGCGCCGCGTTTACGGCGCCGTTGATGGATGACCGCGTAGTGACAAATGCGATCGGCCGGGGAACGACTGTGCCCGAAAGCAATTTGTAAGTGTCTTTTGCGTTCAGTTCGTCTGCTCGTAAGATATGCATGATTTCGGCCGCCTTTCTTTATCGTATGACCTGATTATACAGAAAGAAAATTCGGAAACACAACAAAAGAAAACCGGCTGCATATCTTATCACGTGGCATATATCTGATTGAGGAAAAAGGCTTCCGTTTAGCCGGCAGCCTATTTACGAATGGTGTTACTTGTAGTTTTTCTTTACAACCCAGATGTTCCCGTCTTTCCAGTACTCTGTTTTGCTGCAGTAATCGTCTTTTTTGCAAGGGTCTTTTTTCTGAGGACGATAAGGTTTTTTCTGCGTGCGTTTTTTCTTGCGGCGGCATGATTTCTTGTGGCTGCGAGATTTTTTGTGAGACCGGCATGATTTTTTACGGCTGCGAGATTTTTTGTGAGAGCGGGATTTTTTATGGCTGCGAGATTTTTTGTGAGACCGGCATGATTTTTTACGGCTGCGGGATTTTTTGTGAGAACGGGATTTTTTATGGCTGCGAGATTTTTTGTGAGAACGGGATTTTTTATGGCTGCGAGATTTTTTGTGAGAGCGGCACGATTTTTTATGGCTGCGAGATTTTTTGTGAGAGCGGCACGATTTTTTATGGCTGCGAGATTTTTTGTGAGAACGGGATTTTTTATGCTTGCGAGATTTTCTCTTCTTACTGCTTTTTGGTTCTTGGTACAAATAATCTTCCAATCCCTCGGTGCTTGCGGACTTTACTGCTTCTTCGATATCAGAATGGGAATAGTGGCCCATTTTGAAACCTCCTCATGATATATGTTTTAAGGATGCGATCCTTACTACCACATAGTACGCATGAATGAAAAAAGTGTATGTGTGATTCGCTGAGTTTTATATAAAAAGCACAGCCTAAATTAATACAGGGAGGTTTACTGATGAAAGACCAATCAACATTGCCTCTATACCAGCTGTTTATTCACCCGAAAGACTTAATGGAGCTGAAAAAAGACATTTGGGATGATGATCCGGTGCCCGCGGTGCTGAGAGTGAATCAAAAACGGCTTGACATTGATCTGGCGTACCGCGGCTCTCATATAAGAGATTTTAAGAAAAAATCGTATCACATCGCTTTTTATTCGCCGAAAACATTTCGCAGGGCGAAAGAGATACATTTAAACGCTGAATACAAAGATCCGTCGATGATGCGGAATAAGCTGTCTCTCGATTTCTTCGCGGAGCTTGGGACGCTGTCACCAAAGGCGAATTTCGTAACCTTGCAAATCAATGGCAGACATGAGGGGGTGTATCTTGAGCTGGAGTCAGTGGATGAATATTTTCTGGCGAAACGGAATTTGGCGGACGGGGCTGTTTTTTACGCGGTTGATGACGACGCCAATTTCTCCCTTGTCAGTGATCTGGAGCGGGATACGAAAACATCGCTCGAACTTGGTTATGAAAAGAAAACGGGAACGAAAGAAGACGATTTATACTTGCAGGACATGATCTATAAAATTAATACCGTGCCGAAGTCAGAGTTCAAGGGGGAGATCGTCAAACACTTGGACGCCGATAAGTATTTGCGGTGGCTTGCGGGCATCGTGTTTACCTCAAACTACGATGGGTTTGTTCATAATTACGCTTTGTACCGGAATCATGAAACGGGACTTTTTGAAGTCATTCCGTGGGATTACGATGCGACGTGGGGAAGAGACATTCACGGTGATCGGATGGACGCCGATTATGTCAGAATACAAGGGTTTAATACCTTGACTGCAAGGCTTCTGGATGAACCGTATTTCCGCAAAGCGTACAAACAGCTTTTGGAAGAAACGCTTCAGACCCGGTTTACCATTGAACATATGAAGCCGAAGGTCATGTCACTGTATGAGCAGATCAGGCCGCATGTCGCAAAGGATCCTTATAAGAAAGAGGAGATTGATTGCTTTGACCGGGAGCCTGATGTGATTTGCGAATACATTAAGGAGCGGTCCGCCTTCATCAGCAGTGAGTTAGAGCGGTGGAATATCTGATTTGGAAATGAAGAAAGATTTTTTACAAATAGGCTGGTGAATCAGTTCCCGAAAATAATCGTGATACGTATATATGCATTATGCTTTTTACATTATGAGAAAAATGACTAGGAGGACAATAGATGAAACGCAATACGAAGCGGCATCGGTCTGATGACAACTTTTTGCATGCGATGGAAGGAAAAGTGATTACTGTCTACCGGGGAGGCCCGGAGTCCAAGACAGGGATTAGCAGACATTCAATCGGATTATATCGCTCTTCAGGTTGATAATAAAATCGTTTATTATCAATGGAAACACGTGAAAAGTGTGACGGAAAATACGAGTGAAACCGTATCGCCGGCCGAAGCGGCAGAATGTGAAAAAGCTGATGATTTTCAAGACCTGATCAGCCGGATGACCAATCGCACGGTGCAATTGAATCAGGGAGGTCCGGAATCGAAAAGAGGAAAGCTTCACGAAACAGGGGATGATTTTCTCGTGCTGGAAACGGAAGATGACGGAATTGTATATTTTAACGCCGACCATGTCAAAAGCATCAGCGCGGAACAAGAAGAGGACGGCCAAGAGGAGGAGCGCCCGGAATTTGAAATGGCTGATGATTTTCACGGCATATTTAAACGCCTGATCCACAAATGGGTATCCATCAACCGCGGAGGTCCTGAAGCCGTTGAAGGTATACTTGTGGATAATTCCGACGGCCACTACACTCTTGTGAAAGATAAAGAAGTGCTGCGGATCTATCCTTTTCATATCAAGAGCATCAGTGAAGGGGCAAAAGGCGCAGCTAAAAAAGAGGAGAATAAAGACGACGAGAATAAAGGTGAGAAAGAGAGCGCCGAAGAAGAAAAGCCGCATGAAGAAGAATCACGCGAAGAGAAGCGTACTTCCTCTAAAAAGTCGAAAAGATCATCAAGATCCGTTCGATCCTCAAAACGGGAGAAAGAGGTCTCTTATAGCTACGCCACTGTATTAAGGACAATAGATTATCGGTGGAAACGCGGCCGTAAATGATTGGAAAGATTGTCCGTAAACGCGGGAGAGGGGGGAATGAAATGGCTGGATTAAGCAGATTTCTGGATAAACAAGTCGATATTGAGATATCGGGGAATACGACATTTTCAGGAACTCTTTTGGATATCGGTCAGGATATCATTGTGATTCATGACGGCCGGACGTTTCTTTATATTCCGCTGCTGCATCTTCAGCGGATGACATTGACGCTCCCGGACGAAGAGAATAAAGAACCGTACGCAAGAAAAAAAAGTCCGCATCCCGAAAAACAGGAACATTCATTTTCTTACCGGAATACCCTCCAGCATATAAAAGGCAGATTTACAGAAATATTTGTTACGGGAGACCGTTCCATTCATGGGTATGTGACAAGTGTTTTAAATGATTATTTTGTTTTCTTCTCTCCGGTTTATAAGACTCTTTTCATCTCGATGCATCATTTGAAATGGCTGACACCCTATTCCGATGAGCAGACGCCGTATACATTAAACAGTTCAGAGCTGCCGGTTGTTCCCGCTAATGTGCCCCTTGTCCGGAATTTTGAGGAGCAATTAAAAAGATATATCGGGAAGCTGATTATTCTGGATTTAGGAGATATACCGAATAAAGTGGGGCTGTTGCAGGATGTCTCAGATAATATTCTTGAATTGACCAATGCAGACGGCGATACTGTTTTTTGGAAATTGAATCATTTAAAGACCATGCACCTGCCATAAATGATAAAACTGCCTCTCTTATACAGCAGGCAGTTTTTTTATGGGAGCTAAAGGTAAATCCAACTGATCCAAACATATAAAACGGTAATGGTAAACACGACGGTGAGAGGGACAACGATAATGGTCGTTTTGATATATTCTGACCAAGAAACTTTTTCGCCGTGCTGTCTGATGATATGCATCCAGATCAGCGTGGCTAATGTCCCGATCGGCAGAAGCAATGATCCGATATCACTGCCGATAATATTAGCCAGATAAATGATTTTTACGGTTAATGGGTCGATGGACATTTCAGTTAATGTCAAAGTGCTGATCATTAAGGCGGGATGGTTATTGAACAAATTAGAGAGGACGGATGTAGCAATGCCCATAATAGATGCAGCGTGGGCAATGCTTTGTGAGACATAAGGTTCAATAGACTGAACAAGCAGCGCCGTCAGTCCGATATTATGCAGTCCGTAGATGATAATGTACATCGTGAAGGCAAAAATAAAGATATGCCAAGGCGCTTTCCTTAATAAGTCTGCCGATCCGATTTTTAAATAAAACCATCTCCAGCCAAGCAGGATGACTGAACTGATGACAGCCACGAGCGAAACGGATATGCCGTTGTAAGAAGCTGCAAACAGACTGATCCGGACGAACAATACAAATGCCAAAACACAAAACATGATGTTCGTACGGCTGTTTTGGATCGGGTCTGGCGGAGGCTGAAGCGGGTGATATCGTTTGTGTTCCAGCGAATCAAAATGAACCGGAATATCGGGGAGCTGTTTCGGCAAACGGCGGTAAAAAACGGCAAACAGCAGCAATGCCATAAACACCAGTCCCAGCGTGCCGGGGATAAACATCATATTGGTGTACAAATAAAGGTCCATGCCTATCATTTTGAGAGAAATTAAATTGACGATATTACTGACGCCGATCGGGGTGCTTGCCGCCGTCGCAATTAATACGCCGCTTATTAAATACGGTGTTTTCTGATGTCTTTTAAGTCCGAGATATTGTAAGACCAATAGTAAAATAGGAGTGGTGATTAAGACGCTGCCGTCATTATTCAGAAAGAGCGTCATTGAAAAACAGAGCAGGTTGGTCAGCCAAAAAAGCCGGATGCCCGATCCCTTGGCGCGGTGAAGCAGTTTGGCCGCCGCCCAGTTAAAAAAACCGAAGCTTTCCAGCGCGATCGCCATAATCATTGTGGAGATAATGGTGATTGATGCTCCGGTGACTTTTGACCCTATATCCCCCAAATCATGAAAGGAAACGGTTCCGCATAACAAAACGAGAATGGCGCCCAGCGACGCCGGAACGGCTTCATTTAATCCCCCGGGTCTCCAAAATATAAAAATAATGGTCACAAAGAAAGAAATCAGGGTCAAAATGACGGTAATATGTGTAATGTGTTCTGCCTCCTTTTAGATGGGTCATTGCCGCCCCGTTATTTTTATCCCTCCTGATCAGTTGTACTGTATGTATACGGGTACAGGTCGTAAGGTGTACTGAGCGTTTCTACCAATTTAGTAAAATTCCATAAAAGCACAAAAAAAAGAGGCTGCTTTCGGCGGCCCTCTTTTTTATGCATTTTCCTTATCCGCCTGCAATAAAGCCTGACGTTTATTCATAATATCCAGAAAATGTTTCAGAATCGGGTTTTGATTATCCTTGCGGTAGGCAATGACCCATTCGGCAGTGAGCTGCACCTGATTAATGCCGCGGTAGGCGACTTCGAGATTAAACAGCTTTTTAGCAGAAGAAGGCACGAAGGTTACGCCGATACCGGCACTAACCAATCCGATCACCATTTGATACTCCGTCGCTTCCTGAACGATTTTCGGTTTGAAGCCCGCCTGCTCGCAGTAGTTTACAAACTCTAGGTATAAAGTCGGCCATGTTTCTTTCGACAGTGTGATAATCGGTTCATTTTTTAAATCCTGAATGTCGATTGTCTGTTTAGCGGTAAGCGGGTGCTGCTTCGGCAAAGCCAGAATGCACGGACTGCTCTGCACCTTTTCCATATGTAACGCGGAATGCTGTAAAGGCGGATGAAGGATGCCGATATCAATGTTCCCCTTCAGAAGTTCTTCCTGCTGTCTGAAAGAAGAAATTTCACGCAGATCAAGCTTGACGGAGGGGAATTTTTCGCGGAATTCCCGAATGATCGGCGGCAGAAATTCATATGTGGCCGAGCCGACAAAACCGACGACAAGGCGGCCGAGCTCTCCCCGCGCCGTTCTCTGCGCCATTTCAATCGCTTTGTCTATTTCTTCGATCGCGTTTCTGCTGTGTTTTAAAAAACTTTCTCCGGCAGCTGAAAGCTCTACAACCCGTTTCGTGCGCTTTAATAAGGTCACGCCGACTTCCTTCTCAAGCTGTTTGATCTGCTGGCTGAGAGGCGGCTGTGTCATATTTAACCGAAGCGCAGCTTTGCCGAAATGAAGTTCTTCGGCAACGGCAATAAAGTATTGAAGATGGCGAAGCTCCATCCTTATCCATTCCTTTCTCTTTGTTAATTATTCGTGAAACATATTAATCATACGGCGAATTGATATTGGAGGTCAATTTCCAAAGAGTGTATAGTGAATAATATCACAAATTACTTAAAATTTTATATTTAATATGCATAATAAGGAGTGAGGGTGTTGGCAAAAGCAACAAATGAACTAAAAACCTCTGAAAAAAATCGGGGGGCGGAGCTTGTTGTTGATTGCTTAGTGGAGCAAGGTGTCACACATGTTTTTGGCATTCCGGGTGCAAAAATTGATGCAGTATTTGATGCGTTAAAAGATAAAGGACCTGAACTGGTTTTATGCCGTCACGAACAGAACGCTGCATTTATGGCTGCGGCTGTCGGAAGACTGACTGGAAAACCAGGCGTTTGTCTCGTTACTTCAGGCCCGGGGGCATCCAACTTGGCGACCGGCTTGTTAACGGCTAATACAGAAGGTGATCCGGTAGTGGCGCTGGCGGGTAACGTAATTCGCGCAGACCGGTTAAAACGGACACACCAATCATTGGACAATGCGGCGCTATTTCAGCCGATTACAAAATACAGTGTAGAAGTACAGGAAACAGGGAATATACCAGAAGCGGTAACAAACGCCTTCAGGGCAGCGTCAGCAGGTCAGGCAGGCGCGGCTTTTGTGAGCTTTCCGCAGGATGTTGTGAATGAAATCACAAATGTGAAAAACGTACGCAGCGTGCCGGCGCCGAAACAAGGCCCTGCACCGGAAGAAGCGGTCAGCGCGGCTATCGCGAAAATCCAGACGGCGAAACTTCCCGTTCTGTTAGTCGGCATGAAAGGCGGAAGACCGGAAGCGGTAAAACAAATCCGCAAACTGCTTGCCAAAACAAAACTGCCTTTCGTAGAAACGTACCAAGGGGCCGGCACATTGTCCAGAGAGCTGGAAGACCAATATTTCGGCCGGATCGGACTGTTCCGCAACCAGCCGGGCGATCTTCTGCTTGAACAGGCGGATGTCGTATTAACGATCGGTTATGATCCGATTGAATACGATCCGAAGTTCTGGAACGTAAACGGTGACCGTGCTATTATCCATCTTGACGAAATTCAGGCCGATATCGATCATGCCTATCAGCCGGAATTAGAATTATTAGGCGATATCCCCGCTACGGTTAAACAAATTGAACACGACGCTGTGACATTTGATATGGGCAGCCGTGAAAAAGAAGTGCTGAGCGAATTAAAACAGATGCTCTCAGACAGCGAGAAGGCGCCAAGCGACCATAAATCCGACAGAGTGCATCCTCTGCAAATCGTCCAAGAACTGCGCAATGCAATTGATGACGACGTAACCGTCACTTGCGATATCGGTTCTCACGCGATCTGGATGTCCCGCTACTTCCGCGCTTATGAGCCGCTGAAACTGTTGATCAGCAACGGCATGCAGACATTGGGCGTAGCGCTTCCTTGGGCGATTGCCGCCACATTGGTGAATCCGGGTGAAAAAGTCGTATCCGTTTCAGGAGACGGAGGATTCCTGTTCTCTGCAATGGAATTGGAAACGGCAGTCCGCTTAAAAGCGCCGATCGTTCACCTTGTATGGAATGACAGCACATATGATATGGTCGCATTCCAGCAGATGAAAAAATATAACCGTACATCATGCGTAGATTTCGGAAACATTGACATCGTAAAATATGCAGAAAGCTTCGGCGCCACCGGCTTGCGCGTTGAGTCACCGGAACAGCTGGCAGACGTGCTGCAAAAAGGCTTGAACACAGAAGGCCCTGTCATCATTGACATTCCTGTCGATTACAGTGACAATGTCCATTTATCAAGCGACATGCTTCCGAAGCAATTCAAAGAAAAAATGAAAGCAAAAGCTCTCTAGCACTCTGCGCACCATGACCTGTTTTCTAAAACAGCCCAATTTAAAAGGAGTGAAGGGAATATGAAAAACGCAAGCGACATCCATATGATGAGCCGCGGAGAAAAAGGCTCACCTGAGGATCAGATCTATCAAGTATCCACCATGACATCTCTGCTGGACGGAGTATATGACGGAGATTTTGATATGGCTGACATTCCGAAGTTCGGTGATTTCGGAATCGGCACGTTCAACAAACTGGACGGCGAATTAATCGGATTTGACGGCGAATTTTACCGTCTGCGCGGCGACGGAACGGCTACGCCTGTTAAAGGCGGAGACCTGTCACCATTCTGCTCATTCACATTTTTCACGCCGGACATGACGCATACGATCGACGGCGAAATGACCCGTGAAGAATTCGAGCAGGAAATCGCCAGCCTTCTGCCTAGTAAAAACTTATTTTATGCGATCCGTTTAGACGGCGTATTTAAAAAGGTGCAGACAAGAACGGTAGAACGCCAGGAGAAACCGTACGTTCCGATGATCGAAGCGGTGAAAACACAGCCTGTGTTCAACTTTGACGACATTCAGGGTACAATCGCCGGCTTCTGGACGCCGGGTTACGCAAACGGCATCGCTGTTTCCGGATATCACCTGCACTTCATTGATGAAGGACGCAATTCCGGGGGACACGTGTTTGACTATGTCATTAAAGATTGTAAAGTGACCATTTCTCAAAAAATGAATATGAACCTCAAGCTTCCGAATACGGCGGACTTTTTCAACGCAAATTTAGATAATCCGAATTTTGCGAAGGATATCGAAACAACCGAAGGAAGCCCGGAATAAAATAAAAAAGAAAGCCTCATTTTTCTCGGGGGCTTTCTTTTTATTTGGCTGAACCGGCAAAGATTAGGTAAAATACAGTCAAAAGGGAAAGGTGTGGTAGCTGTGAAAGTATTGGTATTAGCGGTTCATCCTGACATGGACAACTCAGCGGTCAATAAGGCGTGGGCAGAAGAATTAAAAAATCATGATGACATCACGGTCCGTGAGCTTTATAAAGAATATCCGGACGGGAAAATAGATGGGGAAAAGGAACGGCAGCTGTGTGAACAGTATGACCGGATCGTATTTCAATTCCCGCTGTACTGGTACAGTGCGCCTCCGCTTTTAAAAACATGGATGGATCATGTGCTGGCGTATGGCTGGGCTTACGGTTCCAAAGGAAAGGCGCTGCACGGCAAAGAATTGCTGCTGGCTGTTTCCGTAGGTGCCGGAGAGGATGCATATCAGGCAGGCGGGTCTAACCATTTTTCACTGAGCGAGCTCTTAAGGCCGTTTCAGGCAATGGCTAATTTTACGGGTATGACCTATTTGCCGGCTTTCGCGATGTACGGGGTAAGCACCGCCGATGCTGCGGCTATCCGTGATAATGCCAAACGCCTGGCGGATTACATAAAGAAGCCATTTTAGAGTCGTATGCATTCATCTTCATCCGACAATATTTCCTGAGAAATATTTCGAACCTTAGACGTTTCTGACTGCTCAAGAAAGAAAAAACGGATTTCGCGCTGAATTTGCGAAATCCGTTTTGATATTATGTCAGTTTTTGCAGATCTTTTGTGCTGATATATCCCGTTGCGCCCCCGTAATCGACAAGCGCCCAGCCGAAATCAATGCCGCCGCCGGCTGTCTTTTTCCATCCGAGGAAAGAAACGCTCGTGTTTTTGGCAAGGGAAGCTTTGACCGCTTGTTTGTCTGTATATACTTTTGTTTTTGCCGTCGTTTTTACGGTTGTTGCTTCTTTAACAATATAATGAGTAGATACAAATCCTGTTTTTCCGTTTTTATAATGTACTTTTGCCCAGTCAGCGTTCTGGAATGAAACGATCTTTAAGCTGTCGCCTAAATGAAGGGTATCAGCTCTCGGACTGGCTGCTGATGCTTTTGTTCTCACGTTCAATGCTTCCGCGGAAACGAGATAAGAGTCAAGCGGGTAGCTGTACAGATCGTCAATTTTGACTGCTTCTTGCGCGTGTGTCTCGGGAAGAGGCGTTATTCCGGCAGCTGAAGCCGCTGATATTCCCGCTGCAAGGGTCAGAATGGATGCCGCTTTGGCTGTTTTCTTCATCTGTATCTCTCCTTTTACTTCATCCTTTCACGTTTTACCGGAAGTCTAAACATCGGCCGGTTATTTTTGCGTTTGAAGTTTCAATGGAGCGGAAATGGTTTTTTTGACTTTTTCTCCTTTGAGCACCTGCTCCGCCGCTTCGGCCGCCAGTTTTCCGATCAGCTCCGGCTGCTGGGCGACCGTGGCTGTCAGCTTCCCGTTTTTAATGGAAGAAATCGCATCTTTATTTCCGTCGAAACCGACGACCAAAATGTGTTTGCCCGAGCTGTTAATCGCTTCGAGCGCGCCGAGTGCCATTTCATCATTATGGGCGAACACGGCTTTGATATCCGGATGTCCCTGTAGAAGGTTTTCCATAACGGTCAATCCTTTTGTACGGTCAAAATCCGCCGCTTGCTTTGTTACGACATCCAGCTTTTTGTCGGCAATATGATGAAAGCCCGTTCCGCGTTCCCGTGTCGCGGATGCGCCCGGCACCCCTTGCAGTTCAGCCACTTTGGCGCCTTTTCCGAGCTGATCGGCGAGGTAGTCAGCCGCCATTTCTCCTCCTTTGACATTGTCAGAGGCGACAAGCGTTTCGACTTTGCCGTGTTCGGCTGAACGATCAAGCGCAATGACGGGAATGCCGAGGGAATTTGCCGATTCGACGGCTGTTGAAATCGCTGATGAATCGGTCGGATTGACCAGCAGCGCATCGACTCCCTGCTGGATCAAATCTTCTACGTCATTTGACTGTTTAGATGAATCATTTTGGGCATCGACAATAATGACCTTCATCCCCCGTTTTTTGGCTTCCTTTACAACGCCTTCTTTTAATGAAACGAAGAACGGATTGTTCAATGTAGAGACGGAGAGCCCGATAGTGAATTCTTTTTTATGTTTTGTGTTTGACGGTTTTGCCCATTGAGGCGGTTCAAGTGAACAGGCGGACAGCAAAAACAGTGATAATGCCGCGATCGTGATGATGGCTTTCTTCATAATGGTCCTCCTACTATGCCGATTTTTTGCGGTCCAGCAGCACCGCGATTAAAATGACGATTCCTTTGACGACGAGCTGATAAAAAGATGATACGCCGAGAAGGTTCAAGCCGTTGTTCAGCGTTCCGATAATCAAAACCCCGATCAGCGTACCGATGATGCGCCCTCGACCGCCGGACAGGCTCGTTCCGCCGAGAACGACCGCTGCGATGGCGTCCAGCTCGTATGATTCCCCGGCCGTCGGCTGTGCGGAATTTAAGCGTGATGTCAGAATCGCTCCTGCCAGCGCCGATAATAAACCTGTCAGAGAATAGATCATGATCTTGATGCGGGGCACTTTGATTCCCGATATCAGCGCCGCTTTCTCATTGCCGCCGATGGCGTATGTCCGGCGGCCGAACGGTGTTTTGTGCAGAAGAACCCACAGGGCCGCAAATGCAATCAGCATCGTAATGGCAGGTACGGGAATGCCGAGAAAATAACCGCGCCCGAATAATTGAAATGCGTAATTTGAACCGAGCCCCGTAATCGGATTTCCGTCCGTATAGACGAGGGTCAGTCCGCGAAAGACGGTCATTGTCGCCAAAGTGGCGATGAACGGCGCCATTTTTCCTTTTGTGATTAATAATCCGTTTATCATGCCGAGTACGGCGCCGATCACGCAGCCGATGATGACGGCTAAGATCGGATCGATGCCTGAGACCATCATACCCGCGACCAATGCGCTCGATAAGGCGAGGATGGCTCCGACAGAGAGATCAATGCCTCCCGTTAAAATGACAAACGTCATTCCGAATGCAATCAGAGCGTTAATCGCAACCTGCCGAAGAAGGTTGAGAATATTGAGGGGTTCAAGAAAACTCGGGTTTAAAACGGAAACGATCAGCACAAGAATCAGTAAGCCGAGAAACGGACCGAGTTTTTGCGTGAAGGTATGAATGGAAAATCGCTTTTGTTCAGTTGATGTCATTGGTTCAGTTTTCATTCTGCTGCCCTCCCGTGGCAAGTGTCATGATGTGTTCTTGTGTTGCGCCGGCCGCATTGATTTCTCCGCTGATGCGCCCTTCGTGGACGACGATGATTCTGTCACTCATGCCGAGAATTTCCGGCAGCTCGGAAGACACCATGATGATGGCGACTCCGCGATCGGTCAGTTCATTCATTAATGAATAGATTTCCCTTTTCGCGCCTACGTCGACGCCTCTTGTCGGTTCATCAAGGATGAGAACTTTCGGGCCGATTCCGATCCATTTGGCGATGACGACTTTTTGCTGATTTCCTCCTGATAAATGCCGGGCGGCGGTTTCCGGAGATGCGGTCTTAATGGTCAGACGCTTGATGAGCAGCTCAACGAACTCCGCCTCGCGTTTTCGGTCAATGATGCCTTTCGGAGAGAAGCTGGTCAGGTTCGGCAATGAAATATTTTCACGAATGGACGTATCCAGCAGCAGCCCTTCATCTTTGCGGTTCTCCGTAATCAGGCCGAGGCCCTTGCGGATGGCATCGTACGGACCCCGAATGCCGGTTTTTCGGCCGGAAATCCAGATCTCTCCGGAATCGAGCCTGTCAATTCCGAACAGCGCTCTCATGATTTCTGTCCGTCCGGCACCCATTAAGCCGGAAACGCCGAGGATTTCTCCGGCGCTCACATGGAAACTGATCTGTGAAAAGCTTCCTTTTTTTGAGGCGTTTTTCACTTCGAGCACCTTATCGCCGAGTGACGGCGTGCGAGTCGGATACCGATCGGTCAGCTCCCGCCCGACCATTTTTTTGACCACTTCATCAAAATTAGTGTCTTTAATATGCGCCGTATCGACAGTGAGGCCGTCCCGCATAATGGTGATCCGGTCGCAAATCGAAAATATCTCTTCCATTCGGTGCGAAATATAGACAATGGATACGCCGTCCCGCTTTAACGCCGTCATTACGTCAAACAGTTTGCTGATTTCCCGTTCGGTCAGCGCCGCGGTCGGTTCGTCCATAATAATGACTTCGGCGTTTGTCATCAGCGCTTTGGCAATCTCAATCATCTGCTGCTGGCCGACGGAACATTGTCCGGCTTCCCGGTCGAGAGGAAGAGAGACTCCCAGTTTTTCAAGCTGTGATTTTGCTAGCGCTTTCATTTTCTTCGTTTCCAAAACGCCGAACGCCGTCGTCAGCTCTTTGCCGATAAAAAGGTTTTCAAGCACCGTCATGTCCGGCCATATATTCAGTTCCTGATGGATAAAGGCGATTCCGTGCTTTTCGGCTTCCTTTGGATTGGAGAAGCTCATATTTGTTCCGTTTATCGCAATGTTTCCCTTGTCGAGCCGGTGGAGCCCGGTGAGCAGATTCATTAACGTCGATTTGCCCGCTCCGTTTTCTCCCATTAAAGCGTGGATTTCTCCCGGCAGAAGCTCAAATGAGACGCCCGAGAGCACTTGGTTTTTGCCGAATGCTTTATGAATGTCTGTCATGCCGATGTGCATGCTGGATCCCTTCTTTCTAGAAAATCACACCCGCCTGCAGGATGCAGTTGGCGTATGGTGTCATTTCACCCGTTCGGATGACGGCTTTTGCTTTCTGTGTGAGCCGTTTGAATTCCTCGTGGGACATGTACTCGATCGTCTGCGCTGAGAAATGGCTTTCTATGAAACTTGCATTCTCGGGATTTGCGTCTTTGATCTCGGAAGCGGCTATCACCTTTTCGACTGCCATCTCCCCGGCTACCAGGCTGGTCACGTCCCGAAAGGCGGGAACGCCCGCCGTTAAGGACAAATCAATTTTAGGGACGCCGTCAGGGACGGGGAGACCCGCATCGGCGATCGCGATGAGGTCTGTATGCCCGAGATCGGCTAATACTTTGGCAATGTGGCTGTTTAACATTCCGTGTTTTTTCATGACAGCAGCTCCTCAACTTCTTTTCTGGCCGGCATCCCGCCTTGGGCGCCGAAGTGCTGCACGGACAGGGAGGCGGCGCGGTTGGCAAACAGGAGCGCTTGCTCGATGTCCCGTCCTTCCGCGAGTGCGACGGCAAGTGCCGCATTAAAGGTATCGCCGGCTCCCGTCGTGTCGACCGCTTCTGCAGGGAAGGCGGGAACAAGCCGTTCCTTGGTGCCGTCTGAGTAGCGTACGCCTTGTTTTCCTTCGGTAATGAACAGCTTGCCGGGATAGCCGGCAAGCGCTTCTTCTTTCGTCCGGTCAGGAAATAAAATGGATGCTTCATGTTCGTTCGGCGTAAGATATGCGGCATCCTCAATCGTCGATTGTTTCAGCGGCCGGGCCGGCGCGGGATTCAGGATAACCGGAATTTGCTGCGCGCGGCAGTAGCTGCATACTTCTTCAACGGTTTCTTCAGGAATCTCCTGCTGGATCAGCACGATATCAATGCCGGGAAGTTTTGCCAGCGCACTTTTGGCATAATCGGGGGAGATGTCATCGTTTGCGCCTTTTACGACGACGATGCTGTTGTCTCCTTCCGCGAGCACAATATGAGCCGTTCCGCTTTTTTTATGTGTAACCGTTTCCATATAGTCTGTATTGACACCGTTTGCCTTCAGGTTTTCAATAATCGCTTTTCCGTAGCTGTCATTGCCTGCTTTTCCTACCATATATACGTTTGCGCCCAGGCGGGAAGCGGCTACGGCCTGATTTGCGCCTTTTCCCCCGGGCACGGTTTGAAAGTCTGTGCCCAGTACGGTTTCTCCGGCTTTCGGGCGCCGATCGGATGTGACGACCAGATCCATAGAACAGCTTCCGATAACACAAATTTCACTCATGGTGATCATCCTTTCTCGTCGTTTGTCTTCTTATGTAAGTCACGGGCATTTGAATGGCAGTCTCTTTCGGCGGCTCTTTCTTTATCAATTGCAGCAGCAGGTTTGCCGCTTGTTTTCCCATCTCATATGAAGGCTGGCGGATGGTTGAAAGAGGCGGAAACAAAAGCCTGCTCTGCGGAATATCGTCGTATCCGATGATCTGAATCTCCTCCGGAACTTTTTTGCCGAGCCGCAGCGCCTCATGGAGGACGGCAGCCGCCGCAATGTCGTTGCTGGCAATGACTCCGTCGGTTTCAGGGTATGCTGCAAACAATTCTTCTGCTAAAATGGCGGCATCCTTGATGGAAAATGAAGCGGCGGAGATGACATTGAACTGCGCGCCCGCTTTTTGCAGCACATCAAGTGCGCCGTTAAAACGTTCCTGAGCGGTCGGAAGGTGGGCTGGGCCTTTGACAAGCGTGATGCTTGTGCTTTTGCCGCGAAGCATTTCCTCAGCCGCCCGTTTTCCGCCTGCCCGTCCGTCACTGAATACGGATGGGGCGCCTTCTTTTGTCCGGTCCAGAAATACGACCGGGTAAAGGCTGCCGCTGTATTCGGGAAGATCGGGGTAATGGGTGGCCGCCAAAATACCTGCAACTTGATTTTGTTTAAATGTTTGCAGGTAGTCGAGTTCTTTTTCCAATTCTTCATCGCTGTTGCCGATGATCAGCCGGTATCCTTCCCGCTGCAACTCGTCTTCAGCCCCGCGGGCAAGCTGAGGGAAAAAGGGATTCGTAATATCCGGAAGCAAAAGCCCGACCAGTCTGGATTCTCTTTTATAAAGAGAGCGGGCAACTTCATTCGGATAATAATTCAGCTTCTCCATGGCAAGCATGACCTTCGTTCGTGTATCTTCATGCACGTAGCCGTTGTCATTGAGGACACGCGAAACCGTGGCAACTGAGACGCCGGCAGCGCCTGCGACATCTTTAATCGTTGCCAACAAACACTCCTCCTTCATTCATGTAACCGTTTACATAAAAAGAGTAACACGAATCATTTCGGTTGGCAACAAAAAAAGAGACCGGGGTCTCTTTTAGTTCACGATGCCGATTTGTGAGATATCCACTTTGATATCAGGGATTATCTCGATGGAAGGATAGACCCCACGCCAATTGAGCCGCTTGCCCCGCTCATAATAATGGGTTTGATAGTTCCGGCCGATGCCGAGGATATCCGAGTTGTGCTCCTGAATATGGCTGATCACCGATCTGGCCTGGCTGTTCAAATTTGCTGAGGCTTGTTTGTTTATTTGGTCGATTGCCGTATAAGAATTCAGCTTGTCCTTTGGATATTCCAAGACGCGTGCATTCAGTTTTAAACGGATTTTCACTTTTATATGCTGCGGATCTGTATCTATAAATACAATCTTTCGCGTGGCATCCGTGATGCCGAGAGAAAGATAATTTTCAATATCCATTTTGTATTTGTCCCACAGCTTCAGATTAATATTAGCCGATTTATTAAATTGCCCGCTTAAAAGGGTCAGGAGGGTCGAATCCTGACCGAGCACCTCAGTCACTTTCCGCTGGCCGCTGAACAGGGCAGAACCCTCTACCTTTATCGTCTGTCCGTTAATCGATAAATAAGGAAGGGCGAAATCCTTATCAGCCGTCAGCATGCTTGAACGGATGGATTGCAAATTCTCCATGCTGATATTTGATTCCGCATTAGCGCTTGTTAATAAATTCGTTAAATACTTGCTGACGATCAATTTCTGCCGGACGATCAGCTTCAGCACTTCAATCGCCTCGCCGTCTTTTACAACCGCCGGATGAGCGAGAAGCGGGCTTTTCGGATCTCTGTAGAAGACATCGAGATAAGGAAAAAGCGGTTTTTCCGCCATTTTCTCACCGATTAATAAGACTCTTTGCTTGGACGTGTCAATGCGCTGATCGACAAGCTTATCCAATTGAAACCGCGCTTCACGGATGGTGTGCCCGGAAGCGCTGAGCACCGTCGTAATGAATGAGCCGCCCGTTTCCTGTTCCGCCTGGGAGGACTGAACCTTCCGATAGGTGATGCCGATTTTATTTTTACCGTCCTGATCAACATCAAGGCTTGCGGTCAGCACGAGAGAAATATCTTTCAGCAAATTTTGATCCCAGCAGCCCGCAAGTGTCAGGCTTGCGCACATGAGACTGATAAGAACCGCTTTTTTAATGCGCATGGCGGACACCCTTTTTGCGTACAAGGACAATCAATACCATAAACAACGGAAACAAATACACAAACACAATATCGGAAATGCGGAAAAACTGATCCAGCTGCTGTATCGTTTTATCCGTGCTTGTGGCCCAAATAGACAGAAGGAAGACGAGCAGGGCCAGCGGATAAACAAACCGGCTGTGGTCTTTTTGATTGAACAGCTTGGCGATGCCGGTGCTTGCCAAGTAAAACACGTTGGCCAGCGTTGAAAAGACGGTCACGAACCAAAACGTCAAAAAGAGCAGATCCGTCCGTTCGATAATTCTGAATGAAACGGTTTTTAACAGGTACAGCACAGGCTCCGGGATCATTTTTATTTCTTCGGGGCTGATTGTGACAAAGCAAGTAAGGGTGATATACAGGTAATAAAGGATAATCAAGATGTTTGAAATCGTCAGTATTTTGTAGCGCTGGCTGACGGTGCAGTTGATTAGGGGCCCGATCACGAGCGCCGCCTGAAAGCCGGTAATGCTGACAAGTGTTTGCTGCACTCCGGTAAGCATGTCTTTTGCGGTTCCGTGAAAAATCGGCATAATGTATGTGATATCGGCTTTTCCCAGCGTGTATAAAATCGGCAGAGAGATCAGCAGCAAAAACGGCGTTAAAATAAAGCTGAACCTGGCGATCGCATTCAGCGGAGCCTGGGCGATATAGACAGAACCGAGGATCAGCATTAAGCTGATCACCCAATTTGGAGTCT
Organism: Bacillus sp. EU63; assembly: GCF_038592915.1. Lineage (NCBI taxonomy): Bacteria > Bacillati > Bacillota > Bacilli > Caryophanales > Bacillaceae > Bacillus > Bacillus sp. EU63. Next base: position 3,532,030 of record NZ_CP151944.1, on the reverse strand, counting down.
GAGGGAGCACCCAGATATCCAATATCCGTGTAAATACAGAAAGAATGAGCGTGCAGAGAAACGCGAAATATAAAATATACAGCACCTGCACCCCTTTGCCGGCAAGTGTTCCGAACACCTCCTCCAGCATTTCGTACAGGTTCAGCTTCGGAAACCGGTGAAATAATATCATATACAGGCTGAATGTAAGCTGGACGAGCAATCCGGTAAGCAGAATGGAAATCCATCCGCTGCTTCCCGATTTCATCATCAGTAAATGGGGCAGCGCCAAAATGCCGATGCTGATCTGCGTCTGATTAATGAAAAACACGCCTTGAAGCGGGCTTATTTTTTTAGGCTTCATCTTTTCTCCACCCCCGAACATGTTTCATCTGCTTTGAGTCTTGCGGTCTCAAATAAAAAGGCCTTCTTTTAATAAACCAAGCCGGCAGCCGGATAAATGCATCCTTCAAGTCACTGAAATGAAACGGCGTCAGCGATGATAAATAAGGAACGCCGAGTGATTCAAGCTTGCACAGGTTCATCAGAATAAGCCCGAAGCCGAGTGCGATGCCGATAAAACCGAACGAGGATGCCAGAAACATAAGCGGAAATCTGAGCGTTCGGATGGAGGTGCTCATTTCATATGAAGGAAGCACAAAAGAAGAAACGGCCGTAACGGCTACGACGATAATCATCATATTAGAAATGAGTCCCGCCTGAACGACTGCGTCACCGATCACGAGACCGCCGACAATGCCGATCGTCTGACTGATCGGTTTCGGCAGCCTGATACCGGCTTCGCGGATCAGTTCAATCGTAATCTCCATAATCATGGCTTCTATCAGCGGAGGGAAGGGAATATCAACAATCGAATTTTTCATGGTGATAATCAGATCGTTGGGAATGACTTCAAAATGAAACGCAATCAGCGCGATATAAAAAGCGGGCAGCGTAATCGCGATCATAAAGGCGAAAAATCTCAGCACTCTTAAAAAACTGGCGGAAATCCATCTCGTGCTGTAGTCATCCGGCGATTGAAAAAAAGAAAAGAATGTGATCGGCGCAATCAAAGCCGACGGGCTCCCATCCATCATGATCAGCACACAGCCTTCCATCACGCATGCTTTTGCTTTATCCGGCCGTTCCGTATGAATGATCTGCGGAAAAATGGAAAACGAATTATCTTCTATTGATTCCTCGATAATCCCGGGCGCAAGCACGCTGTCTATACGCAGGTATGACAGGCGCCGCTTCACTTCCTCCACAATCTCCGGATTGGCGATATTCTCAACAAAGATAACCGCAACCTTTGATTTGGCTCTTTCCCCGATATCCATATAATGAACGGAGAGATGGCGGTCCTGTATGTGAAACCGCAGCTGATGAATGTTCGTTTCCAAACTTTCCACAAACCCGTCATGGGCGCCGCGGACGATACTTTCAGATTCGGGTTCCATAATGGAACGCAGCGGATTCTGCCCGACGGAAAACAGCTTCGCTTTCATCGATGCATCGCTGAGAAAAACAACCTGTCCGGCCAAAATCCCGTCAATGAGTTTTCTGATTTCATCCGTTTCCGCACTGCTGACGGCATTCATCGTTTCCTCAAGCGGGCCGTTCTGCAGGGTGTCGCTTAACAGAAACTCATTCAGCTTCTGTTCTTCTATCATTTGTTCAATATAAAAGAAAGCGGTATGACGGTCCTGCAGTTTGATCCTTCGTATTTTAAAATCACCGCAAACACACATCAGCTCCTGCATTTCCCGTACAGCCGATTCAAAATCGCCGGGAATCCGTTTGTTTTGTTTATCCGCAGACATCAGACCGCCTCCTTTCCTGGTTATCTGTAGTTTTCAGCGGGTATTCCTTTTTTATGCATTTTATAAAATAGAGGAGTTCCTCGATGGTTTTACCAAGAACTTCACAATTATGGATGAATATTTCTTGAACGAATATAAAGATTTATTAAAATTATTTCAAAAGAGTGATAAACGTCCTGTAAATGGTTTAAAAGGAGAAAGGCTTTCCGCATATAAAATGTGTATTTCTTGTAAACACTCCGGACCCGTCTTTTTCTGTCATGTACCAGTCATTCCGCTAGTTATTTTGGAATGGGACTGAAAGCAGGATACGGGGGAGAAATAAATGACTTTAAGACCTTATCCTTAACAAAACAGGCAGTCTGCACACAGCGGACAGAGAGTCCCGAAACGTATGCGCAGTGCGAAAAACGCTGATACAAACGGGCTGGAAAAGATGGATTATCATTACATCTTTTTCTTCCGGAACGCGAATAGTTCCATTGGTCCAAATGAATTTTTGTGCGGAAATGTAAACGCATTCATTTTTCTTTTGAAAAATTGAAGTAAGGTTGAAGTCCTGCCTATTCCCAAAAAAAGCAATTCAATAATAGGAAGAATAGCGTCACTAATAGAGAAGTTTGGCTCAGTGAAAGCGGGAAGATTATGTTACATAATGCCGATTGAGAATTCATAGTGAAGCTATATACTGATGAATGAATTTATCAATACAGAAGGAGATGTCAAAAATCAATGTGGTTACTCATTATAGCCTGTGCTGCCGTACTAATCATCGGAATCATTGAAAAAAGGCGGCATCAGAAGAATATCGATGCTCTGCCAGTACGCGTCAATATTAATGGTATCCGCGGAAAGTCAACCGTAACAAGGCTGACGACCGGAATACTGATGGAGGCGGGCTACAAAACAGTCGGAAAAACGACGGGAACAGATGCAAGGATGATCTATTGGGATACACCTGAGGAGAAACCGATCAAACGGAAACCGCAGGGCCCGAATATCGGCGAGCAAAAAGAAGTAATGAAGGAAACCGTAGAACGGGGCGCCAATGCCATTGTCAGTGAATGTATGGCGGTAAACCCGGATTATCAGATTATCTTTCAGGAAGAACTCCTTCAAGCCAACATCGGCGTCATCGTGAATGTGCTTGAAGACCATATGGACGTCATGGGGCCGACGCTTGATGAAATCGCTGAAGCTTTTACCGCGACGATACCGTATAACGGTCACCTTGTCATTACAGACAGTGAATACACAGACTTCTTTAAAGAAAAAGCCGCAGAGCGGAATACCGAGGTCATTATTGCGGATAACTCTAAAATTACAGATGAATACCTTCGAAAATTTGAATATATGGTCTTTCCTGATAACGCTTCCCTTGCGCTCGGCGTTGCCCAGGCTCTTGGGATAGATGAAGAAACGGCGTTTAAAGGAATGCTGAATGCGCCGCCTGATCCTGGCGCCATGAGAATCCTGCCGCTGCTCAGCACGAAGGAGCCCGGTCATTTCGTAAACGGCTTTGCCGCAAATGATGCATCTTCTACTTTGAATATATGGAAACGTGTAAAGGAAATCGGCTACCCGACAGATGAACCGATCGTCATCATGAACTGCCGCGCCGACCGTGTGGACAGAACGATTCAGTTCGCAAACGACGTGCTTCCGTACATTAAAACGAAGGAACTCATACTCATCGGCGAGACGACAGAACCGATCGTCAGAGCTTATGAAGAAGGCAAGATTCCTGCCGATACATTGCACGATCTGGAATATAAATCAACAGACGAAATCATGGACGTGCTGAAAACAAGAATGCAAAACCGTGTCATATATGGCGTCGGCAATATCCACGGTTCAGCGGAACCATTAATTGAAAAAATTCAAGAGTATAAGGTGAAACAGCTCGTTAGCTAGGAGGAAAAGGATAAATGTTCGGATCAGATTTATACATCTCACTTATTTTAGGCGTGTTAATCAGTTTAATTTTCGCGGAAAAAACAGGTATCGTACCTGCCGGTTTAGTCGTGCCGGGTTATTTAGGGCTCGTTTTTAACCAGCCGGTCTTTATTTTACTCGTATTGTTAGTGAGTCTTCTTACATACGTGATCGTCAAATACGGTTTATCCAGATTTATGATTTTGTACGGACGCAGAAAGTTCGCAGCTATGCTGATAACGGGAATCTGCTTAAAAATCGCCCTTGATTTCCTTTACCCGATCGTACCGTTTGAGATATCAGAATTCCGCGGAATCGGTATCATCGTACCGGGTCTGATCGCCAATACCATTCAGAAACAGGGATTAACGATTACATTTGCCAGCACGCTGTTCTTAAGCGGCGCAACTTTTGCCATTATGTTTGCTTACTACTTAATCTAATGTAAGGTGTGTCAAACGATGAAAAAACAATTAAGCTTTCAAGAAAAACTGCTGAAGCTGACCAAACAGCAGAAAAAGAAGACCAATCTTCACGTTTTTATCGCGCTGCCGATCGTCTTTTGCCTGATGTTCGTCTGCATCCTGACAGGGAAGGCGGAAACGCCGAGTGTGAAAAGGAATGCAGATGACCTTGTATCAGCCTCATTCGTCGGAGATATTATGATGGGCCGGAATGTCGAGAAAGTGACAAAGCATAAAGGCACGGAGAGTGTCTTCCGTTACGCAAAGCCATTCTTCGAAGCATCCGACTATGTGTCGGGGAACTTTGAAAACCCGGTTACATATAAAAAGAACTACAAAGAAGCAGAAAAAAATATCCACCTTCAGTCAAACAAAGATGCCGTAAAAGTATTGAAGGACATGAATTTCACCGTTCTTACGGCAGCCAACAACCATGCGATGGATTACGGCCCTCAAGGAATGCGGGATACGGTTGAAGAGTTTTCAAAGCAAAATCTTGAACTTGTCGGCGCGGGCCTCACGCTGAAGGAAGCCGAGCAGAACATTTCGTATCAAGATGTAAACGGAATCAAAATCGCAACACTGGGTTTCACTGATGTTTCCGGAAAAGGATTTGCAGCTAAACGAAATGCGCCGGGTGTGCTTCCGGCCGATCCAGAGCTGTTTATTCCGATGATTTCTAAAGCCAAAAAGAAAGCCGATCTTGTCATTGTTCAAACACACTGGGGACAGGAATACGATAATGATCCGAATGACAGACAGCGCCAATTGGCAAGAGCAATGTCAGATGCCGGAGCGGATATTATCGTCGGACACCATCCGCACGTGCTGGAACCGATCGAAATGTACCACGGCACCGTTATTTTCTACAGCCTGGGCAACTTCGTATTCGACCAGGGGTGGACAAGAACGAGAGACACGGCGCTTGTTCAATATCATCTGCAGAAAAACGGCACGGGACGCTTTGAAGTCACGCCGATGAATATTCATGAAGCAACGCCTGCACCGGTTAAAAAAGGCAGCATCAATCATAAAACGATCGTACGTGAACTGACGAAAGAATCGAATTTCGATTGGAGCGTCAAGGATGGAAAATTAACGTTTGATGTGGATCACAGCGATATCTTAAAAAAGAAAGCGGAGTGAAAAACAAATGAAAATCATTAAAGCGGGATGGCCGTTTGCCGCGATCATTATGGTCTTTATGTTTATGTCAGCGTTTAAATACAATGATCAGCTCACAGATCAGGAAAAACAAAAAATTGACACGGAAATGCAAAAAATTCAGCAAGAGGACACAGCGGGCGCAAAATAAGCGCATGATTCCGCTTGCCGGCATATTGTTTGTTCCGAATCCAGTAAAGAATGCCCATATCGGGCATTCTTTTTTTGTGTACTCTCCTAAACATTTGTTAAAAGTTACCGATGTAAAAACTACCAAAAATAAGGAGAGTGAATAGAAAACATGCTCACAAGCTGGAGGAAGTACATCCTTGCCGGCCTTATGATTTGTCTTGTGGCACCCGCAGTAACGAGAACGGAAATTGCTGAAGCGGATTCTCAAGTTTCTGTCCTGATCGTTTCAGACGCGCAAAAACTTGTCGGAAATAAATATGTTTACGGAGGCGAAGAGCCTGAGGACGGTTTTGATCCGTCCGGATTGATCCATTATCTTTTCAGCAGGCAGAACATCCATCTGCCGAGAACGGTCAGTGATCAATGGAAGATTGGAACCGCCGTCAAAGAAAATGACCTTTTACCGGGAGATCTTGTGTTTTTCAAAAAGTCGGATTCAACACAAAACGCGCCCGTCCATGACGGTCTTTATATCGGAAACGGAGAGATGATACACAGTTCTCCGTCTGAAGGCGTAACCGTCACACGCTTTCAAAAAAGCAGTTATTGGATGAATTTATATCTTGGCGCAAAGCGGATTACAAAAGATCCGGAACTGGCTGATGATCCGATCGTTCAGGAGGCAGCCCTTTACCTCGACATTCCGTATGTATTCGGCGGAAGCACGCCCGAGGAGGGATTCGACTGTTCGGGGCTGGTTCAATATGTTTTTGAAAACAAGCTTCACATTTACCTGCCGAGATCTGCGGAACAGCAGTGGCTGGTCGGTGAGAAAATCAAACTGAGCGGCATAAAGCCCGGGGACGTGATTTATTTCAGCGACACGTATAAAAAAGGAATTTCCCATGCGGGCATTTATGCGGGAGAGGGAAGGTTCATCCAAGCAAGCCGCTCCGCAAAAGTCACCATTTCTTACTTGTCGGAAGATTATTGGAAAAAACATTTTACGGGGGTGCGCCGATTCAGCAATTTAGCCATTTCTAAAGAAAATCCCGTTGTGTCCACAGCGGCCGATCATATCGGAATTTCTTATCTGAAAGGCGGCGTTTCACCGGAAACCGGCTTTGATACGGCGGGATTTGTTCAATACATCTATCAAAAAGTGAAAGGAATCAGCCTGCCGCGTTATGCGGACAAGCAGATGCAGGCGGGCGTTCCGGTCGATAAACAAGATCTGAAGCCCGGCGATCTGGTCTTCTTTAAAGCGGAAAGCCTGAATCCGGCCATTTATATCGGGAACGGACAAGTGATTCATGTCACCGTGTCCGCAGGCGTTACCATAACAAATATGAACACAAGCGCTTATTGGAAGGACAAATATGCGGGCAGCATCCGGCTCCCGTAAAAAAAGACGTCAGAGAGTGTCTCTGACGTCTTTTTCTTTTACCGTTTCGGCGCTCTGTATCCGGCCGCTACCGCATCCTCTACGGAACAGAACATTTCCGCGGGATCTGTCGTCCGGTCGTAGTATGTACTTCCCGGCGTGTGATAAATGCCGTTCCGGCTGCCTTTAATGTCGCATCCCTGTGAGGTGCCGGCTGCTTTCGTCTCGGCATGTCCGCCGGAGGAAGGGGCGTTGTTTTGCGCCGTTTCCGCGTTTTCGGATGTTTTTGTTTCTGCTTTCTGCCGCTTTAAAGATTTATTTTCTGACTGAAGCGTTTCAGCGGTCTTTTCGAGCTTCTTTTGTGAATTTTTTAATTTCTCATTGTCTTGTTTGAGTGATTTGTTTGTTTTTTTCAGCTCGCTTATCTCTTGGCTGAGTTTGCTGAGTTTTTCTTCATTGCCGGCTTCGGCTTCGGATTTCTCCTTTTCGGCCGCGGCACTGATGTTTTCATATTTTTTCTCAAGCGCCTGGTGTTCCTTCGTCAATTTTTGATAAGCGGTATCAAGGGTGCTGTATTTCTCCTCTGCCTTCACGGCCGAGGCGTCCGGCTCTGCGAGGGAGGCGCCGGTCAGAAGCAGGATAAATCCGCCGATGAGAAGGGGCCAAAACAGCTTTTTTGAAAAATGTTTTTCTTTTTTTGCCGCTTTGCATATGAGGTGGAATATTCCGTATCCGACTGCGCAGAGAAAAGCTAAACATCCTATAATAGCGATTGCATTCGACATCATGAAACTCCTTTTTTCTTTATCTTACAATTTATTTTCATTTTTGGGAATTCCTTTTTTGAGAAACGTGAAAAGCCAGGCCGTGAAAGACCTGGCTTTTGCCTTTTATTGCTCGTTGTCGAGAAGCCGGTTGATGAAATATGCGACGCCGTTTTCATCGTTGCTTTTTGTAATAAACGTGCTTTTTTCCTTCAGTTCATCAATCGCATTGCCCATGGCGATGCGGTTTCCCGCCGCTTCAAACATGGAGAAATCATTCGGGCTGTCGCCGATGGCGTAAATATCCTGTTTTTCAATTCCGTACAGTGAGGCAAGCTCCGTCAGAGCACGTCCCTTTCCGGAACCGGCAGGGAGGATTTCGATAATGTGTTTCCCGGAAGATGTCTGGGATAATTTCGGATGATGTGTAATTTCTTCTTTGGCGTTTCTCAGTTTTTCCATATCAAAAGAGAAACAAAGAAGCTTGTAAACATGTTCGTCTCCGTTAAAAATCGCCTGTATATCCTGCACGGGTTTAATGCCGAATTGTTTGAACTGCGTCTTTGCGCCCTCCCATAATGTCCGAATATCTTCCTTGGGATTGGCGCTTTTCAGAATGTCCAGTTCTGCCTGCAGTTTGGACTCGCCGTCAAACGGGGACAGCAGATGATCATCTGTATAGACCTCAAAGTAAATGTCGTTGTCCGTTAAATAAGCGGCGATATCCTTCCCGGCCTGCTGATCCATTAAGAGCCGGCTGACGAGGCGGTATCCTTTGTCATGGACTGTCCCGCCGTTTGCCGCAATGATCGGAATATCCAAATCCTTTAAGAGCGCTTTTACATCAAATGTGGCTCTGCCCGTGCAGATGGCCACGAGAATGCCCGCTTCATCCGCTCTTTGTAAAGCCGCTCTGTTTTCCGGAGAAATCACACTGTCCGAGTTCAGTAATGTGCCGTCTAAGTCAATGGCTATCAATTTCATATGTATGGATGCCCTCCTTAAAAATAAAGCTGCTTCATGTAGTATGTTCAGCTTTGTGCGAAATCAGCAGAAAGCCGTCAGTTAAAAGGCTATACCTTCATGTCCTTTTTTTCAACAGAAAAACGGCGGGATTTGCTAACCCCGCCGTGACATCTTACGCGTTTAAATCATTTTTTAATTTCGTTTTCACTTCTTGAAGGTTTTCCTCATTCAGCTTGAAGTAATAAATATTTTTGCCGTACTGAGGAGTGTAAATATAACTGTCTGAACCTGTCAGCTGCAAAGAATCCACCGATTTCAGCGATGTGATAAACGGGAACAGACCGATGGCGTCATTAAGAGATAAGTTCATTTTTAAGTTTTTCCCTAAGCTGTCGACGATATCGTCATAAGATGGGATCGAGCTTAACGATTTAGATTTTTTAATAATGGCGCTCAGCACTTCCATCTGTCTTTGTCCGCGCATCAGATCGGTGTCCGCTTTGCGTGTTCTTACATAAGCCAGTGCCTGCTCACCGTCAAGCGTCTGGACGCCCGGCTTCAGCACGACTTTTCCTTTTGTATCGACTTTAATACGATCGGCAATTTTCTGGCTTTTCACATTTACCGTAACGCCGTTCAACTCATTGACGACATCGCGGAACGCGTCGAAGTTGCTCTCAACCACATAATCTACCGGAATATCAAGCATGTTTTCTACTGTTTTATAAGTTAAATTATAACCGCCGTAAGCATGTGCGTGCGCGAATTTGTCATAGCCGTGTCCCGGGATGTTGACATAGGAATCCCGCGGAATGCTGAGCATCGTCGCTGTTTTCTTTTTCCGGTTGAAGGTGACGAGCACGTTGGCGTCACTTCTTGCGTCATCTACTGATTCACCCTTACTGTCACGGGCGTCTATTCCTAAAAGCAATACGGTGAAAGAATCCTTCTTCGGGTCAAATTCTTTGATCCGTTTTACGGACTGGTCGCCGCGGTCAAGGCTGACGTGCGCTTCTTTGGTCGCATTATTCAATTTCACAAATGCGTAGGTGCCGACGGAACCGGCGATCACCAATAAGAAAGCGGCGAATACCAGTACAAATTTCACCCATTTTCTGAGGCGTCTTTTCTTTTTTCTGCGTTGAGATCGTTCTTCCATATCATTACCTCTCGTTTCTATTCTTTGTGAAGCGTACCATAATTGTTGACTTGGAGCAACTCTGTAAATGAGAAAATTCCAAATCTTTCTCTCTATTTCGACAACATCTACTGTTATTTTTGCATCAGGTTCACATTATATTGGACGGCAGGAAGCGGGAAATGTTTCGTCGCTTTGTAAAAAATAATTAGTAAAATAATGGATATTAACGGTGCGGAAGGTTTGAAACGGACGGAAACAGGCAAAAGAAGCAGTAGAACAATTCCGCGCGGATACAGCGTTGGATGAAGGGAGTCTAAATAACATGAAAAGCATACACTCGAATAAATGGCTCTATTTTTTCGGCGCACTCGGCGGCGCGTTATACGGATATGATACCGGAGTCATTTCCGGAGCTATTTTATTTATGAAAAAAGAACTGGGACTGAACGCCTTTACAGAAGGCCTCGTCGTCAGTTCGTTATTGGCGGGGGCGATTCTCGGATCGGGATTCGCCGGCAAACTGACCGACCGGTTCGGCAGGCGGAAGGCCATCATGGGAGCGGCGCTGCTGTTTTGTATAGGCGGTTTAGGAGTCGCTTTTGCCCCGAATACAGAGGTGATGGTTCTTTTCCGGATCATTCTCGGACTGGCTGTCGGAACATCTACAACGATCGTTCCGCTCTATTTATCGGAGCTGGCTCCGAAGCATAAACGGGGGGCGCTTTCTTCGCTGAATCAGCTGATGATTACGGTCGGAATCCTCGTTTCTTATATCGTGAACTATATATTTGCCGATGCAGGCGCTTGGCGCTGGATGCTTGGACTTGCGGTTGTGCCGTCAGTCATTCTGCTGATCGGAATCTTATTTATGCCGGAAAGCCCGCGCTGGCTGTTTACGATCGGCAAAGAAGAGAAAGCAAGAGAAATCCTTTCATCATTGCGGGGAACGAAGAATATTGATGATGAGATTGATCAGATGAAAGAAGCGGAAAAGGAAAACGAAGGCGGCTTGAAAGAATTGTTTGAGCCGTGGGTGAGACCCGCGCTGATTGCCGGCCTCGGACTTGCCTTTTTGCAGCAATTCATCGGGACAAATACAATTATTTATTACGCCCCGAAAACATTTACCAGTGTCGGGTTCGGCAATTCCGCGTCTATATTGGGAACGGTCGGAATCGGCGCCGTCAATGTCATCATGACGCTTGCGGCTATTAAAGTCATTGATAAGATCGGCCGGAAGCCGCTGCTGCTGGCCGGAAATGCGGGCATGGTCATCAGCCTGCTCGTATTGGCCGCGGTCAATCTCTTCTTTGAACATTCAGCAGCCGCATCATGGACAACGGTGATTTGTTTAGGCCTGTTTATCATTGTGTTTGCGGTCAGCTGGGGGCCTGCCGTATGGGTCATGCTTCCTGAATTATTCCCGCTGCATGTCCGGGGTATCGGGACGGGTGTCTCCACTTTGATGCTGCATGCCGGAACATTGATTGTCTCATTAATCTATCCGATGTTAATGGAAGCAGTCGGCATCAGCTATTTATTTCTCATTTATGCCGCGATCGGGATACTGGCATTCCTGTTCGTCCGGTTTAAAGTGACCGAGACGAAGGGGAAAAGCCTTGAAGAAATTGAGCAGGATCTGAAAAGCCGTAACGGAGGCTCGGGATCAGAATCAAATCGGCGGACAGTTCATCCGTAATATTCAGTTTTAGGGGGGCGGTTATTCACCGGCCCCTCAAAACGGATGCCGAGCGGGCGCCCGGTCACATAAATGACGGGGATATGTCATACGTTGTATAAAGTCACGATAAAGGCGGGGATGCCGGTGAAAACGAGTATTATTATCCTTACATATAATGAACTTGAGCTGACGAAAAAATGTCTGGCCAGCATTGAACGATACACCGACAAAGATAAGATTGAACTGATTATAGTTGACAACGGTTCCTCAGACGGAACGAGAGAATACATATCAAATCTGCCTGACGTCAAAGTCATCCTAAATGAAAAAAACCTCGGGTTCGCCAAGGGGTGCAACCAGGGTATCGAAGCGGCAGGGGGAGAAAATCTGCTGTTTCTGAACAACGATACGATGGTCACGAAAAATTGGCTCACCTCCATGCTGAGGGTGCTGTATCATTCTGAAAAAGCCGGTATGGTCGGGCCCGTCAGCAACTATGTCAGCGGCGCGCAAATGATCCATGACGCATATCAATCGCTTGATGAGCTGGAATCATTCGCGGAGGCGTATTGCGCACGGGAAAAGCATCATACAAAGCGGGTGCTGCGCCTTGTCGGCTTCTGTCTTCTGGTGAAAAGAAGCGTCATTGAAGACATCGGCCCGTTCGATGAGCAATTCGGATACGGTTCTTTTGAAGATGATGACCTATGTCTGCGAGCCCTGCAAAAAGGCTACAGCCTGCACATCGCCCTCGATGCCTTTGTGCATCACCACGGGCACGCGACGTTTACGGCTAATCAGGATATCAATATCAATCAGTTATATTCGGAGAACCGCCAGCGTTTTACGGAAAAATGGGGCACTGATTTTACGTACTTTACTCATCCGAGACCGGAAATTGCGGAGCTCGTGCCCCGGGAGGCGAAACGGATACTTGATGTCGGCTGCGGCGCGGGGGCTACGGGGCTGGAACTTCAAAACAGACAGCCTTGCGAACTGTACGGAATAGAACTGCACCCGCTGGCGGCGCAAGCGGCAAAAGGACACTATGAAGCGGTGCTGCAGGAAGATGTCGAAGAAGTGAAGCTCCCTTATCCGGAAGGCTTTTTTGATTGCATCATTTTCGCCGACATCCTTGAGCACTTAAAAGACCCGTGGCGCGTCATTGAAACGTACTCATCCTATTTGTCGCCTGCCGGATCAATCGTTTGCAGCATTCCGAATATTTCCCACGCCGAAGCGCTGTTCCCGCTTCTGCTCGGTGACTGGACATACAGAGACGCCGGCATTCTCGACCGCACCCACTTGCGGTTTTTTACGCCGCAGACGGTGCGCACACTCTTTCCGGAAGAGACATTTGCTGTGAAAAAGCAGTCCTATACGTATGTTCACGTGGATGAGCGGGTGCAGCTGTTTTTACAGGAAATCACACGAATGGCGCAATCGATGCAATTTCCGGTGACACAGCTGCCCGAACAAAGCCGGATTTATCAAATTCTCCTCCGTGTCGAAAAAACAGGCTGAAGGCTACCGTCCCATCGTTCCGAAGTTGGTAATCTGAATGGAAACATCATAGTCAAAAGCCGCTTCGGAGAAGGTCTCATCCCAATGATGCTTCACTTTCTTCCAATAGTCGGGATATTGAATGCGGACTCTGTCAGAAAAGAAGACAGGGTCCGTTTCATATTGATTCTGCAGCTTATCGATGACTTCTTTCACATCGCTTTTCAGTTTTTTTTCGAAAATCTTTTCCAGCCCGTTTAAATAGTGCTGATCGAATGAATCTTCTCCGGCATATTGATCCTCTGACAAAAGTCCTTTTGTTTTTACCGCTACATGAAATGACAGCTTCCCGTTTTTCAGCCTGGGAGTGATGGCGGATGTTGATTTTTTGATCTCGAAAGTAATCGGGTGCCCCCCTTTATCCAAAGCGGGCAGCACGCCGCCCCGTATCGTCCCCATGAGCCAATTCAGGCTCTGTATTTCGTATGGTGACAGAAAGCCCGCCAATCTGTTTTGTTTTGCGTTTTTGATAATGGCCGCTCCGTCATACACCGTTTTTCCTTTTTGATTGCTGCTGACGGCCTGAATGAGAAAACTGCGTTTATTATGGCAGTAAATTGAAGCTCTCCCGATTCGGAGCGGTTGTAAAATCTTCCCGTTGTAGTTTCCGTTGTTCGTAAGGTCGATCAGCTTTTCCGCGGGCATGGGCTGCTGCTGATTCGGCGTCGGCTCCGTCAGAATATCGGACGCTTTTCCTCTTACCGCGAAGAGATAGCTGCTCCTCCTTAATTCATCATCGCAGATAAAATGATTCATCATCTGCAGTATATTTTGGTCGGCCAGCAATTTGTCGCTGAATATCAGCACTTTTAAGTGATCGCTGTAAACGGGCGGATCTTTTAAAGCGACTTCACTGACGGCTTCAAGAATGGTATCCCCCCGCGTCGTCACATTGACAAACACGGGCCGGCCGGAAGCCTGGCTGTTTTCACTTTGGGGCAGCAGGTTTTGATAGGTTAATTTATATCGGCGGTCACTCGTCTCGTCTATCGCCAGTCCCCGGGCGAAAGACAGCTTTTCGACTTCCTTCGCGTCCCAGCACCCTGAAAGCGTCATCAGTATGAAAAGCGCCGCCGCCCATTTGATGAAAAGTGTCATGACGTCTGTTTCCTCCCGGCTATTTTTTTCATCCAGCTGACAAACCAGATGAGAAAAGGAATCATAATGACGGCAAAAAACGTATACCCGAGAATATTCGCGAATGCAAACACGCTGTTGATATCATCGGGGTACATCGAAAGGCCGAATGTCACTGCCAATAAGCTCCCCATCAGCCAGGCATTGTTTTTATTTTTCAGTCTGAAAATGGTGTTTAATCCGATATGCGCCCCTTTAAAAGAGCCGAGCATACAGGTAAACTGCTGGCATGTCCACGTGATTAAAAGAAAGATATCAAACCGCTCAATGAAAATACCCCGGATTTCTAAGGCGTGAATCAGGGAAATGGTCGGATACGTCACCGTTTTGGCTTCAGCGACCGACATACAGCCGATGACGACAAGCAGCGTAACGCTGTAAAATAAGCCTGCGCTGGCGATGCCGAAGACAGCAGCCTTTTTCGCCTGCTTCGGATTTTTCATAAACGGCACCAGATACAGAATCACCTCAAGCCCTGAAAAATACAAAAGGGTCCGCGGAAACATCTCAAAAAAGCTTTTGTAGCCTCCTTCCATGACCGGGCGGACGAAATCCAGCTTAAACAGTCTCAGGCTGAATATAAGCAGCATAATCAGAATGACGATCGTAACCGGGAACAGATAGGCATAAAGCTTTGAAATGGGATAGACCCCGCCGGTCACATGGTAGATGCCGACCGCCAGAAAGATGAATATGACGACACCCATCGGCGTATTTTTCAGTAAAAAGTAATTGATGACTTCACCGAGAAAACGGGCCTGAAAACAGACGGTGACGACAAAATAACAGCTGATGAATAAATTCAGAAGAGAACCGATGGCGCGTCCCATGATGCTTTGATTCAGCTCATATATGGTTTCCCCGCTGTTTTTCTGCAAAAACGGCATAAAGAGCAGGACGATGCCGATAAACACGACACCCTGCACAAGAATAATGATCCATCCGCTCGGACTGTCCGCTGTTGCGGCGGAGCGCGGCAGTGTTAACACGCCCGCTCCGATCATTGTTCCGCTTACCATGAGAAGTGTCTGCATAAACGACAGCTTGTCTTCCGGTTTTTTCATGGGGATCACCTTTGCTTGATTTTATCTTTCGTCTCTTTTCTAGTCGGCCGTTTTTTCAAAAGAGGCGTCGGCAGTCTGACGATCGTATCTTTTAAGTCTTGGCCAGGCTGCGCCATGATCGGAATAAGATAGTCCTGACCGAAGCTTTTCAGACGCATCAGATGGCCGACGACAAGCAGATAGCACATGATCAGTCCGTATAAACCTAATATCGCCGACAAAATCATCGAAAAAATACGGATGAGCCTCAGCGGAAAATTGAACGCATAGGAGGGCGCCGTAAAAGAAGCCAATGCCGTAACGGATACGACAATGACCATCATCGCGCTGACAATATTCGCCTGAACAGCGGCCTGCCCGATCACCACGCCCCCGATCAGGCCGATCGTCTGTCCGATCGGCTTCGGCAGCCTGAGTCCGGCTTCTCTGATCATCTCAATCGTAAAAATCATGATGAACGCTTCAACAAAAGGAGGGAACGGGACATTCAATCTGCTCCCGGCAATCGTAACCGCCATTCTCGTCGGCAAAAGCCCCGTGTGAAACGTAACGAGCGATATGTAAAGGCCGGGTAAATAAATCGTGATTAAAATGCATGTATACCGAAGCAGCCTGAGAAAGGTAACCGGAACCCACCGCTGATTATAATCGTCAGGTGAGTGGATAAATTCATCAATGGTAGCCGGCACCAAAAGGGTAAAAGGCGTTCCGTCTACAATAATGGAAACCCTTCCTTCCAAAAGAGCGCCCATAACCCGGTCTGGCCGTTCGGTCGTCAAGACGGTCGGGAAAATGGAATACGTGTTATCTTCAATAAGCTGTTCGATTGCTCCTGATTCCGGAATGTCATCAATGGTGATCGAATCCAGTCTTTTCATCACTTCTTTTACAACATCATCAGGGGCAATATCCCGAATGTAGGCAA
This sequence comes from Bacillus sp. EU63, assembly GCF_038592915.1. Classification (NCBI taxonomy): domain Bacteria; kingdom Bacillati; phylum Bacillota; class Bacilli; order Caryophanales; family Bacillaceae; genus Bacillus; species Bacillus sp. EU63. The sequence goes on along the minus strand of NZ_CP151944.1, from coordinate 3,515,908 downwards.
CGGCGATCCGCTTTTTTGTCCGTTCGCCGAGTGTGATCTCTTTGATCTGGAGGTTGGGATCACCGGACTGCTCGCGCAAAAGCGCCGTGTTCGTCCGAAGCTTTTCGACAAAACCTATCCTCGGCCCCCGTTCAAGCACTTCTGAAGACGGTTCTTCAATATCACGCATTTTAAATGTTTCCGTCTCAAACGAAAGAGCTTCCTCCCATCCCTCCGCCAGCAAAACCGATTTGCCGGAGAAAATGTCTGCCTCCGCGTCCTTAAGTGAAGAAAGCCGGGTGTGACGATAGCCGAAAGAGATGGATGACGGCGTTGTTTCAGCCGGTTCCTCTTGATGCCGGGCGGCCTCCTGCACGGGCGAAATAATATATTCCGCAAGCAATTGATTGTCGGTCAGTCCGTCTATATATATAAGACAGGCGTCACATTTGCCGTTTCCGTACGTAAATGAATAAAACATCATGTCATCGCTTTGGCCGAACCGTTTTTTCAGCGCTTCAAGGTTTTTGCCGAGCTCCGCATGTATCGTCATAATGTTCCCCCCTTTCCATCAGTTATTTTAATTTGCGACAAACAAGGCATTTTATTCTGGAATAGGAAATGACTGAGCATTCCGCCCCATCCGAATGGTATAATGAGCAGGTCAGCCATTTTATACATATTGTTTTTAACCGCGGCTCCCTCCGTGTTTTAAAAAAGACACAGGGGGAATGGGATATGAGCCGCTTTTTAAGGGGAGGGGAACGAACATGACGCAAGAGCCGATTTTTTTACAGCCTGTATGTAAAGAAAAATTATGGGGCGGCACGTTATTACGCGAACGATTCGGATATGACATACCTTCAGAAACAACCGGCGAATGCTGGGCGATATCAGCCCATCCGCACGGAATGAGCACGGTCAAAAGCGGTCCGTATCAAGGGAAAACCTTGATGGAACTGTGGGATCAGTATAGAGAATTATTCGGCGGAACGGAAGGGGACCGGTTTCCGCTGCTGACGAAAATACTGGACGTCAAACATCATCAGTCTGTTAAAGTCCATCCTGACGATTATGACGCCGAGGAGCATGGACAGGGTGAAATGGGAAAGTCTGAGTGCTGGTACATTATCGACTGTAAAGAAAATGCGGAAATCATATACGGTCACACGGCCCGTTCGAAAGCGGAACTTGTCACCATGATTAACAGCGGTGACTGGGAAGGCTTGCTGCGCCGTGTGAAAATCAAACCCGGCGATTTTTATTATGTGCCGAGCGGAACCATCCATGCCATTTGCGCGGGGGCGCTCGTGCTTGAAACACAGCAGAATTCAGAGGCCGCCTACCGGATATATGATTACGGGCGTACAGATCAAAACGGCCAGGCACGTGAGCTGCATATCCGCGATGCCGTCAACGCAGCCACCGTTCCTCATGTGGACGGATTTTTAGATGAATCTACTGAAACGAGAAAAGGCGTCACCATCAAAACCTTTGTACAGGGAGAATATTTTTCTGTATACAAATGGGATATCAGCGGGACGGCGGAAATGACCCAGGACGCTCCGTTTATGCTGTGCAGCGTCACAGAAGGAAGCGGCTCCATCATCTGTGAAGGCAAGTCCGCCAAGCTTGAAAAAGGCGCGCATTTCATACTGCCGGATCAGATGCCTGACTTTACGATAAACGGAGATTGCACGATCATCGTTTCTCATATATAAAACCAAACTTAATCCCAGCTCTGGGATTAAGTTTTTTTATATATATATTTCACTTTAAAAATTAAAGCACTTTCCGATAAAAATAATAGTGTGATAGATAAATATAGAGAAGGAGGAGAAGTAATGAAAAAAAGTTTGGCTGCCGCAATGTTATTGTCAGTGGTTACTCTTGAATTTTTCACGATAACAGACTCAGTAAAGGCAGCTTATATTGACAATTCCATTTATCAGTTAGAAACAACACAAAAGTTTGCTTCTGAAAGTGAGGCTTCTCAGGCAGTTACAAAATTGAAAAAAGATACCGGATGGAAAGCAGACTATCAAAAGAGCGGAACGTCTAAGAACTATCAAATATCTGCTTCAGGTCTGACAAGCGAAACGAATGCTAAAAGCGTACTAAGCGATTTTACGAAGCAGACAGGCATTAAAGGAACATCAAGTCCGACGGGCAGTAAGCAGCCCTATTATACTGCAGTTTCCGGAACTATTTCAGGTGAACAGCAGGCTAATAACTTGCTTGATAAAATGAAAAAGGAAACAGGATTAACCGGTACTGTTAAACCGAATGGTGTGAAGCAGCCTTATATAAGCATTGTTACATCTGAGCTGACAAGTGAGGCCGGTGCAAAGTCTGCTATTCAAGAGTTAAAGAAGCAGACTGGAGTCAATGCTAATTATCAAAAACTTGAACAGGAACCGGAGATCATTCAAATTCAATCCGGAAAAATTCAAGGAGAGAAAACAGCATCCCAAGTGAAAAGCAGTTTTCAAAAAGATTCTGGGCTGAATGCCACGTTAAACATGACTGATAAAGGCCAGTCTTACTACATTGTTACAACGAATTCTTTGATCAATAAAGCAGATGAGGCGAAAAGTCTTATCAAACAGCTTGAACAAAGCACAGGCGTCAAAAGCAGTTACAAAACCATCAATAATAAAAAAACTATCACATCGTATAATATAGAAACGGGTTATTTTAACGGGCTGAGCATGGTTAAAAATTCGATCAGCCAAATAATAAATAACACAGGAGTTAAAGGGTCCTACCAAAAAGTTGGTGCTACAAGTAATTATGTTGTGAAAATGAAGGATGTCAGCCCGGAAAAACTAAAAAGTCTTCAAGCTTTTTTTAAGAAGAAAAGATGGCATATGACTTATACAGCTGTAAAGAAAACTTCAACCCAAACAACTTATCAAGTGATAACAAATGCTGTAACAAACGCACAGGCGGATAAAGCAGTAAATTTTCTTAGCAGAAAAAAATTAAAATCATCAAAATCAAATTCAGGAAAAACAGCTGCTAATCAATATCAACTGTTATCACAACAGACTGCTGACAAAACAAAAGTAACAAAAGGTTTAAACTCTTTAAAGAAAATCGGTATTAATGCAACTGCCAAATCTATAAAACAACCAAAAGGAATAACTTATAAAATTAAGACAGAAGCCTTGCTGGACACAGCTAAGATTAATCAAGTCAAATCTTTCTTCAAGACAAAAAAATTAACGGCAGTAAGTGAAAAAACCGGTAAATCCGCTTATACGCAATATCAAGTCACTGTTAGTGACTTATTAAATCAAAAAGATATAGATCGTGTGTTAACTTTTTTTAAAACAAATAATGCGAAAGGCAATGCCAAACAAAATGGCAAAAGCACATACACGCAATATAAATTAGTTACAGATCAAATCAGCACATCGTCGGCTTTAAACAAAGGACTGAGTTTCTTTAAGGCAAAGAACTTATCAGCAAGCTACACTACTAAAAACAATCCAATATACAGTATAGTGATTACTGAACAATTTACAGGAAAAAGCAATGCTGATAAGGCTGCAAGCAAAGTGAAGCAGCTTTATGGGTGGGCAGTTTCAAGTGTTGAGGTGAAAAGCGGTCCTCAAATAATGGAAACAAATTATAATATTACGATGAGTGAAATGGTCGCGAAGCAGTTAAAAGCGAACCCGCAGACGGATTCAAGTGCCTACGTATCTCTATCTTATATTAATAGTGCAAATTCTACCGTAACCGCAGATTTTCTTAATGTCAGGTCTACTCCAGAGGTAAAGAGCAATAATATTATAGGAACAGTGACAAAAGGTTATAAGGTTAATATCATTAGTGTAGAGAATAACTGGGCAAAAATTAAAATGGGTTGGCGGAAAGCAAGCGAGGAAGAAGTTTCCTACTATGTAAACCCCGCAAACTTTTCTGTGTCAGATAAAAGTTATTTTCAGTTTTTGAAGTTATCGAAATATGCAGGACTGACAGCATCAGAAGTCAATACGAAGATTTTAAAAGGGAAAGGAATTCTTGAAGGAAAAGGTGAAGCTTTTATTAAGGCAGCTGAATCTAACAGTATTAATGAGCTCTACCTGATTTCTCACGCTTTATTAGAGACCGGAAACGGTACCTCAGAGCTGGCAAACGGTGTGACCTATAATGGGAGAAAGGTATATAACATGTATGGCATAGGTGCATATGACGGAGACGCTGTGAACAAGGGTGCCCAATATGCATATAACCAAGGATGGTTCAGTCCTGAAGCAGCGATTACTGGAGGGGCCAAATTTATCGGACAGAGTTATATACACAATGCCGTATACAACCAAGATACCTTGTATAAAATGAGATGGGAGCCTTCTGTAAGCCACCAATATGCATCTGATATTGGTTGGGCGTATAAGCAGGTAAACAGAATGTACAGTCTCTATAGCCTGTTAGATAACTATCAGCTTTACTATGATATTCCTGTCTATAAATAAACGTGTTAAAAAGCTCGGAGTCATACTTCCGAGCTTTTTTCAGTATTGAATTGGACAGATGTCTTTTTGTTTGTACGATTATTTTTAAACACTATGGAGCAATATAAATATATAAAACACCTGTTCAATTGTGTGAACAGGTGTTTTTGTATGTTATTTGTTCTTCTGCAAATTGGAGCAGTTTGCTGCTCGAATTCCCATCTGAATACATATTCCATTTGTCCGAGAACCGCTTCATTTCTTCTGCACGAAATGGCTTTTTCGTCATTTCCTCCAGAAGGGCTTCGCTGTCATGACAAGCCTTTCCGGGAATGACGGACGTATAATTGTCGATTAAACCGCGTTTTTGATCATATTCCTCCAGATCATACGTGAAAAAGAAAATCGGTTTATTTAAGAGCGCGAATTCAAAAGGCACGGAAGAGTAATCCGTAATTAAAATATCAGCCGCTTTCAAGAGATCATGAAGACGCATGTCAGACACGTTCTTGATCAGTTCGCTTTCAAACGAAGCCGAAATCTGATGCAAAACGGCAGGATGAAGCTTTACAAGCAGCATATACTCTCCGTTTAACGCGTTTGTGAGCTGTTCTTCGGTGAATGGCAGCCGAAAGGATTGCATATCATAATCCCTGAATGTCGGTGCGTACAGGATGATTTTTTTCGGCCATTTGTGCTTCAGTTCGGGCTTGTGTTCTTCATAATAGACGTCAGTCAGGGGGACACCCGTTTTTAACAGCTGGCCGTCCCGTATGCCGAACGACTTTTTAAAAACGTCAGCCATCGCGTCTGAACCGACGGTAACAAAGTCAAACGAGCGGTACACCTTTTTAAAACGGCTGATGTCTGATGCCGGGCGGTTTTGATTCGTCACATCCTCAAGGCCGAACTTTTTCAAAGAGCCGTTCGCATGCCACACCTGAATGCATGTCGTTTGCGGCCGGCGGTTTAAGGCGCTTGTCATGAGGAAATAGTTATCCGTTATCACCACTTTGCTTTTAAAAAGGATCAAAACAGCCTTCAAAAGATGCAGCGGATGTTTTTCGTTCAGATAAAAAGAGCCGACACCTTCCAGCTCTTTTTTCAGACTGACGGCGTGTCTCGTATACAAAACCGTCATTTCATAAGAAAGCGATTCAGCGTGCGCTTTGTAAGAACGGATGAGAGCCTGCGCATTCTCTTCAAAAGATACCAGCAGGGTCAGATGGTTCTTGGGCTTTACAGGCTTGAACAAAACGCCGAGAACAGACAGATATATAGAATAAAAAGCGGCGAATAAAGATCGCAAGTTCATAGATTACCAATCTCTTTTGCTGTTTTATTTGTTTAAAGCTGTTTCGTTTGATCTTCTGCCTGCTTGGAATACAGGCTTTTATTTGATTTATTATTTCTCAAAACGGTAAAAGCATACTTCGGAATGTTCAGCATCCTTTTCCATCTCCACGGATTCGTCACCAGTCTGTACAGCCATTCCAGATTCGTTTTGATCATCCATTCAGGGGCGCGTTTCACCGTTCCGCTGAACACATCAAAGCTTCCGCCCAAACCGATCGATACAGCCTGAGGGAAAAGATGTTTGTATTCATAAATAAATTGTTCCTGATGGGGATATCCTAAGGCGACAAATACGAGATCGGGTTTCGCCCGGGAAATCTGTTTGGCGACGAAGCGTTTATCCGCTTCATAACCGTTGCTGGCTCCGACAACCTCAATATTCGGATACTCTTTGCTGATCCGGTTCAAAACGGCGTCAAGCACGTCTTGTTTAGCTCCGTATAAAAATATTTTTTTAGACTGCCGGTTTGCGAGGCCGAGCAGCGCAAGAAACACATCGAATCCCGCAATTCTTGATTTCAGCGGGTGCTGCATCAAACGTGACATTAACACGACGCCGATACCATCCGGCAGGACGAAATCCGCGGAAGAAATGACTTGATGATAACCTTTGTCTTTCGCCGCAGCGTATCCGATCTCAGGATTGACCGTCGCAATGACGGCTCCTTGCTTCTGTGCGATATAATAAGTGTCTAAATATGAAATAAACTCCTGTAAATTTCCATTAACATAAGAAAGGTTGTGCACCATTTCAGTCTGCATCTGCCGTCCTCCTTTTTGTACGGGATTTTCTTTCACTTTTTCGTGACTTAGGCTAAGCTTTATTTTAACATAATACCTTCAGATAAACTTAACAATAGTTTTACAAAAATATAAATAAGATAACAATTTCTTTAATCATACGCGCAAAAACCCTGCTAAACTCCTATTGTAATAACATTTGTTAATAAGTGGAATTTAACTTCGTTTTACATTGGCTTAACCTTTTCAGGGCTATGTGATATAATGAGGTTCCATGAGTACGAAATTGGCACTTTAGTGATTAAGGATACAGCTGCGCAGCATTTCAGAGCAGTTGCTTGTTATACGTATGATGATAGAAAGGAGCTTTTGTTTCATGAAGAAGGTCATTACTTACGGAACGTTTGATTTACTGCATTGGGGTCATATTAAACTGCTTGAGCGCGCAAAGCAGCTTGGAGATTACCTTGTTGTTGCCATTTCAACAGACGAGTTCAACCTGCAAAAACAAAAAAAGGCCTACCACAGCTATGAACACAGAAAGCTGATTCTGGAAACGATCCGTTATGTCGACGAAGTCATTCCGGAAAACAGCTGGGATCAAAAAGTACGTGACGTAGCGGATCACAACATCGACGTGTTCGTAATGGGAGACGATTGGGAAGGCAAATTCGATTTCCTTAAAGATCAATGCGAAGTCATCTACCTCCCTAGAACCGAGGGCATTTCCACCACACAGATTAAAAAAGAAATTGCCGGGGTGTAATACGGAATTATTGAATGCATGAACTGTTCAAAGTACTTCTTATTTGCTGATAAGGAGTACTTTTTGATGCTTAAATAGGTTTGTTATAATAATCTGAGGGAATAGTATTATTTTGCAGTGTTTTACTAAATTCCATATGGTGAAAGGGAGAAAAAATTTGTCCAATCAGCCTATTAACGATAATAATGAGCTTCCCGATATGATGTATTATTTTATCTCAGGAGGCCTCCCGGATGATTACGGAGGTCTGACCAAATCACTATTATTGCGTTCTAAACTATTCGGAGAAGAGAGTCAAAAGAATACCGCCTTTCTTACTTTTAAATTTGATTTGGAATTTCGGAGAAAAAAAAACGAACTCTTTGAAAGAAAGAAAACCGACCCTCAATATACACAAGTTATCAACATGTATGATGACTTTTTAAGTAAAAGAACAAAAGGCAAGCGGATTTATTCGGAGAAAATTGAGCTGAATCAAATAAAAAAACATGTCAGCAAGGGGAAAGTAAGCAAAACTATCTCAAAAATGTTCGGAAAATCATCAAACGATTATAATCTTTCCTATTATTCAGGCAGTGATGACGTGCGTTACGTAGATTACCTGAATGATGAAAAACAAGTAATCAAAAGGGAAGAATACAATAAAGAAGGAAAACCCGTCATTGTCTCTCATTTTGATACAAAGACGAATCAAATCTTCCTTCAGGAGTTTATCAACAGCGAAAATGTCGTTTATCTGGAAAAGCACTTCATGTGGGATGACCAAAATGAAGCAGTCAAATTCACACATTTTACTTGGTACTCAGAAGAAGACCCTTTAACATTTAAAGATGAATTTGAGTTGCGCAGGCATTGGATTGATATTCTCCAAAAAGAAAACGATCGGCCTAAACTATTTCTGGTCGACAGCAGACTACAGGATAAACATGTCTTCAGAGTAAAAAAAGCGCCGTCATCTTATTATGCTGCGATTATTCACAATAAACATTATGGTGATAATAAGTTCCAGATCAAAGGACGCTATAAAGAACTTTTCGGCCAAATAAATAACCTTGATGCCGTATTTTTTATCACTGAGGAGCAGATTGCAGATTTCAGTTTGATTTCAGGGGAAAAAGAGACATTCTTTTTTACACCGCATACGATTAATAAACCGCTCGATGAAGAGGTTTTGAAAGTTCCGAGCGAACGAAATAAAGCGGTTATTATCTCTCGGATTGTACCAATGAAAAACCTGACGCATGCCGTTAAAGCGTTCAAACTTGTTGTAAATGAAATCCCGGATGCGAAACTGGAAATATTCGGTTCTGGAGGAGAAACAGAGAAAATCAAAAAGGAAATAAAAGCTCAAAACCTCAAGAATAATGTATTGCTGAAAGGCTACACGAACAACCCTGATTACGAGTTTCAAAAAGCGTGGCTGACAATTTCAACTTCTCACTTTGAAGGCTTCGGTCTGTCCAATATGGAAGCATTGAGCAATGGATGCCCGGTCGTAACTTACGATTACGATTACGGTGCCAGAAGCTTGGTAGAAGATGGAGTAAACGGCTATGTAATTGAACAATATAATATAGAAAAGCTGGCTGAGGCCATTATCTCTTTAATGAGAGATGACAGCACTCACAAACAATTTTCACGTCTAGCCTTTAAAATGGCGGAGAAATACTCTAAACCAAACTATATTAAAAATTGGTCATATGCTCTTTTCAAAATGGTTGAAGTGAGAAAAGAAAAGGAACGGCTTGCTGAAAAAGTCGGTTCTAAAGAACACCCGATCACATCTTTTGAAAAAAATGCCAACGGATTAGCGATCAGCGTTTCAGTGTCTGACCAGAATGATGCATTTGAAAAAGTCCGAATGGTTGGGATTGATCGGAAAAACAAATCTGAAATCATATCCGTATCCGCTGATCAACCGGCTCAGCCATTTTATATAGATTTTGAAAAGGACATCCAAAAAGAAAAAATTGACGCAAATCATACTTCGGTTCTTGACTTTTACATTCAATATATAACAGCTAACCATATCCGTATTCTAAGAAGGGTATCCAGCCGTGAAGTCAATTTCGGCGAAAAAGATCGGTTTATGAATAACGGATATACTTTCGAACCTTATACGACTGTGAAAGGGAATTTCTCTATTAAATTAAACAAAAAGGATCACATCGATTAAGTGAAATCGGTTAAGTGAAGAGCTTTAATTCAGAGGAGCAGAAAATAAGTATGGATGAAAATACCGTGAGCAAATGTATTTTGAAAAGCTTAAAAAATAATGTGGGAGACCTGGCACTCTCTATTTCACTTGAAAGCGAAGAACCGTTAGCTGAGGAAGTGAAATGTTATTTAAAATTAAAAGAACGGCGTTCCGGAGCCGAGGATGTTGTTATTTTAGAGAAAGAGAGCCCGGCTCAATATAGTGCATCAATTAATATTCACTCGTTTCCTGAACCTTTAGAAATGGGACAGACTTATGATTTTTATGTGGTACTGGGGGAACCGGCAGCGGAAGAAGAACAGCCGAAGCAGGTGCGTTTAACCGTGGAAGCTGAAGCGATTGAGCGTGCCTACCACCTTGATCATACGACTGAGCTGTTAATTTTACCTTATACAACCGATAAGGGCAATTTCTCTTTAAAGGTAAAAAGAGAAGCGAAAATTGTGAAGTTTGATGAGATTCAGCTGAAGGCAGAAGAGATTATGATTTCAGGGTATGCAGGATATCTAAGTTCGGAGAATCAGCTTTCAGTTAAAAACCTGCAATTTGTCATTAAAAAAGGGGGAGAAGATCCCGTAGAGAAACATTTCCCTATTAAAATGACGAAAAAAACGGAGAATATTGAACAGCTTCGGGAAGATGCATTCACCCCTGAAATTTTTGATTTCCAAATAAAAATTCCATTAAAAGATATTCCTTATTCTCTGGAAAAACGATTTGTCTACCGTATGTTTATGGAGTTTCATTGTGAAAACGACGAAGCTGAACCTATTGTTCTCAGCAGCACTCCGCTTGTGCTCGGAGACAGAAAAAATAAACTGAAAGGCCTCATAAGCGTTGTGAATAAAGACAGCGGACCGGTCAGGTATGAGGTATATAAAAAGAAGAAAAAGCAGACTGTCTGTATCCGTGTGAACGACTACAGCCTGAAAACAAGGATGAGATACTTCATAAAAGGGAAGAAAAAACGTTTCATTTCCAAAATGAAAAAACTGAAAAAACGCAGAAATTCCCTTATTACGAAAGGTTATAAAGTTGTTTTCAGAATGGCGAGCAAAATGCCTGTTAAAAGCAAGACCATTATTTTTGAAAGCTTTAACGGCAAACAATACAGCTGTAATCCGAGAGCCATTTATGAATACATGCAAATCAATCATCCTGAATATAAAATGTATTGGAGCGTAAATAAACAGTATGCAGCGCCTTTTAAAGAGAAGGGCATTCAATACATTAACAGGCTTTCTATCAAGTGGCTGTTTGCTATGGCGCGGGCAGAATATTGGGTCGTCAACAGCCGTCTGCCTTTATGGATTCCAAAGCCGGAACATACAACCTATCTTCAAACATGGCACGGCACGCCTTTAAAAAGACTTGCAATGGATATGGAAGAAGTTCATATGCCGGGTACTAATACGAAAAAATATAAAAAGAATTTTATTAAAGAGGCATCCAATTGGGATTATTTAATTTCTCCTAATGCCTACTCGTCTGAGATATTTGCGCGCGCCTTCCAATTCGATAAAACTATGATTGAATCAGGTTATCCGAGAAATGATTTTCTTCATAATGATAATAATAATGAGACAATCACAGCGATAAAAAGAAGGTTAAACCTGCCTGAGGATAAGAAAATCATTCTTTATGCGCCGACATGGAGAGATGACCAGTTTTATGCTAAAGGCCGTTATAAATTTGACCTTGATTTAGACCTGCATAAATTAAGGGAAGAGCTCGGAGATGAATATCTCGTTATTCTGAGAATGCATTATCTTGTGGCCGAAAATTTTGACCTCGGTCCGTTTGAAGGGTTTGCTTACGACTTTTCTGCACACGAAGATATTCGGGAATTGTATATGATTTCAGATCTGTTAATTACCGATTACTCTTCTGTATTTTTCGATTTTGCAAATCTGAAACGCCCGATGCTGTTTTTTGTTCCCGATATTGAAACATACCGGGATAAACTCAGAGGGTTTTATTTCGATTTTGAGAAAGATGCTCCTGGTCCGTTAGTGAAAACGACAGAGGAAACGATCGAGGCAATCAAACATATTTCATCACCGGATTATCAGCACCCGGTTTCATTCAAACCTTTTTATGACAAATTCTGTTATCTTGAGTCAGGACATTCTTCTGAGAAAGTCGTGAAAATTGTGTTTGAATCTGAATAATAGAAAAACCCCTTTGTATCAAGGGGTTTTTCTATTATGCTTTACAAACCTTTTAGCAGCATTTGCATGCGGCTTGAAAGTGAAAAAAAATTTGATTTCTGGTACAATTATCAGCGATGCTTTATAAAATCAAATCAACCTAAGGAAGATTAAAATGAATGCTGTAGTGAAAATACTAAAAGAGCAAGTAACATCATTTCCTTTAATCATGCGTTTAGCAGCCTACGAAACAAAGTCTAAATATCAAATGAATTATTTAGGCGTTTTATGGCAGTTTTTAAATCCTCTTATTCAAATGCTTGCTTATTGGTTTGTTTTTGGATTGGGGATCAGAAAAGGGGGGCCGATGGCTACAGGTGCCGGAGAAGTGCCTTTTATTTTGTGGATGCTTGCAGGTCTGATACCGTGGTTTTTTATAAGTCCGACAATATTAGACGGATCAAATAGTGTATTTAAAAGAATTAAAATGGTGGCTAAAATGAATTTTCCAATCAGTTCTTTGCCGTCTGTCGCCATCGCTTCTAATTTGTTCAGTTATGCAATTATGATGGTGATCTATATCATTGCATTGCTCGCCAGCGGAATCTATCCGAGCCTTCATTGGCTTCAATATATTTATTATTTTGTTTGTCTGATGGCTTTCTTATTTTCGTTCAGCTTGTTTAATTCGACAATCAGCGTGCTGATCCGAGACTATCAGTTTCTTCTGCAGGCAGTGACAAGACTTTTGTTTTTCCTCCTGCCGGTTTTTTGGGATATTAACTCAAAGCTGGGGGCAGCTCACCCGGAATTGGTTCCTGTCTTGAAGCTGAATCCGCTTTTTTATATAATTGACGGTTTCAGGAACAGCTTATTAGATGGTCAGTGGTTCTTTCAAGATGTGAAATATACACTGTATTTCTGGCTGTTCACCTTATTTTTGTTAACAGTCGGTTCTGTTTTACACATGAAATTCAGAGATAAGTTTATTGACTTTCTTTAATACGTAAGGAGATTGTACGATGAAACTAAAGGTTTCGTTTCGAAATGTTTCAAAGCAGTATCATCTTTATGAAAAACAGTCGGATAAAATAAAAGGTTTGTTTTTCCCTGCTAAAGATAACGGTTTTTTCGCTGTGCGAAATGTCTCCTTTGATGTATATGAAGGGGAGACAATCGGCTTTGTGGGAATTAACGGATCGGGTAAATCGACGATGTCCAATCTGCTTGCAAAAGTGATACCGCCGACAAGCGGTGAAATTGAAATGAACGGCCAGCCGTCGCTGATTGCGATTGCAGCCGGTTTAAATAATGCTTTGACGGGCCGGGATAACATAAGACTTAAATGTTTAATGATGGGGCTGACAAATAAAGAAATCGATGAGATGTATGAAAGCATAGTTGAGTTTGCTGAGATCGGTGATTTTATTAATCAGCCGGTGAAAAACTATTCAAGCGGTATGAAGTCCCGCCTTGGTTTTGCTATTTCCGTGCATATAGATCCGGATATTTTAATCATTGATGAAGCCCTCTCCGTAGGAGACCAGACATTTTATCAGAAGTGTGTTGACCGGATCCAGGAATTTAAAGAACAAGGAAAAACCATTTTCTTTGTGAGTCATTCCATTGGTCAGATTGAAAAAATGTGTGACCGTGTGGCTTGGATGCACTATGGTGAATTAAGAATGTTCGACGACACTGAAACCGTCGTCAAAGAGTACAAAGCATTTATCGATTGGTTTAATAAACTCTCCAAAAAAGACAAAGAGAAATATAAGAAAGATCAGGTTGCTGAACGTAAAAAAGAATCGCCTGAGCAGCAGGCAATTGTGAAGGAACAAAAGAAAAATAGTAAATCCGGATCAGCAGTCAATGCTATTCAAATTGCTATTTTATCAATACTGCTTGTGTTTATGGCAGGAACCATGTTTTTCAGCGCCCCGCTTCGTACTATCGCTTCCTTCGGTAAGATCGGATATCAAGATGATGTTAACAAGGGGAAAGACCAGATATTGGTGAACAAAAAAGGTTTCGTATTAAAAGACCAGACGCAGGCCTATAAAGATACAGAGCTGAAAAAAAAGGCGGACTTCCTTATTCCGTTCGGTGCTCAGGTGAAAGTGGTATCTGAAGACAGGCAATCAGCAAAGATCGAGGTCAACAATAAAACGTACTATATCCCGGAAAACGCAGCGGTCTATAACGAAAAAAGTTCAAATGTGAAAGCATCCGCTTTTTCTCCGTATGTAAAGCAGGGTGATACTGATCAACTTGTGTCACATCTCGGTGAGCGCGTTAATGATATTCAGCAAGAAATGAAAGAGCTGCAGAAAGAAGTGGTGAACGGCCGGGAGATGCTATATCTTAAAAATGGCGAGGTCAGTTATGTAGTGAATAATGGCAAGGCCGAGCAGCTTGTTTTCAGAGGAATATCAGCTATTACTCCGGCAGATCTATCCCTGAATAATAAAGATGTTATAAAGGGCAGCAGTGATCGGCAATTTATTGCGGCAAATGATAAATACGCTTTTATTATCAATAACGATAATCAAACTTTAACCTGCATTATAAAATAAAAAGCTGTTGGAATAAATCCAACAGCTTTTTTTCTTATAATTCATCTTTTCTTAACAGGTCTTCCATGAAAGGGATAAGGTGATCACGCAGTTCACGATCCTGCATCGCAAATTCTAATGTAGTGGTAATAAAACCCAGTTTTTCACCAACATCATACCTTTTGCCCTCAAAATCGTAAGCAAAAACCCGCTGGATTTCATTCAGCTTTTGAATAGCGTCTGTAAGCTGAATTTCTCCTCCGGCACCAATTTGCTGTTCTTCAAGGTACATGAAGATTTCAGGAGTGAAGACATAACGTCCCAGTATTGCCAGATTGGACGGAGCAGTCCCTTGAGCCGGCTTCTCAACAAAGTTCTTCACCTGATATCTGCGGCCTTCACTTGTCAGCGGATCAATAATTCCGTAACGATGGGTTTCTTCTTCAGGCACTTGCTGAACCCCTATAATAGAAGAAAGTGTTTTTTCATATTCATCCATCAGCTGGCGAAGCCCTGGTTTTTCAGCTTGAACGATATCATCTCCGAGAAGGACGGCGAATGGCTCGTCACCGATAAAATTACGTGCGCACCAAACGGCATGTCCAAGACCTTTTGGCTCCTTTTGCCGGATATAATGAATGTCAGCAAGATTAGAGGCTTTTCGGACTTTTTCTAAGAGTTCGACTTTCCCTTTTTCTTCTAGGTTTCTTTCCAGCTCTGGTGAGTAATCAAAATGGTCTTCAATGGCTCTCTTGCTTTTTCCCGTAACAATAATAATGTCTTCAATACCCGCTTCAACCGCTTCTTCAATTATGTATTGAATCGTTGGTTTGTCTACAATCGGAAGCATCTCTTTCGGCATGGCTTTTGTTGCCGGCAGAAAGCGTGTCCCTAAACCTGCAGCGGGAATTATGGCTTTGCGTACTTTTTTCACTTTAAAGCACCTTCCTTAGCGTCACTTAAATATAAGTTAAGATATCTATACAGACTCAGGCTTGCTGATATTTTCTGTATACCCGATATTTCATTTTTAACACTTTTAATGATATAAGATAAACCATTATTAAACAAGTTTTATCCGTAAAGCCTTAATGATATATCCTTTTTCATTTATGGGAAAAATAATACAAGATATTTAACCGGCGGATCATATCGTGTAAAATGGGTTGATAATGAAAAATGATCACAAACTTGATACAGGAGAAAGAGATATGAAAAAACTTAAAGTCATGACGGTATTCGGTACAAGGCCTGAAGCGATAAAAATGGCGCCCCTTGTGCTCGAATTAAAAAAACGCCCTGAAATAGAATCATATGTCACTGTGACTGCCCAGCATAGACAAATGCTGGATCAAGTTCTTCACGCATTTCAAATTAAGCCTGACTTTGATTTGAATATTATGAAAGAACGGCAGACGCTGGCTGAAATTACTTCAAACGCCCTGGTAAAACTGGACGGCCTGTTTAAGGAAATCAAACCTGATATTGTTCTTGTTCATGGTGACACGACAACAACCTTTGCCGGAAGCCTTGCAGCTTTCTATCACCAGATTGCAGTCGGACATGTGGAGGCCGGATTGCGCACGGGCAACAAATATTCACCTTTTCCGGAAGAATTGAATCGCCAAATGACCGGCTCGCTTGCTGATATCCACTTTGCTCCGACTCAGCAAGCGAAGCAAAATTTGTTGAATGAGAATAAAAAAGAAAGCTCCATTTTTGTTACCGGAAATACAGCGATTGATGCTTTGCATACAACGGTTCACTCTGAATACTCCCATAACATTATTGAAAAAATCGGCAATGACAGAATGATTTTACTGACGGCGCATCGCCGGGAAAATTTAGGTCAGCCGATGGAACATATGTTTAAAGCCATCCGCCGGATCGCAGATGAATTCAGCGATGTGCAAGTCGTTTATCCTGTACACCTGAATCCCGCTGTACGTGAAGCTGCTGATAAGCACTTTGGTGATTCGGAGCGCGTCCATTTAATTGAACCTCTTGAAGTGATTGATTTCCACAATTTTGCGTCAAGGTCGTATTTTATTTTAACTGATTCAGGAGGCGTTCAGGAGGAAGCTCCTTCCTTAGGAAAGCCGGTTCTCGTATTGCGCGATACGACTGAACGGCCCGAAGGAGTGGAGGCGGGCACTCTGAAATTAGCCGGTACTGATGAAGAAACGATTTATCAGATGGCAAAACAGCTGCTGACAGACAAGCAGGAATATGAAAAAATGTCGCGGGCATCTAATCCCTATGGAGATGGCATGGCGTCAAGAAGGATTGCTGAGGGGCTGCTCTATCAATTCGGACTGCGTTCAGAGCGTCCTGATTCTTTCGAGGTGTAACAAAAAAGCAGCTCCGCATAATGTATGCGAAGCTGCTTTTTCTGCATTAGTTTAAAGGTTGAGGCTGCTTCTCAATTCTTTAGTAATGGAAGCAAGACCGTTTTCATCTGCTTTATAATAGTAAATTCCGTTGATTTTAGTGCCGTCACCCTTCAGCTCATGCTGAATCACTTTCTTGCGGGCATCTTTATAGCCGGATTGAATATCCCACATATCATCAAAGGTTAAATTCGTTTTTACATTGTTCTCTACTACTTTAAACATATCTCCGAATTTCGTGACAGAAGAGATACTTGCCCCTTTATTGATAATACCCTCTATAATCTGCCGCTGTCTGTCTTGGCGCCCGAAATCCCCTTTAGGATCTTCTTTTCTCATTCGTGAGTAAGCGAGGGCTTCATCACCGTTTAATGAAATATTGCCTTTGCTGAAGGAATAACCGTCATAGTTGAAAGCGAATGTACTGTTGACAGTGATGCCTCCTAAAGTGTCAACGACATCTTTAAAGCTTTCCATATTTACTTTAATGAAATAATCTACAGGAAGGTTCAAGAAATTCTCCACAGTATCTACTGCCATTTGCGTACCGCCAAATGCATATGAATGATTGATTTTATCCATCGTGCCTTTGCCGATAATTTTTGTATAAGTGTCACGCGGAATACTGACCATTTCCGTTGTTTTTGTCTTTGGATTGACAGTAAGGTAAATGAGCGAGTCGGCCCTTCCTTTATCATTTTTACGTTCGTCCACTCCCATGATCAAGACAGAGAACGGTTCGTGTTTATTTATTTTCACCTCAGTGCTGCGTTTATTCGATTTGTTAATGTCTTCGTGAATGCTTGCGACGGTTGATGCCGCTTTATGCCATAGGTAGTATGTAAAGCCGCCGGAAACTAAAATAAAAATGCCGATGATTGTCAGGAAGACCAGTAACAAAGTCTTTTTCTTTTTTCTTCGTTTACTTCTCATCTCAATACACCTCATCTGTTTTAATTGGAAATCGAACTCCTAGAAAATGCACTTTTTTCTAATAGAATACAATAAATCCTAATATAGTCGAATGTTATCGAAAAAAGTTTCAATGTTTCTTAATTTTTCTTTAAAATAGATAATATATTGTCGATAATCCATAATGAGGTGAAAAAAATGAAAAAAATTTTTGGATGTTTGTTCTTTATACTGCTTCTCGCCGGGTGCGGAGTTAACAATGAAAAATCTCAGGGCGAGGATGCGGGTGAAAAGCTGGTCACGAAAGAGGGCACTTATGTAGGACTGGCGGATACTCATACAATAGAAGTCACTGTGGATCATGAACCGGTAAGTTTTGATATCACTGAAGAATCAGCCGACGATGTTAAGAATTTGGATAATGGCGACAAAGTGACAGTAAAATATCAAAAAAATAGCAAGGGACAGCTTATGCTGAAGGATATCGAACCGGCAAATTAATGAACAGGGGGACGCTGTAATCTTGAAAACTTGCAAACATTTAATAGGACTGACTCTAGCTGTTGTTATATTGCTTATACCGGCGGTTTCCTTTGCGGCAGATTCAAATATATCTGTTAAGCTGACAAATTACATAGGAAATCAATCAAGCATTTCTTTATCTCCAACCGGTTTTTATCAGGTTACCGGTGATCATGTGTCTGTAACCAACCGCTTTTCGGGGGCATCCCGATATGAGACGGCGGCTCTTGCATCTGACTCCCAATGGACGAATCCTAAAACCGTTATTCTCGTCAATCGTGATGTTTTTATCGATGCATTACCAGTAATTCCTCTGGCAAAAAAATTGGATGCGCCGGTGTTATTTACACAGCCGGACACTTTGACAAAAACAACAGAAAAACAGATTGCTAAGTTCAATCCCGATAATATTCTGGTCATCGGCGGGGCTAAAAGTATTTCAAAGGACGTTGAAAATAAGCTTAAGTCTTATGGAGCTGTGAAAAGAATCAGCGGGAAAAACCGTTATGTTCTGTCAGAAAACATTGCAAAACAAATGGGAAATTACGATAAAGCAATTGTTGTAACAGGTAATGTTTTTCAAGACGCTTTAGCCATTGCTCCGTATGCCGCTGCAAACGGCTATCCCATTCTACTGACTGAAAAGGATAAATTGCCGGATTATGATCTTCCGAAGCAAGTCTTAATTATCGGGAGTTCGTTCAGCGTGAGTGATGCTGTAGAAAATCAAATTAAAAAAACTTCAACTGTGCAGCGAATACCCGGATCAACACGGTATGAATTGACTGCTAATATCATTAATCAGCTAAAGTTGAAGGCTGATAAAGCCGTCATGACTAATGGAACGAAATATGCTGATGTCCTGGTTGGCGCTTCTTTAGCCGCCAAAAAAAACAGCCAAATATTATATATCAAACAAGATGATGTTCCTTCAGCAGCTAAATCAGTGACAAAAGAGAAGGCGTCGTATGCATACGACTTTATCGGAAGTACAAGCTCCATTTCCGCCGGGGTTGAAAATGAGCTTTCAAACCATTTTTACTTAGCCGGCGGAAGCACATACAACTTACAAATCAATAATGGAAAGTTAAATCTTAATCATATTAAAACATATGGGAATTCATTGAGAATAAAACCGGAAACGTACAATGAATCCAACCGGATCAGTTTGAATGGAAAAGAATACTTGGGGACGGTTAATTTTTCAATAGAGTCAGGCAAATATATCAGACCTGTAAATGAAAACATTCCTTTTGAAGATTATTTAAAAGGTGTCGTACCGAATGAAATGCCTGCAAGCTGGTCTCTTGAAGCGCTGAAGGCGCAAACGGTTGCGGCAAGAACATACTCAATTACGAAGACCGGGAGCACTGTTGCTGATACTACTGCTTTTCAAGTATATGGCGGGTACAGCTGGAATGCCAATACAACGAAAGCGGTGCAGCAGACAAAAAATAAGGTGCTGACTTACAAAGGGAATTTAATTACGGCGGCTTATTCATCGAGTAATGGCGGTTATACAGAATCAAGCGACGAAGTATGGGGTTCAAGCGTTCCTTATTTAACTGCGAAAAAAGACACAAAAGATCCTCAAACTGCCTGGAGTCTGACGCTTTCTAAGCAGCAAATCAATCCGGATTCAATTGATGTAAATAAGCCGGCCTCTTGGTTTGCTTCAAAGAATGAGACAAATGCAGCTCAACTGAGCGGTATTAAAAATTGGATTCTGAAAAATAAGGAAACAGGCGCTTCCGCCATTAAAATTTTAAAAATAGAAGATCTTACATTCAGCGGAACAACTAAAGGACAGCGGGCTAAAACAGCAACTTTGAAAGTGAATTACGCTGTCAAACAAAACAATGGAAATTACGAGGCAAATAAAACATCTGCAATGACTGTGCCGGTGACTGAATTGAGAACGATGATCGGAGCCTCCGTGTTTAAAAGCACTTATGTGACCGTCAGTCAAAACAGTTCTGCTTTTACAATCAGCGGAAAGGGATATGGACACGGCATCGGCATGAGCCAATACGGCGCTAAGGCAAGAGCGGATTCAGGAGATTCATATAGTTCAATTTTAAAATTTTATTATCCGGGCACTACATTGACTGACTATTAAATAAACAAGAGCAGGAGGAAGGCAATTGCGTTCTTATCTTAAAGTCCTGATCATTTCTATGCTGGGACTCATCTTATTTATCCCGTCAGCCTTAGCTGACAACGCGGTTAAAAGAGTAGGGGGAAGCAACAGGTACGGTACGGCTGCTGCGCTTTCCAAGCAGGTGTATTCAACAGCGAGTACAGCTGTTGTCGTCGGCGGAGGTTCGTATGCAGATGCTATATCCGCTGCCCCGATGGCATATCAGAAAAATGCGCCGCTGCTTTACACAAACAAAGATAATTTGTCATCAGAGACGAAAACCCGTCTGAAAGAATTAAAAACAAAAACGGTCATTATCGTCGGCGGAACGCCTGCTGTGTCAGCAAATACAGCAAATCAAATCAAAGCGCTCGGCATCAGTGTTAAGAGAATTTCAGGAAGCAACCGATATGATACGGCAGCTAAAGTAGCAAAGGAAATGCCTGCCGCCTCAAAAGCCGTTATTGCAAACGGATTTTTATATGCTGACGCAATAGCTGCAATTCCATATGCCGCAAAGAACGGATATCCAATTTTGTTTACGAATAAAACAGCTATCAACAGTGCCACAGCAGGAGCTATAAAAAGCAAGGGGATCAAAAGCTCTATTGTAGCAGGGGGAACCGGGAGCATAAATGCCTCTGTCTTTAAGAAACTCCCTTCTCCAAAAAGAATCAGCGGAAGCAATCGATACGAACTTGCGGCCAATCTAGTTCAGCAATTAAATCTTCCGACAGGCAATGTATTCGTCAGCAATGGTTTCGGGTATGCAGACTCCATAGCGGGTGCTGCTCTTGCTGCAAAGAAAAAACAATCTATCATTCTGACAAACGGCAGCAATCTTTCAAAAGAAACAAGAGTCTTTATCGGGAGAAAAAAATTAAGCAGCTTTACCATTATTGGGAATACCCCGGCTGTCAGCTCAAATGTTGCAAACCAGCTGAAAAATCCGGCAGCGGGAAAAACAATTTTAATTGATCCGGGTCATGGAGGGAAAGATTCCGGTTCTATAGGTAACGGCATTTTAGAAAAAGACGTCAATCTTGATATCGCTAAAAGGCTGAATACAAAATTAAATGCTTCAGGTGCTCTGCCGGTCATGACGAGGTCTAATGATACATTTTATTCCTTGCAGGAAAGGGTAAATAAAGGTGCAACCGCAGGAGCGGATTTATTCATCAGCGTTCACGGCAATGCAAATGATGCAACTTCTGCAAACGGAACTGAGACCTACTATGATGAGACATATCAAGCCGCTGCAAGCAAACGCCTGGCAGGACAAATTCAGCCTAAGGTTGTTAATGCATTAAAAACAAGAGACAGAGCGGTTAAAACAGCGCCATTCTATGTCATTAAGTATTCCAAAATGCCTAGTGTATTAGTAGAGACGGCTTTTATTACGAATCCGTCTGATGCAAGTAAATTAAAGCAAGCATCCTATAAGGAAAAGGCAGCTGCAGCCATCAATGATGGAATCGTGTCTTATTATAAGTAAAACTTTTATATATTTGTGTACGAGCCTGCTGGTCAAAATTGATCGGCAGGCTTTTTCGTTGTTTTCCGCTCATAATGATCCTTTTCAATTATAGTAGCGGCCGTTTATGGATATGAATAGATTTACAATAAAAAAACAATAATCAAAACATTCTAATAAACATTAACGCTTCCTTTACTTCCAATTAACATCCATCTGCTAAACTCACGGCATAGGTCATCAAACATCCCAACAAATCGTGAGGTGTGTGTCAGTGGGAGCAGAGAAAAGCATGAATGTAAATAATAACTATGCAGTGCGGCAGGGGACTTCCGCTGCCGTTACGGAAAGAACGGCCCGTTATTTGGCTTTTAAGCGATTCATGGACATTGTGTTTGCGCTTGCGGGGCTTTTGGCGGCGCTCCCGGTGGTGGGCCTGTTCTCCATACTGATTCGTCTGGAGTCCCCCGGCCCGGCTTTTTATAAGCAGGAGCGGGTAGGCAAAGACGGGAAGCCGTTTTATTTGTATAAGCTCCGCTCTATGAAAATAGATGCTGAAAAATCGGGGGCGGTCTGGGCGCTGAAAAAGGATCCCCGCGTGACAAAGGTCGGCGCTTTTATCAGAAGGACCCGTATTGATGAGCTGCCTCAGCTGGTAAATGTGCTTCGGGGAGAAATGAGCCTGATCGGCCCGCGTCCCGAGCGTCCCGTGTTTACGGAACAGTTTCAGGCTGAGATTCCGGGGTTTACGGAGCGGCTGGCCGTTAAGCCGGGATTAAGCGGGTGGGCGCAGGTCAACGGGGGATATGACATGACACCGAGGGAAAAACTGATGTTTGACTTATACTATATCCGCAACCTGACCTTTTCATTGGAACTGAAGATTATGCTCAAAACGTGCAAAGTGATCTGGACCGGTGACGGGGCGCGATAAAAATTCTGGTCAGCAGACAAAAAAGTAGGGAAAACGATGCCTAGTATTACAAATCAAATCTTGAGCGGCGCCAAATGGACAAGTATTTCGACAGCGTGTATTACGGTCATTCAAATCATCCAATTCGCCCTGCTCGGGCGGGTCATGTCACTGGCTGAATTCGGTCTTGTCGGCATGATCACAACGGTAGTGGTGTTTGCCCAAATTGCGCTTGATATGGGTTTTGGCGCCGCGCTCATTCAAAAAGATCATGTGACTGATAAACAGATGTCTGCCTTGTACTGGCTGAATATCATAACGGGGCTTGCGCTGTTTGCGCTGCTGTTTTTCAGCAGTCCGCTCATCGCCGATTTTTATCGGCGGGAGGAGCTTGTCTATTTAATCCGCGTGCTGGCCGTCATGTTTTTAATCGCGCCGATCGGTCAGCAATACCAGTATATGCTGCAAAAAGCGCTGGCATTTAACACGTTAAGCAAGATTGAAATCTTTTCAAATGTGCTGTCCTTCGTGTATTTGGCGGCCGCGGTTTTTTATACGGACCCGATTCTCGCCTATGTGATTTCTCAGGTGCTGCTGCAATCGTCAAAAGGCATTCTGTACTGGATGTCCTGCAGAAAAACATGGAGACCGGCGTTGGTTTTTGATCTGAAAGGAATGAAAGGCTTCTTTTCTTTCGGGGCCTTTCAGCTGTCTTCCCGGCTTGTGAACCGGCTCGGAGCGAATATTGATATGATTCTGATCGGCAGTTTTATCGGCGCCGAGGCGCTCGGCATTTACAATCTGGCCTACCAGATTGTCACGCTTCCGGTATTAAAAATTAATCCGATCATTACGAGAGTCGCGTTTCCCGTCTTTGCGAAAAACAAGCATGAAAACAGCGTTATCAGAGAAGGATTTCTTAATATGACCAAAATACTGGCGCTGATATCCTTTCCGCTTTTGCTCGGTTTGGTTTCAGTGTCGGATGCATTCGTGGCTTCGGTATTCGGAGAAAAATGGCTGGCGGCTGTCCCGGTTTTAAACGTTCTCGCCATCGTCGGGATTTTAAGGGTCCTGATGAATCCGAACGGATCTGTGCTGCTCGCAAAAGGGCGGGCCGATCTGGCGTTTTATTGGGACGCCGGGGTGATGCTGCTGTATGGTGCATCTTTGTACGCCGCCGTGCTGTCCGGAAATCTCTTGACGGTAGCCTGGACGTACGCTTTCATCAGCATCCTGAATTTCCTGATCGGGCGCTGGCTGTTGGCATATGTCATTAAGCTGCGTCTGTCGGCTTACTTCAAAGCCGTGGCCAAACCGTTTCTCCTTACGGCGGCAATGGGTGTCATCGCCTTTACAGCCAGCTTCGGCACGGAGCGGATCAGCCTTGATGTCAAGCTGCGTCTGGCAATCTCCGTAGTCTGCGGCGCGTTGTGTTATTTATTCCTGTTAGGAAAAGCTTATCCGCATATGAAAAGTAAATTAAGAAAAGGACGTTTGCTATGAAGGTATTGTGGATGACAAGTGTATATCCGAGCAGTGAGAAGCCGGGAGAAGGGGTTTTTCATGAGACGCAGGCCCAAGAACTGAGAAAGCTTGGCGCGGAGATGACCGTCATTTGTCCGCGGCCGAAACTTGCCGCGCCATTCCGGGTGCTGAAAAAGACATATCGGAAAAAGGATATCAGGCCGGCACATGAATGGCGGAAAGGCGTGTCCGTCCACCGGCCTTTTTATCAGGCGGTTCCCGGGCAGCTGAAATGGGCGCAGCCGCATAAAAGAATGGCGTCATCGGTTCTTTCCGCGATTAGAAATCATGGCCTGAAGCCCGATCTGATTCACGCGCATTTCGCCATGCCGTCAGGCGGAGCGGCCGCCATTGTGTCAAAGGCTTTAGGCATTCCGTATGTGCTGACCTTGCATGGCAGTGATGTCAATGTCTATCCGCATTACAGCAAAAGCGCTCATCGCGCATTTACATTTGCGGTGCGGGAAGCAGCCGATATTTACGCTGTGAGCGGCAGTCTGCGGGAACAAATGAAAAAGCTCATCGAAGCGGAGTGCAGCGTGCTTCCGATCGGCATCACGCTTGACGCCTTCCGAGAAAGGAACGAGACGAAAGAAGCCGTCAGAAAACGGCTCGGCCTTCCTCCGGATAAAAAACTGATCGTGTTCATCGGCAGGCTTGTCAAAGAGAAAGGTGTTTTCGACTTATCAAAAGCCGTTCAGTCATTGGATGAAAATTATGAAGCTGTCTTTGTCGGTGACGGTCCCGCCGCATCTTCATTGCGGGAAGCCGCTCATATCGTCACGGGGCAAGTGCCGAACGACAAGGTACAGGACTATCTGCTGGCCTCGGATGTAATGGCGCTGCCGTCCTACAGCGAAGGCATGCCGACTGTGGTCATTGAGGCGCTCGCTCTGAAGGTGCCGGTAATCTGCACCGATGTCGGAGGATTGGCTTCTTTATTCGGGAAACACCGGGGGTTGCTGATCAAGCCGGGTTCACCTGAGACGCTGGCAGAATCGATTCTGCGATATGACGGAGGAGAGGCTTGGACGCCGCAAACAGCCGAGGAACTTTATCAAACCGTCCGCACGTATTTTGACGCAAGCCAAAACGCGGAAGCGCTGAAAGAGAAATACCGATCCGTAATGAACCGGGCCGGGCAAGAGGAGAACCTTTCGAAAGAGGGATGAAGCTGTGAAAAAAATCGCTGTATTAGGAACAGGGTATGTAGGTCTTGTATCTGGAACTTGTTTTGCGGAAATCGGCCATCATGTGACTTGCTGTGACATCAATGAAGCGAAAATCAGAAGCTTGCAAAACGGAGTCATCCCGATATATGAACCGGGGCTTGAGGAATTAGCCGAAAAAAATGTCAGTGCCGGGCGGTTATCCTTTACGGCCGATATTGAGCCGGCTGTGAAAGCCGCTGATATCATCTATATCGCCGTCGGTACGCCGATGTCAAAGACGGGTGAAGCCGATCTGACCTACATTAAGGCAGCGGCGCAAACAATCGGAGAACAGCTGAACGGATACAAAATCATTGTCACCAAAAGCACTGTTCCGGTCGGGACGGGAAAGCTCGTTTACCAAATCGTCAGCGAAGCGTCAAAGGGAAAATATCCGTTTGATGTCGCGTCAAATCCTGAATTCCTCCGCGAAGGTTCGGCGGTGCGGGATACGATGCAGATGGAGCGGGCGGTTATCGGCGCCACAAGCGAACATGCCGCTTCGGTCATTGAAGAGCTTCATAAGCCGTTCCGTACGAAGATCGTAAAGACCAATCTTGAAAGCGCGGAAATGATTAAGTATGCCGCAAATGCTTTTTTAGCCGCCAAAATATCTTTTATTAATGATATCGCCAATATTTGCGAACGTGTCGGGGCGGACATTTCCCACGTGTCAGAAGGCGTCGGTCTTGACAGCCGGATCGGGAATAAATTTCTGCAGGCGGGCATCGGATTCGGCGGATCCTGCTTTCCGAAGGATACAACGGCTTTATTGCATATCGCAAACGCCGCCGGCTATCCGTTTCAAATGATGGAAGCCGTCATTGAAACCAATCAGAAGCAGCGGGTCCGTATTACGGAAAAATTGAACCGCGCCATCGGTCCCTTAAAAGGGAAAACCGTGGCCGTACTGGGGCTGGCCTTTAAACCGCACACAAATGACGTCCGCTCCGCCCCGGCTCTTGATATCATCACAAGTCTTAAAGAGCAGGGCGCTCACGTGAAAGCGTATGATCCGATCGCGATTCCCGAAGCGTCAGCGATATTAGGAGACGGCGGCATTGAATATCACACAGAGCTGTACAGTGCCATCAAAAACGCGGACGCATGCCTGATTACAACAGATTGGCCGGAAGTCAAGGAGATGGATCTTCAGAGAGTGAAGCAGCTGCTCAAACAGCCGGTCATCATTGACGGCAGAAATATGTTTCCGTTGGAGTATATGAGGGTTTCAGGATTCACTTATCATTCCGTCGGACGTCCGGCGGTTCATGCCGATCGGCAAATAAAAGAACTGGCAAGATAGAAAAAGATTTGTCTTCAGGCTCTCGGCAGCCCGGCTCGGCTGCCGGTTTTGGAAAGGGGTTTGCCATGTGAGTATCAAACGTTCAGCGGCACATGTTCTTGTGCTGCTTGCCGCTTTCATTACAGGAGGATTTATCATGCTGGAGGCGGTCAGGGCGGAAGCCGGCTTCGGAAAAATCACCGTGCTGCTGCTTGCCGCCATGATCGGTATTGCCGGACTTGCTTTGCTATCCGCCTTTACAACAAACGGTCAGATGTTTATGGGGCTCATTTATATACTGATCGCGTGTACATTTTTAAACCAGGCCTTCTTTGCGGTCCATCTCGGATTTTTCAGCTTATTTATATACCGGCTGTTATTAATCGGAGCGGGCGCCCTTCACATCGCCGGCATCCTGACAAACCGTTATCATATTGACAGATGGAATCGGGTGAATGTAAAAGGGATTCTGATGTTTTTCGCCTTATGGTTTACATACGGTCTCCTATCGTTATTGTGGGCAAAATCCGTGACGTACGGGATTAAATATTTAGCTTTAATGGGAATGGGCATGTTTCTGATTTATCTTATTGTCATGTTCATTCAGCGCTTTGATCAGCTGATGGTTTTTTACGGCATATGGCTTGTGATGACCATTTTTGTGATGGCGATCGGCTTTTACAACCATTTTACACACCACCATCTGCCGAGCTCCACGCTTTATAACGGCCCGCAGTACAAACAGCATTATCCGACGTCCGTTTTCTTTAATCAAAATGATTTCGCGACGTTTTTGTGCATCAGTTTCTTTCTGTATGCGGCGGCGGTGAAAAATATGAAAAACGGCTATGTGAAGGCCGTCAGCCTGCTCTTTGCGATCTGCGCTTTGTATTTAATCATTTTGACCGGTTCGCGCGCGAGTCTGCTGGGCATATGCGCGGGGGCGGCTGTATACGTCTTCATCCTGCTGCCTTCC
The DNA here is from genome assembly GCF_038592915.1 of Bacillus sp. EU63. Classification (NCBI taxonomy): domain Bacteria; kingdom Bacillati; phylum Bacillota; class Bacilli; order Caryophanales; family Bacillaceae; genus Bacillus; species Bacillus sp. EU63. Next base: position 3,488,330 of record NZ_CP151944.1, on the reverse strand, counting down.
CTGTTGAAAAAACTCGCGCTGTACGCTGCGGGAGCGGGTGCGGCGCTGTTTGCGGTTTTATTTGCGGGCCGTATCACCAATGCCGTCTTGAATCTGTTTTCAGCTCCGCAGGCGATGCCGGGACAGCAACCGCTTCCTTCCAACCTCGCGAGGGCGAATCTTTTAAAGAACGCCTTTCACTATGTGATTGATTCCTGGGGGTTCGGAGTGGGTGCCGGAAACGTCTCTTACTATTTAAAAGCGGAGCCCGTTTATGATACGGGCGGCGTAGTTGAGGTGCACAACTGGCTCGTCGAGATTATGGCGAACTTCGGCGTGCTTACGATGCTCGGTTACCTGACAGTCTATTTGTTCCTTTTTTGGACACTTTATAAATGTCATGAAAGAAAATCGGAAAATCAGTCAAGACTGGTCACAGAAGGACTTATCACGGCGATGGCCGGTTTTTTGGTAAGCAGCATCAGCCCAAGCTCCGTATCAAATTTATTTTTCCACTGGGTATTTCTCTCGCTCGTGATCGCGGCGGTCAATATATTGAGGCGTTTACAAAAGGAGCCTGCCGTCACGGCGTACTATGAAAAACAGGGAGATGCGAGATGAAGGATATGTTGACAAGAATAACCCGGCGTATCAAAAAGAATATCATTTGGATCATTGCGCTGCCCGTTGTGTTAGGGGCGGCGGGATATGTATTGCCGTCAAAAATCAGCGGAAACAGCAGTTTTACATCAGAAGCCGCGATCGCCGCGGGAAATTATGATCATCCGCTTTATAACAATACAAAAGAAATCCCGCTCCTTTTGACGAGCGATGCCTTTTTAAAGCAGGCTTTGCCTGATAAAACAGACGAAGAAAGAGCGGCCGTGAAAAGTAAACTGACTGTCGAAACACAATCAGATTCATTGATCACGGTCAGCTACAGCGGCCAAAACAAACAGGAGACCGAATCGGTGTTTCAAGCCGTCATAAAAACTTTTCTGAAGAATGACCAGGACCTGTTTGAAAAACGGGCAAAAGTAGTGCGGCAGAGTATTGCTGCGCTTGAAGGAGAAACCGTCAGCGCGGACGCCAAAGTGGATAAGGAACGATTTTTATACGAATTGAAAAATACGCAGCTGAACCTGAAAGCGGCCGGCGTCATCAATTCAGAGCCGATGAATGAAACGGCGGGACAAGGCATGCCGCCGAAAAAGAAAGCGGTTCTGGGCGTTTTAATCGGCATTGCAGTTGCATTTATGTTCATTGTCATTCCTGAGTTTTTTAGAGAGTCCTTGTAAAAATCTGCGATGGAGATGTGACCATGACAAACTGGAAACCTTTCGTATCTGTCATTACACCGTCTTATAACGCAAGTGAATATATCGAAGACACGATTCAGTCTGTTTTACATCAAAGCCACCCGCATTGGGAAATGATTATCGCGGATGATTGTTCAACGGACGGAACGAGAGATATTTTACGGCAATATGAACAAAAGGATGAGCGGATCCGCGTCGTTTATTTAGAGAAAAACGGGGGAGCCGCGGCTGCCAGAAATACAGCCCTTAAACATGCCAAGGGCCGTTATGTCGCATTTCTGGACAGCGATGACAGATGGAAAAAGGAAAAGCTTCAAAAACAGCTTGCGTTTATGGCAGAGCGGTCCTGCGCTTTTTCATTTACGGGCTACAGCGTCATGGAGCAGGACGGAACGCCGACGGACAAAACGATTCAAGCCCCTGAAAGCCTGTCATATGATGAAGCTTTAAAAAACACGATTATCGGCTGTTTAACGGTCATGATTGACAGAGAGCAGACAGGGCAGATTCAAATGCCTGATATCAGAACGCGGCAGGATTTAGCGACATGGCTTTCCTTGCTGAAAAGGGGATTTACGGCTTACGGCCTGAATGAGTGCCTTTCAGAATACAGGCTTGTGCAGAATTCGATTTCAAGCAACAAGTGGAAAGCCGCAAAAAAAACGTGGTTTGTTTATAGAGAAATTGAGCGCCTGCATTTTATCAAGGCTTCGTGGTGTTTTATGCAATATGCGAAAAACGCGGTCTTGAAAAGACTGTAGGCGTCAGAGGAGCTGGGTGATGAAGGTGGAACCGATTATTCACGTAATCGTCGGAGCGGCGGAATGGGGGCATGACCGGCTGAGATACAGACGGCACCGGCTGGCTGAATTTCTCGCCCGGCAAAAAGAAACGAAAAGCGTCATTTGGGTATGCCCGTCTCCGCGAGCCAATGATGGTCAGATGGCCGGGATCGCCGAGGGAATCCGGCAGTTCACTGTAAAGGATCTCATGCAGAAAAAAGCTTTCCGCTTCGGCAGGTATACAGACATGTGCTACAGGCATAAGCTTTCACCATTGTTGAACATGCTGAAGGAAGAAGGAGAAGGGGCCCGCTGCTGCTTATGGTACACCTTCCCCGGTTTTCCGCTGCTGGCAGATCTGTTTCCTTGGGATGAAGTGATTTACGATTGCAGTGATCTGTGGGCCGCTCCGATCAGCGGCCGGTCCGGAGTTCTGTCAAATGTTAGAAGAAACATCATTAAACAAGCGGAAATGAGAATCATACAGCGTGCCGATTCCATTACGTGTACATCTGACTGTCTGCACCAAGAGGTCGGAAAAAAGCTGGAGAATCCGCACCAGAAAGTGTTCACCATTGAAAACGGAGTGGAATATGACCTGTTTTCACGGGAAAATAAACAGCCGGATGAAGACATTTTACGGGGACGGAACGGAACGGTTCTCGGTTTTATCGGCGGAATCAAACCGAAGCTCGATTTTGCGCTTATGGCGGAAACGGCAGATGTGAGGCCTGATTGGACGATTTTATTGGTAGGCCCGAACACGGCTCAGGACGATCCGGATTTCGAGTCGCTTTTGGACCGTCCGAATGTCATCTGGACGGGACCTGCCGCGCCGAATGAAGTGCCGTCCTATATGCAGCTTGTCGACATCGGCATCATGCCGTATAAAAATTCACCTTATAATGACGCGGTATTTCCGCTTAAGCTTTTTGAATTTTTAGCCGCCGGGAAACCGGTTGTCGGCTGCAACCTTTCTTCTACGTCAAAAATCAAAAGGCCTTTCGTCTATGAATACGTTGAAGGCAGTGACCCCGCAGATTTCATTGCGGCCTGCGACGCGCTTCTGGCAGCGGACCGCAGCGGATCATATGAGGCTTTGCGCCGTGAATTGGCCCGGAAACGGGATTGGAATGTTTTATTCGGCCGAATGCTCGAATGCACGGGTATATTGAAAAATGCGCAATCCCATTAAAAGGGAAAGCGCATTTTTGATTTGCGTGTTTCTTTTTGATGATGCTTGTTATAATAACTAGTAAGAATTATAATGGAAGGAACGGTTCAATATCAGAAAAGACTTCATATAATTCCAAAGGAGACTTCTTTATGCTTGACGAACGCATGTTTCGCATAGTTGTTGCGTTTTTTGTCTCTCTGCTAACGGTTTTAATCCTAACTCCTATCGTAAAAAAAATTGCGATCAAAATAGGTGCAGTTGACCAGCCCAGCAACCGAAAAGTACATGATAAAATAATGCCCCGTATGGGCGGCTTGGCCATCTTTATCGGCGTAGCGGCGGGTGTGCTCGCGGCCGGCATATATAATGAAACGAAAATGACCGCCATCACGGTGGGTGCGTTTATTATTGTTATTTTAGGAATCCTTGATGATAAATACCAATTAAGCGCAAAGGTAAAGTTTTTCGTCCAGCTGGCCGTGGCCATTATGATTGTGAGCACGGGACTGAAAATGGACTTTTTCTCCGTACCGTTTTTAACGGAACGTTTAGAATTGGGATGGGTCGCTTACCCGCTGACTGTGTTATGGATCGTCGGTATTACGAACGCGATGAACCTGATTGACGGTTTGGACGGACTCGCTGCCGGCCTGTCGGTCATCGGACTCTCCACTATCGCCGTTATGGCGTTGTCCGGAGGGAAAATCCTTATTCTGTCACTTTCACTTGTCGTGATAGGAAGCACACTCGGATTTTTATTTTATAATTTTCACCCGGCAAAGATATTTATGGGAGATACCGGATCGCTCTTTCTCGGATACGTCATCTCAGTACTCTCATTATTAGGTCTTTATAAAAGTGTTACTTTATTCAGTATCATTATTCCGATCATCATTTTGGGCGTGCCGATTTTTGATACGACATTCGCCGTCATCAGGCGGATTTTAAACAAACAGCCGATCTCAGCGCCTGATAAGTCACATATACACCACCGGCTGATGGCCTTCGGGCTGTCACACCGCACGGCTGTCATTATCATTTATTTAATCGGCTTTATTTTCAGCGTCAGTGCCATCCTGCTGAAAAGCGCGACCATTTGGCTTTCGCTGTTTATTATTTTTGTATTGATTGTATTTATGCAAATCATAGCAGAGGTCACAGGGTTAGTAAATGAACAATTTAAACCATTTACCAAGTTTTACAAAAGATTGGTAAAGAAAAATTAAAAAGAGCAGATCATGCGAATGGTCTGCTTTTTTTGTGGATTCTGCTATTCTCTTATTATATAAAAAAACCCGATCCTGCTCAAAGGATCGGGTTTACTCTTAATAGCCTGTTGTGCCGCCGGACTGTGTGCTGTCCGTACCATTTGCACCAGCAGTACCGTTGGTTGAGTCGGTTGTGCCGCCTGTTCCTGTGCCGCCGGAAGTTGAATCGGTTGTGCCGTCTGTTCCCGTGCTGTCGGAAGTCGAATCAGGCGTACTGTCCGTTCCCGTGCTGCTTCCGGATGGGTAATCCAGATGTTTCTGCAATTCCTGCCGTACTTTTTCGAGATTGGTCGGATCAGGCTGGAAATAATATGTTCCGCGCGTAGTTGCAGTTCCGCCTAAATATAAATCTGATCCTGTTATGGTCAGTGTATCAATCTTCTTGCTGGTAAAGCCGCTGTAAATCTGCTGAAGAGCGAGTCCTTCAGTGATTCGGATATTCGTTTGGACGTTGTTGCTCGCTGTTTCAGCGATTTTATCGATTTTAGCAATATTTCCAGCTCTGGACATTTGGTCGATCAGTGCATTTAGGATTTGCTTTTGGCGGTCATTCCGGCCGAAGTCTCCGCGCTTATCCTGTTTTCTCATCCGCGCATAAGCCAAAGCCTGCTCACCGTTCAAATGCATGTTTCCTTTCTTGAAATAGATCCGTTTCTTTTTACTGACGTCACTCATCTCGTCGAAGTCAAACGGCACTTTTACATCGACCCCGCCTACTTCATCAATAACATCCTTAAAGCCATTGAAGTCGACAGTGACATACTTATCAATCGGTATGCCTAATAAGTCTTCGACGGTTGAGACGGTTTCATCCGCTCCGCCCTTAGCAAAAGCCGCATTGATTTTTGATTTTTTACCGGTTGTGTCGCCGGCAAGCGTCACCCGCGTATCACGCGGAATACTCAGCATTTTCATTGTTTTATTTCTCGGATCAAGGGTAACGACAATAAGAGAATCTGATCGTCCGCCTTTTCCGCTTGTGGCATAATTTTCGATCCCCATAAACAAAATGGAGAACGGTTTTTTCTTCATATTGATGACTTTATCCCGAAGTTTTGATTTGTCTCCGCGGGAAAGGGCATCATATGCATTATCTGCCGCATTGATCGTTTTGTATACTTTGTATCCGCCAAACCCGGCAGCGACTAACAAAACGAGGGTAAGCAGCAGCAAAATCCGTTTGAATATGATCTTTCGTTTGCTTTTCTTTTTCTTTCGAACACGCACTCTTACACGTTCAGCCATTACATTAGTCTCCTTTAGGGCTGACGTCTGTTTCTAAATACGTCAGTTCTCCCTCTGTATTCTTACTCTTGCCGTTCGTCAGCTCTGTCATCCATTTTATAAACTCGTCTTTGTCTTTTTCTTCAACGTACGTTTCAAATTCGACATGATCCGTATAATGGATATCTTTCAGTAAAAAAACTGATTCTCTCAGTTCGTTCTCTATCTTGCCGAGCCACGTATAATCCGCTGATGTATGCATAATCCGCATCAGCTTCCGCTCCGTAACTCCTATATGATTTAAGCCTTCAGACACTGACTTCCCATATGCACGAATCAATCCGCCTGCACCGAGCTTTATTCCGCCGAAATACCGGGTAACCACCGCGCAGGTATCTTTCAGACCGCGTTTTTTCAGCACTTCCAGCATGGGGACGCCGGCTGTGCCGCTTGGTTCTCCGTCATCATTCGCCTTTTGTATATGGTCGGTTTCGCCGATCAGATAAGCTGAGCAGTTATGAGTCGCATTCCAGTGCTGTTTTTTTATCTTTTGTATAAATTCCTGCGCTTCCTCTTCAGAAGCAGCACGGCTCAGGTGACAGATAAAACGCGATTTTTCAATCACAATCTCATGTTCACCCGTTTCTTTAACTGTTAAATAGCTGTGCAGCATGATTGCTGGACCCTCCTGACAAGCATTAAAAGACTTGTTTCTACAAATTCGAACAGACTTTAGAATTTTTGCGCATATTTTGGTATCATGAAAGAGTAAGATACTATATAAAAATGTTTTTTTCTAGAATATACGCATTCTTTCATTATAATTCGACATAAATTGCAGTTCAATTACATTTATAATAAAAATACATAACAACACCGTTACGGAGGGAGACAGATGAATAAATCGAAGATGGACTCCAAAGTTTTGGATTCTATACTTATGAAAATGCTGAAAACCGTGGACGGGAGCAAGGACGAGGTTTTTCAAATCGGAGAGCAGTCGCGCCAGCAATATGAGCAGCTGGTTGAAGAACTCAAACAGATCAAACAGCAGGTCTACGAAGTCATTGAGCTGGGCGACAAACTTGAAGTTCATACGCGGCACGCACGAAACCGCTTGTCTGAAGTAAGCAGAAATTTCCATAAGTTCAGCGAAGAAGAAATTCGCAACGCCTATGAAAAGGCGCACAAACTTCAAGTGGAACTGACGATGATCCAACAGCGTGAAAAGCAGCTGCGGGAGCGAAGAGATGATTTAGAACGCCGGCTTTTAGGGCTTCAGGAAATCATTGAACGGTCAGAATCATTGGTCAGCCAAATAACCGTCGTTCTGAATTACCTGAATCAAGACCTTCGCCAAGTAGGGCTTCTTCTTGCCGATGCGCAGGCTAAACAAGATTTCGGTTTAAGAATCATTGAAGCCCAAGAGGAAGAAAGAAAAAGAGTTTCCAGAGAAATTCATGACGGTCCCGCGCAAATGCTGGCAAATGTCATGATGAGATCAGAATTAATTGAACGGATCTTCCGCGACCGCGGCACGGAGGACGGATTTCAGGAAATCAGAAATCTGCGGCAGAATGTGCGGAATGCCCTTTACGAAGTCAGAAGGATTATATATGATTTAAGACCGATGGCATTGGACGATCTCGGGCTGATTCCGACACTGAGAAAATATCTTTATACAACTGAAGAATACAACGGAAAGGTGAAAATACATTTTCAGTGTATCGGAGACACGGAGAACCAAAGGCTTGCCCCGCAATTTGAAGTGGCGCTTTTCCGTCTCGCTCAGGAAGCCGTCACAAATGCACTCAAGCATTCAGAATCAGAGGAAATTACAGTAAAAGTGGAAGTAACCGCTGATTTTGTCGTTCTCATCATTAAGGACAACGGAAAAGGCTTTGATATTAAGGATGCTAAACAAAAGAAAAACAAGTCATTCGGCTTGCTGGGAATGAAAGAAAGAGTAGATCTGCTTGAAGGAACGATAACGATAGACTCTAAAATAGGTCTTGGGACATTTATCATGATTAAGGTTCCGTTATCTCTCGGCCTATAATTTGTTAAATAGAGCCAAAAGACATATTGACCGAACAGCGGCGTATATAGAACAATAGGATAAGGAGGCGTAGCGTGTGACTAAAGTAAATATTGTTATTATCGACGACCATCAACTATTCCGTGAGGGTGTAAAAAGAATATTGGATTTTGAACCTACCTTTGAAGTGGTAGCAGAAGGTGACGATGGAGATGAGGCGGCTCGAATCGTCGAGCATTACCATCCCGATGTTGTCATAATGGACATCAATATGCCGAATGTAAATGGAGTAGAGGCTACTAAACAGCTTGTTGAGCTGTACCCTGAATCTAAGGTGATTATCCTCTCCATCCATGATGATGAAAACTATGTGACTCATGCTTTAAAAACAGGTGCAAGAGGCTATCTCCTGAAAGAGATGGACGCAGATACTTTAATCGAAGCAGTGAAAGTGGTAGCCGAGGGCGGTTCTTACCTTCACCCGAAAGTAACCCACAATCTTGTCAACGAATTCCGCCGTCTTGCGACAAGCGGAGTTTCTGCTCATCCTCAGCATGAGGTTTACCCGGAAATCCGGAGACCATTACATATATTAACGAGACGGGAATGTGAAGTGCTGCAAATGCTTGCAGACGGAAAAAGCAACCGCGGAATCGGTGAATCATTGTTTATCAGTGAGAAAACAGTGAAAAACCACGTGAGTAATATTTTGCAGAAAATGAACGTTAATGACCGGACACAAGCCGTTGTCGTGGCCATTAAAAACGGCTGGGTAGAGATGCGTTAGTCATGTGTGAGAAGACTTGCCTGTTATGGCAAGTCTTTTTTTACAGCTGCATATCTATTAAAATACTTATTAAGTACTTAATAAGGCAGGTAAAGTGATGAAGATTGCAGTTGTAACAGACAGTACAGCATATATTCCGAAAGAGATGAGAGAAGAACATCATATTCATATGATCCCTCTCCAAGTGGTTTTCGGTGAAAAAACATTCCGCGAAGAAACAGAACTCGACTGGAGAAGTTTTTATAAAGAAGTAAAAAATCATGATGAGCTGCCGACTACGTCTCAGCCTTCTTTCGGTGAATTAATCGCATTGTACGAAGAACTGGGCAAAACATATGACGCAGTCATAAGCATACATTTGTCCAGCGGAATCAGCGGAACATATAACAGCGCCGCCTCGGCAAACACTATGGTTGATCATATTAAAGTTTATCCCTTTGATTCAGAGATCAGCTGTTTGGCACAAGGTTTTTATGCATTAAAGGCAGCACAGCTCATTAAAGACGGTGTTGACTCACCGGAAGAGATTATAAAAGAGCTGGATGATATGAAAAAAACAGTCCGTGCGTATTTTATGGTGGACGATTTATCACACCTCCAGCGGGGCGGGCGTCTAAGCAGTGCTCAGGCTTTTATCGGCGGTCTGTTAAAGGTAAAGCCTATTCTTCATTTTGACAATAAGGTAATTGTTCCTTTTGAGAAGATTCGGACACGCAAAAAAGCGATTTCGAGAATTTTTGAGCTGTTTGGGGAGGATGCAAGTAAAGGAATCCCGATGCGGGCAGCTGTCATCCATGCAAACAGGGAAGAAGAAGCGGCGGATATTATACAGGAGTTAAGCGGTAAATATCCTCATGTCGAATTCTATAACAGCTATTTCGGTGCCGTGATCGGAACCCATTTGGGCGAAGGCGCCATCGGAATCGGCTGGTGCTTTAAAAACTAAGTGAAAATCTCCGTTTTCAAGGGCGGAGATTTTTTTATTATTAAGTTTTCGTGATTCGACAAAAAAATTCCCGGCAGGCATACTTTGAGCAGAAAGGAGGCAGGGAGATGTCCGAGGGTGCTTCAGAATTTTCAGAGGTGCGGGATTTCTTTTACGGCCGGCATTTATTGAGATCTGAGATACCGTTCTCAGACCAGCGTATCAAGCGTTTTACAGAAAAAGAATATATAACGGCCGAGCCGTCAATCATCCGTCGGAAAAACCGTTACGTCTGCCAACGATGCGGTCAGTCTGATCAAGCCAGCTTTGCGGCATTTTGGGCGCCCTCTGCCAAAAGGCAGATTACCTATTGCCGTGCCTGTGTCATGATGGGAAGGGCTGATGAACTGACATCATTATATTCTTGGAATCAAATCCCTGAAAACAGCTGGGAGCCTGTAAAGCTTTCTTGGGAAGGAACACTGACAGACGGACAGAAGCGGGCGGCCGCCGCGCTTACAGATGCGATAAAAGAGAGACAAGAGCTGTTAGTATGGGCGGTTTGCGGATCGGGGAAAACAGAGATGCTGTTTCCGGGTATCGAGTTTGCGCTGAATCACGGTTTGCGCGTCTGTGTCGCGACTCCGCGTACAGATGTCGTACTTGAACTGCTGCCGAGACTGAAAAAAGCATTTGAGAAAGTCGAAGTCTCTGCTTTGTACGGCGGCAGCGAAGACAAAGGCCGCCTGACTCCGCTGATGATTTCAACCGCTCACCAGCTGATGCGCTACCGAGACATTTTTGATGTCATGATAATAGATGAAGTAGATGCGTTTCCTTTTTCAGCCGATGAGACATTAAGATTCGCTGTTGATAAAGCGAGGAAGAAAAACAGCGCCCTTGTTTATGTAACGGCAACTCCTTCAGACACATTAAAAAAGAAGGCTGAAGCCGGTTTGCTGAAAAGCGTCCGCATACCGGCCAGATATCATCGGAAACCCCTCCCGGAGCCGCGTTTTTTGTGGTGCGGCAATTGGAAGAAGAAGCTTCAGAAAGGAAAACTGCCGCGCTCTGTAACGGATTGGGTCCGCCAAAAACTTCAATCACAGCTGCCGGTTTTCTTATTCGTTCCGTCTGTACACGTATTGAAAAAGACAACGGATTATTTTCAGAAATTAAACATACGGGCAGAAGGCGTACATGCGGAAGACACATTCAGAAAGGATAAAGTGAAACGGTTCAGAGACGGCCTGCTTGACCTGCTGGTAACGACTACGATTTTAGAAAGAGGAGTTACCGTACCCAAAGTTCAGACATGTGTCCTCGGCGCAGAAGCACCTATCTTTACTGAGAGCGCGCTCGTACAGATCGCGGGCAGAACGGGAAGGCATTATAAACATTTCAGCGGTGATGTCGTCATGTTTCATTTCGGAATGACAAACGGAATGAAAAAAGCAAAAAAACATATAGAACATATGAACAAATTGGCACAAAAAAGTAAATTGTTGGACTAGTTAATTTCAGAAAACGTGATACAGTATACTCATACTTTCCTATGAGGAGCTGTCAGCATGCTTGTCAATTCTAAAGAAATCATATTAAAGGAACTTCTCGACCGCCATATGCCTCAGCTTCATATGAAATGCACATGCCGGGTATGCAAAAATGATGTACTAGCACTTTCATTAAACCGGGCTGAGCCGGCATATGTTACAGATAAAAAGAAAGTTGCTTATGCAAAAGCAGAGATAGTTGATAAACAGAAAAATACAGCGCTGCTTGTCATTCTGGCTGAATCAGCGGCGATTGTTTCGGTTAATCCAAGCGAGTTCTGTGAAACTCGGGAAGGAGCGTAATATCTCTGAATTGTTTATTGTGTGACTCACCAATTTCAAGTTCATTGACTTGGAGATCTTTGTTTTCTCTGGCGCCCGAGCAAGAGGTATGCACCATATGCAGCAGCCGATTCGAAAAAATTGAAGGCCCCGTATGCAGTATATGCGGGAGGCCTCGGGAGTCAAATGAAAAATGCGCTGATTGTGCGGCCCGGGAATCAAAAACGGAAAAGCGCTTTTTGCTGCGGCAAAACCGTTCGGTATATTTGTATAATGATGCGATGAAGGACTCATTGGCCCGGTTTAAATTCAGGGGCGATGCGAAAATCATTCAAGCATTTGAACGTGACTTTGCTGCCGGCTTTAAAGCGGCATATCCATCAAATACACATACTCTCATCCCTATTCCGCTGAGCGGCGAACGGCTGGCGGAACGCGGATTCAATCAATCCGAGCTGCTGGCCTCTCTGCTCGGAATGCCCGTCATTTTCCCCCTCATCCGACTGAACAATGAAAAACAATCCAAAAAGAGCAAAACAGAAAGGCTGTCCGCAGAAAAAAAGTTTTCAGCAGCCGAAAACTCGGCCGAAGGTATGAACGTCATCTTAATAGACGATATTTATACGACGGGCGCCACACTGCATCAAGCCGCCGAAGTCCTGCTGACAGCGGGTAAAGCGTCATCGGTCTCCTCTTTTACTTTAATCAGGAGCTAAATCATTCTTTTTTTCTGCCGATATAATTGATAGAAATATAAGGCAGATTAAAGAAGGAATAGGAGTTAATACGATGGGTGAATTGGCGAATTGTCCAAAATGCAATGCTTTATTTTTTAAAACGAACCTGCAGACCGTGTGCCAGGCATGTATTAAAGAAGAAGAAAAAGCATTTGAAACCGTCTATAAATTTTTGAGAAAGCAGATCAACAGACAGTCGACGATGCAGCAGATCACTGAGGAAACAGGTGTGGATGAAGAGCTGATCCTCAAGTTTATCAAACAAAAAAGGATTCAGATCAGCCAGCTTCCAAATTTGGCGTATCCTTGCGAAAGGTGCGGAAATCCGATCAGGACGGGGAAATTTTGCAAGTCCTGTCAGACAGATATTGAGTCGCAATTAGACCATATGAACCAAAAAACAGCCGCTGAATTCGATGAAAAAAACAGTACAAAAGACACATACTATGCCTATAATACCAAAAACACCTGATTCCCTAAACTAACTGATAACGCAGTCGATAAAAGAATTAGACTGCGAACAGAAAGCGAGAGGAATCCTATGAAAATCAATCAGTACGGAACACAATCCGTTAATCCATACCAAAAAAATTACGAAAAGCAAGCCGTACAAAAAGAGGCTGCAAAGCCGAAGGACAAAGTGGAAATTTCTTCTCATGCAAAAGAGCTTCAAAATGCGTCAGATGCGGTCACTAAAACACGTCAGGAAAAAATCGCTCAGCTTAAAGCGGATATAGAGAGCGGAACATATAAAATAGATTCAAACAGCATCGCTGAAAATATAGTGAATTTCTATAAAAAGCAATAAAAAGGAGAAAGCCAATGTCAGCAAAGCCAATTATTGATCAACTGAAGCGACTTTGCGCACTGCATGAACATCTGCTCACGCTGTCTGAGGAGAAAACGGAAGCGCTGAAAGCAGGTAAAACAAAAGAGCTCTCCAACATATTGACCAAAGAGCAAAAGTATATTCAGGCAATCGGGCAGACTGAGGAAGAACGAATCAGGTTAACTTCTCAGTTTCTCAGCCGCGGTGAGGACAATACAATTGCTGCATGCATCTCCAGAACTTCAGGCAGTGAAAAACAGGAGCTTGAAGGGTTATTTCACTCTTTGTCTGCGCTTCTTGACCGTCTGAAAGAAGTGAATGAGATGAACAAACAGCTCACGATTCAGGCTTTACAATTTATCTCCGGGGCATTCGATATGATCATGCCGGGTGAAAAAGAGAATATGAATTATAAAGAGCCGCAAGCGGCGCGCAAGCCTGTCAGCCGTTTGACATTATTCGATTCAAAAGCTTAGAACGGAGGATTTTCAATGCCATCGACTTTTATGGGGCTCGAAACAGCAAGGCGTGCATTGAGTGCGCAGCAGACTGCATTAAGCACAGTTTCAAATAACGTTGCAAATGCAAATACAGAAGGATATACGAGGCAGCGCGTCACATTACAATCGACGAGCCCTTATCCCGCAGTATCAAAAAATAGTGATCTGACGGCCGGCCAAATCGGAACAGGAGTAAAAGCCGGTTCAGTTGAGCGCGTCAGAGACAGTTTTTTAGACTATCAGTACAGAACTGAAAATACAAAATTAGGGTACTATACAGCCCGTTCCAATTCATTGTCGCAAATGGAAGGCGTCATGAAAGAGCTTGACGATAACGGATTAAACGGATCGCTCAGTTCGTTTTGGAATGCCCTTCAGGATCTGGCGACGAATCCGGAAAATACGGGAGCGCGCTCAGTTTTGCAGGAGCAGGGGAAATCTCTTGCCGAAAGTTTTAACTATATATCTACCTCTTTGACTAACATTCAGGGTGATATTAAAAAGAACCTGGATAACACAGCGGATCAGGTCAATTCCATTCTCAATCAGCTGAATGACCTTAACAATCAAATAGCGGCAGTTGAGCCGAGCGGTATGCTCCCTAATGATTTGTATGACCAAAGAGACAGATTAATTGATCAATTATCTTCTATGGCAAATATAAAAGTTTCATATAATAAGTCGGGCGGACATGCCTTGGCGACTGCTGAGGGCACGGTTAACGTCGAATTGCTGAACGGGAACAACAATTCTCTCGGTACGCTGCTCGACGGTAACACAAAAACAGTTTCAGAAATGAAAATCAACTACGACAAGGACAGCGGCCTCGTGTCGAGTGTGTCAGTCGGCAGCAGTACGGTCAACGCGGATGCATTTACCGGTAAAGGCTCACTTTTAGGTCTTATTGAATCATACGGCTATATGTCAAATGGAGAAGAAAAAGGTCTTTATCCTGAAATGCTGACGGCTCTTGACAATATGGCGCTATCCTTTGCTGACGCGTTTAATGCAGTTCATGAAAAAGGGAAGACCTATACAGGCGAACAGGGTGCAGCATTTTTTGATTTCAGCGGTGATGAAGCGGTGCCGGCAAAAGGTGCGGCAGCGAAAATAAAAGTCAGTGACAAAATTCTTGCGTCTACTGATAATATCGCAGCGTCGTTAAACGGAGAAAAAAGTGACGGCACAAACGCGACAAATCTTGCAGCCGTACAGAACAGCAAGCTGACTATTAACGGTGAAACCACTACAATTAATGACTTTTATGAATCCCTTATCGGAAAGCTGGGCGTTAATTCACAAAAAGCGGCCAATCTTATGAACAACTCTGAAAGCAACACCCTTTCAGCCGATGAACGGAGACAATCAGTCAGTGCAGTTTCTTTAGATGAAGAAATGACAAATATGATTCAGTTTCAGCACGCTTATAATGCGGCTGCGCGGATCATAACGATGCAGGATGAAATATTCGATAAAATTATTAACGGTATGGGCACCGGAGGAAGATAGGAGATAAGTAAATGAGAGTAACTCAAGGGATGATCGCAAAAAATTCTCTTCGATTTATCGGCTCAAGTTATGACAAGCTCGATCGGCTTCAGCAGCAAGTATCTACGGGGAAAAAAATCACGAAAGCTTCTGATGATCCGGTCGTTGCAATGAAGGGAATGCAGTACCGTACTCAGCTTGCGCAGGTAAACCAGTATCAGCGGAATGTTTCGCAAGGCTTTACATGGCTGGAAAACTCGGAATCAAGCGTAAACTCGGAAACGGATATTATGGGGAAAATCCGGGACTTGATGGTTCAGGCGAAAAGTGATTCGAACGGTGAAACAGAATTGAAAGCAATCGGTACAGAAATCGGCCAGCTGAAAAAGCAGCTCGTTTCTGTCGCGAATACTCAGGTAAACGGACGTTATCTGTTTAACGGAACAAATTCTGACGTCCCGCCGATCACTGAAAATGCCGACGGCACATATACGTACAACTATGAGAATTATACCGGTGCTTCGGATGTTAACATCAACATCTCAAACGGAGCAGTGCTTAAAGTGAATTCTGATCCAAACTCAGCTTTCGGAGGCGTCGCACAAAATGGAGATAATGTATTTGAATTTCTCAACTCCTTAGAAGCTTCTTTAAGCAAAGGCACGCTGTCCGAAGCAGATTCAGATCAAATTCTGTCAGATATTGACGGTTTTACTGATAAAATGAATGCTGAAAAATCCAATATCGGCGCACGCACAAACCGATTGGAACTCATTCAGACAAGATTGGAATCACAAGCGGCAACCGCTGAAAAAGTATTGTCCGATAATGAAGATGTAGAAATGGAAGATGTAATTGTTGATTATTTATCTCAACAGACGGTTCATAGAGCAGCGCTGTCAGTGAATGCGAATATCATCCAGCCGTCACTGATTGACTTTCTGAAATAATATAACTGACCGTCTTCAATATATAAAAAAGCGACTCACACCAGGGAGATCGCTTTTTTTACTAAAATACTATAAACAGGGGGGATCTCTGTGCAGATACCGAGATTGATTATTGACAGTGTGCCTGCTAAAATCGGTATAACCTTTCAAAAGGAAGAAATCGAGATGGAACAGCCGCCCGCTGACTTGGAAATCGAGCAGCCGCCGGCAGAGCTGAACATTGAAAGCACGCCGGCCAAACTGACGATTGACCAGACGAGGGCGTGGGAGAACTTGAATCTCAAATCATTTGAAAAGCTGAACGCTGAAGCCGCTCAAAAAGGTGCGGAAGCCTGCAGCGAGTTTATTGCCAAAACAGTCAGGGAAGGGAAGGAAATGGCGGCTATCGAAAAGAAAACGGGCAATGTGATGGCCCGGCAGGCAGCAGATGTCAGTCCGCCCGATCCATTCGGCGAATTCAGCGACTTTCTGCCTGCGCAGTTTCTCGTCGACATTGACTGCATTCCTTCAAAGCTTACGATTGATATTGAAGCCCGCAAACCTTCAATTGAAGCAGCCGTCAATAAACCTGTATGGAATTATACGCCGGGGAAAGTTCAGATTGATATGATGCAAGACCCTAAGGTGACGATTTCGGTTGACGATGGCAACGCAGAATAAAAGATGAAAGTGGTAAAGGATTGTGAAGCATGATAATTAAAACAAAATATCACGGAGAAATCAGAATAGACGAAGGGCAGATTATCTCATTTGAAAACGGCCTGCCGGGATTTAATGACGAGACTCAATTTGTTGTTCTTCCTTTGTCGGAAGATTCACCGTTTTTGGCGCTGCAGTCTGTGAAACAGGAGCATATCGCCTTTATTGTCGCCAGTCCGTTTATTTTCTTTAAAGGGTACGAATTTGACATTGACCATGCGACGCTTGAGCTTTTGCATATTGAAGATATAGAGGACGTCGAAGTGATGGCGATTTTAACGCTGGAAGAGCCTTTTGAAAACACGACCGCCAATTTAAAAGCGCCGATTATCGTCAATAAAAAGGAAATGAAGGCGAAACAAATCATTTTACATGATGCTTCCTATGAAACAAAACATCTGATAGGAGGAGGATCATGCTAGTTCTCTCAAGAAAAGTGAATGAGTCCATTCAGATCGGGCCGGATATTGAAATAAAGGTGATCGCAATCGAAGGAGAGCAAGTGAAGCTGGGAATTGAAGCGCCTCAGCACGTAGATATTCATCGGAAAGAAATCTACTTGTCGATCCTGGAAGAGAACAACAGAGCCGTATCTTTTAATACTGATTTATTACTTAACCTATCCTCACAAAAAAAGTGAGGATTTTTTTATTTTCAATATAAACAATAGAAGCGGCCATCCGATATATATAGTGTAGCCAATGAGAGGAAAAATTTTCTTCAGAATGACGCTGCGCAAATGCACAAGGACGTGCGAAAAACAATTCAGGGAGGAAATACAAAATGAGAATCAACCACAATATCGCGGCTCTTAACACTAGCCGTCAGCTGAATGCAGGTTCAAACTCTGCTGCAAAAAACATGGAAAAATTATCTTCAGGTCTTCGCATCAACCGCGCTGGTGATGACGCTGCGGGTCTTGCGATCTCTGAAAAAATGCGTTCTCAAATCCGCGGTTTAGACATGGCTTCTAAAAACGCTCAAGACGGAATCTCTCTTATCCAAACATCTGAGGGTGCATTGAACGAAACTCACAGCATTCTTCAGCGTATGAGCGAGCTTGCTACACAAGCGGCAAACGATACAAACACAGATTCTGACCGTTCTGAGCTTCAAAAAGAGATGGATCAATTATCATCTGAAGTAACAAGAATCTCTACTGACACTGAGTTCAACACGAAGAAACTTCTTGACGGAACTGCAAAAGATCTTACGTTCCAAATCGGAGCTAACGAAGGTCAAACCATGACTTTGTCTATCAATAAAATGGACTCTGAAAGCCTGAATGTTGGTACGACTTATACAGCTCAAGCTGATGGAACACTTAAATCAGGTGATGGAAATAGCACTGCTACTTGGGCAGATGAAGAAGTAACAGACGGTAAAGTTACAAAAGAAGCTGGTTATTATGATGATAAAGGTGCTCTAGTAGGAAGTGAAAAACTAGAAGAAGGCGAAAAGTTATCTAAAGGTATCGACATCTCTTCTTCAGCTAAAGCTGCGTCTTCAGCTCTTACAACAATCAAAACAGCTATCGACACAGTATCTAGCGAGCGCGCTAAACTTGGTGCGGTTCAAAACCGTTTAGAGCACACAATCAACAACCTTGGTACTTCTTCTGAGAACCTGACTTCTGCTGAATCACGTATCCGTGACGTAGACATGGCTTCTGAGATGATGGAGTACACGAAAAACAACATCCTTACTCAGGCTTCTCAAGCTATGCTTGCGCAAGCTAACCAACAGCCTCAGCAAGTTCTTCAATTGCTGAAAGGTTAATGACGGAAAGATCCTGGTTCTCCAGGGTCTTTTTTTTATTTCTTCAGCTATCTCCCCCTTCAGCAAGCCAAAGAACCCTATTGACAAAATGAAACGTTATAATTTGCAGTTAAATTATTGAAAACCTTATAATCTGACCGATATAAGAATAAGATCATACATTTATGGAGCTGTGATATGATAAACAGTCGGAAACTCACTGTTGTCATAGAGCCGTCTACGACTAAACGCCGAAAAGGAGAGGGTACATATGGTCACAAGAATCACAGGCCTTAATTCCGGTCTTGATGTAGATTCTCTGGTGAAAAAAATGATGGATGCCGAAAAGCAGCCGCTTAATAAATTAAACCAGCAAAAGCAGACGCTTGAATGGAAGCGCGATGCTTATCGGGAAATGAATACCCAGATTGCCGACATGTATTCTACTACATTTAATAATATGCTGATGTCTACAAACTGGAATAAAAAAACAGTAACAAGTTCGGATTCCAGTGTCAGCGCGACGGCCGTCAGTGCTGAACAGAATATTTCAACGAGCATGTCTGTACAGCAGCTGGCTACGCCGACGACTTATAAATCATCGGGGGCCATCAATTTCACTTCGGGTCAGGGCCAAACATTGAAATTCAATGTCACAAATCCGGGTGAAACGAAGCCGACTGAGGTAAACGTCACGATCGCCGCAACCGATACGATTGACGATGTCATTTCCAAACTGAACAGCTCGGGTCTCGGAGTGACGGCTTTAAAAGAGAAAATTTCCAACGGCACGGATTATGTGGATACGATTGCGTTCACTTCCAATAAAACGGGGGAAGGATTTACCCTTGCCGCAGGTGATGACGCAACCAAAAGCTTTCTGAAAGATCAGCTCGGTTTTGCCGTTGATGATGCAACAAATGAACTGACGGCCAATGCCGAAGGGAAAAACGCGAAGTTTACGTTCAACGGGCTTGAAATGACCAAAACGTCCAATAACTTTACGATCAACGGCATCAAATACACGCTGAACAGCGTGACGGACAGCAATAAAACGGTTACGATTAACAGCACGACTGATACGGACGGCATTTTTGACAACATTAAAGATTTCGTTGATAAATACAATACGTTAATTAAAAGTGTAAACGAGAAGGCGTCGGAATCAAAATACCGTGATTATAAGCCGCTAACCGATGAACAAAGAGAAGCGATGACCGATAAGCAGATTGAGCAGTGGGAAGCAAAGGCCAAAAGCGGTTTATTACGGAGCGACAGCACGCTGCAGAACGGTTTGGCGGAGATGCGGCTTGATCTGTACTCAACGGTTACGATTGACGGGAAAAAATATCAGCTTGCAGATTTCGGAATTGAGACGTCTGATAGTTATACGGATCAAGGAAAGCTTGTCATTAAAGACGAAGCGAAACTGAAACAGAAAATTACCGAGAATCCTGCTCTCGTGGCTAAACTGTTTAATGCAGACAGCCCTGATACAGCGAAAACCAAAAACCCGGAGGAACAGGGGATTGCCCGGAGATTAAAAGACACATTAAACAAAATGCAGACTCAAATTTCAAAACAGGCGGGTACGGAAAGCTCGGTATCAACCAGCTTTGCCATCGGAAAAAGCCTGAATGAAATAGAAACAAATATTTCCAATATGAAAACGAAGCTGGATGATATCGAAACGAGATATTATAAAAAGTTCAGCGCACTGGATACGGCATTGGAGAAATTGAACAGCCAATCTTCATATCTCACGTCAATGTTAGGATCTTCAACATCATAACCTTGGAGGTTTTATAAAAATGGCAATAAATAATCCTTTTGCTGCTTATCAGCAGACATCCGTCTTTACAGCCGCTCCGGAAGAGCTGACCCTTATGCTTTATAACGGCTGCCTGCGATTCATTAAGCTGGCAAGGCAGGCGATGAAGCAAAACAACCTTGAAGCCAAAAATGAAAATATCGTAAAGGCGCAAAACATCATTCAAGAGCTCAGCATCACGTTAAACCGGGAGATTGAGATTTCCGAGCAGATGTCATCCATTTATGATTACATCCGCCGCCGGCTGATCGACGCGAACGTGCAGAATAACGGAGAGTTTTTAGATGAAGCGGAAAAGCTCGTTACTGAATTTCGCGACACGTGGAAGCAGGCCATGCAGAGTGAACGGAAAAACAGCCATGGCGCGGGCGGCCTTGCCTGATGAACAGCAATGTCTTTGCTTTGTATAACGAAACGAAGAACATGTACGCCGCGCTGAAGGACGCCCCGGAAAGCGACAGTCTTATCAGCAGCGTTACGGCATTTACGGAGAAAAGGGAGGAGATGCTTGCGGGCATAAAGCCGCCTTTTTCCGAAGAAGAAAAAACGCTGCTTCAGCAGGTGGCCGCGATGGACCGCCTGATTACCGGCGAAGTGAAACGGATTCAGGATGGTATCCGAAATGAAATAAAAACGCTTAAGAAAAAACGAATCTACCATAATACGTATTTCAATCCGTATCATCAAACGACAAGTGACGGCCGTTATTACGACAAACGCAAATAGGTGAGTGTTTTGAGAAGTTTGAACGATTACCATTTGGTGTCAGCCTATTACCAGCTTCTTTTTACGATTGATGAGGGGCTTTGCTACCTGTTGGACACGCAGGATGATTTTTTTAAGACGGAGGGCGAGCGGATTTACAACGATTTGATTCAGGCTTTTTTTCATCTCGATTCCTCTCATGCGCTTCTGCTGTCTATCATTGAGTGCCGATGCGTGGAGACGGCGATCCGCTCATTTGACGAGATCTTTCAGGATTTCAGCATGTTAAATGATTATGATTTCCCGTCCGCCCCTTTTCAGGAGTTTTTAAAAACCATCTTTCTGCCGCATTATAAGCTATGGATGGAGCAGACGCACGACTGCATCAAACCGTATGTTCTTCACTAGACCTGCTGCAAGCGGCAGGTCTTTTGCCTGCGTCTTCTGCATATACTTATAATCCTGCCGGAAGCTGCGGGATAAAACCGACACCATTCGTCATCGTTCACCGAATTTACACATTATTTTAACGTTTCAGAAGGGATCAGAAGGGGTAAAAGAGAAATAGTTACATATCCTTAGATAAAGGGAGGCGTTCTTTGATGAACTACAATATCAGAGGAGAAAACATTGAGGTTACACCTGCGTTAAAGGATCATGTGGAGAGAAAAATCGGCAAGCTGGAACGATATTTCGAGCAGAGCGTCAATGCCGATGTGAACGTCAACTTGAAATTCTATAATGATAAGGAATCCAAAGTTGAAGTCACCATTCCGATGACTGATCTGGCGCTTCGTTCCGAAGTGCATAACGAGGATATGTACAATGCAATTGATCTCGCAACAAACAAGCTGGAACGTCAAATCCGAAAGCACAAAACAAAAGTCAACCGAAAATTCCGCGAGCAGGGTCTTCCGAAACATTATTTCGAGAACGGCAGCGCTGCTGATACGGGCGTAGCGGTTCAGGACGAAATTGAAGATGACAGCCCGGAAATTGTCCGTCAAAAGCGTTTTAATTTAAAACCGATGGATAATGAAGAAGCGATTCTCCAAATGAATATGCTCGGACATAATTTCTTCGTATTCACCAACGCGGAGACGAATCTCACAAATGTCGTTTACCGCAGAAATGACGGCAAATACGGATTAATTGAACCGACTGAATAAACCCACCCAGCCTTCCGTGAACGCGCGGAAGGTTTTTCTCTATCTTTATCTGCAAATTCTTTGGAAATAGCAAAAGGTATGTTATGATAATGAGAGGTATACATGGACAGAAAATTATCATTTATTCCATGCAAAATCTGCATGTGAACATAGAGGAGCGTTATAGATGCTTGGGATTTTAAATAAAATGTTTGATCCGACCAAACGTGCGCTGAACAAATACGAAAAAATAGCGAATGACATTGATGCTGTAAAAGGAGATTATGAAAATCTCTCTGACGATGCGCTTAAACAAAAAACGGCAGAATTTAAAGAGCGGCTTGAAAAAGGAGAAACGACGGATGACCTTCTTGTCGAAGCGTTTGCCGTCGTTCGTGAAGCTTCACGCCGCGTAACCGGCATGTTCCCGTTTAAAGTGCAGCTGATGGGGGGCCTTGCCCTTCATGAGGGGAATATCGCAGAAATGAAAACAGGGGAAGGGAAAACGCTGACGTCCACCCTTCCGGTATATTTAAACGCGTTGACGGGAAAAGGCGTTCACATCGTAACGGTCAACGAATATCTGGCAAGCCGTGATGCCCAGCAAATGGGAGAAATTTTCGAGTTTCTCGGGCTTACAGTCGGCCTGAATCTGAATTCGTTGTCAAAAGACGAAAAACGCGAAGCTTACGCGGCCGATATCACATATTCAACGAATAATGAACTCGGCTTTGATTATTTGCGTGACAACATGGTGCTTTATAAAGAACAAATGGTGCAGCGCCCGCTTCATTTTGCTGTTATTGATGAAGTCGATTCCATTTTAGTCGATGAAGCGAGAACGCCATTGATTATTTCCGGACAAGCTCAGAAGTCCACAAAACTGTACGTGCAGGCAAATGCGTTTGTCCGCACACTCAAGCAAGATCAGGATTATACGTATGACGTCAAAACGAAGGGCGTTCAGCTGACGGAAGAAGGAATGACGAAGGCTGAAAAAACGTTCGGCATCGACAACCTGTTTGATGTCAAAAACGTGGCGTTGAACCACCATATCAACCAGGCTTTAAAAGCCCATGCGGCGATGCAGAAAGACGTGGATTATGTTGTTGAGGACGGCCAGGTCGTCATCGTCGATTCCTTCACCGGCCGTCTGATGAAAGGACGCCGCTACAGCGAAGGCCTTCACCAGGCGATTGAAGCGAAAGAAGGCCTGGAGATTCAAAATGAAAGCATGACTCTGGCGACGATTACGTTCCAAAACTATTTCCGTATGTATGAAAAGCTTGCCGGCATGACCGGTACCGCAAAAACGGAAGAGGAAGAATTCCGCAATATTTATAACATGCAGGTTGTGTCCATTCCGACCAACCAGCCGGTCATCCGTGACGACCGTCCGGACTTGATCTACCGCTCAATGGAAGGGAAATTCAAGGCGGTGGCGGAGGATGTCGCCCAGCGCTACATGACCGGACAGCCCGTTCTTGTCGGTACGGTTGCCGTTGAAACATCTGAATTGATTTCTAAACTTCTGAAGAATAAAGGAATTCCGCATCAGGTGCTGAACGCGAAAAACCATGAGCGTGAAGCTCAGATCATTGAAGAAGCGGGACAAAAAGGCGCTGTCACAATTGCGACCAACATGGCGGGACGCGGAACCGACATTAAACTCGGTGAAGGCGTAAAAGAGCTTGGCGGCCTTGCAGTCGTCGGTACGGAACGCCACGAATCCCGCCGGATTGACAACCAGCTCCGCGGACGTTCAGGGCGTCAGGGAGACCCGGGTATCACACAATTTTATCTTTCAATGGAAGATGAATTGATGCGCCGTTTCGGAGCTGAACGGACGATGGCGATGCTTGACCGGTTCGGTATGGATGACTCCACGCCGATTCAGAGCAAAATGGTGTCACGCGCCGTGGAATCGTCTCAAAAACGTGTCGAAGGAAACAACTTCGATTCACGTAAACAGCTTCTTCAATATGACGACGTGCTCCGTCAGCAGCGCGAAGTCATTTACAAGCAGCGTTTTGAAGTCATTGACTCTGAAAACCTGCGTGACATTGTGGAAGGCATGATCAAGTCTTCACTGGAGCGTGCAATTGCCGCTTATACGCCGAAAGAGGAGCTTCCGGAAGAATGGAATCTTGACGGCCTCGTGGAGCTTGTGAATACAACGTATCTTGATGAAGGCGCGCTTGAAAAGAGCGATATCTTCGGAAAAGAACCGGATGAAATGCACGAGATGATCATGGATCGCATCATGACAAAATATAATGAAAAAGAAGAGAATTTCGGCACAGAGCAGATGCGTGAATTCGAAAAAGTCATCGTATTGCGTGCCGTCGATTCAAAATGGATGGATCATATTGATGCGATGGATCAGCTGCGTCAAGGGATTCACCTTCGCGCCTATGCGCAGACAAATCCGCTGCGTGAATACCAAATGGAAGGTTTCGCTATGTTTGAGCACATGATTGAGTCCATTGAGGACGAGGTTGCGAAATTCGTCATGAAGGCCGAGATTGAAAGCAATCTGGAACGCGAAGAAGTTGTTCAGGGCCAAACGACGGCTCACCAGCCGCAGGACGGCGATGAGGCCAAACAAGCGAAAAAAGCGCCGGTGCGCAAAGTCGTAGATATCGGACGCAACGCGCCTTGCCATTGCGGAAGCGGAAAAAAATATAAAAATTGCTGCGGCCGGACAGAATAGTCACGACTGTATGCATCGAACATGACCGGGTCTGCGTCTTATGGCGCCCCGGATCTTTTAATGAGGTGAATGGAATGGAATTATCAGAAATCAGGGCAGAGCTCGAAAATATGGCTTCTCGTTTAGCGGACTTCAGGGGGTCTCTTTGACCTCGAATCAAAGGAAGCCCGCATTGCAGAATTAGATGAAAAGATGGCGGAACCGGAATTCTGGAATGACCAGCAGAAGGCCCAAACCGTCATCAATGAAGCGAACGGTCTGAAAGAATACGTGAACTCCTATCATCAGCTGAGCGAGTCTCACGAAGAGCTGCAAATGACACATGATCTTTTAAAAGAAGAACCTGACCAGGACCTTCAGCAAGAGCTTGAAAAAGAGCTGAAGTCATTAACGAAGGAATTGAATGAATTTGAGCTTCAGCTGCTGCTCAGTGAACCATATGACAAAAATAACGCGATTTTAGAACTTCATCCGGGGGCCGGCGGTACGGAATCCCAGGACTGGGGTTCCATGCTGCTCAGAATGTATACCCGCTGGGCGGAAAGACGCGGTTTCAAAGTTGAAACGCTTGATTATCTCCCGGGAGATGAAGCAGGAATTAAGTCAGTCACACTGCTTATTAAAGGCCACAATGCATACGGCTATTTAAAAGCGGAAAAAGGCGTACACCGCCTCGTGCGGATTTCTCCATTTGATTCATCAGGCCGCCGTCACACGTCATTCGTGTCTTGTGAAGTCATGCCTGAATTCAATGAAGAAATCGACATTGATATTCGTACCGAAGATATTAAAGTTGATACGTACCGGGCGAGCGGTGCCGGCGGACAGCACGTCAATACGACTGATTCAGCCGTTCGGATCACCCACCTCCCGACAAATGTAGTCGTCACGTGCCAGACGGAACGTTCACAAATCAAAAACCGCGACCGGGCGATGAAAATGCTCAAAGCGAAGCTGTATCAGCGCAGAATTGAAGAACAGCAGGCGGAGCTTGACGAAATCCGCGGCGAACAGAAAGAAATCGGCTGGGGCAGCCAAATCCGCTCGTACGTCTTCCATCCGTACTCCATGGTGAAAGATCACCGCACCAATACGGAAATGGGGAACGTGCAGGCGGTTATGGACGGAGATATCGATATCTTCATTGACGCCTATTTACGTTCTAAACTGTCGTAATCCGGGAACACACCTGCCTGTGGCAAGGTGTGTTTTTTTATCCGTTCTCTTTTCCATTTTTCACAACAGCGCTTTAGCAAATTAATACGGTATTTGGCTGTTATTTACTTCTAAGCCGGGAAGACTTAAAATGCTATCGAGAGAAAATCGGAGAACGGAGGATTTTGCATGGATGTGAATCACAATAAGCCGCTCCGTCTGATCAAAGATTATATATACATCATGATCGGCGCGGCGATTACGGGGATCGTGTTTAACGTATTTTTGCTGCCGAACCGTATAGCAGCGGGGGGAGTAAGCGGGATCAGCACCATTTTAGAAACGTTTGGTTTTGAACCGGCTTACGTGCAGTGGATTATTAACATCCCTTTGTTTATCGCCGGAGTGATCATTCTCGGCGGGAAGTTCGGAATGAAGACACTGGTCGGTTCCATCGTTCTGCCGCTCGCCGTCTTTTTAACAAGAGATCTGCCTGCCGCGACGACCCATGAACTGCTGGCGGCGATTTTCGGAGGCGTCGGGATCGGAACGGGAATCGGCATCGTGTATCTCGGCAAAGGCTCAACAGGGGGAACGGCTCTGGCGGCGCAGATCATTCACAAATACACGGGGCTTTCGCTGGGAACGTGCCTTGCCATCATGGACGGATTAATTGTGCTGAGCGCGATGCTCGTTTTCGGAGTGGAGCAGGGACTGTATGCGATGCTCGGGGTATTTATTTCAAGCAAAACGATTGATGTCGTGCAGGTCGGGTTCAACCGTTCCAAAATGGCTTTAATCATTACGCAGCATGAAGAAGCCGTCAGATCGGCTGTGTTTAAAGAAATCGACAGGGGTGTGACGAAGATTTCCGCAGTCGGCGGGTATACGGAACATGACCGGCCGATCTTAATGTGTGTCGTCGGCCAGACCGAATTCACAAAACTGAAACAAATCGTCAAACAAATTGATGAGTCAGCCTTTGTTATTGTCGCAGACGCAAGCGAGGTGCTCGGCGAGGGTTTCAAACGCGCGTAAACGGGGTTATAATAGCGAAGGGGTGCATCTTACATATGAAATCAAAATGGGCGCTGCTGGCGCTGGTTCTGACCATGTCCGTCCTGCTGGCGGCATGTGGCGGATCCAATGAATCGAAAAAAGAAAGCTCTGACAGCTCAGGCGGATCAAAAGCATCTGCGTCAGCGGGCGAAGAGCTTTATCAGCAAAGTTGTATCGGCTGTCACGGTAAAGACTTAGAAGGCGGCGGAGGTCCGAATTTACAGGAAGTCGGCGGGAAGTATGATGAAGCTAAAATTGAAAGCATCATTAAAAACGGACGCGGCAATATGCCGAGCCATCTTGTAAATGATGAGGAAGCCGCGAAGATCGCAAAATGGCTGTCACAGAAAAAATAACAGAAAAACCTTGCCTGTTATAGGGGCAAGGTTTTTTCTCGGTCTGGGAATGAAAAGAAACTGTAATAGTAATATGTCTAAATTTGACGTATAATGAAGTGTACTGAGGAAAAGGAACTTTCAGATTTTTCATCTGTTTCCTGACGAATCGGCCATAAACCGCTATATGTTTGCGAACTCTATGGCTGCAAGACATAAATAAAAGATTAGGTGATTTCATGATAGAGATGAAAGAAGTATATAAATCCTATCCGAACGGTGTAAAAGCGATTAACGGGCTGTCAGTCATGATTCATCCCGGAGAATTTGTATATGTCGTAGGATCGAGCGGAGCCGGTAAATCTACTTTTATTAAAATGATTTACAGAGAAGAAAAACCGACAAAAGGGCAAATATTGATTAACCATAAAGATCTCGCGGCTGTGAAAGAAAAAGAGATTCCTTTCGTGCGGCGTAAAATAGGTGTTGTTTTCCAGGATTTCAAACTCCTTCCGAAATTGACGGTATTTGAAAACGTAGCGTTTGCGCTTGAGGTTATCGGAGAGCAGCAGTCAGTCATTAAAAAACGCGTGCTCGAAGTGCTCGATCTTGTGCAGCTGAAGCATAAAGCACGGCAGTTTCCCGACCAGCTTTCCGGAGGAGAACAGCAGCGTGTTTCCATCGCAAGATCCATCGTCAACAATCCTGACGTCGTGATAGCTGACGAACCGACGGGCAACCTTGATCCGGTAACATCATGGGAAGTGATGAAGACACTGGAAGAGATTAATAACCGCGGAACGACCGTCGTGATGGCGACACACAATAAAGAAATAGTAAACACCATGAAGAAACGGGTCATCGCGATCGAAGACGGAATTATTGTGCGTGATGAGTCAAGAGGGGAGTATGGTTCTTATGATTAAAATTCTCGGGCGCCATTTGCGTGAGAGTTTTAAATCTCTCGGAAGAAACACATGGATGACATTTGCATCCATCAGTGCCGTTACCGTTACATTGATTTTGGTCGGCGTGTTTTTAGTCATTATGCTGAATTTAAACAACATGGCTAAAAATGCTGAAAAAGAAGTGGAAATTAAAGTATTAATCGATCTGACGTCCAATAAGAAAACGCAGGATACGCTGCAGAATGAGATTAAAGACATCTCGGGAATTCAAAGCGTAGAGTTTTCATCTAAAGATAAAGAGCTTGATCAATTGGTCAAAAGCTTCGGCGACAGCGGAAAGGCCATGAAAATGCAAGATCAGGAAAACCCGCTGAACAACGCGTTTATCGTCAAAACGACAGATCCGCATGATACGCCGAAAGTCGCGAAAAAAATTGAGAAGCTTGATCATGTGTATAAAGTGACATACGGGAAAGAAGAAGTCAGCCGTCTGTTTAAGATCGTCGGGGTGTCACGCAACATCGGGATTGCGTTAATCATCGGCCTTCTGTTCACGGCGATGTTCTTAATTTCAAATACGATTAAAATCACGATTTTCGCCAGAAGAAAAGAGATTGAAATCATGAAGCTTGTCGGCGCGACAAACTGGTTTATCCGCTGGCCGTTCTTCCTGGAAGGGCTGCTGCTGGGGGTATTCGGTTCTATCATACCGATCGCTCTCGTGCTGAGTACGTACCAGTCGATGGTCGCTTGGGTGGCCCCGAAAGTTCAGGGCTCATTTGTTTCACTTCTGCCGTACAGCCCGTTTGTGTTCCAAGTATCACTTGTGCTCATTCTGATCGGCGCGGTTATCGGAGTATGGGGAAGTCTGACTTCCATCCGGAAATTCCTTCGTGTATAAATACAAAAGCCAGTCTGATATAGACTGGCTTTTTTAAATGGTTTCGTTACTGAATGACGGGCAGGGCCGGTGATCCGGGCTTTAATGTAAAGTCATAAGACGATTCGTCACGGTACATCGGGTCCGCATAAATGGAATCCGAATCGTTTGCCGTTCCTTTTTGGTACGCTGTGAATGAATCATATTCTCTGTTCTTCCAATTCCAAATGCCGCCTTTTCCCGCTTCTTTGTGATAGACGTTATGATTAACGGTATTGCCTTCGTTTTTCGTATAATCATTTGCGATAAAAATCCGTGAACCGCTTGCCGTCATGATGTTTTTTTCGATCGTGTTCCCTTTTGTGCCGTACTGCAGCAGCAGCTGGCCGCCGTCAAGGTCCTTCGTGTCATTTCGATACATAATGTTATGAGCGATCACCGAATTGATGGTGCCGCCGCGTTTCGTGTCATAGCCTCCGATTGAAATACCGGTGTAAGCATTGCCGTACACCTTGTTATCCGTAATCCGGATATCTCGCGCGTATTTCCCTTTATGTTCGGAAGTGGCTTCAATGCCGAGGTCATTGTTGTAAACGGTGTTATTCTTAATGTCCACATGTTCTGCGCCGTCAACGTAAATACCGCCCGCTGAATATTCATCTCCGTAAGCGGGATTTCCGTAAGAAGAGTTATGGCTCACCGTATTGTTTTCAATGACGCCGTTTCGCGCATAGTCGTTTTGCTTGGACGTTCCTTCGTATCCGATCACGTCAATCCCGATATTGTTATTGTCCCGGATGGTATTGCCGACAATCTTAAATCCGTCAACATTCCCGTTCAGCACGACCGCTTCGCTTGCGCCGAGCGTCAGTTTTTCAACCGTATTATTTGTGATGCTGACATCCTTCATGGCGCCTGTGCCGTAAAATGCGATGCCGTGTGCATTTCCCTCATCAGCCGTGGTTTTAATGTTTCGGATATGGTTGCCGTCAATGTTGATATGACTGCTTGATCCGGTGACGAAGATTCCCATGGCCGTTGCATCTTCTGATGATACGGAGAGATTCTCAAGCGTAACGCCGTGAATGGTAATGTACTCTTTATTGCGGATTTGAATTAACGGAGTTTCAGAATCGCTTTTTGGCGCAGATTTGCCGCTGATTGAGACATGCTCATTCTGATAGTTCCGAAATGTAATCGGCTTTTCGGCCGTGCCGCTGTGCTTTACTTCAAACGTTTCATCGTACGTCCCTTCCCGAATCAATACGGTTGTCCCGGCCTCTGCCTTTTCAGCCGCATGTTTTAATGTGCGGAACGGCTTTTCTTTCGTTCCTTCATTTTGGTCGCTGCCTGCCGGAGAAACATACAGGGCGTCCGTCTGCATTTTTTCATTGGCCTCTGTTTTTGGCCAGACAAAGGCGGTAATGCCTGCGGCCAGAACCGCCGCGGATAAAATCGATAATTTTATTTTCATTTCGCATTCTCCTGTATATTTAATGAATTGCATACAAAATATTATACGTTACCCATATATATGAAACAATCTCGCGTTTTCATTTTTTTGTTGCCGTTACATGAATTCTTTGCAATTTACACATACTATCTCCAGGTTTTCGTAAAAGGACTAAGAGGAGGTAAACGATGAAGCAGAAAATGATCGCAGTGATAGCGGCCGTCAGCATCATGTGCGGCGGAGCCCATATTGCCGGGGCGGCACAGCCGAATTCATCAGACGCAGAAAGAAGCCGGGCAATGGAAAAAATCGAAAAAGCATATGAGCTGATCTCGAACGAATACGTGGAAAATGTAGATAACGAAAAGCTTCTTGAAGGAGCGATTCAGGGGATGCTGTCTACATTAAACGACCCTTATTCCGTTTATATGGACAAGCAGACCGCCAAGCAGTTTTCCGATTCTCTTGATTCTTCTTTCGAAGGGATCGGCGCTGAAGTCGGTATGAAAGACAATAAAATCATTATCGTATCACCGTTTAAGCAATCTCCGGCGGAAAAAGCGGGCCTCAAGCCGAATGATGAAATCATCAGCATAAACGGCGAGTCAATGAACGGGAAAGGTTTAAACGAAGCCGTGCTGAAAATCAGAGGAAAAAAAGGATCGAAGGTTTCTATTAAAATACAGCGTCCGGGTACTGATAAACAGCTGTCATTCCGGATTAAAAGAGCGGAAATTCCGCTTGAAACCGTATTTGCTTCCCGCAAAGAATCAGGCGGCCATCATGTCGGCTACATCGGAATATCGACATTTTCCGAGCATACCGCCCAGGACTTCGCCGCGGCGCTGAAAAAGCTTGAAAAACAAGGGATTGACGGTCTCGTCCTTGATGTAAGAGGGAATCCCGGCGGCTACCTTCAAAGCGTCGAACAAATTTTAAAGCATTTCATCACAAAAGACATGCCGTATATCCAAATTGCGGAGCGTAACGGCGATAAAAAACAATATTTCTCAACCTTAAAACATAAGAAGCCGTATCCCGTCAATGTCATTACGGATAAAGGAAGCGCCTCCGCTTCAGAAATTCTTGCGGGTGCGTTAAAAGAAGCGGGACATTATGACGTTGTCGGTGACACTTCTTTCGGTAAAGGAACGGTTCAGCAGGCCGTGCCTATGGGAGACGGGAGCAACATTAAATTGACGCTTTACAAATGGCTGACACCGAAAGGCAATTGGATTCACAAAAAAGGCATTGCTCCGACAATCGCCGTGAGCCAGCCGGATTATTTTGCGGCGGGGCCGCTTCAGCTGAAACAGCCGCTTCAGCCTGATATGAACAGCGCGGATGTCAAGCACGCCCAAATCCTGCTGAAAGGCCTAGGCTTCGACCCGGGCAGAGCAGACGGCTATTTCAGCAAAACAATGAAAAAAGCCGTTCTGGCGTTTCAAGACCGGTACAAGCTTGATAAAA
This sequence comes from Bacillus sp. EU63, assembly GCF_038592915.1. NCBI lineage: Bacteria > Bacillati > Bacillota > Bacilli > Caryophanales > Bacillaceae > Bacillus > Bacillus sp. EU63. The sequence goes on along the minus strand of NZ_CP151944.1, from coordinate 3,456,378 downwards.
CAGCGGTCATTGATAAAAAGACAGCGGAAAAAATGAATCAGCTGATGAATGAACAGAAATCTGACGAAAAAAATGATTTACAGCTGCAAATGGCGTTAAAATCATTATTTGTAAAATAAATGAAAAGGAGGCGTTTTTTGCGTCTCCTATTTCTTTTGTCATTCGTAAAAAATGAACCAAAAGACATATAATTATGACGGTTTTGACAAGATATTAAAAAAATTTTCACATTTAAACATTTATAAAGGACAAACATTACCCGATATTTATAGAGAAGAGAGACTTTATGCCGAGTTAATATGTATTCAAAATGAAACTTTTGAAAGTTGCCTCAGTCAGTTTTAGTTCTTACAATAAAAGAAGGTTCTAATAGAGAACAGTTTTAGTTTGGCAGCTGCATTTCAGTATCGAAAGCAGAAGTGTTTGCGGCGCTTCAGCACGGCAGCTGTAATCACCCGTGCTTATCTGGATAAAAAAATGGGGGTTCACAATTGAAGAGGGCAAGTATTGTGCGTGAAAAAAAATATTATGAATTAGTGGAACAACTAAAAGACAGAACAAAAGACGTCACATTTTCATCAACAAAAGCACTAAGTCTTCTTATGCTGTTCAGCAGATACCTGGTCAATTACACAAATGTTGAATGCGTTCACGAAATCAATGAAGAGTGTGCGAAGCATTATTTCACTTACTTAATGAAAAACCATAAACGTTTAGGAATCAATCTGACGGATATTAAGCGGTCCATGCTTCTGATCAGCGGCGTGATCGAGGTGGAGGTTGACCACTATCTGAAAGATTTTTCTCTCTCAAATGTAACGCTGTGGATGACGGAAGAGAGATAGACGTTTGAGATATTCAAGCCAATGATTATTTGGTAGAATAGAATTAAAATGTTTGGCTTGAGGCGGTGAAAGCAGTGTCTGTTCAATGGGGAATTGAACTTCTGAAAAGTATCGGTCTGTTTTTTTTACACCCGATGTTCTGGTTTTTTATCATCATAAGTCTCGCATGCGGATATTTGCGGATCAAACGTGAACGCCATACGTTTCATACAAAAATCGCGGATATGTATGACGAGCTTATCTTTACATACATAAAAGGACTTATACCGGGTATTCTTCTCTCCATATTATTTTTTGGACTGGGAATTTCGATTCCATTCGGTCTTCTCGGCATAATCGCGGCTGTGACGGCTTTGGCTTCGCTGACGTTCCGTATGAATTGGCTGTCATCAGCTTATATTGTCAGCGCCGGCATGTTCATTGCGTTTATCCTTCAGTATACCGACACAGTGCCGTTTGCGGATCGGTTTCCGCAGGCATTCGGCGTGAATTGGGCATCGGCGGCCGTGTTTATGGGCCTTTTGATTATCACGGAGGGAGCGGCTGCCTGCCGTTCAGCGCATCTGAAAACATCTCCGGCGCTTGTCGTCAGCAGCAGAGGCCTGCCCATCGGCCGACAATTGGCGAATCGCGCATGGCTGTTTCCGCTTTTCTTATTGGTGCCGGGCAGCGGGCTTGAGTCACACCTTTCCTGGTGGCCTGTCTTTACCGTGCCGGGCGGCTCTTTCCATTTGATCTGGATTCCTTATATCGCCGGCTTCGGACAGCGTGTGCAGGGGTCACTTCCGGAAGTCAGCATAAGGATAACGGCGAAACGTGTCATGATTCTCGGGATTATCGTGGCCGTATTCGGGGCAGCGGCCCTTTGGTGGACTCCGCTTGCCGGAGCTGCCGCTTGTATTGCGGTGCTCGGACGCCTGTTTTTATCATTGAGACAGCGGCTGAACGATAACGCGGCTCCGTTTTATTTCTCTAAGCGGGATCAGGGCTTAATGGTGCTCGGCATCATTCCGAACACACCCGCGGACGATCTTGAGCTGAAGATCGGTGAGATTATTACGAAGGTAAACGGCATCCCCGTGAAGCATGTATCGGATTTTTATGAAGCACTTCAAAAAAACCGCGCATTTGTAAAATTGGAGATCATCGGCCTGAACGGTGAGATCCGGTTTGATCAGCGCGCGTCCTATGAAGGCGAACATCATGAATTAGGTATTTTATTCGTGCAGGATGAACACGAGCACGAAGAAATGACAGCATTATAATGTGATTTTTCATAATTATTCGGAATAGTTTCAAGAACTCCTAAACTAGATTTCAAAATCAGCTAGAAAGTAAAACAGCTAAGAAAATTATATTTTCTTAGCTGTTTTATTTTGAAATAATAAAAAAATAAATGAAGGAGAGGTATGGCTTATTGGAAAGGTTATTGCTAACTCCAAAACCTTTAGAAGATGAATCTTTAGCAGGATATATATTAAGAATAACTGATTATAATCGTTATGTTGGATAGGGGGAGTACATTATAAAAAAGCTTTTACTTAAGAGATTACCGTTGATTTCACTTGGAGTTATAGCTTACATACTGACAATATACGCGCAGAACCATCAGGATTGGGCGGAAAAATACAGTAGGTCTGTATATCCGTTATTGTCAAAAATAGTAGGATTTGTACCTTCTTGGGTCAAGTTTTCTGTTAGTGAATGGCTCGTCGTGTTGGTTGTGTTACTTTTTCTATTTTATATCGTTTATTATGTGCGCAAGGTTATCACGAGTAAAGGTGTACGTAGGATGGTAGTTTATCGTGGTGCTCTAGGAATCGTTACGATCTGTAGCGTGATATATTTTTGTTATACTATTTTGGGTGGAATAAACTATTACAGATATTCTTTTTTGTCTTATACCGAATATAAAGAAGAGAACTACAGCAAGGAGGAACTGGTCAAATTGAGTAAGTCGCTTGCCGTTGAAATGGGATTGGCAAGGGAAAAGTTAGCGGACACTGATCTTTTGGCTCAAGTACCGGAGGTTTTTGATTATTATGCACAACACGCAGTGTTCTCGATGCAAATGTTATCAAAGGAATATCCTATTTTGGAGCATTCTTTATACTCAACACCAAAACCAGTTGTGATGTCAAAGCTAATGTCGCATGCAGGGATAAATGGTATCTTTGTCCCTTTTACTTATGAATCCAATATCAATGTTAATGTGCCCGTTTTCTTGGTGCCTGCTACTATGGCACATGAATTGGCACATCAGAGTGGTTTCATGCATGAGGATGAGGCAAATTTTATAGCATATCTGGCATGTAAGCAGCAGGATGATCCAATGATACTTTACAGTGGTTTATTTCTGGCATTTGATTATTCTATATCTGAGCTAAAGAAAGTGGATCCAGATCAGGCGTCTGATATAATGTCCAGTCTGTCCAAGGCGGTGCAGCATGATATAGAACAAAATGAGCAGTACCGGGATAAGTATGAGGGTGTTATTTCAAGTATTTCAAGAAATGTAAATGATGTATATCTGAAGGCAAATAATCAGACAGACGGTATGAATAGCTATAGTGATATGGTGAATTTGTTGCTTGCAGAGCAGCGAGAGATAGAGAAGTACAATTAAATGTATCTTGAATACTTATAGGTTTATATAGTAATGATAGTGGGCTCAAGTTGAACATAGGAGTGAGTGAAATAAATAAAATAAAAGACGGCGGCCGGGCTTTTTTCACGGCCGGATTACGATGTCAGCGCCGAACTTGATCGGAACTCTCAGCCATTTACATTCCCCTTTTCTCTTGTAAATAAAAAGATTCTAAAACTAGAAAAGGTTCCGGAAAGCAGATGCTTACGGAACCTTTTTCGTTATGCCGAATGGCTTTTTTTCGTCTGAACGGTTTCCCTGGACTTGATACCAAGTGATACGAACAAGCCGATCACAGATACGCCGATCAATATCATAAACAGAATGTGAAATCCGGAGATTAAACCGATCAGTGCTGAAGAAATAATGCTTCCGAAATAACGGAAGGTGGAAAAAATCCCGGATGCGATGCCGGACATGCCCGGTTCTACCGTCGCAAGAGAAGATACCTGCATGCTCGTCAGCCCCGCACCTGACGCGATGCCTCCTACAATAAGCGATGCCATAAGAAACGGAACGGAATGGGAATAAACCAAAAGCAGAAATAAGAGATTGGCTACGGCCATCAGCCCGAAGGACAGAAAAATCATTCTTCGCGCGCCCCATTTCTGATGCAGCTGAGCTCCGCCCCAGTTGCTGGCGGACATGAAAACAGAAAAGACTGACAGCGCCATGCCGCTGTGCGACGTATTCATGCTGAAGTGGCCGGTCATAAAGAGCGGCATAATCAATAACACGGCGTACATCATTAAATTGCTTAACAGGACCGACAGATTGGCGCTCGTAAAGGTCGTGTTTTTAAACAGGTCAAAATCAATAATCGGATGTTTCGTGCGCAGCTCCCGCCTGAAAAATAGCGGAACAAATATGAGAATGAGCAGCGCGTACACCCAATAGCCCAAAGAGCTTTCATTTTTCGTCAGAAGAATAATAGATACAATGCTTCCGGCAAGCAAAACGGACCCGATGATATCAAGCGGAGCGTCAGACGTTTCTTCTTTATATTTAGGAAACATCACTAATGCCGTCACGAGTGCGATCGCAAGAAACGGAATGTTGACCCAAAAGATCGAATGCCAGCTGAAGCTCTCAATTAAAAGAGAGCCGATAAACGGACCGAGAGCCGCGCCCAGACCGGCACCGAGGCCGAAAAAGCCGAATACTTTCGGAAGCCGTTTTTCAGACACGACATGGCGGATGATGGCGATGCTGTTTGGCGTAAGCAAAGCGCCGCCGGCAGCCTGAAGCGCCCGGAAGAAAATCAATAAGAAAAGACTTGGCGAGAGGGCGCACCCCAATGATGCGATGAGAAAAAGGCCGACGCCCCATAAATACATTTTTTTGTTTCCGTACATATCACCGAGTTTGCCGGCAATGGGCTGTGTCACGGCCATTACGATTAAATACACGGTCACTACCCATGTGATGCTGGCAATTGATTCGCTGAATGAGCGGGAAATGGACGAAAGGGCGACTGCGATCATCGTAGAATTGATGGGAACGAGTATGGCTCCCAGCAAAAGCGAAACGATCAGCGCCCATTCTTTCTTTGAACCCATCCTTCATCCTCCTTGGAGCCGGAAAGTGACCGGCCGGTAATGCCTTTCATGAAAATCTCAGTGCTGTGTTTCAGCATCGTTTCCTCAGAGAGAGTAATGACTCTTTTCCCCAGCTGCAGCCGGTGTATAAAATAACCGAAAATCATCGTCATAAAGACGTCTGCATTAGCTTCTTCGCTGCCGGGGCTTATCATATTTTTCTTTGTCAGCTCCTTAAAGTAAACGATTAAATGCTTTTTCACGGATTGCGGATATACGACAATATCCTGCAGGACGTCTTCGAATAGTTCCGGTTCGCGCAGGCAGATGCGGAACACTTCTTTTTTTTGTTCCAATTGTTGCAGAAGGGTCGCGGCGAAATGAAGAAGATCCTCATACAGATCGCCTTCCGCCTTGGTGATCATGCTTTCCGGAGCCGGCGTCTGCTGTTCAATCATGGCTTTCATTAATCCTTGTTTGTTTTTAAAATTACGGAAAATCGTTGCTTCGCTTACTTTTGCTTTTTCTGCGATTTCTTTTGTTGTCGCTGCGCGGTATCCTTTTTGGATGATCAGATTCATCGCGGCGTCAATAATTCTCTTGTTCGTCGTTCTCAACATGTTTCACCTCGCGTAAATACTGGCAGGACAAGTATACACCCGCCCTGCCCGTCAATAAAGAGGGAAACCTAGCATGAAGCGCGTTTGACAATCGTAATCTTGCCGTTTGTCCCGTCCACCGTGACGATATCTCCGTCGTTGAGCCTGTCAGTCGCGGCACGTGTGCCGAGAACGGCCGGGAGCCCGTATTCTCTCGCGATGATCGCCGCATGTGACAGGATGCCGCCCGTGTCCGTAATGACGGCCTTTGCATCCTGGAACAGACTGGTCCACAGCGGTGTCGTCATTTTGCAGACAAGCACGTCTCCTGTTGAAAAACGGGAAAATTCACTTGCGTCACGAATGACTTTCACCGGGCCGCTTGCGATTCCGCTTGACGCCGCAAGTCCGTAAATTTGATGTTCAGTGTTTTTTTCATCTTCTGTGATGGAGCCGGTAATCTGTTCAGCCGTTTTCAGCTGTTCCGAAGTCGGAGTCCCGAGATAAGCGGGGGCTTCAAGCAATTGATATTGCTGGAAGAGCTGTTTTCGTTCAGCGGCTTTTTCCTGCATCGGAACCGGCGACACCAGCGCTTTCTCGACTTCATCGCTGTATAAGTACCACATATCCTCCCGATCATCGATTACGCCTTGTTTTTGAAGCAGCTCGCCGATTTTCAGAAGGCAAAGGCGCGCTTTGGCGTCCAGCATCGCATCAATATAAAAATGGTGATCATCTTTGATGACGGATGAAGACAATGTCCACTGATAATAGCGGTCAAACGTCTCCCGGAAGCCGTCATCTTCAATTCTATCCATAAAGTCGGCGTAGAGCTGTTTTCGTTTTTCTATCGTTTTATGAAACTCACTGTCAAAATCGTATCCGTTCCGGACATAGTTCTGAATGTTGGCCAAAGCGAAATAAGGGTTTTCCGCCCAAGTTTCTTCAATGAGATCATGACTTTTCACGGATCTCCAGCCGTATTCCTGTAAAAATTGACCGACTTGTTCGAGAAAGCGTTTTCCCTCATTTGATTGCAGAAGCGTCTGATGCAGCTCATCGGCATGAGAAACCGTAAAGACGCGCCGCAGCTCAGGGCTGTCTTTTACTTGTCCGGAAAGCAGCCAGAGCTGTCTGTCGGTCTCCAATGACTTATTCATGACGCCAGCCAGCATTTCGTACAGAAGGGAGGTGTTTTCTTTCTCAACCTGTCCGTACATGGATTCCAGTATCATGTTTAACGCAACCTGCGGAAAGACAATATTGAAATGTTCTGCGTATCCTTTTAAATAGAAGTCTTGCAGGTTTCGGAACGCATCAAGGGCAGTCTCCGGCGTATGGTCTGTATGCGCCAGTTCGTCCAGCTTTTGATAAAAAGGCAGAAAGGTTTCCTGAATAATATCGTACATGCGGTCAGCCAAGACGGGGAAAAGCGCTTCTAATTGTTCTGCGGGCAGCTTGTCGTCCGTCTTATGCTGTCTGGAAAAAACACGGCCCTGATGAAGTTTGACACGCTCGATTTCGATGCCCATTACTGGGAATGCCTTTGTGCTCTCTTTGAGGCCGTATTCCAAAGCCGGCACAATGAGTGAGGCGAATAACGGGCTGACGGGGCCTTCAATATTGGCCTCCATATTGAGCCAAAAATCTTTCTGATCCCGGGGCGTCATGATAAATTCCCGTTCTTCGTCTGCCGCCTTCTGATCCTGCACGATCGTTGTAATCGGCCTGGCCTGAAGCAGATACAGCTTATTTTCGGCAAATCCGAATTCGAGATCCACGGGATAACCGTACAGTTCTTCCGTCTTTATCGTCAGCATGGCAAGCTCTTTGATGCTCTCGTCATCAAGGCAGAAGCGGTTTCTCATGTCAGCGGTCGTCTCTTTTTCCGTCACGCCTTCGTCTTTAGAAACGATATACATTTCTTTTAAGCCGATTTCTTTTTCAATCTGAAATGTGTCTTTATTGACGATAAATGTGTCGGGCGTCACGCTTCCGGAGACGATTGCTTCTCCGAGACCGTAGCTCGCGCTGATCATCAGCTCTCCGTCATCATGTGTGACGGGGTTGCGGCTGAAAATGACTCCTGAAACCTCGGAATTGATGAGACCTTGCACGACAACACCCATTAACGGTTCTGCGGTGTCATTGTTCATTTTCTCTTTATAACCGCTGACCCGCGCCGAGAAGAAGGAAGCCCAGCATTCTTTCACTTTTCCGAGAAACTCTTCTTCTGTTTTGATATTTAAATAGGTTTCGTACTGGCCAGCGAAAGAAGCGCCTTCAAGATCTTCAGACGCGGAGGAGGAACGTACGGCGACAGAGGCGTATGTTTCTCTCAATTCATAAAACGAAGCGGTCAGTTCCTCCCGAAGCTCTTTTGAAAACGTGCCGTTCATAATGGCGCGCTCCATCTGTTCCTGATCTGCTTGAAGCCCGTTGTCTTCCATAAAACGTGTCAGGGCATTCGTCTGAATGATGAAACCGCCGGGAACGGGCAGCCCGTTTTTCGTCAGTTTAATCAGGTTCATTCCTTTTGCTCCTGCAGAGCGGCTCGATTCTTCCGCTTTTTGAAATCGCACTGAATACATGCGGTATGACCCCCTTTTTTTCCTCATCCAAGAAAATGATAGTAAACACTATCATTACATTGTAAAGAGGGAGGAAGAAACTGTCAAAGATACAAAGACCTAAACCTTCTCATCCTTTCGGCTGAAGAAAGGTAATTCGATTCATCTGGTTAATGGTTCAATGGATTTATATTCACAATTTTTTTGACAGATGATTGAAGACTGCTGAAAAAGGGTATTGTGATAGCAGGGGAATGATTGTCCGATTCTTCATTTTTTACTATAATCAGATGAGATGAAGAATTCCCGAGGAGGGTTTTTGTGATTACAAAAGCCGTTTTTGCATTATGTTTCCCTTTTATGCTGGTCGTCCTTTTTACGCGCGTCACGTTTAACCACTATGTGGCGATCGCTCTCACAGCCGCACTGCTTTTCGCATCCTATTTAAAGGGTTACACCGAAACGTATTTTATCGTTGGATTGGATGTCGTATCGCTGGTGGCCGGAGGGCTGTACATGGCCAAAAAAGAAGCAGACAAAAAGAAAGACAATGCCTGACATGGTGAATATGAAATAGAATGCCTGCTTTTACGCCATAAAAGCAGGTTTTTTATACAAAAATTGACTTGGTAAAAACAAACCATCGAACTTTAGTTCGTATTTTTAGTGATTTTGCCCGTCATTGTGTTACTATATCAATAGGAAGATTTCGTAAAGAAACGGAGGCTTTTTTGTGAAAGATCGTTTTGAGTTAGTCTCGAAATATCAGCCCCAGGGAGATCAGCCGCAAGCGATTGAGAAGCTTGTCAAAGGCATACAGGAAGGCAGAAAACACCAGACTCTCCTGGGTGCGACAGGGACGGGCAAAACCTTTACCGTGTCCAATCTGATTAAAGAAGTGAATAAACCGACACTGGTCATTGCCCATAACAAAACCCTTGCCGGACAGCTGTACAGCGAGTTTAAGGAGTTTTTCCCGAACAACGCTGTCGAATATTTTGTCAGCTATTACGATTACTATCAGCCGGAGGCGTACGTGCCTCAAACGGATACTTTTATAGAGAAAGACGCAAGCATTAATGATGAAATTGATAAACTGAGACACTCCGCGACATCCTCTCTGTTTGAACGGAGAGATGTCATTATTATCGCGAGTGTGTCATGCATATACGGTCTCGGTTCGCCTGAAGAATACCGGGAAATGGTTGTGTCGCTCAGACCGGAAATGGAGATTGAGCGGAACGAGCTGCTGAGAAAGCTTGTGGATATCCAGTATGCCCGCAATGATATCGACTTTCAGCGCGGGACGTTCCGCGTGCGCGGAGACGTTGTGGAAATCTTCCCGGCTTCCCGTGACGAACATTGTATCAGAGTGGAATTTTTCGGAGATGAAATTGAGCGGATCAGAGAGGTCGACGCTTTGACCGGAGAAATTCTCGGCGACCGTGACCATGTCGCGATTTTCCCGGCTTCCCACTTCGTCACCCGGGCGGAAAAGATGGAAAAAGCGATTCTGAATATTGAACAGGAGCTTGAGGAGCGCTTGAAAGTGATGCACGAAAACGGCAAGCTCCTTGAAGCGCAGCGGCTTGAGCAGCGGACGAGATATGATCTTGAAATGATGCGGGAAATGGGTTTTTGCTCAGGGATCGAGAACTATTCAAGACATTTGACGCTCCGACCGCCGGGCTCTACGCCGTATACGCTGCTTGATTATTTTCCGGATGATTTTATGATTGTCGTTGATGAATCACATGTGACGATTCCGCAGGTGCGCGGCATGTTCAACGGTGACCAGGCGAGAAAACAGGTGCTTGTCGATCACGGGTTCCGCCTGCCGTCAGCGCTTGACAACCGTCCGCTCCGATTCGAGGAATTTGAGAAACATATGCACAATATCGTGTACGTGTCGGCGACTCCGGGACCGTATGAAATTGAGCATACGCCGGAAATGATCGAGCAGATCATCAGACCGACGGGACTCCTCGATCCTCTCATTGACGTCCGGCCGATCGAAGGACAGATTGATGATCTGATCGGCGAGATACAGGCGAGGATTGAACGGAATGAACGCGTTCTCGTGACGACTTTAACGAAAAAAATGTCAGAGGATCTGACCGATTATCTCAAGGAAATCGGCATCAAGGTCAATTATCTGCATTCCGAGATTAAGACGCTTGAACGGATTGAAATCATCCGTGACCTCCGCCTCGGAAAACATGATGTGTTAATCGGCATCAACCTGCTGAGGGAAGGGCTTGATATTCCGGAAGTGTCACTTGTCGCCATTCTCGATGCGGATAAAGAAGGCTTTCTCCGTTCTGAGCGTTCGCTGATTCAGACGATCGGACGGGCGGCACGAAACGCGGAAGGCCGCGTCATCATGTATGCCGATAAAATCACGAATTCGATGGAAATCGCGATTAATGAAACGAAGCGCCGCCGGGAACAGCAGGAGCGCTTTAACGAAATTCACGGCATTACGCCGCAAACGATCAATAAGGAAATCCGCGATGTGATCCGCGCGACGCAGGCCGCTGAGGATAAAGAAGAATATAAAACAAAAGCCGCGCCTAAACTGGCGAAGATGACGAAGAAAGAACGCCAGAAAGTCGTTGAGCAAATGGAGCACGAAATGAAAGAAGCGGCCAGAGCGCTTGATTTCGAGCGGGCGGCAGAGCTTCGTGATTTACTGTTAGAGCTTAAAGCGGAAGGATGATGAACACATGGCAATTGACCGGATCGAGGTGAAAGGCGCAAGGGCGCACAATTTAAAAAACATTGATGTAACGATTCCGCGGGATCAGCTCGTCGTCGTGACGGGGCTGTCCGGATCGGGAAAATCATCCCTTGCCTTTGACACCATTTACGCGGAAGGACAGAGGCGGTATGTTGAATCGCTTTCTGCCTATGCGCGCCAATTTTTAGGGCAGATGGATAAGCCGGACGTTGATGCGATCGAAGGGCTTTCTCCGGCGATCAGCATTGACCAGAAAACAACAAGCCGCAATCCGCGGTCAACCGTCGGAACGGTAACGGAGATTTATGATTATCTCCGGCTGCTGTACGCGAGAGTCGGGAAGCCGCACTGCCCGGAGCACGGCATTGAAATTACGTCGCAAACGATTGAACAGATGGTTGACCGGATTCTTGAATATCCGGAGCGGACGAAGCTTCAAGTGCTTGCGCCGATCATCTCAGGCAGAAAAGGCGCCCATGTCAAAGTGCTTGACCAAATCAGAAAGCAAGGTTACGTAAGGGTGCGGATTGACGGAGAAATGGCCGAGCTTTCCGACGATATTGAACTTGAAAAAAACAAAAAGCATTCCATTGAAGTAGTCATTGACCGGATTGTCGTCAAGGAAGGGGTTGCCGCCCGGCTTTCCGACTCACTGGAAACCGCGCTCCGCTTAGGGGAAGGCCGTGTCATGATAGATATCATCGGTCAGGAGGAGCTGATGTTCAGCGAGCATCATGCCTGTCCGCTGTGCGGTTTTTCTATCGGGGAGCTTGAACCCCGGCTGTTTTCGTTTAACAGCCCGTTCGGCGCCTGCCCGACTTGCGACGGTCTCGGCTTGAAGCTGGAAGTGGACCCTGAGCTCGTCATTCCCAATCCTGAACTGTCGTTAAAGGAACACGCCATCGCGCCGTGGACGCCGATCAGTTCACAATATTATCCGCAGCTTCTTCAGGCGGTCTGCCGCCATTACGGCATTGATATGGAGACTCCGGTCAAAGACCTGCCGAAGCATCAGCTTGATAAAGTGCTGTACGGCAGCGGCAATGAACGGATCTACTTTAAATACGAGAATGATTTCGGACAAGTGCGCGAAAATGAAATTGAATTTGAAGGTGTGTTGCGCAATATTGAGAGACGGTATAAAGAGACAAGCTCCGATTATATCCGTGAACAGATGGAGCAGTACATGTCACAGAAGCCGTGCCCGACGTGCAAAGGCTACCGGCTGAAGAAAGAAGCGCTTGCCGTTTTGGTCAACGGGCGCCATATCGGGACCATTACCGAGCTTTCCGTCGGCGATGCGCTGGAATTTTTCAAAAACCTGACGCTGTCTGAGAAAGATATGCAGATTGCCGATTTAATCTTAAGAGAGATTGTGGAGCGGCTCAGCTTTTTAGATAAAGTCGGTCTTGATTACCTGACGCTGAGCAGGGCGGCGGGAACGCTGTCAGGCGGAGAAGCCCAGCGTATCAGGCTTGCGACGCAGATCGGCTCCCGTTTGTCAGGCGTCCTGTACATTCTTGATGAGCCGTCCATCGGCCTTCACCAGCGTGACAATGACCGTCTGATCAGCGCGCTGAAAAACATGAGGGATCTCGGCAACACACTGATTGTCGTGGAGCATGATGAAGATACGATGATGGCTGCCGATTATTTGATAGATATCGGTCCGGGCGCCGGCATTCACGGCGGCCGCGTCATATCGGCGGGGACGCCTGAAGAAGTGATGAATGATGCGGATTCTCTGACCGGACGTTATTTGTCAGGGGCTCAATTCATCCCGATGCCTCCGGAGAGAAGAAAGCCTGATGGCCGGTACATTGAAATCAAAGGCGCTTCAGAAAACAACCTGAAAAAAGCGAACGCCAAATTCCCGCTCGGCACTTTTACGGCGGTGACAGGTGTGTCCGGTTCCGGAAAAAGCACGCTTGTGAATGAAATTCTGCATAAGGCGCTTGCGCAAAAGCTTCATAAAGCCAAAGCGAAACCGGGAAGCCATAAAGAAATCAAAGGCCTTGACCATCTTGATAAGGTGATCGACATCGACCAGGCGCCGATCGGCCGGACACCGAGATCAAATCCGGCAACTTACACGGGTGTGTTTGATGATATCCGCGATGTATTCGCGCAGACAAATGAAGCAAAGGTGCGCGGCTATAAAAAAGGCCGGTTCAGTTTTAATGTAAAAGGCGGGCGCTGTGAGGCCTGCCGCGGCGACGGCATCATCAAAATTGAGATGCACTTCCTTCCTGACGTGTACGTTCCGTGTGAAGTATGCCACGGCAAACGTTACAACCGGGAGACGCTGGAGGTCACATACAAAGGAAAAAGCATTTCCGACGTTCTGGATATGACGGTGGAAGATGCTCTGTCTTTCTTTGAAAATATCCCGAAAATCAAACGCAAGCTTCAAACGCTTGCTGATGTCGGACTCGGGTATGTGACGCTCGGCCAGCCGGCGACGACGCTGTCAGGGGGAGAAGCGCAGCGCGTCAAGCTCGCTTCCGAGCTGCATAAGCGTTCCACCGGCCGGACGCTGTATATTCTGGACGAACCGACGACAGGCCTCCACGTTGATGATATCGCAAGGCTTTTAGTTGTGCTTCAAAGACTCGTCGATAACGGAGATACCGTTTTGGTCATTGAACATAATCTCGATATCATTAAAACGGCGGACTACATCGTCGATCTGGGACCTGAAGGCGGAGCGGGCGGCGGCACGATTGTAGCCTCCGGGACGCCTGAAGAAGTTGTCGAAGTGAAAGAATCATATACAGGCCGCTATCTGAAACCGGTAATGGAACGTGATAGAAAACGGATGAAAACATTGCTGGCCGAAAAAGAAACGGCAGCCACGTAATAGATCAATAAAAACAGCCCAAAACTCATCGGTTTTGGGCTGTTGTTGTTACAGGCTTTTTTTCTGTTGGGGAAGCTGTCTGCTTAAATGCATTAAGTCCTGCAGAATATGGGTGCTGCTGCTGTCCAGCAGCACTTTTATATATTGGATATCATGGGAAATGGGAAGAGGGGCTGCTTTGATCTGTTCCAATTCAGCCAGCATTTCGCTGTTCATTCTTTTCTGTTCGCGAATTAAATTTCGAAGACTCTCTTCCGTTACTTGGGCGTTTTCGGGATCTTTCTCCATTTGTATGTCCTCCTTGCATACGGTCAGGCTTTGTTACATATTGTAATCGGTTCGGGGAAAAGATTCTATAGTGAAATCTCTGAAATCAAAAATTACGTATAACGAAGCATGTCCTTAGCATGAAAATGAAACCCGCCCATTCGTCATACGTATGTATAAGGAAGGGTTTTTACATTACGGCACAGGGAGTGTTTTTATTGAACCGAAATCAAGCGATTATCGCATCAATCTGTTATTTCAGCGTGTTTCTCGCGCCGCTCATTCTTCCGATTGTGGCTTACTTTGTCGTCGATGAAAAAGAGACGAGCGGCATGCCATGCGCGCTCTGATTTCCCATATCATTCCGTTTGCGGGATTGCTGATTGTGACCGCGGGTGTTGGCGGCGGATTGATTACGGCTCAAGGGGAGAGTATGGTGCCCGTTTTTGTTATGATAACAGGAGCAGCTGTTTATTTTCTGATCCTCATCGGAATGGTCATTTGGAATATCGTGCAGGGAATTAAGGTGTTACGCCAGGTGTAAGAAAAGTCGGGGGAGGAGTTTTGTATGAAACAGGAGAAAGAACGGATTTTAAAGCTTGTGGAAGACGGCATGCTGACGGCGCAGGAAGCACTGACGCTCATTGAAAAACTGGATCATGAATATAAAGAAAAAGAAGAGCAGATCACCGCATTATCTGCGGAGGTCCAGGAACCTGCGGAAGATTTCGAAAGCGGGGCAAAAGGAAGCCAAAAGCCGTCGCTCGGGGCGAAGCTGTTCGACTGGATTGATTCTGCCGTCAAAAAAGTGAAGGAAGCGGATCTTGATCTGAATTTCGGCCACGCACACGAAGTGCAGCATATTTTTCAATTTAAAGACAGTGAATTCTCGGCCATTGATATGCAGATCGCAAACGGCAGCGTCAATATCGTGCCGTGGGCGGATGAAGATATCAGAGCGGAGTGCCAGGCGAAAGTGTACCGGGCGGACAGTCAGGAGGCGGCGCGCACCGCATTTCTTCAGCACATTGAGTGTGAAGTGAAGGGCAATAAGTTTTTTGTCCGCACAGAAAAGAAAACGATGAAAACCAATGTGACGCTTTATGTTCCTCAGAAAGAGTACGATAAGATAAGAGTGAAGCTGTTTAACGGACCGATCAGAGGGGAACATTTACATGTAAAAGAATTCTCAGCGAAAACGACAAACGGCGTTCTGTCATTCTCTCATTTGACGGCTGAGAAAGCGTCGGCGGAAACGGCTAACGGACAAATCAAGCTGGCCGGACACCAATGCGGCACGATTGAAGCGGAAACGATCAACGGCTTGATTGATTTGCGCGGATCGAGTGAATCCATTGACGTCCAAAGTTTTAACGGCAATATCATGCTTACCGTGACTGCGCCGCATTGCCGCTCCATCTACACGAAAACGACTACCGGAAACGTGGAAATCGCCCTGCCTGATGACGCGGCGGTGAAAGCGGAGCTGAAAAGCAATCTCGGCTCTCTCAGCCATGAGCTGATTGATGCGGAGATTTTAAAGGAAAAGAATGATACCATTCAAAAAGAACTGATGCTGGCATCAAATCAAGGCCATGATCAGCATCTCTCGATTTTCTCAGAATCGTTAACAGGAGCCATTAAGCTCAAGCATACTCAGAGGTGATTGGATGAAAAGACTTTACCGTTCAGAAAAAAATCGTAAAATTGCCGGCGTCGTCGGCGGTTTGGCGGAGTACATCAATATGGATGCGTCGCTTTTGCGCATTATCACCGTTGTATTAGCGCTTGTCATGCCGGGAATCGTGCCGATTGTATATATTATCTGGTGTTTTGTTGTACCTTTAGAAGGAGATTTGAAATAAATGATCAAATGGGCAGTCAGCATTTTAGTAAATGCGTTATTATTAATCGTTATCGCGGGATATTTTGATTCCGTCCATATCAGCAGTATCGGAGCGGCTGTCATCGCCAGTGTGATTCTTTCTGTGTTAAATGTGCTGATCAAACCGATCATCGTCATATTGACATTGCCCGTCACGGTTGTGACCCTCGGCCTCTTTCTGTTTGTCATCAACGCCATTACGTTAATGATGACCGCAGCCTTGATGGGAGACAGCTTTCAGATTGACGGGTTCGGCACCGCCATTTGGGCATCCGTCGTGCTGTCCGTTTTCCACTTGCTGATTCAAAAAGGCATATTGGAGCCGCTTAGAAAAGGGTAAAAAACGAGCTGTCCCGAGAGGGCAGCTTTTTTATGTGCGGTTTACATAAGCGGCGGCCTCCTGACGCAACATAATGCATAGGGAGGTAATGAGATGAAACTTGTGATGACGCTCTTTTTTCTGATTTGTTTGCTTTGTGTAAGTCCTTCTGCGGATGCGGCGCGCAAAGAACCGGCAATCCCCGTGAATCAGCAGGAATTCGGACAGCCGCCTCATTACATACCGCTTCTGGAGAATCCTCCCCAAATAGAAGTAAAGGCGGAAATGAAAAGAAACCTGTTCATACAGGCTCATGTAAATAATGCCGACTATCAAGCATTTTCGGCGTTTCTTTTTTATAAACAAAGCAATGAGCTGGGGTTTAAAATGGTGCCGATGGAGCCCGCGCCAGGCGCAATCCGGCTGTTTACGGCCCAGGTTTCAAAACGGGATATCTGGAATGGAGAATTGGAATATTACCTCGTTTTCACCAACGGCAGACAGCGGGCGGAATCGGAGAAAAAGCGGCTGAAGCTGGACGGCTATCAAGCCGATTTGAATCATATTCCCGAGCTGATGATTACGGAGCTTGCGGTTGATACGAAAAATGAAGACGGCGCTGATGCCTATGAATTTATCGAGGTGTATAACACGACGGACAGACCCATCCATTTTAAGGATTATCACATCCGCTACCGCTATCCGAAGGAAGGGCCGGAGTCAGATATGATATGGAGGCCGAAAGAAGATACGGTCATTCCGTCAGGCGGCGCTTATGTGTTTTGGCTGAGACGCGCCGCATCAGAACTGACGATAGATGATTTCAACCGCTACTACGGAACACAGCTGAAGGAGGGAAAACATCTCGCCGTCATCGAGGGGACGGACGGAATGTCCAACGACCGGCCGAGGACGGTGGTGCTGTCGGCAAATACCGGAAAAACCATCGCCTCAGCGCACTATCGAAAACACGCGTTCCGCCGGCTGACTTCTTTGCTTTATAAATATCCGCTGAACGGAACGGGAGAATTGCTGAAGATTTCCACGAGCGAACATAAGCCGTCACCGGGATTCGTTTTTCAGGCGCAGATTCCGCAGCAGAAAAGGGTGATCAAACCGGACAAGGAAAAACCGGTCATTGAAGACCTTACAGACAGAAAGCCGGTCCGGCCCGCTGAAAGCATCGAATTAAAGGCTGACATACGGGACAAAAACCTTGTCAAAACAGCCGCGTTTTATTACAGAACCAATGAGAAAAAACCATTTAAACGAATTCTGGCTGAAAAAGACCGCAACGACAGGTTATATCGTCACATTCTTTATTCCCCGGAACTGCTCGGCCAGGATCAGCTTGAGTATTACATCGCAGCCGGTGACGGAGAAAATGAAGCAAAAACGCCCGTCAAGATGATTGACATTAAACAGACGAGCAAATCACACGGACTCAGGATGAACATTGAACCCGAAGATACGATATCCGGCACCTATCTCCTCAAAGCGACATCCGACGTCAGCGCTGATAAGATCAAGCTGTGGATTGACGGCAAGCTGCAGGAGACCCGGCCTGCGCTGGAAAAAGAAGTTTACTTCGCTTTCGATGCCCGGAAAACGAATCTTTATTTCCAAAACACCGTCATGATGGAAAACGAGGTGCTGCACATTTTTGACGATCCGGCACACCGCTACAGAACGTACTCGGTGCTGCTGCCGGAACGTCTGCTGCAAAAAGGGGGCAAAACACAGAAAGTCTCCATCCGTTCGGGCTCCAAGGTTTCTCCGTATGACACAGGGGAGAATCGGGATGATTTTATCGTGAAAAATGCCCGCCTGGTGCTTTCAGACGGAACGGTGATCAAAAACGGGGAGCGGGATCCGGCTGAGCAGCTGTTTATCGGTGACGGCAAGCGGGCGAATCAGCGCATGACCTTCTCATTCAGCCTGCCGGATCATTTGTTTACGTCGCGGCTTCTGCCATGGAATACGGTGAAGCTTTCTGAAGGGCATCACCACATTTTTGTGAGCGACGGTGAAGAGCAGCTCAGTCAGTCTGTGCTGGTGGACAATACGGGGCCGAAGATTGTTCCGGGAATCAAAGAAGGCGCGACACTGAAAGGTAACTTTGAGCTGAAAGCGGACATCCGTGATAAATGGAGCAAAGTGGAAGAGGTCAAAGCGTTTTTGGACGGAGAAAGCATTACGCTCCCGCATCACACGTCATCAGCCGATCTTAAGCCCGGAAAGCATACCCTTACTATCATTGCGGCAGACCTTGCCGGAAATGAAACAACCTCCGTCCGCACCTTCCATATCAAACGGGAGGAGCCGAACCAGCCGGAGCTTGCCGATCAAAAAATCGGCGCCCACAAAGCAAAGCTGTCCGTCCGGGTAAAAGACCCGACGAAGGATGACATGAATGTATCATTTTACCGGGGCTTCCGTTATACCGCGCGGAATCCGGGCAGCGTGAAAGTGTATAAACACGCCTCATTAACGGAACCGCCGAGGGGCATAAAAGAAAATGAAATGCCGTTTACCCTGCCTGAAATGAACCGCATCTCGGCAAATGACGGAAAAACCGTTTCGACGGAAAGTATGGAGCGTTTTCCTTATCACCGATTCGAAGTCTCCGTTGACCCGTCTATCGACGAAACGGATCTGGCCGAGGCGGTCTGGAAAGGAAGCTCTCTGCCCGGCCGAAAGGTAACTATGTATATTTGGAATTACCGGACAAGCCGCTGGCAGGAGGCGGACAGCGTCCTTGCCAAAGATAAAAAGCCGTTTACATTAAAAGCCGCCGTTTCCGCAGCGGATGTGGTGAAGAACTCAAAAATGAATGTCATCGTGCAGGATCAAATACCGGCGAAAGGCAATTACACGTTTGTCTGGATGTCGGATACACAGTATTACGCACAAGGGCACCCGCACATTTTTGACAAAATGACGGAGTGGATCAAAGAAAATAAGGAAAAGCACAATATTAAATATGTCTTTCATACCGGTGATATCGTCGATGATTCAATGGTGATGAAACAGTGGAAAAACGCCGATCACTCCATGCGGACGCTTGACAAGGCGGGGATTCCGTACGGAGTGCTTGCAGGCAATCACGACGTCGGCCATAAAGACGGCACATACCGAACCTTCGGGGATTTCTTCGGGAGCCGACGGTTTGAACAGAACATGCATTACGGCGGATCATACAAAAATAACCGCGGGCATTATGACCTGCTGTCGGCAAGCGGGAACGATTTTATTATGATTTATATGGGCTGGGGCATTGGGGAACAAGAGATTGACTGGATCAATCAAGTGCTAAAGAGGTATCCGGACCGAACCGCCATCTTATGCTTTCATGAGTACTTGCTTGTGAGCGGAAATCGAAGTCCGATCGGGGAAACGATCTATCGAAAAGTCGTTAAGCCGAATCGCAATGTGGCGATGGTATTAAGCGGCCATTACCATAACGCCATGAAAAAAACCGATGCGCTTGACGATGACGGGGACGGAAAACCGGACCGCCTCGTCCACCAAATTCTGACCGACTACCAGGACGGTCCGGAAGGGGGACAGGGCTTTATGCGCATGATGCAATTCGATCAGGCCGCCAATCAGGTTCACATGTTCTCCTACTCGCCGTACACGGATGACATCAATTACTATGACACCGATCTGTTCGCTGATAAAGACGAATTCTCAGCAGAAATGGATTTACAGCCGAAGAGGAAAAGGGTTGCGACCGATTATTTTGAATGCAACGTCTATACGAACGAACTGCTCGGTCATAAAAAACACGTAAAAAGCGGAAAAACCGCAAATTGGATCTGGGACGGCCTGCAGCCTGATTCCGTTTATTACTGGTACACCGTCGTTAAGGACCCGTACAACGGCAAAACAATATCACCGCTGTGGATGTTCAAAACGGGAAATACGCCGTATCGCCCGGCTCCGGATCAGTTTGATTTCAGGCATGCCTCAAACCCATAACGAAAAAAATACAGCCTGCTGATCACTCAGAAGAAAATCTGACGGTCAGCAGGATTTTTTCTGTACGTAAATGGCGGCGCCCTGCTGTAATAAGTGCTTTTGACTTTTTTATGTCCCTTTTCTATACTAAAATCGATTGGTTTTCGTAATATGCAGGAGGAAACATAATGAACAGTAAAACCGGGACAAAAGAAAGAATTATTCAAACCTCTGCATATCTTTTTCAGATTCAGGGATACCATGCGACTGGTTTGAATCAAATTATAAAAGAGAGCGGAGCACCCAGAGGGTCAGTGTATCATCACTTTCCAAACGGAAAAGAAGAACTCGCCATTGCGGCGATCAAATATACGGGAAGATGCGTTGAAAAGCAGATACAGAATAGTATGTCTCAATCCGCGGACCCTGTAGAAGCGATTCAGCACTTTATTCATGTAACGGCTGAACAGTTTAATGATCCGCAGAATATTGAGGGCGTGCCGGTTGGATTGCTGGCGGGTGAGACCGCTCTGATCAATGAAACGTTAAGATGCACATGTGTTGAGGTGTTCAAGAAGTGGACGGATGTGTTTGCGGCAAAATTTCTTGAGCATGGGTTTGAACAAGAGGAAGCGGAGAAGCTTGGGATGACAATCAACTCGATGATTGAAGGCGCAATCATGTTTTCATTGGCTCATAAAAACAAAGAACCGCTGCTGCTGATTTCAAAGCAGGTTCCGTATATTGTCCAAAACAGAGGATAGCATTTTATTACTCTTTTCTTTATAAAAATAGATACCGGAACCCCAGCCTCTTCGTTTTGACAGAGTCATAGAGAACATTCACCGGCTTGATTTGAAAATGGCAGATCAAAAAAACATCTCCAACCCGTAACGGTTGGAGATGTTTCATTTCACCCTGTCCATATAATGCACGAATGTGTAGCGGTCGCCTCTGTAGGCGGATTTGACGTGCTCAAAGGCAGTGCCGTCCTGCAGATAAGTGGTCCGCTTGATATAGAGGACGGGCGCGCCGGGCTGGATGCCGAGCAGCTCAGCTTCTTCCTCGGAAGCGGCTCCCGGTTCAAGCTCTTGTTTTGCCCGTGAGATCGGCATCTGATTGTACGCTTCAATATGCTCATACATGGATGATTGAAAATGGGAGGTATCCAATTTTCCCGCCTTGTCAAACGGGATGTACGATGCCTCAATCGCCATCGGGATATCATTTGCCAGCCGGACGCGGATGATTTTATGAAGCGTTGCCGGATAGCCGCATCCCAGGATAGAAGATAATTCTTCCGTCGCCTGAATCAGCTGGTATTCGGCAAGTCTGCTCCCCGGCTTCATGCCCCGGCTTCTCATATCTTCCGTAAAGCTTGTCAGCCCTTGAAGCGGCTGTTCCATCTTCAGTTTGCTGACGAACGTTCCCCGGCCTTTCTGCCTGTATAAAAATCCTTCATTCACCAGATTGGAAAGCGCCTGGCGCACCGTCATTCGGCTGATGCCGAATTGTTCGGCGTATTCCCGCTCCGACGGAAGCAGCGCATCCGCTTTCAGCTCGCCGTTTTTGATTTGTGTTTTTAATTGTTCCATAATCTGAAAGTAAATCGGAATCGGAGATTGTTTATCAATCTGCATAGGTCAAATCCTTTCAATCGCCGCCCGCAGCCTGTTCATCAATCAAGACCGTCACATCCGGATGCGCGTGCAGGGCGGAGGCGGGGAATGCTTCGCTGATGCGCCCGTCCAGAAGCTGCTTCACCGCTTGGGCCTTGCTTTTTCCGGATGCCATGATCAAAATCCGTTTGCCGGACAAAATCGTCCCGATCCCCATTGTCAGGGCTTTTACAGGGACTTGATCAATTGACGGAAAGTACCGCGCATTCGCCTGTCTTGTCTCTTCATTCAGCTCAACAACATGGGTTCGGGATTCAAATGGCGTCCCGGGTTCATTAAAGCCGATATGGCCGTTGTGTCCGATGCCTAAAAGCTGTATATCCGCTCCGCCGAGTGTTTGAATCAATCGGTCATAGCGTCCGCATTCGGCATCAAGATCGTCTGCCCGTCCGTCAGGGAGAAAGTGGCGGTCCTTTCGGCTGTCGATATGTGCAAAAAAATGTGTATTCATATAATAATGATAGCTGTTTTTGTCCTCGGGAGAAAGCCCGGCGTATTCGTCAAGGTTGATCGTCGTGACATTTCGGAATGACAAGCCCTCTGAGCGGTGCATCCGCACAAGTTCTTTGTATACGCCTTCAGGAGTGCCCCCCGTCGCAAGGCCGAGAACGGCATCCGGCTTTTGTTTCACTGTTTCAGCGATAATCGATGCGGCTTTTTCACTTAATTCTTCATAATGTCTGCATGTGATAACGTTCATGTCCAATCAGCCTCCCTTGAGATATATGCGGTGTTTCCGCGGCAAATCGTGGCCAGCACGCCGCACTGTCCGTCCGTCAGAACAACGTCGGCGTCTTTTCCTTCGGCGATGCTTCCTTTACGGTCGAATATGCCGAGGCGGCGGGCCGCATTTGCCGATGTCATATTTGCTATATCCGGCCATGAGCAGTTTGTAAACCTGCGTATGAGCGCTGCGCCTTCATTCATTTTTAAAATGGAACCGGCCAGCGTCCCGTCAGAGAGAAGCGCCGTGTCCCCGCGAACGGTGACTTTTTGTCCGCCGAACTCGTATTCTCCGTCCTTAAGCCCTTTTGCCCGCATGGAGTCTGTAATCATGATCAGATTTTGGCTTCCTTTCGCCAAATAGGCAAGCTTAACGGCCAGAGGATGGGAATGAATGCCGTCGGTGATCAGCTCCGCCGTGATGCGGCCGCAGGCGAGAGCCGTACCGATGCCCCCCGGCTCACGGTGATGAAAGGAGCTCATGGCGTTGAAGAGGTGCGTCATATGCACCGCCCCGGCATCCGCCGCTTTTTGTAAAAGCTCGGCTCCCGCGTCTGTGTGTCCCATTGACGGGATGATGTTTTGGTTTTTTAAATAACGGATCAGGCTGAAATCAGGATCTTCTTCCGGCGCAAGCGTCACGATTTTGATCAGCCCTCCCGAGAGCCGCTCCCATTTCTGAAAGAGTCCGGCATCAGCAGGAGTAATCCATTGTTTCGGCTGTGCTCCCGCCTTTTTCGGAGAGACAAACGGTCCTTCTAAATGAATGCCGATCAACTCAGCGCCTTTTTGGGCCTGCGGTGAGGAAGACGCCCATTTTTTGGCGTTGACGAGCGCTTTTTCAATGTTTTCGTGCTGCTGTGTGATCGTTGTCGCTAGAAAAGAGGTTGTTCCTTCTTCGGGCAGCCGGGCGGACATTGTATCAAGAGCTGCAACATCAGCATCCATCGTATCCGCGCCGTATCCGCCGTGAATATGGATATCAATCATTCCGGGAAGTGCATACGAACCCTCGGGCGCCTTCCATTCCTTCTCATACGTTTCTTGCGGTCTTGTTTTCCCCGCGTAAGAAATGATGCCGTTCTTTATACCGAGAAATCCGTTTCGGATGATTTCTTCTTCTGTTACGATGTCCGCACCGCTGATTAACAAGCTTTCAGCCACTTTAAAACACGCCTTTCTGGTTAGTTGTTAGTTTTATTTTACTCTTTTTCAGACTAGTTATCTAGACCAGTTATGCCGGAATTGTATAAATCTGTTTTGGTTCAGACGGTAAAGTGATAAAATATAACTGTTCAAAGCTCGGAACATCCCAGAACAGGAGGAACATATCTTGGCAAAGGTTCGGACCAAAGACGTAATGGAGCAGTTCCATTTAGAATTGATCAGCGGAGAAGAAGGGATTAACCGCCCGATTACGATGAGTGATTTATCACGGCCCGGTATTGAAATCGCCGGTTATTTTACATATTACCCGAGAGAACGGGTGCAGCTTTTAGGAAAAACGGAGCTGTCATTTTTTGATCAGCTTCCCGAGGAAGATAAGAAACAGCGGATGAAATCGCTGTGCACCGATGTGACGCCGGCTATCATACTTTCCAGAGATATGCCGATCCCGCCGGAGCTTGTAGAAGCTTCCGAGCAAAACGGTGTGCCTGTGCTCAGATCCCCTCTGAAAACAACCAGGCTGTCAAGCAGGCTGACGAATTTTCTTGAGAGCCGTCTCGCGCCGACAACGGCCATTCACGGCGTGCTTGTGGATATATACGGCGTCGGCGTGCTCATTACGGGAAAAAGCGGAGTCGGTAAAAGTGAAACGGCGCTGGAGCTTGTCAAACGAGGCCATCGTCTTGTCGCGGATGACTGCGTTGAAATCCGGCAGGAGGATCAGGATACCCTAGTCGGGAACGCGCCTGATCTGATTGAGCATCTGCTCGAAATCAGGGGGCTCGGCATTATAAATGTCATGACGCTGTTCGGAGCGGGCGCCGTCAGAAGCAATAAAAGAATTACAATCGTCATGGACCTTGAGCTTTGGGAGCAAGGGAAACAATACGACCGTCTCGGACTTGAAGAAGAAAAAATGAAAATCATTGATACGGAAATTACAAAACTGACCATTCCCGTTCGCCCGGGGCGGAATCTCGCCGTTATTATCGAAGTTGCGGCGATGAACTTCAGATTGAAGCGGATGGGCTTGAATGCTGCCGAGCAATTCACGAATAAGCTGGCGGATGTCATTGAGGACGGCGAACAAGACGAATAGGAGTTGGCAATGATATGAATGAAGCAGGAACACCAATCAATCCGATTGCCTTTCAGCTCGGGCCTTTATCCGTGCACTGGTACGGAATCATTATCGGCGCGGGCGCGTTATTAGGGCTTTGGATGGCCATGAGGGAGAGTGAAAAGCGGGGGCTGAATAAGGACATTTTTATTGATCTTGTTCTTTTCGCCATCCCGATCGCAATCATTTGCGCAAGGGCATATTATGTGCTTTTCGAGTGGAGCTATTACTCGGAACACCCCGGGGTAATCATTAAAACTTGGAAAGGCGGCATTGCGATTCACGGCGGATTAATCGGCGCGATCGCAACGGGAATTGTCTTTTCAAAAGTAAGAGGCATCTCATTCTGGAAGCTGGCGGATATTGCCGCGCCGAGTATTCTGCTCGGCCAGGCCATCGGGCGCTGGGGGAACTTTATCAACCAGGAGGCTCACGGTGAAGCGGTCAGCCGGTCATTTTTGGAAAGTCTGCATCTTCCGGATTTCATCATTAATCAGATGTACATAGACGGACAATATTACCACCCGACGTTTTTGTATGAATCGCTGTGGAGTTTTGCGGGCGTCGTGATTCTGCTTCTGCTCCGCCGCGTGAACCTGCGCAGGGGCGATCTGTTTTTGACGTATGTGATCTGGTATTCGATCGGCAGATACTTTATTGAGGGAATGCGGACGGACAGCCTGATGCTTACGAGCCAGCTTCGGATCGCGCAGGTCATTTCCATTGTGCTGATTGTACTTGCGATTATTTTAATGATTTTCAGACGCATGAAGGGGTATGCCGATAAGCGGTATGCCGACACGGACTGACGCCTGAAATCGGAAAGGACATAAGATGACTGATAAACGTGTAACCGCCATTTTATTCGATCTCGACGGCACGCTGATTGACACGAATGAACTGATTATCGCTTCTTACCTTCATACGCTTGATCATTATTGCCCGGGGCAGTTCAAAAGGGAAGATGTGCTTCCGTTTATCGGCCCGCCTCTGTATGAAACGTTTTCAGGCATTAATGCCGAAAAGTGCGATGAGATGATCAGCATGTACAGAGCATTCAACCATGAAAAGCACGATGAGCTCGTCACGGAGTACGAAACGGTTTATGAAACGCTTGATGAATTGAAAAAAGCGGGCTATCAGCTCGGGATTGTCACCACAAAGCTGAGGGATACAGTGAATATGGGATTGAAGCTGACAGGCATCGGGGCGTTTTTCGATACTGTCGTCACGCTTGATGATGTTAAGCATCCGAAGCCTGACCCCGAGCCTGTGCGGCTTGCTCTCAGCCGGCTGGGGTGCGATCCGTCGGAAGCCCTAATGGTCGGTGACAATTATCACGATGTCATGGCGGGAAAAAACGCCGGCACGAAAACAGCCGGCGTCGCGTGGACGATTAAAGGCGCACAGGCGCTTTCCGCCTATGAACCCGATTATATGCTCGAGAAAATGAGTGATTTATTGCACATCACCGGAGTGAAGTAATCCGTGAGAAAAACAGACCGCCATCCGGTTGCAGGTGCAAATTCATTGTGGCATGTTTATCAGACGGTTCCCTTTCTGAAGGTGATGAAAAATTTCATCATCATTCAGATCGCAAGGTATACGCCGTTTTTAAGCGTGAAAAACTGGCTGTACCGAACCTTTTTGAAAATGAATGTCGGAAAACAGACGTCATTCGCGCTGATGGTGATGCCGGATATCATGTTTCCCGAAAAAATCACTGTCGGAAAAAACAGCATCATCGGCTACAATACGACGATTTTGGCTCATGAATACTTAATACATGAGTACCGGACCGGTTTTGTCACAATCGGTGACAAGGTGATGATCGGTGCAAACACAACCATTCTGCCCGGCGTCACCATCGGGAGCGGAGCCGTTGTATCAGCCGGCACCCTGGTGCACAAAGATGTCCCGGCCGGGGCGTTTGTCGGAGGAAATCCGATGCAGGTGATCTATACGGACGAAGAAATGAAAAAACGAATGGAAAACCCCGCTGATTAACGTCAGCGGGGTTTTTTTATGACTTGATCACAATGGCCTGGCTGCCCATCTGCTTCCAGGCTTTTTCAAAGTCAGACCGGTCTGTTTTTCTGTTTTTATAGCCGTAAGGATCATTAACGTATACATAATCGTGATCATAACCGGTGACGGCTACGCTATGCATGCTGAACGTAATGTCGATCTTTCCGTTCGGCGTATTCCAAGTCTGCATATGATCAACCGGCTTAAAGGATGTGGTGGTAATCACCCAGACCGGCCGCCCTTTTTCAAGCTGGCGGTACACTGAAGAAATGTCTTTTCCCGTCAGGTCGTATACTTTGTTTCCCGCATACTCTTTGGCAAGTTTATCAATCGGCTCATGATAAACGCCTAAACCCGGGCCGTTTTCCATATCTCCGGCAAATCCTTCATTCGGATCTCCCTTCAGCCCGCTGCTGTATGTGAGCGGAACTTTATTGATTTTATCCGCCAATGTATTTTTTGACACATGATATCCGGCATTGTTCAAAATCATGGCAAGGCTCGTCACCTCACAGCCATTGTACAGTCTGGGAGAATCCATCTGTCTGTACAGAACGACATTCAGCGGTGACGCGCTCCCTTTTAACGGTGTTTTCTCATCAGGCTCGTCGGACTGCTGATTAAAAAAATTCAAATGAATATCGTTTGTATAGATGTTATACCCGAGATAGACAAGGATGGCTGTCAGAATCAGCACACATAATGTTCCAAGCGTCTTCATTATTACTCTCCCTTGTTTCTGATGAAGCTATTCTATGTATTATAGCACTTCTGCTCAATATGATTCGATCGTTCCGGTATGTTTACAGGTTTGTTCATTCTTTAGCCATGTTTATGGAAAAGAATAGGCGGACATTGAGCGTTGCAATTCATTCTTTTATCTGCTAACATATTATCATATTAGCGAACTAAAGGATTCCGAATTTTCCTTCAGATAAAGCGGAGGTGTAAAAGGCAAATGTTTATGTTTGAGAAACCGCATGGCATGAGAGATACGCTGCCCGGTTTATACGAAGCCAAGAAAAAAGTCCGTTCCACACTGACGGATTTAATTGATAAATGGGGTTATCAGTTTATGGAGACGCCGACCCTTGAATTTTATGAAACAGTAGGCGTCCAGTCAGCTATTGAAGAACAGCAGCTGTTTAAGCTTCTCGATCAGGACGGAAAAACGCTTGTGCTTCGGCCTGACATGACCGGGCCGATTGCCAGGGTGGCGGCGTCTCAGCTGCACAAACACAATCATCCGCTCAGAGCGGGGTACGCGGCAAGCGTCTATCGCGCTCAGGAGCGGGAAGGCGGACGTCCGGCCGAATTCGAACAGGTCGGCGCGGAGCTGATCGGCGACGGATCAACAAGCGCGGACGCCGAGGTGATTGCGCTGGCGGCAGGCGCTTTGAAAAACGCGGGATTGCACCGGTTTAAAATCGCGATCGGCCATGCCGGACTCGCTGATGAGCTGTTTGTCGAGGTTCTGGGCAATGCCGAGCGGGCGGATGTTCTGCGGCGCTTTCTCTTTGAAAAGAATTACGTGGGATACAGGGAACATGTCAAATCGCTTCCGCTTTCTTCAATAGACAAAAGCCGGCTGCTCGCACTTCTGGAATTGCGAGGCGGGAAAGAGATCTGCGCCAAGGCGGAGGAGATCATCGGCATCTCCGGACAAAGCTTGATTCAGGAGCTGGAAGACCTGTGGGACGTTCTTGAGGATTACGGGTGTGCCGAGCATATTCGCCTTGATCTGAATATGGTCAGCCATATGAGTTATTACACGGGAATTTTATTCGAAGTGTACGCGGCAAATGTCGGTTTCGTCATCGGAAGCGGCGGACGCTATAACAATCTTCTCGGCCATTTCGGCAGTCCCGCTCCCGCCACGGGTTTCGGGCTCCGTATCGACAGGCTGATTGAAGCGCTCGGCATCCAGGAAGAAACAAGTGAAGCGGACGCCGTGATTTTCAGCAAGGAGCAGCGGGCGCAGGCCATTTTATTCGCGGAGGAAGAAAGGGCGAGAGGCAGAAAAGTCGTCCTGCAGGATCTGGCGGGCATTGAAAATATCGATCATATGACAAAATCATTCGCAAACGTCACATACTTTATCGGTGCCAGAAAGGAAGAGCGGAATGGGTAAGGTACTCACAATGGCAATGCCAAAAGGACGGATATTCGAAGAAGCGGCCGGGTTGCTGCGGCAGGCCGGATACAGGCTGCCCGAGGAGTTTGAAGAATCGAGAAAGCTGATCATTGACGTTCCTGAAGAAAATCTCCGCTTTATTCTGGCAAAGCCGATGGATGTGACGACCTATGTCGAGCATGGCGTCGCTGATGCCGGTATTGCCGGAAAGGATGTCATGCTTGAGGAAGAGCGTGACGTGTATGAGGTGCTCGATCTGAAAATCAGCAAATGCCATCTCGCCGTTGCGGGACTTCCCGGAGTGGATTGGAACGGGGTCGCCCCGAGGATTGCGACGAAATATCCGAATGTTGCGTCAAGTTATTTCAGAGAGCAGGGCGAGCAGGTGGAAATCATTAAGCTGAACGGTTCGATTGAATTGGCGCCTTTAATCGGCCTTGCTGACAGAATCGTCGATATCGTATCAACCGGGCGGACATTAAAGGAAAACGGTCTCGTTGAATCAGAACATATTTGTGACATCACATCGCGTTTTATCGTCAATCCGGTCAGCTACCGCATGAAGGATGATGTAATCGACGAAATGGCGGCCAGGCTGGCCAGGGTTGTGGAAGGAGAAACGGCACAATGAAAATAACCGCAGTAAAAAGAAGCGAGCGGTTCTCACTGAAGCGTTCCATCGACAGCGGAACCGAAGAGCAGCGGAAAACCGTCAGGGGGATTATTGAAGACGTCAGACAAAACGGTGACAAAGCCGTTTTGGCCTATACAAAAACATTTGACGGCATCAGCCTGAATCAAATGGCCGTGAGCGCAGAGGAAGTCACCGAGGCATACCGTCTGCTTGATGATCAGCTGCTGGAAGTGATCAGACAGGCGATTGCCAATATTAAAGAATATCACGAACGCCAGCTGCAATCTTCTTGGTTTTACCATCGCAATGACGGCACGATGCTCGGGCAGAAAATAACGGCGCTCGATTCCGCGGGCGTATACGTGCCGGGCGGGACGGCCGCTTATCCGTCTTCCGTTTTAATGAATGTCATCCCCGCTCTCGCTGCGGGAGTGGAACGGATCGTTCTCGTCAGTCCTCCGGGAAAAGACGGCCGCCTTTCGCCGGGCGTTCTGGCGGCGGCGTCTGAGCTCGGCATAAAGGAAATTTACAAAGCGGGAGGCGCTCAGGCAATTGCCGCGCTCGCTTACGGAACCGAAACGATACAGCCTGTTGATAAAATCACGGGCCCCGGCAATATATTTGTAGCGCTCGCGAAGCGCGAAGTCTTCGGCGTTGTGGATATTGACATGATTGCCGGGCCCAGTGAAATCGTGGTTCTGGCAGACGATACGGCGGTGCCCAAAGAAGTCGCCGCTGACCTGCTTTCACAGGCCGAACACGATACGCTCAGCTCAAGCGTGCTTGTCACCGATTCACGAAAGCTTGCCGAAGCCGTATCAGATGAGGTGAATAAACAGCTTCAGACCCTGCCGCGTAAAGAAATCGCCGAAGCGTCGATCAAGGATCACGGCCGCATTTATATTACGGAATCGATGGAAGATGCAGTGGACACGGTGAATGCGCTGGCGCCCGAGCATTTAGAAATCATGACGCATTCGCCGGAGGCTTTGCTTGGAAGCATCAGACACGCGGGAGCGATTTTCTTAGGACGATACAGCGCTGAACCGGTCGGCGATTATTTTGCCGGACCGAATCACGTTTTGCCGACAAACGGAACGGCGCGGTTTTCAAGCCCGTTGAATGTAACAGATTTTCAAAAGAAATCGAGCATCATCTCTTACAGCCGGAAGGCATTTGAAACGCACGCAGACAGCATTTCCGCCTTCGCGAGACTGGAAGGGCTTGAAGCGCACGCAAGATCGATTGAAGCGAGAAACGGAGGAATGACCGATGAGAAAAGCGGAACGCGCCAGAACAACAAATGAGACCGATATTAAGCTGGCTTTCGAAATAGACGGAGAAGGAAAAGCCGATATCAGCACGGATGTGCCGTTTATGACTCATATGCTTGATTTGTTCACAAAGCACGGGCAATTCGATTTAACTGTTGACGCAAAAGGCGATACGGAGATAGATGATCACCATACGACTGAAGATATCGGCATCTGTTTAGGGCAGGCTTTTTTGGAGGCGCTCGGTGATAAAAAAGGGATCAAACGGTACGGATCAGCGCTTGTACCGATGGACGAAGCGCTCGCCCAAGTTGCCGTAGACCTGAGCAACCGGCCGCACCTTGAGATGCGCGCTGCATTTCCGCAAGCGAAAGTCGGAACGTTTGATACCGAGCTGGTACATGAATTCCTATGGAAACTGGCGCTGGAAGCGAGAATGAATCTGCACGTCATCGTTCATTACGGCACGAATACCCATCATATGATAGAAGCCGTGTTTAAGGCGCTTGGCAGAGCGCTTGATGAAGCGTCATCCATTGATCCGCGCGTCAAGGGTGTGCCGTCTACGAAAGGAATGCTGTAAATGATCGGTGTAATTGATTACGGTATGGGCAATTTATTCAGCGTGTCGAAGGCGCTGGAACGCGTCGGCGTCCCGTATGTCGTATCAGACCGGCCGGAAGAGCTTGAAAAAGCGGATGCTTTTATTCTTCCCGGTGTCGGATCATTCAGTGACGCCATGGACAATTTACGCAGCACGAAGCTTGATCAATTCATACACCGTATGGTTGACGAGGGGAAGCTGCTCCTCGGCATCTGCCTCGGCATGCAGCTCATTTTCGAAGAAAGCACCGAAAACGGCTCTGCAAAAGGACTTGGTTTATTAGCCGGAAAAGCTGTGAGACTCAAAGACAGAGATGCCGAAGGAAAAAAGCTGAAGGTGCCGCATATGGGCTGGAACCGGCTGACGTTTCACCAAACGTCTCCTTTGCTTTCGGAAGCGGAAGAAGGCTTCGTTTACTTTGTCCATTCCTATTATATAGACGGGATGGAAGACGGCGATCTTCTGGCAAGCGCTGAGTACGGCGTTCGTGTTCCGGCCATCGTCGGGAAACGCAATGTCTTCGGTGCCCAGTTTCACCCGGAAAAAAGCGGTACGGCCGGAATGGCGATCTTAACGCAATTTACAAAAATGGCAGCGGAACAGAAGGTGAAGAAATGAACGCTTTTACATTATATCCGGCAATTGATATGAGAAACGGCAAATGCGTCCGCCTCATCCAAGGTGATTACGGCAAGGAAACGATATACGGTGACTCTCCTTTAGACATGGCGGCGCAATTTGCACAAGAAGGTGCCGAATGGATTCATCTCGTGGATCTTGACGGCGCGAAAGCAGGCAGGAAAGTAAACGACAGGCATGTTCTTGACATTGCGCGGCAGCTTGATATCAAAGTCGAGATCGGCGGCGGGATCCGTTCTGAAGCGGATGTGTACGGTTATTTATCACAAGGCGTTGATCGCGTCATTCTCGGCAGCTCGGCCGTATCCGATCCGGCATTTGTGAAGAGCATGCTGAAACAATACGGCGGCAAAATCGCGATCGGCCTTGATGCAAGGAACGGATATGTCTCGACGGAAGGCTGGCTGGAAACATCCTCGGTAAGAGCGGCCGATCTGGGCCGTGAATTGGCGGCCGAAGGAGCGGAAACCTTCATTTTCACGGATATTGCAACTGACGGCATGCTGTCAGGACCGAACATCGAAAGCACCGTTCAGCTCGCAAAAGCAACGGGAAAAACCGTCATCGCTTCAGGCGGAGTCAGCTCAGTCGCCGATCTCAAAGCACTGGCCCGCTTCAAAGACGCGGGCGTATCGGGAGCGATTATCGGAAAAGCGCTGTATACAAAACAATTTACATTGGCTGAAGCGCTCAGCGGGGTGAAGGACGCATGATCACGAAACGAATCATTCCGTGTCTCGATGTGAAAGAAGGACGCGTCGTCAAAGGCATACAATTTCTCGGGCTGAAAGATGCGGGCGATCCTGTCGAGCTGGCCGAAGCTTACGACAGGGAGGGCGCTGACGAACTTGTTTTTCTCGACATTTCCGCCTCTCACGAAGGCCGCAAGACGATGACAGACGTTGTAGAACAGGTTGCGGCAAAACTGGCGATTCCGTTTACAGTCGGCGGCGGAATTAATCAATTAAGCGATATGAAACGAATGCTTCGCGCCGGCGCTGACAAGGTATCCGTTAATACAGCGGCCGTCCTCCGCCCCGAGCTGATTACGGAAGGAGCGGATTTTTTCGGCTCGCAATGCATCGTCGCGGCGATTGACGCAAAGTATGACGAAGATTCGGATTGCTATAAAGTGTACACACACGGCGGAAGACAGAAAACCGACTGGGAAGTCACGGCCTGGGCAAAAGAAGCCGTCAGCCGGGGAGCGGGCGAAATCCTGCTGACAAGCATGGATGCTGACGGAGAGAAAACAGGCTTTAATCATACGCTCACACAGCTTGTCACACGTGCCGTCCCGGTGCCCGTCATTGCGTCAGGGGGAGCCGGCAGCGCGCGCCATATGCTTGAAGCCTTCACGATCGGTGAAGCGGACGCCGCGCTTGCAGCTTCCATTTTCCATTACAAAGAGACATCTATAAAAGAAGTGAAAGATTATATGAAGAAACACGGGGTGAATGTGAGATGAAACGGGCAGATGAACTGCGGTTTGACGAGGCCGGACTGATTCCCGCCATCGTACAGGATGCGGCAAGCAAAGAAGTGCTGACACTGGCTTATATGAATCGTGAATCCTATGAAAAAACGATAGAAACGAAAGAAACCTGGTTTTACAGCCGTTCACGGCAGGAGCTGTGGCATAAAGGAGCGACGTCGGGGAATACCCAAAAGGTGAAAGCCATCCGTTATGACTGCGATCAAGATGCCCTCATCGTGCTTGCGGAGCCCTCAGGACCCGCATGCCATAAGGGAAGTTACAGCTGCTTTTCTCCGGAAAAAGCGGACGCGCAGGACCGTTTCGGCATCTTAAACGAACTGGAAAGCGTAATCGCCAAACGGCAGGCGGAGATGCCTGACGGAGCCTACACAACGTATCTGTTTCGGGAAGGCGTCGATAAAATCCTCAAAAAAGTCGGCGAAGAAGCCGCAGAGGTTATTATCGCCGCGAAAAACCGCGACCATGAAGAATTAAAATGGGAAGCGGCGGATTTGCTGTATCATTTGCTCGTTCTTCTGCGTGAGCAGTCGCTTCCTTTGGACGACGTGCTTGACGTCCTTGCGAAACGCCATTCAGCATCTGAGTAAAACAAACCTCACGGAGAGATCCGTGAGGTTTTTAATCTGTCAAACTTAAACATTCAATTAAATATTCCTTATTTCCGCAACCGGAGGCAGATGAATTTGATAATATTGACTAATAGAGTTTATTTTGGTTTTTGTCAAAAATGTACGTTTTGTTCATATTCCGTTCATGCACATCCGTTATAGTATAAACAGTGATATAGGAGGAAAACATATGCCGAATAAACAACCAAAACCTAAAGGGAAATTCAGCTCATTCTTTTCATTAGTCAAAAAAACAAAACCATCATACGGTATGCTGGCCTTCGCGCTGTCTCTCAGTATTGTGACAACGCTCGTCAGCCTGCTGATTCCGCTGTTGACAAAGCAGCTCGTTGACGGCTTTTCCATGTCGTCGCTGTCAGGCGTGCAAATCGGAATCATCGCAGCCGTGTTTATCGTACAGGCCGCATTAAGCGCCTACGCCACCTACGCCCTGAACTACAGCGGCCAGAAAATCATCTCGGGACTGCGTGATTTGTTGTGGCAGAAATTAATTAAACTGCCCGTCTCTTATTTTGACAAAAACGCCACAGGAGAAACGATCAGCCGTGTCACCAATGACACAATGGTGGTAAAAGAGCTGATCACAAACAATATCAGCGGATTTATTACCGGAATCATTTCCGTTATCGGGTCACTGACGATCTTATTTTTCATGAACTGGAAGCTCACATTGCTCGTGCTGATCGTCGTGCCGCTGGCTGCGGTGATTTTAGTGCCGATCGGCCGGAAAATGTTTAAAATTTCTCGGGAAACACAGGATGAAACGGCGAGATTCACCGGATTATTAAACCACATCCTCCCGGAAATCAGGCTTGTAAAAGCGTCAAACGCTGAAGAAGCGGAATACGGACGCGGAAAAGCAGGCATCATGGCGCTCTTTAAACTCGGGCTGCGTGAAGCGAAGGTGCAGTCGCTCGTAGGCCCGCTTATTACACTTGTATTAATGGCGGCGCTGGTCGCTGTCATCGGGTACGGCGGGATGCAGGTGTCATCCGGTGAATTGACAGCCGGCGCACTCGTTGCCTTTATCCTGTATTTGTTTCAGATCATTATGCCGATGGGCCAGATCACTTCGTTTTTCACACAGCTTCAAAAATCCGTCGGCGCAACGGAACGGATGATTCATATTCTTGCAGAAAAAGAAGAAGATATCCAAACCGGAAAAGCCATTGAAAACGCGGATCAGCCGATTAAGCTTGAACAAGTCTCATTCGGTTACAAAACAGATCAAACCATCTTAAAAGACATTACGGCTACGATTGAGGCCGGCAAAGTCACCGCGATCGTCGGACCGAGCGGCGGCGGAAAAACAACGTTATTTAAGCTGCTTGAACGATTCTACAATCCGACTGCGGGCAGCATCCTGCTCGGAAATGAACCGATTGATACGTATTCCCTTGAGTCATGGCGGGAGCATATCGGCTACGTGTCGCAAGAAAGCCCGTTAATGTCAGGCACCATCCGCGACAATATCTGCTACGGATTAAAACGCGAGGTGACTGATGAGGAACTGAGGCAAGCGGCTGACATGGCCTACGCCCTGCAATTTATTGAAGACTTACCGAAGAAATTTGAAACCGAGGTCGGTGAGCGGGGAATTATGCTGTCAGGCGGACAGCGCCAGCGCATCGCCATTGCCAGAGCGCTCCTTCGCAACCCGAGCATTCTGATGCTTGATGAAGCGACATCAAGTCTGGACAGCCAATCTGAAAAATGGGTGCAGCAGGCGCTGGAAGTCTTAATGGAAGGACGCACCACGATTGTGATCGCCCACCGTTTATCCACGGTTGTGGATGCAGATCAGCTTCTCTTTGTCGAACAGGGTGAAATCACAGGACGGGGCACACACCATGAATTAATGGCATCCCATTCGCTGTACCGCGATTTTGCGGAACAGCAGCTGAAGCTGAATGCCGACTTAGAAAACAAAGCTGTGTAAAGCAAGACTTTATGAATAAAAAGCAGCTGAAAAAGCTGCTTTTTATTTTGCAGCCGGAGTCCTGTTCATACGGGTGTACGGTCGGTAACGATGAAGAGCCAAGCCATAAGCGTGTATGCCGGTACAGGAGACAATGAAAAAATTCGGTTTATAGACATCATGTCGATTCATGAAAAGAAAAAAGCAGAAGGAGGGATTTTCATGGCTGTCATATTGGTTGCGGATGACGACCGCCATATCCGTGAGCTTGTCCGCCTTATGATGGAGCAGAGCGGTTTTGACGTCGCAGAAGCGGAAGACGGGGAAGCGGCGGTGCGGCTGATCGAATCAGCACCTATAGATCTCATCATACTGGATGTGATGATGCCGAAAATGGACGGGTTTGAAGTCAGTGAAGCCGTCCGCAGCTTTACGGACATTCCGATTTTGATGCTGACGGCAAAAGGCGAAACGCTGGACAAAGTGCAAGGTTTTACTTCCGGAGCGGATGATTATCTCGTCAAACCGTTTGAGCCGCTTGAGCTGGAAGCAAGGGTCAAAGCATTGCTGAAACGGTACCGGATCACCGCTGAAAAACTGCTGACCATCGGAACGGTCACATTAGATAAGCAATCCCGCACCGTAACGCGCGGCGGCGGAGCGGGATTGACACTGCCCCGGCGTGAATTTGAGCTTTTATTTAAGCTCGCCGGTTATCCGAATAAGACGTTTTCAAGAGAACAATTAATAGAAGATATTTGGGGCTTTGATTATGAAGGTGACGAGCGGACGGTTGATGTGCATGTTAAAAGGCTGAGGGAACGGTTTCCGGAAAAGGACTATCCGTTTGCCATCCATACGGTGCGGGGGCTCGGGTATCGGTTTGTGGTGACAGGATGAAACGGATCTTCAGAACGGCTGGAAAAATCATCATCCTTCTCACCGTCACCGCAATCTTATGGCTGGCGGCTCACCTGATCGTTCAGGGATTCGGTCTCATATGGCCGATTTTGCTTGTGCCGTACGCCGAGCAGATTGTGACGCTTTGGCTTGTTTTCGGCCTGCTGTTTGTAACGATGTTTATTTTTTCAAAGTCAGCACGTGAAAGACATCATGCGACCTGGGATTCGCTGACCGCCACGATCAAGCAAATGTCGAGCGGCAACTTCACAGCGGCCGCTTCCCGGAAAATGGAGAAGATTGAGCGGAACCACCCCGTGACGAAATTGGCTGATGAACTGTCGACACTCGCCGCGGAACTGAGTGAAATGGAAAAACTGAAACAAGAATTTATTTCGAACGTTTCCCATGAAATCCAAACCCCGCTCACTTCATTAAAGGGCTACGCGCATCTTCTGAAAAAAACGGATTTATCATATGAGGAGCGGGGGCGCTACTTACACATCATCGAAACAGAAACAGAACGATTATCAAAAATCAGTGAAAATCTGCTGAAGCTCACTGCGCTTGAACGCCAAACCGAACCGATACAAAAAAAACCGTTCCGCATTGACAAACAGCTGCGGCGCACCATATTGACCTGTGAGCCTGAATGGTCCGCCAAACAGATTGAATTTCTCATTGATTTACAGGAGTCGTATGTGTACGGAGATGAAGCGCTGCTCAGCCAAGTATGGATGAATCTGATTCACAATGCCGTAAAATTTACCGGTGAAGGCGGCCGCATTTCCGTTAAAATTGCAGATCTGCCGGGAGCGGCGGCTGTCGAAATCGCCGACGACGGAATCGGAATGGAGCCTGAACAGGCGGAGCGTGTATTTGAACGGTTTTATAAAGCGGACAAGGCGAGAAACGCAGGGGGAAGCGGGCTCGGTCTGTCCATCGCCCAAAAAATCGCAGAGCTGCACGGCGGTTCGATAGAGGTTGAGAGCAAGCGCGGCGAAGGAACCCTTTTCCGCGTCATTCTTCCAGCCGATCCTCGTGAAAAAAAACAGCTAAAATCTGGTCGAACCAGCCAGTAAAAAACGAAGCCGATCCTGTCTTTTGAACTATTGAGGCGAAACCGTTTTATGGTATACTACTGACGGTAATACGTATAAAACGGAGGATATTTGTGGGAAAACACACTTCTGAACAGAAAAAGCACGCGCAAATTGTCCAGCTGCTTCAGGATGGACAATATTTTTTTCATAAAGGCTTAAAAGCATATAAAGAGCGGAATTTAAAACGGGCCAGCAAAC
Organism: Bacillus sp. EU63; assembly: GCF_038592915.1. Lineage (NCBI taxonomy): Bacteria > Bacillati > Bacillota > Bacilli > Caryophanales > Bacillaceae > Bacillus > Bacillus sp. EU63. The sequence continues at coordinate 3,417,897 of NZ_CP151944.1, read as the reverse complement.
TGATTCAGCGGGCCGTCCACCTCGAGCCGAATGATTCCGAAATGCTGTCCCGGCTGGCCGTCATTTATTCTGAAATGGGCCACTACCAGCAGTCAAATGAGCTGTTCGACTTTATTTTGGTGAACCTGAAAGAAGAAATGCCCGAGTGTCATTACTTTAAAGCGAATAATTTCGCGCATTTGGGACTCTTTCAGGAAGCATACAAAGAAGCGGCGGCTTATTCAGATGCCGATCCGGACGGGGAATTCAGCGAAGAGATTGAAAATCTGATGGAGCTTTTGGATTTCGGCGAAGCGGGTGAAGACGAATCGCTCTATGACCAGGATGAGCTGCTGATCAGGCAGGACCGGGCAAAAACGCTTCTTGAGAGCGGCCAGCTTCATGAAGCGGTTGTCATGCTTGAAGAGATTACGGCCGATTATCCGGAGCTTTGGTCAGCATACAATAATCTGGCACTTGCCTATTTCTATTCGGGCAACATCGTAAAAGCGAAGCAAACCGCTTATCAAGTTCTCAGTCATAATGAAGGAAATCTTCACGCCTTATGCAACCTTCTCGTTTTCTACTATTATGAAAGAGAAGATGAAAAAGTGACGGAATTGAGCGATCAGCTTTCTAATGTCTATCCGATGCTATTGGAACAGCGCTATAAACTAGGTGCCACTTTGGCGCTTATCGGCCGCTATGAAATCGGATATAAATGGCTCAAATTATTATATAAAACCGGCTTTGAAGGTGACGACACATTCTTTTACTGGCTCTCATGCTCCGCTTATTTTATGGGGCATACTGAATTTGCCGAGACGGTCTGGAGAAAAGTCGAGTCGCAATACCCCGGAGAAGACCGCCCGGCCCCCTGGATTGAGCGGAGGGAAGCACTTCCCTCGTCTGTGGAACAGCGTCTCGCAGCCTATTATATCAGCAGCACAAAGGGAGAAACGGAGCATCTTGAAGCGGTGATACGCTCGAAGAGAATTACCGCTCCTTTCGAAAATCATTTTGTGAAGCTTCTTTTGCACGGGGATTCCGCGGCTGCTGACGTAACCAGAGATGCACTTTTTGCCTATCAAACCGTTAAGTTATTGGAGCAAGCTGAAAAAGAAGAGATGAAAACAGAAGTCATGAGCTGCTGGGTGTTTTATGTTATACAGCAAATCCGTGCAGCCGCTTCGTTGAAGAATGAGAGAGGCTGGGCAGCGGCTATCTGTTACATTTGGAAAGAAGCCCATGGTGTAAATTTATCAAAAAAAGATGTTTCAGCAGCATTTAAAATCTCAAGATCTACATTGAGTAACTACATCAGTAAACTAACTGATATCCTAGATTGAGAATTGAAAATAATTCTTTGTAATAAAATCTGGTATCTTGTACCAGATTTTATGCTTGTTATAATTCTTAAATTCTTCTTAAATTAATATTCCTTCAATTTTCCATTCTGAAAATTATGGTATAATAATACACGAATTAGAAAAAAAGGAGAGGATTTCATTTTGAAGAAAAAAGTATTAATTATAGGCTTGTTTTTTGTGTTCTTACTGAGTCTGGTAACTTTAAACACTCCTTCGGTATCTGCTAAACAATTCAAATATCCGAATGGTAAAAACGCTCAAATAGGGGATGTCCTAGTTACAAGTGATGCATTTGCAAATGGTTTTGTTGGGCATACAGGGATTGTAACGTCTAGTAATCAATATATGGAAATAGCTGGATATGGAAAGAATCCAACGATTAAAAATCTTGATAAATGGTTTAGTCGAAAAAATAAACCTACTAAAGTAGTGAGAATAAATAATAAGAATAAAGCTGAACTAGCAGGATATTGGGCAAGAATGTACCCTAGAAATGCAAAATATAAAATTACAAAAGACTTATATGATACACAAAATACTTACTGCTCCAAAATTGTGTATCAGGCCTATTCAATAGGTAGTGGAGTATTCTACGTCTATGACAAACCTAGAAAAGAGTACATAGTTCCATACAGTTTTCTACTAAAAATATTTTGGCCCTCAGAATATAACCCTAAATTAGTTTATAGTAAGGGCATGTCTAGTCATGGAGATATTAAATAAAAAATAAAAAACTTTTAAAAAGCTTGTCGGTTATACGATAAGCTTTTTTGTATGGAAATTTTCAGAGTTTTCTAAAGGTAATTATCTTTTTTAAAAAAATAACAAACAAAACATGGTGTGACATCTAATTGAAACATAAATGTAATAAAATTTATCGCTAAATTGTCGAAACTTGATGGTATAATGGTTCTCGTACATAAGGAATTAGAGTTTTTTACATATGATGTGAAATAAACGCTATACAACCAGATTAAGAGATGCACAGAATAATTAACCATAAACAACCCATTCCTCGTAGAGTATGAGGAACCGAAACTTGAGTTTAAAATACGATTCCAAATGAGAACAGGTTAATAGTAAAAGGGAGGATATAAAATTGAGAAAGAGTTTATTAACACTTGGTTTGGCTTCCGTCATCGGGACAAGCAGTTTTTTGATCCCATTTACAAGTAAAACTGCATCGGCGGAAACATTAAACGAAAAAAAACAAAAAATTGAAAGCAAGCAATCTGAGGTTGCTTCCAACATTGAAGCGAAGGAAAAAGAATTAAATAAGCTTCAGGAAAATCAATCAAAGATTGAAAAAGAACTACAAGACATTAACGATAAGGCACTTGATACAAGCAACAAGATTGAAGATAAAAAAGAAGAAAACGATAAAACAAAAGAAGAAATCAAAAAACTGAAAAAAGAGATTAAAGAGACAGAAGAAAAGATTAAAAAACGTGATAAAATATTAAAAAAACGTGTGCGTGCTTTGCAACAAAGCGGTGGATCTCAGGGCTACGTAGATGTCCTTTTAGGGGCAACCAGTTTTGGTAATTTGATTACACGTGCAACTGCGGTTTCCACTATTGTGGATGCAGACAAAGAGTTAGTAAAACAGCAGGAGAAGGATAAAGCGAAACTCGAAGACGCAGAGGCTGAACTTAACGTGAAGCTGAAAAAAGTTCAAGATGATCTTGCGAAACTCGAGTCTATGCAAAAAGACCTGAACAAACAGCTTGATCAGAAAGACAAGCTTTTCGACGAAGCGAAAAACGGTCAGAAAAAAGCGGCTTCCGCTATCTCTGATCTGAAAAAAGAAGCGTCACAGCTTGCAAACCAAAAAGCTGACACTGAAAAAGAACAGAAGCGCATTAAAGCTGAGCAGGCTGCAGCGGCTGCCCTGATCAAAAAACAGGAAGAAGCGCAAAAAGCTTCTGAAGACCAAAACCAAAAAGATGACAGCCAGCCGGCACCGGCGGTTAAAACTGTGAAAAAAGCGGCTGTTTCAACATCATCTGATTCATCTGACAGCTCAAGCAAACCGAAGAGCACTTCAGGCGGATCATCTCATAACAGCGGCGGTTCAGATGATTCTGACGGCGGATCTGTTATTTCAAATTCAGGCGGTATTGAAGGCGCGATCAGCGTAGGATCAAGCCTAGTGGGTCAATCTCCGTACAAATTCGGCGGCGGACGCACTCAATCCGATATTAACAACCGTATTTTTGACTGCTCTTCATTCGTACGTTGGGCTTATGCTAACGCAGGCGTTAACCTCGGACCTGTCAGCGGAACAAGCACAGATACGCTAATTAACAGAGGAAAAGCTGTCAGTGCGTCTGACATGAAACGCGGAGACTTAGTTTTCTTCAACACGTATAAAACAAACGGCCATGTCGGCATCTACTTAGGCAACGGAACGTTCCTGAACGATAATACATCACACGGTGTATCCATTGATTCTATGAGCAACCCTTATTGGAAAAAATATTTCAACGGTAATGTAAGACGTGTCGTGCAATAATGAATAAGACAAGGGCCTTCTATCCCGGAAGGCTCTTTCTTTATTTGTATACCCGCTCAGGAGCTCCCTAATCACGGTTTCTCAGAAAAATGAGCAAAAAAATAGCGAATTGCCCTCAGATTTAATAGGATATGGGTAAGGAATACGATTGATGGGGATTCTTAGTCATATAGGGTGCGCCCCATTTCGAAAAGGAGTGAATCATGGTGTCAGAAGAAAAAATTTATGATGTGATCATTATCGGCGCGGGTCCGGCGGGGATGACCGCTGCTGTTTACACATCACGAGCGAACTTATCCACATTAATGATCGAAAGAGGAATTCCGGGCGGCCAGATGGCCAACACGGAGGATGTTGAAAACTATCCGGGTTTTGAAAGCATTCTCGGCCCTGAACTTTCTAATAAAATGTTTGAACATGCGCAAAAATTCGGTGCGGAATATGCGTACGGCGATATTAAAGAAATCGTTGACGGCAAAGAATATAAAACGGTCAAAGCCGGTTCAAAAGAATATAAAGCGCGCGCCATCGTCATTTCTGCCGGAGCGGAATACAAAAAGATCGGCGTTCCCGGCGAAAAAGAACTGGGCGGCCGCGGCGTATCGTACTGCGCGGTTTGTGACGGCGCGTTCTTTAAGAATAAAGAGCTTGTCGTTGTCGGCGGCGGAGACTCCGCCGTTGAAGAAGGCGTCTATCTGACACGCTTCGCTTCAAAAGTCACCATCGTTCACAGACGTGACAAATTGCGGGCGCAAAGCATTCTTCAGGCGCGTGCTTTTGACAATGAGAAAATTGACTTCAAATGGAACAAAACCGTAAAAGAAATCCATGAGGAAAACGGAAAAGTCGGCAGACTTACTCTTGTGGATACCGTGACGGGAGAAGAAGAAGAATTCAAAGCTGACGGCGTCTTTATTTATATCGGTATGCTTCCGCTTTCTAAACCGTTCGAAAACTTGGGCATCACAAATGAAGAAGGCTACATTGAAACAAATGCTCAAATGGAGACAAAAGTTCCGGGCATTTTCGCCGCGGGAGACATCCGTGAAAAAACGCTCCGCCAGATCGTAACGGCGACAGGCGACGGAAGTATTGCGGCTCAAAGCGTTCAGCATTATGTGGAAGAGCTTGAGGAAACGCTCAAAACCGTTAAATAATCACTGTAATGTTCAGTTTTTGAATCGTTACTGTGTTTTAATTACGCTGTAACACGGGTGAAATACTGATGTTTTAAGATGAATGTAGTAATTGACCCCCTTTTTAATGAATACACTTTGGCACGGATTCCAGTATCCGTGCCCTTTTTTTGCGATTTTCTGTTTTCTGTCAAATAAAAGAAAAGGATGTCGGTGTCTCTGCATTGTGAGAGACATGCCGAAACGGTATAATGAAGAGACGATGATTTGTTGAGAAGGTTAGGTGACGTACTTGTGCAAAGAGTGACAAATTGTGTGCTGCAGACAGATGATCAGGTTCTCCTTCTCCAAAAGCCGAGACGGGGCTGGTGGGTCGCGCCCGGCGGGAAGATGGAAAGCGGCGAATCCGTCAGAGATTCCGTCATCAGAGAGTACAGAGAAGAGACGGGCATTTATATACTAAATCCGCAGTTAAAAGGCGTGTTTACCTTTATTATTAAGGAACAGGAACAAATCGTGTCAGAGTGGATGATGTTTACTTTCGTCGCCGATTCCTACACGGGGCGGAATGTCGCTGAATCAGAGGAAGGCGTTCTGAAGTGGCATGACGTAAAAGATATCCACAGCCTTCCGATGGCCCCCGGAGACGGGCATATCCTTGATTTTATGATCAAAGGCCAAGGGCTTTTGCACGGCACCTTTACGTATACGCCGGACTTCGAGCTGCTCAGTTATCGTTTAGATCCGCAGCTTATCAAATAAAAGAAAGACCGCAGGGGGGAGAAAGATGAGTATGAATGAAAACCATGATATTCAGCTCGTCATCATTACGGGAATGTCTGGAGCGGGGAAAACCGTCGCCATTCAAAGCTTTGAGGATCTCGGCTATTTTTGCGTCGACAATCTGCCGCCTTCCTTGCTGCCGAAATTTTTGGAGCTGATGAAAGAATCAAGTTCAAAAATGAGCAAGGTCGCGCTTGTCATGGATCTGCGGGGACGCGAATTTTTTGACAGGCTGATTGAGGCGCTGGATGAAATGGCGGAAAATCCGTGGATTACACCGCGCATTCTCTTTTTAGACGCTAAGGATTCCATTCTTGTGACGAGATACAAAGAAACGAGGCGTTCTCACCCGCTGGCCGCTACCGGGCTTCCTCTTGAAGGAATCGCGCTGGAACGCCAGCTGCTTGAAGAATTGAAAGGGCGCTCTCAGCTGATCTATGACACATCGGATATGAAACCGCGTGATCTGCGTGAAAAAATCGTGGCGCATTTCGCCACGAATCAAGGTGAAACATTTACAGTGAACGTAATGTCATTCGGGTTCAAATACGGGCTTCCGATAGATGCCGACCTCGTGTTTGATGTAAGGTTTCTGCCGAATCCGTTCTACATTGAAAGCATGAGGCCGCTTACGGGGAAAGATGAGGAAGTGTCGTCCTATGTGATGAAGTGGAACGAAACACAAAAGTTTATTGAAAAGCTTGTTGATCTGCTCGGCTTTATGCTTCCGTCTTATAAGCGGGAAGGTAAAAGCCAGCTTGTCATCGCGATCGGCTGTACGGGCGGCCAGCACCGCTCCGTCACGCTCGCTGAGTATTTGGCTGACTATTTTAAAAAAGATTTCTATACTCATGTCACTCACCGGGACATTGAAAAGAGAAGCCGGAAATGAATAAGAAGCCGAAAATCGCAATCTTCGGCGGCGGAACGGGTCTGTCCGTGCTGCTTCGGGGGTTAAAGCATAAGCCCGTTGATATTACGGCGATTGTGACAGTTGCTGATGACGGCGGAAGTTCAGGCCGTCTGCGGGATGAACTTCAAATTCCGCCGCCGGGTGACATTCGTAACGTACTGGCCGCTTTGTCAGATGTTGAGCCGCTCGTTGAAAATCTGTTTCAGCACCGTTTCAACAAAGGAAGCGACTTAACCGGACATTCGCTCGGCAATTTGATTTTGGCAGCGATGACAAATATAACCGGTGATTTCTTTCACGCTGTCACCGAAATGAGCAAGGTGCTGAATGTCCGCGGCAGAGTGCTGCCGGCTGCCAACACCAGTGTCGTTCTTCACGCTGAAATGGAGGACGGGCAGGTCGTCTCCGGAGAATCGACAATCCCTTCTTACGGCCAGCGGATTAAACGGGTGTTTCTTACGCCTGAAAAAATTGATCCGCTCCCGGAAACGATTGACGTCATCCGTCAGGCCGATTTAATCATTATCGGTCCGGGAAGCCTGTACACAAGCATTCTTCCGAATCTGCTCGTGCCGAAAATCGGAGAAGAAGTCGTCAAGGCCGCGGCCAAAAAAGTATATATATGCAACGTCATGACACAGCCCGGCGAGACGCTGCAATACAGCGCGGCCGACCATGTCAAGGCGCTGAACGATCATATGGAGCAGCCGTTTATCGACACGATCTTAATCAACAATGAGGAGATCCCTGACGAAATCAAAAGCAAATATGCGAAAGAGCTGGCCCGGCCCGTCGACTTCAATGTTGAAAAGCTGAAATCCATGGGGCTTGAGGTCATCAGGGATCAGATTATCACGTATAAAAATGGCGTAATCCGTCACGATACACATAAAGTGGCTTCTCTTCTTGTCGATTTATTAAGGGACTAGAGGCCTTTTGAAATGAGGTGGCTAATATGTCATTTGCATCGGAAACAAAAAAAGAACTGACGAATCTGGAAGTGAAGGACTGCTGCGCCAAGGCGGAGCTGTCCGCGCTGATTCGGATGAACGGTTCCCTGTCATTTTCAAACCGCCATCTCGTGCTTGACGTTCAAACCGAAAATGCGGCGATTGCCCGCCGCATTTATACATTGCTGAAGAAACAATATGATGTATCGGTCGAACTGTTAGTCAGAAAAAAAATGCGGCTGAAAAAAAACAATGTTTATATTGTGCGCTTTTCTGAAAATGCAAAGCTGATTTTAGAGGAATTGAAAATCCTCGGGGAGAACTTTATATTTGAACGGAATATTTCTGAGGAACTGGTGGCGAAACGGTGCTGCAAACGTTCTTATATGAGAGGGGCGTTTTTGGCGGGGGGATCTGTGAATAATCCCGAAACCTCGTCGTACCACTTGGAAATCTTCTCGCTTTATAAGGAACATAACGATTCATTATGCGCGCTGCTGAATGAATTTCATCTGAACAGCAAAACGCTTGAACGGAAAAAAGGCTATATTACGTATTTAAAAGAGGCGGAAAAAATCACTGAATTTCTGAATGTCATCGGCGCTCACAATTCACTGCTGCGCTTTGAAGATGTGCGGATTGTCAGAGATATGAGAAACTCAGTGAACCGCCTCGTCAATTGTGAAACAGCAAACTTAAACAAAACCATCGGGGCTTCTCTCAGACAGGTGGAAAATATTAAATACATTGATGAACGGATCGGTCTTGAAGCGCTGCCGGAAAAGCTTCGCGAAATTGCGCAGCTGCGGATTGATTATCAGGAGGTCACGCTGAAAGAACTGGGGGAAATGGTTGCAAGCGGGAAAATCAGCAAATCCGGCATCAATCACAGGCTGAGAAAGCTCGATGAAATCGCAGAACAGCTGCGTACAGGACAAAGCATCACTTTGAAATAACCGTACAGAAAAGGGGAGATCTTATGGTTCAGGGGAAAGTGGAAGTGCGTTTAAAGACGGGATTGCAGGCGCGCCCCGCTGCATTGTTTGTACAGGAGGCAAATCGTTTTGCATCAGATGTGTTTCTTGAGAAAAACGGCAAGAAAGTGAATGCCAAAAGCATTATGGGATTAATGAGTCTGGCGGTCAGTACGGGGACGGAAGTCACTCTGATCGCTGAAGGCGACGATGAAAAGGAAGCGCTGGAAAAGTTGTCCGCTTATGTGCAGGAAGAAGTGTAAACACTTTGTAAGGGGGACGGAACGATGAATGAGTTTCTGAAAGATTGTTATCAAACGATAGGCTGGGAAAAGGATTCCCTCGATTTCAGCAACCTGCCGGAGTTTTTAAAGGCGCTCGCGTATCGGTTTCCGTTTGAAAATCGCGCGGTTTTGTCCAAAAAAGAATATGACGTCACGAAAGAAGGACTGTGGCGGCACATGGTGAAGGAACCTCATGGCGGCCTTTGCTATGACTTGAACGGACTGCTTTATTTCATCCTGAAAGATGCCGGATTGGATGTCAAATTGATCCGCGGAACGGTCTGGAAAAACGGCTGGGCGCTGCCCGGCACACATGCGGCCGTACTTCTTTCCGCCGGAGGGAATGAGTACATCGCTGATGCAGGCTTCGGCCTCAATCTCGCCATGCAGCCTGTGCCGATGTCGGGAGACGAGACGGTATCAGCGGCCGGAGCGTTCCGCGTGAGGATAGAAGAGACGGAATTCGGGGCATACGTGCTTGAAATGAACAAAGGGGACGGCTGGCAGACAGGTTACGCATTTTCGCTTGAAGAAATCGATGAAAAGGACCTCAAGTCTATGAAACAAACAATCTTTGAACATGAACGCTCTCCTTTCAACAAACGCCTGCTTGCTTCAAAGCGGACACCGGAAGGGCACATGGTTCTGTCTGAACGCAATATAACAATAAAAAAACACGATGGCACGGCGGAAAACAGCAGAATAGACCGGTCAGAGTTTGAAGAAAAATTTACTGCTCATTTTATATGAAGCTCGCAGGTTCTCTGCAAAAAAAACGGCCTCCGCAGGGAAGCCGTTTTTTGTATGTGTTTATCTCATTTTTGTAAAGGTTTTATAATGATCTGTCGTCTTATAAATCAGCCAGTCGCTTGAGTAAAGAATCCGGTCTGAATTTCTGAAGCCTGATGTATAGTTAATATCCGCTTCACGCCACGTCCGTCCGCTTTTGGCAGGGAGTTTGCCTTCCCTGTTTGAGAAGATGTCCCCGCCGATGCTTTTCCCCGGGGCGACGTCCGCCAGATTCCCCTTTGATGCCACCCAGCCGAGGGCCTGTGCTTCTGACTTTGTAATGTAATTATCAGGAAGCTTATGATAGGTCTGAAGATAATCCGCAACCCCGTCAAACGTGTTGATAACCTGTGCTTCAGTGTGCGCCTTGTGAGAAGATGTATCCGTCTTGGCAGCCGTGGAAAACAGCATCCCCGCCGCGGAGAACAGCACCAGCAAACAAACGGAAATCCACGATAATCGTTTTTTCAAAGCAATACCTCCCATTTTTATCATGTGAAGCTGATTCCTTTTCATTGTATCAGCATCGAGAGAAAGGAATAGAAAGAATTTAAAAATAGTACTTTTGATCTAGCAAAAAAATAAACCCCGGCTGAAACGGCCGGGATTTTTCATCTCATTGAAATTCCTTCGTGAGGTTTTTCGGCGTTTTTCCGTATACGGCGTCAATCATGTTTTGTGCGGCTTGCTTGAACATATTCAAGCGGATTTTTGCCGTTGCTGACCCGATATGCGGAAGCAATGTGACGTTTTCCAGCTGCAGGAGCGGATTGTCTTCGGCGATCGGCTCTTTTTCAAACACATCTAAACCGGCGCCTTTTATCCAGCCCTCCTGCAATGCGCGGATGAGCGCTTTCTCATCAACCGTCTTTCCCCGGGAAATATTGACGAAACATGCCGTATCTTTCATCAATTTAAATTCCCGCTCTCCCATCATATGATACGTTTCGTCAGTAAGCGGCGTAATTAACAGCACAAAGTCTGATGTTTTCAGCAGTGTATCTAAGTCGGCATATGTAACCCCGAGTTCCTTCTCAGCGTCCGGTTTTCTGCTGCGGTTATAATACAGCACGTCCATATCGAAGCCGAATTTTGCCCGTTTGGCAGCTTGTTCACCGATTCTGCCCATGCCGATAATTCCTAATGTCTGATGGTGGACATCCATACCGAAAAGAGATTCTTCCTCAACGGTTCCCCATTTGCCGGCGCGGACGAATCGATCCAATTCGGCAACCCGTCTGGCGGAAGACAGAATTAATGAAAAAGCCAGATCAGCGACAGTGTCATCTAACGTGTACGGTGTATGCGTGCCGACAACCCCGCGTCTTTTCATTTCTTCAATATTAAAATTATCATAGCCGACAGAATTATTGCTGACGACCTTCAGCTTCGGCGCGTGATCCAGTAAATCACTGTCAATCGCCGTTCCGGATGTCAGCAGCCCTTCAGCATCTTTCATTTTTTCGTACAGTTCCTCTTTTGGAATGGTATCTTCTTTCCAGATGTCATAGCGGCAATGCTCGCCTATCATTTGTTCGACTTCCGGCGGTATCGGTTTCGCGATGAATACATAGGGTTTCAACGGGCTTCTCCTCCTTTGTCTTTCTTCTCTATTTTATTATATAAGAGAAGCGGTAACGTGAGAAATATTCAAACGCATTACGATAAATTTCTGGTTCTTTTGAACTTAAAATGAATGAAAAAGAAATGTACATGCTTGATTTCTCCAAACAATAACAGAATCCGCCTATATTTCTGAAGGCAAAATGAGCGGAACCGCTGTTTTCAAAAGCTTTATAGGTTGGTGTAAAGATAAATTTTATTATTTTTGAAAGATATAAATGAACATAATCTGAATTTACAGTCAAATTATCGTGTCTTTTGTTGAAAGCGCTTTTGAGGCCTTTTTCTGTGCTATAATTCCTTACTGTAAGCTGGGTAAGAAGGCTTGCAATACAATCGGATGGGAGATGAATAGAAAAATGGTTTCTTTATCAAGCATTTTGGAGCACAACCAGCAGTTTGTCCAAGAAAGGAAATATGAACCTTACCAAACGACAAAATTCCCGAAAAAAAAGCTTGTCATCGTATCCTGTATGGATACAAGGCTGACGGAGCTTCTGCCGCAGGCGATGGGACTCAGAAACGGCGATGCCAAAATCATAAAAAACGCGGGAGCCATTGTTTCTCACCCATTTGGAAGTGTCATGCGGAGCATTTTGGTTGCCGTTTATGAACTGCAGGCAGAGGAAGTCTGCATCATAGGTCACCGCGAGTGCGGAATGTCGGGATTAAATGCGGCTTCCATATTAAATAAAGCGAAAGAGCGCGGCGTGGAGGACAAATGTCTCAGCCTTCTGCAGCATGCGGGAGTCGATTTGGAAACATGGCTGACCGGTTTTCACAGCGTCGAAGAAAGCGTGGCCCACAGCGTGAATATGGTCAGGCATCATCCGCTCTTGCCTGAAGAGGTGCCGGTGCACGGGCTGGTGATCGATCCGGGGACGGGGACGCTGGATGTAGTCGTTGACGGTTATGAAACAGTCAAAGGAGGATGCAGCTGACGATGCAATTTACCGGCAGATATCAGGGATACAATTTGCAGAAATTTCAGAAAGACCTAATCGCGGGAATTGTGGTCGGAATTGTAGCGATTCCACTGGGAATGGCCTTTGCTATCGCCTCGGGGGTCGGTCCGGAATACGGGCTTTACACCGTTATTGTGGCCGGAATTCTGATTTCGCTGTTGGGCGGCTCTAAATATCAGATCGGCGGGCCTACGGGGGCGTTTGTTCCCATTTTATTTGCCATTGTGATGCAGTATGGTTTTGAGAATTTACTTGTAGCCGGTTTTATGGCAGGCGTCATGCTCGTCCTGTTTGGCGTATTTAAGCTCGGAAAGATTATGAAATTCGTGCCGAAGCCGGTGATCGTCGGATTTACGGCCGGGATCGCAGTGCTGATTTTCTCGGAGCAGATTGCCCATTTTCTCGGTCTGCGCGATATCCAAAAGCATGAAAGCTTTATCCTCAACATTGCGGAAATAGGCAAGAAGATCGGAACCTTTAATTTGTACAGTATCCTCATCGCGGGAATTGCTTTGGCCATTTTGCTGTTATCAGCCAGGCTGATGCCGAAGATTCCCGGCGCGCTTGTGGCCCTGCTTGTCTCTACAGCCGCGGCGGTCGTGTTTTTTCCTGACAAAATGGCGACAATCGGTTCTGCTTACGGGGAAATTCCGCGGCAGCTTCCGGCTTTCCAGCTTCCGGATTTCTCAATTGATAACATGGTGATGATGTTTCCGTCGGCTCTGATCATTGCGCTTCTCGGCGGACTTGAATCCATATTATCGGCGATGGTCGCGGACAATATGAAAGGATCACGGCATGACAGCAATAGGGAGCTTGTCGGGCAGGGCATCGCCAATATGGCAGCGCCGCTTTTCGGCGGCATACCGGCAACGGGAGCGATTGCGCGGACCGCAACAAATATTAAAAACGGCGCAGTTTCTCCGATTTCCGGTGTTGTCCACGGAGTCACCGTCCTCCTCGTCCTGCTCGTCTTCGCCCCGCTTGCCGTTCACGTACCGCTGGCAAGCATGGCGCCGGTATTGATGGTTGTGGCTTGGAACATGAGTGAGCGGAGGGAAGTCGCCAATATGATGCGGCTGAAAAACACTGATTCATTCGTACTGGCGGCAACCTTTTTGCTGACGGTTCTGTTTGATTTAATCATCGGCGTTTCTGCCGGTCTCGTGCTCGCTTTTGTTTTCTTTATCAGAAAGATGAGCGAATCAACAAGCATTAAAACACCGCATGCCGCTGTCAAATCGGTTAAAAATGATTCATCCGTCAGCACATATTCCATTGAAGGGCCGCTGTTTTTCGGTTCAATTGATTCACTGGAATCATCGCTGCTGGAGAGGCTTCAGGAAAAGCCGAAGACGCTTATTCTGCTGATGAATAATGTGCATTACATGGATACCTCCGCAGAAGCGGTGCTGGGGAATGTGATGAACCGGATCAAACGGCATAACGGGAGATTGATGATCGTCGGATTGCAATCACAGCCGAGAGAGCTGATCCGGAAGACGGGGCTGTTTCATAAAATCGGGAAACAGCATTTCTTTGAGCATCAGGACGAGATAACGGGATAAATTCAGATACGGCCTGTCCATGAAAAAGCGGACAGGCCGTGTTTTTATTCGGTTTCAAAGCGCTTGATCAGTTTTTCCTGATGGGCTTTCATCGCATCTTCTAACGTGATTCCGTACTTATCGGCAAGGATGGCCAGATTTCCGAGGACGTCACCCATTTCTTCAATCAGCTCCTGTCTGCGTTCAGCCTGGGTTGCGTCCTTTTCATCCGGCCGGTCTCTGCCGATTTCATATGCTCTTACCGCCCGGGCGAGCTCACCCGCCTCTTCCATTAAAAAGCCGATTCTGATAAATGGCCCGTACGCCGTCCATCCTCGTTTTTCGTAAAAATCTTTCGTCCATTGTTCTGCTTCAGCCATCTGCATGTGAAACACTCCTTATGTCCTGTATGATTCTTATTGATATTATCATATAGAGATGGGACAATATATAGTGTATTTTGATTTATTGATGTACATATATAGATGCGGAGATGAAAAAATGAAAACCATTTGTGTATTTGCGGGGTCAAACCCGGGGGTAAATGAAGAGTACAAACGCAAAGCGGCCGAACTGGGTGAATATATGGCGGAGCAGGGAATCGGCCTTGTTTACGGCGGTTCACGGGTCGGTCTGATGGGAACCGTTGCTGATGCGTTAATGGCAGGCGGCGGAAAAGCTGTCGGCGTCATGCCGAGCGGGCTTTTCAGCGGAGAGATTGTTCATCAGAATCTGACGGAGCTGATTGAAGTCAGCGGCATGCATGAGCGGAAAGCGAAAATGAGTGAACTTGCCGACGGGTACATTGCCATGCCCGGCGGTTTCGGAACATATGAAGAGTTATTTGAAGTGCTGTGCTGGGCGCAAATCGGCATTCATCAAAAACCGATCGGACTGTACAATGTGAACGGGTATTTTGAGCCGATGATGAAGATGGTCAAGTACAGCATCCAGGAAGGATTTTCGAATGAGTCTCATTTAAAGCTGATACACAGTTCCTCCCGGCCGGATGAGCTGATTGAGCAGATGAATCGGTATACATACCCGATTTTAGATAAGAAATGGCAGGAATTGTAAGATGGCGGTCGGAAATATGTTTCGGCGGCTGCATCTAATTTATTCTGACGGAAAGTTCTTTTCTCTTTCTCGTGCGTACCACGCCTTTCTTCGTAATAAGAGATATGGCTGAGAATAAGATGCGAATGAGAATGCTGTTGGGGGTGAAAGAAGAACATCCATTTCCTCAGAGGAGATGGATGTTTTGCGGTTTGCAGACTGTATGCGTTTACAACTTTTGTTGTACGAATGTTTCTTCCGATATGAAATCATCCTGCTGCATCTTTTGTTTTTTTGAACCGATTCCAAATATACCGACTGTCAGTGCACAAAGAAACCAGCAGCCTGTAAAGAACAAGAAAACACTTAAAAATCCGTAGCCTGAATACAGGAAACTGACGACAAAGGGACCGGCTACATTTGCAAGGCGTCCTACGCCGTAAGTGAGGCCATTTCCAGATGCCCTGGCTTCAACCGGATATAATTCCGGCGTATAAGCATATGCGATCGAACTGAAAGTACGCTCAAACATATGCATGAGAAATCCGCATACGATAATGACCATCGGCAAAGGATTGATGCCGTAAAAGAATCCAAGCGCCATAATAATTAACGATAAAACAGAAATGGCCCACTTTCGATCCACACGGTCAGAGATTTGCGACGCAATGAGAGCGCCCAGCGGGGCACCGATCGTTCCCAGAGTGACGTATACGATAGACTCATCCATTGATACGCCTTCTTTCACCAGAAGGGTGGGAACCCACGTGCCAAAGCCTTGAATGGCAATCGTGGAAGCTGCCCACATTGTCATTAAAACAAAAGTTCTTCCTGCCAAAGGCTTTTGAAACAGCGTCCGATATGGAACGGATTTTACAGCGGTTTGTCTGCTTTGCAGAGCCGGAGCTGGTTCAGGCAGTTCACCCTTTTCTTTTTCTGCTTTTGCCTCCAGTTCAAGCAGAATGCGGTGTGCTTGTTCGCTTTTTCCTTTCGTGTCCAGCCATTTCGGTGATTCTTCCAGTTTTCTGGCGATCAGCGGAAAAAAAATACCGACCGCGCCGAATAGAAAGATAAACCGCCAGCCGTAAGAGGCGGACGGCACGACCAATTTAGCCACCCAGCCGGCCGCAGGAATTCCGCATATGCCGATTGTAATACAGATTGCCTGGTATTTTCCCTTAGTTGCGGATGGGAAAAATTCGCTGATATACGTACTTGCCACAATCGTTGTGGCGCCGATACCTAAACTCGTAAGAAATCTAAAAACACCGAGTATTTCTGGGTTCCAAGCCAGAGAAGAGAGGAGGGAGAAGGAAGAGAAAAAGGTGACAACCAATATTAAACCTTTTTTCCTTCCGAAACGGTCTGAAAACCATCCTCCGGCAGAGGCGCCGATAAACATCCCGAAATAGGAGACAGACGTAATAAAAGCGATGGTATGAGTGGATATGTTCCATTCCTTTAAAAGTGAAGGCGCCGCATATGAAAACGTATTTAAATCGATAAAATCAAAAAAGTAAGCGAATGAAAGGATAACGAGCACTGCTTGATGGGTCCTTGAAAAAGGCAGTCTGTTTAATCGATTAGACGCATTTACATTGATCATCTCGTATTCCTCCGTTTATCTTTGACTTGTCTGAAGACGGTATTAACCAATGTGATTCAGCGTATTCATGTTGTAACTTTGTTTAGTAAACACATAGCCTTCAGAGATTTTTCTTGCTGTGCGTACTACTTTAATCGTTGTTCCATCCGGATCAACATCTGCCTCGGTTTTTAAAATACCGCTTGGATGCCCCAATCGAATCGTTCTGCCGGAGAATGAAAATTCAGATAATATTGTATCTTGCAATAGCATGCCGGCAGTCGTACATACCGCCCCTGTAATGGCTAAAGCTTGATGCGGTTTTTGCATGGACATCATACGAATGACAAGATCCATCTCTTCTGCGTGTCTCTTTATCCCTTTTGTATCGATATAATCCGCTGGAGATGAGATTAATGTCAGTTTTGGTACGGCCGGTGATTTTGCAGCAGCCTCATGTCTCGGAGCGAATCTGCATTTCTCGGCTGCAATTGATCGGATTATTTCGAGCTTTTCCAATATATCCGGGGTGTATTCGTCCGGAAGTTCTATGCCGGTAAGCCCCGTGTCCTCTGCTTTTACAAAGACAAGCGGATTGGCGTAATCAATAATCGATACCGAGATATTTCCATACGGTGTATCGAGAACATCAATAGGCTGACCGGTGGGAAACAGCTTACCGGTCACCGCTCCTTCAGCCTGGTGAAATGAAAGATAAATAGGAGAAGCTGTACCTGGAACCCCCGGAATAGAGCAGTCCCCCTGGTAATGAAATGTTCCATTTCTGACTTCGACTTCTGCTACGATCACTTTTTGAGTGTTTGTATTTAAAATTCTGACTTTTGTAACAGGCTCTTCAGCTTGAACGAGCCCTTTCTCAATAGCATAAGGGCCTACCGCAGAAGAGATATTTCCGCAATTGCCTTTGAAGTCGGTAAAATTGTCAGTCAAACTGACCTGAGCAAACGTATACTCAACATCAGCATCCTTTCTGGCGGATTTCTTAATAATGGCTGCCTTGCTTGTGAGAGAATGGCCGCCGCCGAGACCGTCAATTTGTCTCTCGTCAGGGCTCCCCATAATGTCTAAAAGAAAATCGCTCCATAGGTTTGTATCGTCTGGCATGTCTTTTTGATGAATAAAAACGCCTTTGCTGGTGCCGCCTCTCATAACGGTTACAGGAACTTTTTCCATGCTGTCTCATCCTTACATCATTTTGTGTGGATAAAAAGGTACCGGTCCCTTTGGAAGATATCGTATGATAAATAAGGATTATAAGTAAAACATATAATTTTTATAAAGTTGAATAAAAAACTTTTATAACAGGAGAAAATTTTATAGCAGAAAAATATTTTGGGGGATTTTATATGGATGAAAAGGATTGGGCTGTACTCATTACATTATTCGAGGAAAAAAATATGACGAAGGCGGCGGAGCGGTTATATATGACACAGCCGGCGTTAAGTTATCGGCTCAAAAACCTGGAAGCACAATTCGGAGTGCGCCTTTTTTATAAAAGAAAAAAAGGGATGGAGTTCACTTCAGAAGGTGAACATCTGGTTGATTATTCGAAAGAGATGCTGAAGGAGTTCAGAAGAGTGAAGGATGATATGCTCAATATGAGCCATGAAGTCAGCGGGGTTCTCAGATTAGGAGTCTCAAGCAATTTTGCTCAGTATAAGCTCCCGGCGATTCTAAAACGGTTTTCTGATCAGTATCCGTCTGTTCAATTCCACGTCAATACGGGATGGAGTGCAAAAGTGATGGATCTGCTTCATCATTCGGGAGTACACCTTGGGATTATGAGGGGAAATTATGATTGGCAAGGGGAAAAACAACTGTTAAATGAAGAGAGACTGTACCTTATTTCAAAAACTGAAATCAACAGTGAGGACCTTCCAAAATTGCCGATGATTTATTATCAAACTGATGCTTCTTTGAAAAGTTTGATTCAAAAATGGTGGAATAACCAATTTACTGAACCGCCTTTCATTGCAATGGAGGTAGACAGGCAGGAAACCTGTAAAGAGATGGTGAAAAACGGCCTCGGTTATTCTGTTGTGCCGGAAATCTGTCTTCAGCCTTCTGATGAATTATACACATTGGCGCTATCCTATAAAAATAACGAGCCTGTGATACGCGATACTTGGCTCATGTATGATTCTTCAGCGTTAGAATTATCTGTCGTCAAAGCATTCATTACTTTTTTGAATGGGAATAAAGCATAAAAAAACCTGCAAGAGACATCATCTCTTGCAGGTTTCTGAGGCATTACTTCTGGTCTTCTGTATTGCGTGTCAGCACTTTATCGATTAAGCCGTATTCTAAGGCTTCATCAGCTGATTTGAAGTTGTCGCGGTCTGTATCGCGCTCAATGACTTCAAGCGGCTGGCCGGTACGTTCAGCAAGCACTTTGTTTAATTTGTCGCGAAGCAAGAGAATGCGTTTTGCCGCGATTTCAATTTCTGTCGCCTGTCCTTGCGCTCCGCCAAGCGGCTGGTGAATCATAACTTCACTGTTAGGAAGCGCGTAACGTTTGCCTTTTTCTCCGGCTGCAAGTAAAAATGCTCCCATAGAAGCGGCCATACCGATGCAGATCGTGGATACTTTCGGTTTAATGAACTGCATTGTATCATAGATTGCCATACCGGCAGTGATTGATCCGCCAGGGCTGTTAATGTAAATGGAAATATCTTTTTCAGGGTCTTCCGCTTCAAGGAATAAAAGCTGTGACACGATGGAGTTCGCAACGTTGTCATCAATCGCAGATCCAAGCATGATAATACGGTCCTTCAAAAGACGGGAGTAAATGTCATAAGCTCTTTCTCCGCGGTTCGTTTGTTCAATGACTGTAGGTATTAAATTCATAATGCTCCTCCTTCACCTTTTAGGTAAGTATGTATTTACATGATACATTTTTGGTCAATAAAGGTCAAACAAAACGCTGACCAAAATGCCAACCTTTTCTTCTAACACCATTTTTCCCATAAAACAAAAAGTTCAAACAGCAAAGTGGAAATGAGGATGATCAGCACCGGCGCTTGAGAAAATGATATGGCCGGAACGCTCAAAATAGACCGCAATCGCGTCGCTACGTACTGAAGGGTCTGACTACGTCGTCCGCCCTTCCAAAAGCCGTACCGGCAAATACGTTTCCAGCGGCAAATCATCAAATTCGCCTTCAATTTCTTTTGCTAAAATCTCGATGGCTGTTTTGGAAATCAATTCAATCGGCTGCTGGATGGTTGCCAAGTCCGGCAGAACCGATTGAACGGTTTCAGTGCCGTCATAACCGATCACTTTTAATTGATTCGGGATGTCTATTCCCCGTTTTTTGGCCTCGGTCATCACGGCAGCCGCCATGATATCATCGCTGGCAAAAATTCCGTCGGTGTCAGGCTGTTCATCGAATAATGTTGAAATAATGTCATGGTAATGCTGATAAAAGGGTACTTCATATGTAATAGGCTTCCGTCCGTGTTCATGCATGACGTCTTCGTATGCTTTTCTTCTGAGGTTTGCCGGTGTTTCGAGTTCAATCGGGCCGTTGATATGGACGATGTGCCGGCACCCTTTTTCAATCAGCAGTTCTGCCGCCTTTTTTCCGCCGTCATAGTTGTCTGAGCCGACGACGGGAATCGTGTCCGATAAGTAATGATCAATGGCGACAATCGGCAGATTCTGCTTGTGATCATTGAGAATTCCCCGGTTGTAAGTCACGGCGATCACGCCGTCCACTTGGTTTCTTATCAGCATCTCCAAATATTTTTCTTCCTTATCCTTTCGATGTAAACTGTTGCAAAGCAGCAGTTTGTAGCCCATGGACGTACAAATGCTTTCAATATGAAAGGCGAGTTCGCCGAAAAACGGATTGCTGGAGTTTGGGATGATAAGTCCTATTAAATTGGTTCGTTTTCGGAATAAAGAGCGGGCCAGATCGTTTGGAAAGTAATTGATTTCTTCCATCGCCTTGTACACTTTTTCTTTTGTTTTTTCGCTGATATAGCCGCGGTTATTTAATACCCGCGAAACGGTTGTGGATGAAACTCCCGCTATTTTCGCAACATCATGAATGTTAGGCTTCATTCCCGTGCCCTCCTGCTTACTGAAATGGCTTACAATTTCCGTCACGCACTTATTTTAGAGAATCAGGCTGACATGTGCAAGGACATTCCATGTTTCTGTTTTCATATAAAGAGGGCGTGTTTGGTTTGATTGAAATAATCAGAAAATTTTATGTCAACCGATTGACATATGGAACCGGTTGACATACAATTCTTTTTGAAAGCGCTTTATTTATGGAGTGAAGGGAAGTGACGGGTATGGAGAGATGGCTGGCGGCATTAAAGTGAAAGAATCAAACAGTGATGGAAAGTAAGCGCTTACTATGAGCTCGCATGTATGTGATGAATATGAAGAAAGTATGCGGCTCTAAAACGGCTATTAAAAGGCCCTATTAAAGGAGCGGTGCAAATGAAAAGCTCAAAAAGTCTGTATTGGAAACTGAGTGCTTATTTCTTCTTTTTCTTTTTTACTTGGTCTTCCAGCTATTCTTTATTTGCGATTTGGTTAGGGCAGGAAATCAATTTAAACGGATCAGCGACAGGCATTATCTTTTCTGTAAACGCCGTATTTGCCCTGTGCATGCAGCCTCTTTACGGTTTTATCTCTGACAAATTGGGGCTGAAGAAAAAGATATTGTTTATGATCAGCTGTCTTCTCATATTCACGGGTCCGTTTTATATCTTCGTCTATGGGCCGCTTTTACAATACAACGTCTTTCTTGGCGCCGTTGTCGGAGGCTTATATTTGGGAGCCGCTTTTTTGGCGGGGATAGGCGCGATTGAAACGTACATTGAAAAGGTCAGCCGTAAGTATGATTTCGAGTATGGAAAATCAAGAATGTGGGGCTCGCTGGGCTGGGCGGCGGCTGCATTTTTTGCAGGTCAGCTTTTCAATATCGATCCCAATATCAACTTCTGGATCGCGTCTGTTTCAGCCGTCATATTAACGGCCATCATCATGTCTGTAAAAATAGAAATGACCGATCATGAGAAAAACAGAGCGGATTCGGTCCGGTTAAAAGATGTGGGGCGGCTCTTTTTACTAAGAGATTTCTGGTTTTTTATGATGTACATTATCGGGGTGACTTGCATTTACGGCGTATATGATCAGCAGTTCCCGATCTACTATGCGTCTTTGTTTCCTTCGGTGTCGACGGGTAACCAAGTATTCGGCTATCTTAATTCATTCCAAGTTTTTTTAGAGGCCGGTATGATGTTTCTTGCGCCTTTTATCGTCAATAAGTTCGGGGCGAAAAACAGTTTGATTTTAGCGGGGTTTTTAATGGCTTTCCGCATCGTCGGGTCCGGAATTGCAGTTGAACCTGTAGGCATTTCATCAATGAAACTCATCCACGCACTGGAATTGCCGATTATGCTGATCGCCGTTTTTAAATATTTGGCTGCCAATTTTGATACGCGTCTGTCGTCCGTCCTTTATCTCGTCGGTTTTCAATTCGCATCTCAGGCAGGCGCGTCGATTCTGTCGCCGCTTGCGGGAGGATTATATGACAGTGCGGGGTTCCGTCAAACCTATCTCATCATGGGAATCGTCGTCTTCGGTTTTACCGTCATTTCCATATTTACTTTATTGGGCCCGAAACAAAACAGCAGGCGTGTCCAGCGTCTGCAAAAAATCGGATAGAGAGGATGTTACAAATGGATAGAATTCAGCAGGCGGAAGAAGCTTTGAAGGAAGCCGAAGGTAAAGTGAAACAAAGATATCGATTGGGGTACCATATTATGCCCCGGGCGAATTGGATCAATGATCCGAACGGGCTTATTCAGTTTAAAGGAGAATACCACGTCTTTTTTCAGCATCATCCGTATGATGAGCATTGGGGGCCGATGCATTGGGGACATGTAAAAAGTAAAGATCTCATTCATTGGGAGCACCTGCCGGTTGCCTTAGCTCCGGGGGATGAATTCGACCAAAGCGGCTGTTTTTCGGGAAGCGCGGTCGATGATCATGGAAGATTGGCCCTCATCTATACAGGACATAATATAATTGATCAAGAGAAAGACCTATTCTATCAAACTCAAAATATCGCTGTCAGCCAAGATGGAACCGTGTTTGAAAAGCTTCAGGAAAACCCTGTTATTGCGGAACCGCCGGAAGACAGCGCCCGTCATTTCCGCGATCCGAAAGTATGGAAGCATCGCGATGTTTGGTATATGGTCATCGGCAACTCCTCAAAAGAAAACGTCGGACGGGTCGTTTTATACCGTTCACCTGATTTGCGTGATTGGGAATACGCGGGGGTTCTCGCCCAAAGTGACGGTAATCTCGGCTATATGTGGGAATGTCCTGATTTCTTTGAATTAGGCGGCAAACATGTCCTGCTGATTTCGCCCCAGGGGATCGAGGCGGACGGTGATTCCTATCAAAATTTACATCAAACCGGTTATTTAATCGGTGACTATCATGATGAAACAAACAAATTTACACACGGCGCTTTTAAAGAACTGGATCACGGCCATGACTTTTACGCCGTGCAAACATTATTAGATGATAAAGGACGCAGAATTGCTATCGGGTGGATGGATATGTGGGAATCTGAGATGCCGACAAAAGCGGACGGATGGTGCGGTGCACTGACTTTGCCGCGAGAACTGACTTTGCGTGATGATCATAAACTTTTGATGAATCCCGTGGAAGAAACCAAGCAGCTGCGGAAAATGGAATACCGGGAATGTGCCGGACGATCGCTTTCAGGGAGTTACTTGGCAAAGACATCCGAAGACCTGCTTGAAGCCCGAGCCGTGTTTGATGTAAACGATTCCGATGCCGAAGCGGCAGGCTTTAAGATTCGCGGCCTTGACGAAGAAGAACTTGTGCTGACATACAATCTGACGGATAAAAAGCTGACACTTGATTGCACCAAGATGGGGAAAGCGAAAGACGGTGTGAGAAGGGTGCAGACGGATACAAACGGCAAGCTGGCGCTGCGTATCTTTATTGACAGATCCTCGATTGAAGTATTCGCCAATCATGGAGAAACAACGATGACAAGCCGTATCTATCCGAATGAAGGCAGATTGGGGATTGAGCTGTTTTCGGAGAAAGGCGCCGTAAAGGTTGAGGAATTCACCTATTGGACGTTAAAGGACATTTGGAAAAAAAGCTGAAATGTGCTTTTTCTGAAGTGGCTGGAAATGTACCGATCCGGGGGCAGTCCGCCTGAAATGGTTTTTTTGTGAAAATCAATGCCGTTATACGATGCAGGATTATGCTGCATGAGGACGCTGCATAATCCTGTTGTGCATTATCAAAAAAGAGTTGCTTTCTGCGCGTATCTTTATTATAATATAAAGGTATCTGATTGAAAAAACGTGCGCTCGTAGCTCAGTTGGATAGAGCGGTGGTTTCCGGTACCACGTCTGTCGGGGGTTCGAATCCCTCCGAGCGCGTCTCAGTTAAGACGATAGGAAAAACCTCGCAGATGTTAAATCTGCGGGGTTTTTTTATTTTATCTTGTTTTGAAACTGTTAACGAATGTGTCTCTGTTATGTTCGGTGCCGGCAATCAGCCGCGCACTTTCACTGATCCGCTGCGCGAGAGCTTTTTGCGCCTTACCTTCAAAGCTGTTCAATAGTGCTGAATACACTTCATATAATTCATCTTTCAACGTATCCATTTCGAATGTCGGTTTCAGCGTTCGGCGCACTGTTTCCAGTTTTGTCCCCGCTGCCTGCGTCATCCCTGTTTTCAGCATCTGCCGCTGCAGCATTTTCTTCATTGGATCGTCCTTGTGTTCTAAAAGTTCGTCTAATGTCGGCATTATGTATACACCTCTATCATCTTAACCAGTTTGCGAGCATCTGGTCTTTTTCCTGAAATTCGTCTGCTATTTTATGTAAGAATCCGCCGATCTCTTCAAGGTCTATGATCGCCGCCTGCAAAGAATCAATAAACGCCTGCTCAGCCTGAGTGTCATAAAAAATCGGGCCTTTATCGTAAGATAGCGCAATATCTTCAATGGTATTGGTCACGTCCTGTGCTTGAAGCTGATCATACAAGCCGTGTCCGACTTGGCCGTAAAATTCCGTTTTCAGCTCGGCAATTTTTTCATCGTGTTCTTGATAGGCGTTTTGCGCTTCTTTTTTCATCGTCCGCAAATCCTCAGTCATAGCCTGCACCTTTTCAGCCAGCTTCTTTGCGTTTGTCGGCGTTACTTTTATCGCGTCGCCGCTTCCGATCGCACCGGCCGGCAGAAGAGCGCCGAGGTTTTTGTCAAAGACTAATTCATCTCCGTTCGGATTTGCGATAGTTCCGTTTCTGTCGAACACGAAATTTGCTTCGTTTAAGCCGTGTGTATCCGGATTTCTCAGAATGACGGTAGTGAAGAAATAAGCGAGATTTTTTCCGATCTGCTCGCTCAATTTCCCATCAAGCCGCTGCTTTCGGCTGAACTGTGAGAGAGAGGGGTTTTTCGTGTAAATCGTTGTCCCGTTGTGGCGGTCATATTCGTTCCAATAACCCGCCCCGACCATGTCGTCCGGATTGATAATTGACCGGATGTAAGGATCGTAAATGCCGCTGTTGATCTCTTTCTGTGTTTCCTCATCGTGCAGTTTCACGACGGAAGGACTGTTAAACGCGACGGCATACACATTATTATTCACCGCGCTGTATTCGGCCTCAGCGCCGCCAAGTGAATGGCCGGTTGTTGAAATAATCGTTGACGTTCCGGCATACTTTTTCTTTACGCTGCGTACCAGCTGATCGGCTTGATCGATTTGCGAAGTTTTCGTTATCAGCTTATACTTTCCGGTTGTGAGCATGGCGTCTTGAGAGGGCGTTCCGTGATAGGTTCCAAGTGTTTTCGAGGTATCCTTTGCGTCTTTTTTTACAATATAATGTACTTCTGTTTTCGGATCATTTCCGAAAACAATATTGCCGCCGTCCGCTTTTACGCCGTCATTAATCGGGTCTTTTCCGATATCGGTTCCCGCAAAAGCGACGACCACGTTTTCGGGGTTTTTTGATTTTGTCCAGTTACCGTTGTTCTTTTCAGCTTGTGACAGAACAACCGCGTCAAGTCCGGTATCGTTGTCCGATTTTATTTGATCGACGTACCATCTGGTGGAAGATTTAAATTTTAATGGCTTTTGTGTTTCTAAGTGATTCTTAAGAGTTTCATAATCATAAGATACTTGGCTTAAATAAAAGTATTCTCGGTCACTGATATTTGTTACATTGATGTTTTTAGACATGTACAACACCCCGGAGTTGATGTAAGATTAATCTAAGAAAGGATGAGTTTATGAAGAAATACATAATTATCCTAATCTCTGTAATAATTATAGCATTAGGAGGTATTTACATGAAGTACCAACATGATAAAAAAGAAGCAGAACAAGAACTTTTTATCCAAGCGAAAAATAAAATGAAAAGCTATATAAAAGCTAATTACAAAAATATAAAGCAAATTACATACATTAACGATTATAAAATAAATCCTATGGGTGGTATTTCCGTGAAGGGGTACTTGAATGGTAATAAGGAAAAAGAATTTTTCGGGCTTTATGACAAAACGAATGATGAAATAGGAGTTTCGTCAGTCGATGCGGAAGAGAAACCTGAGTGTCAGGAAAAAGAATGTGAATACTAAAAAAGACGCTGGAATAAAGAAGTACTCTGGAATGCCGCTTATATGATCCTCTGTGGACACTGAAGAAAAATCTTAAGACGCCTAAATGCACCGGATGTCACCGACCATTTTTTCCAGTCCGCGAGCTTCATCATAACTCATGGGAGGGATGATTCTGTGAAAAAATACATTATTATCTTCATAGTTATTTTTATAGCAGCCGGAGGCTTTATAATGAAGAGTATGAATGATAAAAATGTTCAGGCTGAAGAGATAAAGATTGCTCAAGAACGAATGGAGAAATTTATCAAAGCGAATTATGAAGGCATACATAACGTTACATTTAAAGATAAATACGAAATAGATCCAATGGGCGGGATAGAGGTATTTGGCTATTACAACGGTGATACATCGAATAAATTCGATGGTATTTACGATAAGGCAAATGACAAGATCATGGGGCACTCAATAGACGCTGTAATAAAGAAAGAATGCAGAGATAAAGATTGCGATTATTAATAAAGACGCTCGTCTGGTATGAGCATACACTAAACGAAAAAGACAAGGGTTCGGCATGTGCCGCCCTTGTCTTTTTTCATTGAACATTGGAAAACATAATCAGAAACAGCTCATCATTTGACAGTCCATTTTAACAGCGTTACAATTAAACGTGTAAATAGTTACATGTTTAAATAAACATAATGTCTCGGGAGGTGATACGTCCTTGAATGAACCTTCTTTAAAAAAGTCATTTATGAGTCAGTGAACCGCATCATTGATCCCGAGCACGTGTATTTCCGCACTGTACCTGTGTTTGAAACAAGCAGTGAGGCATATCAGTTTCTGCAGGACCGGCTGTTTATCGGGGCTGCGGTCAGATTGCCGGATGACATTCGGTTAGATATTTATGAAGTTCAATAATAATATGGAGAGTGAGTCAACATGGAAAACTTTATCGGAAGCCATATGATTTACACGTATGAAAACGGCTGGGAGTATGAAATCTATATTAAAAATGATCATACGATCGACTATCGGATTCATAGCGGAATGGTAGGCGGCCGCTGGGTGCGCGATCAGGAAGTGAATATCGTCAAGCTGACAGAAGGCGTATACAAAGTGTCATGGACTGAACCGACAGGCACAGACGTTTCCTTAAACTTTATGCCGAATGAAAAACGGATGCACGGAATTATTTTCTTCCCGAAATGGGTGCATGAGCATCCGGAAATCACGGTGTGCTACCAAAATGATTACATTGACGTGATGAAAGAGTCACGTGAGAAATATGAAACGTACCCGAAATATGTCGTTCCCGAGTTTGCGGACATTACGTATCTCAACAATGCGGGAATCAATAACGAAACATTGATTTCAGAAGCGCCGTACGAAGGAATGACCGATGATATCCGTGCGGGAAAATTAAAATAAGAGAAAAACCCGGCAGCTTGGCCGGGTTTTTTGTATCCTTTTACGACAGGGTTTTGGTCATGATAAAGTCGACTTGTTTATCATCCCCCATATAAAAAGAGTGTTCTCCGGTTTGGACAAACCCCATTTTTTGATAAAAGGCGATTGCATTTTCGTTTTTTTCCCATACGCCCAGCCAGATGTTCTTTTTGTTGTGTGCTGTTGCGATTTTCACAGCTTCATTCAGCAGATATTTGCCAAGCCCGTGTTTCTGATGGCTTTTTCTTATATAAATTCTCTCAATCTCAAGAGAATCTTCCCCCATTTTTTCTGACTGTGCTTCGTTCATGTTGACTTTTATATACCCCGCAAGGTCATCATGATAATAAACAAAATAGAATTGAGAAGACAGATTGGATAATTCCTTTTTCAGCTGTTCAGAGCGGAATGCATTTTCCAAATAAGCTTTCATATTTTCAGGTGAATTTTGATCCTTAAATGTAGCATTGAATGTTTCAATGCTTATCTCCCGGAGCTCTGTAATATCGTTAAGGCTGCACTTTTTTAATTGAATACTCATGGTCATACAGCTCCTTTCTTCATTTATCATATCAGCTGATTTTTTGTTGTATTTGCAATGAAAATACCGTATAGTAAACATACCGTAATTTTGTTGTATTTGCAACATAAAATAAGAAAATGAGGACGATAAAGTGAAATATGTTTTTTATGTTTTAGGAATCATGATCTTGACCTTTGGTATTTCTGTCACGATTCAATCAGATCTTGGAACGTCGCCTTTTGATGCGCTTATTGTGGGATTGTCCGTCCATGCAGGGCTTACCGTGGGAAGCTGGGAAATCATCATCGCTTTCCTGTTAATTTGCTGTAATTCAATGTTAAAAAGGCAAAGGCCGGAATTTTCAGGGATGATTACGGCGTTTATAACGGGAATCGGGATTGATATGTGGCTTTTTTTTCTGCATCGAGTCATAACGCCTGAACTATGGTACGGAAAAGCGGGCTGTTTTGCAATCGGTTTAGTTGTGATAGGGATAGGAACCGCAACCTATCTGCACACAAATTTCGCCCCGATCCCGGTTGATCGGTTAACGCTAATTGTCCGCGATTTAACCGGGAGAAGCATCTTTTTTTCAAGAACGGTCATTTACTTCATATTTTTCATACTGGCCGTGATGCTAAAAGGTCCGGTAGGCATCGGAACGTTATTAACCGTTTGTTTAGGCGGGATCATCCTTCATTTCTTTATGCCGATTACCGGAAGATGGATAGACGGCATATTAACAGCATCTCCAAAGCAGGAAGAAACGAAAACCCGGTAGCAGGGGTTTTTATCCGGTTCTATCATTTTTCATTTCATCCGCATGTTCAAGGTATAATAAAAAAGGGGGAGGGATTTTTATGAGCGGTCAAAGAAAGCTCGTTTTTTACGGAGCTGTCAGCGCAGATGGCTATCTTGCGCGGGAAAATCACTCTTTAGATTGGTTAATCGGAACTGAAGGTGAAGACGGCACCGATTATGAAGCTTTCTATGAATCTGTCGATACGATCATCATGGGCAGAAAAACATACGAAGAAATATTGGTTTTATTGCCTGAGGAATTTCCGTACAAAGGTAAAGAATGCTATGTGTTTTCGCGGACATTGACCGGGTGCACTGAACATGTGCGGTTTATTCATGAAGAGCCTGCCGATTTTATAAAAGCATTGAAACGCCAAGAAGGCAAGCGGATTTGGATTGTCGGCGGGAGTGATCTGCTGCACCCGGTTTTGGAGGAAAAACTTGTCGATGAGTTTATCATTCAGATCGCCCCCGTTCTGCTCGGCCGCGGAATTTCTTTGTTCAAACCCGGAGACCGGGAGACAGGGCTGAAGCTGACTGATGTCAGGCGCTATAAGCAATTTGCGGAGTTGCATTATGAAGTGAGATGAAATGAAGTGTATGAAAGAAACCCAGTAAAGGTTACCGGGTTTCTTTTTCATGTTTGTTTTTATGTTTTGAAATGGTGTGGGCCGGCCCGCATGAAAACCCTGCAACCATGATAACAACCCCTATCCACCTCACGGCATAGAAATCAGTGTCGCGCAGGAATATTAATGAAACTAAGGTCATAAGCGCCCCGATTATAACGGCAGCTGTGCCGATAATACTTGATTTCTCCATATAAAAACTCCTTTATGAATGTTTGGTTAACGTATTGGGTTAGAATATAACATATCAGGGTAATGCGGAAATGGATTTTCTGCGATGTCTGAAGTAAGATGAAAACGAAACGCCAAGGGAGCCGGCTCCCTTGGCGTTTTTTATGCTTGAAACAGGATGCGGCGTTTTGCTGAATCGGGATCACTTTCGACAGCGGTATCCGTGTTGAAAAGCAAAGTTTCGCGTGAATCGGTATCATATTCAGGCCAATTGAAGTGAGAGGTGTTCGGGTTTCCGGTTTTTGCAAAAGCGAGCCATGCGGATTGGATTTGTTTGGAAAGCTGTTCTGCGTCATCACCGAGCGGTTCTTGCAGCGCCTTTCTCAAAGAATCAAAGTTTCCGAACACAAACGGCAATTCCAGAGCGTGAACGGCTTTATGAAACGGCGGTGTTTCGCCATGCCAATCAAAGCGGTACATCCAGACCGGTGCATGCTGGGACTGTCCTTGTGCGAAAGCGACAGCCGGCCGCCAGAAAATCAGATCCGTCATCATATCGATTTGTCCCTTTAATGAATGCGGATATAAATCTGCCGCTTGCTCGGTGCAGTTTTCTCCGAGGTGATAATGCAAATAATCTTGCTGCTTTTTCTCGGAATGAATATCTGTATCAGGGGTGAAAAACAAATATGCTTCATCACGATTGGTTCCGATAATCATAGGTATGCCTTCTGCGGCCCCGTCTGCTATGGCTTTCACAGGTTCCGCAGGCAATGTGGCCGGATCGATGGCGGGCTGAAACAAAAGCTGGAAAATGTTTTGATCTAGTGAGCGCCGCACTTTATCCGCAGTCTTAAGCAGGTCATTAACGGAAAGCTCCTGCAATTGATCAGTGCCGGCTTCATGAATAAAAGCCGCCGCGATGTCTTTTGCCATGTCCGCCGGGATCGTATGAGAGGCGCCGCTTTCTAAAATGGCTTTATGAAACAGGCCTTTTGCGTCAGGCATTGCCATAAGGGAGGCGATGCTCATGCCGCCTGCCGATTCACCAAATATCGTGACGTTATCCGGGTCTCCTCCAAATTCGGAGATATTGTCCCTCACCCAGCGCAGCGCGGCGATCTGATCGAGCAGCCCGATATTGGCGGAATACGCGTCATGAATAGAAGACAAATGTAAAAAGCCGAACGGTCCGAGCCTGTAATTGAGTGTCACGACAATGACATCTCCCTCAGCGGCAAGGGCAGATCCGTCGTAAAGCGGTTCGCTTCCGGCACCTAAATAAAATGCCCCGCCGTGTATCCATACCATGACAGGCTTTTTTTCGCCCTCTGAATCGGGGGCGAAAACGTTGAGGTAAAGGCAATCTTCAGATTGAGGCGGTATATCCCCGGAAAACGATATGGACAGCATATCATCCGGCTGCGGACAAACCGGTCCGAACGAATCGGCATGTTTTACGCCGTCCCAAAGTGCGGGCGGCTCCGGCGCTTTAAATCTCAGCTCTCCGACGGGCGGCTTCGCGTACGGTATGCCCTTCCATGTGCGGACGCCGCGGCCGGCAGTTCCTTTCAGTGCGCCGCAGCGGGTTTGAACGGTAAGTTTTGTCATGATTTCATCCCCTTTTTTCTTTTCATTATAAACAGAGATGAAGGCATGAAGCGAATAAAAGCCCTTTCATCAGCATATCATCAGTAACGCTTCCGTTCTAAAAATGATCTGACTTCCTGAACGGACAAGCCGAGTTCTTTTGCTTCCTGCATCAGCGCTTTCCATTCTTCAATGTTGGATTCAGTCAGTTTTCTGTTACGGTAGGGTGCGGGCTCCGGGCGTTTTTCAGTCAGTTTGTTCGTAAAGGTGAACAGTTCTTCTTTCGGCATGCCCGACTGCACGGCCTGCACAAGGTGGATGCGCCACTCATCTTCCGTGTCTCCCATCTGATGCAGCATCGTTTCGGCATCAAAAAGCTCCGTCAGATCGACCTGCAGGGTGGCGGATACTTTTTTCAGAAATTGGATGGACGGATTTGAGTGAACCCCCCGTTCTATTTTGCTTAAATAAGATTTAGAGACACCTGCTTCAACTGCTAGCTGATTAATAGAGTAGCCTTTTCTTCTGCGGTATAAACGAATTATTCTTCCAATCATTGTGCTGAATTCTCCCCTGTATACTGGCATTTTTTGTTCATTATAAGAAATTTTTCGTTCTTTATAAAATTTAAAATTATAAGGTAAGTGCAGTAAATAAGAGGAAAATCATGATAATGTTCTCTAAAAAGAACCAAATGGCTTAATTTGAAATTTTCAAATTTCGACCTTTTCTTTTATAATCCAATCATTAACAGAAGGGGGCGTTTAAGCCTGATGCAATAAGGATGAGGCTGTAATTACATGAATGAGAATATGAGTTTTAAAGAATTATTTGACATTATTAAACACAGACTTTTACTGATTTTTATCATGACAGCAGTTGTAACGCTGGTGACGGGATACATCCAATTCCGGGTGGTTTCGCCCGTTTATCAGGCATCGACCCAAGTGCTCATTCATGAAACAAGCGGTGAAAAAAATTCGAATCTCAGCGACGTTCAGCTGAATCTTCATTACAACAATACGTTTCAAACGATAATGAAAAGCCCGGTTGTGCTTGAGAAAGTGAAACAGAAGCTGCATCTTTCTGAGACGGCATCCGCTTTAAAAGCAAAGATCACGACAAGCAGCGAAACCGATTCAGAGATCATTACCGTAGCGGTGCAGGACGAGAACCCGAAACAGGCCGCCGCTATAGCGAACACGCTGATGAAGACATTTAAAAAAGAAGTCCGTGACAGGATGAATATAAAAGGCGTCATTGTTTTGTCCGAGGCAAAAGCATCGGAAAGCCCGATGGTCAAGCCTTCGCGCATCAGGAATATCATGATGGCGTTCGGTGCGGCTCTCATGGCGGGTGTGACGCTTGCGTTTTTTCTCCACTTTCTTGATGAAACCGTTAAAAGCGAGCGGCAGCTCAGCGAAAAAACAGACTTGCCTGTTTTAGGGGTTGTGTATGACATCAAAAATCAGCAGACACGGTCTGATGAAAAACATTTCGGGGAGTGAGGCGTTTGGGATTCAGAAAAAAGAAATCAAGAAGGGGACTGGCTCAAATATCCGTTTTACATCACAAATCATTGGTGGCTGAACAATACCGCACCATTCGGACAAATATTGAGTTCTCCTCTGTTCAGACCCATTTGCGCTCTATTCTCGTCACTTCCTCCGTTCCGGGAGAAGGAAAGTCATTCAGCGCCGCCAACCTTGCCGCGGTATTTGCGCAGCAGGAAAAAAAGGTGCTGCTCGTCGATGCGGATTTACGAAAACCGACGATACACGAGACCTATCAGCTTGAAAATGTACAAGGCCTTACGAATGTGTTAGTCGGAAACGCTTCCCTCGGCGAAACGGTGCAAAAAACGCTGATTGATAACCTTTACGTCTTAACGAGCGGGCCGACGCCGCCGAATCCGGCTGAGCTTTTATCTTCAAAGGCGATGGGAGAGCTGATTCAGGAGATGTACAGCCGGTACAGTCTGGTTATTTTCGATTCACCTCCGCTTTTGGCGGTGGCGGACGGACAGATTTTAGCGAACCAGACAGATGGAAGCGTTCTCGTCGTCTTGAGCGGAAAAACGAAAATGGATACCGTCCAAAAGGCGAGAGACGCGCTCCAGCAGTCAAAGGCAAAGCTTTTGGGGGCGCTGCTGAATAAAAAGAAAATCAAAAAAACGGAGCACTACTCGTATTGAGCGGTGCAGGTGATGTCTCCTTACCTTTATCAACGGAGGCACTCGGCTCTGCTGTGGGCGGCGTTTTTCGCCGCCTTAGATGCTGGTCGTCGGTGGCGGGGTGTGAGGACGGGTTAAATGCCCAATTTATCTTAAGATGATGCATTGTTATCGGCTTAGCTGTTATGTCTGTTTTTACGAAAACCGTATCAGCTAAACCGATAAATGAGGAGGGGAAAGATTGACTTACCGGAGAAGACTTTCAATGATTTTTGCATTGGATACGTATCTCGTTTTACTTTCCGTTGTTATAGGATATCAATTTTTTGAGGATTCTTATCACTTTTATGACTCCGGAGCGTTGCTGCTGACTGCCGTGAGCATGCTGATCAGCCATCATGTATGCGCTTTTATGTTTCACCAGTATAAGCAGGTATGGACGTACACGGGAATAGGCGAGCTGCTTGCCTTGATGAAGGGGATCACGCTGTCAGCAGCCGTAACAGCCGCCGTCCAATACGGGGTGTTCCACACGATTTTGTTCCGGCTGTTGGCCGTCAGCTGGATGGTTCAGCTATTGTTCATCGGAGGAAGCCGGATGATTTCACGGGTGCTGAAAGAAACGATCGGCAGGAAGCAAAATGACTCTTCCCGGGCGCTGATCATCGGCGCAGGTTCGGGAGGGACGCTGCTCGTCCGTCAGCTTACCCAGAAAAACGATCTCGGAATCATGCCTGTGGCTTTTATTGATGATGATCAGACGAAGCATAAGCTCGAAATCATGGGCCTGCCCGTCATCGGCGGAAAAGAAAGCATTATGCCGGCGGTGCAGAGGCTGAGAATTCACCATATTATCATCGCCATTCCGTCTCTTTGCACCCATGAGCTTCAGACGTTATACAAAGAATGTGTGCAGACGGGCGCCCATATTAAAATCATGCCGCAATTTGATGAGATCCTGCTCGGAACGCAGGCTGCCGGACACATCAGGGATGTAAAAGCCGAAGATCTGCTCGGCAGAAAGCCGGTCACCCTTGATACGAGCAAAATTTCTGACAGCATCAAGGGAAAAACGATTCTGGTCACGGGCGCCGGCGGCTCAATCGGTTCTGAGATCTGCCGCCAGATCAGCGCGTTTCTTCCGCGGGAAATCGTCCTTCTCGGCCACGGGGAGAACAGCATTCATTCCGTACATACCGAGCTGTCCGCACGCTTCGGCAAAGAGGTGCTCTTTCACGCGGAGATCGCCGATATTCAGGACAGAGATAAAATCTTTACTTTGATGAAAAAATACGAGCCGCACGTCGTCTATCATGCGGCTGCCCATAAACATGTGCCGTTAATGGAACATAATCCGGAAGAAGCCGTTAAAAACAACATCATCGGCACGAAAAATGTCGCCGAAGCCGCCGACATGTGCGGAACGGAAACATTCGTGCTGATTTCTTCTGACAAAGCGGTCAATCCGGCCAATGTCATGGGCGCGACGAAACGGTTTGCGGAAATGGTCATCATGAACCTCGGAAAGATCAGCCGCACCAAATTCGCCGCCGTCCGTTTCGGAAATGTGCTCGGAAGCCGCGGCAGCGTCATTCCGATTTTCAAAAAGCAGATTGAAAAAGGCGGACCCGTCACCGTCACGCATCCGGCGATGACAAGATATTTTATGACGATCCCCGAAGCGTCAAGACTCGTCATTCAGGCGGGGGCGCTTGCAAAGGGGCGGCAGATTTTCGTTCTGGATATGGGAGAACCCGTCAAAATCGTCGACTTGGCAAAAAACCTGATTCATTTATCAGGCTATACGACAGAACAGATTCCCATTGAATTCTCCGGTATCCGCCCGGGAGAAAAGATGTATGAAGAACTGCTGAATCATAATGAAGTACATACGGAACAGATTTTTCCGAAAATCCATATCGGGAAAGCGATCGACGGGGATTGGGCCGTGCTCATCCGTTTTATGGAGGAATTCAGTCGTCTGCCTGAAGATGAGCTGAGAAAACGGCTGTTTGAGGCGATCGAATCAGTACATGAAGAAGCGGCCGCAGGTGTGTGATGGGAGGACAGAAAGATGACGAAAAAAGTATTATTCTGCGCCACTGTCGATTATCATTTTAAAGCCTTTCATCTTCCGTATTTTCAATGGTTTCAGGATATGGGGTGGGAGGTGCACGTCGCGGCAGGCGGCAATATGAATCTTCCGTTCGTTGATGAAAAGTTTTCCATTCCGATCCGGCGCTCGCCGTTTCATCCCGAAAATCTTTCTGTTTACAGGCGGCTGAAACGGCTCATTCAGGACAACGGCTACGACATGATTCACTGTCATACGCCGGTCGGCGGCGTGCTTGCACGCCTTGCGGCGAGACAAGCGCGCCAAAAAGGGACAAAGGTGCTGTACACCGCGCACGGCTTTCACTTCTGCGACGGAGCGCCCCTGAAAAACTGGCTTCTTTATTATCCGATCGAAAAATTTCTCTCTTCTTACACGGATTGTTTGATTACGATTAATGAAGAGGATTACGAACGGGCCAAGCAAATGAAAAAAACAGCTTGCGGCGCGAAGAAAATACACGGCATCGGCGTGAATACAGACAGGTTTCGCCCTGTGAGCCGGGCAGAGAGTGAACGTCTGAGAGAAAAACACGGCTTCGGCGCCGGGGAATTTATCCTCATATACCCCGCTGAATTAAACGGCAATAAAAACCAGGGACTTCTCATTGAGGCTGCGGCATTGCTGAAGAACCGCATTCCGGAGCTGAAACTCGTATTTGCCGGAGAAGGCGCGATGGAAGAACCGTACAGAAAAAAGGCTGAATCACTCGGGGTATCCGACATCGTGCGGTTTTACGGTTTTTGCCGTGACATTCATGAGCTGATTCAGCTTGCCGATCTGTCTGTCGCCTCAAGCATCCGCGAAGGGCTCGGCATGAATCTGCTTGAGGGGATGGCTGCCGAAAAGCCCGCCGTTGCCGCGGACAACAGGGGGCACCGTGAGATCATCGAAGACGGCGTGAACGGTTTTCTCGTGCCGGCGGGGGACAGCGCGGCATTTGCCGATCGGATTGAAAAGCTGTACCGGT
The DNA here is from genome assembly GCF_038592915.1 of Bacillus sp. EU63. Classification (NCBI taxonomy): domain Bacteria; kingdom Bacillati; phylum Bacillota; class Bacilli; order Caryophanales; family Bacillaceae; genus Bacillus; species Bacillus sp. EU63. The sequence goes on along the minus strand of NZ_CP151944.1, from coordinate 3,381,354 downwards.
CCCCGGGTCTGCGAAAAGCAATGGGACAAGAAGGGCGCAGGACGGCGGAATGTTTTTCAGAAACACGTACGGTAAAGGAAATGGCGCACATTTACGCCGGTTATATGGATAAAAAGGAGAAAAGCGTATGAATGCAGGAGCACAACCGAAAATTTCCGTCATCATGGGAATTTATAATTGCGAAGAGACTTTAGCGGAGAGTATTGAATCCATCCTGAGCCAATCGTATAAGAATTGGGAACTGATTATGTGTGATGACGCGTCAACTGACGGAACGTATCAGATTGCGCGCCGTTACGCGGATCATTACAGCGACCGGATCACGCTGATTCAAAATAAGACGAATCAACGGCTTGCCGCTTCGCTGAACCGCTGTCTGACATACGCAACGGGGGATTATATCGCCAGGCAGGACGGTGATGACATCTCCAACCCGAGGAGACTGGAAAAACAGGCCGCTTTCTTAAACAAGCACGCCCACTATCAAGTCGTAGGCACGGGGATGCTCGTATTTGACGAATTCGGCGTCAGGGGCGCCCGGCTTTTGCCGCCCGTGCCGAAACCGGGAATTATGGCGAAAGGCACACCGTTCTGCCACGGCACTATTATGATGCGGGCTGAAGCGTACAAAGCGCTTGGAGGCTACCGGTCAGTCAGGCGGACGCGGCGGATGGAGGATATCGATTTGTGGCTGCGCTTTTTTGAAGCGGGTTTCCGAGGGTACAACCTTCAGGAAACGCTGTATAAAGTCAGAGAGGACAGTGATGCGTTTAAAAGGAGATCGTTTACGTATTCCATTGATAATGCGGTGCTCGTTTTTCAGGCATGCAGACGGCTGAAGCTGCCGATTTCCCATTACGCGTATATCGCAAAACCGCTCATCCGCGCCATTACGCCGCCCGCGGTCATGAACCGTTATCATAAAAACAGGGACATCCGCCAAAAAGAAGGGCTTGCCGAACATGACTGATAAACCGATGCGGGTGCTGCACATCTTCAGCGGGATGAACAGGGGCGGCGCAGAAACGATGATGATGAATTTATACCGGAAGATGGACAGAACGAAGGTGCAGTTTGATTTTTTAACCCATAGGAACGATCCGTGCGCTTATGATGAGGAAATTCTCGCTCTCGGCGGACGGCTTTTTTATGTGCCGAGCATCGGCAGCACAAACCCGATTACATTTGTAAAACAGGTCAAGCGGGTGATTCAGGAAAAAGGCCCGTTTGCCGCCGTGCACGCCCATACCGATTTTCAGTCGGGATTTATCGCGCTTGCCGCTCGTTTAGCCGGCGTCCCGGTGCGGATCTGCCATTCGCACAGTACGTCGTGGCGGGGGCGGGCGTCGCGGCTTGCCGGGATACAGCTGTTTGTTTTCAGACGGCTGATCACGGCAAACGCCACGGCACTGTGCGCCTGCGGAAAAGAGGCGGGCCGTTTCTTATTCGGGAAAGAAAAAGACGTGCATCTTTTGCCGAATGGCATTGATCTCGACCTATTTGCCGGCGGGTGCGCGGATACAGAAGCTGAAAAAAGGAAGCGGGGCATTGCAGACGGCCGTTTGGTGATCGGCCATATCGGCCGCTTTACAGAAGAAAAAAACCACGAATTTCTGCTCCGGCTGGCCGCTGATATGAAAGAGCGGGGCATCGGTTTACAGCTGATTCTCGCCGGAGACGGTCCGCTTCGCACCGACATGGAAAATCTGGCGGCGAAGCTGGGGCTTGATGATGATGTGCGTTTTATCGGCATAGAAGACCGCGTTCATGCCCTGCTGAAAACGCTGGATGTATTTGTCATGCCGTCTCTTTATGAAGGGCTGCCTGTCACGCTCGTTGAAGCGCAGGCCTCCGGGGTGCCGTGCGTGATATCAGACGGCATAACGGAAGAAGCCGATGCCGGGCTCGGGCTGGTCAAAAGGCTCAGCCTTAAAGAACCGCCCCGACAATGGGCATCCGCGGTTTTACGGGCAGCAGAGGCGGCAAAGCCTGACGGGGCGCGCATTAAAGAAACCCTCAGACGGCAGGGATATGACGCGGGAGAAAATGCGGGGGCTGTTATGAAGCTTTACAATATGAATTGGAAAAAGGAACAGTAACGAATGATTGTATACGTAGTCAATATGGGAATTGTGTATATTTGGTCATGGTTCGCGAAAATGTGCGGCGGGCGTGATCAATCGCTTTCGACCGGATACCGGCCGAATCAGCTCGTCATGATCGTTCCGCTGCTATCGCTCGTATTGGTCTCCGGTTTGCGCTACAGAGTCGGGACGGATTTTCAGACGTACGCGCTGATGTACAAGCTGGCGGGAAATTACGGCAGCATTTGGGAGATCTTCGGGTTCGGAGCGAAAAAAGCAGCCGTTGATCCGGGGTTTACGGCTCTCATCTGGCTCATGAATTTTATCACGAAAGATCCGCAAATCATGTATTTCACCGTGGCGGTCGTGACGTGCAGCTTTATTTTAAAGGGGCTCGTTGAGTTCGGCCGTCCGTTTGAGCTGAGTGTGTTTTTGTTTTTGGGCACGTATCACTATTATGCTTCCTTTAACGGGATCAGGCAGTATATGGTGGCGGCCGTTTTGTTTTGGGCCGTCCGCTACGTGATCAGCGGAAGCTGGAAGCGTTATATGTCAATCGTGCTGCTGTGTTCGCTTTTTCATTCCTCAGCGCTGATTATGATTCCGGTTTATTTTCTCGTCAGAAAAAGAGCCTGGTCGCCCGCGATTTTCGGACTGTCGGCATTGTTTCTTCTTATGACGTTTCTGTATCAGAAGTTCATTTCGCTGTTTGTCGTCGTGCTGGAAAACAGCTCGTACGGCCATTATGAGAAATGGCTGATGACCAATACGAACGGGATGAACGTCGTAAAAATCGCGGTGCTGCTTCTGCCGCTGTTTTTGGCTTTCTGCTATCGGGAGCGGCTGCGGAAGCTCTGGCCTGACATTGATGTCATCGTGAATTTCTGTCTGCTCGGCCTGCTCTTCGGTCTTTTGGCGACAAAGGATGTTATTTTTGCCCGGTTTAATATATATTTCGGCCTGTACCAAATGATCCTGATCCCTTATTTTGTGAGGATTTTTGATGAAAAATCAAATGCGCTGATTTATATCGCCATTATTGTCTGTTATTTTCTTTACAGTTACTTGCTTATGCCGGTCGATTCGTCTGTGCTTCCGTACAGAACGATTTTTTCCCGGTAATGGACACTGGAGGTTTATATGGAAACACCCGCGGTCAGTTTATTAATTGCTGTGTATAATACGGAAACTTATTTAGAAAGATGCTTAGATTCATTGCTCAATCAGTCGCTCGCCAATATCGAAATCGTGGCCGTTAATGACGGGTCAACGGATCAAAGCCCGGCGATTCTTGAAACCTATCAGAAGCGGGATGAGAGAATCAGGGTCATTCATCAGCAAAACCGGGGGCTCGGCGCGGTCCGCAACAGGGGAATCGAGGCGGCGCGCGGCGAATTTATCGCTTTTATTGATGCGGACGACTGGGTTGAACCTGATTATTGCCTCAGCATGTATGAAAAAGCGAAGGCTGATCAGGCGGATCTCGTGATTTGCGAATATGCGGCCGAATTCGCGGATACGGGGAAAACCGCCGTTTCAACGATCGCTTCAGCGTACGCGGGCCGCCCGAAACAACGGTACCTGAAAGATTTATTTGAAGGAAGAGTCAGCGGTTTTTCATGGAACAAGCTGTACAAAAGAACCATAATCGAGCATCATCAGCTGCGCTTTCCGCTTCGTGATGAGCTGGAGCACGTGGAGGATCAGTACTTCAGCCTCCGGGCGCATGTTTTCGCAGGTGCGGTCTCGTACGTGGATCAGCCGCTCTATCATTATCGGATTCACTTGACTTCCATTGTGCAAAGCTATCAGAAAAAGCTGTTTGACTCAGGTCTCGTTCTCTATCGGCTGAACGAGGCTTTTTTGCGTGAAAACGGCTGCTTACAGGAATACCGGCAGGAGCTGGATTTTTTCATCGTTCAGCACGGAACAGTCTGCCTGCTGAATGAATGGAAGCGGAATAACGGCGGCCGGTTTTCTGAGAAGTGGAAGAATATCAGCCGGATATGCGCTGATCCCGTGTTTCGCCTGAGCCTTTCCAAAACCGGAACGGCGCCGTTTGACGCCAAACGCTCATGCCTTCTGCTTTTGGCGAAGCTGAAGCTGATTCCGTTCGTGTCGCTGGCATCAGCCGCGTATCAGCGGGCAATTGAGTACAAAATGAAAATCAGAGGGTGAAGACATGTCGATACAATCTTTAAAAATCAATCTCGCGGAATGGCTGTTGCTTAAGGTCAAATACCCGTCCCAATTTCATTTCGGAACGGCAGCGGATGGGGCGGGGCTTACAGCGGCAAGAAAAAAGATCATTCTGACGCTGCTCCCGTCCCACGATAATCTCGGCGATCACGCCATCGCCTACGCAAGCAAAACGTTTCTTGAACGGGAGTATCCCGATTTTGACATTGTCGAGGTGGATATGAAGGATATATACAGATCCGCAAAAGCGCTGATCAAAAAGCGCCACCCCGATGATATGGTATTCATCATCGGCGGCGGGAACATGGGGGATTTGTACCGGTATGAGGAATGGACGCGCCGCTTTATCATAAAAACATTCCGGCAATATCGGATCGTTCAGCTTCCGGCGACGGCTCACTTTTCTGAATCAAAAAAGGGACGGAAGGAATTGAAGCGCGCCCGAAAAGTGTACAATGCGCATCCCGACCTTTTGTTAATGGCGAGAGATGAGACGACGTATCAATGGATGAAGCGTCATTTTCCCGGAAAAAAAGTGCTCAAACAGCCTGACATGGTCTTATATTTGGATAAAAGCGAGCGGCGCATCCCGCGGGAAGGGATCTACCTCTGTTTACGGGAGGATAAGGAGAGTGCGCTGACGGCAGAGGACAGAACGATGGTAAAAGAAGCTTTGGCAAAAGAGTACGGAGAGCTGTATTCCTTTACGACGACGGTCGGCCGGAGGGTCAGCCGCCATACGCGTGAAAAGGAGCTGGAGGCGCTTTGGAATACGCTGAAAGGCGCGGAAGCCGTCGTCACTGACAGGCTTCACGGGATGATTTTTTGTGCGCTGACGAAAACGCCTTGTGTCGTCATTCGTTCGTTTGATCATAAGGTGATGGAAGGCTATCAATGGCTGAAAAACATACCGAACATGACATTGCTTGAACGTCCAGACCCTGAAGCTGTAACGGCCGCCGTAAACCGGCTGCTCAGCGGCAAGCATGAGGAAGGCGGTTCTTTGCGCAGTGTTTATTTTGCCGGGCTGCGCTCGAAAATCAGCGGTGATGCCCAATGACCGCGCCGCTTGTGAGCGTGATCGTGCCGATGTATAAGACAGAGCCTTTTATGAAAGAATGCGCGGTTTCTTTAACAAAACAGACGCTGAGAGACATCGAAATCATTTTCGTCAATGACGGTTCACCGGATCAGTCAGGGCGGATTGCTGAACAATTCGCCGCAGAAGATGCGAGAATCCGGGTGATTCATAAAGAAAACGGCGGCCTCAGCTCGGCCCGCAATGCCGGAATAAAAGCCGCCCGCGGCCGTTATATCGGTTTTGCGGACGGCGATGACTATGTGACGGAAACGATGTTCGAGCGGCTTTATGAAGAAGCGGAGAAGAACCGGCTGGATATCGCCGGATGCGGCTATTATAAAGAAACGCCGTCTAAGAAAAGAACATATATGCCGCCGTCCCTTCCGCCGGGCCGCGTCTTCACAGCGGATGAAATGACTGCATTGCTGACCCGCGCGCACGAACATCGGTTTATTTGGTATGTGTGGCGCTATATATACCGGCGAGAAGCATTGCAAGGGCTGTTGTTCCATGAAGATATCCGGTTTGCCGAGGACTCTCCGTTTAACTTGGCAGCGTTCCGCCAAGCCGCGCGTGTCAAAGTGATAGACGAAGGGCTGTATATCTACCGGGAAAATCCGCAAAGTCTTACAGAAACACCGTTTAAGCCCCACTTAGATCAAGAACTGCAAAAGCAATATAAAGCGAAAATGGCTTTTTATGAGGAAAACGGGCTGACGGACGCCTGCCGGAGCGATATTGATACGTATTTGTGCAAGCATCAGATTCCGATGCTGATCGCCAACGCATGCGCCGCCCCGCAGCCGTCACACCAGATTACGGCGCATATCGGCAGAATCTTAACGTATGACATGGTAAAAACGGCGGTGCGCAGGACGCCGTGCCGGCATAAACAGCTGCTGGCGGGGGAGCGCGTGGTGCTCGGCCTGTGCAAAATGCGCCTTCCTCTTCTTCTGCATGCGTTTTTCGAACGGAAATCGAAAGAGAAAGGCAGTGCGGAAGGAGCATGAAATTTGCCATTAATTTCGGCGCCAATGTGACGGCGTTTTTACTATCGGTGTTTTTATCAGTGTGGATGACGCCCTTTATTGTGAAAACATTAGGTGTGGAGGCTTTTGGGTTTGTCCATCTGACACAGAATATCATTAACTATTTCTCTATAATTACCGTTGCGCTGAGCTCTGTCGTTGTGAGGTTTTTCTCCGTCGCCGCCCACAGGGGGAACAAGGACGAGGCCAATGCGTATGTAAGCAATTATTTAGCCGCGTCTGTCGTGATATCTCTATTGCTCGCTGTGCCGCTCGCCGGGACGGCTTTTTTTATTGACAAGATTATGAATGTACCGGCCGGGCTCTTAACGGATGTGAGGCTCTCTATCGTGATCGGCAGCGTGCTGTTTATGCTGACGTTTTTTATGGCGGGGTTCGCGACGGGGCCGTTTTTCGCCAACAAGCTTTATATCACAAGCTCCATTCAGGCCGTGCAAATGCTGGTCAGGGTGCTGTGTGTGCTCGCTCTGTTTACGTGCCTGCCGCCGAAAATCTGGCAGATCCAGCTTTCGGCATTAGCGGGAGCCGTCTGTGCGGCCGTGCTGACTTTTTTCTTTTTTAAGAAATTGATTCCGTGGTTTTCTTTCAGCCGTAAAACCTTGTCATTACAGACGAGCAAAGTGCTGTTTTCGGCCGGTGCCTGGAGTTCTGTCAACCAGATCGGCGTGCTGCTGTTTCTGCAGATTGACCTCATGACGGCCAACCTCGTGCTGGGGCCGTCTGAAGCGGGTGTCTATGCGGCGATTATTCAATTCCCGCTCCTGCTCAGAAGTCTTGCCGGGACGCTTGCTTCACTGTTTGCGCCGGTTTTGACTTCCTACTATTCAAAAGGCGATATGGAAGGTCTCCTGTCTTACGCCAATAAGGCCGTGCGGCTGAACGGGCTTCTCCTCGCGCTTCCCGCCGCATTATTAGGAGGGCTCGCCGAACCGTTTCTGGCGATTTGGCTGGGCCCGTCGTTTGTGCAGACGGCGCCGCTTTTATACATTCACGCCGCGTATTTGGCGGTCAGTCTCTCTGTCATGCCGCTTTTTTACGTATGGACGGCTTTTAATAAACAAAAAACGCCCGCCGTCGTTACTTTATGTTTAGGCGGACTGAATGTCATATTGGCCGTGGTTCTCAGCGGACCGGCTCATCTCGGGCTGTACGGCATCACCATCGCCGGTGCAGTCTCGCTCATTTTGAAAAATGCCGTCTTCACGCCGCTGTATGTTTCGCATATTACCGGTTTTCAGAAAACCGCGTTTTACAAAGGAATGTTCGGCCCGTTGGCGGCGGCCGTATTTGCCTGGGCTGTCTGCCGGGGTATCCGGCTGTTTTCACCGCTTGACAGCTGGGCCGGCCTGATCGCTACGGGGCTTGCCGTATGCATGAGCTATGCCGCATTCGCTTTTTTCTTCATTTGTACGAAAGAAGAAAGGCGGCTTGCTTTACAGAAATGCCGAAAAGTGAAAGGAGCTGTTCAGATTTGAAGGCGAAACGTGTATTTGATATAGCGGCCGCGGTGTTGTTATTGTGCGGCGCGAGCGTCATCCTTCTCTTCGCCATGGCCGCCGTCAGATGCGCCATCGGGTCTCCGGTATTGTTCAAACAGACGAGACCGGGGCATAACGGGCGTCCGTTTACGTTGTATAAACTCAGGACGATGACGGATGCGCGTGATGAAAACGGTGTGCTGCTTCCGGATCATCTGCGCCTGACCAAAACGGGAAGGCTGATCAGAAAACTGAGCATCGATGAGCTTCCCCAGCTTTTTAATGTGCTCAAAGGAGATATCAGTCTGGTCGGCCCCCGCCCTCTGCTGATGGATTATCTGCCGCTTTACACGGCGGAGCAGGCGCGGCGCCACGAGGTGAAGCCGGGGATTACGGGCTGGGCGCAGATTAACGGGAGAAACGCGATTTCATGGGAGGAAAAATTCAAGCTCGACGTGTGGTACGTCGACAACCGCACATTTCTTCTCGACTTAAAGATTCTGCTTTTAACAGTGAAAAAAGTTCTCGTGTCAGAAGGCATACATCAAGCCGGCCATGTGACGGCAAAGCGCTTCACAGGCAGCGGAGATATGTCATCGTGAAAAAGGTCGTGCTGATCGGAAACGGCGGACACGGAAAAGTCGTGAAGGAAATCGTACAGGCCCGTTCCGATATGGAGCTTGCGGGCATATTGGATGACGGATTCAGCGGTTTTGCCGTTCGGAACGGTTTATATACGGGCCGGACGAAAGACGTGCCCATGCTTCGGAAACTCGTCCCCGAGGCCGTATTCACGATATGCATCGGCCGCAACGGCGTCAGAAAGCAGTTCGCTGAAACGCTTGGGCTTGAAGATGACGATTATGCCGCACTCATTCACCCCGGGGCGATCGTCAGTGAAACGGCTTCCGTCGGACACGGAACGGTTGTGATGGCGGGCGCCGTCATTCAGGCGGGCGCTGACATCGGCGCCCATTGCATCATCAATACGGGCGCGGTTGCCGATCATGACAATGCAATCGGAGATTACGTCCATCTTTCACCGCGCGCGGCGCTTGCCGGCGGAGTGAAAGTCGGGGAAGGAACGCACATCGGAATCGGCGCGTCCGTCATACCGCAGATTGACATCGGCCCTTGGTCCGTTATCGGCGCGGGGGCTGCGGTCATCAGCCGGCTTCCCGGCCATGTGACGGCGGTCGGCGTTCCGGCCCGCGTCATCTCCCCTATCCATAATGAAAAAGGATGATTTCATGCAAACAAACAAACGGATTTATTTGTCTCCGCCTCATATGAGCGGAAAAGAACAGGAATACATCGCAGAAGCCTTCCGATCCAATTGGATTGCCCCGCTCGGTCCTCTCGTCAATTCGTTTGAAGCGCGGCTCGCGGAATATGCGGGAGTGAAAAGCGCGGCTGCCGTAAGCTCGGGAACGGCCGCCATCCATCTTGCCCTGCGGCTTGCGGGTGTGAAAAAAGGAGACGCTGTATTTTGTCCTTCCTTTACGTTTGTCGCCACGGCGAATCCGATTGTGTATGAGCAGGCTGAGCCCGTTTTTATTGATTCGGAATGGGAGACGTGGAATATGTCGCCTGATGCGCTTGAGCGGGCGCTGCGGGATGCAAAACGGCGCGGCAGACTCCCGAAAGCGGTGATCGCCGTCAATCTTTACGGCCAAAGCGCGAAAATGGATGAATTAATGAGCCTTTGTGACGCATACGGCGTCTGTCTGATTGAAGACGCTGCCGAGTCCTTAGGATCAACATATAAAGGCAGGCAGAGCGGCACGTTCGGCCGTTTCGGCATTTATTCCTTTAACGGCAACAAAATCATTACAACATCGGGAGGCGGCATGCTCGTATCTGACGATGAAGCCGCGATTGAAAAAGCGAGGTTTCTTGCGTCACAGGCGAGAGATGCCGCCGTTCATTACCAGCACAGCGAGCTCGGGTATAACTACAGGCTCAGCAACATTCTCGCGGGCGTGGGGATATCGCAGCTGGAAGTGCTTGAAGATCGCGTCCGGGCGAGGAGAGAAATCTTTCACAGGTATCGAGAAGCGCTGGAAACGTATCCGGGCATCCGCATGATGCCGGAGCTTGAAGGAACGGTTTCAAACCGCTGGCTGACGGCTCTGACGCTTGATAACGGCGTGACGCCGGAAGAAGCCGTCGCCTGTCTTGCGGAACAGAATATTGAGGCCCGGCCGCTGTGGAAACCGCTGCATACGCAGCCGCTTTTCTCATCTTCCGTCTTTTATCCTCACAGCGAACATGAGCGTGTCTCTGAGAACCTTTTCAGCCGGGGCATCTGTCTGCCGTCCGGGTCTGACCTGTCTTCTGAGGAGCAGCAGCGTGTCATTGACGCACTTGCGCAACTGTTTGAAACGAAAGGGGAGAAAACATGGACAGCCGCCATGTTATGAGCCGATTAAAAGAGACGCTGACGGGTCTGCTCAGCGTTATACCGCCGCAATCTGACATCATATATGCCGACTATCCCCTCTACGGAAATGTAGGGGATTTATTGATAATGAAAGGGACGGAGGCGTTTTTTAAAGCACACGGCATCTGCGTGAAACAGCGCTGGAATCCCGACAATTTTCCATTCGGGCGCCGGGCGGACAAAAAGACGATCATCGTCTGTCAGGGTGGCGGAAATTTCGGGGATCTCTATCAGTACTATCAGACGTTCAGGGAAAAAATCGTCAAATCCTTCCCGGAAAACAGGATCGTCATCCTGCCGCAATCCATCTATTATCAGGATGAGACACGGCTTGGGAAGACATCGGCGCTTTTTGCGGGGCACAAGGATCTCCACCTGTTTACGAGGGATCATGTGTCATACGAGACCGCGAAACGCTTTTTTTCGGCGAATCATATCGGGCTTATGCCTGATATGGCCCATCAGCTGTATCCGATCGCGGCGTCAGCGGCTCCGTCACGCGGCAGGCTTCATTTTATCCGCACGGATGGGGAAATCAATCCGAAGCTGCAAAACAATCCTTCCGTTAAAAGCTGCGACTGGCAGGATGTGCTGTCAGCAAGCGACCGCAGGGGAATCGCTTTTTTCCAAACACTGAATGTTTTGAATAAAAAAGCGGGAAACCCGCTGCCGATTGCGCGGTTTTGGAAACGCTATTCCGATTTCTTGACGAAAAAAGCGGTTCTGTTTTTCAGCAGGTACGAATCGGTGGAAACGTCAAGGCTTCACGGCCACATCCTGTCCTCGCTTCTCGGGAAACCGAATACCGTCATTGATAATTCATACGGGAAAAACGCCAACTATTATTACACCTGGATGCACGAAGCGCCGGACGTCCGTCTGATCGGGGAAATCGCCGGCACGAAGGAAAACCTTCCGCTTTGAATGAGCGGAAGGTTTATTTTGTTTCTCCGCGTTTTATTTTGTTTCTCCGCGTTTTACTTTGTTGTACGCCTCATCCAAATGCTGAATTCTTTTGAGCACAACCGAGTTTTTCGTCAGCTGATCCTGAACAAGGGTTGAGACGACGGAGCGGTAATAGCTGTTCATCGCATGAATTCGGTCTTCATTCGGATTCATTTCAATGTGCTGTGTAAAGTTTTCAATAAAATAAGGAACAGAAAAAAGTTCTGACATCTATAAAGCAACTCCTTTTAATAAGTATATACGGTATGAAACCAATCATGTACAATGAAAAAAGGGGAGTGAGCATGATGGATATCAAACTTCAGCAAACACAAATGTTAAAGCCTCAATTAACGCAAGAGCTTAAACAGGCTATCACATTACTCGGATACAATTCCGCGGAACTGGCCGGATATATTGATGAGCTCTCACTGGAAAACCCTCTGATTGAACGAAAGGAAACAGACACGCCGCCACTATCTTACCATAAAACAAATAAAAACAGGATGAAAGAACGGGACGGAAGCCAGCAGATCAGACATACCCGCAAAACGCTGCAGGATTCGCTCAAACAGCAAGCCTTAGACATGAAGCTGTCCGATGATGAGAAAAAGATTTTCAATTATCTGATACATTCATTGGACTCAAACGGATATTTAAAAGAGAACATACCAGCTGCCGCCGACCATGTATCCGCTTCACAAGAGGAGACGGAAGCGGTTCTGAAAAAGCTTCAATCCCTTGAGCCCGCGGGAATCGGCGCCCGGTCTTTGCAGGAATGCATCCTTCTTCAGCTTCGCCGTCTTCCTGAGCGGAACGAACAGGCGGAATGGATTGCCGAAGCCTATTTTGAGCTATTTGCAAGAAAGAACTGGAAAGCGCTTACAACAAAAACGGGCATTCCGCTTAAAGACATTCAGGACATCGCTGACATGATCAGCGCCCTTGATCCGAGGCCGGGGCTCCGTTATGCGCATGAGGAGCCGGGTTTTTACGTGGAACCGGATATTTTCATCACAGTGAAAAACGGCATCATTCAAGCGCGGCTCAACAGCCGTTCGTTTCCTGACATCCAGCTTCATACCCATTATCAGCCGCTCTTGTCAGCTGCCGGGTGCCGTGACACGAAAAATTATCTGTCGGCAAAATATCAGGAATGGCGCTGGCTGAACCGGGCTTTGTCGCAAAGAAAACAAACGATCACGAGAATTATCGGCGTCCTGACTGAACGGCAGGAATCCTTTTTTCTCACAGGAAAAAGCGGAATGCAGCCGCTGACCTTAAGAGAGGTGGCGGAAACGCTGGAGCTCCACGAATCAACGATCAGCCGGGCCATCAAAGGGAAGTACGTTCAGACGCCGTACGGACTGTATGAAATGAAAACATTTTTCTCGGCGAAAGCTGAATCATCGGGGGACGGCGGCGCCTCCAATTATGCCGTAAAAGCGCATCTGGAGGAATTGGTCCATAAAGAAGATAAAAAGAAACCTTTTTCAGACCAAAAGCTTGCCGATCTGCTGCATGAACAATATGACATCCGAATCTCAAGGCGCACCGTCGCCAAATACCGTGACCAATTAAATATTCCGCCGTCATCGGCGAGAAAACGGTACAGCTGAAACCTCCCCGAGCCAAACCCCGGGGAGGTTCTCCGTGTTACGGGATCATCCATGAAAACAGATGATGCTGTAAAAATGTAATGAGACAGACGAGCAGAAGCAAAAACAGACTGTGCTTAATCGTAAAGCGGAAAAGATCGGCTTCCTTGCCCGCCAGACCGACAGCGGCACAGGCAACCGCAATGGATTGCGGAGAAATCATTTTTCCGGTGACACCGCCCGATGAATTGGCGGCGACGGAGAGAACCGGGTCCATCCCAACAGAGAGCGCCGTTACCTTTTGCAATCCGCCGAACAATAGGTTGGCCGATGTATCAGAGCCGGTAATAAATACGCCGAGCCAGCCGAGCACCGGCGAAAAAAAGGTAAACATCGCGCTCGTCATGGCAAGCGCAAGACCGAGTGTCGTGCTCATGCCGGAAGCATTCGTCACATAAGCAAAGCCGACAACAGAAACAATGGTCACAACCGGAAGCGTTAACTCTTTCACCGTTTCAATAAACGCTTCGCCCCACGTCTTCCACGACATGCCGAGGGCGAACTTGGAGATGACGGCGGCAATCAGAATCGCCGTCCCCGCTGAACCGAAAAGCTCAAGCTTGTACACGGCTTCAATCGGCGTGCCGTCCGCCTGAAGAATCTGCTGATTTACAAATGGGACGGGAGGCGTGAAGGTCAATGCGCGCCCGGCTGCATTCAGCCAGGAAAGCCAAATTGACGTTCCTTCATAATGACCGGTTAAGGCAGCCTTCACGCCGGGAATCCCCCAAACGGATATCATGGCCGTCAGAAGAAGGAAAGGAGACCACGCTTTAAACACCGCGGCGCCCCCGTACTTGATCGGCGCCCGGTCAGCGGCCGCTGCTGATTCCCGTTCTGCGGCGAAACGAAAGGCCGTTTTCGGTTTCCAAAATTTCAAAAACAGAGCGAGCGCGGCCATGGAAACAAGCGCCGACAGCACATCCGGAAGCTCAGGCCCTAAAAAATTCGAGCTTGCGTACTGCACGGCCGCAAAGGAGACGCCGGAAACAAGAATGGCCGGCCATATCTCAAAAGCCTTTTTAAACCCGCTCATTAAAATGATTAAGTAAAGCGGAATAAAGACGGATAAAAACGGAAGCTGCCGGCCGACCATTTGGGAAATTTCCATTGCCGGTATCCCGGTCGGACCTTCGACGGCGGTAATCGGAATGCCGATCGCACCGAAGGCAACGGGGGCCGTATTGGCAATCAGGCAAATTCCCGCCGCATACAGCGGCTGAAAACCAAGTCCGACGAGCAAAGCGGCCGAGATCGCGACGGGAGCGCCGAAACCGGCGGCGCCTTCTAAAAACGCCCCGAATGAAAAGGCGATGAGCAGCGCCTGCAAACGCCGGTCATCTGTAATTGAGAGCACCGAACTCCGGATAATCTCGAACTGTCCCGTTTTCACGGTGATTTTATACAGAAAGACCGATGTGACGATAATCCAGCCGATCGGAAGCAGCCCGTACACCGCTCCCTGAGAAGCGGACATCACCGCTTTTTCCGCCGGCATGCCGTAAACAAATACAGCGATTAAAAGTGAAACGGCTAACGTGAAAAGCCCCGCGATGTACCCCTTCATCCGTTTCACCGCAAGCGCCCAAAAAAAGAAGATAATCGGCACGAGCGCGCAAGCTGCCGATAAAAGCAAATTTCCCCCTAAAGGAGCGTACCCCTGTGTCCATTGCATCCCTAAAAAACCCCTCCTTATGTCATGTAAACGATTACTTTTTATGATAAGGTCATCTGATGACCGGGTTAATTAGCATTATATTTTGAAAGTTTTGAAAGTACAATACTTTTCTTGAACAAATTGTCTGAACCTGTCGGCGGTGCGAAAAAAGAAGTATAATAGACGATAAACATCAAGATTCACAAGTGACGGGGTGATCGCGTTGAAATATAAACAAATTAAAACGAAAAAAATCTACGAAGAAGTCGCTGACGCATTGCTGGAGAAGATAAAAGCGGGCGAGCTTAAGCCGGGTGAAAAGCTTGATTCCGTTCAGGCGCTTTCTGAGAGTTTTCAGGTCAGCCGCTCGGCGGTCAGAGAAGCGCTGTCGGCTTTGAAAGCGATGGGGCTCGTCGACATGAAGCAGGGAGAAGGCACATACATAAGAGAATTTGAGCCGTCTCATGTTTCCCAGCCGCTTTCTTCCGCCCTCTTGATGAAAAAAGAGGACGTCAAACAGCTGCTCGAAGTCAGAAAGCTGCTTGAACTCGGCGTCGCCGCCATGGCCGCTGAAAAACGCACCGAAGACGATTTGCAAAAAATCCGCCAAGCTCTCTTGGAGATGAAAGACATCGACGGAGATGAAGAATTGGGCGAAAAAGCAGATTTCTCCTTTCACATGGCGCTGGCGGAAGCATCACAAAACGGGCTGCTTAAGCATCTCATGAATCATGTCTCCGCGCTCCTTTTGGAAACAATGAGAGAAACGAGAAAAATTTGGCTGTTTTCTAAACGAACGAGCGTGCAGCGATTGTATGAAGAGCATGAACGCATTTACAGCGCCGTCGCCGCTGGAGACGCGGATGAAGCGGAAGCCGCGATGACGGCGCACCTGACGAATGTGGAAGAAGTGCTGGGGGCTTATTTTGAAGAAAATGTATAGAAGCTGACTTGTGAAAGGGGATAGCATCACATGCAGGCCGAATCTTTTTTTTCTGACCATGTAAAGAAAGCTCTGACAAACGATCCTCCCGGGGAATGGATGCCGGCAGTTCCGAAAGCGTGCATCCCTCTGCACTCCGGCTATCCCGATCCCGCACTCGTTCCTGATAAGGAGCTGAAAGAAGCCGCCTCCCGCCTTCTGGATGAGGAGCGCGATCTGCCGCTGCATTATATGGGAAGCCCGAGGACGGCCGTTTTAAAAAAGCAGATTCAAGAACGGTTAGCCATCCGCGGCATTCACTGCCGGGACGATGAGCTGATCGTGACATCAGGCGCCTGTCAGGCGATAGATCTGGCTGCGCGGGTTTTCCTCGATGAACAAACCGCCGCTGCCGTTGAAGCTCCGGTCTATATGGAAGCGCTCGAGATTTTTAAAAATTATACACCGCATATCATGAGCATTCCGACAGATCAAGAGGGCCTGCAAATAGAAACATTAGCCTTCATGCTTGAGGAAAGAAAACGAAAAGGGCTTCTGATTCCCCGTCTTCTCTACACGATACCCGCTTTTCAGAATCCTGCGGGAACCGTAATGTCAGCGAAGCGGAGAACCCGCCTGCTTCAGCTTGCCGAAACGTATGATTTTCTCATCTTGGAGGATGATGCATACGGCGAGCTCGGATTCACCGATATTCCGCCGCCCTTGAAAGCCATGGATCAAAACGGCCGGGTGCTGTATGCCGGTTCATTATCAAAAGTCATCGCCCCGGGTATGAGGATCGGCTGGATTGCAGGGGACGCCGCATTCATCACGGCATTGTCATGGTTAAAAAAAGACTTAGGCCACCCGTTTTCCCAAGCGGTGACCGCCGTCTATCTGGAACAAACGAATATTGAAGAACGGCTCGCCGCCTTGCGGGAAGCATATCAAAGCAAACGTGATGTTTTGCTCGCCGCATCAGCGCGATATCTTCCGGAATCCGCATCCTGGCACGTGCCTGAAGGCGGTTACTTTGTATGGGTGAAAGCGCCGGGGGCTGATACGTCCGCAATGCTGGCGCGGGCTCTGTCTCACGGCGTTTCCTATGTACCCGGAAAATATTTTTTTCCGCATCAGGAAGACGGTGCCGAATATCTCCGCCTGTCGTTCAGTTTTGCCGGTAAAGCCGCGATAAAAGAGGGTGTGCAAAAACTGGGACGCCTGCTGAAAAACGGGATGTAGAGCAGCATGGGAAGCTTTCAGGCTTCTCTTTTTTTGCACCCTTCAGCGCATCGGGCGAAAGGATTTTTCAGAAAAACCTTCCAATCCATATTCAGAATAGTGTAGGATATTCATAGAGCTTTCCAAAAACAGGTCATCAGATGACCGGATCACATACTGAGGATGAAAGAGGGGTTCATCATGAAAGTCTCATTATTTGTCACGTGCCTTGTGGATATGTTTCAGACCAATGTCGGAAAGGCGACGGTTGAGGTGCTGGAACGGCTCGGGTGCGAGGTGGATTTTCCCGAGGGGCAGATTTGCTGCGGGCAGCCCGCATACAACAGCGGGTATGTGACGGATGCGAAAAAAGCGATGAAGCGGATGATTGCCGCGTTTGAAGAAGCGGAGTACGTCGTCAGCCCGTCAGGTTCCTGTACGACGATGTTCCGTGAATATCCGCATCTGTTTCAGGACGATCCGAAGTGGGCCGCAAAAGCGCAGCAGCTTGCGGACAAAACATATGAGTTAACGGATTTTATCGTCAACGTTCTCGGGGTGGAGGATGTCGGGGCGGTGCTGCATAAAAAAGCGACAGTCCATACATCATGCCACATGACGAGGCTGCTCGGCGTGTCGGAGGAGCCGATGAAGCTTTTGCGCCATGTCAAAGGGCTCGAGCTGACCGCGCTTCCCGGAAAGCACCAATGCTGCGGATTCGGAGGAACATTTTCTGTGAAAATGGCGCAAATCTCTGAACAAATGGTGGATGAGAAGGTCGCCTGCGTGGAAGACACGGAGGCCGAGGTGCTGATCGGGGCGGATTGCGGATGTCTGATGAATATCGGCGGGCGTCTTGACCGTAAGGATAAAAACGTCAGAGTCATGCACATCGCAGAAGTGCTGAACAGCAGATAAGACGAGAAACAACAAGGGGGTAAAATCATGGCGATGAAAATCGGTACCGCCGCTTTTAAAGAGCGGGTATCAGAAGGAATAGATAATGAGTTTATGAGAGGAGCCGTCTCCGGAGCGCAGGAACGGCTCAGGACAAGAAGGCTTCAGGCGGCCGAGGAATTGGGAAACTGGGAGGATTGGCGTTCCCATGCGGAAGAAATCAGACAGCATGTGCTGGACAATCTTGATTTCTATTTGGAACAGCTCGCCGAAAACGTCGCCAACAGAGGCGGGCATGTCTTTTTCGCCGAAACGGCGGAAGAAGCGTCCTCCTATATCCGCGATGTCATCCGTCAGAAAAACGCCAAAAAAATCGTAAAATCCAAATCCATGGTGACAGAAGAAATCAATATGAACGAAGTGCTTGAGGAAGAGGGCTGTGAAGTCACAGAAACGGATCTCGGCGAATACATTCTCCAGATTGACGATCACGATCCGCCGTCACATATCGTTGCTCCCGCTCTTCACAAAAACAAAGAGCAGATCCGTGACGTGTTTAAAGAGAGACTCGAATACAAACAGACGGAAAAACCGGAAGAGCTCGTCATGCACGCGCGCAGCGTCCTCCGGAAAAAATTTCTCGAAGCGGATGTCGGCATCACGGGCTGCAACTTTGCAATCGCGGATACCGGATCGGTCAGTCTCGTGACAAACGAAGGAAACGGCCGCCTTGTGTCCGCGCTGCCGAAGACGCAGATCACCGTGATGGGAATGGAGCGGATCGTTCCTTCATTTTCTGAGTTTGAAGTGCTTGTCAGCATGCTGACGAGAAGCGCGGTCGGCCAGCGGCTTACAAGTTACATTACGGCGCTGACGGGCCCCCGGCAGCAAGGAGAAGCTGACGGGCCTGAGGAATTCCACCTCGTGGTTGTGGATAACGGGCGTTCCCGCATACTCGGCACGGAATTCCAATCGGTGCTGCAATGTATCCGCTGCGCCGCCTGCATCAACGTCTGTCCCGTGTACCGGCATGTCGGCGGACACTCGTACGGGTCCATCTATTCGGGTCCGATCGGCGCCGTCTTATCGCCTCTTCTCGGCGGATATGACGAATACAAGGAGCTCCCGTACGCATCTTCCTTATGCGCGGCCTGTACGGAAGCGTGTCCGGTTAAAATTCCGCTGCACGAGCTGCTGCTCAAGCATCGGCAGAACATTGTGGAAAAAGAGGGCAAAGCGCCGATCAGCGAAAAACTGGCGATGAAAGCCTTCGGGCTCGGCTCGTCATCCCCGTCCCTTTATAAAATGGGATCGAAATGGGCGCCTGCCGCCATGACGCCGTTTACGGAAGATGACAAAATATCAAAAGGGCCGGGGCCGTTAAAAGAATGGACGGCAATACGGGACTTCCCTGCGCCGCATAAATCGAGATTCAGAGATTGGTTTAAAGACCGGGAAAAACAAAAGGGGGAAGAATGATGATGAAAGGGACGGTTACACATCAGGAATCCTTTCTAAACCGGATCGCCGGAAGTCTGGGCAGAGAGCGCAGGAAATCAGGCGTGTCCCTGCCTGAATGGAAGTATCAGCCTCAATATCAAACGCATGCGGACTGTACGGAAGACGATCTTGTCACGATGCTGAAAGACCACTGCGTCAACATTCATACCGAACTGATCGAAACGGATGCAGCCGGGCTTTACGACGCTTTGCGCGCGCAGGTGAACCGCTTTGAAGGAGGGCCTGTCATCATTCCGAAGGACAGCCGGTTTGAAATGTACGGCTTGCAGACCCTTATGACAGAAGAGTGGCCGGACGAAGGGATTTCCGTTTGGGAATGGGACGCGGAACAAGGAGCGAAAAATATTGAAAAAGCGGAACAAGCGAATGTGGGCATCACATTCAGCGAGATTACGCTTGCGGAATCAGCCACCGTCGTTTTGTATGCGTCAGAGCATGCCGGCCGTTCCGTCAGCCTGCTTCCGACCACCTATATCGCAATCATCCCGAAATCTTCTATTGTGCCGAGAATGACACAGGCCAGCGATATACTGAAACAGCAGATCAGAGACGGCGTCACCGTTCCTTCCTGCATCAACTATATTACCGGACCGAGCAACTCGGCCGATATCGAAATGGATTTGGTTGTCGGCGTCCACGGACCCGTTAAAGCCGCTTATATCCTTGTGAATGACCGATAAAAAAACAAACCCCGGTTTGCGGCCGGGGTTTGTTTTTATATAAACGCGTTAATGATCATGATAAAACAGATCGCACTGACAGAAATAATCGTTTCCATCGCCGTCCATGTCAGGAATGTTTCTTTTACTGTCATTCCGAAATACTCTTTAATGAGCCAGAAACCGGAGTCATTGACATGTGACAGAATCAAAGAGCCCGCTCCCGTTGCCAAAACGAGAAGCTCACTGCTGACGCCCGGCATGACAGATGCAATCGGTGCAACAATGCCGGCCGCCGTCATCATGGCGACAGTCGCTGAACCTGTGGCGACACGGATGACCGCTGCGATCGTCCAGCTTAAAAGAACGGGAGAGAAGCTTGAATGCTTCGCAATGTCAGCAATATACGTGCCGACGCCTGAATCAATCAGGACGTTGTTAAAAGCGCCGCCGGCTCCGATCACAAGCAGAATGGAAGCGATCGGTCCGAGACAGTCATTGCTGAATTTTAAAATGCTTTCTCTGTCAAAGCCCTGATAAAAACCAAGGCTGAAAAAGGAGTACACCGTGGCGATCAAAAGCGCCGTGACAGGGTCGCCGATAAATTTAAAAGTTTCATAGAGCGCGCTTTTTTCCGGAAGCGCAATTTCGGCAAGCGTTGCCATAAGCATCAGGATCACCGGTACCAATATCGTAAACAATGTATTTGCGAATCCCGGAAGCTTGCGTTTTTCATTCCGTTCAATAAATTGTTTTTTCAACAGTTCGGGAACGGGTTTATGAATGCGCTTACCAATCCATTTTCCGTAAAGCGGCCCCGCGATGATGGCAGTCGGAATGCCGACGATTAAAGAAAACAAAATCGTTTTTCCGACATTGGCGTGATAAATGCCGACAGCCGCCATCGCCGCCGGGTGGGGCGGAACCAATCCGTGCACGACGGAAAGTCCCGCAAGGAGCGGAATCCCGATCGTCACTAATGAAACGCCGGTTTCAATCGCAATCGTAAACAAAAGCGGCACGAGCAGGACGAAGCCGACCTGGAAAAAGACCGGGATGCCGACGATAAAAGCGACGGCCATCATCGCCCAATGCACTTTCTTTTTGCCGAAGCGGCCGATCAGGGTGTGGGCGATACGCTCCGCACCGCCTGATTCAGCCATCATTTTTCCGAGCATCGTACCGAGGGCCAGCACGATCGCAAGCAGCGACAGCGTATTGCCGAGCCCGGTTTTCATCGAAGCGATAATGTCCGGCAGATTCATGCCCGTTGCGAAACCGACAAGGATGGATGTAATCAAAAGACTGATAAACGGATTTAATTTAGCGACCGTAATCAATAAGAGTAAAACGATAATAGCGGCAATGACAATAAACAGTAACATGACCTTTTCACCCTTTCAAAGAAGAATTAACGGCTTTGTTTGAGCTGAAATTCACTGATGACGTCAAATTCATCTTTGAGCTTGTCATACAGCCGCTCGTATAAGTAAAACAGCTCAATATATGTTTCGCTGTTTTTGACGTTCGGTTCATGACGGTGAGAAATTCTGATCCAGTCCTGAACATCCTCGATCCGTTCCATTTCGCCAAGGCTGTGCAAAGCGAGAACGGCCGCTCCGAGCGCCGAGGCTTCGTAACTTTCCGGAACGAGGACTTCCCGTCCCATCGTATCGGACAAAATCTGCCTCCAAAGCGGCGATCTCGCAAATCCTCCTGAAGCCCGCACGTCTTTTGCGGGGCCCGCCAAATCTCTCAGTGCGACACCGATTGAAAAGACGCTCATGATGACGCCTTCCAGCACCGCTCTGATAAAATGCTCCCGTTTATGGCGGAGGCTGATGCCGAAAAACGTTCCGCGGGCATTCGGATTCCAAAACGGCGCGCGCTCCCCTGATAAAAACGGCAGAAACAGCAATCCCTCAGAGCCTGCGGGCACTTTATCAGCGATATCAATCATTAAATCGTACGGATCAATGCCGAGCCGCTTCGCCGTTTCGACTTCCGGAGAAGCGAATTCGTCTCGAAGCCAGCGCAGCATAATGCCTCCGTTATTCGTCGGGCCTCCGATGACCCAATGCTTGTCAGTCAGCGCGTAACAGAATGTCCGCGCTTTTTCATCCGTAATCGGCGCATCCGTCACCGAACGCACGGCTCCGCTTGTTCCGATCGTAACGGCCACTTCGCCTTTGCCGATCGCGCCGACTCCAAGGTTGGCGAGCACGCCGTCATTTGCGCCGATAATAAACGGTGTATCCGCATGAATGCCCATCCGTGCAGCGATTTCCGGCGCAAGGCCGCGCAGCTGATGAGTGGTCGGCACGATGTCCGACAGCTGATCTTCCCGGATTCCGGCAATCCGGAGCGCTTCTTCATCCCAGGAAAGCGTATCTAAACGGAACAGCCCCGTTGCCGAAGCGATCGAATAATCGACGACATAAGTTCCGAAAAACTCGTGCAGAATATATTCTTTCATACTGATGAATTTGGCGGTTTTCGCGAATGTCTCCTTGTCCTGTTCTTTCATCCAGACAATTTTGGAAAGCGGAGACATCGGGTGAATCGGCGTACCCGTTCTTTTATAAATATCAAAACCGTTCATCTCTTTTAAAATCCGTTTTGATTGCTCGGCGCTGCGGTTGTCCGCCCAAATGATGCTTTTGGTCAGCAGGCCGCCGTTTTGATCGACAGCTATCAATGAGTGCATGGCGGTGCTGATGCCGATTGCAAGCAGATTGTCAGGACTCAGTCCGGCCTTTGTGACGGCTCCCCTGATGCTTCCGATAACCGCTTCCAAAATGTGCTCAGGATCCTGCTCGGCCCATGCCGGCTTTGGCTGTATTAAATCATAGTGAACCGAATGCTTGGCTAACACTTTGCCTCTTGGTCCGAACAGAACGGCTTTCGTACTGGTTGTGCCGATATCCAGACCGATAACAGCTTGGGTTTCCTTCATAATATATCCCGCCTAATCTGATTGAATAATAAGATAGATTGATAATGTATGCCCTTACAAAGTCAATTATAGGAATAATTTTTTTATAAATCAACGATGAAGAAGAAAATTTTTTTCATAAAATTGCCTCAATTCCCGCTGTATCGGCATTCTCTCTTTTGAAAAATAAATATTCAGAAAGCGATTACAAACGTTTGTGCGCGATCATTTTTCTGATTTGCTGCAAGTTGGCGAGCGTTTTCTCCTGCCGCAGCCGGGCCGTGGCGAAATACAGTGTATCAATGACCGACAGCTGGGCAAGCCTTGCGGACATTGCTTCCGTTCTGAAAGCCGTCTCCCTTGTTGACGTATACAGCACCACGTCGGAAATCTGGGTGAGCGGCGACTTTTGGTAGCTTGTAATGCCGATCGTGCCAGCGCCGAGCGATTTGGCCATTTTCACCGCGTCAAGCACGTCCTTATTGCTTCCCGAATGAGAAATGCCGATGACTGCGCTTTCGGGACCGAGAAGACCCGCTGACATCGCCTGAAAGTGAGAATCTGTGTGCGCGATGCAATTTATACCCGTACGCATAAATTTATGATACGCGTCAGTGGCGATCAGCCCGGAACCGCCGTTTCCGTAAAATTCGATTCTGTCTGCGCGGTGGATCATTTCTACCGCTTTTTCAACGTCGGCCGGATCTAATAAATGAAAGGTATCGGTCAGACCGGAAATGTTTGTGCGGAAAACTTTCTGGATGATGACTTCGATATCGTCGTCGGGGCTCATTTCTTCATGAATGTGCTGCACCGGCTCCTGAACGATCTCCTGAGCAAGCGCGATTTTTAAATCCTGATAGCCGGAAAAACCGAGCCGTTTGCACAGCCTGAAAATCGTCGCTTCAGAGCTTTTCGTTTTTTCCGCCAGCTGAATGATGGAAAGGTGAACCACGTCTTTCGGTTCCTTCACGATATGGTCTGCAATCGCTCTCAATTTTGGCGACAAACCTTTGCTGGCCGCCTGAATCTTCCCGATGCTGCTTGAATTCACAGGGGTCATGCTATAACCTCCCTACTCGAATGTAAACGCATACTTTTATGATAAAGCAAGTTCTGTCATAAGGGAATCAGGTTTTGCTTTCTTTACCGCAAATGAAAGAAAAGAGAAAAGTATATCGGGGAAACCGCCTCAATGACATTTCAGACATCCGATTTTTACAAAAAGTGATCGTTCTTTGAAAAGTGCCGGTGCCCAAGTCGCCGGCGCTTGAAGTTCCAGATGAATTTCTTCAAATTAGTGTTCCGCCATTAGCAGTCAGTTCTTTATTAACTGGATTGATCAAAAGAGAAGGATTATTAAGCAGGAGAACACTTGAGAAGCACAGGCTGATCAGCTTCTCAGAAAAACTTCAAATTAATATAATAATCTAATTGCTCTGAAACGCGTACCATACATTATACTTTCAATGATTTTTAAACTCTGAGGAGGAAATTCACATGAAAGTAATTGCAATTGACTTAGATGGCACGCTGTTATCAGAGAACTTAATTATCCAAGAACAAGATGTAAGAGCTTTAAAGCTCGGACAAAAACAAGGTCATCTTGTAACAATCGCTACAGGGAGAGCTTTATTTGATGCAAAACATATCATCAATAAATATGATTTGGATTTTCCGATCATTGCTTCAAACGGCGCTCAAATTGATGTGGGAAATCAGGTCATATTCGAACATTTTATGGATTCAGATGTAATCCAACCTATCATCACATGGTTAAATAAAGAAGAAATCTATTATCAGCTTTACTTATCTGACAAAATTGTCGTATCAAATCAAGGAATTCAGCAGCTTGAAAAAGAACTTTACAATACAGTAATGGAAGAACCTCATTTTAATCAAGAAGTATTTTGGAATTCTATTAAAGCTCAGATACATCAATACGGGTTAGAGGAAATACCGGGTACAATTGACCCTATCGATTATCGGTATGTCATAAAATGTATGATCGTTTCGCCAAACCAAAGAAAATTAAAAAAAGCAAAAGAATATTTTGGACAACTGAAGGAGTGTGCCGTAACGAGTTCAGGAGCATTCAATCTTGAAATCACAAGTTCAGGAGTAGATAAAGGAGCGTCATTAAATAAACTTTGTGAACATTATGGAACGGATGCGCGGAATGCAATCGCAATAGGTGATAATCTAAATGATCTGCCTATGTTTCGTGCAGCAGGAATAGGGATAGCCATGGGAAATGCAGATAAGAAGCTTATTCAATTGGCTGCTTTTAAAACGTTATCGAATGATGAGTGTGGTGTATCTTATGCTTTTGATCACTACATTCTGACGAAAGAAGAAGACCCTAAACCGCGGAGTATACAGCCATGATCCATTTTGTGAAAAGATGTTTAATCTATATTGTCGGATTGTTTATTTTATCCGTAGGGGTTGTATGTATGATTAAATCTAATACCGGGATTGCCCCCTGGGATGCTCTGAACGTGGCTTTATCAGAACTCATTGGCCTTACAATCGGGTCATGGGTTTTCATCGTCGGAGGAATTCTTATCTTTATAAACAGCCTCATAAAAATGCGGTTTCCTAATTTAGCCGGTTTTATTCCGATTGTTATTATTGGAAGTTTTGTTGACCTTTTAAACTTAAAGGTTCTTTCGTTCTTAAAAACAGATGCTGTAATTCTTCAATGGAGTTTATTTTTGATAGGGTTGTGTATATTGGCTATGGGAATCGCTATTTATTTAAGAGCATCTTTTCCTTCGATACCGAATGATGAATTAATGCTGGCTATTACTGAACGTACAGGTTGGGGTATTCATATTACAAAGACGATAGGGGAAGCTTTAGCTTTTGTGCTTGCAATCATTCTTCAGGGGCCGATTGGGATAGGAACCATCATTGTGCTGCTGTGTCTGGGGATATTAGTAGGTTTATTTGACAAACTATTACACAAGATGGGGAAGCCCCGTTCTATCTATAGTGTGGGACAGGAAGGCGCATATATTCATGCAGGCCATGATAAAACAATGAATTAAATGCTTTTTTCCCCTTGTGTTGTTCAGTGTGAAATGCTGATAACGCTGTCTAAAAAGGAGTAGCAGTAATGACAAACATTACAGAGATAGCAAAGAAAGCGAACGTTTCTCGGACAACAGTTTCTAGAGTTCTCAATAATCATCCTTATGTAAAACCTGAGAAGCGGGACGCTGTGTTAAAAGCTATGAAGGAATTAAATTATGTACCGAATTTCAACGCGATTAACTTATCCAGGGGGAAGACAAATGTTTTCGGAGTCATTGTTCCCAAAATCAACCATCCGTTTTTCAGTAAACTGATTGCCGGAATAGGCGAAGAGTGTAATAAACATAATTACAGTTTACTTGTGCACCAATCAAATAACGATCCTGAACAAGAAATGGAGTTTTTTAACAGATTGAAATACAAACTTATTGACGGTCTTATTTTGGGATCCTGTGTAAGCCCCCATCACGTACTCGACGAGATATCTGGGTATGGTAATATTGTTTCCTGTGAAGCTTCTGCAAGCAAACAGGTTGCACATATATTTATTAATCATGAGTCAGGAATCAAAATGGCAATTGATCATCTGCGAAATCAAGGACATCAATCCATTGGTCTGTGTATAGGAAATCCTAAGAGCGGTGTTGGCATAAGCAGAAAAAAATCATTTTTTCACTTTCAAAATGAATACGGATTGAAATGGTGTGATAATTGGTACTTTGAGGAACAGTACACTATTGAGAATGGTATAGAAATAGCAAAATTATTACTAAATAAGTCACCTCGTCCTGCGGCAATGGTTGTAGGAAGTGATTACGTTGCGGCGGGGATCATTTATGAAGCAAAAAGACAGGGAATACGAATACCTGAAGAACTGGCGGTTATAGGATTTGATAATCAGCCGATATCTAAGGTAATAGAACTTTCAACGATACATCAACCTATTAAAGAGTTGGGACAAACAGCAGCAAATTTATTATATAACTTAATGAATAACAAAGATGTCCCCAATATAAATAAGTTGGAACTAAAACTTATTAAAAGAAAGTCAACTTAAAAAGACCACTTTATGGTGGTCTTTTTTGCTTAGCGCAGAATCAGCTCTGGGGCAGGCGCTTTGAAATGAGCTCTTTTTTTCGTTTCATCTATAAAACTGAAGGGCTTCATGGATAGGTTTTCAAGTTCATTTAGGAAATGACAAGCTTTTAATGGCACAAATGATGTCATATTCCATACAACTTTCTCATTAAAACCTATAGCACGAATATTATGCATAAGCCGATCAATTGTGTAAGAGCCTGCCGCTACATACCCTTTTCCTTGATACCACAGATTATTCCCTTCAATTTTCTCCAGTGATTGGCCGCACATGGAATCTGTGTCAATGCGATCTGTCATTGCTATAATACCCTCAGAGCCAACAAGTTCTACAACCCGCCGTGCAACTTCTAAGTCTACATGTTCACTATCAAAATTCATACAAATGGTTAATAAACCTTCTTTCGCGGCTCTCATCAAAGTACCGGGAACTTCTCCGACAAGTGTGTTGATATTATCTATGTTCCATTTATCTAGCCGAGCATCTTTTAACCCCTCTAATCTATGTACTCTTTCTTGGGGTGTTCTCCAGGTGTGTTTAAAATTGTTTGGCATATCATTAAACAAATGATCTGTTAAAACGGCATCTGATCCAGTGTAATTGCTGCGTTTTTGCGCTGTATCTATAACTTTCATTATAAGTTCAGAGGTTTCCTCCGGGTATGCTTTTTGGAAGTGACCCAGCGCCGGTTTTACTCCAGCCTCCACAAGTGTATCTACAATCCATTCTAAACTTGGATGTTTTTCGGTGATATATTTCTTTAGATAGGAGTTTTCAGTCATAGCATCTGGAGACAGTACAGTATAAATAAGACCATATTCTCCACATGAAGCGATCTTTTCCCATTCTTCTTTTAAGGGTGCCCAATTCCCTTTTTCCGGTGTGCCTGCAAAACTGGCCAATAATGGTCCTTCTAGTGAAATACCTAAAATATTACGGTAACGTCCCTTTCTCTTTTGTGTATGGAACTCTTTCATAAAGGCTGCAAATTGATCTAATTGATTATGAGGAAGAAAGATAGAGGGTACACAGAAAATCCCTTCTATTTCAGCTAATGTATTGATCTTTTCAATATCTAATTGGTCTAAATTGCTAAAATCATAGTCACCGATTCCATGACAATGAAATTCTACTGGAAGAGATGGAACTAAATAAGAACCTGATTTCTTAAAAATCCCTTCTCCTCCAATGTCAAAGTTCAGCCATTCATTATTACTATAGGTTATATCAGCGATTTTCATTACTCCGTTTGTTTCAAGGTAAGCCGGGCTGTTAAATGATGTGCTGGACTGCATAGGAAACGCCTCCTGGAAATGTTTATTTAGTATTCAGTGAAGACACATCATCATCTTAAAGTATGAAACCCGTACCATATCAACCTTTTATTATCATTTTTGTAAAAAGGTAGATGTTTTATTCAACTTTCTACACCTGATTTTCTCGTTATTGTCATTTATATCCTGTAAATTTCTTTTAAAAACTCAAAAACACTAGCTGTAACGCCACTAATGCATCTATACTGTTTCGTGTTACGCCAACTAGTGTTCTCCACGAGTTTAATTTGTGGAATTGGTTTCATGTCAATAGCTTTAATAAATGGAATATGACTTCCGGGTATAGAACCTTGTGGGGTCATTGGAGTTGAACTATTAGAAAGAAATGTGTACAGTTACTAAGCTGAGGTACCGGAATAAGAGTAACCTTTCATATTTCTGCCAACTTTTTGCCGCTCAGTCCATATATGCCGATTACGCCATATTAGGAGCCGTCTCAATCCTCATATGAAGATAAACATGTTCAGTCAAAATGTCTTATATAGGTGATAAGAAAACCAGCGGCAAAAATTAGTATTGACTTTGAAAATAGAAGACTGTATATTATGATACTATATTCAGAAAATAAAAACTCAAGAGATTCATTTAACATAAAACACTGTGAACGGGAGCAGTAAAAGAATCCAGTCAGAAAAAGAGAGCCGCGGGTTGGTGCAACGCGGACTGATTGTTCTTTGAACTCGCCCGGAAGTGGCAGGGCGGAACGGAATTGTCGGAATATTCCCTATGTCCTAACGGCTGACCTTCGTTAAAAGGTTTTTAAGCTGGATTCCGGATATTTCGGGATCAACAAGAGTGGTACCGCGGCTGCCTAAGGCACGCCGTCTCTTTTCCTAAAGAGGCGGCGTGCTTTTTTATGTGATGAACACTTTTTGCGAGAGGGCGTGTGATAGATGGAAAAGGACAAGCAAACGTTAAAACGGACGATGTCGTCCAGACACATTATGATGATGGCGCTTGGAGGCGCGATCGGGGCCGGGCTCTTTAAAGGCAGCAGCACGGCGATTGATGAGGCGGGGCCGTCCGTGCTGCTGGCCTACCTCCTCGGCGGAATCATTCTGCTATTTATTATGCAAGGGCTGGCCGAAATGGCAGTCAGAAACAAACATGCAAGGACGTTCCGTGATTTGGTTCAGCAGTCGCTCGGATCGTACGCTGCATACTTTTTAGACTGGATCTATTGGAAAATGTGGGTGCTCAATATTGCCGCGGAGGCGGTCGTAGCCGCCATTTTCATTCAATATTGGCTGCCGGAATGTCCGATATGGATACTGGCTCTGATCATTTCCATCGTGGTGACGGTCGTAAACATGCTTTCTGTGAAACTGTTTGCCGAGACGGAGTACTGGCTCGCGCTTATTAAAATTACAGTGATTGTCATCTTTATTTTATGCGGGATTCTGCTTTTATTTTTCTCATTCGGCAATCACACGGCGCCGGGGCTGTCTCATTTAACGGATCACGGAGGATTTTTCCCGCATGGAGCGGGGGGCGTCATTACGGCGATGCTCGTCGTGATCTACTCATACGGCGGAACGGAAATCATCGGCGTCACGCTGGCGGAGACAAAAAATCCCGAAAAGGTGATCCCGAAAGCTGTCCGAAGCACGTTAACGCGGATTGTCGCTTTTTACTTGCTGCCGTTTTTCATCATCGTCAGCCTGATTCCTTGGAATCAAGTCAACAGCGTTCCCGAAAGCCCGTT
The DNA here is from genome assembly GCF_038592915.1 of Bacillus sp. EU63. Classification (NCBI taxonomy): domain Bacteria; kingdom Bacillati; phylum Bacillota; class Bacilli; order Caryophanales; family Bacillaceae; genus Bacillus; species Bacillus sp. EU63. The sequence continues at coordinate 3,351,428 of NZ_CP151944.1, read as the reverse complement.
TGTCATAGTATTTAAGATGATCGGAATTCCGGGTGCCGACCATATTATGAATGCCGTCATTCTTCTTGCGATTATCTCGTCTATGAATTCGGGACTGTACGGATCATCCCGCGTCTTGTTTACGCAGGCTTCTGACGGCCGGGTGCCGAAAGTTTTTTCAAAACTATCGAAGAAAAAGGTTCCCGTCTATGCGATTCTGACTTGTACGTCATTTTTATATGTAGGCGTCCTGATTTCTTTATTCGCAGGAAGCCAGACGTTTAATTATTTGATGGGTTCACTCGGCTATACCGTGCTGTTCATCTGGCTGATTATCGGATTCGCCCATTTGAAATCAAGAAAACATTCAACAGAACAGCCGGCTTATTACGTCAAATGGTTCCCGTACACGACATGGTTCTCGGTGCTTGCGCTTTTGGCCATCCTGATCGGCGTAATTGCGACGACATCCATCGTCATCACATGCATCACTGCGGCCATCTATCTCCTCATTACGGCTGCGTATCTTGTGAAAGGGAGACGTCAATAAATAAAAAAACTCTTGCCCCGCGGCAAGAGTTTTTTTAATGAACGGCCTTTTTTTCTGCGGCCAGAGCAGGTGTTTTCAGTTTCTTCGGTGTTATATTCACTAAACAAATGCTTGTGACGATCAGAAGCAGTCCGGCTAAAAGGCTGACGGTCAGCGGCTCATGCAGGAATATCGAGCTGACGACAATGGATATGAGCGGGATCAGGAAGGTGTAAGAGGCAACCTTGCTTGCTTCCCCTGAACCGACAAGCGTAAAAAAGGCGAGCCAGCCGAGCGCGATAACAAAAACTGAAATGAACAGAAGGCTGAGAATGAACGGAGCTTTCCATTGAATGGCTGAAAAGCTTTCTGAAAAATGGCCGGAGCTGACAAGCAGCACGCCGCCGATCAGAAGCTGAAGAGCGACCATCCAGATAGAATCCGCGCGTCCGCCCGTTCTTTTCACATATACCGTGCCGAGCGCCCAGCTGACCGCGGAGCCTAGGGCCAAAAGAATGCCGGCGATGGAAATATGGCCTCCGAAACCGGCTGCGCTGATGACGGCGACACCGGCAAAGCCCAGAATAAGACCGGCTATTTTTAAAGGATACATCGATTCCCCGAGCCACAGCCAAGAAAAAACGCCCATTAACACCGGCTGGAAAAACACGATGGCTGAAAATAGGCCGGCAGGCAGGTAATTCAAGCCGACCGTTTGCAGGCCGTAAAATAAAGTAATATTTAAAATGGCAGAAATAAGATAGATCGGCCACGTTTCTTTAAAACGCAGCTTTTTAAAACGGGGCAGCGCCACCATTAATAATAGAAGTCCGCCGATCAGCGTGCGGATTCCGGCAAACAGAAGAGGCGGCGAATAGGCAAGCGCGGCCTTTGTCAGCGGCCAGTTAATTCCCCATACCGTGACTAGAAACGCCAGCATAAGAGCCGTCTGTATTTTCGAAAGCTGTTTCACGTCGTTCACTCCTTGTAGAACAATTCCATCATATGATACGGTAATCAGTAAGATAAATAAAATGAATCTTTTTTATAAGGAGCATAAGTAAAACGTTATGACGATTACACAACTGCGGGTTTTTGTTCAAATCGCTGAAACGGGAAGCTTTACAAAAGCGGGGCAGGCGCTGAATATGACGCAGCCCGCCGTCAGCCATGCCATCTCTGCGCTTGAGTCAGAGCTCGGCATCAAGCTGATCATCCGCGAGCGCCGCAACGGCGTAAGGCTCACGGACACGGGCGGAAAAATTCTCGTCCATATCAGAGAGGTGCTCAAAGGCATAGAAAAAGCCGAGCAGCTGGCGGCCGCGGAAAGAGGGCTTGAACAGGGAACGATACACATCGGCACATTTCCGGCCGCTTCCGCTTATTTCATTCCAAAGCTGATCAGCGTGTTTAAAAAACGGTATCCGAAGCTTGAACTGGTGCTTCATGAAGGAACGGTTAACGAAGTAAAGGAATGGCTCCGCTCCCGGGTAATAGATGTGGGTATCACTCTTTTTCCTACGGAAGACATGGAATATCTGCCGCTGAAAAAAGATAAAATGGCCGTCGTGCTTAGAAATGATCATCCGCTTTGCAGCTGTGAGTCTATCACTCTGAAAGATCTTGACCGCCAGCCGATGATCATCTGTGACGGAGGATACGAATCACCGTTTATTGATATGTTTAAGGAGGCAGGGTCTGTGCTGACTGCCGCATTCACTGTTTACAACGTCAATACGTCCATCAGCATGATCAAAGAGGGGCTGGGAATTGCGATATTATCACAAATGTCTATGTCCGGAATATCGCTGCCGGAAAATGTCGTGACAAGGGAACTCAATCAGGCGGTGTACCGTGATGTTCTGCTTGCCGTTCCTTCTGTAAAAGAGGCTTCATTAGCTGCAAAACTTTTTATTCAAATCGCGCAGGAGCTCACAAAGAATGAATAAAAAGACCCTAAAAATCTTAGGGTCCTGAATCTTATCGGTTAATTTTAAAAGAGTTTGTCGTATTGACAAGTTTTGAACCGCTGAACGTAGCTTTGACACGATAATAACCTGTCTTGCATCCTTTTAAAGAGAATGACTTAGTCACCCTTACTGAGAAAGAAAAGGTTGTTTTTTTGCAAGTCGTCCATTTCTTTCCTGACTTTCGCTGTAAGTATAGGTTTCCTTTAAAAGTTCGATCTGACGGATACGCTGTACTGAGAGTAAAATCGACACTTTTCGCTTTTTTCGTGTAGTAGGAGGCATCGGTAAATCCGCTTACATTTAAATGCTGCTGAGTGCCGGAATAAAAGTCTGCGGCATATGCCTTATCGGTGTTTCCGGTAAAGAAGATTGCTGCCAGTAAAGCTGTGGTGAGTGCCATTAAGATTTTTTTACGCATATAGACTATGACTTCCTTCCTATTCAATATCATACATATCTTAACATTATTGGATATGTTTTTTCAACGAGAGATTTTCACTTTTATAGGATGAAAAGTTCTTCATATCTGAATGTAATAGATTCATTCATACAGAGTTCACTAGTGACGACCGCTGACTGATTGTTCGAAGATCATCGAATCAAATTGTTTAACTCACGGGAAAAGCTGTGGTAAGGTGTGTGGTAGAGACCTTGTTTAAGATCTGCTTACACTAAACCATAAAGGAGAAAACGATGGCTGAACATACATTGAAAGATACTGCGTTTTCCGTATTGAATTTATCGCCGGTCGTACAGGGGGGAACGGTTGCTGAATCGTTCCGCAACAGCATGGATTTAGCGCGCCGCGCCGAGGAGTGGGGCTATAACCGCTATTGGCTGGCGGAGCATCATAATATAGAAGGTGTCGCCAGCTCGGCAACGGCGGTGCTGATCGGCCACATCGCCGGCGGCACGAAAAAAATCCGCGTCGGTTCTGGGGGTATTATGCTGCCGAATCATTCGTCACTTATAATCGCGGAGCAATTCGGAACCCTTGAAACGTTATATCCAGGGCGGATTGACCTCGGACTCGGGCGTGCGCCGGGTACCGACCAATTAACGGCGAGGGCCTTAAGAAGAAACATAAACAGCGGGGAGGATTTCCCGGAGCAGCTTGAAGAATTGAGAAATTACTTCAAACCGTCAGGCAATGTGCGCAATCTAGTCCGCGCCATTCCGGGCGAAGGGCTGGACGTGCCGATCTGGCTTCTGGGCTCAAGCGGCTTCAGCGCGCGTCTTGCGGGAGAGCTCGGGCTTCCGTTCGCCTTTGCGGCTCACTTTTCACCGAAAAACACCGTGCCCGCCCTTGAGCTGTACCGCAGCTCCTTCCGTCCGTCAGATGTACTGGATAAACCGTACGCGATGGTCGGCGTCACCGTCATTGCCGCCGATACGGATGAAAAGGCGGAGCATCTGGCAACATCGCATTATCAAAGATTTTTAGACCTCGTCCGCGGCACGCCGAACCAGCTGAAGCCTCCTGTTGAAGACATGGATCAAATCTGGTCGCCGTATGAAAAAGCGATGGTCAATGAACAGCTCAGTTCAACGATCGTCGGCGGACCGGAGCGTGTGAAGGAGAAGCTGGAAAGCTTCATCCGGACAACACAGGCGGATGAAATCATGGTGAATTCAGAAAGCTTTGAGCATGCCGACAGAATGAGATCATTTGAAATCATCGCCGAATTAAAAAGATGAAAAACGGGCAGCACACTATATATATATGTGCTGCCTGTTTTCGTATAATAATATGAAATTTCATATTATTGTGATATTATTTATTAGAAAAATTTTCTTGAAATAGAAGGGGGGAATAAAAACTTGGATGTTTCTTTGAAAGATGTTTTTGGTATTTCGCGGATTGTTTTAAAAAGTTATGTTGATAGACAACAAATTGATGAGGATTACCAAGATAAAATTGAACTTACGGATCATCACATCGTAATATATGGTGAAACAAAAGTCGGAAAAACATTATTAAGAAAAAATATGTAACCAAAGCTGAAAACACTATAGTGATAGACTGTACGAAGGGAGTTGATTTAGCTGATATTTACACACAAATTTTATACAAATCTGGTGTGGAGATATCTGATAACTTCTCCAAAAGTATTGAAAAGTGCTCAAAAATTGATAGTCAAGTAGAGGCAAATCTATTTCAATTTTTAAAAGCGAAAGTGACCGGAGATTCATCTGAAAAAGAGTTATTAAGTGAATCAGGGAAAATGGATCTTCCCAAGACCGTAAGTGTCAGAGTGGCTGAATCACTGAAGGAAAAAGGTATTCAGTTTATCGTACTGGATGACTTTCATTATTTAAATTTAGTCGATCAATATCTGTTGGCTTTTGACCTGAAAATGTTTTATCAAAGCGGCTTAAGGTTCATTATAATCGGGACGAAAATTATAAATGGCTATTTTGAAAAATTCAATGGAGAATTATCTCAAAGAATTGATTATATTGATGCTACTAAATGGTCTACTACAGATTTAATGAATATAAAGAGTAGAGGCTGTAAAGAGCTGAACATAGACATTAGTGAAAATGTAACAAATTATTTTATAGAGGCATCTAGCCAAATAGTTGCTGTATATCAACAACTTCTTTTTGACTATTGTCGTGAAAGTGGGATAAGAAAGAGAAGTCGGAATTACATTGTTCTTGACAGTCTTGAATTAGCTAAGGAATGTAATGCTTTGTATTATAAAAGAGTAAGTGAGGAATATCTGAGAAATATTCAAGACATTGCAGATGGAGAAAGAAAAGCGAAGCTGAAGTTATACTATTATATAATGAAAATTGTGTTAACATCTGATCCAGATATAGCGAGGAGAGGTTTTTCTTTCCAGTACTTGTATGAGAATATTCACCGAATCCATGAGAAAAAGTCAATAAATCATGGTGCGCTGACCTCTGTACTTAATCACTTCGATGAATTGCAATCCAAAAAGGATATCTTTCCAAAGGTTTTTACATACTATGATAAAAGACTATATATTTCAGATTCGTCATTTTATTATATTTTAAAGCATTTTAATAAAGAAAATATAGATGATGTTCTTCCGCCTCATGATTTTCAGCTTAGTTTTCAATTTAATGACTGAAGGGCAGATACTGTTGTATCTGCCCTTTTTCATTCGCCGATCCGCTTGACTGAATTCCGGATGACGAGTTCCGGTTCATACACGACGTCATCCTTCTTCGGTTTTTTATGTTCTAAGCAGTCGATGACGTATTTTGCCGCCGCTTTCCCCATAATGGATTTCGGATGCTTGACAGAGGTGAGCTTCACCTCGGAAATCTGGGCGAAATGTGAATCGTCATAGCCCATGACCGACACGTCATCAGGCACCTTTAACCCGAATTCTCTGAGAAGATTAATCGTCTTCAGCGCAATTTCGTCATTGTAGCAAAGAATGGCCGTCGGATGTGACCCGCTGTTTTGCTCAAGGGTATGCTTAATTTTTTGGAGAAGCACGGTTTCTTTTTCCTCAGTCGTGTAAGTCACGATCATGTCCGGAGACGGAAAAATCCCGCGCTCCCGATGCGCCTGAAGATAGCCGTTCATCCGTTTGACGCCCTGCGTGTCATCCGCTTTAAAGATTCCCATAATGTGCGTGTGGCCGAGGGACATGACGTATTCGCAAGCCATCATGCCGCCTTTGACATCATTGACGGAAAAGCTTGGTGCGGCCAGCTCCGCATAAGAGGCGTTAATCATGGCAAACGGAATGCCGTTTTTCTCCAGATTGAGATAGTAGCCGATGTTGGGCGTCTGCAGCGCGCTTTTTGTAGGCTCGACAATCAGCCCGTCTATATTTTTGGACAGCAGGTTTTCAAGGCCGCGCCGTTCACTTTCTGTATTGTTGTTGGTGCTCGTCAGCAGCATGGAATAGCCCTGTTCGCTTAAATACGATTCGATTCCCCTGATGATGCTCGGAAAAATATAGTCTGATATGTACGTTGTAATGACGCCGATCGTTTTGTTTGAATGCATGGCTGATTTCGCCGTGCGTGAAGCGACAAAGGTGCCTCCGCCCTGAACGCTGTACAGCAGCCCCTGCGAGACCAAATCTCCGATCGCCTTTCTGATGGTATGGCGGCTGACGCCGAACTGCTGCATCAGCTCATTTTCCGTAGGCAGCTTTTCGTCCGGCTGTATTTTTCCTTGATTCAGCCATGAACAAATTTCTTCTTTTACTTGAGCATATTTCGGTAGCATATCAATTCCTCCAAAATGTATACGGACAAATTCCAGTATAACATAGTAAGCCCTTTCATCAAGCTGTAAAAATAATTGACAGATTATGAAAAACTGCTTATTCTTTATTTGTACGTACTAATTTTCCTTATTTTTAGATAAAATTCTTTATAAGTACGTACAAATGTGGCGATTCTGAAGAAAACAAAGCAACATCAAGCGCCGCACTCAGATTTGTAAGCGTTTTTATTCTATTATTCGCGGGAGGGTAAAATTCATGAAGAATCACCCGGCACCAATTGGCTCAAATGTACCTGTCACTCGGCAGCATTCCAAGTGGTTTGTCATTCTCATCTCATGCGCGGCCGGACTGGGAGGGCTTTTGTACGGTTATGACACGGCGGTGATTTCCGGCGCCATCGGTTTCCTGAAAGATTTGTACCGCTTAAGTCCTTTTATGGAAGGGCTCGTGATTTCAAGCATAATGATCGGCGGTGTTTTCGGCGTCGGGATTTCCGGATTTTTGAGCGACCGTTTCGGACGGAGAAAGATTTTGATGGCAGCGGCGCTGTTGTTTGCGGTGTCAGCGGTTGTCTCTGCGCTTTCTCAAAGTGTGTCTTCCTTAGTGATCGCCAGAGTCATCGGCGGTCTGGGAATCGGCATGGGCTCCTCGCTTTCTGTCACGTATATTACCGAAGCCGCTCCGCCGGCAATACGCGGCAGTCTGTCTTCACTGTATCAGCTGTTTACGATATTAGGGATTTCCGGCACTTATTTTATTAACCTCGCCGTTCAGCAGTCCGGCTCATATGAATGGGGGGTGCACACCGGCTGGCGGTGGATGCTCGCTTACGGCATGATTCCGTCCGTCATCTTTTTTATCGTGCTGCTTATCGTGCCTGAAAGCCCGCGCTGGCTTGCGAAAGCGGGGCGCCGGAATGAAGCCCTCGCCGTGCTGACGCGCATTAACGGCGAGCAAACCGCGAAAGAAGAAATCAAACAAATCGAAACGTCTTTACAATTAGAAAAAATGGGGTCATTGTCTCAGCTGTTTAAACCGGGGCTGAGAAAAGCGCTTGTGATCGGGATTCTGCTGGCTTTATTCAATCAGGTCATCGGCATGAACGCAATTACGTATTACGGGCCGGAAATTTTCAAAATGATGGGCTTCGGACAGAATGCGGGGTTTATCACGACATGCATCGTCGGTGTCGTTGAAGTGATTTTCACCATTATCGCGGTTCTTTTAGTCGATAAGGTGGGCCGGAAAAAGCTGATGGGGGTCGGATCTGCCTTTATGGCGCTGTTCATGATCTTAATCGGGGCATCCTTTTATTTTAAGCTGGCGAGCGGTCCGGCTTTAGTCGTCATTATATTGGGATTCGTCGCCGCTTTCTGCGTATCAGTCGGGCCGATTACGTGGATCATGATTTCGGAAATCTTTCCGAACCACCTCCGCGCACGCGCCGCCGGTATTGCGACGATATTCTTATGGGGGGCCAACTGGGCGATCGGCCAGTTCGTGCCGATGATGATCAGCGGGTTAGGGCTCGCGTACACCTTCTGGATATTCGCCGTCATTAATATTCTCTGTTTCTTGTTTGTCGTGACGATCTGCCCTGAGACGAAAAATAAATCATTAGAAGAAATAGAAAAACTTTGGATAAAATGAAAGCGTTTTACGACAAAAGTCCGCTCCGGCGGGCTTTTGTCTGTCACCTTCATTCCGTTTCTGTATATAATGACTGTATCAAGGAGATACTGGGAAATCCTGCGAAGAATGTCGACGAATTGACCTTTAACAGTTGAATTAACAATGTCATCCTGTTAAAATAATTAAAGAAAGCAGACATAATTTTTTTTGGCTATGATGGGACGTTTTTTGTCATAGCGGGACATTTTCTGTCCAGTATGAATAGGAAGGAACGTTTGAGTCATGAACCAGTTAATACAAGCTCAAAAAAAATTATTGCCTGATCTTTTGCTTGTGATGCAGAAAAGATTTGAAATCTTGCAGTATATCAGGCTTACCGAACCGATCGGCCGCAGAAGTCTTGCAGCCAGTCTCGGATTGACCGAGCGCGTTCTCAGAAGCGAGGTTCAGTTTTTGAAAGAACAGAATCTCATCGATATTAAAACAAACGGCATGACAATGACGGAAGAGGGCTATTCACTGCTTTCGATTCTGGAAGATACGATGAAGGATGTTTTAGGATTGACGCTTCTGGAAAAGACATTAAAAGAGCGGCTTAATCTGAAAGACGCCATTATCGTTTCCGGAGACAGCGACCAATCTCCTTGGGTCAAAAAAGAATTAGGGAGAGCGGCCGTTGCATGTATGAAAAAGAGATTTTCAGGCAAAAATATCGTCGCTGTAACCGGCGGTACGACAATTGAAGCCGTCGCCGATATGATGACGCCGGATTCAAAAAACCGCGAACTCCTGTTTGTGCCCGCAAGAGGCGGTTTAGGCGAAGATGTGAAAAACCAGGCGAACACCATATGCGCGCATATGGCGGAAAAGGCTTCAGGCACTTACCGGCTTTTGTTCGTTCCCGGGCAGCTGTCACAAGGCGCCTACTCATCTATTATTGAAGAGCCTTCCGTAAAAGAGGTGCTTCACACGATTAAATCAGCGAGTATGCTCGTTCACGGAATCGGCGAAGCTAGAACAATGGCGGAGCGAAGAAACACGCCTTTGGAAGATTTGAAGAAAATAGATGACAATCATGCGGTGACAGAGGCATTCGGCTACTACTTTAATGCGGACGGAGAAGTCGTTCACAAGGTGCATTCAGTCGGAATGCAGCTTGATGACCTCGATGCCATTCCCGACATTATCGCGGTAGCGGGCGGATCATCAAAAGCAGAAGCAATCGAAGCTTATTTTAAAAAGCAGCGAAACACGGTTCTCGTCACGGACGAAGGAGCCGCAAAGAAGTTATTAAGGGATAACAGTCCCTCAATATAAATATCTCTCACTTATTTAAAGGAGGAAATAATCATGGCAGTAAAAGTCGGTATTAACGGTTTTGGTCGTATTGGACGTAACGTATTCCGCGCAGCATTAAACAATCCTGAAGTTGAGGTAGTAGCGGTTAACGATTTAACAGACGCTAACATGCTTGCTCATCTTTTACAATATGATTCCGTACACGGAAAATTAGATGCAGAAGTTAAAGTTGACGGCAGCAACCTTGTTGTTAACGGCAAAACAATCGAAGTTTCTGCTGAGCGCGATCCTGCGAAACTCAGCTGGGGCAAACAAGGCGTTGAAATCGTAGTTGAATCTACTGGTTTCTTCACAAAACGCGCAGACGCTGCGAAACACTTAGAAGCAGGCGCGAAAAAAGTTATCATCTCTGCACCTGCTAACGAAGAAGATATCACAATCGTTATGGGTGTTAACGAAGACAAATACGATGCGGCTAACCACCATGTTATCTCTAACGCATCTTGCACAACAAACTGCCTTGCGCCGTTTGCAAAAGTACTTAACGACAAATTCGGCATCAAACGCGGTATGATGACAACTGTTCACTCTTACACAAACGATCAGCAAATTCTTGATCTTCCGCACAAAGACTACCGTCGTGCGCGTGCAGCAGCTGAAAACATCATTCCTACATCAACTGGTGCTGCTAAAGCAGTTTCCCTTGTTCTTCCTGAACTGAAAGGCAAACTGAACGGCGGAGCTATGCGTGTGCCGACTCCAAACGTTTCTCTTGTTGACCTAGTTGCTGAACTTAACAAAGACGTAACGGCTGAAGACGTAAACGCAGCTCTTAAAGAAGCGGCTGAAGGCGATCTTAAAGGAATTCTCGGCTACAGCGAAGAGCCATTAGTATCCGGAGATTACAACGGCAATGCTAACTCTTCTACAATCGATGCTCTTTCTACAATGGTTATGGAAGGCAGCATGGTAAAAGTAATCTCTTGGTACGATAACGAAAGCGGCTACTCTAACCGCGTTGTTGACCTTGCAGCTTACATCGCAAAACAAGGTCTTTAATTCATAGCTCCCGGAAAGGGCCGGACTTGGTTCTTTCGGACAGAAACGCTATAATGAAAGCGGACAAGGGAAGGGGACGGACTCCCTTTCCCTTTTTCCATGAGAACCGGCTTTCAGAAAGCGCCGGATTGCTGCAGAACGTCCGCGTTTTGAAGTTTCCGCGGCACTTTCGTTTTCTGAGCCGCCTGCCCTGGCTCAGAAGACGATCTGCCCCGTGCCCGGAAGCTGCAATCTGCCCCGCGGCGGAAGCATCATGAGGCGGTTTCACGTTTCACGTTTTTCGTGCTATGCAAACCATTTTGAAGGAGGATCTCCTAAGGCATGAATAAAAAAACAGTAAAAGACATCGACGTAAAAGGCAAAGTCGTATTCTGCCGCGTTGACTTTAACGTTCCAATGAAAGACGGGGAAGTAACAGACGATACTCGTATCCGAGCTGCGCTTCCAACAATCAAACACCTTGCAGACCAAGGCGCGAAAGTCCTTCTTGCGAGCCACTTAGGCCGCCCGAAAGGCGAAACGGTTGAGGAGCTTCGTTTAACTCCTGTCGCTGCACGCTTAGGCGAACTGCTCGGCAAAGAAGTGAAAAAAGCGGATGAAGCTTACGGCGATGCTGTAAAAGCACAAATTTCTGATATGAAGGACGGAGACGTTCTTGTATTGGAAAACGTACGTTTCTACCCTGGTGAAGAGAAAAACGATCCTGAGCTTGCTAAAGCATTTGCTGAGCTTGCGGATGTATATGTCAATGACGCATTCGGTGCTGCCCACCGTGCTCACGCATCTACAGCCGGAATTGCCGAGCATCTGCCGGCGGTTGCAGGATTCCTGATGGAAAAAGAGCTTGACGTTCTCGGCAAAGCCGTGACAAATCCTGAGCGCCCGTTTACGGCAATCATCGGCGGCGCGAAAGTAAAAGACAAAATCGGCGTAATCGAAAGTCTGCTTGATAAAGTGGACAACCTGATCATCGGCGGAGGTCTTGCTTACACATTCGTAAAAGCGCTTGGCTATGAAGTCGGTAAATCTTTGCTTGAAGAAGATAAAATCGAACTTGCAAAATCATTCATGGACCGCGCGAAAGAAAAAGGCGTTACATTCTATATGCCGGAAGACGTGCTCGTTGCTGATGATTTCTCTAACGATGCAAACGTTCAAATCGTGCCGATCTCTGAGATTCCAAGTGATTTAGAAGCGATCGACATCGGAACGAAAACCCGCGAAACGTATGCTGAAGTTATCAAAAACAGCAAACTTGTCGTATGGAACGGACCGATGGGCGTATTCGAAATCGACTTGTTCGCTCAAGGCACAAAAGCAGTGGCTGAAGCATTGGCAGAGGCAAACGATACATACTCTGTCATCGGCGGAGGAGACTCTGCGGCAGCCGTTGAAAAATTCGGCCTTGCTGACAAAATGAGCCATATCTCAACAGGCGGCGGCGCATCCCTTGAATTCATGGAAGGCAAAGAGCTTCCGGGTGTAGCTGCGCTGAACGATAAATAAAAACTGCTATAAGGAAGTGGAACAGATGAGAAAACCAATTATAGCCGGTAACTGGAAAATGAACAAAACACTCGGCGAAGCTGTCAGCTTCGTTGAAGAAGTGAAATCTTCCATTCCAGCAGCAGACAAAGCGGAAGCCGTTGTTTGCGCACCAGCTCTTTTCTTAGAAAAGCTGACTTCTGCTGTTAAAGGAACTGACCTGAAAGTCGGCGCCCAAAACATGCATTTTGAAGAAAACGGTGCGTTCACAGGTGAAATCAGCCCGGTCGCTCTGAAAGACCTTGGCGTGGATTACTGCGTCATCGGCCACTCTGAGCGCCGTGAAATGTTCGCTGAAACTGATGAAACAGTTAACAAAAAAGCGCATGCCGCTTTCAAACACGGCATTGTGCCGATCATTTGCGTAGGTGAAACGCTTGAAGAGCGCGAAGCCGGAAAAACAAATGATCTTGTTGCCGATCAAGTGAAAAAAGGTCTTGCGGGTCTTTCTGAAGAGCAAGTTGCCGCTTCCGTTATTGCGTATGAGCCAATCTGGGCAATCGGAACAGGCAAATCTTCTACAGCGAAAGATGCTAACGACGTCTGCGCGCATATCCGTAAAGTCGTTGCTGAAAGCTTCAGCCAGGAAACTGCTGACAAGCTCCGCATTCAATACGGCGGCAGCGTAAAACCTGCAAATATTAAAGAATATATGGCAGAGTCCGATATTGACGGTGCTTTGGTCGGCGGCGCAAGCCTTGAACCGCAGTCATTCGTTCAATTATTGGAGGAAGGTCAATATGAGTAAAAAACCAGCTGCACTCATCATTCTTGATGGGTTCGGATTACGCAATGAAACAGTCGGAAACGCAGTCGCACAAGCGAAAAAACCGAATTTCGACCGTTATTGGAACCAATACCCTCATCAGACGCTGACGGCATCAGGCGAAGCAGTCGGACTGCCTGAAGGACAGATGGGGAACTCTGAAGTCGGTCATTTGAATATCGGCGCAGGACGTATTGTGTACCAAAGCTTAACACGCGTGAACGTTGCCATCCGCGAAGGCGAATTCGAACGCAATCAAACGTTCCTTGACGCCATCAAAAACGCGAAAGACAACGACAAAGCGCTGCACCTGTTCGGCCTTCTTTCTGACGGAGGCGTACACAGTCATATCAATCATTTATTCGCGCTGCTGAAGCTTGCGAAAAGTGAAGGACTGACGAAGGTGTATATTCACGGTTTCCTCGACGGCCGCGATGTAGGTCCGCAAACAGCGAAAACTTACATTCAGCAGCTGAATGAGCAGATCGAAGAAATCGGTGTCGGCGAAATCGCCAGCATTTCCGGACGCTACTACTCCATGGACCGCGACAAACGCTGGGACCGTGTGGAAAAAGCGTACCGCGCAATGGCTTACGGCGAAGGCCCGTCTTACCGCAGCGCGATGGATGTAGTCGATGATTCTTATGCGAACGGCATTCATGATGAATTCGTCATTCCGTCCGTCATCACAAAAGAAAACGGTGAACCCGTTGCGAAAATTCATGACGGCGATTCTGTGATTTTCTATAATTTCAGACCGGACCGCGCTATCCAGATTTCAAACACGTTTACCAACAAAGATTTCCGCGATTTCGACCGCGGTGAAAATCATCCGAAAAACCTGTATTTCGTCTGCCTGACTCACTTCAGTGAATCTGTTGACGGATATGTGGCTTTTAAACCGGTAAACCTTGACAATACGGTGGGTGAAGTATTAGCACAGCACGGGTTAAAACAGCTTCGCATTGCAGAAACTGAAAAGTATCCGCACGTTACGTTCTTTATGAGCGGCGGCCGCGAAGAAGAATTCCCGGGCGAAGAGCGCATCCTCATTAACTCGCCGAAGGTCGCGACATATGACCTGAAGCCTGAAATGAGCGCGTATGAAGTGAAGGATGCTCTTGTAAAAGAAATCGCGGCTGACAAGCACGACGCGATCATCCTGAACTTTGCAAACCCTGACATGGTCGGCCACTCCGGAATGGTCGAACCGACGATTAAAGCAATTGAAGCAGTGGACGAATGCTTAGGCGAAGTGGTTGACGCCATCATCGCTAAAGGCGGACATGCCATCATTACCGCTGATCACGGTAATGCGGACATTCTGATTACAGAAACAGGCGAACCGCACACTGCCCATACGACAAACCCAGTCCCTGTCATTGTGACGAAAGAAGGCGTGACGCTGCGCGAAGGCGGAATCCTAGGCGACCTCGCACCAACGTTATTAGACCTTCTCGGTGTTGAAAAACCGAAAGAAATGACAGGAACATCTTTAATTCAAAAATAAGCGTAAATCAAAAGGAGAGACAAACTCATGCCATACATTGTTGATGTTTATGCACGCGAAGTCCTCGACTCCCGCGGCAACCCAACAGTTGAAGTTGAAGTATATACAGAAACAGGAGCTTTCGGCCGCGCATTAGTGCCAAGCGGAGCTTCTACAGGTGAATACGAAGCGGTTGAGCTTCGTGACGGCGACAAAGACCGTTACCTTGGAAAAGGCGTGTTAACTGCTGTTAACAACGTAAACGAAATCATTTCTCCAGAGCTTCTCGGCTTTGACGTAACTGAACAAAACGCAATCGATCAGCTTTTAATCGAGCTTGACGGAACTGAAAACAAAGGCAAACTCGGTGCGAACGCAATCCTTGGCGTATCTATGGCTTGTGCGCGCGCAGCTGCTGATTTCTTACAGATTCCTCTTTACCAATACCTTGGAGGATTCAACTCAAAAACGCTTCCTGTACCGATGATGAACATCGTAAACGGCGGAGAGCATGCTGACAACAATGTAGACATTCAAGAATTCATGATTATGCCTGTAGGCGCGCCTAACTTCCGTGAAGCGCTTCGCATGGGCGCTCAAATCTTCCACAGCCTGAAATCCGTTCTTTCTGCTAAAGGAATGAACACAGCTGTAGGTGACGAAGGCGGATTCGCTCCGAACCTTGGTTCTAATGAAGAAGCGCTTCAAACAATCGTTGAAGCAATCGAAAAAGCCGGCTTCAAACCTGGCGAAGAAGTGAAACTTGCTATGGATGCTGCATCTTCTGAGTTCTACAACAAAGAAGACGGCAAATACCATCTGTCTGGCGAAGGCGTTGTGAAAACATCTGCTGAAATGGTTGACTGGTACGAAGAAATGGTTTCTAAATACCCAATCATCTCTATCGAAGACGGACTTGACGAGAACGACTGGGAAGGCCACAAACTTCTTACAGAGCGTCTTGGCAAAAAAGTTCAGCTTGTCGGTGACGACCTTTTCGTTACAAACACGAAAAAGCTTGCTGAAGGTATCAAAAACGGCGTAGGCAACTCTATCCTGATCAAAGTAAACCAAATCGGTACATTGACTGAAACATTCGATGCGATCGAAATGGCGAAACGCGCGGGCTACACTGCCGTTATCTCTCACCGTTCAGGTGAAACTGAAGACAGCACAATCGCTGACATCGCTGTGGCAACTAATGCAGGACAAATCAAAACAGGTGCTCCGTCCCGTACGGACCGTGTTGCGAAATACAACCAGCTTCTTCGCATCGAAGATCAGTTGGCTGAAACTGCTCAATACCACGGTATCAACTCTTTCTATAACTTGAATAAGTAATCGAAAAAACCTCCCCATGGGGAGGTTTTTTTATATATCTGCATAAAGCCTTACCATATCCCGGCACTGTATCCCGTTTTCGAAAATCTCCTCTTCATAATGCCTGATGAAAAAATCATGGTCGATGGCTTGAAGTCTGAAGCCGCATTTTTGGTAAAGGGCAAGCTGGCCTATACTGGAGTTGCCCGTTCCAATTTCAATAGTCGCCGCTCCCATTTGTTTTGCCTTATTCACGGCCTCTTCTATGAGCTTTCTGCCGATGCCATTGTTCTGCATTGATTCTTTCACCGCAATATTGACGATTTCTACTGTTTTTGGTCTTGTTTTCAAAAGGACGAAGACCCCTGCAAGCTCGTCTGACGTCCAAGCCGTATAGCATTCTCCTCTTACAAGATAATCATCGACAATCTCTTTCGACGGATCGGCCAGCAGCAATAGTTCATACAGCGCTTCATCCGGCTCCGCGGCTTTTCGGATACTCAGTTTTTGCATGTCCGTTTCTCCTCCTCCATTATGATCGACAGCTATTTTTCAAAATAACTCCAAAATCATTCTACTTTATTATAAAATATGAAACATAGGAAAAGTTATACAAGTTTTGCAGATTGAATAGGAGGAAAGTCATGTCTTTTTGTAAGTATTGCGGCCAGCAGAACAACGAAGAGGCGCATTTCTGTAAAGAATGCGGAAAACCGATCGGGAAAGGAAGCCGGCTGGAGCGGCAGGCGGCTGAATCCGCATCACAGCCGAGAAAGCCGATCCCTAAAAAAACGCTCTTCCTATGGGGAGGCATTGCCGCAGCGCTGATCTTATTGATTGCCGCATATAAAACCGGAGCCTGGCTGACATCTGAAAAAAGGCTCACAGATCAATTCGAACAGGCGGTTCATGACGGGGACACGAAAAAGCTCGCAGCCCTGCTCACTCCTTCAGACAAAAAACTGAAGCTGAATGAGACCAATGTCAAACCGCTCCTTGCATACGCAAAGAAACACGATGAACTGCTGGCATCGCTTCGCGGCAATTCATCAGAAAAAGATGCGGTATACGTCAAAAAAGAGGGAAAAACCCTTCTTTTGTTTGACCATTACGAACTGAAAGTCGATCCGGTTTATTTCCGCGTCACAAGCAATTATAAAGGCGCCGATCTTTATATCAACAGCGAGAAAACAGGTACGGTCAAAAAAGCCGATGAAACCCAAATCTTCGGCCCGTATGCACCCGGTGTCTACACGGCGGAAGCCAAGCTTAAAAATGAGACGGTTGACGTTGTCAAAAAGCAAGAGGCAGAGGCGGCCGGCAGCCGGAATGTTGAGTTTGACCTGCCGTTAGACGCCGAGGATGTGACATTCACTCCGGCAGACAGCTTCAAAAGCGCGAAAGGCGATCTGCTGATAAACGGCAAGTCCGTCCATAAAGATCCGTTTACATCCGTTACATACGGTCCGCTCTTAACTGACGGTTCCATGACAGCCGCCGTGGAGGCTGATTTTCCTTGGGGGAAAATGAAAACTGCCGATGTTCCGATCAACAGTACTGATGTGGACTTAACGCTTATCCCGGATCAAGATACACAACAAACAATCATGGACACGATTGTCAAAACAACGAAGCAGTATACAAAAGCGATGGCAGACGGAAATACCGATCAGATGACCGAGGCTGGTTCCGCCTGGAAAGAGCAGACGAAAGAAGTGGTATCCGGCATGAAGAGTTCCGGCACCTTTTTGAAGGATCAGTATAAAGAGACAAGCTTTGATCTGGATTCATTTGCGATTTCTCAAGAGAACGGCCGCTGGCAAGTAACTGTTACGGGTAAAGAGCTTCATGAGTCTGCTTATTTCGACGGGAATACGAAGCCTGATATGGAAGAGGCTGAGCCGAGCTTTCATTATGTACTCTCATATGATACAAAACATAAAAAATGGGTTTTCGAAAAAGCTGACCCTGCCTCAGATTCTTCCGGGACAAATGTAAAAAAAATAAAAAATGACCAGCCGAAAACCTATACATCCGCATGGGCATCATCCAAAGGAAACACAGCTTCAGCCAGCGTGACAAACGAGCAAGTCACATCGTTTATGACTGATTACCTGACAAATCAATCAAGCGCCGTCAGCCTTAACAATTTTGCCATCATGGCGGGCAATTTAGAAGAGGGGAGCCCTTTGTATGCTGATCAGCAGAAACTGGTCAAAAAACTGCACAGCGAGGGGACGACCGAAGTATTTAATGAAGTGAATGTCAAAAGCTTTTCACAGAAAGGCTCCCATTTGACGATTCACACGTACGAGGAGTTTTATATTACGAAAGCCGGCGGCAGTCCGAAGCTCAGAACATACAATTGGACGTATGGCGGCGTTGTTAAAGACGGAAGAATTTATTTAACATCCATTCAATAAAAAAAACCCCCGCGCCAATCAGGCGGCGGGGGTTTCCGTTTTTAAAAGAAGAAATAATTCATGAGTTCTTTTATATAATGCTTGATCGTGAATTGAAACGTTACGCAAATGATCAAATAGATGACGATAACAGAATAAATGATATCCGCCTTAGTAGTGAGCTGATGCTGATAGCTCGCCAGCATGAGCGGAGGCACGGCAAACGCCGCTCCTAAAAGACCGACAGCCAGAATGGTGAAGCAAACGGTTGTATGAAGCAGCATAAAAATGAGGGCAAGAAGCAAAATAGCTGTAAACGGAATCAAAAAGGCCCCGAATCTGGACAGCGAATCTTTAAATGACACCTGCGCGCCGCCGGCCTTCAAAGCGATAAAAATCAAGAGATACAGGCAGAAAACGCATAATGCAAAGGTAAGCGCCGGTTTGATCACAACCGCGGTAAAACTGACGTCACGAAAGCCGTCTGATAGGAGAATATAAAACATAATCGGCGTCACCAGGCAGAAAAGCACCATGTTGATGATGCTGCTGACAAGCTGTTCGCCGCCTGTCGTTTTACATGTTTGGTACGGTCTCTTTAACACATCAAGCACGAATAAGGCAAATTGCTTTGAAGCCTGCTTAGCCGCGGCGCCGGCCTGAGCGGCCTGGCCTTGCGTTTGGCCTGCGCCTCCCTGCCCGGGCTGGGGCGCCCCGCACTTTTCACAAAACTTTCCGCCATCAGTATGATGGCCGCATTGAGAACAATACATTCTAAAACTCCTTTTACAAGTAATATAGGGATTTTGTTCAATATTTACATTATAAAAGAAAATAGGGCGGATGTAACGGAGTTTTCTAAAGATATACAAATCACTTTCTCTATGAATTGATAATAGAGAAAACGTACCCATTATGGTAGAATTTTAATGGAGCTGATAGATATCATGTCTCTCGGCGCATTGATTCAGAGTGAAAAAGGAAATTAACGCATGCTAAAAAAATTGAAAATGCTTTATCGGCTGTTGAAATTCGGAAAAGGCTTATGGAGATAGCAAACAAAAAAAACCGTCCTTACAGGGACTGACCCCATAAGATGAGACAAATAAAAACACCTTCAAGTTTGAATACGGATGATTGTTAGCCGAAATTAGACTTGGAGGTGTTTTTTCTATGGGGACAAGAGTGAGTTATCCGGTTGAAGTGAAACAGAAGGCTGTAGAAATGAGATTGGCAGGCGTACCTATGAAAGAGATCCTGCAGGAGTTGAATATTAAGAATAAGACACAGGTTCAGACATGGGTTAGATGGTATAAGGCTGGTGATACACATCGATTCGAACAGCCTGTTGGAAAGCAATACACTTACGGAAAAGGTCCGGAGTATTCTTCCGATTTAGAGAAACTGCAGGCAGAGATTCGTTACCTGAGACAACAGAATGAAGTTTTAAAAAAGTACAACGAATTGGAAAGGAAGTTGATAGCGAAACGTCAGTCGAACTTGTAGAAATATTGCACAGCACAATGACCGTACAGGATATCTGTATTCATTTAGGTATCTCTCGAGCGTCTTATTATCGTTGGAAGAAGAATCTGATGAAGGATCATCCCAAGCGCCATTTGGAAAAACAAATCGGCACGTTGTGCCGAGAGCACAAGTATCGATATGGATATCGAAAAATCACAGCCATACTAAAAAAGAGAATGTGTATTAACCATAAAACGGTTCAACGTATTATGCAGAAAAATCAATGGCAGTGTCGGGTTAAGGTGAAAAAGCGCAAGAAGGATGGGCAGCCATATGCCGTGGTCGATAATATATTGGATCGGAACTTTCAGTCTGATCGTCCTCTTGAAAAACTAGTAACGGACATCACATATTTGCCTTATGGACAGAAACAATTGTACCTTTCCAGTATATTAGATTTATACAATGGAGAAGTGATTGCTTTTACTATTGGGGATAAGCAGGACACAGCCTTTGTCTTAGACACACTTGATCAGCTACCAATGCTGCCTGAGAACTGCGTGTTACATAGTGACCAAGGTTCTGTGTATACATCTTACGAGTATCAAAAAGCTGTTAAAACAAAAGGCATTACCATGAGCATGTCCCGCAAAGGGACGCCCGCTGATAATGCCTCCATCGAATCGTTTCATTCCTCGCTAAAGTCTGAAACGTTCTATCTTAACAGCATTGATCGAACTACGACTGCCATCGTAGAACGCACTGTCATAGAATACATTCATTATTATAACAATATTCGTATTCAAACCAAACTAAACAACCAATCACCGATAAACTATCGGCAATTGGCTGTTTAAAAGGTGTTTTGACCCCTGTCTCAAAAACGGGGGGCAGTCCCTACAAGGACGGTTTTTTTCTGTTTCCGGACCGTCCGGCTGAGGTTATAAAAAGCAGACCCCGGGGTAAAAACCATGCATAAGAAACAGCGGAGAACAAAACATAACTCAATAACGGCAAGCCATAAGGAGGTACGCATGTTTTCATTCATCATTCATGTCTTCATTTCACTGTTTGCAGTCTCCAATCCCATCGGAAACGTGCCGATTTTTCTTTCACTGACGGAAGGGTACTCGGAGAAAGAACGGACAGCGATTGCGCGCAAGGCTTCCGTGCTGTCGTTTATCATCTTGGCGGCTTTTTTAATCTTCGGCCATCTGATCTTTAAACTGTTTGACATTAACATTCATGCCTTACGTATCGCGGGCGGCATTTTTATTTTCGGCATCGCTTATAATCTTCTGAACGCGAAGAAATCTCATGTACAGTCTCTCCATCATGAAGAGAAAGGGGAGAGCAAGGAGAAAGCCGATATATCCGTGACGCCTTTGTCGATTCCGATTATCGCCGGTCCCGGTACGATCGCGACGGTGATGAGTCTATCGGCCGGCCATGGCGGCATCATCCATTACATCAGCGTGCTTATCGGCATTGCGGCCGTCATCGCGATGACGTTTATCTTCTTTCACTATTCATCTTTCATCAGCAATAAGCTCGGGAAAACCGAAATGAACGTCATTACCCGACTGATGGGGCTGATTTTGGCGGTGGTGGCGATCGGCATGATCGGCGCCGGTCTGAAAGGCATGTTCCCGATATTGGTTTCCTGACTTAAAAAAGCAGCGCCCGGTTATCTTCGGGTGCTGCTTTTTTCTATTTTCGGCACATGCTGAAACACTTCTTCACTCTCAAAAAATTCTATCAAACGGCTCAGCCAGTCATAATAATGGAGCCAATCCGTCAGTTCATCCAAAAGCTGGCGGGCTTTTTCTTCAATATCGGGACTGAGATTTTCCGATTCCAGAAGCTCAGTCAGCTCGCGGTTCAGCTTTTTATAGAGCATTTTGTTTTTGCTGACCGCCTTTGTCCAATTTGCCGTAAACAGGGAGATAAACGTCTGGTAATAATCACGCTCGACGTCGTAAAGGTCTTTCCGAACGCCTTTTTCAAACACTTTTTCAGCCAGATTGGCATCGGTCATTTCGCGGACCACCTGGCTCATCCTCGTTTTGCTCATCCCGGTCGCCTCTGACAGCTCATTTAACGTCATCGGCTTGCGGTTCATATAAATAATACCGAGCACACGTCCAAGTGTGGCCGGCATTCCGAATGTATGCATATTCTCGGCGATTCTCTCAATGAGATGCTCTTCAGCATGCCCGATGATATCAAGAGCGTTTTTTTCCACGGCTGATCATCCCTTCACTGGCTTTTCATGCTGACAATATATCATATTTTTTACAGTTGATGAAAAAGATGATGCGGCAGGATATGCGAGCTATCGGGAGCGATTGTAAGAACATCCGCATTGTCAGCGGGATAACATGAAAAAATACGTATATTGTATATAATTTCAACACATTGTAAACTTTTTATTTTACAAATTTCATCTTATAATAAAGATTATACTTTTCAGAAAAATAACGGAACCCTTCGGAGGTGCACGGATTGCTGAGATTAGAAAATGTATCGAAAGTCTATAAAGGCGGAAAAAAAGCTGTCAACAGCATTGATTTAAATATCGAAAAAGGCGAGTTTATTTGTTTTATCGGGCCGAGCGGCTGCGGAAAAACGACGACGATGAAAATGATTAACAGACTGATTGAGCCGTCATCCGGTAAGATTTTTATCGATGGCGAAAACATTATGGAGCAGGACCCGGTGGAGCTGAGACGGAAAATCGGCTACGTCATTCAGCAGATCGGACTTTTCCCTCATATGACCATTCAGCAGAACATTTCCCTCGTGCCGAAACTGCTGAAATGGCCGGAACAAAAGCGGAAGGAACGGGCACGGGAGCTTTTGAAGCTCGTCGATATGGGCCCGGAATATTTAGACCGCTATCCTCACGAGCTGAGCGGCGGACAGCAGCAGAGAATCGGCGTGCTGCGCGCCCTTGCAGCGGAACCGCCTCTTATTCTTATGGATGAACCGTTCGGAGCGCTTGATCCGATTACGCGGGATTCCCTTCAAGAAGAATTCAAAAAACTGCAAAGAACATTGAATAAAACGATTGTGTTTGTAACACACGATATGGATGAAGCCATTAAGCTGGCTGACCGGATCGTCATTTTAAAAGCGGGAGAGATCGTTCAGGCCGGCACTCCTGATGACATTCTCCGGAATCCGGCTAATGAGTTTGTCGAAGAATTTATCGGCAAAGAACGGTTATTGCAATCAAGACCGGATATTGAACGCGTCGAGCAGATGATGAACAAAAAGCCTGTCACTGTTACGGCGGACAAAACGCTTTCGCAGGCGATACAGGTGATGCGGGAACACCGTGTCGATTCCCTGCTTGTCGTTGATGACCTGAATGTGCTGCAAGGATATGTGGATGTCGAAATCATTGATCAGAACCGGAAAAAAGCGAGCCTCGTCGGCGACGTGCTCCGCTCTGATCTGTATACGGTCGAGCAGGGGACACTGCTGCGTGATACCGTACGCAAAATTTTAAAGCGCGGAATGAAATATGTACCCGTCGTTGATGAACAAAGGCATTTAGTCGGAATTGTCACGAGAGCGAGCCTTGTCGACATCGTTTACGATTCAATCTGGGGCGAGGAAGACCAGCTGGTGACAGGCTGACAAGGGGAGGAACGCTTACAATGAATGAAATGATCAAGTTTTTGCAGACGAACGGCGGAGAACTGTTATATAAAACGTGGGAGCATTTATACATTTCGATCATCGCCGTCATATTAGGCATTGTCGTCGCCGTTCCGCTCGGAGTGGCGCTGACGAGAATGAAAAAGGGCGCAGGCGCCGTCATCGGTGCCGTCAACATTGTGCAGACCTTGCCGAGTCTCGCGATACTGGCGTTTTTTATCCCGCTGTTAGGCGTGGGAAAGGTGCCCGCGATCGTCGCGCTGTTTTTCTATTCGGTGCTGCCGATTCTCCGGAACACGTATACCGGCATTCAAGGCGTAAATAAAAATCTGCTGGAATCGGGAAAAGGCATCGGGATGACGGTCTGGGAGCAGATCAGGCTTGTGGAACTGCCGCTTGCGGTTCCGGTGATCATGGCGGGCATCCGCACATCCACCATTTATCTGATCGGCTGGGCGACGCTTGCTTCCTTTATCGGGGGCGGCGGGCTCGGAGACTATATTTTTATCGGCCTGAATCTCTATCAGCCTGAATATATTATCGGCGGCGCCGTGCCCGTCACTATTTTAGCCATTATCATTGATTATCTGCTGGCGGCGACGGAACGGAAGGTGACGCCGAAAGGGCTGAAAGGACTGAAGGAAGTATCATAAGGAGTTGGCTGTTTTGAAAAGAAACCAAAAGAGATGGATGTGCGCACTGGCGCTGTCGGCTGCTCTGCTTCTGGGCGGCTGTTCCCTTCCCGGCCTGAGCGGGGCTTCCGATGATACGATCAAAATCGGGGCGCAAAGCATGACGGAATCAGAAATTATCGCCAATATGATCGCACAGATGATTGAACACAATACAGACTTGAATACGGCATTAATTAAAAACCTCGGATCGAACTATGTCCAGCAGCAGGCGATGCTCGGCGGTGAAATCGATATCGCCGCGACGCGCTACTCGGGAACGGATTTAACGAGCACCCTCGGCATGGAAGCGGAAAAAGACCCGAAAAAAGCATTAGCCATCGTCCAGAAGGAATTTGAGAAACGCTTCCATTACAAATGGTTTGATTCTTACGGATTTGAGAACACATACGCTTTTACCGTCACGAAAGAGCTTGCGGAAAAAGACCATTTAGACAAAGTGTCCGACATTAAGAAGCATGCCGATCAATTTAAGCTCGGTGTAGACAATGCGTGGCTGAAAAGAAAAGGTGACGGCTATAAAGGCTTTACCGACACGTACGGCTTTGAATTCGGCACAACCTATCCGATGCAGATCGGACTTGTATACGATGCCGTGAAAAACGGGAAAATGGACGCCGTCCTCGCTTATTCAACGGACGGACGGATTAAAGCGTACGATCTGAAAATTTTAAAAGACGACAAGCAGTTTTTCCCGCCGTATGACTGTTCGCCGGTCATTCCCGACAGCGTGCTGAAGCAGCATCCTGAACTGAAGGGCATTGTGAATAAACTGATCGGCAAAATCGATACGGAAACGATGCAGGAATTGAATTACGAGGTGGACGGCAAGCTGAAAGAACCGTCCGTCGTCGCTAAAGAATTTCTGGAGAAACATCATTATTTTGAATAAGAAATGAGGTGGGGCAAATGGAAGTGCTGCAGCAGCTCGGCACTTATTATTCTCAAAACGGCGTCTATGTGCTTCAGGAGTTTTACCGCCATTTTCTCATGTCGGTATACGGCGTTTTATTTGCGGCGATCGTTGGGATTCCGCTCGGCATCTTCATTGCCAGATACAGAACATTAAGCGGCTGGATATTCGCGGTGACAAACGTGATTCAGACCGTGCCGGCGCTTGCGATGCTTGCGGTGCTGATGCTCGTCATGGGGCTCGGCGCCAATACGGTGATTTTGTCGCTGTTTTTATATTCGCTTCTTCCGATCATCCGGAATACGTACACCGGAATCGCCAGCATTGAACATGCTTATCTTGAATCGGGAAAAGCGATGGGCATGACCAAATTTCAGGTGCTCCGCATGGTGGAGCTGCCGCTTGCGCTTTCCGTCATCATGGCGGGGCTGCGGACGGCCCTTGTCATCGCGATCGGCATTACGGCAATCGGAACGTTTGTCGGCGCGGGCGGACTCGGTGACATCATTGTCAGGGGCTCAAACGCCACGAACGGAACCGCGATTATTTTGGCCGGCGCCATTCCGACAGCGCTGATGGCCGTTATCGCAGATCTTGTGATGGCATGGCTGGAGCGGGCGCTGAGTCCGGTGAGAAAGAAAAAACGAACCAAAGCGCCGAATGCGGCATGAAAAAAAAACGCCTTGCGGGTCAGGGCGTTTTTTTCTTATGGCTTCGGAACATGCTTGAATATTTCTTCGCTTTCAAAAAACTCGATCAGACGGCTGATCCAGTTGTAGTAATCAAGCCAATCCTTTAATTCTTTCAGCAGTTCGTTGATTTTTTCCTCAGCTTCTTCCGGCACGCCGTTTTCAAGGACGGCTGTCAGTTCGCGGTTCAGCTTTTTATGCATCATTTTATTTTTGCTGACGACCTTGCTCCATGTGGCCGTAAACAGCGTAATAAAGGTTTGGTAATAATCCTGCTCGACGTCGTATAAATCTTTGCGGACGCCTTTTTCAAACACTTTTTCCGCCAGATTGACGTCAAGCATTTCACGGACCGCCTGGCTCATTCTCGTTTTGCTCATGCCGGTCGCTTCTGATAATTCAGTTAAGGTCATCGGCTTGCGGTTCATATAAATAATGCCTAAAATGCGCCCCACCGTCGCCGGCATTCCGAATGTATGCATATTTTCAGCGATTCGTTCTATCAAATGATCTTCAGCTTGTTCGATTACGTGTAACGGATCTTTCTCCAACAGTTTCAATCCTTTCAGTCAGCAATTCCGATGTCAATATACCACATTTTTAAACCGGCGGAAATGCTCTTCCGAGAGAATTTGGCAGTAATTCGGAGCAATAAGAAGAACTTTGCCGGTCAATACGGGTAAATCAGTGCTTACACAACCTTTATATATAATATGGACAAATTGTAAACTTTTTAATTTACAAAGTTTAATTTATAATGGGAAACGTTCAATTGTCTGAAAAGTTAAATTTGAATTTAACGAATTGAATAAACTTAATCATGGAGGTGTGAGTGTTTGCTGACATTAGAAAATGTCTCGAAAATGTATAAAGGCGGGAAAAAAGCCGTCAACAGCATCAACCTGAATATCGCCAAAGGCGAATTTATTTGTTTTATCGGACCGAGCGGCTGCGGTAAAACGACGACGATGAAAATGATCAACCGCTTAATTGAACCGACAGAAGGCAGAATCCTGATAGAAGGCCGAAACATTATGGAACAAGACCCGGTGGAACTCAGAAGAAGCATCGGCTATGTCATCCAGCAGATCGGGCTGTTTCCGCATATGACCATTCAGCAGAACATTACGCTCGTTCCGAAGCTTTTAAAGCATCCTGCCGAAAAACGGAAGGAACGGGCGCGGGAGCTTTTAAAGCTCGTTGATATGGGGCCTGAATATTTAGACCGTTACCCTCATGAACTGAGCGGAGGACAGCAGCAGCGAATAGGTGTATTACGGGCACTTGCCGCAGAGCCGCCGCTCATCTTAATGGATGAACCGTTCGGGGCGCTTGACCCGATTACGAGAGATTCCCTTCAGGAAGAATTTAAAAAACTGCAAAAAACCTTACATAAAACCATCGTATTTGTTACCCATGATATGGACGAAGCCATCAAGCTTGCGGACAGAATCGTCATTCTGAAAGCGGGAGAAATCGTCCAGGCCGGAACGCCTGATGAGATTCTCAGATTTCCGGCGAATGAATTTGTTGAGGAGTTTATCGGCAAGGAACGGCTGATCCAATCATCCAGCCCTGATATTGAACGGGTGGAGCAGATCATGAATCCCGATCCCGTGACGGTAACACCTGAGAAAACACTGTCAGCCGCCATTCAGCTGATGCGTGCCGAGCGGGTGGATTCGCTGCTCGTCATTGATGAAAAGAACGTTCTCCAAGGTTATGTCGATGTGGAGATGATTGACCGCAAACGAAGACAAGCGGTAACCGTCGCGGAAGTGCTTGAACGGGATCTGTACACGGTCAGAAGCGGCACTCTGCTCCGCGACGCCGTCCATAAAATTTTAAAAAGAGGCATGAAATTTGTGCCGGTCCTTGATGAGGACGGCAGATTAACGGGAATCGTGACAAGGGCAAGCCTCGTTGACATCGTCTATGACTCCATCTGGGGAGAAGAGAATCAGCTCGCGGTGATGTCATGAGGAGGCTTCAATTGATATGAATCAGACCGTGCAATTTTTACAGGCAAATGGAGGAGAGATGCTTTATAAAACATGGGAGCATCTGTACATCTCATTAATCGCCGTCATGGCGGGCATTCTCGCCGCCGTTCCGCTCGGCGTCCTGCTGACGAGGATGAAAAGAGGAGCCGGCGCCGTCATCGGCATCGTCAACATCATTCAAACCTTGCCGAGCCTTGCCATTCTTGCGTTTTTTATTCCGCTTTTAGGCGTAGGAAAGGTCCCGGCCGTTGCGGCGCTGTTTTTCTATTCCATGCTGCCGATTCTCAGAAACACGTATACGGGGATTCTCGGCGTCAATCGGCATCTTCTGGAATCGGGAAAAGGAATCGGCATGACGGCATGGGAGCAGATCAGGCTTGTAGAGCTCCCGCTTGCCGCTCCGGTCATCATGGCGGGCATCAGGACGTCTTCGATTTATTTAATCGGCTGGGCGACACTCGCCTCCTTTATCGGCGGAGGCGGGCTGGGAGATTACATTTTTATCGGCTTGAACCTTTATCAGCCGGAGTATATTATCGCAGGCGCCGTTCCGGTCACAGTGCTGGCGGCAGCCGTCGATTACATGCTGGGGATGACAGAACGGAAAGTCACGCCTGACGGGCTGAAGAGCATAAAGGATGCTTCATAAGGAGGAGGTCTCTCATGGGGAATAGATGCAAAAAACGGCTGCTCGCAATCGCCTGTATCGGTATGCTGCTCCTTGGCGGATGCTCGCTCCCGGGGTTGAGCGCCGCATCGGAGGATACCATTAAAATCGGCGCGCAAAGCATGACCGAATCAGAAATCATCGCGAGCATGCTCGGACAGATGATCGAACATCACAGCGGGTTGAAAACATCCGTTATTAAAAATCTCGGTTCCAACGCCGTACAGCAGCAATCCTTGATCAACGGTGATATTGATATCGCCGCTACGCGCTATACAGGTGACGCGCTGACCGGGACGCTTCGCATGGAGCCGGAAAAAGACCCGGACAAAGCGCTGCGGCTAGTTCAGCGTGAATTTCAAAACAGATATGACATGAAATGGTTTGATTCTTACGGCTTTGATAATACATACGTCTTTACCGTTTCCGGACAGCTTGCCCGCAAGTACCATTTAGAATCGGTATCCGATGTCAAAAAAGAAGCGTCTCATCTGAAATTCGGCGTAGATAACTACTGGATGAAGCTGAGAGGCAACGGATATCAGGATTTTATGAAAACATACGGAATGTCATTTGAAGGCACGTATCCGATGCAGATCGGCCTCGTTTACGACGCGCTGAAAAGCAGAAAGATGGATATCGCGCTCGCTTATTCCACCGACGGAAGAATCATCGCTTACGGACTGAAAACGCTGATGGATGATAAGCGGTTCTTTCCTCCGTATGACTGTTCACCCGTCGTTCCGGATCAAGTATTAAAAGAGCATCCCGAACTGGAGGGCGTGATCAATAAAATGATCGGCGCGATTGATACAAAGATGATGCAGAAAATGAATTACGAAGTTGACGGCCGATTAAAAGAGCCGTCCGTCGTAGCTAAGGAATATTTAGAAAAACATCATTACTTTGAATAACGGAAAGGAGATGTGCGGATGGACACGATGAAGGAGCTGTTTACGTATTACGCTCAAAACGGCAGCTATGTTCTGTATGAGTGCTGGCGGCACTTTCTCATGTCGGCGTACGGCGTCGTTTTCGCCGCCGTTTTCGCCATTCCGGCCGGAATTGTGACAGCCAGGCACGGGCGTCTCTCCGGCTGGGTGTTTGCTGTGGCGAATGTGATTCAAACCGTTCCGGCGCTGGCGATGCTCGCCGTCCTGATGCTTGTCATGGGACTCGGCGCCAATACGGTCATCACGGCTTTGTTTTTGTATTCCCTGCTGCCGATTCTCAGAAATACGCACACGGGCATTATCAATATCGAGCACGCTTATCTCGAGTCGGGAAAAGCGATGGGCATGACGAAATACCAAATCCTTCGTATGGTGGAGCTGCCGCTTGCGCTTTCCGTCATTATGGCGGGTCTCCGAACGGCGCTCGTCATTGCTATCGGCATCACGGCGATCGGCACCTTCGTCGGGGCGGGCGGCCTCGGCGATATGATCGTCAGAGGGTCGAACGCGACAAACGGAACCGCCATTATTCTGGCGGGCGCCATCCCGACCGCGCTGATGGCGGTGGCCGCAGACCTGCTGATGGCGTGGCTGGAACGAGCCCTCAGCCCGGTGAAAAAACAAAAAAGAAAGCTGATCGTACGCTCAGCCTCATGAAAAAAAGCATTCTTCCGCGGGAAGGATGCTTTTTTTGATTTCTTGATTAAATTTTGATAACTGCGCTGTAAAGTCTTACTTATCAAATAACAAAGCAAAGGGGTAAATCAAATGAGCAACATCATAGAAACGAGACAGCTGCAAAAATCATTCGGCAGACAACAGGCAGTGGCTGATGTGTCTCTATCAGTAAAGCGCAACAGTATATACGGCCTGCTCGGTCCGAACGGCGCGGGAAAATCAACAACACTTAAAATATTGACCGGCATGCTGCAGCAAACATCCGGCGAGGTTCTGTTCGACGGACATACATGGAAGCGCGAAGACTTGAAAAGCATCGGTTCCCTGATTGAAGCGCCGCCGCTTTACAGCAACCTGACAGCCGCTGAAAATCTGAAAGTCCGCTGCGTGATGCTCGGACTGCCTGATTCAAGAATTGCGGAAGTGCTGGAAATCACGGGATTAACGGGAACCGGAAAAAAGCGCGCCGGACAATTTTCCATGGGAATGAAACAGCGTCTCGGCATTGCGTTAGCATTATTAAGCCGTCCGTCGCTCTTAATTCTTGATGAGCCGACAAACGGATTGGACCCGATGGGAATTCAGGATTTGCGGGAATTTATCCGCTCCCTCCCCGGACAGGGCATGACGGTTATTTTATCAAGCCATCTGTTATCAGAAGTCGAGCAGATCGCAGACCATATCGGGATCATCAGTGACGGCGTTTTAGGATATCAGGGAGAAATCAGCCGGGAAGATGATCTGGAGCGGTTGTTTCTGGAGGTAGTCAAATCAACACGGGAGAAAGCGGGGACAGGAAAATGATTCAGTACATGCAGGCGGAACATCTTACATCTAAAAGAACATTTATCAGAAAGCTCATCATTCTGATTCCGCTTCTGAACACGGCTTTTTCTTTTCTGCTGAATACGGCTTATTTTATGACGGGCA
The DNA here is from genome assembly GCF_038592915.1 of Bacillus sp. EU63. Taxonomy (NCBI): domain Bacteria; kingdom Bacillati; phylum Bacillota; class Bacilli; order Caryophanales; family Bacillaceae; genus Bacillus; species Bacillus sp. EU63. Next base: position 3,320,557 of record NZ_CP151944.1, on the reverse strand, counting down.
CGTTCAATTGGTGGGCGGTTATTTTCATGCCGCTCATGATTTCTCTAATGTGCGGTTTATCTGTTAAAAAAGAGAAAAAATCTGCGAATGACCGCGCGGTGTACTCATTGCCGGCAGATTTAAAAAGCATATGGCTCTCAAAAATAAGCTTGATCGCGCTGTATTCACTCCTGTCGCAAATCGTTTTTTTCATCATCATGTTTTTACTTGGCCTTGTATTTCCGGGAATTGCTGCGCTGCAGCTGAAAGGCGTTGAAGCAGGCTCCCTTTTATGGCTGACGACGCTTTGGGAAATTCCGTTCTGCTTATGGATTGCCAGACAGTTCGGATTTACGGCAGTCATTCTCGTGAATATGATCGCCGCTTTTGTTTTGGGTATTGTGCCGGCGTCCGGTTCATTGTGGTGGCTGAGCCCATGGAGCTGGTCAGTCCGGGTGATGTCACCGATTCTCGGGATCCATCCGAACGGAATTCCGCTTCCCGCAGACAGCGGCTTATTAAACGGAAACGTGATCTTTCCGGCTATTATTCTTTCTATCCTTTCTTTTATCGCAATAAGTTTGATTTCCGCAGTGTCTTTTGCAAAAGGGGGAAACCGGTCATGACCGTGCTTTTACGATATATGTGGGCCGATGTATTAAAAATGAAGCGCACGCCGCTCATATGGATGCATGCTGCGGCGCCGGTTTTATGCGCGGGATTTTTCCTGTTGTATATGTATGGAAGGGTTCAGGAGCCTTATATGCTGTACAGTGTGTTTTTCAGCGCGATTGCTGTTTTATACCCTTTAATCATCAGTATTGTCTGCGGGATGTCTGCCTCGGTTGAGGAACAGGCGGGCCATTTTCAGATGATGCTGGCGGTGCCGTATTCGAAAATCGTCAGTTTTGCGGGCAAGCTGCTTTTGCTGCTCCTATTGAATGTGTTATCGGCAGGTCTCGCCATCTGTCTTTATTTGGCGGGGATGAAATTTGTTCTTCACATCAATGATCTCCCCTATCTTACGTTTTTAAAAGGAGGGGCGTGGCTGATTGCCGGCAGTATTCCGCTTTATATGATGTCTTTTTTTGTCGGCGTAAAGTACGGCATGGGACCGTCCGGGCTTTTAGGGGGTGCGGGATTATTAATGGCGGCGCTCATGAATACGGGACTTGGCGATATCATCTGGCGTTTTTTCCCGTGGGCATGGAGCGTGCGGCTTTCAGGCCTTGCAGGACTGCTGCATTTTGACAAAGTCAAAAAAGAGTTCCTCCCTTATGTAAGATACGATATGAGATTCGGAGAAATAATGTTATATTTTTCTATAGTGATATTGTGTCTGGCCGGCCTCTATTGGTGCAGAAGATGGGAAGGGCGGCGTTCATATGAATAAAGGCAAGGAGCGATTCGGCCGGTGGCAAACATTTTAGCAATTGATGATGAAAAAGATATTCTCGTTCTGATCAGAAACATTTTACAGCGTGATCAGCATACAGTAACGATTCTGGAAAAAGCGGAGGATCAGTCATTGGATTTTTTTCAAGGCTATGATTTGATTCTTCTCGATGTCATGATGCCCGGAACGGACGGGATTGAACTCTGCCGGCGGATTCGGCCGCTGGTGGACAGCCCGATCCTGTTTTTAACGGCAAAGTCTGACGAAGAATCCATTGTGAAAGGCCTCATGACAGGCGCTGATGATTACATCACAAAGCCGTTCGGCGTACAGGAATTGATGGCAAGGGTAAACGCGCATGTCAGAAGGGAACGGCGGGAAAAGCATCAGACGAAACGGCTGATATCAGGCTTCATGTTTGATTTTGACAATAAAGAAGTGTGGATGGATGACCGGAAACTGCCTCTTACGAAAAACGAATATAAAATCGTTGAATTTCTGGCACAGCATAAAAACAGAACATTCTCACGGGAGCAGATTTACGAGGAAGTGTACGGCTTGGACGGCGATGCGCTCTATTCAACCATTACGGAGTTTATCAGAACCATCCGTAAAAAATGTAAAGAACACGGGGCTGATCCGATCAAAACGGTGTGGGGTGTCGGATACAAATGGGAATAGCAAAAGGAAAATCCAGCATCCGCAAAGAGCTTGTCAAATTTACGATCACACTGTGTCTGAGCACGATGGGGGTGGCGGCATTATGTGTCGCCTTAAATGCCATTGCCATGAATGCCGGAGCGATCCTGCCCGCAAATTACAGCGAGCATGAGGCGGAACAGATCAAGCCCCGCCTGAAATCGGCGGAAAAGATAACAGAAGACATGATCCCCGATGGTATGACATACGCCGTTTTTGATAAAAAAACAAAGCGGATGACGAAAGGAACGATGACGGAAAAAGACGCGGCCAACGCCAGAAAAAAGATTCAGCATCAGCCGTATTTTAATTATGCTCAAAAAGGATTCATGGTGATAAATCGGAAAGATGAATACGGCGTTCTCCAATATTCACTCAGGTCGGAATTTCAGTCGCCGCTGTTAAGGCGCTATCTGCCGAATTATGAATGGACGGGTCTTACGATTCTGATCACTTTGCTTCTTTTGACCGTTTTTATCGTGACGACGCGTTTCGCCAATCAGCTGAGACGGCATTTCAGCACACTCAGCTCCATTACGGCAAGCATTCAAAAACAGAATTTAAATATCAATCCAAAAAGGTCGCGTATAAAAGAATTTGACGATGTCATTGACTCTCTGCTGAAAATGAAAGACGCGCTTCAAGCATCTCTGGCGGCGCAGTGGGAGGCGGAGCGGATAAAGAAAGAACAGATCGGCGCGCTTGCGCATGATATTAAAATTCCGGCAACGATCATTAAAGGAAATGCCGAGCTGCTTCAGTTAACAGAGCCTGATGAGGAGCAGGCGGAATATGCGCAGTATATTCTGGATGCCGGAAACAAAATCGAGCATTATGTCGGACAGCTGATCCAGCTTTCCAAAGCGGAGGAGGCAGTTGCCGTTCATGTGGAATATACTGACCTCAAAGAGTGGATTCAAAACATATATCGTGACGCGGCGGCGCTTGCGGGGCCGAAGCAGATTGATCTCGTCCTCAGCGAACGGGGAATTGACCGAATAGAAGCGCCGATCGATCATGAGCTGCTCCACAGGGCGGTCATGAATATCGCGGCAAATGCCGTCGACTATACGCCGGAAGGAGGGGAAATCCGTGTGGACGTCCTGTGCACCGATTCCGCCCTCCATCTTGCCGTATCCGACAGCGGAAGCGGGTTCTCGCCGGAAGCGCTGAAAAGAGCGACACAGCTTTTTTACACGGAGGATAAAAGCAGACATTCGGCGGGACATCACGGCATGGGGCTTACATTCGCCCATCATGTCGTACATCTTCACCACGGCGAATTAATACTTGAAAATCAGGAGTCTGGAGGAGCCCGGGCGGAGATTCGAATTCCGCTGGAAGGCGTCAGACAAAAACAAGCCCTGCACGTATGAGGGCTTGTTTTTCTGTTTCCATGTTTCTTTGAGAAAGGCAAAAATAAAAACGGCTGCCCGTTTGAGAGATCAGCCGCTTATGCGGAAAAGAGTTTATCAGGAAGGATCAATCCATTGTGAAGACCACTTGGAAATTTCCTCTAAAATAGGGGCTAATGCGCAGCCTTTTTCCGTTAAAGAATACTCAATGCGGACAGGCGTTTCGGGGATAACATCCCGTTTGATGACACCTTCTGTTTCAAGTTCTTTCAGACGTTCTGACAAGACTCTTCCGCTTAAATTCGGAAGCGCCGCTTCAATTTCGCTAAATCGCTGCTGTCCGTTCAATAACTGAAAGACGATTAGAGCCACCCAGCGTTTACTTAGGATGTCGACCGCTTTTTCGAATCTGGGGCACATTTCTGATTGGTTCATGCTTTTTCACCTCGTCTTCTGCTATTATACCGCAAAATCGGAGGGAACGTATGTCTGGCGCTCGTTAAGTTGGGAGGGAATCAAAAAGAGGATGAGGAATCCGGGGAGCGCTTTTTCGCTTCAGCCGCAATAAAATCAAAGTACTTGCTGACGCTTTCAATATCTTCTTTTGTGAAGTGCTGCCACTTTTTGCTGTCAAACAGCGGCAGATGCTCCGCGCCTCTGTCAACGGCGGTCTGATAGATGGCGCAGATGGATTGATAGCTTTCGGAGGTTTCACGGATTTCCTCCTGAAATGCCTTGATGTGTCCGGCCCGCGCCATTAACTCCTCGTACGGAATTTTTAATGTGTCCGCCAATTTTCTGATGGTCGCGGGTTTAGGAATGCCGCGGTGCCCGTTTTCAATTCTGGAAATGGTCGCCGAGCTGACGCCGGAATAGACGGCAAGCTGATTGACGGTAAGCTTCCGGGCGCGGCGCAGCTCTCTTAATTGCTTTCCGAATGTGTTCAATAAGATCGCCTCACATGTGCAAAGTCATGAGTCTTCATTTGTTCTTTTTTTGGCTTCCGCCGATAAGAACGCAAAGTATTTATCAAGCAGAACCAAGTCTTCTTTCGACAGGTGCCGCCAGTTCTCCCGCTCCAAAAGGGATAAATCATGCAGCTCATACGTTTCGGCTTTTTCCAGCAAGGTGCAGCCCGTGTCGTACGGGGCTCTCGTTTCCTGGACGGTCTCTATGTATCCCGCCGTCTGCATCAGTTCCTCATACGGGATTTTTAACGCATCTGCGAGCTTTTTAATGGTTGCAGGTTTCGGCACCCCGCGTTTGCCGTTTTCAATCCGCGAGATTCCCGCGGCGCTGACGCCTGAATACGTTGCCAGCTGGTTCACTGTCAGATGCCTTTTTTCCCGCAATGTCCGCAATTGTTTCCCGAAGCTTTCCACAGTCTCTCCCCCTCCCGCGGTCTATTTATATTCTAGTATGTTTATTGACTAAAGGGAATAGCCAGGCTGGAAAAGTATTGACAAAAGTTAACAAAAGCCGTATCTTATGTATAAGAAAGAAAGTATTTGACAGAACGGAAGGTGAAGAAAGTGGTCGAAAAGATACAGATCAGAAGAGATTATGTGCTGCAGTATATGGTCAATAATGACTACTCGTTAAACCAGCTCGCCCTGGAGATCGGAATATCTCCCGCCACACTGAGCCGTGTACTGAATGGAGAGCGGAGGCCGGGACAGCTGGTCATCGGAAAAATGCTCTATTACTTTGACATGAAATTTGAAGATCTTTTTTACTACGACTTTGTTGACAAAAGTCAATGATGATGGAAGATTCAAACGCATTTCCGTTTTTCTGACATGATGTATACCGATACGGCGTGACATGCCTTTGCTTTTCATGTAAAATAGAAGCAATGTAGGCCAGTCAGTCTGGAGGTGTATGGAATGCACACATTATTGATTACCTTATTGGTTATCGTCAGTATTGCACTTATTATTGTCGTATTGCTTCAAACCAGCAAAAGCGCCGGTTTATCGGGTGCAATTTCAGGCGGGGCGGAGCAGCTTTTCGGAAAACAGAAAGCAAGGGGCCTTGATCTGATTCTTCACCGCACAACCGTTGTGCTGGCAGTCTTGTTTTTCGTGTTGACGATTTCGCTGGCGTATATCGTATAAGGCAATGTTTGTATAAGGTCTGATTTAATATCAGGCCTTTTTCTTGTTGAGAGACGGCGTTTGTTTCTCGCAAAACTGTGGAAAACTAAATTGAATGTGCAAAAAAGGGGTTATGAGCATGAAAATTGTGACACCAAAACCATTTACATTTAAAGGCGGAGACAAAGCGGTGCTTCTGCTGCACGGATTTACGGGAAATACGGCAGACGTCAGAATGCTCGGCCGCTACTTGAATGAGCGCGGCTACACTTGTCACGCGCCTCAATATAAAGGGCACGGCGTTCCGCCGGAAGAGCTGGTACATACGGGGCCTGAAGATTGGTGGAAAGACGTCATGGACGGTTATGAATATTTACGGTCTGAAGGCTATGAAAACATTGCGGCCTGCGGACTGTCGCTGGGCGGGGTTTTTTCATTGAAATTGGGTTACACTGTACCCATAAAGGGAATTGTTCCTATGTGTGCGCCGATGCACATTAAAAGTGAAGAGGTTATGTACGAAGGAGTTCTTTCCTACGCGCGCAATTATAAAAAATTCGAAGGAAAACAGCCGGAGCAGATTGAAAAGGAAATGAAGGAGTTTGAAAAAACACCGATGAATACGCTCAAATCGCTTCAAGAGCTGATTGCCGATGTGCGCAAAAACGTCGACATGATCTATTCCCCGACATTTGTGGTTCAGGCACGGCATGACCATATGATCAATACAGAAAGTGCGAACATCATTTACAACGAGGTGGAAACGGACGACAAACAGCTGAAATGGTATGAAGAATCAGGCCATGTCATTACGCTCGATAAAGAACGGGACCTCGTTCATCAGGATGTGTACGAATTTTTAGAGAAACTCGATTGGTAACAAACAGGAGGTCGAATAATGGAAAAAGAAGCGTTTATGGACCGTCTTCTCGCGTTTATGAAGGAAGAGGCGTACAAGCCCCTTACCGTTCAGGAACTCGAGGAGATGCTGAACATCAAGGAAGCCGATGAATTTAAAGAGCTGGTAAAAGCGCTGGTGGCGCTCGAGGAGACGGGACAGATCGTCCGCACCAGAAGCAACCGCTACGGGCTTCCGGAAAAAATGAATTTAGTAAAAGGAAAAATTTCCGCGCATGCGAAGGGCTTCGCGTTTCTGCTGCCGGAGGATACCTCTTTAAGCGACGTGTTTATTCCGCCGAACGAGCTGAATACGGCCATGAACGGCGATATCGTCATGGTGCGGCTCAATTCCCAGTCAAGCGGATCGAGACAGGAAGGCACGGTCATCCGCATCCTGGAAAGAAGCATCGACCGCGTCGTGGGCACATACACAGAAACGAAAAGCTTCGGCTTTGTCATCCCGGATGATAAGAAAATCACGAGTGATATTTTTATTCCGAAACATGCCAATAATGGCGCTGCGGAAGGCCATAAAGTCGTCGTCAAACTGACAAGCTATCCTGAAGGCAGAATGAACGCCGAAGGAGAAATCGTTGAAATACTCGGCCATAAAAATGATCCGGGCATCGATATTTTATCAATTATCCATAAGCACGGCCTGCCGGGGGACTTTCCGGCTGAAGCGATGGAGCAGGCAACAAGCACGCCGGATACCATCGATGAAAAAGACATCAAAAACCGCCGTGATCTCCGCGATCAGGTCATTGTCACCATTGACGGCGCGGATGCGAAGGATCTGGATGACGCCGTCACCGTGACAAAGCTTGATAACGGCAGCTACAAGCTCGGCGTCCATATTGCCGACGTCAGCCATTACGTCACGGAGAATTCCCCGATTGATAAAGAAGCGCTGGAAAGAGGGACAAGCGTATACTTGGTTGACCGGGTCATTCCGATGATTCCTCACAGACTGTCTAACGGAATCTGTTCTTTAAATCCGAAGGTCGACCGGCTGACGCTTTCCTGCGAAATGACAATCAACCAGCAGGGGCAGGTAACAGAGCACGAGATCTTCCAAAGCGTCATTAAAACGACGGAAAGAATGACCTATTCAGATGTCAACCGGATTCTCACAGAAGACGACGCCGAGCTGAAAGAAAGATATGAGCCGCTCGTCCCGATGTTTAAAGACATGGAACGTCTGGCGGAAATTCTCCGGGCGAAACGGATGGACCGCGGCGCCGTGGATTTTGATTTCAAAGAGGCGAAGGTGCTCGTCGATGAGGAAGGCGCCGTAAAAGACGTCGTCATCAGAGAGCGCTCAGTAGCGGAAAAGCTGATTGAAGAATTCATGCTTGTCGCAAACGAAACGGTGGCCGAGCACTTCCATTGGATGAACGTGCCGTTTATTTACCGGATTCACGAAGAGCCGAACGCCGAAAAACTGCAAAAGTTCCTGGAGTTCGTGACGACATTCGGTTATATCGTCAAAGGAAAAGCCGGAGACATTCACCCCCGCGCGCTGCAAAGCATTCTTGACGAAGTACGGGACCGTCCGGAAGAAACGGTGATTTCAACCGTCATGCTCCGTTCCATGAAGCAGGCGAAATACGACCCGCAAAGCCTGGGCCATTTCGGGCTGGCGACTGAGTTTTATACACACTTCACATCGCCGATCCGCCGTTATCCTGACTTAATCGTTCACAGGCTGATCAGAACGTATTTGATCAACGGACAATCGGACGAAGCGACTCAAGAAAAGTGGGCCGAACGCCTTCCGGAAATCGCTGATCATACGTCAACGATGGAACGTCGCGCCGTTGACGCCGAGCGGGAAACGGACGATCTGAAAAAAGCGGAATATATGCTTGATAAAATCGGCGAGGAATTTGACGGCATGATCAGTTCCGTCACGAATTTCGGAATGTTTGTCGAGCTGCCGAATACGATTGAAGGTCTTGTGCACGTCAGCTTTATGACGGATGATTATTACCGTTTTGACGAGCAGCATTTCGCCATGATCGGTGAACGCACGGGCAACGTTTACCGCATCGGAGACGAAATCACGGTCAAAGTCGTCGACGTCAATAAAGATGAGAGAAACATCGACTTTGAAATTGTCGGCATGAAAGGCACCCGCCGTCCGAGAGAAACGACAAGCGACCGCAGAAAACGCGGCAGACCGGCGCGGAAACGCGTGTTAAACAGCAATACCCCGGCTTCACCGCCGAAATCGGAGGAAAAAGGGGAATGGTTTACAAAACCGAAGAAGAAAAAGAAAAAACGCGGTTTCCAAAACGCGCCGAAACAAAAACGCAAAAAGAAGAAGTAAATGCGAAAAGCAAATGGGGCAAAATGCTCTGTTTGCTTTCTTTCGCAAGCCGCATTTTCATTGTCGCGGAACGCTCCATTTGCTAAAATAAAGCGTATCGCACACATGAACGGTTTTTGCGGAGAGAGGAGGATAAGGCATGCCAAAAGGATCAGGCAAAGTATTATCGCAAAACAAAAAAGCAAACCATGATTACTTTATAGAAGAAACCTATGAAACAGGCATCGTGCTGCAGGGAACGGAGATTAAGTCCATCCGCGCCGGCCGCGTAAACATGAAGGATTCCTTTGCGAAAATCGAGCGCGGCGAAGTGTTCCTCCACAACATGCACATCAGCCCGTACGAGCAGGGAAACCGCTATAACCACGACCCGCTCCGGACGAGAAAGCTTTTGATGCACCGGAAAGAAATCAATAAGCTGATCGGCCTGACGAAAGAGAAAGGCTATTCCCTCGTGCCGCTGAAGCTGTATTTGAAAAACGGCTTCGCCAAAGTGTTAATCGGCCTCGGAAAAGGGAAGAAAACATACGATAAACGCGAAGATTTAAAACGAAAAGACGCCAAAAGAGAAATCGAAAGAGCGTTCAGAGACAGACAAAAAGGCTTCTGATGCATGAGCCTTGATGTGATAACTGCCGTATGCTATACTGTTCACACATCAGATTCACAGGCTGTTTATTGAAGATATTCCCAATTGAATTTGCCTGTGATCATGGTATAATAACAGTACAGCCAGTTGAGCAAGAGCTTGATAGATCTCCCGTATACCCTTAACAAGGGGACGTTACGGATTCGACAGGGATGGATCGAGCTTGAGCTGCGAGCCGAGAGGCGATCTCGTTAACACGCACCTAAATATAACTGGCAAAACTAAAAGTTTTAACCAAAACTTAGCACTAGCTGCCTAATAAACGCAGCGAGCTCTTCCTGACATTGCCTATGTGTCCGTGAAGAGCACATCCAAGTAGGCTACGCTTGCGTTCCCGTCTGAGAACGTAAGAAGAGACTGACAGACTAGCTCTCGGAAGGCCCGCCCGCAGGCACGAAGACGAGTGAAACACGAAATATGCAGGCTACGCTCGTAGACGCTTAAGTAATCGATGTTTCTGGACGTGGGTTCGACTCCCACCGTCTCCATACATAACAGAGGAACCGCAGTGCCGTCACATGACGCACTGCGGTTTTTTCATGCCGAAATCAAGGAGTGAAAGTGAATGGAAATCGTCATCATAGACGGAAAAGATGTTACAAGCACAGAAGCTTTACACCGAATCTTAAAAGATCAATTAGATTTCCCGGACTTTTATGGTGAAAATCTGAATGCCTTATGGGATTGTCTGACAGGCTGGATAGAATATCCGCTGACTTTGGTGTGGAAGAATTTTGAGGCCAGTCAAAAGGCATTGGGTTCGGATGCTGATGATGTATTAAGGATATTAAAAAAGGCTCAGGCAGAATTAGATGGTGAATTTTTCATTCAAATCGATCAGCCGTCAGCCGGGACAACGGACAGGCACTAAAAAGTGCGTACTTCCTCTCATCTATTTTTCTATCCGATAATAGGGACGGACTTCTTTATTCTAATGATGGGTTAATCTATAAAACAACAGACCATTATAAAACATTTCATAAAATAAAATAGTGGAAGGTGTTATTGATGTTAAAAGTCATCATAGACGGAAAAGATGTTACAAGCACAGAAGCTTTACACCGAATCTTAAAAGATCAATTAGATTTCCCGGACTTTTATGGTGAAAATCTGAATGCCTTATGGGATTGTCTGACAGGCTGGATAGAATATCCGCTGACATTGGTGTGGAAGAATTTTGAGGCCAGTCAAAAGGCATTGGGTTCGGATGCTGATGATGTATTAAGGATATTAAAAAAGGCTCAGGCAGAATTAGATGGTGAATTTTTCATTCAAATCGATCAGCCGTCAGCCGGGACAACGGACAGGCACTAAAAAGTGCGTACTTCCCCTCATCCATTTTTCTATCCGATAATAGGGACGGAAGGTTTCAGGCTTTCGATTTCTGTCCATATATAAGAAGAGACTTGCGATAGGGAGGAATGGATGATGGATTTGCAGTTGAAAGGGAAGACGGCGCTTGTGACGGGATCTACGTCAGGCATCGGGAAGGCGATTGCGGCTTCGCTGATTGCAGAAGGTGCGGCCGTGATCATTAACGGCCGCCGTGAAGAAAAGGTGAACGAAACGATCCGGGAACTAGAGAAACAGACGCCGGATGCCCGTCTCTATCCGGCCGCATTTGATTTAGGCACGGCGGAAGGGTGCGGCGCGATTTTTCAGCAGTATCCGGATGTGGATATTCTCGTCAACAATTTAGGAATCTTTGAACCTGCGGAATACTTTGATATTCCTGACGAAGAGTGGCTCCGGTTTTTCGAGGTGAATATCATGAGCGGCGTGAGGCTGACACGCCGGTATGCAAAGCGGATGATTGAACGGAAGGAAGGGCGGGTGATTTTTATCGCGAGTGAAGCGGCCGTCATGCCTTCTCAGGAAATGGCCCATTACAGCGCTACGAAAACGACGCAGCTGTCGCTGTCACGCAGTCTGGCCGAGCTCACGGAAGGGACGAATGTGACGGTGAATACGGTCATGCCCGGCTCCACGAAAACAGAGGGCGTCGAAACAATGCTTGAGTCGCTTTATCCCGGTGAAAACCTGACAGTGGCTGAAGCGGAGAGACGATTTATGAAGGAAAATCGTCCGACGTCGATCATTCAGCGATTGATCCGTCCGGAAGAAATCGCCCACTTTGTCGCCTTTTTAAGCAGCCCGCTGTCGTCTGCCATTAACGGATCTGCATTGCGGATCGACGGCGGCTTGGTGCGGAGCATTATATAAGATGAACGTAAAAAAACCCCCGTAAAGCGGGGGTTTTTTTAATGCGGATCACGCTGAAACCGGCCGATGATCCTGCTGATTAAATCTTTTGTGGCGCAGTCAAAATGCTCTTCTTTTTGGTTTGTCAACAGCCCGACCGGCGGTGAAATTGTTAAGTTATTGATCGGAATGACCTTCGTGCCCTCGATCGGTTCTGAGTGCGCCGTCGCCGTAAAGATTGAGACGCCGATATTTTCCCTGACATAGTATTGATGAGCCATGCTGCTGGTCAGCTCCATTTTTCGATAGCGGCTCCCGATGGCACGCTGCAGGTGCTGTTCAATTTGAATCCGGATCGGGCAATTGGCGGGCGTGAAAATCAGGCATTCATTTTCTAAATCCTCGAGATTGACGCTTGCTTTGTCGGCAAGGGGATGTCTGTCTGACACGATGACATTGAGCGAGTCATGGAAAAACGGATCGAAATAATTTTCCAGAATCAGCTCCGGCTCGCCGCATACGGCAAAATCAATGGCGCCCTCCAGCAGTTTGCGGCTGCATGTATTGGCATCATCCACGCTGACATTGACCGACATGTCAGGATAATCATGTAAGAAACCCCGCAGTACGGCAGGGAAGATCAGGCTTGCCGTCGGTTCGGATATGCCGATCTGAATAAGGCCGGCCTGGCCCTGTCTGATGTCGGCCAAAGTATGGTCAAGCACCTCGTATTGCGCGAGAAGCTGCCCGGCCCGCTCATGAAACAGCCGCCCCGCCCTTGTCAGTTTCAGCTTCTTTCCCCGTTCAAACAGCTGCGCGCCTACATCCTGTTCCAGCTGTTTAATCCGCATTGAAATCGTCGGCTGTGAGTAGTTCAGAATTTCGGCGGCCTTATAAAAGCTGCCTGACTGTACGATGGTATGAAACGTTTTAATGGTGCGTAATTCCAACGAAATCCCCTCCCGGCTGTTCATTAATTTTCTTGAACCTTTCCTTTACTTTTTTTGATTAGTCAAATAAATCAGTTTGTTTTATAGTATAAACAATCAAAGCTTAGTAAACAAATTGGAATTATATATTTTTGCGGGGAGAGTGACCGGAATGAGTGAAGACATATTTCGATTGGCTGAGAAAAAGGATGCGCCGGAGTTTTTAGAGCTGCTGTACAGCGCGTTTCAGCCGATCCGCAATTTGGAGATTGACTGGCCGTCGGCGCGGGCCGACATCGATATGGTAACAGAAAATATTGAAAATCATTCAGCCGTCGTGCTCGAACGGGACGGACGGCTTCTTTCAACAATTACGATCCGTTTTCCGTGGGAGAGTGACACGCCTCCGTCAAAATATCCGTTTGTCTGGTGGTTTGCGACGCTTCCTGAGCTGAAGGGGCAGGGCATCGGCAGCAAACTTTTGACTTATGTAGAGGAACACGTGCTGCGGGATACGCTGAAGGCCCCGGCCATCACGCTCGGCACTTCGGCGCGCAAGCATCCCTGGCTTGTAGATATGTACAGACGGAGGGGGTATGAAGTGTATTTTGAGCAGGAGAAAGACGGAGACATCGGAGTCATGATGAGAAAGGTGCTCATACCGGAGCGGTTTGACGCGTCGCTGTTAGGCACACCGAGCTGGGCGCAATGATAAAAAAACGGATCAGAGCCGGCTGTCTGCTTCTGCTGCTCGGCGTGCTGGCCGGGTGCGGGCAAGGAGAAAGCACAAAAGCGGGGAGCGGCGCGCAGACCGTCATTGTCGGCACGGGAACTGATTTTCCGAACATTGCTTTTATGGATGAAAAAGGCGAGCTGACCGGCTATGACATTGAAGTGATGAAAGCCATTGATAAACAGCTGCCGCAATACAAATTTGTCTTTAAGACGATGGATTTTTCGAATCTGCTCACAAGTCTCGGAAACCGGAAAATTGACGTGATCGCGCACAATATGGCGAAAAATAAGGAACGGGAGAAACGCTTTTTGTATCACAAGATCCCGTATAACTACTCGCCGATGTACATCACGGTGAAGGCGGATAATGACGCGATACACACGCTCCGGGATTTAAAAGGGAAAACCGTCATCGTCGGCGCGACGTCAAACGCGGCGGACTATATGACGGCATACAACAAAACCCACGGCAGCCCGATACATTTGAAATACGCCGGGCAGGGCAGCAATGATACAGCAAACCAAATTGAGACGGGACGCGCTGACGCCACCGTATCCACGCCGTTTGCCGTCGATTTTCAAAATAAGACGCACGCGTTCAAACAAAAAACGGTCGGTGATGTGCTGCTGGATACCGAGGTGTATTTTATGTTCAATAAAAACAGCCAAACCCTGGCGGACGATACGGATCGGGCGATTCAAAAGCTTGAGAAGGACGGCACATTGAAAAGGCTGAGTGAAAAATGGCTCGGCGCGGATTATTCAAAATCAAGTTTCACGAAATAATTGAAGCAGAAAACGGGGCGATCACATGAAAATAAGATTGGCGGTCATGTCATTAACAATTGCCGCAACGGCGGCGTTATCAGCCTGCGGCGCGGGCGGGGAGGCGGCATCAGGCAATCAGAAAAACGTGAACAACATCACGGTCGGCACGGGAACTCAATTTCCGAATATTTGCTTTATTGATGATAAGGGCAAATTGACGGGCTACGACGTTGAGCTGGTGAAAGAGCTTGACAGGCGCCTGCCGGACTATCGTTTCACTTTTAAAACGATGGATTTCTCCAACCTGCTTGTCAGCCTCGGCCAGCATAAAGTCGATATCGTAGCCCATCAAATGGAGAAAAGCGCCGAACGGGAGAAAAAATTTCTGTTCAATCAAGTCGCGTATAACAACTTCCCGCTGAAAATCACGGTGCTTCAAGAAAACGGGAACATTCACGGCATTGATGACTTGAAAGGGAAGCGGGTCATTACGAGTCCGACGTCAAACGGCGCGCTTGTGCTGAAGAAATGGAATGAAGAACACGGCAGTCCGTTTGAAATCGCTTATGCCGGCCAAGGCTCCAACGATGCGGCCAATCAGCTGAAATCCGGCCGCGCCGATGCGACGATTTCAACGCCGTTTGCCGTCGATTTCCAAAACAAAACGAGCGCGATCAAAGAAAAAACAGTCGGCGGGGTGCTGTCAAATGCCAAAGTGTTCTTTATGTTTAACAAAAATGAACAAACGCTGAGCGATGACATTGATAAAGCCCTGCAGGAAATCATTGATGACGGCACGCTTAAAAAGCTGAGTGAAAAGTGGCTCGGCGCGGATTATTCAAAGGAGCAATATTAAGTGAAAAAGAGAGGGATCGGCAATGGAAAAAGCGTTTGATATCAGTATGATCGCGTCCTTTGTGCCGACATTGCTCGGGTATTTGCCCGTCACGCTGTATATATTGGCGGTGTCTTTGCTGTTCGGCTTTCTATTGGGGCTGCTTTTGGCGCTGCCCCGCATCTATCGCATTCCCGTCTTGAATCAGTTTGCGAAGCTGTATATCTCTTTTTTCAGAGGAACGCCTATCATGGTGCAGCTGTTCATTGTATTTTACGGCATTCCGGCGCTCACGGCGCTCGCCGGGATTGATACCTCCAAAATGGACCCTTTGTATGCGGCCATCGCCACGTATGCGCTGAGCAGCGCGGCAAGAGCGGCGGAAATCATCAGGGGAGGTGTGAACAGCGTCGACCGCGGGCAGGCGGAGGCGGCGTTCAGCATCGGGCTGAACGGGGGGCAGACATTCCGGCGCATCATTCTGCCGCAGGCGCTTGTGCAGGCCTTTCCCAACATCGGAAATATGGTGATCGGTTTCTTAAAAGATACATCACTCGCTTTTTCGATCGGGGTGATGGATATGTCGGGCAGAGGACAGACCTTGATTACATCGAGCAATCATTCTTTAGAAGTGTATATCTCGCTTTCTGTTCTGTATTATGCGGCCGCCCTTTTATTTGAACGTGTCTTCAGATGGGCCGAAAAACGAATCAAGAAAGATGAGACGCGCCTTGTGACGGTTTTTGACATGAGCGCGCACGGCTGAAAAGGAGGGAGAACAGTGGAGCTGGACATTCCGTTTATCGGCACTGCGATAAAACAAATGATGAAAACCGTTCCGCTTACATTGGCGATGACGGTCATTCCGATTATTGCCGGATTTTTCATAGCTCTCGGCAATATCACGGTGCGTATATTCCGCATCAAATGGCTGCTGGCCTGCTCATCGTTTTACGTGTCTTTTTTCCGCAGCACCCCGGCGATTCTCCATATTATGCTGATTTATTTAGGGGTTCCGCTGATTGCCGATCAATTCAGCCGCGCGTTTCATCTCGGCTGGTCGGCCAATCAGATTCCGGTCGCCGTGTTTGTCATCATGGCACTGTCATTAACGGCAGGCGCTTATATGACGGAAATTCTCCGATCCGGGATCATGGCCGTCGATACAGGGCAGGCGGAGGCGGCATATTCAATCGGCCTGACGCGGGGACAGATGATTCGGCGCGTGGTTCTGCCGCAGGCGTTCGTGATATCGCTGCCGAACTTCACCAATATAGGCATCGGCTTTTTGCATACCACTTCCATCGCGGCAATTGTTGCAGTGCCTGAAATTACAGGAACGGCGACGATTGCGGCATCCGATAACTATGCGTTTCTGGAAGCATTTATCGGGGCGGCCGTGATTTATTGGGGATTAACGCTGATTCTCGAAGCTGTAAACAGTCTGGCGGAAAAAAGAGCGGCCAGATATCAAGGAGGCGCATTATGATCGAAATCCGAAACATTCAGAAACATTTTGGCAGTCATCACGTGCTAAAGGGGATCAATTTAAGTGTCCGGAAAGGAGAAGTCGTGACCATCATCGGCCCGAGCGGTTCCGGGAAAACCACTTTTCTGCGCTGCCTTAATTTACTTGAGCGGCCGGATGAGGGCGCCATTTCGCTGCACGGTGAAGTCATTAACTGCAAAAAGCCTGCCAAAAAAGACATTCTCAGACTGAGGAAACAGACGGCGATGGTTTTTCAGCAATATCATTTGTTTTCGCATAAAACGGCGATTCAAAATGTCATGGAAGGCCTGACGGTCGCAAGGAAAATGAAAAAAACAGATGCGTACGCCATTGCCGAGCGGGAACTGGCCAAGGTGGGGCTTCAGGATAAATTGCACGCCTATCCGAATCAGCTATCGGGAGGACAGAAGCAGCGGGTCGGAATTGCCCGGGCGCTTGCCATTCATCCTGATGTGATGCTGTTTGACGAACCGACCGCAGCCCTTGATCCGGAGCTTGTCGGCGAGGTGCTCGATGTGATGCTTAACATTGTGCGGACCGGCGCCACCATGATCATTGTCACACATGAAATGGAATTCGCCAGAAGAGTGTCCGACCAAATTGTGTTTATGGATGAAGGAGCAATCGTGGAACAAGGAACGCCTGAGGAAGTCTTTTACAAGACGAAAAAAGAAAGAACGAAGAAGTTCCTCCGCCGCGTGCTGCCTGATTACGGTTATGACATAAAAGAGCGCATAAAGGAGCCTGTCGTATGATTCGTTTAAGCATTTTAGACCAAAGTGTCACCGCGGAAAACCAAACCGCAGAAGAAGCCTTGCGGCAAACGGTGAAATTGGCTCAGGAGGCCGAACAATACGGATATGACCGTTTCTGGGCGGCGGAGCATCATAACAATGAAGAGATAGCAGGATCAGCTCCGGAAATTGTTCTGGGGTATCTTGCCGCAAGCACGAAAAAAATCCGTCTCGCATCCGGCGGGGTGATGCTGCAGCATTACAGTCCTTATAAAGTGGCGGAGCAGTTCCGGGTTCTGTCCGCCCTTGCTCCCGGCCGTGTGGCGCTCGGTGTCGGCAAAGCGCCCGGCGGATTTCAGCTGTCAACCGATGCGCTGCAGCGGGAGCTTATTCAGCCCGCCCGTTTATTTGAAGAAAAGCTTGAGGAGCTGACTCATTTCATCCGAAATGATTTTCCGGACTCGCACCGCTACGCGTCATTGCGGCCGGCGCCGCATACTGAGTATGCGCCTGACATCTTTTTGCTCGGCGGCAGCACGGAAAGCGCGATATCCGCGGCCAAACTCGGCATTTCCTTCGTTTTCGCCTATTTCATAAACGGTGAAGAGGCTGCGTTAGAAAAAGCGCGCCACGCCTTTGACGAGCATCTGCCGAAAGGGTCGAAGGCGGAATTTCACCTTGCGCCGATGGTATTTACCGCGCATACAAAAGCAGAAGCGGAAAAACACGTGGTATCGCGTGAGTCGGTCAAAATCATTCTCGAAGACGGCAAAAAGATGAATGTCGGTTCCCGGGAACAAGCGGCAGCGTTTCTTGAACAAGTCACGCAGCCATATAAGCTGATTACACAAAAGACGGGTGTGATTGCCGGGACAAAAGAAGAGACCGCCGCCGAGCTGCGACGATTATCCGTTCAATACAGCATTACTGATTTTGTGATTTTGTCGCCTATCAAAAACGCTGAGGAAAAACGATTGTCTTACCGGCTGTTAAGCGAAGCGGTGCAGCCGGCCCCACAATTATAGGAGGGATGAACATGAGTCATGAAGTAAACGTAGTGGTCTGGAGCAAACAGGGCTGCTCCTATTGCGATGAAGTGAAAGGATATTTGCGGGAAAAAGCCGTTGCATACGAAACAATTGATGTGACAGAGCGGGATGAATTACGTGACGTGCTGCAGGCGAAGTACGGCATCCGTCATGTCCCCGTCGTTGAAATCGGCAGCGGTGACAGTCGTGTGTATCAGGCCGTTACTCAAGTCGGCATTGAACATGTAGAACGGGCGCTTGCCGATTACGAGGGGAAAAAGGGGGAGAGAAAATGAACCGGACGGATCTTATTCAATTCGGAGCCATGATTCACGGTGTCGGCGGCACAACGGACGGCTGGCGTCATCCCGACGCCGATCCGACAGCAAGCACGAATGCGGCGTTTTACAGGCAAAAAGCGCAGACTGCTGAAAGAGGGCTGTTCAGCTTTGCTTTTATTGCGGACGGCTTGTTCATTTCTGAAAAGTCCATCCCGCACTTCTTAAATCGGTTTGAGCCGATCACTATTTTATCGGCGCTTACCGCATCTACAACCCATCTTGGTTTAATCGGCACATTTTCCACATCGTTCACTGAGCCGTTCACCATCGCAAGACAGCTGATGTCTCTTGACCATATCAGCGGCGGCCGGGCGGGCTGGAATCTCGTCACCTCTCCGCAGGCGGGAGCCGCGCGCAATCACAGCAAAGAAAGCCTTCCCGACCACAGCCGGCGCTATGCCATCGCCCAGGAACATGTGGACGTGGTGCGCGGCCTGTGGAATTCCTGGGAAGAAGATGCCTTCGTCCGCAACAAAGAAACCGGGCAGTTTTTTGACCCTTACAAACTGCATCGCCTGTATCATAAAGGCGAGTATTTTCAAGTGGAGGGCCCGCTGAATATCGGCCGGTCCAAACAGGGAGAGCCGGTTGTTTTCCAAGCGGGGTCTTCAGAAACCGGACGGTCGTTTGCCGCGAGGAATGCAGATGCAGTCTTTACGCACTCCAATTCACTTGAGGAAACGAAAGCTTTTTATGATGATGTGAAGAAGCGGGCGGCGGATTACGGCCGGGACGCTTCCAAGCTGCGGATCTTTCCGGGAATCAGTCCGATTATAGCCGGCTCACAAGAAGAAGCGGAAGCGAAATACCAAGAATTCGCCGAGCTGATTCCGATAGAGAACGCTGTTAAATATGTGGCCAGATTCTTTGACGATTATGATCTGAGCCGTTTTCCGCTGGATGAGCCGTTTCCTGATTTGGGCGACGTCGGGAAAAACGCGTTTCAAAGCACGACAGACCGTATCAAAAGAGAGGCGAAAGCCCGGAATCTTACGCTGCGTCAAGTGGCGCGCGAAGCCGCGTTTCCGCGAACCCATTTTATCGGCACACCGGAACGTGTGGCATCATTAATTGAAACATGGTTTCAGCGGGAAGCGGCGGACGGATTTATTATTCATTCTGACATTCCGGGCATGCTTGAAGCCTTTGTGGATCAAGTCATACCGATCCTTCAGGAAAAGGGGCTGTACCGAAAAAGCTATCCGGCCGATACACTGCGGGGGAATCTCGGATTGGATATTCCGGCCTGCAGACCCAATCCGATTTTGAGCAGAAACTGAGGTTTCTGCTTTTTCTGCTGCTTGCCATTCCCGTCATTACAGCCTTTTCAAAAAAATATACTGATTTCGAGATATTATTGTTGCTAAATGATTTTTTTGTAACTATAATTATTACAGAACTGATCAGTATAAAAAAACATTCATATTTCATAATAAATGTGTGTGTAATCTGAAAACGAAAGGGCTGTTTATAATGGCAAAAGTACTTTATATCACTGCTCATCCTCATGATGAAAAGACATCTTACAGCATGGCGACAGGAAAAGCGTTTATCGATTCTTATAAAGAATCAAACCCGAATGATGAGGTTGTACATATCGACCTTTACAAAGAGAACATTCCTCATATCGACGCGGATGTATTCAGCGGCTGGGGAAAACTTCAATCCGGCACAGGTTTTGAAGAGCTTTCTGAAAACGAAAAAGCGAAAGTCGGCCGTCTGAACGAGCTGAGCGATCAATTCGCGTCAGCTGACAAATACGTATTCGTCACACCGCTTTGGAACTTCTCATTCCCGCCTGTTATGAAAGCGTACCTTGATTCTGTGGCTGTAGCCGGAAAATCATTCAAATATACAGAGCAAGGCCCGATCGGTCTGTTGACTGACAAAAAAGCGCTCCACATTCAGGCGCGCGGAGGCTATTACTCTGAAGGCCCGGCGGCTGACATGGAAATGGGCCACCGTTACATCGGCATCATGATGAACTTCTTCGGCGTTCCTTCTTTTGACGGTTTAATCGTTGAAGGCCATAATGCTGAACCGAATAAAGCACAGCAAATTAAAGAAGATGCGATTGCCCGCGCGAAAGAAGCCGGAAAATCATTCTGATCTTAAAAAAAACCTCCCCGCCGTCGGCAGGGAGGTTTTTTATATTAAAGGGCAATCGTCCGTTTTTGCTCGCTGCTTTTCATCGCCGCTTCAATGACACGGATGACATCGATGCCTTCTTTTGCCGTAACGGGAAGCGGTTTTCCGTTTAAGATGCTGTCCGCCAGCAGTTTGTAGTACGTAAGGTAAGAGCCGTTCTCAGAGGGGATTGTTTCTGTATGCCTTTTTTCATCCGCTGCGGTTGTCAGCTCTCCGAAGTTGTCAGGATCATCGGCGCCCCAGCTCTCGTCAACCGGCTTTTTGCCCGCTGAAAGCGCATCTTCCTGTCCATCCATTCCGTATTTGATAAAGCTTGCATTCCGTCCGTGAATCTGATAGCGCGGGCCGCTTGCCGCATTCATGGAGCCGGATTGAAGGATGACCTGAAGCTTGCCGTAATGGAGCGCGGCCAGAAAATTATCAACGGTTTCGCTGTTGTCCCGCTGCTTCATCACATGTGCGGTGACGGATTCCGGCATTCCGAAAAGCAGAAGTGTCTGGTCAATAATATGTGAACCGAGATCATACAGCGTTCCCGTGGCGGGTCCGTTCTTTTCGCGCCATTTTTCCTGTACAACCGGGTTGTATAGATCGTAGCTGACTTGATATGTATGAATGTCTTGAAGCGCCCCGTCCCGAATCAGCTTTTGTATCGTTAAAAAGTCATTGTCCCACCGCCGGTTGTGGTACACGCTCAGTAAGACGCCTTTATCTTCAGCCGTTCTTCTCAGTTCCTCCGCTTCTGCTGAAGTCGCCGTCATCGGTTTTTCCACGACGGTGTGTTTTCCCGCCAGTAGACATTTCATCGCTGATTCATAATGCATTCCGCTCGGTGTCGTGACGATGACGAGGTCAATGTCAGGATCACCGGTAATGTCTTCAATCGCGCGCACGGCTTCAGCCCCCGGCAGATCACGTTTGACCTCCTCCGTTCTGGACGTCATGACTTTTTTGATCTGATAATCATCAAGGACGTCCAAAAGCGGCGCATGAAAGACTTTACCCGACAAACCATATCCCAATATGCCAACCTGTATCGTTTTCAATGAATTTCCCCCTCTTGATATGTGATAACAATATATACCCCGCGGGTGTACTGGTAAAACTTGTGTGTTGAAAATTTTTTACACCGGATTTTCAAGTCTGTATAATGAAGATAACGAAGAAAAAAACCGAGGTGGAAAATGGACAAACATACCGAGCATCAATCGTTAAATCATAAAAGCGCCAAAGAAAAAGACCAGATCCTGAACCGGCTGAAACGGATTGAAGGCCAGGTCAGGGGCATTCAGAATATGGTGGAGAACGAACGATACTGCGTGGATATTCTCGTGCAGATCTCAGCCGTACAGGCAGCCATGCAGAAAGTCGCGTTTCATCTGCTGGAAGATCACGCCCATCACTGCGTAGCCGGCGCCATTGAGAGCGGAAACGGGGAGCAGGCGATTGCCGAGCTGCTTGACGTTGTGAAAAAAATCGCAAAATCGTAAAATAAAATGTTTTGAAATACCCTACAGGGGTATGGTAACATGAAGAAGAAAAAACAAGACGTGGAGGGAATCATCATGGAACAAAAAACACTGCAAGTCGAAGGCATGTCCTGTCAGCACTGCGTCAAAGCAGTAGAGACCGGAGTAGGAGAACTGAACGGAGTGACGGCGGTTCAGGTGAAATTGGAAGCCGGACAGGTGGATGTGACGTTTGATGAGAACAAAGTCTCCGTATTAGATATAAAAGACGCGATTGAAGATCAAGGTTATGACGTCGTATAGGATTTATCGCGCTGCGGAAACGGGCGCGGTTTTCTTTTATCATATTTATACCCCCCTGGGGTTTATGAAGAGAGATGAGGACATTGAGTGAACCGAAAGAAATGACCATTCAAGTGGGGGGCATGACATGCGCCGCCTGCGCTTCAAGAATTGAAAAAGGGCTGAAACGGATGGACGGCGTCAATGACGCTTCCGTCAATCTTGCGCTTGAGACTTCAAACATTTCCTATCACCCTGACAAAATCGAAGCAAGCGCCATAAAAGAAAAAATTGAAAAACTCGGCTATCACGTCGTGACGGAAAAAGCCGAGTTTCAGATTGAAGGCATGACATGCGCCGCTTGCGCCAACCGGATTGAAAAGCGCCTGAACAAAATAGGGGGAGTTGACAGCGCACCGGTGAATTTCGCACTGGAAACAGTCACCGTTGAATACAATCCGAAAGAGGTGACACCGAAAGAGCTGAAAGAGACCGTGGCAAAACTCGGCTACAGATTAGACGAGAAGAAAGCGGTTGATGGAGACGGCGGATTATCCCAAAAGGAGAAAGAGCAGCGAAAACAGCTGATCAGGCTGATATTTTCTGCCGTTCTCTCCTTTCCGCTTCTATGGTCGATGGTCAGCCATTTTTCTTTTACTTCTTTTATCTGGATGCCGGATATTCTGATGAATCCGTGGCTGCAATTCGCGCTTGCCACCCCGGTGCAGCTCGTCATCGGTTGGCCTTTTTATATGGGGGCGTACAAGGCGCTGAGAAACAAAAGCGCCAATATGGATGTTCTCGTTGCGCTCGGAACGACGGCCGCTTACGCATACAGCCTGTACATGACGATTGCGTCTCTCGGACGAGACGGACATGTTGAGGGGCTTTATTATGAAACGAGCGCCATTTTGCTGACTTTGATTTTGCTTGGAAAGCTTTTAGAGATGAAAGCGAAAGGCCGCTCATCAGAAGCGATTAAAAAGTTAATGAAGCTTCAGGCGAAGACGGCGGCGGTTGAGCGGGACGGCAAAGTACAGGTGATTCCGATTGATGAGGTCCGGACGGGGGACATCGTATACGTGAAACCGGGAGAACGCGTCCCTGTCGATGGCGAAGTGATTGAAGGCCATTCCGCAATTGATGAATCGATGATTACGGGAGAGAGCATGCCTGTCGATAAGTCTCCCGAAAGCAGTGTCACCGGTGCGACGATCAATGCAAACGGCTTTCTCAAAATCAGAGCGGTGAATGTCGGGAAAGATACCGCGCTTGCACACATTATTAAAATCGTGGAAGAAGCCCAAGGATCAAAAGCCCCCATTCAGCGGCTCGCGGATCACATTTCAGGCATTTTCGTCCCGATTGTGCTGGGGCTGGCCGTGCTGACTTTTCTCATTTGGTATGTATGGGCCGCGCCGGGACAGTTTTCTGAAGCGATCGGCAAATTCATCGCCGTGCTTGTCATTGCCTGTCCGTGCGCACTTGGGCTCGCCACACCGACGAGCATTATGGCGGGCTCGGGCCGCGCAGCTGAATTCGGCATTCTTTTTAAAGGCGGAGAGCATTTAGAAAAAACACAGCGTCTGACGACAATCGTACTGGATAAAACAGGAACGGTGACAAACGGCAGACCGGTTCTGACAGACGCCGTGCCGGCAGCGGGAATGAACGAAGAGGAACTCCTGCGGCTGGCGGCGGCCGCCGAAACGGGATCAGAGCACCCGCTTGGAGAAGCCATCGTGTCAGGAGCCGAAAAACGGGGGATTGCCATCCCGAAAATCACCCGGTTCCAAGCCCGGATCGGTTCCGGAATCTATGCAGAGGCTGACGGCAGAACGATTCTAGCCGGATCAAGACGGCTGATGGAATCAGAACACATTGAACATGAGGCGCTGCTTCCGCAAATGGCCCGCTTGGAGGCGGAAGGAAAAACGGTGATGCTTATTGCGGCAGACGGCAAAGCGGCGGGGCTTATCGCAGTCGCCGATACAATCAAAGAAACATCTCCGGCCGCGGTGAAACGCCTGAATGATATGGGGCTTGACGTCATCATGATGACCGGTGACAACAAAAAGACCGCAGAAGCCATTGCAAAAGCCGCGGGCATCGGCAGCGTGATCGCCGAAGTGCTTCCCGAACAAAAGGCGGCGGAAATTTCCCGGCTGCAAAAAGAAGGCCGGCGCGTGGCGATGGTCGGTGACGGCATCAATGATGCTCCGGCGCTGGCTGTGGCCGATATCGGAATGGCCATCGGCACCGGCACAGATATCGCAATGGAAGCGGCGGATATTACGCTGATCCGCGGTGACCTGAACGGCATTGCCGACGCCATCGGCATGAGCAGGCTGACCATGAGAAACATCAAGCAGAATTTAGGCTGGGCATTGGGATACAACAGCATCGGCATTCCGATTGCGGCATCCGGCTTTCTGGCCCCGTGGGTGGCAGGCGCTGCCATGGCGTTCAGCTCAGTATCGGTCGTGCTTAATGCTTTGCGTTTACAGAAGGTGAAAAAAGACAAAATGGGCTGATGCCTGTTTTGTCTTTTTTATTGACACTTTATTCAAAGCCTGCATATAATAGAGAAAACACATATATGAGTATATGTTCATATATATAAATTCGTTTAGCTGTATTGATGTTATGGGAATCCTATTACGGAAAGTAGGGTGAGTCGAAAATGAAAGCAGCCAAAGGTGAATTTGTTTTAGACGGACTTGATTGCAGCAACTGTGCAAAAAAAATAGAAAACGGCGTAAAAGCCATTGACGGCATAGACGGCTGTGCTGTCAATTTTGCGGCAAGCACCATCACGGTCTCAGCCGGCGGCAAAAACGAGCAATGGATGAAAGACGAAGTCGCGAAAAAAGTAAAGTCCATTGATCCTCATGTGACCGTCCGTGCGAAACATGAAGATAAACCCGGCGAGGATGAATACCGCAAAAAGCTGCACCTGATGTTAGTGAGGCTGGCAGCGGGAGCCGTTTTGGCCGTCATCGCTTACTTCGCGCACACGGGCGCCGTCCTTGAGTTTCTGCTCTTTTTTGCTTCATATTTGATCATCGGCGGCGATATCGTAGCCAGAGCGGGAAAAAACATTGTCCGCGGCCAGGTATTTGATGAGCATTTTCTGATGGCGCTTGCCACGATCGGCGCATTTGTGATTCATCAGTATCCGGAAGGCGTCGCGGTCATGCTGTTCTACCAAATCGGTGAATTGTTTCAGGGAGCGGCCGTCAGCCGATCCAGAAAATCGATCAGCGCGTTATTGGACATCCGTCCTGAGTACGCCAATGTGAAAACGGAAAACGGCATGGCTGCCGTTCCGCCGCAGGACGTCAAAGTCGGACAGGTCATCGTCGTGAATCCCGGAGAACGGATTCCGCTGGACGGAAAGGTGCTGAGCGGTTCTTCGATGGTTGATACATCCGCTTTAACGGGCGAATCCGTGCCGAGAAAAGCGGAGCCGGGGCAAGATGTGATGGCCGGATTTATGAATCAGAACGGCGTGCTTCATATTGAAACCTCTAAAGGATATGAAGACTCTGCCGTGTCAAAAATATTGGATCTGGTCGAAAATGCGGCCGGACGTAAAGCGAAAACGGAAAACTTTATTACGAAGTTTGCCAAGTATTATACACCGGCCGTTGTCATTGTTGCGGTGCTTCTCGCCTTTTTACCGCCGCTTCTCGTGCCTTCAGCGGCGCTATCCGACTGGGTGTACCGCGCGCTGATTTTCCTTGTGATTTCTTGTCCGTGCGCACTCGTCGTCTCCATTCCGCTCGGGTTTTTCGGCGGTATCGGGGCTGCGTCTAAAGCAGGGGTGCTCGTGAAAGGCAGCAACTATTTAGAAGCGCTCAATCAGGTGGAATACGCCGTGTTTGATAAAACGGGAACCTTAACGAAAGGCAATTTCGCCGTTACTGATATCAAACCGGCGGCGGGATTTACGAAAGACAGCCTGCTTCAAGCGGCCGCGCTTGCGGAAGTCCATTCCAATCATCCGATTGCTTCTTCTATCCGTGAAGCTTACAATCAACCGCTCGCGGCAGACGAGATTGAAGAATATGAAGAAATACCCGGACACGGCATTCGGGTGAAAACCGGCGGATCAACGATTTTGGCCGGAAATCAAAAACTGATGGCAAAAGAACAAATCGC
Organism: Bacillus sp. EU63; assembly: GCF_038592915.1. Lineage (NCBI taxonomy): Bacteria > Bacillati > Bacillota > Bacilli > Caryophanales > Bacillaceae > Bacillus > Bacillus sp. EU63. The sequence goes on along the minus strand of NZ_CP151944.1, from coordinate 3,294,006 downwards.
TTCCGGCACAGCTGAAAACAACGGAACCGTCGTCTATGTCGCCGTTGATCAGCGGTATGCGGGGGCGATCGTGATCGCCGACGAAATCAAAGAGGACGCCAAACAGGCCATTGCCAATTTAAAAGCGCTCGGCGTGAAGCGGACAGTGATGCTGACGGGTGACTCAAAGCAGACCGGAGAAGCTGTCGGCCGAGAGCTCGGTATTGATGACGTGTACACAGAGCTTTTGCCGGGTGACAAGGTAGACCGCGTCGAAGAACTTGAAGCGGCGCTTGCACCGAATGAAAAACTGATGTTTGTCGGCGACGGGATTAATGATACGCCTGTGCTTGCCAGAGCTGACATCGGAGCTGCCATGGGGGCTCTCGGCTCTGATGCCGCCGTCGAAGCGGCCGATGTCGTCCTGATGACAGACCAGCCGTCAAAAGCAGCCGAAGCCATCCGGATTGCACGCCGCACACGCCGGATCGTCTGGCAGAACATCGGATTTGCTTTAGGCGTAAAAATCATTTTTCTCCTGCTTGGCGCATTCGGATTTGCCACCATGTGGGAAGCGGTCTTTTCAGATGTAGGCGTCACGCTGATCGCTGTTGCCAACGCGATGCGCGTCATGAGAGTGAAAGCGGAATAATTGTCAAAGATAATTCGTTTTTCAGGGTTTTCTTAAACAAGGTTGTCTTGGTAAAATAGAGAAGCGGGCCATCCGGCATCCGCTTCTTTTTTATTTTAAAAACAATGAGGTGTCTGAGTGAAAAAGAAACAATCGTCTGCGAAATTTGCGGTGATACTGACGTTAATCGTTGTCGTTTTATTTGCGGCCATCGTAATTATTAACAACCAAACGGAAAAAGCGGGCGAAACAGTCGCCGAACAGCCTTCCATTAAAGGACAGCCCGTGCTCGGCAAAGACAGCGCGCCTGTTACGGTAGTTGAATTCGGAGATTACAAATGTCCGTCATGCAAAGTATTTAACAGCGATATCTTTCCGAAAATCAAAAAAGATTTTATCGATAAAGGCGACGTGAAATTTTCATTTGTGAACGTCATGTACCACGGAAGCGGCTCGCGTCTGGCGGCTCTTGCTTCAGAAGAGGTGTGGAAAGAAGACCCGGCATCATTCTGGGCTTTCCATGAAAAGCTGTTTGAACAGCAGCCGTCAAGCGAACAGGAATGGGTCACGCCTGCATTGCTTGAAAAAACGGTCAAAAGCACCGCGAAAAAGGTTGATCCTGACAAGCTGAAGGAAAACCTTGATAAAGAAACCTTTGCAAAAGAGCTGAAAGCTGACACTGACCTGAATGATAAATTAAACATTACGGCGACACCGACGATTTATGTAAATGACAAGGTGATTAATGACTTCTCTAAATATGATGAGATTTCAAAAACGATTAAGAAAGAGCTGAAAAATGAAAAATAGATTCGTGTTTTTATATGCTTCTTGGGTGATAGCTCTTGCTGCCATGCTCGTCAGCCTTTATTTCAGCGAGATCAGAAAATTCATACCGTGCGAGCTGTGCTGGTATCAAAGAATTCTCATGTACCCGCTTGTCCTGATTTTAGGAATCGCCACCTTCCAGGGTGACACGCGCGTGAAAAAATATGTGCTGCCGATGGCCGTCATCGGCGCATTTATATCGACCATGCATTACCTTGAGCAGAAGGTGCCCGGTTTCAGCGGCATCAAGCCGTGTGTCTACGGCGTGCCTTGCTCATCTGAATATATTAACTGGTTCGGTTTCATTACCATTCCTTTCTTGGCATTGACGGCATTTATTCTCATTATTATCTGCATGTGTTTTGTCAAAACGGAACGCACGGCAAAATAAAGAGCCTGCTCCATGGGAGCGGCTCTTTTTCTATTATTTGTACCAAGCTTTATTTGTCGCAATCTGTCTGTTATGGGAGCTGTCCCAAATATCCACGGAATAGGCATAATCATAATTCATGACGCAGCGGATGCCGCTGCCTTGGGCGTCATGCTGAAGTCCGAAGTTATGGGAAAACTCGTGCTGTGCCGCTTTCGCCGTGTTGGCCGTTCCTTGATCAAGGTTCACGCTGAAAGCCGGGCCGCTCGGTTTGCCGTTATATACATACGCGATACCGCCGGCGTCAAAACTTGATTTTGCGGTAAAACCGACGACAAAATGATAATTTTGATTTCTGAAGCTGCCTTGGAGATTCGATAAAATCTGAGAACTGTTTGAGCCGGAGGAATTCCAAGCCTGCACGGCCTGTACGACGAAATCAATGTTGTGATCACGGTTAAAAGCGACATCCGCCTGCTCCACGATCTGGACGATTCGCGTTTGCCAGTCGCTGTATTTGGCGCGGTATTCAGCGTCCGCCACCGCCAGCACTCTGACCTTCTGGCTGCCCGTACCGGCTTTAGTTGAGGCTTTATCCTGACTGACATTGGCATTAAATCGTTTCGTGCCGACCTGCTTGCCGTTTTCATCCAGAATTTTTGTGTCAACCGTCTGTTCAACTTGGACCGGGCCCTTCAGGTCTTTAAAATGATCGGCTTTCGGAAGCGGGTCCGTATACACCGTTTTCGCCGGCTCCGCATGAGTGTGCGAATGTGTATGGCTTTCGGCTGACGGCAGGCCGGGAATTAATCCGGCGGCCAATAAAACAGGAAAAACAAGTGAACTGATTTTCATCTCATAACCCCCTTTTTGTTAGAGAAAGTATTCAATGAAACTTCTAATAAACCTTCCATTAAAGTATAAAATAGGAAAATACTCTCGCTCTCAGCCGTTGCGGGTGAGGTTGTCCCGGATTAGGAATCAGAATCTTTCAAAAATAAGGTTGATTTTAAGAGAAAGCGATTATAAAATCTAATGGTCGTCAGAAAATTTAACAAATAAAAAGGAGCATATGGAATGGCCTGGGAGCTGCTTAGTGTAATCGGCATCATTGCGTTTGCGGTCAGCGGAGCGATTGTTGCGATGGAAGAGGAGTATGATATTTTAGGCGTGTATATTTTGGGGATTGTAACGGCGTTCGGCGGAGGAGCGATCCGAAATCTGCTGATCGGTGTTCCGGTCTCCGCCTTGTGGGAGCAAGGCGCGTTTTTTCAAATCGCTCTCGCATCAGTTACGATTGTCTTTTTGTTTCCGAAGCTGCTGTTAAGGCATTGGAGTAAATGGGGCAACCTATCCGATGCCATCGGGCTTTCGGCGTTTGCCATCCAAGGCGCTTTATATGCCGTGAAAATGGGCCATCCGCTCAGTGCGGTGATTGCGGCAGCGGTCCTGACCGGCAGCGGGGGCGGCATCATACGGGATCTTCTTGCCGGACGAAAGCCGCTTGTGCTGAAAGCGGAAATTTACGCGGTCTGGGCCGCGCTCGGAGGGTTAATCGTGGGCCTCGGCTGGGCCGGGGATGCCGCCGGTTTGTATGTGCTGTTTCTTGTGCTTGTGGCATGCCGCATCTGCAGTTATGTGTTCAGGTGGCGCCTGCCGAATCGTTCCTATCATATAGATCAGTAAAAAAACCGATTTCACAAACGAAATCGGTTTTTTTCATAACGGCTTCTGATAAAAAAAGACGCCCGATATGATAAGAAAAAGGGTATTTGACCATAATGCTGAATAATATGTTGCATATATGTTTGTATGATGAAAGCCGGATTTGTCAGCTTGATGTCGGAGGTGCCGCTGATGGCAAAACGTGATAAAGAGTGGAAAGAAGAGCAGGAAAGAATCAATTTTGTCATGAAGGAACTGGAACAGAAACAAACTCATCTTGAAGCCTCATCGGGCGGATTGAAGCAGGATATTGTGGGCTTGAGAAAAACGTTTTGGGATGATGTCACCGTGAATATGGATGATGCCCACGAAGCGGCTGAGACATTTTCAAGCATTAAACAGCAGGCGGAAATGCTTTCTGAACGTGAACGGACTCATCGGCTTCAATATCGGCAGCTTCAAAAAATCCAAAAGCTGAAAACCTCTCCTTACTTCGGCCGTGTCGATTTTACGGAAAAAGGGGAGTCCTCTTCCGAGCGGATTTATATCGGGCTGACTTCTTTGATGGATGAAAACAACGAGCAATTTCTCATTTACGATTGGCGCGCGCCCATCTCATCTCTTTACTATCAATATTCCCCGGGAAAAGCCCGCTATGAAGTTCCGGAAGAAACGATAGAGGGAGACATCACACTGAAGCGGCAGTTTATCATTAAAAACGGGACGCTTAAAGCGATGTTTAACACGGATATGACGATTGGTGACGAAATGCTGCAAGAGGTGCTGAGCGGCCATTCCGGACAGCATATGAAAAACATCGTGTCAACCATCCAAAAAGAACAGAACGAAATCATCCGGGATGAAAAAAGCAAATATCTCATTGTTCAGGGAGCCGCCGGAAGCGGGAAAACATCCGCGGCGCTTCAGCGGGCCGCTTACTTGCTGTACCGCGGGCGCGGGGTGCTTGATGCCCGTCAGATTGTATTGTTTTCCCCGAACATTTTGTTCAACAGTTATGTGTCCGCCGTATTGCCGGAATTGGGAGAAGAGAATATGGAGCAGGCCACCTTTCAAGAATATATCATCCGCCGGCTTGGACGAAAGTTTGATTGTGAAAGCCCGTACGAGCAGCTTGAATATTGCCTGACTGAACAAAACCAGGACGCACTTTCCGTAAGGCTCGCAGCCATTGCTTACAAAGCGTCATCAGCTTTCCAGGCCATGATTGACCGCTATGCCGGCTCGCTTTCCGGCTCGGGCCTGATGTGTAAACAGATCAGCTTCCGGGGAGACATCCTGATTTCAAAAGAGCGGATTGAAGACTATTTTTATTCACTTGATCAGCAGCTGCCGATTCCGAACAGAGCTGAACTGACGGCGGAATGGCTTCTCGCGGAAATCAGCGCTCTCGAAAAAAAGGAGCGTAAGAAGGAATGGGTCTTGCAGGAGAGCGAGCTGCTTGATAAGGAAGACTATGCTGAGGTTTATCAAACACTCAAGAAGCAGGCGGCAGATGATGAACCTGTATTTGACGACCATCAGCGCGAACAGCGGCTGCTTGGCGCCATTATTGTCGGCAAAGCCTTTAAACCGATTAAGCAGGCCGTCAGACGGCTCGGCTTTCTCGATATAAAACGGATGTATCTCCGGCTGTTTTCAGACTGGGGAGCTGATGAAAAGCCCGATCATTGGGAGAGCATCGGCGCTTTGACCAGAAACGCATTTGCAGAACGGTCACTTCCGTATGAAGATGCCGCTCCGTATCTGTATTTGCAGGATCTGTTAGAAGGAAAAAGAAAAAACACACAAATGAAGCACGTCTTCATTGATGAAGCGCAGGATTATTCCCCATTTCAGCTCACGTATATTCAAAGCATCTTCCCAGCGGCAAAGATGACGGTGCTCGGTGATGTCAGCCAGTCGATTTATGCCCACACCATTACGGGCCCTTCTTCCCTCGCCGGCTGCTTTCGCAATGGTGCAGAAAAGTATGTCAGCCTGAAGCGGACTTACAGATCGACGCGGCAGATTGTTGAATTTACGAAAGCGCTGCTGGCTGACGGCGATGATATTGAGCCTTTTAACCGGAACGGGGAAAAACCTCGTGTTTTGCGGACGGATACAGAAAATGCGCGGCGGGAACAATTGGCGGATACAATCCGGGAGCTCAGACAAAAAGGCTGGGAGACGGTCGCCGTCATCTGCAAAACGGCCGCGGAAGCCAAAAAAGTGTTTCAGGCGGTCAGCGACGGGAGCGGTGTCCGCTTGATCAATAAAGAAAACCAGCCTTTTCAAAAAGGGGTATGCGTCATTCCCGTGTATTTGGCAAAAGGCATTGAGTTTGACGCCGTCATTGCCGCTGACGCCTCTGCTGCCCAGTACAAAAGCGAACATGACCGTAAGTTGTTATATACGGCCTGTACGCGGGCGATGCATCATCTGACCGTATTGTCTCCGGGAGAACCCTCTCCTTTTATAAAAGAAGTGCCCGCCGGCTTATTCGTGTAAGCCCTTTGCCAAGTGCAAAGGGCTTTTTATCATTAGTAATCTTAATCATTGTCATCATGATTATATATTTTACTTACATACAAACTTTCGGTAAAGTTTCAATTAGAATATTATTTTGACAATTCCTATAGAAATAACGTACGTTACGTTTAATTCCTTGTGAGGTGGATATCGTTGCAACTTCAGGTCATGAACAGTCCGTTTAATCAGGAGCAGGCAGAGCTCCTTAACCGCCTTCTGCCGACCTTGACAGAATCACAGAAAATCTGGCTGAGCGGTTATTTGGCTGCGGCCCGGTCCGAATCCGGTGAAACAGCCGCACCCGCTGCCCCGGCTCCAGCAGAAAGCCCGGCAGTCTCAAGAGAAGTGACCGTATTATACGGATCGCAAACGGGAAATGCGGAAGGTCTTGCGAAACAGACGGTAAAGACGCTTGAGGAACGGGGATTCCAGGTCACCGTCGCGTCGATGAACGATTTTAAGCCGAATAATCTGAAAAAAGTAAACAATTTACTGATCGTGGTGAGCACGCACGGAGAAGGCGATCCGCCGGATAACGCGCTGGCCTTTCATGAATTTCTTCACGGCAGACGCGCGCCGAAGCTTGAAGCGCTCCGTTATTCCGTTTTGGCGCTCGGGGACAGCTCGTATGAATTTTTCTGCCAGACCGGGAAAGAGTTTGACGAGCGTCTTCAAGAGCTCGGCGGCACCCAGCTTGCGCCGCGGGTTGATTGCGATCTTGATTATGATGAGCCGTTTTCGGAATGGCTTGACGCGGTCATCGGCGGTTTGAATGAAGGAGCGGGAAATCAAACAGCCGAAGCGCCTGCCGAGACGCCGGCTCTCGGTGAATCCGTTTATTCCAGAACGAATCCGTTTCGGGCGGAGGTTCTTGAGAACATCAATCTGAACGGACGCGGTTCGAATAAAGAAACACGCCATCTCGAGCTTTCGCTTGAAGGATCGGGCCTCGCGTATCAGCCCGGAGACAGCCTCGGCATCTATCCGGAAAATGATCCGGCGCTCGTGGATGAGCTGATCAATGAGCTGAAATGGGACCCGAAACAGGAAGTGGCGGTGAATAAACAAGGAGAGCGCCTCCCGCTGAAAGATGCGCTTACTTCTCATTTTGAAATAACCGTCTTAACAAAACCGTTCCTGCAAAAGGCCGCACAGTTTACGGCTGATCAAAAGCTGAGTGAACTTCTGGCCGAAGGAAACGAAGAGCAGTTGAAAGCATACATCAACGGCCGTGATCTGCTTGATCTCGTCCGGGATTTCGGTCCGTGGGAAGCTTCCGCGGAAGACTTTCTTTCCATCCTGCGTAAAATGCCGGCCCGGCTCTATTCGATCGCAAGCAGTTTAGAAGCGAATCCGGAAGAGGTGCATCTGACAATCGGAGCGGTCAGATATGACGCGCACGGCAGAGAACGAAAAGGCGTCTGCAGCATTCTGTGTGCGGAAAGACTTCAGCCGGGAGATACGCTTCCGATTTACATTCAGCACAACCAAAACTTCAAGCTGCCGGAAAATCCGGATACACTGGTCATTATGGTCGGGCCGGGGACAGGCATCGCGCCGTTCCGTTCCTTTATGCAGGAGCGTGAAGAAACCGGAGCTGAGGGGAAAACATGGCTGTTTTTCGGGGATCAGCACTTTGTCACTGATTTTCTGTACCAGACGGAATGGCAAAAATGGCTGCAAAACGGTGTTCTCACAAAAATGGACGTCGCTTTTTCTCGGGATTCGGAGGAAAAGGTATATGTGCAGCACCGCATGAAAGAACAAAGCAAAGAGCTGTATGAATGGCTGCAGCAGGGAGCCGCCGTATACATCTGCGGTGATGAACAGCATATGGCGCATGACGTGCACCAGGCGCTTCTCGATATCATTCAGGAAGAAGGCGGCATGAGCCGTGAAAAAGCGGAAAGCTTCCTGGCAGACATGCAGCAGAAAAAACGCTATCAGCGTGACGTATATTGATTTTGGTTTGAAAGGAGCTTATTCAGCATGGTGAACAACATTTTAAAAGCGCCGGAAGGCCCTCCAAGTGATGTTGAGGAAATTAAAGAAAAAAGCGATTATTTGCGCGGCACATTGAAAGAAGTCATGCTCGACCGGATTTCAGCCGGCATCCCGGACGAAGACAACCGGCTGATGAAGCATCACGGAAGCTACTTGCAGGATGACCGCGATCTCCGTAATGAACGTCAAAAACAAAAGCTTGAACCGGCTTATCAGTTCATGCTGCGCGTTCGGATGCCAGGCGGCGTTTCAACTCCGGAACAATGGCTTGTCATGGATGAACTGGCGCAAAAATACGGAAACAATACATTGAAGCTGACAACGCGTGAAACGTTCCAAATGCACGGAATTTTAAAATGGAACATGAAAAAAACGATTCAGAAAATCAATGCGGCGCTGCTTGATACCATTGCGGCCTGCGGAGATGTCAACCGAAACGTCATGTGCGCTTCAAATCCGCACCAGTCTGAAATTCATGCGGAAGTATACGAATGGTCGAAGAAATTGAGCGATGACCTTCTTCCGCGCACGAGAGCCTATCATGAAATCTGGCTTGATGAGGAACGTGTGGCGGGCACTCCTGACACGGAAACGGAACCGATGTACGGGCCGCTGTACCTGCCGCGGAAATTCAAAATCGGAATCGCCGTGCCTCCGTCCAATGATATCGATGTCTTTTCTCAAGATCTCGGCTTCATTGCCATCGTGGAGGAAGGCCGTCTTATCGGATTCAACGTGGCAATCGGCGGCGGTATGGGAATGACGCACGGCGATACGGCCACTTATCCGCAGCTTTCAAAAGTCATCGGCTTCTGCAAACCGGAGCAGCTGTATGATGTAGCGGAAAAAACCATTACGATTCAGCGCGATTACGGAAACCGTTCCGTCAGAAAGAATGCCAGATTCAAGTACACCGTTGACCGTCTCGGGCTGGAAAACGTAAAAGCCGAGCTGGAAAACCGCCTCGGCTGGCAGCTGGATGAAGCGAAACCTTATCATTTTGACCATAACGGCGACCGTTACGGATGGGTGAAGGGTGTAAAAGGGAAATGGCACTTTACAATGTTTATCGAAGGCGGCCGCGTCACGGACTATGAGAATTACAAGCTGATGACGGGATTGCGTGAAATCGCCAAAGTCCATACGGGAGATTTCCGTCTCACTTCTAATCAAAACCTGATTATCGGCAATGTCTCGAGCCAGAAAAAGAAACAAATCAGCGCATTAATCGAACAATACGGTCTGACAGACGGCCGGCAGCATTCCGCCCTCCGCCGCAGTTCAATGGCTTGCGTCGCGCTTCCGACATGCGGGCTCGCCATGGCCGAAGCCGAGCGGTATCTGCCGAAATTGATTGATAAGATTGAAGACATTGTTGACGAAAACGGGCTGCGGGATGAAGAAATCACCATCCGTATGACCGGGTGCCCGAATGGCTGCGCCCGCCATGCGCTCGGCGAAATCGGATTTATCGGAAAGGCGCCCGGAAAATATAATATGTATTTAGGAGCGGCGTTTGACGGCAGCCGTTTGAGCAAAATGTACCGGGAAAATATCGGTGAAGAGGAAATTCTGAGTGAGCTTCGCACCATTCTCCCGCGCTACGCGAAAGAGCGTGAGGAAGGCGAACACTTCGGCGATTTCGTCATCCGCGCGGGCATCATTAAAGCGACGACAGACGGCACGAATTTTCACGAATAAGATGAGCTAAGGATAGAGACACACTGACGGTGCGTTCTCTATCCTTTACTAAGCAGCATAAACGCTGCACCGCGTCATGAAACAGATGACGCAGCTTGCGAAAAAGCCTGTTTTCAGAGAAAACAGGCTTTTTCTTTTTCCGGAAAAAATGTAGCTGAAGGCAAAAAAAGTTCGCCGTGAGCACGTTATGAGAAATTTTAAATAAAAACGGGTAAAATAAAAGAAGAATGGTTGCGTGCGGAAAATATATTGAATCTGCCCGATCATCGGCTCCGGCCTTTGGCAAAGGCAGAGAACAGGCAATAATGATATGATGCAGCAGATGAAGGAGGTCATGCTTTGGACATATTTTTAGTCGTACTCGTACTTTTAACCATCATCGCGATCTCAAATATCGTAAATCGGTTTGTCCCCTTTATCCCGGTGCCTCTGATTCAGGTGGCGCTCGGTATCATTGCGGCGTCATTTCCGCAGGGGCTTCATTTTGAACTGAATACCGAATTGTTTTTTGTTTTGTTTATCGCTCCGCTGCTTTTTAACGATGGAAAACGGACGCCGCGTGCGGAACTTTGGAATTTAAGAGCGCCGATTTTGCTGCTTGCGCTCGGGCTTGTGTTTGCCACGGTGATTGTCGGCGGTTACACGATTCATTGGATGATTCCGAGCATCCCGCTGGCTGCCGCGTTCGGGCTGGCGGCGATACTCTCACCGACTGACGTTGTCGCGGTCAGCGCGCTGTCAGGGCGAGTGAAGATGCCAAAAGGCATTCTGCGTCTCCTTGAAGGAGAAGGACTGATGAATGACGCATCCGGCCTGGTCGCTTTTAAATTTGCGATTGCGGCAGCCGTGACGGGCGCATTTTCGCTGGCGCAGGCCGCCTTCAGTTTCGTTCTGATTTCAGCCGGAGGTTTACTCAGCGGTGTCGTCATTTCTTTTTTGATTATCCGTTTCCGGCTGTTTTTGCGCCGCCTCGGCATGCAGGATGTCACGATGCATATGCTGATTCAAATTCTGACGCCGTTCGTCATCTATCTCGCGGCTGAAGAAATCGGCGTTTCCGGCATTTTAGCGGTTGTGGCCGGCGGCATCACGCATGCGGTGGAGCAGGACCGTCTTGAATCAACGATGGTCAAACTGCAAATCGTCTCTTCAAGTACGTGGAATATTATTTTGTTCATTCTGAACGGTCTTGTTTTCGTTATTTTAGGTGCGCAAATACCGGATGTGGTTTCTGTCATCTTTAATGATACCGCGTTTAACAATATGATGGTCATCGGGTACATTATCGTCATTACGCTGACGTTAATGATTCTCAGGTTTTTGTGGGTGCTGTTTTTTTGGAACGGCAAGTGGTTTTTTAACAAGGATCAGAGCATTTATAAACCCGGCCTGCGCTCGACCCTGCTGATTTCGGTTTCAGGCGTCAGGGGAGCGGTTACGCTTGCGGGTTCCTTTTCCATTCCGTACGTGCTCTCTGACGGCTCGCCGTTTCCTGAACGGAATTTGATTCTCTTTTTAGCCGCGGGCGTTATTATGTGCACATTGGTGCTGGCGACAATCGTACTGCCGATTTTGACAGATAAGCCGGAAGACAATGTGAAAGAGAAGAAAGTCAAATTGCTGACAGCGAGACGGAAGCTGATAAAAGCTGCCTTAACCGCCATTAAAGAAAATATGAATGAGACAAACAAAACGGCTTCTTTTGCGGTCATTGCCGAATACAATGAGAAAATGAAAAATCTCAGGTTTCAGCAGTTCACAGTCAAAAACCGCACGAAAAAAGATGAGCGGAAAGTCCGCGCCCAAGGGATACAGGCTGAACAGGAAGAATTGCTGCGGCTGATTGAGCGGGGCGACATACCGGAAGAAACGGCTGACAGCCTTCAGGAACGGTTTGATGAACTGGAAGTGCTGTATACGAATCCGTTTAAAGTCGGCTTATCTAAGAAAAAGCTGAAACGCCTGATGTACTGGATCTTTTTCGGTGAACAAAAAAAGCCGGAAATGTCGATTTTAAATGAAGAAGGCCTCATCCGCACCACGAGGGTTAAAACGGCAAAAGCGGCCATTGAAAGCCTGAAAAAACACATGACTGAAGAAAATAAAGATGTGACGCTTGCCGTCATTTCCTTTTACAATCACTTGATTTTCAGGCTGGGGCACTCGTATCACGAACAGAGTCCGAGCCGCCGTTTTGAAAATCAAAAACTTGAAATCAAACTGCGGGCCGTTCAGGCCATCCGCAACGAAATCCAAACATTATTCGAAGAGCGGGAAATTTCCCGCGACATGTCGCATGAGCTTCGCCAATACATCAATGATGTGGAAGCGGCCATGCTTGACGGAGATGAATAAAAAAAGTCCGGCATCTGTTCGCCGGACTTTTTTAGATTACGGACGATGGAATTCGACGTGATCGCCGTCGCGGTCAAACCAGCCTCTGAAGGCCCAGTTGATCCAGCCGCCATCTCCTTTGTTGGTGAAGCTTCCGTCTTCAAACACCCAAATGCCGTACGTGATGCCGTCATAAACGGCGGAACCGTAAAACTGAACGCCGTTAAAATGATCTTCATATTCCTGGCTTAAATTAAACACCATGACATTATATTTTTGTCCGGAAGCGTAGAATGAAGATTCCATTAAGTTTTTGACGAAGCCGTCACGGTTTTGCGCCGACTTAATCGCGTCAGCAATCGAATTGCCGATGCCGAGCAGGTCAACGTCAATGTTTAATCCGACATCTTTTGCTGAGACATCTGATGATTGCTGCGCCATGTTTTGAGGGACCGGGGTTTCTTTAGCGGATACAAAGGACAGAGGAGTCAGAGACAAAGCGGCGCCAAGGGCAACGGTCATCGGGATACGCATACGTTTCATATGATTTCCTCCTTCAATTGTGTGGTGGCTACAGTAGCGATTTACCCGGACAGTTACCCGGTTAACCGGAATTTTTGAAAAATAGGAAAATAATAACGTCAGTGGTGCTTGGGCACTAAAGATGGTTTTTGTGATAACGATGAGCGTATAATTGGTTTCTTACGGCGGAAATGTGAGATAATAATAACCGTTTACATAATGACTAGAAAGGATGGTTCAACGTGGCAAAAAGCTTAAAAGATACTGTAAAGCTTCATAATGGCGTTGAAATGCCGTGGTTCGGCCTTGGCGTCTTCAAGGTGGAAAACGGAAGCGTAGCGGCGGACTCCGTCGAAGCGGCAATCAGAAACGGCTACCGCAGCATTGATACGGCGGCTATTTATAAAAATGAAGAGGGTGTCGGCGAAGGCATCAGAGCTGCGGGCGTTGCCAGAGAAGAGCTGTTCATCACGTCAAAAGTGTGGAATGAAGATCAAGGATACGAAACGACACTTGACGCGTTTGAGAAAAGCCTTGAGCGCCTCGGCCTCGATTACCTCGACCTTTACCTGATTCACTGGCCGGGCAAGGATAAATATAAAGACACATGGCGCGCTCTTGAAAAGCTGTACAAAGACGGCAAAATCCGCGCCATCGGCGTCAGCAACTTCCAAGTGCATCATTTAGAAGAGCTGCTGAAAGATGCTGAAATCAAGCCGATGGTCAACCAGATTGAATTCCACCCGCGCCTGACTCAAAAAGAAGTGAGAGATTTCTGCAAAGCGCAGGGCATTCAAGTGGAAGCTTGGTCTCCATTGATGCAGGGACAGCTCCTCGATAACGAAGTGCTGTCACAAATTGCGGAAAAACATAACAAATCGGTTGCTCAAGTGATTTTGCGCTGGGATCTTCAGAACGAAGTCGTTACCATTCCGAAATCCATTAAAGAGCACCGCATCATAGAAAATGCCGATATTTTTGATTTCGAACTGTCACAGGAAGAAATGGAAAAGATCAGCGCATTGAACAAAGACGAGCGTGTCGGCCCGAATCCGGACGAGCTTCTGTTCTAAGAAAAAACAGCCCTTTACGGGGCTGTTTTTCTTTACATAAATGTCTGTGTCTGACGTTTTACGCTGAACCTGTATGCGGCTATTAATAACAGGGCGGCGGCGAAGGCTCCCAAAATGATGATGTTCAGCATCAGGCTTTGGAGCGTGCGGCCGTGCTGCAATTGATCGACCGTATCGAGCACCCAGCGCTGAGGCAGAAATTCGGCGATTGTCTGCACCGTTTTCGGCATAATATTGCTCGGAAAGAAGCAGCCGGCGAGCAAGCATGTCGGCACGACGATCAAATTCAAAAGCGCCGATGTTGAAGCGCTGCTGTTGGAAAAACCGACGGCAATAAAGGCGATCCCGATCGCGCTTAATGCAAACAGCATCATCAGGACGAACAGCTGCCACAGCGGGAATGACGGATGAATATGAAAAGCGGCGCCCATAAAGAGAACGGCGAATAGAATTTGGACGGCCATGATAATGATATTCACCGCCGCGTTTGCCAGTACATACTGCTTTGATGTGATCGGCGTTGACAGAAGCCTGTAGTACGTCCTGTTTTCCCGCTCTTTAATCATCAGTTCCGTCAGGTTGCCGGCGGAATAGAGCATAATGATAATGAGATACCCGATGACTGAGTAGGTCATTTCTTTATGATTCGATGTATCTTGTAAAACAGCGGACTCCGTTTGAATCGGAGAATGCTTGAAAGCGGCGTACATCGCCTGAAAGGCCTTTGCGTCTCCGCCGGAAGATTTGCCGATTGAGGCGGCGCTGTTCATATAATTGTACAAATAAGAGCTGACATATCCGGTGACCTGGGCGCCTTTCAGCGAGGTCATGCCGATGTGAGCCGGTTTCCCGTCTTTTACGCTTTGGGAGAAGCCTTTTTCAAACGTAATGAGCGCCTCCATTTTTCCTGAAGCGATCTTGGATGTGGCGGACGCAGCCGTTTCCTCCGAAATCTTCACATGATCCAGTCCTTTTAAAAACGTGACCGTATCCTGTGCCACTTCTCCGCCGTCCTGATTGAGAATGCCGATATTGAGCGTTTCGGCTCCGCCGTTGGCATTGGTCATGAAGGAGAGGAAGACGCCGATCAGCGGAGCCCCGATATAAAGAATAAGCTGTTTTTTGCTTTTTGTAATCCCTTTGAGAGTGTGTGCAAACAGCCACCAGAAGTTTTTCATATTACAATCCCTCCCGTCTTTGAAACGTAAATGCGGCGATCAGCAAAAAGAGTGCCGCCAATGCTGTATTTAAACCGAGTGCAGGCCATGCCGCTGATACATCACTTGCGTAAATGATGTTGTTAATCGCCTTATTGATCCATGATAAGGGCGACAGGACGGAAATTCCTCCGCCTTCATATTTGTAATAGGCGCCGCCGATAATGGACATCACCTGAACGATGATGACGGTGATTAATCTGGCGCTTTCGGGTTTTCTGGTCAAATAGCTCAGGCTGAGCCCGAAGCTGACGGCCAAAAGAATTTCAGAAACGAGAATCAGAAGCACAAGTCCCAGGTGGCTGCCCCAATTCGCTTTTAAGATAAATTTGCTGAAGGCGACAACGGCAAGAATCGTCAGAACATTCACAGCCAAAATGCCGAGCATCTTTCCGAGAAAGATATCGCTTTTCCGGAGCGGAGCGGCGATCAGGCGATCCGCGGTGTGCCGTATTCTTTCCCCGCGGAATAAGGTGCTTGCAAAAATCGAGGCGTACAGCCCGATCATCGTCGTCATGGATATCGCGTAAAAATCTTTCGCTTTCGGTTCTTTCGCTTTGTGTAAAGACGTCTGCTTCATATAATCGCTTTTGATTTGTCCGGCGGAAGGCGTCTTATGCGCCTTGTAAGCGGCGGCGCCTGCTTTGTATTGATTGGTAAAAGCGGTCAGCATGCCTTGGACGATCGTGCCGTTGATGCCGCTCCGGTCATTTGTATAGACTTGAAAACCGGTGTTTTTTACAGTGACGAAAGCATCCGCCTGATTTTCTCGAACCTCGTTTTTGCCTTTTGCCTCCGTGTCCGCTTTTTGAAAATAGACATGCTCTTTTTTGGCGGCTTTCATAAACTCAGTAAAATAATGAGAAAGAGGGCCGTTTGACTGGTCCGTATATACGACCTTGATGTTTCCGACCGTCACCTCTGAATCAAAGGCGTTTGATAATGCCGCGGTAAAAATCAGCATGAAGACGATCGGAAAAGCAAGCATGAAAATAAAAGTCCGTCTGTCGCGGAAACTGATTTTGATTTCTTTCACGGCGATGTGCAGAATATTCATTTGCAATCCTCCTTTCAATGGGGTCAGTCGCGCAGGCTTCTGCCTGTCAGCGTGAGAAATACCGTTTCTAAGTCAGGGGCCTGTTCCTGCAAGGAGCGGATTTCAATGCCTTTGTCCATGAAGTACCGGATCAGGCGGTTTAAATTGTTGACCCCTGTGTCAGAGCTGATTTTCACGCTGTTTTCTTCCAGTGCGGCGGCTCTGACGCCGGGCAGCTCCTGAATATCGCCGAGGCTGATGCCGTTTCCGGATGACAGCTCAATCACGACGTCCTTCGTGTCGGTAATGATGGAGGTCAGCTGTTCTATTGTGCCTTCTGCGATGACTTTTCCGTGGTCGATGATGGCGATGCGCGTGCATATTTCTTCCACTTCCTCCATGTAGTGGCTCGTGTAGATGATCGTGCAGCCCATTTCATTCAGCTTTTTCACTGATTGCAGAATATAATTTCTTGATTGCGGGTCAATGCCGACCGTCGGTTCATCCATGATGATCAGTTTCGGCCGGTGGGCAAGGGCGCAGGCGATATTGAGCCTGCGCTTCATTCCGCCGGAAAAATGCTTCGGCAAATATTTGTGTTTATCGCTCAAGCCCACGAATGTCAGGGCTTCCTCGACCCGTTCTCTCAGAGCCGCCCCTCTCAGGCCGTACAGCCCTGCGAAGAACTTCACATTTTCATAGGCGTTTAATTCTTCGTAAATCGCGAGGTCCTGAGGGACGATGCCGATATTCATTTTCGTTGCTTTGCTATATTTGAAAATATCTTTTCCGAGAAACAGAATGTCTCCGCCTGAAGGTTTTAAAAGACCTGAGATCATATTGATCGTCGTGCTTTTTCCGGCTCCGTTTGCGCCGAGAAACCCGAAAATCTCACCTTCTTTTACGGCAAGCGACATCTGGTCAACGGCGGCATAATCACCGAATTTCTTACTCAGCTGTTTGAGCTCCAAAATGTTCATGTTTCCACCTCTATGTCTTGTGATGCTCTTATTATAAAAAAAAGAATGAACGGCCGTTAGTGCAGCTGTTCATTCCTTTGACGTGAGAATCTTCATATTTTTCACATGAAAATATTCACTTATTCAACCGGAAGCAATGTCGTGACGGAAAAACCGGCCGTGCCGTCAAAAATAACGGTTCCGTGCAAGACGGCCGCCCGTTCTTCCATACCGAGCATGCCGAGGCCTTTTTTAAAGCGGACGGCACCGTTTCCGTTATCTTTCACTTCCGCTTTCACGGCTTTGTTCAGAACATGGATATCAATGAAAATCTGCGTGGCATCGGCGTATTTCATTGCATTGGTCAAGGCTTCGGTTACGTTTTCCTGAATGACTCTCCAATGCATTTGCGTCAGCCTGTCCAAATCGCCTTGATGCGTAAACGGAACCGGCATCCCGTTTTTGGCCGAAAATTCATCAATAAACGTTCTTAATCTGTGAATGCCCATTTGTTCAGCGGGCGGTTTCATATTTTTCAGCGTTATGCGGATATCCTCTATGCCCTCTTTGGAAATGGTAATGGCGTTTTGGAGCAGTTCAGCCGCTTTGTCCGGATGGGAGCCGAGCATCCGCTTCGCCGCTTCCATCTGAATGAGCGCGCCGGTCATGGAATGGCCGATTTTATCATGGATGGCTTGGGATAATCTGTTTCTTTCCTCGAGTTTGCCGGTGTACTCCGATTGTTTGATATATTCCGTGCTGCTGTGCAGCTGTTTCGTCAGTTTTTCAATGCTTGAGCGCATGATGTCCGACTGTTCTTCATATTTCTTCAGCCGATTGCCGGACCGGGCGGCCAAAACGAATATCGCCAGACAGAACAAGGTCATGACGATATAAGTCGGAAGGTCGCCGTACGGAATAAATAAAAACGGCAAAAACACGAGCAGGCAGAACACATAGCGGTGAACCGGATATTCGGCAAGAACCGCAAAAATGGCGGGCGGCAAAAGAAACAGAAACGCCGGATGGCCTAAGGCGGAAAGCCAAGCGGTCAATGCCAGCGCCATGAGGGTGATCCCGCGCCTCCAAACGGGCGGCCTGATCATGCAGACCGCAATGCCCAAAGACAGATAAAGCAGCAGAAACAAGACGGCGTACGGCGTGTAAGGGCGGTCAGCCGATACGAACAAAAAAGCCGTATAAAAAATAGCGATCAGTCTGCTCATCAGCATCCAAAAATCCATACCGTTCAACGCCCGTTATCCACCTTCCCGGTGATATAAAAAATGGCGATCTGCGTTCTGTGCTCAAGCCCCGTTTTCCCTAAAATAGATGAAATATAATTGGCCGTCGTCCCTTCAGAAATGAAAAGCTGTTTTGAAATTTCCCTGTTCGACAGTCCTTTCGCAATAAGCGACATGATGCTGAGCTCTCTTTCAGTAAACTGGCTTTCATCAATCTGATGGGCGGCTTCCGCCGGCCGGAAAAGACTGTCTTTTATTTTGTCCAGCACGGTGTCCTGAAGAATGCTGTGCCCGTTGAAAACGCTTTTGATCGCATCGCGGATCCGTTCCGGTTCGGTGTTTTTTAATAAATATCCTTTCGCGCCGTTTTTAATCGCTTCTAAAATATACTCATCGTCGTCAAATGTCGTCAGGATCATCGGCTTCGTATCCGTTTCCTCAGCGATCCGTTTTGCGGCTTCGACGCCGTTCATCACCGGCATGCGGACGTCCAGCAAGGCGATATCGACGGGGTTGTGTTTACAATACTCTGCCGCCTCGAGTCCGTTTTCCAACGTTGCCGATACAGTAAATTCCTCATATGTATGCAAAATGATTTTCATTCCTTCTCTGATGAAAGAATTATCATCCGCGATAATGACATTAATTTTCATAGCCGCACCCTTTGTGTGTTTTTGTTTCATTATATACCATCCGATTTTAAATCAAAAAGCCTCCCGGCGAAAGGTGCGCGGAAGGCAGATCGGTCAAGCGGGCTTTTTCAATTGGATGAAAAACAGCATCAGAAAAGAAATGATCACAATACAGATCACCCACACCCAGGCGAGTGTTTCATTGCCGGAGTCCATCGCGACGTAAATCGCCGTCGGCAGCGTTTGGGTGACACCGGGAATATTTCCCGCAAACATTAAAGTCGCCCCGAATTCACCTAGCGCCCTTGCAATACTGAGAATGCTTCCGGTCAAGAGGGAGGGAAAGGCAAGCGGGACGGAAATACGGGTGAACACCTGCCACCTGCCGGCTCCGTCTACTTTCGCCGCTCCCTCGATGTCAGCATCAACCGCGGCGAAGCCGGTTTTAGCGGACTGATACATAAGCGGGAAGGCGACAATGGCCGAAGCGATCACCGCGGCCGACCACGTGAAAATGACGGGCTGGTGAAAAATCCGCTCAATCGCCCGGCCGATAAAGCTGTGTTTCCCGAAAATGATAATGAGAATGAAGCCTACAACGGTAGGAGGAAGAACGAGCGGGAGCATAAACAGGGTCTCCACAGCCGTTTTTCCGGGAAATCGCGCTTTCGCCATCCAGGCGCCGGCAAGCGTCCCGAGAATGATGACGGCGAGGCCCGATGCCAAAGCCACCTCAAACGACAGTACGACGGGAGTGAAAAATTCCGAAGCCGTAATGTTACTTGGCAGTAAATCCATATTTCTTAAACACTTTCATCGCTTCATCAGACTGCAGATACTGATAAAACGCTTCTGCTTCTTTACGGTGCTTTGTATCCTTGACGATGCCGAGCGGATAAACGATCGGATCGTGCGTTTTCGCCGGCGCTTCATCGGTGATTTTCACCTTTTTCGAAATCAGCGCGTCTGTTTTATAGACAAGCCCGGCATCGACATTTCCGGTTTCAACATAAGAAAGCACCTGGCGAACGTCTTTTGCATAGACGGCTTTATCTTTTACCTTGCCCCACAGGGATAATGCCGTCAATGACTGTTTGGCGTATTGTCCGGCCGGAACGGATTCAGGCGTGCCGAGCGCGATTTTTTCCGCGCTGTCTTTTTTCAGGTCATTCAGATGGGTAAGGTGTGCGCTGTTTTTCTCAGGCACGATCATGACGAGATCATTTTTCAAAAGATCCGTGCTGTCCTTTTTATCGATATCTCCGTCATGAACGAGCTTTTCGAATTTATCTTCGGCTGCCGAGAAGAATAAATCAGCTCCCGCGCCTTGTGAAATTTGTTTCTGCAATGTGCCTGATGATCCGAAGTTGTCTTGAATGGTTACGTTTGAATGTGATTTTTCGTAGTTGGTCTGGATTTCTTCAAGTGCATCCTGAGCGCTGGCTGCCGCAGAAACGGTCAGCGTGACTTTTTCGTTTTGTCCGCCTTTGGACGATTGTCCGGATGAGCAGCCCGCAGTTGCGAGGAAAACGGCCATAGCCGCAGTTGTGAGTAGTGTCGCTTTCTTTTTCAACATTGTGCACCCCTTATAGCTAGATATCATTAGATCAAACTAATTATAACGCAATTGTACGTAATGGTGCGGTTTTTTTTCAATATCTGAACAGTTATAATAAAAATGGAGCGTGATAATATGACAGAAGCCACTTCCTATACAATAGAAGAAGTTGCGGGCCTTTTGAAGGTCTCAAAACTGACAGTATATGATTTGATAAAAAAAGGACTCATTCCGGCGTACAGGGTCGGAAGACAGATGAGGGTCGATGAAGAGGACTTAAAACAATATAAAACAAACATGAGAATGTCAAAAAAGCCATCCGTATCAGAAGCTGCTGACCCGTCCCGCGGGCGGGAGCCGGAAAAAAGGCAGTCCGTTATCATCAGCGGGCAGGATGTGTCGATGGACCTCCTCAGCAAACAGCTGGAACAAACAATACAGGCGGCCCCGCTCCGCAAGTACAGCGGCAGTTTGAACAGCCTGATCGAGATGTACCGCGGGGCTTGTAACATCGTCAGTCTGCATTTATACGATGGGGAGACGGGGCAGTATAACATCCCGTACGTGAAGCGCATTCTTTCAGGGGAGCCGTTTGCGCTTTTTCATGTCGTGCTGCGGCAGGCCGGATTATATGTGAAAAAGGGCAATCCGCTGAACATTCAGGGCTTTCAGGACTTGAGCCGAAAGGATGTCCGTATCGTCAATCGCGAAAAAGGATCAGGCGCGAGGGTGCTGCTGGATGAACAGCTCAGATCTTTCGGTATTACGCCGTCTGATGTCGCCGGCTACCATGACATTGTCACGGATCATCTGTCAGCGGCTTCACAAGTATCAAGCGGAAAGGCGGATATCGGAGTCGGGTCGCAGCATGCGGCGCATATGGCAGGCACGGACTTTATCCCGGTGATCAGTGAACAGTACGATGTGGTCGTCTTAAAACAAAACCGGGAGCTTGTTCAAAGCGTGCAGGACATCCTCAATTCTGAGGAATTCAAGTCTCAGCTTTCTCAATTATCCGGATATGATACGAAAATGACCGGACGGCTCATATATGAAACATGAAAAATCCCTCCATATAACGGAGGGATTTTTTTATTGCTTATAAAACCGCAGCAGGTCGCCGTTTAATATTTTATCGGAAAGCATCAGCTCTTGTTCCGCTTTTTCTTTCTCATCACTGCACGCGCTCATGTCAGAAAGCGGTTCACCCGTTTTACGGCTGTAACACGTATTTTTCGTATAAATATGATCGTCCGTGATAAAGCTGCCGTTTCTCAGCACCGCAAACGGTGTCCGCTCTCCGGAAAACAGATCATTGCCGAACTGAATGCTGCCTTTCGTTTCAATGCCGAGCAGGTGAAGCAGCGTCGGCCTTACATCAACCTGTCCCGCGGCCGAAGCAATCGTTTCCGGCGCACGGTCGGTCACCCCGGGAATATGAATGATAAACGGCACGCGTTGAAGCTGAACCGTATCAAACGGAGTGATTTCCTCTTTCCCTAAGAATTCGGCAAGTCCTTGATTATGGGCTTCGGATATACCGTAATGATCTCCCATCAGGACGATCATCGCGTTGTCATACAGCCCTTCTTTTTTCAGCTTCTTGAAAAAGTGTTTCAGGGCCTCATCTTCATAGCGGACCGTCGTCACATAGCGGTTTAATAACTCGCTGCTTGTGTCCGGTTCCTCAATGAGCTGATCCTGTTGATCAATTTCAAAAGGAAAATGGTTGGTCAAAGTCAGCAGGCTCGCGTAAAACGGCTGCGGAAGCTTCTTTAATTTTTCCGCTGACTGTTCGAGAAACTCCTTATCCTTCAGGCCCCAGCCTGTTGAATTTTCCTGTGTCACCTTAAATTCATCCGCGTCGAAAAAACGGTCGATTCCGAATGCCCCGTACATCTCATCCCGGTTCCAAAAGGCTTTATGATTGGCATGCAGAACGGCTGAATAGTATTGATGATCTTTTAACATATGGTACATCGTATTGAACCGGTGGCCGCTTTTTGTAAAAAAAACGGCGCCGCTTGAAGACGGATACAGCGAATTCGCAGTAATGAATTCTGAATCTGAGGTTTTTCCCTGTTCAGTCTGCTGATAAAAATGAGTGAAGTCATAACTTTTTTTTCGCAGTTTGTTTAAAAACGGGGTAATCTCCCATCCGTTGACCCGCTCATCCATTACAAAACGCTGTGTTGATTCGAGCGTAACAAAAATCACATTGCGCCCCTTTGCAAGCCCGAATTTTGAATCGGACGGCCTGCTGTAGCCGGCTTGAGTGTAATTCGCGACCGCCGCAAGGCTGTCTTCATCGGCAAACGCTTTAGCCCCTGCATTCAGCGTCTGCGAAATGGTGTCATACAAATGAAAGTGGAACAGGCCGATTCCTTTTACGAGCGCTTCACGATCAAAAGGGTGCTTGAACAGCTTCGGCTGCTCGGCCTCAGACAGCGCAAGGTTGCACAGCATGAGGCCGGCTGATGCCCACGCATACGCTTTAACGGTACGGGCGCCCGCTTTTCCTTGATCGGCTTTATGCCTTTTACCAAGATAAAACAAAACCGCAATATCCAAAAATAAAGCGATATAAAGCGGGTGAAACAGCTCTTGGACGCTGCTCCCCATATCACCCATATTGCTTGCCTGAAACAAAACCGGTATGGTGATAAAATCAATATAAAACCCGTAAAACACCGTATTCGCGATTAAAATTCCCGTCAGCATCACATTTGCCGAAAGCAGAAAGATCCGCTGTTTTTTTTCCGTCAGCAAGAGGGCGATGCCGAACAGCGGCACAATGAAGCTCAGCGGATTAATGAGAAGCAGACATTCCTCAAGAACCGAATTGTTCTGCAGACCGAAACCGAGCTTATACACGGCATAGGTTTTCATCCACATGAACAGGATGGACAGGCATAAAAACCGATGATTGCTGAAAAAGGTTTTCTTCATATGTATGACTCCTCACCCTAAAAGCGAAAAGACGCTTTTTGTTTAAGAGATGCGGCCGTGAACCAGTTCGTATAAATAATAGCAGGATACAATCGTTAAGCCGGCCAGCACAAGCTGCTCCGAAAAGCTCCCCGTTCTCATATAAAGGGGAAGACGGAAGCGGATGGCGGACGGAAACAGCAGTTTAATGCCGTTGACGGTCCATGCGTCAAGTACAAGGTGGCTCGCCATTCCGATCATCAGTCCGGCGGAAATGCTCGGATTCGGAATATAGGTTGCCGTAATGAAAAACATAATAAGCATAAACAGCAGGCTGTGTGTAAACGTTCTGTGGCCGAACACCGTGCTTACGATTTTGGACAGAACGGGCAGCGTCCTGCCGATTTTACTTTTCGTATGGCATATGTCGGGAATCAGCGCCCCGAGGGCACCCGCTGAGGTCATAAGGACCGGATCATACCCGTAATAATACGCAATTGCGGAACAAGAAGCGATGCCTCCCATGATGTGTGTTTTTCCTGTCATTTTTCGCTTCTCCTTTTTATTTTTGCCAAAATCCCCTGAATTACAAATATATCAAGAGAATGCATGTTTGATCAACAAACTTTACCTGTTCCGCCAAAAGGAAGGAGACGCGGATTCCGCATATTCTGCCGCGGAAAAAGACACATTATAGGTGTACCTATATTTGATAAAGAGGTGATACAGATGGCTTTCTTTAACAAAGAAAAAGGAAAAAACAGCGATAAAAACAAAAACGTCATTCAAGGCGCGCTTGACGACGCCAGTGCAGCTCTGAAAGACGATCCGCTTCAAGAAGCTGTTCAAAAGAAAAAAAACAACCGCTGACCATATAAGACGGGTAGGGCGAACGCTCTATCCGTTTTCCGTCTAATATTTCCCTTTGACAGATCTTTTTATCTCTGATAACCTCTGAGTAGAATTGAATGATAAAAATCCTCACTCTTTCTCGGTGAGGTAGAGGTTGCGCTTGATGATGAGTCGCACATGCCAGGCTGATAAGGGGCCGCAAAACATGTGTTAAAGGCATCAGCGCCGAAGTGTAAAGAAAGCCGATCCTTCTTTATGCTGGGACTGTATCTGAATAAGTGCAGGACTGCCGCGTGCTTTTTCGCGGAGGGCTATCCGGAGATCAAGGGTGTGTGTGTTTCTTTAAGCATGGACTTTTGTTCAGGCTTTTTTTTGCGTGTAAATATGGTCTCGGGGTCTGGTCCGTACGAATGAACAACCAGGAGGTACAGGAATGGAACAGACGAAAAAATGGGGTTTTTGGTTATTAACGGCGTTTGTCGTAGGAAATATGGTAGGCTCGGGCATCTTTTCGCTTCCGAGTACGCTCGCAAAAATCGCGAGCCCGTTCGGCGCCACATCGGCATGGCTTTTAACGGGAGCCGGTGTGTTAATGATCGCGCTGGTCTTCGGCCACTTATCCATCCGCAAGCCTGAGCTGACGGCGGGGCCGCAAAGCTATGCGCGTGCGCTGTTCAGCGATCGGAAAAAAGGGAATGCAGCGGGCTTCACGATGGTGTGGGGCTACTGGGTGGCGAGCTGGATCAGCAACGTGGCGATCATCACGAGCCTTGCCGGATATTTAACATCATTTTTCCCGATTTTAACGGATAAGCGTGAAATGTTTTCGATCGGCGGTCAGGCGGTTACGCTCGGCCAGCTGCTGACGTTTGCCGTATGTACGGTTTTATTATGGGGCACTCACACGATCCTCGTCACCAGCATTAACGGTGCGAGTAAATTAAATTTCGTCACGACGTTTTCAAAAGTATTAGGATTTATCTTCTTTATCATTGCAGGTTTGTTTGTATTTCAAACGTCGTTTTTCGATCATTTTTATTTTCCTGTTCAAACAGGTCCTCACACGGTTGAGGGAATCGGCGGACAGATCCACAATGCGGCGATTTCAACATTATGGGCGTTCGTCGGAATTGAATCGGCAGTCATTTTATCCGGGCGCGCCCGTTCGCAGCGCGACGTGAAACGCGCCACCATTACCGGATTATTGATCGCGCTTGGCATCTATATCATCGTGACATTGATTACGATGGGCGTGCTTCCGCATGGTAAGCTTGTCGGCTCGGAAAAACCGTTTGTTGACGTATTGTACGCGATCGTCGGCAGCGCGGGAAGCGTCATTATGGCGATTCTGGCGATTTTGTGTCTGTTCGGAACGATGCTCGGCTGGATTCTTCTCGGTTCTGAAGTTCCGTATCAAGCGGCGAAATCAGGAGACTTTCCCGCTGCTTTTGCAAAAACGAATAAACAGGGAAGCCCGGTTGTGTCGTTAATCGTAACGAACGTGATGTCACAGATCTTTATCTTTTCGGTTATTTCCCGGACGATCAGTGACGCGTTTACGTTTTTAACAACGGCGGCGACGCTTGCTTATCTGATTCCGTATCTCGTGTCAGCGTTTTACAGCCTGAAGCTCATTTTTACGGGTGAAACGTATGACGAGATAAAGGGCTCAAGAGTAAGAGACGGTATCATCGCCATCCTTGCCTGCATTTATTCTTTTTACGTCATTATTACCGGAACGGCCGATTTAACGACCTTTATTCTCGGTATCGGGCTGTTCTTCGTCGGTTTGCTGTTATATCCTTTCGTCTCAAAGAAATTTGCAAACAACAGACAATCGGTATGACAAAAAGACATCTCACGTCTGTGAGATGTCTTTTTTATTTGCGGCAGCGGGTTACTTTTTGACGGCGTGTATATAATGAATGGTCTCGAATGCGGTTAAATGGTCAGTGCGTCCGCTGAAAAAACGGTCATTGACGTCCGCCGGAGATACATGTTCAAAAATAAGCAGACCTGATGATTCTAATATTTTTTCGATTTCTTTATAACTGAAACACGATAACATCGGTTCTCCGCTTGCTGCAGCCATTTTCACCATGTTTTCCACTCTGTTTGACAGTCCTCTTTCTTCAAAGAGCGACTCATCTGCATAATCAAACACGATAGAGCTTCCCGGCGGGACTTCGGCAAATAATTGTGTGAGCAGGCGGGCGAGATGCTTTTTCGTAAGATAGTATGACACACCGAGCAGGCTGAAAAAGGTTTTTTGGCGTGAAAAACCTTCCTGATACAGACGGCTGAAAGAAAGCGAAGCGGCGAAGTCCATCGGTACAAAATGAAGATGATGGGAAATGCCGAGGTTCAGATGTTTCAATCTGTTTATTTTGTCTTCCTGTGAAGCGGGATGATCGATTTCAAATGTGTCTAAGGCGTTTGTCACCTCAGGATGCCTGAAACAAAAAGTATCCAGCCCCGCGCCAAGGATGACATACTGTTTGGCCCCGAGCTTCACTTCATTGAAAAGCACTTCTTCACAATATGCGGCACGGGCTAACGGTGTAGGAGACAGCTGGACTTGAGTCACCCATTTTAAGATGTCATCCGGTTGGCCTTGAAGCCTCTGGGCCATGTCTTTGCTGAAAAATGATATACCTTGAATCAGATGATCGCGGATGTCCGAATGCTCTTTATCAGAAATCAGATCTTGTGCCAAAAAATCATCAAATATCACCGGGGTGTCGTATTTACTGTGGTACGCCCTTCCGAAAGCGGACAGCAGGGAAGTCATACTCGCCTTGTTTTCTTTCATATAAAGATCCTCCGTTATTTACATCAATCTCCGGCCGGGAGAATCTTATTATACATGTTAATACAAAAATGTAAATTATAGCATAAATGAATTTTTTTGTCAAGTTTTAAGCGTAATAAAAAGCCGCTGTGACAGCGGCTTCGGGGTTACTTCGTTAAGCTTTTTGTGATGTAGTCGAGCTGGCCTTCAAGTGAGATCGGGTCTGAGAAATAGAAGCCGATCGGATCAATGCGGTAGACATGGTTTTGTTTGACGGCATCGAGGTTCTTCCAGATTGAGCTGTCAAGCACGCCTTTGTCGTCACCGCCGGCCTGCCATGGCCCCATAAAGATGTAGTCTCCCGCGAAGTCAGGCAGTTTCTCGAGTGAAATGCTGGCGTAGCCCGGCCCTTGATTAATGGCTTTTTCCTGCGTCAGTTTTGTGGCCTTCAGCCCGAGTTTGTCATAAATGATGCTTCCGCCGCGGCCGAAGTCTTTACCGAATACATAGATGTCTTTTCCGTTTGTCTGCATGATGGAGATGGTTTTTGAGCCGACCGCTTTTTGAACCTTTGTTTTAGCGGCAGCGGTTTTCTTATCCCATTCAGTCAGCCATTTGTCTGCTTTATCTTCAGTGCCTGTCATTTTCGCAAACTCTTTGAATTGATCAATGTTGCTGAGCTTGTCATATTTAATGGCGATTGTCGGCGCGATTTTTTCCAGTTTTTCGATATCGGCGCCTTGTGTCGTCCAGACAACGATTAAATCCGGCTTTAAGTCAATGATTTTTTCAACGGACGTGCCGTCGCCGATGTTTGTCACACCTTTTGTTTTCCCTTTGTAATAAGGGTTTTTAAATACGTTTTGCGGCGCGCCGACAACATTGATGCCGAGCTGTTTAAAGTCGCCGTAGTAGCCGTCAGCCATGACGACGACCCGTTTCGGGTGCTTCGGAATTTTAATATTGCCGTTTTCGGCTTTATACGTGATGGTTTCTTCTTTTTCAGAAGAACCTTTCGTGTCTGAAGAATTGCCGCATGCGGCCAAAGCGGCGATGAGCAGCACGGCAATCAGCGCTGCGCCGATTTTCTTGTATGTATGGAACATCTGACATTCCTTCTTTCATAAAAATTAGTGATAAAGAGAATCATTATCAGTGTGATTATATCACTGCTTTCATAGAGAAGCACGCTCTTTTTAAAGAAAAACTTTCTTTTTTTATATGAAATTAGGTCTATTAAAAGAGAAGATAAAAGTGCTATACTGAAACAAGTCATTGATAATCATTATCATTACCATTCTTGTTTTGAGAAAGGAAGAACGAGTGTTGGGTCTATTGAAAAAGAAACAGACAATGACGGCTCAAGGGGCATCAGGGGGTGAAATCCAGTGGACGGCGCGTTCATTCCGGGCTGCTGTGCTGCTGTGTGCCGGTATTGCGGTTTTATTGATCGGCGCGGCTCTGTCTGTTTCCATCGGAGCTGCCGATATTCATCTGCGGACGGTGTGGGATGCTCTCTTTCACTTTCAGCCGCAAAATACATCTCATCAAATCATACGCGATCTGAGGCTGCCGAGAACTGCCGCCGCCGCGCTCGTCGGGGCTTTTTTAGCTGTGTCCGGGGCGATTATGCAGGGGCTGACGCGGAACCCGCTTGCTGAGCCTTCCATTATGGGCGTGACGTCGGGGTCAGGATTTGCGATCGCATTGGCATTTGCTTTTTTTCCGGGGCTGTCTGCGGCGGGACTTGTTTTGTGGTCCTTTGCGGGAGCGGGAATCGGAGCGCTTATTGTGTTTGGCATCGGCCTGTTTTCAAAAGGCGGTCTGACACCGGTGAAGCTCGCGCTGGCCGGTACGGCAGTCGGCTATTTCTTAACGGGGCTTTCAAGCGCGATTGCGATCCGTTTTGATGTCGCCCAGGATGTGAAGTTCTGGTATGCCGGAGGAGTCGCTTCCGTCAAATGGGAAGGCGTGCAGCTGCTTTTGGCGGTCGGGGTTATCGGACTTTTGCTGGCATTTCTGATTGCGCGCTCAGTGACGGTGCTGAGCTTGGGTGAGGAACTGGCCAAAGGGCTCGGGCAGTACACATCGCTTGTGAAAGTAATCGGAATGTTTGTCGTTGTCCTCTTGACGGGGGCTTCAGTCTCAGTCGCCGGAGCCATTTCTTTTATCGGCTTGGTAATTCCGCATATCACCCGATTTTTAGTCGGGGTAGATTACAGGTGGATCATTCCCTGTTCGGCGGTATTCGGCGCCGTTCTGTTAGTCTTCAGTGATATTGCCGCAAGACTCGTCAATGCGCCGTTTGAAACACCGGTCGGCGCTTTAACCGCCCTTATCGGCGTTCCCTTTTTCTTTTATTTGGCGCGCAGGGAAAGGAGAGGGCTGTAATGAATGTAAAATCGAAAAAACCGCTGGCGGTCATGGCCGTTACGTTTTTGCTCATATGCATCGTCTTTTTTATCAGCTTAAACATGGGGGTGATCCGGATTGCGCCTCTTGATACGCTGCATGTCTTTTTCGGACAGGGGGATGCCCGGGATCAGCTCGTTTTATTTGAATTCAGACTGCCGCGCATGGTGCTGTCATTGCTGGTCGGCGCCGGAATCGCGGTTTCAGGCGCGATTTTTCAAAGCGTGTCTCAAAATGACTTGGCGGAGCCGGGCATTCTCGGTATTAACGCCGGAGCGTCTTTGGCGGTCGTTCTGTTTATCTTCTTTTTCCAAGGATCAGTTGTTGATTTAAGCATGGCCGGTACATGGCTGCTTCCGGTGAGCGCTTTGGCGGGGGCTTTTCTGGCTGCGCTGCTCATCTATGTTCTGGCTTGGAAAAAAGGCGTTTCACCTGTCCGGCTCGTTTTGGTCGGGATCGGCGTCAATGCGGGGTTTAATGCGCTTCTCTTGATTTTTCAGCTGAAAATGGACCCGCGGGATTTCATGCAGGCGCTTGTATGGATTTCCGGTTCGATTTGGAACGCCAATTGGAAAATGGTGCTGTCCATTTTGCCGTGGCTGCTGGTCCTTTTACCGTTCAGCCTCTATAAAGCCAGGTATTTAAATGTGCTCCAGCTCGGTGATCAGCTGGCGGCGGGGCTTGGCACCAGGGTTGAAAAGGAGCGGCGCGTTCTGCTGATGTCCGCCGTTGCCCTGACCGCGTCATGTGTTGCGGCAGCCGGCGGAATCGCTTTTCTCGGACTCATTGCGCCGCATTTGGCCAGAAGGCTTACCGGGCCGCGCCACCAGACGCTTATCCCGGTTTCAGCTTTGATCGGAGCATTTTTATTTCTGCTTGCCGATACGCTGGCGAGAAATGTGCTTGCACCGTCCGAAGTTCCCGTCGGCCTGGTGATTTCCGTGCTCGGAGCGCCGTATTTTGTATATTTGCTGATGAAAACGAAATAGAGGAAGGAGACTGCCGCGATGAACTCATTATCGGCGGAACAGCTTACTGTCGGTTATGGCGACCGTTTGATAGCGAAAGAATTGGATATCGCCATCCCGAAAGGAAAAATTACAACGCTGATCGGTCCGAACGGCTGCGGAAAATCGACGGTTCTCAAAACGATGTCAAGAATCATGAAACCGAAATCCGGCGCCGTCTATTTAAACGGACAGGCGATCATGCAAAAATCCACGAAGGACATCGCCAAGGAAATGGCAATTCTTCCGCAGACGCCTGAAGCGCCGAGCGGGCTGACGGTGTACGAACTTGTTTCTTACGGCAGGTTTCCGCATCAGTCCGGAATGGGCCGCTTGAGTGATAAAGACCGTGACATGATCAAATGGGCGCTTGAAGAGACGGGGATGGCCGAATTTTATGACCGGCCGATCGAAGCGCTTTCCGGGGGGCAGCGGCAGCGTGTGTGGATCGCCATGGCGCTCGCTCAAGAAACGGAGCTGCTGCTTCTTGATGAACCGACCACTTATTTAGATCTCGCCCATCAGCTTGAAATTTTGCAGCTGCTGGACAAATTAAACAAGGAGCAGGGCCGCACCATTTTAATGGTCATTCACGATCTGAACCATGCCGCCCGTTTTTCCCATTACATGATCGCCCTGAAAAAAGGGCGCGTCATCAAGGAAGGAACGGCGGAGGAAGTCATGACTCCCGGCATATTGGAAGACGTGTTTCAAATTGACGCACAGATTGTAAAAGATCCGCGCACGAACAAACCGGTCTGCTTAACCTACGATTTAATCCGGCATGAAAACGCAACGGTAAGATGAAAAAAAAACGCAGAGCCATTCCGGCCTGCGTTTTTTAGTGCGCCCGGGGCTGCTTTTGTCCGGAGACGCATTTATCCAAAACGAAAAAAACCCCCGCCACAATCAGCTCCTCCGTCGTTGACAGCCAAATCTTTTCAATCAGTTTATCCGTCGTATACGCGGTCATCCAGAGGAACAGCAGCTGAACGGTGCCGGCTAAAAGGAGAAAAGGCAGCCTGCCCGTCCCAAAAAAGGTAAAGCTATGTATCATCAGCCGCTCAAGCGGTTCAAAACATAAACCGAGAAGAATAAAAAGCACGGAAAAAAGCAGAACGTACGCCATCGATCCGTAGCTCGTCCCGGCTAATGAAAATACGGCCATCATCACGATGAAATACCCGAATAATACAGCAGCGGCTGCCAGGGCATACCGGAGCACCTGAAGAAAAAACATTTTCGTCCCGTTTTGATTGATCATCTGTTCAGCTCCTTTTCACACAGAGGAGACTTGCAGAGACGGAACTCTGCAAGTCGGGTGTGTATCTTCAGCATTTCTTTTTGACGACAGGGTGTTTCTCTTTCGAAAGAATATCCGTAAAGTCTTTGCCCAGATCCAGATGCTGCTGGACGAATTTCTCAGGAAGCATGGCAAGCCATTGGTTCAGGGACACATCGGCATAGTGGTCATCCTTGAAGATTTCCAGGAAGACGAGCGGCTCATCCCCCAAATTCTCCACATAGTGGCCCATTGCGAACGGAACGTAACCGACATCCCCGGCCTGATAGTTAAATGTTCTTGCATGGCCGTCCGATGCAAAAACCGTCATCCGCCCTTTACCGGAAATATAATACTGCCATTCATGCGTGTTCGGATGCCAGTGCAGCTCTCTCATTGCGCCCGGTTCGACCACGACAAGCGCTGAAGCGATCGTTTTGGACACTTTGAAGTTTGTGGAATCCGCGATATATACTTTGCCGCCATCCGTCTCAGCAGTCGGGCCTTCATCCAGCAGGCGGTAAGTGAACGGGTAAGGCACTTCGCCGTTCGGGCCTTCCACAATGTCATCTTTCAGCTTCCCGGGAACCGGCTCTTCAAAGATATATTTTTCTTTCCCGGGCAGGCCGGCGAGGTCTTTTTCTGAAACCCCGAAGTTATTGGCGATGACATCAAGCGGCGTGTGGGCAAGCCAGTCAGTCACTTGGAATGTGCTGTTTTCTGAGAAGGAACCGTCATCAAAAACCAAGAGGAATTCACAGCCTTCTTTCAGCGCCTGAATGGAGTGCGGCAGGCCTGACGGGAAGTACCACAGATCTCCTTCCTTCACGTCATCGATAAAACTGCGTCCCTGTTCATCAACGATCGTGACCCGCGCTTTGCCCGTCAGCATATATGCCCATTCCGCTTCTTTATGCCAGTGCAGCTCACGGATGGCGCCCGGTTTTAAACGCATGTTGACAGATGCCAGATTTTCAGAAATCGGCAGCTCGCGAACGGTCACCTCACGCGCGTACCCGCCCTTTTCCAGCCGGTTATGCACATCTGAGAAAGAGAATTTCATATTATCCACTGTGCCGTGATCCGTTTCCGGCGGCGTCAGCATATCCGGATTTTGGCGGTCTCTTTCAAGATTGCGCGGAATCGTGACGGTCGCCCCTTTGTCTCCTCTGATCGGCTGCGGGATATTGCAGTTGTTTTCTTTTGACATGTAAATCGTCTCCTCTCAAGCTTTGTTTTTTCAGAAAGAGAATGTGAAAGGCCTTTCGTTTTCCCTTCTGCTTTGTTAAGTGATGCGTTCCGATGAAAAGTCAACTTCGTGTGAAAATTAATTTTTCATTTTCTGCTCTTTCAGTTCCGTCATCAGTTCGATCAGGGCGTCAAACTTCTTCTCAAACCGTGTGAGAAGATACATGGCAATCAGAGCCGGAAAGCCGAGATTGCCGATCTGTCTGACCGCTTCTTCTATAAAAACCTGATCCATCACCAGCCACCTCCTGACTTGACCTGCAGTCATGTATATAAGTGAAAGAAAGAGCGGCTCCTGTAAACCTGATATCCCGGTTGAGGGTCTTTTTTTGTTCCGGCAAATCCGGGACATAAGGAATGCGGAATCTTAGTCGGAAAGGAGTAGTTTACTTTTTTTTGCTTTCTTTCATTTAATTTAAATAGGGGGCGGTTTTATGGACTATCAAGTTCTTTTACGGTCAAAATGCAAGGAAATTATGAAACATCCGATCGTTAAACATTTTTTAAGTGACCCAAAGCATTACGAGAAATTTAAAAATGTGCTGGAACATTCAGACGAGAAGGATGCAAAATCATTGGACGACCATTTTAAACAGTTTTATAAGGAAATCCGGATCATCAAATATATGAACTCTATGATCCGGATTTTCTCAATCGATTTTGACAAGCGCATCCGTAAAAATCAGAAGCGCTATCCGCTGACGGTGGATCAGCCGGAGGGAGGTGAAGCGCTTCCCTATGAAATGGGAAAAGACGCGTATGAAGAGTTTCTGCGGAAGCAGGGGGATTTGAGCCAGCATGTCCAAAACCGTGATTTATACGAAGCGCTTCAGACGTTAACCGATAAGCAAAAAAGCGTGCTGACGAATATTTATCTTCACGGAGCGACGATGAAGGAGATTGCCGAGTCGCTGGGTGAATCACGGCAGAACATTTCTAATATTCATAAAAAAGGGCTCGATAATCTCAGAAAGCATCTGGACAAGCAAAAAAAGGGGGAAAATAAGCAGTGAACGGGCCATTTGACTTCAGCAAAGAGAACACAGATACCGACGAAATGGAACTTTTGATTTCGCGTTTTTCGCCAATGATAAAAAAAAACTGAGCAATACATCATACCAGGAAAGAGAAGATCTTGAACAAGAATTGAAGATTAAAATAGTTGAAAAAGCGGACATGCTGTTATGCCAGGACGTGCCGGGTTTTTGGGAATTTATTCTTCATCTTATAAATGAAAGCTCCTGACAAAAGCGGCGGAATGATGGATATTCCGCTCTGACAACGTGAGAAAAACGAGAAGAGATGTCCGGTCTCGTTTTTCTTTTCTGTTTCCCCGCAAGACCTCCGCACTAAAAAAGTACCAAATCTTATCCATATAATGATATGATGAAAAAAACAAAGAGAAAGGAACGTCCAAGTGGAAAATGCGTCAATTTTAATTGTAGACGATGAGAAGGCGATCGTTGATATGGTCAAACGCGTTCTCGTCAAAGAAGGCTATCACAACATTAAGACAGCCGGAAGCGCTGAGGAAGCGATCGAGTTTGTTAAACATGAAACCGCGGATCTGCTCGTGCTGGATGTGATGATGGAAGGCATGTCCGGTTTTGAAGCATGCACCGAAATCCGGAACTATACCGACGCTCCGATCTTTTTTCTGACTGCCCGTTCTTCTGATGCGGATAAGCTGTCAGGATTTGCATTGG
The DNA here is from genome assembly GCF_038592915.1 of Bacillus sp. EU63. Taxonomy (NCBI): domain Bacteria; kingdom Bacillati; phylum Bacillota; class Bacilli; order Caryophanales; family Bacillaceae; genus Bacillus; species Bacillus sp. EU63. Next base: position 3,259,498 of record NZ_CP151944.1, on the reverse strand, counting down.
GAGCTGACGATTATATAACAAAGCCGTTTAATCCGCTCGAATTGGCGGCGCGGATCAGGGCGACGTTAAAGAGAACCTATAAGCGCGAAGAGAAAACGGCGGTAAAGACGTATTCATACAGCCATTTTTCCTATTCACCGCAAAACGCCGAGCTGATCGTCGGGGGCGAGCCCGTCAGCTGCTCCGCACAGCTTCTGCAGCTGCTTCAATATTTCTGTGAACACCCTGATGTGGTGCTCTCAAAAGATCAGATCTATGAAAAAGTATGGGGATATCCGTCTTACGGCGACAACAACACCGTCATGGTGCATATCCGCAAGCTCAGAGAAAAGATTGAAAAAGACCCCAGCAATCCGTCCTATATTGTAACGGTGCGCGGCCTCGGTTATCGGTTTATTCCCGATCAAGGAGAAAAAGGAACCCGCTCATGAGAATGCGCGGAAAATTTCTGCTCCACTTTTTCGGACAGCTGCTGCTTGTCATCCTGCTGATGTCCGTTTTGGCCGTCGCTTCTTTCTTCTATTTGGATTGGCGTTTCAGCGAAGCGGAAGCCAATGCGGGACTGACCAAAGCGACGGCGGACTCGTTTGAAGCATGGCTTGATAAAAATGAAGACGGCACATGGGATGTCGATGAGTTTTTAAAGATGTCGGTCAGAAAGCAGAAGGGCTGGCTGCAGATCATTAATGACAATGAAAAAACGGACTATGCGTACAGAGTGCCGAAAGACGTCCCGAGCCATTACAGCAGAAAAGACCTCTTATCCATTTATCAGTACCGGAATTTTGACAACTACAAGCTGAATTACTGGACGGTCACGATAAATGATGAGACCTATTTGATTCTGTTCGGCTGGAAATCCGCCAGTGAGCAGCTTCTCACTTACATCGAATCACAGGAGCCATCCCTCGCTTCCCTTTCTCAATATAAAAAAAGCACGATTGATTATATTAAACGGGAAAAAGGGGCGGTCTACCTTCTCGAAGACAGCGGCAGACTGCTCGGGGATATCAACAGCACGAAAAAAGAACGGAACACCGTCAATGAGCTTGAATTGCTGAAATACAGTTCCAAGCCGTGGAATTACAAACGGGAAATTTCTTTTAAAAGACTCGATAAAACGAAATGGATGGTCGCGTCGGTGCCGAACCCCGTGTACATCCCCGATCACGAGTTTAACAAATCATTTTTGAGAAATGTGATGAAAACCCTCTTCCTCTTGATCGGAATCCTGGTATTTATGATCTGCATCCTGACCATCTGGTACTCTTTCCGTTTCGGCTGGCCGCTGTTTCATACCATCAAATGGCTCGTCAATTTATCAAAGGGCCGGCTTGAAGAGCCGAAGAACCGCAAAGGACAGCCGGTCAGCAAAAACAAAAAAGGCAAAACAAAGCAGCCGTTCCGCTTTTTCGCCGAGATTTTCGAATCGATGGATCAGCTGACCGACACGCTGAAGCGGGATAAGAAAAACAGAGAAAAAATCCAGGCGACAAGGGAAGAATGGATCGCCGGGCTGAGCCATGACTTAAAAACCCCGCTGAGCACGATTTACGGCTACAGCATGATGCTTGAATCGAAGCAATACGACTGGACCCCGGAAGAAGTCAAAGAAATGGGGCAGATCGTCCGGGAAAAATCAGAATATATGTCCAAGCTGATTGAGGACTTAAACTTAACATACCGCCTCAAAAACGCGGCCCTCCCGATCGAACGGCGGCTGATCAACGTCGTGCCGTTTATCAGAAACGTCACGAACGATTTCACGAAAAACACGTTCTCGGAAGGCTATGACATCGCCTTTGAAACCAAAAAGGAAGACATTCTTTTCGCCATTGATGAAGCGTGGTTCCGCCGTATTCTGGAGAATCTGCTGGCAAACGCGGTTAAGCATAATAAGAAAGGGACCGCCATTCGGGTCGTGCTTGAGGAATCAGCCGAACAGCTCATCCTGAAGGTGAAAGATAACGGAAGAGGAATGGACGACGAAACGATTCACCAGCTGTTTAACCGTTATTACCGGGGAACGAATACGAAAGGCCCGTCAGAAGGAACGGGACTCGGGCTCGCCATTGCCAAGGAGCTGGTTCATCTTCATAACGGAACCATCCATGTCAACAGCAGAATCAGCGCCGGAACGGTGATTACGATTCTTTTTAAAAAAGATTGAGTTTGGACGCCGCTTTGTCGGGAATAACAATAGAAGACTGACAAGCAAAAGAGGTGTTCACACATGGAAGCAGCATTACGAGCAGATACGAGAGCGGTAATCGGAGAAGGCCCTTTATGGGACAAGGACAAGCAATGCCTGTACTGGGTGGATATACTGGGCAGCCAGCTCCATATCTTCACTCCGGCTGACGGAATCAACCGTTCCGTTAAATTCAAATCATTTGTCACGGCTCTGGCCTTGTATTCAAAGGAAGAGCTGGTGATGACGATGAAAGACGGTTTTTACCTGTACAATCTTCGGGAAGATACATTGACGAAGATGAAGCAGCCGAGAGACATGCGGGAAGATATCCGTTTCAATGACGCAAAATGCGACCCGTCCGGCAGATTATGGGCGGGAACGACGAGCATGGAAGGCAAAGAAGAGGAGGCTTCGCTGTACCGTCTGAATACGGACGGCAGCCTTGCCAAAATAAAAGACCAGGTCTCCACCTCGAACGGTTTGGATTGGGATCGGGACCGAAACCTGATGTACTATATCGATACTCCGACGCAGGAAATCGTCTGTTATTCATATGATCCTGAAACCGGAGCCGTATCAGATCCGAAAACGGTCTACCGCTTTCCGGAGTCGCAAGGATCTCCCGACGGAATGACCATTGACCGTGACGGAATGCTGTGGGTGGCTCTGTTCGGAGGCGGCCGTGCCGTCCGGATTGACCCGTTTTTGCATAAGGAAATTGCATCTATCGAAGTTCCGGCGAAATACGTCACCTGCTGCGCGTTCGGAGGCAGAGACTTGAACACGTTATACATTACGACCGCGACGGAAAAATTGACGGAAGCCGAAAGACTTGAGCAGCCGCATGCGGGCGGCCTGTTTTCAGCAGAGCTTGAGACGGGCGGCTGGGAGCCGGTTCCGTTTGCAGGCATGATGTAAAAAAAGCCCTGGCATATGGGGAAGTTCCCATTGTGCCGGGCTTTTTTGTGTTAAATGGAGCGGATGATGCCGCCTTCAACCCGCTGTGCGGTGCCGTTAATGGCAGAAGCCGCTGATGAAGCGAGAAATACAATCGTATTGGCGACTTCTTCCGGGGTTGCATAGCGCTGAATCAATGATGTCGGTTCATTCACTTTAAAATAATCCCGGACGAAGCTGTCCGTGTCTTCTCCGGCAGCCTTTGCGGCTCCTTCCATGTAAGAAGCGACGCCTTCGGTCCATGTCGGTCCCGGCAGCACGGAGTTGACCGTGACATTTGTGCCTTTCGTCATTTCAGCCATTCCCCGGGACAAGCTGATTAACGCCGTTTTCGTCATTGAATACGGAATCATTTGCGCAAGCGGTTTGACACCGGCTTCACTGGAGATGTTCAAAATCCGTCCGCTGTTTCTTTCAAGCATTTGCGGCAGAAAACGCCGGCACAGGCGCACGGCGCTCATAACATTCACTTCAAAATACCGAGTCCATTCATCATCAGACACCTCAGCGAAGTCCTTTACTTCAAAAAAACCGAGATTATTGACGAGAACATCGACTTCCCCGATTCCGCCGGCGCGCTTGATCAAGTCATCCGCCTCATCCTGACGCGATAAATCCGCAGCGATGCCGTGAACCGTTCCGTAAGCGGAAAGCTCCTCAACCGTCCGTTCCACAGTTTCTTTTTTTCTTCCGTTTACAATCACCTCGGCGCCTTCGGCTAAAAAGCTTTTTGCCGCGGCTTTTCCGATCCCTGAAGTTGATCCTGTAATCAACACGAGCTTTCGTTCAAGCTGTAATTCCATGATAATCCTCCTTTTTACACCATTGTGTAACAGTATACATGATGAATTTTAGTGTGTACGAACAATTTGCTTTCATGCAAAAAGGGCGGATATACAAGCCTTAAAGACTTATAGTATAATTACTGCGAAAAAAGGATACGAATGTCAAAGAGACAATCGTTTACCATAATCAGGGGGAGTTAAAAGAATGAAGAAGATCACTGCCGTCTGGGCGGCGCTCTTGGTCACCGCCTTTGTGATCGCCGGCTGTTCCGGCGCACAGGGAGAAGGAAGCGCGGCCAAACAAAAAGCCGTCTCAACCGAAGCATTCCCGGTAACCATTAAGGATGCCGCGAACGAAAAAGTAACCATAAAGCAGGCACCGGAAAAAATCGTTTCCCTCATGCCGAGTAATACGGAAATTACATACGCGCTCGGACTGGGAGATAAGGTCGCAGGCGTCACGACAAATGATACATATCCGAAAGAAGCCGTAAAAAAACCGAAAGTCGGAGATATGAATGTGAACGCTGAAAAAGTCATCGCGCTGAAGCCGGATCTCGTGCTTGCCCACGCGTCCTCTATGTCCGCTTCCGCCGATGCGATGAAGCAGCTGAAAGATGCGGGCATCACCGTCTTAACGGTCAATGATGCGCAATCGTTCCAAGATGTGTACAAATCAATCAGCATGATCGGAAAAGCGGCCGGCAAAGAAAAGCAGGCGGATCAGCTGATCCAATCGATGAAATCCGATCTTTCCGGCATAGAAAAGAAAGCGGCGGCCATTTCTGAAAAAGACGAAAAGAAAGTATTCGTCGAAGTGTCTCCTGACGGTTACACGACGGGGAAAGGCACGTTTATGAACGAAATGCTTGAAGATATACATGCGAAAAACGCCGCCGGCAGCCAGACCGGCTGGGTGCAGCTGACGGATGAAGCGATTGTCAAAATGAATCCGGACGTCATCATTACGACAGACGGCGTAAAGGCCGCTGAAGTGGAAAAACGCGCCGGCTGGGGTGCCGTCAATGCGGTCAAACACCACAATGTCTATTCTGTTGATCCTGACCTTGTCACACGCTCAGGCCCGCGCCTTGTCAAAGGGGTCGAGAAGCTTGCAGAAAGCGTTTATCCTGAAACGTTTAAAAAGTAACCGCCCGCTGGCCTACACGGTCAGCCTGCTGTTTTTAGCCGTTTGTACGGCACTCGGCATTTCAATCGGCAGTCTGCATATTCCTTTATCCGACGTTTTTTGGATCGGGATCGGCCGGACATCCTCTGTCGATCCCATGAATGTAAATATTATGATCAATATCCGCCTGCCGAGAGTCGTTCTGGCCGCTCTTGTCGGAGCCGCGTTATCCATTGCGGGGGCGGCGTTTCAGGGACTTCTGAAAAATCCGCTCGCCGATCCTTATACACTCGGGGTATCTTCGGGAGCCTCGGCGGGAGCTGTTATCACCTTGTTTTTCGGCATTCAGATTCCCGTCATCGGCCGGTTCACACTTCCGGTTGTCAGCATCGCCGCTGCCATTGCGGTTATGGCGGCGGTTCTGTTTTTCAGCCGCCTCGTTCATGCGTCGATGTCGGTTTCGACGCTCATTTTGACAGGCATTATCATGAATTCTTTTCTCGGGGCTCTCATTTCGCTTGTGATTGCTTTAACGGGAAATGATCTGCTCCCGATTGTCCGCTGGCTGTTGGGAAGCGTGTCAATGAGGGGCTGGGGCTATGTCGCGCTGTTTCTGCCTTTTTTTCTGGCCGGGACGGCGCTTCTGCTTATCAATGGCAGAGAATTAAACATTATGACTTATGGAGAAGAAAAGGCAAGGCTGTTAGGCGTCAGTACAGGAAAAAGAAAACTGCTGATGATCGCCGCCGGATCTCTGCTGACGGGAGGCGCGGTTGCCGTCTCGGGGACGATCGGGTTTGTCGGCCTTGTCATTCCCCACGTGACACGGCTTTTGTGGGGGACGGATCATCGCCATTTACTGCCGCTGTCAGCATTGACGGGCGCCGGGTTTCTCATTTTGGCGGATTTGTTTTCCCGCACCGTCATTGAACCTGTCGAATTGCCGATCGGCATTATGACGGCCTTGGCGGGAGCGCCTGTTTTTGCCTTGATTCTGCTTCGCCAGCATCATGGAGGGAACCGCTTATGATCAGAGTGAGCAGCCTGTCCGGCGGGTACGGAGGCCGGATGATTGTAGAAGATGTCAGTTTTACCGCCGGAAAAGGTGAATTTGTCGGCATACTCGGTCCGAACGGCTCGGGAAAAACAACGCTGATGAAATTGCTGACGGGAATGCTCTCTCCGTCAAAAGGCGAGGCGCTCGTAGCAGGCAGGCCCGTCGGCGGATACAAGCCGCGGGAGCTTGCGAAAATCATGGCCGTTTTGCCGCAGCATACGGAGCAAGCTTTTACATTTACCGTTAAGGAAACAGTGTCCTTCGGCAGATACCCGTATCAAAAAGGACTCTTCAGACAGATGGATCAACATGATGAAGACATTGTCCGGGAAGCGATGGAAATGACGGGCATCGACCGATATGCGCAGCAATCCGTCCGCAATCTGAGCGGCGGGGAGCGGCAGCGCGTCTATCTGGCGCAGGCGCTGGCTCAGCAGCCGGAGGTACTGTGTCTGGATGAGCCGACGACCTTTCTTGATCTCAAATATCAGAAAGACCTGCTTGATACGGTGAAGCGGCTGACGAGAGAAAGAGGCCTGACGGTCATCAGTATTTTTCACGACCTAAACGCCGCAGGCCAATATTGTGATCAGCTCCTGATGATGAAAGACGGACGCGCTTTTCCGAAGCAGACGCCGGATCAGGCTTTGAAAAAAGAGACGATTGAAGACATTTACGGTATCACTGTCAGCGCTGTTGCCCAGCAATCGTCGCCGAAACCGCTGATCGCTTTCATGCCGGAAGCGTGGAAGGAAGGAGAGCCTGTCAACGTTCCGTTCGCCTCTTTGATAAACAAAAGCGGAAATACCGTAACGCTTCATACAGAACGGCCGTTCAGAATGTTGACAACCGCATCTGACGGCCCGGGATTTTCGTGGAGCCGCCGGCTTTCCGGCTCAGCGGCCGCTGGTTTGATCTGCCGTACGTTTGATTCGGTCACAATTGCCGTGACTGCGCAGCATACCGTTTGGGTGCTGATCAGCGGACGTTTATCGGAACAGGGATTTGTACGGCTGTTAACGGCAGCGGCAGAAGCGAGAATGCAGGCTCTTTCCGGCAGACAGGCAAAAGGCGACATTGTCATTTGTGCCTTGCAGACAGGAGAGGCGATGGACGTCCCTCAAGCGGAAAGAGCCGTCAGAAGAGGAGCCGCGGCATGTGTAAAAGCGGCGGAAGAAGGAGGAATACAACGATGAAGCTGTATACAAAAACCGGCGATAAAGGACAGACAAGCCTGATCGGCGGCAGAACGGATAAAGACAATCTGCGGGTTGAAAGCTACGGGACGATTGATGAGCTGAACAGCTTTATCGGGCTTGCGCTTGCGGAGCTTGATGATTGTGAGAATTGCGGTGATGTGAAAGCCGAACTCCGAAACATTCAGCATGAGCTGTTTGACTGCGGCGGCGACTTGGCGACGGTTTCTGAACATAGAAGCTATACATTAAGAGAGACATCTATTTCCGCATTGGAAGACTGCATAGACCGTTACACGGCTGAAGCGCCCCCGCTTGAGAAATTTATTCTTCCGGGCGGGCATAAGGCGGCTGCTCAGCTTCACATCGCGCGGACCGTCACGAGACGGGCTGAGCGTCTCGTCGTGAAACTGGGCAAAACAGAAGAGATAAACGATACGGTGATGCGTTACTTGAACCGCCTGTCTGATTATTTTTTCGCGGCGGCAAGAGCGATTAACGCAAGACAGGGCGTTCAGGATATAGAGTATGAAAGAAGCGCCGCGGTATTCCGTGATGATGAATAATGTTTTGTTCAGCCGGCAGCAGCAAGCCGGCTGTTTTTTTATAGAGATATCCATCAATTGAACCTTTATTGACAGGAGGAAAATGTATCTTATGAATTATTGACTGAAAAATTAAAAAATGAGATATTATAAGAAACATTGTAAAATAATGGGGGATTTGATAGATGGATACATATAATAAGAGCGAGAGCATCTGGAATAAAAATTTCACCCTTCTGTTTATCTCAAGGCTGGTTAAATTGTCAGGCGACGGTTTTGCCTTTAATTCCATTCTATGGTTTTTGATTTTTGACGGGGAAGGCGCGATCGGCACGTCCCTGCTCATTGCGGTCACGTTCCTTCCGGAGGCGATGCTGGCGCCGATTACCGGGCCTTTTATGAAGCAGCATACGCTGAAATTCTGGATGTATTTCTCCGACCTCACGCGCGCGGCGGTCGTGCTGATTATTCCGATCTGTTATTTTAACGGTTTTTCTCCTTTATGGTTTGTCATGCTTCTCATGATTGTGCATTCAGCCACGGGAGCCGCTTATAATCCTGCATCTATCTCATTAATCCCCAATATTGTCAGAGAAAACAGCCTGCAGAAAGCGAATGCGGTCATCCAGTCATCAGGCCAGATCGTCAGGCTTGCCGCCATTACGCTGAGCGGGGTGTTCTTAACATTTATCAGTCCCGCTTATTCTTTGTTTATCGCTCTTATATTCTATCTTCTATCAGGTTTTCTCGTACTCTTTATGTCATACCAAGTCCGGCATGCCAAACAGGATACCGTCGCCGTCAGACAGCGCGGGACGTATTTCGGAAGGCTCAAACGGGGTTTCGTTCTGGTCAGGAAACACCAGATTTTATACCCGCTCGCCATCTATTGTATCTTCATGAATTTTGCGGCCGCTCCGTGGGAGGCGCTCTCTGCCGTTTATGTCGCCGAAGATTTAAACATGCCGCCGATCATCTACTCGCTTTTGAAAGCGACAGGAACGGGCGGAGCCTTTTTAATGGGTTTTATTTTGGCTAAGGTGAAGGTGAACAAATACGGTCTCCTGTTTGTGTCAGCGGGAATCATAGAAGGAGCGGCATTTTTCATTACCGGCCTCAACACTTTTCTGCCGCTCGTCTTCCTCGCCGCGTTTGCGTTCGGATCTGCCGTCAGCGCGATTAATGTGCCGGAATATACGATTATTCAGACGTCTGTGGACCACGATGACCAGCCGCAAGTCTATGCTGTCATCCATATGATTTCAAACATATCCATTCCGCTCGGCGCGGTTCTTTGCGGATATGCGGCTAACGCCTTCGGTCCCGGAAAAGTCATTGCCGCCGGCGGTCTCGTTGAAGTCCTGTCCGGTCTCGGAATATTGTTCTTTACGAAGCTGGCCAAAGCCGAACGCTCAGATCTCATCAGGGAAAAAGAAGCGAGCATCAGAATATAGATTTTTCGTAAAACGCCCTGCGCCGTCCGGTGCAGCGGCGTTTTTTTATGCGAAGGTCCGGGGGCTTATACGACCCCGGTCTGATATGAAAATCAATCTCTGACTCGTTTTGCCGGCCGCGGGATTTGTTTATAGTAAAGACAAGGAAAACGAAAGGAGGATCTGCATGAATATAAATGGTAAAACGGCAGGCGGCTTTCTGCTGATTGTGTTCGGACTTTCTGTCTTTTTCGGAGGAGGCCATTTCGCATTTATCATCCCGCTGGCGATCGGAGGGCTGATGCTTTACTGGGGAATCAAACGTTTTTCAAAAGGCCGGGCGGTATCGGGTATCATCGCGGGCGTCATCGGAGCTATGATTCTCGTCGGTTCTCTTCCATTTATCGTTGCGATCGGACTGGCCGGCGCCATGGTGTATTTCGGGTGGAAGATGATGAAGCAGGGCGGCTCAGACACCGCTTCCCGCCAGTATGAACCGGAAGCGGCATCACCGGGCTATCAATCCGGATTTGACTCTGAATGGGAAGAATTTCTGAAGAAAAAATAAGGAGGAAGACAAAATGGTCTTAAAAAGAATAAGAAATATGTTCGTCGCATCTGTTAACGAAGGGCTTGATAAATTAGAAAATCCGAAAGTCATGCTGAATCAATATGTGCGTGATATGGAAAGTGACATCGCCAAGGCGAAACAAACGATTGTCAAACAGCACACGATCGTTCATCAGTTTAAGAAAAAACAGGAAGACGCCTCCGAAACGGCGGCAAAACGGAAAAACCAGGCTCAGCTTGCTTTTGACGCCGGGGAAGAGGAGCTAGCGAAAAAGGCGCTGACTGAAATGAAATACCTTGAGGGAAAAGCGGCCGAACATGAAAAAGCGTATGAGCAGGCGAAAACACAGCTGGCAGAGCTGAAAGAGCAGCTGGAAACTTTAGAAACGCGCCTCCGCGACGTAAAGGATAAAAAACAGGCGCTCATCGCCCGCGCGAACGCGGCAAATGCGAAGGAACATATGAACGCTTCTTTCGACAAAATTGACAGCGAAAGCGCCTACAGAGAGTTCCTTCGAATGGAAAGCCGCATTGAAGAAATGGAAGTCCGCGTCAAATACGGCACTTCAGCTGAGGCGAACACAGAATACAGCCGCTCCCAATATTCAGATGAGGTGGAAGCTGAGATTGAAAAAATGCGCTCGCTTTCTCTGGAAAAAACAGAGCGTCAAAAAGCGGCTCATGAATAATGTGCACAAGGGAAGATCGGCGCGTTTACGCCTCTTCCCTATACGCACGTATCAATTCTCCGGCTTTTCCTTTATAATAAAATGAATGAAAAAGGATGGAACGTAATGAAGCGTAAGATTGCCAAAGGACTGATGGCGGCGTCCGTTCTGATCTGCTGTCTGTTTTTGGTGAAAGAAGTGTTTGCCGGGCGTTTTTTTCCGCTGTACGAAACAGAAGCGGAATCGGCAAGCATACCGCCGCGTGCCGTCAACAGCCTGTCGGTTTCATCGGAACAGACGGATGTGAAAATCATCGCGGAAGCGCGGAATGATATCGCGGCAAACATGACGGGACCGGCGGGGAAAATGTTTGTCCAAAACAGGGGAAAGACCCTCAATCTTAAAGCGAAGGAGAAAGGGTTCCAATTTCTGAATCTCTTTCAGCGCCCTCTGCTGATTGTCCGCATTCCGTATGATTATCATCGGGACATCACCGTCCATACATCAAACGGCAGCATTGCCATTGACGGAAACAAGGGGCTGTCTCTTGCGCACCTCGGCGTCCGTTCTGTAAGCGGGAATATGTCGCTGAAGCACGTGAAGACGGATGTGTTTGAAGCGAAGGGGCTGTCGGGCAATCTCACAGCAGCAGGCCTTGCGGCAAAAACGGGGGATGTCCGCTTATCCTCGGGACATGTCGGGCTTCAACATGTGGCGGGGGCCCTTGACGTGCGGGTCGCTTCCGGCAGTGTCGACGCCTCGCTTGAGACGGCGGATGCTCCCGTATCCGTCAGGCTTGCGAGCGGCAGCGCAGCGATCAGCATGCCGAAAGACGGAAGTTTTACGGTGAACGCCGAGACGGCAAGCGGAAGGATTCAGCCGTCTTATTCCTTTGAGAAAACGAGTAAGGACGGCGGGGCATTCACCGGTATGAAGGGCAGCGGCGCCAGGCCGATTGATATAAAAGTGACGAGCGGCAATATTGCACTGCAATAGTCAAGGAAAGGAGGGGCAAGCAGCTGATGGCAAAAAAACAGATTCTCGGACTTATCATCGCCTTATTAGGCGTCAGCATGTTTTTGCGTATTATCGGCATCGGCGACTTCTTGTTTTGGCCGCTCTTTTTTCTGATCACAGGCTATATTTTTAATAAATATTCCCGCGGCTGGCTCGGCTCCGTCCTGTATATCTTCGCCGCTTTTTTATTTTTGAGAAACCTGTTCAGCGCCACCTTTAACCTGTTCGGCTATGCCTTCGCCGCCTTTCTCATATACGCGGGCTACAGGCTCCTGAAAGGAAAGCGCGTGTATGAACATAAAGAGAAGAAAATCAATCTTGAAAAAGAAGAGCAGCCAAAGCCTTCCGCCCAGACGGAAAGCAGACAGCCGGACCTCCGCAGCTTTTTTATCGGCGAGCTGCGGATGATGAAGGACCCGTTTGAGCTGAATGATTTAAATGTTTCCGGATTCATCGGCGATGTGAAAATTGATTTGTCAAAAGCGATGATTCCCGAAGGAGAAAGCACGATGACCATCAGCGGTGTCATCGGCAATGTCGATGTGTACGTCCCGCCGGATATCGAAGTGTCCGTCAGTTCATCGGCTTTTATCGGCGATATGAACCTGCTCGGCTCTAAGAAAAGCGGCATGAGCCCGAATCTTTATAAAGTATCGTCTGAGTACGGCGACTCGCCGCGGCGGATTAAAATTTCAATTTCGTTATTCATCGGCGATGTGGATGTGAAGTATTTATGAGGAAAAAATTACTCGCCAATATTCAGTGGCGCGCCATGCGGATGACCGCGGGGCTCAGTCTGCTCCTTTGCGCGGTGTTTATTACGCTGATGCTGCTGTATTACGGGCTTGACCCGATGCTGCTGTTTTCTTCCGGCTGGTTCGGTATTCCGTTTGTGGTCATCCTGCTTCTGGCGTCTCTTTCGGCCGGATTGATTTCCGGTTATGTATACGGAGGCCGCCTGAAAACAAGAATGGATACACTGATTGAAGCGGTTTTGAAATTTGAAAACGGCAATTTTGCTTATCGGGTGCCGCCGCTCGGCGATGATGAAATCGGTCTGGCGGCAGATCAGCTCAACGAAATGGCCAAGCGGGTCGAGCTCCAAGTCACATCGCTGCAAAAGCTCTCCAACGAGCGGGCGGAATGGCAGGATCAAATGAAAAAATCGGTCATCACTGAAGAACGCCAGCGGCTGGCGCGCGATCTGCACGATGCCGTCAGCCAGCAGCTCTTTGCCATTTCTATGATGACATCCGCCGTCTTAGAGCAGGTGAAAGATGCGGATGACAAAATCGTCAAACGGATTCGCATGGTTGAACATATGGCGGGGGAAGCGCAAAACGAGATGAGAGCGCTGCTATTGCATCTGCGGCCCGTCACTTTAGAAGGAAAAGGCTTAAAAGAAGGGCTGATTGAGCTGTTAAAAGAGTTCAAAGCGAAGCAGCCACTGGATATTGAGTGGGACATCAGCGATACGGGTGTGTCAAAAGGCGTTGAAGACCATCTGTTCCGCATCGTGCAGGAGGCGCTTTCCAACGTTTTCAGACATTCAAAGGCGACCAAGGTCACCGTCAGACTCGGCGCGAAACATCAAAAGCTGCAGCTTAAAGTCATTGATAACGGGGCGGGTTTTACGATGGATCAAGTGAAAGCATCCTCATACGGCCTGCATTCCATCAAGGAAAGAGCGAGTGAAATCGGCGGCATAGCGGAAATTATCTCCGTAAAGGGAAAAGGCACGCAGATCGACGTGAAAGTCCCGATTTATCAGAAAACAAAAGGAGAGAACGACAGTGATTCGAGTGTTACTGATTGATGATCATGAGATGGTCAGGATGGGTCTGGCCGCATTTTTAGAAGCACAGCCGGACATTGAAGTCGCCGGTGAAGCATCAGACGGGCAGCAGGGCGTCGATCTGGCCGCAGAGCTTTTGCCGGATGTGATTTTAATGGACCTTGTCATGGACGGCATGGACGGCATCGAAGCGACAAAACAGATCTGCGCGAAACTCAATGACCCGAAAATCATCGTGCTGACGAGCTTTATTGATGACGACAAAGTGTATCCGGTGATCGAAGCGGGAGCGCTCAGCTATTTGCTGAAAACGTCCAAGGCGGCAGAAATAGCCGAAGCCATCAGAGCGGCTGCCAAGGGCGAACCGAAGCTTGAATCGAAGGTGGCGGGAAAAGTGCTGTCAAGGCTGCGCCATTCAGAGAATCAGCTTCCGCATGAAACGCTGACAAAAAGAGAACTGGAAATCCTCTGTCTCGTCGCGGAAGGCAAGACGAATAAAGAGATTGGTGAAGAGCTGTTCATTACGATTAAAACGGTAAAAACCCACGTTACGAATATATTGTCAAAGCTTGATGTCAGTGACCGCACGCAGGCAGCCGTATATGCCCACCGCAATCATCTCGTGACATAAGAAAAGGAGAGCGGCGCCAGCACACTCTCCCGAAGACAGGGTCATTGGGACATTCCCTTTGTTCCGAAATCCCTGATGGCGACTTTGACTTTGTATTCAATATCCGATTCACTGAAGTGATGGTCCCAGTCCGAGGATATCTTTTTCCATTTATCGGGATAATGAATCCGGACTTGATCGCCTAACCCGGTAATATCCACTTTCAACTCATGCTGCATGTAATCAATGAATGCCATGACATCTGAATGAATGCTGCGTTTTACCGCGTTTTTGATTTCATTTATATAGGACTCCTTGAAGGAATCTTCTTTCGGATTCCAATCCTCAGACAGACGGCCTTCAACAAACCGGGTGACGATAAACTTGAATTTTCCGTGTTTATATTGTGTTTTCACATTATATTTGCTGGAAAATACTTCGAAGGATAAATAATGATTGTCATGCTTTGCAAACGTGACGCCCCCCTTTACCGTGCCTGTGAACAGGTTCATATTCTGGACTTGTAAAGGCGTTAAATTCGCATACCAGAAATTATTTTTAATAATAGTAGCGCCCCAGATTTCCAGTCTGCTGCCCACTTGGCGCACTTGAGGAAGGGCAAAGGTCTCGCCTTTGGCGATTTTCTCGGATATTTCCCCCAATGTCACGGGCTCCATCATCCGGATGGTGACCGAATTATTCTCCGTTAAGTCATAGATCGTATTTGACGCAGGTTCTCCCTGGTCACTGATTTTGAAAATATCTTTCGTTTTATCCGGCACCGTCATCACATTGCAGCTTCTTCTCGTACCGTTGTCCCTGATAAATTGGTTCATCAATGCGTCAAGCGGAATGTTATCCTTTAACAGCGCTTCGGAAAACAGCATGATACGCAAGTGCTGGGAGAATGCGGGGTGATTTTTTAACGATGCCGTTCTTAATGCTTGATGGACGGTTTCCCCGGGAGTGGACGTTACTTTTGTCGTATCGCCTGACGACGACTGCTGGGAACTTGCTTTTTGCGGGATCAGAATCTGCTGTGTCACTTCTACATTTTCTTCCTCGGGTTTATCGAGCCCGACCCCGATAACGAGGCTCAAGTCTTCTAAATTGCGGCTGTCCCAGCACCCGGCCAAAAGCAATGTGCAAAATATGATTACGATGTATTTCTTCATTGCGCTTTTTTCACCTTCCTTTTCACAGCGACGACTGCAAATATCAGTAAAGGCAGCAAAAAGAAAACCAAGAAGATATAGCCGAGAATATCACTGAACAGCATCAGCTTGTTCGCATCCTTTGGCATCAATGACCCCAAGAATGTCGCAATCCCGACGAAGATGACGCCCTTTTTCTGCTTCAGCCCGAAAATTTTATGAAGGCCTGATGTCGCGAAATATCCGTATGATACATAGGTGGCGAAAAATTGGATAATCCAGACAACAAGCAAAAAGGACTCGAACCTTTCAATAAAAAGCCCTTTGATTTCAAATGATTGAAAGAGCGCGATCGTAGGCCAGATCATTGTTTTGACATCCTGGGTGGTTAAGGCGCCGACGACGAGCACGTAGGTAATAATGTATAAAATAATCGGGATGCCAAAGCCCATGGCCGACATGCTGAACGTGTGCTTTTTATTTTTGAGGTACTCGGGGAGAAACAGCATAATCTCAATCCCCAAAAAGGAAACAGAAACGACGGTCAAGGAGGCCATAACGGGAGAAAACCCCTGTCCGAGCACCGGCCGCAGGTTGTCGATATCAAATATTTTAAAGCTGAAAGAAAACACCACCAGCAAAATAATAATCGTAATCGTTAAATAGAAAGGAAAGAGCCTGCCGATATCGCTCATGCCGCCGATAATTAAATAAACGGAACAGGCAATAAAGATAAACAGCGTGACCGGCACGGGCGTTCTTTCCAATAAAAAGAACTTGACCATTTCCGCCATCGCCCGGGCTTCGAAGCTGGCGACTCCTATAAAATAGAGACAGATCATCAGATTGACGATATTTCCCGCCCATTTGCCGAGTCCTTCATTCATATAATCAAATAATGATCCGTACTGATGCTTTTTCATAATGAGCGTATTGAGATAAATCAAAAAGATAAAGATGACGCCTTCCAGACATAACGCGATCCAGCCGTCCGGCGAATTTGCCCTGGATGACAGCGCCCGCGGCATGGTGAGAAGCCCCGCGCCGAGCATCGTGTTTGCAATCAATGCTGTCCCTTGATAGCTTGTAAGCTTATTGTGAGTTGTTTTCTGGCTCATTTATGTTTTTCGCCTCTTTTGGTTGATTTTTAATAGGGAGACGGAGAATAGAGTCGTTTGCGTTTTTTAAGCTGAAAAATCCATTCGGCGAGAAATACGGAGAACCGAAGCTTCGCTGTCTCGATAAATGAGTGTAGATCGCCAGCATAAATAAAATCATGCCGTACAGCCCGAAAGCTGCCGCGGTAAACATCGAAATAAAACGGAGCACACGGAACGACAGACCCATCCCGTACTGCGGCACCGTAAATGAAGCGAGCGCGACAATGCTGACCACGATGACCATGATGGAGCTGACAATATTCGCTTCAACGGCCGCCTGGCCGATGACGACTCCGCCCACCAATCCGATCGTCTGGCCGAGCGGGCTGGGAAGCCTCAAGCCCGCTTCCCTCAGCAGCTCGATCGTAATTTCCATCACCATCGCTTCAATAATAGGCGGGAAGGGAACGTTTTCTCTGTTCGCCGCGATGGTGACTGCAAGCGACGTCGGCAGCAGCCCTTGGTGAAACGAAACGAGGGCGATATAAATGGACGAAAAAAACAGCGTAATAAAAATAGACGTAAACCGCAGCACCCGGATGAGCGAGGCGGAAATCCACCGTTCATAATAATCATCGGGAGACTGCATTAAAATTCCTAAAGAAGCCGGGACCACCAGCGCAAACGACGAATTGTCGACAAGGATGGCGACGCGGCCGTTGAACAAGGCGGAAGAGACTTTATCAGGCCGTTCCGTATTTTGTATTTGCGGAAAGGGCGAATACTTATTATCCTCAATAAGCTCCTCAAGCGTTCCGGAATCCTGGATGTCGTCCATCTTCACTTCGCTGAGGCGCTTTACAACATCGCTGACGACAGACGGGTCCGCCTTATCATCTATGTACATGACCGTGGCGTATTTTAACTTATTTTCTCCGATCGGAACCTTTTTCGTTTTCAGCTTCGGATGGTTCGTGCGCTGCCTGATCATGGCGACGTTTGTATCAGAATCTTCTATGAAGGCGATTTTCGGACCTCTTACGACCTTTTCGGATGTGGGTTCATTCACGCTTCTTTTTTCTCTTTTTCCCGTGGACAAAATGTAAACGCTGTCAAGTCCGTTAATAAACACGGCGCATTTTCCACGCAGAATGGAGATGACTGCTTCCTTCGACGTAAAGACGGGGCGGGCGTCGATCTTATCAAGACGTTTCGTCACCGTATCCAGCGTCAGAGTGTCTTCCTCCCGAAGCAGCGTTTCCATCGCCTCTTTTATTTTGTCTTCGTCGTTCATTTCACTCAGATACATATAATAAAAAACAAGCCCGTTCGGAAGCATCTTTTTATTTTGAACCAGGTCATCATTCTGCTCTACGTGGGGAAGCACCAGTGCCAGATTAACGTGTATGTATTCCTTGAATTCCGATTGCGCCATCGACAGTCACCCGCCTTCCAATCCTTAATTGAGGTTATCTTTTCCTGTTAAAAAAATGATATACTATGATAAAGTATTTAATGGTACAAGTTTTTTTATGAAAGCGGAGGAGAGATGTGGCACAAGTCAGACTGGCAGGAAATGCCGAAGAAATTGAACAGCTCATCAAATCATTTGAAGCGCATTACGAAGTGGCTTACACGTCGAAAGAATACCGTAAAACAAATCCGAAGTATAAATACTCAAAGGATTCGCGCGTCTATCTTGAGCTGAAATTAAAAACGGCCAAGGCCGAAAAATAAAAAGGGTTTCATCTGTTACTGGCGAATAATACTCAGGGTGAAGCAACTGTTATGGAGGGATACATAAATGGACTACAGAATTGAAAAAGACACCATGGGAGAAGTTAAAGTTCCGGCAGATAAATTTTGGGGCGCTCAGACACAGCGCAGCAAAGAGAACTTCAAAATCGGTTCAGAAAAAATGCCTCAGCGTGTTGTGAAGGCGTTTGCAATATTGAAAAGAAGCACAGCGATCGCCAACGAACGCCTCGGCAACTTAGAGTCTGAAAAAGCACAGGCGATTGCCGCTGTATGTGACGATGTTTTAAACGGCAAATACGACGATAATTTTCCGCTCGTTGTCTGGCAGACGGGAAGCGGCACGCAAAGCAACATGAACATGAATGAAGTGGTGGCCAACCGCGCGACTGCTTTATTGAAAGAAAAAAATTCCGAGCTGAAGATTCATCCGAATGATGACGTTAACCGCAGCCAAAGCTCAAACGATACATTCCCGACGGCGATGCACGTTGCGGCGGTTCTTGCCGTATATGAGCAGCTCGTTCCGGCGCTTGATCAGCTGCGCGCGACGCTTGATGAAAAAGCGAAAGCTTATCAGGATATTGTGAAAATCGGACGCACGCATTTGCAGGACGCCACTCCGCTGACGCTCGGACAGGAAATCAGCGGCTGGGTATACATGCTTGACCGTTCGAAAGAAATGATTCTTGAGTCAACGGAAAAAATCCGCGCGCTTGCCATCGGAGGCACGGCAGTCGGCACGGGAATCAACGCCCATCCGCAGTTCGGTGAATTCGTCGCGGAAGAAATCACAAAAGTAACGGGGCAGACATTCAAGAGTTCGCCTAACAAATTCCATGCGCTGACAAGCCATGATGAAATCACTCACGTTCACGGCGCGTTAAAAGCATTGGCTGCCGACTTGATGAAGATTGCCAACGATGTCAGATGGCTGGCCAGCGGCCCGCGCTGCGGAATCGGCGAAATCGTCATTCCTGAAAATGAGCCGGGAAGCTCTATCATGCCGGGCAAAGTCAACCCGACGCAAAGTGAGGCGCTGACAATGATCGCCGCGCAAGTGATGGGAAATGACGCGACAATCGGATTTGCGGCCAGCCAAGGAAACTTCGAGCTGAATGTCTTCAAACCGGTTATTATTTATAACTTCCTGCAGACCGTGCAGCTGCTCAGTGACGGAATGAATTCCTTCCATGACAAATGCGCTGTCGGTATTGAGCCGAACCAAGAGACGATTCAGGAAAATCTCTCTAACTCATTAATGCTTGTTACGGCGCTTAACCCGCACATCGGTTATGAAAACGCCGCGAAAATCGCCAAGCTTGCCCACAAAGAAGGCCTGACGCTGAAAGAAGCGGCATTACAGCTGAACCTTCTGACAGAAGAACAATTTAATGAAATGGTGCGTCCGGAAGATATGGTGCACCCGAAAGCATAAAAAGAAAGAACGGCTGCAGTCATTGCGGCCGTTCTTCTAAATAAACTGCTGTTTCAGTAAAAATCTGAGCTGTTCTGCATCTTCAGCCAGCAGGTCGGATTCCTTCAAATTCAAAATCATTCCTTTGATGATTGCCGGTTTCGGCGACTTTTTCTTCATTTCCGCTTCCAGAATATCCAAGCTCTCGGTGAATTCAGATGCTTGCGCCTTGTCCATCGTGCCGATACGCGTGCGGAGGGTCTGCAAGATCGATTGGCTTAAAGGATCGGGCTGCCCGTTATGAAGGGGCCCAAACAGTGAGCTTGCCTCATCAAGAGAAATAAACGCTTCATCATGTCTGTCCGCCATTCCGTTTACGATGTCATCAATTCTGTGAATCACGGTATTTGCCAAAAGCGAAGGCTGTACGGACCGGCCGGTCAGAATGAGATATTCAAGATACATCTGACTGATTCCTTCTATTAAAAAACAAAGCTCGGCTGTGTATGGTTCAGCTTTTTCTCCGTAAATAGCAAGAAGACTGTCGATATGAAACTGCAGGATCGACCGGCGGATTCTCTTTCCGCACTGCGCCGCTTCTTCGGTATAAGGAAGTGAACCGTCTTTCATCTGCATGGTAATAAAATCCTGATGGGCGAGAATCGATTCGTAAAACACCGCAAGCTGTTTTTGATAAGCGGCTCTCGGACTGTCACCCTCCGTTTGGATCGTCGTGATTCGGGTAAACGTTTTATCATAGTAGTAATTCAGCATGGATAGAAGCAGTGCTTCTTTGGAAGGAAAGTATAGATAAAAAGCGCCTTTTGAGATTTTGCATTCATCGGCGATTTCCTGAACCGATGTAGATTTGTACCCTTTTCGGGCAAACAGTTTAATTGCTGCTTCAATGATCAGCTTTTCTTTTTCCTTCAATGGTTCCACCCTTTCGGAGCCAGGAGGCTGGCTTGTGCTTCTTATGTATGACTATATGGTCATATTGATATTCCGTAAATTTAACCTGATTGTAACTTGTTTTTTTGTTTTGTTTTATTTATATTATAAAGTGAGCTGACCGAATGGTCAAAGTTCTGGCGAAAGGGTGAATCTGAAAATGAAAGAATTAGATGAAATGATCAGCCGCTTGCGAAACAGAGGAATTAAAGTCGAAAAGGTGAAATATCCGAAAAAGACAATTTGTGAAAAGAAATGGGTTCATCAATGCCAAAAACCGCTGAAAACAAACTACAGAGATTTTAACGGCTACTCCTTCACATAAAAAAAGACTGCAATGAAACACTACAGTCTACTTTGGTACGATAATTCGGTAGATTACACCCGATTGGCCATTTTCAATTGAAATTGATGCTTTATGCAGGGTTAAAATCCGTTTTACGATGCTGAGTCCTATGCCGAACTCGCCTTTCTTCCCTTTATTAAAAGGCTCGTACAAGCTGGATAGCATCTCATCCTCAATCGGAGGCCCGTCATTTTTAACCGTCATGACAATCTGCTGCTGATTTTGGCTGATCCGAATGTGAATCGCCGTTTCTGCATAGCGGATTTGATTTTCGAGAATGTTTTCAAGAAGTTTGCTCCATTGTTCCGGATCACCGGGCATCATTAATGCATCTTCTGTTTCAACGGTCCACGATAATTCCTTCCGGGCCCATTTGAGCCGTTCAATGACTTCTTCCGTGACCTTCACAATGTCAAATGTCTCATGGTGCACCCGCTGCTTCATTAAATAATCAAGCTTCGTTAAATATAATAAATCCTTAATTTTCTTCTCAAGTTTTTCTGCTTCGCCTTCAATGACATCAATTGTGGTTTCCAGATCCCCCTTAGGAAAAATCCCGTCCTTTATTGATTGATTATAGCCCCTTATCACCATAACAGGCGTTTTTAAATCATGAGAGATATTTTGCAGGAGTGTTCTTTCCGTTTCATCCTTTTGCACCAGCTTGCTCCGCATGTCTTCAATGGTATGGCCTAATTTTCCGATTTCGTCTTTCCTGTCGACGATGACCGGATCATCCCAATCCTGTTTTGAAATCCGTTTGACATGCTTCTCTAAGGAAACGAGCGGGCGCGAGAGATATTTGGCAAGCCAAATCGCCGGAATCCAGCTTAACAAAATCACGCCGGCAATGATAAAGAGCAGCTGCTTGAACAGGGTGAATGCCAGATCATCACGATAGGAATCAAGGGCGTAAGACAGCATCATCGCATCCTGGCCGTTAATGGTGAGGCCTTTTTTAATGACGAAAAATACTTTTTCACCGCTGATGTCCGCGCTGTATCGTTTCGTGACGCTGTGCTGGCGGCCCGCGAGCTTGTACACTTTATGGATAAAGGAAGAAGAAAAGTAGTTCAAGTCTTTGTCACTGGCCGATTCCTCCCGTTCCGGCAGAAGAACGTGCTGAACGGATCGGAAAGTCGTCGGAGCGGTCGCATCCTCGCTGTAATATCCCCGCTCGATCGATCCGGGCAGCCGGTACTCCGTCAGTACATGCTGTTCATTTTCAATGGTCGTATACGTTTCATCCGTGAAAAAATTACGCAGCGTATTTGAGAACAACACGAGCAGCAGAATCGAAATGGCTAAGAGGATGCCTGAGATGACCACCCATATTTGAAAAGCAAGCGGCTTATTTTTCATGACGTCATCATCCTGTAGCCGAATCCGTAAATGGTCTCAACCTTTAACTCCGGCATTTTTTTCCGCAGCCTCCGCACAAGATCATCGACCACCCGGTCAGTGCCGAAATAATCATGGCCCCATATTTTCAGCAGAATATCTTCCCTGGAAAAGGGGTGTCCTTTATGGTGAAGAAATAAAAGCAGCAGATCAAATTCCTTAGACGTCAAATTGACCAGGCTGCCGGTTTCATCATAAACCTCTCGGGCATCTTCGATCACATTGTAGGAAGAAACGGTGATGCCGGTTTTCTTTGCGGCGGGCTGTTCTTTATACACGAGCTCCAGCAGCTTCTGGACCCGTATAATAAGTTCTCTCGGCAAAAAGGGCTTGGCGATATAATCATTGCTTCCGAGCTCCAATCCGAGGACTCTGTCAATATCCGCATCCCGCGCGGAAATGAAAATAACCGGCACATCGGGATCTTTTTCTTTTATTTCTTTTATCAATGTATAGCCGTCCGTATCCGGAAGCATGATGTCAAGAATCCACAAGTGGGGAGACGGCTGCATCTGCTTTCTGGCATCTTCGCCTTTTGTGAAAGATGTAATGTTCCAGCCTTCATTCTCTAAATATTTTGTGAGCAGTTCATTCAGGTTATCCTCATCTTCAACTAGATAAATGGTGTATGACAAGGCATTTCACATCCTTTCAACGTCATTATACTAGTTTTAACACACTCAAGCCGCATTTTCATAATTTCACATATTCTTTTCATTTTTATCCCACAATGTTTGTTTATGATGTGTATAAGGGAAGAAAGGAAGAAAAAAAGCGGGGAAGATAACATGTTCAAACACATTTTGTTTTGGAGCTTTGCTTTTCTCCTTATTATTGGGACAATAGAACTTGTACATGCGATGAATATGTAATCGATAGAATGAAAACATGCTGAAGGAGTGTGCGTGAATATGAATGATCATCGAGATGACGGCAGAAGCCGCGATCAGTCAGATCTTTCACATACGGAACAAAACAGAAATGAACAGCAGCAGATCAGCCATCAGGAGCCCGAGCTGCTCGAAGGGCCCGTCTCGAAAGAAGCGGAAAACGAGACGGCGGCCGGTACGGAATTTGAAAAAACGGCTGCCGTGAAAAAAGAAAAAAAACGGAGAGCCGCTTGGCTGAGCCCGATTTTAGGCGGCATTATCGGCGGCGGCCTCGTGCTTGGCATTGTGCCAAACCTGCCGAGTGAGCAGCATAAGACAGAAGCCGTTTCTGATACGAAACAAGTTCAGTCTTCGAATTTTACGTCAACGCCTTTGAAAAATACCTCAAGCGTAGCGGATATGGTAGAAGATTTGGAGCCTGCGATTGTCGGAGTGTCCAACTACCAAGCTTCGCAAAGCAGCCAGTTCGGACTTGACGGCGGTTCAAGCTCTGAAACGGAAAGCGGCACGGGGTCAGGCGTCATCTTCAAAAAAGACGGCGAAAAAGCGTACATCATTACAAACAATCATGTCGTAGAAGGTGCGAACAAACTGTCGGTCACTCTTTACAATGGGAAAACCGAAACGGCAAAGCTTGTCGGAAAGGATGCCATCAGTGACTTGGCTGTATTGGAAATCAGCTCGTCCAATGTCAAAAAAGCGGCCAGCTTCGGGGATTCCTCCAAGCTCCGCATTGCCGATAAAGTGATTGCCATCGGCAACCCGCTCGGCCAGCAGTTTTCCGGCACCGTCACACAAGGTGTCATCAGCGGGCTGAACAGAACGGTAGACGCCGATACATCCCAAGGCACAGTGGAAATGAACGTGATTCAGACGGATGCGGCGATTAACCCCGGAAACAGCGGCGGCCCGTTAATCAACTCAAGCGGCCAAGTTATCGGGATCAACAGCATGAAAGTCAGTGAAAACGGCGTGGAGTCACTCGGCTTTGCCATTCCGAGCAATGATGTAGAACCG
Source organism: Bacillus sp. EU63 (assembly GCF_038592915.1). Lineage (NCBI taxonomy): Bacteria > Bacillati > Bacillota > Bacilli > Caryophanales > Bacillaceae > Bacillus > Bacillus sp. EU63. Next base: position 3,235,511 of record NZ_CP151944.1, on the reverse strand, counting down.
ATAGTCGACCAGCTGCTTGCAAAAGGAAAAGTCGAGCGCCCATTTTTAGGTGTGCAGATGATTGACATGGCGCAAGTGCCGGAAACTTATCAGGAAAACACGCTCGGACTGTTCGGCGACCAGCTGTCTAAGGGTGTTTACGTAAAAGAAGTGCAATCCGGCTCGCCGGCTGCGAAAGCGGGCATCAAATCAAATGACGTCATTGTACAATTGAACGGCAAAGATGTCGGCAGCAGCGCCGATATCAGACAGATCTTATATAACCAGCTGAAAATCGGCGATAAAACGACTGTTCAAGTGCTCAGAAGCGGAAGCAAAAAGACGCTGAACGTCACATTAACAAAACAAACCGAAAGCGCAAGCTGAACGCATAAAAAAGCTGAACCTGCAACTGAGGTTCAGCTTTTTTCGTTATTCTCCCAAGTAGGCTGACAGCATCCACACGTGCTTGTCCGCTTCTTCAACTAATCCGACAAACAGGTCGGCAGTTGACGGGTCATTTTGTTCCTCGGCGATGCCGATGACAAATTTTGATTCGCGGCTGATTTGTTTATAGTCTTGAACCAGTGATTCCACCATTTCAGAAGCCGTTTTTTCCTGGCCTTCATCCGTAATGGAAGCTTGTTCAAGGTAAGTGTGTAAAGTCGCCGCAGGCTGTCCGCCGATGGCCAGAAGACGCTCTGCGATGGCATCCGCCGTTTCCGCCGCTTCGTTATACAGTTCTTCAAATTTTTCATGAAGCGTAAAGAAATGAGGGCCTTTTACATACCAATGGAAGCGGTGCAGTTTAGAGTAAAGGATAAACCAGTTTGATAATTGTGTGTTCATTGATTTCTCAACAAGAGTTTCAGTTTTTTTCGCGTTTTGTGTATTCATATTCATCGTCCTCCCTGTGATCTGTTAATTTAATTATACTACATATCAAATAAAAATCAATACTAAATTATAATAATTATAATTTAGGTTTAAGTGAACAGCTTTTTCTTCACAACAGATTCCCAGGCGGACCACGAGAAGAGTGAGCGGAAAGCCAATGCCAGCTTAACGCCCCTGCCGATCGGATACCGCAGTTTCTTCAGCCGTTTCCTTTGTGCCAATTGATAAATCAGCTCCGCTACGTCATCAGGATCGCCGCTTTTGGATGCGTTGGCTTTGAAGTAAGCTTCGATTTGCTGATAATAGCGGTAATAGGGCGAATCTTTGGCGGGTGCCGTAAGATGATTGGAGAGAGACGTCTCCCAAATAGACGTTTTATAGGAGCCCGGTTCTATTAAAGCGGCATCAATTCCTAAAGGCAGCAGTTCGAGGCGCAGACACTCTGTAAATCCTTCAACCGCGAATTTGGAAGAGACGTACGGAGATAGAGCCGGGAAACCGGTCAGTCCGCTGATACTGCTGATATTGAAGATTTTCGCCCCGCCATGTTTTCGCATATAAGGCAGCACGGTTTTTGTGACGTGAATCAGACCGAATACATTCGTTTCATACTGCTGTCTGTAATGTTCCATCAGCACATCGTCAATAAACCCCCCGTACGCAGAGCCGGCGTTATTGACGAGCAGGTCAATCGGTCCGAAACCGCTGATGGTGTTCCCGAAGTCAGACACCGACTGCTCATTTGTCACATCTAAAGAGACGACCGTAACATGTTCGGATGCACCCGCTTGAGCGGCGGCCTCTTTCAGTATTTCAGCTTTCTCCGGCTGTCTGGCTGTTGCGATGACGTGATAGGACCGGGCGAGCTTCAGCGCTGTCAGCAGCCCGAATCCGCTCGTCGCGCCGGTTACAATGGCAATTTTTCTGTTCATCTTATAATCCTCCCCGTTTGTTCTTATCTCATAGTGTATAACATCTCGCGGAAAGAAGGAGAAATCGTTCGGAAATATGTCAGAATTGTTTTATAATGGAGTCAGCTTCGGATAGAAAGGGGTAAAGAAAAGATGGCATTAAAGGGATTGAAGGAAACATGGGATTTAAACTCCATTTTTGAGGGCGGGAGCCGGTCGGAAGAGTTTCAGCAATACATACAAGAGCTCAAAAAGCATCTAAGTGCTTTTCAACATGCGGTTGAAGCGTTTACAGTTCCGGCGCATGCGGATGAAAGCCGGGAGCTGATCAATCTGATTGATAGGTTTGAACGGTCAGCGATCATGATCAGGCAGGCAGGAGCGTTCGTCGGCTGTCTTCAGGCTCAGAACACTCATGATCAGAAAGCGAATGAATGGAGGGCGCGGATTAATCAGCTGAGCAGTGATTTTAAATCCGCTCTGGTCACCCTTGACGATACACTTGCCCGGATTGACGAGCGGGTCTGGGAGGAGCTGCTGCAAAAACCGGAACTTCAGGATCTCACATATGTTTTAAATGAGAGAAGAGACCGTGTCAAAGAGAAGCTCAGCGCTTTAGAAGAAAGGCTGATTGAAGGCCTGGCCGTTGACGGCTATCACGCATGGGGCGACCTGTATAATGCGGCTGTCGGCAGAATGAAGATTCCGTTTGAGGATAAAGAGCTGTCGGTCGGCCAAGCGGAAAATATGATGGCGCACCCGGACCGCCGCATCAGACGCCAAGTGTTTAAAGAGCTTAATGAAGCTTGGAAAGGAGAAGAGGAGCTTTTCGGCAGCACGCTGAACCATCTGGCCGGCTTCCGCACGGAAATCTATAAAGCGCGGGGCTGGAAAAGCGCTTTGGAAGAGCCGCTTGCGATCAACCGGATGAAAAAAGAAACGCTGGATGTCATGTGGCAGGTCATTACCGATCATAAAAAGCCTTTTGCCGAATACCTGAATCGAAAGGCATCTCTTTTAGGGCTTGAGCGGCTGAACTGGTATGATGTGGACGCGCCGATCGGCGAGGCTCCGAAAGAATACACATTTGATGAAGCGGCCAATCTGATCGTCAGCCAATTTTCGACGTTTGGCAAAAAGCTGTCCGCGTTTACGGAAAAAGCGTTCCGCGATCGGTGGATAGAAGCGGAAGACCGCAGCGGCAAACGGGTCGGCGGTTTCTGCACCAGCTTTCCCGACAGCGGGGAATCCCGGATTTTTATGACGTTTTCCGGAAGCGCTTCGAATGTATCGACGCTGGCGCATGAGCTCGGTCACGCGTTCCATCAGGAGGCCATGCTTCAAGTGCGGCAGCTGAACAGAGCCTACGCTATGAATGTCGCTGAAACAGCCTCGACCTTTGCGGAAATGATCGTCGCCGACGCCGCTTTGAAACAAGCGGAGACAAAGGATGAAAAGCTGTTCTTGCTTGAGGATAAAATTCAAAGAAGCGTAGCCATGTTTATGAATATTCATGCGAGATTTTTATTTGAAACGCGTTTTTATGAAGAGCGCAAGCAGGGCGTCGTTCCGGCTGAGAAACTGAATGAACTGATGGAAGCGGCGCAGAAAGAAGCGTTTTGCGATTCATTAGGGGAATACCACCCTCATTTCTGGGCGTCAAAACTGCATTTTCATATTACGGGAGTGCCGTTTTACAACTTTCCGTATACGTTCGGTTACTTATTTTCGCTTGGAATATATGCAAGAGCTCTTCGGGAAAAAGCGGATTTTGAAGAAAAATATATCGCGCTTTTGTGTGACACGGCTTCGATGACTGTTGAGGATTTGGCGATGAAGCACCTTGGAGCGGATCTGACGGAACGGTCGTTTTGGGAAGACGCGGTCCGCCTTGCCGTACAGGATGTGCAGGAATTTTTAGAGCTGACTGAATGATAATCTGGAGATGAACCGGCCGGAGTGTTACCGCTCCGGTTCTTTTTTGTTTAATGAATGACAGCCGCCTCCCTTGGAAATACCTAAAAACGATCGGAATGGAATGGGAGTGAATCGCATGAAATGGTTCAGGACGGCGGGCGTTTTATGTCTTACGCTGATGCTGATTGCCGGCTGCCGATTGAATGAAGAAAAACGGGAAGCGGAACAAGACAGCACACCCGTGTCATCCGCGAAGCCGGTTCCTTACAGCAGCTTTTCCCTTCGCGTCAGTTACGGAGCCGGAGAGCATAACCGCTATGAAGGTTTGTATGAAAGAAAAAGCGGTCATGAAAAGGCGGACATCCGGGACAAGCTCTCAGGGGTTCACAGAGAGGGCGAGGAAGCGCTTGATGAAATGAAGATGATCCTCGGAGAACTTGCCGTAAACAGCCGGATGCAGGAAAGCGAGGTCGTCCGGCAGGTGCTCTCGGCTTTTAATTTAGACAGCTGCTATGACCATTTTTATTTGAAACTGAAAAAGAATGACGGAGAAATGACGGAAATAAAAAAATAACCGCCGTCCGCTGCTTTTTTGCCCAAAACTAATTGATAATGATATTCAGAGTCATTAATTTCTGTTACAATATAATCATGATCTCACGTTGAATGTCTAGGCAATTTGTTTATATACATAGTGTTGGGAAACTCAAAAAAGGAGCGGTTAGCGGTATGAGTGCAATTTCTACAGAGACGCTGAGCTTAGGATACGGAGAAACTGTTATCATTGACGAATTGGATGTCGCGATTCCAAAAGGCGAAATCACTGTATTGATCGGAAGCAACGGCTGCGGAAAATCGACGCTTTTACGTTCATTGGCCCGGCTGATGAAACCGAGGGGCGGTTCTGTGCTTTTAGAAGGAAAAGCCATCGCTAAGCTTCCGACGAAGGAAGTGGCAAGAGAGCTCGCTATATTGCCGCAGAGTCCGTCAGCTCCCGAAGGCCTGACGGTGCATCAGCTTGTGAAGCAGGGAAGATACCCTTATCAAAGCTGGCTGAAGCAATGGTCCAAAGAGGACGAAGACGCAGTGGCAAAAGCGCTTAAAGCGACGAAGCTTGAGGAAATGGCCGACCGTCCGGTAGATTCCTTGTCAGGCGGACAGCGCCAGCGCGCATGGATTGCGATGACACTCGCTCAGGATACGGATATCATTCTGCTTGACGAGCCGACAACCTATCTCGACATGACGCATCAAATTGAAATTCTTGATTTGCTGTTTGAATTAAATGAAAAAGAAAAACGCACAATCGTCATGGTGCTGCACGACCTCAATCTGGCATGCCGTTATGCCCATTATCTGGTCGCCATTAAGGATAAACAGATTTACGCAGAGGGCCGTCCCGAAGAAGTCATCACTTGCGAGCTTGTACAGCAGGTCTTTGCGATGAACTGCCAGGTAACGCAAGATCCGCTGTTCGGCACGCCGCTTTGCATTCCGCACGGACGCGGCAGATGTATCGTGCAGGAAGCGGCCCTCACCGCCCGATTGTCATAATCATGAAAAAGGGAAGGGAACGGTATGGAAGAGAAACTGCAGCAGCAGCTGGACGGCCTGCTTGAAAAATACACGGAACTATTGCTTGGCGAAACAAACCCGGATGTAAAGGAAGAAGTCAGGCAGTGGATTTTGTATACACACATCGCAAAAAGCATGCCTCCGCTCGTCAAACATTGGAATCAATCCTACCCGGACGCCAAAGAGGGCATCAAAGCTGCGATACAGCATATTAAACAGCTCAATGAAGCACACAGAAAAAAACAATAAAAAAGCTTTCGGCATCAAAGAGAAGTGCCGGAAGCTTTTTTTGCTGAAAAGGAATCAATAAAGGCGCCGTTCAATTCATAGCGAAGACCATTAATGTAACTAATACACCCGTTTGTTAACGTATATTTCTTCCGCTTGCTGAACCAAGAAAAAAGGACCGCCGCAGCAATCCCTTTCTCTCTTTCCTATATATCACATTTCCTTTCCGATACGTAATAACTCTTCAAATGCTTTTATATTTGTATCAAAATTGGGCACTGTTTGAGATTCCTCGGCACATTTGACTTGTGCTACAACCAAATCATGAAAAGGTGTTGAAATGCCAGTACCTTCTGCCATTTTGGGAATAACTCCATTAATATAATCAATTTCAGTTTTGCGTTTTTTCTCAAGATCCTGGAGCATACTTGCTCTTAGCAGCCTAGATGGTTCCATGGCTGACCTAAATGTTTGGATACGTTCAGGAATATCATTTTCACTTCTTAATTCCAAAGATTCTAAATCAAGGCCGCCCATTTTCGCAAATTTGACACCATTGGCGTGTCCAACCTTAATCGTCTCATCTGCGATATGGACTGCACTAACAATGCCGATTTCATGGTCAAGAATGTCTCCGTATTCTCCGTTTAATGCTGCCGATAAACCACTGAATGCATTATTGATAAGTAATTTTGACCACTTCGTTCCAACTAAATTATCGGAAATATGTGTTCCGCCGATAAGGTCTAAAACCGATTTAATACGCTGAATTCTTTCTGTTGTTTCACCATGTAATTCTCCAATTTGAAAAGCGTACTCTTTAAATTGAGTATACTCAGTTGTAAGTCTGGATACGCCCGGCTCAATAAACGTAGCACCAAATTCAACAGAACCTGCAATAACACGTTCATCACCAACGATCGAAGCAACTTTCTGTTCAGGTATACCGTTTTGCAAGGAACATACTACACTGTCATCCTTTAAAAAAGGCAGCAACTCTTTAAGAATGGAGTCATTATATAATTGTTTCGTCAGAAGTAATATGAAATCATACTTGCCTGACTTGTTTTCAGGGGTGATGGCTTTCACCTTTGCTTGAAATTCCGTTGTACCAACTACTTTAGCACCTATTTGATTTAGAGTATCTACATGTTCTTTGTACGAATCAATCAATTCGACATCCATTCCGCCAGCAGACAGATATGCTCCAACAATGGTTCCTAAAGAACCTGCTCCTAAAACTGCAATTCTCATTGTAAACGTCTCCTTATTTTTCCTCTAAGTAGTTATAAACCGGCTGTGCTGCATTTAAGGTTAAATCTGTAAGGATATGAGATGCTGAAACGACTTCTAATACAGGCAAATCTGCAAGCGGTGCCAGAGCATGTTCAAATAATTGAAGCCGCGCCGGTCCAGTCCAGGCACCTTTAACTTCTATATTCGTTATTTGCGTTCGCACCAAATCACAAACCCTTAAATCACCATTGTAATCAGTAGCAATCTTCACCATAAAATTAGGTCGGCAAATTTCCCTTTTCGCTTTTTCCTTGTCCATTTCGAAATGTTTATATCCCATAGTCGCAGCTGCCACACGAAGACTGCCATAATCTAATGTGCCAACAAGAGTATCAGAGTCTATATACAGCTTAGGGGCACCCAATTTCTTTGGATATGCAGTAAGTTCCCGTCCGCTTGCAATAGCCGGGAAATTGTCTACATACATAGAATGTACATAATCCCCTTCTTCACCATTAAAGCTGACAGGGATGACTTGTCCCGCCTCTGTATAGGCACCAAGTCCGGAAACATCGGGCATCCACATCACTTCGAATTTCACTAAAGGTTCAGTAATTTCAAGAGGTTCCGGCACTGCCGCACGTAAAGCTTTTTCATCCGTTCGGTAAATAATATTAAGATATTCCCGGTTAACAAATTTATAGGTTGGGATAGGATAAGCAGGAGCCGTTAGTGGCGTATTTAAATTTTTTGCTATATCTTTCACATCAATTTTCATTGAATGACACCCTTTCCTTTACTGGTCGAGATTATAAAGCTGGATCAAGGTGTGGCGTTGCTTCCTATTTCAGTTTGCAGAACATTGGGGCTGAATTTTATAAAAGTGACTGATCACTCTGCTTCATATCCAGTCGGCTTATCTTGGTTAAGACATAAGCTGTTATCTTCTTCGGTAAGAAATTTTCGTGACTTTATTATGTCGTACTATAAAGATAACTATGAAATGTTTAAGGTTTATTAAAGGGTTTCATCATTATTTTTTTGAATTTTTCCCCCAATTCCAATGAGGCGGAAGACTGGCCATTCCCAGATGATATAAAAAAATCCCGCGGCATGGGACTGACCCCATAAGATGAGACAAATAAAAACACCTTCAAGTTTGAATACGGATGATTGTTAGCCGAAATTAGACTTGGAGGTGTTTTTTCTATGGGGACAAGAGTGAGTTATCCGGTTGAAGTGAAACAGAAGGCTGTAGAAATGAGATTGGCAGGCGTACCTATGAAAGAGATCCTGCAGGAGTTGAATATTAAGAATAAGACACAGGTTCAGACATGGGTTAGATGGTATAAGGCTGGTGATACACATCGATTCGAACAGCCTGTTGGAAAGCAATACACTTACGGAAAAGGTCCGGAGTATTCTTCCGATTTAGAGAAACTGCAGGCAGAGATTCGTTACCTGAGACAACAGAATGAAGTTTTAAAAAAGTACAACGAATTGGAAAGGAAGTTGATAGCGAAACGTCAGTCGAACTTGTAGAAATATTGCACAGCACAATGACCGTACAGGATATCTGTATTCATTTAGGTATCTCTCGAGCGTCTTATTATCGTTGGAAGAAGAATCTGATGAAGGATCATCCCAAGCGCCATTTGGAAAAACAAATCGGCACGTTGTGCCGAGAGCACAAGTATCGATATGGATATCGAAAAATCACAGCCATACTAAAAAAGAGAATGTGTATTAACCATAAAACGGTTCAACGTATTATGCAGAAAAATCAATGGCAGTGTCGGGTTAAGGTGAAAAAGCGCAAGAAGGATGGGCAGCCATATGCCGTGGTCGATAATATATTGGATCGGAACTTTCAGTCTGATCGTCCTCTTGAAAAACTAGTAACGGACATCACATATTTGCCTTATGGACAGAAACAATTGTACCTTTCCAGTATATTAGATTTATACAATGGAGAAGTGATTGCTTTTACTATTGGGGATAAGCAGGACACAGCCTTTGTCTTAGACACACTTGATCAGCTACCAATGCTGCCTGAGAACTGCGTGTTACATAGTGACCAAGGTTCTGTGTATACATCTTACGAGTATCAAAAAGCTGTTAAAACAAAAGGCATTACCATGAGCATGTCCCGCAAAGGGACGCCCGCTGATAATGCCTCCATCGAATCGTTTCATTCCTCGCTAAAGTCTGAAACGTTCTATCTTAACAGCATTGATCGAACTACGACTGCCATCGTAGAACGCACTGTCATAGAATACATTCATTATTATAACAATATTCGTATTCAAACCAAACTAAACAACCAATCACCGATAAACTATCGGCAATTGGCTGTTTAAAAGGTGTTTTGACCCCTGTCTCAAAAACGGGGGGCAGTCCCGCATCCGCGGGATTTTTCTTTGTTAAACGGCTTTCGCCTTTTCTTCTTGTTTGCCTGTCTTTTTGTTTGTCAGTTTAATTGATTTAACAAACAGCGTGAGGATCAATCCGGCAGCGATAAAGGCCAGGCCTGTGAAAAACACGCTGTGAAGCGAATCCATCAGTGACGTTTTCAAAACCGGCACGATATGGGAAGAAAATGCGGCCGGAATCTGCTTAATCGATTCCTGGCTGAACAGGGATTGAAGCAGCCCTTCAGGATTCTTGTCAATCATACCTTTAAACTGGGCGGCAAAGGCACTTGCCTGTTTCGGCAGTGAGTCTAAGTAAGGCACCAGTCTGTCGGTTAAAAGGCTTCCTGATCTGGCATTCATGACAGCGCCGAGCACCGTAATGCCGAACGTTCCCCCGATCATCCGGAAAAATTGGCTTGAAGAGGTCACAACACCCAGCTCTTCTTTTGAAAACGTTTCTTGCAGAGCGAGTGTGAGAAGCGGCATGACGAGCCCCATTCCCAGACCGATCACGGCCATATAGCACGTCGCCGCGAGCTTGCTTGTATCCAGCTGCAATGTCGTTAATAAGAAGAAGCCGACGGCCATGATCAGCATGCCGATCATGATTTGCGGTTTAATACCGATCTTATAAACCAGCTGGCCTCCGATAATACTTGTGATAATCATAGATACCATCATCGGCGTCATAATCGTTCCGGACGCGGTGGCGCTGACTCCGATAATTCCCTGCATAAAGAAAGGAACGAACGTAACGGCGCCGAACATGCCGATACTCATGAAAAAGCCGATCAGATTCAGTACGGTAAACGTTCTGTTTTTAAACAGGTACATCGGCAGAATCGGCTCCTTTGCTTTGATTTCAGCGAAAATGAATCCGACAATCCCGGCAAGCGCAAGCGCAAAGAGACCGAGAATCTGCCAAGAGCCCCATGCGTAATCCTTTCCTCCGAAGCTGAGCGCGAGGAGGAGGCTGACGATTCCGACGATCATTGTGAAAATGCCGGCGATGTCAAAGTTAATCGGCCCAGTCTGTTTTCTGCCTTGAAGTCCTCTTGCGATAAAGATCACGGCTAAAATTCCGACAGGCAGGTTGATATAGAAAACCCATTTCCAATTTAATGAGTCAACAATCCAGCCCCCGATTTGCGGGCCGATCACGGAAGCAAGCCCGTAAATCGCCCCGAAAAGCCCTTGGAACTTGGCACGCTGTTTTCCTGTGAACAAATCCCCGATGACGATCATAGCCATCGGCATCATGACACCGCCGCCGATTCCCTGAAGTCCGCGGAAAATAATCAGTTCCGTCATGTTGCTGGCCATTCCGCACAGTGCGGAAGCTCCCATAAAAATCAATAAACCTGACACATAGACGACGCGGCGTCCCAATAAATCTGCAAGTTTCCCCGCAATCGGAACGATCGTCGTCGAAGTTAAAAGATATGCCGTGGTCAGCCACGTCATCATGCTTAATCCCCCGAGGTCACCCACGATTTTAGGAATCGCCGTTCCTACGATGGTGCCGTCAAGGGCTGAGAAAAACATGGCGATGATTAAGCCGGTTATCAATAATGTGCGTTTTGGATCTTTCTTTTCAATGCTCATGTTTCGGCAGCTCCTCTATTCTATTCGTTTTCTTTTTGATCAGCCGCGTATTTCTCGGCGGCTTCCGCTACTTTGCGGATGATGTTCACGGACTGAATCAGTTCATCGTCAGTCAGAACGGACAGGTTTCGCGCCAGTATCGCTTTCCGTCCTTCCACAACATCTTCGAATTTTGTTTCGCCTTTTTTGGTGAGGCTGATGTCGATGACGCGTCTGTCCTGCTGGTTATGTTTGCGGACGATAAGTCCTTTTTGCTCGAGGCGGTCGGCCATCAGCGTCACTGCGCTCGGTTTTACTTCCATGCGTTCCGCAATTTCGGAAACTTTGCAGCTCCCGTGTTTTTTCAGGCTGGCTAAAACAAATAATTGGGCAGGCGTCACCTCGTGTTTTGCCATGCTTTCCACCATTTCAGGCTGTATGTTTTGCAGCAGCGTCTGAAGAGATTTCTGGATGTCAGACACATATTGATCCGCGTTTTTCATAACTCCTCCTCATCTTGTTCCTTGAGAAAATAATTAACATTAGTTAAATATAAATAAGGATTAATGATAAGTCAATCTTTTTGTGCAAAAATAAAAAAAGGATTGATGCTTGTCGAAAACATCAAATCCTTCTTCGTTTTACTGCTGATAGGGAGACTGCTGCTGAATGGTCTGCCGGAACTTCTCATACGATTGCTGAAGCTTTTGGGTATCGGCTGCTTCAATGGAATACCAGCCATTTTGAAACATCACATCGTATAATCTTCTTTGCGCTTTTTGTGACTCATCGAAAATCGCCTGAATATCTTGATAAAGAGACTCGTGGCTGAACTCGTGCAGGGCTGTGCAATATGAAGCCGTGATGTATTTTTCCGTCGTCAGCAGCTCATTGACCAAGTCTCTGTCATTCATTTGCGCCGTATTGGGCACGGGCGTTTGCGGATTCGTGATTTTTTGATTTTGCTGTTCCATGTATTGTCCTCCTATTGCATGTAGCCTGTTGTTGTCTGTCCGCCTTGATCGGGGTTCAAGCGGCCTAATATGTGCTGATAATGCTTCTCATGCATCCGGCCGATCTGATCAAGCTCTTGTTTTAACGTCTGATTCTGGCAGTGTTCCGCCATAAAATGCGCTTTTTTCATGGCAAGCAGATTCCAGTTCAGCATGTCCTCAAGATACAAATGGTCTTTCGTTGAGATGACGGCAGGCGGCAAGTTTCCGTGCTGCTCTTGGTTGTTCATATAAACGCCTCCTTCAATTCTGTTCTTTTTAGCTTTCTCTGCGATCGGGATTTCATACACGAATAAAAGAAAAAGGAGGGAGTTCATCCTTGCTGCGGAGCATATGTTTATTTTTGTCGAAAAATAAAATGCTTACAAAATTCGCCCAGGCTTACGGAATCCGCTTCGGTGCGGGAAGGTTCGTTGCAGGGGAAACACTCACGGAAGCTGTGAAAACGGTAAAGCGGCTGAACCAAAAAGGGCTGTCGGCTTCGATTGATTATCTAGGTGAATATGCGGGTTCAGAGAAGGATGCGAAAAGGACGGCGGAAGAATGTAAAAAAGCAATCAGGGCCATTGCCGAGAATCAACTGGATTGTGAGCTGTCTCTGAAATTAACATCCATCGGTCTGGATATTTCCGAGAAACTCGCGGAACAGCATGTCAGAGACATATTGACGGAGGCAAAAGAACGCTGCGTGCCTGTAACGATTGATATGGAGGACTATTCAAGATGCGGCCGTACACTCGAGCTGTATAAGCGGTGCAAGCCGGATTTTCCGATGCTCGGCACCGTCATTCAGGCTTATTTGTACCGCGCAGCTGAAGACATCAGCGGTCTGATGCCATACAAGCCGCGGCTCAGGCTTGTAAAAGGCGCTTATAAAGAATCGGCGGCCGTTGCATTCCCTGATAAAAAAGCAACCGACCTTCATTTTCAGCAGCTGATTAAGCTGCAGCTTTTGAGCGGCCATGAAACGGCGGTGGCAACACATGATGATGACATCATTTCTTATACGAAAACACTCATCAGCGAGCATCAAATTCCACGGGAGCAGTTTGAATTCCAAATGCTGTACGGCATCAGAACGGAGCGCCAGAAGGAGCTTGCCGAAGAAGGATACAGGATGAGGGTGTATGTCCCGTACGGCACCGATTGGTACGGGTACTTGATGAGAAGAATTGCCGAGCGCCCGGCAAATGCGGCGTTTGTGCTGAAAGGGATCTTTAAAAAATAACGGCTGCTCCAAAAAGCAGCCGCAGTATGTTATTCCATGTTGTCTTTTTTATATTGCTGATTTTGGCTCGTCCGTTTGCCGCCGCCGTATTTTTGCTTCGGTCCCGCATTTCCTTTCATGCTGGCCGCGCTCACTGCGGCAGAAGACGGATCTTTTCTCCCTCGCACCATTCCCTTCACCTCCGGGTTTAAGTTTCCCGCCCGCGCCATGGAACATGCGGAAGCCGAAAAATTTAAAAAAATTCCATATTTGCTATTGAAGTCATCCTGAAAATCTTTTAAGATGAAAGAAGAAAAGGGTTTCATTTTTTTTGCCGAAAAAATGAATGACTATTCATTCAAAGTTCAAGGGGGATGACTCATGCACAAGTTTATAAAGAAAGCAGCCGTTCTCGGATCAGGCGTCATGGGGTCCGGAATTGCCGCGCACTTGGCTAACATCGGAATTCCCGTCCTGCTGCTTGATATTGTGCCAAACGAGCTGACAAAGGATGAGATGAAAAAAGGGCTGACATTAGAAAGCCCGGAGGTCCGCAGCAGACTGAGCCGATCGGCCATGCAAAAGCTGCTGAAGCAAAAACCGGCGCCGCTGACTTCGGCTGCCAATCTCGACTATATAACGGCGGGGAATTTGGAAGATGACGCAGCTCAATTGAAGGATGCTGATTGGATTATTGAAGTCGTCGTCGAAAATCTTGACGTGAAAAAACAGATTTTCTCACTCGTTGATGAATACCGGAAACAGGGAAGCATCGTGTCGAGCAATACGTCCGGTATCTCCGTCACAAAAATGGCGGAAGGCCGATCTGCCGATTTTAAAGCTCATTTCTTAGGAACCCATTTCTTTAATCCGGCCCGCTACTTAAAGCTTTTGGAAATCATTCCGATTCAGGAAACAGATCCTGACGTTCTGGAGTTTATGACTTCATTTGCAGAAAACACGCTTGGGAAAGGTGTCGTCATCGCAAAAGACACGCCTAACTTTATCGCCAACCGCATCGGTACGTACGGCCTCCTGGTCACGGTAAGAGAAATGCTTTCTTCCGGCTGCCGCATCGGCGAGGTGGACACGGTGACCGGGCCTTTGATCGGCAGACCGAAAAGCGCGACCTTCAGAACCCTTGACGTTGTGGGGCTAGATACTTTCGCTCATGTGGCAAAAAATGTGTATGATAAAGCCGACGGCGCTGAAAAAGACATGTTTAAGCTTCCTGAATTTATGAATGACATGCTGAAAAACAATTGGCTGGGCAGCAAATCAGGCCAAGGTTTTTACAAAAAAGAAGGTAAAACAATATATGAACTTGATCCGCTGACCATGACATACGGTGAGCGCTCGAAAATGAAGACGCCCGCGTTAGAAGCCGCCAAACAGGCAAAGGGTGCCAAAGGCAAAATGAAAGCGCTTATATACTCTGATGACCGCGCCGGACGCCTGCTTTGGAATATTACATCGCAAACACTCTTATACTCAGCCCGGCTTTTAGGTGAGATCGCTGATGATATCAAAGCGATTGACGACGCCATGAAATGGGGCTTCGGATGGGAGCTCGGCCCGTTTGAGATGTGGGATGCCATCGGCGTCAGAAAATCAGCGGAGCGGCTCGAAGAAGAAGGTGCAGCACTCCCCGGCTGGGTGAAAGAAATGCTTGATCAGGGCCATGAAACATTTTATATGAAGGAAAACGGAACACCATTTTACTATTCAGACGGCCAATACAGGGCTGTGAAAGAAAATCCGAAACGGATCAGCCTGCAAACGTTAAAAGAAACAAAAGGCGTTATCACTAAAAACAGCGGAGCAAGTCTGATTGATCTCGGCGATGATGTCGCGCTGCTGGAATTTCATACGAAAAGCAACGCGATCGGCTTAGACATTATTCAGATGATTGACAATGCGCTTGAGGAAACCGAGCGGAATTATAAAGGACTTGTCATCGGAAACCAAGGCAGACATTTCTGCGCGGGGGCAAACCTTGCGATGATTTTGATGGAAGCTCAGGATGATAACTTCATGGAAGTCGATTTTGTCATCCGCCGTTTTCAGCAGACGATGCTGAACATCAAATACAGCGCTAAACCCGTTGTCGCGGCGCCATTCGGGATGACACTCGGCGGCGGAACGGAAGTCTGCCTCCCGGCGGCACGCGTTCAGGCGGCGAGCGAATCGTATATGGGTCTTGTTGAAACCGGCGTCGGCCTTATTCCGGGCGGCGGAGGAAAAAAAGAGCTGTACATGAATTATTTGAACGGCGGAAGTGAACTGATGGACGCGGCCATTAAAACCTTCGAAACAATCGCGCTTGCCAAAGTGTCCGGTTCGGCACACGAAGCCCGTGATATGCAAATTTTGTCCGCGGCAGACCGTGTCAGCATGAATCAGGATCACCTGCTGCACGATGCGAAACAGCTGGCTGCTTCCTTATATGACAGCGGATACCGCCCGCCTGCCCGCAAAAAAGTGAAAGTCACCGGAGAAACCGGCTGTGCGGCATTACTGCTCGGAGCAGACCAAATGAGACGGTCGGGTTATTTATCCGATCACGATATGAAGATTGCGAAGAAGCTGGCCCATGTTATTGCCGGCGGAAGAGTCCCGTTCGGCACGGAGGTTTCAGAAGAATATTTACTCGAGATTGAAAGAGAAGCCTTTTTAAGCCTCGCTGGCGAGGCGAAATCTCAAGCGAGAATGCAGCATATGCTTGTCAAAGGCAAACCTTTACGGAACTAGGAGGGTGTTTATGAGAGAAGCAGTCATTGTGGCCGGTGCGAGAACCCCGGTCGGTAAAGCGAAAAAAGGATCGCTTGCAGCCGTTCGTCCTGATGATTTAGGCGCGCTTTGTGTAAAAGAAACGCTGAAACGGGCAGGCGGCTATGAAGGAAATATCGATGACTTAATTATCGGATGTGCAACACCTGAAGCCGAACAAGGATTAAATATGGCGCGGAATATCGGTGCGCTGGCGGGGCTTCCTCATACGGTGCCGGCCATTACGGTGAACCGCTACTGCTCTTCCGGGCTCCAATCCATCGCTTACGGTGCGGAAAAAATCATGATCGGCGCGGGTGACACCGTCATTGCGGGCGGTGCGGAATCCATGTCGCAAGTTCCGATGATGGGGCATGTGACACGGCCGAATATCGCTTTGGCGGAGCATGCGCCTGAGTATTACATGAGCATGGGGCATACGGCGGAGCAGGTCGCCGAAACGTACGGCGTATCCAGAGAAGACCAGGATGCATTTGCAGTCCGCAGCCATCAGAATGCCGCAAAAGCCCTTAAGGAAGGGAAATTCAATGACGAAATCGTGCCGGTTGAAGTATCGCTGACAGAAGTCGGGGATGACCATAAGCCGCGGAAAAAACAATTTACGTTTTCTCAGGATGAAGGCGTGCGCCCCGGCACATCGGCTGACGTCTTGGCGAAGCTCCGCCCGGCTTTTTCTAAAACGGGAACCGTGACGGCCGGGAACTCTTCACAAACAAGTGACGGCGCGGCGGCTGTCATGTTGATGGATCGCGAAAAAGCATCGTCGCTCGGATTGGCGCCGCTAGTCAAATTCCGTTCCTTTGCCGTAGGCGGCGTTCCCCCTGAGGTAATGGGAATCGGTCCGATTGAAGCCATTCCGCGGGCGCTCAAGCTTGCCGGACTCGAATTACAGGATATCGGGCTTTTTGAATTGAATGAGGCCTTTGCTTCACAGGCCATTCAAGTCATCAGATCGCTCGGGATAGATGAAGAAAAGGTGAACGTAAACGGAGGCGCCATCGCGCTCGGACATCCGCTCGGATGCACGGGGACGAAGCTGACCCTGTCACTTATACATGAAATGAAACGGAGAAACGAGCAATTCGGCGTTGTGACGATGTGCATCGGAGGCGGCATGGGCGCTGCCGGCGTATTTGAACTCATTTAAAAAAAGGGGGAAATGAACATGAAACAGGAAACGGTCAACGTCAAAAAAGGCGGCAGCTTTCTGATTGAAGAGACGGGATATGATCAAATATTCACTCCGGAGGACTTTACAGACGAACATAAAATGATCGGCAAAACGACAGAAGACTATGTCGTAAACGATGTGCTTCCTTATATCGATGAAATTGAAAACCATCAGTTCGAGCATTCGGTCAGACTGCTGAGAAAAGCCGGAGATCTCGGCCTCCTCGGAGCAGACGTGCCTGAAGAGTACGGCGGCATCGGATTGGATAAAATCAGTTCAGCCTTCATTACGGAAAAGTTTTCACGTGCCGGCAGCTTTTCGCTGTCTTACGGCGCTCACGTCGGGATCGGCTCATTGCCGATCGTGTTCTTCGGAACGGAAGAACAGAAAAAAACCTATTTGCCGGACTTGGCTTCAGGGCAAAGAATCGCGGCATACGCCTTAACTGAGCCCGGTTCAGGTTCAGATGCCCTCGGCGCGAAAACCACGGCTGTTTTGAATGAAGCGGGCACACACTATATTCTTAACGGAGAAAAGCAATGGATTACAAACTCCGCCTTTGCAGATGTCTTTGTCGTCTACGCTAAAGTGGACGGAGATAAGTTTTCCGCATTTATCGTAGAAAAGAACTATCCGGGCGTGTCAACGGGACCGGAAGAGAAAAAAATGGGGATTAAGGGTTCATCGACAAGAACGCTGATTTTAGATCAGGCGGAAGTCCCGAAAGAAAACCTTCTCGGCGAAATCGGAAAAGGCCATGTCATCGCTTTTAATATCCTGAATATCGGGCGTTACAAGCTTGCCGTCGGCACAATCGGCGCTTCAAAACGGGTGATTGAGCTGTCTGCCGCTTATGCAAACCAGCGCCGGCAATTTAAAACGCCGATCTCAAGCTTCACGCTCACTCAGGAAAAGCTTGCGACGATGTCAGCTCGGCTTTACGCCATGGAGAGCTCTGTATACAGAACAGTGGGCTTATTCGAAGATAATATGAGCAGACTGACGGAAGAGGAGCAAAAAGACGGACGCGAAGTCGCGAAGTCAATCGCCGAGTACGCGATTGAATGCTCGCTCAACAAAATGTGCGGTTCTGAAACGCTTGATTACATTGCCGATGAAGGCGTTCAAATTCACGGCGGTTACGGATTTATGCAGGAATATGAAGTGGAGCGCGCCTATCGCGACTCAAGAATCAACAGAATTTTTGAAGGCACAAATGAAATCAACCGCCTGATCGTAACGAGCACGTTCCTGAAAAAAGCCGTAAAAGGTCAGCTGCCGCTCTTTGAAAAAGCAAAAGCGCTCCAAGAAGAACTCATGATGCTGATGCCTGAAGAGCCGGGCTCAGAACCTCTTGAACAGGAAAAATACATTGTCAGACAGGCGAAAAAGATCGCCCTCTTGACAGCGGGTCTCGCGGCGCAGAAATACGGCAAAGAGATCGAAGGCGAGCAGGAAATCATGGTGAACATTGCGGATATTGTCAGCGCGCTATACGCTTTGGAATCTGCCGTCCTCAGAACGGAAAAAGCAATTGCGGCGGACGGTGCCGAAAAAGCCGCGCAGAAGCTGTTATATACGGAAATCTTTGCCCAGGAAGCCCTTCAGAACATTGAAGCGCACGCCAAAGAATCACTGATCGCCATGGAGGAAGGAGATTCCCTCCGCATGATGCTTTCCGTGCTGCGCAAACTGACGCGCCTGACGCCGAAAAACCTCATTCAGAAAAAACGTGAAGCGGCAGCCGCCGTCTTCCGTGAAGAAAAATATACGGTCTGATCACATGCTGAAAGCGCTCCTTCATCAGGGGCGCTTTTTCATGAAGCAACGTTATAGGTTTTTACAAGTGATTGTGTTAAAATAACGACGATCATTTACAAGGGGTGAAGAAGATGTCGTTAAATTTTTACTGGTACCCTAAATGCGGAACGTGCCGTAATGCGAAAAAATGGCTGGAAGACCGCGGTAAGGAAATAAACGAAATACATATCGCGGAGGAAACTCCGTCGAAAGAAGAAATTAAAGACCTCTATGAAAAGAGCGGTCTTGAGCTCAAAAAGTTTTTCAACACGAGCGGAATGAAATACCGCGAGCTGAACTTAAAGGAAAAACTGTACCACATGTCAGAGGATGAACAGCTTGAACTCCTGGCATCAGACGGTATGCTCCTGAAACGCCCGATTACGACAGACGGCGAAAAAGTCACTGTCGGCTTTAAAGAAGACCAATTCGAAAAATATTGGATGTAATGCCAGGTTCAAAGAATTATGGTATCTTCTTATTATAAGAAAAAAATGGAGGGATTTAGATGAGCACACCGAAAGATATGCGTTATTCCAAAGAGCACGAATGGGTCAAAGTTGAGGACGGAAAAGCCCGCATCGGGATTACACATTTCGCGCAAGCCGAACTTGGCGACATCGTATTTGTCGAGCTTCCGGAAGTCGGCGCCGAAATTAAAGCGGACGAGCCATTCGGCAGCGTGGAATCCGTCAAAACCGTATCCGAACTGTACGCACCGATTAACGGAACGGTGACGGAAGTGAACGAAGACCTTGATGACAGTCCTGAATTCGTAAACGAGTCTCCGTATGAAAAAGCGTGGATGATCGTCGTGGAACCGGCTGATGCTGAAGAAATCGAAAACCTCATGACTTCCGAGCAATATGACGAAATGACACAGGAAGACTGATCGGATAGCAAAGGGGCCATTTGGACACTCTATCTGTAACGGGAGGTGTCTAAAATGGCTTTTGATAAACAAAAGGTCGATGTGACGGAGAACGTCACGGGCCGCTTTCAAAACGGCCGGTTTTCCTTGTTTCATGAAAATGAAGCCATCGGCGAGATGACAGGCATGGACCAGTACGAGCTCAAACAGGGCTTTTCATTTGAAAATCAAAAATTTTATAAAACAGCCGATGTCATAAACGGCAGCGATCCGAAATATGTCGATTGCGATTATGAGAATGGCTGGTGTTAACAGTTGGCGGTGAATTTCACTGCCTTCTTTTTCAATCTGACGCTAAAACAATCGGCAGGTGACGCGCTTATGTACAACGGAGATGAAAAGGTCATTATCGTAGAAGGAAAATCTGATAAAATCAAAGTCAGGGAAGTGCTCATCGAACCCGCGGAAATCGTCTGTACAAACGGGACGATCGGCCAAACCGAACTGGAAGATTTGGCGGACCGCCTGTTTGACAGAGACGTCTATATTTTAACGGACGCAGATGACTCGGGAGATAAACTAAGAAAACAGCTGAAACGGGAGCTTCCCGAAGCGCGCCATATTTATATAGACAGAACATACAGGCAAGTCGAGTCGTGCCCGGGCCATCATCTCGCATCTGTGCTGATCAGAGCCGGCTTTGATGCTGACACTGTATTTTTGAAAAAGAACGACCTGAGGTGGTAATCATGAAAGAACTCCAAGAAAATGAACTCGAATCGATTCAGGATGACGTTTATCTCCTGTATTTGTACACCCCGTTTTGCGGCACATGCCAGCTGGCGTCCAAAATGCTTACTGTCGTCGAAGAAATGCTGCCCGGCGCCGCCTTCTATAAAAACAACGTGAATTATTCCCCCGCATTCGCCAAAGCCTATCAGATTGAAAGCGTTCCGTGCTTTTTGCTGTTTAAAGGCGGAGAGCTTGTTGAGAAAGGATACGCCTTCCGCTCCGTTTCCTATTTATATGAGCTGATTAAACAAAAAACATCGCAAACGTTCCCGATGTGACAATATTTACAGGAAAATGTCGTGCGGTTTATAAAGGGTTCTGTCCGTTAAAAAGAGAAAGTGTATGTATGGCCATTAAAACGGGAGGTTATACGAGTGGAGAAAATAGAAGTTTCAGAGAATGACGGACAGCATCTGTTTTTGAAACCGCTATTAAACGCCTCAACGCTGCTGATTACATTCCAAGGAGAAACAGAAGCCTTAACGGTCTCAATTAACGGACAGGGAGAAATGAGAAAAACGTCGGTTTCAAAGGAAAAATCTAATTTGACCTTCTACGGAAACCAGACGGAAATCATCCATCTCCTGCATGGTGATGTCTCTTTGCAAAAGCTTATCCAAAGCGGAAAACTCAAAGTGAAAGGATCATTCAGAGCTCTGCTGAAGCTGGAGGCCATCCTCTGGCTGACAAATGGATTTTTTCAGGCGATCAGTAAACGGCCTTAAACTGCCAATCTACTATGTGACAATAGCTTCCAATATTTATTTTATTGACTTTTTATCATTCGCCGTGCTATTCTACAGTAAGAATTTCCGGACGAAAATACGATATGTTTTCTCTTATCAAGAGAGGTGGAGGGAAGTGCCCTATGAAGCCCGGCAACCATCAACAATGTTGAAATGGTGCCAATTCACTCGAAGCGGTCTGCTTTGAAAGATGAGAGAAAGGCCTTTTTCAATAAGCCTTTCTGCTCATTTTTGCAGAAAGGCTTTTCTTTTGCGGAGAAACCCGGAAGATTTCTTAGAATAGTGTAAGGCGGGTGATTGCTTTGATCCATCTTCAAAATGTTTCAAAAATTTACAAAGCGAAGCATGGGGATGTCAATGCTGTCCAAGATGTCACTCTTGATATCAAAAAGGGCGAAATATTTGGAATTATAGGATATAGCGGAGCTGGTAAAAGTTCCTTAATCCGTCTCCTGAACGGCCTTGAAAAGCCGACGTCGGGAACCGTGGAAGTCGCGGGGACGGAATTAAATAAAGTAAGCAGCCGCGGGCTGAGAAAAGCGCGCCAGGAAATCAGCATGATCTTCCAGCATTTTAACCTTCTGTGGTCGCGCACCGTCCGGGAGAACATTATGTTTCCGCTGGAAATCGCCGGCGTGAAAAAAAGCGAACGGGTCCGCCGCGCCGATGAATTGATTAAACTGGTCGGATTAGAGGGGAAAGAAAAATCTTATCCGTCGCAGCTGAGCGGCGGTCAAAAGCAGCGTGTCGGCATCGCCCGGGCGCTCGCCAATAATCCGAAAGTCCTTCTGTGCGATGAAGCGACATCAGCGCTCGATCCGCAGACGACCGATTCAATTTTGGATCTTTTATCCGATATAAATGACAGACTCGGTCTGACGATCGTGCTCATTACCCATGAAATGCACGTCATCCGAAAAATCTGCAACAGAGTCGCCGTCATGGAAAACGGGAAAGTCGTTGAAGAAGGCGAAGTACTCCAAGTTTTCAGAAACCCGCGCGAACCGATGACTAAGCGTTTCGTTCAGCAGGTGACAGAACCGGAGGAGACGAAAGAAACCATCCAGCATTTTCTGCAGGAAACAGCGACAGGAAAAACGATTCAGCTTTCATTTGTCGGGCAGGCCGCCGAGCAGCCCCTCATTACGGAAATGATCCGAAACTTTGATGTGGACGTCAATATTCTGCAGGGGAAAATTTCACAGACGAAGGACGGAGCCTACGGTTCTTTATTCATTCATATTGACGGTCAGGAAAAAGAAGTAGAAAACGTGATCCGGTTCATCAAAGACAAACAGGTAGAAGCAGAGGTGATCACAAATGTTTGAAAAATGGTTCCCGAACGTTGATATAACCGAGCTGTGGACGGCCACATACGAGACCCTTTATATGACGGTCATCGCATTAGTTTTTTCATTTATCATCGGAGCGATTCTCGGTCTTCTGCTCTTTTTAACGGGCAAGGGAAGTTTATGGGAAAATAAACTCATTAACACCGTGATTGCGGCGGTCGTTAATATTTTCAGGTCTATTCCGTTTCTTATTTTAATTATTCTGCTTCTCGGTTTTACTAAGATTTTGGTCGGATCGATTTTAGGACCGAACGCCGCATTGCCGGCGCTGATTATCGGCTCCGCGCCGTTTTACGCCCGTCTTGCGGAAATTGCGCTGCGGGAAGTCGATAAAGGAGTCATCGAAGCTGCCAGATCAATGGGAGCAAAGACATCGACGATTATCTTCAAAGTGCTGATTCCTGAATCAATGCCTGCGTTAATTTCAGGCATCACCGTTACGGCCATCGCCCTGATCGGATCTACCGCCATTGCCGGCGCCATCGGTTCAGGCGGACTCGGAAACCTTGCATATGTAGAAGGCTACCAGTCCAATAATACGGATGTAACGTTTGTAGCGACAGTATTTATACTCATCATCGTCTTTATCATTCAGATTATCGGTGATGTAATTACAAATATAATAGACAAAAGATAAGGGAGGATTTACATTGAAAAAGATTGTATTAAGTGCGCTGCTGCTTGTGTTCGCGGGAGTTTTGGCCGCCTGCGGATCAAACGGCTCGAATAAAAAGGAAATCGTCGTCGCCGCGACAAAAACACCGCATGCTGAAATCTTAAAAGAAGCGGAACCGCTCTTGAAGGAAAAAGGCTACACATTAAAAGTAAAAGTGCTGAACGATTACAAAATGTACAACAAAGCGTTAGCTGATAATGAAGTGGATGCGAACTTCTTCCAGCACGTTCCTTACCTTGAACAGGAAATGAAAGAAAATAAAGATTACAAACTCATGAATGCCGGAGCCGTTCACCTTGAGCCATTCGGAATTTACACGAAAAAATACAAATCACTGAAAGACCTGCCTAAAGGCGCGACCATCATCATGACGAACAATGTCGCTGAACAAGGCCGTATGCTGGCGATGCTTGAAAAAGCCGGACTGATCACACTTGATCCGAAGGTAAAAACGATTGAAGCCACTACGAAAAACATTACGAAAAATCCGAAAAACCTGACATTCAAAAAAATCGCCCCTGAATTAACGGCGAAAGCATATAATGAAGAAGAAGGCGATGCAGTCTTCATTAACGTCAACTATGCGATTCAAAACAAACTGAATCCGTTAAAAGATGCGATTGAAGTGGAATCAACGAAAAACAACCCGTACGCAAACATCATCGCCGTACGCAAAGGTGACGAAAAATCAGAGAAAATCAAAGCGCTTATGGAAGTGCTTCACTCTAAGAAAATCAAAGACTTTATTGAGAAAAAATACGACGGAGCCGTGCTTCCCGTATCTGAATAAAACGAAAACCCCGGATGAATCATCCGGGGTTTTTTTCGGGTATTAATCGGAGAACTGTCCATAATAAAAAGGAAGGTTAACTTATTGGAGGGAAATGGCAGTGGCTCAATACCAGGATAACGGGAAAAGCGTGCATGACGCATTGAAACAATATAAAGAAGGTTTAGGCATATTCGAGAAAAAAATGCCGATGATGGGGCGGAAGTTTAATGAATTTACTGAACAGTGTTTCTCAGCGGATTCATTAACTGAAAAAGAGAAACAATTAATCGCTCTGGGCATCAGCATCAGCGCTCAAGATGAATTTTGCATGATTTATCATACGAAGGGCTGCCTTGACCAAGGGGCGACAGAAGAAAACATCCTTGAGGTCATCGGCGTCGCGGCGGCATTCGGGGGCGGCGCGGCTCTCAGTCAGGGAGTGACCCTCGTGCAGCAGTGCATTCAGGAATTCGGACATACGACGCATTAGAAAGAGCAATCGTGTGAATACCGTTTTTCAGATAAAGCGAGCGCCGGTTTTCGGCACATTCGAAAGGATTCAGGGGCACACTCTCTTTGGCCGGAGCAGGGGATCATTGTTACAATAGAAACAAATATATGAAGGGATTGATTCATTATCTGCACCAGCCACGAGAGACTGGACCTTGACTATACGCCTGAAATGGAAAAAGCGATGCAGAAGTCACACGGCATCGGCTACGAGGAATACGGACGGCGTCTTTCAAAAAGGATGGAAGTCGAACGGCAGAGGGAGCTTGAATATCAAAAAAGCAAGTTCCTCGCAGCGCAGCTTAATGAGAAAATCGGTCAGTAAAAAAGGGTGGATTTCCGCCCTTTTTCTGTTTCAAACAGCTTTAATTACGCCTTGATCTTTGATAAACTTTAGGAATGTTCCGGGTAATATAAAAAGTTGTATTTACTTTTCATTTGTTATAAAATTAGAATGAGAATAAATTGAGAATAATGATTATATATTTTGGAGGTATAGATATGGCTGCTTCAACATTAACGATCAAGGATCTTCACGTTGAAATCGAAGGAAAAGAGATCTTAAAAGGTGTAAACCTTGAAATAAAAGGCGGCGAATTCCACGCTGTCATGGGGCCGAACGGTACCGGTAAATCCACGCTCTCAGCAGCGATTATGGGACACCCGAAATACGAAGTTACAAAAGGCAGCATCACGCTTGACGGCAAGGATGTACTGGAAATGGAAGTGGACGAGCGCGCTCAGGCGGGTCTTTTCCTTGCGATGCAGTACCCAAGTGAAATCAGCGGTGTGACGAATGCCGACTTCCTTCGCTCTGCGATTAACGCCCGCCGCGAAGAAGGCGATGAAATTTCTCTTATGAAATTCATCCGCAAAATGGACGAAAACATGGAGTTCCTTGAAATGGATCCTGAAATGGCGCAGCGTTACCTGAACGAAGGTTTCTCAGGCGGAGAGAAAAAACGCAACGAAATCCTTCAGCTTATGATGATCGAGCCGAAAATCGCCATTCTTGACGAGATCGATTCAGGTCTTGATATCGATGCGCTTAAAGTCGTTTCTAAAGGAATCAACAAAATGCGCAGCGAAAACTTCGGCTGCTTAATGATCACTCACTATCAGCGCCTTCTGAACTACATCACGCCGGATGTCGTTCACGTTATGATGCAGGGACGCGTTGTGAAATCAGGCGGTGCGGAGCTAGCACAGCGCCTTGAAGCGGAAGGTTATGACTGGATTAAACAAGAACTCGGCATTGAAGACGAAACTGTAGGCCAAGAAGCGTAAGCGTTAGGGGGATTAACATGACATTGGAAACGAAACTATCCGTAGATCAGGAATATGTCAAAGGCTTTTCCGAAAAGCATCAAGAACCTGCCTGGCTGAAAAACCTGCGCTTACAGGCTCTTGAAAAAGCTGAAGATCTGCCGCTGCCTAAGCCTGATAAAACAAAAATCACAAATTGGAACTTTACAAAGTTCAACAAGCATACAGTAGAAAACGCGCCGCTTGCTTCTTTGGAAGATTTAGCTGATGAAGCAAAAGCGCTGATCGATATTGAAAATGAAGACAAAACGTTATATGTGCAGCGTGACCAAACGCCAGCATTCCTGTCTCTCTCTAAAGAGCTGAAAGAAAAAGGCGTTATTTTCACGGACATCTTAACGGCTGCCCGTGAGCACAGCGACCTCGTTGAGAAATACTTCATGAAAGACGGCGTAAAGGTCGACGAGCATAAACTGACTGCGCTTCATGCGGCATTAATGAACGGCGGGGCATTCCTTTATGTTCCTAAAAACGTTCAGGTGGAGACGCCTGTTCAGGCTGTTTACGTTCATGAAAGCAATGACACGGCATTGTTCAACCACGTGCTGATCGTCGCTGAAGACCACAGCTCCGTCACTTACGTTGAGAACTATATCAGCACGGTGAATCCGAAAGAAGCTGTATTCAACATTATCAGTGAAGTGATCACAGGTGATAATGCCAGCGTGACGTACGGTGCCGTTGACAACTTGTCAGCAGGCGTCACAACTTACGTCAACCGCCGCGGAGCTGCGCGCGGACGCGACAGCAAAATCGAGTGGGCGCTCGGTCTGATGAACGATGGCGACACGATTTCTGAAAACACGACAAACCTCTACGGAGACGGCACATACGGCGATACGAAAACCGTAGTTGTCGGAAGAGGAGAACAGACGGAAAACTTTACGACGCAGATCATCCACTTCGGTAAGGCTTCCGAAGGCTATATCCTGAAGCACGGAGTCATGAAAGATGCCGCATCTTCCATCTTTAACGGCATCGGCAAAATTGAGCACGGCGCGTCTAAAGCAAACGCTGAACAGGAATCCCGCGTCCTGATGCTGAGTGAAAAAGCGCGAGGCGACGCAAACCCGATTCTTTTAATTGATGAAGACGATGTAACTGCAGGACATGCGGCATCTGTCGGCCGTGTGGACCCTATTCAGCTTTACTACCTGATGAGCCGCGGAATTGCGAAAGAAGAAGCAGAACGCTTAGTCATTTACGGATTCCTTGCTCCGGTGGTAAAAGAGCTTCCGATTGAAGGAGTTAAGAAACAGCTCGTCTCCGTCATCGAAAGGAAAGTAAAATAATGAATATCACCGATATTCGTGAACAGTTCCCGATCCTTCATCAGCAAGTGAACGGACATGACCTCGTGTACCTTGACAGCGCGGCGACTTCCCAGAAGCCGCGTGCTGTCATTGAAGCAGTGGATCAGTATTACAACAAATACAACTCCAATGTCCACAGAGGCGTTCATACTCTTGGCACGAGAGCGACAGACGGCTATGAAGGTGCGCGTGAAAAAGTCCGTAAGTTTATCAATGCGAAGTCAATGGCTGAGGTCATTTTCACAAAAGGCACGACAACTTCACTGAATATGGTGGCGCTGAGCTATGCCCGCGCCAGCTTAAAACCCGGTGATGAAGTGGTCATCACCCAAATGGAGCATCATGCGAATATCATTCCATGGCAGCAGGCTGTCAAAGCAACCGGCGCGACTTTAAAATATATCCCGATGCAGGAAGACGGCACGCTTTCGTTGGACGACGTCCGGCAGACTGTCACAAGCCATACGAAGATCGTGGCAGTCGCTCATGTGTCAAACGTGCTCGGCACGATCAACCCGATTAAAGAGATCGCCAAAATCGCTCATGACAATGGCGCGGTCATCGTGGTGGACGGGGCGCAAAGCACACCGCACATGAAAATCGACGTTCAGGACTTGGATTGCGACTTCTTCGCGCTTTCTTCCCATAAAATGTGCGGCCCGACGGGAATCGGCGTGCTGTACGGCAAGAAAGAACTGCTTGAGAATATGGAGCCGGCCGAATTTGGCGGCGAGATGATCGACTTTGTAGGGCTTTATGAATCAACTTGGAAAGAGCTTCCGTGGAAATTTGAAGCAGGCACGCCGATCATTGCAGGCGCGATCGGATTGGGAGCCGCGATTGATTTTCTTGAAGAGATCGGACTCGACGAGATTTCCCGGCATGAGCATAAGCTTGCAGCCTATGCGCTTGACCGTTTCGAGCAGCTAGACGGCGTGACGGTATACGGTCCGAAAGAGCGGGCGGGACTTGTGACATTTAATCTTGATGAGGTTCACCCTCATGATGTCGCGACTGTCCTCGATGCTGAGGGCATTGCGGTCAGAGCCGGCCATCATTGCGCCCAGCCGCTCATGAAATGGCTGGATGTATCTGCTACTGCGAGAGCGAGTTTTTATCTGTATAATACAGAGGAAGAGATCGATAAGCTCGCGGAAGCCCTCCAAAAGACAAAGGAGTACTTTACAAATGTCTTTTAATGCAAATTTAGATACATTATACAGACAAGTGATCATGGATCATTACAAAAATCCGCGCAACAAAGGGGTTTTGGATGACAGCATCGTCGTCGATATGAACAACCCGACTTGCGGCGACCGGATCAGACTGACAATGAAGCTTGACGGCGATACCGTTCAGGAAGCGAAGTTTGAAGGAGAAGGCTGCTCCATCTCCATGGCTTCAGCTTCCATGATGACGCAGGCGATTAAAGGAAAAGATATTGATACCGCCCTTTCCATGTCTAAGATTTTCTCAGACATGATGCAAGGGAAAGAGTATGACGACTCAATAGATCTCGGGGATATTGAAGCCCTTCAAGGCGTTTCGAAATTCCCGGCCCGGATTAAATGTGCCACCCTTTCATGGAAAGCACTTGAAAAAGGAGTCGCTGGCGAAAAAGGCGGCAATTAAAAGATTGGAGTGAAAATGGATGGCTAAAAAAATGCCTGAAATTGGTGAATACAAGTACGGTTTTCACGATAAGGACGTTTCCATTTTCCGTTCAGAGCGCGGATTGACAAAAGAAATCGTAGAAGAAATTTCACGCATGAAAGAAGAGCCTCAATGGATGCTTGATTTCCGCCTGAAATCTCTTGAGCATTTCTACAACATGCCGATGCCGCAGTGGGGCGGGGATTTAAACTCTTTAAACTTTGACGAAATTACGTATTACGTAAAGCCGTCTGAGCGTTCAGAGCGTTCTTGGGATGAAGTGCCTGAGGAAATTAAACAGACATTCGACAAACTCGGCATTCCTGAAGCTGAGCAAAAATACCTTGCCGGTGTTTCTGCACAGTACGAATCCGAAGTTGTGTACCACAATATGAAAGAAGATCTTGAAGAGCAAGGCATCGTCTTCAAAGACACAGACAGCGCGCTGAAAGAAAATGAAGACATTTTCCGCGAGCACTGGGCGAAAGTTATCCCGCCGACTGATAACAAGTTTGCGGCGCTGAACTCAGCTGTTTGGTCCGGCGGATCTTTCATCTACGTGCCTAAAGGCGTGAAGGTTGAAACACCGCTTCAAGCTTACTTCCGCATCAACTCCGAAAACATGGGTCAGTTCGAACGTACGCTGATCATCGTTGACGAAGAAGCAAGCGTTCATTACGTAGAGGGCTGTACGGCTCCTGTGTACACAACAAACTCGCTTCACAGCGCGGTTGTTGAAATCATCGTCAAAAAAGGCGGCTACTGCCGTTATACAACAATTCAAAACTGGGCGAACAACGTTTACAACCTAGTAACGAAACGTACGGTTTGTGAAGAAAACGCGACGATGGAATGGGTTGACGGAAACATCGGTTCTAAATTGACGATGAAATATCCGGCTGTCATTCTGAAAGGTGAAGGCGCGCGCGGCATGACGCTTTCTATCGCTCTTGCGGGCAAAGGACAGCATCAGGACGCGGGTGCGAAAATGATTCACCTTGCACCGAATACGTCATCCACAATCGTATCAAAATCGATTTCCAAACAGGGCGGAAAAGTAACATACCGCGGTATCGTCCACTTCGGACGAAAAGCGGACGGCGCCCGTTCAAACATCGAGTGTGATACGCTCATTATGGATAACAAATCAACTTCTGATACAATCCCTTACAATGAAATCCTGAACGACAACATTTCATTGGAGCACGAAGCGAAAGTATCAAAAGTTTCTGAAGAACAGCTTTTCTACTTGATGAGCCGCGGTATTTCTGAAGAAGAAGCAACAGAAATGATCGTTATGGGCTTCATCGAGCCGTTCACAAAAGAACTTCCGATGGAATACGCAGTTGAAATGAACCGTTTGATTAAATTCGAAATGGAAGGTTCCATCGGTTAATAGTAAAACCCCGCCATTTGGCGGGGTTTTTTTGTTTATTGAATAGTGAAATTACCGTATTCGCTTGACCGGACATGAATCGGCCCGTTTAAATTGTAGTTCTTCTCTTTGACAATATCGCGGAAAACGTCGACACGGGCAACCGATTCTCTCCATTCATCCTGAGTGTCCTCATCTGACGGATTCATCAGATCGTCATAGCGCACATCCAAGAATTTATTGAGCCATTTCTTTTCATCAGTTCCGTCTTTCGGTGACCCGCCCATTTTTTTGTTCGTGCGTTTAATCAGGGCATAAAAGGAGTCCGGATCATCGCCGTCGCCATGCTGAATCACCGTATCGTACATCACTGCTTTTGCCAAGGCCGTTTTCAGTCCGGCATTTTCTGAACGTTTCATCGCCGGCTGATAATACAAGCTGTCATTTACCTTATCTTGGGCAGCGCGGAAGGCTTTATCATTGCCAAGTGAGCGCCAGGCAGAAGCGAATCCTTTCAGATTGCTGATGTCATCGCTTTCGTCCTTCGCAAGACGCCGCAATTCAGGCAAATACTTTTTCAATTTGTTATTCGGCACCGCTTTCGTGTATACTTCAACTACTTCCAGCGCATCTCCGGTAGCCGTCGTAAAGCCGGCCCGCCCGCAAGTGTAACCTCTTCCGTCATCCAACGCTTCAACATATCCGTATTGGATTTCCGTCTTTCCGTTTTCAAAGATGCTGGTCAGCTGTTCCGCCCGGCGCTTCTGATCCTTATTCAGCCCGGCCGCAAAAACCGTACCGCTCATCATCAGGGTAAAAAACATGGTGAAAATAAGAGATGAAACCGCCGTCTTCTTCCAAAAACCTGCTTTTTTCTTCAAGCTGATTTTCATTGCCATACCCCTTTCATATGTAAGTTACGCACTCAGTATACATGAGGGGGTTGTTTTTTTGTTGAAAACACACGAATTTGTCAATATTTTGAATCCTAAGCCCTATCCGGCGCTTCATAAAAAGAACGACCTTCACCAGACAGACAATCCCGTTCTTGCGTCATTCTCATCTGTAACATAGTCAACGCGGTGAAACCCGCATTGTACAGCCTGCTGATAAAGGGCTTCGAGCATAACCGGATCTTTGTAATATAACGTTACATACGAGCAATCTGCAATGAGAAGCACAAGCTCACAGGAACTCTCCAAATATTCCTCATACGTATTGATTTCCGTTACCATCCCGCCCGGGAAAGCTTTCAATTCAGCAAAAATCATATAATAAGGGTTTCCTTCCAGACGCTGACGGAGTTCTTGACCCTGAATGATGCGCTGATTTTGCGGAAACAGGTCTGTATCGGTGTCTTCTTTGAACTCAATATACGCCTCTCCATCACCGATAAACCACGTATAGGGAGAGATCGGGAACGGTTGTAATATATCTGCCGCAAACCGTCCGAATTGATTTGGGATGTTAAATGTAATGCCGCGTTTCATATGGTCGTATCTCCTTTCGGCTTTTGAATATTATGGTATAATAGTTGGATAAATATTGAAAGGACTTGACGGTATGACAACACGTTACGGAATTGATGCGCCTTATGGGGCTTTTGGGTTTATCCTGCTTGCGATCCTTTATGCCGCAGGCACGTTATGCGGCATGATTCCTCTTTTCTGGGGCTGGCTGACGGGCGCCTTGTTTTTAGTGCTCGGACTTTGGATGCTCTTGTATTCAACGGCCATTAAACTTTCACACCGCCACCGCATTCTTGCGCTTTCCGGTTTAAAGCCGGACATGAAGGTGCTTGATATTGGGACGGGACGGGGGCTGCTAGCCATCGCCGCGGCTCAAAAAGGCGCTGACGTCTCAGCGATTGACAAATGGTCAGGCTGGGATCTGGGCGGAAACGGGAGAGACGCATTCGAAAAGAACAGATGGGCAGAAGGAGCGCCGGAAATTGATTTGTATGACGGACTCGCGCAAGACATGCCGTTTCCTGATAAAACGTTTGACCTTGTCATTTCGCATTTTGTCGTACACAACATTTCAGGCAGAAAAGAGAGGGAACGGGCGATTGCAGAAATGGTGAGGGTGCTGAAGCCTGGCGGCACATTGGCCGTGTCAGATATAAAAAATACATCACAATACAGAGAGATTCTTGAGGAAAACGGCTTTCAGACAAGAACGTATTCCTTTTATTATACGTTTCCGTTTTCGAAACTCATCATTGCTGTCAGGACTCCGGTAGGAACCGGGCGCTCTATTTGTTAAAATAAATAAGACAAAACAGATAGAAAAGGTGTTACACATGAAGTCTTATATGATTATCGGGGCCGGCATTCTCGGTGCGTCCGCGGCTTATCATCTCGCAAAGGCCGGGGCGGATGTAACGGTCATTGACCGGAAACACCCGGGGCAGGCGACTGACGCCGCGGCGGGGATCGTTTGCCCGTGGCTGTCGCAGCGGCGCAATCAGGCATGGTATGCGATCGCAAAAGGCGGCGCCCGTTATTATGAACGATTGATACAGCAGCTTGAAGCTGACGGAGAAACAGAAACCGGTTATCAAAAGGTCGGAGCCGTCAGCCTCCATACGGATGAAAAAAAGCTCAGCCAAATGGAGGAAAGAGCTTATAAAAGAAGAGAGGATGCCCCTGAAATCGGTGACATTACAAGACTGACTCCGGAAGAAACGAAGGCGCTGTTCCCCGCGCTGTCGGAGGAATACGGGGCAGTTCATGTCAGCGGCGCGGCCCGGGTGAACGGGAGGGCGCTTCGTAAGGCGCTGTTAAATGCGGCCGTTAAGCACGGAGCGGCTGTTTACAATGAAGAAGCGTCAATATTGACAGAGGACGGTGCCGTCATCGGTGTGAAAACCGCAGAACGCACGCTTACTGCCGGCCAGGTTCTCGTAACGGCCGGCGCTTGGGCGAGAGAGCTGCTTGAACCGCTCGGCATCCGTTTTTCAGTATCATACCAAAAGGCGCAGATCGTTCATTTAGAGCTTCAGGGAGAGGATACGGGCGGCTGGCCCGTCGTCATGCCCCCAAACGATCAATACATTCTCGCCTTTGACAGCGGCAGAATCATAGCGGGCGCGACTCATGAAAACGATACCGGCATGGATTTGCGGGTGACGGCCGGCGGCCTCCGTGAGATTTTTGACAAAGCATTAACCGTGGCGCCGGGCCTTTCAGACAGTACTGTAATAGAGACAAGAGTCGGTTTCAGGCCGTTTACTCCCGGTTTTCTTCCCGTCATCGGCAAAGTGCCGAATATCAGCGGGCTCCTCGTTGCCAACGGGCTGGGCGCCTCAGGACTGACGAGCGGGCCGTATCT
Source organism: Bacillus sp. EU63 (assembly GCF_038592915.1). Taxonomy (NCBI): domain Bacteria; kingdom Bacillati; phylum Bacillota; class Bacilli; order Caryophanales; family Bacillaceae; genus Bacillus; species Bacillus sp. EU63. The sequence goes on along the minus strand of NZ_CP151944.1, from coordinate 3,202,070 downwards.
GGGCGCTGAACTGGCGAAACTCGCGCTCGGTCAGCAGACGGAAATTGATTTAAGTCTTTATGATCCGGCCGGGGCGCTTGAATAAAAAATAGCTTTTGGCGCATTCTTATGATAGGATGGAGCTTTAATGAATAAGAGGACGTGACCCATTTGATAAAAATAAACCTTCCTGCTCCTGATGTAACCATTACGGAACGGCAGCAGTCACCGTCGGAGAATGAACCGGCGATTAAAGCGATTTACGGTTTCATTGATTTTCACCAAATTCCGAGAGACAAAGGCGGCATATTTATGTTTTATAACATTCATGATGAACTGCTGTTTGTCGGGAAAGCCCGTAAATTAAGACAAAGAATCAAAAAGCATTTTGAAGACAATGTGTCGCCTGTTAAACATCACAGGGACGAAGTGTATAAAATTGAAGTATGTGTCGTAAATGATCCGATGGAAAGGGAGATTTACGAAACGTACGCGATCAATACCCTTCAGTCGAAATACAACATTGAGAAAGTATTTTATAAATAAGAAAAACCGGAGCTTAAGGGCTCCGGTTTTCTTTATGTTTACAGTGCCAGCCACATCACGGCAATATGCACGATCAGCAGACAGTAAACGACGAGGAATAGCTGGACGGCCTTTTTTCTGAATAACATGCAGATCATCATGAGCACAGGAAAAATCAGGACGCCGGCCGTTTTATTGATTGATGTATTCGGACGGTTTGACACGTCATAGTGAATGGCCATATCAGCAGGAAGAAACGGATAAAACACAATCGACAGAATAAAGGCGAGAACCACAGCTCCCCACAGCACTTTATCATTCATCAAAAACATATGAACACTCCTTTTTACATATAATAGTATATTAGTTCGAAAAATCTAATTTATCAATATTTTACCTGTTGATTGGTGTATAATCATGTCAATGAAATTTCCATACGCTAGGAGGGTTTCAATTGACTGACAAGAAGCAAACCAGCATGTTTTCATTCTTTCTTTTTATCATGGCCGCCTGGATCATCGTTTTGTTTTTTACCGTCATCGCGGCACTGCCAAGCTCCGCCATCCAATTAACCAAGCATCAATCCAAAACCGTTTCCATGATTTATCCGCAAAGCTGGGGATTTTTCAGTAAAGATCCGAGAGAAGACAGCTTGAACATCTATCTTCTTGATGCCGATGAGGAGCTCAGATGGCCGAATAATTCTCTGAAAAATGTGATCGGTTTAAACCGCTACGGGCGGACGCAAGGGATAGAGCTCGGCCTTATGCTGGAAAAGCTGCCTTCCAAAGAGAAGTGGAATGACTTTGCGGCTGGCCAAGACTTTAAGGATACCACATTTTTGAAAATGAAAAATGAGTCCCCCTCCCCAAGGCTGAAAGGGAAAATGATCATTACATATGAACGCATTACCCCGTGGGCATGGAGCCAGCATACCGAAACGAAAAGAACCATCAAAAAATACATCGGAGTGGATGTCAATTGATTCAGGATGCAAAAAAGCAGCTCACCTTATGGATGATGAAGAATCCGCCTTGGACAAATGTGTACGGGCTTGCCAGAAGCTTAATCGCGCTCGGCACGCTGCTGACATTGCTGTTCAATCCGGCGTCTGTCTTCTTCAAAACGCAAAATCAAATGCTCGGTTTTTCCGACACGTTCAGCCTGTTTCTGCTGTTTCCCGATTTCCGTTACATTGAGATCGTCAAAGCCGTTTGTATCTGTATGTTAATCCTTGTCGTCATTGGCTGGCGGCCGCGAATCACCGGTTTTTTTCACTGGTGGATTTCGTACAGCTTCCAAAACTCCGCCGTTACCCTTGACGGAGGAGATCAGGTGGCTGCCGTTTTTACACTGCTGCTGCTCCCGCTGACATTAACCGATCCGCGGAAATGGCACTGGTCTCCGTACGAGGCGTCTTTTGAGAAAAGGCCGCTTGAGCCTTATTACCGCTCCTTGTGCTGGGCGACGCTGACAATCATCAGAATACAGGTCGCAATGCTGTATTTTAACTCCGTCATTGCCAAACTGATGGAAGAAGAGTGGCAGAACGGAACTGCCGTTTATTACTATTTGAACGATCCGATGCTGGGTCTGCCGGATGCGCTTCACGGTCTGTTTGACTTTATCCTGCAGTCCAAGCTTGTCATCATCCCGACTTGGGGCACGCTTATTGTGCAAACCATTATGTTCTGCGCTTTGTTCGCTCCGAAAACATATTGGCGTCTGATATTGTTTATATCCATTTTTATGCACGAAATCTTTGCCGTTATGCTGGGGCTTACCTCGTTTTCCATTACGGTGGCTGGTATTTTGGTCCTGTTTTTGGTGCCGGCAGAGAAAACAGTAGCTTTGAACCATTACAATCCCCTTTTTATCAGATACAATTTTTTCAATAAAAGGAAAAGGAGGAAATTATATGGTTAAAAGCAAGAAGTCCGCAGCTGCCATGATGCTGGTGTTTGTTTTAATGGTTGCATTAGTCGGCCCGCATGCCGCGGCGAAAACTGAGCCATCCGTCTCTTATTCGGGTGAAGACATTTTTTCCGGCATCTTTTTCGGACAAGGTGAGGTCGCAAAGCTCCTTCCTGAAGTATGGGATACCAAGGCTGTCAAAAAGATTGATCAGGATGAATTGAAGCAAGTTTCCGATCAGGTGATCGCTGATATTAAAAAGTCATCGCCGAATTATTTTAAAGAGTTGAAAGCGGCGGTCTACAGCGGCGATTATGAGAAAGTGAACAGCGTCATTGATCAAGGTTCGCAGATTATGGCGAAAGTGCTGAAAGAAGAGTTTGACAAAAAGAGCATGGACAAAGGAAAATCAACGGCCATCGGCCAATGCGCAACGGCTGTATGGGTATTTTTAAACGCGGCGGCCGCCATTGAGACGATCGCTCTTGCGGTAGCGGCCATCATTTTGACAGTAGCAAGCGTTGACGAAGATTCCGACTTAGGAAAAGAGCAGCTCATCGCTAATGTCGTTGACCGCATTAACGCGCAGCACTGAGGCTGAAGAAAGAAAACGCTAAGGAAACGAACCTTAGCGTTTTTTTGATTGAAGCATCTGTTTTAAATATGCTTCTGAATCAAAGCCGAGTTCCTCGTCGGCTTCTTTTTTCAGTTCAAGCTGAAGTCGCACGTACGTGTCATATTTTGGGCTGAGCTTTTGAAGAAGATTGCTGAAAGGCGATCCCTCCTTCAGCGCGGGCAGATCAGAAGCTGATTCTCCGACCTTGATCAGGCTTTCCCTGTATTCTTCATCTGTCTGCACTCTTTTCACAAGCTGAATGATGATGTTTTTATGAGTGTCCCAAGTGGCGGGGTCTCTCTCCAAAATCCGCTCGATAAATTGATCATGCTGGACTTTGTGCTGCTGGAGCTGAGCCGGATCCTCCTTGCCGACCAGCTGCATCATCGGGTGTGCAGCCGGAACTTCTTCCATATCATCCAATACTTTAATAAGCTCCGCCCATATCATTTTTTTCTCATCTGTATCAATAGAAAAGTCGAGGAACGGTTCAAACAGCGCGGCGATAAATTCTCCGAAATCCCCCGGGAACAGTTTTTTCAGCTGAAGTCCCATATACTTCGGTTCATCTATTTTGACCTCGCCGATATCATGCAGAATTGAATCGACATTTTCCGCATCTTCTACGCGCTTGATCAGCATTTCAGTCAGTTTCCGTTCCTGCTCAAGCTCTTCAATCTGCCGGCTGAGCTTTTGATGCTGCCGGCGCAGTATATCATGCAGACTGCTGCCCTCTAAGAGGAACGCTTTAATATCGCTTACAGACAGTGCCAGCATTCGGAGGGCGGCAATCATTTTCAGCGTATTCACGTTCTGATCGGAATACTCACGGTATCCGTTATCAGGGTTTTTGCTGACGGTGATTAAACCTTCCTGCTCATAATATTTGATGGCTTTTTTCGTGAGACCCGTCTGTCTGGCGGCTTCTTTTATATTCATTCTGAATCACTCCCTGTTTTTCATTCTAAACGTGTCTCTAAGGGTCAGGTCAAGAGAGAGCGGGAAATAAGACGGGTTTATTTTATATTTTAGAAATTTCAGAAAATATGATTGACAACGCACCTTTGTTACGATTAATATAACGTTATATAATGTTATATAACGTTATATAATAAAACACTGAGGAGTGAAGGATTTGAGTCAAACTGCCGCACAAGTGAATCACAAGGTTCAGGCTTTCTTGGATGATCTGAAAGGAAAAACGATTGATCACGTCTTTTTCGTCGCTTGCGGGGGTTCTTCAGCCATTATGTATCCGAGCAAGTACGTGTTTGACAGAGAGGCGAAAGCCATCAGCTCTGATCTCTACAGTTCAAATGAATTTATTCAGCGCAATCCCGTTCAGCTCGGAGAGAACTCTCTCGTGATTTTATGTTCTCAGTCAGGCAATACGCCGGAAACGGTGAAAGCCGCCGGTTTCGCCAGAAAAAAAGGCGCGCTTACGATTGCGATGACCTTTGAGCCTGATTCGCCGTTAGCGAAAGAAGCCGAATATGTCGCGGTGTATGACTGGGGTGAGAACGCACAGGCGATAAATACGAATTACGGGGTTCTGTATCAAATCGTGTTCGGCGCTTTACACGTGCTGGAAAATCATCCCGCGTTTGAACAGGCGATCGACGGACTCAATAAGCTCCAGACCGTATATGACAAAGCGCTTAAACAAGAAGCGGATCACGCAAAGGCATTCGCGAAAGCCCACGAAAAAGAAGATATCATTTACACGATGGCAAGCGGTGCGAACTACGGCGTCGCTTACTCCTACAGCATCTGCATTCTCATGGAAATGCAATGGATTCATTCCCACGCCATTCATGCCGGAGAATATTTTCACGGACCGTTCGAAATCATTGATGAATCCGTTCCATTTATTATCCTGCTCGGCTTAGACGAAACAAGACCCCTTGAAGAGCGGGCGCTTTCCTTCTCAAAAAGATACGGCAAAAAACTGACTGTGCTTGATGCGGCAGCATATGATTTTTCCGGAATTGACGATTCTGTAAAAGGCTATCTGGCTCCTCTCGTATTAAACCGGGTGCTCAGAAGCTATGCGGATGCGCTGGCGGAAGCAAGGAACCATCCGTTAAGCCAGCGGCGTTACATGTGGAAAGTCGAATATTAAGAACGCGCATTATATTTCACCGGACTATAATGATATATAACGTTATAGTCCGGTGACAAAGGAGGAAAAGCATCTGAAAAAGCTCATCTGCCTGTTCGTTCTGTTAGCCGTATGTCTGTCAGCCGCCGCCTGTTCAAGCCAAAGCAGTTCCTCTGACGGAAAAGTGACTCTGAAGTTTTTTCACAGGTGGCCGAAGGAGCCGGAAAAAAGCTATTTTGAAGAAGCGGTCAAAGAATTTGAAGCCGCTCATCCGGATATTCATATCCAAACGGAAGCGGTCTTAAACGATTCTTATAAAGACAAGGTGAAAGTCATGCTCGGAACAACGAGCCCCCCTGATATTTTCTTTTCATGGAGCGACCGGTTTGCTTATAAATTCATCAAAGGAGACAAAGCCCTCGATCTGTCGTCTTACTATCAGCAGGATAAAGATTGGTCCTCACAGCTGGTGCAGTCACAAATCAAACCCTTTACGCATGACGGAAAACAGTACGGTGTTCCGTGGCAAATGGACGCTAAATCATTCTTTTATAATAAGGACATTTTTAATTCATTACATTTGAAGCCCCCGGCGACATGGGATGAACTGATCACAGTCTCTGAGAAATTGAAAGAGAACGGATATATTCCGATCAGTTTCGGCACAAAAGCGCCTTGGACCATTTCTCATTATATCGGGACGCTGAACCAGCGTATGGTGGATGAAAAAACGCGGGCGAAAGATTACAGCCCGGAAACCGGGGAGTTTACGGACGAAGGCTATGTCAAAGCGCTTGAAAAGCTTCAGGAACTTCTGCCGTACTTTACAAAGCACGTGAACTCCGTCGATCACGAATACGTGCGCCAGCAGTTTACGAGCGGCAAAGCGGCGATGATTTATGCGGAAACGGCAGAAATTAAGCTCGTCGAACCGGTCAATCTGGGCTTGTTTCCTTTCCCGAAAATCAGCGGCGAAAAGGGATCTCCCCGTGCACTGACCGGATCTCCGGAAGGATTTATGATTTCCTCAAAAACGAAGCACCCGAAAGAAGCCATGGAATTTCTTCAGTTTTTAACCTCGAAAAAAATGGGAGAGAAGCTGATAAAAGACGTCGGTAAATACAGCGCGGTTCAAGGAACGGCGACAGAAAACAATTCCGCCCCGATCCAGCGTGAAGCCGTGCAGGATATCGTCCGCGCCGAATCAATGGTGCCGTGGTTTGATATGGATGTTGACGTTGAAATCGCCGATGTGTATGCGGCAGGCGTTCAGCAGATGCTCGGCGGCACAATGACACCGCGCGAGGTGATGAATTCCGTGCAGAAAGCGGCGCGTCAGGTCAAAGCGTCATCTGAATAGAACAGATTTCTTTGGAGAAAGGAGATGAGGATTTCCTTGGTCAGCCGAAAACGTTTCATTCCGTATCTGTTTCTCGCGCCCGCGCTGATTTTTCTGCTGTTCGTTTACATTCCGATTATTGAGAATGTGTTTTTCAGTCTGTTTGAATGGAGCTCATTTCAACCCGAAAAGACGTTTATCGGTTTGAAAAATTATATTGACCTGTTTCACGATCCCGTGTTTTTTACAGCGCTCCGCAACAATGTGCTGTATGCGGTCATATCGCTGATTTGCCAGGTTGGCGGCGGCTTAATTCTGGCGGCCGTGCTGGAAGACAGATTGGTAAGAAAATGGTCGCCGTTTTTCCGCACGGTCTTTTTTCTTCCGGTCGTCATTTCCATGACCGTCATTGCGCTGTTGTTTGATTTTATTTATAACCCGGAAATCGGGCTTTTGAATCAGCTGCTGGAAGCCGTCGGACTTGATGAACTGACCCGCGCGTGGCTGGGCGATGAAAACACCGCTATGCTGTCTGTCATTTTTGTGTCTCAATGGCAGTCTGTCGGTTACATCGCCATGCTGTACATTGTCTCGATTCAGAGCATTCCCGCTGAATTATATGAATCGGCGCAGCTGGACGGAGCCGGAAAAATCCAGCAGTTTTTTCACATTACGGTGCCGCAGACGAAAGAAATGTCGTTTGTTGCCGTGGTGATGACGCTGACCGGCGCATTTACCGTATTTAATGAACCGTATATTCTGACCGGCGGAGGGCCGGGCAATGCTTCAGAAGTGCTGAGCACATTTTTGTATAAGAGCGCTTTTACAAAAGATATGATGGGCTACGCTTCTGCGATCGCGACGGTGGTGCTTTTGCTGACGCTTGCTCTGTCGCTTATTCAGATGAAATTCTTTAAGACCGGAAAGGAGGAGTAGCCGATGCTTCCTGAAAAGACGGACTTGCGTCATGCCCGTCAGGCCGTCAGAACAGGCGGAAAACCGAGAAAATGGTATATCGGGGAAACGTCTGTGTGGCTGTTTCTCTTTATCTACCTCATTGCCGTTGCTTATCCGCTGTTATGGATGGCGGTCAGCGCCTTTAAAAGCTCGGATGAGATTTTTGAGCACAGCTGGTCGCTGCCCTCTGTCTGGCATCCCGAAAACTTCGTATCCGCATGGAACCAAGGGATTTCCGCTTATTTTATGAACAGCGTCATTGTGACCGTGCTGACTTGTCTCATCACCGTATTTGTGAGCGCCTGGGCGGCATACGGGCTGGCCCGTTTTCAATTTAAAGGAAAAGGGTTTGTGCTGATCATTTGTCTTGGCGGCTTGATGCTGACGCCGCAGGTCAGTCTTGTGCCGCTGTACTCCATTATCCAGTCATTGGGACTGTACAATACGTATTGGGCATTGATTCTTCCGTACGCCGCCTATCGTATTCCGTTTACCGTGATTCTGATCCGTTCCTATTTTTTGTCGATTTCCAAAGAGCTTGAGGAAGCTGCCTATCTGGATGGATGTACAAGTTTCGGAATATTTTTCAGAATATTCTTACCTATGAGCGTGCCGATTCTTGTGACATCAGGCATTTTGACGGCTTACCATACATGGAATGAGTTTATGTTTGCGATTATTTTTATCGATGATGAAAATTTACGGACGATTCCGGCCGGGCTGATGCAGTTCAGAGATGCCCTGCAGACGGATTGGGGCGTGCTGCTGGCCGGGCTGACGATTTCTGCTGCTCCGATCATCGCGTTGTTTTTATTGATGCAGAGATATTTTATCCGCGGCATTGCAGCGGGAAGCGTGAAAGGATAAGGAGGATGAAAAGATGAAACTGATAGCGGCCGGAGATAATGTAGTAGATTATTATCAGGATCAGGAGACGTTTTACCCGGGCGGAAATGCGTTAAACGTAGCCGTGCTTGCCCGGCGCTTAGGCCACGAAACTTCTTATATCGGGATTCTCGGCAGTGATGAAGCGGCGGATCACGTATTGAATGTGCTGAAACTGGAAAAGGTGAATGCCGATCTGATCCGCCGGGCATACGGAGAAAACGGGATGGCGGTCGTCACGCTTGATGAAAGAGGGGACAGGATATTTGCCGGATCAAAAAAAGGCGGCGTGCAATCGCGTCTGACGCTCGCTTTTCAGGATAATGACATCTCATTTATCGCCGGACATGATCTGCTGCATACGAGCGTATACAGCAGGATAGAACGTGACCTTCCGATGCTGAGCGGCCATGTGCCGATTTCCTTTGACTTCTCTGTAAAACGTGACGAAGCCTATTTAGAAGCGGTCTGTCCGTACGTGACGTATGCGTTTTTTTCCGGGAGTGATTTGAGTGAAAGTGAATGTGTGCGGCTTGCCGAAAAAGCCCGCGGTTTCGGAGCGAAAATCGTCTGTCTGACAAGGGGGGAATATGGCGCGGTGTTATCGGATGGGGAACGCGTCTATCATCAGCCGGTGGTAAGAGCTGATATAATAGATACATTGGGCGCGGGTGATTCATTTATCGCCGGGTTTCTTACCGATTTCTTCGAGCATCAGGATATTCGGCGAGCGCTTACTGCGGCCGCCGGGACGGCTGCCAAAACATGCGGAGGGTTCGGAGCGTTCGGTTACGGGCATCCCTACAGGCCGGGCGGCGGGAAAAGCAGTGAAAAAACGAGAATACGATAAGCATTGTCTCGTTTTTTATACTTGTTACGCATAGGGACTGTTAATGGTAAACGTGACGCGGTCGGTATGCATTAAAAACAGCGAGCTGTATATCGGCTGGTCTTTTGACATAAAAGCGGTTTTGTCAATTTCAAAAAGCGCATCCCCGATATCACAAGCCAGATAGCGGCTTTCTTCCTGCTTGGCGTATACGACATTTAACAGCTTCGTATTATGGGTGGGCACCACCTGATAGTGCTGTTTCAAAATGTCATGCATCGACACGCCGCCTTTAATATGCTTGCCGATGTCGGGAAATAAACTGAGCGGATAGTAGGCGATTTCGAATGAGAGCGGCTGGTCGTCGTGAAATAAAATGCGTTTTAATTCAAGAACGGGACTTTCGGAAGCGACGCGAAGTTTTTGGGCGATGGATTTAGGCGCTTCAATGATTTCATGAGAAAGGATCTGGTGTTTCGGTTTTTTCCCCGTTGATTCCATAAATTCAGAGTAGCCGTTGACCGCGATGAGCTCCCGCTTCAGTTTAGGGCTTTTAACGAACGTTCCCTTTCCCTGCTGCCGGACGAGCCAGCCTTCTTCCACAAGATCAAGGATGGCCTTCCTGACCGTTATGCGGCTCACGTTGTACGTTTCGCACAGCTCATTTTCAGTCGGCAGTTTTACGGACGGCGAATAAACGCCCTTCTTGATATCGTCCGCGATAATTTGTTTCAGCTGAATATATAAAGGTTTCGAGCTCCCGTTATTTAACAATGGGACGGACCTCCTTTGTCAAGTAGTAGTACTATTATATGTATTATGACGTTATAATACAAATTTGCTTTTCATTTATGAATCTGTCAGAAACCCCGAACATTTTTAACATAACAGAAAGATGTGGCGGTTTCCAGTATTGGAGGAGGTTTCGAATGGCATCATTAACATTTGACCATATCAAAAAAACATACGGCGCCCAATCGGCGGCAGTGAAGGATTTTCACTTAGATGTAAAAGATGAGGAGCTTTTGGTGCTTGTCGGTCCCTCCGGCTGCGGCAAATCTACGACACTCAGAATGATTGCCGGACTGGAGAGCATTTCTGAGGGGAAGCTTTATATCGATGGAGACGCGGTAAACGATCTGCCCCCGAAGGATCGTGATATCGCGATGGTTTTTCAGAATTACGCGCTGTATCCCCACATGACGGTGTTTGACAATATGGCGTTCGGTTTGAAGCTCAGAAAGCTGCCGAAAAAAGAAATCGCAGAGCGAGTCCGGACGGCCGCTGATATTTTGGAAATCGGGCATCTGCTCAAGCGGAAACCGAAGGCTCTTTCAGGCGGGCAGCGGCAGCGGGTTGCGCTCGGCCGGTCGATCGTGCGGGAGCCGAAAGTGTTTCTGATGGACGAGCCGCTTTCCAACTTAGATGCGAAATTGCGAGTGACGATGCGCGCCGAAATCAGCAAGCTCCATCAGCGTTTGAAAGCGACCATCGTTTATGTGACGCATGATCAGACGGAAGCGATGACAATGGGCGACCGGATTGTCGTGATGAATGAAGGAGATATTCAGCAGGCCGCAAGCCCCCATGAGATTTATCATTATCCGGCGAATATGTTTGTGGCGGGTTTTATCGGTTCTCCGAGTATGAATTTTATAAAAGGCCTCATTGAAGAAAGTCACGGGCAATGGTATTTTGCCGGTTCGTCCGTTCGTCTGCCCATTCCGAAAGAAAAAGCGGCCGTTCTTGTGCAGAAAGGATACAGCGGTAAGGAGATGATTGCGGGGCTGCGTCCGGAGCATTTGACGCTTGCCGGACAATCAGAGCACCCGCCTGAAGCGGTGTGCCGCGCTGTGGCGGAAGTATGTGAAAACTTAGGCGCGGAGATGTACGTTCATGCGGTGAGCGGAAATAACCGCATGACGATCCGTCTTGACGGCGCTTCACAGGTGAAACCCGGCGATGCCATTCTGCTTGCGGTCAATATGAACCGGGCCGTCTTTTTTGATGCCGACACTGAAAACGCCGTATATTGAAAAAGGGAGCCTGATGATCGGGGCTCCCTTATCACTTCTTATGATACGATTACCAGATTTCGTCCGCCCATTCCGGATGGTCGATAAACGGATTGCGGTTATGCTGATAGTCTTCGTAAATGATTTCGTTCCGCCGTTTTTCCTTACTGTCGACGGGGTCTTGTTGATTCCATTTGAGCAAAACGGACAGTTTTCCCATGTAAGGAGCTGAGCCGTTTCCGGTTTTATCATTCAGCTCAAGGTCGGGATACCCGTCGTCTCCTTCATAACGCACCGCCATGTAAAACAGCATGCGGGCGACATCTCCTTTGACCTCATCGCGCGGTTCCCAGGAATCACCGTCGTAATAATTGCCCGGCGCTTTCGGATATTCTGAGCCGCCGTTATCAAAATCCATGTTTCCTCTGGCACTGTTCACCTGGACGTCTGCAGGGCGCAGATGATGAATGTCCGTCCCGGGGCCGGCAGCTGTTCCGAAGTTTCCGTGTGACTTTGCCCATACGTGTTCACGGTTCCAGTCCCCGACGCTGCCGCCGTTTTTACTTTTGGCCCGTGATTCCTGGGTGTAGAGCAAGATGACATTGTTCGGATTTGCCGGATCTTCGTCAGTTTCCTTCAATGCATTCCATACTTGGCTGTAAGACAGCTTTGTATGTCCGCTGATGATGCGGTGCAGGGCGCTCTTTAAGGCCGTTCCGCTTTTTCCGGAAGCTTCTTTGTAATATGTGTCCGTATCCGCAGACGGAGTGATGACAGCTGAGGCAGTTTGCGGAAAAAGAGTTGTGCCGCCGGCAGTTGAAACCGCCATCCGGCTGTACAGATTCGTGTCAGCCGGCGCGCCCGCAGAGGCTGACGGCGCGGCCCATCCAAAAATGAAAAACAGGCAGACAATCGGCAGAAACCAAAGTTTTTTTGTCATGACTTGCCCTCCTTTACCTCTATTATCCAAAAAATAAATCTAATATTCTATCTTTTTTGAAAAATGGTTCCTTCGGCTTATTGGCCAAAGTATCCGGAAAATCATTGATTTTTTGGAAGATATGATAATGAACTCGTTATGCGCTCCTTCTATAATGAAGATCATCTTGTCAGCAGTTTAAAAAGGAGGGCGTGTATGGAACACCAGCAGCTTTCGGCGGCGAATATCGGGATTTCCGATGATATACAATGGCTGTCTCAATTCGGCGCTTCCGCTTCCGGCGGAGTGACGAGGCTTTTATATACGAAAGAATGGATGGACGCCCAGCTTGCCGTCAAAAAGAAAATGGAGGCGTTCGGGCTGGAAACGGCATTTGACGATGTCGGTAACGTATTCGGCCGGCTGAACGGCACAGAATCGCCTGATGAGGTGATTCTGACCGGGTCGCATATTGACACCGTTATTGACGGCGGAAAATATGACGGTGCGTTCGGCGTGCTGGCGGGCGTGCTGGCGATCCGGCATTTGCATGAGATGTGCGGGCGTCCGAAAAAAACGCTGGAGGCTGTGTCGCTCTGTGAAGAGGAAGGGAGCCGTTTTCCCATCACCTATTGGGGCTCAGGCAATATCACCGGTGCTTTCTCGCTTTCAGATGCGGAAACGCCGAAAGACGCGTCCGGCATTTCTCTGAAAGAAGCCATGCGGCAGTACGGCTTCGGTGTAGGCCGTTATCCAGCACCGCTGCGCACTGATATCAAAGCCTTTCTGGAAATTCATATTGAACAGGGGCAAACGCTTGAACGATCAGGAAAGGATATCGGGATTGTCACCGGGATTGCCGGACAGAGACGCTATACCGTTACGCTTGACGGTGAATGCAACCATGCCGGCACCACTTCGATGAAATGGCGGAAAGACCCGCTCGCGGCGGGAAGCAGCATCATCCACGAACTGATGCTTTCAGCGGAAAGACAGCCGGAAGAGCTCCGCCTGACGTGCGGGAAAATGACGGTTGAGCCGAATATGGCGAATGTCATTCCGGGCCGTATCCAGTTTTCAATTGATATTCGCCACCGGCAGGAAGACGTGCTGGCAGCCTTCCATCAGAAACTGGTGTCGATTGTTGAAAACATCAGCCGCAGCAAAGGAGTCAGACCTGTTATTGATGAATATATGAGGATAGAGCCGGTTCAAATGGATCAGACCCTGACACGAACCGCAGCAGAGGCTGCAATAGAGCAGGGGGCGGACCCGGAGAAGATCGTAAGCGGAGCGGGACATGACGCCCAGATGCTCGGCAGAACCTTTCCGGCCTGCATGCTGTTTGTGCCGAGCCGTGGCGGGATCAGCCACTCGCCGCTTGAATTCACACCCGCACATCAGCTTGAAACCGGCGTCCTTACGCTGGCGAATGTATTACATAAACTTGCCTATTAACGTAAAGGGGGAATCGGCGTGCCGACCAGAAAAGAATTGTGCATTCCGCAAAGAACCATTATGACACCGGGACCGACAGAAGCTGAACCGAGAGTGCTGAGGGCGATGGGCGCTCCGATCATCGGCCAGTTTGACCCGGCATTTACCGGCATCATGAACGAAACGATGCAAATGCTCCGTGAATTGTTTCAAACGGAAAACCGCTGGGCCTATCCGATTGACGGCACATCAAGAGCGGGGATTGAGGCTGTTCTCGCAAGTGTGATAGAACCGGGCGACAGCGTGCTCGTTCCGATATACGGACGCTTCGGATACCTGCTGACTGAAATCGCCGAGCGATACGGAGCGGACGTTCATATGATCGAGTGTGAATGGGGAACGGTCTTCCGGCCTGACGAGATTATCAGCGAGATGAAAAAGATTTCCCCGAAAATCGTCGCTATGGTGCACGGAGAAACATCAACGGGGCGGATTCACCCGCTGAAAGAAATCGGGGAAGCGTGCCGCGCCCAAGACGCACTCTTTATCGTGGATGCCGTGGCCACGATCGGAGGCTGCGCCGTAAAAACGGATGAATGGAAGATTGACGCAGTCATCGGGGGAACGCAAAAATGCCTATCGGTCCCTTCCGGAATGGCGCCGATTACTTATAATGACCGGACGGCAGCTGTCATTGCCGCGCGTAAAAAGGTAGAACGGGGCATTGCGACGGCGGCTGACGGTAACATGCTGTCCGGTCATCGGCCGATTACGAGCAACTATTTTGATCTGAGCCAGCTCGAAGATTATTGGAGTGAAAGAAGGCTGAATCACCATACAGAAGCGACAGCAATGCTTTATGCGCTGCGGGAGGGTGTGCGTCTTGTCCTGGAAGAAGGACTTGAAGAACGGTTCCGCAGACATCGGCGTCACGAAAAAGCGCTTACGGCGGGACTTGCAGCGATGGGCCTTGATTTATTCGGCGATCCGGAGGCGAAGCTGCCTGTCGTCACATGTGTGCAGATTCCGCCGGAAGCAGACGGCGAAACGATCAGAAGTATGCTTTTGTCTCAATTCGGAATTGAAATCGCCAGCTCATTCGGTCCGCTGCAGGGGAAAATTTGGCGAATCGGAACGATGGGCTACAGCTGCAGAAAGGAAAATGTGCTGTTTGTGCTGGCCGGACTTGAAGCGGTTCTGATCAGACACGGAGTTGCCGTTAAAGCCGGGGAAGCGCTGCAGGCGGCCCTTAACATATATGATCTGCCGGCTGAAACCGGTGTGCTGTCATGAGACTTGAAAACGAGATTGAAATCATCTGGACTTTTTTCCCTTTTGCCCGTTATACTGAATGGTATAAAAAATGACAAATATGGAATGATCATCTGTTTGTCTGGGGAGAAGGTAAGAAATCATGGCGTACATAGGCCGATTGTCAATTTTAATGCTGAATATGTTTATTGCGATGCTTGGAATCGGATTGATTATTCCGATTATGCCCACCTATATTACCGAATTCGGAGCGACGGGCAGCACGATGGGTCTGCTTGTTGCGGCGGCGGGGCTTACACAGCTTTTATTTGCGCCTATTGCCGGGGAAATAACCGACAAATACGGACGGCGGAAACTGATTATTTTCGGCATCGCCGCCTTTGCCGTGTCACAATTGATCTTCGCTTTTGCCGGAAGCCTGTGGCAACTGTTCGCATCCCGGCTTTTGGGCGGAATGGGCGCGGCGTTTTTAATGCCGTCAATGTTCGCTTACATAGCGGATATTACGACCGAAGAAGAACGCGGGAAAGGAATGGGGCTGTTCAGCGCGGCGATGACGCTCGGTGTCGTCATCGGGCCCGGTGTCGGAGGCTATTTGGTTCATTACGGCATGTCTGTGCCGTTCATCGTGTCCGCAAGTCTCGCCTGCTTTTCAACGGTGCTTTCATTTTTCTTTCTGCCCGAAACGCTGGGGCGTGAAAAGCAGCTGGAAGCCCGGGCTAAAACGGAAAAACGTGAGCATCTGTTTAAGCAAATGTCACGCGCGCTCAAATCGCCGTTCGCGTTTATGCTGATTCTGGTTTTTGTGCTGAACTTCGGAATTATGAACTTTGAATCGGTTTTCGGCCTTTACGTTGACCATAAACACGGATTTAAAGCGTCTGATATTGCCTTTATTATTACGGCTGCGGGTCTCATCGGCGTGTTTGTGCAGGCGGTCGGCGTCAGTTATCTCGTCCGCAGGTTCGGGGAAAAACGCGTCATTAACGTGACGTTGATCGGGGCGGCTGCAGGACTTGTGTGGTGCCGGTTTGCTGGTTCATATTGGACTGTTTTTGCCGCGGCAATCTTTTTTCTGACGCTGACATCGCTGCTCCGGCCGGCGGTTAATACGATGCTGTCGAAGCTTGCCGGTGACCAGCAGGGGTTTGCCGGAGGGATGAATACCTCATTCATCAGCTTAGCGAATATCGCCGGACCGTCTGCTGCCGGTTTTCTCTTTGATGTAAATATGGAATTTCCGTATATGCTGGGAGCGGCCATTCTCGCCATCAGTTTTCTGGCCGCGCTTGGCTGGGGCAAAAAGACACAGACCCGGCCGTTCACGCAGCAAGGATAAGAATCAAAAGCCTCCGGGTATCCGGAGGCTTTTTGCTATCTCATAGGGAGGAAAAAAATGAATAGACTTAAAACCCTGTTTATTTTCATTTGCATACTGATCGTCACAACCTCTTGCGGTCTCATCCCAACTGGGAATGAAAAAGAGGAAAGAAGCAGCAATCAAAAGACTGTATTAAAGGATATTGACAATGCGAGTTTTATTGTTGGTTTTTCCAACACTTTAGATAGGGGAAGTGAGATTGGGGTTTACAGTGAAGATGGTACTAAAATGGATAGCTTGGAATTGAAAGATGGTATAAATTTCACGATGTCTTCACATAACAAAAACGATACGTTCTTATCGTCAAATAGAAGCAATACTCACTTGATGATAGACAATAAAACCGGAACAATAAACAAAATAAAAGAAAAGAGTTTGTCAAAAACAACTGAAGATGAAGGTGCTTTCTTTATAAATAGTTCTGACGGTTATATCATCCATGACATTAACGTTGGATATACAGACAAAGGGCTGGAAAGTGAATTGGTATATTGGAAGGAAAACAGCCGAAAAAACAAGAAACAAATAAAGCTTGACGGAGAACTTGGATCAGCAATCGTCGCTAAAAATAAAATTTATGTCATTTCAAGTGATGAAGAAAGTATGTCCATCCTTTCAATTAACCCAGAGACAAATAAGCAAGAGAACAAGGCATCCATACCGAATAAAGGGATATACTTCATGGATGAAAAGGATGCGTTCCAAGCTCTAGATGAAAATACATTTGTACTGGCAGTTAATGATAACGTGAATGAGAAAGAGAATTCTAAGCTCATATTAATAGACAGAGAGACGCTAAAGGTAAAAAAAGAAGTCGAGATGGAGAAAGGGTTTCATCCTGCAAAATTGAAAATAGTAAAAGATAAAGTCTTAGCCGTTTCTTTTGATGGGAAGCTGCAGATATTTGATAAAAAAATGGTTAAGAAAAACTCTTTCAATTTTTATGCGGGGGATATAACAAATTAATGAATGATGTTCAATTCACTGATAGAGAGATGTATGTTTTAATCAAAAACTTTGATATCCAGCGCGATAACAAGCTTGGAGACATCACGTCTTATGATTTGAAATCAGGCAAAAAGGTAAAAACAATCCCGCTAAAAGCAAACAAAGAGTGGGAAATTGCACGTTTTGAAATTTTAAAATAAGTTTAGGTGATTAGATCAGCTCCAGTTCATTCTGCATATATTTACTCATCATTACCAGGAGGTTCCAGCATAGTTCAGTGTACGCTGTATAGGACAATAAGGATCATTGAAGGGATGGATTGACATGAATAGCATCAGGTACATATTGTATTTTGTGATTTCTTTCGTTTTACAGCTTCTCTGGTTCTTCTTAGTAAAAGAAAATTCTAATGCAACTATACTGGACATGTTGATGATGTCTCTATTATTCACATTATTTATGTTCATCTTAGATAAATTTCTCAAAAAAAGCAGGCTGCATAAGGCCTGCTTTTTTTGTTGTAGACTTAAAACTCAAACTAAGATTTATGATCAAGACGAATGAAATTTTGCGGTTTTATTGCGGACATACATAATTTTGGAAATGTTAGAATATGATATAAAAGGAGGAGTGGCCTTGTGAGTTCTCTTTTACCATCATCGGAGGTTGGCGTTAAGATTAATGAATGGTACAAAATGATACGTCAGTTCAGTGTTCCGGATGCGGAGATTTTGAAAGCGGAAGTGGAACAAGAAATAAATGAGATGGAAGAAGACGAGTATCTACTGATTTACTACACCCTCATGAAATTCCGCCATCAGCTTATGCTGGATTATTTAGAACCGGTGACTACCCGCGTGAGACCGACAATTGCCGAGCTGCTGGAAAAAATCGAAGCATCAAATAAAGGAATTTCCGGCCTGCTGTTCTATTATTCTTTATTTTTCCGCGGCATGTATGAATTTGATCAAAAGCAGTATGTAAAGGCGATCGGCTTTTATAAAGAGGCTGAAAAACAACTCGTTCATGTGCATGATGAAATTGAGAGAGCGGAGTTTCATTTTAAACTGGCTGAAGCATATTACGGTATGAAACAAAGCCACATCTCCATGCATCACGTAAAGCAAGCGCTCGATATTTACGATCAGTATGAGTTGTATAAGGTCCGGAAAATTCAATGTCTATTTGTCATATCAGGGAACTATGTAGACTTTAAACGTTATGAAAAAAGCTTGCCGCATTTAGAAAAAGCTTTAGAGTTGTCGAAACAAGTAAACAATAATGAAAGGCTGCTCAGTTCTGCTTATTACAACATAGGAAAGAATTACGGAGACTTAGAAGAATACAATAAAGCTGAAATCTACTTAAAAAAAGCAGCGGAGATATCTGAGAAGTATAAATTGGGTAACCTTCCGCATTCCTTGTTTACATACGCAAAGCTTCTATTTAAACAAGGGAAAACAAGCGAGGCGATTCAAATCAGCAAAAAGGGACTTTCATCAGCGATATTTCAAGGAGATAAGCTGTTTGAATCTCTGCAAAAATATTTGGAGGCTTTATATATTAATGCAATAGACCAAATGGGAATTAAAAAAACAATTGATTACCTTGAGAAAAATAAAAACTATTCGTATGTAGAAGATATTGCTCTTGATACGGCTGCTGTTTATGCAGAGTCAAAGCAATATGACAAATCTTATTTTTATCATCAAAAAATGATTCAAACGCAAAAACAAATTCAGAGGGGAGAATGCCTGTATGAATTTTAGAAAAGGCGTATTTATCATTGTGTCGGCTGTCGTTTTAATGTCAGGGGTCGGTCTAGCAACATCGGCTGTTTCATTTGATGGATCATATCAAGTTTCGTCTGATCGTAATCAAACCTAAGAAGGAGAGTGCCTGTATGAAAAAAAGCATCTTCATTATTTTGGGTCTGTCGTTATCTTTGATATGCGGATTGGGTGTGAACACAGTGGGAAAAACACATGATACCTTTCAAACTGCTTCAGATCGCCTTCAAACTTGAACGACTTACGCCTTTTCTTCGGGAAAGGCTTTTTTAGTTTAGATTAGAGTCTGCTGAAAATCATAACTAACGGCTGACGATATCAACGGAAGCAGATTTTGATGGCAGCATTTTGAGAATGTAGCTGAATGAATCCCCCTTAAATAGGATGCGGGAGAACACCCGCATCCCTGTCTCTAACGATTTCTTAACCGATCAGCCGCTGCATTCTCAGCGCGAGCCGCAGGCGCATCGTCGTTTCCGGATCTTTTAAGCTTTTGCCGAGCAGTTCCTCGCATTTTTCTAAACGATAGATCACCGTATTTCGATGGACGTACAGGCGCTTAGCCGTTTCTGAAATCTGGCAGTGGGTCTCCAGGTAAACAGACAGCGTATGAAGCAGGCTCTGGTCCTCCTTTTGCCGGTCGGCCAGGCTTTGGAGGGTGGCTTCGTAAAACTTTTTCACATCTTCCGCGGGAAGCAGGCGGAGCAGCTCCGGCACGTCTTTGGCATGATAGATTTGAATAAACTCCGCGCTTCTGGACAAATGCCCGGATGAAATGGCGTCTGAAGCTTCGGTAAAAGCGTCAGGGACGTCGATCAGCTTTTGGCATATGTTTGAGATGCCGAAGGAGACAGTCCGTTTAAACTGCGTCCGGACCTGCTTTTGAAACTGCTCCAAAAAGCTGATGACAGACGCGTGCATTTCATTCCAGCTGTCTGTCGCTTCAATTAAAAGAATACCGACATTTCCTTTAATAAAGAGATGAGGGGGAAACGGAAAGGATGACAGCTCCCCTTCAAGCAGATCAAATACATGATCGGAAACGAGCTGATTTTCGGTAAAGCTGATCGTTTTCTCATTTCGGTCGAGTTTTCCGCAAATGCACATGTATTGCTGATCCCAGCGGAGCCGGAATTCTTTGGCGCGGCTTTTGATTTCTTCATGGCCGGTAAACGAGCGGTCGATGAAATTGCTGAAAAATTCATTGCGCGCCCGTCTGCCGAATTGTTTGATGGCATTTTCTTTCAGCAGTTCAAAGGAAATGACGTTGGCCGCCTGTTCAATTGTCAAAATCATGCCTTTATCAGCGGTCTGCACCAGCTCCGGAATCACCAGATAACCGCAGTTTTTTTCAACATTCAGAATCGGCAGGACAGAATACGCCTTTCTGTCGGACAGCATGGAAAAGCAGGTGAAATAAGGCCCGGAAAGGGAATAACAGATGTTTTTCAATAAAGACGTGTCAATGGGTATGGGGTGGGACGATGATAAGAGTTTTGTATGCTGATCCAAAAGCAGCACGGGAAGCCGGAGAATGTCTGAGAGCTTCTTAAGCAGGGATTGAATCCCCTTGCCGCTCATGATGTGGTTTGTGAATTTTTTATGGGCGTAAATGGCCTGCTGCAGCTCATTTGAACGCATATCAAGAATATGGCTCAGTGTGGCGTTGACGATATCTCCCAGCCTGATGTCTTCCGGCAGCTCAATAATCGGAAATTCATACCGGTCGGCAAGCTCCGCAACATCTTTCGGAATGACATTAAGATAACGTTTCGTTTTGATCCCCAGTCCCGCGCAGCCCCGTTTTGCCATGAGGCGGATCAAATCTTTCAACAGCTGCGGGCGGTCCTTCAAGTGGTAAGCCGTGGTGACGAGCAATTCGTTTTTATGTAAAAAATCAGCGATGTCCGGCGCATCCATCATGTTGACGTGCTGCACCTCCCTCCAGCCGCCGGACTTGCCTGCGATTAATGCCGCCCGCTCATAAGCGGGAATCTTCATCACATCATAAATGTTCATCAGTCAATCTCCTTTCAGGTTCTAAAGACAACCATTGGTTAATATGAATAAAAATCATCAAAAATTATAGCGGTTTTGCTGATGTATTACGATCATAGTAGCAGTAAACTGGCAATCATAGACGCATGTTGTGATAAAAACTGACAGAAAATCGTCATCCTTACAGGGAGGAAGATAAAATGGCCTATGACGTAATTGTAAAGGGTGCGAAAGCTGTGCGAAAAGGCGGAACAGAGCGGGCTGATATCGCCGTCAAGGACGGAAAAATTGCCTTGATCGGGCCCGGCATTGACGAAAACGCGGAACAAGTGGTGCAGGCGGACGGCATGTATGTGTTTCCGGGAGCGGTCGATTGTCACGTGCATTTCAATGAACCCGGCCGCGAAGAATGGGAAGGCATTGAAACCGGCTCAAACATGCTGGCTGCCGGCGGCTGTACGTCTTATTTTGATATGCCGCTTAACTGCATCCCTTCGACGGTAACTGCTGAAAACCTGCTGGCAAAGGCGGAAATCGCCGAACGAAAGTCAGCGGTTGATTTTGCGCTTTGGGGCGGTTTGATGCCCGGATATACCGAACATATCCGGCCGATGGCAGAAGCGGGGGCAATCGGGTTTAAAGCGTTTCTGTCTAAATCGGGAACGGATGAATTTCAATCAGCCGATGAACGGACTCTTTTAAAGGGAATGAAGGAAATCGCGGCGTGCGGCAAGATTTTGGCCCTGCACGCAGAAAGCGACGCCCTCACCCGATTCCTTGAAGCCGAGTACGCGCTCCAAGGGAAAATTGATGCCCGCGCTTACGCTTCCTCCCGTCCGGAAGAAGCCGAATGCGAGGCTGTGCAGCGGGCGATTGAATATGCAAGAGCGACGGGATGCGCGCTTCATTTTGTACATATCAGCACGAAACGGGCCGTGCTCTCCATTCAGCAGGCGAAAAAAGACGGATTGGATGTCACCGTTGAAACGTGTCCGCACTACTTATTATTCAGCTTTGAAGACTTCCTCAAAAAAGGGGCGGCCGCCAAATGCGCTCCGCCGCTCCGCTCAGAGGCTGATAAAGAGGAATTGATCGGGGGTTTGGCAGAGGGCCTGATTGATATGGTGTCTTCGGATCATTCTCCCTGTCATCCGTCTTTGAAACGCGAGGATAATATGTTTCTGTCGTGGGGCGGGATCAGCGGAGGCCAATTTACGCTTCTCGGCATGATTCAATTAGCGATCGATCATGGGATTCCGTTTGAACATGTGGCCCGATGGACGGCCGAAGCACCTGCCAAGCGCTTCGGGTTAACGAATAAAGGCCGGCTTGAAGAAGGATTTGACGCTGATTTTGCCATCGTCCGGCCGGAACCTTTTACCGTCACAAAAGAAACGATGTTTTCCAAACATAAGCAAAGCCTGTATGAAGGCCGCACCTTTCCATACCGAATTGCTGCGACCTACAGCAAGGGACGCTGTGTGTATCAGGATGGCGGCCGTAAGCAGAGCGGGGCTTTCGGAACATTCCTGAAGCCTTCTGAAATAAAAGAGCCGATTCTCTGATGAGAATCGGCTTTTTTTGTCGTTTGGAAAGCGGGTCTCGTGGTATCTTTTTATAAAAAGGAGTAAAACACATTGTATGATCAAATCTTGAACATATTAACGGCATCCTGGTCGCGCAAGACTAGTACAAAATGGACGGAAGATTGCCCGGCCAAAGGCCAGTGCGGCGTGACGGCTTTAGTCATCCAAGATGTTTACGGCGGTGACATTCTCAAAACAAAAACCGGCACAAGCTGGCATTTTTATAACCGAATAGACGGGGAGATATATGATTTCACGAGCGGTCAATTTTCAGAGCCGATCGTCTATCAGCACATTCTTTCTTCCAGAGATGAGGCATTTTCGGACACCAATGAACATCAATACCGGTTCCTGAAAAGTGCATTCAGAAAAAACATGGAAACGGAAAGAGAAAAACACCTGTGATAAACTAGAGTGAGAGGTGAAGGATTGTGATTTATATCGGACTGACGGGGTGGGGGGATCATGACAGCATCTATCCGCCTAAAACAGCGGGCCCGCAAAAACTGCAGGCGTATTCCTCCCATTTTCCCATCGTTGAGCTGGACGCGAGCTTTTACGCGATACAGCCCGCCCGCAATAACGAAAGATGGGTCAAAGAGACGCCGGAATCTTTTCAATTTGTCATTAAGGCATATCAAGGAATGACGGGCCATCAGCGCGGCGATATTCCCTTTGAATCGAAGGAAGACATGTTTGAGGCGTTTAAGCTGTCATTATCGCCGTATATAGAGCATGGAAAGCTTGCCATGGTGCTGTTCCAATTCCCGCCGTGGTTTGACTGCAAGAAAGAAAACGTCGCATATTTAAGATGGTGCAGGCAGCAGATGGGCGATATTCCGTGCGCGCTTGAATTCCGCAACCGATCTTGGTTTTCCCCGCCATTTTACGAGCAGACGCTTTCCTTTATGAAGGAGGAAGGCTGGATTCACAGCATATGTGACGAGCCGCAAATCGGCGAGGGCAGCATTCCGACCGTCCTGAAAGCAACGGATGAAGAAAAAACGCTTGTCCGTTTTCACGGGCGGAACAAGCAGGGCTGGATCAAACCAGACGGCGGACAAAACTGGCGTGAGGTCAGATATTTATACCGCTATAACAAACAGGAGCTCAAAGATTGGAAAAACAATCTTCAGGAGCTGAAAAAGCAGTCGCGCAATCTGTATGTGCTATTCAACAATAACTCAGGCGGAGACGCCGCCGATAACGGACTTGAGATGCTTGAAATGTTAGATATCTCATATACCGGGCTTGCTCCGAAGCAGCTCGACCTATTCAGCTAGAAAAGAGGTTTCAAGACACATGTCTTATCTTATATTGATCATATTAGGATTTATCGCGGGAACGGTCGGCAGCCTGATCGGGCTTGGGGGAGGAATTATCATCGTGCCGGCAATGCTCTATTTAAGCACGATGACTCCGTTTTTCCATGACGTAACACCGCAGACTGCCATCGGCACGTCCCTTTTGGTGATTATTTTTACGGGCCTGTCATCAACTCTGGCCTATATGAAATATAAAACCGTTGACTACAAAAGCGGACTGATCTTTTTTATCGGCTCCGGCCCGGGAAGCATCATCGGCGCGTATTTGTCTAAACTTTTTAATGCGCATACGTTTTCCGTCTGGTTCGGACTTTTTATGATTTTGATTTCCATTACATTAATGCTGAAGGCGAAAGCAAAACCGGTCAATAAAGCGCATAAAGGCATGATCCGGACATATGAGGATGAATCGGGTGAGCTTTATACATATTCGTACCGTATTTTCACCGGTATCGTGATTGCCTTTTTCGTCGGTTTATTGGGCGGTCTTTTCGGCATTGGCGGCGGCTCTCTTATGGTTCCGGCCATGATGCTGTTATTTTTGTTCCCGCCGAAAGTGGCTGTGGCGACGTCAATGCTCATTATTTTCTTATCCTCCGTGACGGGTTCCGTGTCACATATCGCAGAGGGCCATGTCAATTGGCTGTATGCGCTGTGCCTCGTTCCGGGCGCGTGGTTCGGCGGCAAAATGGGCGCGTGGGTCAATAAGCGGGTGCAGACGAAAACGATCGTGCTTTTCATGCGGGTCGTCTTGATTTTGATCGGCTGTGAATTGATTTATCAAGGGATATTCAGCTAAAAGGTAGGAGAGATGGTATGTTAGAGAAGCTCCGTTTATATCATACGAATGATTTGCACAGCCATTTCGAAAATTGGCCGAAAATCGTACATTATATTGAGCAGAAGAGAAGTGAGCATGAAAAAGACGGGGAGGAAACACTCGTATTCGACATCGGCGATCATATGGACCGATTCCAAATGATAACGGAAGCGACCTTCGGCAAAGCGAATGTCGACTTGTTAAATCGGCTTGAGATCGATGCGGCTGCCGTCGGGAATAATGAAGGAATTACGCTGCCTCACGATGAGCTGGCGGATTTATATACCCATGCCGCGTTTCCCGTCATTGTGTCCAACCTGTTTGACGCGGACGGACAGCGGCCGGAATGGGCCGAGCCCTACGTGATTAAAACGCTGAAAAACGGGATGACCGCCGGCATACTCGGCGTCACGGTGCCGTATTATCCCGTCTATCAAAAACTCGGCTGGACGGTGACGGATGCGGAAAAAAGCATTCAAGAATCACTTGACGATATCAAGGGCAAAGCGGATATCATCATTCTGCTTTCTCATTTAGGCCTGGTCGATGACCGGGCCGCAGCGGAAAAATTTCCCGACATCGATGTCATTCTTGAATCACATACGCACCACCTTCTTGAGGACGGACAGGACATAAACGGCGTATTGCTTGCATGTGCGGAGAAATACGGGAACTATGTCGGCTGTGTCGAGCTGACGATAGAAAGTGAATCACGAACCATTGTCAGCAAACAGGCATCTGTACAGAAAATGGCTGATTGGCACGGGGAATCTGAAGATACGGCGGCTTTTCTGAAAGAGAAAGAACGGGAAGCGGAAATCCTGCTCTCCGAACAAGTCGCTAATCTGAATGAAGAAGCCGGCGTGAAGTGGTTTGAGGAATCGCCGCTTCCGCTTCTATTAGCCGAAGCGCTGAAAAGCTGGTGCGGCTGTGAAGTCAGCATGGTGAATTCAGGCGTCATTTTGGGGCCTTTACAGAAGGGGCCTGTCACAAAGCTTGACCTGCACCGCATCTGCCCTCATCCGATCAATCCGGTGGCCGTTCGTCTTTCAGGCAGGGAACTCCAGGAAACAATCAGCCAGGCCGCCTCGGAACAAATGGAGCAGCTGCGGATAAAAGGCCTCGGCTTCCGCGGGGAAGTGATGGGCAGGATGGTATATGCCGGAGCGGAGGCAGAGGCCGGCATTCTTGAAGACGGTGTGACGCATCTCCTCAATGTGAAAGTGAACGGAGAAGAGATTGATCCGGAGCGGATATACTCGGTTGCCGTTCTCGATATGTTTACACTCGGAAAGCTGTTCCCTTACATCCGCGATTCAAAAGAAAAACAATACTTTATGCCTGAGTTTTTAAGGGATCTGCTCGCCTGGAAGCTCGCGCGGCAGCCGTAATGTCGTATAGCTGCCCGCCGTTCCATTTCACCCGAATGAAGGTAAGCGGGACTTTTTAAGAGTAAAAATAAAATACTATGTCCCCTCTTACAAGCATACATTGTGATATGTAAGGGGGGATTTTTCTTGCCTAGATACCGGAGCGCTCTTCGCAAGAGAGGGCCTTTGCCTTTTCGATATGTGCTTCTTCTGTCGTTTGCTTTTTTTATCATATCGACGGTCATCAGCCTTTGGATGATCAACTCCTCAATCAAACCGGTGCTGATGAACATCGGAGAAATGGAAACCAAACGGGTGGCGACAGAGGTCATTACGGAATCCATTGAAGAATACATGTCTCACAGCGACAATGTGAAAGATATGGTCGATATGAAAACGGATGAAAACGGAAAAGTCACAACGATGGATTTTAATACACAAATGGTCAACAGTATGAAGGCGAAAGTGACAAAGCAGCTTCAGGCTCATCTGAAGGAAGCGGAGTCGAACAATAAGCAGCATGAAACGGAAAAAGACGCGAAAACGGCCGATGAAATTATGATTAACATCCCTTTAGGGCAGGTCACGGGAAACAGCATTCTCGGAAATCTCGGACCGAAAATCCCCGTGCGTTTTAACCTGATCGGCGATGCGTTAACTGATGTGAAAACAAAAATAAAGCCGTACGGCATTAACAATGCCCTGATCGATATCAGCATCTTTGTGGAAATAAAAGTGAAGGTCATTATTCCGTTTGCCAGTAAGACATCAGTCGTGACAAATAATATTCCGGTCTCCATTAAAGCGATTCAAGGAGAGGTGCCGCAGTTTTATAACGGAAGCGGCGGGTCAGGTGTAACGCCTTCCGTCCAGCTGCCGAATGAAAAACAGAAGAAAGATAAATAAAAACACACAGCCGCAATCTTTCCTGGCGGCTGTGTGTTTACTTTTTCCTGCGGATTTCTTTTCGTTCCCATGCCCTTAAATGAGGATACGGGTCAAAAGACCATTCCGATCTGCCGTTATCTTTATACATCCCGTAGTGAAGATGCGGCGGAAATTTTCCCGCGGTGCCCGGCGGTCCGTATCCGGAACTGCCGACAGAGCCGATCACCTCTCCGGGTTTGACGATCTTGCCTTTATGCACACCTTTTGCAAAGCCGTTCAGGTGAGCGAAGTAGTGATACGTGTTATTGATATCCCTGATGCCGATTCTCCAGCCGCCGAAACGGTTCCAGCCCTTCATTTCAACAATACCGTAGCAGGTCGATCTGACGGGGAGCCCGTAATAAGCGAACAGATCCGTTCCTTCGTGAATCCGGCGCCCGCCGAAACCCCGTGCGGCGCCCCATGTGCTGCGGTAGCTGTAATCCGTCTTCACGGGAAGCGGAAAAGCGTGCTCTCCGAGATCAAGGCGGCCGAACGTTTTAAACAGTGTCATGAATTCGGTGATAATGCCGACCGTCTGATCGCGGCGGTAATAATTCCAGAGGCCGATGCGGATATGGTCAAGATCCGTTCCGAATCCCGCTAAATACTGAGCAAATGTATAAAGGATATCCTCATCATTGCTTACCTCGGCTTTTCCGTCGCCGTCGCCGTCCAGGCCGATCCCGTCAAATACTTTAATGCTGAGGGGCGCCTCGTCCTTAGGATTTGGATTTTCAGGCCCGCTCCACAAATGATCCGGAATATAAATGCTGATGATTCCCGCTTTTTCCGGCAGATCCTTTCGGTTCGAGCGGACATTTTCTTCATATTGATCAACCGCCGCAAGTACATACCAAGGAATCTGCGTGACTGCTTCGGCTTTGCGGTACAACTGCATCCGTTCGCCGTAAACAGGAGCCGATTGTTCTTTCCCGCTTGCAGCCGGACAGAAAAATGATAAAAGGAGAAGAGCAGATAACAGAACTTTCACAACATGATCTCCTTTCAGGATTAATACAAATAGTTTGCGGCAACAATCCGAGAAAATGTAAGTAATTCTCTTCCCTTGTCGAGAAATTTTTCCTATGTTAAAGTGACTATTGAATAGAAATCCGCAAGTTTTATATCCATCGTGAAATAGAAATTTTTCGCACACGAACATGAATAAAGGGATAATGGAGATGATGGGGAAATGGCAAAGAAAGACGAGCATCTGAGAAAGCCGGAATGGCTCAAAATAAAGCTGAACACGAATGAAAACTATACGGGTCTGAAAAAATTAATGCGTGAAAATAATCTGCATACCGTATGTGAAGAAGCAAAATGCCCGAACATCCATGAATGCTGGGCTGTCAGACGTACGGCGACGTTCATGATTCTCGGTTCCGTCTGTACGAGAGCATGCCGCTTCTGCGCTGTCAAAACGGGTCTGCCGACTGAGCTGGATCTGCAGGAACCGGAACGCGTAGCTGATTCCGTCGCGCTGATGAACTTAAAACACGCCGTCATCACGGCCGTGGCGCGTGATGATCAGAAAGACGGCGGAGCAGGCGTCTTTGCGGAAACGGTCCGGGCGATCCGCAGAAAAAGCCCGTTCACGACAATTGAAGTGCTGCCATCCGATATGGGCGGAAATTACGACAACCTGAAAACATTAATGGATACCCGTCCTGATATTCTGAACCACAACATTGAAACCGTGCGCCGCCTGACACCGAGAGTCCGCGCCCGCGCAACATATGACCGTTCTTTGGAATTCTTGCGCCGTGCGAAAGAAATGCAGCCTGACATCCCGACGAAATCAAGCATTATGATCGGTCTCGGCGAAACGAAGGAAGAAATTATTGAAGTGATGGACGACCTGCTTGCGAACAATGTCGACATCATGGCGATCGGCCAATACCTGCAGCCGTCGAAAAAACATTTAAAAGTCCAAAAATATTATCATCCGGACGAATTTGCCGAACTGAAAGAAATCGCGATGCAAAAAGGCTTCAGCCACTGTGAAGCAGGCCCGCTTGTCCGTTCTTCCTACCATGCGGATGAACAAGTGAACGAAGCGTCTAAAAAACGCCAGGCCCAAGCATAAGATAAGCCGAAAAAACCCAAAACGCCGCAGGTTTTGGGTTTTTTGTGATGGAGCCGTTTTTGCAGGGAAAAAGTCATTCTTGAATAAGGATCGTCTGAACCGCTACACTGGATATAAAGAGGAAAAATTCTCCGTCCGTCCGAACCGTCTCATTTTGCAATTGATGGACAGAAGTCAATGAATTATGATAGTAAAGAGTGATAAAAGAGGTGAAGACATGATTCTTATTCAAAATGCCGAGTTTGAACTCGTACACGATTTTAAAAACGGCTTTAATGAAGAAGCGTTCAAAGCCCGCTATTCGGACATATTAAATAAATATGATTACATTGTGGGAGACTGGGGATACAGTCAGCTGCGGCTCAAAGGCTTCTTTGATGACCAGAATCAAAAAGCAACCTTTGAAACGAAAATCAGCACATTGGACGAATACATTTACGAATACTGCAATTTCGGCTGCGCGTATTTTGTTTTAAAACGAATCAGAAAATAATTGATGCAGAAGGGGATGCTGTCACGTGTATTTTGTTGACAGAAATAATATCGAACAAACACTCCGTTTTTTTGAGACCCAGCTGGCGCTGTTTGACAGCACGCCTGCATGGCAGAGCGAAATCGAAAAAAGGGCGCTTGAGCGGATCAGCCATCTTATGATCGAATGCATTCTCGATGTCGGAAATGATATGATTGACGGCTTTATCATGCGCGATCCGGGGAGTTATGACGACATCATGGATATTCTGACGGATGAAAAGGTGGTAGCTGAGGATGAAGGAAATAAGCTGAAGCAACTGATCTCTTCCAGAAAGCAGCTTGTACAGGAATATCAGCACGCCGACCATCAGGAGCTGTTAACGCTGATCACGTCAAACAGAGATGTGTTGAAAGCCTTTCCGGCCCGTGTAAGAACCTACCTGGAAACAGAATTAGGGCCTGTTTCCGCATTTAAATAACAACGAGTGAGAAAATCCACAGGAGTGTTGAGTATGAAGGATTATAAAGGGTATTTGATAGATTTGGACGGCACAATGTACAACGGGACGGAAAAAATCGAAGAAGCGTGTGAATTCGTGAGAACGCTTAAAGCGCACGGCATTCCGTATTTATTCGTGACGAACAATTCTTCCCGGACGCCGAAGCAGGTGGCGGACAAGCTGATGAGCTTTGACATTCCGGCATCTGAAGAGCAGGTCTTCACGACGAGCATGGCGACTGCGCAGCATATCGCCCAGCAGAAAAAAGACGCGTCGGTGTATGTGATCGGCGAAGAAGGCATCCGTCAGGCCATTGAAGAAAACGGGCTGAGCTTCGGAGAAGAAAACGCGGACTTTGTCGTTGTGGGAATCGACCGCGGCATTACATATGAAAAGTTGGCAACGGGATGCCTTGCGATCAGAAACGGCGCCCGGTTCATTTCAACAAACGGCGACGTCGCCATTCCGACTGAAAGAGGGCTTTTACCAGGGAACGGTTCGCTCACATCCGTTTTGACGGTGTCAACGGGCGTTGAGCCTGTCTTTATCGGCAAGCCTGAATCCATTATTATGGAACAGGCGATGCGTGTGCTCGGAACGGATATTTCCGAAACACTCATGGTCGGCGATAACTATGCCACGGATATTATAGCCGGCATCAATGCGGGCATGGATACGCTGCTGGTTCATACCGGAGTGACAAAGCGTGAGCATATGGCAGATTACGACCAGAAGCCGACATATGCGATTGACTCTTTAACCGAATGGATTGAACATCTATAAAAAAGGGACGGCCATGACGGCCGTCCTTATTCTGTATTTCTGGCGCTGTGAGCAAGCCGGCTTGAAGCCGCTGCTGCGATTGCGCCGACGATATCATCAAGAAACGTATGGCATTCGCCCGTAGATTTATCATTTAACCGCCCGAGAATACCGGGTTTTTCTTTGTCAATGTAGCCGTAATTCGTAAAGCCGATTGAGCCGTATATATTCACGATAGAGAAGGCGAGCACCTCGTCAACCCCATACAGGCTTTCATCAATCGCCAGAATAGTCTGAAGCGGTTCAGACAGCTTTTTTTGTTCGGCGAGCACATCTAATTCTATTCCCGTTAAAATGGCGTTTTGCACCTCGCGTTTTGCGATGACACGGTCCACATTGAGCCTGCATACCTCCATCGTCAAATCAGGATGATATTTTTTTTGAAGGAAATACACCAGCTCGGCAATATCGTCCGTCTCAACCCCCCGTTCTTTTAAACGCGCCCTGGCGACAGCTTCCACCTGATTCAGTTGTTCCTTTTCTGACATTTGCTTCACCCAATCTTTTTTTACTAGTTTATACAACATCCTTCCGATGTGTACGATGTTTCTCCACTTGATTCAAAGGATTACAATATGTATTCATAATTCCGCCGGCGTATGACTACGATGTGAATAGCTCTAATTTTTCAGGCAGGTGATTATGATGAAAAGCATCATTAAAGAAAAATACGGCATCCACGTCAGACAGCTCTCCGTTTATCAGAAATACCAATGCTTCCAGACGCCAAATTCCTTCTTTCTTATTATTCCCGTCTCCGGATTTTCGCAATCAGAGCTGACGGAGCTTTACTACATGAGTCAGTATTTACAAGAACAAAGTGACCCATACGTTTCAGTGTTTATCTTTACGAAGGAAGGAGAACTGACCTTTGAGGACGAAGGCAAAACGTATGCGCTCTTAAAAGCGCCGATTCCCGTCTCAAACCGGTCGTTTTCTGTCGGAGGGGAGCTTGCCGAATTTCACAGAAAAGGGCGGGGTTTTCCGTACGAAGTGAAAGAAGCGGGCAGGATCGGCCAATGGAAGGACTTATGGGGAAAACGGGTGGATCAGCTGGAATCATTCTGGATGCAGAAAATTCATATGTCTCCGCTTGAACCGTTCGAAAAGAAAATGATCGAAGCATTTCCTTATTATTCAGGCTTAGCGGAAAACGCCATTCAATATTTAGTGGATACGGAGCTGGATGACAATCCCGGCGCAGAGGACTCGGGGACAATCTGCCATCAGCGGATGGAACGGGATACCTGGTCGGAGGAATCATTGATCCGCATTCCGGGCGATTGGGTATTCGACCATGCCGCCCGTGATATTGCGGAATATATGCGCAGCACATATTTGTATCATCGTGACGACCTGCTCAAAAATGGGTTTTTGTTTCTGCAGGAATATGAGCAAGTTACGCCGTTATCCTCCTTTTCCAAGCGCCTGTTTTACAGCCGCCTGCTGTTTCCGCTCCATTTCTTCGAGACGGTGGAGAGCTATTACATTTCTCATGATTCTGAAAAACAGTTTTACGAAGAGCAGCTTGACTACATTCTTGCCGACTGCACCCGCTATGAACAGTTTTTACAGACATGTCACGACATGATGAATGTCAGGTCGGCGCAGGTTTTTGTCCCGCCTGTGGCGTGGCTCGGAAAAGGAATCAGTTCGTAAGAAAATATGACGTAAAAATATTTAGAAAATAGGGAATCTTGTCATATCAGCGTGTTAAGCGTTTTCATAGCCGCAGAAACAATATTCAGCCGCTTGTCAAAACAAATGCGGGCTTATATAATATTTGTAACTTAAATGTCTGTGAAGGGTTAACAATTGTCCTTTTCTAGTGGACAAAAGGAAGAAAGGTGGAGTTTCTCTTTGGAAGCGATTCGTATTGGACTGTTAGGACTGGGAACCGTGGGAAGCGGTGTCGTCAAAATTATACAAGATCATCAGGATAAGCTTATGCACCAGGTCGGCTGTCCGGTGACGATCAAAAAAGTGCTAGTTAAAGATATTGATAAAAAACGAGACGCAGACCTGCCGAAAGAAGTGCTGACGACAGAAGTCTATGATGTAATCGATGACCCTGAGGTCGACGTGATTATTGAAGTCATCGGCGGTGTCGAACAGACGAAGCAATATCTTCTTGATGCCTTGAAAGCGAAAAAACATGTTGTGACCGCAAATAAAGATCTGATCGCCGTATATGGCTCAGAGCTTTTAGCCGCCGCAAAGGAAAATGGCTGTGACTTGTATTATGAAGCGAGTGTCGCCGGCGGAATCCCGATTTTACGCACGCTCGAAGAAGGCCTTTCCTCTGACCGGATCACAAAAATGATGGGAATCGTCAACGGAACGACGAACTTCATCTTAACGAAAATGATTAAAGAAAAAAGCCCGTATGAGGAAGTGCTGAAAGAAGCGCAGGATCTCGGATTCGCGGAAGCGGACCCGACCGCCGATGTAGAAGGGCTCGATGCCGCGCGCAAGATGGCGATTTTAGCCCGTCTCGGCTTCTCTATGGACGTTGATCTGGACGATGTCAAAGTAAAAGGAATTTCCCGGATCACGGATGAAGACATCAGCTTCAGCAAACGGCTCGGCTATACGATGAAGCTGATCGGCATCGCCCAGCGTGATGACAATAAAATCGAAGTCAGCGTTCAGCCGACACTGCTGCCGGATCATCATCCGCTCTCTGCGGTGCATAACGAGTTCAATGCCGTTTACGTGTACGGAGAAGCCGTAGGCGAAACGATGTTTTACGGCCCCGGAGCCGGAAGCATGCCGACTGCGACATCAGTCGTTTCCGATCTGGTCGCGGTCATGAAAAACATGCGTCTCGGCGTAAACGGAAACAGCTTTGTCGCCCCGCAGTTTGAAAGAAATCTGAAGCAGCCGTCTGATATCTACGCCCAGCAGTTTTTAAGAATTCATGTCAAAGACCAGGTCGGCTCTTTTTCAAAAATCACATCAGCCTTCTCAGAGCGCGGCGTCAGCTTTGAAAAAATTCTGCAGCTGCCGATCAAAGGCCATGACGATCTCGCGGAAATCGTGATCGTCACGCATCATACATCGGAAGAAGATTTCAGTGACATTCTGCAAAACTTAAATGACCTCGAAGTCGTACAAGAAGTAAAAAGCACATATCGCGTAGAAGGGAACGGTTGGAGCTAATGTGGAAAGGACTCATCCATCAATATAAAGAATTTCTGCCGGTGACGGATCGGACGCCGGCCCTGACATTGCATGAAGGCAACACGCCGCTGATTCACCTCCCGAAGCTTTCCGAAAAGCTCGGAATTGAACTGCATGTAAAAACAGAGGGCGTTAATCCGACGGGATCCTTTAAAGACCGCGGCATGGTCATGGCGGTCGCCAAAGCGAAAGAAGAAGGCAATGATACCATCATGTGCGCCTCAACAGGCAACACATCCGCGGCGGCTGCGGCATACGCGGCGAGAGCCGGCATGAAATGCATCGTCATCATCCCGGACGGGAAAATCGCCTTCGGAAAGCTTGCGCAGGCCGTCATGTACGGTGCGGAAATCATCGCGATTGACGGAAACTTTGACGACGCGCTGGCCATCGTCCGGTCGATTTGTGAAAAATCACCGATTGCATTAGTGAATTCAGTAAACCCTTACCGGATTGAAGGGCAAAAAACAGCGGCCTTTGAAGTATGTGAACAGCTCGGCGGAGCGCCGGACATTCTGGCGATCCCGGTAGGAAACGCCGGGAATATCACGGCCTACTGGAAAGGGTTCAAAGAATATCATGAGAAAAACGGCACCGGACTTCCGAAGATGCGCGGTTTTGAGGCGGAAGGTTCTGCGGCTATCGTCCGCGGCGAAGTCATTAAAAATCCCGAAACCGTTGCGACGGCAATCCGGATCGGGAACCCTGCCAGCTGGGACAAAGCCGTGCTCGCTGCGGAAGAATCAGCCGGAAAAATTGATGAAGTCACAGATGAAGAAATTCTTCACGCTTATCAGCTGATTGCCCGTGAAGAAGGCGTGTTTGCCGAACCGGGCTCCTGTGCATCCATCGCCGGCGTTTTGAAACAGGTGAAATCCGGTGAAATTCCAAAAGGCAGCAAGGTTGTCGCAGTCTTGACCGGAAACGGCCTGAAAGATCCGAACACGGCTGTGGACGTATCTGACATAAAACCGATCACGCTGCCGACAGATGAGGACAGTATTCTGGAATACTTAAATGGAGCGGCGCGTGTATGAATGAGGCGGAGATGCTGTTTTCCATTACGGTTCCGGGAAGCACCGCCAACTTAGGGCCTGGGTTTGATTCCATCGGGATGGCGCTCAGCAGATATTTGAAGCTTTCGGTTTTCCGAAACGATGAATGGCAGTTCTCGGCGGAAACCGAAACTGTCGCGGGCATCCCTCAAGGAACGGACAACCTCATCTACCAAGTCGCCAAACGGACGGCTGACCGCTATCAGAAAGAGCTGCCGCCCGCCCATGTCAAAGTATGGAGTGACATCCCCCTTGCGCGGGGGCTCGGAAGCAGCGCGGCCGCTATCGTCGCCGCCATTGAGCTTGCGGATGAGTTATGCGGCCTGCAGCTGTCGGAAAGCGACAAGCTGCACTTAGCCAGTCTTGAAGAGGGACACCCTGATAATGCCGCTGCTTCCCTTGCAGGAGGGCTTGTGATCGGCCTTCACGAAGAAGATGAAACACATATCGTGCGTGTTGCCGAAGCGGATATCGACGTTGTGGCAGTGATTCCGTTTTACGAAGTTCTGACCAGGGACGCAAGAGACGTGCTCCCGAAAGAGCTGCCGTACCGGCACGCCGTTAAAGCAAGCGCCGTCAGCAACCTTCTCGTTGCTGCGATCATGTCAAATGACTGGGCGCTCGCCGGGAAAATGATGAGAAAAGACATGCTCCATCAGCCGTACCGCGCCATGCTTGTTCCTGAGCTTTCAAAGGTGGAACATGCGGCCGAAATGAAAGGCGCTTACGGAACGGCGCTGAGCGGAGCGGGACCGACGATTCTTGTTCTGATTGAAAAAGGAAAGGGAGAAGAGCTGAGAAAACAGCTTTCTGAGCATTTCCCGCACTGTGAGATTGCGGCGCTTACCGTCCCGTCAGAAGGAAGCGTAATTGAACGGAATCCTTTAGAGCAGGTGAAAAGTGTATAATGATAAAAAAGCGTTCTTCCCATCAGAGAAGGACGCTTTCTTTTTCTGGAGAAGGATTTTTATTTAGGGAAGCGAAATAAAAAAGAAAAGGAGGAGAAACGATTTGAAAAAACTCATAACCGAGGAGGACATTGCGACTCTCGTATCCGTGACAGACCCGCAATATGCCCCTGACGGCAGAAGAGCCGCTTACGTCCGGACAACAGTCAATCATAAGCGTGATTCCTATTCCTCAGCCATTATGGTATATGACACAGAATCAGGCATCTCAAACCCGTGGACTTTCGGGGACAATAGAAATACAAGTCCGCGGTGGTCGCCTGACGGACGGCGCCTCGCCTTTGTTTCTGACAGGGAGAACGGCGTCCCTCAGCTGTACATCATCGACGCTGCCGGCGGAGAGGCGGAACAGGCGGCCGATATTCCTTGGGGCGTATCAGATCCGATATGGGCGCCCGACGGCAGATCCGTGCTTGTGTCCGTCAGTCTGACATCAGCGGAGCGCGCCGATGAGAAAGAAAAAAAGAAGCATGACGAGTATGAGCCGGTTGACATTCAGTCATTAACATATAAACGTGACGGGAAAGGCCTGCTGAACGGAAGCTGGGCCCAGCTTGTGCTGATTCATCTTGAAACGGGGGAGATTCAGCAGCTGACGGATCATGAAGCGGATCATTATGACGCGGCCTTTTCACCGGATGGCAGGCAGCTTGCGTTTACCGCCAATTTATGCGAGCCGGGTGACGCCGGAAAGCCGAGCGATGTCTATCTGATGAATCTGGCGGATGGAAGCCTGAAGCAGATTACGCCGCACCGCGGTTCTTTCGGTTCCTGCGTGTTTTCACCGGACGGTTCTTATATCGCGATGCTGGGCCATGAAAATGAATTTCGCAATGCGACTTTAGAAAAAGCGTGGCTGTACGACGTGAAAACTGAGCGGCTCACCTGCCTGACCGACATGCTGGATGTTCATTTGAGCGATGCGCTGATTGCGGATTCAATCATAGGAGGAGTGACGCCCCGACCGGTATGGACAAACGACGGGCAGGGATTTTACGTTCTCGGGAGCGAGCAGGGAAGCACCGGTATTTATTATATCTCGATTGACGGCCTCGTATATCCGATCCGATTAGAAGAAGAGTATGTGAACGGTTTTGCTTTTCATCCTGATCAGAAAAGCTGTATCGCTGTCATTGCCAAACCCGCACAGCCTTCCGAGCTTTACAGCATTTCGCTCGAAGATGGGGAAGAGAAGCAATTGACATTCAACAATGATCGGTTTATTGAGGAGCGCATCATATCCGTGCCGGAAAAGCTGCAATATGAAACAAAGGACGGGCTGACGGTAAACGGCTGGTTTTTAAAGCCCGCCGTTTTTGAAGAGGATCAAACTTATCCGCTCATTCTATACATACACGGCGGGCCTCACATGATGTACGGCCATACGTATTTTCACGAATTCCAAGTGCTGGCCGCACAAGGATATGCTGTCGTGTATGTCAACCCGAGAGGAAGCCACGGCTACGGGCAGGATTTTGTCAATCGTGTCAGGGGTGATTACGGAGGCGGAGATTACCGTGATGTCATGCAGGCGGTGGATGAAGCCGTTCAGGCGTATCCGTTTATTGACAGCGGCCGTCTCGGTGTGACGGGCGGAAGCTACGGAGGGTTTATGACGAATTGGATTGTCGGGCAGACAGACCGTTTTAAAGCAGCCGTCACGCAGCGCTCCATTTCAAATTGGTTCAGCTTCCACGGTGTCAGCGATATCGGTTTCTTTTTTACCGACTGGCAGCTCGGACATGATTTGTTTGAGGAAGCGGATAAGCTTTGGGATCGTTCTCCTGTAAAATATGCGTCCCGCGTTTCGTCGCCGCTTTTGATTCTGCACGGTGAGCGAGATGACCGCTGTCCGATAGAGCAGGCCGAGCAGCTCTTTACCGCGTTGAAGAAACTGAACAAAACGACGTCGTTCATCCGATTTCCGAAAGCCACGCATGAGCTGTCGAGAAGCGGCCATCCGGAACAGCGGATGAAACGCATCCGTTATATTTGTTCATGGTTTGATGACTATTTGTAAAAAATAAAAAACCAGGCTGTCATGCAGCCTGGTTTTATGATTAAAATACTTGTTCTACTTCAACGACACCCGGTACTTCTTCAAGAAGGGCGCGTTCGATTCCGGCTTTCAGCGTAATCGTTGAACTTGGGCAGCTGCCGCATGCGCCAAGGAGGCGAAGCTTTACAATGCCTTCGTCTACATCAACAAGCTCACAGTCACCGCCGTCACGAAGCAGAAACGGACGTAATTTATCCAATACTTCCTGTACTTGCTCTTTCATTTCAACCTCAGTCATGAGATTCGCTCCTTTCATATACATAAAACCATTATATTCACAGTAACGGTAAAAATCTAATGTTTGGTTTGCAAAGCTGCTTTCCCCATTATAGCATATTTAAACTTGAACATAAAAACCGTTTTTTATACAAAAGCTGTCCCGTCCTTTGTATACTGGTGTAAAGGGGATGATATACATGACAAAGCCGGTTACGCTCAGTGTTTACGGCGCTGAAACGCTTTGCGCAAGCTGCGTGAATATGCCGAGCGCCAAAGATACGTTTGAGTGGCTGGAGGCGGCGCTGAAACGGAAATACCCGGAGCAGCCTTTTAACATGCGGTATATTGATATTGACGCACCGCCTCAGCAAAAGGAGACAGAAGAGCTTGCGGAGCGCATCAGAAACGATGAATTTTTCTATCCGCTCGTGCTGGTGGAGGATGTCATTGTGGGGGAAGGGAATCCGCATTTAAAAGATATATATGAAGAAATGGAAAAGCGCGGCTATGTGGCGGGCTCTTAAAAATGGCCGCTGATCGCAATCAGCGGCTTTTTTCTTATCAGCCGTTATGATGCTTGTACATCCATAAAAGGCCTGATTTTAATAAACGGGGCACACGCCCAATGAGCGGACGGTCGTTGACAAGACCGAAGCCCGCTTTTTTTCCGAGTGAACCGAGAACGCCTTTCAGCTTAAATTGCGGCATTGTTTCCGGCAGCTCTTCATTGTTCCAGCGTTTCAGGAGGATCTGCACAATTTGTTCCGCTTGTGCTTCAGCCAGCTGGGCGCTCGGCGCATGCGGCAGGCTCGCGCAATCACCGACGACGTAAACATGCTCATCGCCCGGAAGGTTGTGATGCGGTGTTAAAACGATGCGGCCTTGCGGGTCTTTTTCAGCGTCCAGTTCTCTGACGGCTTTATTCGGCTGAATTCCCGCCGTCCACACGATGGCATCGGCCGGTATTCCTTCATCATGATTATAAACGATGCCGTCTTCCACTTTTGTAATATTCGCATTATTGATAATGGTGACGCCGTGTTCTTCAAACCATTTCTGAACGTACTTGCTGAGTCTTTTCGGAAAGCTTGATAAAATCAGGTCGCCCCGGTCAAATAACATAATCTTCAGATCGTCACGGCTCTCTCTTAATTCACTGGCAAGCTCCACGCCGCTTAATCCCGCTCCGACGATAGCGACAGATGCATTGGCGCCGAGGTTGTTCAGCTTTTGATAGGCTTCGCGTGACTGATCAATGGTCTGAATGCTGTAAGTATGTTCCGGCGCGCCGGGCACGTTATGATACTTATCCTCGCAGCCCAGTCCGATCACCGCGTCATCGTAAGAAATCGGTTCGCGGTCATGAAACAGAACCTGTTTGTTTTTCGTGTCGACGGAAGCCACCTCACCGTATTGAACATCCAGATTCGGATGCTCAGGAAAAGACACCCTGATATGATGATCAGAAATCGTGCCGGCGGCGAGCGCATAATATTCTGTTTTTAAGCAGTGATACGGGTTTCTGTCAATCAGCGTGATGGATATATCTGACGGAAGCTGGTTCGGCAGTAAGCGGTGCAGCACCCTCATGTTTCCGTAACCCCCGCCGATCAAGACCAATTTTTTCATAATGATTCCCCTTTTGCCCGAAAAATATGGTAGTCAATGTTGTTACAAAATAACGAACTATGTAAAATAACATCTAGAATTATATCGAATTTGATCTAAAACCACAATAATAGTTTTAAAATAACCTACAAATTGACCAGAAAACACGTAATAGTAAAACCTTTAACCTGAATTAATATGTTACGATAACATTGAGCGTGAAACTGGATCTTTGACGAATAGAGGAAATTCCGTTAGGATAAGGTACATATGTGAGGTGAAACCGCATGAATCCGATGATTGAATTCTGTGTCAGCAATTTAGCGCGCGGTTCCCAGGAAGCACTTGAGATCTTAGAGAAGGATCCGAACTTGGACGTGCTTGAGTACGGCTGTTTAAGCTACTGCGGAAAATGCATGGAGTCCCTGTTCGCCCTGGTTAACGGCGAAGTGGTCACGGGGGGCACGCCTGCTGAATTGGTTGACAACATATATACATTCATAGAAGAAAATCCGATGTTTTAATCAGAGGCTCCGAACGGGGTCTCTTTTTTATTGCGTCCCGGGTTTTGGCAAAATAAAAAATTTGTAGACAGCAAAAATAAATATTGTTATCTTAATAAAGACTTTTTTTAAATAAAATTTTAGAGGTGGATTCATTGAATATCGTTTGGGGGCTGCTCGGGGCAGTTGCTATATTAGCCATTGCTTTTTTGTTATCAGAGAAGAAAAGCAAAATTAACCTGCGAACCGTCATTGTCGGTTTATGTTTACAAATGGCCTTCGGATTCATCGTATTAAAGTGGGACGCCGGCCGGGCCGTATTTTTATGGTTCTCAAGCCGTGTGCAGCTTCTCATTGATTATGCGAACGAAGGCATCAGCTTTATTTTTGGCCCGCTGTTAAAAGTGGGCAGCAGCCCGGCTTTCGCGCTGAGCGTTCTGCCGGTCATTATCTTTTTCTCAGCGCTGATTGCCGTTTTGTATCACTTGAAAATCATGCAGCTCATCTTTCGCGTCATCGGAGGCGGACTGTCAAAACTTCTTGGGACAAGCAGAACGGAATCGCTTGCGGCGGCTGCGAATATTTTTGTCGGACAGTCTGAATCACCGCTTGCCATTAAACCGCTGATTGCGGGATTGACCCGTTCCGAGCTGTTTACGATTATGACGAGCGGCCTTTCGGCTGTAGCGGGTTCGACGCTTTTCGGTTACGCCCTGTTAGGCATTCCGATTGAATACTTGCTGGCGGCCAGCTTTATGGCGGCTCCCGCCGGTCTCGTGTTCGGAAAAATTTTAATACCTGAAACGGAAAAAACGCAGACGATAAAAGGCGATTTTAATATGGACGAAGAAGGCGAAGGCGCCGCTAATGTGATTGATGCAGCGGCAAAAGGCGCGTCCACGGGCCTTCAGATTGCTCTAAATGTCGGCGCCATGCTGCTTGCGTTTGTCGCGCTCATCGCCGTAGTGAACGGAATTCTCGGCGGAATCGGCGGCTGGTTCGGTTTCAAACATATTACATTGGAATCCATTCTCGGTTACGTGTTTTCACCGATCGCATTTGTAATCGGCGTTCCTTGGCATGAAGCGCTCGGAGCGGGAAGCTATATCGGACAGAAACTTGTGCTGAATGAGTTTGTCGCTTATTCAAACTTCGGTCCGCATATTGCGGACTTTTCTAAAAAAACGTCTACGATTATCAGCTTTGCGCTGTGCGGATTTGCCAATTTCTCTTCGATTGCGATTATGCTCGGCACACTGGGCGGATTGGCCCCAAGCCGCCGTTCGGACATTGCGCGCCTCGGATTAAGAGCGGTTATTGCGGGAACACTCGCAAACCTTCTCAGCGCGGCGATTGCCGGCATGTTTATTTAGTAAACGATAAAAGCTCCCTGCATATGCAGGGAGCTTTTATGTATGAAAAACGGGGGATATTTGTATTGTGTCCGAGCAGAAGAGCTTTTATACTAAGTAAAAGAAAAAAAGTTGGAGGCCGATATGAATTCATTCCGTTTTACCAAGATGCACGGTCTTGGAAACAGTTATATATATGTAAATCAATTTGAAGAACAGCTGCCGGAAGAACGGCTGGCTGAGATTGCCGTTAAAGTGTCCAGCATTCACACGGGCATCGGCTCTGACGGAATGATCCTCATCTGTCCGTCAAAAAAAGCGCCCGTCAAAATGCGGATTTTTAATAATGACGGCTCAGAAGGGAAAAATTGCGGCAACGGCCTTCGCTGTGTGGCAAAGTACGCATACGAACATAAGCTGACAGAAGAAACGTCCTTTTTCATTGAGACGCTTTCAGGCCTTGTGAAAGCAGACATTACGGAAGACAACGGGATTGTGCGTGAAGTCGCCGTCGATATGGGCGAACCGCGCCTCGCCAAAAAAGAGCTGCCGATGCTCGGCAATGAAGATGAGCGGACGATCGATGAAACCTTTGTTTTTGGAGAAACGGAGCTTTCCGGAACAGCCGTATCAATGGGAAACCCCCATATTGTTTTTCCGGTTGCGGATATCAATCAAGCGCCTCTTACAACGCTCGGCCCCGTCATTGAAAAAGACCCGAGATTTCCGGAAGGCGTCAATGTCGAATTTGTGGAAACCGTCAGCGCCGATGAACTTCATTTCCGCGTATGGGAACGCGGCTCCGGAATTACGCAGGCTTGCGGAACAGGCGCCTGTGCGGCGGCTGTCGCATCCGTATTGAACGGTGTTTCCGAACGAAACCGGGATATCACCGTTCATTTAGCGGGAGGCGACCTTGTGATTAATTGGCAGGACAACGGGCACGTGCTGATGACGGGACCCGCCGAAACCGTATGCAGCGGCGTCTTTTATTTGTAAACAGCTCGTTTGAGAAATACTCTCCTCAAGGTTTATAATAGATATCAGCATTGTTTTTAAAAAAGGAGGTCTACCTATGAGTGTTCCAGTAACCATCACTGAAGCAGCGGCTTTGCATATAAAAGATATGATGAAAGAGCATGAAGAAGAAAACGCGTTCCTTCGTGTGGGCGTAAAAGGCGGCGGCTGCAGCGGCCTGTCTTACGGGATGGGATTTGAGCATGAAAAAGGCG
The DNA here is from genome assembly GCF_038592915.1 of Bacillus sp. EU63. Lineage (NCBI taxonomy): Bacteria > Bacillati > Bacillota > Bacilli > Caryophanales > Bacillaceae > Bacillus > Bacillus sp. EU63. Next base: position 3,159,070 of record NZ_CP151944.1, on the reverse strand, counting down.
AAAAAGACAGCATGTTTGAACAGCACGGAATCACCGTCTTGGTCGACAGCGAAAGCCTCGATATCATGACCGGCACGATCATTGACTTCAAACAGTCCATGATGGGCGGCGGTTTCACCATTGACAATCCGAATGCCATCGCTTCCTGCGGCTGCGGATCTTCTTTCCGCACGGCCAAAAACGCCGGTACGCCGGAAGAGTGCTAAGGGTCAACCCGCCATTCTTAGGATGAAAAAATATGACGTCTTTCTTTTCGATGGCGCTTGCACCATTGTTAAGAAAGGCGTTTATCTGTTTAATAAAAATAAAACCCGCTCAACAGAAGCGGGTTTTGCTTTTTTAAAGATGTTATTCAATTGTATGTTTCATTGCATTGTACATATTTGCCGTATGTTCATCGGCTTTATCCCGTGACATGCGCAGCCGTTCCGCTGAAGAACCATATCCGATTTCTAGTTTGCCCTCTTTCAGTCCTTTAAAAATCCCATCAGCGAATTCATCCAGCGGTTCTCCTTGAGTATGCAGCCCTGCTCCGCCTAAATCTGTATTCACCGCCGGAGGCGCAACTTCAATCACTTCTACAGATGAATCAGAAAGCTGATGTCTCAGACTCATTGTAAATGAATGAAGCGCTGCTTTCGTTGCTGAATAGATCGGTGCAATAGCAAGCGGTGTAAAAGCCAATCCCGAAGAGACGTTAATGACAGCCGCATCTTTTTTTTCGGCAAAAAACGGAGCGAACAGCATAGACAGGTGGAAGGGAGCTTCAATGTTCGTAGTGATTTCTTTATTGAAATAGTCCCAATTGTCCTTCGCATCCGCTTTCAGCACATGAAAACGTTGTTGAATCCCCGCGTTGTTTACTAACACATTCACTTCCGGATAATTTTCTTTCACCCAATCAAACAGTGATATACGTTCAGATGGAATGCTCAAATCACTGACATATGTAATAAGATCCGGGAATGTTTCCTTTGCTTTTTGAAGAGCGTGCTCACGCCGTCCGGTCACAATGACTTTATTTCCCGCTTTTAAAAACCGTTCTGCGAAAGCCAATCCTATTCCGGCATTTCCGCCTGTAATCAGTATTGTATTTCCCGTCAGTTTCATATTAACTCCTCTTTTCCGATTGTTTTTACATTTCTTTGTCAACATTTCAGCTTTGATCCAATCAATATATTCATCCCGCAATAGGCATGAAATAAGACAGCAGTGATTCTGTAAAATTGATTTTTAGATCATCGGGAAACCCGCCAAAACTATTCTTTCCTCGTCACAATATGATGATACGGCTTAAAGCACGGTTTAAGTCAACAAAAGAATCTTGTGATTCCGTTTCGGTTACTCACATCAGACATAGGTCACGAAAGGAAAGGTGACCTGTAAAGTCTTGGAATTTTCTTGATGCGATAAAGCGTACCGTATCACATGGGTGAGAGGCAATTAAAAAACGTTTCTGATCAAAACAAAAGGACGGCGATGCATATGCAGGAAGGAAACAGCGTTGATATCAGGCCGCTCAGCCTGAATGATGCAGAGCAGGAACTGGTTTTGCAGACGGAAAACCGCATGTTCTTTGAACGGTTTGCCATGTCGAGACAAGAGGATTTTTATACGCTGGAAGGCCGGAAAAAACGAATTGAACAATCACTGAAGAATGGGGAAAATGACACAGAATACAGCTTCGGCATTTTTCTTCAAGATCAGACCCTGATTGGCACGATCAGCCTTTTTCAGGTGGTTCGGGGTTCCCTCCAAAGCGCTTTTATCGGTTATTTTTTAGATGGCAAACATAACGGGAAAGGCTATGCGACGAAGGCTGTTAAGCTGGCAGTCGATTATGCATTCAATGAGCTGAAACTGCATCGGATAGAAGCCGGAGTCATGCCGCACAATAAGGCGTCAATCCGGGTGCTCGAAAAAGCTGGCTTTCATAAAGAAGGCATTGCGAGAAAAAATGTAAAAATAAATGGAAAATGGGAAGATCATCAGGTGCTGGCGATCATACATCCGGAGGATACATGACGATATCCTCCTTTTTTATATCCTTCGTCTCTTTCGACAGGTTCTTTCTAAAACTTCAAATCAATTGTCTAAATCATACTATTTGCAAATTCAAAAAAAAAAAATAAAGGGTATATAGAACTGAAAACTCTGAAAGATGTGCTCATTGTCAACACGTCCTAAAGTCATATTTTTCGAAAGGATATTGATTTTTTGATAGGATTAAACTAAATTGTAAAAGTATAGAATAGTTAATTTATTTTGTAAGAAAAGGATGATAATATGATAGGTCAATTGAGTAATAAAAAAATATTTTTAAGTTCTTTTTTCATCATTTTGATCTGTTCATTACTCTTCCAATTCAGTATTTCAGATAAAGTTCTGCAGTCGTATTATTCTTCCGTCGGAGAAAGTACCTACGATATCGGGGAGAAAAGTGTTCGTACGATTGTCATGTTTCTGCAAGGGTTTATGATCTTCACAACTTTTGTGGAAATTCTGATAGGCGGATTTCTGTTATTCGTTGCCGCTTTTATTCTCGGTACAAAAAAACCGAAAAAAATATATTTGCTTCTATATACACTGACTTCTTTAATCTCGGCATTTAAAATGTTGATTCTTTCAGTTGTTAACTACTTAACGGCTGATTCCTCGCTTATATATTCTGCCGGCGGCACCAGCTTGAGTCTGCAGCTGCTGGACCCATTTCTGCTCATATCAATCGCGGCTCTTTATGCTGCCGCAGGAAAACTGACCGATCTCAGTAAAGGCAAGAGAATCATTTTGACTGGATGTTTTGTTTTACTAAAACTCTTTACTATTTTCTTAAACTATTTTATGGCGGATAAAATTTAGCTCGGGAGAGAGTCAATTAAGCTGAATTTTATTATAAATTAAAAAAACAGAGTAGGGAGATGTTATGATGAACTTAGTAAAATCTAATAAAAAGTCTTTCATTTTGTTTGGCGCGGCTCTTGCTGCAGCAACATTGGTTTATGCACTATTATTAACGGGAACTGAATTAAACGTGGCGGCGGCTCATGCATTCTCAGCCAATGCTGAATTAGCTTCTACTCTCGGCATCTCTACAGCAGCAGCTAAAAAAGCAATTGATATTATTGATGCGGCATCAACAATTGCTTCTATCATTTCTCTTATCGGTATCGTTACAGGCGCAGGCGCGATTTCTTATGCAATCGTTGCAACAGCAAAAACAATGATTAAGAAATACGGCAAAAAATACGCAGCTGCTTGGTAAAATCGATCAATAAATAATTGCTCTTTTTGTACAAGCTGCAAAAAGAGCCTCTCTCCCAAATACATATGTAAGGATTGAAAGTATGATAGTCAAACAAATTGCGGCTCTTATCAAATATAATACCCTGTCATCGTTTCGAAAAAGAAAGGAAGATTGGGGCATTCCTCAACTCAACAGCAAACTGCTGTCTGCCATTATTATTTCTCTGTTATGTTTATATCTCGTTTTCCTGGGATGCGGTGTTGTATTCGGGACAAAACTGATTCAGCTGCCCCTCAGCGCATGGGGGCAATTTGTTTTAATCGCCGTTTCACTTGAGCAGCTTTTTTGGGCTGCCGGCTTCTTTAAAGAACATCACAATGCCTTTCTGCTGGATACGCGCAAGGTTATTCATCAATTAAAAAAGGTTCGTTTTTTACAGCTGTTTTCTGTTTTTGCCGGCCAGGCGATCAAAAAAACCATTTTCGTATGGTATCTTTTTGTTTTTCCGGTCTTTTTGTTTTTATCGAGCGCAGGCATGACCGGGTCTGCGGCGATCATCGTATTTTTCTTGGGCTTCGTTTATTTTCTTCTCAATTTATTTTTATCTATGCTGTTTTCTTATGTTGTTTATCTTCTTACAAATATATGGAGCAAATTGTTTTACTTGAAAATCATGAAAGGCATTTTATTCAGCGTCAGCCTGCTGGTTCCGCTTGCAGTCGGGTATGCCGTTTATCTTCTCGTGTTTGGGGAGTATACCGCAAAGGATATTTCAAGCTTTACGGAGTCACCGGCTTTCCGGAACATCCTCATGAATACGCCGTATGTATGGTTAGCATTCCGCTCACATTCCGTGCTCGTTTTCGCTGCGGTGTTTGCGGCCGGCGTCCTTTTAACGGCGGGAATGTTTAAACTGTGGTCGGCCACCCTGAAGAAAATGGACCTTATTCCTTATATGTTTTTGACAAACGCAGATTTTGCGCCAAAGCTGAAATTATATAGAAATAACAAAATATTTCATGCCGTTTTTCAAAAGGACCTCCTGTTCTTATCGAGAATTGACGGGTTTTTTATCAGGAATTTCGGCAGTATGCTGTATTTGTTCATGCTGTTTTTAGGTTTTTGTATTCCGCTTTTATCGCATCACTTTATCGGGTATTCGGCAGCCGCCATCGTGTCTGCGGCGGTTATCATTGCGAACTTTTCGTATCAGCTCGTCGGAGATGCGCTCAAAACAGTATTATCAGTAGACGGGGAAATAAAAAATCAGCATTTGTTTCACCGGAATATCAAACATGCGTGGCAGCTGGTGTTTCCGAAAGTATGTATTTATAATCTCGCCGCTCTTATCTATTCGTTCATCATCACCATTTTGATTACGGTGTTTTTTCCGTCTTCCGCGGCGCTGACGATTTACTTGTTTATTGTGTTTTTATGTTCGGGTTTTTTATACAGTCTTGTCCAGATTTCAAGCACCGCCCTGTATCCTAAGAAAAACTGGGAGCATCTGTACGAAATTGGAGAAGCGGGGAAAGCAAAGACGTATAACAACTTATACAGTTCTTTCATTTTCATTGTGTCGCTTCAAATCGCTGCGATCACATCGTATTTTATCTATAAAAAGCCGGAACTTGAAACGATGCTTATTCATTCTGCATCAGGTATTTTTGTCCTGTTCACACTATTAAACTATGGAGTCATGTTTCTGTTTCTTCGCAGAATCAATATGGCGGAAAGGTTTGCGAACAATGATTAAATTAGTGAATATACAAAAAAACTATAGTGAAAAACAGGTGTTGAAAGATATTTCGTTTGAGGTGAAAAAAGGCTCAATCTATGCTTTGCTGGGGACTAATGGAGTCGGGAAAACAACGACTTTGAAAATCATTTCGGGCCTGCTTAAACCGACTTCAGGCCGCGTCATGATTGACGGCAAGGAACTGGATTCAGAAGAGGGGGGGCAACTATCGGCTGATATCGGTTTTGTGCCCGACCATGCTTTTTTATATGATTATTTAACGGGAGTCGAATACTTGCGTTTTACAGCGGAGATGTTTCAAGTGCCGTCTCAGCGGACAAATGATTATATAAAGAATATGTTAGAGACGCTGAAGCTTGCTCAAGACGGAAATCAGCTGATTAAAACATATTCACACGGAATGAAACAAAAATTATCAATTGCGGCCGCGCTCATTCATCAGCCAAAGATATTAATTCTTGACGAGCCGCTGACGGGCATTGATTTAATCAGCGGTAAAACGATACGGACGTTATTAAAGGAGTACGTCAAGCAGGGAAATACGGTCCTGTTATCGACTCACCTGCTGGAGCTGGCGCATTCGCTGTGCGATACGATCGGTATTATACATGAAGGCGTTTTTGCGGCGGAGTATCAGTCATCCGAGCATTCATTAGAAGAGATTGAAGAATTGGCTGAGAGTATCTATACATGATGAACCGCCTGTTGCCGGCAATCAGGACGTCCGCCATTCCGTTAACCGCGTCATTGCTGTTTTTTTCAGGGGGTGTGATCGCTGCGTTTTTTTCCGATCACTTTGTTTCATCAGCGTCTTACAACGGCTCGTCAGGCGCGGTTGAACTGCTGAAAAATAATGCAATAGCTTGTCTGTTTTTAGCCGCGGGTTTTTTTACCTTTGGGTTGACCTCAATCTTTTATTTATTCACCAACGGGTTTATTTTAAGCGGCTCTATTATAGAAAATCTACATAGCGGGGTTCCTTTTTATCAGATTTTTTTACTGCTAATTCCTCATGGTATATTTGAAGTTCCTGCGTTATTATTAAGTGGCGCCATTGGTTTTAAGGGCGTTGAATTGGTCATCAGGCTGAGTTTTTCTAAGGAAAAAAAGATAATCGCTTCAATGTTCAGGCATATTGGAATATTGGTGCTGCTTATTATTTGTCTGCTGATCGCCGCTGCCATTATTGAAGCTTACATCACACCAATTTTTAAGTAAAAGGGGCAGAAATCATATGAGAAGTAAATTATCATTAATCGGTGTGCCGATTGTTATGATTATCGGTTATATCATTTCTTTATCCTTTGAGTGGCTGTTTCCTGTTCTTACTTTTGGGGTGGCAGGACTATATCTCTTTATATTTGCTCCGGTGCAAAATAAATTCATTCGTTACATCTTTTTGTTTATTTTTGTGATTAATCTATTAGCCAGTGCGGCTCTTTATTTCGGTATTTAATAAAAAAATGACATTCATATTGAATGTCATTTTTTTTTATCTTCGAGCGGCTCTGCTGCGTGTTAAAATCTGTCGCCGTTGAAAATAGAGTTTTTTACGATCACGTAGTCGACATTGCGGATGGCTTCGAGTGTATTGCCGCCGGCGTAAGAGATGGAAGATTGCAGATCCTGCTCCATTTCAATCAGCGTGTCCTGTAAAGACCCTTTATGTTCGACATGCATTTTTTTGCCTTCGACGTTTTTCTTTTCGCCTTTTTGAAATTCGGAAGCGGAGCCGAAATATTCTTTGTACAGCTTTCCATCGATTTCGATCGTTTGTCCCGGTGATTCTTCGTGGCCGGCGAATAATGATCCGATCATGACCATGGATGCGCCGAATCGGATGGATTTCGCGATATCGCCGTGCGTGCGGATGCCGCCGTCAGCAATGATCGGTTTGCTCGCCGCTTTTGCGCACCAGCGAAGCGCGGCTAATTGCCACCCGCCGGTTCCGAAGCCGGTTTTAATTTTGGTGATGCAGACTTTCCCGGGGCCGATTCCCACTTTTGTCGCGTCAGCGCCCGCGCGTTCCAGCTCCCTTACAGCTTCAGGCGTCCCGACATTCCCTGCGATGACAAAGCTTTCCGGGACATGTTCTTTAATAAATTGAATCATGCTGATCACGGCATTGGAATGGCCGTGCGCGATATCAATGGTAATATAATCCGGCACCAGCTCCTGTGCTTTCAGCTCCCGGATGAATTCATAATCATTTTCCTTCACGCCGACACTGATGGAAGAAATCAGTCCGCGCGCTTTCATATCCCGGACAAAAGCCAGGCGTTTTTCCGGCTCGAAGCGGTGCATGATATAAAAATACCCGTTTTCCGCGAGCCAGGCCGCGATGTTTTCATCTATAATCGTCTGCATGTTGGCCGGTACGACCGGAAGTTTAAACGTGTGTCCGCCCAACGTAACTGATGTATCACATTCAGATCGGCTTTCAACAATGCATTTTGCAGGAATCAGCTGAATATCTTCATAATCAAATACATTTTCCATATATAACACCCCTAAAAGCGAATGATAGAATTAAATAAAATTAAAATGTTCGTCTTTTTATAATGTACTTTGTTTTGTCAGGAATGTCAAATGATTTCATGCCGCCTCATATGCGGTCAGCTTGTCATCCATTTGCAGTTTGGTTATCATAGTAGTATTGGGTGTTGTAAGACATTTGTTACGATAGATAGATTTGCAGAAGAAGGGAGGGGCCGGTGTGGAACAAAAACAGCCCGGGCACAGCCCGAAAGCCCAGAAAATTCAGGACCGGATTATTTTAGGCACGATTTGGGTCGTGTCGGCGCTTGTCATTGCGCTTGTTGTCGGAACCGTCATGAATTATATTTGGATGTTTAAATAAAAAAGAGTCTGTGCCGGTATGACACAGACTCTTTTTTATTATTTTTCAAACATGCTTGTAGAATGCAGAGGCTGGACGCGCGCTTTCGGGTCCATGTAAGCCTTCGCGTTGTTCACGGCTGTCGGAGCTTCGCCGAAACCGCTGGCGATCAGCTTGACCTTGCCTTCATATGTGCAGATATCTCCGGCGGCAAAGAAGCCTTCGATATTCGTTTCCATTGTGCTTTTGACGACGATGGAATTTTTCTCGATTTCAAGGCCCCAGTTTTTAATCGGGCCGAGAGAAGAAACAAAGCCGTAGTTTACGATCAAGTCATCAATTTCAATGATTTCTTTACGGTCGCCTTTCACTTCTTCGAGAACGAGCTGTTCGATCCGGTCTTCACCGACAAGTTCAGCGGGAACAAACGGTGTCAGCACGTTGACTTTAGAATTATGCAGGTTTTCGACACTGTGCTCATGCGCGCGGAATTTATCACGGCGGTGGATGATGCTGACTTCTTTCGCGATCGGCTCAAGCATGAGCGCCCAGTCCACCGCGGAATCGCCGCCGCCCAGAACGGCAACGCGTCTGCCTGCGAATTGATTGAGGTCGTCAATGAAGTAGTGCAGGTTTTTGCCCTCATATTGTTCCGCTGATTCCAGCTCAAGCTTTCTCGGCTTAAATGCGCCGTTTCCCGCTGTAATAATAACCGTTTTTGAATAATGCGTTTCTGAATTCGTGACAAGCTTAAACACACCGTCCGCCTGTTTTTCAACAGATTCAACGGCCTGCTCTAAGCAGATAGTCTGATCGAACTTTGCCATTTGCTCTTTTAAGTTGTTCACAAGTTCTTGGGCGCGGATTTTCGGGAATCCGGCTACATCATAAATATATTTTTCAGGGTACAGCGCGCTGAGCTGGCCGCCAAGCTGAGGCAGGCTCTCGATGATTTTGACGCTCGCCTGTCTCATTCCCCCGTAAAAAGCGGTAAACAGGCCGACCGGGCCGCCGCCGATGACCGTAATATCATAAACCTTTGAATCCTCTTGCATACCAAATTGCCTCCTAATTGAAAATTGTTATTAATTATAACATACAATTTAAAAGGATGACGAGTGCCGAAAACCGCCCGGCCGCTTCATTCTTGAAAAAAATTGCGGCCGCCGCTAAGATGGGGACAAATTCCAATCTGTTTTTTCCTGAATGTTTTCTGATTCTTCCGGATAGTATGGTGATATGCAGACATGTGCGGTTTTCTAAAAAATTTTATATTTCATTTCATAAAATCCCGCCAATAAGCTGAAGCTAATACAAATGTTGATTTGATTATGCGTCTAACAGCAAAAAAAAGAAGGTGGATGTGATGGCATTGAATAAACCCAAAATCGTGGTTTTAGGTGCAGGTTATGGTGGATTAATGACAGTAACAAGGCTTCCGAAGCATATCGGGGCAAATGACGCTGACATTACTTTGGTCAATAAACACAATTATCATTATGAAACGACATGGATGCATGAAGCGAGCGCAGGAACGCTGCATCATGACCGCTGCAGATATCAAATAAAAGATGTAATCAATGAATCACGGGTCAAATTTGTGCAGGATACCGTAAAAGCGATAGATGTGCAAAATAAAAAGGTGACGCTTTCACAAGGGGACATCCCTTATGATTATCTTGTCATCGGGCTTGGCGCCGTCCCTGAAACATTCGGGATTAAAGGCTTAAAAGAATTCGCTTTTCCGATCGCGAATATTAATACGTCGCGCCAGCTGAAAGACCATATTGAGCTCCAATTTGCGACATACAATACGGAGGCTGAAAAACGCCCTGACCGCTTAACCATCGTTGTCGGCGGAGCGGGCTTTACGGGAATTGAATTTCTCGGTGAACTTGCGAACCGCAAGCCGGAGTTATGCAGATATTATGATATAGATGAAAGTCTCGTCCGGATCGTCTGTGTCGAGGCCGCCCCGACGGTTTTGCCGGGATTTGATCCGGAGCTTGTCGATTACGCCGTTCAATACCTTGAGAGCAAAGGCGTTGAATTTAAAATCGGCACCGCGGTTCAAGAATGCCGCGCAGACGGTGTCACAGTCGGCAAGAAAGATGAAGAGCCGGAAGAAATCAAATCGCAGACCGTTGTCTGGGCCGCGGGTGTGCGCGGACATCCGATCGTGGAGGAAGCGGGTTTTGAAAATATGCGCGGCCGTGTCAAGGTCAACCCTGATCTTCGGGCGCCGGGACATGATGACGTTTTTATTCTCGGCGACAGCTCGCTCTTTATCAATGAAGAGACGGAACGGCCGTACCCGCCGACTGCTCAGATCGCGATGCAGCAAGGAGAAACGGTCGCCAAAAATCTGGGCGGTTTGATAAAAGGAGGCCAGCTTGAAGAGTTCAAGCCTGACATTAAAGGAACGGTCGCCTCCCTCGGTGAGCATAACGCTGTCGGAGTCGTATACGGCAGGAAGCTTAAAGGCACGCCGGCGTCCTTTATGAAAAAGGTCATTGATAACCGCTCGCTCTTTATGATCGGCGGGCTGGGCCTGACGCTGAAAAAAGGGAAGTTTAAATTCTTCTGAAAACCCGCAGCCGCGGGTTTTCTCTTCTTTTAAAAAAGAGCGCTATAAAAAGCATGTAAAAGAAAAAAAAGAATGTTTCCGCTTACATGAGTTGTTATGTTACATATTCTGACTTGTTGCTTGACAAGTAAATATGATATATTATCAGAAAATTAAGAAAAAGGGTGGTCCGCATGAAAACGACAGCAAAAAGCACGGCGGCGTGTCCGTTCTGCTCAGGTAAAGGGTATTTTCAATTGCTTCTTGGCGGCTCCGAAACATGTCCCTCCTGCCAGGGAAGCGGCAAAGAGAGACGCTGATTTTTCCAGACGTTGACTTTTTTACCGCCCCCGAGGTACACTGAAAGTGCTGTAGGGGGTGGATGTTTGTGATTAGTTTGCCGGTTGTCCTGATCTCAATCGTACTATTTTTTGTACTGTTTTTCGGCATAGGCTTTCTGTTGAACATGCTGCTTAGAATGTCGTGGATTATGGCTGTTGTCTATCCGATTGTATGCCTTTTCATTATCAGCAATAAAAAGATGATCAGTTACGTGCAGGCGCCGGGGGAATCCTTTCAAAGCCTGTTTCAGCGCATCATGTCATTAGCGGTTGCGGATGTCGTGATTTTGGCGGGCGGACTGGCGGGAGCCATCATGTCAGGCATTTCCATAAAGGCGCTCAGAAAAAGAGGATATCAAATGTTTTAAGCCGCTTTCTTATTCAAGAAAGCTTTTTTTGTGTCGCGGCGCTTTTTGTATAGCACCTCACCGAGTTGGGAACAATGACTCGGAGGAGAGTGATTTCAGATTGACGATAATCAGACGTGTATTCATGATCGTGCTCTTTTTGGGCGCATGCCATGCGACATACTTTTCCATAACCGGTGTTGAAGCAAAGGATCTGACAAATTGGATGACGGAACATCGCGGCGCCGTTTTGAAAAACATCGGCACTCCGTTTCAATCCTTACAGAATCAGCCGGAAAAGAAGGCATCAGGCAGGGTAAAGCCGCTGGAAGAAGCTTTTGACTGGGAACGCTATCCGTCACAAAAGGTGACGGCCACCGGTTATACCGCCGGAGCGGAATCTACCGGAAAATCTCCCGGGCATCCGCAGTACGGAATTACATATTCAGGCGTGAAGGTCAAACGAGATTTATATTCAACTGTTGCGGCCGATCCGTCTGTTTTCCCGATCGGGACGATTCTGTTTATACCGAATTACGGTTACGGGGTTGTCGCCGATACCGGCTCAAAAATTAAAGGCAGCCGCCTTGACCTCTACTTTGACACCGTCAAGGACGTCTATAACAATTGGGGCAAAAAAACACTTGAGGTCTACATGATTAAAAAAGGGAACGGCACAGTGACCGAGGACGAACTTGTAAAGCTGAACGAAACCAAGTCGCTGCAAGTGTTCAGAAATCAATACAAAACGGTAAAAGAATAAAAACGCTTCAGCGTCCGCTGAAGCGTTTTTTACATAAAGAAATAATCTAAAATCAATGTCAGCACAATACCGGTGACGCCGCCGAAGAATACTTCAATCGGCTGATGGCCGAGCAGTTCTTTCAGTTTCTTCAGTTTTTCCTTCTCTTCCGCTTTCTGAAAGTCCTTCGCTTCGCTGACAAACCGATTAAAGTCGATGACCAGTTTATTAATGACCGTCGCCTGTTCACCCGCATGCCGCCTGACACCTGTAGCGTCGAACATCGTAATGACGGCGAAAATCGCGGCGACTGCAAACAGGGGCGAGTCCAGTCCCTGTTCCAAAGCGATTCCGGTTGACAGCGCGGTGACGGCGGCGGAATGGGAGCTCGGCATGCCGCCGGTGCTCGTCACAAGAGACCAGTCAAGTTTTTTGGATACGATAAATTGAATAGGCACTTTTACAACTTGGGCAAAAATAATGGCGGCAAAACTCGCCAGTAAAGGAAAATTCATAAGTACATCCATATGCGACATCCTTTCTGTATCTGCTGATTCCGATCGTATCGAAAAACTGCAGAAAACGCCCTTAGTTTGGTAAAATAAAATCAATGAAAAATGTTTTTTCATTATACCACTTTACATAACAAATACCCACATAAGGAGTGTTTACTCATGTTTTATGCATCTGATCAACTGCGGCATCCCGAAACACTGGTCATCGGTCTTTTTCAAAAAAGCACGCTGAACGGATTTACGAAGGAATTGGATGATAAATTGGACGGTCATCTGACCCAGCTGTTAAAGGATGGTGATGTGTCCGCCAAACGCAATCGTGTATCAAAAGTATACCCTCCGGCTGCGACCGGTATGAAACGTATTTATTTTATCGGCCTGGGAAGAGAAGCGGATTATTCGTTTGAAGATACGAAAGAATGCTTTGCACGAGTATTTCAGCAGATTCATCAAGATAAAAAACAGGAAGTATCCGTGTTGCTCGATACATTCGTCTCCGGGGAAGTGCCTGCCGCCGATGCCGCTCATGCGCTTTCAGAAAGCTGTCTGCTTGCGGTTTACGAAGTGCAGGATTATAAACATAAATCGAATGAGCCGGATCAGGAACTGAAATCAGTCTGCGCCGTGACCGAAGAAGACCTGAGGGAAGTGCAGGCCGGCCTGAACGTCGGCGCGGCATACGGCCAAGGGACGAATTCAGCCCGCACGCTTGTGAATATGCCGGGTAATATGCTGACGGCCACTGATTTGGCGTCATATGCCGCTGAGCTTGCGGCAAAATACGATTTCGAGTGTGAAATTTTAGAAAAAGATGAAATGGAAGAGCTCGGCATGGGCGGGCTGCTTGCCGTTAACAAAGGCTCATCCGAACCGCCGAAAATGATCGTTCTGAAGTATCAGGGCAAAGATCAGTGGGAAGACGTCATCGGCCTGGTCGGTAAAGGAATTACCTTTGATACGGGCGGATATTCAATAAAGCCGAAAACCGGCATCGTCGGCATGAAAAGCGATATGGGAGGGGCCGCCTCGGTATTGGGCGCAATGGAAATTATCGGCGAACTCCGGCCTGAACAAAACGTGCTCGCCGTCATACCGTCTACGGACAACATGATTTCGTCCGATGCTATGAAGCCTGATGACGTCATCGTCTCGCTCAGCGGAAAAACCATTGAGATCCTGAACACCGATGCGGAAGGGCGTCTCGTGCTTGCTGACGGCATCACATACGCCAAGCAGCACGGAGCCTCTGTCCTTGTAGACGTCGCAACGTTAACGGGCGGTGTCATTGTCGCCTTAGGGAACGAAATGACGGGCGCCATGACCAATCACGCCGCGTTTTATGAACAAGTGGCGGAATCGGCGAAAGAATCCGGCGAGCCGATCTGGCAGCTTCCGATTACAGAAAAGGATAAAAAACGGGTGAGAAACAGTCAGATGGCTGATTTGAACAATTCTCCGGGAAGAGAAGGCCACGCGATTATGGCGGGGGCATTCCTTGGTGAATTCGCGGAAAACACGCCGTGGGTTCATCTCGATATTGCGGGAACCGCGACGGCGAATAAAGCGACATGCTTCGGCCCTGCCGGCGCAACAGGCGTCATGGCAAGGACGTTGGCTGTTTTGACTGAGCGGTTTACGCCCGAAAGATAACAGCATCCCGCTGCCTTGATGCAGCGGGTTTTTTGATTTCCAAAATCTTTAGTTGACTAAAGCGCAGAATGTATGTTAACTTTAATTATCTACTACATTAGCAAACTAAAGGATTTTTGGAGGGACTCATCAATGAATGCTGTTGTTGTCGCAGTATTGCTTATGCTCGTCTTAAGCCTGCTGCGTGTCAATATTATTATAGCTTTAATGATCGGCGCGCTTGCCGGCGGGCTGACCGGCGGCTTAGGCCTCGGAGAGACGGTGAAGGCTTTTACGGACGGTCTCGGCGGAAATGCCACCGTCGCGGTCAGCTACGCGCTGCTCGGAGCATTTGCCGCGGCACTGACAAAGACGGGGCTTCCCGATGCAATGGTGGAAGCGTCTGTCAAACTAATCGGAAAAAAGGAAGATTCGCGGAAAAAAGCACTGTCAAAAGTGTTAATCGTACTGATTATTTTAATCATATCCTGTTTCTCGCAAAACGTGGTGCCCGTTCACATTGCGTTTATTCCTGTATTGATTCCGCCGCTTTTAAAAATATTTAACGAACTTGAAATAGACCGCAGACTGATCGCGTGTGTGATGACATTCGGACTGACTGCGCCGTATATCGTTCTGCCTGTCGGATTCGGACAGATTTTCCAAGGGATGCTGAGAGATAATATGGCGTCAGCCGGTTTAAAGGTCCCGCTCAGTGATATTCCGTATGCTTTAATCATCCCGACGGCCGGGATGGTAGTCGGATTAATTTTATCCGTCATCGTCTTCCGGAAACCGAAGAAATATGAGACGAAGGAGATTGCCGGACTGTCGTCTTCTCCTTATACGAAAAAAAGCATTGCCATCGCCCTGATCTCCATTGCCGTGTCGCTTGCCGTTCAGCTCTATCTGTCACAAGTGCTCGGAGTGGAAGGTATGATCATGGGCGCGCTTGCCGGTTTGTTTACGCTGTTTATCAGCGGAGTCATGAAGCGCAATGAAGCGGATAAGCTGATCACGGACGGCATGATTCTGATGGCTTTTATCGGGTTTGTCATGCTTGTTGCGGCCGGTTTTTCAAATGTATTGAACAAAACGGGCGATGTGGCTTCCTTGGTCAAAGCATCAACAGGCTTTATCGGTCACAGTCAATCATTAGGCGCGCTCCTGATGCTGGTGGTCGGTTTATTAATCACGATGGGAATCGGATCATCATTTGCAACCGTACCCGTCATTACGACCATATTTGTCCCGCTGTGCGCTCAGCTCGGATTCAGCCCGATGGCGACGATCGCCGTAATCGGAGCGGCCGCCGCGGTCGGTGATGCGGGTTCTCCTGCAAGTGACAGTACGCTCGGGCCGACGTCAGGCCTCAGCGCCGACGGACAGCACCACCACATATGGGATACGTGCGTACCGACATTTATTTTCTATAACATTCCGCTTGTGATATTCGGCTGGATTGCCGCGCTTGTTCTGTAAAAAAAGGCTCCCGGTAAGGGGAGCCTTTTTGTATGCTGAGACATCTTACGCCGGATTTCTGTTGAACCCCGTCGCTTTATGAATAGACCTGTAAACGGCAGGCGCGATTGATGCCAATAACAGTGCTAAAACGATATCTTTTATGAAAAACCATATCATGTAAAACCAGGCCATTCCGTAGCTGATCGGAGCATGAAGCCATAATTTTAGCGCAATATACGTATAGGTCGTGCCAATGATATAAATGACGGCGGTACCGATCAAAGAGGCCCATGCATAATGCAGGCGGCCGGGTTTTTTTGTTTTTTCCAGCAGCCATCCGGCTGCAAATGCCGCCGGAATGTAAGCGAGAATAAATCCGCCGCTCTTTCCGATAAACGGCGCAAAGCCTGCTGAGAATTGGGCGAAAACAGGCGCCCCCGCGAGTCCGGCCAATGCGTATACCGTCATTGCAATGGCTGCCCGTCTGGCGCCGAGAAGCATCGCGGCTAACAGACAAAAAAAAGGCTGCAGCGATAACGGAATTCCCGCAACTTGCAAAAAAGGAGCCATTGATGTAATGTTGGCGCCGACGGCCATCAGTGCGGCAAACATGCCGGTAAGCGCCATATCGCCCGCGCGAAGGTTGCGTTGTTTCATTTGTTTTTCCCCCTTACACTTGTACCAGATTAGCGTAATCGAAGGGTGATTGATTGTCAACAAAGATTTAATGCAGGTTTACTAAATGGAGGGAGCCATATGTTTTTCGGGAAAACGAAACAAACAAAACAGTCGGAACGGATTCCGCCAAACCAAAATGTCACAACGAAGTTTCCCGTGCTTCACGCCGGAAATGTTCCTTATTATGAAGATATGTCAAAATGGAATCTGCAAGTGTACGGGCTTGTTGACCGTCCTATGCTGTTAAGCTTTGAAGATATCAAAGCCTTTCCTGAAGCCGAAGTGAAAAATGATATTCATTGCGTCACGGGCTGGTCCCGTCTTGATAATATCTGGCAGGGAATACGCGCCAAAGACATCGCTGAGAAAGCGGGCGTGCACAAAGAAGCGGGATTCGTCATTCTGCACGCTGAAGAGGGCTGGACGGCCAACCTGCCGCTTTCTGATTTTACGCGGGAAACATCCCTGCTGGCATATGCGCATAACGGCGAGCCGTTAACGCCAGAGCACGGCTATCCGCTAAGAGGCGTTTTCCCCCATCTTTATTTTTGGAAAAGCGCAAAATGGCTGCGCGGCATTCAGTTTACAAAGGAAAACCACCCCGGCTTTTGGGAGAAAAACGGCTACCATATGAGGGGAGATCCATGGAAGAATGAGCGCTTTACATGGGATTAAGCCTCCTATCACTATATAGTTCTTAGGTACCTTATTGAAATAAGGTGCTTTTTTTATATCAAAAATCCATTGACTTTGTTTGGCAAAAAACCTATTATTTGAGGTGTCTTTTGATATTGAAAATCATTATCAATAAGCATAAATAAAGCAATTGCCGCAAAGGGGATGAACACATAATGGACGGAAAACAAATAAAGCGGGGTTTCGCGCCGGCCGGCCGATACGCGGTTCCGGGCACAGAAGTAAGAGGAATGCGCTCAAAAGGAGGCCGTACGTATCGTATCTTTGTCTCTTTTCCTCAGGAAGAACCGCCTGCATCCGGCTTCCCCGTCATATACCTGCTCGATGCGAATTCCGTATTCGGCACAATGGCCGAAGCTTTGCGGGTGCAAAGCCGACGGCCTGAAAAAACAGGCGTTGTTCCGGCGGTGATTGTCGGAATCGGCTACCCGACAGATCAGCCGTTTTCCGCCGAACGTCACAGTGATTTTACGATGCCGCTTTCTGAATCAGAACTGCCGGTGCATCCGCGCGGCGCGGCATGGCCCGAACAGGGAGGGGCGGAAGCGTTTCTGAGTTTTATAGAAGATGAAGTAAAGCCCGCGATGGAGCGGGATTATCCGATCGACAGAGGCAGGCAGACGATTTTCGGCCATTCGCTGGGCGGTCTTTTTGTGCTGCAAGTGCTTTTGACGAGGCCGGACATGTTTCAGACCTATGTTGCCGGGAGTCCGTCAATTCACTGGAACAAGCGTTTTATTCAGGAAAAAGCGGAACGTTTGTCAGACCGGCTCTCTGCGGAAAATCTTCAAGTCAGCGTATTGCTGGCTGCGGGAGAAATTGAAAAAACACATAAAAGCAGAATCCCGCAGCACGCAGAGGCGCTGTACTCTTTATTATCCGGGTTTGAAGATGAAGGAGTCCGTGCTGAATACAGCGAGTTTGAAGGAGAAGGCCATATTTCTGTCCTGCCCGTTTTAATCAGCAGAGCCCTGCGTTTCTGCCTGAATCCGGGAGGGCCGCATACCCCGTATTCTCCCGCATGAGAAAAAACAGGCCCTTCGAACTAAATGCAGCTGATTCTAATTTTCTAATTGACTGCGTGTTTTGATTTGGATATGATTGTCTTGAATCATAATTGATAATGATAATCATTATCAATATAGAAAGGGAATGATAATATGGACGCATTGGGAATGAAAGGGAAAACGGCCGTTGTCACCGGCGCCGCTCAAGGCATCGGAGAAGCAACAGCGCTTGCCCTTGCTGAACAAGGCGTAAATGTGGCAGCTATAGATACAAATGAAGACCTGCTTCTCGGGCTTACTGACAGACTTCGGAAAAAAGAAGTGCAGGCGCAGGGGTTTGCCGCAGATGTATCTGACAGTGCGGCTGTCAATGATATCATCGCCGCCGTTGAACGCGACATGGGGCCTATTGAAATATTGGCGAACGTTGCGGGCGTGCTGCGGCCGGGTCCGGTGCAATCCCTCAGTGATGAAGATTGGGATCAAACATTTTCTGTTAATACGACCGGCGTTTTTCATGTATCGCGGGCTGTAAGCCGGTACATGATTGAGCGTCAAAAAGGCGCCATCGTTACGGTCGGTTCGAATGCAGCCGGCGTTCCGCGTGCTTCCATGGCGGCTTATGCGGCGTCAAAAGCGGCTGCCGTCATGTTTACGAAATGCCTCGGACTGGAGCTTGCGGCCCATCATATCCGCTGCAACATCGTATCTCCGGGTTCAACGGAAACCGACATGCAGCGGGCGCTGTGGCAGGACGAGAACGGAGCCCGGGACGTCATCAGAGGTTCGCTTGATACATATAAAACGGGAATTCCGCTTCAAAAGCTGGCGAAGCCTTCTGATATTGCAAATGCCGTTTTGTTTCTGGCTTCTGAACAGGCAAACCATATTACGATGCATGATTTATGCGTTGATGGCGGCGCTACTTTAGGCGTTTGATTTAACGAGAAGGAGGGACAAACATGACAAATCAACATTTATTGGCGGAAGTGTCAGCAAAAGAGGTGCTGGACGCTTACAAGCCCGGGGCGTTCTTTTTAGCTTCCCCGAAAAGTACGATGCTTGCGGAAGGAATGTTTGCGGAAGTGCCTGATACAGACGCGGAAAATCAGCTGGATTCACTGCCTGAACGCGTGAGACAGACGCTTCTTGAGGCAAAGCAAGCCGGCATCAAACATCCGATTGCGGCCGGCGCCATTCCTTTTGACAGCAGAAAAGCTTCCCGGCTTTTTGTACCGAAGAATGTCCATACGGCAGGCCCGCTTTCGTTTGCGGTATCTTCCGCAGAAAAGCCGCAATCCAATACATATGACATCTGTCCCGTTCCGGAGCCTGAGGGCTTTATGAGCGGTGTGGAACAAGGCGTATTCAACATTACGGACGGTCCGCTCAGCAAAATCGTGCTGTCAAGGACGCTTCATCTGACCGCTGAAAAGGATATCGACATTCCTCAGGCCGTCAAGCATTTGGCGCAGCACAACCCGCGCGGCTATACATTCGCTGCGGATGTGACGGGAACGTCAGAAACAAGAAAAACGCTTTTCGGCGCAAGTCCTGAACTGCTGCTGTCCAAAAACGGAACATCAATTCTGTCCAATCCGCTGGCAGGTTCCAGACCTCGCAGCACAGATCCCGCCGAGGATCAGAGAAGAGCGGAAGAACTGCTGCAATCAGCAAAAGATCTGCATGAACATGCCGTAGTCGTGGCCGCCGTGGCCGCCGCCCTAAAACCGTTCTGCCGTGTGCTTGATGTGCCGGAAAAACCGTCACTCATTAAAACTGAGGCGATGTGGCACCTGTCCACCGAGGTAAAGGGAGAGCTGCGTGATCCGTCAACGACATCACTTGAGCTGGCCATCGCCCTGCATCCGACACCCGCGGTATGCGGAACGCCGACGGATGCGGCGAGAGAAGCGATTCAGGATATTGAGCCGTTTGACCGCAATTTCTACACGGGAATGGCGGGCTGGTGTGATGCTGAAGGTGACGGAGAATGGATTATCGCACTCCGCTGCGCCGAAGCGGAAACAAGGTCTCTTCGGCTCTTTGCGGGTGCCGGGATTGTCGCCGGATCAAAGCCGCAGGATGAACTGGACGAAACATCGGCGAAATTCCGCACCATGCTCCGGGCGATGGGGCTTTACCAAGATGAGTTGTAAAAAAGGAGGGAACGGATCGTGCTGACTGGATTTACGCCATGGCCGGAAGAATGGGCTGACAAATACCGAAAAGACGGCTGCTGGAAGGGTGAGACGTTCGGAGGAATGCTGAAAGAGTGCGCGGCTTTATACGGAAATCAAACTGCCGTGACGTGTAAAGATGTACATTGGAGCTACAAAGAATTAGATGAAAGGGCCGATCGTTTAGCGGCGGGACTGCATAAGCTCGGAATTCAAAAGGAAGACCGCGTTGTCGTTCAGCTGCCGAATATCGCTGAGTTTTTTGAAGTGATTTTCGCGCTGTTCCGGCTCGGAGCACTGCCCGTTTTCGCACTGCCTTCCCATAGAAGCAGTGAGATTACGTATTTCTGCGAGTTTGCAGAGGCGAAAGCATACATCATTCCTGATATGCATTCAGGTTTTGATTACAGAGCGCTGGCCAGACAGGTGAAAGACAAACTTCCGGATTTGGCGCATGTCATTGTGGCCGGCGAAGCTGAAGAGTTTCAAGAACTGAGCAGCCTGCATAGAGAGCCGGTTCAGCTGGAAGATATAAGCCCGGCGGAAGTCGCCTTTTTACAGCTTTCAGGAGGCAGTACGGGGCTGTCCAAGCTGATTCCGCGAACACACGACGATTACATATACAGTTTGCGCATCAGCGCGGAAATATGCGGCTTGGATCATCACAGCGTTTATTTGGCCGCTCTGCCGACAGCGCATAATTATCCGCTCAGCTCGCCAGGTGTGCTGGGAACTTTATATGCCGGGGGCCGGGTTGTTCTGTCACCGACGCCGAGTCCGGATGACTGCTTCCCGTTAATTGAAAAAGAACGTGTCACAATTACAGCGCTCGTCCCGCCGCTTGCGATGGTGTGGATGGACGCATCCGGTTCGCGAAGTGATGATTTATCAAGCCTTCAAGTGCTGCAGGTGGGAGGCGCCAAATTCAGCGCTGAGGCGGCCCGCCGCGTGAAGAGCGCTTTCGGATGCACCCTTCAGCAGGTTTTCGGAATGGCGGAAGGATTGGTGAATTATACGAGACTGGATGATCCTGAAGAGATCATTGTCAATACGCAAGGCAGACCGATGTCACCTTTTGATGAGGTCAGGGTTTTAGACGATGACGGGCGGGATGTCGCCCCCGGTGAAGCGGGACATTTGTTTACACGCGGCCCTTACACGATTCGCGGATATTATAAAGCGCCTGAACATAATGAAAGATCATTCACAGCCGATGGATTTTATCAGACCGGCGATATCGTCAAACTGACGGCGGACGGCTATATCATCGTCGAAGGACGTGCGAAAGATCAAATCAATCGGGGCGGTGAAAAAATAGCCGCTGAGGAGGTGGAAAATCACCTTCTTGCGCATCCTGCCGTTCATGATGCGGCCATGGTTTCAATGCCGGATGATTTTCTCGGGGAGAGATCCTGTGTGTTCGTCATCCCGAAAGGAGAAGCGCCGAAACCGGGAGAGCTGAAAGCATTTTTACGTGAGCGCGGATTGGCGGCATATAAAATCCCCGACCGGATTGAATTTATCGCTTCTTTCCCGAAAACCGGCGTCGGCAAGGTCAGTAAAAAGGATCTTCGCGAAACGATCGCCCAAAAAGTAAAGCCGGCTGAAATCAAACAATCTTAAAAAAAGGAAGTGTTTACATTGGCTATACCGTCTATTCCCGCATATGCGCTGCCGACAGCGTCAGATATGCCTGAAAATAAAGTATCGTGGACGCTGAATCCGAAACGCGCGGTGCTTCTGATCCATGACATGCAGAATTATTTCGTCGATGCTTTTGCGAAAGGTGAGGCTCCGATCACGGAGGCGGCTCAGAATATCAAAAAAATAAAAGAGCAATGCAAAGCACTCGGCATTCCGGTGGTGTATACCGCGCAGCCGGGCAGCCAAGACCCGGCGGACCGCGCGCTGCTGACGGATTTTTGGGGGCCGGGGCTAAAAAGCGGGCCTTATGAAGAAAAGGTCATTCCGGAGCTTGCCCCGGATGATCAGGACATTGTCCTCACAAAGTGGAGATACAGCGCGTTTAAACGGACGAATCTCCTTGACATCATGCGTGAAAGCGGCAGAGACCAGCTCATGATTACGGGAATTTATGCACACATCGGCTGTCTCGTCACAGCCTGTGAAGCATTTATGGATGATATCCAAAGCTTCTTTATCGGAGACGCCGTTGCTGATTTTTCTTCAGAAAAACATAAGATGGCCATCGAATATGCGTCTCAGCGCTGCGCTTACACGGCTTTGACAAACGAAGTACTGGAGCTGCTGGGCGGCGCGCCGGTTTCTGAAGGAGCAGAGAAGACTTCCGCCGTATTGACAAAAGACCGGGTGCGGGAACAAATTGCGGCGATTCTTCAAGAATCACCGTCTGATATTCCGGATCATGAAGACCTGCTGGACAGAGGTCTTGACTCCGTCAGAATCATGAGCCTTGTCGAACAATGGCGCCGTGACGGAGCTGAAGTGACGTTTGTGGAACTGGCGGAGAACCCGACGCTGGAAGAGTGGTGGAGACTTCTTTCTTCCCGATCTCAAAAAGTCTTGCCGAACGCAGATTATTTATAAAGGGAGAGAATAGAATGCATGATACACAACAGCTGCCTCTGACAGGCGCACAGGCCGGTATCTGGTTTGCGCAGCAGCTTGATCCTGATAATCCGATTTACAATACAGGCGAGTACGTTGAGATAAACGGCGCGATCGATGTGAACATATTTAAAACCGCTCTCGAACGCGTGCTGACGGAAGCCGCGTCATTACACGCCCGCTTCGAAGAGGGAGCAGACGGGCCGAAGCAGATCATCAATCCTCCATTTGAGGCTGCGATCGATGTCATAGATGTGAGTTCAGAAGCTGATCCGAAGCAGGCCGCACTCAGACTCATGCAGACAGATTTGGCTGAGCCCGTCGATATGGCGGCCGGGCCTTTGTTCCGCGACATTTTATTTCAGGCGGGACCGGAACGCTTTTTCTGGTATCAGCGCATTCACCACATTGCGATAGACGGCTACGGTTTTTCACTGCTGGCACGGCGTACGGCGCAAGTGTACACCGCAATACGGGAGGGACGTCCGGATAATGGGCGCTCCTTCGGTTCTTTGGAGGAGCTGGTAAAAGAAGATCAAGAGT
Source organism: Bacillus sp. EU63 (assembly GCF_038592915.1). Taxonomy (NCBI): domain Bacteria; kingdom Bacillati; phylum Bacillota; class Bacilli; order Caryophanales; family Bacillaceae; genus Bacillus; species Bacillus sp. EU63. Next base: position 3,135,931 of record NZ_CP151944.1, on the reverse strand, counting down.
ACCGCGCGTCTGATCAATTCCTGAAAGATCGGGAATTTTGGATGGAGAAATTTGCGGATGAACCTGATGTCGTCAGTTTGGCGGAAAGAGCGCCGAGAACGTCAACACGTTTTCGGAGAAGCACGGCTTATCTTTCTGAAACGGCTTTACAGCATGTAAAAGCGATTCCGAACTGGCATGAAGCCGTCACGGCCGCAGCGGCGGTATATGTCCATCGGATGACAAACGCAGGGGATATCGTGATCGGCTTACCGATGATGGGGCGGATCGGCTCGATTTCACTGAATATTCCGAGTATGGTCATGAATCTTCTGCCTTTACGGCTTTCTCTTCGCCCGGATATGAATTTTCATGAGGCCGTCAGCCAAGTGGCAAAAGAAATCCGAAACATTCGGCGCCATCAGAAATACCGCCATGAAGATATGCGCCGCGACCTTAAATTGCTCGGAGAAAATCGCAGGCTGTTCGGCCCGCAAGTCAATGTGATGCCGTTTGATTACGCGCTTGATTTCGCCGGAGCGCCGGGCACCGTTCATAATTTATCAGCCGGGCCCGTTGATGATTTGTCAATTAACGTTTACGACAGAGCGGACGGAAGCGGAATGCGTGTGGACTTTGATGCGAATCCGGAAGTGTACAGCGCCGAAGATATTGAAAACCATCAAAAACGATTCCTGCTTCTGTTGGAATCCGCTGTGAAAGACCAGACACAAAAAATCGGCACACTCAACCTTCTGCTTGAAAGTGAACGTCTCCGCGTACTGGAAAGCTGGAATGACACGCGCAAGGCCGAGAAGCAGAAAAGTCTGCCGGAGCTGTTTTACGAACAGGCCGTAAAAACACCGGACCGGCCGGCAATCATCACCGAAAACGAAGAGCTCAGCTATGCCGAATTGAACAAGCGCGCGAACCAGCTTGCCGGCATGCTAAAGGAAAAGGGGCTCGGACCGGAACAATTTGCCGCTTTGCAGCTTCCGCGGTCACAGGAGTTGGCCGTGAGTATGCTGGCCGTTTTGAAAACGGGAGCCGCATACCTGCCGCTTGATCCTGATTTTCCTTCTGAGCGGATCGCATACATGCTCAAAGATGCACAGCCTGCATGCCTGATTACAACGATGGAATTATCCGGCCGCATGCCGGAAGACAGTGATGCAAAAAGGATCATTCTCGATGACCCGGATACGGTAAAAACCGTTGCCGCTCAAAATGCTGACTGTCCCGCTCAGGCGGAATGTTCGCCTTTGCACCCCGCTTATATCATTTATACATCGGGCTCAACGGGCAAACCGAAAGGCGTAGTCGTCACATTAAAAAGCGTAAGCAATTTCCTCTTATCCATGCGGGAAATGTTCCCGCTCGGCGAACAAGACCGCCTGCTTGCCGTTACGACTGCGGCGTTTGATATTTCCGGACTTGAGCTCTTCCTTCCGCTCATCAGCGGGGCGGGGTGCGTCATCGCACGTAAAGAGACGATTCAGGAACCGCGGGCGCTTGCGCACATGATTCACTCATACGGTATTTCAATCATGCAGGCAACGCCGACATTGTGGCATTCATTAGTCACCAATGAACCGGATTCTCTCCGGGCGCTGCGGGTGCTTGTCGGAGGTGAGGCGCTTCCGAACGCGCTTATGCATGCTTTGCTTGAATCAGGCTGTACGGTGACGAATCTGTACGGGCCGACTGAAACAACAATCTGGTCGGCCGCACAGCCGCTTGCAAAAGACCATACGGGGGCGCCTCCGATCGGAACGCCGATTTGGAACACGCGGGTATATGTGCTGGACGCCGCATTGCAGCCCGTCCCGCCGGGAATCGCGGGCGAGCTTTATATCGCGGGCGAGGGGCTTGCCAGAGGTTATTATAACCGTCCTGATTTAACAGCTGAAAGATTCATTGCCGATCCGTACGGCCCCGAGGGCGCGAGGATGTACCGGACGGGAGATCTCGTGCGCTGGCGTGAGGACGGCTCGCTTGATTATATCAGCAGAGCCGATCACCAAATTAAAATCCGCGGGTTCCGGATAGAATTAGGAGAAATTGAGTCAGTGCTGTCGAAATATCCGGGTATTTCGCAGGCCGCCGTCATTGTCCGTGAAGACCAGCCGGGAGATAAGCGGCTGGCGGCTTATGCTGTCGCGGATCAGCCCCTTGATATCGGTGGACTTCGTGAATATATAGGCGAAAGCCTGCCGGATTATATGGTGCCGGGCGCGTTTGTACAGCTGAAAGAATTGCCGCTGACGCCGAATAAGAAGCTCGATCGCAGCGCTCTGCCTGCACCTGATTTTTCCGCTGTCCTGTCTGACAGAGGGCCGCGGACGCCGCAGGAAGAAATATTATGCGATCTGTTTGCCGAAGTTCTCGGTCTCGCGCGGGTCGGAATTGATGACGGGTTCTTTGAATTGGGCGGACATTCGCTCTTAGCCGGACGCCTGATGAGCCGGGTCCGGGAGACGATGGGCGCAGAGCTTGGCATCGGCCGTCTGTTTGATACGCCGACCGTTGCCGGGCTCGCCGCACAGCTTGACACCGCAAAGAGTGCGCGCCCTAAGCTCAAGCCGTTTGACCGGCCGGAGCACATCCCGCTGTCATTTGCGCAGCTGCGTCTTTGGTTTCTCTACTGTCTTGAAGGGCCGAGCCCGACTTACAACATTCCGGTGATTGTCCGCATGTCAGGCAAGCTTGACCAATCAGCGCTGAAACACGCCTTTTACGATGTTGTCAGCCGTCATGAAAGCCTGCGCACCGTTTTTCCGGAAAATAAGGGATCATCTCATCAGCTCATTTTATCTGCTGAAGAAGCCCGCCCTGTGTTTACCGTGACACGTGCGGACAAAAACGAGCTCCAAGACATGCTTGCCGCTGCGGCAAGATATCGGTTTGATCTCGCTAAAGAGCCGGCCGTCCGGGCTGAGCTGTTTGATCTTGGTGACGGCGAATATACGCTGATGGTTCTCCTGCATCACATCGCAGGCGACGGCTGGTCCTTGAATCCGCTCATGCGTGACTTATCCATAGCCTATATCGCCCGGCAAACAGGTGAAAAAGCAGAATGGGCGCCGCTGGCGGTTCAATATGCGGATTATGCGCTTTGGCAGCAGCAGCTTTTAGGCAGCGCGTCTGATTCTGAGAGCTTAATTGCGCGCCAGCTGGATTTCTGGAAGAAAACGCTTGAAAATGTACCGGATCAGCTGGAGCTGCCGTCTGATTTTCCGCATCCCGCTGAATCAAGCTACAGGGGCGGCGTCATTCCGGTCAACATCGGCCAAGAGCTTCATGCCCGTCTTCTCTCACTTGCCAGAAATCAGCGCGTAAGCCTGTTTATGGTGCTTCAATCAGGGCTTTCCGCACTGCTGACCCGGCTCGGGGCGGGAACCGATATTCCGATCGGCAGTCCGATAGCCGGCCGCAGTGATGACGCATTAGGAGACCTTGTGGGTATGTTCATTAATACACTTGTACTGAGAACCGATACCTCTGGCGATCCGAGCTTTTGTGAGCTTCTTGAAAGGGTCAGGGAAATGAATCTCGCAGCATATGAACATCAGGACGTGCCGTTTGAACGTCTCGTGGAAGAATTGAATCCGGTTCGCTCCCGGTCAAGACATCCGCTGTTCCAAGTGATGCTCGCCTTCCAAAATACGCCTGACCCTATACTCAGTCTTCCTGATATGGAAACAAGCCTGCAAATCAGCAGTGTCGGATCGTCCAAATTTGATTTGACGCTGGAATTGGCTGAACAGCGCCATGACGACGGCACGCCTGCCGGTATTGATGGCCTGCTGGAGTTCAGTACGGACTTATTCAGAAAAGAAACGGCTGAAGCACTTTCCGGACGCCTGCTTCTTTTGCTCGAAGATGCCGCATCACATCCGGATAAACCGATCGGAAGCTTAACCATTCTTTCTGATGAAGAGCGCCGGAAGCTTTTGCCGGTTAAACAGGCAAAACAGCATATTCAGCCTCGGCAGACACTGCCTGAACTGTTTGAAATACAGGCCGCCGCAAAATCGGATGAAACGGCGGCAGTATTTGAAGAGAGCGGGCTCACTTATCAAGAGCTGAATGAAAGAGCCAATCAGCTCGCCCACATGATGATTGCCCGCGGCGTCGGCCCGGAGCAGTTTGTCGCACTGGCGCTGCCGCGTTCTTTAGATATGATTGTCGGGCTGTTAGCCGTCCTGAAGACGGGGGCAGCGTATTTGCCGCTTGATCCTGATTATCCCGCGGACCGCATCGCTTTTATGTTACATGATGCCAAGCCTGTATTTATGCTCACCAATCGTGAAGGCGCAAGTAAGCTCTCTGGCGAAAACGGCATGCCGGCCTTCATCCTGGATGATCCGCAGAATAAGGAAACACTTCGGCAATATGCCGTCACGAACCCTGAGAATGCCGACCGGATTCGTCCGCTGTCACCGCTTCACCCGGCCTATGTCATTTACACGTCGGGATCAACCGGTGTGCCGAAAGGTGTCATCATTCCGCACAGCAATGTTATCCGGCTGTTTGAGTCGACGCGGCATTGGTATCACTTTCATTCTGATGATGTGTGGACGATGTTTCACTCCTACGCTTTCGATTTCTCTGTCTGGGAAATATGGGGGCCGCTGCTTCACGGCGGACGTCTCGTCGTCGTGCCGCATGACATCAGCAGATCGCCGGAAGCGTTTCTACATCTCCTCGTGAAAGAGCGAGTGACCGTACTTAACCAAACGCCATCAGCGTTTTACCAGCTGATGCATGCGGAAAAAGAACACAAAGAGCTGGGGCGTCAGCTCGCACTCAGATATATCATCTTCGGCGGCGAGGCGCTTGAGCTGAGCCGGCTTGAGGATTGGTACAGCCGCCACGCGGACAATCAGCCGGTGCTCGTGAATATGTACGGCATTACGGAAACGACGGTGCACGTCAGTTACCTTGAATTAGACAAAAACATTGCCGAACTGAGAGCAAACAGCCTCATCGGCTGCGGCATTCCTGATCTGAACGTATATGTGCTTGATGGCCGGCTGGAGCCCGTGCCTCCGGGCATAACGGGTGAAATGTATGTTGCCGGAGGGGGCGTGGCGCGAGGCTACTTAGGGCGGCAAAGTCTGACCGCCGAACGCTTTGTGGCTGATCCGTACGGCCCGCCGGGAACGAGAATGTACCGGACGGGGGATTTAGCCCGTCTGCGGACGGACGGTTCTCTTGATTATATGGGCAGGGCGGACCATCAGATTAAAATCCGCGGCTTCCGGATTGAATTGGGAGAAATCGAAGCGGTTCTCGTCAAACATCCGGATGTCGAGGATGCCGCCGCAGTCGTCCGTGAAGACCGGCCGGGAGATAAACGGCTGGCCGCCTACCTTGTCCGATCTGCCGGCAGCACCTTGGACACTGGGGACATGCGCCGGTTTGCCGAAGAAAGCCTGCCGGATTACATGATTCCGTCAGCTTTTGTCCAAATGAATGAACTGCCGCTGACACCGAATGGAAAGCTTGACCGAAAAGCGCTCCCTGCGCCTGACTTCCAAACGGAGGTCACCGGCCGGGGACCGAGAACGCCGCAGGAAGAAATGCTGTGTGAGCTGTTCGCAGAGGTGCTTCATCTGCCGCGTGTCGGTATTGATGACAGATTTTTTGATTTAGGCGGCCATTCTTTGCTTGCGGTTCATTTAATGAGCCGTATTCGGGAAGCGATGGGAGCCGAGCTCAGTATCGGAACATTATTTGAAGCTCCTACGGTGGCAAGCCTTGCTGAAAGACTTGAGTCAGGAACGGGCACAAGCGCGCTTGATGTTCTTCTTCCGCTCAGAACGGCAGGAGAAGAAACACCGTTGTTCTGTGTCCATCCGGCCGGCGGTCTCAGCTGGTGTTATGCCGGGCTGATGTCTTCTTTAGAGGCTGATTATCCGATATACGGCTTACAGGCGAGAGGCATCGGAAAAAAAGAACCGCTTCCGCAAAGCTTAGATGACATGGCGGCGGATTATATTGAAAAAATCCGCACCGTGCAGCCGAAAGGGCCGTACCGTCTGCTCGGCTGGTCTCTCGGAGGGAATGTCATTCAGGCCATGGCGACACAATTACAGAGCCGGGGCGAAGAGGTTTCGCTTTTGGTGATGCTTGACGCGTATCCGAATCATTTTCTGCCGATAAAAAATGCGCCTGATGACGAGGAAGCCGTCATTGCGCTGCTTGCCCTGGGAGGGTACGACCCGGACAGCCTCGGGGATCAGCCGCTTGATTTTGACACCGCGCTGACCATTCTCCGCCGTGAGGGAAGCGCATTAGCCAGTCTGGACGAGTCAGTGATGATGAATCTGAAAGACACGTACGTTAATTCTGTCGGGCTGTTAGGAACATACAAGCCGAAGCCGTTCCACGGAAATGTGCTGTTCTTCAGATCCACGATTATTCCGGAGTGGTTTGACCCGATTGAGCCGGATACTTGGAAACCGTATATTACAGGGAAAATCGAGCGGTATGACTTAGACTGCCGCCATAAAGATATGTGCCAGCCGGGCTCGCTTGCCGACATCGGCGCGATTCTGGCAGAGAAATTAAACGGACGGCGTACAGTCCGGTAAAGAAAGGAAAGAGATGATATGACAAATCCATTTGAACGGGAAGACGGCTCATACCATGTGCTCGTCAATGCTGAAGGCCAGTACTCACTGTGGCCGGCCTATCTGGATGTGCCGGACGGCTGGGAAACCCGCCTGACGAATGAAAACCGCCCCGTTTGTCTCGAATATATTGAAACAAACTGGCGTGATATGAGGCCGGAAAGCCTGAAACAGGCCGAAGCCGCTAAAATGTAATAAGAAAAGCCTGCCGTTATTTCGGCAGGCTTTTTATGCGGACATCAGCCGTTAAGCTGTGTATGATCACAAAATGTATAAGGGTGGCCTTCTTCATTCGTGCACCATGACTGAGACAGAAAAGCCAAAAAGACCGCGGCCCACTGGTCTGCAAACTGGATTAAAATACCGCCGTCGTGCCACGTTCCGTTATCCTTCTTCCAGCGTGTATCAATTGGGTTTCCCTGATTCATATGAATATTATGCATGCCGTTTGTCGGCTTGAACCCGAAAATCTTATCAGCGCCCGGCTCCGGCCCGAATTTAGAGCCGTAAATATAGACGGTGGCTTTTTCTGATTTGGCTTTTTGCATGTACGTCTCAATAAAGTCATTTAAGTCATTATCCGGACCGGTGACTTCATGCGGGAGGGGCACCATGTTCCGGGGATCAAACAATCCGCCGCGGACATAATCCAGCGCCAGCTCACGGCTGGTTTCATCAATTGGGGTATATCCATACGGAATGTTGGGCAGCAGGGTGATCGCGCTTGCGTCAAAATGATCGCGTGCCGCATACAGAACCTCTGATTCTTTTGAACTTGACATGACATTGATCGCACAGCGATAGCGCGTATCAGGCTCGCCTAGCACCTCGACTTGAAAATGCGGAGAATCATCATCTGTTTCCCTTTTCATATCTGACACAGTGCCTTTTAATACACCATAGTGCTGAACAGCCATATGAATCCTCCTTTTTCTTCCGGGATATGAATTGATATTCGAGACAGGGGGCCGTTTTTCCTTTTATGAGAAAGAAAAAAGGACAGCCTGCTGATCAGGCTGTCCTCTTCATATCTATTAAGCTTTTGCAGCCGAACCTTGCATTGCTTTTTCAGCAGGCACGTAGTCATAGCCTAAGTCTTTGGCTACGGCTTCATACGTGACATGTCCGTTAGCCGTATTTAAGCCCGCTTTAAGCGCAGGGCTGTCTGCAATGGCTTGTGCCGCGCCTTTATTGGCGATTTGAAGCGTGTAAGGAACGGTTACATTCGTTAATGCGAGCGTAGACGTACGCGGTACGGCGCCCGGCATATTGGCGACAGCGTAGTGAACGACGCCGTGTTTTTCGTAAGTCGGATTATCGTGGGTTGTAATATGATCAACGGTTTCCACAATGCCGCCCTGATCGATGGCAACATCAACAATGACGGAACCCGGTTTCATTTGTTTAACCATTTCTTCCGTAACGAGAGTCGGCGCTTTGGCTCCCGGGATGAGCACGGCGCAGATCAGAAGATCCGCTTCCGCGACGGAATCTGCAATATTTACAGGGTTTGACATCAATGTTTTAATCTGATGCCCGAAAATATCATCAAGCTGACGCAGGCGGTCTGCGTTCAAATCGATCATTGTCACATCGGCACCGAGTCCGACAGCCATTTTCGCGGCATTTGTTCCGACGCCGCCCCCTCCGATGATCGTGACTTTTCCGCGGGATACACCCGGTACGCCGGCTAATAAAATTCCTTTTCCGCCCTTTGGTTTTTCAAGAAACTGAGCCCCGATTTGCGCGGCCATTCTGCCGGCCACTTCGGACATCGGCGTAAGCAGCGGAAGGGAACGTCCGTCCGTTACCGTTTCGTACGCGATAGCTGTCACGCCTTTTTCTGTAAGCGCTTTAGCTAATTCCGGCTCTGCAGCTAAATGAAGGTAAGTGAATAAGACCAGACCTTGACGGAAATACGCATACTCTTCAGCCAGCGGTTCTTTTACCTTCATGACCATTTCCGCATCCCATACTTGCTTTCTGTCCTCCAGAATTTCCGCCCCTGCTGATACATAATCTTCATTTGTAAAGCCGCTTCCGAGTCCCGCTCCGGATTCCACAAGAACCCGATGGCCGTTTCCGATAAGCTGTGAAACGCCTCCAGGTGTTAATGCCACTCGATTTTCATTGTTTTTGATTTCCTTTGGAACCCCGATAATCATGTCTGTTTCCCCCAATGTTTGTGTGATGCTTCAAGTGTAGCGCGATTTTTGCGAAAATTCTTTGTTTGAAACAGAAAATAAAAAAACACGGATTTGTGAAATTTCACGAACCCATGCTGCGAAGTTTGATATCAAGGTAAATCGTAAACTTTTCATTCACATTTTTTAAGTCGATTTCTGCGATCTGGCTGATTCTTTTCAGCCTGTAATTCAATGTATTGACATGGATGTTAAGCGCTTTAGCGGCGGTGTTGACGTTGCTGTCGGCATCAATAAAATGTTCGAGCGTTTTTACCATATCGGCTTGGTGCTCCCTGTCATACTGCTCAAGCTTTGAGAGGGAATAGTTCATATAGCCGCTGTGCTTGCGTTTTTCATCCAACACATCCAGGTACTGATAAATGCCGAGTTCCGAAAAGCTGAAAAGGTGTTTGGTTTCTCTCACAAACCGCTCTTTCGCTTTTAATACGGAAAGCGCTTCCTGATAGGAGCGGTAAACATAAGAAATCGATTCGTAAATACCGCCGACCGCAATCGACGCATCCTCAATTTTATATCGTTCCTTCAGCTGTTTTTGAATATGAAGGGCGAAGTGCTTTAAATCTTTAAAAGGCTGATCGGTTTTCGGCGCGGCTAATAAGATTAATTCATTTGAATCAACAGTCGCCAGCATGACATGAATCTGCTGTGTCGTTTCCTGCAAATATTGCAGCTGCTGTTCCGTCTTTTCAGTCAGCTCATCATGTAAACGGATGATCATGACGCTGAACACGGACGGCAGCGCCATCCCGAGCTTATGAAACCCTTCGGCCATTTCGGCTTCCTGATAAATATGGCCGGTCAGCATTTTCCAAAAAAACTCCTGGCCCCGCTCTTCGATTTTCGTTTTGCGGATCTGCAGGTGCAAAAGTTTGTTCCGCACCGCTTTGGCTGCCAGCTGAAGTGTCTTCAGATCCTCGTCATTGAGCTTTTTTTTGATCTCAAGCGCCCAAATAAATCCGAGAACCTGACTGTTTTTCCAGATGGAAATCGCCACGCGGTTGCTCAGGCCCACCTCGTCAATTTCTTTCACTTTGATCGGCTGGTCCGTTTTTAAAAGGGCCGGAATGGTACCGTCTTTCCACAGTTTGTTGATGACTTTTTCCGGCACCCTCCGCCCGATAATCGTCGACGTCCGGGCCGGATCTGTACAATCGCTGTGCGTGCTGTATGCAAGCAGTTTATGATTAACGTCTTCTATTGTAATGGGGCATTGAAGAACTTCACTGATATGGTCGGCAACATCTTCAAGCCTGTCGAAACTGTACTTAAATGGATCCTTTGGATTGGTCATCTGTATCCCTACTTTTTCATAGCTTCATATCTTGATCTTACCATCTTGCTTTTCAGACTGAAAGGCATCTTTGCAGGGAAATGGACTAGGACAATGAGATCATTCGACGAAAACGAAAATAATAAGAAAATCATACTACTATATTTACAAAATGTGTAAATATGCCGAAAAATCCAATATATCATAAGACTCATTTTGTAAAATTAAAACAGATTTGTTTGACTGTGCCGATTGGTTGTTTTTATAATAATGACGTTCAAAAAATAAGTGAATTAGCCCATATTTAGGCTGATGACACAGGAGGGTATAAGGAATATGTCTGGATTAATTCGTGTCACACCCGAAGAGCTAAGAGCGATGGCTAAGCAATATGGCGTTGAAAGTCAGGAAGTCATGAATCAGGTTGACCGCCTGAACCGCATGATTTCTGATTTGAAAGGCATGTGGGAAGGTGCTTCAAGTGAAGCATTTGCGGATCAATATGAGCAGCTGAAACCTTCATTTATTAAAATGTCTGAATTGCTTCAAGATGTGAATCATCAGCTCGATCAAACGGCAAATACGCTTGAGTCTACCGACCAAGATATCGCTAACCAAATTCGCGGATAATAAGATGAATGAAGAAACGGAGCGCCTGATTCAATCAAGAAGACGGCGCTCTTTCTATGTAAGGGTGATATGAATATGTATATCGATATTACAATAGATTTAACACATTATAACGGCAGCGTCTTCGATCTCAGATTGTCAGATTACCATTCTGTGAAAAAAGTCATTGATATTGCCCGGCAGGCTCAGCATGTATCCGTTCCGCCGCGTGAAGGCTATTGGATCAGAGTGGTCAATAAAGAAACGGTTTTTTCCGGAGAACAAAAGCTATCTGACTGCGGCATTACGAACGGAGACCGCCTTGAAATTTTATGAAAGGACATGGTGGAATGACAGGTCATAACAGATCTTATTTAGAAACAGAATTAGACGCCGTCCGGGAAGAAACCGAATCAGGCTTCACGTTCACCTTCCAGCGGGAAAAAATCAAGCTTCTTGACGGGCTGGAAGCGAATGTGATTAAAGATGCTGATCCTTTTTTTCAAAAAGAGGTCTCAGTTTCAGAAGACGAAGTAACCATCACAATCAAACCTCCTTCTTCTTATCAGGCTTTCCGCTATATAAAAGGAAAAGATAAAAAAAGCAGGTGGCAATTTGCCTACCGTCTCGTCCAAGCCGTGAAACAGCATAAGCTGAAACGTCTCAATCTGATTGCCGCCCCTGAAAATATCGTGTTTGATAAAGCGCTGACGCCTTACTTTCTTCATTACGGCGTAAAGGAGAGCCTTCCGCCTTATGAGGAAGATAGAGAGAGGGTGTTAAAAGAGCTCAAAGCCTGTGCGGCGCTTGCAGCTGACGGGGCGTACACCTTCGATGAATATTTGAAGTACAAGGAGACGCTTCATTTCTCTCCTGAGGTGAAGAGCGTGTTAGAGGCGGAGACGATTGAAGAACTGGAAGAAGCCATTCAAACCGCAATTGATTCCCTCGAAGAAAGGGACAAGACATACATAAAACTGCCGAAAAAGAAATGGAAAATCCAAAGATACGCCGGTCTGGCGCTTGCCGTCCTCCTTGTGCCGGCACTTCTTTACTCCTTATACGTTCTGTTTTTCGTCCAGCCGAAGCAAGAGGCAATTACGGAAAGCAACCGCTATTTTTTAAATCAGCAGTACAGCAAAGTCATTGACACACTCGCTAAATACGATGCGGAAAGCCTCCCGGAATCTGTGCAGTACGAGCTTGCTTCCTCTTATGTGGCAGTTGAAAATCTGAGGGAAGAACAGCGGAAATACATCGGGAATCTGGTCACGCTGCAATCAGACCCGAAGCACTTCCTTTATTGGATTGATATCGGCAGAGGGGAAAATGAAGAAGCCATCAAAATCGGCCGCAATCTTGAGTACAACCCGTACATCTGGCTCGGACTTACAAAATATAAACAGCAATTATTAGCGGATGACAGTATGAAAGACGACGAAAAGCAGAAAGAACTGGACGCCGTGGAAAGCGAGCTTGCGAAGGCGAAAAAAGAGGCGGAGGAACAGCATAAAGAAGCGGAGGAAAACAGTGACACCGCCGAAGCTTCCGCCGGACAGGATGAAAGCAAACAAGACAAAGCGAAAGATAACAAAGAGAACGACAAGAAAGATGAGAAAAAAGATGAAAAAAAATAACAGCACACATCAAATGGCCGCATGTAACGATCAGGCTGTCAGGAGGTTCGCCATATGAGTCTGTTATGGGTCTTTTACCGAGAGCACGTACAAAAGGTTCAGCTGTCTGAACTCCCGCCCTCTCAGCCGATTACGATCGGTCCGGATATGAAAGATACAATCACGGTCGGCACACTTCCGTTACGGCAAAACGCCGCAACCCTTTATCGGAAAGAAACAGATCGTTATGATGTTTTCCTGGGAAATAACTGTGCCGGCGAATTGACAATAGGAAATGAAATGCCCTGCCGGATTGAAGAAGAGACGATGCGGCTTCTGCTCACCCCTGACCAGGAAGAATCCTCCGTGTATTTTATCGGCGGGAAGGATGAGATCGTTTTCTCATCAGAAACAGAGGAAGCGGATATATACAAAGAGCCGTCCTCCGCTCAAACAGGGGCTTTTTATCTGCGAAAGTCGGGAGGATGCTGGTCTGTCGTTCCTGATGGCCAGGAAGTTTATGTGAACGGAAAGCTTGCAGAAGCTCCCGAAAGGCTCCGGACGGGAGATGAGCTGCTGTGGAATTTTCTGCGTGTGAGGCTGACGGAGGACGACCTTTTAGAAATCATTCATCACGAAAAGCTTCAAGCCGGTTTAACCAAAACGGTAAAACCAAGCACCGAAATGAAAAAGAAATACCCGCAATATCGTAGAACGCCGCGCATGGTCTACGATCTTCCCGAAGACCGCGTTTCATTCAGCTTTCCCTCGCAGGAAAGCGAACAGAATAACCGGGGGCTGTGGCTCGTCATTCTGCCTCCTGTGGTCATGCTGATTGTAATGGGGGTTGTCGCCATTATACAGCCGAGGGGCATATTCATCCTTGTCTCTTTGGCGATGTTTATGATGACTCTCATTACGTCCACCGTGCAGTATTTCCGTGAAAAAAACCAGCGGAAAAAACGGGAGGAAAAACGGGAGCGTGTGTACAAGCAGTATTTAGAAAGCAAACGGAAAGAGCTTCAGACGCTGTCGGAAAAACAGCTGCACGTGCTGACGCATCATTTTCCCCCGTTTGAAAAAATGAAATATTTAACTTCTGAAATCAGCGGCCGCATTTGGGAGAAATCGCTGGAAAGCAGGGATTTTCTGATGCTTCGGCTCGGAACGGGCACGGTCCCGTCAAGCTACGAGATTTCAATGAGCGGCGGAGACTTGGCGAACCGTGATGTGGATGACTTGATGGAGCAGTCGCAGCACATGCAGCGTGTGTATAAAGATATCCGCCATGCGCCCGTGACCGTTGATTTACAAGAAGGGCCGATGGGGCTTGTCGGGAAACCTCAGATCGTCAAAAATGAAATTCACCAGCTGATCGGCCAGCTCGCGTTCTTCAACAGCTACCATGACCTGCGATTTGTCTTTATCTTTCATGAGGACGAATATAAGGAATGGGAATGGATGAAGTGGCTGCCGCAATTTCAGCTGCCTCATATGTATGCGAAAGGATTTATTTACAATGAACAGACCCGTGATCAATTGTTATCGTCCATTTACGAGCTGCTGCGGGAGCGGGATTTGGAAGAGGATAAAGAAAAAAAGATCTTTCAGCCGCATTTTGTCTTTGTCATCACAAATCAGCAGCTGATCGCAGAGCACGTCATTTTAGAATACATCGAAGGCCGGCATGAGCATCTCGGCATCTCGGCCATCATCGCCGCGGAAACAAAGGAAAGCCTGGCAGAAAACATTCACACCCTCGTCCGCTACATTAATGAAGATGAGGGAGACATTCTCATTCAGCAGAAAAAAGCGGTGCAGATCCCGTTTAAGCTGGACAGGCATGAACGGACAAACAACGAGCGGTTTTCCCGGACGCTTCGGACATTGCACCATCAGGTCGGAATGACGAATTCCATTCCTGAAACGGTCTCATTTCTCGAGCTGTTTCATGCGAAGGAAGTAAAAGAAATCGGCATCAGGCAGAAGTGGGAGACAAGTGAGTCTGCAAAATCGCTGGCTGTTCCGATCGGCTATAAAGGAAAAGACGACATCGTTTATTTAAACCTGCATGAAAAAGCGCACGGGCCGCACGGATTGCTGGCGGGAACGACCGGCTCCGGGAAAAGTGAATTTCTGCAAACGTATATCCTGTCATTGGCCGTTCACTTTCACCCGCATGAAGCGGCGTTTTTGCTGATTGACTATAAGGGCGGAGGAATGGCGCAGCCGTTCCGCAAAATGCCGCACCTTCTCGGGACGATCACGAATATTGAAGGAAGCAGAAACTTCAGTATCAGGGCGCTTGCATCCATTAAGAGCGAGCTGAAAAAACGGCAGCGGCTGTTTGATCAATATCGCGTCAATCACATCAATGATTATACAAAGCTGTATAAACAGGGAGAAACGGATATTCCGATGCCGCACCTGTTTTTGATTTCAGATGAATTTGCCGAGCTGAAAAGCGAAGAGCCTGACTTTATCAGGGAGCTTGTCAGCGCGGCCCGCATCGGACGGAGCCTTGGTGTGCATTTAATTCTCGCCACGCAAAAGCCGGGCGGCATCATTGACGACCAAATATGGAGCAACTCACGCTTTAAGGTCGCGCTGAAAGTGCAGGATGCAAGTGACAGTAAAGAAATCCTGAAAAACAGTGATGCGGCGAATATTACGGTCACCGGACGCGGCTACTTGCAAGTCGGAAATAACGAAGTGTATGAGCAGTTCCAGTCTGCCTGGAGCGGCGCCCCTTACATGGAAGATGTATACGGCACCGAGGATGACATTGCCATCGTTACCGATACCGGCTTAATTCCGCTGTCTGAGGTGGATGCGGATGATGCGGCGAAAAAAGACGCCCCGGCAGAAATAGAAGCCGTAGTCGAAGAAATCGAGCGGATTCAAAATGAAATGGGCATTGAAAAGCTGCCGAGCCCGTGGCTTCCGCCGCTTGCCGAACGTATCCCGCGCACGCTTTACCCCGCGCAGGAAAAAGACCGGTTCTTCATCGCCTGCGTTGATGAGCCTGATCAGCAAAGACAGGCGCCTCTCGCTTACACGATGATGGATGACGGCAACATCGGCATTTTCGGCTCATCCGGCTACGGCAAGTCAGTGGCTGCCATCACCTTCCTGATGAACTTCGCGGAAGGATACACGCCGGAAGAGCTTCATATGTACATCTTTGACTTCGGAAACGGCACGCTTCTGCCATTGGCAAAGCTTCCGCACACCGCAGACTATTTCTTAATGGATCAAATGAGAAAGATCGAAAAATTCATGATCCGCATCAAGGAAGAAATCGAGCGGCGGAAACGGCTGTTCAGGGAAAAAGAAGTCAGCCATATCAAAATGTACAATTCGCTCAGTGAAGAAGAGCTGCCGTTGATATTTATCACAATTGACAATTTCGACATCGTCAAAGATGAAATGCATGAATTAGAAACGGAATTTATCCAGATTTCACGCGACGGGCAAAGCTTAGGCATTTACTTCCTGCTGACCGCAACGAGGGTAAACGCCGTCCGCCAGTCGCTGTTAAACAACATAAAAACGAAAGTCGTCCATTATTTAATGGATCAGTCAGAAGGATACTCCATTTACGGGCGTCCGCCGTTCAGTCTCGAACCGATCCCGGGCCGCGTCATGATCCAAAAAGAAGAACTGTATTTCGCGCAAATGTTTCTTCCGGCTGAAGCGGAAAATGACCTCGAGATGTTCCAGGCGCTGAAAGCTGATGTCAAAGCTTTAGCTGAGCGCCACGCCGGAACAGCCGGTCCAGACCCGATTCCGATGCTTCCGGATATGCTGACGGCCGGCGAATTTTCACTCCGTCTCGGCCCGGAACAAGAACCGTTCCGCATTCCTGTCGGGCTTCATGAGGAAAAGGTCAGCCCTGTGTACTTTGATCTGGGTAAAAATAAACATTGTCTTATTTTGGGCCAGACACAGCGTGGAAAAACAAATATCCTGAAAGTGATGCTGAATCACCTGCTGCGTGAAGGTGCGGAACGGGTCGGGCTGTTTGACTCGATTGACCGCGGACTGTCGCAGTATGCGCAGGAAACAAAGGTCAGCTATCTGGACACAAAAGAAGACGTCCGGCAGTGGATCGAAACGGCAGAAGCCATTTTCACGGAGCGCGAAGCTCAGTATACGCAGGCCATCAAAAATGGCGTTGTGCACAAACTCAGTTTCTCTCCGGTCGTGTTAATGGCCGACGGCATTACAAGATTCCAGCAGACGATCGACACCGCCATACAGGACAAGCTGGCGATGTTTATGAAATCTTACGCGCATGTGGGCTTCAGTTTTATCCCGGCGGGCAATCACAGCGAATTCTCAAAAGGCTATGATTCCTTAACGACGGAAATGAAACAGATCCGCCACGCGATGCTGCTTGTGAAAAAATCCGAACAAAATGTCATTCCGCTGCCTTACCAAAGGCAGGAACCGGACATTCAGCCGGGCTTCGGCTATTTGGTTGAAAACGGGAAGGAGCAAAAAATCCAAATACCTTTATGTTCAGCGGAAAGGGAGGCCGTCAGATGACCGAACAACGAAAAAGCCTGATCAAATTAATAGCCGCGGTCGTCATCATTCTGCTGCTGCCGGTGCTGTTTTTCCGGTTTATCGGCGATGACCCGGGAAAACAAAAAATCAACGCCACCCGCCAAATCGCAGTCGTGAATGAAGATATGGGCTTACAAACAGATGAAAATGAGGAAGAGGAATCCGTCCATTTCGGCAAAGAAGTAGCGGCCGCTCTCGGCGGCCGTCCGGATTATTCATGGACGGTTGTCAACAGGAGCGCGGCAGAAAACGGTCTGGCGGCTAAGAAGTATGACGCCGTCGTTTACATTCCATCCGATTTTTCAAAAGACATCTTAAGCTATGACAAGGAGCGTCCGCAAAAAGCCACGCTGACATTCAATATTCAAAGCAACCTGAACGCCGTCAACAAAGAAAAGGTGCAGCGTGAGCTTGAAGACGCCCAAAAATCAATGAATAAAAAAATGTCAACATTATATTGGAATTTCGTCTCACAAAAAGTGAACAATGTCCGAGGCGATTTTGACAAAATCGTCAATAAAGAATCAGAGTTTCAAAACGTCATGTACAACTTTTACAAGCCGAGCTCCAATGACTTGGCAGGTGAAATCAAGCGGCAAAAAGACCTGATTGACGAACTGAAAAAATCAATGAATGAAGCGCAGGGCGCGGTAAAAGAAAAACTGACCTCGGCAGATGAAGCCAAAACCACGCTCAAAGACTTTGCCGACACGGTCGAGCGCTACAAACAATATCAAGAAAATCAGAAAAAACTGCTGATGGCCGCGCAGGAACAAAATCAAAAGCAAATCACAACCGGATTGAACGCCATTAAAGCACAGCAGGCCGCCAACCAGTTCAGCACGATGATGAGCGGGCTGTCTTCAGGCATAAATCGGGCGCAGACACAGCTTGACCAGACGGGATCGTCTCTTTTGGCCGCCCAACAGGTGAGAGAAGCGCAGATTCCTGAGCAGGAACACGGGATGGCAGATATTCAATCCAATTTACTGAACAATTATTTGACTCAATATAAAGCGCAAGCAAGATTTGAAACATTGAACAGCATTCAAACCCTTATGAAAAGGGATCGGCCGGCATTAACCGTTCCGGAAAAGGACCCGGGGGATGACGGCTCGGATGACCCGAATGAAGAAGAAAAACCGGAAGAAGAAAAACCCGGCGATCTGAAAATTGACCTTGACGATCAGCGTGAAGAATTAAAACGCATCTCTGCTGAAATCAATCACATTTCTGACGGATTAAAAGAACCGGAAAAAGAAAAACCGGAACCGGAAAAACCGGGCCAAGGCGATGACGGTGAAAACTCCGGCGATACCGATCCGAATAACGGAACGAATCCCGGAGAAGACGGAAAAACGGAAGACGGCACAAAAGAAGAGCAGCCTGCTTCCGATAACACAGGCGATCAGGAGCCAAAAACCGTCCAGACCGCGACAGCCGCTGAAAACGTCACTCCGCCTGCTGATGAGCCGGCGGACGATCCAAACGATTCTGAAGGGGACGGCGGCACGGACATATCTGAGGCGAAAGAAAGGCTGAACCAAGCCGCAGAACGCATTCAGCAAATTGAAAAAGAGCTGGAAGAGAAACAGCAGACTCATAATGAAGAACTGAAAAAACGTCTCGATGCTCTTGATGAAGAAATCCAAGGCCTTAAAGACCAGATTGATGACGTCAAAAAACGCGCAGAAAAATTAAAGAAAAAGCTGGAAGAATCAGAAGAAACGAGAAAACAAGACTTCAATGCCGTTTACAGAATGATTGTAAGAACAGAACAGAACATTCTGAACTACCCGTCATTGGATAGCGGCCGCAAATCTGCTCTTGAACAGATATTTGCCGCTGACATTAATACAAAAAAGATATCCGATTTAATGAGTTACTATAATGATTTATCCCTGTATGAGGCGACACTCTATCACTCTCTTGACGCGGGCTCGCTGCCTGATGTGAAAAACCGGGTGCTGAAAGCCCAGCAAGGCGAAGTCCAAACCGTTCTCGCCATCAAACCGGAAGAAACGGCAAGCTGGGAAAATCTGAAAAACAATAAAATGCAGACAGATGAAGACATCAGCAATTTTATTAAAGGCATGACCGAATTCTCGGATAACTACAGCTCGTATATCAGAGATGAACAAGCGGGAGTGCTCAATGAGCTTGCCAGCATTTCAGACAGCGCGGCGAAAGCATCCGATCAGCTGGCTGAAGGTGCTGTGCAGGAAGCGGCCGCGTTCAGCGGAGACGGATTAACCGGAACGATGGCGCTCGGCGCTCAGGATACCGTCGGCCGCGAAGTCCTGCAAATGTCTGACACGATGGGCCATCTGTCAGAACGCCAGTCCGGCATCATCAGCTATACCGACAATATGCAGCAAAGCGTAAATGACGTCCAGCAAAAAGCGGACACCCTGAACAGCAACTGGGGCAAAAACGTCGATTCCACGAAATTGATCAGAAATGACGTGTACGGCATTTTAGGGAACGCGCTCGTTGACGGACAGGAAAACGGCTATGTTTACGATTATCTCGCCAATCCGCTTAAAATCAGCGGAGAGGTGCCGGAAGACCGGGTTCAGAATGTTCCGCCGGTCGTCATTTTGGTGATCGTCCTGATCAGCAGTCTTCTGATCGGCTATTTCAGCTCGTATTATCAGCAGGCGCCGCTTCTTGTCAAAGGCGCGCTCTTTGGGATTTTAAACATTATGGTCGGATTGATGATCAGTCTGTTCGGTCTGAATATCTATTCGCTTCCGGATGATCAGACGATTAAATGGTCAGTCTTTACGATTCTCCTGCTTGCGGCGAGTTCAGCTTTTATCCGGGCAGCCTTTGTCTTCGGCTCAATTACCGGATGGATCGCATCATCCGCGCTCATTCTCTTTTATGTGGCGCCGTTGATCGACCTGATTATGCCGAACTTCACCTTTGACAGTCCGGTTTCGAAAGTCTATATCGATATCCAATACGGAACGGGCCATCTGTTTGCGTTGGGGGTAACGGTTCTTGCGATCATTACGCTGATTGCGGCGGCGCTTCCGCTCGTCATTCGGCTGTTTGCGGAAAAAACGGAGGAAAGTGATCAGTCTTATGAGGCGTAACATGTTCATGGAAAAAGGGTTGCTGCTGTTTGCTCTCTCCTTTTTCCTTTTCCTTCCCCAAGCCGCAGCCGCGAATGAGGAAAATACTGATGTCAAGCCGAATGAATATGAAAAGAAAGACATTGAAATTCGTACGGATTACCTGCACGACGATGCCTACTCCGAGGAAAAAACGGCGCTTCCGAAAGAACAGAAGGATATCAAGTTTGATCAGCCGTCCGAAAACCCGGATGACAAACTGATATCAAATCTGTTTACATCGTCAGACACGGAGCCGAATACGATCAAAGCGCAATCGAAACAACTGGGTATCACATTTGCCGAGCCGGCGGTGCGGCATACCTCGGCAGATATGGAAACGGAAGAGAAAAAGACTTCTTATCTGCTTCCTGTTATTTATGCCGTCTTGATCCTCCTCGGGATTGCGGCGATGATCTATCTGATCCCGAAATTCACGGCGCAGGAAAAGGCAAGGCGGTAAACGGATCGCTTGTGTTTGCGGGAAGACAGCCCGTAAAATAAGAAAAAAAGGAGGAGTTTCATGCAGTTTTTTCTTATAACAGGCGCGTCAAAAGGCTTGGGCCGGGCGCTTACGGAACAGGCGCTTCAAGAAGGAGCCGAAGTCGCCGCGCTTTCAAGAACGATAAGCGGGGAAAAGCGCGAGGGGCTGACAGAATACAGTGTTGATCTAACCGATCTCGCAGATACCGGGCGGCAGATGAAGGCGATTCTTGATCAAGCAGAGGAGAAGGGGTACTCCGCCGTCACACTGATCAACAATGCCGGAATGGTGGAACCGATCAAGCGGGCGAAAGAGGCTTCCGCCGAAGAATTAAACCGCCATTACACCCTTAATCTGACGGCGCCCGTTTTGCTCAGCCAAATGTTCACAAAGCGTTTCGAAGCGTTCAGCGGCAGCAAAACAATTGTCAACATCACATCGGGCGCGGCAAAAAATCCTTATAAAGGCTGGAGCGCGTATTGCAGCTCAAAAGCGGGGCTTGATATGTTTACGAGAACATTCGGGTTTGAACAGGAAGATGAAGAGCTGCCGGTCCGCATGATCTCATTCTCGCCGGGAGTGATGGATACAGACATGCAGGCTGTCATCCGTTCTTCGTCAAAAGAAGATTTCCATGACATCGAACGGTTCCGCAATCTGAAAGAAACGAAAAACCTCAGAAGTCCTGAATACATCGCCGGCGTCATTCACTCACTGATCGCGGGCGAGCCGGAAAACGGACGGATATACGATATCAAAGAATTTTTGTAGAGCAGCTTTCACGCTGCTCTTTTTTGTTTGTACAATCACTTCGGGCTTCGGCGGCATATGATGAATGAAACAACATATAAGGGGTATAAGAAATGTATCAGATGAATTGAGTTTCTTCTCGATTTATGTTAGGATTCTAAAAATATATGAAGGAGGGGTTTCCATGAGAAATGTAACATTAATGGATGTCTTCACCCATCCAATCGCACAAAAGTATTTACAGCGTTCCGGTGTCGCCCATGCGATCGCCTGCGCGTTTCATGCATACCGTCTTGCCGTAAAAGCAGGTGTCAGCCCGGATCTGGCGGCGAAAGCGGCGTTACTGCATGACGTCGGCCATTATGAATGGTACACAGACGGCAAATGGGATTATGAAAAGTACAGAAGAAACGATATCCATGCCATTAAAGGCGCGGAACGGGCGCATAAGCTGCTCATCCGGCTCGGTGAAGAACCGAAAGCGGCGAAGGACATTGCGCTGGCGATTCTGCTTCACACCGATTCCTATCTGCCTGAAGGCGAACTGGACAAGAATACGCTCCAGCAAATCGTGAAACAAGCGGATGAACTCGATGAAGAACCCGGCGGACATCACCATTACCGCCAAATGGATCACACGGCCGCGCTCAAACAAATCCAAAAGCTTGATCAGTTAATTGACCGAGCCCAATATCCCATAAGAAGCTCAGTCTAGGCCACTCATGCGGCCTTTTCCGCTTACATAACTCCGCATGCTCACTAACACCTTTTCCGCTCCGATAGACGTACTGTGTCAAAGCCTTTGTCCGCTGCATATGCTGAAGGAAAACATAGTAAAGGGGATCAGCGAAAATGGCCCATCAAGGAAGCCCGCAAATCGTCTCGTTAGTGGATCCTTACGTTTATCAGACCATCCATAAGCTTATCGGCTCAAGGTTTATCATTCAAACCGTCAGACGCATTGTCAGAGGACGGCTGATTGATGCCACTCCGGATCACATCGCCATTGAAGAGACGCATGACCGTGTATTTTATATCAGAAACCGCCATGTGGTTTCCGTCATGCCTGATTATACCGAACGCGTGTAACAGCCCGAAAAGGCGCAAACCGGAGGCGGCACTATAGAACCCCGGTGCGTCTTCTTTTTTGAGATACATAGATGCACGGCGGCTTTTTTTGGTACAATCACAGTACAAGTTCACACGACAATAGGAGGAAATCGCTTGTTGAAATCAAAGGTCCATTTTTGGACGCTGCAAATTTTGCTCGTTTTGCTCATTATTTACGTATCAACGAAAGTCTCGTTTATTTTTCAGCCGTTTTTCGGTTTTATCACCACTCTGTTTTTTCCGATTTTGATCTCGGGCATTTTGTTTTTCATTTTTAATCCGATCGTGCGCCTGCTTGAGAAAAAAATCCCCCGGACATTGGCAATCCTGCTCATTTATCTCGTTTTCATAGGCCTGATTGCCTTTATGTTCACCGCCATCGGGCCGATTGTGGCTTCTCAGGTCACGGGGCTGATTAACAATTTCCCTGATTACATTCATCAGATTCAAGTCTTGACGGCGCAATTATCCCATTCCAAATGGTTTACGTGGATGATGACGCAGGATTATGTGTCGATAGAAAAAATCCAGCAGTCTCTGACGGGGTTTTTACAAAGCCTTCCGCAAAATATTACGGCAAGCCTGTCGGCTGTGTTCGGCGTCGTTACGAATATCACGCTTGTCGTGATCACCGTTCCGTTCATTTTGTTTTATATGCTGAAGGACGGCCGGCGGTTTCCGCTCTTGGCGGTCAAAATCCTGCCTTCTTCCTACCGGGCGGAAGGCAGGAAAATATTTAACGACTTATATGTCACATTGGCCGCCTATTTCCAAGGCCAGCTGCTGATTTGTCTCTTTGTCGGAACGGCATGCTTTATCGGATATTGGATCATCGGCCTGCAGTATGCGTTAATTCTCGGGATGGTGATCGCCGTCACCAATATCATTCCGTACCTGGGGCCGTTTCTCGGGGCGGCGCCCGCGGTGATTATCGCGTTTATGGATTCGCCGGCTAAGGCGCTCTTTGCCGTTATTGTTGTCGTTGTCGTCCAGCAGCTTGACGGGAACCTGCTTTCTCCGCTTGTGATTGGGAAACGGCTGAATACCCACCCGCTCACCATTATTCTTCTGCTTATCGGAGCGGGCAGTTTCGGCGGCATTCTCGCAATGATTCTGGCCGTGCCGGTTTACGCGGTTTTAAAAGCTTTCGTCTTAAATATCGTCCGGCTTATCAAACTTCGTCAGCGGTCAAAGCTCGAAGACAGCCGCAAGCCGAAATAAAAACGGGCACAACTCCCGGTGCAGCGCATAAAATGCTGTAAAGAAAAGCGGAGGTGTGGGTATGCCTGCAATTGTGGGACCGATTTATATTATGAGTTTAGCCGGAGACGCTGCGGCGAGCTTCGGTGACGTGTTTGCCATTTCTCCCAAAGCCGTTGACCACTCAGGCGCGGGGGCAGGGGCGTTTCATTCCGGAGATTTTGTCAAAATTACTAATAAATTCAGCAAAACGCGCTTTGAAGACATCGATGTGTTTGACGAACCTGATTGGTTTAACGCGTGACAGCCTCCTTTTAGGAGGCTGTCGCTTTTTTGTAGTATAATAGAATCAGTCTTTATAAAAGGGGAATGTTTTATGAAAATCAGAAAAGCGAATATTACCGTGCAGTCCGGAATGATCGGTGATGTATATCTGCATGAAAATAAAAAAGAACAGCATACCCTTGTAGCCGTTCCGGAACTTGAGTGGAGCACGATCATTTCCTATGAGGAAGAGAAAAAGGCGCTGGCGCAGCGGCTTTTACAATCATTCAGCAAGCTGATTGAAGAAGAGCCCGCCGGAGAGCTCGCCGGCAAGATCTCCCATTGGGTGGCTGAAATGTAACGAAGCGGTTTACCGCGTCCCGTCCGGGGAGATAATTGTAAAACAAGCTGAGGAGGGACAGGCCGATGAGCGACAAAACGGTTGACCTTTATTTACAGCAGGGGATGTACGGCCCTCTGCAGACGAAACCGGATGAACGCCATTTATTTTTAGGCTCGCTGCGTGAAAGAGTCATCATTGCCCTGACGAAGGGGCAGGTGCTGCAAAAGCAGCCTTATGAAGAAGTGAAACAGGCGCTGAAAAGCCGAAAAGACGCGGTGCTCTATATAAACGGAAGGCTCCCGTATCATGCTTATTCACCATATATGAAGCTTGCCGCACTTGCCGGTGTCCGAAGCTCCGTCATATCGGACCTTCAATTCGAAACGCCGCTCGGCCTGGTTTTTGCCGCCGATTATGCCGTGAACCTTGACGGCATTTACGTACAGGATGACATTTTTCAGCGCTCACTCCTGAAATCTTAAAAGGGCAAAACACCGTTTGTCATTTTACAATGCCAATTCACTTACAAGTGGAGATAGGATATAATGGTTTTCATATGAATGGCGGGGAGGCCGGCTATGAAAAAAGCATTTATATGCATTGATTATACGAATGATTTTGCAGCAGAGAACGGGGCATTAACCTGCGGAGAACCCGCGAGACAGATTGAAGATACGATTGTCAGTTTGACGCAAGCATTTATAGAAAACGGTGATTACGTTGTCTTTGCGGTAGATTCGCATGATGCAGACGATGACTTTCATCCCGAGACACGCCTGTTTCCTCCGCATAATATCAACGGCACGGAGGGCAAAGAGCTGTACGGAAGGCTATCGCCTCTTTATGAGAAACATAAACACGCAAAAAACGTAAATTATATGGAAAAAACGAGATATTCTGCTTTTGCGGGAACGGATTTAGAGCTGAAACTGCGGGAATGGCAGATCACTGAGCTGCATCTTGCGGGCCTGTGCACGGACATCTGCGTTCTTCACACGGCGGTTGACGCCTACAACAAGGGCTTTCAGATCGTCATTCATCAAAACGCTGTGGCCAGCTTTAATCCGGAAGGGCATGAATGGGCCCTGTCCCATTTTAAGAACAGCATCGGAGCGCAAGTGGCAGAGTAAGGAAGGGGAAAATAATTTTGGTGGAGCATGGTTTTAAAGACGACAGTTTGTCTTTACATACAGATCTTTATCAAATTAATATGGCCGAAACGTACTGGAGAGACGGCATTCATGAGAAAAAAGCGATTTTTGAGCTTTTTTTCAGAAAGCTTCCCTTTGAAAACGGCTATGCGGTATTTGCGGGCTTAGAAAAAGCAATCGAATACTTGGAGAACTTCAAATTTACCGACAGCGATCTGAATTATTTAAAAACGGAATTGCACTATGCTGATGATTTCATTGATTATTTACGGGATCTTTCTTTTACCGGATCTCTTTACAGCATGAAAGAAGGCGAGCTCGTTTTTAACAACGAACCGATTATGCGGGTCGAAGCGCCCCTGATCGAAGCCCAGCTGATTGAGACGGCTCTGCTTAACATTGTGAATTACCAAACATTAATCGCCACGAAAGCGGCCCGCATTAAAGGCGTTGTCGGTGACGAAGACGCCCTCGAATTCGGAACGCGGCGCGCCCATGAAATGGATGCGGCTATGTGGGGAGCGAGAGCGGCTCTGATCGGCGGCTTCAGCGCAACGAGTAATGTAAGAGCCGGAAAGCGTTTTAATATACCGGTATCCGGCACGCACGCTCATGCGCTCGTACAAGCGTACCGCGATGAATATACGGCATTTAAGAAATATGCGGAGACCCACAAAGACTGCGTATTTCTCGTAGATACGTACGATACGATCCGTTCGGGCATGCCGAATGCGATTAAAGTCGCAAAGGAATTCGGCGACCGGATCAACTTCATCGGCATCCGCTTGGACAGCGGGGACTTGGCGTACCTGTCAAAAAAAGCGCGTGAAATGCTTGATGAAGCGGGTTTCACAGACGCAAAGGTCATTGCTTCAAGCGATCTTGACGAGCACACGATATTAAATCTGAAATCCCAAGGAGCGAAAATCGATACGTGGGGCATCGGCACGAAGCTGATTACCGCATACGATCAGCCGGCCCTCGGCGCGGTTTACAAGCTTGTCGCCATTGAAGAGGACGGCAAGCTGACTGACACCATTAAAATTTCGTCAAACCCTGAAAAAGTGACAACGCCGGGAAGAAAGAGAGTATACCGGATTATCAACAAGCTGAATCACCACTCGGAAGGTGATTATATCGCGCTTTATGACGAGCGGGTAAATGATCAGAAACGCTTAAAAATGTTCCATCCCGTCCACACGTTCGTCAGCAAATTCGTCACTGATTTCTATGCGAAAGACTTGCATGAGCCGATCTTTGAAAACGGCGTTTTATGCTATGATAATCCCGAAATTACCGACATCCAGCAATACGTGCAGGATAACCTCAAACTTCTGTGGGAGGAATACAAACGGATCAGCAAGCCGGAAGAATATCCGGTCGATTTAAGCGAAGACTGCTGGAGCAACAAGATGCAGCGGATTCATGAAATCAAAAGCGAGCTGAAACGGGAACTTGAATAGAAGACAAAGCGGCCTTTCCTTTCTCTGGAAAGGCCTTTTTGTTGTGATAATATTTTTCACATTTAGACAAATTTCGTCAAATTATTTGATATACTTATGTTCGAAGGCCGTATCTAAGGGGGTAAATGAATGAAGGTGTTTGTTGCGAGACAGCCTATCTTCAACAGAAACGAACAGGTTGTTGCTTATGAACTTCTTTACCGGGAGAGCGAAGAGAACCGTTATTCGGCCGCTGACGGAGATAAAGCTACGACGGATCTCATTATTAACAGCTTTATCAACATCGGAATCGAAAAGCTGACTGAGGGGAAACGCTGCTTTGTGAATTTTACAGAAAGCCTGATGTTTTCAGATCTCCCTACCTCCTTTGATCCTGACCAGCTTATTATCGAAATTCTTGAGGACATACCGATCACTCCGGCACTCATCTCAAGATGCAGACAGCTGAAGAAATTAGGATATACATTAGCACTTGATGATTTTTACGCCATCAATCCGGAAAATGAAGAGTTAGTGGAACAGCTGATGAAATATATTGATATTTTAAAAATCGACTTTTTGCAATCCTCGCGTCTGGAGCGCAAAAAAATCATTCAGACGTACAGCTGTAAAAGTCTGATTTATTTAGCGGAGAAAGTGGAGACGAGAAAAGATTATAAACAGGCGGCCATAGACGGCTTTCACCTGTTTCAAGGATATTTTTTCAGTGAACCGCGTGTCATCAGCGGAAATGATCTGACGTTTCATTTTCATTCTTACTACCAGCTTTTAAGCGAATTAAACAATGACCAGCCCAATATAAAGCGCGTGACGGAATACATAGAGCGGGACGTCAGCTTATCGTATCAGATTCTGCGTTTTTTAAACGGATCGCAAACAAGGCTGAAAAAAAAGATAGACAGCATCCAGCAGGCCATCATGATGCTCGGGCTGAATGAGATTAAGCGCTTGATTTACATTCTTTCATTCAGAGATTTAACGGCGAAAAGCCACTCAAGCCAAAAAGAAATCATTAAGATTTCCTTAATCAGGGCCAAACTGTGCGAACTGCTGGCGAAAAGAACCGGAAGGCCCCAGCCCTCTTCTTACATGCTGATCGGCATGTTTTCGCTCATCGATACGCTTCTCCACAGGGAGCTGGAGGATATCATCAAAGAACTGCCTTTAATCGATGAAGTCGGACAGGCGCTGCTCGGTTATGAAAACGATTATTATAAGATGCTCGCGCTCGTCAAAGCCATTGAATGCAACAACTGGGACTGTGACGAGTGGGGAAAAGAACTGAACAAAGAAGAAGCGTATGAATGTTACTTACAGGCGATCGAATGGTGCCGGCAGCTGATCGTGGATTGAGCCGCTTTAAGCCGACCACCTGAGGGCGATGATAAACCGGCTTTGCTCTCTGATCAGACTGACACGGATGCCGTCGGGATTATACGTCACGTCAAAATCATTTTTGATGCCGGTCTGCTTAATGAGCCGCTTGACCGCTGCGGTGTCAGATGATTGCGCTGCGGTGAGAATGCGGCGCGCAAGCTCTTTTGACGCCGACAGACGCGCAAGGAGCAGGCGCGCATCCTCCAGCATGCCCGCAGCTTCTTTTGCGGACGCTGTCAAAATATCTGCGTGAACCGGGGGACTGGGCGCAGGATTCCGGTATGGCGCGGCGAAAACAGGGAAGCATGGATACACATAATGCATACGGCGGCCTCCTTCCTGAGAAAACATTCGTTATTCATGAGTATAGGCGGCGTGATAACGAGTTATGACATGCAAAAAGACCACAATGCGGGGGTTGCGGTCTTTTCGGTGTTTGTCGGTGGTTATGCGACGTTGTTCGCCCATTCTGTTTTGAAATTGCGACGGCAGGGACTATAGTCCTTTCCGGTTTGTCGGAAAACCGTTAAAAAAACAGCAGAACCGCCAGATTGGTCTGCTTCATCCTAAACGTCTGCCTTTCTGGTAGTTATATAGTCCTGTTCGCTAAATGCTCCGTTCGGGACTATGGGATTACCTCGGTTTGCGGTGTCACGCAGATACTTTTACACATACTTTTCGGTGAAAAATCCCGCAAAAACGTTTACACTATTAGTAACAGATCAAATACCTAGGACTCGTTCACCATACACAATTCATTGATCTTTCAAAAAAGGAGTGTGGAAACGGTGGAAAACAAATTAGAAGAAGTAAAGCAATTATTATTCCGACTTGAAAATGATATCAGAGAAACAACCGACTCATTACGAAACATTAACAAAAGCATTGATCAGCTCGATAAATTCTCATATGCAATGAAAATTTCTTAAAAAGACTTGGAAACAAGTCTTTTTTTTGTGCATTTTTTATCCATTTCGTGGATAAAGTATTATACGATTGTTAAAAAACGAAAAACCTGCTGTCTTTCATCACCTGCATTTAGTAAAATAGAATGGGAGGGTGAAGACAATTATTGAGCAAATGTGTTTAGATGCCGAAACGATTAAAGAGAAGATGAAGGAAATTGTGGAGGAGAAAATAAATAATCCACATTTAAAAGACACCCTTCAGACTTTTATAAATGAAAAAAATCATTTTGCTTTTGGTGTTCTTGCATTTAAGCATTATGTGGCTTTCGATGGTGAGCATTATTCGGATATTACGTTATTAGCTTCAGGAATTGAATTGTTAATTTTAGCTTTTGATATTTTTGACGATATAGAGGATGAAGATAACTTGGATAAGGAATGGATGAAGATAGATCAATCTATCTCTTTAAATGCAGCCACTTCTCTTTATTCAATAAGTCTTCAAGTTATTTGTGAGCTTAAAACGAACTCCGATTTTCCCCGGCTCGCTATGAAATATGCTTTAAATGCAATGCAAGGTCAGCATAATGATCTCGAAAATTTCCCCGAAACTGAAGACGAATGTCTTCAAATGATTAAACAAAAATCAGGCTCGCTTACTGCAATGTCAGCTGTATTAGGAACAATGCTTGCAAATGGGGAGTTTAACGAAGAAATTGAGAATTATTCCTATAAAATTGGAATTGTTAAACAGATTGAAAATGATTATTATGGTCTTTTTAATAAAAATCGTAGTGATATCAGAAAGGGAAGAAAAACATTAATTCTGTTGTATCTAAAGCGAAGATTTAATGCTGCTTCAGAAAAAATCTTGGATTTAATGAATGCAGAAGCAAGTTACCATTCATTCCTCATTGATAATAAAAAAAGCCTTGAAGACCTGCTATTTGATGCAGGAGTTAGCCAGTATGTTTCAATGTTAATTAAAATGTACGAGGAAGAAATTACGACAAGTATAAAAGATTTAAATATAATGTTAGAACTTTAATGGAGGAAATTACAGTGAAGCAAGATATCGTACATTATCTTATGGAAAATCCACTTGTACTTACAAAGTTAGCGTGTGGGGAAGCTAGTTTAATAGGAGTTCCGGATAAACTGTTACCTGCCATTGTTGAGATTTTTGAAAGAGACTTTAGTCAATCAAAAAAATGCAGGGGGATTTTTTGGGAACAATGATTGAGAGAGTGAGATCTATTGAAAAAATTCATTAGAAATTTTTCGATTGTATTGTTATTCGTCAGTCTCTTTTACGTCGTTCATATTATATATTTTACTCAAAACGGAGTTTTGGTAGGAACCTATGTGGTTGAAAACAATAACCATGAATTGCAGGTTGTAAAACTCTCCAAGTCTACGTATGGTAAATATATGGGCTTAAAAGAGGGAGACAGGATAATTGAAATAAGCGGAAAAACACCGACAGAAGAGAATATAAGAGGTCAATATCTAGCGAAAGCTGAACATATGAAAATAATAAGGGGTAATAGTAAAATAGACTTACATAATACTGAGTTTATTTCCTTAAATAGCTCTTATAGTTTTTTTATCTATATTATCCCATGCATATTATTTGCTTTAAGCATGTTATGCATTTTTTATATTTATAAAGTTAACAGAGTAAAAGATACTTATTCAGCCTATATTTTGATTATTTTTTTATTGTGTACATCCATTGCATATTTAAGCGCAGGTGGAGTAACTAGAGGATATGAAATAAACAGATATATTAACCTTTTTACATTTTTGAACGTACCTGTATTATACTTTCACTTTTTGTATCAATACTTTAAAGAATTAAAATTGAAATTTTCAGCTGGTTATGTTGTGTCTACTCTCTATATATTGCCGGTTATTAATATAATAATCGAGATATTCCAGAAGCATTTTGCCTTCCAACTTGTTACGAATATTAATTTAGTAACATTTTTTTTGGAAATGATGGTCGTCTATACATCCATTATTTTTTATGGACTAGTCTACCGAAAAAAGGATCACTTTTATTTGCTGAAAGTGTTACTTATATCTAATACCATAGCCTTTTTTCCGTTTACAGTATTTTATATTATACCTGAGGTGTTGTTCGGACAGTATATTTATTCTGCTATAGTTACGGCACCATTTTTAATAATTATTCCATTAGCTTTAGTCTATCAATTCGTGGTCAATAAAATCTACGATATAGACTTCTTGTTGGGCAGAATCAGGTACTATGGTTTCCTTTCCATTATTCCGACTATTGGAGTTGTATGGCTGAATATATTATTCGACAGCAAGGGGAATAACTTTAACATTATTCAAATCACTGTATATGTATTTTTGATTTTTTTAGCGGTATTTTATATTAAGGAGTTATTAGACTACAAATTTCGCCTGAAACGTTTTTCAGAAAAATATAATTATCAAGACAGCATTTATAAATATACACAGCTTCTTAAAAGCGTATCAGCTTTAAATCAAGTGTTTATGAATTTGAAAAAGACTATTTTGGACGTCTTGCCTGTTAGTAAAGCTTATATATTTGAAATCAATTCTGACGGAGACATTCTGTATTTTGATAAACAGAACAGTGAACCGAACTGGCTGCCGTATAAAAAAGAATTTGTTAAAGTCACATCAGAGATTGGCAAGATTTTTGAAGTAAATCAAGGTTTTCTGATGAAGATTGGAGAAAGAGGGGCAAACTCATACGTTCTGCTTTGTTTGTCGAGCATTAATACTCCGAGACTGACAAGAGATGAGATATCTTGGTTAAAGACATTGTCTTTTTATACAAGTGTTTCGATGGAAAACATATTGCAGATCGAAGAACTCATGAACCATTTACAAGACCTGAAACAACAAGGCTCAAACCCGGTCTGGCTCAAAAAGCTGATGTTTACGATCGAGGAAAAGCAGCGTTCGGATTTGGCCCGTGATCTGCATGATTCAGTGCTGCAGGACTTGATTTCTTTGAAGCGCCAGTGTGAACTGTTTCTGGCCGATTTTAAGAAAGAGGAGCCCTGCCACATAGAGGTGCAGGACAAGCTTCATCAGATGAATGAGCAGATGTCGGATGTCATTTTGATGACCCGGGAGACGTGCCATGAGCTTCGTCCTCAGCTGCTGTATGATTTGGGTCTGGTCAAGGCGGTATCCAAGCTTGCCGCGCAGCAGCAGGAGCGTGCGCCGTTTCATATCCGTCTGAATACGGGCCGGTTTACGGCGGCGCTGGATTTGGATACGCAGCTGAATTTGTACCGCATCATTCAGGAATTTCTTTCGAACGCCATGAAGCATTCACAGGCGAATGAGGTGCTGATTATGCTGATCAGCATTCAAAATAAAGTGATTCTGCATTATGAAGACGACGGTGTCGGATGCAATCAGGAAGAAGGCGGCGGGCAGTCGATGAGCATGGGTCTTTCGGGTATTAAGGAGCGTGTCCGGGCGCTTGACGGACGGATGAAAATCGACACAAGTGAAGGAAACGGTTTTAAAGCGGATATTGAAATGGAATTGTAACCAATTTATCACCAAATCGACTTGGCAGAAGCCAAGTCTTTTTAATAAAATGGAAATGAGTGAGTAAAAGGGAGGAAACCATGAAAAAGATACTAGTGATTGATGATCATCCGGCTGTCATGGAGGGCACCAAGACGATTCTGGAAACGGACACGAATCTTTCTGTCGATTGCCTCAGTCCTGATGCCAGTGAACAATTCGTTCTCCGGCATGATTTTTCAGCTTACGATCTCATATTAATGGATTTAAATCTGGGTGATGACATCAGCGGCATAGAGCTTTCCAAGAAAATCTTAAAAGAGAATCCTCTCTGTAAAATCATTGTCTACACAGGCTATGAGGTTGAAGATTATTTTGAAGAATCCATCCGCGCGGGCCTGCATGGCGCCATCAGTAAAACCGAATCTAAAGAGAAAATCATGCAATACATATATCACGTGCTCAACGGACAGATTTTAGTTGATTTCTCCTATTTCAAACAGCTGATGACCCAGCAAAAAACAAAAACGTCTTCTTCCCCTCAAAGTGAGCAGGATCGGTTAACACAGAGAGAGCGCCATATTCTCCAAGAGGTCGAAAAAGGTTTGACCAATCAGGAAATCGCAGATGCGCTTCACTTAAGCAAGCGGTCGATTGAATACAGCCTGACATCCATTTTTAATAAGCTGAATGTCGGCTCCCGCACTGAAGCGGTGCTGATCGCCAAGTCAGATAACGTACTATAAATCTTGAAGGGAGAATGACCTATGAATCTGAACAATACATTGCTCGGCGCACTCGGTATTGAAATCACTGAAAACACGCCGGAGAGATGCGTAGCGGTGATGCCGGTGGATAAGAGGACGGTGCAGCCTTTCGGATATCTGCATGGTGGCGCGTCAGCAGCGCTGGCGGAGACTGTTGCAAGTGTCGGGGCCCAGCATTTTATCGACAGGTCGAAACAGGCGTGTGTCGGGCTTGAGATTAATGCCAATCATTTAAAATCCGTGAAAGAGGGCGGGACGGTCACAGCGATTGCGAAACCCGTTCACACAGGCAGGGCAACCATTGTGTACGAGATTAACATTTTCGATGGACGGGAAAGGCTGATCTGTGTTTCCCGCTGCACGCTGGCTGTTATAACAAAATAAACAAACAGCCGGAACCCTGAATCGTCCGGCTGTTTGTTTTTACAAATATGAATCTTCTTTTCGTTTGATCACAAAGTTTCTGATCCCTTTGTAATCATCCTGAACGCTTCTTTTATCAAGCGCCGCTCCCGAATTGTACGCGGCCCTGCATATGAGGTGCGCTCCGACCGGCGCCGTCAGCAGGATAAAAATGATGCCGAGCAGTATTTTTACAGAAATTTCTCCGGTCAGCATCCACAAGTAGCCTAACACCCCGAGCAATACCAAATTAACGCCGAGTGTCGAGCCTTTTGAAGAGGCGTGGGCGCGCGTATACACATCAGGAAGCCTGAGTGTGCCGAAAGACGCGACCAGGCAGATCAGCGCCCCCATCAGAATACAAACGGCGACGGCCCATTTAACGATTTCGATCATTTTCGATAATCTCTCCTTTCTCCAAAAACTTAGCAAAGGCAATCGTGCCGATAAACGATAAAATGCCGAGCAGCAGAATGATGTCCAAAAAGGCCGATGTGTTTAAGAGAATGGATACAAGCGCGGTCATGGCAATCAGATTAATGCCGATTCCATCAAGCGCGACGACCCGGTCCGGAACCGTAGGACCTTTTATGACGCGAATGACGTACAGAAGAGTCGAGACCGCCATAATGCCGAGTGATAATTGCAGAATAAACGTAAACATCAGCGGCTCACCTCCTGAATGGCTTTCTCAAAAGAGACGCGGATGTCATGGATCGCTTTCTCCGCATCTTCAATGTCCATGGCGTGTATATAGAGAATCGACCGGTCATCGGAGATATCCATCACGAGCGTACCCGGTGTTAAAGTGATTAACAGCGAGAGCAGCGTGATCTCCCAATCCTCCGTCAATTCCGTCTTAAACGCGAAAATGCCCGGGCGGATGTTCAGTTTCGGCGATATAACGGTTTTCAGCACGCTGACATTGGCCAAATATAATTCTTTTATAAAGATCAGCATCAGTTTGATGACCGACCATATTTTCCAAATGTAAAACGGCCGCGAGAAGAAGCGCCGGAAAAAAAACAGCGCCGCCAAGCCCGCGATAAATCCGGTCAAAAAACCCGCCGCGCTGAGGCTGTTTGTGAGAAACATCCAGCAAACAGCGAGAAGAACATTTAATAATAGTTGAAAAGCCATGCCATCTACTCCTTCAAAACAGCTTCAATGTATTTTTCCGGATTCAGCAGATTCTCAGCCGTCTGATTAACATACGGTGAAACCCATTCGGTTCCGAGCCCGAACAGAAGCGACAAAAGGAGAAAAGCGGCTGCCGGATAAAGAAGTCCTTTTGCGGACCGTCCGCCTGCGCCGGGGATTTCTTTTTCTTCCCCCCAAAAAGCCGTCGTAAAAACCTTCAGCACGGAATAGAGCACAAGCAGGCTTGATAAGAGAATCAATACGGAAAACAATGTTTCCCCCTTATCGAACCCGCCTTCCGCGATCTTCAGCTTGCCCACAAATCCGCTGAACGGCGGGATGCCGGCCAAAGATATGGCTGAAATAAAGAACATCCATCCTAAAACGGGATAACGGGTGATCAGTCCGCCCATTTTATGCAGGCTGGCAGTGCCTGTCAATGCGATAAGCGTGCCGGCGAGCATAAACAGCGCTCCTTTAATCAGCATATCGTGAATCAAGTAATAAACCGCTCCTTGAATGGAGGCAGGCGTGTTCATGGCAATGCCGAACAAAATCACGCCGACGGCTGTAATAATATTGTAGATGACGATTTTCATGACATCCGAAAAGGCGATAGATCCGATTACGCCGAATAGCACCGTCAGCATCGCAAGCCACATCATCAATTGGTGGGTAAAGACCGTATCGTGAATAAAGATCAGGGTGAATACTCTTAAAATGGCATACAGGCCGACTTTCGTCAAAAGAGACCCGAATAAAGCCGAAATTGCAGCCGGCGGGGCGTAATAAGAGCCCGGCATCC
Organism: Bacillus sp. EU63; assembly: GCF_038592915.1. Classification (NCBI taxonomy): domain Bacteria; kingdom Bacillati; phylum Bacillota; class Bacilli; order Caryophanales; family Bacillaceae; genus Bacillus; species Bacillus sp. EU63. Next base: position 3,100,214 of record NZ_CP151944.1, on the reverse strand, counting down.
AAAAATACAGCGGGAATATTCCGCCCTTTAAACCGAAAACGACGAGAAGAAGGACGCCGATGACGGTGATCAGCCCGGTCTGGCCCGATTCGCTTATTTTTACGCTTAGATCAGCCATATTCAGCGTGCCCGTCACCGCGTATAAGTAACCGACGCCGATGACAAAAAACGCGGATGACACAATGTTAAACACGATATACTTCAACGATTCTCTTAATTGAATTTTCGTTCCGCCAAGCACGATCAGCATGTAGGACGCGATAAGCAGAAGCTCAAAAAAGACATACATGTTGAACAGGTCACCCGTCAAAAACGCTCCGCTTACGCCGGCCAGAAGAAACTGCACCCCTGAATAATAGAAAGCGCGCTCCCTTTTTTCTCCGATGGAGCGGAAGGAGTACAGGGTGACGAGCAGCCCGATTATGGCGGTTGTCAAAACAAGCAGTGCGGCGAGCTGATCCGCGGCAAGCACAATGCCGTACGGCGCTTTCCATCCGCCGAGTGTCAGCGTCTGAATCCCGTGTGTGAAAACCGTCTGAACGAGAGCGGCGCTGATGACGATGGAGACACAGGAAGCGGCAGTGCTGAATATCCGCATCAGCATCACGCGCCTGTTCATAAAAATCAGCAGCACTGCGGCAAGCAGCGGCACCAGAATAGGCAATATCACAAAGTTATTCATGTTGATCATTTCCCCTCATTCGATCCATATCGTCCGTTTTCAGTTCCTGATAGGCGCGGAACGCCATCACAAGCAGGAAGGACGTGACGCCGAACGAAATAACGATCGCCGTCAGTATGAGTGCCTGCGGCAGCGGATCGACAAACGACGTGCTTTTTCCGCCCAGTATGGGAGGAGCGCCTTTTTTCAGTCCGCCCATGGTCAGGAGCAGCAAATGGACGCCGTGGCTTAAAAGCGCGGTGCCGATAATCACGCGCAGCAGACTTTTAGAAAGCAGCAGGTAGGTTGCCGCCATAAACAAAATACCGGCAATGACAGACATTAAGATTTCCACTATTCTTCCTCTCCAATCGTTTGAATAATGGTCATCGTCACGCCGACAACAACGAGATACACACCTAAATCAAACAAAGTGGCCGTCGCAAGCTCCGTATTCCCAAGCACCGGGAGATGAAAATGGCCGAATGTATGGGTGAGAAAGGGTGCTCCGAATAAGAACGAACCTGCACCCGTTGCAATCGCGATAAGCAGACCCGCGCCCGCCACATAAATAAAATTGACGGGCAAAATCGATTTGACGGTTTTTAAATCAAAGGCCAAAAGCAACAGCACGATGGCCGAAGACGTAATCAGTCCGCCGACAAATCCTCCGCCGGGAGCGTTATGCCCCGATAAAAATAAATAGAAAGAGAAAAGCAGAATGATAAAAGATACAAGCTTCGTTGCCGTCTGAAGGATGATGTCGTTTGTTTTTTGCTGTCTCAACGCTCTTCTCCCTCCTCTTTTACTTTCGTTCTGATCATGCCGTAAATCCCGAGTGCGGCAATCGACAGCACCGTGATTTCAAACATCGTATCAAATCCCCTGAAATCAACGAGGATGACGTTGACGATATTGTTTCCTCCCCCGAGCTTATGGCTGTAAGCGGTGAAAAAGGAGGAGATGCTGTCTTTTGTTTTTTCGCTGGAAGACGCGATTCCGAGCATTGTCACGATGACGCCGACACCGAGAGAAATGATAAAATTCGTCATCCGGAATGTTCTTGTCTTCTTTTTCCGCCGCATTTTCGGCAGATGGTAAAAACAAAGAAGAAACAAGGCGACGGATATCGTCTCAATGACGAGCTGCGTGAGCGCCAGATCGGGCGCTCTGAAAATCACGAAAAACAGCGCGAGTGTGTACCCGACAACACCGAGTGAGATAATGGCCGTCAGCCGCGATTTGGCGAACACAGTCGCAATCGTTGCGCTCACCATAACGAGGGACAGCACGATTTCATACAGGCCGATTTCAGCCATGCCTTTCGTTGTCATGGAAAAGCCGCCTTTCATGACGAACGCCGCTCCGATGAGAATGATAAACGCCGCAAAAATATACAGCAGATAATCCCGCAAAAATCCGGTCATATACGATGACGTCAGCTGGTAAGATCTTTTTTCCATACTGCCCGTCACCGCATCGTAAAGCTTGTTCAGCGTCAGTTTTTTCGGAAACAGACCGTACAAACGCTCCCATTTAGACAGCGTTACGTAACCGATCGTGCCGACAATGATGATGCCGATGGTCATCATTACCTCAGCCGTCACCCCGTGCCACTGGGAAATATGGACATGGAATGTATCTCCGCCGGTTAACAGAGCCGGATAAATGGAGTTCATCGCCGGTTCAATCAGGCTGTAAGACAAAACGTTCGGTGCAAAAAACAGACTGACGGCGCAAGCGGCAAGAATGACCGGCGAAATCAGCATGCCGAGCGGTGCTTCATGCGGCGTCTTTTCAAGCTGATCAGGTTTGCGCGCGCCGCTGAACGTTCTGAAAAACAGCTTCATGCTGTAGATGAAAGTGAAGACGCTCCCGATCCATGCGAGAACGGGGAACAGCACGCCCCACGTATCCAGGCTGAAAATATCTGCATGAGCAATCCGCAGCATACTTGTAAAGAACATTTCTTTACTTAAAAAGCCGTTAAACGGAGGGAGGCCCGCCATGGAAAACGTTCCGATCAGTGAAACGGTGAACGTTACCGGCATAAGCGCCATCAGGCCGCCGAGCCTGCGGATGTCCCGTGTTCCCGTTTCATGGTCGATAATGCCGACCGCCATAAATAAACTTCCTTTAAAAGTAGCATGGTTAATTAAGTGAAACACAGCCGCGGTGACAGCCGCCGTAAAATACTCTGAATGCTGGTAATGAAGCGCGGCGGCTCCTGCGCCGAGCATCGATACAATCATACCGAGCTGACTGACTGTGGAAAATGCCAGAATCGCTTTTAAATCGGTTTGTTTAATCGCATTGAAGGAAGCCCATACCATCGTGATCAGACCGACTGAGGCAACCGTCCAAAACCAGACGGGTGAAAATGCAAAAACCGGACTGAATCTGGCAATCACATAAATGCCCGCTTTCACCATTGTAGCCGAGTGCAGATAGGCGCTGACAGGAGTCGGCGCCTCCATGGCATCAGGCAGCCAGATATAAAACGGAAACTGCGCTGATTTCGTAAAGGCCCCCAATAACAGGAGAACCATCGCCGGAATAAAGAACGGATGGCCTGCGATAATATGCACCTGGTTGACCATTTCCCTGATACTGAAAGAATCCGTCATCAGATACAGCAGGATAAAGCCGCCAAGCATGCACAGTCCGCCGCCGACGGTAATCAGCAGTGACTTTTCCGCCCCGTAGCGTGATTTCTTCCGCTTATGCCAATACCCGATTAATAAGAAGGATGACAGGCTTGTCAGCTCCCAGAACATATAAAGCACGATGACGTTATCGACGAGCACAACGCCGAGCATCGCGCCCATAAACATCAGCAGGTACACATAAAAGGGGCCGAGCTTTTCTTTGTCCTTCGATAAGTAAAAAATACTGTAAAGCGTCACCAAAGAGCCGATGCCCGTAATCAATAAAGCGAATAACAGCCCGAGTCCGTCAATATAAACGGTATAGTTAATACCGAGGGACGGAATCCATTCGGCCGCATACCGGACGGTTTCCCCAGCCATTGTGACAGGGAGTTTGCTGATAAAGTAAACAAACAGCACAACGGGCACTATCAGCACAAACCAGCCTGTATGGACTTGTTTTACCCGTTTATAAAGAAAGGGAACGATAAATGCAAATAAAAAAGGCGCCAAAATCGCGAAATGTAACAGCTGCAACAGAAGACCTCCTTTGCTTGTTTTTCATCAAGCAACTGCTTTATGTAAGAGTGAATCAATCAATTCACGGTCATAGGACCCAGTACAAATTATATCGCACTTTTTTTTACCCTGCTATGGCATAATGTATTCCTTTCTGTGTTTTTGTGGTCTTTTGAACCCAAAATAAATTTATCAAATATCCTGATCTTTGTATATACATTTATCTTTCAGATCAAGCTTTTAAAAAAGGAGCTGGTCATTATGAAGAGAAAGGCGGCGGCCTGTATTGGGATATTTTGTTCTATTATTGCAGGAACATTCATAGCGGACGATTTCTGCAAAGGGAGGCAGCAGACGGAGGCGGATAATTGGGAGCGTTTTTTTCTCGGTGCGGAATACGCAGAAGACAAGCTGAGTGCGGCTGAATCAATGCAAACGCCGTTTCAGCCGCGTGAGTATATCAGAATCGTATATAGATAAAAAGAGTTCCGGCACCAGGGTGCGGAACTCTTTTTGTGTGGCAATCAGCGTTTTCCTTTAATGTAAGGGATGCCGTTGGCTTTAGGCGCGTCCGCGCGGCCGATGAAGCCGGCAAGCGCGAGAATGGTCAGAATGTAAGGAGCCATCAGCATGTATACATTCGGAATGTCTTTGAACAGGGGCAAAAGCGAGCCGATAATGCTCAAACTCTGCGCAAATCCGAAGAACAGCGCCGCCCCGAGCGCGCCGATCGGATGCCATTTGCCGAAAACCAGCGCGGCAAGAGCGATAAAGCCTTGCCCGGAAATGGTGGAGTGCGTGAAATCAAGCGCGATCGTGGAAGCATATACACCGCCGCCGAGCCCGCCGAACAGCCCGCTGATCATAACGCCGATATAGCGCATGCCGAACACGTTGATTCCCATCGTATCGGCCGCCATCGGATGTTCCCCGACAGAACGGATGCGGAGGCCGAACGGCGTTTTGAATAAAATAAACCAGGAAACAAAGGCCAGTACGATGGCTAAAATCGACGTATAATATACGTCGGAAAAGAAAATCTTTCCTAAAACCGGAATATCGCTTAACCCGGGAATGTTCGTTTTGTAAAAGGGCTCCGGGATTTTATCAGTCTGCGCCTTTCCGTAAATCAGCTTGACGATAAACAGTGTCGCTCCTAACGCGAGCATATTGATCGCCACACCGGTTACCGTCTGATCGGCGCGGAAAGAAACCGCGGCAGCCGCGTGGATCAGTGAGAACAGTCCGCCGGCAATCATAGCCGCAGCCAAGGCGAGCCACGGAGCGGCGGCGCCAAGCTCGCGTCCGAAAAATAAGTTGAACATGACGCTTGTAAAGGCGCCGATAATCATCAGTCCTTCAAGACCGATGTTGACAACTCCCGATCTTTCAGAAAACACGCCGCCGAGAGCGGTTAAAATAAGCGGAGCCGCATATACGAGTGTTGCCGGGACAATAATGGATAAAATCTGCAGGAAGTCCACTTACTTCGCCCCCTTTTTCTTCAATTTATCAAGGATGAGACGGATGGCGTAGCTTGATGCCACAAACAAAATAATAATGGCGATGACGATGTCAACGACTTCAGAAGGCACCCCGGATTCAATCGGCATATTTAATGCCCCGACTTTAAGGCCGCCGAGAAGACATGCCGCCAGAACAACGCCGATTGCCGTGCTGCCGCCGAGAAGCGCAACCGCAATGCCGTCGAAGCCGACGCCGGTAAAGGCGCCCTTAACCGCCGCGTATTGAAAGGTTCCGAGTCCTTCCATCGCGCCGGCAAGCCCTGCGAAGGCGCCGGAAATCATCATGGCGTACATCATATTTTTTCTGACGCTCATTCCGGCGTATTGTGCGGCGTGCTGGTTAAAGCCGACAGCCCGGAATTCAAATCCGCTTTTTGTTTTATGAATGATAAACCACATGAGAACTGCCGCAAACAAAGCGATCAGAATGCCCCAGTGAAGGCGGGAGTAATCTGTCAGCTGCTCTAAAAACGGCGAGCGGAGCGACGCGCTTTCATGAATTTTGTCTGTTTTGTCCCGGTGGTCCGTCATGACATCGGAAATGAGATAATTGGTTAAATGAAGAGCGATATAATTCATCATGATCGTGACAATCACTTCGTGGACAAAAAAACGGGCTTTTAAAAATCCGGGAATCAGGCCCCAAATGCCGCCTGCAGCCGCAGCCGCCAATAACGAAAGCGGAAGGTGGATGTAAGCGGGGGCGTCAAAGGAAGCGCCGACCCACACCGCGGCGGTCCAGCCGACAAGGAGCTGTCCTTCAACCCCGATATTAAACAGGCCGGTCCGAAATGCGAATGCCACGGCCAATCCGGACAAAATATATGGCGTAATCTGCCGGATCGATTCCCCGATGTAATACACTTCACCGAAAATGCCGCTCCAAAGAGCCGAATACCCGCTTACGACATTGTAGCCGCTGGCGAGCATGATGACCGCACCCGCAGCTAACCCAAGGATGATCGCAATCAGCGGCACAGCCAGATGAGAAAGTCGATTAATCATGTGTTTTCCCCGCCTCCATTTGCTTACTTCCCGCCATTAAAAGTCCGAGCTCCTGCTCGTTTGTTTCAAGCGGATTGACGTTTGCGATGATGCTGCCTTCAAAGATGACGGCGATGCGATCGCTGAGATTCATTATTTCATCAAGTTCAAAAGATAACAGAAGCACCGCTTTACCGGCATCACGCTGCTCAATGAGCTTTTTATGGACGAATTCAATCGCGCCGACATCGAGTCCCCGCGTCGGCTGGGCCGCAATTAAAAGATCCGGATTTCTGTCCACTTCCCGGCCGATAATGGCCTTTTGCTGATTCCCCCCGGAGAGAGCGCGCGCAGGCGTATATTCATCCGGTGTTCTGACATCGTATTCTTCAATCAGGCTTCGCGCTTTGTCATAAATCGTGTGTTTATTTAATATGCCGAAAGAAGAGTAGGGCTTTTGGTAATAACTTTGCAGCACGATATTTTCTCCGATCGGAAAATCAAGGACGAGCCCGTGTTTATGCCTGTCCTGCGGTATATGCCCGATTCCGGCTTCAGTGACTTTCCTGGGCGGCATGTTTTGCAGCTGTTTGCCGTTTAACGTGATCGTGCCGGCATTTGTTTTTCTGAGACCTGTAATGGCTTCAATTAATTCAGACTGGCCGTTTCCGTCAACGCCCGCAATGCCGACGATTTCACCGGATCTGACTGAGAGGGAGAGCTGCTTGACCGCCTCAACGCCGCGCGCGTCTTTAACCGTTACATCAGAAAGTGAAAGCACTTCTTGTTTCGGATCGGCCGCTTGTTTATCCGTCTTGAATGACACTTCGCGTCCGACCATCAGGCTTGCCAGTTCATCTTGATCCGTATGTGCGACATCGAGTGTTGTAATGCCTTTTCCTTTCCGGATGATGGTGACACGATCGCAGACTTCCATAATCTCTTTTAATTTGTGGGTGATGAGGATAATTGATTTTCCTTCATTGACAAGATTTTTCATAATCTGAATCAGTTCTTGAATTTCGTGCGGAGTCAGCACCGCGGTCGGCTCGTCAAAAATGAGAATGTCGGCCCCCCGGTAGAGGGTCTTTAATATTTCCGCCCGCTGCTGCATACCGACGGAAATATCGGCAACTTTGGCTTCAGGATCAATGTGCAGGCCGTAACGGTCGGAAATATCGCGCACGTCCCGGGCGGCGCGCTGTCTGTCAATCCGGCCGAAAGTTTTCGGCTCTTTTCCGAGAATGATATTTTCTGAGACGGTAAAGGTATCCACAAGCATAAAATGCTGGTGCACCATCCCGATGCCAAGATCGTTGGCTTTGTTCGGGCTGTTGATGTGAACGCGTTCGCCCCGCACCCGGATCTCGCCTTTTTCCGGCTGATACAGGCCGAATAAAACGTTCATGAGTGTCGATTTTCCGGCGCCGTTTTCACCGAGAAGGGCGTGTATTTCGCCTTTTTTCACTTGAAGCGTGACGTCATCATTGGCGACGATTCCGGGAAACTCCTTGCGTATATTAAACATTTCAATGATATAATCCACCGATTTGACGCTCCTTTTCAGAGATACTTTGATGAGAAAGAGCTTGGCAAAAGAAAAGCTGCAAGAGATGCAGCTTTTCCTTCACCGCTCTTTTCATAAAAGAGAGGGGATAAGCATGGAAGTCTCCTTATCCCCTGGTTCTTACTCAGCCTTGAAGGATTTCAATTCTTTTTCAGTTGAAGGGATCTCGAGCCCGTCCGCGATTTTCTTCTTCCAATCGTCTGTTGCTTTGATGACATCGTCAGAAAGGTTCTCCTTGTGATCCGAGATGCCGACTGCATCTTGCGCCAAACCGTATGTTAATGTTTTGCCGCCCGGGAATTTCCCGTCACTCGCTTTTTTCGTTAAGTCCTCTACGGCTGTATCCACTTTTTTGACCATTGATGTGAGAGTGACATTGTCTTTTGTGCCTTTGACTTGACCTTCCGCGTACTGGTCTTTATCAACACCGATAACCCATACGTTCCGCTTCGGATCTTCTTTTTTCAGATTTTTCGCTTCTGTGAAGACGCCCGTTCCCGTTGCGCCGGCCGCGTGATAAATGACGTCAACGCCTGATTTGTACATGCTTTCAGCCGTCGCCTTACCGACATCGGCTTTGTCAAATCCACCCGCATATTTCACTTCGACGGTCGCTTTCGGATTTGCGGCTTGTACACCCGCGCGGAAGCCGATTTCGAATTTTTTGATCAATTCAGACTCCATTCCGCCCACGAATCCGACTTTTCCCGTTTTGCTCGATAGCGCAGCGGCCGCTCCCACGAGGAATGAACCTTCCTGCTCTTTAAATGTAAGGCTCGCCACGTTGTCTTTTTTGACAACGGCGTCAATGATCGCAAAATTTGTGTCTTTGCGCTGATCGGCGATTTCGCTGATGGAATCCTGCATCAGATACCCGACGCCGTAAATCAGGTCAAAGTGTTCCCGCGCTAATTTATTTAAGTTCGTTGTATAATCCGCATCTGATTTTGATTGAAGATAGTCAAAACCGCTTTTGCCTTTTGTAAGCCCGTTGTCTTTTCCGAATGCCTGAATACCTTCCCAGGCGGACTGGTTAAATGATTTGTCATCGACACCGCCGATATCCGTTACCATGCCGACGGTAAAGTTTTTGCTGCCGGAGCCGTTTGCTTTGTCACTTGAACCGCATGCGCTTAATATGGTTCCGGCCGCCGCGATGAGCGCCATCGCCATTCCGATTTTGCGTTTTTTCAAAGATATAACCCCCCTGTAAAATATGGCTGTGCCGTTCAATTCAGACTTGAGTCCCCGTACCGGATGCAGAATCGAAAAAACTTTCTGATAATAATGATGAGACGTCTCTCTTTTTCCCGCCTTGACCGGCTGTCTCTTCCGGGTTCGGGACTTATGACTTATCTGAAAAGATCTGCTAACCAATCATAATTTATCATTTTACCCGTCATAAATAAATAGAAATTTGCTTATTTTTTAAAAAATATCAATTTTATGAATCAGCTTCCTCATCTGGATAAAACAGAGGAGGATCAGCCGGGTCATTATCCTTATATAGCATATCAAAAAGGAATCTCAAGCCTTTTGTCACGGGATATGACAGTAAAAAAGCACCGTTCACAGCGGAACGGCGCTTTTTGACATTATAAATATTGTTTGATGCTGCTGACATTGCCGGTGTTGATATGATATTGAAAGACGGGTCTGCCGATCGTGCCGTACGCCATCTCTACATTCAGCACTTGTATGTCTTCCAGAAATTTAAGGTATTTCCGGATGGAGACTTGCGAGATTTCAGTATGCTTGGCGAGATCTTCCGTGGTAAAAGAGCCGTCGCCGAAAGACTCAATGCTCGCCCAGATGAGTTTAAGCGTGCTCTTTGTCAATCCCTTCGGAAGGTGAACCTTTTCCGCCGCTTCTTTCTTTTGAAAAAGCTCGGCATCCAATTCTTTCTGTGTCATGCTTCTGTGTGATTGATAAACTTTCTGCTTGCGTTTGTAGTCGGAAAGAGCGGTTTGAAAGCGGTCAAATTCAAATGGTTTGATTAAATAATCGACGGCGCCGTACCGAAGCGTTTTTTTAATGACGTCCAGCTCGCTTGCGGCCGAAATGACGATGACATCAACCGATTCATTCTGCTTGCGGATTTCCGTTAAAAGCTCAAGCCCGTTTTTTCCCGGCATGTAAATGTCAAGAAGGATGAGATCGATATGATGCTCGCTCAGCACGTGCAGCGCGCTTTGAAAGGATGATGCGATCCCTTTCAGCTGGAATCCTTCAATCTGGCTGAGGTAGCGCTTATTTAATTCACCCACCATGGGGTCGTCTTCAACTATGAGTACATTAATCATCATTTTCCTCCTTCGGTTCATACGGAATGCGAAGACTGAAAGTCGTTCCTTCATTCTTTTCACTTGTCACAATCATATGGCCTTTTAAATTTTCTGTTGCCTGCTGGGTGAAATAGAGGCCGAACCCCCGGTTTGTCCCTTTCGTGGAATAACCTTGTTCAAAAATACGGGCTTGGTCTGCCGCAGACATTCCGGCTCCCGTATCCGTAATCTCTATGTCAAGCTGGCGATCCTGAAACCGCATCGAGCACGTAATGTTTTTTTTCGGCATCTGCGCCACTGCGTCGAGCGCGTTGTTTAACAGGTTTCCGATAATCGTAATGAGCTCATGGATGACGGCCGGATCCGCCGCATTCGGAATCAGGCTGCCGAGCTGAATGTCCAGATCAGCGCCCTGCTCGCGTATGTAGCTTTGTTTTCCCAGAAGAAACCCTGCGAGAACCGGACTTTTGACATCACTTATAATCTCGCTTGTTTCCGTCTTCTGCTGAATGGCAATGTCTTTAATGTAAGTGCCGAGATCATCGTATTCTTTTAACTGGACAAGCCCTAAAATGACATGAAGCTTATTCATGAATTCATGAGACTGGGCTCTCAATGCGTTTGCATACATTTTAACACCGGACAGCTGTTCTGCTAAATGTTTGACCTCCGTTTTGTCCCTGAACGTGGCGATCGCTCCCACGGTTTGTCCTTTCAGATGAATCGGAACTTCATTAAAGACCAGCTCAAGTCCGTTAATGCGGATATCCCTGTCCTGAAGCGGTTTTTTCGTTTCAATCACCTGTTTCAGCCGGCTTTTCGGGAGAATATCGTTCACATCTTGATCGACCGGATTAGTCGGAATACCCATTTTAATAAAAAGCCGTTTCGCTTCCGCATTGGCAAGCTTAATTTTTCCCCGCGCGTCAACCGCCAGGATGCCTTCCTTCGTTGATTCGAGCATGGCGCTCCGCTCTTCCAGGAGGGTGGCGATTTCATAAGGCTCAAGACCGTACATAATGTTTTTGACGGTGCGGGCGACAATCACGGCTCCGATGACGCCGACAAAAATACTTACGCAGATGATGAAATAAAGCGGTCTCAAACTGTGGCTGACGACATCCTGTATTTTGTTAAGCGAAATTCCGACCGAAACGACGCCCACTTGTTTTTTATCTTTTCCATAGATCGGTACGAAGGCTCTCATGGATTTTCCGAGAGTTCCCGCTGATGTGCTCGTTTTGATATGGCCGTGCATTGCCGGCTGTTCGTCTCCGCCGGTGAATTTCTTCCCGATTTTATTTGCGTCGGGGTGGGTGAGGCGGATGCTGTTCATATTCATCACCACGACAAATTCGGTTCCTGTCGTATGCTGGACATCCAGTGTATAATTCCGGAGCTCTTTCAGCCCTTTTCTTGTTTGCAATGCCTGCGCGACACTCGGTGTTTCCGCGACCAGCTTTGCGGTGCGCAGCGCGGTTGTCCGTTCTTCTTCTTTCACGCGGTCCGCGGTCTGGACGCTGATCGTGAAAAAGGTGATACAAAGTGCGGTAAGAACGACAATACAGACGAATATCGTTAATCGGGTTTGCAATTTTAATGTTTTTTTCATAACAGCCTTCCTTACGTTTATCATTCCCGCGTTCTACTTTACTCCGAAAAAGCCTGTTTGTGAAGATCAGGCCCTTATTTCGTAAAAGTGAGGAAAAATGGAATTTTTTATCTTGTCAATGTGTTTTAAGTCCTCCATAATAAGTGAGGTAGATTACAGAAAGGGACTTTTTATATGAAAAATACTTATTGGACGGGTTATTTTCCGCTCGTTGCGATTCTGCTTTTTAGTTCGTCATTATCCATTTCTACCTCGCTTTATGTCATGAAGATACTTCAGACGCTCGGCATGTATCAGGGGATGCTGGATTATTTCTCTGAGAAAGGGATCAGACTGGCGCTTTTTGCAGCGTTCGCCCTTGTGTATTTTATGCTTTTTTCGGCTTTGAAGCTGATTGCAAACACAGTGACAGAGCTGTCTCTTTTGTTTTTCACAAATGACCCTGAAGGGGACAATCTGAAAAAAATCAGATTAGGCTCTTTAATTTATGTAGGCGGAGGAATTCTTTCCTTTGCGCTCGTGCAGAATGGTTTTTGGATTGCGGCGTTATTTGCCGTTGTTACGCTCGTTTATTTGATTTTCATGGTGTACAGAATCTATTCGACACTCTCGATCGTTTCGCTGATCGGTTTTATATTGCTTGAGATTCTGTTTTGGTTTACTTTTGTTATCGGTATTTTGTACATCTTTATCAAGCTTTATAATAGCATAATGGCTAGCTTACCTGTGTAAGCTAGCCATTTTTGTTAAGACAGAAATCTGTTTTTGATCTCAGGGGAGGGGAGCATGCATGCTTCCCTTTTTCCGAACCATTTGTAACGGCGCCGGGCGATGAAAGAATAGGCTCTGTCCCTGAGGGGGCGGGGCACTGCGAAAAAAACCGCTGACAGCCGCCAGGCTCCGCGGAGATGACGCGAAACCTTTAACACGGCTGCGGATTTTTTGTATATCCGCCCGTTTTCGATGAAAATCATGCTGTCAAATTGTTCTGTCGGAAGTCCTTCTGATGCCAAAAGCTCCCGGGCGGTATCTGATTGCAATGATGCAAATGAGATTTTGCCGGCCGGATCGCGTTTAATGATGAATTGAACGGCGCCGCTGCATAAGTTGCAGACGCCGTCAAACAAAAGCACGCGGTCCGGAAGCTGAGCTGGTTTCAAAGCGGATCCCCTCCGTTATCTTTAGTAAGCTGCCTGCAGCGTGTTTTTCCAGATCGAAAGCTGAGGGCTTGCGTCATGAAGATATTCGACGCTTGACGGTGTATCCTTGCCGACCCATACCCCCATCGTATAAGCGTCCGTCAGACCGACAAACCACATATCGTGATAGTCATTTGACGTTCCTGATTTTCCGCCGACGTACGGAGCTTTAAAGTTCGCTTTCTTTCCTGTACCGCTTTTGACGACGGCTTTCATCATTTCTTTGATCTGCATGTTGGTCCGCACGCTGAATACCTGCGTCGGCTCATCTTTCCATTTTAATATCGTTTTTCCTTTTAAATCAGTCACTTTTGTAATCGCGTGACTCGGCGTATAAACGCCGTTGTTGCCGAACGTGGTGTACGCATTGGTCATTTCAAGCGGCGTCATGCCGTTTGTAAAACCGCCAAGCGCCGCAGGCAGACGGTAATCCGCGCTGACCAGCTTCGCGAAATGAAACGGTTCAAGGTAGCTGAACGCCTTATTGACGCCGACGCGGTCCATGATTCTGATGGCCGGTGTGTTGTACGAGTATTTAAACGCCGTTTCCAGCGTGACCGTGCCGTACGTGCGGTTATTATAGTTCTGCGGGCAGTAATCCGCACTGCAGAATTTGCTTGCGTCAATCTTGCTGTGTGGCGTTGCGCCGGTCTTTTCAATGTAAGGTCCGTAATCAAGCAGCGGCTTAATGGATGAACCGGGCTGTCTGTATGCTTGATAGGCGCGGTTGAAATCATATTTATGATAATCTTTCCCGCCTGAAAGCGCGATAATCTGATGTGTCTGATGATTAATCACGGCCGCTCCGCCCTGAACGCCTGCATACGGCAGATTTTGATTCACTTGGGCGACGACCTGGTTTTGCATATACGGATTCAGCGCCGTATAAATCTTCACGCCGTCTTTTAACAATGTGCTGACTCTGTCGGAAAGCTCACTCTGTATTTTTTGTTTCGCCTTTCCGGAAGCTTTTTCAAGACGTTTGTCATAGCCTTCGGATGATGAAACAAGCTGTGTGAATTCATCATTTACATAGGAAACATAGTCAGGATATTTATTTGTTTTTTCGTTTATATCAAGCTTGATCTTTTCCTTTTCGGCTTTTTTCAGCTGTTTCCCGGATATAACGCCTGCTTTTTTCAATCCGTTAAGCAATCTGACTTGTCGTTTTTTCGTATAATCAAAATGCTTGAGAGGATCATATAATGTAGGGTTATTAGGGATGGCGCAGATAAAGGCCATCTCTCCCAAAGTGAGAGATTTCAGCGGCTTGCTGAAATAAAATTGTGCCGCCGAACCGACACCGTATACACCGTTATTAAAATAAATCGTATTTAAGTAGCCTTCTAAAATCTCATCTTTGCTGTATTTTTTCTCAAGCTGATAGGAATAGGCCAGCTCCGTCAGTTTTCGGCTGAAGGTGCGTTCATGGCTTAAATACACATTCCTTGCCAGCTGCTGGGTGATGGTGCTGGCGCCCTGGTCAATTTTATGATCTTTGAAATTGGAGGCGGCCGCCCTGACCATCCCCATAAAGTCAAACCCTTTATGCTCATAAAAATGGCGGTCTTCAGAGGTTAAAAACAGCTGTTTTACCTCATTCGGTATTTTATTAAAGGGCACGATCACGCGGTTCTCATGATCGCTGACAATCTCAGAAACAAGGCTTCCGTCCCTGTCATACATGTAACTGTTTTGAACCAGGTTGATCGCTTTTAAATCAATATGTTTATCGAGCACCTGATCAAAAGGCTTGATTTGTTTTACCTCTTTGCCGGAAGCAATAACTGTAAATGCACACAACGGGATAATGCCGAGCAGCAAAATCCATCCGATTATTTTACGTACCATGGTCACTCTCTTTTCTCCTGATTTCTAGCCATATCGTATCATTCTTTTAAGAATACGAGAAGGTTAAATTTAGAAGAAATCGTGATCGCTGCCGGTCAGCCCGCATTTGACGCTGTATCCTTTTGCAAATGTCCCGCCATCCATAAAAGCCCCGCGCCTATTAAAAAGAGAAAGGCGGTGACGTAGAAAGCAGCCGAAATGGAAAAACCGCTCGAGACCGCACCTCCGAGCAGAGGGCCGAGCACATTTCCGAGAAAACGAAAGCTGACGTTATAGCCGAGCACCTCTCCCTGGATGCTGCCCGGCGCCCTGACGCGGATCGCGGCCGTAATGCAGGGGAGCGTGCCGCCCATGACCATGCCGAACAGAAATCTGAAGACTAACAGAATGGAGAGGGAGGAGGCGAGCGCCTGCGGAATGAAAAACACCGCTGAGGCAATCAAAAGCACGATTAAGATCCGGCTGTGGCCGAAGCGGTCGCCGAAGTCCCCCCATTTCCGGGCAAGCAATAAGCTTCCGAGTCCGGTCGCTGAAAACGCCATTCCGGAGAAAAAAGCTAAATTAACAGGTCCGTGCAGCTCATTGACATATAAAGCGAGCAGCGGCTGGATGCTGAAATTGCCGGTCTGCACGATCATAGTAAGCACCATCATCGCCCAAAGCGCGGGCTGGTGAAAAATATAAGAGAGCACCTGTTTTCTGGAGTAGGTTTTCCGCTTGTTTTGTTTCTCGCCGAGCGGCTGCTCATTCACCTGAAATAAAACGAGAAGCACAGATGCGAAAATGACAAAAGACGTAATAAAAAATGTGTACGTAAACCCGAAGCTGTCAGCGAGCAGCCCGCCCAGCATCGGTCCGAATAAAGTGCCTGACACCTGACCCATCTGCAGCGTGCCGAGCGTCTTCCCGGCAGTCTCTTTCGGCGTCTGCGCCGAAATCATGGCAAGCGATGTCGGAACAAAGCCTGTTACTAGACCCATAAGCAGCCGCAGGACAAACAGCTGATAAACGGATGTCACAAACCCCATCAATAAAATGCTGATGGCAATGCCGGTTCCTGTAATCAAGAGAATTTTTTTGTAGCCGCGCTTATCGCCGAATCTTCCCCAAAACGGGGAAATCACAAATGCCATTAAAAACGTGACGCCGAACACATACCCGCTCCATCTCTGCACATACCCGCCCGAATGGGGGCTGATCGTTTCGATATATAACGAAAGAAACGGAACAATCATGGTCATGCTGGCGGAAATAAAGAAATTTGTAATCCAAATGACGACGAAGTTCTTCTTACGGACAGAAATAACATCACCTTCTTTACTTTTCGTGTATCTAATCATTAGTATATAGGAATGAATCCGGTATTTGTATTTTCGATGCGGATATAGGAAAATTCATTATTTTTAGAAAATGAAGAAAGTTTCAGAGGGGAAACTGATATACTATCATAAAATATCATTTTTGATCGGAGGAAAGGCAGGTGTAAAAAAGTGGATCAGCGCAGTCTGCTCATTATTGATTTTGAATTTACGATGCCTGACGGAAAATACAGCCCGCAAAATTTCTTTCCCGAGATTATTGAAGCGGGGATTGTCAAGACGGTGAATGATGAAGTGACTGAAACGTTTTCGAGTTATATCAAACCGAAAAAATTTCCGAAGCTGACGAAACGATGCAAAACCTTTCTGAACATCACCCAAAAAGACGTGGACGGCGGAATCACGTTTAATGAATTCATCCGCAAATTAAATGAGCTTGATCCTGATAAAAACTGCACGATCGTCACCTGGGGCAATATGGATATGAAAGTGTTAAAGCAAAATTGCATGTTTAACCACATCCCTTTTCCGTTCAAAGGAGAACTTCGGGATCTGTCCCTTGAATACAAAAACTTCTTCGGCGACAGAACATTGACCGGCCTTTGGAAAGCGGCAGAAGAGTATGGCGATAAAGGGACGGGCACGCATCATAAAGCGCTGGATGATGCGCGGACGACATACAAATTATTCAAGCTTGTCGAGCGGGATAAACAATATCTTGAAAAACCGAAACCTCCGACGATCGGTGATCGCGTCGATCTGACTGAACTGTTTCGCCGGGCCACATAAAAAAACCCAATCATGCCGACTGGGTCAAGTTCTTTTAAAATAGTCACGCTCTAACGCGGCCAAGTTGGCGAGCGAACGTTCCGCCCATTCTGAGCCGTCCGCTGTAAGCTGATCTTTCAGCCGGGCAGACGCCGCTTGTAAGGAAGCCGTATAATCAGGCACCTCGCCATCAAACGGTTTGACCATCTGATGCGGTATGTTTGTCTGTTCCCCGAATGCAAGCGCTCTTCTTTCATGAAAAAACGGAACATCCGCCTGCTTCGGATGATGAAGATCTCCTTGAGCGGGATGCGTCAGAACGGCTTTGATTTTCACTAAATAGTGATTGGGCCTGACGTCTGTCACTTCCCCTATGTATGCTCCTGTTTTATAAAACCCTTTTACGATTGTGCCGATTTCAAACGTATTCATAGCGTTCACCTCTCTCTAGTTATTCTATAAAAGATCAACGCGGTTGGCTAGTGAACAGCTGCCGGAAGCCTGACTGAGGCCGTTGTGCCCGAGTGCTCGCCGCTGGTGAAACAGACGGAGCCTTCATGATGCTGAATAATCGAGAATGTCACGGTAAGCCCGAGCCCGGTGCCGTTCGTTTTCAGCGTATAATACGGCTTGCCGAGTTTCTGCAGTTCTTCATCGGACATGCCGATTCCGTTATCCGTAATCTGAATGAGAATCATCTCTTCCTGTTTTTGGACGGAGACCTCGATTCGGCCGTTTTCAGAGGGCACGGCTTCAATACTGTTTTTAATCAGATTAATGAAGGCCTGTTTCAGTTTTTTTACATCGCCGAACACATATAAATCAGGCTCGCTTCGAACCGTAACGGTCACCGATTTAAAATGGGCATAAGACTCCATTAAGGAACCTGTTTCCTTTACGAGCAGAGAAATATCAAACTTTTCTTTTTCATAGTCATCCTGCTTCGCCATATCGAGATAATTCGTAATGATCGTCTGAGCCCGGTCGAGTTCGGACAGCACAAGTTTCTGATATCCGGAGTGGGATTTGTCCTGAAGCTGCTCGCCGCTGAACAGCAGCTGCACAAAACCTCTGACGACCGTAAGCGGATTGCGGACTTCATGGGCGACGCTTGCCGCAAGCTCGCTGACGACGGCCATTTTTTCTGAGTGAATCAGCCTTGCCCGCATGGACGCATTCTCATCAATGATCTCAATCAAATAAATGCACAGCAAAAGGGCGCTGACTTGAAAAAAAACAGATACTGCCGCCTCATAATAAACGGAAGGTAGATTTTGAAAATTGAAAATATTGGTCGCGGAATAGATGAAGACAGATGCGGTTAATAAGGCGGTTTCAGTGCAGCCGATGAGAAGAGCGAAAAGCAGTTTCTTCCGCTTTGAAAAAAAAGGCCATTTCGTTTGGAGCTGGATAGGGATGATGATTAAAAAAGGAATTAAGGATAAGAAAAAAAGAGCGGAAGGTTCAAACCATATGAGCTGAAAAAAAACGGATGCCGCCCCTGCGGCAAGTCCTGCACCGGTACCGGAATAAAGCAGGCAGACGATAATGGGAATCAGCTGCAAACCGTAACGGACGGAATGAAGCTCCTGGATGGGAAAAGCCGTACATAATAAGGAAGATGACGCTGCAAATACGGCGACCAGCAGGCGGTTCGCTCTCGGCACAAGCAAATCGGGCTTGCTGAGCCAGAAGACTTGATAAAGAAAAATAGGGAATAAAATAAAAGAGAAGTGAAGCAGGTAATCCTTTACAATCTCCATTTATGCGAAATCCTTTCCTATGTAAATATGAATCTATTATAACATCTTTACCGGAAAAAAAAGTATATATTTCTCTAAAGCGAACGCCCTTATCTCATCTGATAAAGGCGTTCTTTCCGCTGCTAAGCGAGCGCTGCTTTCATTCTCTCAAGCCCTTCTTTTACGGCGGCGGCTGAACAGCCGACATTAAGTCTCATAAATCCTTCGCCGCCCGGTCCGTATTTTGTTCCCGGCTCTAATATGATTTTCCCTTTTTTGAGCATTCTTTCTTTGAGCTCGGCATCCGAAAATCCGTACTCGCTGAAATCCATCCAGATCAAATAGGAAGCGTCGGGCTTCATCATACGGACTTTCGGCAATTCTTTTCTTAAAAAGTCCTCAGCCAATTTCATATTCCCTTCAATGTAAGGAATCAGCGCGTCAAGCCAAGGGCCTCCCTTTGTATAAGCCGCTTCGATTGCTGCAACCGCAAATGTGTTGAGGCTGGAAATCCCGTTCTGATGCAATGCGGCGGAGAATTTCGCCCGCTTATAACGGTCGGGAATGATAATGGCGGATGCCTGAATGCCGGCAATATTAAACGTCTTGCTCGGCGCGACACAAGTAACGGAAATCCGCGCAAACTCCTCAGACAGAGAAGCAAAAGGCGTATGCGGCTTTCCGTACAGCATCAAGTCGGAATGTATCTCGTCAGAAACGACGGTGACGTTATGAGCGGCGCACAGCGATCCGAGCTTCATAAGCTCATCCCGGCTCCACGCTCTGCCGGACGGATTGTGGGGATTACAAAGAATCATCAGCTTGACCTCAGAATCGTTCAGCTTTTTCTCAAGATCCTCAAAATCCATGCAGTAGACGCCGTTTTCTTCCCGTAATGGGTTATGTAAAACCTGCCGTTTGTTTTCCTTGATCATCTGATAAAAAGGCGTATACACCGGTGATTGAATCAACACCGGATCGCCCGGTTCGGTAAAGGCTTGTACTGCCATGCTGATTGCCGTGACAACTCCGGGACTGAACGTGATGCTTGCGGGATCGGGCCGGTAGCCGTGCCGTGTCTCGAGCCATGAAGCGACAGCTTCTCTTGTGTTTTCGTCAGGAGACGTATAACCGAATATGCCGTGGTCAAGGCGGGCTTTTAAGGCGTCAGTGACCGCTTCGGGAGCGCGGAAATCCATATCGGCAACCCACATCGGAAGCGCATCCGATACGCCGAATAACGCTTCCGCCTTGTCCCATTTCACCGATTGTGTGCCAAGACGGTTTTCTCGAAGATCAAAGTTCATGTATGTCACTCCTGTAGTATCATTATTTTGCACAGCGTATCTATGATAAAATAGAATTGCAAACTTTATTATAAGCGGTGATGAAAATGGAAGAAAGCCAAGCGGTCATGGAAATGATGAAAATCATTGCCAAGTGGGACCCGTTTAAATATGGAGAAGATTTTTATGAGACAGAAGCCGTCGACATCGTTCAGGCCGTCTACAGTGAAGACCGTGCCGACAAGCTGGCAGCAGCCATTCAGGATATCTTTGAAGCTTCATTTGAGCAAAAGCTTCCGATCGAAGGCTGCCAAAAGGCCGCCGAGCAGCTTCTGTCCATAAAAGAAAGCAGCTCCTGCACCCCATAAAAACCGGCGGTTCCGCCGGTTTTTTTATTGAATAAATTCAAAAATCCGCTCCGAAACAAACTCCGGGCGCTCTTCGGGTACGAGGTGCCCCGTATCCTTGAGTGAATACAGAATGGAATCCGGCAGGTCGTCATGAAGCCGTTTTCCGATTGAGACCGGAACGACCCGGTCTTCTTCTCCCCATATTAAAAGAGCGGGGTTTTGCACTTTCTTCAAATCCTCGGGCTCTAAATCGCCCTCCCTGTGTCTGATAAACCTTGTCATCGCTTTGAAAATCTGGCGGTCTGTAAATGGTTTTTCGTAACCGTCAATCATTTCCTGATCGATAAGCGTCCGGTCGTGAACGACATTTAACAGGTTGTTCAGCACGCCGTCTTTTGAAAGCCAATACTTAAGATACAGGTCAAAACAAGGGAGATGCGTCCCGAATATAATCGACGGGTGCGAGCGCTTTAAATACCCCGAGCTGCACAGCAGGACGATTTTAGAAAAAAGCTCGGGTCTGAGAAGAGACGCGGATAAGGAAATCTGGCCGCCCATTGAATGGCCGATGAGTGCGGCCCGGCTGATACCGAGCTTTTCCAGAAGTCCGATCAGAAGCTTGGCGAGGTTTGCGTAAGTATATACGAATGTCCGTGACTTTTCCGATTGCCCGAAAGGAGGCAGGTCAACGGCGATAATAT
This sequence comes from Bacillus sp. EU63, assembly GCF_038592915.1. Classification (NCBI taxonomy): domain Bacteria; kingdom Bacillati; phylum Bacillota; class Bacilli; order Caryophanales; family Bacillaceae; genus Bacillus; species Bacillus sp. EU63. The sequence continues at coordinate 3,079,196 of NZ_CP151944.1, read as the reverse complement.
CATAATGGTTTCTGAGCAGCGGGATCAGTTTTCTGAAGCTGAATGCCGAAGATAAAAAACCGTGTACGCAGACGAGTGTCTGTCTGCCGGGATTTTCATAATGCTCGTAATATAGCTCAACTCCGTCTATCGCGGCCCGTTTAATCGGTGAAACAGCTTCCATGAGAGCCTTCGCCATCCTTTCTTTGTTGTAATGTAAAGGCTTATTTGATTGTCAGATTTTAGCTCTGGTTTCTTTCGGGTTTTTCTTAGCATTTGTCGAAAATCGTGATATAATGTCATGAAGATTTTTGATAATGCAAAGGTGTGAAACGTATGAAGCTGACCGAAAAAGAAACAGAAATATTAGAAATTTTAGACGAAAACAGCCGCGTTGATGCGGAAACGATTGCGAAAATGGCAAACATTCCCGCTGAAGAAGTCAAAAGCATCATTGAAAAGCTTGAAAAGGAAAAAGTCATCATTGATTATGCGGCGATGATCGACTGGCGCAAAGTCGACGGTTTGGAAGGCGTTACGGCGATGATTGACGTAAAAGTCACTCCGAAACGAAATGTCGGCTTTGATGAAGTCGCTGAGCGGATATACAGATTCCAGGAAGTTGAATCAGTGTACCTGATGTCAGGGGTGTATGACTTATCTGTCGTTATTCGCGGCAACACGATGTCAGACGTGGCAAGCTTCGTGTCTGAAAAATTGTCCACCCTTGAGTCTGTCGTTTCCACGACAACGCACTTTATCCTGAAAAAATATAAGCATGACGGCAAAGTCTTTGAAAGCGGAGACGATGACAAAAGAATCGTGGTGTCTCCGTAAATGGAATCGAAGACTTCTTATTTATCTGACTACGTGCAGCAGATTAAACCGTCAGGCATCCGCAAATTCTTTGATCTGGCCGCTACGATGGAAGGCGTCATTTCACTGGGAGTGGGAGAGCCTGACTTTGTGACGGCCTGGAACGTGAGGGAAGCGAGTATTCTTTCTTTAGAACAGGGTTATACGGCTTATACGGCAAATGCGGGTCTTTATGAACTGAGAGAAGAAATCAGCCGCTACTTAGATCAGCGGTTCGGCCTGAGTTATTCGCCTGACAGTGAACTGATCGTTACTGTAGGGGCAAGCCAGGCGCTTGATCTCGCTGTCCGCGCCATTATGAATCCCGGGGAGGAAATGTTAATTCCCGAACCGTGTTTTGTCGCATATGAATCACTCGTGACCCTGACGGGGGCGAAGCCGGTGCCGATTCAGACTGTCGCTGCAAAAGGTTTCAAAGCATCAGCAGCCGATTTTGAAGCAGCCCTGACGGACAAAACAAAAGCGCTGCTTCTATGTTCGCCGTCAAATCCGACAGGTTCTGTCTATTCGAAAGAAGAGCTTGAATCCATCGCTGCTTTCGCTGAAAAACACGACTTGATTGTGCTTGCCGATGAAATTTATGCCGAGCTGACGTATGATGAGCCATTCACGAGCATGGGGGCCATCCGCGGCATGAAGGAACGCACGGTTCTTATTTCCGGCTTCTCCAAAGCATTTGCCATGACGGGGTGGAGACTCGGATTTACGGCGGCGCCTCCCGTGATCAGGGATGCCATGCTCAAAATTCATCAGCACGCGATGATGTGCGCGCCTTCCATGGCTCAGTACGCGGCACTTGAAGGGCTGAAAAACGGCCAGGAAGACGTCGAAAGAATGAAGAAAAGCTATCGGAGACGCCGAAACCTGATTGTGGAGACATTGAACGAAATCGGACTCGGCTGCCACCACCCCGGCGGAGCATTTTACGCCTTTCCTTCCATTCAGTCGACCGGCATGAGTTCAGAAGAATTCGCGGAACAGCTGCTCATTGAGGAAAAAGTAGCCGTCGTTCCGGGGAATGTGTTCGGCCCGAGCGGCGAAGGCTACATCAGATGTTCCTATGCGACATCCATTGAGCAGATTCAGGAAGCGCTCGTCAGAATCAAACGGTTTGTTGAAAAAAAGGCATAAAAAAAGATACGAACCCGGTTCGCATCCAAATAAAAGGGGGGAATACTAGAAAGCCTTCGTAATCATAGTATACCCCCATTTTTCTGTGCTTAAACATGATCATGTAAAAAAGTTCTCTTTGCGAAAAACAAACTTGTATGATATAATTTTAAATTGCGTATAATCTGTATTTAATTTAACTTAGGAGTTGTTATGAATGGCAGCAAAATTTGAAGTGGGCAGTGTTTACACTGGTAAAGTAACAGGATTACAAGCGTATGGTGCGTTTGTTGCATTAGATGAAGAAACTCAAGGACTTGTTCACATTTCTGAAGTCACTCACGGTTTCGTAAAAGACATTAACGAACACCTTTCTATCGGTGACGAAGTACAAGTAAAAGTACTTGCGGTTGACGAAGAAAAAGGCAAAATCAGCCTTTCTATCCGTGCGACTCAAGCGGCGCCTGAAAGAAAAGAAAGCAAACCAAGAAAACCGAAAGCGGCTCAAGCTTCTGAAGAAACATCTGCTCCGCAAGGTTTCAACACATTGAAAGATAAGCTTGAAGAGTGGATTGAACAGTCCAACCGCAAAGACCTTATCAAAAAATAATCATCAAAAAAAGCACCGGATATGTATGTTCGGTGCTTTTTTTATGTTTATCTGACTTCCGGATTTGCCGCTTCCTCGCGGGATGTTTCTTCGTTCGGCTTAAACAGCAGGCCGAGATTGATCAGACCGGCGATGCCGACAAGACCGTAAATAATCCGCGACAGAGCTGATCCTTGGCCGCCGAAGATGGCTGCTACTAAATCAAATTGGAAAAATCCGATCAGTCCCCAGTTAATAGCGCCGATAATCGTTAATACGAGACAGATACGCTGAATAACACTCATGTAAACAACCTCCTCTATGAATTCGTGAAACAGTTATAGATTGTGACAAAGCAAAGAATCTATGCATACTACATTCTCCGCCGTGTAAATCACACACTGTCTCAAGCTGTACAAGTGCCTTTCCCGGGAAGCCGCTGTCTGTAAACCGTGTGATGTGCCGTCAAAAAAGCGGATTGCTTTACATTGAATGTCATCTTTCTGCATAATATAAATCCAAAGGAGGAGATGTCATGCAAAACTTTACATATTGGAATCCGACCAAATTGATTTTCGGAAAGGGAGAGGTCGAAAAACTTCCTGAAGAAATCAAGCCGTACGGAAAGAACGTACTGCTCGTATACGGGGGCGGCAGCATTAAGCGCAGCGGTCTTTATGATCAAGTAACCGAACTGCTGAAAAAAGCAGGAGTTACCGTACATGAATTGGCAGGCGTAGAGCCGAATCCGCGTGTCTCAACGGTGAACAAAGGTGTTGCGCTCTGTAAAGAAAACAGCATCGATTTCTTATTGGCCGTCGGCGGCGGAAGTGTCATTGACTGCACGAAAGCCATCGCGGCGGGCGCTAAATATGACGGCGACGCGTGGGATATCGTCACGAAAAAACACCAGCCGAAAGAAGCGCTGCCGTTCGGAACAGTGCTGACCCTTGCGGCAACCGGTTCAGAGATGAACTCCGGATCAGTCATCACAAACTGGGAGACACAAGAGAAATACGGATGGGGGAGCCCTCTCGTTTACCCTAAATTCTCTATTCTCGATCCGGTAAACACATTTACCGTTCCGAAAGACCACACCATTTACGGCATGGTCGATATGATGAGCCATGTGTTTGAACAATATTTCCACCACACGTCAAACACGCCGTATCAGGACCGGATGTGTGAATCGCTTCTGCGCACGGTGATTGAAACAGCGCCGAAGCTGATCAATGATCTGGAGAACTACGAGCTTCGTGAGACGATTTTATATACAGGCACGATCGCATTAAACGGAATGCTGTCAATGGGCGCAAGAGGGGATTGGGCCACACACAACATCGAGCATGCGGTATCAGCGGTTTACGATATACCGCACGCCGGAGGTTTAGCGATTCTGTTCCCGAACTGGATGAGACATGTGCTCAAAGAAAATCCGGTCCGCTTTAAACAGCTTGCCGTCCGTGTCTTCGATATTGACGAGACAGGCAAATCAGATGAAGAGATCGCACTTGAAGGAATCAGCAAGCTGTCTGATTTCTGGACGAGCCTCGGCGCTCCGAACAGACTCGCTGATTATGATATTTCTGATGAGAAGCTGGATACGATTGCAGATAAAGCGATGGCAAACGGAGCATTCGGACAGTTCAAGTCACTGCAGAAAGAAGACGTGCTTGCGATACTGAAAGCATCATTGTAATAACATAAAGGGGGCGGCCGGATTGGCAGCTCCTTTTTTTCTGTGTTATAGTAATTCCCTTACGATTTTTTTGGAGGTCATGATAAATGGAGAACTTTACGTACTACAATCCGACGAAACTGATTTTCGGAAAAGGTCAAATCGACCAATTGAAAAAAGAGCTGAAGCAATACGGGAAAAACGTGCTGCTTGTTTACGGAGGCGGCAGCATTAAGCGAAACGGCCTGTATGACCAAGTAACAGGCATCTTAAAAGAAGAAGGCGCAACCGTTCATGAGCTTGCGGGCGTTGAACCGAACCCGCGTCTGGAAACGGTAAATAAAGGAATTGAGCTGTGCAGACAGCATGAGATTGATTTCCTTCTCGCAGTCGGCGGCGGAAGTGTCATCGACTGTACAAAAGCGATTGCGGCCGGTGCGAAATATGACGGCGACGCATGGGACATTTACAGCAAAAAAGTAACGGCGTAGGACGCACTCCCGTTCGGCACGGTGCTGACGCTTGCGGCGACAGGCTCTGAAATGAACCCTGATTCCGTTATCACAAATTGGGAAACAAACGAAAAATTCGTATGGGGCAGCAATGTCACTCATCCGCGTTTCTCCATTTTAGATCCTGAGAATACTTTCAGCGTTCCGGAAAACCAAACCGTATACGGCATGGTGGATATGATGAGCCACGTATTTGAACAATACTTCCACAATGTTGAAAACACGCCGCTTCAGGACAGAATGTGTTTTGCGGTCCTTCAGACGGTAATTGAAACAGCGCCGAAACTTTTGGAAGACCTTGAGAACTATAAGCACCGTGAAACGATTTTATACGCGGGTACGATCGCATTAAACGGCACGCTGCAAATGGGCTATTTCGGCGATTGGGCTTCCCATACGATGGAGCACGCCGTATCAGCGGTGTATGACATCCCTCACGCGGGAGGACTTGCGATTCTGTTCCCGAACTGGATGAGATACACGCTGGATACAAATGTAGACCGTTTTAAAAACCTCATGCTCAACATGTTTGACATTGATACTGAAGGCAAAACGGATAAAGAAATTGCGCTTGAAGGGATCGATAAATTATCTGCGTTCTGGACAAGCCTCGGCGCGCCGTCCCGCCTTGCGGATTATGACATCGGCGAAGACAAGCTTGAGCTGATTGCAGACATCGCCGCAAAAGAAATGGAATACGGCGGATTCGGCAATTTCCAAAAACTGAACAAAGATGACGTACTTGCCATCTTAAAGGCGTCTCTGTAAGATACATTCCCGGCCGGAGTGATTTTTAAGTTGCAGATGTAATCACATGCTGCGGATTTGACTCCCTGTTTCTGTACATTTAGCAGAAAAGGATCAATTAACTTTGCGATTGCCGATCATCTATTTACACAAAATCTAAATCATGAAGAGCCGCGAATTTAAAAAAGGGGCGCTGATTCAATCAGCGCTCCTTTTATGCATTTTGTGTACTAAGGTCCCGCTGAGCCCCCATATAGCTTCCCATTAAGTTTTGATAACCGGGAAGATGACTGGAGATTAATGCGCCAAAACCTTCAACATCGTTGCGCCAATCACGCTGAAGCTCGCATGCTACGCTGAACCAGTTCATCAGCTGTGCGCCGCCATGAGCCATACGGGTTAGTGATGCATCTGCTACTTGCTTATTAAACGTCCCCGAAGCATCTGTCACAACAAACACTTCGTAGCCTGCTTTAATGGCAGAAAGCGCAGGAAAAGCAACGCAGACGTCTGTTACCACCCCCGCGATAATCAGCTGTTTTTTGCCAGTCGCTTCAATGGCTTTAACAAAGTCTTCATTGTCCCATGCATTAATTTGTCCGGGACGGGCTATTTTTGGCGCATCAGGAAAGAGATCAACGAGTTCTTGCATGAGCGGTCCGTTGGGTCCGTTTTCAAAGCTGGTTGTTAAAATAACCGGTAAATCAAAGAATTTAGCCGTATCACCGAGAGCCAATACATTGTTCTTAAATTCATCAACGCCATAGTCACGCACGAGACCGGAAATAAGGCCGGTTTGATGGTCAACTAAAAGCACGGCAGCATCATCTTTTGAAAGACGGGAATAAAGATCAGACATTTTATAATCCTCCTTGAATTAAGGCAAGTAAGTTTGTGAATTGAAAACGGTAAATCTATTCATATGCTGTATAGATAGAAAGTTATTTCTGAGGTGACTTTTCGTGAGGGTGATGATCCTTCAATTAATCTGGAACGGGAACCGGAGCATGATCAATCCAATGGATGAACTGTTGTAAATAGCGTTGAAGATAACGTTTTGTTTGTTCATCCGTAAGTATGTTTTGAGCGGAATCAATTTTCTCATGGACTTGCGAAATCAGCATTTTTTGAAATGGCAAAACATTGACTTGCATAGCTTCGAGTACTTCTCTCATTTGCGTTTGACCAAAGGCAGTACCGAACCCTCCGGGGGTTGCGCCGATTAAGCCAACCGGTTTTCTGTTTAAAACAGAAGAGGTCCGCGGTCTCGATGCCCAGTCCAATGCGTTTTTTAATACCCCCGGAATTCCGGAATTGTACTCTGGACTTACAATGATGACGCCGTCAACGTCTTGTATATCAGCTCTAAAGGATGTTACGGAGTCTGGTGCTCCGGCAATTTCTAAATCTTCGTTAAAAAAAGGAAGATTGTCTATTTCAACCCAACGAAATTGAGCCGCATTATCGAAGTCAAACAATGATTGAGCAATTGCTCGATTATACGAGTTTTTTCGTAAACTTCCGCAAATAAGACCAATGGTTTTAGTCATAAAATCACCTCCCGGTTTAAAATCACTTTCATCTTAACACGATACCCCAAATATAGACACTATTTTTAAAAATGGACATTTATGCCTTAATATGACTGCGCGGCAGCCTCTCAAGAGGAGTACTATATAAAAAGAACCGGCCCATCGGGATTGGCGATGGATGTCATCCTGCTCCAAAGTAAAGGTGATACGTTCCTGGATCATCAACATTCGATTCGTTACCCCTCTCACGATTATTACAAATATAACCATATCGAATCCGGGATATTGTATAAAAAATGAACGCATCTTTAGCGCAAATCCCGTATTCATCCGGCCTTCTTCATGACTTGATTTAGCGGGTGAGTTCATATAAAGTGAAAGAGAAAACAATTCACCGTGATGGAGGGACAAGCAAATGACGCATGTACGCTTTGATTACTCAAGAGCGTTACCTTTTTTCAATGAACATGAACTTACATACGCACGTGATTTCGTAAAAACGGCACACCATAATATCCATGAAAAAACAGGCGCCGGAAGCGACTTTTTAGGATGGGTGGACCTCCCTGAAAACTACGATAAAGAAGAATTCGCGCGCATTAAAAAAAGCGCTGAAAAAATCAAATCAGATTCAGACGTGCTTCTCGTCGTGGGTATCGGCGGTTCATACTTAGGCGCCCGCGCGGCGATTGAAGCGCTCAATCATTCTTTCTATAATGTTCTGCCGAAAGACAAGCGCAAAAACCCTCAAGTTATCTTTATCGGCAACAATATCAGCTCAACTTATATGAAAGATGTTATGGATCTTTTAGAAGACGCTGATTTCTCTATCAATGTCATTTCTAAATCAGGCACGACGACGGAACCTGCAATCGCTTTCCGGATTTTCCGCAAACTTCTTGAAGAAAAATACGGAAAAGAAGAAGCGAAAGCGCGGATTTACGCGACGACAGATAAAGAGCGCGGCGCTTTAAAAACGCTTTCTAATGAAGAAGGCTTCGAATCATTCGTTATTCCTGATGATGTCGGCGGACGTTTCTCCGTTCTGACTGCGGTAGGCCTTCTGCCGATTGCGGTAAGCGGGGCTGATATCGATGAAATGATGAAAGGCGCTCTTGATGCAAGCAAAGACTTTTCCAGCTCGGAATTAGAAGAGAACGCGGCTTACCAATACGCCGTCGTCCGCAACGTTCTGTATAATAAAGGAAGAACCATTGAAATGCTTATCAACTATGAGCCTGCGCTGCAATACTTTGCGGAATGGTGGAAGCAGCTCTTCGGCGAAAGTGAAGGAAAAGATGAAAAAGGCATCTATCCTTCTTCCGCTAACTTCTCAACAGACCTTCACTCTCTCGGTCAATACGTGCAGGAAGGCAGACGCGATCTGTTTGAAACTGTATTAAACGTTGAAAAACCGAAGCATGAGCTGACAATTGAAGAAGCGGAAAATGATCTCGACGGCTTAAATTACTTAGCCGGAAAAACGGTCGATTTCGTCAACAAAAAAGCGTTCGAAGGCACGATGCTTGCCCATACAGACGGAAAAGTGCCGAACTTAATTGTCAACATTCCGGAGCTTAATGCATATACATTTGGATATCTCGTCTATTTCTTTGAAAAAGCGGTGGCGATGAGCGGTTATCTGCTCGGAGTCAACCCGTTTGATCAGCCGGGTGTTGAAGCCTATAAGGTGAATATGTTCGCGCTTCTCGGCAAACCGGGCTTTGAAGAGAAAAAAGCAGAGCTTGAAAAACGCCTTGAAAAATAAAAAGAAGGGCTGGCCCTCAGCATGACGGGTCAGCCTTTTTTAAACCGTGAAAGGTGTGTTGATGAATGATACGACTCTTATGTAAGCATGCCGTCATTTCCGTCTGTTCCGCCGTTATTGTCTATTCGGCACTAAAACTGTCTCCTGAATCCCTCTTACAAACCATCCTGTTTTTCGCTTTCCCTCTCGGCTTGTTTACGGACATGGTCCGGCTGAAACTGAAGATTGGCCGGATGCAGTCGCTGATCACGAAGTGCTGTCTCTATGCCGCCGTTTTCTATATTTCAACGGAAGCCGTTCTCTCCGCAATTGTGACGTATGTTCTGATTGAATGCGCCGTTATCTCTTTCCGGCGTCTGTCTGCCGCTCCCGATTCTTCCCGGGCGCCGTATGAAGATGCCGCAGAGCGGGGACGCTAAAGACAAAAAGGAGCATATGCACATGATCAGCATTCCATCTTCACTTGAAGGGCAATCGTTTTTACTCCGCGAATTGGAACAGGTGCTGAAACCGATCGGTTATACCATCGGAGGCGGCTGGGAGTATGACCGCGGGTTCTTTGATTACAAAATTTCCGATCAGGACGGCTATTTATTTCTCCGCATCCCTGTTGAAGCAAATAAGGGACACCTGGATGAACGGGGGGCCGCCGTTACAATCGGCACACCCTTTTTGCTGAGGCACGTCTATCAGCAGGAAACGGATGATCACGCAGGCGGCGGTGTTTTTGAGTCATTATTCAACCAATTCTCCGAGCCGAAACGGCGGGATGCGGCAATTGACCGCTCATATACAGATATCGGCATCTCGCTTGTGAAAGAGCTGGAAGACGTCCTGCTGCATTAAAGAGCCAAAAACAGATCAGTATCGAGCACCTTGTATGACAGGGGAGGGGTCAGCATCGGCCCCTCTTCTTTTTGTATGCCGATGATCGTGGTATTCCGTTTGAGATAATAGAGCGCACAGTCATGATAGGATGAGCCCTTTAATTCCCCGGGAACGGGAATGATGCGAACCTTTTTCTCCAGCGTCAGATCTGACAGCGTTTGCGGTTTGGCAAGCTGCAGCTTGACCCGGTAATGCTCAAACATCACCCGGCTCGACAGCCGTGATGTGCACAGAATCTTATTAGCTCCTGCGCGCTCGGCGTTTTTGACATACCGTTCCGTTAAAATTTCCACGATACAATAAACGGACGGATGCAGCCCTTTGATGGCGAGAAGCGTTAATACCGACAGCATATCAGCTTCGGATTCATTTTTCTGCTGATCCGCTGTCAGAATGACGGTATCGGCTTCCGTAACATTCGCCTTATTGAGCGTACTGTCATCAGCGGCATGTCCGCGGATGAAATGGACGTTTTCAATAAGCGGCCCTTCCCTTAATGAATCATCAATCAGGACGACAGTTTTTGACGGCGCGATGTGCTGCAGTTCTTTCAGCAGCATATGCGATTTCTCATTCCATCCGATAAGAATGACGTGCCCTTTGCCTTTAAAGGCGACCTTCCCTTCGACATAGCGGTGCTGTTTGCTGAATACGGCTGAAGAAAGCGTGGCGAAATAGGCGGTCACAAAACTCGCTCCGCTTAATACAAGCACCATGCCGGCAATCTGCCCGAGCGGCGTCTGGGGAACGTAATCGCCGTAGCCGACCGTGGCCACCGTAATAACCGCCCACCAAACCCCTTCAAACACAGACGTGAATTGCTTCGGTTCAAGCATGTAAATGAGTTGGCCGAACAATAAGATCAAGGCGATAATGATCAGTCCGATCCGAACATATAACGGCCATCTCAGCCAGGAAATAAAAATACGGTTTGATTTCATTCGTCCGGCTCTTCTTTCGACAGAGAGATGGATAAAATCTGCTTAATAATGGTGTTTAGTTTTTCATCCAGCTGTTCCTGGCCGTATGAGTCACGCGCATGTCTGATTAAATCGGCCGTCTCATCTTCAAACTGAATGAGAGGCTCGTCGTTTTCCGATTCATTATAGAGCTGGATAAAGGCGTCAAGCCCCTCGTTCATTCTGTCTATCGCATTGCTCAGCTGTTCTTTCTCGCCATTTGTCACTTTCATGTCGATCACACCTGTATCTTTTTTTATACAGTATGTCCCAGTTCGTTTGATGTCTTTCAAAAATCGACGAAAACATATTCACCCTTATTTTTTCATATGATAAAGAAAGCGGACCGAAAAAGGGTGAGTCGAATGACAGTCATTCAAAAACTGCTGGCGGCGCTGGCCGGAGCGCAGCTGCTCGCTTCGGCGGCCGTATTGCTTATTTTTGATTTGAATGGACACAATCATATGTCCGGCGGATTTTCATGGCTTGTTTTTGCAAAAGAGACCGCAGGCACGTTTCCGTTTTACATCGGAATGGCCGGGTGTATCCTCATCATGCTCGGAGGATTGATTCCTGTCAGAAAAAAGAAGCGGATTTCTGTACAGGAAAGCGGACAATCATTAAAATAATATATAAGCAGATCGTACGATATAAGAGAAAAAGGAAGAGGATAATATGCTGTTTATCTTTTTAACAATTGCTGCATTGGGATTGTCGTTTTGGGCACAATTTAAAGTGAAAAGCAATTTTCAGAAATACTCAGACGTAGAAGCTTCCAGTCAGCGGACGGGGGCGGAAACGGCAAGACGGATTCTTGATATTAACGGTTTATATGATGTGCCGGTAGAACCGGTAAGAGGCACTTTAACAGACCATTACGACCCGACGGAGCGGGTGGTGCGTTTATCTGAGCCGGTATATTACGGCCGCTCCATTTCCGCCATTTCCGTCGCTTCCCATGAAGTCGGACATGCTTTGCAGCATCAGGAATCATACGGCGCGCTTGTGCTGAGGCACAAAATTTTTCCGGTCGTCAATTTTGCCTCCGGGGTTGCCCCTCTGCTTTTCTTGGGCGGGATGCTCCTGGGCAGCTTGAACTTAATCGGACTCGGCATTATTTTGTTTTCGGCCGCTGTTTTTTTCCAGCTTGTCACACTGCCTGTCGAGTTTAATGCCAGCGCGAGGGCGAAGCGGATTATCGTGTCGGAAGGATTCATTCGCAACAGTGAAGAACACGGCGTGAATAAAGTGCTGAACGCCGCCGCGCTGACGTATGTGGCTGCGGCGCTCGTTTCATTATTCGAGCTGCTTCGTTTTGTGATGATTTTCTTAAATGGTCGTGATGAGAATTAACACGAAGGAGGTGGCCCCTTACCGTTTGCGGTAGGGGTTTTTTTGCTTATATTAAAACTGATTCTCATTATGCTGTTAATCGGATTAACGGCCATCTTTGTCGCTGCGGAATTTGCGATTGTCAAAATCCGCGGTTCAAAAATCGCGGAGCTGGTTGAAACCGGAGACAGCCGGGCGCTCGCGGCGCACAGGGTGATTTCAAATCTCGATGAATATTTATCAGCGTGCCAGCTCGGCATTACGATTACGGCGCTCGGACTCGGCTGGCTCGGTGAACCGACGATTCAGCGGCTTCTTCATCCTGTTTTCAGCTTGATCGGAATGCCGTCATCTATTACGCACGTCGTCACGTTTATTGCGGCGTTTATCGCCGTCACGTATCTGCACGTCGTCATCGGAGAGCTTGCGCCGAAAACGATATCCATTCAAAAAGCCGAAGCCGTCAGTCTGTGGACGGCGAAACCGCTCATTCTGTTTTATAAAGTGATGTATCCGTTTATTAAGCTGTTAAACGGCTCAGCCGGATTTTTGGTCAAGCTGTTCGGTTTTCATTCGGTGAAAGAACATGAGGTCGTGGTCAGTGAAGAGGAATTGCGGCTGATTTTGTCCGAAAGCTATAAAAAAGGTCAAATCAATCAATCCGAATTCCGTTACGTCAATAAAATATTTGAATTCGATAACCGGGTCGCCAGAGAAATCATGGTGCCGCGCACCGAAATCGCCGCCATCTCGCTTGAACAGTCAGTTGATGAAGCCATACATTTGATCATCAACGAACGGTATACGCGATATCCGGTTATTAAGGAAGACAAAGATCACATTCTCGGCATTATTAACAATAAGGATTTATTTAAAGCGTATTTTCTCGGCCGCTCCATTGAATTAAAAGAAATTATGCGTCCGGTCATCAGAGTCATTGAAAGCATCCCCGTTCAGGAGCTTTTGATCCGTATGCAGAAGGAGCGGATTCATATGGCGATTCTCGTTGACGAATACGGCGGCACGGCGGGGCTTGTGACCGTCGAAGACATATTGGAGGAAATCGTCGGGGAAATCCGTGATGAATATGACCAGGATGAAATGCCCCACATCGTCAAAAAAGGCGAACACCACTATGTGATGGACGGCAAGGCGCTCATAGAAGAGGTGAATGATCTTCTTGATATCGCCATCGAAAATGAAGACATTGACACGATTGCCGGCTGGCTCTTAACACAAAAAATGGAGCTGAAAAATGGTGATGTGTTTCATGCCGAAGGGTGTGAATTTAAGGTGCTGGAAGCGGAAGACCATCATATCCGCTTCGTTGAAATTAAAAAAACTGATTTCTGAGCCTCCTGCTTTTGCAATGAGGCTTTTTTTTATGGGAAAAATGCTTCTTCGTCCCGCTCCTTCATATGATGTAAAGAAAGGAGTGTCGGTATGAAAACGGATTGGTGGAAAACGGCGGCCGTCTATCAAATTTATCTCCGAAGTTTTATGGATTCGAACGGGGACGGAATCGGCGACATTAACGGCATCAGAGCAAAGCTTCATTACATAAAAGAGTTGGGGGCGGATGTGATCTGGCTTTGTCCCGTTTTTGACTCGCCGGGCGCGGACAACGGCTACGATATTCGGAATTATAAACAAATTGCCGGCGAATTCGGGACGATGGAGGATTTTGACCGGCTCCTTGCGGATGTCCATGCACTCGGCATGAAGCTGATTATAGACCTCGTCATCAACCATACAAGCGATGAGCACCCTTGGTTTATCGAATCACGCTCAGCGAAAGATTCCGAAAAACGGGACTGGTACATCTGGAGAGACGGAAAAAACGGCAAAGAGCCGAACAATTGGGAAAGCATTTTCGGCGGATCGGCGTGGGAATATGATCAAGAGACCGGCCAGTATTACCTGCACCTGTTTGACAAAAAACAGCCTGATTTAAATTGGGAAAACGAAGCGATGAGGCAGTCCGTTTATGAGATGGTCCGCTGGTGGCTTGATAAAGGCATAGACGGCTTCCGGGTGGATGCCATTTCTCACATTAAGAAAAAAGAAGGGCTCCCTGACATGCCGAATCCGGACGGTCTCCCATACGTCCCGTCTTTCCCGTATCATATGAATGGGGAAGGCATAATGGATCTCTTGAAAGAGCTGAAACGGGAAACATTTTCGCGCTATCCGATCATGACGGTCGGCGAGGCGAACGGAGTGGCGGCTTGGGAGGCGGCTGATTGGGCCGGTGAAGAAAACGGCGTCTTTCAAATGATTTTTCAATTTGAACATCTCGGCCTCTGGGATACGGAAGATGATCAAAGCATTTCCATTCCGGCGCTTAAGCGCGTCTTGTCCGGCTGGCAGAACAGTCTTGAAGGAAAGGGTTGGAACGCGTTGTTTATGGAGAACCACGATCAGCCCCGTTCCGTCTCGGTATGGGGTGACGAACGGTTTTTGACAGAAAGCGCCAAGGCACTCGCCGCGATGTATATGCTGATGAAAGGCACGCCGTTTATTTACCAGGGGCAGGAGCTCGGAATGACCAATGTTTCGTTTCCATCCATTGAAGATTATGATGACGCCGCAATGAAATATCTGTATGAAAAAGAGACGTCCCGCGGCGTTCCGCATGAAAAAGTGATGAAGATCATCTGGAAGAAGGGCCGGGATAATTCACGGACACCGATGCAATGGAGCGGTGAGGCGAACGGCGGGTTTTCTGATGCTTCTCCGTGGCTCGGAGTGAATCCGAACCACACATGGCTGAATGCTGCATCACAAATGCAGGATGAAACATCCGTATACCATTTCTACAAACGGCTGCTCGCCCTCAGAAAAGAACACGGTGTATTGATCAGCGGCACATATGAATTGCTGCTTCCGAATGACCGGCAGATTTATGCCTATCTAAGAAAAAACGGAACAAAAACCGCCCTGATCATCACAAATCTGTCCCGAACCCCCGCTTTATACAGGCATCCCGGTTATCCGCTTGACTCCGATTCTCTCGTGCTTGCAAACGCGGAAACAGAAGCGCACCGCCATGTGACGTCCTTTCTTTTAAAGCCTTATGAGGCCCGCGTATATATATGGTGAAAAACTTCAGTCCCGAGGCTGAAGTTTTTTGTGATCTGCGTTTATCATCGCGATCCGACAGGAAAAGACAAATACAGAAACGAATATGGGAAAGGAAGAGAAAAAGAAAGGAGGCATTCATATGCTGAAAAAATTGCAGATTCAAACAAACAGACGGGATGAAATGATCGACATCACACATGAAGCTGTAGCGTTTCTCCGCAAAACAGGCGTAAAAAACGGTTTGGCGCTCATATACTGTCCCCATACAACCGCCGGCATTACCATAAATGAAAATGCCGATCCGGATGTGAAGAGGGATATGCTCAGAAGGTTTGATGAAATGTATCCGTGGGAACACGAACTGGACCGGCATATGGAGGGAAATACGGCGGCACATATGAAAGCGAGTACAACCGGCGCCTCCCAGCATGTCATCATAGAAGACGGGCGCCTGATACTCGGAACATGGCAGGGCGTTTATTTTTGCGAATTTGACGGTCCGCGAAACAGAACCTGTTATATCAAAATACAGGCTGAAACGGAGGAAAACACAAATGAGTGAGTGGATGAGTGCATTATCATTAACAAAGCCCGTCATTCAGGCGCCGATGGCCGGCGGGCTGGTCACGCCGCGTCTGGCTTCGGCGGTATCAAATGAAGGGGCGCTCGGAAGCCTCGCTTCAGGATACGTCAGCCCGCAAGCGCTTGAAAAACAGCTTATCGAGATGAAAGACCTGACGGACCGCTCCTTTCAAGTAAATCTTTTCGTCCCGGAAGAAAGGCAGATGCCTGAGGCGGAACTGGTTGAAAAATGGAAAGCCCGCATCCCGAGGGCAAAAGACGCCAAGCCGTTCTCTGATCTGAAAGAAGAATGGAATGATTTCGAGGAAAAAGCGGAGCTTCTGATCCGTTACGGAGTCAAAGCGTGTTCATTCACCTTCGGCCTGCCGCCGGAAGAAACGGCGGAAAAGCTGAAGAAAAGCGGATGTTTCCTTTTCGGCACGGCGACAACGCCGGAGGAAGCGAAGGCCTTTGAAGAACGGGGGATGGACGCCGTTATCCTTCAGGGAATAGAAGCCGGCGGACATCGCGGGTCGTTTCTGCCGGTTAAAGGAGAACCGGCTCTCGGTCTTATGGCACTGATTCCGCAGACTAAAGACGCGCTGAATATCCCGGTCATTGCGGCAGGCGGCATTTTTGACCGCCGCGGCGTGCAGGCGGCCCGATGTTTGGGTGCGGACGGCGTTCAAGTAGGAACACCGTTTCTCCTTTGTGAAGAAAGCAGCGCCTCACCGGCATATCAAAAAGCCATTGCCGAATCAAAAGGAGCCGACACGCGGCTGACCACCCTGTTTTCGGGAAAACAGGCGCGGGGAATCGTGAATCAGTTCATGAAAACATATGAGGCTGACGAGGGAAATACGCTGCCTTATCCGCTGCATAATACGCTGACAAAGCCGATGCGCGGGCACGCGGCTCAATCAGGAGACGCGGAGTATATGTCTTTATGGGCCGGCCAGTCCGCCGCGAAACTTGAAGGGCCGACAGACGTGAAAACCGTTTTGGACAGATTGTGCGAATCATAATTCAGAAATCGTGAGGTGATGGATGATGAAGATTCTTCAAATGTCCTACAAAAAAAGAGGGACTATTGAGTTTGTCTTTGAAGATTTTCCGCATTCCAAAGTCACCATGGCGCCGATTAAAGGGTATTACTTTGTCCGCGCCATTAAATGGAGCTGACTGGACAGAGCCGTCACCCGACATGATTTAGAGAAGTTTGAATGGGCTGCAAACCAAGCGCTCGGCACGACGGCTTTTTACCGGAAAAGAAAAGCATTCCGCATCCCATCGTCACAATGACAGACGATGGGATTGTTTTAATGCATGATCTGGTAAAGCGCGGGTGCATCAAGCCTTGTTGCCTGGTTAAGCAGATAAGCCGGCTGCACGGCATTTTTTTTTCTTAAAGAATTCAATCTCTGGATGATTTGTTCAGCGGTCAGAATCCCGAGACCGTGGGCGAAATATTGATCATTCCCCATCACAATGACATTCTCTCCCCGCCACTGAGCCTTTGCAGGATTAAAATCAGGATTTTTAAAATATAAACAATCTCCCCGTAAAAAGTGGCTGCCGGTTTCCGTGTAGATCGGCAGATGCTCATAGTGCCAGTCATACAAAGTGATATCCCGGAAACGCCGGTTAAACCGTTCTTCACCGATTGTCTTTAAGACGGCCAGATAATAAATCACAACAATGGCGGTAGCGCATTCAAATGCGTAAAACGCCCCGTTTTCAATAATGTCCCGAATCGCTTTTGAAGCGGGGATTCTGTACTTCAGCTCCAAGGCTCCTTCCGGCGTCACTCTCCAATAAGCCGTATTTCCGTATGTTTTGGCGAAAGTTGCAAATTTCACACCTGATCCGTGCAGTTCTCTTGCGGCTTCCACAATATGGCGGCGCAGCCGCACCTCGAACATCAGTTCAGCAATCGACCCGTAATCGAATTGTACGGGAGAATTGAGCAGTTCATTTATATACGGAACAAGGCTTTCTTCCGTCTGCCAGTTCGCGATGTCCTGAGGCCGAAGCACTTGGCCGGATATGATAATCATCTGCGCGCCCCCTTCTCTTTTTTTATAAGATATGCAGGAAGCTTGGGCAATGAAAATCAAGTCATAAAAAAGGAGGAAATGTTAACAAAATGTGAAGACTGAGCCGATATATAAGGTATCACACTTGAGGGAGCAGCTTAATATGAAAAAATTCATTAATTGGTGCACAAAGGCATCGATTTCACGTAAATTAATCATTTCATTTATCGTGATTTTAATCATACCGATTCTCGTGTTAGAATTCAGTTCATACCATACGGCGAGCAATTCGCTGGATGATCAGATTTCAGGCAACGCGAAAAATAACATTGAATCTTTTAACACAACGATTACAAATGATATCGGCGCAAAAGCAAAGGCGATTGAATTTTTCAGTGAAACGTTAAAAGGATCATCCTTCTCAAAGAAAAACATGTCTGCTCTTGAAGAAAAGTTCGGGCAATACACGTCTATTCATAAAGACGTAGCCCGTATTTACGGAGGAACGGAAGACGGCAGCTACGCACAGGCGCCGAAGGAGAATACTCCGGCCGATTACGATCCGAGAACACGCACTTGGTATAAAGACGCTGTGAAGGCCGGCGGCACGCTCGTTGTCACCGACCCTTACACTGCGGCAAGCGACGGCAGGATGGTCGTCACCGTGGCAAAGCAGATGCAGGACGGAACAGGCGTAGTGGCCATGGATATTACGATTGACCAGCTGCTGAAGCAGATGCAGGGAATCAAAATCGGGCAAAAAGGCTTCGTGTTTATCACGTCCAAAAATAAAACCTATGTCGCGCATAAAGACCACAAACCGGGCGATAAAGTTTCAACCCCGTGGCTGAATGAGGTATACAGCAAAGACAGCGGCATTATTTCATACAAGCTCGATGATCAAAATAAAAAAATGGCGTTTACGACAAATAAACTGACCGGATGGAAAATAGAGGGGAGCATGGAGCTCAACGAAATTAAAGACGCCTCACAACCGGTGCTGACGATGGGAATGATCGTCCTTGCAGCATCCATTATCATCGGGGGAATTTTAATTCTGTTGATTGTCAGATCCATTACGTCACCGCTGAAACGGCTTGTCCGCTCTTCTAAACAAATCAGCGGCGGAGACTTGACCGAAACCATTGATATCCGCTCGAAAGATGAATTGGGCGAACTCGGCGCGAGCTTTAATGAAATGGGAGAATCTCTGCGCGGACTGATCAGCGCGATCCAAAACTCTGTCGACAACGTGGCCGCGTCATCGGAAGAGCTGACCGCTTCAGCTTCGCAGACAAGCAAAGCGACGGAACATATTACAATGGCGATTGAGCAGTTTTCAAACGGAAACGAAGAGCAAAGCGAAAAAGTCGATTCAAGCTCAGCCAAGCTGAATCATATAAATGACGGACTCGCCGCCGTTTCCCGCACATCATCATCCATTACGGAAGCATCTAAACAATCGAAGGAAGCTGCCGGCACCGGGGAAGAATATGTGCAGCAAACAGTCGGGCAGATGAATCTCATCAATCAATCGGTCCAGCAGGCGGAAGCGGTTGTAAAAGGCCTTGAGGCCAAATCAAAAGACATCACTCATATTTTAAGAGTCATCAACGGCATTGCCGATCAGACAAACCTGCTTGCGTTAAATGCAGCCATTGAAGCGGCAAGAGCCGGTGAATACGGGCGGGGCTTCTCAGTGGTAGCCGAAGAAGTGCGCAAGCTTGCCGTCCAATCCGCCGGTTCTGCCAAAGAGATTGAAAAACTCATTCAGGAAATCACGGCTGAGATTAATACATCGCTTCACATGTTCACCTCCGTTAATGAAGAAGTTCAATCAGGACTTGCCGTAACGGACCGCACGAAAGAAAGCTTCCAGAATATCTTCGGCATGACAAACGATATCGCCGAGAAGCTTCAATCGATGAACGGTACGGTTGAACAGCTGTCAGACAGCTCCCAGCACGTTTCAGCCGCGGTGACGGATATTGCGGACGTATCTAGGGAAAGCGCAGCAAGCATTCAGGATATTGCCGCATCCGCAGAAGAACAGCTTGCATCAATGGAAGAAATCAGCACATCAGCCGATACTTTGGCGCAAATGGCCGAAGAACTGCGGGAATTAACGAAACAATTTAAAATCAACTAGTAAAAAAGGACGCTTTCCGGATGGAAGGCGTCCTTTTTTATAGTGACAGCCGGATAATTAAATAAAAAGTCTTGCATACAAAGGGAGTACATAGAACTATTTTTCATTTATGACTTCATTTTCAATGTAATAAAAAGGGAGTCGGCCGATATAAACAGTAAATGATTGAAAGAGGTTTACAAAATTGAAAAAAACAGCAAAAAAATCGCCAGAAAATCAATAGCCAAAAAACTGATCATTTCATTTTTACTGATCTTACTCATTCCGGTAGCAGTATTGGCTGCCGGCGCCTACCGTTCGGCGGCTTCATCCGTTGAAAAGCAAATGATGGAAAGCGCCGAAGGAAATGTGCAAATCTTAAACAATATGATTGATGACCGGATCGGAATGTTTACAAAAAGCTCAGCATATTTCAGCGAATGGGCGACAAGCGCTAAATTTAAAGAAAAAAACCAAACGGAAATGCAAGAAAGGTTCAAGCAGTTTATTGAAAGCAATGATAAAGCGTCCGCCGTATTTTCAAGCAGCAAGGAAGGAACGTTTACCCGTTATCCGCATGCCGATATGCCGGCCGATTTCAATCCGCTTGAAAGAAGCTGGTATCAGGAAGCCATGGAGAATAAAGGCCAAACCATCATCACAGACCCTTATGAGTCCATCTCAAACAAAAAGATGGTCGTCACTATGGCCCGCGCGGCGCAAGACGGATCAGGCGTCGTCGCCATTGATATAAAAATCGACGATCTCATCACGATGACAAAAGAAGTGAACATCGGAAAAGAAGGATACGCCTTTATCCTCAGCAAAAATAAAAAAGCCGTTGCCTACAGTGATGAAAAAGCCGGCTCGGCGGTATCGGGAAAATGGGTTGATACATTATACAGCGGGCAAAAAGGCGTCTATGAATATACGCTGAATGGGAAAGCGAAAAAAATGGCGTACGTGACCAATGAAGCGACGGGCTGGAAGATCAGCGGAACCATGTCCGTGGATGAAATCAAAGATGCGGCAAGACCGGTTCTGACTCTGGCCGTTATCATATTGGCGATAGCCATTGCCGCAGGGATGATTTTCATTTATTTTGTCATCCGCTCAATTACCAAACCGTTAAAACATCTCGTAGCTTCAGCGGAAAAAATCAGCAGCGGAGATCTGACGGAAACCATTGATGTCAGCTCTCAAGATGAGCTCGGCGTGCTCGGTAAAAGTTTTAATCATATGACAGATTCACTCCGTTCGCTTATTCAAGGAATTCAGGACTCTGTTGAACATGTCGCTTCTTCCTCAGAGGAGCTGACGGCTTCGGCTGAGCAGACGAGCAAAGCAACGGAACATATCACCCTTGCGATTGAACAGTTTTCTAATGGAACGGAAGACCAAAGTGAGAGTATTGATAAAGCGACCGCCCAAGTGAATGAGATGAAAGACGGGCTCAGCGATCTGGCGGAAGCGGCAGCCGTGGTGACGGAAACTTCAATTGAATCGGCGGAGATATCCGGCGCCGGTGAGCGGCTTGTCAAGAAAACAGCCGGCCAGATGGGCGCCATTGACCAATCCGTAAGCAAAGCGGAGCAAGTCGTACAAGGGCTTGAACTCAAATCGCAGGACATCAACAGCATTTTGCGCGTCATTAACGGCATTGCCGATCAAACGAATCTCCTTGCTTTAAATGCAGCCATTGAAGCGGCAAGAGCGGGAGAATACGGACGCGGTTTTTCAGTCGTTGCCGAAGAAGTGAGAAAGCTTGCCGTCCAATCCGCCGATTCAGCGAAAGAAATCGAATCCTTAATTCATGAAATCGTCAAAGAAATTCATACTTCGCTCGGAATGCTGGAATCCGTCAATCACGAGGTGAAAAGCGGACTTCAGTTAACGGACGAAACGGAAAAAAGCTTCCGGGACATTTCCGTTAAAACAAATCAGATTGCCGGTGAACTGCAAAATATGAATGCAACCGTGGAACAGCTTTCTGCCGGATCTCAGGAAGTATCAAACGCTTCAGAGGATATCGCGGCCGTCTCCAGACAAAGCGCGGCCGGCATTCAGGACATCGCGGCTTCAGCTGAAGAGCAGCTTGCGTCCATGGAGGAAATCAGTTCCTCCGCCGTCACGCTGGAAAAAATGGCGGAAGAATTACGCGAACTGACAAAGCGTTTTAAGATAAACTCTTAATTGAGTCTAAAAGGCTAATTAACAATAGGTAAAAAGTATGTTTCGTTATATTTCTTCTTTTTGGATGTGTATAATTACCCATAATTGCCGATATGAAGGGTAAACACGCAAGAGGAGATATAGCAGATGAAAAAAATTGTGCAAATCATCAAGCAGAGATCGCTTACAAGAAAACTGCTCATTTCTTTTTTGGCCATTCTCATTCTTCCTATTTCAACGCTGGCTTTTATCGCCTATCAATCGGCGGTAAGCACGCTTGACAGGCAGATGATGGGAAGCGCATTAGATAATGTGCAGCAGATTAACGATATGATCAACACAAGCATCAGCCAAAAGGAAGACGGAACGGCATATTTCAGCGATTGGCTCACAAAGGATCGGTACAAGCCGAAAAACCAATCGCAAATTACCGATAAATTCACAGAGTACATGAAGATCAATAAAGACGTGGAATCCATTTTTACGAGTGACACGGAAGGACATTTCACACGGTATCCGGATCTGCAGATGCCTAAAGGATATAATCCGATTGAAAGAGACTGGTATAAAAAGGCCGTGGAAAATAAGGGGAAAGTTGTTGTAACAGATCCTTACCGCACGGCTTCCACCAATACGATGGTCGTGACGGTCGTTCAGCAGACGAAAGACGGCTCAGGAGTCGTCGCCATCAATATGAAAATCGATGAGCTTCTGAAAACGACAAAGAAAGTGAACATCGGAAAATCCGGCTACGCTTTTATCCTGACGAAAGACAAAAAAGTGGTCGCCCACCCGAACCGCACATCAGGCACAGTATTAAACGGGGAGTGGGCCGAACGGATGTTCACCAGCAAAAAAGGTGATTTTCAATACAAATACGACGGCCAGGAAAAGAAAATGGTTTATGATACGAACAAGCTGACAGGCTGGAAGATTACCGGAACGATGTATCTGGACGAAATTCATGAAGCGGCCCTGCCGATCCTTCATCTGTCCCTGCTCGTTCTCGTATTAGCGATTGTGATCGGAACCATCGTCATGGTGCTGATTATCCGTTCAATCACAAAACCGCTCAAGCAGCTTGTGACATCATCGAAACAGATCAGTGAAGGCGATTTAACAGAAACGATCGAGATCCAGTCAAAAGATGAATTAGGCGAGCTTGGCAAAAGCTTTAACAATATGGCCGCTTCGCTCAGGTCTCTCATCCATGCCATCCAGGATTCCGTGAATAACGTCGCATCTTCCTCAGAGGAGCTGACGGCTTCAGCGGAGCAGACAAGCAAGGCAACCGAACATATCACATTGGCGATCGAACAATTTTCTAACGGAAATGAAAGCCAAAGTGAAAATATTGAAAGCGCGGCGGAACATATTTACCAAATGAACAGCGGGCTTGAAGATATGGCGAAAGCATCTGCCGTCATTACCGAATCCTCTGCCACATCAGCGGAAGTCGCCAATTCAGGCGGAAAGCTCGTCCACCAGACGGTCGGCCAAATGAACGTCATTGACCGGTCAGTGAAAGAAGCTGAACAAGTGGTGCGCGGACTTGAAACAAAATCAAAAGACATTACAAACATTCTCCGTGTCATTAACGGAATCGCTGATCAGACAAACCTTCTTGCGCTGAACGCGGCAATTGAAGCCGCGCGTGCGGGTGAATACGGCCGGGGCTTCTCAGTCGTCGCCGAAGAGGTCAGAAAACTTGCGGTCCAGTCTGCCGATTCAGCGAAAGAAATCGAAAGCTTAATTATAGAAATCGTCAACGAAATCAATACATCTCTCGGCATGTTCCAATCCGTCAACAAAGAGGTGGAGAGCGGACTGGATATTACGAATCAGACCGAAACGAGCTTCAAACGGATTTCTGAAATGACGAACCAGATCGCCGGAGAAATTCAAAATATGAATGCGACGGTAGAACAGCTGACAGCAGGATCTCAGCAGATTTCAGGAGCTTCTGAGCAAATCGCGTCCATCGCAAAAGAAAGCTCCGCCAGCATTCAGGATATTGCGGCCTCCGCCGAAGAACAGCTGGCTTCAATGGAAGAAATCAGTTCGTCTTCGGAAACGTTATCCCAAATGGCGGAAGAATTACGTGATATGACGAAACGATTTAAAATAGATTAATAGGTCATAGAACACCCAAATGTGCTGTTTGGGTGTTTTTTTTAGTTTTTTTAATAAATCTTTTGTCCTATCTGACGATATTAGATTTAGCTTTTCAAAGAAGGAGACTGAAAAAATGAAACAACTGATACATTGGATCAAACAGCCATCCATCAGCAAGCCGCTGATCGCGGCATTTTTAGCCGTATTGGTGCTCCCGGTCGGCATACTCGCCTACTTCAGCTACCAAACGGCGGGGAATTCACTAGAAAGCGAACTGACCCACAGCGCCCAGGGAAATGTCAGCGAACTGAACAGCGTGCTGGAAAACATGCTCGAAGGCAAGCTCAAAGCGATTGACTACTACAGCGAATCAATCACTAAGGAAAAACTGAACACAAAAAATAAATCGGTACTGCTCGACAATATGAAGCAGTATGTCACCGTAAATGACGATGTCGCGTCAATTTACGCCGCGTCTCGCGACAAAGCGTTCGTGAAATATCCGTCCGCTGATATGCCGTCCGATTATAATCCGCTCACGCGCGAGTGGTATACAAAAGCGGTTGAAAAAAGCGGACAGCCGGTGTTTACCGAGCCTTATAAAGACGCTGCAACCGGACAGACGGTCGTTACGATTGCCCAGCAGACAAAAGACGGATCAGGCGTTGTGGCGCTTGATATTAATCTGGGCGACCTGCTGAACGCTTCCGAACGCGTCCAGATCGGTCATAAAGGATTTGCCTTCATTACAACGGGAGATAAAAAATACATCGCCCATCCGACTATAAAAGCGGGAACGGAAGGCTCCGGAGAGTGGACGAAAGAAGTGTTTTCCAAATCAAGCGGATCGTTTGAATACATGTTTGAAGGACAGCAGAAGAAAATGGCCTTCACGACAAACAAACTGACGGGCTGGAAAATCGCCGGTACATTTTTTGTCAGTGAGATCCATGACGCAGCCTCGCCTGTCATGAAAATGGCGCTGATCATCCTGGCGGTTTCTCTTATCGTCGGCGGGGTTTTAATCTTTTTTATCATTCGCTCGATTGCAAAACCGCTCAAAAAACTTGTTTCGACATCAGCTAAAATCAGTGACGGCGATTTAACGGAAGTCATTGACATCAAGTCGAAAAATGAATTCGGACAGCTCAGCCAAAGCTTCAATGAGATGTCAGCATCACTCCGGTCTGTCATCGGCGTCATCCAATCATCCGTCGAACATGTCGCTTCTTCATCCGAAGAGCTGACGGCATCCGCCGGACAGACAAGCAAGGCGACAGAGCATATTACACTGGCGATTGAACAATTCT
Organism: Bacillus sp. EU63; assembly: GCF_038592915.1. NCBI lineage: Bacteria > Bacillati > Bacillota > Bacilli > Caryophanales > Bacillaceae > Bacillus > Bacillus sp. EU63. The sequence goes on along the minus strand of NZ_CP151944.1, from coordinate 3,053,820 downwards.
CAAACGGAAACGAATCACAAAGCGAGAAATTGGAAGAAAGTGCTGATCACCTTTCCCAAATGAATGCGGGCATTGCCGAGACGGCGAATGTATCGGCGGAAATCACTGAATCCGCCATCCAAACCTCTGAAACGGCCGGGAGCGGAGAAGAATTAGTGGCGAAAACGGTCGGCCAGATGAAAACAATTGATCGTTCCGTACAGCAGGCGGAAGCGGTTGTAAAAGGGCTGGAAACGAAGTCGCACGACATTAAGAGCATTCTCAACGTCATTAACGGCATTGCCGATCAAACAAATCTGCTTGCCTTAAACGCTGCCATTGAAGCGGCCAGAGCCGGCGAATACGGGCGGGGCTTCTCCGTCGTTGCGGAAGAAGTGAGAAAGCTTGCCGTACAATCAGCCGGCTCCGCGAAGGAAATCGAAACGCTGATTCAGGAAATCGTCAAAGAAATCGCCACATCGCTTTCCGTATTCCAAGCGGTGAATCAAGATGTGAAGGAAGGCCTCGATATTACGGATCAAACGGCCGAAAGCTTCAAAAAAATCTCAGAAATGACGACTCAGATTTCAGGCGCCTTGCAGCATATGAACGGAACGGAACGCTTGAGAAGCTTGCAGCCGGGTCGCAAAATGTGACAAACGCGGTGGAGGACATTACCTCAGTCGCCAAAGAAGGGTCCGCCGGCATTCAAGACATCGCCGCCTCAGCTGAAGAGCAGCTGGCCTCCATGGAAGAAATCAGTTCATCCGCCGAAACGCTTGCGCATATGGCTGAAGAACTGCAACAGGTCACACGGAAATTTACGATTCAGTCTGAAGACGAAGAACAGCTGTAGCGAGCTGTTTCTTTTCCTCATCTGAAAAAAGCGATACACTAATATAAAAGAAGGGAGTGGCAGTGATGAGATTAGAAGGCAAAAAAGTCATAGCGCTTGTCAGTGACGATTTTGAAGACCTAGAGCTTTGGTATCCCGTCTACCGGCTGAGAGAGGAAGGCGCGATCGTTCATTTAATAGGAGAAGAAGCGGGCCGTCCATACAAAGGAAAATACGGCGTGCCCGCGACGGCGGATTACGATTTTAAGAGCCTGATTATTCAGGAGTATGATGCCGTGCTCGTGCCTGGCGGCTGGGCTCCTGACAAACTGCGAAGATATCCCGAAGTTTTGGAGATCATCCGTACGATGAACGAGCAGAAAAAGCCGATCGGCCAGATCTGCCATGCGGGCTGGGTGCTCATATCTGCCGGAATTCTCGCAGGAAAAAAAGTAACGAGCACGCCCGGCATCAAAGACGACATGACAAATGCAGGGGCACAGTGGCTGGATGAAGCTGTCGTAACTGACGGCCACATTGTATCAAGCCGCCGCCCGCCCGACCTTCCGCAGTATGCAAAAGCGTTTGCTGATCTGTTAGCGTCCAAATAAAAAACATCCGCCCGAATCCGGGCGGATGTTTTTAGTTTTGATCGGCGGGAAAGACAATTCCGATTTGTTTTCTCGCTTCTTCCATAATGCTTGCCGTAATGAAAGAACGTTCAAATGTATTTTCGGAAGACTCCCGCTGTCCGTTTCGAAGAAGATTGATGAATTCAGCCGTTTCGTAGTACATCGATGGTTTCAGATCAGGGACTGAAATGTCTTCCGTCCGGCCGTCACGATAGCGGATTTCCGCCCGTTCCGGTCCGTGAATGCTGTCCAGAACGATCGTGCCGTCTTCACCCTGAATTTCCGCCGGGGCAAACGAATTTGAGATTTTCGAATGCATCAGCACCGCTTCAAATCCGTCGTATGACAGAATGACCGTGCCTTCGCCGTCAACGCCGGATGCTAGTTTATGACCGGTCGCAATGACGTTTTTCGGTTTGCCGAACAGGACGACGGCCGGATAAATGCAGTACACGCCGATGTCCATTAACGAACCGTTCGATAATTCAGGCTTAAACGCGTTTAGCACCGTACCGTTTTTATATGCATCATATCGTGATGAATATTGGCAGTAGCTTGCCGTGAATCTCCTGACGGGTCCGATTTTATGTAAGTGGTTTTGAAGCATGCTGAAGTTCGGCAGGAACGTTGTTTTCATGGCTTCCATCAAGAGAACGCCGTTCGTTTTGGCTGCGTGAATCATTTCATCCGTTTCCCTTGCGTTAGACGCAAACGGTTTTTCGCACAGTACGTGCTTGCCGTGTTCCATAAAAAGGACCGCCTGCTCTTTGTGAAATGCATTCGGGCTGGCGAGATACACCGCGTCATAGGCTTTGCTTTCCGCCATTTCTTTCAGGCTGGTGAAATAATGAGCAGCGCCGTGTTTGCCGGCGAATTCCGCCGCACGTTCCTCAGTTCTGGAATAAACCGCCGTTAATTGAAAATCATCAATAGCAGAAGCCGCCTCCAGAAATCGTTCTGTAATCCAATTCGTTCCGACTGTTGCAAATCGAATCATTGCTATCGCTCCTTCTATGTATTGGCTTACATTATAGCTTTTTTTCTAAGAAACATAAATGGGAAAAAGGCTGGCAGCTAAAGGGATAGGAAAAATTCCCATAGAGACCGGTTATTATTTTTCATTACAGGAACGATAGTGTACAATTTAAGTAAAATACATATGATGGAGGAACAATAGTGGAAACATTGCAAACATGGGGCGGCAGATTTAAACAGTTTTTCTTAGACAATAAATTTGTCTTGTTTTTGCTTGTATTGCTGCTCATCGGTCTCAATATCCTTGTCTTTATGAAGACATCATTTATTTTCACACCTATTATCGTCCTGCTCAAAACGATTGCGCTCCCCGTCATTTTGACAGGAATTGTTTATTATCTGCTTAATCCGATCGTAGATATATTGGAAAAAATAAGAGTGAAAAGAGTCTATTCCATCCTGCTCCTTTACCTCATTATTATAGGGCTGATTTCGATTACGATCGTTTCGATTATTCCGTTTTTAAAGGAACAGATCATGAGTCTGATCGACAATCTGCCGAAATATGTGGATATTGTTGAAGATCAGACGAAAAGCATGATCGGAAGCGATTTTGTAAATCAGGCGCAAAAGACGATGAATATCAACATTTCCGATCTTGCTAATAAAGTATCGGCGCAGGCTGCAACAATTGCAAACAGCACATTTACCGGAGTCGGGAATTTTATCGGCGCGCTGACGGAAGTGATTATTTCAATTGTGACCGTGCCGTTTATTCTGTTCTATTTGCTGAAAGACGGCAAAAAACTGCCAATCTATATCTTAAAGTTTGTGCCCACCCGTCTGAAAGAACAAACGTATACGATGCTTAGTGAAATGAACCACAGATTAAGCTCCTATATCAGAGGACAGGTCATCGTCAGCTTCTGCATCGGATTTTTATTATTTATCGGCTATCTGATTATCGGACTTGATTATGCGTCACTGCTTGCGGTCATTGCCGCTTGTACGAGCGTTGTTCCGTATTTAGGGCCGACCATTGCCATCACGCCGGCGATTATTATCGCGTTGGTCACTTCGCCTCTGATGTTGCTGAAGCTTGCGATTGTATGGACCGTTGTCCAGCTCGTGGAAGGAAAATTAATTTCGCCGCAGATCATGGGGAAAAATCTTCACATTCACCCGATTACCATCATATTTGTTCTTTTAACCGCCGGAAAGCTGTTCGGGGTTGTCGGCATTATTTTAGCCATCCCGGGGTATGCGGTCATCAAAGTGGTCACGACCCATCTGTTTGATTGGTTCAAAATGCGTTCGCATTTATATGAAGAAGAAAAAAATGATGCTGTATCGAAGTCATAAAATCGGAACGGACATGATATTTATTATAAGACAGGCTTTCCTTCAGAGGAGAGCTTCTCTTTTGTAAATGATGAATGAAGGGAAGAATGGGATGACACTATGGGAGATGTTCACAGCAGCCGTTTTGGGAATCGTGGAAGGGCTGACGGAGTACGCGCCGGTTTCTTCCACGGGACATATGATCATAGCGGATGACATCTGGCTGAAATCCGGAAGCCTGATGAATCCGGAAGCCGCCAATTCCTTCAAAGTGGTGATTCAGCTCGGTTCGATTCTGGCGGTGGCCATTGTGTTTAAGGATCGGATATTACATTTACTCGGCCTCAAAAAAAACGTCACGCGCGATCAGCAGAAGGGATACAGGCTGACCATCGCGCAAATCGCCGTCGGTCTTGTTCCGGCGGCGGTGCTCGGCTTTTTATTTGAGGATTTCATTGACCGCTATTTATTCTCTGTCAGAACGGTCGCTTACGGATTAATTGCCGGAGCCGTGCTTATGCTTATAGCGGACTGGATCAATAAAAGGAAAGAAACGATCGATACGGTGGACAGAATCACCTACAAACAGGCTTTCTGTGTCGGATTATTCCAGTGTCTCGCCTTATGGCCCGGATTTTCCCGCTCAGGCTCAACGATTGCCGGAGGTGTCATTGTCGGCTTGAATCACCGGGCAGCCGCAGACTTCACATTTATTATGGCTATTCCGATTATGGCGGGCGCAAGCCTTCTGAAGCTGGTGAAATACTGGAGCAGTCTTTCTTATGACATGATTCCGTTTTTTCTTGTCGGCTTTATCTGCGCCTTTGTCGTCGCCCTCTTAGTCGTCAAGTTTTTTCTTCGGCTCATCAATCGGATTAAGCTTGTCCCGTTCGCCATTTACCGTGTCATCCTCGGCATCATTTTAATCATGCTCGTGCGATAAACGAAGAGGCCCCCGGAGGGTCTTCTTTTTATGTTCGAAAAATGTCTCAGGAAAATATGAGCAAACTGAATTTTCTGCTTGAAATTCAAAGAAGACTCGTCTATAATAAAACATGACGTTACAGCACGGGGCCATAGCTCAGCTGGGAGAGCGCTACGCTGGCAGCGTAGAGGTCAGGGGTTCGAGCCCCCTTGGCTCCATACCCGAATGAAACCGCGGTATATCAACGTTGGCTAAACGATGACTTACCCGGTGACTAAAACAGCGTAGCGCTTCCGATTCGGACAGCGTGGCGCACCGTTTTTCAATCGTCTTCCATACGAAATGGGAGGCGATTTTTTATGCATTCAGAAAATCGAAAAGGTAAGCGTGTAAAGGCCGGAAGGGCCTCGGTAAAGACAACGCGAAAAGGTACGTACGATCTCGAATACATATTCGATAGACTGTGCGATGCCAAACGCGCTGAGAATGTCGTTCAGGAAACGATCGATAAGTACATGCGTGCTTGTCGGTATTTGTCGGATTATGCTGAAGAGATCGGAGTGTCTGCGGACATACGTCATATTGACGTTGACTTTGCGCGCGGGTTCGTATCGTGGCTGATCAACGATAAAATAAAGTTCGACGGGCATAATTTCAAATTGGACGAGCATAAGACGCAGGGGTTATCCCCGCGGTCAGTTAACGACTATATTAAGACCATACGGACTTTCTTTCGTTTCGCGATTAAAGAGGCATATGCGGACGATAACCCATTCGAAGAGGTTACGTTAATAACGAACCCGGAGAGCCCTATAAATATCCTTTCACCTGACGAAATGCGGGCGATTCTTAATGCGATGGATCAGCGATCTTTCGTTGAATTTAGAGATTATGTTGCGTTGACCTGATAGCCGCTGTCCCGATTGCCACTTCAGCTACTTTCGCACTTGTTATGGTTGCATCTTGAATTATGGAAGATGTAACAGAGCCATCAATCAGCTGAGTATCATATGGGCTTAGAGCAAATTCTCTCCGGACGTCTCCTTCTCTTATTTGAATTTTTCTGATTGTGAATTCTGCTGTGTCAGATGCTCTGGTTGTCGTATCGCCAAGCCACAAACTACCGTTTGTAAGATAACGAGCTGAAAAGCGGCGGAAAAAAGAAGGCAACAGCCTCAAAGCCTAAAACTACTCAAAAATCAAAATTCAGCCTGCCTGCGGGTATTTTTAAAGTCACAAGCCCATTGACCCGAGGGGAAGGCCGTAAAACAGATTCAGACAGCGCTGGCGGCTCTTCATTATTAGCCCGATAAGACCGCAAAGAATTTCGGGATTAATGGCGCATATGGCGCGAAAACAGCAAACGCGGTAAAACGGTTCCAGTCCATGTACGGCCTGACTGCTGACGGAGTATATGGACCTAAAACAAAAGCTGAACTGGAAGCACTATTAAAGTGAAAATAGAGTTCTGTCTTTGTTTAATAGGGCGAACCTTTTTGATAAACAATTGATTTCCAAACGAATAAGGGAAGTGATTTTCTTATAATTCACTTATTTTCACCTAAACCCAACGTTGTGGACTCAAAATAAATGCTACCAGTTTTTGTATTAGTATTGTAATGAATCGCATAAATTAAAGAGAGTACTTACTTATTTTTACTCGGGTAATACAATGACAAAAATACTATTTAATGTATCTTATGAAAAATATGTATTTTAAGTAAAATTTTAATGTTATAATTTGTTTGGGCCAAATAACACTTGTAGATGCATCTACTAATAGGAGAAAATGATGCTAAAGAAAAAAGTTCTTGCTGGTTGCTTAGCCTTTACAATAATGCTTTCAGCTTCCCCACTAACCTCTTTTGCGGCAGAAAGAAGTTCTAATAAAGGTAATGAATTATTAACGTATGCCCAAGTTCAAAAAACTGAGTTGCAGACTATTGCTGAGTCTAAAAGCAAATCAGTTGGAAATACAAGCGGTGAATTTTCTGCACAGGGATGGAAGAAAGATGCGCTTGTTCTTGCTCTTAGATACGGCGGTGATTTTGCAGGGGATTTACTAAGTCTGTTAAGCAAGAAAAATGCAAGTTATGTTAAAAAGTATTCCAAAGAGCTGGCTGATTTCCTTGACAAAGTTTCCAGTGACATTGAGAAAAAGTTGGTTGATTTTATGATTTTTGATTTGGAGCTGCCGCAATCAGCTGCTCGTACTATTGCATGGGCGATTATGCAAGTTATTGGATGACGATAAAGGAGTGACTCCATGAGTTTAGAAAAAGAAGTAGAGCTTCTCAAGTACCAAAATTATTTATTAAAAACAATTATAAATGGTGATGATTATCCATTTTTTATGTTTGCTTTAGATCACAACTTAAATGAGAAGCAAGTCGAAGCAACTGTAGAGATTTTAAGCATCTTTTCTAATCGTCTTAATGGCGAAAAAGAGTCTCTCAATTTAAGAAAAAACTCTGCGGGTAAGAAGTTTGATGCGTTTGGCATTGCGGTTGAAGAAGTCTTTAAAAACGAAAAACCAACAAGAAAAGAATTTGAGAGTTATAAGGATAAAATCTTTTCTTCTGAAATTGAAACCAAATATTTATTAATGAGTCTTCAAAGACAGCATATTAAGCCAAATGTTTGTGAATTTTTACTGCAAGATAATTAATGAGAATTTTTGTCCCTCCGCAAATGCGGGGGGATTTTGCATTTAAACGATAAAAGTATCGGCCGTATGATGAATGAAAGTCCTTCTTATGACGAGAAGGGTTTTTTGTTTTTTAAGTCCATGTATGGCCTGCCTGCTGACGGCATTTACGGAACGAAAACGAAAGCGAAATTGGAGTCTTTACTTCACTAATTAAAAAGCCCTCTTTTTTAGAGGAGAGGGCTCTTTATAGTTTGCAATGCTTAAGTTGTATAAAGGAATAAAAAAATGTAAACGTTAAGGTACAAGGAGATGATATTATGAAAAAAATAATCATGATGATGATTTTATGTTTTTCGTTAAGCTCTATTACGGTAGCTGCTGCTAAACCAGAATACACAATGAACTCAAAAGTGTCTCAGGATGTATTTGATGTTTTTATGCAAGAACTTTTCTGTAAAGATATATTAGACAATATCCGTAAATTCTATAAGGATGAGACACTCTCTGTTACCACTAAAGGAGGCGTTAAATTATCCGAAGACAAAGAAGGCAGGTATATAATTAAGTTTATAATCATTCCTCATTCAAAACTTCCGGGTAAAAAAGGTAAGATTTCTGGAACCGATACATTGACTTTGAGAGTAGATCCCTTCCTTCTGGGTGCTCAATCAAAAGACAGAAATTCAGCGGTTACATTCCTTGATCTAAAGCATAACAACTCTACACGACAAAATTAAATAGAACAGGGCACATGAAAAAATGCCCTGTTTGACTTCTCGACATAAAGTCAATTATCAAATGTCCTCATTTTTTCAAACCACAAATCCCCATAATTTTTTATTTATTTATACAAAATTTGTATTCGATTTAAGGTATTTCCTTATTTGTATGGAACTTTCTATATAGAGGTGAGAAGGAGGTGAAATACATTGGGGGATATATTGATATTTACTTGGCCACAATTGGTACCTTTGTTGATTATTTATTCAGTTGTGATGTTTCTACGATACAGAAAACGAAAAACCTCTGTTGTTCAACAAATTGTGTACCTTACTTTTTTTATATATTGTGTCCTTGTCATAAGTGAAACCTTACTTCCTATTCCAATCAGCAAACGTTACATTCAGATGATGATAGAGTCAAACACTGCACAACAAAATAGCTTTATTCCTTTCTCAGACATTTATAAGGTTGTTATGGCAAATCCGAATCATCTTGTAAATGCCCTCCTTAAACAAATTGGGGGTAATATACTTTTATTATTTCCCTTAGGATTCTATGCTCCAATTCTTTGGAGGCGTTTTAACAAAGCTAAATCCGTAGTAACTTTAGGTTTTGCAGTTTCAGGTGGGATTGAATTAACTCAATTATGTATTTCCACTATTTTAGGGGTTACTTATCGTAGCTTTGTTTTTGATGACATCATCCTTAATACAGTGGGCGTATTATTGGGTTATTTGTTTTTTAGATTAATCAGTCCATTCTTGATTATTATTATTAAAAGCATCGACAAACCGAGCAATGAAAATTTGAAACTATTAAATTTGTGGAGGGATTTGTAAATGAAACTCAAAAAAGCCTTTTATTCATTAGTTCTTTTAGGTGCTCTTACAGTGCCAACTGTGGCATTTGCTGTAGGTTCCTATACTTTTCATTATGATTTTAAATACAAACTGAATTCAGATTTAATTAGTTTTTCACGTGGAACTCATTCGAGAACTCTGAAGATAAATCCTACAGTGGGAGGCAAATTTAGCGTTGATTTATATAGGGCTAATACATTGGGAGTAGGGGTTTTACAGAGTACCGTAACTATCTCAGGGAGTAAGGAAGTTACAAAAAAATTCACTGTAAAGAACGCTGATGGAAAATTTCAGTTAAGATTTAGGAAGGCTGATGATGGAAAATATGTTGTTGGTTATGGATTATTATTAGACAAGTAATAAGAATAGGCTAGTGAAAGGAATTAGGTAAGTGGATTCCACTTACCTAATTCCTTTGACACAATGAGGGCACAACCGCATTGCGGTTTTTTTTCGTTTAAACATATTATGGAAATGTTAGAATATTATATAAAAGGAGGAGTGGCCTTGTGAGTTCTCTTTTACCATCATCGGAGGTTGGCGTTAAGATTAATGAATGGTACAAAATGATACGTCAGTTCAGTGTTCCGGATGCGGAGATTTTGAAAGCGGAAGTGGAACAAGAAATAAATGAGATGGAAGAAGACGAGTATCTACTGATTTACTACACCCTCATGAAATTCCGCCATCAGCTTATGCTGGATTATTTAGAACCGGTGACTACCCGCGTGAGACCGACAATTGACGAGCTGCTGGAAAAAATTGAAGCATCAAATAAAGGAATTTCCGGCCTGCTGTTCTATTATTCTTTATTTTTCCGCGGCATGTATGAATTTGATCAAAAGCAGTATGTAAAGGCGATCGGCTTTTATAAAGAGGCTGAAAAACAACTCGTTCATGTGCATGATGAAATTGAGAGAGCGGAGTTTCATTTTAAACTGGCTGAAGCATATTACGGTATGAAACAAAGCCACGTCTCCATGCATCACGTAAAGCAAGCGCTCGATATTTACGATCAGTATGAGTTGTATAAGGTCCGGAAAATTCAATGTCTATTTGTCATATCAGGGAATTATGTAGACTTTAAACGTTATGAAAAAAGCTTGCCGCATTTAGAAAAAGCTTTAGAGTTGTCGAAACAAGTAAACAATAATGAAAGGCTGCTCAGTTCTGCTTATTACAACATAGGAAAGAATTACGGAGACTTAGAAGAATACAATAAAGCTGAAATCTACTTAAAAAAAGCAGCGGAGATATCTGAGAAGTATAAATTGGGTAACCTTCCGCATTCCTTGTTTACATACGCAAAGCTTCTATTTAAACAAGGGAAAACAAGCGAGGCGATTCAAATCAGCAAAAAGGGACTTTCATCAGCGATATTTCAAGGAGATAAGCTGTTTGAATCTCTGCAAAAATATTTGGAGGCTTTATATATTAATGCAATAGACCAAATGGGAATCAAAAAAACAATTGATTACCTTGAGAAAAATAAAAACTATTCGTATGTAGAAGATATTGCTCTTGATACGGCTGCTGTTTATGCAGAGTCAAAGCAATATGACAAATCTTATTTTTATCATCAAAAAATGATTCAAACGCAAAAACAAATTCAGAGGGGAGAATGCCTGTATGAATTTTAGAAAAGGCGTATTTATCATTGTGTCGGCTGTCGTTTTAATGTCAGGGGTCGGTCTAGCAACATCGGCTGTTTCATTTGATGGATCATATCAAGTTTCGTCTGATCGTAATCAAACCTAAGAAGGAGAGTGCCTGTATGAATTTTAAAAAGAGCATCTTCATCGTCCTGGGTCTGTCATTGACTTTAGTATGTGGGTTGGGTATGAACTCAGTAGAAAAACAAGCACAAGATACAATCAAAGTAGCTTCAGATCGTTTTCAAACTTGAACGACTTACGCCTTTTCTACGGAAAAGGCTTTTTTAGTTTCTTCATTATATTGTTTCAAAACATCCACTTGTTTTTATTCTTATCCCATTCCAGCATACGCTGCTTCATGAGGTTCTTCACTGCTTCCCGGTTAGCGCGTTCATCCTTGCCGGTTTTTCTCTTCAATTCATCATTGGATCATGTTAAAGATAATCCGGTACACTTTTCGTTCAAAATCAGTCATTTGATCATCTCCCACTTCATAAGTCTCAACGGATAAAAGAGAATCAAATACAATAATGTATCCACCTTTAAGTTCTCGACACGAGTTTCCTTCCGTATGTGGTCCCGTAATGAACTGCGCAGATAACCGCGCGTATGTATCCGTCGTCATAAAGCTCGAACGATAAATCTATGCTAATATTAAAAAAATATGGCACTCTATATTTTTAGATCTTAAAAATATATAAGAATTGATAAGCTCAATTTTCAAATTTAATGGAGGGAAAATAGAAAGGAGAGAAATGATAAAGTATTTTGGAATAGTGTCGCTTATCATCCTTTTATTCACATTGTACTTTCTGCCTCATATTCATTGGGCACTTGGAATCCTAGGAATTGTCGTGGGGAGTATTCTAGCAATCAAATCACCTAAAGGAATTGCTAAGTATATTTCTTTTGTTATCCTAGCACTTTGTTTACTTTTACTATTATTATTGATTGTGATGGGCGTTTTGATGGCAGGTCTAGTGGAAAATTAACTTTAATTTATAATCCTATTTGGGGACAGATGGGGACGAATTAGGGACCAACTTGTTCATTTTTAGCCAAAACAGAAGATTTTTTATCAGAAAGGCTGGTCAGCAAACCTTATAAAATAAGGTTTCAAAATAAAACGTCTGTTTGTATCAGAAACTCATCTCCAGACTGGCAGCGTAGAGGTCAGGGGTTCGAGCCCCCTTGGCTCCATACCTTTAAACCCTTATTCTATAAATAAGGGTTTTTTTGTTTTTTCATCTTCTGCGGCAGCCTCTGTGTTCTGCTTCATTTCAAATAACTCAAAATAAAGGAAAGAGAGAAAATGAAAAAGAAAATCTATCTTATATTATCTCTGTCAGCGGCACTGGCGCTTTTTTTGACAGCGCTTCCGGCTCTTTCTCCCGTCATCTTCACGTCTGCTTCAGAAAAAGGAGCCATCAGGCATGACATTTATAAAAAAGGATATCCGTATCAAAGCTACTTTGCGATTCTTCAAAAAGAAGAAGACGGCGGAGAGGCCGGGAACCTTTATTATGTAAATTGGTTCAATTGGAAAGATGAAACCGGACAGACGCCGCACGTATGTTATTCAAAAAAATCGTCCGAAGGCGAGTACAAAGTAAGCTGCGGAACCGGACCGTAATGATCAAGAGCCCCTCTCCAATGAGGGGCTCTTTCTGTCGAGCTGAATGCCGCTCCGGCTCTCCGTTTAATATCCCCAATATAACGGCGTATCATAATGCCGATACGGATCATTCGGATAATGCGTATTTGGCTGATAAGGCTTATTCATATCAAGAATACCCGTGTTTTCAGTCTGTCCGCAGTATTTATCGGGACCTATCACAGTTGATTGCCGGATCGGTGAAACGGCTTTTTCCCACTCATGCTCATTCAGACAGTACGTATGCGCCATGATCTCAGGCGGCGTCAGACGGAGAATATCCGAGCCGTATATCACTTCAGGCGAAGGGGCGTCAAATATGGCCAAAAGGTGGGTTTTGTCTGAAGTGGCGACTTCATAATGCCACCACCCCTGCGGAACATTCGCCACTTGTCCTGAAGAGATCGGATAATTCCGTATTTTCTGAGTGAACGGATTCAGCATCGACACCACCGCGGAACCCGAAATACAGTACACCAATTCAGCGGCGTTTTGATGGGTATGCGGTTCAATCACATTTGTTTTGCTCAGAAAGATATCTAATAATGAAATATTTTCAAGCGTGTTTAACTGTTTAATCCCCAATACATTGATAAAGTTCCGAGCATCTTTCGTAAAAAAACGGCTCTCATTCACATCATAAGTGAATTGTGTATTCGGAGACGTGTAATCGATATCGGAAACCATGCACTCCCCCGCTTTCATCTTTAAACGTATATTCCCAAATATATGTGTCCCTGTTTCACCGGGTGATAAAAAAAGGAGGTGAAATCCATAAATTCCAAATCCAACACAATATTGTGACGACTTTTTTAAAGATTCATTTTCAATATATCTTTTATTCGAAATATCTCTTACTATAAAGATATATTGAAAATACATCTTTAGAAGGGTTGAGGATTAACATGCTGGATGAGAGAACAATAGACATCATCAAAAGCACAGTACCCGTATTGAAAACACATGGAGAAAACATCACCGGACGCTTTTATAACCTGATGTTTCAAGATCATCCCGAACTGTTAAATATGTTTAACCAAACGAACCAAAAGAAACAGACTCAGCGCGCAGCATTGGCAAATGCAGTCATTGCGGCTGCGGCGAATATTGATCAATTAGAACAAATCATTCCGGCGGTCAGACAGATCGGCCATAAACACACAAGCATCGGTGTAAAACCGGAACATTATCCGATTGTCGGAAAGTACCTGCTTCTGGCAATTAAGGATGTGCTGCAGGATGCCGCAACTCCTGAGATTATGCAGGCATGGGAAAAAGCTTACGGTGTTATTGCGGAGGCTTTCATCGGCATTGAAAAAGACATGTACAATGAAGCCGGATGGCAGGGGTATAAAGAATTTACGGTTATACAGAAAACGAAAGAAAGCAAAGATATTACATCATTTTATATCAAACCGAGTGACGGCTCTTCGCTTCCTGGATTTGAAGCGGGACAATATATCAGCATTAAAGTGCGGATTGCGGATTCTCCTTATACGCACATTCGCCAGTACAGCCTGTCTGATGCTTCTCAAAAAGGGGCATATCGGATTTCTGTGAAAAAGGACGGAGCGGTTTCTTCTCATCTCCACAATGAAGTTCAAGAGGGAGATAAACTTGAAGTCAGCGCACCCGCCGGGGATTTCAAGCTGTCTTCTTCCGAAAAACCGGTTGTTCTTATCAGTGCCGGCTCCGGAATCACGCCGATGATGAGCATGCTGAAAACAGCCGCCGAAAAACAGCCGGAGCGTTCCGTTACTTTTATTCATGCCGCGAAAAACGGAGAGTACGCCGCGTTCCGCAAAGAGGCTGAACAAGCTGCGGAGAATCATCCGAATATTAACGTCATTTATGTATACAGTGAACCGGCAGAACAAGACCGCTCAGGAGACAAGCCTTTTTACAGCGGCAGGATTGATCAAACCTTCCTGGAGCAGCTTCATCTGAATCAAGATGCTGAATTTTACTTGTGCGGATCAGCGCAGTTTATGACACAAATGAAAGACATGGTTCTTGCCCTCGGGTTTGACTCTGATTCCGTTCAATATGAATTGTTCGGCCCTCAGCTGAGCATGGCATAACAAAAAAGACTCCTCAAAGAGGAGTCTTTTTTATTTGCACAATGTGTTCTTTCTCCGTCTTTTTCCCTATTTAATTGAAATTTTCATCAATGACCAGTAAAATTATAAATCTAGTGATTCCGGAATTAAAGGAAGGTTGATATGAAAAAGAAAGCAAAGACCAAAAGGGTGCTTGGGTGCCTTTTTGCTGTATCTCTTATATTCGGATTATTTCTGGTATCAATGGTGTTTTCGAAATTCATAGTGACGGAAGAAAAACCGCCTGAAGAGGTGGACGAGCAGCAGGTCTTTATTGACAGCCTTTCCGGGCATGCTCAAATTTTATATGAGAAATATCATGTCCTTCCGAGCATCACCCTCGCACAGGCCATTCTCGAATCGGACTGGGGGAACAGTGAGCTTGCGGGGAAAGCGCGCAACCTGTTCGGTGTAAAAGGTGATTATAAAGGAAAACACGTCACGATGAAAACGGATGAATTTGAAAAAGGAAAACGAAAAACGATTCGGGCAAAATTCCGTAAATACAGCACGTTTTTTGAATCAATGGATGACCATGCAAAATTATTTGTCAACGGAACGTCTTGGAATAAAAAGAAGTACAAGCCCGTCATTGAAGCGGACAATTATAAAACAGCGGCGGCTGCCCTTCAAAAATCCGGCTACGCCACAGACCCCGGCTATGCTGAAAAAATTAAAGATGTCATAGAAACCTATAACCTGAATGAATATGACAAAATCAATGCCTCTCTTAAAGCAGTTGATATGAAAGGCGCCATCAAAGACCACGCCATTGAAGACGTGTGGTCGAAGCCGTCAAAAGAGCGGCATTCTATAAAACTGGCATCGGCGCAAAAGTTTACCGGCCAGCATATTAAAGTCGTATCTGAAAAACAAAACGGAGAATCCGTCTGGTACCAAATTCAAGTGAAAGATGAGCTGATCGGCTGGGTTGACCAAACCGCCGTCCAGTTAAGTGAAGAAACATAAGCATCAAAAAAAGCCGGCAGCCCGCCGGCTTTTTTTACATCCCTTCAGTTTCAAACCTTTTAATATCACGTTTATGCCCCATCAGCACAAGGCAGTCACATTCATGAATGACAGTCTCCGGAGAAGGGGACAGCTGAATGTCTCCGTTATGTTTCACGGCAAGAATGGTGCAGCCGAATCTGGCCCGGACGCCGAGATCAAGAATGGATTTTAAATGCAGCTTTTTCGTGGCTGAAAGCTCCACGATGCTGTATTCATCTGACAAATCAATATAATTTAAGACGTTTTCATCCGAAAGGCTTTGCGCAATCCGCACGCCCATATCCTTTTCGGGATGGATAATACGATCAGCACCGATCTTTTCAAGCACTTTGTGATGATAATAGTTTTGCGCTTTCACCCAAATATTAGGGATGTTCAGCTCCTTCAATAACAGCGTCGTCAGCGTACTTGCCTGAATGTTGGCGCCGATTGCTACGATGACATATTCAAAATTTCTGATGCCGAGCGACTGAAGCTCGCTTTCTTCCGTTGAATTTGCCCGCACAGCATGCGTGGCATAAGAGGAGTATGCGTTGACCCGCTCTTCGCTGATATCGACCGCAAGCACCTCATGCCCCATTTTAAAAAGCTCTTTACAGATGCTTCCGCCGAAACGGCCGAGTCCGATGACGGCAAATTGTTTATTTTTGATTTTTCCCAATCCTCATAACTCCTTAAGAAACTGTTTTCGTCACTCCAAATACAACAAACAAGAATGTACTCCTGTTTCAAGGGTTTGTCAATGCGAGGGCCGGAAGAAAGAAAACAGCACAAAAAAAAGACCGGATGACAAGCGAGGGGCTTGTGCCGGTCTTTTTTCGCAATTATTAGCAGTCGCAAGGCTGTGTCGGCGGTGTGCTGCGTTTTTGAACAACAATTGTGTCCTCAGCATAGAATTTAGAGCCGATGCTTAATGATTTATTTTCTGCACGGAACTTATATGTACCTGCAGCAGGCAATGTTTTATTATTAAGAGAAAGCTTAAATTCCGCTGCGCCGAGCAAATCAATGTTTAACGGAAGTCTGACTGTTTTGCCGTTATTCAGAATTTGTCTTTCACGCAAAGCGTGTCCGTTGACTGTATCTTTTGTTGTAGCCGCAAATCCGCTAGGAAGGGTAAATTCCATAACGCCTAAGCTCAGGATCGTGTTCGGACGGTACGTCAATTCGATATCAGAAAATGACCATTCCTGCTGGCTGGCACCTGTATATTTTGCAAATAAGGTAGCAGTCGCTTTCGTGGACATTTCCGGCTCGTGAACGGTTGAGCCTGACTCAGCGGCGAATGACGCTGTCGGCAGAGAAAGAAGCAAAACCAGGCCGAATAAACTTGCCATGACAGTTGAGAAAAACTTGTGTTTCATTTTCATAAATCCCCCTAAAAAAAATTTGCTGATTGTTCTTAAAAAAGAACGACCATACCTATAAAAATTTACCATCAATTTTAATGGAAGTAAATGGGGTTATATTCCTATATTTTCTCAAAAATAATCAAATCACGACAAAAAAACGCCTGATTTTGATTCAGGCGTTTTTTTCGTCCGTTTCTATCGGAATAAATTTAAAAATCTCCCCGCTCTGAACCGAGTCGGCGAGCCGCTTCAGCCAATCATAATAAGCTTTCGAACTTTCAAGCTGATCATATAACTGCCGCGCTTCTTCCTGTAATTCCGCGTTGCCTTCCTCGGCCAGCAAAACGGACTGCAAATCCGCCTGGGCCTGTACGATGGCGGACAAATTCACCTGAACTTCACGATCCCATTTCGGCGGGAAGAAATTCGTGAAAAACGTAAAGAAATCTTTTTCCGCTACA
Source organism: Bacillus sp. EU63 (assembly GCF_038592915.1). Taxonomy (NCBI): domain Bacteria; kingdom Bacillati; phylum Bacillota; class Bacilli; order Caryophanales; family Bacillaceae; genus Bacillus; species Bacillus sp. EU63. The sequence goes on along the minus strand of NZ_CP151944.1, from coordinate 3,036,668 downwards.
AACGTATGCTTCCGTGTGCCGCGGTGAAAGGTTTTTTTGACCACATTTAAATCCTGCAGCTTTTTGACGCCTGTGCTCATACTCGGTTTGCTCATCTGCAGTTCCTCACGCATTTCGTCAAGCGTCATTTCATCCCTCATATACATTGTTCCGTATAAAATCCCGACACTCCGTGTGATTCCGTAAAGATCCATCGTCTCTGCAATGGAATCAATGACAAGATCCCTGGCTTGTTCTATAGCTGCGAATTCTGGATTCTCATCCATATTGTCCCTCTTTTCCTCTTGAAGTTTAAATTTGTTAAGTCATTTCTTTATGTTCTTAATCTTAACGAATCATGACAAAATGTCAAAATCTAAACGGACTGATCGGGTTTTGACAGGCAAAAAAACATGTGTTAAATTAATATTGTTAAAAACATTAAATTTTTATTTAACAAACTTACTTTTCGGTAAGGAGGACTCTTATGAGCAAAACGCTTTATATCGGCGGCGAATGGATCAGTGCAGAAAAAAAACAGACCCGCCGTATCATTAATCCATTTAATCAAGAAGAAATTGCAACGGTATGCGAAGGAGACCGGAACGATGCGGTGAAAGCCATCGCCGCAGCCAGAAAAGCATTTGATGAAGGGGAGTGGCCGGTGCTTTCCGGGCTCGAGCGCGGCCAATTTGTTCTGAAAATTGCGGAATTAATCAGACGCGATCTGAACGAATTAGCTGAGCTGGAATCGCTCGATACAGGAAAAACGATTGAAGAAAGTAAAGCCGATATGGATGATATCGCAAATGTATTTCAATATTATGCCGGTTTGGCGGATAAAGACGGAGGCGAGGTCATTTCATCTCCGATTCCCGATTCCGTAAGTAAAATCGTCAGAGAGCCCATTGGCGTATGCGGACAAATTACGCCGTGGAACTATCCGCTCCTTCAGGCGAGCTGGAAAATCGCTCCCGCTCTTGCGGCCGGAAACACGATCGTTTTAAAGCCGAGCGAGATTACTCCGCTGACAACCATTAAAGTCTTTCAATTAATAGAAGAAGCCGGTATTCCGAAAGGGGTCGCCAATCTCGTGCTGGGGCCGGGCGCTTCTGTCGGCGATGAGCTGGCGAGAAACCTCGACGTCGATTTGGTCTCTTTTACGGGCGGAATTGAAACAGGCAAAAAAATCATGCAGGCGGCAAGCGGCAACGTGAAAAAGATTGCCCTGGAGCTTGGCGGCAAAAATCCGAATATCGTGTTTCGAGATGCAGATCTCGAAACAGCTGCAGATCAAGCGCTGAACGCCGTGTTTTTCCATGCCGGCCAAGTTTGTTCGGCAGGGTCACGTCTTTTGGTGGACGAAGCCATTCATGATGAATTTTTAGCCGAGCTGATCAAGCGTACGAAACGCATCAAATTAGGAAACGGTTTTCATGAAGATACGGAAAGCGGTCCGCTGATTTCCGCCGAGCATCGGGCCAAAGTCGAAAAATACGTAGAAATCGGCATCGAAGAAGGGGCAAAACTGGAAACAGGCGGCAAACGTCCTGATGATCCCGCCCTTCAAAACGGTTTCTTCTATGAACCTACTATTTTCTCAAACTGCAAGTCTGATATGCGGATAGTCCAAGAGGAGATCTTCGGCCCCGTTTTAACAGTTGAGTCATTTTCTTCTGAAGAAGAAGTGATCAGACTTGCCAACGATACCATTTACGGGCTGGCCGGAGCGGTATGGTCAAAGGATATTGAAAAATGCGAACGCGTAGCCGCCAAACTGCGGATGGGAACGGTATGGATCAATGATTTCCACCCGTATTTCGCGCAAGCGCCATGGGGCGGGTACAAACAATCGGGCTTCGGCCGCGAACTCGGCAAAATCGGTCTGGAAGAATACACGGAAATCAAACATATTTACCGCAACACGAAACCTGCGGCTGTGAACTGGTTTCAAGCATAACGAGGAGGAGATACAATATGACATTAAATATGAAAGTAGAAAGCATGCATAAATTCCATACATTCGAAATCCCGACAGTCATTAAACACGGAATCGGCGCGATTCAGCACGCGGGAAGTGAAGTCAGAGCGCTTGGCGTCACAAAAGCGCTGCTCGTAACAGACCCGGGAATTTATAACGCGGGAGTGGCAAACCCGGTCATTGAATCTTTACAGGAAGCGGGCATCGAAGTCGTCCTGTTTAACAAAGTGGAGCCGAACCCGCCTGTACGTCTTGTAAACGAAGGATCAGAACTGTATAAAAAAGAAAACTGCAACGGCCTTGTGGCTGTCGGCGGCGGAAGCTCCATGGATACAGCGAAAGCGATCGGGGTAGAAGCGACACACGAAGGAAGCGTGCTTGATTATGAAGCCGCGGAAGGCAAAAAGCCGCTGGAAAACCGTATTCCTCCGCTGACAACGATCCCGACGACTGCGGGAACAGGTTCAGAGGTTACACAATGGGCGGTCATTACAGATGAAGAAAGAGAATTTAAATTCAATACGGGCGGACCGCTTATCGCCGCGCATTTAACGGTCATTGACCCTGAGCTGCACACGTCCATGCCTCCGCATGTGACGGCCATGACAGGTATTGACGCACTTGCGCACGCCATCGAGTGCTATACGATGAAATTCGCGCAGCCGATCACTGATGCCGTCGCTTTAATGGCCATTGAATATGCGGCGCATTATATTAAGCGCGCGTTTGCGGACGGGGAGGATTTGGAAGCAAGATACGGCATGGCGCAGGCGGCGATGCTTGCCGGCCTTTCATACGGCAGTGAATCAGCAGGCGCGGCGCATGCGATGAGCCAGACGCTCGGCGGCATCATCCCTGTCGCTCACGGACAATGCGTCGCAGCTATGATGGGGCCGGTAATGGAATACAACTGGAAAGGCTATCCGGAAAAATTCGCCCGCATCGCCAAAGCATTCGGAATCGATACAAGCAACATGACAACCGATGAAGCGGCAAAAGCGTCCGTCAACTGGATGTATGATCTTGTAAAAGATTTAGAGGTGCCGAGTTTAGAAGAACAAGGTGTGTCTCCGGACATGATTGAACGTTTATCAAAAGAAGCCATGAAAGATCCGCAAACTTTCGGAAATCCAAGAGATTTGAATGAGAAAGCATACAACTGGATTTACAAACGCTGCTTTGACTTAACGCCGAAAACGGTATAATAAATGAACCCCGCTCCTTTACAGAGCGGGGTTTTTTAAGGATAATGTCAAGAAAAAGGCGGTGGTGGCTGATGTGGAAACGCATAACAGCAAAGACGGAAGGCGTATATATAGCGGATACCGAACAATTTGTTACCAAAAAGATGGACAAGCTTCGTGCGGAATACGGCGGGTTTCCCGGTGACCTGCATTTCGGACTGACAAAAAAGGCCGGCGCGCGTGAGCCGATGTATGAAAGAGGAACAGAAATTTTTAACCGTAGACAAATTTCAATCGTGTCCATGGAGGAATGTGATGACATTGCGGAGAAGATGGGGATTTCTCATATCTTTCCCGAATGGCTCGGCGCTAACATCGCAATCAGCGGTTTTTCTGCACTGACGCCGCTTAAAGAAGGAAGCAGAATAATATTTCCAAGCGGTGCGTCTCTGTTGTGCGAGGGAGAAAATGATCCGTGCATTCAGCCGGGAGAAGTCATTCAATCCTTTTATCCGGATCAGCCAAAACTCGCCGCGGCGTTTGTGAGGCACGCGATGGGCAGAAGAGGAATTGTCTGTATTGTTGAACGCCCGGGTGATATATGCACGGGCGATGCGGTCACCATCCATTCTTATGAACCGAAACGCGCCAAGAAAAAAATCGAAAAGGTCTGACTCAGACCTTTTCGATTTTTTGTTTGATTTCTTCTATTTGATTGATGTGACGCTTTTCATGATGGCCGATAAAATCAATCCACTGGCGGATCGTCAGTTCTTGAAAAACAGGATGGGGAAGCACACGTTCTAAGTCTTCCTCGTTTAATGATGAAATAACTGCGGTCAGCTGCTGTCTTGCCGTATCTAATTCTTGTTTTGCTTCAATGACTGATATTCGGTTTTGCTCAGGTTCGAGGTGTGACGGCGCCGGCCGTTTATTTGTTCTGTCCTCTATAAACTCCATCGGTTTTTCTTCGATTTTTTTAAACGGTGCGTCTTTTGCCTGCTTTGATAAAAGGGTCTGCGCTGTTTCGTCAATTTTCTTTAAATGGTCAAGGACTTCCCGCACGCTCCACTCATCAGCCGCGGGCTTTCGGTTGAATTCCTCATCAGAGAGTCCTTTCAGTTCTTCCCAGGTCTGCTGTCTGGCTTCATTAAAAATGCTCATCCTATCTCCTCCTTTAGAGTAAACATATCATATCCGGATTGGATAATCATGTAATCAGCCTTCCTTATCAGAAAATTGAAACCATTTACCTTTACATCCGTATATAAAGTAACACTCCGACACCTCGGCCGAAAGGAGGATAGAAGATGAACATATTTCATCTGCCGCTTGAAACGGTCTATCTTTACACATTGATTATTTCGGGAAGTCTCACGCTTTTGATTCTGTTTTTTCAAGATGTGTTTCACGGCCTCTCGGAAGCCATTCCTGTTTCATTTTTAAACCCTGCATTGATTCTGTCTTTTTTAACAATCTTTTCAGCCTCAGGTTATATCGGCGAAATCGCCGCTCCGCTATCAAGTCCTGTCATTGCGTTGCTTTCATTTGTTCTTTCGGTTCTTTTGGTCAGCCTGCTTCACTTCTTCGTCCTTGTCCCGCTTTCATCAGCGGAAGAATCGCTCGCATATCGGGAGACGGATTTAAAGGGCAGAGTCGGCAGGGTCATTACTTCCGTCCCGAAAGACGGCTATGGAGAAGTGATCATAGAGGGAATAGGGGGCGCCATTTCTAAATCAGCCGTCAGCTTTGATCAAGAACAGATCAAGTACGGAACGGCCGTATTAGTGATTGACGTGAAAGACGGAGTGCTTTTTGTGACGCCGCATGAACCAATCTGATATCTAAGGGGGAACTGTTATGACTATGCCGATTATCATCGTTATCGGAATCGTATTCTTTTTACTCATCGCACTTATTGCTGTATTTATTACGAAGTACCGGACGGCGGGGCCGGACGAAGCCCTTATCGTGACCGGAAGTTATTTGGGAAATAAGAACGTCCACATTGATGAAGGCGGAAATCGTCTGAAAATCGTCCGGGGCGGGGGAACTTTTGTGCTCCCGGTATTCCAGCAGGCAGAACCTCTCAGTTTACTGTCAAGCAAACTTGATGTCTCTACACCTGAAGTCTATACAGAACAAGGCGTGCCGGTAATGGCCGACGGAACCGCCATTATTAAAATCGGAGGCTCCATCGGTGAAATCGCAACAGCAGCTGAACAATTTTTGGGGAAATCTAAGGAAGACCGTGAGCAGGAGGCGCGGGAGGTGCTGGAGGGCCATCTGCGCTCCATCCTCGGCTCCATGACCGTTGAAGAGATTTATAAAAACAGGGAAAAGTTTTCTCAGGAAGTCCAGCGGGTCGCGTCTCAGGATCTTGCTAAAATGGGGCTGATGATCGTTTCTTTTACGATTAAAGACGTCCGCGATAAAAACGGCTATCTTGAATCATTAGGTAAGCCGAGAATCGCCCAAGTCAAGCGGGATGCGGACATTGCCACGGCAGAAGCGGATAAAGAGACGAGGATTAAACGCGCGGCCGCTGATAAAGACGCAAAAAAATCAGAGCTGGAGCGGGCGACGGAAATAGCTGAAGCGGAAAAAATCAATCAGCTGAAAATGGCGGAATACAGAAGAGAGCAGGATACAGCAAAAGCCAATGCCGATCAGGCATATGATCTTGAAACAGCAAAAGCCCGCCAGCAGGTGACAGAGCAGGAAATGCAAATTAAAATTATTGAGCGGCAAAAGCAGATTGAATTGGAAGAAAAAGAAATCCTGCGCCGTGAGCGCCAATATGACTCTGAAGTGAAGAAAAAAGCCGATGCTGACCGTTACTCGGTGGAACAAGCGGCCGAAGCCGCAAAAGCGAAGCAGCTCGCCGAAGCGGATGCCGAGCAGTACAGCATCGAAGCGATGGCCAAGGCGGAAGCGGAACGCGTGAGAATTGACGGTCTTGCTAAAGCGGAGGCTGAAAAGGCGAGAGGAGAAACCGAAGCGGAAGTCATCCGCCTGAAAGGTCTCGCAGAAGCGGAAGCTAAAGAAAAAATCGCCGAAGCATTCGAAAAATACGGGCAGGCTGCAATCCTTGATATGATTGTGAAAATGCTGCCTGAATATGCGAAGCAAGTCTCAGCGCCTCTTTCCAACATTGATAAAATAACCGTCGTTGATACGGGAGGAAGCGGTGAAAACGGCGGGGCCAATAAAGTCACAGGCTACGCAACCAATTTAATGGCCGGTCTTCAGGAAAGCTTAAAAGCATCTTCCGGAATCAATGTAAAAGAGCTTATTGAGAATTTTTCAGGCAAAGGAAACATAAAACAAAGTATAAATGAACTTACAAAAGAACTGAGTGATTCAAACGAACGGCACAGCCCGGAATAAAAAAACAGCAGGCGTAAACCGCCTGCTGTTTCAGTTCGTCCGCTTAGCTTCAAGAAGCCGCGGCGCAGTCATGAATAATAAGATAAGGACAATGGCCGAAAGGATAAAAGAAGGAATCATATAAGTCGCGTTATAGACGGACGAATAAATCCATACCGGCGTGCCTTTCGGAGCATAGCTTCCGAAAAAGACAGCTCCGGAGACCACATGTGCCGCATAACGCAGCACACTGCCGATGAAAACACCGCCTATAACATACATCGTTAAAGCGCCTCTTTTTTTATTCAATGCCGATTCTCGTACACCGGAAGCAAACAAGCCGCTGAAACCGAGGACTGCAAATGCCGCGATGTAATCAAGAAATAGCTGCACCGGGTGCTGCAAAAATAAATTGCCGATGGCGATCTGGACAATCCCTGTTAAAAAGCCTGTCGTAAGCCCGGCCTTCACTCCCCAGCGGAATGAAATCAAAAAAATCGGAATCATCATAATAGAGACCGAACCGCCTTGGGGCATCCGGAGAAACATACCTGAGACAATGTCAAGAATGACAGCCGCCCCGGTCATAATCGCTATTTCAATTAAGCGCACAAGCTGTGTTGAATGATTCATAGTTTTCCCCCTGGTCAGACAACCGTATCAAGGATAAACAAAAAAGCAGCGCGGGGAAGGGTGGGAAAAGGTCCGCGCGCTGCTTACATAAACTGCAAATCATTTGGCTTTGCCACATCCCTACGCCAGCGTTAACTAACAGGTTCAAAGGGTCAGAACAAAACGTTCACTCTCAGCTTTAATGCTCCCCTTGTGGTCATCAAGTATTTAGTTCAATCTTACTATACAAGAAAATATGCCAAACCACAAGACAGCTTATCTTTCTATAGAAGAGAAACTGAAATAAGTATGAAAGAAAATAATTAATGATTTTTTCAAAAAAACTATTGTCATATTTTCAAAAGGGTGTTATATTATTAAACGTCGCTGATGAACAGCAGACAACAACGAAAAGCTTCGGAAACAACTTAAAAAAAGTTGTTGACATAAAAGGAGCTGAGTGGTAAGATAATAAAGCTGCTTCAACAAGCGGTAATGATCTTTGAAAACTAAACAAGATAAAACGTACCTGTTAATTCAAAGTTTTAAATAAATCGCACAGCGATGTGCGTAGTCAGTCAAACACTTTATCGGAGAGTTTGATCCTGGCTCAGGACGAACGCTGGCGGCGTGCCTAATACATGCAAGTCGAGCGGACAGATGGGAGCTTGCTCCCTGATGTTAGCGGCGGACGGGTGAGTAACACGTGGGTAACCTGCCTGTAAGACTGGGATAACTCCGGGAAACCGGGGCTAATACCGGATGGTTGTTTGAACCGCATGGTTCAGACATAAAAGGTGGCTTCGGCTACCACTTACAGATGGACCCGCGGCGCATTAGCTAGTTGGTGAGGTAACGGCTCACCAAGGCGACGATGCGTAGCCGACCTGAGAGGGTGATCGGCCACACTGGGACTGAGACACGGCCCAGACTCCTACGGGAGGCAGCAGTAGGGAATCTTCCGCAATGGACGAAAGTCTGACGGAGCAACGCCGCGTGAGTGATGAAGGTTTTCGGATCGTAAAGCTCTGTTGTTAGGGAAGAACAAGTGCCGTTCAAATAGGGCGGCACCTTGACGGTACCTAACCAGAAAGCCACGGCTAACTACGTGCCAGCAGCCGCGGTAATACGTAGGTGGCAAGCGTTGTCCGGAATTATTGGGCGTAAAGGGCTCGCAGGCGGTTTCTTAAGTCTGATGTGAAAGCCCCCGGCTCAACCGGGGAGGGTCATTGGAAACTGGGGAACTTGAGTGCAGAAGAGGAGAGTGGAATTCCACGTGTAGCGGTGAAATGCGTAGAGATGTGGAGGAACACCAGTGGCGAAGGCGACTCTCTGGTCTGTAACTGACGCTGAGGAGCGAAAGCGTGGGGAGCGAACAGGATTAGATACCCTGGTAGTCCACGCCGTAAACGATGAGTGCTAAGTGTTAGGGGGTTTCCGCCCCTTAGTGCTGCAGCTAACGCATTAAGCACTCCGCCTGGGGAGTACGGTCGCAAGACTGAAACTCAAAGGAATTGACGGGGGCCCGCACAAGCGGTGGAGCATGTGGTTTAATTCGAAGCAACGCGAAGAACCTTACCAGGTCTTGACATCCTCTGACAATCCTAGAGATAGGACGTCCCCTTCGGGGGCAGAGTGACAGGTGGTGCATGGTTGTCGTCAGCTCGTGTCGTGAGATGTTGGGTTAAGTCCCGCAACGAGCGCAACCCTTGATCTTAGTTGCCAGCATTCAGTTGGGCACTCTAAGGTGACTGCCGGTGACAAACCGGAGGAAGGTGGGGATGACGTCAAATCATCATGCCCCTTATGACCTGGGCTACACACGTGCTACAATGGACAGAACAAAGGGCAGCGAAACCGCGAGGTTAAGCCAATCCCACAAATCTGTTCTCAGTTCGGATCGCAGTCTGCAACTCGACTGCGTGAAGCTGGAATCGCTAGTAATCGCGGATCAGCATGCCGCGGTGAATACGTTCCCGGGCCTTGTACACACCGCCCGTCACACCACGAGAGTTTGTAACACCCGAAGTCGGTGAGGTAACCTTTTTGGAGCCAGCCGCCGAAGGTGGGACAGATGATTGGGGTGAAGTCGTAACAAGGTAGCCGTATCGGAAGGTGCGGCTGGATCACCTCCTTTCTAAGGATTTTAACGGAATATAAGACCTTGGGTCTTATAAACAGAACGTTCCCTGTCTTGTTTAGTTTTGAAGGATCATTCCTTCAAAACATAGGAACACCTGCTAAATGCGCCACTTCCTGTGGCAACGCATGTGTTAGCATGTCCTATGCGTTGTTCTTTGAAAACTAGATAACAGAAGTAATTCACATTCAATTAGTAATGCAAGATATCACGTAGTGATTCTTTTTAACGGTTAAGTTAGAAAGGGCGCACGGTGGATGCCTTGGCACTAGGAGCCGATGAAGGACGGGACGAACACCGATATGCTTCGGGGAGCTGTAAGCAAGCTTTGATCCGGAGATTTCCGAATGGGGAAACCCACCACTCGTAATGGAGTGGTATCCATATCTGAATACATAGGATATGAGAAGGCAGACCCGGGGAACTGAAACATCTAAGTACCCGGAGGAAGAGAAAGCAAATGCGATTCCCTGAGTAGCGGCGAGCGAAACGGGACCAGCCCAAACCAAGAGGCTTGCCTCTTGGGGTTGTAGGACACTCTGTACGGAGTTACAAAGGAACGAGGTAGATGAAGAGGTCTGGAAAGGCCCGCCATAGGAGGTAACAGCCCTGTAGTCAAAACTTCGTTCTCTCCTGAGTGGATCCTGAGTACGGCGGAACACGTGAAATTCCGTCGGAATCCGGGAGGACCATCTCCCAAGGCTAAATACTCCCTAGTGACCGATAGTGAACCAGTACCGTGAGGGAAAGGTGAAAAGCACCCCGGAAGGGGAGTGAAAGAGATCCTGAAACCGTGTGCCTACAAGTAGTCAGAGCCCGTTAACGGGTGATGGCGTGCCTTTTGTAGAATGAACCGGCGAGTTACGATCCCGTGCAAGGTTAAGCAGAAGATGCGGAGCCGCAGCGAAAGCGAGTCTGAATAGGGCGAATTGAGTACGTGGTCGTAGACCCGAAACCAGGTGATCTACCCATGTCCAGGGTGAAGTTCAGGTAACACTGAATGGAGGCCCGAACCCACGCACGTTGAAAAGTGCGGGGATGAGGTGTGGGTAGGGGTGAAATGCCAATCGAACCTGGAGATAGCTGGTTCTCTCCGAAATAGCTTTAGGGCTAGCCTCAAGGTAAGAGTCTCGGAGGTAGAGCACTGATTGGACTAGGGGCCCCTACCGGGTTACCGAATTCAGTCAAACTCCGAATGCCGATGACTTATCCTTGGGAGTCAGACTGCGAGTGATAAGATCCGTAGTCGAAAGGGAAACAGCCCAGACCGCCAGCTAAGGTCCCAAAGTATACGTTAAGTGGAAAAGGATGTGGAGTTGCTTAGACAACCAGGATGTTGGCTTAGAAGCAGCCACCATTTAAAGAGTGCGTAATAGCTCACTGGTCGAGTGACTCTGCGCCGAAAATGTACCGGGGCTAAACGTATCACCGAAGCTGCGGACTGTTCTTCGAACAGTGGTAGGAGAGCGTTCTAAGGGCTGTGAAGCAAGACCGGAAGGACTTGTGGAGCGCTTAGAAGTGAGAATGCCGGTATGAGTAGCGAAAGAGGGGTGAGAATCCCCTCCACCGAATGCCTAAGGTTTCCTGAGGAAGGCTCGTCCGCTCAGGGTTAGTCGGGACCTAAGCCGAGGCCGAAAGGCGTAGGCGATGGATAACAGGTTGATATTCCTGTACCACCTCCTCACCATTTGAGCAATGGGGGGACGCAGGAGGATAGGGTAAGCGCGGTATTGGATATCCGCGTCCAAGCAGTTAGGCTGGGAAATAGGCAAATCCGTTTCCCGTGAAGGCTGAGCTGTGATGGCGAGCGAATTATAGTAGCGAAGTTCCTGATTCCACACTGCCAAGAAAAGCCTCTAGCGAGGTGAGAGGTGCCCGTACCGCAAACCGACACAGGTAGGCGAGGAGAGAATCCTAAGGTGATCGAGAGAACTCTCGTTAAGGAACTCGGCAAAATGACCCCGTAACTTCGGGAGAAGGGGTGCTCTGTTAGGGTGCAAGCCCGAGAGAGCCGCAGTGAATAGGCCCAGGCGACTGTTTAGCAAAAACACAGGTCTCTGCGAAGCCGTAAGGCGAAGTATAGGGGCTGACGCCTGCCCGGTGCTGGAAGGTTAAGAGGAGCGCTTAGCGTAAGCGAAGGTGCGAATTGAAGCCCCAGTAAACGGCGGCCGTAACTATAACGGTCCTAAGGTAGCGAAATTCCTTGTCGGGTAAGTTCCGACCCGCACGAAAGGCGCAACGATCTGGGCACTGTCTCAACGAGAGACTCGGTGAAATTATAGTACCTGTGAAGATGCAGGTTACCCGCGACAGGACGGAAAGACCCCGTGGAGCTTTACTGCAGCCTGATATTGAATGTTGGTACAGCTTGTACAGGATAGGTAGGAGCCTTGGAAACCGGAGCGCCAGCTTCGGTGGAGGCATCGGTGGGATACTACCCTGGCTGTATTGACCTTCTAACCCGCCGCCCTTATCGGGCGGGGAGACAGTGTCAGGTGGGCAGTTTGACTGGGGCGGTCGCCTCCTAAAAGGTAACGGAGGCGCCCAAAGGTTCCCTCAGAATGGTTGGAAATCATTCGCAGAGTGTAAAGGCACAAGGGAGCTTGACTGCGAGACCTACAAGTCGAGCAGGGACGAAAGTCGGGCTTAGTGATCCGGTGGTTCCGCATGGAAGGGCCATCGCTCAACGGATAAAAGCTACCCCGGGGATAACAGGCTTATCTCCCCCAAGAGTCCACATCGACGGGGAGGTTTGGCACCTCGATGTCGGCTCATCGCATCCTGGGGCTGTAGTCGGTCCCAAGGGTTGGGCTGTTCGCCCATTAAAGCGGTACGCGAGCTGGGTTCAGAACGTCGTGAGACAGTTCGGTCCCTATCCGTCGCGGGCGCAGGAAATTTGAGAGGAGCTGTCCTTAGTACGAGAGGACCGGGATGGACGCACCGCTGGTGTACCAGTTGTTCTGCCAAGGGCATCGCTGGGTAGCTATGTGCGGACGGGATAAGTGCTGAAAGCATCTAAGCATGAAGCCCCCCTCAAGATGAGATTTCCCATTCCGCAAGGAAGTAAGATCCCTGAAAGATGATCAGGTTGATAGGTCTGAGGTGGAAGTGTGGCGACACATGGAGCTGACAGATACTAATCGATCGAGGACTTAACCAATTTGAATGTATGCTTACTGTTATCTAGTTTTGAGAGAACACTCTCAATGGTTTGGTGGCGATAGCGAAGAGGTCACACCCGTTCCCATGCCGAACACGGAAGTTAAGCTCTTCAGCGCCGATGGTAGTCGGGGGTTTCCCCCTGTGAGAGTAGGACGCCGCCAAGCTATTACACGTAAGTGTAATATATGGAGGATTAGCTCAGCTGGGAGAGCATCTGCCTTACAAGCAGAGGGTCGGCGGTTCGAGCCCGTCATCCTCCACCATTCCTATCATACATAAGTTGGCGTATTAAGCCGGTGTAGCTCAATTGGTAGAGCAACTGACTTGTAATCAGTAGGTTGGGGGTTCAAGTCCTCTTGCCGGCACCACCTTTATATGTTATACTATATGAGTCTCTTGTAATAAGAGCCATTAGCTCAGTTGGTAGAGCATCTGACTTTTAATCAGAGGGTCGAAGGTTCGAGTCCTTCATGGCTCACCATGTTTTTCTTGCGGATGTGGCGGAATTGGCAGACGCGCTAGAATCAGGCTCTAGTGTCTTTACAGACGTGGGGGTTCAAGTCCCTTCATCCGCATTGCCAAACGCGGAAGTAGTTCAGTGGTAGAACATCACCTTGCCAAGGTGGGGGTCGCGGGTTCGAATCCCGTCTTCCGCTCCAACTATACTATACCATCCATGCCGGGGTGGTGGAATTGGCAGACACACAGGACTTAAAATCCTGCGGTAGGTGACTACCGTGCCGGTTCAAGTCCGGCCCTCGGCACTTATTGTTGCGCCCGTAGCTCAATTGGATAGAGCGTTTGACTACGGATCAAAAGGTTAGGGGTTCGACTCCTCTCGGGCGCGCCATACATACTTTTGAAAACGGGAAGTAGCTCAGCTTGGTAGAGCACATGGTTTGGGACCATGGGGTCGCAGGTTCGAATCCTGTCTTCCCGACCATTTTGGGGCCTTAGCTCAGCTGGGAGAGCGCCTGCTTTGCACGCAGGAGGTCAGCGGTTCGATCCCGCTAGGCTCCACTTGATTTTAATTGTTTTTTGGCGGTGTAGCTCAGCTGGCTAGAGCGTACGGTTCATACCCGTGAGGTCGGGGGTTCGATCCCCTCCGCCGCTACCATTGGACCTTTAGCTCAGTTGGTTAGAGCAGACGGCTCATAACCGTCCGGTCGTAGGTTCGAGTCCTACAAGGTCCACCACTTATACGGAGGAATACCCAAGTCTGGCTGAAGGGATCGGTCTTGAAAACCGACAGGGGTGTCAAAGCCCGCGGGGGTTCGAATCCCTCTTCCTCCGCCATATCTAATTTAATTATCATCGCGGGGTGGAGCAGTTCGGTAGCTCGTCGGGCTCATAACCCGAAGGTCGCAGGTTCAAATCCTGCCCCCGCAACCAAAAAATGGTCCGGTAGTTCAGTTGGTTAGAATGCCTGCCTGTCACGCAGGAGGTCGCGGGTTCGAGTCCCGTCCGGACCGCCATTTATAAAAAGGCTCGGTAGCTCAGTTGGTAGAGCAACGGACTGAAAATCCGTGTGTCGGCGGTTCGATTCCGTCCCGAGCCACCATTTAATTTAATATTGTTTTGGCGGTTGTGGCGAAGTGGTTAACGCACCAGATTGTGGCTCTGGCACTCGTGGGTTCGATTCCCATCAATCGCCCCAAACAACATGCGGGTGTAGTTTAGTGGTAAAACCTCAGCCTTCCAAGCTGATGTCGTGGGTTCGATTCCCATCACCCGCTCCATTTTTATATTGTCATGGGCCTGTAGCTCAGCTGGTTAGAGCGCACGCCTGATAAGCGTGAGGTCGGTGGTTCGAGCCCACTCAGGCCCACCATGATGATTTTTCCACAGTAGCTCAGTGGTAGAGCTATCGGCTGTTAACCGATCGGTCGCAGGTTCGAATCCTGCCTGTGGAGCCATACGGAGAAGTACTCAAGTGGCTGAAGAGGCGCCCCTGCTAAGGGTGTAGGTCGTGTAAGCGGCGCGAGGGTTCAAATCCCTCCTTCTCCGCCATAAGGCCCGTTGGTCAAGCGGTTAAGACACCGCCCTTTCACGGCGGTAACACGGGTTCGAATCCCGTACGGGTCATTAAAAAAACCTTGCATACTATGCAAGGTTTTTTATTATGCGTTCATAGCATAAATGGTAAAAGACAGGTATGTGGCAAAAGCGCTCCATAATAAATAAGGAACCAGAAGCCAGGCTGAAGCTTTACTGTATTTACCGGCAATGAGCAACAGAATGAGTGTTGTCACCGCCACAAGCAGGCAATCGATAGATGCAGCAAGCAAACTTTTCTGTGTGAATTGAAAATAGCTGAATCCTTGATTCACGATATAATTGATGAGAAGCATCACCCAAAAAGCTTTGGATTCTTTACATGAAAACTTTGCGTATATCAAGGCTGCTGAGAGCGAAATAAGCGCAAACAAAACCGCCCATATGATACCGATCACTGATCCGCTCGGCGTCCAGTCGGTTTTTTGCAGCGCGTCATACCATTCCCGGTCGATGGGAAAGAGAACCCCCGCTAAAGAAAACAAGACATATGTAATGATAAATACAATAATCGCACCGATATACTTCTTTTTCATTTGTTCCCTCCGCCATTCAATGTCAATACATTAGTTCCCTTTTTTGGAAAGATTAAACCTTTTAAAAGGTTCATGCACCATTAAGTGTATGAGTTTTCAGTGTGAAAATGCAGCAAACCATTTATTTGTATTCAAAAACCCCGGCAGGCCGGGGTTTTAATCAGCATGAAGATCGCCGAATGTCGTCATAATTCTTTCTTCGTCAAGTTCCTGTTCATATTTTTCGTGTGCTTTGCTTGGATACACGGAAATGTTTTTTCCGGTAATATCTGTCGCGATAAAGTTTTCATAATCCTCAGCATAGCCGATGTTTTCTTCTGAGTTCATTGTCATATCCCCATAGCTGAGCGGAGGATCCTCTAAATCCTGAGGCGTTTCTGAGTTTCCGTATTCCTCAACATCCTGATAAGCATCTTCACTATCGTAAGCCGCCCGGATTGATTCATCATCATCAAATTCAAACTGTCCGAACGGTGTTTCCTCTTCAATCGGCCTGTCTTTGGAAACGGCATCCTGCGAGGAATATTCCGCCAATGTCGTAGCCGTCGGCAGAGCTTCAAGTCTGTCATAAGGAATGTCCTTGCCGCTGACTTCACATGTGCCGTATGTGCCGTTTTCAATTTGTTTCAGAGAGTAATCAATGTCGCGAAGGTGCTCCCGTTCATGGTCGAGCAGAGCCAGGTCTTTTTCCCGCTCGTATAATTCGGTCGCCTGATCGCCAGGATGATTGTCATAGGAAGACAATTCGCCGGATGACTGATACGGGAATTCATCAGTTAACTGAAATTGATCATTTTCTTTAAAGCGGCTCAAAATATCATGTCTGGCTTCTTCCAATTCTTTTTTTAAGTGTGTGATCTGTTCGTTTGTAAGCACATCAATCCCTCGTTTCTATGTGATGCTTACTGTTAGTATGAACGCTTTTGCACAGAAAAATGGTGGATAAAAATAGTCATTTTCCCATGAGGAAGTAAAAGGATACAGTGATTGCCGAGAGTGGGGAAAGAAAATTCAAGTTTGTTTCTTTATTCATTTGCGCAAAAAGGTTTATAATAAGAAATGCAGGCATTTTGTCGTGCTCAAATCTGTGTGTTTGACACAAAGTCATCACAGGTGTATTGTATTAAAAGCATTTAACGGATTATGGAGGAATGTCTCATGGTGACAACGGTGCAGCATACGTTCCGAGAGGAAGCAGATCATGCATTACATAAAGCCAAACAAGTCAACCATGCTGTCTTATTGAGCTATTCAAGACGTATTGCGTCTTTAGACCCTCTATCATTTTTCAAAGACGGAGCAAAAAAATATAAAGGCAAACGATTTTTTTGGTCAGAACCCGGTAGTGAATTAACAATAGTCGGTCTTGGCACAGAAGCGCTGTTCCAATCGAATGAAAAAAATGGAAAGCGTTATCACGACGTTTTTGAACAATGGGAGCGCTTTAAAAAGATGGCTTTTCATATTCATGAAGAAGAAGAGGCGGCGCATACCGCGGTCGGCCCTGTCTTATTCGGCGGTTTTTCATTTAATCCCGCTGAAGAGAGAGGAGACGAATGGAACGGGTTCGAAGAAGGGCTGTTCTTTATCCCCTCACTCATGCTGACAAAGACGGCAGATGGTGATTATTTAACCGTCAATCAATGGGCAGCAGACGGTAATCAGGCAGAAGATACGCTGAAACGTCTGAAATCTTATTCGGAAGCTTTTTCAGTTTCTTCAATTGAGTATGAAGAATATCCTGTTTTAACAAAAGCGGAAGAACTTGATGTGGAAAACTGGCTTGAAGCCATTAAAACAGCAACAAATGATATGAAAGCAAATCAATATGATAAAGTCGTGCTGGCAAGGGAAGTCGTTTTGTCATATGATGGGCCTATTCCGGCAGAGAGCGTTGTCCGTAAGCTTTTGAAAGACCAAACGACAAGCTATGTTTTTGCGATTGAGCAGGGAGATAAATGCTTTGTCGGCGCTTCACCGGAACGGCTGATCAAAAAATCCGGCAAAGACGTCATGTCCACCTGTCTGGCAGGTTCAATTAAGCGCGGAGAAAATCAACAAGAAGATGACCGTCTCGGCAATGAATTGCTGCATGACGAAAAAAATCTCGCGGAACATGATTTTGTGGTTCAGATGATACACGATTCTTTCTTGTCGAGCTGCAGCGATGTGAAAAAGCCTGCAGGTCCGCAATTATATAAAACAAAAAGTGTTCAGCATCTATATACGCCGATCACAGGCTATCTTAAAACGTCCGCTTCGCTGTTTGATTTAATTGAAAAGCTGCATCCCACACCGGCATTGGGCGGAGCTCCCCAGCAGAAAGCTGTTGAAGTTATCGCTGATATTGAACCGATGACACGCGGATGGTACGCGGCTCCGATCGGCTGGATGGACGGCAGGGAAAACGGAGAATTTGTCGTGGCTATCCGATCAGGGCTGATTGAAGGCAAAAGTGCGCGGCTTTTCGCAGGCTGTGGTATTGTTGAAGATTCAGATCCGCAATCAGAATATGAAGAAACACAAATTAAACTAAAGCCGATGATCTCTGCTTTAGGAGGTGAAAGGCTTTGACAAACCCGATTACACATTATATCGGAAGCTTTATTGATGAATTCGCTCTATCGGGTGTCACCGACGCGGTTGTTTGCCCGGGATCGAGGTCAACTCCCTTGGCGGTTTTGGCGGCGGCCCACCCGGATATTCAAGTCCATATACAGATTGATGAACGGTCCGCAGGTTTTTTCGCACTCGGTCTTGCAAAAGCCCGCCAGCGTCCGGTCATGCTGATTTGTACGTCAGGAACGGCAGCGGCTAACTTCTATCCGGCCGTGATTGAAGCTCATTATTCAAGAGTGCCGCTTATTGTCCTGACTGCTGACCGGCCTCATGAATTGAGGGAAGTGGGGGCGCCTCAGGCGATTAACCAGCATTTTCTGTTCGGTAACTTTGTTAAGTTTTTCACAGACTCGGCTCTGCCTGAGGAAAATCCTCAAATGCTGAGCTATATCAGAACATTGGCCGGCAGAGCCGTAAGTGAAGCCGGGAAGCGTCCGATGGGGCCAGTCCATATCAATGTGCCGCTCAGAGAGCCTTTGATGCCGGATTTATCAGCCGGACCTTTTGAAAGAATGAGAAAGGGGCGGCACGTCTCAGTCACAACAGGGATTCAGTCAGCTGATCAAGATTCTCTCTGTCATATTACAGAGCGTCTCGCGGGGACCGAAAGAGGTATGATCGTCTGCGGCGAAATTCACGGTGAAGCAGAAAAGCAGCAAATCATTGCGCTTGCCGAGATGCTTCAGTTCCCGATTTTGGCTGATCCGCTTTCAAACCTCCGAAACGGGGAGCATGATAAGACGCTGATTATTGATGCTTATGACTCGTTTTTAAAAGATGAAGAAATAAAAGAGGTGCTGCGCCCTGACGCTGTGATCCGCTTCGGTCCGATGCCGGTTTCCAAACCGCTCTTTTTATGGCTCAGAGATGATCCTGCCATTGAGCAGTTTATCGTCGATGAAGACGGAGGATGGAGAGATCCCACCCAGGCCGGCGCGCATATGATTCATTGCCATCCGTCTGTGTTTTTGGAAGCGGTCCGTTCAGCTGAAACCGGAAAACGGCCGTCCGGATGGCTTGAGAAATGGCAATTTGTCAATGACCGGTTCCGGAGTCATTTACAGGCCGCGAACATGGATGATTTATCATTTGAAGGAAATGTATATCGTCAGCTTCAGCACCTTGTCCCTGAAGGCAGTTCGATTTTTGTCGGCAACAGCATGCCGATTCGCGACGTGGATACGTTCTTTGAAAAACAAGATCGTTCCTTCCGTGTTTATGCCAACCGCGGCGCTAACGGCATTGACGGAGTTGTCTCCTCAGCTATGGGACTGTGTGAGGGTACAAAAGCTCCTGTCACGCTTGTAATTGGAGATTTATCGTTTTACCATGATTTAAACGGGCTGTTAGCGGCTAAAAAACTTGGAATTCCGCTTACGGTTATTTTAATAAACAATGATGGCGGCGGGATTTTCTCGTTTTTGCCGCAGGCATCTGATAAGACTCATTTTGAAGAACTGTTCGGTACGCCGACGGGTCTTGATTTCCGGCATGCCGCCGCACTGTACGGCGGGACGTATACTTGCCCTGAGACATGGGAAGCATTTAAGGATGCGTATCAGCCGCAGGCGGACAAGCCCGGACTTCATATAATCGAGCTGAAAACAGATCGGACATCAAGAGTTCAATTCCATCGCGATCTGCTGCAGGCCGCAGTGCGGGAAGTGAAAAAAGAATGGAAACTGTAACTGTTAGAACGGCCGACGGCGTATGCTATCGGGCTGCTGATAGCGGACACGAATCGTCTGATGCTATTGTTTGTCTGCATGGATTTACGGGCAGCAAAGAATCATGGATGTTTTTACGCGGCATGTTTCCCGGCGAACGAATGGTGATGATTGACTGCCTGGGTCACGGGGAGACAGACGCGCCTGTGCAAGCGGCAAGGTACAGTGCGAGCCGGCAGGTTGCGGACCTTGCTGCCGTTTTTGATCAATTAAAACTTCACAAAGTGAAACTTATTGGTTATTCTATGGGGGGAAGACTTGCGTATTCCTTTGCACAGGCATTTCCGAATCGGGTGTCAGCGCTTGTTTTGGAAAGTACAACCCCGGGCCTCAGCACGCTTCAGGAACGTAAAAAGCGGATTCAGTCAGACCGGAAGCTTGCTGACTTTATATTGCGGGAAGGTATAACATCGTTTGTCGATTATTGGGAGGGCATTCCGTTGTTTGCCACGCAGCTTTCTCTGCCGGACAGCGTAAAGGCGTCCATCCGTGCCGGCAGGCTGAAAAATAATCCGTCCGGACTTGCAGGAAGCCTGCTCGGAATGGGGACGGGCTCACAGCCTTCCTGGTGGGAGGCATTACACCGCATCAAGGCGCCCGTCCTGCTCATATGCGGTGAATGGGATGAAAAGTTTTGCGCTATTAATCAAAAGGTGCATAACCTGCTCCCATCAAGTAAAATAGAGGTTGTTAAACAGGCGGGGCACACGGTACATGTGGAACAGCCGCGAATTTTTGGTAAGATAGTAAGTGAGTTTTTATACGGCTTGTAAAGCATAAAGAAAATAGCTTTTCGGCCGGACTCAGGCAAAAATGAAGGAGGTCATATCAATGGCTGCAGAATGGAAAAGTGAACGTCAGTACGATGAAATCCTGTACGAGACGTATAACGGTATTGCAAAAATAACAATTAACCGCCCGGAGGTACATAACGCATTTACTCCTAAGACGGTATCAGAAATGATTGACGCGTTTGCTTGTGCGCGTGATGACTCCAATATTGGTGTCATCGTTCTTGCGGGAGCGGGAGATAAAGCATTCTGTTCAGGCGGAGACCAAAAAGTCCGCGGTCACGGCGGATATGTCGGAGACGATCAGATCCCGCGTCTGAATGTGCTTGATCTTCAGCGTTTGATCCGTGTTATTCCTAAACCGGTCGTAGCGATGGTATCAGGCTATGCCATCGGCGGAGGCCATGTGCTTCATATCGTCTGTGATTTAACGATTGCGGCCGATAATGCGATTTTCGGCCAAACCGGACCGAAAGTGGGAAGCTTTGACGCCGGTTACGGCTCAGGTTACCTGGCGCGTATCGTCGGACATAAGAAAGCCCGTGAAATCTGGTACCTGTGCCGTCAATACAACGCGCAGGAAGCGCTCGACATGGGGCTTGTCAATACGGTTGTTCCATTAGAGAAACTTGAAGAGGAAACAATTAAATGGTGTGAAGAAATGCTTGAGAAAAGCCCTACAGCCCTTCGTTTCCTTAAAGCGGCATTTAACGCAGATACAGACGGCCTCGCCGGAATTCAGCAATTTGCAGGAGATGCAACGCTTCTTTATTACACGACTGACGAAGCGAAAGAAGGCCGCGATTCCTTTAAAGAGAAACGCAGTCCCGATTTCGGTCAATTCCCTCGTTTTCCGTGATCAGATGAAACTACGAAACAGCTTGAGCCGCTCTGGTCCAAGCTGTTTTCTTTTCAAAAAAAGTACTTTTACCTCGGAGATGATAACATGCTGACAGAACAGCCGAATTGGCTCATTCAAAGGGCTCAGCTGACACCAGAGAGAATCGCTCTCATATTTGAAAACAAACAGATGACATTCAGAGAATTATATCATGCTTCTAAACAAATGGCCGCGCGGCTGTCCAAATACTGCTCGCTTAAAAAAGGAGACCGGGCCGCGATTTTGCTTTCTAACAGACCGGAAATGGTTTATGCCGTTCATGCATGCTTCTTATTAGGGGCGGAAGCTGTGCTGTTGAATACGAAACTCTCAAAACAGGAACGGTTGTTTCAGCTCGAAGATTCACAGGCAAAGCTTTTATTGACGGAGGACGGCTTTTGCCGCAAAGAATATGAATCTGCGGTTGCCGCCTTAGATGTGGACGAGCTGCAGGCTGAAGAGGCGGGTGACATTGAACCTGAAGCTTATGTAACGCTTGATGATACGGCGACTCTTATGTATACGTCAGGAACAACGGGAAGGCCGAAGGGGGTGCAGCAGACTTTCGGTAATCATTATTCCAGCGCTGTATCGTCTGCGCTGAATCTGGGGGTCACGGAGCGGGACCGCTGGCTTATTGCGCTGCCGCTGTTTCATATCAGCGGTCTGTCTGCGCTGTTTAAGTCGGTCATTTACGGCATGCCTGTCGTGCTTCATCAAAAATTTTCTGTCACTGATGTGCTGGACAGCATCAGTTCCCATCAGGTCACGATCATTTCAGCGGTGCAGACCATGCTTTCGGGCCTGCTTGCGGAAACTGAACAATGTCCTGAATCACTGCGCTGCATTCTGCTTGGCGGGGGGCCGGCACCGCTGCCGCTCCTTGAAGAATGCCGCAGGAAACAATTTCCGGTATTCCAATCTTACGGCTTGACTGAAACCTGCTCGCAGATTGTCACGCTTTCTCCGGAATTCAGCATGGACAAGCTCGGCTCGGCCGGTAAACCGCTGTTTTCATGCGAAATTAGAATTGAAAAAGACGGAAACCCTTGTGCGCCGTTTGAACACGGTGAAATTACGGTGAAAGGCCCGAATGTAATGAAAGGGTATTACCATCGTGACGACGCAAACCAGGCCGCTTTTCATAATGGATGGTTTAAAACGGGCGATCTTGGCTATTTGGATGATGAAGGGTTTTTATACGTGCTGGACAGGCGGTCGGACCTCATTATTTCAGGCGGAGAAAATATCTACCCGGCAGAAGTGGAAGCGGCGCTGCTTGCCCATCCGGCTGTAGCGGAGGCCGGTGTTTCGGGAGCCGAAGATCCGAAGTGGGGGAAAGTGCCGCATGCTTTTCTTGTGCTGACTTCTTCTGTCAGTTCTGAGGAGCTGACCGTCTTTTGCCGTGAGCGGCTTGCAAAATATAAAATACCGGCTGCTTTTTTCGAGGTTGACGAGCTCCCGCGGAACGCGTCCAATAAACTGATGAGACATCGGCTGAATGAGCTTCGTAAAGGAGAATTGTCATGATTAAGATTGAAAAAATCACCCTTTATCATGTAAGTATGAGGCTGAAAAAACCGTTTAAAACAAGTATTGAAACGTTGCAGGACCGTAAATTTTTGATCGTGGAAGCGATCGATGAAACCGGGAGAACCGGCTGGGGGGAGGTATCGGCGTTTTCTTCTCCGTGGTATACAGAAGAAACGATTCAGACATGCGCGCATATGCTGAGAGATTTTTTCATCCCGAATGTCGTAGGCCGCGAGTTTTTCCATCCGTCAGAGGTGCCTGACAGTCTCGCGCGTTTCAAAGGAAACCGCATGGCAAAAGCGGGGCTTGAATCAGCCGTGTGGGATCTATATGCCAAGAAAAAAGAGATATCACTCGCAGAAGCCTTAGGGGGCAAAAGAGATAAAGTGCCCGCCGGCGTGGCGGTGGGTCTGGCTTCGGCTGATGAGATGCTTCGGGAAATTGAGCAATACGTAAAAGAAGGTTATCAACGTATAAAAATAAAAATTCAGCCCGGCCATGACGTTGATCTGGTCAGAGCCATCCGCAGCCGTTTTCCGAACGTGCCGCTGATGGCGGATGCCAACTCGGCATATGAACTGAAAGACATCAGCAGGCTGAAAGAGTTGGATGAATTCCAGCTCATGATGATAGAACAGCCGCTTCAGGCAGATGATATTGTCGATCACCGCCACCTGCAGAAACACTTGAGAACCGCGGTATGCCTTGATGAAAGCATATGCTCATATGATGACGCAAGGCGGGCGATTGAGCTTGGGAGCTGTAAAATCATTAACATAAAACCGGCCCGTGTAGGAGGCCTGACAGAGGCTTTAAAAATACATGACTTATGCAGAGAGCATCACATGCCGGTTTGGTGCGGCGGAATGTTTGAAACCGGCATTTCGAGAGCGCAGACAGTCGCGCTTGCTTCGCTGCCGCAATTTACGATACCGGGTGATATTTCCTCATCAGACCGATACTGGGAGGAGGATATTGTCACTCCCGACATCCATATCGAAGAGGGATTCATCTCTGTTCCGGACGGTCCCGGACTGGGTGTCGAAGTCAATCAGGAAATAATGAGAAAATACGTCACCCAAATGGACGTTTTTACGACAAACAACTGATAAAAAGACATTTCAGCGTGTTGAGCTGCCTGTAAGCTGCTGTTATATTGAAACTGTTCATCATCACCCCTTCCCCCGTTTGAACCGGCTGTATCAGCCGGTTTTTTTAATGAGCGGACACTTGACAAATGTGAGTGCGTGCGATATTTTTGCACAAAGGAAACTTTTTGTCCTGTATCAATCATTTGTTCTTAAATATAAAGAATTGTCATAAGACTGACATCAACATCACATTTAAAAGAGAACGGGACAAAGGAAAGGGGACGGATATGAAAAAAAGCAGTGTAATGGCGTCTGTGCTGATGGTTTGTTTTGCATTGTCTTCATGCAGCTCTGAATCTTCAGGCGGACAAAAAGGAAAGCTCACGATTACGGCTACCACTTCTCAGGTGGCTGACGCCGCTGAACATATCGGCGGAGACCATGTTGAAGTGACGTCACTGATGGGGCCTGGAGTCGACCCGCATCTTTATAAAGCATCACAAGGAGATACGAAAAAATTAACGGAGGCGGATGTTGTTTTATACAGCGGACTTCACTTAGAGGGGAAAATGGAGCATATGTTAACGAAAATCAGCAGGCAAAAGCCGTCCGCAGCAGTGGCTGAATCAATACCGAAGGAGAAATTGATTCCAGCGGGTGAGAATATGTATGATCCGCATGTATGGTTCAGCATTCCGTTATGGCTGTATGCCGTTGACGAAATCGAAGCGCAATTAAAAAAAGCAAAACCGGAATATGCAGACGACTTTACAAAAAACGCCCAAGAGTATAAAGAGAATTTGAAATATTTAGATAAAAAATCGAGAGAAAAGATCGGGACAATTCCCGAAAAAAGCCGTGTACTAGTTACAGCACATGATGCCTTTGCGTATTTTGGCAAGGAATACGGATTTGAGGTCAGAGGACTTCAAGGGCTGAGCACTGACTCTGATTACGGACTGAAAGATGTTCAAAAGCTTGTCAGTCTGCTTGCGGATAAGGAAATTAAAGCTGTGTTTACGGAAAGCAGCGTATCGAAAAAGTCAATAAACGCGGTTGTTGAGGGCGCCAAAGAAAAAGGTCATGATGTTTCGGTCGGCGGCTGGCTGTATTCAGATGCCATGGGCGAAAAGGGGACAAAAGAGGGCACGTACGCCGGTATGTTCGTCCATAACATAGATACGATTGTCAGCTCATTAAAATAAACAGGAAGGGAGAGAATGACGTGTATCCTGTCAGCATTGAAAATGTGACGGTAGCCTATCACAAAAAACCGGTCCTGCAGAACGTCACCATGCAGGTGCCGGAAGGAAAACTGATCGGGATTATCGGGCCGAACGGAGCCGGAAAATCAACGTTGATAAAAGCTGTTTTAGGATTAACGCCAAGCGCCTCCGGAACGGTCTCTATTTATGGGAAATCATCAGAAAAGGAGCGGAAGAGGATCGGCTATGTTCCGCAGCGCGGTTCTGTGGATTGGGATTTTCCGACAAGCGCTCTGGATGTCGTTTTAATGGGAAGATATGGGCATATCGGCTGGTGCAGGCGTCCGAAAAAACGTGATATTGATTTTGCTGAAGCCTGTTTGGATAAGGTCGGTATGCTTGATTATGCCAAAAGGCAGATCAGCCAGCTTTCAGGAGGCCAGCAGCAGCGGGTTTTTCTGGCCCGGGCTTTATGTCAGGATGCGGATATATACTTTATGGATGAACCGTTTGTGGGAGTTGACGCCGCTACGGAGCGGGCGATTATCACGCTGTTGACGGAATTAAAACAAAAAGGAAAAACCGTGCTCGTCGTCCATCATGACCTGCAGACGGCAAAGGAGTATTTCGATTGGATGCTGCTGCTGAACATGAGAAAGATTGCTTTCGGACCGACTGAACACGTGTTTACAATCGAAAATTTACAAAAAACGTACGGAGGAAGGCTTGCATTTTTGAAAGATCACCTCCTGGCCGAAGGGGGAACGGGCTGATGGCGCTGCATCATATATGGCTTCAGCTTCAGGAACCGAATACCCAATGGGTGTTGGCGGGAACTTTGCTTCTCGGCATGGCAAGCGGCGTGCTGGGAAGCTTTGTGCTTCTCAGGAGGCAGAGTCTGATCGGCGACGCCATGGCTCATTCGGCTTTGCCCGGAGTATGTCTTGCGTTTCTCATTGCCGGAGAAAAGACGATGCTGTTCTTCTTGATCGGAGCGGCTGCCGCGGGGCTTGCTGGAACTTGGTGCATCCAGAACATCACGGAGCATTCAAAAACGAAGGAGGATTCTGCGATCGGCATCGTATTGTCCGTGTTTTTCGGGATCGGCATTATTCTTCTGACCTATATTCAAAGACTCGGTTCCGGAAGCCAGAGCGGGCTTGATTCTTTTTTATTCGGTCAGGCGGCGTCACTCGTTAAACAGGACATTGTCATCATCGGAGTCATTTCTGCCGTTCTGCTTTTATTGTGCGCCGTCTTTTTTAAGGAATTCAAATTGATCACATTTGATATGGCATTTGCGAAAGGGGCGGGACTGCCTGTCAGGTTTCTGAACGGACTGCTGGTTTTTTTAATTGTTTGTGCGGTTGTGATCGGGCTGCAGACGGTCGGTGTCATCTTAATGGCGGCCATGCTTATTACGCCGGCGATCGCCGCAAGGTATTGGACGGAGCGTTTAACGGTCATGATCGTGCTGTCCGGATTAATCGGCGGGTTATCCGGTGTGGCGGGAACGCTTTTAAGTACGACGACGGACGGTATGGCGACCGGGCCGTTAATTATTTTAAGCGCGTCTTCCGTTTTTCTGTTTTCTCTATTATTCGCTCCGGATCGCGGACTGGTGTCAAAGACGGTTAAACTTTTCCGGCTGAGAAAAAAGACCGCTTTTGAACAAACGCTCTCAGCTATTTACGAGATGAGTGAACAAACGAATGAAACCTCAGTCACCGGGCAGATGTTGAAAAAAGAATGGGAGCGCCCTATCAGGAAACTGGAGAAAAAGGGATACCTCAAGCGCAGCGGAGCCGAACAATGGCGGATGACGGAGGCAGGGCTGACGAAGGGATACGAAATTGTCTTATCACAGCGCATGTATGAAGTTTACCTCATGCATGAAACGGAACTGGCCGGTATAGAAACGGCCGCCAGGGACGAATTTCATCCGGATCTTCTGCCGAAAGAACTGAAAGAAAAGCTTTTGCAGCTTTTACGATTGCACGGGCGAATGCCGAATGAATCACTTCAAAAGGAGAAAGGAGGCGCTTACAATGAGTTATGAAGCGTGGATTATCGCAACGGGAATCTTAGTCGGCGTGAGCTGCGCGTTAATCGGCACTTTTCTTGTGCTGAGAAACATGGCGATGCTTGCTGACGCGATCAGCCACACGGTGCTGCTCGGAATTGTCGGCGCTTTCCTTGTGACGGGAGCCCTTAACGGAATTCCGATGTTTATCGGGGCTGCGGCATCCGGGCTGCTGACGGCTTTTTTCGTACAGTTTCTGCACAGTAAAGGCGTGCAGTCTGACGCGGCTATCGGTGTCGTTTTTACGTCCTTGTTTGCGGTCGGCGTCATTCTGCTGTCTGTATACGGCAAGCATGTACATCTTGATATAGAACATTCGCTTATGGGAGAAATTGCTTTCGTTCCGTGGAATACAGCTCAGCTGTTCGGCGCTGATATCGGCCCTAAAGCGTTTTGGATGATTTTATCTGTGCTTATCATCAATGTGCTGCTGATTGTCTGCTGCTATAAAGAATTTAAAATCGCCGCCTTTGACCCGGAAATGGCGATAGCCATCGGCATTCCTGTCCTGGTCATTCATTATGTGCAGATGGGTATGCTGTCGCTTACGACGGTTGCTTCTTTTGATTCAGTGGGAGCGGTTTTAGTCGTTGCGATGCTGATTGTACCGCCTGCAGCCGCCTATTTACTGACAAACCGCCTTTCTTCCATGCTTTTCATCAGTGCGGGTATCGGCGGGCTGTCAGCCGTATTGGGATATGGCGCCGCCACATGGCTCAACGTGTCAATTTCAGGTGCGATGGCTGCGATGACCGGCGTGTTTTTTCTGCTGGCCTTTCTGTTTTCTCCGGCTCAAGGGCTGATTTCAAAAAGGCTTGCGGCGCGGAAATTAAAAAGAGCTGTATAAAACAGCTCTTTTCTTTTATAAATCATGCGGTTTAAAGGTTTTGCAATCCGTTTCTTCACTTTTTTCAGCGGTTTCGCCTGTATGGCTGACCACATAAATAGCGTCGGCCGTGCATTTGTTTCCTCTGCCCCAATATGAACAGTTATTGACTTCACACAGAATTTTTTGGTCCATGCTGGCTCCCCTCCAAGATAAAAGGTACGCCATTAGTATGAGCCGCCCTGATTTCTGTTATTCCTCCTGGCGGATATAACGTCTGTCTTTCATAAAGAGCTTCCAGAAGAAATAAAACCCGGGAAACAAAATGATGAAAGCGACGATATACGTCATAAACAGCGCCCTGAAGGTTGCCGGCTCCGTAAATCCTGACATGACCGTAATATCCGGATAAATCATATAAGGAAGATGCGCCCGTCCGTATGCATAGCTTGCCAGAAAGTATTGAAGCGCAATGGCGATCATGGCGATTCTCGGTTTGCCGAGGTTGCGGCCGAAGCGCTTATTCGGCAAAAACAGAGCCACGCCGGCAATGATAAATGTAATGACAGACAGAATGAGCCATGTCTTGTCTTTCATCATCCCCGTATACAGCCAGCCGGCTTCAGAGCGTAATGTCAGCATAATGAAGAAGGCAAACAGAAGCGACAGCGGCCCTGTTAGTAAAGAGCTCCGTCTGTAGATGCGGTACGCATGCTCCTCTTCCGCAACATTTGAAAAATCGGCCAGAAGCAGTGAGGATAAAAATAAAGTGCTTAAAATGGCAAAGCCGATAAACGCATACGCATTAAGGCTTGTAAAGACATTTTCCAAATTCAGGTGATACACGCCGCCCGTCTTCTCAATAAATCCTCCGTGTGTGACCGGAAGGACCAAAATCAGAACAGCGGGAATAATGAAGCCCGAAATTCCGGAGATATATCTCATGATTTTTCTTTCCTTCGCAGTATTGGAGAAGACGAGAAAGCCGCTGCGGATGGCCAAAAGCAGCAAAATAATACTCCCCGGGATCAATAAAACGGTTCCCAGCACGAAGGTTGCCCCTGGAAAGAAGCTGAATAGGGCGACAACGATCGCGACGATAAAGACGTTGGTCACTTCCCATGTCGGGGACAAATAACGGTTGGCGATGTTTGTCGCCTTTGTTTGTTCTCTATTTAAATAAATCATCGACCAAAAGCCTGCTCCGAAGTCCATCGTTGCCATGACCGCGTAGATAAACACGAAGCCCCATACGATTGATATCGCAATGAGAGCATCCATGGTAATGTCCATTTCAATTCAGCCCTTTCTATTGTTAGGATTCCGCCGCTTTTACATCCTCTTCAACAGGATGTTTGCGGAAATAATAAAGCAGCACATAAATGACTGCGGCTGCCAAAATGGCGTAAACGACCGTAAACAGGATGAACAGCAAACCGATTGAACCGGTTGTCGTGACGACATCAGACGTTTTCAAGAGATGGTAAATCACCCATGGCTGCCGCCCCGTACAAGCGAATATCCACCCGAATTCAATTCCGATCAGACTAAGCGGTCCTGCGGTTAAAAATAAAATCAAAAGCCAAGTCGGAAAGCTGTCTTTCTTTAAAATTTTTCTCCAGACGATGCCGACGATTGAGTACAAAATGAGCAGCATCCCGATGCCGACCATTCCGTTAAAAAGTGTATGGATGAATAAAGGCGGCCACTCGTCTTTCGGAAACGCGTTCAATCCTTTGACGACGGTATCAAAGCTGTTTGCAGCCAAAAAGCTTAAAGCCCAGGGTACTTCTATCGCCCATTTTACTTTTTCTTCTTTTGCGTCAGTAAAACCCCCGATCGCAAGCGGAGCGTGTGATCTAGTTTCAAACAGCCCTTCTGCGCCCGCAAGCTTCTCAGGCTGGTATTCGTAAAGAAGCTGGGCTGACTCGTGACCGTTTAAAGAGGCAAGAATGGAGAATATCCCGCCGATCGTTAAGGCGAGCAGCAGCGCTTTTCGGTGAAAGCGGTATACCTGCTCCTGTTTTCTCGTTCTCAGCATTTTATAAGCCGCAACTGACGCAACGATAAATGCACCGGTCATGAAAGCCGTCAGTACGACATGGCCCGCGGTGGTGAAAAAGCTTGGATTAAAAAACGCTGCCCACGGTTCGACGTCAGTGATTTTGCCGTTTAAAATTTTAAAGCCGGCCGGCGTTCCTTCAAATGCGTGAACATTTGTGATTAAGACGGCGGATGCCGCGGCGCCGATCAAAACGAAAATAACGGCAATGATGCGCATCGCCGGAGTCAGCCGGTCAGCGGCGTAGACATAAATGGACATAAACAGCGCTTCGATAAAGAAAGCATAAATTTCAATCTGAAACGGGAGTGACATCACCCTGCCGATGACTTCCATGAATCCGGGCCACAAAAGGGCAAGCTGTGTACCCGCGATCGTTCCGGTCGGTATCGCCACGCCGAGCAGAACAGCCTGCGCCTTCGTCCACCTTTTCGCCATAATGGCATAATGCGGATCTTTTGTTTTCTGATAAATCAATTCAGCCATTAAAATCATCAGAGGCAAGCCGACACCAAGCGTCGCAAAAATAATATGAAAGCCCATGGTTGTCCCGAACAGGCTTCTGGCTAACACTAAATCATCCACGATCATAAACCGCCTTTCTAAATTACCGTATTATGTAATGTGGTTATATTATTTGCTGAAGCGATTAGATTATTCTTCTGATTCCATATATGTGCAGGGTTTAGAAACCAAGGGATCAGGGCATATATGATTGACAAGCGGTTATTTAAGGTTTAAAATAAAACGTAATCATTACGATTTGAGAAAGGGAGATCAGCATGAAAAAAGATATTCATCCGGATAACCATCAGGTGATTTTTCAAGATGTGAACAGCGGCTACCGCTTTTTAAGCCATTCTACGAAAACGTCAGAGGAAACGGCAGAGTGGGAAGACGGAAAAACATACCCGCTGATTAAAGTAGAAGTCAGCTCAGATACGCATCCGTTTTATACAGGCCGCCAAAAATTCAACGAAAAAGGCGGGAGAGTCGAACAGTTCAACAAAAAATACAATATGGGGAAATAAGACAAGCCCAATGGGGTTTGTCTTATTTATTGAGCACTTTGTCATCTCGTGCGGGGAGTGACGAATTGACCCGTCTTATGTTATATTGTGAATAAAAAAGAAGAAAGGAAACACCAAGATGAGTCTTCTAAACGATATCATGCAATTTAATGAGCAGTTCACTAAAAACAAAGATTATGAAAAATACCAAACATCTAAATTCCCGGATAAAAAGATGGCGATTTTGTCTTGTATGGACACGCGTCTTGTAGAATTGCTTCCGCATGCGATGAACATGCGAAACGGCGATGTGAAAATTATTAAAAGTGCCGGCGCGCTTGTCGCCCACCCGTTCGGAAGTATCATGCGCAGCCTTTTAGTGGCCGTATACGAATTAAACGCCGATGAAGTCTGCGTTATCGGCCACCATGATTGCGGCATGAGCAAAATCAACAGCGAGGATATGCTTGATAAAATTATCGACCGCGGTATTCCGAAAGAGCGGATTGACATGCTGAAGCACTCAGGAGTTGATCTTGATCAATGGCTGAAAAGCTTTGATTCAGTAGAAGCGAGTGTTACAGACAGCGTAAACGTCATTAAACACCATCCGCTATTCCCTGACAATGTGCCGGTGCACGGTCTGGTGATTGATCCTGAAACCGGTAAACTTGATCTGGTGATCGACGGCTACCAGCATATGGACTAATGTTTTTGTTTTTTGTCCGGTACGGGATCAACACCGCCCGGATGAAAAGGGTGGCACTTTAAAATCCGCTTCAGTGTCAGCCATCCGCCTTTTAATGCGCCGTGAGTCTTGACGGCTTCGATTCCGTACTGTGAACACGTCGGATAAAAGCGGCATGACGGCGGTGTCAGCGGAGAGATGAACTTCTGGTATCCGCGGATGAACGCAATCATTATGGTTTTCATCAAAAAACCACCTTTCTGATGCTAGTATAGAAAAAAAATTTCAGATTGAAAAGCTTCCGCCACAATTCTTATCGGAAAACTGTGTTATAATGGATGCATATTCTGAAAAAAAGGGAGTGCCATTATGCCTTCAGTAGAAAGTTTTGAGCTTGACCATAATGCGGTTGTGGCTCCGTATGTAAGACATTGCGGAGTGCATAAAGTCGGAACAGACGGCGTCGTGAATAAGTTTGACATTCGCTTCTGCCAGCCGAACAAACAGGCGATGAAGCCGGATACGATTCATACGCTTGAGCACTTGCTTGCGTTTACGATTCGCACACATTCTGAGAAATACGATCACTTCGACATCATAGATATCTCACCGATGGGCTGCCAGACAGGCTATTATCTTGTTGTCAGCGGCGAGCCGACAGCGGAAGAAATTGTGGACCTGCTTGACGCTACGCTGAAAGAAGCCATCGATATTACGGAGATTCCGGCGGCCAACGAAAAACAGTGCGGCCAGGCGAAACTTCATGATTTAGAAGGCGCGAAACGCCTGATGCGTTTCTGGCTGTCACAGGATAAAGAAGATTTGCTGAAAGTGTTCGGATAAAAAACAGGCCTTTTTGCTGACATGCAAAAAGGCTTTTTTACATATTTCTAAAAAATGTCACACCTTGTGTGTAAGCGTTTGCTAAAATAGAAGCAAACATAAAGGAGTGATGGGATGAAACGGGCTGTATTGGCAGGTATGTGCGGTATGGTATTTTTATTATCTTCCTGCGGGGGCAATTCGGACAAAACCTCCGCGGATGAGGAGCCTAAAGCGCTTGAGGTCAAGCTTACAGGACCGGAAACGGCAGCACCGCATGAAAAAGCGGAATACAAGGCGGAGGTTTTTTACGGCGGCAAGCGTGTCACGGATGCGGATGAAGTCATGTTTGAAGTATGGAAAGAAGGAAAAAAAGGCAGCAGCAAAACAAGCAAGGCCAAGGAGGAAAAAGGGGCGTATCACCTGCGGACTGAATTTGATGAAGAGGGTGTCTATACCGTTCAATCCCACGTAACGGCAAAACAGCAGCATAATATGCCGACTGTAAAAGTGCGTGTCGGGGATGCTGAAGCTGCCGATGATTCCTCCGGCCATGAGGAACAGACGCATCATCATTAAGGATCTTTTTTATCCGTTAAGCCTTTTGATGCGTCCTCCGGCGGGTCAATCGTATGTTTTACATTATAAGCTCTTACAGTCGACCAGATGGATAAAAGCAGCACGGCGAGCACGATAAGAAAGCCGAAGCTCAGAAGAAGCAGCATGAAATCCCTCCTTTTTAACAAATCATAACATATTTTCCATCCGTAAAATCAAGGGCTAAAAATTTATGTTTTAACACACGATATATAGGGTATATCAATAGTAAACCAAAGGAGGAAGATAGGCATGTCAGAAAAACTATTGGATGCAGTCAATAAGCAAGTTGCAAACTGGACGGTCATGTATGTGAAATTACATAACTATCATTGGTACGTCAAAGGGAAGGACTTTTTCACATTGCATGAAAAGTTCGAGGAGCTGTATAACGAAACGGCTACATATATTGATGATCTGGCAGAACGTCTGCTGGCATTAAACGGCAAGCCGATCGGCACAATGACGGAATCATTGAAGACAGCGTCTGTAAAAGAAGCGGAAGGCAATGAGAGCGCAGAACAAATGGTACAGAACATTTATGATGATTTCACTGTCATTGCGGAAGAGCTGAAAAGCGGCATGGACCTCGCAGATGAGGTAGGAGACGAAACGACCGGTGATATGCTGCTTGCCATTCACCAGAATATCGAGAAACATAACTGGATGCTGAAAGCGTATTTAGGATAAATCAACAAGGGAAGACCGGGGCTATAAAGCACTCGGTCTTTTATTTGGCTGCCGAAGAGAGGTGTTGTCCATTTTTCTGAAAAATCCAGTCCGTTCCATTCACTTTTCATAGAATAATGTAAGGCCGTTTCTGTGAAAGGATGTTGGATCAAGTGGGCAAAGACTTTGGCATCTTTTCGTTTTTTGCAGTGATCGTGTCGGCAGCGGGGTTTTTCTTCGGAGGTTTTCAGTATTCGTTTCTGATTTTGCTATCGGTCATGGCGATTGAGTTTATCAGTACAAGCTTAAAAGAATCTCTTTTGCAGCAGCTGAGCGCAAGAAAGCTTTTTGCGCGGCTGGTCAAAAAAATCGTGACCCTGGCATTAGTCTCAGTTTGCCATTTTTTTGACCAGCTGCTTCATACCGAAGGCGCCATCCGTAATTTGGCTATCATGTTTTATATCTTATACGAATCGGTTCAGATCGTGATTACGGCAAGCTCGCTGGGCATACCGGTTCCGCAGGTGCTCGTCGACCTATTGGATACCCTGAAAAATAAATTCAAGCGCAAACCGTAACATTTGCTTCAAAGGAGGCTATACTAGCGGGTATGATGGTTTTCCTCTGAATTTTTGATAAAGGGCTTCCGAACAAACGCAACTGTGGTATGATGTATGGAAGATATGAAGGAACGGATTAGAGGGATAAACATGTACGAGTTTAAAGACTATTATCAGAACACTGTTCAGCTCTCCTTTGAACACCAGCCTTTTTCAGACAGCCCGAAGCACGTATGGGTCATATGCCGATATGGAGATAAGTGGCTTTTGACCGAGCATGAAGACCGGGGGTTTGAATTTCCGGGCGGAAAAGTGGAGCCGATGGAATGTGCGGAGGAAGCGGCCCTGCGCGAGGTGAAAGAAGAAACCGGTGCCGCGGTAAGACATCTGAAGTACGTCGGACAGTATAAAGTTCTCGGCAGGGAAAAGGTAATCGTGAAGAATATTTATTTTGCCGATATTGAAAAGCTTGAAAAACAGGCTGACTATTTTGAAACAAAGGGGCCGGTGCTGTTCAGCGAACTGCCGGAGAATCTCCCCCGAAATAAAAAATTCAGTTTCATTATGAAAGATTCGGTGCTTCCGATCAGTCTGAAAAAGCTGAAAGAGGACGGCGTATTTCAATCATAAAAACGAAGACCCGGCGCTTACGCACGGGTCTTTTTTATATTTTTCCTTTCGTCCATTTTCTTTCTAACAGTTCGACTCCCTGATACATCAATGTTGCAAAAATCGCGATGATCAGAAGGCTTAAGAACACAAGAGTGAAATTGAAGACCTGGAATCCGTAAATGATCATGTAGCCCAGACCTTTTTCGGAAACGAGAAACTCGCCGACGATGACACCGACCCAGGATAAACCGACGTTCACTTTAAGCGCGGAAATAATCGCGGGGGCGCACGCCGGCAGAATGACTTCTTTAAACATGATGCTTTTTTTCGCTCCGAAAGTTTTCATCACCTTAATATAGTTTTCATCCACTTCCTGAAAAGCCGTAAAGACGACGATTGTCGTGATAATGACACTGATGACTGCTCCCATGGCGACAATGCTTGTGAAATTCGGTCCGAGTGCCACGATGAGAATCGGTCCGAGTGCGACCTTCGGCATCGCGTTTAAAATGACGAGGTACGGGTCTAAAACCCGGGCGAGCCTGTTTGACCACCATAACAGAGCGGCGAGGCATGTGCCGAGGAGCGTGCCGAGCAAAAAGCCGAGAACGGTTTCGCCTAAGGTAACGCCGATGTGCGCCGCAAGGGATCCGTCCGCAATCTTTTCAACTAAAAGCCTGCAAACGGCGGAGGGTGAGCTGAAGATTAACGGATCGATCCAGCCCGCCCTGCTCGATATTTCCCAGCCGGCAAAAAATACGATGAAAATGGCGGCCTGATACGCACGGATCCGGAACTTTTCTTTTTGGTGTCTTTTCTTAAACTGCTGATGAAGCTGTTCAATCGTGCCGCTGCTGTTTTTCAAGGGAATTCAGCTCCTTCCATATGGTTTGAAACAGCGGCTGAAAGGCCGGATCCTGACGCGCGTCAAACGGATCTAAAGCCGCGAGCTCCTTAGGCACGGTGAATATTTGGTGGATGGTGCCCGGCTGATTCGAAAATAAATAGATCGTATCGCTCATGGCGATGGCTTCACCGATATCGTGGGTGACGAGCACGGCGGTTTTTTGAAAATCCTTTAATGTTCTGAAGACAAGGTTTTCTAAAGAAAGCTTCGTTTGAAAGTCCAGCGCGGAAAACGGTTCATCAAGGAGCAGCAGGCCCGGGTCCGGCGCAAGAGTTCTGGCAAGTGCCGCCCGCTGCCGCATCCCGCCTGAGAGCTCTTTCGGGTATTTCTTTTCAACGCCGATTAATCCGAGCTTAGGCAGAAGGCTGAGAACTTCAGCTCTTTTTTCTTCTGTTAATGTTTTTGAAATGTGTAAACCGAGCAGCACGTTTTCCTCAATTGATTTCCAAGGAAATAAATAATCCTGTTGAAGCATATAACCGATTTGGTGTTCTTTATGGTTCGGCACGCTTCCTTCAATCAGCACCCGGCCTTGCGCAGGGGTGATAAGGCCGGCCAGAATGGACAGGAGTGTTGTTTTTCCGCATCCGCTCGGCCCGAGAAAGGAGATGAAATCCCCTTTTTCAATCTGAAAATGTATATCTTTCACGGCGGTTGTCTTTTCTTTCAGCGAGAAATAAGTATGTGTTACATGATCCACATGTAAAAAAGACATTCATGTTCCTCCTATTGTTCTGAGGTGACTTTTTTGGCGATTTTTGTGTTGACGAGTTTGCTGTACGGAATGTGTTTCGGGAGCTCTCCGGCTTCATCCATAATAGATTGAAGCTGTTCCCATTCATCCTTTTGCAGAACTGGGTCTGCAGAGAATGACTTTTGTTTTTTATAGCGCTCTATTGATGTTTCGATAATGGCCGGATCAGTATCGGCAAATTCCTTCTGAATCGTTTTTGCGATGTCTTTGGCCGGATGGCTTTCCACCCATTGCTGGGCGCGATAGATGGCGCGGGTGAATTTTTCCGCCGTCTTTTCATTGCTTTTCAAATAACTTTCTTTTGCCATAAAGGTTGTGTATGGCACTTGGCCGGAAGCTTCTCCGAAGGATGCGACGATATGGCCGATGCCTTCTTTTTCAAATTGGGATGCCGTCGGTTCAAACAGCTGCACATAATCACCCGTTCCGGATGCGAATGCGTTGGAAATATTGGCGAAATCAATGTTTTGAACGAGGTTAATGTCTTTTTTCGGTTCTATGTGATTCTTTTTCAGGGCGTACTCACCGGCCATTTGGGGCATGCCGCCTTTTCGCTGGCCGAGAAATGTTTTTCCTTTTAAATCGCTCCATTTGAATGATTTCTCATCCTTCCGTGACACGAGAAATGTGCCGTCCGTCTGTGTCAGCTGCGCGAAGTTGATGACCGGATCTTTTGCTCCCTGCGCCTCCACGTAAATGGATGTTTCAGAACCGACCAGCGCGATGTCAGACCCGTTTGACAAAAGCGATGTCATCGTTTTGTCTCCGCCCCATGTTGTTTGAAGTGACACTTGGAGCCCTTCTTTTTTAAAGAAACCTTTTGCTTCAGCGACATACAGAGGCGTATAGAAGATGGAGTGTGTGACTTCCGCCACCTTTACCTTCGTCAGACTTTCTTCCTGTCTGCAGGCCGGAAGAATGAGCAGGAAAAAGGCGCATATGACAAAAACGCAGCCCGTTTTGAGCCATTTGTTCACGGTGTAACCTCCTTGTTTTAAGCGTTAAAATAACCTTTTCTGCTTTACATATCGTATGATGGGTATAAAAAATGTGTGAGTGCCCATATTCACGTTGGGAAAGAATAAAAAAACTGATGATATAAGGAGGCTCATTGTTTTGCTGGTAGAAAAGAAAAGGTTCCCGTCTCCGAGTCCGCATGTCCGCCTCTTTGAGGTATGCTATGAGTCAGAAGGGCTGAAGGTAAAGGGGCTCCTTGCCGAGCCTGCGGCGCCGGGCACATATGACGGTTTTTTATATTTGCGCGGCGGCATAAAAAATGTCGGCATGGTACGCCCCGGAAGAATCGTTCAATTCGCTTCCCAAGGCTTTGTCGTGTTTGCGCCTTATTACAGAGGCAACCAGGGCGGCGAGGGAAATGAAGATTTTGCGGGAGAGGACAGAGAGGACGCGTTTTCCGCTTTTCGCCTGCTTCGGGAGCATCCGAACGTCAGGGAAGGGCGGGTGCATATTTTCGGTTTTTCCCGGGGCGGAATCATGGGGCTTTTGACCGCGATTGAAATGGGGCATCAAGCGGCTTCGCTCGTATCATGGGGCGGTGTGAGCGATATGGTGCTTACTTATGAAGAGCGGAAGGATATGCGGCGGATGATGAAGCGGGTGATCGGCGGCACGCCGAAAAAGGTGCCGGATGAATACAGATGGCGTTCGCCGTTTGAAAACGCAGACCGCATTCAGGCCCCTGTACTTCTCATCCATGGAGAGAATGATAAGAATGTTTCGATCGAACACGCCCGGATGATCGAGGACAAGCTGAAAGAGGCGGGGAAACCGGTGGAAACCTGGTATTACAGCGGTTTTACGCATTATTTTCCGCCGCAGGAAAACAGACGCATTGTCCGGCGGCTGGCGGAATGGATGAAGACACGGTAAGATGCCTGATTTATGATATGATAATAAAGAATAAGAGAATGAAAGGGGATTTTCATTTTGGGAATGCCTGTTGAATTTAATACCATGATTGTGACAAAAGGCAATGAAAAACGGATAGAGGAAAATATCTTTTTATTGGAGAAAGAGGGCTATCGCGTCTATCCTCTTGATATTCCGATGGACGTGCGCAAAACGAAAACCGGCGAGAAATCCGGCACCGGCGAGGTCCAAAAGCTCGAATGGGCGAACGGCCGGACAAGCATTACATACAGACTCACGTCGCTTCATTCGACAAACTGAAAAAACAAAAGCCGAGGGCATAAACGCCCTTGGCTTTTTTGATTACACGAGAGGTCCGCCGGCTTTGGCAATCGAGTCTGCATGGGAAAACTTTTTAAAGTTTTCTTTAAACTCATTGGCTAAAAACAGCGCTTTTTCGTTGTATGCTTGTTTATCGCTCCATGTGTTTTCAGGCTGAAG
This sequence comes from Bacillus sp. EU63, assembly GCF_038592915.1. Classification (NCBI taxonomy): domain Bacteria; kingdom Bacillati; phylum Bacillota; class Bacilli; order Caryophanales; family Bacillaceae; genus Bacillus; species Bacillus sp. EU63. The sequence continues at coordinate 2,997,844 of NZ_CP151944.1, read as the reverse complement.
AACTTCATCCGGAACGCCCGGAACATGAACGGGACTGCGCAGGCCGAAAATGCTGTCTGCCGTCATGTCAGTCTGGTTCAGTCTGCCTTCAATAGCGGCCTTGACCATCGCTCTTGTATACGAAAGTTTCATCCGTTCTCCGACTCCGTACCCTCCGCCGGTCCAGCCTGTGTTGACCAAGAAGACTTGAACGCCGTGTTCGTCGATTTTATGCCCGAGCATTTCGGCATATACATGCGCCGGAAGCGGAAGGAACGGTGAACCGAAGCACGTCGAGAAAGTCGTTTGCGGAGATGTCACGCCGCGCTCGGTTCCCGCGAGTTTACTGGTGTACCCGCTTAAGAAGTGATACATCGCCTGTTCCTTCGTCAGTTTGCTGATCGGAGGGAGCACACCGAATGCGTCCGCCGTTAAAAAGACGATTGCCTGCGGATGGCCGGCAATGCTCGGCTGCACGATATTGCCGATCATCTCAATCGGATATGCGGCTCTTGTGTTTTCCGTGTAGAAGGAATTATCGTAATCCGCTTCACCCGTTTTTTCATCAAGCACGACATTCTCAAGAACAGACCCGAAGCGGATCGCACGAAAAATCTGCGGTTCTTTTTCCTCGCTCAGATTGATACATTTAGCGTAACATCCGCCTTCAATGTTGAAAACGCCGGAATCTGACCAGCCGTGCTCGTCATCGCCGATCAGTTTGCGGTCCGCATCGGCTGAAAGCGTCGTTTTCCCTGTGCCGGAAAGACCGAAAAACAGGGCGACATCGCCTTTTTCACCGACATTGGCTGAGCAGTGCATCGGCAGTATATCCTGCTGCGGAAGCAGGAAGTTCATAATGGAGAATATTGATTTTTTCATTTCTCCGGCGTATTCGGTGCCGCCGATTAAAATGACGCGCTTTTCGAAAGAGACAATGATAAATGTTTCCGAATGCGTGCCGTCCGTCTCCGGATCTGCTTTAAAATGCGGAGCCGAGAGAATGGTGAAAGGCTGCGCTTGCGGATCTCTTTCATCCGTCTCCGGTCTGATAAACAGCTGGCGTGCGAATAAATTGTGCCACGCAAATTCATTTACGACCGTAATCGGGAGTCTGTATTTTTCATCCGCTCCTGCGAATCCTTCAAAAACAAACAGTTCATCCCGCTGTTTTAAGTAGCTGACGACTTTGGCGTACAGCTTTTCAAACGCCTCTTCAGAAATGGGCTGATTCACCGCGCCCCAATCAATTTGATTTTCTGTGCTTTGTTCACGGACGATAAATTTATCTTTAGGTGACCTGCCTGTATAAGCGCCGGTGGTGGCGCGTACAGCGCCCGTTGATGTCAGCGTTCCTTCATTTCGGCTGATCACTTTTTCGGTAAGTTTTGGAGCCGATAAATTATGATGCACATTCGGACTTGCAAGTAATGCTTGAAGATCTGCGGTTAAATCAACTAATTTCATAAAAACCTTCCTTTGCCGGTTTATTTGTATTTCGCTGAATGTGGAATTAGTATAACATATATCTGAAAATAGTCTATACTATTTGCGGTTTTTTGTTTGTGTTTTTCCATTGCTTCCCGAAATAAAGGCGCGTAATCGCTTTAATTCATATTGACACTTTCCGCCCTTTTACGATAAGATATTTCATTGAGCGGATACTCTTATCCCGAGCTGGCGGAGGGACAGGCCCGATGAAGCCCAGCAACCGGTTTCTCTGTAAAAAAGCAGGTGAAAACACTGTGGGAAACCAAGGTGCTAACCTGATGCAAGGTTTAATATTTTCCTTGAGCGATAAGAGTGAAAGGCACACAGACCAAACCCTTTCCTCGAGTGGAAAAGGTTTTTTTATTTCATAAAATATGCCAATTAACATTCTCTGATATAGTATGACATTGTATTAAGAGGGAGCGAGTTCCGTATCATATGAGAAGGTCTTGCAAAAGATCTTTTTTCAGGAGGAAAAGTGAATGAGTAAAAACCGTCGACTATTTACATCTGAATCTGTTACTGAGGGTCATCCGGACAAAATCTGTGACCAAATTTCTGACAGTATCTTAGATGAGATTTTAAAAAATGACCCGAACGCGCGCGTGGCCTGCGAAACATCTGTAACGACAGGACTTGTGCTGGTAAGCGGAGAGATTACTACATCAACATACGTTGACATTCCGAAAACAGTCCGTGAAACGATTAAAGAAATCGGCTACACACGCGCCAAATACGGATTTGATGCGGAGACTTGCGCTGTTTTAACATCAATTGATGAACAGTCTGCGGATATCGCAATGGGTGTCGATCAGGCTCTTGAAGCGCGTGAAGGCACAATGAGCGATGCTGAAATCGAAGCAATCGGAGCGGGAGACCAAGGCCTGATGTTCGGTTATGCGTGTAACGAAACGAAAGAGCTTATGCCGCTTCCGATCTCTTTGGCGCATAAATTAGCCCGCCGTTTGAGCGAAGTCCGCAAAGAAGACATTCTTCCGTATCTTCGCCCTGACGGCAAAACGCAAGTTACCGTTGAATATGATGAAAACAACAAGCCGGTCCGCATCGACGCGATCGTTATTTCAACTCAGCACCACCCGGAAATTACGCTTGAGCAGATTCAGCGCAATCTGAAAGAGCATGTCATTAATCCTGTCGTGCCTGAGGAACTGATCGATGAAGAAACAAAATACTTCATCAACCCTACGGGACGTTTCGTAATCGGCGGACCTCAAGGTGACTCGGGTCTTACCGGCCGTAAAATCATCGTTGACACATACGGCGGATATGCACGCCACGGCGGCGGCGCATTCTCCGGTAAGGATGCGACGAAGGTAGACCGTTCTGCGGCATACGCTGCGAGATACGTAGCGAAAAACATCGTGGCAGCAGGCCTTGCTGATTCTTGTGAAGTGCAGCTTGCATACGCAATCGGCGTGGCACAGCCTGTTTCTATTTCCATCAATACATTTGATACAGGAAAAGCTTCTGAAGAAAAACTGATCGAAGTCGTACGGAATAACTTCGACCTGAGACCTGCCGGCATTATTAAAATGCTTGATCTGCGCCGCCCGATCTATAAGCAGACTGCTGCTTACGGCCACTTCGGACGTCATGATGTGGATCTTCCTTGGGAGCGTACTGACAAGGCGGATGCGCTTCGCAAAGAAGCACTAGGAGAATAATTTTATAGCCGCTTACTTAAGCGGCTTTCCCTTTTTGTAGATGCTGCCATGCTTATTTTTACATAGCGTGAAACCAATGGCGTAACACAGCGTCTATAAAAAGGGGGTCCAATTAGAAAATTACACTTATGGAGGCTATACTATGTGTGGATTTGTCGGTGTTTTTAATAAGCATCCATTAACTCAAACCGCAGATCAAGAAGAGCTAATCAAACAAATGAACCAAATGATCGTTCACCGCGGTCCTGACAGCGATGGGTATTATCATGACGAGCACGTCGGATTCGGCTTCAGACGGCTCAGTATTATTGACGTAGAAAACGGCGGACAGCCTTTATCATATGAAGACGAAAAATATTGGATCATTTTTAACGGCGAAATCTATAACTACATTGAATTGAGAGAAGAGCTTGAAGCGAAAGGCTACACTTTCAATACAGATTCCGATACTGAAGTGCTCCTTGCGACATACCGTCATTATAAAGAAGAAGCCGCTTCAAAGCTTCGCGGAATGTTTGCGTTTTTAATCTGGAACAAAGCTGACCGCGTTATGTACGGCGCGAGAGACCCGTTCGGCATTAAGCCGCTGTATTACACAACCATCGGGGACAAAGTATATTTTGCATCTGAAAGAAAAAGTTTAATGGCCGCTCAAAACGGCATTGATCTTGATACAGCTTCTTTACAGCAATATATGTCTTTCCAATTCGTTCCTGAACCGAGCACGCTTGACGCTGAAGTGAAAAAAGTCGAGCCGGGCAGCCAGTTTACGATCCGCCCGGAAGGCGACATCGCGTTTAAAACATATTTCAAAGCGAACTTCAAGCCTGTTCAGTCTGATGAAGATAAATTGGTGAAAGAAGTCAGAGACGCAATCTTTGACTCTGTCAAAGTTCACATGAGAAGTGACGTTCCTGTCGGTTCGTTTCTATCCGGCGGTATCGACTCTTCTTTTATCGTCTCAGTTGCGAAAGAATTTCACCCGAGCCTTAAAACATTTTCCGTCGGTTTTGAGCAGCAGGGCTTCAGTGAGGTTGACGTAGCGAAGGAAACGGCTGCCGCGCTCGGGATTGAAAATATCAGCAAAGTCATTTCTCCTGAGGAGTATATGAACGAGCTTCCGAAAATCGTCTGGCACTTTGATGACCCGCTTGCAGATCCGGCGGCGATTCCTTTGTACTTTGTCGCAAAAGAAGCGAAAAAACATGTAACGGTCGCGTTATCCGGGGAAGGCGCGGACGAGCTGTTCGGCGGGTACAATATTTACCGCGAACCGCTTTCGCTTAAACCGTTTGAACGCATTCCGTCCGGTCTGAAAAAAATGCTTCTTCATGTGGCGTCCGTCATGCCTGAAGGAATGAGAGGGAAAAGCCTCTTAGTCCGCGGCTGCACACCGCTTGAGGAGCGTTATATCGGTAATGCGAAGATTTTTGAAGAGCCCGTGAAAAAACAGCTGCTCAAACATTACAATCCAGAGCTTTCATACCGTGATGTCACGAAGCCGTACTTTACGGAAAGCCGTTCATACAGCGACATTAATAAAATGCAGTATGTTGACATCCATACGTGGATGCGCGGCGACATCCTGTTAAAGGCTGACAAAATGACGATGGCCAACTCATTGGAACTGCGCGTGCCGTTCCTTGATAAAGTCGTGTTTGACGTGGCTTCTAAAATTCCGGATGAACTGAAAACGAAAAACGGCACGACGAAATACCTTCTGCGCAAAGCTGCTGAAGGGGTAGTGCCTGATCATGTGCTTAACCGCAAAAAACTCGGCTTCCCTGTGCCGATCCGCCACTGGCTGAAAAATGAAATGAACGAATGGGTTCGCAACATCATTCGTGAAAGTGAAACAGATGCTTATATTGAAAAGGATTATGTCCTTCAGCTTCTAGAAGATCATTGTGCCGACAGAGCGGACAACAGCCGCAAAATCTGGACCGTGCTGATCTTCATGATCTGGCACAGCATCAATGTTGAAAAAAGACTGGTGCCGGAAGAGCTGAATCATCAGCCGAAAGAAGTCATTTTCGTTTAATCCAAAAGGCTTTCGATGTTATCGAAAGCCTTTTTTCTATTGTTTTTTTGTAAACCGTCTATTCCGCTCTGTTTTCGACAAAGTATTACGCAATATTCAGAAAAATGTTATAATAGGACTAATCGGGTAGATTCCGGAAAGTGTTTTCTGGCTATTTCGTCTCGGTTTGTTGTTTCTTTGTCAAAATCAGGGGGAGGGAGAGTTATGCAAAACAAAGAAAAAACGCTTCACCGCGGCTTGGAAGAGCGGCATATCTCGCTTATGTCGTTGGGCGCCGCGATTGGAGTCGGGCTGTTTCTCGGGTCGGCTTCTGCCATAAAGCTTGCCGGGCCGGGGATTTTAGCCGCTTACGCCTGCAGCGGACTGATTATGTTTTTTATTATGCGGGCATTAGGGGAAATGGCGATTCAAAAGCCTGTAGCCGGCTCATTCAGCCGGTATGCCAGAGATTATCTCGGTCCGCTTGCCGGGTTTTTAACAGGCTGGAATTATTGGTTTTTATGGGTTGTTACCTGCATGGCGGAAATCACCGCGGTCGGCATTTATATGGGCTACTGGTTCCCTGACGTGCCGTCATGGATCTGGGCGCTTTGTGCACTCGTCATTATGACGGCTGTCAACTTTCTGGCGGTTAAAGCGTACGGTGAGCTTGAATTCTGGTTTGCGCTCATTAAAGTCTTGGCGATTCTGTCAATGATCGCGATCGGTCTGGTGATGATCGTATTCGGTCTCGGAAACGGAGGCGTTGCGCTCGGAATCAGCAATTTATGGAGCCACGGCGGCTTTTTCCCGAATGGGATTAAAGGGGTGCTGCTGTCGCTTCAAATGGTCATGTTTGCCTATCTCGGGATTGAGCTGATCGGTGTCACAGCCGGTGAGGTCAAAAATCCGGAAAAATCACTGGCGCGGGCCATAGATACTGTTTTTTGGCGCATTCTCATTTTTTACGTCGGAGCTTTGTTTGTCATTATGTCAATTTATCCGTGGCAGGAAATCGGTTCAGGCGGAAGCCCGTTTGTTTTGACATTTGAAAAAATCGGAATCCCCGCTGCAGCCGGAATCATTAATTTTGTCGTATTGACGGCGGCTCTTTCTTCCTGCAACAGCGGGATCTTCAGCACGGGGCGCATGCTGTTCAATCTGGCGGAGCAAAATGAAGCGCCTAAAGCATACGGTACGGTCACAAAAGGCGGTGTGCCGGGAAAAGCGGTATTGGTTTCAGCGGGCGCGTTGTGCATCGGCGTTTTGCTGAACTACGTGGTGCCGGCGAAAGTGTTTACGTGGGTGACGAGCATTGCGACGTTCGGGGCGATTTGGACATGGTCGATTATTTTGCTTTCCCAAATGAAATACCGTAAAAGCTTACAGCCGGAACAACGGAAAAAACTGAAATATAAAATGCCTTTATACCCCTTTTCCTCATATATCTCGCTGGCATTTCTCGCTTTTGTCGTTGTGCTGATGGCTTTTGATGCAGAGACCAGGGTGGCCGTCATCATCGGTCCTGTCTGGTTCGGCATATTATTAGCCGCCTATTACGGGAAAGGTTTCCATAAAAGAAAAGACATAGGTCTGGAAAACGGACAGACATTCGCCGAAAAAGCGTAAAAAAAGAGCCCGGGACATGGGCTCTTTTTTTCATAGGATCGGGCCGGCGGGGGAAGAATAAAACAAATTCCTGAACATTTTGCTTCTGTTTCCTGACAATCGGGAGAATGCAAATGGTTTTTACTTAAATAATATTTTGAAAAATGGTACAGTAGTAAAAACAAAGCTGATCTATTTTTATTTCTTTTGCAGTGTTTTATAATATCGGCCTTTTTCAACATATTCCGTTCTGATTCTTTCCATGTCCTGTATGTCTTCTTCTGTCAGCCGGCGGATAACCTTTGCGGGCCGGCCGAACGCAAGACAGCCGGGAGGAATGGTTTTGCCCGGAGGAACGAGACTTCCGGCGCCGATAAACGCGCCTTCTCCGATTTCCGCCCCGTCAAGAATGACGGAGCCCATACCGATTAAAGCATTCTTTTTGATGATTGCGCTGTGCAGTGTAACCTGATGGCCGATCGTGACGTCATCTTCAATAAGAAGCGGGCGGTTCGGACTTTGATGCAGACAGCTCAAGTCCTGTATGCTGACTCTTTTTCCGATCCTTGTCGGCGCAACATCCCCCCGGATGACGGCCGAGAACCAGATGCTTGATTGTTCTCCGATCACGACGTCGCCCGTAATGACGGCGTTATCCGCAATGAACGCTTCAGGATGTATGTCAGGCGTAAATTGTTTATAAGGGTAGATTATCATGTCTCATCCTTCTTTCTCTAAATTTATGTAAGAGGTGAACTGCATGTGGACTTGGAAAGCAGACAGGCCCGTCGGTACCATTGTCATTATCCACGGGGCGAGCGAATACCACGGGCGTTATAAATGGCTCGTTGAAATGTGGAGATCTTCCGGATATAACGTGGTGATGGGCGATTTGCCCGGTCAGGGAACGTCGACCCGCGCCAGAGGGCATATTCGCTCTTTCCAAGAATACATTGATGAAGTAGATATATGGATTGATAAAGCGAGAACGCTTGAAGCGCCCGTTTTCCTTTTGGGCCACAGCATGGGCGGACTGATTGCGATAGAATGGTTTAAGCAGCAGAGAAATCCCCGCATTACGGCACTCATTTTATCATCACCTTGTCTGGGTCTGCAAATAAAAGTCAATAAAGTCCTTGATTTTGCGTCTAAAGGACTGAACGTCCTCGCTCCGTCCCTCAGAGTGGATTCCGGCTTATCACCTGATATGGCAACGAGGAATGCGGATATGATTGAAGCGGATCAAAACGATTCTTTATATGTCACGAAGGTATCCGTAAGATGGTACAGAGAGCTTTTAAAAACCATTGATGCCGCTATGGTGCCGACTGATGCGTTTTTAAAGGTGCCGCTTTTGCTTATGCAGGGCGGTGATGACAAAATCGTCGATAAAATGAAGGTCCGCAAATGGTTTTCCGGTGTGGCTTCCCATAATAAATCGTATCGGGAATGGGAAGGGCTTTATCATGAAATTTTTAATGAACCGGAAAGAGAAACTGTGTTTAAGGCGGCAAAAGCCTTTACAGATCAGTATATTTGAATTCGCTGGGGGTGCATATGTTGACAGTACCGGAACATCCTTTTAACCTTATGGCAAAAGTGTATCGGGAAATTTTCCCGCTCGTTCATCAGGAATTGAACATGTGGCGGGAAAAATCAGATTCCATTAAAAATACCGAACTGCGGCAGCAGGCGGCCGCAAGTATCCGCGATAAATCGTTTCATTGTGAAGGCGGCGGCATTTTAGCCTTGCTTTCGGGAGAACAAAAACAGAAATGCGTGCAATTTATCATCGCGTATCAGACAATCAGTGATTATCTGGACAATCTGTGCGACCGCAGCACCTCGCTTGATCCGGAGGACTTCCGCATGCTTCATCTTTCCATGCGTGACGCGCTGACGGTCGGTGCCGAGGTGCGGCCGTACTATCAGTACAGAGAGGAGCGGGATGACGGCGGTTATCTTCATGAGCTGGTCAGAACATGCCAGCGGGTGCTCGGGTCAATAGAACATTACGGTATCATTAAACCTTATTTGCTTGAGCTGTGTGATTATTATTGCGATCTTCAGGTTCATAAGCATGTCGTTGAGCATGAACGCGTTCCGAGGCTTAAAGCCTGGTTTGAGCAGTACCGGTCACAGCTTCCGGAAATGGAGTGGTTTGAGTTCTCGGCCTGCGCCGGATCGACGTTAGGCATTTTCTGTCTCGTTGCTTACTCATTCCAGCCTGATTTTAACGAACATACCGCTGAGAAAATCCGCAGCAGTTATTTTCCGTACATACAAGGGCTGCATATACTGCTTGATTATTTAATTGACCAGGAAGAGGATCTGCTTGAAGGCGATCTGAATTTCTGTACGTATTATCAGTCTCATGAAGAAATGATGCAGAGACTGCAGCATTTTATTGAAAAAGCGGATGAACATTTGCAAGGCATTCCGCATGAAAATTTTCACCGGCTGATCAACAGGGGGCTGCTCGGTGTCTATTTATCCGATGACAAAGTCGCCGGCCAAAAAGAAATGGGCCGCCTCGCGCGAAAGCTGATCAGGGCAAGCGGAAAAACGTCATTTTTCTTTTATATCAACGGAAGAGCCTACCGCAAATTTCAGAAGATGGCTTGGACGAAAAGTTCGTAATGGGTGAACTGCGCCTCTCGTGTACATCATGACGGCGCAGTTTTTTATTTATGACGTGAAGTATGAAATGAAACATTGTTTGCGCCTGCAGAATATGATACTTTAATTTTATGAAAAAATTAAAGTATTTAGCGGCTATAGCATTACTTTCCATTTCCGGAGGCTGCTCCGTCATCCATGCTTCCGCCGGCTATCATCCTGTCTTGATAGCGCACAGGGGCTCTTCTGCGATTGAGCCGGAACATACAGCTTTGTCTTATACACGTGCGATTAAAGACAAAGCAGATTATATTGAGATAGACTTACGGGAGACGAAGGATGGCCGTCTGATTGCAATTCACGATAAAACGGTAGATCGGACAACAGATGGTAAAGGGATGACAGATGATCTGTCTTTGGCTCAGATTAAGAAACTGAATGCGGGAAAAGGAGAAAAGATTTTAACATTAGAAGAAATCATACAGAAATTCGGACAAACTGCCAATTACTATATTGAGACAAGAGAAAGCAACGGCAGCCTGGTGATGGAAAAGAAACTGATTGACATATTACAAAAACATAAGCTGATTTCCAGCCATAAAGCAGTCATTGAGTCTTTTAGCGGGAAGAGCTTAAAGAAAGTTCGATCTATGAATAAAAAAGTTCCTCTTGTCCGATTATTAAAAGATAACGAGGCTGAGGAGATAAATGATAAGCAGCTGCAAGTAATCAGAACGTATGCTGATACAGTCGGGCTCAACGCCAAATTGGCAAATGAAGCAGTCGTGAAGCGCATTCATCACAATAAGATGAAAGTGCACGTGTTTTTTGATAAGGAAGACGAGCATACGCTGACGCCTATTATGCTGAAACAAAAAGCAGATGGTGTCTTTACGAACAATCCCGCTTATACACGCAGCGTGCTGCAAAACAGTAAATAAAAAGAGACATGCGCATTTTACGCTGTCTCTTTTTTTAACGGTTTCTTTTTTGCCGCAAGGTGCATTGCGAATTTGCCGATCAGCCCGATGACAAAAAATGCAGCAAACCACCAGTAATAGGTTTTCGCGAACTCAAATCCTAAATGTCTTGATAAAATGATGACAAACATCACATAGGGAACACTTGAAAATATGATGCGAAGAATATTCAAACTGCCGCTCCTCCCAGATGTTACACTAAAAGATGAACTTTTTTCCATTATTTCATAGTAATTGATTTTTCTTGAAAAGTAAACACAAAAAGAATCGGCCCGCTTATGACAGGCCGATTCTTTATTTGCCGGCAGATTTCTTTTCAATCGCTATAATAAACGGCGGGTCGTTCCGCTGGTTGAGAAAGCCGTAGCTCAGCACGCGGGCTTTTTCCTGATCAAGATTGCTGCAGTATTCCAGTAATGCACTTTTTTCCGTCTTGCCTTCAGGATGCCCGTGGTACACAACGAGAACGATCAGCCCGTTCTCCTTCAGCAGTTCAAGGAGCTGTTCGATCGCGGAAATGGTTGAGTGACCGTTTGTCGTAATGCTTTTATCGCCGCCTGGCAGATAGCCGAGATTAAAGACGGCGCAAGCCACACGACCGTGCGCATCTTCAGGCAGCGATGCCTTTATTTGATCATGGCTTTTATGGTGAAGCGTGACGCGCGGGCCGAAGTCGGCACCGAGCCGCTCCTTCGTTTTAGCGAGTGCGTCCGCTTGAATATCAAAGGCATGGACATGTCCTGTCTCACCGACAAGGCCGGCCAGAAAATATGTATCATGTCCGTTGCCCATCGTCGCGTCAACCGTGATATCACCTTCCTGTGCGGCGGACTTCAGCAATTCTTTACTGAAAGGGAGGATGTGCATCAAGGTCATAGGGCGGTCTCCTCCCCGGTCTTTCTGAAGAGCTTTCCTTGATAGCTTCCCCGTGTTTCCAGCTCTTTTTGAATGGCGCCCAGTACTTCCCACTTATTGACGCTCCACATCGGCCCGACCATTAATTCGATCGGCCCGTCTCCCGTAATGCGGTGAACAATCATTTCCGGGGGAATGATTTCGAGCTGATCACATACAAGACTTACATATTCTTCTTGAGAAAGGAACTCCAGCTTTCCTTTTTCATATTGCTTCACCATCGGTGTGCCTTTTAATAAGTGAAGCAGGTGAATTTTAATGCCTTGCACATCCAAATCAGCGACGGCTTTGGCCGTCTCCATCATCATGTCCCTGTTTTCAAGCGGAAGCCCGTTAATGATATGGGAACAAACGCGTATGCCGTGTTTTCTCAGTTTATTGACACCCTCAACATAGCAGTCAAAATCATGGGCGCGGTTGATCAGAAGGGCGGTTCGCTCATGTACGGTCTGCAACCCGAGTTCAACCCATAAATAGGTCCGCTCATTCAGTTCGGCCAAATATTCCACGACATCGTCCGGCAGGCAGTCCGGACGGGTCGCGATCGACATGCCGACAACGCCGTCAAGCTTGAGGACGGATTCGAATTTTTCACGCAGCTCCTCTACCGGGGCATGCGTATTCGTGAACGCTTGGAAATATGCGATATATTTGCCGTCTTTCCACTTTTCGTGCATGCGGTTTTTAATATCGTGAAATTGCGTGAGTAAGTCATCGGCCCGATTGCCGGCAAAATCGCCGGAGCCCGCCGCGCTGCAGAATGTGCAGCCTCCGTGTGCAACCGTGCCGTCCCGATTCGGACAGTCAAAACCGCCGTCAAGCGCGACTTTAAACACTTTATGCCCGAAATGCTCCCGCAGATGATAATTTAATGTATGGTACCGTTTTTCCGTATTTGAATAAGGAAAAGGGTTATTCTCGTTCAATGTTCAAAAAGCCTCCCTCACATCAGATGCATCCTAAAATTGTAGCATGAATGATGGAGCGGAACAATGAAACAATTATGGAACGGTCAAGACGTAATATCTACCTGGTTTTTCTGTTGTTGTTTTAAACGTTTTGGAGAAATATCACTGAACAATGCAAAAATAATTCCTAAAATAAGAATTACACTGCCTACTTTGAATGTATTATTAAAACTGTCACTTATTTTTTCATTATATAAATTTGAAATTTTTTTCTGGATAGCGATAACTTCCTTCTTTTGAGTATTGAAACTTTTTTGTACCTTTTCTTTATATGGATCCGGGGTTATAGAAAGAATTTCTTCCTCTTTTTTGTTTAATTCAGCAATACTTTTTCTTCGATCGAAACCTTTACTGTCTGAATGCTTTAAGTGAGTTATTATCTCGTTCTTTGCATTTTTATCAAAAACCTGATTGTTTTCCACAATTGTTATGGCTTCTTTTTTTGCAGAAGCTGTGTGATCATTTATATTCATTGTAAGCACAGATGTAAGTATGGCAATGCCTAGCGCTTGTCCAACTGTCCGCATCATATTAAGAATACCTGAGGCAATACCTACTTTCTCAGGAGGAATAAGCCGTATCCCTGAACTCATTGCCGGTCCTATCACAAGCCCTAAAGCTAAGCCGGTCAAACATAACAGAATAATTACCGTTGTTACAGAACTGTCGTATCGTATGTATCCGTATAAATATGTTGTGATTGTTAAACCGAGCATACCTAGACCCGAAAGCCAAATGCCCCCGAGTTTATCAGATAGCTTTCCAGAAAGTACAGAGGTAAACATAGATGATAGAGCTAATGTAGAAACAATTAACCCCGCTTCTAATTCAGTTTTTCCCATTAAATTCGTGAGGAGTAAAGTAATAATAAGGGTACCGCTTGTTAATCCAAGGCCCTGCATAAAGAGGGTGAAAGAACTGAAACTAAACGTACGTATCTTCAGCATGGATAAGGGAATCATCGGGTTTTTAATTTTAGATTCAATAAAGAAAAACAAACAGAATAATAATACAGAGATTACAAAAAGAGAGATAATTAATGGAGATGACCAGCCTAAATCAGATACTTTTGCAAAGCCAAAGGTTAAACAGAAGAGAGCTCCGGATAAAATAAGAATCCCCATGTAATCAATTTTTTTACTCACTGTTTCATCATAACTCTCAGTAATAAAAAATGCTGCTAAAAAAAGAGAAATCAGGCCTAAAGGAATATTTATGAAGAAGATAGCTTGCCAATTAAAATTTTCAGTTAATAATCCTCCAAGTACAGGTCCTAAAGTAGCTGCTAATCCTGAGAAAGCCCCCCAGATTCCAATGATCAATCCTTTTTTATTTTGAGGAACGATGGCCAAAGCAATAGGCATTGTAACTGGCACAATGAAAGCAGCAGATAATCCCTGAATCACTCTAATTGTGATAAGCATTTCAATTGAAGTGCTCAAACAGGCAATAACTGATGTCAAAATAAAAAGTGCTAATCCAAACATAAAAGCTTTTTTTCTTCCAAAATGGTCTGCCAGCTTTGATGCACCTACTAATAAAACTGCAAAAGCTAAAGTATAACCTGTAGCCACCCAAGCTACTTGAGAAAGGTTGCTCGAAAAGTAATCCAGCATCTTAGGTAAGGCAATATTTACTATAGTGGTGTCCATTACCGAAATGAATGTACCTAATAATAATGCAGATAACATAATTAATTTTTTGAAATTCAAAACTACACCTCCATCAGATATTAATCTAAATTAAAATTCGATATATATCTAAAAACATGATAAATGCAATCTTAAGAGGTGTCAATATTATTCATAAATTGTTTCTTCATCCACTTATCTCGAAATCATATTTTTATAATTCAACAATTTTGTAACTTGAAATAACTCAATAAGAGCTTAAATGGACCTGTAAACTAGCTGAGATGATTAAGGATTTCTGAAGAGTATGACATGAGGAGAATACTTAGCATGAGGTGAAGCAAGTCTAATAAATCTAGGACTGCTCATGATAATGCTCAGTCAGGTAAGTGCTAATTAGAAATGAATATTCTTTGAAAGTTTCCTTTTGATTGATACTATTAAAAATGTAAAATGTCTGGCATGAAGATAGTACAACGTTTGCCTTTGTGGAAAAAGACTTTATGGGGTGTGAAAAAGTGCGGTTAATAATAAATGACAGTGTTTCAGAATTCTTTGACAAGATATCCTCTATTCTATTCTTAAAACACGAGGAATTCTTCAAAGATTATACAACCAAATTGGGTTTGAATTTAGATAATGAATATTTTGTATTACTAGATGATCTTAAAAGAATAAAAGAGTTAGATAGTGAGTTTTTAAATTTTTATTTTGGCAGCTTTTGCGACTACAAAGATGTTAGGAATGCAAATATTTTTTGTTTAGCCACAACATTTTTTAAAATACCACAAATTTACACGAAAGATTTTTTTGAAATTATTGATTATTTGTCTGCAGTTACAGAAGAAGAGATAAGAAAAAATATTTTAGAGTCTCTAATTTATTTACAAGGAGATCTTAAAACCGAAACATCTACCCAACAGTATTTAAATGATAGGGAAAGTTTATTTGAGCTACTTAATAATCTAAATATAAAGCCCGAATACAAGTGGATCATATTTAAGGTAATGAAATCTCCTAAAACTTATGTAGATCAATTTTGCAGCAAATTAATGTCGGTGAATGGTTATCTTAACGAGGCGATTTATAATTTAATTAAATTCAGAGAAGAGTGGATGAATCAATTAAAAAACATAAATATAGATTTTCCAAAAAAGATAATCAGTACGTTAAAAGGTAAGGAATACTTATCTTGTAATTATATTAATATATATCCAACACTTTTACCTTACACTGCAACTATTACGAAAAGTGAAGATAACATTTATGTTGGACTTGGTTATAAAGTTGATAAAATTTTTGAAAATACATTAGAGAAAGCAGAGATTAATCATATCATTGATTTTTTGAAGCTTTTATCGGATAAAAGTAAGTTCAAGATATTAATCTTACTTAGTCATAAAAAAATGTATGCTAATGAGATTGCTGAACAGCTAAATTTAACCAACGCAACGATTTCACACCATATGAGAATTTTGACATTGCAAGGTTTAGTTGAGAGTACGAGAAATCAAAATAAAACATACTATTATCTTAATTCTTCAAAATTCGATTCACTTTTGAACGGTTTGTTGAAAAAATTTAAAGCTGTTCCAGTCTTAGATGGGGATGAGTAAGTTTTATAGTTGGTGTTAGTTTCGGGATGATAATTAAAGCTAATAAAAACGATCGTCTAATGAATTGGATACCTAAAAAATCTGATGAATCCTGGGTGTTTTACACAAAAAAGATAATTTGATGGTGAACAATTTAAAGCGAACCGAAGATCTTGTGGGTGATGTGGAAAAATTATAATGTTTTTAATAAAAGAAGAATTAAGTTAGCGTTCTAAAATGAAGGCTTTTTATAAAGACTTCATTCTGTCTTGATTAAGTTTTACATTTAATCGTATTTTATGCCATCTCTGTCTTGTGAATGAATTACCTGATATTTCTTGTGAGAATTTATTTGGAATAAGAAATACTATTGATATGACATTATCAATAGGAGGACTGTTTAATGGCAACAAGACAATCAGTAGATGAACATCTCCAAAGAAGCGAACAGGCGTATGAATTTGCGAATGAGCAATTTATGACCGCTTCAAAACAAGAGCATTATAATGATAATGAGTACAGTGAAGCGCAAATGATGCTTGAAAACGCGGTGAATGAATTAAACAAGCTGTCATTATCTGCGAATGATCAGCAAAGAGAGCAGCTTTATCGAATGAGATTGCAGCTGCAGACCTTGCAAAACAATATGATTTTGCAGCGTAATTTTGATTACTGACCGCGCCGTTTTAAATGGTTCAGCAAACCTGCCGGAATCCCGGCAGGTTTTTTTGTATTTCTTTTAAAAAAGAATTGACAATAGGCCTGAGTGTGTTTATTGTATTACGTGTACTAATTGATGTAATACACATAAAACACTCAAAAAATGAAATCGACATATAAATGTTAAGCATAGGGAAGGGGAACTTTCATGAAAAACAAAAGATCCGTAAAACAAGATGTGCCTCTTATTATCGCCGCCTCGGTTTTGGCCAGCAGTCTGTTTGCCGTTCTTGTCGTCATCGGATTTCAATGGCAGAACATTTAAAGAAAGAGAGCAGCTCGTAAAAGAAAGAAGGGAAGTAAATGATTCAAATCGATCCGAGAAGCTCAACTCCGATTTATGAGCAGATCATACAGCAACTGAAAGAGCTTTGTTTAAAAGGGATCATGAAGCCGGGGGATAAACTTCCTTCTGTCAGGGAATTGGCAACGATCATTATCGCCAATCCGAACACAGTCAGCAAAGCGTACAAGGAGCTCGAACGCGATGGTGTCATTGAAACGCTGAGGGGAAGAGGGACGTATATATCGGAGAATGCAAAAACGACATTGGTTGAAGGGAAGATGACGATGATAAAAGAGCAATTGAAACAGCTCATCATCGATGCCCATTACGCGGGAGTTGAGCTGGAGAAGCTGCAGGAATGGATAAAGGAAATCAGCGCTGATCTGAAAGGAGGCAAGGATCATGATTGAATTGCGGAATCTCTCAAAAACAATAGACGGTAAAGAAGTGCTCAAGGATATTTCGCTCACCATCGGAAAAGGGGAAATTTTCGGGCTGCTCGGGCGAAACGGATCAGGGAAAACAACGCTGCTCCGGCTCATTCAGCAGATTCTCCTGCCGGACCAAGGGACGGTTTTATTTAATCAGGTGGAAATAAAGCGGCACCCAAAAGTCAAACAGAATATCATTTATATGCCTGTTGAAAATCCTTTTTATGACAAATATACATATAAACAGCTTGTTGCGATTGTAAGCAGAATCTATCCGAATTTTGATGTGACTTACGCCAATGAGCTGATGAACAGGTACAATATTCCGGAAACGAAGAAATACCGTGAACTATCAACAGGGCTGAAAAAACAGCTCGCGCTCGTTCTTGCCTTTGCTTCACGGCCGGCACTGATTCTTTTGGATGAACCGACGGACGGCATTGACGCCGTAACGCGTCATGACGTGCTTCAGCTTATGGTGGACGAAGTGGCTGAACGGGAAACGAGCATCCTGATTACCTCACATCGTTTAGAAGATATTGAGCGAATGTGCAACCGGATCGGATTTTTGGAAGGAAACCAGCTGACGAATGTGATGGATTTGGATGATATGAAGGAAGAATACATGAAAATCCAAATGGCGTTTGAAGAGGATGTCAACTTGATGATCAGAGAACAAAACATACCGATTCTCGACCATGCCGGTGTATTTTATACAGTGCTGATTCCGAAAAACGATGAGAAGAAAAAGGAATTTCTGCAAGAGCTGCGGCCGAAAGTATGGAACGAACTTCCTGTGAATTTAGAAGAAGTCTTCATCGCGAAGTTTGGGGGGAACCGGAGATGGTAGACAGGGGATTGCTGTACAGAGAATGGATGCAGAATCGAACTGTTCTCGTAATGATCGGCATTTTTTTAGCGGCGGTTAATCCGTTTGAAGTATTAAATACCTATCTGGTCTACCAAGGCTGTCTGGATACCCACGGAGCATATTGTAAGTTTTATGTGAATTCTTTGGATAGCGGAATGCTGAACTTTAACTGGGCGCCCGCTGTGATTTTGGCGGTTTGCTTATTCGGACTGGAGCGTACAAAAGGAACGATTGATGCGCTTTTCAGTCTGCCTTATTCCCGCGCTCAGATGTTTCATACCAAATTTTGGCTTGGAGCGGCGGTCATTGCCGGATTCCAAGTCATCGGCTACGGGTTGGCCGAGCTGCTCATTCTTCTGTTAAAGCCTGAGCGCGTATATTTCTTCCATCATTACAGCGTCGGTGAGATCATTGTGAGTATTTTGGCTTTTGCATTGGTCGCTAGCGCAGGCTGCTTAACGGGCAATACGTTCGCCCAGCTGTTAACGGCGTTTACTGTGTCGATAGCGCCTTACCTGATTATTACGTTGCCGCTGTCAAATGCGGAAGTCATTTTCGGGGTCGGCATGTATGAGCTGATGCCGTCAGAAGATGCTTATATAAAAGCATACCATTTTATTCAATATTTGAATCCGATTACGTACGTTGATACGGATTGGGTATCTGCCAGCAAGTATATATTACTCATCCCGGCAGTGATGAGCATTGTATTTTATGCCATTGGGTACTTTTGCTATGTCAGACAGCCGGCGGAACGGAACGGCCGTTTTTTCCTCTGGAGACAGCTTGACCGACCCATTCAGATTGTGGTGATCATGATCGGCGTTCTCGGTTTTGGTCTCGCGGGGTACTCGACGGGACAGTCAATGACAGGATATGTGGCCGGGATGATTGTCGGGGGAGCGATCGGATTTTTAGTCAGTTATTTTGTAATTTATAAAAAAGCAAAGCATGTGTAAGAGAGGAGAACCGGAATGATACCGCGGGGATTATTGTACACAGAATGGAAGAAAAATCAGTGGCTGTTTTTGTTGAGCGGTATTTTCTTAATAGCGGCAAACCCTTTTATGATTTATTACTACTATTTATCATACCAAGGGCGTTTGAATTATCTGGATCCGCAATATTGTGAATTTACCGTGAGTTATACGAATGGATCGCTTCTTTCCTTCAGCTGGATTGTGAGTGTCATCATTGCCGTCTTCTTATTAGGCTTGGAACGGACAAAGGGAACGATGGACGCCTTGTTAAGCATGCCTTACAGCAGAGGCCAAATCTTTCAGACTAAATTCTGGCTCGGCGGGGCAGTCATTGTTGTTCCTCAGGCGATAGGCTACGGAGCGGCGTCATTGCTGATATCTTTGCTGAAACCGAGCCATACGTACGATTTTGATCATTTTTCAATCGGAATGATTGTCATCAGTTTTATGGCTTACGCCTTGTTAATGGCATCCGGAGCAATAACGGGACATATATTCGCCCAGCTGTTAACGGCGTTTACCGTCACAGTTCTGCCCTTTTTACTCATCGGTCTGCCGGCCGCGAATTTGGAGGTCGTTTTCGATTTTAGTGTGGGAGATCAATTTTCTTTTATCAGCAGTTATATCGAATCCCGTCTTTTTATATTTGTAACCCCTATTGGATATGTGTTTAACGACTGGATCAGAGAAAGAGATTTGGTTTTAATCATTCCGATTGTGATGAGCCTTGTCTTTTATCTGATCGGTTACGTCAGCTTTCTGAAACATCCGAATGAACGGAACGGCAGATTCTTTCTTTGGAGAAAATTGGACCGGCCGGTGCAGATATTGGTGATTGCCTTTGCCGTTATGGGTTTCGGCGTTTTCGGATATGGGGTCACAGACACGATGTTCGGCTATTTAGCCGGCATTATCTTCGGCGCGATTATCGGGTTTTTCATCAGTTATTTTACGGTTTACAGGCAGTCAAAGCATATGTAGATCTGTTTGAAAATGAGCAGTTTGGAGGAAGGCAAGGTGCCGATTAGCGGTTTGCTTTATAAAGAATGGAAGCAGCGGCAGACGCTGCTGCTTCTTACAGCGGGGTTCTTAGCTATTTTAGGCCCTTTGGCAATTATAAATGAGTATTTTCACTATAAGGATTGTTTAAAAACACTTCATCAATATTCAGGTTCAGTTTGTACGTTCAGCATTGATTACAGCAATCAAAATTTGATTGGGCTGCATTTCATTCCTCCGGTTATGATAGGGCTTTTTCTGATAAGAGCAGGCCGGGCTGAAAGGATGTTTACACTGAGTCTTCCGTATTCGAGAAGCCGGATATTTCATACGAAGTTTTTCTTGGGAGCAGCCGTGTTAGCCGGCTCGCAGTTTGTTTCTTACGGAGTATCTGACATATTGTTTCTAGCGCTTAAACCTGATGCTGTCCATCATTTTCAATCATTCAGCGCAGGGATGCTGGTCATCAGCTTGATGATTTATGCATTAGTGACAGCTGCCGGCACGATAACGGGCAATTTAGCGGCGCAGCTGATCACGGCGTTCACGGTTTCCGTCTTTCCGATCGTGGTTATGACGATTTACCTGTTAAACGCTGAGTTCCTTTTTGGCAGGCAGGCTGTGCCGGATATTGATTTCCCTTGGAGCGGATTTCTGATCTATTTCATGCCTGCCGCTTACATCCATACCTCATGGATGTATTACATGAAACACGCATTGTTAATCTCCGCAATTATGGGATTTTGTTTCTATCTATTCGGCTATGCGAATTTCCTGAAAATGCCGAGTGAACGAAGCGGACATTTTATCCTAAGCAAATACATTGAACGCACCATTCAAGTGCTCGTCATGGTGCTCAGTATGCTGGGAAGTGCGGGGGTATGCGGATATGCTTATAACGGTTCGTATACCGGTTACATATTCGGCATGCTTCTCGGTGCGATTATCGGGTTTTTCATCAGTTATTACTTCATCTATAAAAAAACGAAACAGATATAAGGGGGAGTGGTGTACGTGATAGAAGTACAGCATATTGATCATTCATTTAAAATCGGCAGGAAAGGCAGAGAGAGTGAGGTTCCGGTATTGAAGGATGTCTCTTTGACCGTTGAAAAAGGGGAAATTGCCTGTATCGTCGGGCGGAGCGGTTCCGGAAAATCAACGCTTCTGAATTTAATTTCCGGATACATAGCGCCGACGAAGGGTCGTATCGTCATTAATGGCACTGATGTGACGGGCTTCAGTGAAAAAGAGTGGGCGCAGTTCCGCCTCGGGCATTTCGGTTTTATTTTTCAAAGTTTTCAGCTCATTCCGAGTCTGACAACCTATGAAAATGTTGAAATGCCGCTTGCCTTAAAAGGCGTCAAACCGTCTGAACGCAAGCAAAAAGTCGCGGACATGCTGAAACGGGTCGGACTTGAGAATCATGCGAATCATTATCCGAATGAGCTGTCAGGCGGCCAGCAGCAGCGTGTCAGTATCGCAAGAGCCCTGATTTTAAATCCGTCGATTATTTTAGCTGATGAGCCGACGGGAAGCCTCGATTCAGAAACGGAGCTTGAGGTGCTTGCGTTAATTCAGCAGCTGAACCGGGAGCGCGGGATTACATTTGTCATCATTACGCATGACGATGAAGTCGCTTCAATCGCGCATTCAAAATTCCAGCTGCATGACGGTGTATTAAAAGGGGGCGTTACTGTTGAGATTTAAGGATCAGATTCACTTTATCAGAAGAAATATGAAGAAAAACCGGCTGCGTGTTTTCATGACGGTGCTGGCAACGACAATGGCGTGCGCGTTTTTGGTCGTGCTGGCGTCCGTCGGATTCGGCATCCAAAAAACGATTACAGACATTACGATGAGCCAGCAGATTGTTACGGAAATCAATGTGCTCGGCCAAGAGAACGGAAAAGCCGTGAAGAAATCAGACTTGGAAAAGTATAAAAATGTCAAGTCTGTCGTTGAAAGAACACAAGTGTATGAACCGAATAAAGCGTCGTTAGGAAACCGAACAAATGAAGATTCTGCCATTGTGCTGACAAACATGAACGATGAAGTCAAAGCCAATATGGAGCTTGATCAGGGAAGGGTCGCCCGTACAGAGAATGAAATCGTGGTCGGCTATGATTTTGCGAAGAACTTATTGACGAAAAAAGAGGCTGACGCTTACGACAAAGAGTTAAAGGATCACCAAGGCGACATGTCGGAGGTGAAAAAACCAAAAGGCTATACGAAAGACCTGCTTAATAAAACGATACAGCTGAGCATCTCCAAAACAAACAAAGACGGAGACGTTGAGAAAACGAAAACGTACGACTTCAAAGTAGTCGGAATTACAAAAAAACCGTCCCAAGATTGGATAGAGGATACAAATATTTTTGTGAGTGATCAATTCAAGAAGGACTTCTCAACATTCTTGGATCTGAAGAATGGAAATGTGGAAAAAAACATCAATGTGTATGCGGACAAATTCGAACATGTCGATCAGCTTACCCATGACCTCACGGATGACGGCTTTTATGTCAGATCTGTCACAACCGAGCTGAAGGGCGTCAATACCTTCTTCCTCGTCTTTAAAATCGGCCTGATCTTTGTCGGCTTTATCGCCGTCGTGATTTCTGCCATCGGTATTTTCAATACGATGACGATGGCGGTGACGGAACGAACGCAGGAAATCGGGATTATGAAAGCGATCGGCGCAAGCCCGTCCATCATCCGCAGAATGTTCCTGATGGAAAGCGCCTATATCGGGATATTAGGTTCTGTCATCGGGATTATCATTTCTTACGGAGTGAGTTTTGCCGTCAATCTGGCTGTGCCGGTTATCTTGAAAGCGGTAGGGGGAAACACCGGAGCTGAAGATCTTCATTATACCTTCTCCTATATCCCGCTCAGCCTCGTTGTGATCGCAGTTGTCATTTGTGCGGGGGTCGCGGTGATTTCCGGTATGAATCCGGCCCGCAAAGCGACAAAAACCAACGTTCTGACTGCATTAAGAAGAGAACTGTAAAGGAAAAAAGCCGGCTGTACATCAGCCGGTTTTTCCTCTATCTATCAGAAAAGGGCGGATACCATGTTTCACATTTTGTTAATAGAAGATGATAACACTTTGTTTCACGAGATGAAAGAGAGATTAACGGGCTGGTCATTTGCGGTGCACGGAATAAAAGATTTCAGCCGGGTTATCCGGGAGTTTTCTGAAATTAAGCCTGATTTGGTGATCATTGATGTACAGCTGCCGAAATTTGACGGCTTTCATTGGTGCAGAATGATACGCTCCCAATCAAACGTGCCGATTCTCTTTTTGTCCTCACGCGATCATCCCGCGGATATGGTCATGTCGATGCAGCTCGGGGCAGATGATTTTATTCAGAAGCCTTTTCACTTTGATGTGTTAATCGCGAAAATACAGGCGGTGTTCCGCCGTGTGCACCAATACGGCACAGAACCGGCGCTGATGAAAAGATGGTGCGGGGCGGTCATTGACACAGAAACCAACACGGTCAGCCGTAAAAACGGTTCGGTCGAGCTGACCAAAAACGAAATGCTGATCTTAAAACTGCTGGCTGAGCAGAAAAATAAAATCGTCAGCCGGGAAGAACTCATCAGAAGCCTATGGAATGATGAGCGTTTCGTCAGTGATAATACGCTGACGGTGAATGTCAACCGGCTGCGGAAAAAACTCGATCAATTAGGCATCGGGAAAATGATTGAAACCAAGGTGGGGCAGGGATACATCGCAAAGGAAGAAGACGGTCTTTATGATTAAGTCATTTCTGCTCGAAAGAAAAAGCTGGATTGCGATGTTTCTTTTTCAGCAGGCTGTGCTCCTTTTTGCGGCATATATTGATCCGTCTATTCCGTTTTTTTCGGTGCTGTATTTCGTTTACCTGTCGCTTCTTGTGTTTCTTGTATTTCTCTTGTTCCGCTATCGTAAAGAGACCGCCTATTATAAAAGCTTAAGAGAATGGGACGCCAATTTAGACATGTCTTATCTTAAAGCGCCTGACAGTCCGTTTGAGTCTATCGTTGAAGAAAGCATTGAAGGGCAGACGGAGCAGTTAAGAAAAAGCTCCCTTCATCTTCAGGCGGCGTCAGAGCATGAAAAGGACGATCTGATGTCATGGATTCATGAGGTCAAAACACCGCTGACAGCGATGCATCTCATGATCGAGCGCCTTGATGAACAGCAGCTGAAAGCCCCTTTGCTGTATGAATGGCTGCGGATTCACCATCTTCTGGACCAGCAGCTTCATCAGAAACGATTGTCCTTTATTGAAAATGATTTATCATTCCAGCGCATTCAGCTCAGACCGCTCGTTTTCAAAGAAATTAAAAATCTGCAATCATGGTGTATACAAAAAGGGATCGGGTTTGACATTCAGCTTGATTCACCAGACGTTCACAGTGACGGAAAATGGCTTTCCTTCATCATCAGGCAGCTGTTAAGCAATGCCGTCAAATACAGTGAGGCGGATGACATTACCGTAAAAAGCTATGAACAAAACGGCCGGGTGCATGTGGATATCGAAGACCGCGGCATCGGCATCGAGCCCAAAGATCTTCCGCGCATTTTTGAAAAGGGATTTACCTCGACGCGAATGAGGCGTGATCACGCGTCAACGGGGATGGGCCTGTATTTGGCTCGAAAAGCCGCGGCTCCGCTTCTTATCCGGATCAGCGTGCGCTCTGAGCCGGAAAGCGGCACGGTTTTTACCTTGGTGTTTCCGAAACAGAACGATGCCGTCAGCATGTTCAGCGTGTGACAAAAGTGTCACATGCTTTTCTCTTTTGTTCGCTTAATCAAACGAAAAAAACGGTTTCTGTTTTTAAAATAAAGATAACCAATGTAAAAGGAGAATCATAACGTGATGATTTTAGAAGCAGGCAATATACAAAAAAGCTACGGAAACAAGCTGAATAAACAAGAGGTGCTGAAAGGAATTGATCTTCAGATTCACAAAGGGGAATTCGTCAGCATTATGGGCCCGTCGGGATCAGGGAAAACGACCCTTTTGAATGTGCTTTCCTCCATTGATAAAGTGAGCGCGGGCACCATTAAACTGAATGAGACGGAGATTACATCCATGAAAGAAAAACAGCTTGCCGAATTCAGAAAACGGCATCTCGGCTTTATTTTTCAGGATTATAATTTATTGGACACGCTGACCGTGAAAGAAAACATACTCCTGCCGTTATCCATTACGAAAATGTCTAAGAAAGAGGCAGACCTGCGATTTGCCGAGACGGCAGAGGAGCTTGGGATCTATGATTTGAGACTTAAGTATCCGAGTGAAATTTCCGGCGGGCAAAAACAGCGGACGTCTGCCGCAAGAGCTGTTATTCACGAGCCGGGCATTATTTTTGCTGATGAGCCGACCGGAGCGCTCGATTCAAAGGCTGCCATGGATTTACTGAATAAACTCAGCCGTCTGAATCAAAAACGCCGCGCCACCATTGTGATGGTGACGCATGATCCGGTTGCCGCCAGCTATTCCGGACGTGTGGTTTTCATTAAAGACGGCCGTGTGTATACACAGCTGAATAAAGGCGGCCAGGACAGACCGGACTTTTTTCAGGATATTATGAAAACGCAAAGTGTATTGGGCGGAGTTCAGGCATGAGTATTCATCATTTGATCTTCCAGAACTTGAAAAAGAATATGAAAAACTATTACCTTTACGTTTTTGCGCTGGTGTTCAGCGCCGCCCTTTATTTCGCGTTTGTCACGATGCAATACGATCCGGCGCTTGATGAAATGAAAAGCTCCATAAAAGGAGCGGCGGCAATCCGGGCCGCCTCTGTACTGCTTGTGGCGATCGTGTCCGTATTTCTTTTATACGCCAACACCATTTTTATTAAACGGCGCGGCCGGGAAATCGGCTTATTCCGATTAATCGGCATGACGAAAATGCACATTTTCCGCATACTCAGCACAGAAAATTTCATTTTGTATTTCGGATCGATTTGGATCGGTATTTTTGCCGGCTTTTCTCTCTCGAAATTATGTATGATGATGCTGTTTCATACAGTCGGTGTGAAAGCCTCTGTCTCACTGTTTTTTTCAAGCAAGGCGCTCGTTCAGACGTTAATTGTGTTCGGGGCAATTTACGTGCTGATTATGATGATGAATTACTTATTTATTAAACGGCAAAGCATTTTGTCTTTATTTAAAACCGCGTCATCGTCAGAAAGCGGCATAAGGCGGCTCTCTTGGGTGCAGATGGCGATCGGCGTTGTCGGTATTGCGGCCGTTATCGCCGGCTATGCCGTGTCCGCGGATTTATTCGGAGGCAGTTTTACGAGCATGAATGAACTGTTTTCGGCAATGGTGTTTATTCTCGGCTCGGTCATTATCGGAACCTATCTGTTTTATAAAGGTTCGGTCAGCTTTCTGGCAAATCTCATCCGGAAATCAAAAGGCGGATATCTGAATGTCAGTGAAGTGCTGTCTTTGTCATCCATCATGTTCCGGATGAAGTCAAACGCCGTCCTGCTGACGATTATTACGACTCTTTCGGCGCTGGCAATCGGTTTGCTGTCTCTAAGCTATATCTCGTACTATTCCGCGGAAAAATCGGCTGAGCAAAATACAGCCGCGGACTTTGCCTTTGATAACCAAAAGGAGACTGACTCATTTACCGCTTTATTGAAGAAAAACGGAATTGAACACAAAGTGAAAACAATCAAGACCATTCAAGCCGGTGTCAATATGAAGAACATCATAAACGGCGATATGAAAAGCTTTCAACAAGACCCGTCCAGCTTGGCGCTGCCGATTATAAGCGAGAAAGACGCAGAAGGGACGGAGCTTTCTGACGGAGAAGCCGTGTTTACCGGATATAATGATATGATGAAAAGATTTCTTGACCTGAAAACGTCAGGTTCCATTGATATAAACGGCAAAACGGATAAAATACCGCTGGCGTATAAGGGCTTGAAGAACGACTTCCTCCTGTCATATACATTTACAAGCGGAGGGCTGCCGACCGTTATCGTCACGCAGCAGGTATTTGATCGGATCGAGAAAGATATCGACCCGTCCATCCAGGGAAAATCAAATCGGTTTTTCGGCATTACACTCAAACGTGAAGAGGACATCCAAAAAGCTGATGGTCTGTTTCAGGCGCAGCACTATTCTGACGGCGCGCTTTCACAATTTGAAACGGCTGACACCCAAAAGAAAAATATGGGGCTGATCATGTTTATTGTCGGCTTTTTGGGATTAACCTTTCTGATCACCTCAGGCTGTATCCTTTATTTTAAACAAATGGGCGAGTGTGAGGATGAGAAGGCTGATTACACAATATTGCGGAAGCTCGGCTTCACAACGGGGGATCTGCTGAAAGGCATCCGCCGGAAGCAGGCGTATCATTTCGGGATTCCGCTCGTTCTCGGGCTGTTCCACAGCTATTTTGCCGTTCAGTCAGGATGGTTTTTATTCGGAACGGAAGTGTGGACGCCGATGATCATCGTCATGGCGCTGTATACGCTGCTGTACTCCATCTTCGGCATGCTGTCGGTGCTGTATTATAAAAAGGTCATTCAATCCGCCTTGTAAAACAAGTTGAGGAGCCTCCGCATAAGCGGAGGCTTTTTTTGTATGAATAGAAGAAAGCGATTTTTAAAAGAATAGACATACGTCATTTTTTCGCGCGGGGGAGCCTTATGCAGAAGTATTTTCAATTGAAATCTGAAACAGGGGCCTTTCATCTTTTTTCCAAGGAACACATTTTCACGCTGTTGATCATCGGATTGCTGGGGGCGGGCGTGATCGTATTCCGGAAAAAGCTCAACCAGAGTCGCATGATCCGCTATGTACTATTCATTCTCCTTGCCGTGTCGCAGATCAGCTATCATATATGGCTGCTTTGTCATCATGCATGGTCGCTGAAAACAGCTCTGCCGCTGCAGCTGAGCGACCTTTCCGTCTATTTGGCGATGCTGATGGTCATGACAAAAAGCGAAAAACTGTTCGCCTTCCTCTATTTTGCCGGTTTGGGCAGCGCCGTACAGGCGATGGCAACACCTGATTTAGGGGCGTATTCTTTCCCGCATTTTCGGTACATCGTGTTTTTCGTCTCCCACGGCTGTGTTTTTCTTACCTGTCTATTCATGGCTGCTTCAGAAAGGTACAGGCCGTCGGCGCGCGGGCTGTGGGTATCGGTGCTGATCGTAAATCTGTACGGGGCGTGTGTCTTTTTTATTGATCGTGTGCTGAATGCAAATTACCTATATTTAATGAAAAAACCGAAGACCGCTTCGCTTCTGAACGTTTTCGGACCTTGGCCGTGGTATCTTCTATCAATGGAAGCGGCGGTGATATTGAGCTTTTTCATTCTGTATATTCCGTTTTGGCTGCTGAGGAAAAGAGCATAAGGCCGGCCTGTTTTTGTGAATCCAATCATTTGTAATTTTTTCAACATTCCGGCATTATTTTTTTCAGATTCTGATGTTGAAAAAAGACGTCCGCGGCGATAGAATGAATGTGCTATGATAACGTGTTCGATACGGAGCCGCGCTTGCGGTTTCCGTTTTTTCATGGGGTTTTTTATAGAGAGAGGGGGATCGGTATGCCGCGCGCTTTGAAGATATTAATCATCGGAATGTTTATCAATGTGACGGGCGCATCTTTTTTGTGGCCGCTGAATACGATCTATATTCATAATCATTTAGGGAAATCGCTGACTGTTGCGGGGATTGTTCTGATGCTGAATTCCGGTGCCAGTGTGGCGGGGAATTTATGCGGCGGATTTTTGTTTGATAAAATCGGCGGATTCAAATCCATTATGCTCGGCATTATGATCACATTGGCAAGTCTTCTCGGACTCGTTCTGTTTCACCAATGGCCCGTTTATATTTGGCTGCTCATCATTGTCGGCTTCGGTTCCGGTATCGTGTTTCCGGCCAGTTACGCCATGGCGGGAGCGGTATGGAAAGAAGGCGGGCGGAGAGCTTTTAATGCGATTTATGTAGCTCAGAACGCAGGTGTCGCCGTCGGCTCGGCACTCGGCGGGATGGTTGCGGCGTACTCGTTTACGTACGTGTTTTTAGCCAATGCTATGCTGTATGTGCTGTTTTTCCTTATCGTATTTTTCGGGTTTCGAAATATCAAAACCGGAAATGCGAGCCAGGTTTCTGTCCTGGACTACGAGCCTGTCAGCAGCAGAACGAAATTTACGGCGCTTCTCATATTGAGCGGCGGGTATGTTCTCGGGTGGATTGCCTATTCTCAGTGGTCCACAACCGTTGCGTCACATACTCAAAGCATCGGTATGCCGCTTTCATTATACAGTGTGCTCTGGACCGTAAACGGAATATTAATTGTCGCCGGACAGCCTCTCATAGGAGTTGTTTTGAAAAAATGGTCCGGTGCGTTAAAAACGCAGATGGTCATCGGCTTTTGTATTTTTATCGTCTCGTTCGGCGTGCTTCTCAGCGCCAAGCAATTTCCGATGTACCTCACCGCAATGGTGATTTTAACCGTCGGAGAAATGCTTGTCTGGCCTGCCGTGCCTACCATTGCCAATCAGCTTGCGCCTAAGGGGAAAGAAGGGTTTTACCAAGGATTCGTCAACAGTGCGGCGACGGGCGGCAGAATGATCGGGCCGCTTCTTGGCGGCGTGCTGGTTGATCAGTACGGAATGAGCGTGCTGCTGTTGATCCTGATGGTGCTTCTTGTTGTCAGCATCGCAGCGACGGTGCTGTACGACAAACGCCTGAAAACCGTTAGTAAACAAAACGTCCAAGTGCGATGACGACATAAAAAATCCCGCTGTTTCGGCGGGATTTTTTTGTTTATACGACCGGAAGCACGTTGACCGCGTCCTTAACGTTTAAATATGTCTTTAATGAAGAAAAGCTGGCATCAAGCTGATTCATTCTCATGGCGAGGGAAGGCTTGAGCCCGGTGATAATCAATTCCGTGCCGATTAATTTAAGCAGGTGGTGCAATTTGAAAATCCGGTCTGCGGTCTGTTCGTTTACCTCGGCCAGACCTGATAAGTCTATAATTAAGTAATCATCTTTAGATGCGGTTAATATGTCCGTCAAAGTTGTCACGATTGAATCAAATCGTTCTTCTGTTAAGTTTCCCACTAACGGCAAAGCGGAGATGCCGTTTCGGATCGGAACAATCGGCGTTGACAGCGTCGTGATTTCTGCGAGGGAATCCTCAAGGAGCTTTTCGTATTCTTTCTGCTCTGTGATGTCTTTTTGAAAACCGACAAAATAGAGCTTGTCTTCAACATACAGAGGATCAATGTTGAGTTCATTCCAAAATGGGGTGCCGTCTTTTTTGACATTTTTCAGCCGCACCGTGATCTTTTCTTTCTGGTTTAAGCTCTTTCTTATTTTCGCGACTTGTTGACGGTCGGTTTCTTTGCTTTGCAGAAATCTGCAGTTCTTACCTAATATCTCTTCGGAAGAGTAGCCTGTCATATCCATAAATCCCTGATTTGTATATATGATGGGATTGTCCTCAAGAGAGGGGTCTGTAATCACCACGCCGATACGTGCGTGATCAAGCGCCTTTTTGATAAGCTCCAGCTGCTCCGGTTTTCCGAATACATTTGAGTCAGCCATGTAAAACCCCCTTTTGGCCGTAAAGCTGCGCGCTTTTTCAGCCATTGTTTCTCCCCTTTTTAAATGAATCTACAGTAACCGTAGCATAACATATGTTCTGATTCAAGCAGCCGAAGTTTGCAATTTGTCATTCGGGCTTGTCCTCATATACACTGAATATATAAGGGGAAGGCACATCATCGCTAAGTAAGTGACTAGGTCATTGTCACTGGGTGAAAAATGAATCTAATGCATCAAGCTTACCGATCATGTGTTCACATATAATGGAAGAAACAAGCTTTTTACTTTCCTGCTCAATCGCCGGTATGTAGATATCGAAAATCATCGTATTCGTAAGGGGGCTGGATGGCCTGAAGTCGCTTTACTAAATAAGGGCTTTAGGAAGGTGATGAAGATGCTGCATCAGGTAATAATTGCTTGTGTAATTGGAGGAATCATGGGGGTTCTCGGTCATGTGAAAAAGAGAGGCAGGCTGGAGAAACCCAGAATGACAAAGCGGTTTATCTATCTCGGTTTTTTGGAAGATGGTTTTATCGGAATGGCTGCTTCCATCTTACTTGTCTTATCCGCTGACCCCGATTCAGGAATTCAACTCGTCATCTTATCCATAATCGCAGGCTACGGCGGAGAAGCTGTTCTCAGGAGCTTTGATTTTGTCAGAGAACAAAACAGTGATTCGGCCGAAGCAAAACCACACCAGCAAAAAAATCCTCCATCAAAATAATATCCCCGCTCACGACCCGTTCCGGGTACATTCCCATTGTATACAAACCTGCTTGCACTTATGAACAGAATTCTATAAAATACAGGTAAGATTACGGTAGCGATAAGAACAGTGAAGAGGAGCAGTAAGAAGCAGATTTTGCAATCAGAGAGTTGACGGCCGGTGCAAGTCAATCAAGTCTGTTTCCGAACTCGCCTCAGAGTTGCAGCGGCAAAACCGCTGACGCATAACTGCGTTAAAAGTATCAAGTGAGTGCGGCTTAAAAGCGCGCTAACGAGGGTGGTACCGCGGGAAACAAAAATCTCTCGTCCCTTTTTGGGATGAGGGAGTTTTTTTTAGTTTTAGAATAATCTGAATATAATCTTCCTCATCCCGTCAATACTTGGACTACATACGCCGTATTCAATCAGAAGGAGGTTTTTACGTTGAGTTTTCAGCACGAAAAAATAGAAAAGAAATGGCAGAATTACTGGTTGGATCATAAAACGTTCGCCGTCAGTGAAGAGAATGACAAGCCGAAGTTTTACGCGCTTGACATGTTCCCGTATCCTTCAGGAGCCGGCCTTCATGTCGGACATCCGGAAGGCTATACGGCAACCGATATCCTTTCGCGCATGAGACGCATGCAAGGATACAATGTGCTTCATCCGATGGGATGGGACGCGTTCGGGCTTCCTGCCGAGCAATACGCGCTTGACACGGGGAATGATCCGGCTGAGTTCACAAAACAAAATATAGATAATTTCCGCCGTCAGATTCAATCACTCGGATTTTCTTACGATTGGGATCGTGAAATCAATACGACTGATCCGGACTATTACAAATGGACGCAATGGATCTTCACTAAGCTGTACGAAAAAGGGCTCGCTTACGTAGACGAAGTGCCGGTCAACTGGTGCCCGGCGCTCGGAACGGTGCTTGCGAACGAAGAAGTCATTGACGGCAAAAGCGAGCGGGGCGGCCATCCGGTTGAACGCCGCCCGATGAGACAATGGATGCTGAAAATCACCGCTTATGCGGACAGGCTTCTTGAAGATTTAGAAGACCTTGACTGGCCGGAAAGCATTAAAGACATGCAGCGCAACTGGATCGGACGCTCAGAAGGCGCAAACGTGCATTTCGCGATCGACGGCACTGATGACACGTTTACGGTGTTTACGACAAGACCGGACACGCTGTTCGGCGCGGCTTATGCCGTACTGGCTCCTGAGCATGAGCTTGTGGAGGCCATCACGACGCCTGAACAAAAAGAAGCGGTAGACGCTTATGTTAAAGAAGTACAGGCGAAAAGTGACCTGGAACGGACGGATCTTGCGAAAACAAAAACAGGCGTCTTCACGGGCGCATATGCCGTAAACCCTGCAAACGGAGAAAAGCTGCCGATCTGGATAGCGGATTATGTCCTCGCCTCTTACGGAACGGGCGCTGTAATGGCCGTGCCGGCGCATGATGAACGTGATTTTGAATTCGCCAAAGTGTTCAGCCTGCCTGTCAAAGAAGTCGTAAAAGGCGGAAACACGGAAGAAGAAGCGTACACGGGAGACGGAGAGCATGTCAATTCCGGCTTTCTGAACGGACTGAATAAAGCGGAAGCGATTGAAAAAATGATCGCCTGGCTTGAAGAAACGAAAAACGGTGAGAAAAAAGTGACATACCGCCTGCGTGATTGGCTGTTCAGCCGCCAGCGCTATTGGGGCGAGCCGATTCCGGTTATTCATTGGGAAGACGGCACGTCAACAGCCGTTCCTGCGGAAGAGCTGCCGCTGATTCTGCCGAAAACCGATGAGATCAAACCGAGCGGAACAGGTGAATCACCGCTTGCCAACATTAAAGAGTGGGTGGAAGTCACTGATCCTGAAACGGGCAAAAAAGGCAGAAGAGAAACGAACACGATGCCGCAATGGGCGGGAAGCTGCTGGTATTTCCTCCGCTTTATCGACCCGAAAAATCCGGATCAGCTCGCTTCACCTGAGAAACTGGATAAATGGCTGCCCGTTGATATTTACATCGGAGGAGCGGAGCATGCCGTGCTTCACCTTCTGTACGCGCGTTTCTGGCATAAATTCCTCTACGATATCGGTGTCGTGCCGACGAAAGAACCGTTCCAAAAGCTGTATAACCAAGGAATGATTCTCGGGGAAAACAATGAAAAAATGAGTAAATCCCGCGGAAACGTCGTCAATCCGGATGAAATTGTGGCGTCTCACGGAGCAGATACGCTCCGCCTGTACGAAATGTTTATGGGGCCGCTTGATGCATCTATCGCCTGGTCTGAATCAGGTCTTGACGGAGCTCGCCGCTTCCTTGACCGTGTATGGCGTTTGTTTATCGAGGAAAACGGCGAGCTGACGGGCAAAGTGACAGAAGGCGCGGGCGAAACTCTTGAGCGCGTCTATCATGAAACGGTCATGAAAGTGACAGAAAACTTCGAAGCCCTTCGTTTTAACACGGGCATTTCTCAGCTGATGGTCTTCATTAATGAAGCTTACAAAGCGAATGAACTGCCGAGAGAATATATCGAAGGTTTTGTGAAGCTGCTTTCTCCTATTGCGCCGCATTTGGCGGAAGAACTGTGGGAAAAACTCGGCCACGAAGGTTCGATTGCATACGAGGCTTGGCCTGCTTATGACGAATCAAAACTGGTGGATGATGAAGTGGAAATCGTCGTCCAGCTGAACGGAAAAGTAAAAGCGAAATTAATGGTTCCGGCTGATGCTGATAAAGCAGCATTAGAACAGCTCGCACAAGCTGACGAAAAAGTAAAAGAGCAGCTTGAAGGAAAAACGATCCGAAAAATCATTGCCGTACCGGGCAAGCTTGTCAATATCGTGGCAAACTGACCGGACGAAGCCCCTCTCCTACAGAGAGGGGCTTTTTTATCAGGCCTCTATCATAGAAATTGCACCGCAGGCTTTGGTATACTTAACACCATAAAGATGAATGGGAGTGTCACACATTGAAAATAAATGAAATCAGCACAGCCGCACTGGAAGAAAAATTAAAAGCGGGAGAAGAGCTGTATCTGATTGATGTCAGAGAAGACGAAGAAGTTGCCGAAGGAATGATTCCGCAGGCCGTTCACATCCGCATGGGAGACATCCCTGAGAAGATGGATGCGTTAGACAAGGACAAGGAATATGTATTTATCTGCCGTTCCGGAAAAAGAAGCATGAACGTTTGTATGTATTTACATGAGCAGGGCTTCCGTACGGTTAATGTTGAAGGCGGCATGCTGGAGTGGGAAGGCGAAACAAAGCCGAAGAAATAACGCTTTGAAGTGGAAGAAGAAAAGGGACGTGCGTCTTTTTCTTCTTTTTTTATAAAAAAACGGGAGGCGAATCAGGTGAAACCGATGATCCGCGCTATGAAATCAAACGATATCAAACAGGTCCGGCAAGTCGCAGAACGAAGCTGGCATCATACGTATGAAGGGATTATTCCCAGACACATTCAAGATCAGTTTCTCGAATCCGCCTATCAGGATGAGATGATGGAACGCCGGCTCTTGCATTCTCTGTTCTTTGTGGCAGAAGAAGAGGGGCGAGTGCTCGGTTTTGCAAATGTCACTCCGGTTCAAAAAGACGGAAATGCGGAGCTGACCGCCATCTATATTGACCCGGATTGCCAGGGAAGCGGGATAGGAACGGCACTCCTTAAAGAATGCATCAGGCAGTCCGGCGGGGTAAAAAAGCTTTATGTCCATGCAGAAAAAGAGAACCGCATCGCCTTGTCCTTTTATCAAGCGAAAGGGTTTCAATGGGTATGTGAATTTGAAGAAGACTTTAGGGGACACACCTTACAGACGGTCAAACTGGTGCTGAACATATAAAGCGATCCAGCCTTTCCGGGGCCGGATCGCGAATGATCAGTGATAAGTCGGAAGCCGGTCTTTGTGCGCTTCGAATAAGTCATCGCACAAAGATATGATGTCATTCATGGAAAGCTCGGCGCTCGTATGCGGGTCAAGCATGGCCGCCTGATATACGGCTTCCTTTTTTAAAGTAACGGCCGCTTCGATGGTTAAAAGCTGTGTGTTAATGTTTGTTCTGTTGAGCGCCGCGAGCTGCTCCGGAAGTTCGCCCGAATAGGACGGCATAATGTGGTTTTTGACGGCTGTGCAAGGCACTTCAACGACCGCTTTCGCCGGCAGATTCGGTATCAGCCCGGTATTCAGCACATTGCCGCCGAATGTGAACGGACGGCCCGTCTCCATCGCTTCAATAATTCTCGAACCGTATTCTTTTGAGCGTTCATGCGTCAGGTTTTGGTTGTTGATGATGCCGTCTCTCATCGTTTCCCAATTGTTGATTTGTTCCGCGCATCTCCTCGGATATTCATCAAGCGGGATTTGGAGTTCATCTATCAGCTCCGGATACCGGCTTTTTATAAAATACGGGTGATATTCGGCATTATGCTCAGATGATTCCGTTACGTAGCAGCCGAATTTATCCATCAGCTCAAACCGCACCATGTCCTTATGTTTCGTCTTTTGTTTTTCGCGTGCCCGTCTTTTAATTTCCGGATATAAATCAATTCCGTCTTTTTTAATCTCCAAAAGCCAAGCCATATGGTTGATGCCGGCAATGCGTTCCTCCGTACCTTCGTGATCCATGCCGAGTGAGTCAAACAGATCTTTGGTACATACCTGGACGCTGTGGCACAGGCCGACCGTTTTGACATTTGTATGTCTGAGCATCGCTCCGGTCAGAGAGGCCATCGGATTTGTATAGTTTAACAGCCACGCATCCGGGCAGACCTCTTCCATGTCTTTTGCGATGTCAAATAAAACGGGGATGGTGCGAAGGGAACGGAAAATGCCGCCTATTCCGACGGTATCGGCAATCGTCTGGCGGAGACCGTACCGCTTCGGGATGTCAAAGTCAATAACCGTCGCGGGTTTATAGCCTCCGACCTGAATGGCGTTTATCACATAGCCGGCGTGTTTCAGCGCCTGTTTTCGGTCATCGTAGGAGATGATGGATATACTCGTATTGTAGCGGTCTCTCATGTTTTCCAGCATGAGCTGGGATTCTTTCAGCCGTACAGCGTCAATATCATAAAGCGCGAATTCAAACCCGTTTAATGCTTCAGTCAGTAAGCAGTCCCCCAGTACATTTTTTGCGAAAATCGTGCTTCCCGCTCCGATAAACGTAATTTTCTTCAACAGAAATTCCTCCCTTTTCTTCTCAGCCTTTGACCGCCCCGGAGGACAGCCCTGAGATAAAATATTTTTGAAGCGCCAAAAACAATACGACCATCGGCAGCATCGCCATAATCGCGGCTGCGGCGACTAAGTGAAGATTGTTCGCGTTTTCGCCGAAAAATCCCGCCATGGCCACGGTCAATGTCTGCACCTTTTGATCTTGTAAAAAGAAAATCGCAAATTGGTAATCGTTCCAGATAAACACGCAGGAAATAATGCAGACCGTTGCGGTAATCGGTTTCAACAAAGGAAACACGATTGTATAAAAAGTCCTGATCAATCCCGCGCCGTCCATCCTCGCGGCTTCCTCAAGCTCTTTCGGAATGGAAGAGCGGATAAACCCTGAATATAAGAAAACGGTCAGCGGCATATATGCAGCCGTATTAATGAGAATGGCTGCGGCATGCGTATTGATCAGCCCCGCATCAGCGACCATCTTGTATAAAGGAACCATGGAAGTCAAAGGCGGGATGATCATGATAGAAATCAAAAGGCCGAAGACGATTTTGTTCAGCTTTGTATTTCTTCTTGCGAGCGGGTATGCGGCAAGCGAACCCATGAAAATTAACAAAGCGGCGGAAACGGCTGTAATGATGATCGTGTTCAGAAAGGATTGCCCGAGAGAGGCACGTTCCCATGCTTCACGAAAATTCTGAAATGAAAAGGCGGATGGCAGCGACCATTTTGAACTGTAGTCACCTTTTGCTTTTAATGACGTGGTCAGCAAAATATAAAAGGGGACAATATGAACGCACGAGATAACGGCTGCCAACAGCGTAAAAATCCGCATTCGGGCTGTTTTCATGACATTTCCGTCTCCTTTCGCTTGAAATACACGAGAGCCGAAAAGCTGATGACAAGAATAATGACGGACATAAATACTCCTTGGGCGGCGGCATATCCCGCATCCTGCCGTTTAAAATATAAATCATACATAAACGTCGACATCGATTGAGAGGAATTGCCCGGCCCTCCTGCGGTCAGCGCGAAAATAACATCAAACAGCTTCAGCCCGCCGATGATATTGATGACCATGTTGATGGTGACAGCCGGCATCAATAATGGCAGGGTGATGGTGAAAAACGGCTGAAGACCTCCAGCGCCATCCATTTTTGCGGCTTCGTAATAATCTTTCGGAATGCTTTGCAGCCCCGCTAAATATACAATCATCGCAATGCCTGCGTATTGATACGTGTTAATCATGACGATAATCCACGGGTTTGCCGCAGGGCTTGCCAAGGCGTTGACAGGACCGATTCCCAGTGCGCCAAATACATCATTCAGCGCACCCCCGTCATATGAGAAAATAAAATACCAAATGTATCCCATAATCAGCGGACTGATAATGACGGGCAGGTAGACGATCGTTCTTGTGAGCGCCTTCATTTTTAAGCTCTGATTCAAAAGCAGCGCATATAAAAGTCCGAGCATATTCTGAAAAAAAGTGCTTCCGATGCCGTAAAGCAAAGTGTTTTTCACAACAAGCCACGTGTCCGGATCTGTAAAAAGCCTTTTATATTGAGTGACCCCCACCCATTGATACGTCTGTGAGAAGCCGTTCCAGTTTGTAAATGTGATAAAAGCGCCTTTGACAAACGGAAAAATCATGAAAATAAAAACCGTGGCAAGAGCGGGAACGTACATCCACCACAGTGACGCGGGTTTTACCGGCTTTTGATATTGAAATCCTTGAGTTTCTCTTGCAAGATCACTCATTCTTTTTCAGCTCCCCGTGAATCAGATTGAAGCCGGAGCCGCTTATATTCCCTGCCGAGTTTCGCTGAAATTTCAGCGGGGGTTAAGATATCGGCCATCAGCTCCTGCCCGGCTGTTCCCATCACATCCCACATTCCGTTCGGCAAATAAAGGCGGTCAAAATAAGGCTGCACCTTAATATGCTGATAGCGCTTATAGTCATTTGCGTAGAAAATGTCCGTTTGTACATTCACTAATCCGGCCGGAAGCGAGGTCGCTTCGGCAATTGATTTTGCATGCTCGGGTCGGGCCATAAATGCGATAAACTGTTTCGCTTCTTCAAGCCGCGGGGAATCCTTGAATGCCGCCAGCGTGTAACGTTCGCCTCCGATCCAAACCGGCGCGTCTCCCTTGTGGACGGCCGGGGTCGGTATGATGCCGACTTTTACCTTCGGATTGATTTGAGCGACGTCTTGGCCGAGGGTGCCGCCCTGCAGCGTAAAGGCGATTTTGTTTTGCGCCATCAGTTCAATGAGCTGGGATCGTTTTGCCGTCACGGCATCTATATTGAGCAGGTTTTCCTTTTGCATCTCTTTCAGTTTGTCAGATAAATAGGTGAAGTGTGTCCAGCGGAAGGTTCCGTTTAACAGCTGTTTTTTGTAACGGTGTGCGGGATCTGTGATGAGAAGCGGTGCGGCGAATTGATCGTAATATTGGGCAAATGAGCTTTTCTCATAGCCGGCAAACCAAAAGGGGGTGATTGTTCCGCCGCTTTTTTCTTTAATCTGTCTCAGTGCCTTCATAAAATCATCCATTGTTTCCGGCGGTTTGATTTCGTATTTTTCCAATAACGTGCGGTTGTAGGCCAGTCCGTCCTTTGCCTGATTCAGAGGGAAGGCGTATATTCTGCCTTTGGCGTCTTTGAGCATGCTGTTTAAATTCGGATCGAGCCGCTTCGTCCAAGACATGCCGCTGAGGTCAGCGGTATATTCTCCGTAGCGGATTTTGGCCCAGCCGTGTGTGTCGAAAAGATCGGGCATGTCACCGGCCGCCATTCTGACCCTCATCATATTTTCGTAGTCATTGCCTGGGAAATGAACGTTTACTTGAATGTCCGGATGTTCTTTTTGGAATGAATCAGCCAACTTTCTGAATACGGCGCGTTCGCTGTCTGAGGATATTGTGGAATAGACTGTCAATGTTTTCTGCTTTTCTCCGGCGCCGCTCTGTTCTGCCGAGCAGCCGGGAAGGATCATGCAAGTAAAAGAAAGAAACAAAGCCAGTAAGCGTTTCATCTTTTCCTCCTTTAAATATGATATAAACGCTGCGGGACACGTCACCTCCTTTCTTGTGAGCCGCAGCTTTGTCTGACAATCAATGAAGTGGGGAGCGTCACGGCCAGCGGGACGGTTCTGCCGTTTAAACGGTCGAGAAGCAATTTGACACCCGTCCGGCCCATCTCTTCCGTGTATACTTTTACCGTTGATAACGGCGTGCTGGCGTATTCTGCCTCATCAATTCCGTTGAAGCTGACAACCGCCGTATCGCGCGGGACTTGAAGGCCGGCTTCCTGCAAGGCTTTTAAAGCGCCGACAGCCATCGAATCACTTGCGATAAAAAAGGCATCAGGGAGACTTCCGCCTTTGATGGCTTCATTCATCAGCCGGAACCCTTCGTGCATGCTGTATTCGCTGATCAGTACATGCTCCGGCTCGGCGCCGGCCATTTGTAAGAAAGCGGTCAGACGCTTATCCTCAATCGTTTTATTGCTGTTTACGCCGTCTATGACGGTATGCTCCCGCTCCCGGCCGCCGATATAACCGAGCCGTTGATAACCGAGCGACAGAAGATGTTCTATCGCCTTCTGCGCTGCGGCATAAAAATCCACGCTGACGGAATCGTAGCGGGCGGGATCGGGGGTGCCGTTAACAAATACCGCGTGCCTGAAAGCGGCGCTGATATTCGTAAGCGCCTCGTCTTGCAGGCTGCCGATGACGATCACGCCGTCCAGTTCGTGAAACATATGCTCTTGAAAAGAACCGAGATGGATAGAAGATGTGATAAAAACTTTTTGCCGAAAGCATTCTTCCTCAATGCCTTTTCGGATCGCCGAAAAATAAGGATCCTGCCGTTCTTCTTCCGGTGACAGACAGCTGACAACGCCGATCAGGGGCGCTGAATCGCTGCGGCTGCGGTTCTTCCGTTTTTTTGCCGACGGCTGATAGCCCAGCTCATCGGCGATCCTCAGAACTTTTTCTCTTGTTTCATCAGTCACGGCCAAAGAGTCATCCTTATTCAAAATTCTCGATACTGTCGCGCTGGATACAGATGCCTGTAAGGCAATATCTTTGAGACGGACCATTTCGCATCTCCTTTTTACTAAATATTTACTAAATAGAAATGACCTGGTTATTGTTAAAATGATATTATCATACGTTAGTAAGCGTTTTCAACAACTATTTTTGGTTGCTTTTAGTAAAAATCAGTAAAAAAGAAAATCTGTTTTTCTCTATCATATTTCAATTGAACCGGAATAAATTGATAGAGAAAGGAGAGGGTGATGTGCTGAAGATAGCTGTTTTTGATGAGGAGCATGAAAAGGATCTGCAGACTGAAGTCAATACATTTTTAAAGGGGATTTCTGATGAACAGCTCGTTGATATTAAATATACGGTAGCGGCGGCCTGTGATCCTGAAGGTGAGCAGCTTTATTGTTTTTCCGCTCTCATTTTATACCGAAAATAAAAAAGCCCGGACGAAATGCCGGGCTTCTTTGTGCATTATGCTTTTTTGACGCGGGGGCTTCTCGGTTTTTGGTATTTCTCCGCTTGTTTGATTCCTTTTCTCTCGCTCGCTAATGACTTGTACAGAGACACGATCATCAGAAGGATCACGACTGAAAACGGAACCGCGGCGAGAATGGCCGTGTTTTGCAGTGCGGCCAGACCGCCGGAATATAATAATACCGCTGCCACGGCGGACTGGATGATGCCCCAGATGATTTTCACCCGGTTTGACGGGTCTAATGAGCCGTAAGACGTTTGCATTCCAAGCACAAATGTCGCTGAATCCGCTGATGTAATAAAGAATACAGCGATCAGAACAAGCGTTAATACGGATGTCACCATTGTCAGCGGATAGTGGCTGAGTGCGCCGAACAGCATCGTATCCGTTGACATTCCCGCGACATTGAATACGCCTATCTGCTGAAGATCCATCGCGGATACACCGA
Organism: Bacillus sp. EU63; assembly: GCF_038592915.1. Classification (NCBI taxonomy): domain Bacteria; kingdom Bacillati; phylum Bacillota; class Bacilli; order Caryophanales; family Bacillaceae; genus Bacillus; species Bacillus sp. EU63. The sequence goes on along the minus strand of NZ_CP151944.1, from coordinate 2,956,628 downwards.
AGATCGCAAACCATAAGAAAGCCAATATACAAGGTGTCACCAACACCCCGATTAAAAATTCCCGGATCGTCCGGCCCCTTGATACACGGGCGATAAAAATGCCGACAAACGGCGACCAGGATATCCACCAGGCCCAATAGAAAATGGTCCAGCTGTTAATCCATTCGCGTTTTTGGGGATCATTCGGAGACAAGCGAAAGCTCATCTGCACGATATTTTGGATGTATTGGCCGATAGAATCGGTAAATGAGTTCATAATCAGCACCGTCGGGCCTGCAATGAGCATAAAGATCATTAAAATACCCGCGAGCGCCATGTTGGTATTGCTTAAGTATTTAATCCCTTTGCCGATTCCGCTCCACGCAGAAATCAAAAATAACACGGTCACGACAGCGATCAGGATCAGCTGAATGGAAAATGTTTTCGGAATGCCGAATAAATAATGCAGACCGCCGTTGATCTGAGTCGCTCCGAGCCCTAAGCTTGTCGCCACACCGACAACGGTCGCAAACACCGCGATACAGTCAATTGCTTTGCCGATCGGCCCGTTTACTTTATCGCCCAAAAGCGGTGTCAGTGTGCTGCTGATCAAACCGGGCGCGTCTTTTCTGAATTGAAAATATGCGATACATAAAGCGACGACCGCATAGATGGCCCAAGCGTGCAGCCCCCAGTGGAAAAATGTGTACCGGAGCGCATCACGAAATGCTTGGGGCGTTTCTGTTTCACCTGAGGGAGAGCTGATGGCGTAATGGCTGATCGGTTCCGCAGCCCCGTAAAATACCAAACCGATTCCCATGCCCGCGCTGAAAAGCATGGCAAACCATGATAATAAGCCGAATTCCGGTTTTTCCCCGGGTTTGCCGAGTTTTATTGTGCCGATCGGACTCACAATGAGAAAGAGACAGAAACCGACAAATATAGAAACGACCAGCAGATAATACCAGCCGAAAGAATCCGTAATAAATTTTTGTGCCGTATCAGTGACTTGCTGCAGGCTGTCAGGAGAAATGGCCCCCCATAAAACCGCAGCTGCTGTGATGACAATCACAATCCAAAAAACACTGGAGATGTTCTTCTTCAAACGTTCTCACCCTCTGACTATTTTTTTCAATACGCCATTTTGTTTTAGTGTGGTCGTACGATTGCAGATCATTCCTTTCTTCCTATTCCCTCAATCAGGTGAAACAAAACGCAGAAAACTCTATCATGTTTTTGGTCAATTATCAACGGGGACGCTCAGGTAAATGCGCTTTAAACCATTTAGAGCGAGCGTGAGAAACGTCCTGCATTCAAACCGGCGAGACGACCCGTGACAAAGGCTGAAGTGATATTGTAGCCCCCGGTATAGCCGTGAATGTCGAGTATTTCTCCGCAAAAATATAAGCCTTCCATTTTTTTAGACGCCATTTGTTTCGGCTCAATCTCTTTTACGGAAACACCTCCGCCTGTGACAAACGCTTTGTCCAAAGAAAGCGTTCCGTCAGCGGCAACCGTAAATTGTTTGCAGTCTTTGACAAAAGCCCTGAATTGATCCTTCGGCAGTTCCGTAAAGCTTGTCTGCGGATCAAGACCGTTCCGTTCCAGAAGAAAAAGCAGGTACCGTTCCTGCATCCACGGCTTCAGCGCGTTTTTGAGCGCTTTTTTCGGTGCGTCTTTCAGTTCCTTGTGCATCTTTTGAAATAACTCTTCCTCGTTGATGCCGGGAAACAGATCGATGCGGAGTTTGACCTCTGGCTGCTTTTTCAGTTCTTTGACGACAAACTGGCTGCAGCGGAGAATGGCGGGGCCTGACAAGCCGAAATGGGTAAACAGCATGTCCATCACGTGTGTGACGATTGGTTTTCCTTTTTTATTCAGGACGCTGACGGCCGCGTTTCTAAGAGACAGCCCCTGAAGTGTTTTTTGTTTAATAAACGGTTCTGACGACGTAACCGGCACTTCCGTCGGAAAGAGTTCGGTCACGGTATGACCGGCCGCTTCCGCCCATGCATAGCCGTCTCCGGTGCTGCCGGTATGCGGGACTGATTTTCCGCCGACCGCGATAATGACGGCGTCTGCGTTAATGTGTTCGTCATTGTTTGTCGTAATGCCTGCTGTCCTGCCGTTCTCGTACCGCACTTCTTTGATTTTTTCATTTGTGCGGATGGTGACATTCAGTTGTTTTAATCGGTTCAAAAGCGCATCGACAACGCTTTGCGCTTTGTCCGTCACCGGGAACATGCGCCCGTGGTCTTCTTCTTTCAGCTGAATGCCGAGTTTTTCAAAAAAGGCGATGATATCTTCATTATTAAATTCGGAAAACGCGCTGTATAAAAAGCGGCCGTTGCCGGGGATGTGTTTGATGATTTCTTCAACGGGGAGGCGGTTGGTCACGTTGCAGCGCCCGCCGCCGGAAATCGCCAGCTTCCGTCCCAGCTTGTTTCCTTTATCGATTAATAATACGTCCGCCCCTTCTTCGCCTGCCGCAATCGCAGCCATTAAACCGGACGGACCGCCGCCGATCACAATCACGTCATAATGTTTCATATTTCATCAACAACTTTCTTTTTCACGTATAATAGGCGGAAATGTCCGCTTTCTGCTATTATAGCGAAAGAAAGGGAATCCTTAAACGTATTTTGTTTTTTAAAGGGTTTTCCCAAAAAGTTTCCCGCTGTAATTATTACCGTCTAATTGCCCAGTTGTGTTAAAATAGAAAAGTTGAATCTTCGTAGAAAATGGTGATGAGGAAACATGTCAAGCAAATTGTTAAGGGGCACGTTCGTGCTGACGCTCGGCACCTATATATCGCGGATTTTAGGGATGATTTATCTGATCCCGTTCGGAGCGATGGTCGGAGCGACGGGCGGAGCTTTGTTTCAATACGGATATAATCAATATACACTGTTTTTAAACATTGCCACGATGGGATTTCCCGCCGCGGTTTCAAAATTTGTCTCGAAATATAACTCCAAAGGAGACTATGAGACGAGCAGGCGGATGCTGAGAGCGGGAATGTCGGTTATGCTCGTAACCGGGATGATCGCTTTTTCAATTCTTTATATTTCGGCGCCGTTTTTTGCGGAAACATCTCTCGGCGGCACGAGTAACAACGGACTTACGATTGACCACGTCGTTTATGTCATCCGGATGGTCAGTCTGGCACTTTTGGTCGTGCCGATTATGAGTCTTGTGCGCGGTTTTTTCCAAGGTCACCAGATGATGGGGCCGACAGCCGTTTCACAGGTTGTGGAGCAGCTTGCCCGGATCATCTTTTTATTGGGCGCAACGTATTTGATTTTAAGAGTGATCAACGGCGGCCTTGTCATCGCAGTCGGATACGCGACTTTCGCGGCGCTGATCGGATCATTCGGAGGGCTTGTCGTCCTTTATATTTACTGGAATAAGCGGAAGGGCGATCTCCTGGCGATGAAGCCGAATCTCGTCCCGTCTGCGAACTTAAGTTATAAAAAAATGTTCATTGAGCTTTTCAGTTATGCCGCTCCTTACGTATTTGTCGGACTCGCGATTCCTTTGTATTCATATATCGATACGAATACGTTTAATAAAGCGATGATTGCGGCGGGCCATAAGGATATCAGCCAGGACATGCTTGCGATTGTCACCCTTTATGTGCCGAAGCTTGTCATGATCCCGGTTTCTCTGGCGACCGCTTTCGGTCTGACGCTGATTCCGACGATTACTGAATCGTTTACGAGCAGGAATTATAAGCTTTTGAACCAGCAGATTAACCAGACGATGCAAATCATTCTGTTTTTGGTTATTCCCGCCGTTGTCGGGATGTCCGTGTTATCGGGGCCGGCCTATACGTTCTTCTACGGCTCTGAAAGTCTTCGCCCGGATATCGGACAGGATATATTGTTCTGGTACGCGCCTGTCGCGATTCTGTTTTCTCTGTTTACCGTAAACGCCGCGATCCTGCAAGGGATTAATAAACAGAAATTTGCTGTCGTGAGCCTTTTCATCGGCGTCATTATAAAAGTGGTGCTGAACGTGCCGCTGATCAAGCTGTTTCAGGGAGACGGGGCCATCTTGGCAACGGCGCTCGGTTATATCGCTTCTCTTCTGTACGGTTTTGTCATGATTAAGCGCCATGCGGGCTATTCGTATACGGTACTTATAAAACGGGTCATTTTAATCGCAGTCCTGTCCATCGTGATGGGAGTCGCGGTCAAGATGACTCAATGGCTGCTCAGCTTCTTTGTAACATACCAAAGCGGCCAGGTGCATGCGGCGATTGTCGTCTTTGTCTGCGCCGCTGTCGGCGGTGCGGTGTACATGTTTGCCGCATACCGAATCGGATTTTTACAGAAAATGTTTGGAAACCGTCTGCCCCGCGTTTTGAGAAGAGGCAGGCATTCCGCCCATTGAGAAATAATGAATAGTCCGCTTATCGCGGGCTTTTCTTTTTAAAGGAGAGGATCAGGATGAGACTTGATAAGCTGCTTGCCAACAGCGGATTCGGCTCAAGAAAAGATGTGAAAAAAATCGTCAAGGCAGGGGCTGTCATGATTGACGGAGAGCCGGCGAAAGATGTGAAAACCCATGTCGATCCGGAAAAACAGGACATCACGGTATACGGAGAGCCGGCAGATTATCGTGAATTTATTTATGTCATGATGAATAAGCCGCAAGGAGTGCTGTCCGCTACCGAAGACAGCCGCCAGCAAACGGTAGTTGATCTGCTGACGCCTGAAGAACAGCGATTTGAACCGTTTCCGGCGGGACGTCTTGATAAGGATACGGAAGGCTTTTTGCTTCTGACCAATGACGGGCAGCTCGCTCATCGCCTGCTTTCTCCGAAAAAGCATGTGCCTAAAACATATGAGGTCCGGTTAACTTCACCTCTGTCACCGGAAGACATCGTTCATCTGGAAAGAGGCGTCGTCATTGAAGGAGGCTATAAGACGAAGCCGGCAGCCGTTGAAATCATTACAGAAAGTCCGGATGAAACGGTGATTCACTTGACCATTACAGAAGGCAAATATCATCAGGTGAAGCTGATGGCAAAGGCTGTCGGAAATGAAGTGGCTTATTTGAAGCGGCTTTCGATGGGGGCTGTTTCTCTTGACCCGGATCTTAAACCGGGAGAATTCCGCGAGCTGACTGAAGAGGAGCTCGAAACGCTGAGAGGCGCTGAAGTGTAATCGATATCAGAAAAGCCCAAAACAGATTTGTTTTGGGCTTTTTATATAGAGGAACAAAAAACAAGGCAAAGACGCTGCTTTGCCTTGCAGCATGTCAGGCCGAAAAGGGCCTTATGTAATTGTTCGCTTAAGATGTAATTTTCACTTTTTTTCGTGTTGTCTCCCACTTGCCTCGGCTAGGACTATGAACAAGATCATTGTATGCTAACACATTTAAGTCTCGCTGAATGGTTCTAGGTGTAATGCCGAATTCATCAACCAGTTCCTGTGTTGTCACAAGGCCTTTTTCCTGGATGAACATGTAAACTGATTTAATCCGAGTCAGCATACGATTTGTTGAAGGTTTCAAAAAACCACTCCCTATCATAAGATCGGATGGACTTGATATACCACAACTTTCGACTCTAAAACTTCGTACGAATAAGCAACAAAGGATGACATTCTGTTTTTTCTCTTTTAACTGCCTCCATTATACACGATATGGACGACATGAATCTAGGAATAAGCGCAGATAATTTTTTCCAAATGGGTGCCGCCTTGGTGCATTACTATGTCCGGTCCGCTTTTATTATTATGGAAACTGAAACTTTTTTTATACATGTCCGTATGAAAACGGGGGAGTGAGAAGTTTGGGAGAATTATTGAATGCAAACATTGTCTGCGCCGGTTATGCTGACAGGCCGAAGGTGATTTCTGATGTATCTCTGACAGTCAACGCTGGTGAAATTGCCGGTTTAATCGGAGCGAACGGCGCGGGGAAAAGTACAGTGATAAAGGCGGTTCTCGGGCTGTCCCGGGATATAGAAGGCGGTATTGAGTGGAAGGATTCATCTTATGCTTACATACCGGAGCGTCCGAGTTTTTACGATGAACTGACGCTTTGGGAGCACCTCGAGCTGACCGGGTCATTGCGGGGTATAGAAGGGGAAGAATGCCGTGAGCGGGCAGGGCGGCTGCTTGAAGAGTTTTCGCTGACGTCTGTAAAACATGATTTGCCTTCCGGCTTTTCAAAAGGGATGCAGCAAAAATTGATGCTCATACAGGCATTTTTGGCGAAGCCGGATATTTACATCATTGATGAGCCTTTTATCGGACTTGATCCGATCTCAACGAAGCTGTTTACCGACATGCTGATTGCTGAGAAAGAAAGGGGCGCGGGGATTTTAATGTGCACTCATGTTCTGGATACGGCGGAAAAAATCTGCGACCGGTTTTATTTGCTGGATCAGGGCGCTCTGCTTCTTCAAGGCACGTTAGAGGAGCTTCAGGAAAAAACGGGAAGCCGTTCACTGCTGGATTGCTTTTATTCAGCGGTTCGGAGCAGTCAGCGATGACCGGGCGGGCTTTGTTTTTTCAAAGGCTGTTTCATTATTGGCGGTATCAATGGAAGGTGTTCCAGACGGTCATTGATTGGACGGTCGCGCTGTATATCGTTCTTCCCGCTGCCGCATTTGCCGTTTATCAATATGCTGAATGGCTGAACGGCAGGGGGCTTCTTAATGGAGCGGCAGGAGTATTAGGATGGGGCTGGCTGTATGTATTCAGTGCCCTGCTGTTGTGCACGGGTTTTATTCATACCTTTTTGCTGGAAGCGGATCACGTGTTTTTGGTGCATGCAAAACATCTGATGCAAAAGCTGAAACGGTACGCGCTTTTGTATTCGATGTTCCTTTCCCTTATCAAATGGGGTGCGCTTGCCGTATTATTATTTCCCTTATGGCGTCAGTACGGTGACTGTACCTTACCGGCATATTCAGGTATGTTTTGCTGTCTGTTCGGCTTCCATACCGCGATATTAGCGGTGCACCGGCACAGGAAAAACAGCAGGCGGACATTCGGGAATCAGGCGGCGGGCTGGCTGAAAGTGATGGTTCTGATGGCGGGTGCGTTTTTTATGATCGTCTATGCCGCCGAATGGTATTGGCTTTGGCCGGCGGGATGTATATTGTTCATCTGTTCCGCTTTTTTGATTTGGAAAGGGACGGAGACATTATCAGCCTTTGAGGAAGAAGTGCTTGAGGAGAACAGGCGGAAGCTTTCATTTGCGGCCTCTGTTTTGATGCTCAGCCATGATGTGCAGCTCCCGAATGGTAAAAATAAAGGGCGGAGCAAGCCGTTTTTATATCCCGGCTCAAAGCACATCTTTACAAAACGGTCGGCGTATACGGCGTGGAAAGAATTGTTCTTTAAAGTGCTGATCCGAAACGGCGGGTATCTCCGGCAGCTTTACCTTTTAACCGCGGCTTTTACGGCTCTTATTCTCGTTCTTCCGCTCTTAGTGAAGCCGGCAGTCCTTATTTTATTTGCGATCGTCAGCCGCTATGCCGCGTCGCTTTTATTTGACCGGATCACGGATAAACCGGTTTTAAGCGGTATCAAGAGAGACAGTGATGATTATTTCCGGGCGCGAAACAGCGCATTAACCGTCATTCAAATCATCTGTTCCGCCTGGTGTCTCATTGCCGCGATTCTTTCCGTTCTTTATATGTGAAAATCCCTTTCCGAAAAAGGAAAGGGATTTTTCTTAATGTCCGTTCAAAATAAAAAGCTGAATAAAAAACAGCACGGCGAAGATGATGACTAGAGGATGGATTTCGCGCCATTTTTTCTTAGCTGCTTTAACAAGCGGATATGAAATGAAGCCGAGTGCGATTCCGGTTGAAATACTGGACGTTAAAGGCATCGCCAAAATGACGAGAAAGGCCGGGAACGCTTCATCAAGCTCATTCCAGCGGATATTCGATACCGCACCCATCATCAGGCTGCCGACAATAATCAGAGCCGGTGACGTAATCGCGGACACTTCCGATAAGACGCTGACAAGCGGGCTGAAAAACATGGAAACGGCAAACATAACGGCAATCGTCAGCGCCGTCAGCCCCGTTCTTCCGCCGGCCGCCACACCTGCTGAAGATTCCACGAACGCGGTCGTCGGGCTGGTGCCGAAGATGCTTCCCACCGTCGTAGCGGTCGAATCAGCCAAAAGCGCTCTTCTGGCATTCGGCAGCTGATTGTTTTTGATCAATCCCGCTTGTTCGGCGACACCGATCATGGTGCCGGTCGTGTCAAAAATCGTAACGAGAAGAAAAGAAAACACAACGGCGTACAGACCGTGATGCACGACATCCCCGAGGGCACCGAACGGATTTGTGATCAAAAGCCCCTCCGGCAGGTGCGGGAAGGACATGAATCCTTTCGCGAAATGGATCTGCCCGGTCAAAAAGGCAATGATAGCGGTCAGCGCCATTCCGATGAACAGAGCCCCGTTTACATTCAGCACCATCAGTACAATACTGATGATAAGTCCGATTAGCGTTAAAATGACGGCGGGCGAATGAAGATCGCCGAGTGCGACCAGATTAGATTTATCAGCCGTGATGATTCCGGATTGGCGTAAGCCGATAAAAGCGATAAATAAGCCGATGCCGGTCGTAATTCCGTATTTTAAATTGTCCGGAATCGCTTCTATAAGTTGTTTTCTTAAAGGCGTTAACGATAAAATAATAAAGATGACTCCCGCGATAAAAACGGCGCTGAAAGCCGTCTGATACGTAATGCCGCTGCCTGTGCCGACAACGTGAAAGGCGAGATACGCGTTTAAGCCCATGCCGGGGGCAATGGCGATCGGAAAATTCGCAGCGAGAGCCATCCATAAAGTTCCGACAATGGAAGCGATAATCGTCGCGGTGAACACCTGGTCAAACGGAATTCCCGCATTGGAAAGGATCACCGGATTGACGACAATGATATACACCATTGTGAAAAAGGTGGTCAATCCCGCGGTAATTTCTCTTTTTATTGTCGTTTGATGCTTGTCGAGATGAAACATAAGTACCTCCAATGACGAACATTTTTTCAAAACATCATCTATATTATTCGTTTTATCGACATTTTGCAAGTCTTTATCAAGAAAGGGGATTTGTGATGAACTGGGAAGTTGAAGTCATCAGAAACAAAGAAGATCTGATCCGTGACACGCAGAAGTTTTTGCAGATCAACAGCGTAATGGACGAATCAACAGCCGGTCCCGGCCGGCCGTTTGGAGAAGGCGTCAATGCCAGCCTGACGTCACTGCTGGAATTCGGTAAAAAAGAAGGCTTCACCGTAAAGAATCTTGACGGCTATGCGGGCCATATTGAATGGGGAACGGGTGACGAAATCGTCGGTGTTTTGTGCCACGTCGATGTCGTTCCGCCCGGAGACGGCTGGACGAGCGATCCGTTTTCAGCCGATATCAGGGCCGGCCGGATATATGCCAGAGGCGCCATTGATGATAAAGGGCCGACAATGGCGGCGTTTTATGCGCTGAAAATCGTCAAAGACATGCAGCTTCCTTTATCCAAACGCGTGAGAATCATCATCGGAACGGATGAAGAAAGTGATTGGAGATGCGTGGATCACTACTTCAAACACGAAAAAATGCCTGACATCGGCTTTGCTCCTGACGCAGATTTTCCGATCATTAACGCGGAAAAAGGAATTATAGATGCGTCACTGCGCATTGCAAAAAGCGCTTCTGACAAAGACGCAAAAAACGTGCTTCTGTCATTCCGTTCAGGACTGCGCTTGAACATGGTGCCGGATGCGGCTGAAGCGGTTATTGAAGGGAACGGTCTTGATGCCGTGCACGCATATTTCAGCAAATGGCTTGAGCAGTCAAAAACACAAGGTGAAGCAGTTTCGGAAAATGGAAAACTGACGCTTCGGGTGTACGGAAAATCATGCCACGCGATGGAACCGGATAATGGTGTCAATGCCGGCTTAAAGCTTGCTGAATGCCTTAACGGAACAGAGCTGGATGGAGCCGGAAAGCGCTTTGTCAAAACCGTCAGTGACTATTTTTCAAATGATACACGAGGCAAAAAGCTGAAAATTGATTGCAGGGATGACATCAGCGGAGAGCTGACATTGAATGTCGGCACCTTTACATACAGAAAGGGTGAGGAAGGAGAACTCGGCATCAACATCCGTTATCCCGTCACTTCAGACAGCAAAGCCATCCGTGATGCTTTTACGTCTGCTGAAGAATTCCGGCTTGAAGAATTTAAAGACAGCAAACCGCACCACGTTTCTGCCGATCATCCGCTCGTAAAGACGCTTCAAAAGGTTTACGAAGGACAGACGGGAAAGAAAGCGGATCTGATTTCAATCGGCGGAGGAACGTATGCGAGATCCCTTTCGGCGGGCGTCGCGTTCGGGCCGCTGTTCCCCGGCCGGCCTGACAGCGCGCATCAAAAGGATGAGTACATTGAAATCGATGACCTTCTCAGGTCAACGGCTTTATATGCCGAAGCCATTTATGAGCTTGCCAAGTGATAATAAAAAGGGACGCCGAATGCGGCATCCCTTTTTATCATTCAAATGACCATAAATCCGTTGATAAATAACGTTCTCCCGTATCGGCCGTCATACAGATGACGATCTGTTCGGAAGGGAGGCGTTTGGCGGTTTCAATGGCGGCAAAGCAGGCGGCGCCTGAAGACGGGCCGACGAGTATGCCTTCTTCCCGGGCCAGACGCCGTGTTGTCGTATACGCATCTTCATCAGATATTTTCATGATTTCATCGTAAACGTCCTGATTCAATATGCCGGGAATAAATCCGGGGCTTGTCCCGACAAGCTTATGAGCGCCGGGTTTTCCGCCAGACAGGACGGGAGATCCCGCAGGCTCGGCGACATGAACAATCATATCCGGGAAAAGCTCTTTCAGCGTTTCTCCGGTTCCGGTAATGGTTCCGCCCGTTCCCGCCGTTGCCACAAAAGCACCGAGCGGTCTGTTGAGCTGCTGAACGGCCTGATAGATTTCAATGGCTGTCGTTTTTCGGTGGGCATCTGGATTTGCGCCGTTATCGAATTGCATCGGGATAAAACTTCCCGGAATCTGTTCGGCGAGTTCTTTCGCTTTTTTGATGCTGCCGGGCATTCTTTCCGCCCCCGGTGTTAACACAACCTCCGCGCCGTACGCTTTCAGGAGGTTGATGCGTTCTTTCGTCATCGTGTCAGGCATGACGAGGATTGCCTTGTAGCCGCGCGCCGCCGCGTTCATCGCCAGGCCGATGCCTGTGTTGCCGCTTGTCGGTTCGATGATGACAGAGCCGGGTTTTAAATGCCCGCTGTTTTCCGCTTCAATGATCATATTGAAAGCCGCTCTGTCTTTGACACTGCCGCTCGGGTTAAACGATTCTAATTTTAAATAGACCTGTGCTGCATGTTCTGGCTGAAGGCGATTGAGCTTTACGATCGGTGTGCCGCCGATCAGCTCCGCCGTGCTGTTTGCGATTTTCAAGGCCGGCTCATTCCTTTCTGTATAAAACGTTCGGTACATAATATCCTATCATAATGAGCGGACAGGGTTCTCCTCTCCGCTTATCCGTTTTATAATAACACCATAACCAAAGAGGGGGAGATCCTCGTATGAAAGCTTCATTGCCGCATTATTTTATCGGCATTCCGATTCCGGCTGACATTGCTGAACCGATTTGGGAAGCAGCCAAAAAGGAGCCGGCGTTATCATTCAAAAAATGGGTGCACCCGCATGACTATCATATTACACTCATTTTTCTCGGAGCCGCGGATGAAGAACGGCTTGCGAAATTATCGTCTCTGCTCGCAGATGCTGCGTCGGCAGCGCAGCCGTTCACCGTACAGTTTCAGCATCTGGATATTTTCGGCGACCGCAGACAGCCGAGAGTGCTTCACCTTGAGCCCGAACGGAATGAACTGCTCTTTGATTTGCGGGAAAAAACAAAACAGGCTGTTTTGAAAGCCGGTTTTCAAGTGGAAAAACGGCCGTATCACCCTCATATGACGATGGCGCGGAAGTGGGCGGGAGACCGGCCGTTTCCTGACGATGTGCCGTTTGAAAGCGGCAGGGTGCAAAGTGCCGTCAGCCGGTTTTCCCTGTTTCAGACCCATCTTGACCGGTCGCCTAAATACGAAGAAATCGCACAGTTTCAATTGACATAAACAAATATTCGGAGTGGAGAAATCACATGGCACAGATCATCAAAATTCACGACTGCATATCCAGATATGAACTTGATCCATATCATTATATGAACCAGTTTATCCGGCTGAAGAAAGAACGCTGGGAGGCGCTTCTTGAAGCGTTTGACCGGATGACGGAAGAAAAAGAAACGGAAACGGCTGCAGGCGGGGAAACCGATCAAGCGCCGGCCAGGAAAAAATTTTCTTTAAAAAAGAGAAAAGAAGAAAATACGGCCGATATAAATGAAAAGAGGCACCAATGGTTTGATGAGCCGGAGGGAGAAGAGGCGCTGTTCGGGAATCTTCCGTCTCAAAAATCTGAGCTCGCGCCTTTTTTCAAAGATCAGCTGTATGACTTTCAATTAAAATGGGCGAGCTCCACGCTTTCTCAAAAGTCTGAGCTTTCGCAGGCGGTCAAAAGGGACAGGATGTTAAAAATGCTGGCTCAAAAGCTGCCCGATTCCTATTTTGTGATGTATCATCCGGTTCTGCAAATTCAGCAGGCGTCCGTCGAACTGAGCATCATCATTATCTCGCCGCTGGAGATTTTCTGCGCCGCTTTTATGGAAGCGGAAGAGGACAGCGTATATATCGGATCAAAACACCGTTTTTGGGAAGAAAGGGGCTCCGGCAGCACGCGCCAAGTATTGAATCCGTCTCTCAGCCTGCACCGGACAGGCTCGGTCGTTTCGCAAATCGTAAAAGAAAAGCAGGCCGACATTCCCGTGCGGAAGCTTTTGCTCAGCAGAACGTCTTATATTGATTACCCGGAGCCGCCGTACGGGCTGGAAATAGCTGATAAACGGACTGCCGCAGAGTGGCTGGAAAAGCAGCAGAAAAATACGGCGCCGATCAAGCACCACCAGCTGAAGGCGGCGAAGGCTCTTTTGTCTTACGGCTTGAGCGATTCAAGCCGGAGACAGGAATGGCTTGATTAAAACGGACGTTTGCCGGCTGTCTCTTCATCTATGAAGCAGGTGAAAACAAACGATGAGTCAATGGTTTTTTATTATTAATCCGGTCTCAGGAGGCGGGCGGGGCCGGCGTGTCTGGAAATCAGTTCAAAAAGAGCTGACCAGGCGCGGGGTCAGCCACCGCTCTTTTTTGACCGGGCATCCCGGACATGCGGAGGTGCTGGCGAGACAGATTTCAATGATGCAGGATCATAAGCTTAAGCGGCTGTTCGTCATCGGCGGTGACGGGACGATGCATGAAGTCATTAACGGACTGAAAGGAACGGATCAGATTGAGCTGACCTTTGTGCCTGCCGGTTCGTACAATGACTTTTCGAAAGGGCTCGGTATTAAGAAGTCGGCGCTTCTCCAAGAAATCAAAAGTCTGCACCGCCCGCTCACACGGAAATTTTTTGCGGGAAACATCAACTTTTTTCATGACAAAGCGCAATCACTTTATTTTATTAACCACCTGTCTGTCGGCTTCGATGCCTCAGTTTTGAAGGCAGCCGCGAATTTTCCGTTATCGCGCGTTCTTCGGTTTTTGCGTCTCGGTTTTGTGATTTACCCGCTCGCGCATTTACATACGGCCTCGGGGTTTCAGCCGTTCAGATTTGTTTGCACGGCAGACGGCCAGAGGCGTGAATTCCGCAATGTCTGGTTTGTCATTGCGGCTAATCACCCTTATTACGGAGGCGGCATGAAAGCGGCGCCTTCAGCAAATCCCCGTCAAAACCATTTTGATATTGTCATCGCAGAAAACCTGTCCTTTTTCTCGCTGTATCGTTTTTTATGGGCGATGAGCTTCGGCCGGCATATCAAAATGGACGGAGTGACGATGATAAAGGGGAAGGAATTCGTTTTTGAAACAGATGGGAAAATTCCGTTTCACGCTGACGGCGAGCTGATCGGAACGACGCCGTTTCGGCTTATGCCGGGCGGTACGCCGTTGAAAATAAAAACATAATAAACAAATGAAACCCGTCACATGTTTCACGGCAAAGAGCGGTTCGCGGCATAAATCTTCAGAATTCACAGGTGTTCTTGCTAGTTTTGCTTGACGAAGTTTGTGCTGTAGCGCTAAAATTTATAGGACGGCTATTGATTAGCATATGAGACTCTCAATAGCTGTCTTTTTTATTCTCATGAAATTGTTTATGACAGGCCGCTCCGCCAATAGAGAAAGGCTGGAGGCCTATTCTAAAATATTTTAAGAAATGATGGGTTGAACATTGATATGAACTGGTTGGGACAATTACTAGGTAGCGATTGGGAGATCTTCCCCGCCGGAGGAGCTACAGGAGATGCATATTATGCGAAACATAACGGCCAACAGCTTTTTTTAAAACGTAATAGCTCGCCCTTTTTAGCCGTGTTATCCGCCGAAGGCATTGTTCCGAAGCTGGTTTGGACGAAACGGATGGAAAACGGGGACGTCATTACGGCTCAGCATTGGATGGCGGGCAGGGAGCTGAAGGCAAAGGATATGAGCGGACGCCCGGTGGCTGAGCTGCTCCGCAAAATCCACACATCAAAAGCTTTGCTCGACATGCTGAAAAGATTGGGAAAAGAACCGCTTGATCCGGGCGCCCTTTTGTCGCAGCTGAAGCAGGCCGTCTTTGCCGTGCGGCAATTTTCGCCGCTTATTCAGGAAGGCCTTGCTTATTTGGAAGCTCATGTGGATCAGGTGCAATTCGGTGAAAAAGTCGTTTGCCATTGTGATGTGAATCATAATAACTGGCTTCTGTCTGAAGACAACCAGCTGTATTTAATAGATTGGGACGGCGCCATGATAGCCGATCCGGCCATGGATCTCGGCCCTTTATTGTATCATTACGTCGAAGAGCCAGCGTGGGACAGCTGGCTTGGGATGTACGGCATGAAGCTCACGGAAGGGCTTCGGCTGCGGATGGCGTGGTACATGTTATCGGAGACCATCACCTTCATCGCCTGGCACAAATCAAAAGGAAACGACAAAGCGTATCATGATGCCATGGAAGAGCTTCATGCCCTGATGAAGCGGATTGTCAAGTAGTCAGGAGTACGAATCCATCTGCTCCACCCATTGGGACAAATGGTTTTGGTGCTCCTGAATATGCGTGTCGATGGAATCGGCCGTGATGCCGGACTGGCTGTAGCGGTAGACATCCTCGAGCACGTTTTTTATATTTGAATCAAGCCCGGTGTTGGCCATCAGTGATTTGATGACGCGCTCCAGCTGTTCATACTCGGCAACCGTGCCGCAGCAATCCAATTGATGGTCGGCCAGTATGTCCTTTAATAACCGGACCTGATGTTCGCTTGTTAAGCCCATGATTCATATACACATCCTTTCTGTGTCATACATTGTGCAAAGCGGTGCGGTTTTATGCATCACATGAGTGTTCCGGACCGGGGGAGCCTCTTTTTTATGCAGCCGGCGCCTTTAAAAGGCGCTTGCGGCTCTTTATGTTTCATGGTATGTTGTTACTCGAAATTATAGATAGAGGTGTCAATCATATGAGAATGCGCCATAAACCTTGGGCGAATGATTTTCTGGCAGAAAACGCTGACATCGCCATCAGTGATCCGGCCCAGTATAAAGGGCGGTGGAACACGGTCTTTGGCAATGACAACCCGATCCATATTGAAGTCGGTACGGGAAAAGGGCAGTTCATTTCTGGAATGGCCAAGCAGAATCCGGATATCAACTATATCGGAATTGAGCTGTTTAAAAGCGTCATCGTCACTGCCGTCCAAAAAGTAAAGGACAGCGGGGCTCACAATGTCCGTTTGTTAAATATAGACGCGGAAACACTGAATGACGTATTTGAACGGGGAGAAATCAAGCGCGTATATTTAAACTTTTCTGACCCGTGGCCGAAAAACCGTCACGAAAAGCGCCGTTTAACCTTTAAAGCGTTCTTGAAAAAATACGAAGAAGTGATGGGCGAAACAGGTGAGATTCATTTCAAAACCGATAACCGCGGTTTATTCGAATACTCTCTGAAAAGCTTTTCCGAATACGGCCTGCTTCTGACGGAAGTCAGTCTTGATCTGCACAACAGCGATCCGAAGGGCAATATTATGACAGAATACGAAGAAAAATTCTCCGCGCTCGGCCAGCCGATTTACCGGGCCGAAGTTGAATGGAGAACAAAAGACAGACTCTGATGCGGGAGTCTGTTTTTTTATGCCGCCATTTGCTACCATTACATCAGGAGGGATCAAGATGGAGACATTGAATATTGGGAGTATTTCATTAACATGGCTGGACGGCGGTGTAACGCATATGGACGGCGGAGCGATGTTCGGCGTTGTCCCGAAGCCTTTATGGTCGAGAAAATACCCCGTAAATGACAAAAACCAGATTGAATTAAGAACAGACCCGATTCTGATCAGAACAAACGGCCTGAATATATTGGTTGACGCGGGTATCGGCCGAGGGAAATTCTCTGATAAACAAAAAAGGAATTACGGGGTAACACAGGAATCCAATCTGAAACAATCTCTTCGTGAACTCGGGCTTTCCTGTGAGGACATTCATATTGCCGCGATGACCCATCTTCATTTTGACCATGCATGCGGCCTGACGGAGTACAGCGGAGAGGAGCTTGTCTCTGTTTTCCCGAATGCCCGCATTATCACTTCTGCGACAGAGTGGCGCGAAATGAGAAATCCTAATATCAGATCGAAAAATACATATTGGAGAGAAAATTGGGAAGCGGTACAAGATCAGGTCGAAACCTTTGAGAACGAGTATCAGCTGACAGAAGGCATTACGATGCATCACACCGGCGGCCACAGCGACGGCCACAGCGTCATCGTCTTAGAAGACGGAGGGGAAACGGCTGTGCATTTTGCCGACCTGATGCCGACGAACGCGCATAAAAATCCGTTATGGGTGCTGGCCTATGATGATTATCCGATGACTTCCATTCCGCAAAAGCAGAAATGGCAGACGTTCGCGGCAGAAAAAGACGCCTGGCTGATTTTCTATCACGACGCGATTTACAGAGCGGTAAAATGGGGAGAAGACGGCGAAGTGGCTGCATCTGTCAAACGGGAGAAAAAATAAGCGGATCGATGATTTGCCTGTATGAATTTCGGGAATAAAAGCAAACCTAAGACAAATTGCTTTGAAAGGAAGAGACAGGTGAATCAATTTCAAGTGACGAAAGATGGAGAAATCAAAACAACTCTGCGCGGATTAGAAGTGCTTTCTACGCCTTTTTTAAATAAAGGGGTGGCCTTTACACAGGAGGAAAGAAAGGAACTCGGGCTCGAGGGATTTCTGCCGCCGAAAGTATTGACAATCGAAGAGCAGGCGAGGCGGGCCTACGAACAATTCAGTTCGCAGCCTGATGAGCTGAGCAAAAATGTCTACTTGACCGCTCTCCATGACCGGAATGAAACGTTATTTTACAGGCTGTTAAATGATCATTTAGGCGAAATGCTGCCGATCGTATATACGCCGACCGTTGGCACTGCGATCCAGCGTTACAGCCATGAGTACAGAAAACCCCGCGGTCTGTATTTGTCAATAGATGATCCTGAGGGAATGCGCGCCGCATTTCAGCAGTTCGGAAAAAATGAAAACATTGACTTAATCGTTGCCACAGATGCGGAGGGCATTCTGGGAATCGGTGACTGGGGCGTCGGCGGCATCGCCATTTCTGTCGGAAAACTCGCGGTGTATACGGCGGCGGCCGGAATTGATCCGTCACGAGTGCTTGCGGTCGTATTGGACGCGGGGACAAATCAGGAAAGCCTCTTAAATGACCCGCTTTACGTCGGAAACCAGCATTCAAGAGTACGCGGCGAGAAATATGACCGCTTTATTGATGAGTATGTCTCGCTTGCCCGGGAAACATTCCCGAATGCGCTGCTTCATTGGGAGGATTTCGGTACGGCTAACGCCCGCGGCATATTAAAACGGTATAAAGATAAAGTCTGTACGTTTAACGATGACATTCAAGGAACGGGCGCGGTATCGCTTGCAGCTGTTTTAGCGTGTGCGAAAGCGTCAAAAGTGCCTTTAAAAGAGCATAAAGTCGTCGTCTTCGGCGCGGGAACGGCCGGTATCGGAATTGCTGAGCAGCTGCGCGAAGCCATGGTGCATGACGGATTAAGCGAAGAAGAATCCTACAGCCATTTTTGGTGTATCGACAGAAACGGATTGTTAACGGATGATATGAAGGACTTGCGTGATTTTCAGGTTCCGTACGCTCGCCCTGCTGATGAAGTGAAAGAGTACGGCCGCAGCGGTGAAGGCGGATCAATTGATCTGGCGGAGACGGTGCGTCAGGCCAAGCCGACGATTCTGATCGGCACATCCACCGTATCAGGCGCATTTACGGAAGAAATCGTCAAAGAAATGGCCTCGCATGTCAAACGGCCCGCTATTTTGCCGATGTCAAACCCGACGACATTATCAGAAGCAAAACCTGAAGATTTAATTAAATGGACGGAAGGCCGCGCGCTTGTCACTACGGGAAGTCCATTCCCGCCTGTTGCGTATAACGGCGTTACCTACCATATCGGACAGGCGAATAACGCGCTCGTATTCCCGGGACTCGGGCTCGGAACGATTGTGACGAAAGCAAGGCTCATTACGGACAATATGTTCGTTGCCTGCGCGAATGCCATCGCCGGTATGGTGGACGTCGGCAAGCCCGGTGCACCGATGCTTCCGAAAGTGGAGGATCTCAGGACGGTATCGGCAACCGTGGCGGTAGCCGTAGCGAAAGCAGCCATTCAGGACGGTGTAGCGGAAACGGAACCCGAGGATCTGATACAAGCGGTGCAGGACGCGATGTGGCACCCCGTATATAAACGAATTCGGCCGATGTAACCGAATAAAGCCCAAAACGCTGATGGTTTTGGGCTTTATTTTTTGCTTGTCCTAATTATGAGGCGACAGAATCAATGACATCGACAATCTGGCCTGTTTTTGCATTGACCATAACTTCATATTGCTCCAGTTCGCCGAATGCCGAACGTGTCACGCCGGTTTTGTATACCTGGATGGTTTCTCCGTTTACCTGGTAGGGCTCGGGCTCTGTGTAAATCCATGATCCGTCTATCGGCCCGCGCTGTTTAAAAGCCGCTTTCACGATACGGAGCGCTTTTTCTGAAGAGATATAAGGTTTCATCGCATACTTTTTCACTGCGATGGCAGCGCATAATCCGACTCCTGCACCTAAGAGAAAATGACGTAATTTCAATATGAAGCACCTCCAATTATGTCGTAGTTTTTATTATACAGAAGATGCCAGACGGTGTTAAGTAAAGCGGCGGTTTTCCAGCCCATTCAATCTGAGCGCTTGGAAAACGGTTGTTTTTCTAATAAAATAAAAGCATTACATAGAAATGAGGGGAAAATATGAATGAGGAAACGAAAACGCTTTTCCGGACGCTGACGCAGCTTCCCGGCGCACCGGGAAATGAACATCAGGTCCGCTCCTTTATGAAACGGGAGCTTGCGAAATATGCGGATGACATCGTGCAGGACAGACTCGGAAGTGTTTTCGGAGTAAGGCGCGGCGCTGAAGATGCGCCGACCGTTATGGTAGCCGGCCATATGGACGAAGTCGGGTTTATGGTAACGCAGATTACGGATAACGGCATGCTGAGATTTCAGACGCTCGGCGGCTGGTGGAGTCAGGTGCTGCTTGCCCAGCGCGTCGAGGTGCAGACGGATAACGGACCGATTATCGGCGTCATCTCAAGCATCCCGCCCCACATTTTAACAGATGCCCAGCGCGTAAAGCCGATGGAGATCAAAAATATGATGATTGATATCGGTGCCGATGACAGAGAGGACGCGGTCAGAATGGGGATCAGACCGGGACAGCAGGTCGTGCCGGTCTGCCCGTTCACCCCGATGGCCAACGAGAAGAAAATATTGTCCAAAGCGTGGGATAATCGCTACGGCTGCGGGTTAAGCATTGAATTATTAAAAGAGCTGCAAGGAAAAGACCTGCCGAACAATCTGTACGCCGGGGCCACCGTTCAGGAGGAGGTCGGCCTGAGAGGGGCGCAGACAGCGGCCAATATGATTCAGCCTGATCTCTTCTTCGCGCTTGATGCCAGCCCGGCAAATGATATGACCGGCGATAAGGAGCTGTTCGGCCGTCTCGGCGAGGGGGTGCTGCTCCGCATTCTCGACAGAACGACGGTCATGCACCGCGGGATGAGAGAGTTCGTCCTTGATATGGCGGAAACGCACAATATCCCTTATCAATATTTCGCTTCAGGCGGGGGAACGGATGCCGGACGGGTCCACATCTCAAACAGCGGGGTTCCGTCTGCCGTCATCGGCATTTGTTCAAGATACATTCATACAAATGCCGCTATCATCCATGTCGATGATTATGCCGCGGCGAAAGAAATGCTCATTAAGCTGGTCATGGCGAGTGACAAACAGACGGTCGAAACGATTAGAGAAAATGTGTAAAAAAATAAGCAGTCAATAAGTCCTTTTGAATACTTATTGACTGCTGTTTTTACATGATGCCAGGTAACACATATTGCTTCTCAATATTATTATCAAAATTGTTCCAATTCAAGCATTGAGATGAGTAGCGATTTCACAAAGTCGAGTGACATTTTCAATTTTTATTTGTTCTGCAAGGAGGTATGTTTATGACAAAAAAGACAAACATAAAATTTCCTCTTGTCTCTAACTATCTTCCTCTTGATCTGATTAATACTGAGGTGGTGAGTTACGGTAAACGTCATAATTTAATAAAGTCAAAAGAGGATCTTTTGGAATGGTTAAGGTTAATGGGGAAAGGAACCCCTTTTTTCAGTCAATTAACTTTAAAAAATGCACAAGATGAATTGACCGCTGTGATGGTTGAGAAAATACTAAAGTTTCGATCAATACTAAGAGAAAATTTCGAGAAAATTGCAGATGGTGAAGAACCTGGAGAATCTTTTATCACTTTTTTAGAAAAAAAGATTGAATCGGCTCCATTTTCATATAAGATTCTCGATGCTAAACTTGCCCGTATTCCGATTGGGAAAATTGATGATGCAATTATATCGCTCATCGCTTATGAAGGTTTATCGCTTATATATACAAAAAAGATCAAGTTAATGAAGCGATGTGCTAATGAAGAATGTGTCTTATTATTCCTTGATAACACCGGAAGAAGAAAATGGTGTTCAATGAAGATATGCGGCAACAGAGAAAAGGTTTCCCGTCACCTTAAGAAAACATAAAACGAATTTCCTCTATTACATTGTGGTCGGAATAAATCTTGCACTTTATTTTAATGTCGAATCATCATATATAAATAAAAATTAATGAACAGCCTTATCTCATATTTTTTTGAGTAAGGCTGTTTGTCTTTTTTGAAAACAATTCATAAGAAAAACAAAAATATGATTTCATAAAACAACTCATTCGCAGCTAAAACCAAATGAACGTTTAAAGGATCACTTTTGAAGAGAAGAATGATCCATGAAGAGGGATGGATTGTAACCTTTAAATTATAACCTCTAAAAATGTTATTTACAGGTTAGTTAAGTTGATTTAAACTTAGTGAAAAGGAGGGGTTATATTGAAGATTGAGCAAACAGCAGAAAATCCACAAAGTAAAAAAGGATATTATTTCAAAAAAATGAAAGGAGGAGGAAAAAGTCCTTTAAAAGTAAATGTTAAAGATGCTTCAACAGGCTTATTAGGTGGTTTTATAACAATTTTAATCTTGTCATTGATAACCTATAAAACTGGATCTCTGTGGCTGATGGCGCCTTTTGGGGCAAGTTGTGTACTGGCTTTCGGAGCGTGGAATGCCCCTTTATCACAACCTAGAAATATTATTGGCGGACACTTCATCTCGACATTGACTGGACTTGTTATATATAATCTTCTTGGTTCTCATCCCTGGACATTGGCTTTAGGAGTGGGGCTAGCTATATTTTTTATGGCGGTTACAAAGACTACTCATCCACCTGCTGGAGCGGACCCTATTGTAGTTATTCAAGGGGCGTATGCTTGGAGCTATTTAGCTTTTCCGGTTTTTGTGGGATCTGTAATTATTGTTGCGGCAGCAGTTATTATTAATAACTTGCGAAATAATCGGCAGTATCCCACTTTTTGGTTTTAATCAATTTCAACGAGCAGCATATGTATCCGTTATTGCGCAGATTTCGCTCTCCTTCCTTACATATAAAGAAAATAGTTTGAGGTTGAATAAAATCATTTATGAATGAAGTGGGTGTGGGAATCATTGATTGCGGACAAATTCTTTTGGGTTTTGAGAAAAGAGTCTGAATAGTAAGATTTGATACCATTCTATTGTAAATAGGTAAGCAGGACCGCATAAAGGCGGCCTGCTTATTCTGTTTCAAATAAATAAGAGAGTGCTTTCATCGCTTGATTGACGGTTTCGACCGTGATATTCGCTTTTCCGGAAAGCTCTTTCAGCGGATGATGAAGTTCTTTCGGGCGGATGAGAATGAGCGGCTTTCCTTTTGCGACGGCATAAGAAGCATCCATCGCGGTATTCCACTGTTTATATTTCTCGCCAAACAGGGCGATCACAAAATCGGCTTTTTCCATCAGCACCTCTGTACGGAAATTGTTGATATCAGAAGCTCTGGCGTCTTTTAAAACAGAATCGGGCTGCACGCCCATAATCTCTTCTCCGATATTGTCTGAGCGTTCATGGTTTTCCATCGGACCGACAAACGTAATCGGCAGGTTCAGCGCTTTTGCTTTTTGTTTGATTTCATCCCGCCAATCACTGTGGATTTTACCGGCTAAATACACGACAAACTGCACCTTTTGCCCCTCCTTATGTACATATTCAGAATTTCGTACGGCTACAAGCAAAATGGTAAACGAAACTTGCTTGATAATGCAAATGAAATATGATAATGATATTGCATATAGTTGGTCTTGCCGTAAACAGTCTGGTATGATCCAATTGGACAAACATCAGCATATAAAAAACTCATAATCCAGATGGAGGAATGACAATGAAAAAGATTGAAAGCACGGAAGAATTGCAAAAAGCGGTACAAGACGATTGGGCGGTATTTATGTTTTCAGCGGATTGGTGCCCCGACTGCCGCTTTGTGGAGCCGTTTCTTCCTGAGCTGGAAGCGGACTTTCCTGAATTCACTTATTACTACGTAGACCGCGATCAATTTATTGATACATGCGCGGAATGGGAAATTTACGGCATTCCGAGCTTTGTTGTGTTTAACGGAGGAAAAGAAGTGAACCGCTTCGTCAGCAAAGACCGTAAAACGAAAGAAGAAATTGAGCAATTTTTAACCGATTCCCTTGCTAAAGCATAAAGGAGGCCACGGGCTTTGAAAATGACGTCAAGGAAGCTGGCGGATTTATTAAAACAGCGCCTGCAGCACGAGAACCGATCCTTCTTTTTTGATAGAGAAAAAGACACCCTCCGTGTTGAGGATCAAACGACCAAAAAAGGCATCACATTGGAGCTCCCGCCGATCATTGCGAAATGGGAGACGAAAAAAGAAGAAGCGATCGACGAAATCGTCTACTATGTGTCAGAAGCGATGGAGGCGATGGAAGGCAGCGGACAGGAGATGTCCGGAAAGGAAGCCGGAATCTATCCGGTCATCCGCTCCACGTCATTTCCCGATCAAACGAGCGACGGCATTCCGCTCGTGTATGATGACCATACGGCCGAAACGAGAATCTACTACGCGCTTGACCTCGGCAAGACGTACCGCTTAATTGACAGCCGTATGCTCGAGAAAGAAAACTGGACAAAAGAACGGATCAGGGAGACGGCGTCATTCAATCTCCGCTCTCTTCCTTCGGTTGTGAAACAGGATACGGTTGCGGACAATTATTTTTATTTTTTCAGGGCGAATGACGGCTATGACGCCAGCCGGATTCTCAATGATTCGATTCTTCATGAATACAAGCAGGCCGCTGAAGGCGAATTAGCGATTTCCGTTCCGCATCAGGATGTATTAATACTTGCTGACATTCGAAATGAATCGGGTTATGATATTTTAGGGCAAATGTCCATGAGCTTCTTTGCAAGCGGCACGGTGCCGATTACGGCCCTTTCATTTCTGTATAATGAAGGCAGACTGGAACCTGTGTTTATCATGGCGAAAAGCCGGCCGAAAAAGGATTAGAAAGGATTTTTCTTATGAACGCTTTTTACAATAAAGAAGGTGTGGGAGATACGCTTCTGATCTCTCTTAAAGATGCGGCACGCGAAGAAATCGGCTATGAAAGAGAAGGCGATGTCGTCAGAATCTTTAACAAAGAAACAAAAGAAACGACGGGCTTTAACATTTTTAACGTGTCTTCTTACTTACAGATTGAGGACAACGGCCCCGTCGCTTTGTCTGAGACATTCGTTCAGGATGTGAATGAAATACTGAACAGAAACGGCGTTTCAGAAACGCTGACGGTTGACCTTTCTCCGAAATTTGTTGTCGGTCACGTTGAATCGAAAGAAAAACATCCGAATGCGGATAAACTGAATATCTGCCAAGTGAATGTGGGAGAGGAAACCCTTCAAATCGTTTGCGGCGCGCCGAACGTGGACAAAGGGCAAAAAGTCGTCGTCGCTAAAGTCGGCGCGGTAATGCCGAGCGGACTTGTGATTAAAGACGCTGAATTAAGAGGCGTTCCGTCAAGCGGCATGATCTGCTCCGCGAAAGAACTCGCTTTGCCGGATGCGCCGGCGGAAAAAGGGATTCTTGTTCTTGAAGACAGCCGCGAGGCCGGCGAAGCATTTCAATTCTAACTCCCATAAATAAGCGCACAGAATCGAATGATGTGAGAGAAAGCCGTTAAGCAGGCCTGCTTAACGGCTTTCTTCAGTTAGAAGCTTAATCTTTTCTGAGCCGCCCGGCAATGGTATACTAAATATCGTCCCAGACTACTAAAAAGGGAGTTAGAGAGTGATTAAACATGAGTTGGCTGAATAAATTTTTTGACTTATTTTTAGGTGAAAAAGAAGAAGAGCATGAACGTGAACCGAACACGCATGCCCAAATCCCGAAACAGCAGATACCGGATCAGCCAGAAGGCAAATTAACGCGCATGGAAGATCCTAAAATATATTACGAATATCCGAAAGGGAATTTCCGCTTCCCCGTCGTTCCGGACGGCTATAAGCGAACGGAGCAAAACCAAAGACAGCGGGAAAGGCACGAACGCCGCCAGCCGTCCCGGGGTTATGCCGCCGGGCAGGAGCAAACCGAGCGGAAACAGCATACACATAAAGAGCCTGATACGGTGAAAAAGCCCTTTAAACCGTCATCCATTCCTTCACCGGTTTACGGCTTTCAATCTCAGCACAGCATAAAAAAAGCGCCTATTTCCGAAAAGCGGCGTGAAGAGAACGTAACATTGCTGTCAGAGGAGCAATTTGTTTCGCCAAAAGCCGGTCAGGAAACGGAAAAAGAGCCCGTCTTCACAACATCCGGCATAACAAAACAGACGAATGACCGGCCAGAACCGTTTGCGAAACAAGAAACGGAAGAAATCCAGGCTGCTAAAAAAGAGGAGCTTCACACCGAGGGTGAGAATGCAAAAGAGCAAGTGTTTGCAGCACCAGAACCGCAGCAGGCTGAAGAGCTGGAGGACACCGAAAGCGCGGAGTCTGCCGGCTTTACAGAAGAACAGGAGCATGAACAAACCCGACCGCAGCCTATTAAAGAGCCTGAGTATGAAGCATCCCGAACGGCTGAAAACACAGAGGAACAAGCGGCGCTGCAGGGGGAATATCAGGAGCCTGAGCCGGAAAAAGCACCTCCTTTTGAAACCGCAGAAGAACCGGTGTATACATACACAGAACCCGGATACGATGAGGAAGTTCAGCCGCAGTCTGAAGACAAGCCCGAATCAGCTGAAACCGACGCGAAACAGGAAGCAGACTTTCAGCCTGAGTACAATGAAGCAGACCGGCATTCAGACCCCGCGCCTGAGCCTGTAAGCATTGAGACGGCTGATGCCCAATCCCGGCTCGCCGAGGAAAAAACGGAGCATCACGGACAGCCTCAGACTGTGAGAAAAGCGGAGCTGCCGAAAGAGCGCAATGTTCCGTTTAACGTCATGATGCTTAAAAGCGATAAACACAAGCAGACGAAGACGCCAGAGGGCGGAGCGAGCTATGTCTTTCCGAATCTGTCGCTTCTGGACGTACCGCCGGCGCAAAGACATGACGACCAATCGTGGATTGAAGAACAGCGCGAGCTTTTAAACGTTACGCTGAAAAACTTTAATGTGCGCGCCCAAGTCGTTCATGTCACACAAGGCCCGTCCGTCACACGTTTTGAAGTGCATCCTGAGCCCGGAGTGAAAGTAAACAAAATTACAAACTTAGCAGATGATATTAAACTGAGCCTATCTGCCAAGGATATTCGGATTGAGGCGCCGATTCCCGGTAAAAACACGATCGGCATTGAAGTTCCGAACCGCGTAAGCAAAGTCGTCGATTTAAGGCAGATGATCAGAAGCGCCGCTTTCAGGACGAATCCGTCTCCGCTTACAGCCGCGCTCGGTGTCGATATTTCCGGAAACCCGGTCGTCATTGATTTGAAAAAGATGCCGCACGGGTTGATAGCGGGTGCGACAGGATCGGGAAAAAGCGTCTGCATCAATACCATTTTGGTCAGTCTGCTTTATAAGGCGGATCCGAGTGATGTCAAAATGCTTCTGATTGATCCGAAAATGGTCGAGCTTGCGCCTTATAACCAAATTCCGCATTTGGTCAGCCCCGTCATCACGGACGCCAAAGCCGCGACCGCCGCGTTAAAATGGGTTGTGGAAGAGATGGAACGGCGGTATGAACTGTTTGCCCATTCGGGTGTGAGAGATATCGGCCGCTTTAATGAATTAACGGCCGATCATAAGACAGGCGAAAAGCTCCCTTACCTTGTTGTGGTCATTGATGAGCTTGCTGATTTAATGATGGTGGCGCCGAACGATGTGGAAGAAAGCATTGCCAGAATCGCGCAGAAAGCGAGAGCCTGCGGCATTCATCTGCTTGTCGCGACACAGCGTCCGTCTGTCGATGTCATTACCGGAATGATCAAAGCGAACATACCGACGAGGATTGCATTCTCCGTCTCAAGCCAGGTAGATTCCAGAACGATTATCGACATGGCGGGAGCGGAAAAGCTTCTCGGAAAAGGCGACATGCTCTACTGGGAAAACGGCACCGGAAAACCGGTGCGCCTGCAGGGCAACTTTGTGTCCGACAGAGAGATTGACCGCGTCGTCTCCCATGTCAGAAAGCAGCTGCCGCCTTCTTATTTGTTTGAACAGGAAGAACTGATCAGGCAGGGAACCGCCCTCAAGGAAGAGGACGAGCTGTTTCCTGAGGCGTGTCAATTCGTCGTGGAACAAAACAGCGCCAGCACCTCAAGCCTTCAAAGAAGGTTCAGAATCGGCTATAATCGCGCCGCGAGGCTGATTGACATGATGGAGGCTGAAGGCATGATCTCAGAAGCGAAGGGCAGCAAACCCCGCGAAGTGCTGATTACGGCCGCTGACATTTCTCAAGAATAAGAATATCGTTCATTTTTCTCACAAACATGGTATGATAGTGGATGGACCATCAAACTGCATCACTGTCACGCGCTGAAATATCATGCGGCAGGTTTAATCAAAAAGAAAGTTACAGATACTGACGATAACGTAAAAATAAATGGAAGCGCCGCTGTTTGGGCTTTTTGCCCGCGGCGGTCGCAAAATGAAATGAGCGTCATATACTGGGGAACAGATAGACGTTTGTTGGAGGTACGATTATGACTGTTTATCATTTTGTTGGAATAAAAGGGACAGGTATGAGCCCGCTTGCTCAAATCTTGCATGATACAGGATATCAGGTGCAGGGATCGGATATCGAGAAGCAGATTTTTACTCAGGCTGCCCTTGAAAAAAGAAATATCCCGATCTATCCGTTCAGCGCCGATAACATCAAACCCGGCTTAACGGTAATCGCCGGAAACGCATTCCCTGATTCTCATCCGGAAATCGCAAAGGCGCTTGCTGAGGGGATTCCTGTTATCAGATATCATAAATTTTTAGCTGAATACATGAAAAAATATACAAGTGTCGCGGTAACGGGCGCACACGGAAAGACGTCCACAACGGGCCTCTTAGCACACGTGATGCAGCAAGCGAAGCCGACTTCGTTTCTTATCGGGGACGGAACGGGCAAAGGAAATGAAAGCAGCGAATACTTTGTATTTGAAGCCTGCGAGTACCGCCGTCATTTCTTAAGCTATCAGCCTGATTATGCGATCATGACGAATATTGATTTTGACCACCCTGATTATTTCGCCAACATTGACGATGTGTTTGATGCTTTCCAAAACATGGCGCTTCAAGTCAACAAAGGCATCATTGCCTGCGGTGATGACGAGTACCTGCCGAAAATTCACGCCAATGTGCCTGTCGTGTATTACGGCACGGGAGAAGAAAACGATTTTCAAGCGAGAAACATCGTAAAAAATACGGAAGGCACGACATTTGACGTCTTTGTCCGCAATACGTTTTACGATACGTTCTACATCCCGGCATACGGCCATCACAATGTCCTCAATTCCTTAGCGGTCATTGCGCTCTGCCACTATGAAGAGATAGACGTGAACATGATTAAGCTCGGACTTGAATCATTCGGCGGCGTCAAACGCAGATTCAATGAAAAAGTGATCGGCAGCCAGGTACTGATCGACGACTACGCCCACCATCCGACTGAAATCAAAGTCACGATTGAGGCGGCGCGCCAAAAATATCCCGAACGTGAAATCATCGCGGTATTTCAGCCGCATACGTTTACACGGACGCAATCATTCCTGGATGAATTCGCAGAAAGCTTAAGCGCGGCCGACCGCGTGTATCTGTGCGACATTTTCGGCTCTGCCCGCGAGAACGTCGGCAAGCTCACGATCACGGATCTTCAGGAAAAAATCGATAACGCAGAACTCATTGAAGAAAATGACACATCCGTGTTAAAAGCGCATGAAGGCGCAGTGCTGATCTTCATGGGCGCCGGAGACATTCAAAAATATATGAGAGCCTATGAAAACGTCATAGCGTAACAAAAAAGCAGTGGGGCTCTCACTGCTTTTTTGCGCGTGCTGCAAAAGGGATTTACCGATAAACGGAGAAATAGTATACATACAGACCTTTCATATATGTTTATCATTTTGAGAATTAGGTATATACCACTATATCCTGCATTATAAGGAGGTATTAGATGATCATCATTCTTTACTTAAGCGTCGCACTCATTGCCGTTGCATTTCTCATCCTCGTCATCTATCTGTCCAAAACATTAAAGTCCGTGCAGATGACTTTAACAAACGTAGCCTCGACTTTAGACGGCCTTGAAGGGCAGATGAAAGGCATTACCGCAGAGACAACCGAGCTGTTACATAAGACAAACCGTCTCGCGGAAGACATTCAGGAAAAATCAGAGAAATTAAATACGGTTGTCCATGCTGTTCAGGAAGTGGGAACTTCCGTCCAGCAGTTTAATACATCCATAAAGCAGGCAGCAGGTTCCGTTACGGCCTCTGTAAGAGAGAATCAGGATAAGATCAGTCAGGTTGTCACCTGGAGCCAGGCCGCTATGGAAATATGGGACAAGTGGAAGCAAAAGAAAAAAACATCGCTTTAATCATAAGAAAAATCCACTAAGGAGGAATCATAATGAGCAAAGATGGAATCAATAGTAAGGATTTTTTAATCGGAACGCTGATCGGGGGAATTATCGGCGCGACAACGGCGTTGTTTCTGGCGC
Organism: Bacillus sp. EU63; assembly: GCF_038592915.1. Lineage (NCBI taxonomy): Bacteria > Bacillati > Bacillota > Bacilli > Caryophanales > Bacillaceae > Bacillus > Bacillus sp. EU63. Next base: position 2,926,784 of record NZ_CP151944.1, on the reverse strand, counting down.
CTAAATCAGGTAAGGAGCTGCGCGACGATCTCGGCAGTCAGGCTTCTGCGTTAAAGGATAAGACGGACAGAATGACGGCCGATGCGAAAGAAAAAGGCTCTCAATATGTCAGCATCGCCAAGGACAAAACATCTAATATCACCCAGCTGGTAGCTGATCAGTCAGGCCAGATTATGAATAAAGTGAAGGATTTAAAAGACCGTTCTAAGAGCACACTAACCGAGAAAGCCGAAGAGACGAGAAGCGAAATGCAGGACACGGCCCAAAGCATCAAGGCCGAAGCGGAAGACGCCGGGGAAAAAGCCGGTCAGGCAAATCGCTGACCTTCAATAAGGAGAGATAACCGACATGACAAAACAGCTGATATCATCTGAAGAAGAGTTCAAAAATGCCGCTGAGAAAGAAAACACGCTCGTGTTTTTGAAACACAGCACAACCTGCCCGATCAGCCAAGCCGCGTTTCAGGAGTTTGACGCCTTTGCATCGGAGCATTCAGAAGTACCTTCTTATTACCTGCATGTGCAGGACAGCCGGCCGCTTTCAAACTATATCGCCGAGACATACGGCGTGAAACATGAAAGCCCGCAAGTATTCGTTATTACAAACGGCGAAGTGAAATGGCACGCGTCTCATTCACAAATCACAAAAAACGCAATAGAGCAGCACCTTTCATAATTGCTGGCCGCCGGTTGATACCGGCGGTTTTTTTTTTGAAAAAAACTATTGATCATTTCAGCCGGATCATGTAGGATATCAATATATACTGCTTCAACGCATAAAAGCTTAAAAGCGTTTTGGTGATAAAGTCGAATGTGAAAAAATTTATTATTTCATATTCCTATTTTCGCATAACTGTAGTAAGATGCATGTTAACCATTAAAATAAAACATAGCATAGAAGGGATGAAAAAGATGAGCAACAAGGAATTAGAGAGCCTAAGACAGCAGGCAGACGCACTAAACTTAGAAATCCTTAAATTAATCAATGAACGCGGAGCCGTTGTAAAAGAAATCGGTAAAGCAAAGGAAGCACAGGGTGTCAACCGATTTGACCCTGTCAGAGAGCGTACAATGCTTAACCGCATTATTGAAAGCAATGACGGCCCATTTGAAAACTCAACGATCCAGCATATTTTCAAAGAAATTTTCAAAGCCGGACTTGAACTTCAAGAAGAGGATCACAGCAAAGCGTTGCTCGTCTCCCGGAAGAAAAAAGCAGAAGATACGATCGTTGACATTAAAGGCGAAAAAATCGGTGACGGCGATCAGAGATTCATCGTCGGACCTTGTGCCGTAGAAAGCTATGAGCAGGTTGCCGAAGTCGCGGCCGCAGCGAAAAAACAAGGCATTAAAATCCTGCGCGGGGGCGCGTTTAAACCCCGCACAAGTCCGTATGATTTCCAAGGTCTCGGTGTAGAAGGCCTGCAAATTCTCAAACGCGTCGCTGATGAATATGACCTCGCGGTGATCAGTGAAATCGTAACGCCCGCCCACATTGAGCAAGCGATTGATTACATTGACGTCATTCAGATCGGCGCGCGGAACATGCAAAACTTTGAATTGCTGAAAGCCGCCGGCTCCGTTAAAAAGCCGGTATTGTTAAAACGCGGTCTTGCCGCAACAATTTCAGAATTTATCAATGCAGCTGAATACATCATGTCACAAGGAAACGACCAAATCATTCTTTGTGAACGCGGAATCAGAACGTACGAAACGGCAACGAGAAACACGCTCGACATTTCTGCCGTGCCGATTTTGAAACAGGAAACTCACTTGCCGGTGTTTGTTGACGTCACACACTCAACAGGCCGCCGCGATCTCCTGCTTCCGACAGCAAAAGCGGCGCTTGCGATCGGCGCTGACGGCGTGATGGCCGAAGTTCACCCTGATCCTTCCGTTGCCCTGTCAGACTCTGCGCAGCAGATGGATATCCCTGAATTCGAGAAATGGCTGAACGAATTAAAGCCGATGCTGAAAGTAAAAGCATAATACAATGTTCCGCTCTTTAAAGGCCGCCTCGCGCGGCTTTTTTTCGTATCTTCATTTTATTTAATTATAAAATGAAAGTGAACGTTTTCATCACTGGGAAAAACGTGTATAATTTCATGAGAGATATTTAAATTTGATGAATAATGAAAAATAATGTACACTACTGACTTACGCTTACAATCATAAACGACAGAATGCGAAATCGTACGACATTTCTTTACATAAAGTGTTTATGCTATAGATAAGGATAAGTGTATCCAGTAAAAGGAGTGGTTTCAGTGAGCAACATTACGATATACGATGTGGCCAGAGAAGCAAATGTCAGTATGGCGACTGTTTCCCGCGTCGTGAACGGCAACCCGAATGTAAAACCGACGACCAGAAAAAAAGTATTGGAAGCCATTGACCGGCTCGGCTACCGCCCGAACGCGGTGGCAAGAGGGCTTGCAAGCAAAAAAACGACAACGGTCGGCGTCATCATCCCTGATATCTCAAGCATTTTCTACTCTGAACTTGCGCGTGGAATTGAAGATATCGCGACGATGTACAAATATAATATTATTTTAAGCAACTCGGACCAAAATCTTGAGAAAGAACTGCATCTGTTAAATACGATGCTTGGCAAACAAGTGGACGGTATCGTATTTATGGGCGGCAACATTACGGACGAGCATGTCGAAGAATTTAAGCGCTCTCCTGTGCCGATCGTCTTGGCGGCATCAGTGGAAGAACAGGGCGAGACGCCTTCTGTCGCCATTGATTATGAACAGGCGATTTATGATGCCGTTAAGCTTTTTATTGATAAAGGGCATCGCGATATTGCATTCGTCTCCGGACCGATGCAAGAGCCGATCAACCGTTCGAAAAAACTGCAAGGGTACAAACGGGCGCTTGAAGAAGCGGCGATTCCGTTTAACGAGCAATTCGTAGCGGAAGGCGATTACACCTATGATTCCGGTATGGAGGCGCTTCAAAGCTTGATGGGCCTTGACCGGAAACCGACGGCGATTCTTTCTGCGACGGATGAAATGGCCCTCGGCATTATCCATGCGGCCCAAGATCAAGGTCTTTCGATACCTGATGATCTTGATATTATCGGTTTTGACAATACGAGATTGAGCCTGATGGTCCGCCCTCAGCTTTCAACAGTCGTGCAGCCTACGTACGATATCGGCGCCGTGGCGATGAGACTTTTGACAAAACTGATGAACAAAGAGCCGGTTGAAGAGCATATCGTCGAATTGCCTCACCGCATCGAATTAAGACAATCAACCAAGTCATAAAAAAACGGAAAAGCAAGCTTCACTCTGAGGGGTGGAATCTTGCTTTTTTACTTGAGTAAGGAGAAGATATGAAACGTTTTGATTATCTGACGCCCGTTGGCTTTATGTTAGGCTGTATTATTGTCGCAATCGGTATTCTGTCAGGGACGGGACTGGCGGGAATCAGTTCATTTTTAGATTTGACTTCTTTTTTAATCGTCACAGGCGGCCTTGCTGCGGCGATCTTTATCAGTTTTCCGCCGAGGGATTTAAAGAAAACCCCTTCTGTTCTGAAACAGGTATTCTCCCGTCAGGATGACAATGTGAAAGAGCTTGTCAGAGTATTTGTCAGCCTTTCGGAGCAGGCGCGCAGGCAGGGGCTTCTGTCTCTGGATGACCAGGCGCGTGAGATCAAGGATCCGTTTTTAAAAAAAGGGCTTTTGCTTGCGATTGACGGCTGGGACGAGGAAACGATCCGGCTGGTGATGGATTCTGAGATCGCCGCGATGGAAGAAAGACACAGAAAAGGAAGACGCGTTTTTGAAAAAGCCGGTGATTTCGCACCCGCCTGGGGAATGATCGGGACGCTCGTCGGGCTCGTTCTCATGCTCAAAAACTTAAATGACCCGCATACCCTCGGACCGAACATGGCCGTTGCGCTATTGACGACGCTGTACGGAGCGCTGCTTGCCAACTTGGTATTTATCCCAATCGCGGCAAAGCTTGAAGAAAAAACGGAAAGTGAAATTTTCATCAAACAGGTCATGATCGAAGGGGTTGTCGGCATCCAATCGGGCAAAAATCCCCGCAACCTCGAAAGTCAGCTTGTCGTCTTCAGCTCAAGAGAAGACTGGCGTAAAGGACAGCCTGCGAACAAGAAAAAGGGCGCTGTCCATGAAGCTTAGAAAAGAGCGTTTTGAAAGAAGAAACAAACCGGAACATTCCGGCGGTTCACCAAGATGGATGGTGACGTTCGCTGACTTGATCACGCTCATTCTCGTGTTCTTTATATTGCTTTTTTCGATGTCGCAAATAGACGCGGAAAAATTTCAATCTGCCGTTTCATCGATTCATACAAACGGCAGCGGGGGTGAACCGGCGTCATCAGACAAAGCAAACGAAAATAAAGAACAGGATTTGCTGTTACAAAACGTGAAGACATACATAAAAGCGCATCATTTGAGTTCGAAATTGACGGCGAAGCGCGATGAGCGCGGAGTGGTTCTGGTGCTGCAGGAGGCCGTTCTGTTTCAGACAGGAAAAGCGGATGTGCTGAAAAACGCCGAGCCGGTTCTGCATCAGATCGCGGTGCTTTTAAAAACAATTCCGAATGACATACAGGTAGAAGGCCATACGGACAGCCGCCGGATTTCCACCTATCAATTTCCGTCGAACTGGGAGCTGTCGTCTGCAAGAGCGGCGAGTGTGATCCGGTATTTTACCGCGAATGAAGACTTTTCCGCCAAACGGTTTATCTCTGCCGGGTATGCGGATACGAAACCTGTGAAGGACAACAAAAGTCCCGGACATATGAAAGAAAACCGCCGTGTAGAAATTGTGATCAAAAAAACGACCTCCTCATAAGGTCGTTTTTATTTTGTTTTATACCGCTGCTCAGACCGGATGGCAAAAAGTGCTTTTTCCACGGTTTGGGCATTTTTTTCTGAAATTTCTTCTTTGCGGGGAATCGGAGGATATAATTGTTCAGGATCACTCCAAAAAGCGGGCAACGTGCAGGGGGAGTGCTTCTGCCATTTATCAATCCATTTCTGCGGTATGCGCTCCCCGGGATCAATCCCTTTCATCTCAAGCCAAATGCGGCTCCATGCTCTCGGGACGACTCTCCAAATATCGTATCCGCCGCCGCCGACCGCGATCCATCTGCCGCTGCAATATTGATGGGCTAATGAATGAGCGAGCCGCGGGATCTCCTGATAAATGGAGATTGTATTGGACAGGTGTGTCAATGGGTCGTAATAATGGGCGTCCGCACCGTTTTGGGTAAGTATGACATCCGGCTTAAAAAAAGCCGCGATTTCTGAGGCGGCCGTTTTGTAAGCGTGCAGAAAGGAATCGTCCTCTGTGAAAGCGTCCAGCGGAATGTTAAAAGAATAGCCGTAGCCTTGTCCGCTTCCTTTTTCCAGTACCTGCCCCGTCCCGGGAAATAAATAACGCCCGGTCTCGTGAAAAGAAACAGTGCAGACATCAGACCTGTCGTAAAACGTAAATTGAACGCCGTCGCCGTGATGAGCGTCTGTATCAATGTATAGCACTTTTGCCCCGTAGTTCTTCTGGATGTATTGGATGGCCACGGCGCTGTCATTATAGATACAAAAGCCTGAGGCCCTGCCGCGGAAGCCGTGGTGAAGGCCGCCTCCTAAATTGCAGGCGTGCCTAGCTTGTCCCGTCATGACATAATCAGCCGCCGTTAAGGTGCCGCCCACCAGAAGTGACGCGGCATCATGCATGCCGGCAAAAACGGGAGTGTCTTCCGTTCCGAGACCGTAGCTTTCTCCTTCCGCGGCAGGGAGCCGGCCCGCACCCGCTAGTTCCACCGCCTGTATATAATCCTCCGTATGAACGAGAGCCAACTCTTCTTTAGCGGCCGTGCGCGGTGTGACGATATCTCCTTCGTCAAACGCATCCGCCGCCTGAAGCAGATCGTATGTTAAAAGCACGCGGCGCTGATTGAACGGATGTTCCTGATGAAATTGATACGTCTGATAAGAAGGCGAGTAAACAAAAACGCTGTCTCTCATGGCTGATCCCTCAAATGTTTCGGCCATAAGACATTGTATCCGGCTTCTTGAACGGCACGGATAAAAGGGAGCGGATTCATCGTCTTCACCCGGAAGACGAGAATGTTCGACCCGGCGGAATCATGGGGATAGACGAGCACACTCAGGATTTGCAGCTGAAGATCACGGCACATGCAGCTGAGATCAGCAAGACTTTTTGTCATATCCGTCACCAGGATTTCCACCTGTGATCCCGGCTGGGCCGCGCCTGTCAGGCTGACGAAAGTCCGGAGCACGTCGGTTTTCGTTAAAATGCCCGTCAGCTTATGATTTACCGTAATCGGCAGACAGCCGATGCCGTGCTCATAAAAGGAAGCGGATATTTCTTCCACAAAGTCAAGCGGATGGGCGCAGATGACATTCCGCTTCATAATGGTCTCCACTTTGTTTGTCAGAAACGCGCCGCGTTCCTTTTGTTCGAAGCTGCCGGGGCCGGCCTGTTTAATGTCTCTGTCTGTGACAATACCGGTGACGTGCAGCTCGTCGTCGATGACAGGGAGATGGCGGATATGATATACCTTCATTTTACGGACGGCTGTTTCAATGGAGTCGTGTTTTGAGACGGTGATGACGTCCCGTTTCATGATTTGTTCTGCAATCATCTTTTTATCCCCTTTGTATGTCAGTCAATACATAAATCGCTGATAAAAACGAAGCCTGTCGAACTGTTCAATTGACTCCTGACTGACGTGCCTGCCGATGCGGGCCATCAGACAATTGGCCGGATGAGAGCTGATTTCCGGTTCATCCGTTGCAAACCAGACAAGACCCCCGGCATTCATCATCTTTTCCATGATCTTTCTGTATTCCCACACATCTTTTTTCATTCCTTTTAAATCCCAATGCCAGTAATATTCCGTCGTCATGATGATGTACCGTTCCATCTGTTCATCCATCATGCTGACTGTCAGCAGCGTTTTTCCGACAGAACAGCCCCTGTAGCCGGGAGCGACCTCGATCGCCCCGAGTTCAAGGAGGTCTTCCATATTTCCGTCAGACCACCGTTCAAGCGGATCAGGATATAAATACGTCACATAGCCGATAATCGTCTGTCCGTCCCTGGCGATAATGATCCGACCTTCAGGAAGCCCGGCGATCTCGATTAACGCTTTGTGCTGTTCATGAGGAAGGCGAAAGGCTGTCAGGCCTTCATGAAACTCATACTGTGCTAGGTCCTTTGGAGGAACGGGCCCTTCTACTAAAAGAGGGCCGGCTGCTGTCTGAATTGATGAAGAATGGTACGTTTTATGATGTTTCACTGATTCACCGCCTGTCGGTTCTTAATAAAAACACATCTCTCTTAAGCATAACAAAATATAAAGCGTTTTCAATAGTGTTGTAATTTATATTTTAAAAATTGAGAAAACTGTGAACATCTACTATAATTAGTCTATAGATAAGCAAAGGGGGATGTTGCATGAATTTGAAAGCGTTGCCGGCGGAAAAGGGGAATTATCATCTGCGAAATTATGAGGAAACGTACCGCAGCTTCGATTGGAAAGAGGTCGAAGCGGAGTTTTCCTGGCATCAGACGGGGAAGCTGAATGCGGCGTATGAAGCAATTGACCGTCATGCCGAATCATTTCGAAAAAACAAAGTAGCGCTGTATTACAAGGACGCAAACCGGGATGAAAAATACACATTTAAAGAAATGATGGAGGAATCGAACCGGGCGGGAAATGTACTGAGACGGTATGGAAACGTGGAAAAAGGGGACCGCGTTTTTATTTTCATGCCGCGTTCGCCGGAGCTTTACTTTATCATGCTCGGCGCAATTAAAATCGGTGCGATCGCCGGCCCTTTATTTGAAGCGTTTATGGAAGGCGCCGTCAAAGACCGCCTCTTGAACAGCCAGGCAAAGGTTGTCGTGACGACACCTGAACTGGCCGAACGGATTCCGGCGGACAGCCTGCCCGACCTCGAGCATATTTTCATTGTCGGCGGCAGCAAAGAAGCGGGAGATAAAATCATCCATTATGATAAAGCGGCTGAGGGAGAAAGCACGAGACTTGATATTGAATGGATGGACAGAAGAGACGGCTACCTGCTTCACTACACATCAGGATCTACCGGAACGCCCAAAGGTGTGCTCCACGTTCATGAAGCCATGATTCAGCAATACCAGACCGGCAAGTGGGTGCTTGATCTTAAAGAAGACGATATTTACTGGTGCACTGCGGACCCGGGCTGGGTGACCGGGACGGTGTACGCGATATTTGCGCCGTGGCTGAACGGAGCGGCGAATGTGATCGTAGGCGGCAGGTTCAGTCCGGAAAACTGGTACGGCACGATTGAGAAGCTCGGTGTCAGCGTCTGGTACAGCGCTCCGACGGCTTTCAGAATGCTTATGGGCGCCGGAGATGAAATGGCATCCAAATTTGATCTTACTTCACTTCGTCACGTCCTGAGTGTCGGAGAACCTTTGAACCCCGAGGTCATCAAGTGGGGACATAAAGTATTCGGCAAGCGCATCCACGACACGTGGTGGATGACAGAAACGGGCGGACAGCTCATCTGCAATTATCCTTGCATGGAGATCAAGCCGGGTTCAATGGGGAAACCGATTCCGGGAGTGGAAGCGGCGATCGTTGACAATCAGGGAAATGAGCTTCCGCCGTACCGAATGGGAAATCTCGCCATTAAAAAGGGCTGGCCGTCGATGATGGATTCCATTTGGAATAACAAAGAGAAATATGATTCTTATTTCATGCCGGGCGGCTGGTATGTTTCCGGAGATTCTGCTTATATGGATGAAGACGGTTATTTCTGGTTCCAAGGCAGAGTCGATGATGTCATCATGACATCCGGCGAGCGCGTCGGCCCGTTTGAAGTCGAAAGCAAACTTGTTGAACATCCGGCGATTGCCGAAGCCGGCGTCATCGGAAAGCCGGACCCTGTCCGGGGAGAAATTATTAAAGCGTTTATCGCGCTCAGAGAAGGGCATGAGCCATCCGATCAGCTGAAGGAGGACATTCGCCTCTTTGTAAAACAGGGGCTTGCCGCGCATGCCGCACCGCGGGAAATTGAATTCAAAGATAAACTTCCGAAAACACGGAGCGGAAAAATCATGAGACGTGTGCTGAAGGCGTGGGAGCTGAACCTGCCGGCAGGCGACCTGTCCACAATGGAAGATTAAAGACGGCGTTGACATCGTATCTTATTTATGTTAAAAATGAGTAAGCTTCATACGAAAAGGTTTTGATTGAGACAAGTAGGGTATCTGATTGTTCAAGAGAGCTGATGGCCGGTGAAAATCAGCACATAAGATATGCCGAATACACTCATGAACCGCTTTTGCGAACAAAGCCATTCCAAGGCTTTCAGTAGTGAAAGAACGGACACGGTCCGTTATCAAAAAGAGTGATAAAAGTTTTTTTATGCTTTTATTAGTAGGGTGGTACCGCGATTATATCGTCCCTTCGTTTTAAACGAAGGGGCGTTTTTTATTTTCATAAACAAAGGAGCAGACAAAATGACTAACTTATTAGAGGATTTATCATTCCGCGGCTTAATCCAGCAAATGACGGATGAAGAAGGACTGAATAAACAGCTGAACGAAGAAAAAATCCGTTTATACTCAGGGTTTGACCCGACGGCTGACAGCCTGCACATCGGACACCTTCTGCCGATATTGACACTGCGCCGTTTCCAGCTTGCAGGCCACCATCCGATTGCGCTTGTAGGCGGCGCGACGGGACTGATCGGCGATCCGAGCGGCAAAAAAGCGGAGCGTACGTTAAATACTCAGGATATCGTTGTCGAATGGTCGCAAAAAATTAAAAATCAGCTTTCCCGATTTTTAGATTTCGAGGCCGGAGAAAACCCCGCTGTCATAGCGAACAACTTTGATTGGATCGGAAAGCTGAGCATTATTGAATTTCTCCGTGACGTCGGAAAGAACTTCGGAATTAACTACATGCTTGCGAAAGATACTGTAAGCTCAAGAATTGAAACCGGAATTTCTTACACAGAATTCAGCTACATGATCCTGCAATCCTACGATTTTCTGAATCTGTATAGAGAAAAGAACTGCAAACTCCAAATCGGAGGCAGTGACCAGTGGGGCAACATCACGGCCGGTCTTGAACTGATCAGAAAATCAGAAGAAGAAGGGGCGAAAGCTTTCGGTCTTACCATTCCGCTCGTCACAAAAGCTGACGGCACGAAATTCGGCAAAACGGAAGGCGGCGCCATTTGGCTTGATAAAGAAAAAACATCGCCGTACGAATTCTACCAGTTCTGGATCAATACAGATGACCGCGACGTCGTCAAATACTTAAAATACTTTACTTTCTTGTCAAAAGAGGAAATTGAAGCTTATGCTGAAAAAACGGAGACGGCTCCTGAGAAAAGAGAAGCGCAGAAACGTCTCGCCGAAGAGGTGACTGTTCTTGTACACGGCCGCGAAGCGCTTGAGCAGGCCGTTCATATCTCCCAGGCGCTATTCAGCGGCAATATTAAAGAGCTTTCCGCTCAAGACGTCAAGGTAGGATTTAAAGATGTACCTTCGTTTGAAAAAGACCGCTCTGAAGAACTGTCTTTAGTAGACGTGCTTGTGGAATCTAAATTGTCGCCTTCAAAACGGCAGGCCCGCGAAGACATTCAAAACGGAGCTGTTTACATTAACGGCGAGCGCCAGACGGACATCGGGCATCTTCTGACTGCGGAAGACCGCATTGAAGATCAATTTACCGTACTGCGCCGCGGAAAGAAAAAATACTTCCTGATCACGTACTGAAAATAAAAAGCAGTCCGGCCGCTCAATGCGGCAGGCTGCTTTTTTATGTTTTGTGAATACTGCACGGGGAAATGAGTACAGTACATAGTATAAGCAAAACAGGGAAGGGGTGCTGCGCCGTGAATTTCATGTTTACCATCGCAAAAGAAAGATTGCAGCGGGATCATTGGGAACAGCAGCAAAGCATAAACGCCGAAGCCAAAGCCGAGGAATCAGAGACGGAAGAAGAAAATCCGACATCATAAAGGGAAAGCCTCCATTCTGCGGAATGGAGGCTTTTGATTGTCACCATATCAGCCTGACGGCGGCCATCAGCACGACTCCTGTGATGACCGTGATGGATAAGCTTTTTGTCCGCATCGCGCAAAGCAATGTCGGGATGAGAACGATCATTGCTTTCCAATCAAAGGTCAAAGCGCTGTTTGTTTTCACAATCATGCTTTCCGTTACCAGAGCCGTCAAAATACAAAGCGGAATAAAGGAGAGCCATTTTAAAGCCAACTCAGGCATCTGAATGTTCCGGACAAATATAAACGGAACAATGCGCGGCACAAGTGTAACAATCATGCAGCCGAGTATAATCCAGATCATTTGTGTGCTGATGCTCATTTGTCCGTCACCACCCCGATCGTTGCCACAATCACGGTTGAGGCGATAACCGCGATGTGTGACGGGACGAAATACGATAACAAGACCATAAAAATGATCATATAGAGAATTAAGGAGAGGCTGTGCTTCAGCTTTTCCGAAGCGGACGACTGCAATTGCAGCACAAGCAGCGCCGCAAACATAGCGGGCAAAGCAAAGTCCAGGCCGAGCGCGTAAGGATCAGATATCCATTGTCCGAGAAGCCCGCCCATCACGCAGGAAATAACCCAGCACACGTAAGCGGTTATATTGAGACCGTTCATCCACTTATCGTATAACCTGCCGTTCTGAGCCGCTTTGTTCACCGCTACCCCGAAAGATTCGTCAGTAAGCAAAGCCCCGAAGCCGATATTTTTCAGCAAAGAGTATTTCGTGAAATACGGCGCGATGGTCAGGCTCAGCAGAAGGTGCCGCAGATTGACGATAAACGTCGTTAAAATAATGGCGGAAATAGGACTCCCGGAAACAAGGAGCGAGCAAATAATAAATTGGGCGGCGCCGGCATAGACACACAAAGATAACAAACAAATTTCAAGAATGCTTAGATGAGAGGCAACGCCAACGATGCCGAAAGCAAAACCGATGCTCATATAGCCCAGCAGCGTAGGCACACAATCCCGCACCCCCTGTAAAAACGTATCGTTCATTTCCCGGGAAACGGCGGTTTTTTGCACTTCTGTGTTAATCATTTTTTATACTCCTTTCATAGAGATTATAATGATAACGACTAATGAAAAAATCAAAGAAAATACGGTTCACATTTATATGAACCGATTTCCGGTGACGACATGAAATAACGAATGGTTTTGTTTCATCAGGCCCTCAACTTTTTCAGCCCCTACTTCTTTCACAAGCTCCGCGAACATCAGATCGTGCCTCATATATTCCATGGCCACGAGAACGAGAGCGGGATCTTCTGATTTAATGGCCCAGGCATTCGTCTGCGGAGAAAAATTGGCGATTAAGACTTCTTTATTATCGCGGGCAGCTATCGTTAATCTTCCGCCCATCCGCTTCTCCGCTACTTCAGGAGACATATTATGATTTGTCGTATTTCCGAGCTTCACTTCCGGAGGGCCGAATACAATCGAAAAGACGGGCAACTGTTCGGCGGCGCGTTTGTTAGCGGCTTCTTGAATAAAGGGAATCTGCTGTTCCCAGACAGACAGCCACAACTCTTCCTCGGCTTTTTCAATCATATCCTTCATCTCATTGATGACATGATCATTCGTGCTGATGCGGCGGATGACATTCATCTCCTGCTCGCTTTCCAGTGCCAATAACTTTTCCTCAAGGTAGCCGAATGAGCTCTCGAAATCGTGCCGGAGCCGGTCGATTAATTCCTTTCCGGCCAGCGGGGCATATGTAACCGGATCAGACGGCACAATATGGACAGCGCCTTTATCAACTAATTTCCCCAATACTTCATAGATCATTGAGCGGGGGACGCCTGACCTTTTGCTGATTTCATATCCGGTAACAGGCGAGTGTTTCAACAAGCCGATATATGCTTTACATTCATATTGAGAAAATCCAAACTTCTGTAATTCTTTCAGAACATCGTCCATAAACATCCTCCGTAGTGGTTATTCATGAAACTACTATAATGTAAGCGGTTATATCTTGTCAATGGGACTTGAGTGCTGAAAGAAAGGTTCGCCTGTTTTGTCGCTTTCCAACTTAGTTTATGATGAGTTACATGTATGGCTTTTGTGAAAAACGTTGCCGTAGACCCACACGAATGCCGTTTGATACGATAAATACAAGAAGTCAAAAAGAGGAGGATTACGGTGGAAAACACCTCTAAAATCGCTTTTTTATCGGTTATAAGCAATTCCCTGGTCGTCATGCTCAAAATAGTGGTGGGGATAATAACCGGATCTGTCGCGATACTTTCTGAAGCCATTCATTCTTTTTTAGATTTGATCGCCGCCTTCATCGCCTTTATCTCCGTCAGGATTTCAAAAAAGCCGGCTGATACAGGGCATCCGTACGGTCATGGAAAAGTCGAGAATCTGTCGGGGACCATCGAGACGATTCTGATTTTTGCGGCAGGGATTTGGATGATATATGAATGCGTTCAAAAACTGGTCAACCCGGCGCCGGTTCATCTGCCCGTATTGGGCATTGTTGTGATGCTTGCGGGGGCTCTCATTAATTTGATCGTTTCGAAGTTCGTAAAAAGAGAAGCCGAAAAGGTTAATTCCGTGGCAATGAAATCAAATGCCCTGCATTTACTGACTGACGTGTACACATCATTAGGCGTAGCGGCAAGCCTTTTGGTCGTTACCATAACGGAGTGGTACATACTTGATCCCATTATAGGTATGGTGCTGGCGATGTATATCATATATGAAGCGTTTAAGTTAATGAAAGAAGCATTCCCGCCGCTGATTGATACCCGTTTGTCGGAAGAGGAAGAAAAAACAATTTTAAAGATTATTGAAACATTTCAACAGGAATTTATTGAAATTCACGATTTTCGTACAAGACGCTCCGGCCCGCAGGAGTATATTGATTTTCACCTGATCGTACCCTCTCACGTGACGATTAAAGACGTGCACGACCTGTGTGACCGCATTGAAAGAGATATTACGGATGAATTCAAACAAGCACAGGTAATGATTCACCCCGAGCCGGAGAGCGAGAGGAAGAAATAAATCGATCTTATGTTTGCGTTTGTTCTCAGCAAAATGCCTGCAAAAGGCCCGTTCCCACGGGTCTTTTTGTTGTATAAATGTCCATTTCTCGCTCATATGAGAGAGAAGCTTATACACGTGAGGGATACATTTCATACGTTATGTTGTAAAGAAAAAGGGAGGTGAACAGAATTGAACGCTATTTCTGTTAAAGAAATTGAACATGGAGTTGCCGTTGCGGAAAGAGAAGGTTTAGGGGAGTATTTATACCAAGAACCGGTTTCTAAAAAATGTTCGCGCCGTTCCCGCAGCAGAAAACGGACACACCGTTCTCGCAGCAGAAGACGGACGCATCACCGGACACACCGTTCCCGCAGCAGAAGACGGACGCATCACCGGACACACCGCTCCCGCAGCAGAAGACGGACGCATCACCGGACACACCGCTCCCGCAGCAGAAGACGGACGCATCGCCGGACACACCGTTCCCGCAGCAGACGGTCTCATCAAAAACGCACCCGCAAACGCTGTTTTAAATGCTGACTGCAGACTCTATTACAAGTAACGGGGATCTGCTATAATGGCAAGAGAACTGCATAAAAGATCCGGTATCATCATCCGCGGACACTGAACTGACAACATGGCGCTGTTTGTTCGTGTCCGTTTTTTATGTCAAAAAAGATGCCGGAGGATAAAAAGGAAGGGATGACGCCGAATGAAGCTGAATGAGGATTTTTATAACTCTGAAGGAAAGACAGTCTCTTTGCCAAACATAAGCAGCAAGCTTTTGCATATCACGGACAGCGGGCATATCAGCGTTGACTTCATCAGCATAAGCAGGCTGCGGAAGGCTTCAAAAATCGCGATCTTAGGTGACAGCGTCGCCCGGGGGCTGCGTGCGGAATACGGCTTTGGTGACATTCTGAAAGACCGGACAAACGCTGAAATAACCAATCTGTCTGTCAGCGGCGTTAACATGAGCAACAACGGAAGCGGTAACATTTATCAGCAGGCGCTTAAAACAAAGGGACATGATGTCATCATTGTCCAGGGAACAGATGATGATTGGTGCAACCACATTCCCATCGGCACAGATGAAAAGGATATCACCACATTTTACGGAGGCTTCTGCCAAGTGATCCAGCAGCTGCGGGGCGGAAATAAAGGCGCGAGCATCATTGTGGTGACCCCAACGAGACAAGCAAAAATATCAAAAGGAAAAATCGTCCGCCGTGATACTGATAAAAATAAACTGGGCCTGAAGCTGGCTGACTATGTGAAAGCCCAAAAAGAAGCCTGCACACTCCTCTCTGTACCGTATGCCGACCTGTTTGATACAGATCTCATCGACCCGTATAATCCCGCTTTCCGCAGCATGTGCATGTCAGAAGGTCTTCATCCGAACGAGAAAGGGCATCAAATCATATTTCAGGAAATCTGCCGGAATTATTATTACTATTATGGGTAACACAGCGCTAACAGATTATTTTCGGCTTTGCTTTTCTAAAAGCTCAATTATTCTTTGAGATGCGTGTCTTTGCGCTCTCAAAAGCGAGATGATATTACCGGTAAAACCGATTAAAATGATAAGCAGCAAGATGATCATCCACATAGCGAACCTCCTGTCGAGTGTCGAAAAACCCACTCTTAATTTTACTTATTATGGATGGGGAAGAGAATAGGTCTAACTATTGGTGTTTCTTTATCAATCCATAAAAAAAGCACAGACTGAACGGGTCTGTGCTTTTTTCTCTTATTTCAGCAGGTTCAATGATTCACGATTAAAGGCTTCCAAATCGTCAGGTGTTCTGCTCGTTACGATGTTATGGCTCACGACGACTTCTTCATCTTTATAATGTGCGCCGGCATTGATTAAGTCTTTGCGGATGCTGCGGAATCCCGTGATATCTTTTCCTTTAAGAAGGTCGGTATCAATCAGCAGCTGCGGGCCGTGGCAGATTGCGAAAACAGGTTTCTGATCTTCCACGAATGCTTTAGTGAATTCACCCGGGCGGTCATCTCCGCGCAGAAGATCCGGTGAAAAGCCTCCGGGAATCAATAACGCATCGAATTCCTTGGCGTCTGCGTCTGAGATCGCTTGATCAATCTTTACTTTCTCACCGTGCTTGCCCGTCACTTCTTTCCCTGCTTCTAAATCTATTGTCACCACACTGTGGCCCGCTTCTTTAAATGCTTCCGCCGGGCTTGTATATTCAATATCCTCAAATTGATCTGTCATCAGAACTGCGATTTTTTTGCTCATACATCATGCCTCCTGTGAATTTGTATATGACAAGAATATCAGGCGGATTGCCGCCTCACAACGTATTTGCTTGAAGATACGGCATGAAAAAAAGACCCCTCTGAAAAAGAGGAGCCAAAAGGTACGGAGGTCTGCTGAAACTTACGTGTTTAACTTGAGATAAGGCAAGAAATCGAATCAATTACTTTTTGCGTCTTTTTTTATCCTTTTTACACCCGCATTTCCCCGGATCGCCCGGATCAATGACTTCGTGAATTGTTTCTTCCTTATAAACGTGGCGGGGAACATAACGGATATGTTCTCTGTTAATGTGTTTGATGGGATGGACGTAAACCACTTCTTTGTCAGTATACTTGTCAGTCACAATATACTTAGGGTCACAGTAATACACTTTCGATTTTTTACCCATTCATCTCACCTCCCGTACTTTATTAAATGCTGAAAAGGAGGATTTTGCATCGGACAAGTACACCGTGGCAAGTCCACAATTTTTCAGCTGCAATTTCGTTTTTCTGGTTTTTCCTGAAGCCGTCTCAAATTGGAATGGCTAACCCTTTTTGAACGGGGAAATCTATAAAAAAGAATTCAAAAACGATTCTTTTCTCAGGTCAATCGAGATGCGTACATCTTTAGGGGGATTTCAGAATGCTCGATGAAAAAACGATTGAAATCATTAAAAGCACAGTGCCGGTCTTAGAAGAGCATGGTGAAGAAATCACAGGCCGATTTTATGACCTGCTTTTTCAGCATCACCCTGAGCTGCTGAATATCTTTAATCAGACGAATCAAAAGAAAAAAACACAGCGTACGGCCTTGTCGAATGCTGTGATTGCGGCCGCAGCCAATATTGACCGGCTGGAAAACATAGTCCCCGTCGTCAAACAAATCAGCCATAAGCACCGGAGTATCGGTGTTAAGCCCGAGCATTATCCAATCGTTGGAAAGTACTTGTTAATCGCGATAAAGGATGTGCTAAAAGACGGGGCTGCTCCTGAGGTCATTCAGGCATGGGAAAAAGCATACGGCGTCATTGCAGACGCTTTTATCGGAATTGAGAAGGACATGTATGAACAAGCGGAAACGCAAAAAGGCGGCTGGAAAGAATATAAGGCGTTTACAATTGATAAAAAGGTAAAAGAAAGCAAAGAGATAACGTCGTTTTATTTAAAACCGGAAGACGGACAAGTTCTCCCCGAATTCAAAGCGGGACAGTATATCAGTGTAAAAGTATACATTCCGGACACGGGTTATACGCATATCCGCCAGTACAGTTTGTCGGATGTATCCGGTAAGGATTATTACCGGATTTCCGTGAAAAAAGACGGAATTGTTTCTTCATATCTGCATGACCAATTACACGAAAAGGATTCAATTGAGATCAGCGCTCCGGCCGGGGATTTCGTATTAGACCCTGATTCCAAAAAGAATCTGGTTCTCATCAGTGCCGGTGTCGGAATTACCCCGATGATCAGCATGTTAAAGACGGTTGCCAAAACCCAGCCGCAGCGAAACGTTCTCTTTATCCATGCGGCAAGGAGCGGAGAGTATCATGCGCTGCGGCATGAAGCTGAAGAAGCCGCGGAACAATCATCCGTTGACACCGTCTTTATTTACAGCGAGCCGTCCGAACAAGACCGTTCAGAAAACATTCGTTTTCGGGAAGGCCGGATTGACAAAAAGCTGTTAGAAGAAGTGATGACAGATAAAGATGCTGATTTTTACCTGTGCGGATCACCGTCGTTCATTAAAGAAATGAAAAAGCTGATTTCTGAATTCAATACACCGCCGGAATCCATTCACTATGAATTATTCGAACCCCAGCTGAGTATGGTGTGATGGAAGAAGGAAGGACGATGATTTTAATGTATGAAGCACCCGGATTGGGTGCTTTTTTATTCTCTTGCAAGGAACGATTGAATTAAGTGCCGCCGCATGTTAAAAACACATGAGCCGAGAGTTGGATATTAGCGTGATTGCTCTCAGTCAGCTTTCTCACGGGGCGTTGAACAGCGGCAGGATAAACGACCGATGATGTCAGACATAAGAGAATCGGGACACATTGAACAGGACGCGGATGTCATTGGGGTTCTTTATCGGGATGATTATTACGACAAGGAAAGTGAGAGCAAAAATTTATTGAGATCAAATAGGCAAGCAGCGAAACGGCCCGGTCGGAACTGTTTCACTCGTGTTCATCAAAGAGTACGGGCTTTTTGTCAACTTGGAGCGGCGTTTTGACGATTAGAGATTGGTATGAAGCAGCGCTCCGAAACAATTATTACTCACTTATCCTGCTGATCGAATTTTTGGTGTGCGAGAAAAAAAACGGTGCGGCTGCAGGATTCGGAAGAGGTGCTGAATTTTTATTTACAAGAGAAATTTAAAGACGGGATGAACGCTTATTTGTTGGTATACGAACAACGGATTTAAAGGAGGAAACAGTATGAGATTAATCAGTTTAGATCATATAAAGAGATA
Organism: Bacillus sp. EU63; assembly: GCF_038592915.1. Lineage (NCBI taxonomy): Bacteria > Bacillati > Bacillota > Bacilli > Caryophanales > Bacillaceae > Bacillus > Bacillus sp. EU63. Next base: position 2,907,970 of record NZ_CP151944.1, on the reverse strand, counting down.
AACTTGTCATAGACACGACACAGTACGGTTACTTTGCGGTTATTCTATCCAATGGAGCTGCAAGGATGGCTCCGCTCCCCACATACAGGGAAACAAAGATAATTACAAATCATGGCAAGATCACCCGCGTTAAATGGGACGAAGGAGAATTGTTTAATTGGATACAAGTCCAAGACGGAAAGCCTGCGGACACTGATCATTGTACAGAATTACTGTGCTCTGATTGGTGTCCGTTTTTTTGTTTTCCGGAAGCGGCTTATTTAAGGGGAATTAAACAGGAGGAAACATATGTAAGATTTAATCATTGAATATAAAAGCGCATTGAAAGATGTACCGGCAGTTATCGGAGGTTGCTGACAGTCTCTTAACCGCTGAACAAAACAGCGATAAAAAGATTATTGGCGGCATGATAAGCGACATTGAATACAATCGAATGGCTGCAGAACGGAAGACAACCCGGCGCCCGCCGTGGTGCTGATCGCAGGGATGCGTATAAAAGGACGATCCTTTCTGATCCGCGTTTAATTGATGCGCTGCCGGAAGAATATGCAATCGTTCAGGACCCTGATGGAGAGGCAAGCGATTGGAACAGGGAAAGAATAGCGATCTTTATCTGTACTGACAGACCCCGAGAAAGATATTTTTATCATGCACGCTGTGCAAAATATGTTTATGAAGAAATAGCTGCTTTACTCAATATAAAAAAAGGAACCGTCCAAAAGAATATTGAACGATCCCTCTTAAAAATGAAAAATAGAGCAAATGACAGCCTTTTTGTTTAGCTTAACAGGCTGTCTTTTTTATGATGATCTTTTATTAATGCCAAGCCGCTCACGTAATGCAAATTGAAGAAGCTGCGAAAAGTTTACACCTTCTTTTTCTGCTGCTTCCGCCAGCCATTTAGGTACAGTAAGTGTCTTTTTCACCGCTTTGTTTTCCATTTCATCACGGACAATATCTGTCCAGGCGCTTACCATAACAACAAAACCGGTTGCCGGCACTTTGATATATTTTGGAGCGGAGGGGGAAGGGATGTCTTCGCCGTCTTCTTCCATGCCATATAGAAAGCCTTCGAGCGCATCTTTTGCCATGATCATAGCATCATCCACGTTCTCGCCTTCTGAAATGCAGCCGGGTAAATCGGGAAAGGTAATTGTGTAGCCGTCGCTTCCGTTTTCTCCTGCATCAAAAATCGCCGGAAATAAATACTTTGCCATATATATAAAACCTCCTTACAAGGGGGTTGTTTAAGTATAGAATTTAGTGTGCTGGGTTTGAAGTCTTTTTTGGATGTGGGACTGTTACCGTGCCCGGTTTGGTTGGATGTTAAAGTGGTGATGACTACCAACAACCCGCTTTAAATACCACCCATCTTTTGTAAGTATCTTTATGATATCTCTTGAAGACTTCATGTTTCCCTCCCTTCATATATATTAAGAGACATATTATTTATACGTGTCGATACTTATTTTATAAAAAAAGCATTTTTGTCTTACTTGAGACTAATTTATGAAAAGAACTTTCGTTCGACAAATTTCGTAAATGGTTTCATTGTCATGCTCTTTTGCCGATAAAAGGGATTGAGGTGATAATATGCAAAACCATTCGTTGATGGAAGCGAAAGAAATATCGAAATACCTAGAAAAAAGATACGGGAAACCCTATAAAGAAAATCTGACCATTCAGCAAGTTGTTAAAGAAGCATTAAAAAGAGATCACAGTGAAGAGCAATTGAAACTGATGGTTAATAGATTAGATTCGAATCTCAATGTTTCAAATGATCTAAGCTCTCTTACAACTATTCCTTTTACATTACTTACATCAGCTCTTGCCGCAGTGCTTAGTGTCTTTGTTGTTATGTTCACTTTCTATTTCAATACTACTAATAGTTTTTCCAACACTATGTTACAAAAGGATAAAGAAAATAAGATAAATCCTGGAGACATCCTTAATACTATTATTGAAATTGGAATGCAACTAGTTTCGCCAATATTTTATTTTAGTATTATTATGACTCTTATAATGTTTGGGACGTGGGGGTGGCTCACAACTAAAAGTAAGAGATATTATGAACAGCAGCGGGGTTTTAAGTTGTTATTAGACGAAGTAATGGAAGAGTTTAAAAAAGAATCTAAAAAAGAATCTAAAGAAGAATCTAAAGAAGAATCTAAAGGATAGGCATTGGACAGTTGGCATCATTCTACGGGATGGTGCTTTTTTATATTCTCTGTAAACTGCTTCCGGTAAATCAGTCGTTGATATTTACTGATTTTGTTTCCATGTAGTTAATAAGAATCATTTATTATGCTCTACCATTTTTCCGCCTCTAATAATGTGTTAACATGTTTTTAATAAATCATTATCTTTACAGCTAGTACAAGAAAAAAACAAATTGTTAGAAAGTTGCAAGTAGAAAAAATATTTCATATTTTATAAAATGTGGGTGTACTTAAAAACAAGCACCCGGAATTATGCAGATTGGAGAAATCAAAATGACTAATAAGAAAATTATCTTTGACATTATTATGTACATTATTTTCGGTGGGGTAAGTGTTTACTTATTTTCGCAAACTAATTTTGGAACAGGTGCGTTGATTTGTATTATCGTAATTTATCTTGCTGTTATCGCGTATAAAGTCAAACAGTTAGTCAGTCGGGCTGATTCTTAGGGTGCGTTAAGGGGGATTAGTAAGTGAAAAGGAAAAAATTTTTGGCCGGGGTTTTGGCTGCGTCAATCGCTTCAGGTACAGTTTTACCAACAAGTTCTGCGTTTGCTGAAAGCATTCAAGCACCTTCCTATGAACAGTTAAATAAGGATTTTAAAATCACAAGTGAAGTAATTAAGGATGACGGCAAACTAGTGGAGATTCAATACGCTAAACAAGGTGAGAAACACAAAGCTGTGCTTAATGCAAAAGATCATACTGTTAAAGTGGACGGTGAAGTACAAAAAGGTTTGAACTATGATTTTGATGAAAAGAAAGCAGAGATAGCAAATGGCACTCAAAATTCATCAGCGACAGATACATTCACAACAATGGCCGCGAAACCAAAGGCAGGATATAAGTATGTTGGAACGGTGTCTGGTCATACAAAAGAGTCTAAAAATGCAGTCACCTTAGTGGGATCTTTATTTGGAACAATTCCTGGGCTTGGATGGGGTGCTAAGGCTGCAGGTGTCTTGTTTGCTTACTGGACCAAAGAACGAATCCCTGATGCTTATTACAAATATGATTTGTATGAAAAAGGTGCAATGACTAACTCATGGTATCAATATACTACAACTCAATTTTTTGAAGATAAAGCACATAAAAAGCCGATGGGTAAACCTTGGACAAGTAGCCCAACAAAAATCGACTTGCCTAATAGCTAACTGGGAAAGCAGGTGTTTAAGCCTGCTTTTTTATATTCTCTGCAAACTGCTTCCAATAAATCTCGGAAATACGAATGGCGGTTAACAGTCTGAGGACGGGGGGCAGTTTAGAAAGAATATGATTGGAGGGATTACATGAAAACAATTAATTAAGCCTTTGAGGAATTAGGAAAGAATCTAAGGTGTGCGGCTGAAAGGATGCCAACACCCAAACCGCTATCCACAGAAGCTTTTATTATGTTGAGTAAAGGAGATAGAGCATGGAAACAATTTATGCGCACCCATTTGAGACGTCATGGTTTATTTCGCTCACGTTCTTCTGTTTATCGTGTGTAGTCTGTTCAGGTAAATCAGAAAAGGAATAAGCATGGCAAGGCAACGTGATGAGTTAGACAAAATCTATAATACAGCACGCTGGAAGCGGGTAAAAAAAGCCGTTCTAATTAGGGACGGCTATTTGTGTTGTGAGTGACGTCGTCGTGGATTAATAGGAGACAAATACGGTCCACAATCTCATCACATTAAGAGATGATCCAAGCGGGGCATTTGATCTTGATAATCATAAAACGATCTGTTTAAAGTGCCACAACAGGAGGAACCCGGAAAGAAGCGGTGGGGAGAAGGAAAAAACGATTATATGAAAGTAACACTTATAGCGGAAAATATGGAAGGGTTTTTCTCCATAATAGAGAATTTTTAGGGAAGGATATTAAAGCAGGTAAATCATATTCAAAGTCGTATTATCCTAAAAAGACAAAGTTTTTTATGTCCCAACATACTTCGATAGCCGGCTGGAAAGGTTCACTTCCTGATACTTCAACTGGAACATTGGCTCCTGCTCTTGCGAATAAAATAGCAATGCTGTATCCAGAGATAATAAATACTCACAGCAAAAAAACAATGCCCTTACCGGCTAAAGCAAATTTCCCGGCTGTACCTGTCGATAAAAGAGCTAAATGGGATAGCAGAACGGATCGAGGTAACTATATAAAGAAGTACATCGACACATACGGTGATCCGAAGTGGAATTGGAGTTCATTCGATATTCACCATGTGCTTCCGCTAAAGTATGGGGGAAAAAATAACTTTAATAATTTGTATCCTCTCCCTCGTGATATGCACCAAAATCTATTAAATCCTTGGAGGGATAAATATTAATAAGTAAGAGGTGGCTCAATGGCAGTTTTTGTTGAAAAAACGCTCCAAGGTCTAAAAGAATTAATTGATGAAAAAGGCCGCTTAAAAATTTTAGGGAATGAAGGAACTCTTTTAGAAACAGAATGTACTTTTTCTAAAGGTGCAACAGATCTGGAGATTGAGAGTTTTGAGAAGAAAATAAAAGTCTCACTTCCTGAAGATTATAAAACCTTTTTAAAATTGCATAACGGAGCCAGAATATTTGATTTGTTGATTTACGGTGAGAATGTAGGTGGGGGGTTGCATATTCTTAATTTAGAAGAGATTGAAAAGTATATGCAAAATGGTTTTTTAAAGCCTCAGTTTATTCCCGTCGCACATCTGTTAGACGGATGTTATTTGTTAATTGACAAAACCAAAATATCCACAGATCCAAACTATTTATGGTTCCACGGATTTGTCGAGTATGAACCAATGCAACTTAATTTTGAGATATTTTTAGATAGGTATATTTTATCTCAGGGATCAAGTTTTTGGGAATGGAATATCTACACTGCTGAGAATTATTATAGGACTCACCAGGGTGATGAGGATTAACCTTTCCTACAGTTGGGTTGGTTCATTTTTACTATTAGACTTCGATTTGAACTTTTAAAAATAGGTTTAATTTAAGAGACGAACCGATTAATTGGTGTATAGAGGATTTATAAAAAGCGCAGATACTCTGCGCTTTTTTATTTAAGTATTTTCCGAATCATTCGCAGCCCGTTTTTGGAAGAAGGATAACGGAAAGCGAAGTCGAAGCGGTTCGTTTGTTTGACGACGCTTTTTTTGTGCGTAAACGTGTTAAAGCTGTCAAATCCGTGATAGCTGCCGATGCCGCTTTCCCCGACGCCGCCGAATGGCAAATACGGTGTCGCAACATGCATTAACGTATCATTGACACAGCCGCCGCCAAACGACAGGTTCTCTAAAACAGCGCGCTCAGTTTCTTTGTTTGTGGTGAAGAGATACAGGGCGAGCGGCTTTGGGCGTGATTGGACTTTCTCGATGACTTCATCGATATCGCCGTATGTAAAGAGCGGAAGAATTGGCCCGAAAATCTCCTCCTGCATCACTGGAGAGTCATCCTTCACTTGATCTAGAATGGTCGGCGCTATTTTGTGGTGATCAGGATTAAATTGTCCGCCTGTAAGCGGGACGCCATCATTCAGAAAGCTGAGCAGCCGCTGATAGTGGCGTTCACTGACGATTTTGCCGTACTGCGGATTTTGTTCAGGCTGAGGGCCGTAAAATTCGCTGATCGCACGCTTCATTTCTTCTGTGAGCTTCGTTTTGATATCTTGGTGGACAAATAAATAATCCGGTGCGATGCAGGTTTGCCCTGCATTTGTAAATTTCCCGAAGACGAGACGTTTGGCGGCAAGCTGTATATCAGCATCCTTATGGACAATGCAGGGACTTTTGCCGCCGAGCTCCAAGGTAACGGGAATTAATTGTTTGGCGGCGGCCTCCATGACGATTTTTCCCACGGCAACGCTTCCAGTGAAGAAAATATAGTCAAAGGGCTGCTGTAATAACACAGTGCTGACGTCGGGTCCGCCCTCCGCCATAGCGACATAGTCACTCGGAAAAACGCTGCTGATGAGTTTGGAAAGAACAGCGGAAACCGCCGGCGTGTATTCTGACGGTTTAAGAACGACTGTGTTTCCGGCCGCAATGGCTCCAATCAAGGGTGAAAGCGCCAGCTGCAAGGGATAATTCCAAGGCGCAATCACCAAAACGGTTCCATATGGCTCAGGGATAATGATGCTTTTCGAGCCTAGGTGAGTCAGAGGCGTTTTGACTCGTTTCGGTTTGATCCATTTTCCCAGCCGCTTCATCACAAAACTGATTTCCTCCAGTACAATTCCGATTTCTGTTGTGTACGACTCCTGTTCGGATTTGTGGAGATCCTGATAGAGAGCGGCTGTTATATCGGCTTCTTGTGTTTTGATGGCTTGTTTCAGCTTTTGCAGCATGTTCAGTCTCGATTCTAGCTGTCTCGTATGCCCCGCCGCAAAATAGGCTTTGTGCTTGCTGACGATAGAGGGGATGCTGTTCATTCCGTCTCTCCTTTTTGTAAGGTATGATGATTCATTATGTAAAAAATCGCTTCTGCTTGTCAAATTGGGATTTTTCTAATGTACATGTAGCTGAAAAGCCAGTAGGCACATAAAAAAAGCCCCGGACAGGGGCTTTTTTAATAAAGAGAGGGAGCATCTGCCCATTATTCTGACAGCCCAAAAGAAAAACCCCGGAAACATTGTCATTACAACATGTCCGGGGTTTAATCCAATGCTCTTTAAAGAGCGTTTTACTTAACGGGAGTAGAACTCAACGATAAGCGCTTCGTTAATTTCCGGAGCAAGCTCAGAGCGCTCTGGAAGACGAGTGAATGTACCTTCAAGCTTTTCAGCGTCGAAAGTAAGGTACTCAGGAACGAAGTTGTTTACTTCTACAGATTCTTTGATGATAGAAAGGTTTCTTGATTTTTCGCGAACACCGATTGTTTGACCAGGTTTTACTTGGTAAGACGGAATGTCAACGCGGCTTCCGTCAACAAGGATGTGACCGTGGTTAACTAATTGGCGTGCTTGACGGCGAGTGCGTGCAAGACCGAGCTTGTACACAACGTTATCAAGACGTGCATCTAAAAGAATCATGAAGTTTTCGCCGTGTTTACCAGTCATTTTTGCAGCTTTGTCAAACAATGTGCGGAATTGACGTTCGTTTACACCGTACATGTGACGAAGTTTTTGCTTTTCTTGCAATTGCAAACCGTATTCTGATAGTTTTTTACGCTGTCCCGGACCGTGGGGACCTGGTGCGTAAGGGCGTTTTTCTAATTCTTTACCTGTACCGCTAAGAGAGATTCCTAAACGGCGAGACAGTTTCCAAGATGGACCTGTATAGCGAGCCATAATGTGACTCCTCCTTTGGTTTTATTTTGTGGAAAATAAAAACCGTCTGTTCGATCCGACCGTGCACATTTTGTTTTCATGTATCCTCGCTCCAGCAGCAGAGAGTTACACGATACACCTTACAGCTAAGGAACAAAATGCAAACACAGAAGCTGAACAAAAAGGCTGCAATATTTCACACAAAGAACATTATATGATTTTTCTCCGCCGCCGTCAACCATTTCTCCATGAAGAGTGCCGGTTTATGATATAATGTACAAAAATGAGTAGTACATGTTTAGGTGATAAAAATGAAAAAACAAACAATTGATGAAGTGACGGCCTTTCATCAGAAAATGCTTTCTTTTTTCTTAACGAAATCTGAATCCGTCTCATTATCCGACTCGCTGTTATGGCTGGCCTCAGCTCTAGAATCCTGCTTTACATCTCTTTCATTGACCCTTTCACCGGCAGAATCAACACGTTTCACCATAAAAACAGAAGATGAACCGCATTATGCTCCGCTGAAAGAGAGCGACGGCCGTTTTATGATCAGGAATCAGACGTCCGGCAGATCCTTTTATCTGCGCTCGGAAGGCGGGCTGCCGATCCCGGAATCATTGCCTGAGATCGTTACTCAGTTTATCAATCAATCTGTGAGACAAAGCGGGCTGTTTGACAAAACGAAGCATCAGCGGAAAATTCACAGAATGACAGAAATGTTCCATTCGCTTTTGGATCAAAATGAGGTTTTGGAAAAACTGCAGGCAAGTTTGAGTACGGCTTTCCGGTCTTTCCGCTTTTCACTGTTTATCACGCAGGATCAGGATACGGACAGACAGCTTCCCGCAAAAGAATTACATATGGACGGAAAAGATGCCGACCCGTCTGCCCTGAAGGTTTATTTATCGGGGAGACTGCTCAGAAAAGGCAGGTCATCTGCTTACCTGCCGATCAAAGGCCAGCAGGGGACTTACGGGGTTCTGAAGACGGAGGGGCTGCAGGATGCCGTTCTTTCGTGCAGTACTCTCAGTGAAATGCTGCTGCTTGCGGGCGCGGCGGGAAAAGCATTTGAAAATGCGCAGCTCTATGAGCAATCGAAAAAAAGCATTGCGAATCTGGAGCTCATTAATGAAACATCGCGCCAGCTGAATCAGCGCCTCAGACTCACTGACACGATGCGGGAACTCGCCGCCATTATGACCCAATCGTTTCATGCGGAAGAAGTGGCTTTTTTTCATATTGATCATTTTGAGACGCAAAATCTGCTTCCGGGACATACCGCTTTTTTTAAGACAGAACGTGCGAACCCTTATATCAGCATTGTGAAAGAAAAGCTGTTCGAGGGAGAAAAGGGCGTGTTTATCGGCAGCGGAAAGACTGTATTCGGCGAAAACGGCTACGGCTCGCTGATGGCGGTGCCGATGATCGAAAATGACACCGTCTTCGGGTTCGCGATTTTATTGAAAAAGGATTTGTATGCTTTTACGTTTGAAATGTATAAGCTTTTTCAAGCGCTCATTCACCATGCGACATTGGCGGTCACGAACTCCATGCTGCGCGACAGGCTTGAGCATCTTGTTCAGACAGACCAGCTGACGGAGCTGTATTCAAGAACCTATTTGGATGAGAAAATTCAATACAGCATGAAAATTCATAAACGGGGTGTATTCATCCTCGTTGATATCGATAATTTCAAAAATATTAATGATACATACGGTCATCAAACGGGAGATTCGATTCTGATTCAGGTGGCCTCCGTTATGAAGAACCATATTCGTGAGCATGATGTCGCTGCAAGGTGGGGGGGCGAGGAGCTGGCTGTCTATCTGCCGAATATCAACGTGTCATCCGGAGAACGCATCGCTAAAAGGCTGGTTCGCGCCATCCGGGAAAACACCGAGCCGCGCGTGACGATTTCCTGCGGCGTTTCCTGCTGGTCAAAGTCCGGCCCGATGCCGTTGAAATTGCTCGTTCAGCAAGCGGATGAGGCGCTTTATATCGCCAAACGGAACGGCAAAAACCGGCTGATCATCCATCAAAACAGCACGACGACATAAAAAAGGAGCCGGCCTGCCGGCCGGGCTCCTTTTTTTATCCTAATCGTTTTTCAAGCGTTTCAACGAACTTTGCTAAATAGGTTTCGTCCGTTTCATCAAAACGGTTTTTCACGGGGCTGTCAATGTCCAGCACACCGATCACTTCACCGTTTACGCGGATCGGGAGAACGATTTCTGACTGGGAAGCCGCGTCACAGGCGATGTGTCCCGGGAACGCATTCACATCGGCAATCCGCTGCACGTCGCCATTAGAGTAGGCAGTGCCGCATACGCCTCTGCCGAACGGAATGCGCACACAGGCAGGAAGTCCTTGAAACGGTCCGAGCACGAGCTCGCCCTCTTTAGCGAAGTAAAACCCCGCCCAGTTGACTTCATGTAATGAATGGTATAAAAGCGCTGACGCATTCGCGTAATTTGCGATCGCATCCGTTTCATCTTCTGTCATGGCTTCGAGCTGTTTAAGCAGAAGCTGATAACTTTTTTCTTTATCTCCGGATTGTTTTTCGACATGAAACATGGAAAACCCTCACTTTTTCTATAATATCAAACAAAGTTCCGGCCGTTCTGCCGGCATTTGTCGAGAAGTTCTTACAGGAACGGCGCCTTTCTGCTTGAATTGTTACACATAAAGGGGTGAGCCGTATGAAAGTAAGCACCAAAGACAAAATTATTAACGCCGCTGTCCAGCTGTTTAACCAAAAAGGTTATTCCGGCACGTCCGTCCGTGAAATCGCAAAGTCAGCTGATGTAAATGTTGCGCACATCTCCTACTATTTTAAAGGGAAAGGCGGATTAATGGAACATTTAGTTTCCGAGTTTTACGAAGGCTATACTGAAGCGCTGGAAAAAGCCGCCGTCAGTATGAACGGTGAAGACGCGCAGGAACGCATCCTGCGGGTGATTTTCGATATTTTATCCTATCAGCACGATAACCGTCAATTAACGCGGTTTGTATATCGGGAAGTAACGATTGATTCCGTGCTTATCAGGGAAATTATGTCTACTTACTTAATGAAAGAAAAATATATTTTCCAGCTGGTGATTGAAGAAGGGCAGTCACGCCACAGACGGCTGACGCTGCCCGTGCCGCATTTTATTCTGCAATTGAAATCCCTCTTGATGATGCCGTATCTTCAGCCTCAATACATTACCGAGGTGCTCTATATGCAGCCTCATGAACCGTACTTTTATAAAAGGTATTTTGAAGAGGTGAAGATCTGGATCGAAAGCGTGTTCCGACGGCCTGATGCGGCGCTTATGAAGTAATGATGCTTTTGTACGTTTCATAGGAACTGCCGACATCTTCCGCTTGATGGGCGTCCGACCCGAATATGAGCGGGATTTTTTTTTGCTTCGCCGTCTCAGCCATCCAATCCTCCATGTATACTTCCCCGGCAAACTTCTTTCTGAGCCCGGATGTATTCACATCCAGCTCCATTCCGTGTTCTTTCACGGCGTCAAGACAGCGGGCCGCAAGCTCTCTTATTTGAGGTGACATGCTGTAAGGGAAAAGGCGCGCGAATTTTTTGACGAGCGTGATATGGCCGACCCGTTTTGGCTTAAAGGGGCCGAGCGGTGTTACAATGGAAGAATACACAGTTTCATAGTATTGTTCATATACGGCTTCAACGCTTCCGAAGCGGTCGGCAAGCTGCTGAAAGGCGTGCTCGTCAAAATCGAGGCATATATAAGACGGGCCGGTCTTCAAAAAATGAACGGATAAAATGCCGTCATCCAGTGAGGGGCCGTACGTGTTCAGAAACGCCGCGGTTTCCTCTTCATACCCTGTGATAAAATCGGTTTCTAGCCCGGTCAGAATGCTGATTTGTCCATCGTATTCCTTTTTCAGCTGTGACAGCCGCTCCAAATAAACCTCCATCTGTCTGAGATCCATCGCGCTGTCCTGAAACGGTACGGGATCTTGAAATGACGGAGGAAGGGGGGCGTGCTCTGTAAATGTGATCGAGTCAAAGCCTCTTTCCAGGGCCTTTTCGACATATTGTTTCAGCGCATCCTTCGAGCCGTGAGGGCAAAAAGGCGTGTGGATATGAGCGTCTCGTTTTTCCATTTGTGTCACTCCATTAAAAAATTGCAGAATCCTGCCGAAATTATGCAAAAAGTTTTTGATTTCTGGTCAAAAAATGTTGGTTACATGGTATCATAATAACAATGAAAACGACAGATTTTCTCAATACATATATTGAAATCTTTCTGAATACATAAAACACCCTGACAGATTAAGAGAACAACAAGGGGGCTCATTATGGAGTTAGTCATCGGATTATTGGTTATACTGCTCGCGCTCTTTGCGGCGGGCTACTTTTTCAGGAAAAAAATTTATACGGAAATTGACCGGCTGGAGTCATGGAAGATTGAAATTTTAAACCGTTCGATAGTGGAAGAAATGTCCAAGATCAAACATCTGAAAATGACCGGAGAGACGGAAGAGTTCTTTGAAAGATGGCGCGAGGAGTGGGATGAAATTGTCACAGCCCATCTGCCGAAAGTAGAAGAGCTCCTTTATGATGCCGAAGAGAACGCCGACAAATACCGCTTTAAAAAAGCGAATCAGGTGCTTGTCCACATCGACGACCTCCTCACTGCAGCCGAATCAAATATAGAAGGCATACTGCGTGAGATCAGCGACCTTGTGACGAGCGAGGAAAAAAGCCGCGGAGAGATTGAACAGGTGCGTGAGCGGTATTCAAAAGCGCGGAAAAACCTTCTGGCGTACAGCCATCTCTACGGAGAGCTTTATAACAGCCTGGAGACGGATCTCGACGAAATCTGGAGCGGCATAAAAGAGTTCGAAGAAGAGACGGAAAGCGGCAATTACATCAAAGCGAGAAAAGTGCTGCTTGAACAGGACCGCAGACTGGATCAGCTTCAGACATACATAGATGACGTTCCGAAACTGCTTGCGGACTGTAAACAGACCGTGCCGAACCAAATTGCCAAGCTGAAAGACGGCTACCGGGAAATGACGGAAAAAGGCTACAAACTGGAGCATATTCAAATCGAAAAAGAGCTGGATACACTCACAAATCAATTGAAACGGGCCGAAAACGCGCTTTTAGAAGAATTGGATGTCGACGAAGCGTCCGCCATTCTTCAGCTGATTGATGAAACCATTCAATCGATGTATGAACAGCTGGAAGGCGAAGTGGAAGCCGGACAGTCCGTATTAAGCAAAATGCCTGAGCTGATCATCGCGTATGAGAAGCTTGAGGAAGAAAAAGACCGCACAAAAACCGAAACGGAGCTCGTCAAGGAAAGCTATCAGCTGACGGCGGGTGAAATCGGCAGACAGCATGCCTTCGAAAAACAACTGGAAACGATCGGCCGGCTCCTTGAGCAGGCGAGAGAAAAGCTTGACGGTGAGCATGTCGCTTACTCTCTATTGATTGAAGAAGTCGAGGCCATTGAAAAGCAGATGGAAGAGGCTCAGAAAGAACATGCCGAATACCGTGAAAATCTGCAGGCGCTCAGAAAAGAAGAACTGCAGGCGCGGGAAACGCTGATGCATCTTCGGAAAACCATTTCTGACACGGCCCGAATGCTGCAAAAAAGCAACGTGCCGGGAATTCCTGAACAAGTCAAGGACAAGCTCGAGGCGGCAAATCATCATATAGAAGAAACCGTCAGCCAATTGGAAGAGCTGCCGCTGAACATGGAGGAAGCCGCCAAACATCTGACCGAAGCCGAAAAGGTCGTTGAGGAAGTCAGCGAAGAGGCGGAAGATCTTGTGATTCAGGTGAAGCTGATTGAGCGGATCATCCAGTACGGCAACCGCTTCCGAAGCCAGAATCATATTTTATCCGAACAGCTGAAAGAAGCGGAACGGCTGTTTTACGCTTTCAGCTATAATGAAGCTTATGAGATGGCGGCAGATGCTGTTGAAAAAGCAGCTCCCGGCGCCGTGAAAAAAATTAAAGCTGATCAGTCTGCTTCATAGACGCACAAGCAAAAACTGCACCCTGATGGAAATCAGAGGTGCAGTTTTTTAGTTTCTCACGGAATATAAAAAGCGCCTGCGGCTGATATACGTCAAGCCGCAAGCGCTGAATGTTACGATTTTGCTTTATTTAATTCGATGGGCGGGCTGGTAAAAAACGTGATGATGCAGCCGATGATCGCTCCGGCAATGCCCGGAAGCACCCAGCCGATTCCCATGCTGTAAAGCGGAAGATTTGCGTTTAAGAATGAATCTAATGATCCGAGCGGAATGCCGGCTGCCTTCAAGCCGTCCAGGATACTGAACAGCCCCGTTCCGATCAGGCAGGCGATATAGACTTCCCGTCTTTCCTTAAAGATTTTATCAATAAAGGAAAGGACGATAATGACAATCGCCAGCGGGTAAATGGCTGATAAAATAGGAACTGAAAATGCAATAATCTCAGCAAGTCCGAAATTTGAAATCGCCAGACTGAACAGCGTGACAATCGTAACCACCATTTTGTATGATAAAGCGGGAATCAATTTTGAAAAATATTCGCCGCAAGATGTGACAAGCCCGATGCTTGTCGTTAAACACGCAACGGTGATGGCAGAGCCGAGAACGATGTTTCCCAGTGAACCGAACAGGTAATCTGATGAAGCTGATAAAATCTTTGCGCCTTCGCCGATCGGCCCCACAGCGTCCGTGCTTGTCGCTCCCAAATAGGCCAAAGATAAATAAATGAATGTCAAACCTGCCGCTGCAATCAGACCCGCTTTAATACAAGCGGCGGCGAGCGCTTTACGCTGGGTGACGCCCCTGCTTTTAACAGCGTTGACGACAACGACGCCGAAGACGATTGAGGCGAGCGCGTCCATTGTTTTATAGCCTTCCAAAAATCCTTTGAACACCGGCGTTCCGGAATATGCCTGATGTACGGCGCCCAGCCCGCCCATCGGAGTGACAATGGCTTTTACGACGATGATTAAAATAATACCGAATTTAATAGGAGTCAAAATCTTTCCGACTCTGTCAACGATTTTGGAAGGATTAAGAGCTAAATAATACGTAATAGAAAAAAAGATCAACGTGAAAACAAATAAAGATAATCTTTCCGGAATGCCGCTTAAAAACGGAACTGCACCGATTTCATATGAAACGGTTCCGGTTCTCGGAATCGCGAAAAGCGGCCCGATTGATAAATAAAGAACAACGGTGAAAATAGTCCCGAATACCGGATGAGCTTTATCGGCAAGCCCTTTCGCGTCTTTGCCCGTTAATGCGATGGCGATAATACCCAAAAGCGGCAGACCTACGCCGGTCAGTAAGAAACCGCCCATCGCTTTCCAGACATTATGCCCCGCCGCTTGCCCGAGCTCCGGCGGATATATCATATTTCCTGCCCCGAAAAAAAGTGCGAAAAGCATGAAACCGATAATAACGGTATCTTTGACAGGTAGTGAGTGTTTCATAAAAATCCTCCTAAATACTATGTTGAAATATTCTGTCAATTAATTGTCAGATAATATAACAAAACGAACATTACTTATTATATGGCAATGTACAGAGAAGTCAATACTCGATTTATTGCGAATTTATATTTACTTTTGTTATGGTAGCATAAATATCATACGATGTACCGTTTTCATTAAAGGAGTAAAAAAAATGATATATTTAGACAACAGCTCAACGACCGAGCCGTATGAAGAGGTATTAGATGTGTACAAACAGACGAGCAGCCGGTATTTCGGCAATCCTTCGTCTCTGCACCAGTTAGGAACTGAGACGGAACAGCTCCTTGAAGCGGCCGCTCAGCAAATAAAAAAAACCTTGCGTTTAAAAAATTATGATATTGTATTTACATCAGGCGCGACTGAAGCGAATAACGCTGCGTTAAAGGGAGCAGCCTGGGCAAACATGAGTAAAGGAAGACATATCATTGCTTCGGCGATTGAGCATCCTTCTGTGACGGAGACGCTTGATCAGCTGACAGAGCTGTTCGGCTTTGAAGTCACATATCTTCCGGCCGATCAAAACGGCTTCGTTTCTTTGAAAGACGTCAAATCGGCTATCAGGCCGGATACGATAATCGTCAGCGTCATGCATGTCAATAACGAAGTCGGCTCCATTCAGCCCGTAAAGGAAATCGGCGGGTTTTTGAAGCAGCACCGGAATATTCTGTTTCATGTTGATCATGTGCAGGGCATTCATAAAGTTCCTCTGTCTATAGAAGAAGCGGGCATTGACCTTTGCACCGTTTCAGGGCATAAGTTTCACGGCCTAAAAGGGACCGGAGCGCTTATCGTCAAAAAAGGAACGCGGCTCATTCCGCTTATAACGGGAGGCTCGCAGCAAAAAGGCGTCCGTGCCGGAACGGAACACACGGCAGGCGCCGTTTCCCTTGCGAAAGCGATCAATCTTTCCGCGCGTGACATGAACGAGCGGCTTTCTTCCGTGGAGGCTGCCAAGAATGCGCTCATGGAAAGGCTGAGCGGGACGGACGGGGTCGTCATCAACACCCCCGCTGAAAACAGCGCGCCGCATATCATTAATTTTTCCGTTCCGGGCGTGAAGGCGGAAGTGCTGCTGCATATGCTTGAGGAAAAAGGAATATATGTCTCCACAACCGCGGCATGTTCGGCAAGAGAGCACAAACCGAGCCGTGTTCTTCTGCAAATGAATAAAGGCGAACAGATTGCATCAAGCAGCATAAGAGTCAGCCTGAACTTCAGCCATACGGCTGACATCACGGAGCCGTTTATGGCCGCGCTGGTGCCGGCTGTTCAAAAACTAAAAAAAATGATGAGGTAGCATATGAATTACGATCATATTTTAATCCGTTTTGGTGAAATATCCACAAAAGGGAAAAACAGACGCAGTTTTATTGAAAGATTAAAACAGAATATCCGCCTGGTATTAAAGGATTATAAAAAAGTAAAATACTTTTCAAACCGGGACCGGATGTCAATTACACTTAATGGAGAAAACCCGGAGGAAATTTGTTCCTTATTAAAGAATATATTCGGCATTCAAAGTTTTAGTCTCGCAATTAAATGCGAAAGCAAGCTGGAAGACATTAAAAAAACGGCTTTAGCCGCGATAGAAGGCGAATATAAACCGGGGAATACGTTTAAGGTCGAGACGAAACGGGCTTACAAACAATTTGAATTAGATACGAATGCGATGAACGCTGAAATCGGCGGGCATATTTTGAAAAACACGGATGGATTAACCGTCGATGTGAAACATCCCGATATTCCGCTTCGGATTGAAATCAGGGAGGAGGCGACATTCCTGACCATTCGTAACGAAAAAGGCGCCGGAGGCCTTCCTGTCGGTTCCGCGGGTAAAGCGATGCTGATGCTTTCCGGCGGTTTTGACAGTCCGGTCGCCGGTTTTTACGCGATGAAACGGGGATTATCAGTTGAAGCCATACATTTCTTCAGTCCGCCGTATACGAGTGAACGGGCAAAGCAGAAAGTCATGGATCTCGCGGGATGCCTCGCGAAGTTCGGCGGCAGTATGACGCTTCATATCGTGCCGTTTACAAAGACGCAGGAACTCATCCAAAAACAAATCCCGGAGAACTATACGATGACGGCGACGCGGCGTCTTATGCTGCAAATCGCGGACAGAATCAGAGAAGAACGGAAAGCGCTCGCGATCATTACGGGAGAAAGCCTCGGGCAGGTAGCGAGCCAGACGCTTGAAAGCATGTATGCGATCAATGCCGTGACGGCAACGCCGGTTTTGCGCCCTTTAATCGGAATGGACAAAACAGAAATCATCGAGAAATCAAAAGAAATCGGCACGTATGAAACAAGCATTCAGCCGTTTGAGGACTGCTGCACCATCTTTACGCCGCCAAGTCCGAAAACACGCCCGAAAAAAGAAAAAATCGAGCACTTCGAAAGCTTCGTTGATTTTGAACCGCTGATTGCAGAGGCCGCTGCGGGCATCGAAACCATCACTGTTTACTCAGAGCAGGAAGCTCACGATAAGTTTGCCGGCCTGTTTTAAAACTGTATACAATTACCAAAGTTTTTTTGAATGAAGACATGTGTTTTATCACATTCTATACTCACAAGGAGGTGATACACATGTCACAACAATCAAACAGCGGAAACAGCAACCAGCTTTTAGTGCCAGGCGCTGCTCAAGCTATCGACCAAATGAAGTATGAAATCGCTTCTGAATTCGGTGTAAACCTTGGACCGGAAACAACTTCTCGCGCCAACGGTTCTGTCGGTGGAGAAATCACAAAACGTCTTGTCTCTTTTGCTCAGCAAAGCATGGGCGGAAGCAGCCAGCAGCAGTTTTAATCACAACTTCACATAATGGCTAAGAGAGCGGGGAATTCCCCGCTCTTTTTTCATGAGTATAGATAGAAGGCGGGAAGCAATTTATGCATATTTTTATTGTAATGGCCTATGTTTATGTATAATGGGGAAAGAAAGTGAGGAGTTGTTCGTGTTAAAACGAGAAGATTTAATCGCCCCAAAGAACTATAACCTTGTAAATGAAATCGAAAAGTTCAGCCGTTCCAAAGAGAAGAACGCGCTTATTTGGGAAGATCAAACAGGCGGCAAGAAAGTCTGGACGTATGAAAAATTGATGGAAGAAACGAATAAAATCGGAGCCCGCCTGAAAGGTCTCGGATTTGAAAAAGGCGATAAGCTGATTGTCATGGTTCCGAGAGTGCTTGAAGCGTATGCCGTTTATTTAGCGATCTTAAAAGCGGGGATGGTCGTCATTCCTTGCTCGGAAATGCTGCGCGCCAAAGACCTTGAATACCGGATCAAACACGCCGAAGTGAAAGGCGCTATCGTTTTTCCTTCATTTATAAACGCGTTTGACGAGGTGAATACCGAGCAGCTGGTGACATTGTCAATCGGTGAAAATGATGCCGGCTGGAAAAACCTCTTAACGATTGAAGCGGACGGAAACAGTTTTCAAACAGCTGATACAACAAGAGAGGACATGGCGTTTTTGTCCTATACTTCAGGCACGACCGGCCAGCCTAAAGGCGTTGTACATACACACGGCTGGGCCTTTGCCCATTTAAAAACATCAGCCGGTGCATGGCTGGATATTTCTGAAGACGATACAGTGTGGGCCACCGCGGCGCCCGGCTGGCAGAAATGGGTGTGGAGCCCGCTGCTCGCAATTCTGGGAAGCGGCGCGACAGGAGTCATTTATCACGGCAGATTCAACGCCAAGACGTATTTAGAGCTGCTGGAGCGCCATCAAGTAAATGTCTTCTGCTGTACCCCGACGGAATACCGCCTGATGGCAAAAGTGGAGGAGTTGGACAAATATGATCTTTCTGCCCTTCACAGCGCAGTTTCTGCTGGTGAGCCATTAAACCGGGAAGTCATTGACGTATTCCGGAAGCATTTCGGCATTAAAGTGAGAGACGGATACGGCCAAACGGAGAGCACCCTGTTAGTCGGCGTCCTGAAGGATATGGATATTAAGCCGGGAAGCATGGGCAAACCGACCCCTGGAAATCAAGTGGAGATTATAAACGATAAAGGCGAAATATGCGAAACGGGCGAAACGGGCGATATCGCCGTGCATTTGAGCACACCGGCCTTATTCAAGGAATATTATAAAGATCCCGAAAGAACGAAAAAGCAGATTCGCGGAGATTACTTTCTTACAGGAGACCGCGCGAAAAAAGACGAGGACGGCTACTTTTGGTTTGAGAGCCGCAATGATGACATCATTGTCAGCTCCGGATATACAATCGGGCCTTTTGAAGTAGAGGACGCGCTCGTGAAGCATCCGGAAGTGAAAGAATGTGCCGTCGTGGCGAGCCCGGATGAAATCAGAGGTTCAATCGTAAAAGCTTATGTCGTTTTACAAGACGATGAAAAGCGCAGTGACGAACTTGTCAAAGAACTGCAAAACCACGTAAAAACGATTACGGCGCCTTATAAATATCCGAGAGAAATTGAATTTGTCGAAAGCCTGCCGAAAACGGCGTCCGCAAAAATCAGACGTGTGGAGCTGAGACAGCGTGAAGAACGGCTGAAGGCTGATAAAAAAGCATAATACAGGATAAAGGGTGAGCGGGGATGAAAGCGATTTGGCACGGCGGCACCATCTATACAATGCTGGACAAGAATCATGTCACTGAAGCCGTTTATACCGAAGAAGGCGTCGTCAGGCAGACGGGCAGCTTCCGGGAACTCCAAGGAACATACGGTTCGCCTGATACGGAGGAAATCGATTTACATGGAGCTGTCATGTTCCCGGGGTTTACGGACAGTCATATGCATTTAATCGGGCACGGGGAAAAACAGCTTCGCCTCGATTTGTCGCAGCTGACGTCAAAAGAAGCGATACTGCGGGCTGCAAAAGAAGCAGAGCGTGAATTGGAAGATGGCGAATGGCTGATCGGCGAAGGCTGGGATGAAAATCTGTTTGAACGGCCGGTTTACGTCACGAAGCATGACCTTGACCTGCTCTTTCCCGACCGCCCCGTCCTGCTGAAGCGGGTATGCCGGCACGCCGCGGCGGTTAATTCGGCCGCATTGCGCGCGGCGGGAATTACAAACGAAACACCTGATCCATACGGCGGGATTATCGTCCGGGACGGAACCGGTCCGACAGGCCTCCTGCTGGATAAAGCCCAAGAGCTTGTGACACAGGCCCTGCCGCCCGTCTCACTTCACTATGTCAAACGCGCGCTTCAAACGGCGATTACGGACTGCTGGTCAAAAGGCCTGACCGGCGGGCATTCAGAAGATCTGGCATACTACGGAGACGCGTCCATTCCCGTTGCCGCGTACGAGTCGTTAACCGGCAGCGGCCTTTATCCTTTTCGCGCCCATCTGCTCGTACATCACGAAGCCGTCGACAGCTGGAGCGCTCTGGATAAATCGATCGGACCTTATCTGGAATACGGAGCGATGAAAATTTTTGCTGACGGCGCGCTCGGCGGCAGAACCGCTCTATTGAAAAAGCCTTATCACGATGATCCGTCAGTCTCCGGCGTTCAGGTGCATGATGACGAAACCCTTGCCGCTCTTGTTTATAAAGCGAGAGAGAAAGGGATGGAGATTGCCGTGCACGCGATTGGCGACCTTGCATTTGAAAAGGTGCTGGATGTTATCGAAAGATACCCGGCAAAGCCCGGACAGCTAGACAGGCTCATTCATGCGCAAGTATTAGATGACGGATTGATTGAAAGAGCCGCCCGGCTGCCGATCGGACTTGATCTTCAGCCGCATTTTGTGGCCAGTGATTTTCC
The DNA here is from genome assembly GCF_038592915.1 of Bacillus sp. EU63. Classification (NCBI taxonomy): domain Bacteria; kingdom Bacillati; phylum Bacillota; class Bacilli; order Caryophanales; family Bacillaceae; genus Bacillus; species Bacillus sp. EU63. The sequence goes on along the minus strand of NZ_CP151944.1, from coordinate 2,887,263 downwards.
GTGGGTGATTGACCGGCTCGGAGAAGAGCGGATGAAAACGGCTTTCGCCTGGAAAACACTGCTGTCAAAAGGGCTGCTGTGCGCCGGAGGTTCAGATGCCCCGATTGAGCCGGCCGATCCGCTTCTGGGCATTCAATCGGCTGTGCTCCGTACAAGCAAGCAGCACCCGGAAGGTCCGGCCTATTATGAAAAAGAGTGCCTGACCGTGTACGAAGCCATTCAGCTTTACACGGAGGGAAGCGCGGCCATCATCCATAAAGAACATAGCCGCGGACGGATCGCCCCCGGCTATGATGCCGACTTTACCGTACTCAGCGGTGATCCGTTCATGACGGACCCGAAAAAGCTTCATGAATTGGAAGCGGTCAAAACCGTCGTCGGCGGCCGTATCGTATATGAAAAAGAGGACAGGCGCTGATGCCCGTCCTCTTTTTTTATGATAAAAATGATCGTTTTACTTTTTCCCAGAAAGAGTTGTCTTTCAGTTTCACCGTTTTGATTTTTTTATCGGATAGTCTAATCTCAACCTTTTTGACATTCCGCGTGCTGAGCGCTTCATTATCAAGCCCGATAATCGGATGCTCATTGCCGTCTTGCACCACCTGCAGTGTCAGCTTCCGGTCTGAGCTTAAAATAAACGGAGATCCGAGTGTACGGTATGTGTTGTTGTTCAACGACGCCAGTTCGGATACCTGCATGCAGGAAATCAAAGGATCAACAACGGCGCCTGAAACAGATTTATTGTAGGCGGTGCTGCCCGTCGGGGTGGAAATGATCATCCCGTCTCCTCTGAACGTCTCAAAATGAAGATCATCAATTAACACATCCATCACAAACGTTTTAATAATGCTTGAACGGATGGAAACCTCGTTTAAACAGTGAAAATGATTGCTGCCGTCCACCGTTACGTGAATGAGCGGGTATTTTCTGACCTCAAGCTGTTCCGCGGTCATGCTGGCCGCCATTTTTCAGGCTCATCGCTGTGAAAATCACAGTACAAATGGGCTTTCCCTTTTTTAGCGATGCCGACATACAGACAGTCATCACGGAATCCGGTTTTTCTGACGGCTTGCAGAAATGAGCCGTCGCTGCCGATGCTGGCAATAATTCCGGCATCCTCCGGTTGAGCCGCAACTGTAAAACCGTGCGATTCAGCAAGCTGCTTCAAAGAGCTGACTTGTTCTTTTGTTTCGTTGTTTTGTTTGTGAAAAAAATAAACATTGCGGCGAAGATCGGTCATATCCCCATTCCCCTTTGCTGTCATATTTACGTTTTTCTCCCAGCAGGTATTGTGTTAAAATACCTGTGGCAATAGTGTAACATGTTTCCTGTTTATCCGGTAAGGGAAAGCGCTTCATGAAAAAAATGAATCTTTTTTTACGGGGGAACGTACGAATATTGACAGAAAAGGAGGAGAACAAATGAATGCAAAAAGATGGATTGCGCTCGTCATCGCGCTCGGCATTTTCGGCGTATCAGTCATTGCAAGTGTGACCGTCGGGGTGCTGAAGAATATCGGAGATACAGGGTCTGACTTTGCATCACTGACAGATGACACAGAGGAAGTGACGCTGGATAAGGGCAGCCCCGGCAGTAAAATCGCCGTGCTTGAAGTGGACGGCACGATTGAGGATAACGGCGGGTCCGCTGGCCTGCTCAGCTCAGGCGGGTATGATCACAGATCATTTTTAAAACAGGTTGAGCGTGCGAAAGAAGACAAAAGCGTCAAAGGAATTGTGCTGAAAATCAATTCCCCTGGCGGAGGCGTGTACGAAAGCGCGGAAATACATAAAAAACTGGAAGAACTAAAGAAAGAAACGAAGAAACCGATTTATGTATCCATGGGCTCCATGGCGGCATCGGGAGGCTACTATATTTCAACGGCTGCCGATAAAATCTATGCTTCACCGGAAACGCTCACGGGTTCACTGGGCGTCATTATGGAAAGCGTCAATTATTCCAAGCTCGCCGATGAACTCGGCATCAAGTTTGAAACCATTAAAAGCGGCGCGCATAAAGACATCATGTCCCCGACCCGCGACATGACGAAGGAAGAAAGAAAGATCATGCAGACAATGGTCAACGATTCTTATGAAGGATTTGTCAATGTCATTTCAAAAGGCCGGCACATGTCAAAAGCGGATGTGAAAAAAATTGCCGACGGCCGTGTTTACGACGGCAGACAAGCGAAAAAAATCGGCCTCGTTGATGAGCTCGGTTTTTACGATGATACGATCAGCGCGATGAAAAAGGACCATAAAAATATGAAAAACGCTTCAGTCATCACATACGAGGAAGGATTCGGATTAGGCTCGCTCTTTTCCATGAGCGCAGCGAAAATGTTTAAAAGCGAAATTGATTTTCTGAATATGAAAGAACTCATTTCGCAATCCGGTTCGCCGCGGATGATGTATCTCTATGCAAAGTAGGGGGGAAGAAAGAATGGACGCGACTTACGAAGGCTTTCACGGCAAAGAAGAGGAAGCTGAACAACAGAGGGCGCCCGAGCAGGCATATGCGGGCTTTTGGATCAGGTTTTGGGCGTTTCTTCTTGATTGGCTGGTGGTCTGGGGGCTAAACCATCTCATCGTTTCACCGATTTTCACGCTGATGAAGCTCCCGGCAACAAGCGGAATGTTTACAATCTCAGCTTATTCCGTCACAACCCTGATCGTCTACCTCGCCTATTTTGTGTTCATGACGAAATGGTTTCATCAGACACTCGGCAAGATGGTCTTCGGGTTAAAGGTCACTTCTTTGACGCCCGGAAAGCCGCTGACTTGGAGCACCGTCATTTTCAGAGAAGCGGTGGGGCGTTATATCGATAAAATCTGGATTCTCTATATCGTCATTGCGTTTACGCCCAAAAAGCAGGGCATTCATGATCTGATCGCCGACACAACGGTGATTCACGAAGCGCTGTACCGCAAATAAAAGCAGTAAACCCGGAATAAACGTCCGGGTTTATTTTTTTTTGTTTTGGCGATAATGCTGCTAAGGAAGTGAAGCTTATGGGATATGCCGCAGCAGCTGTTATTCTCATTCTCATTTTGTTCTGGCTGCTCATGAGGATGAAAATCCACCTGACTTTCGAATATCTTCACGATAAAGATAACGACAAACTGACGTTTAAACTCTCGGCCTTATACGGGCTGGTCCGTTTTAAAAAAACGCTGCCCGTCATTAAAGTAAACAGCGAAGACGCGTCAATTGATGTCAAACAGGACACGAAATCAGAAATGAAAGGTCAGAAAAAAGAGAAGAAAAAAATCACATATGAAGATGTCAAACAGAGCATTCACAGAATAGAAATGATTCTGCACCAAGTCTTTCAGATGCGCCAAATCGGCGCCTCATTTCTTGCGGGAGTCCGTGTTACGAAGTTCGAATGGGTGACGGTTATCGGAATAAAGGACGCCGCCGTTACGGGAATCGCCGCCGGCGGATTGTGGGCCGTAAAGGGAGGCCTTACGGCGATGCTGTATGATCATCTGCGTTTCATACATAAACCGGTGTGCGAAGTCATTCCGTCTTTTCAAGTGCCTGCATCCAAGACGCATTTGCAGTGTATATTCTTTTTTCGTTTTGGACATCTTATAGGTGCAGCTTTCAAATTGCTCAAATACGGGCGGAACGGACTTTCTATCATACGAAAGAAACAGCCGGTTCCGGTTGCTTCAAAGAATGATTCATCAGTTTAAGGAGGAGCGCATATGGCAGACCATCCCATTCAAGGTTTAATGAAAACCGCTATGGAAAATTTAAAAGAAATGATTGACGTGAATACAATCATCGGCGATCCTGTTGAAACGCCTGACGGCAGCGTAATCTTAACGGTTTCAAAGGTCGGCTTCGGATTTGCGGCGGGCGGAAGCGAGTTTGGAGGAAAGCCGGCTGAAAAAAGAACCGATGATGATGAAAGAAAAGAGCAGAAGCTCCCGTTCGGCGGCGGAAGCGGCGGCGGAGTATCCATTACGCCGATTGCGTTTCTGATTGTCGGGACAAACGGCGTGCGTATGCTTCATTTGGACGAAAACACCCATCTGATTGATAAACTGTTAGACTCCGCGCCTCAAACGATTGAACGCATCCAGCATATGTTTAAAAAGAATGAAAAAGGCCGGAACCAAAAAAGAACGGATATTGATTTATAACAGAAAAGTTAACTGCCGCCCGCAGTTAGCTTTTTTTACGATGCGGCATAACCTTTGCAGTTTGCATAAAACTCGACTATGATAGAGCTATACATAGATAAAGGGAGGAATCAGAATGGCTGAAATTACATTTAAAGGCGGAGCCGTGACGCTGATCGGACAAGAAGTGAAACCGGGTGACCAAGCTCCTGACTTCACGGTTTTGACAAACGGATTAGAAGAGAAGACATTAGCAGATATGAAAGGGAAAGTAACGATCATATCCGTTATTCCTTCCATCGACACAGGCGTATGTGACGCGCAGACACGCCGCTTCAACGAAGAAGCCGCAAAACTCGGTGATGTGAACGTTTATACAATCAGCGCCGACCTTCCGTTTGCACAAGCGCGCTGGTGCGGAGCGAACGGAATTGATAAAGTTGAAACATTATCGGATCATAAAGAGATGTCATTTGGTGAAGCATTCGGTGTTTATATCAAAGAACTTCGTCTTTTGGCGCGTTCCGTATTCGTCCTTGATCAGGACGGAAAAGTCGTTTACGCGGAATACGTAAGCGAAGCGACAAACCACCCGAATTATGAAAAGCCTATCGAAGCTGCAAAAGCGTTAATTAAGTAAAGAGAGAAAAAGAGCTCCGGGTGCTGCCGCGGAGCTCTTTTCATGGCAAGGAGGAAACAGCATGCAACACGACCATGTCGGTCAGATTTATGAACTTTTAGATGAAGCCGCCCAAGTGATAGCAGAAGGCCTTCAGATTTCTTATATTGAGGGGCTTGCGGAAGCGGGAGAGATGTATTTTCTTGAAAAGGCCGACCAGCTTCCGCTTCAGGAAAAGCAAACCGGCGAGCTTAACAGCCTGCTCGCGAAAGCAGACTTCCGAAAATGGGAGCATGAATGGATCCGCAAGGCGTTCCAGCTCGCCATTTTAAAAGGGCTCAAAGATAAGTCCCATCCGAACAGACAGATGACGCCTGATACGATCGGCCTTTTCATCAGTTACCTCGTGAATAAATTTACGGGCGGCCGAAAAGGCCTGACATTGCTGGACCCCGCCTGCGGCACCGGAAATCTTCTGCTGACCGCGGCAAACCAGCTTTCTGACAAAGCGGGAAAAAGTTTCGGCATTGAAATCGACGATGTCCTTCTGAAGATCGCATATGCGCAGGCGAATCTGCAGGAAAAAGAAATGGAGCTGTTCTGCCAGGACAGTCTTCAGCCGTTATTTATCGAACCGGCCGATGCGGTCATCTGCGATTTGCCGGTCGGCTACTATCCGAATGACGAAGGCGCTGAAGCGTTTGAGCTGAAAGCGGATGAAGGCCACTCATTTGCCCACCACTTATTTATTGAGCAGAGCGTCAAACATACAAAACCGGGCGGATACTTATTTTTTATGATTCCAAACCATCTGTTTGACAGCGCGCAAAGCGATAAACTGAAGCGGTTTTTTGCGGAAAAAGTGTATATCAACGCCCTTCTTCAGCTGCCGGCTACTATGTTTAAAGACGAAGCGCAGGCAAAGAGCATTTTAATCTTGCAGAAAAAAGGCGAAGACGCAAAGCCGCCGAAACAAGCGCTTTTGGCGAATCTTCCTTCCTTTGCGAACCAGCAGGCGATGCGGGAGATGATGGCAAAATTGGATCAATGGATTCAAAAAGAAAAATAATGGCGAAAAAGCAGTGCGAGATGCAAAATCCCGCGCTGCTTTTGCTTTTTAAAATGAATGGAAATCAGGACGATAACACAAATTAAGGAAAGAAAATAACATTCCGTAAGGCGGTGCCGTCCATTTGTCACAAATAAAATTTATCAGAAAATATCGACTTCGTATTGTAAGCGGTACCAATGTGGATGTTGACTTGAAATGCTGAGTTGACAATGTTTAAATGGAAAAGTCAGATATTTTTTGGACTGCAATTATGGTCTGGGAAAAAAGAACGAACAAACGAAGAAGAATTTTGATAGGAGCGTCATTTATGTCTAAAATTATTGCAATTAACGCAGGAAGCTCATCTTTAAAATTTCAGTTATTCGAAATGCCTTCAGAAAAGGTGCTAACAAAAGGTTTAGTAGAACGGATCGGTATCGCCGACAGCGTTTTCACAATCTCTGTTAACGGCGAAAAAAATACAGAAGTGACAGATATTCCGGATCATGCGGTTGCGGTGAAGATGCTGCTTCACAAGCTGACTGAATTCGGTATTATAAAGGATTTAAATGAAATTGACGGAATCGGACACCGTGTGGTTCACGGCGGAGAAAAATTCAGCGATTCTGTTTTGCTTACGGATGAAACAATCCGTGAGATTGAAGAGATTTCAGAACTTGCGCCGCTTCACAACCCGGCTAACATCGTCGGCATTAAAGCCTTTAAAGAAGTGCTTCCGAATGTGCCTGCGGTTGCAGTGTTTGATACGGCGTTCCACCAAACGATGCCTGAACAATCTTACCTGTACAGCCTACCGTACGAATACTACGAGAAATACGGCATCCGCAAATACGGTTTCCACGGCACTTCTCATAAATACGTGACACAGCGCGCAGCTGAGCTTCTCGGCCGCCCGCTTGAAGATTTGCGTCTGATTTCCTGCCACCTCGGTAACGGCGCAAGTATCGCGGCCGTAGAAGGCGGAAAATCCATTGATACGTCAATGGGCTTCACACCGCTTGCGGGTGTCGCGATGGGAACACGTTCAGGAAACATCGACCCTGCATTGATTCCGTACATTATGGAAAAAACGGATCAGACGGCAGATGAAGTATTAAATACGTTAAATAAAAAGAGCGGACTGCTTGGCGTATCCGGTTTCTCCAGCGACCTCCGCGATATCGTGGAAGCTTCAAAAGAAGGAAACGAAAGAGCGGAAACGGCTCTTGAAGTGTTCGCGAGCAGAATCCATAAATACATCGGTTCTTATGCTGCGAGAATGAGCGGCGTTGACGCGATTATTTTCACTGCGGGTATCGGTGAAAACAGCGTTGAAGTCAGAGAACGCGTGCTTCGCGGCTTAGAATTCATGGGTGTATATTGGGATCCTGCGCTGAACAACGTGCGCGGCGAGGAAGCGTTTATCAGCTACCCTCACTCTCCTGTCAAAGTCATGATCATTCCGACTGACGAAGAGGTCATGATCGCACGCGACGTTGTCCGCCTTGCACAGTAATGATCGAAAAAAGCACATCCTTTAGGGTGTGCTTTTTTATTGAATGCCCCAGAATCAAACGTTACGATATGTTTATTACATAAACGATGAGGTGAAGCAATGAGTGTGCATGAACATAAACAAGAAGCCCCGTCAGCGGTGCGCTGCAAGGTGATTACAGTCAGCGACACGAGAACGAAAGAAACCGACAAAAGCGGGCGCGTCATGATGGACTTCCTCAGGGAAGCGGGATTTGAAACGGTCGCTTATGACATTGTTAAAGATGAAAAAGATGAATTGCAGAAAGCCGTTTTATCCGGCTGTATGGATGAATATACAGATGCGGTGCTGTTAAACGGAGGGACGGGCATTGCCGAAAGGGATGTCACAATTGAAGCGGTCACGCCGCTGTTTTCAAAAGAACTCCCGGGATTCGGCGAGCTGTTCCGCATGCTGAGCTATACCGAGGACATCGGTTCCGCCGCCATTTTGTCCAGAGCGGCAGCGGGTGTGATCCAAAATACCGCAGTCTTCTGCACGCCCGGCTCCTCAGGCGCCGTAAAGCTTGCGATGAGTAAACTGATTATTCCTGAACTGCCCCATGTGCTCCGGGAAATCCGAAAAGATTTATAAATGTATAAAAAGGCTCTGCTCCGCTCAAAAAATTGGGTGGGGTTTTTTTTATAAAAGGCTTGAAAAAACAGAATTTACTTGTTACAGTGTATACATACAAAATGCATTTTTATTAATCAAAACTAATTTTTATACAAAGGGAGCTTTTAACATGGCAGAACAAAAAAAGGTTGTATTGGCATACTCAGGAGGTCTTGATACTTCTGTAGCGATAAAATGGCTGCAAGAACAGGGATACGATGTTGTTGCCTGCTGCTTAGACGTAGGGGAAGGAAAGGATTTGGCATTCGTCCAGCAAAAAGCGCTGGAAGTAGGCGCCGTAAATTCCTATGTGATTGATGCGAAAGAAGAATTCGCCAGGGAGTACGCGCTTATTTCTATGCAGGCCCATACAATGTATGAAGGCAAGTATCCGCTCGTATCTGCATTATCCCGTCCGTTAATCGCGAAAAAACTCGTTGAAGTCGCGGAAAAGGAAAACGCGGTGGCCGTAGCGCACGGCTGCACGGGAAAAGGCAACGATCAGGTTCGTTTCGAAGTATCCATTAAATCATTAAATCCTGATCTGGAGGTCATTGCTCCGGTCCGTGAGTGGCAATGGTCGCGTGAAGAAGAAATTGAATATGCCGCAAGCCGGGGCATTCCGATTCCGATCAATCTTGACAGCCCTTATTCCATCGATCAGAACCTATGGGGACGCGCCAATGAATGCGGTATATTAGAAGACCCGTGGGCGGCGCCGCCTGAAGGGGCATATGACCTGACAGCATCTCTTGAAAACACGCCGGACGTTCCGGAAATCATCGAAATCGCATTTGAAGCCGGTGTTCCGGTTTCAATCGACGGCGTAACCTACCCGCTCGCTGATTTAATTCTCAAGCTGAACGAGACTGCCGGAAAACACGGCATCGGCCGGATTGACCATGTGGAAAACCGCCTGGTCGGCATTAAGTCCCGTGAAGTTTATGAGTGCCCGGGCGCGATGACTTTGATTACGGCTCACAAAGAGCTTGAGGATCTGACTTTAGTGAAAGAAGTGGCCCATTTCAAACCGGCAATTGAACAAAAACTGTCTGAAATCATCTATAACGGTTTATGGTTCTCGCCGTTAAAAGACGCGCTGCTTGCATTCTTGAAAGAAACTCAAAAACACGTCACCGGCGTCGTGCGCGTCAAGCTGTTTAAAGGCCATGCCATTGTAGAAGGACGTAAGTCGGAATATTCACTCTACGATGAAAAACTTGCGACATATACAAAAGACGATGCTTTTGACCATCACGCGGCAATCGGTTTCATTGAGCTTTGGGGGCTGCCGACAAAAGTAAACAGCATTGTGAAAAAGAAGGAGCAGATTAAAGCATGAAGAAGCTTTGGGGAGGCCGTTTTCAAAAAACACCGGAAAAGTGGGTCGATGAGTTCGGCGCATCCATCACATTCGACCAAAACTTAGTCAAAGAGGATATTACAGGGTCTCTCGCTCATGCGGCAATGCTGAAAAAATGCGGCATTCTGACGGAAGAAGAAGAAGGCGCCATCCGACAGGGGCTGCAGACCCTCCTGCAAAAAGCAGAGGAAGGGACGCTTGAATTCTCTGTTGATTATGAAGATATCCATTTGAATATTGAAAAAATGCTGATCGAAGAAATCGGACCGCTAGGCGGCAAGCTGCATACCGGCAGAAGCCGGAATGACCAGGTGGCGACCGACATGCATTTGTATTTGAAAGATCATGTCTCGCATATCATCGTGCTGATTGAACAGTTCCAAAAAGCGCTGATCGAAAAAGCGGAGGCCAATGTCGAGACCATTCTGCCGGGGTACACCCATTTACAGCGGGCTCAGCCGATTTCTTTCGCCCACCATCTGCTTGCTTATTTTTGGATGCTTGAACGGGATAAAGAGCGTTTTCGCGATGCTATGAAGCGGATTAACATATCGCCGCTCGGATGCGGGGCGCTTGCCGGAACCACGTTTCCGATAGACCGTAACTATTCGGCGGAGCTGCTCGGTTTTGACTCCATTTATGAGAACAGTCTTGACGGAGTCAGTGACAGAGATTTTATTCTCGAGTTTTTAAGCGGCAGCAGCATGCTGATGATGCACCTTTCGCGTTTATCAGAAGAAATCATTCTATGGTGCTCGCAGGAATTCAGATTCATTGAACTGGATGATACGTATGCGACGGGAAGCAGCATGATGCCGCAGAAGAAAAACCCCGACATGGCGGAGCTGATCCGCGGTAAAACCGGACGTGTATACGGTGATATGATGGGGCTTTTCACGATTATGAAAGGGCTCCCGCTCGCTTACAACAAAGACCTGCAGGAAGATAAAGAAGGCATGTTTGACACGGTGAAAACCGTTGAAGGAAGCCTTCAGATTTTCACAGGCATGATTGAAACGATGAAAGTAAACAAAGACATCATGAAACAAGCGACAAAACAAGATTTTTCAAACGCGACGGAACTTGCCGATTATTTAGCTAAAAAAGGCATGCCGTTCAGAGAAGCGCATGAAGTGGTCGGCAAGCTTGTGTACAGCTGCATTGAAAAAGGAATCTATTTAAGTGATATGGCATTTGAAGAATTCCTTCAAGCCAGCAGTCTCTTTGAAGAAGATATCTATACCGTGCTCGATCCGCATCATGCGGTTGAAAAAAGAATGAGCGCCGGCGGAACGGGTTTTCAGCAGGTAGAACAAGCGCTCGTAAAAGCAAAAGCCTGCGCCGGCATTTAATTTGCTGAAATTTCCTTCATATTTTCCCGTCATATCAGACACCCTACATCTATAAAGATGGGAGGTAGAAGGAATGCGCAAAGAACAAGACCGTTACATCTATGATGAAAAAGAAAGTGAAGAAACGGCCATGCTCATCTCAGAGGCATACGAAAGCGGTTATGTCGGCATGGAGGAAGCCTCTGCTCCTTCAGAAAATTAAGCTGTCTGTAAAGACGGCTTTTTTTTCGTGCGGACGAAGTGCAAAAAAGTGATATTGCCGTTTGTTTATAGTAAAGTAGAGGGAGAAACGTCTTGATTTTATTGAAGCGGCAACGTTGCCTGGGGAGGGTATTCAATGTGCGACATGCTCTAATCACTGCCGGTACAAAGGGATTGGGCCGAAAAGTGACTGAAATGCTTCTGGAAAAAGGCTTTTCTGTCACAGTGAATTACAGACAAGACGAAGAAGCGGTCGCCTGTCTGAAGGCGGATTATCCCGGGTGCCATGACAGATTGCAATTCGTTAAGGGCGATGTAACCCGGAAAGAAGATCTCATTCGGATCGCCGATGCAGCCCTTCAGCGGTTTGGAAGGATTGACATACTGATTAACAATGCCGGGCCGTACATATTTGAGCGCAAAAAGCTAGCCGATTACTCCGATGACGAATGGTATGGCATGCTTGAAGGGAATTTAAGCGCCGTTTTCCATCTGTTTAAAGCGGTTATCCCGGTCATGAGACAGCAGCGGTTCGGCCGGATTATTACATACGGTTTTCAAGGAGCGGACCATGCCCCCGGCTGGCTTCACCGTTCCGCTTTCGGAGCGGCTAAAGTCGGATTGGCTTCGTTAACGAAAACCATTGCGATTGAAGAAGCCGAATCAGGCATTACGGCCAATATGGTCTGCCCGGGTGATATTGTAGGAGATATGAAAGAAGCGTCTATAGAGGAAGCAAGACGGAAAATCGGCAAAGAAAAGACGCCGATCGGCAGGTCCGGAACCGGAGAGGATATTGCGAGAATCATCGCCTTTTTATGTGAGGAAGATTCCGATCTTGTAACCGGAACGGTCATTGAAGCAACAGGCGGGCTGAATGTGATTAACAGGCATCAATCCCTGTAAGTTTTTTCGTTTGTCAAAAAGGGAACTTGATAAATATTAATTTTTTATGAGGTGAAAACGATGAAAGTGACTTATCACGGACATTCTGTCATTCAAGTGGAAACGAAAACCCATAACATTATTTTTGATCCGTTTCTGACCGGAAACAGTCTGACAAATTTGAAACCGGAAGAAGTGAAAGCGGATGTCATCCTGCTTACTCACGGACACAATGACCATGTCGGAGATACAGAGCAGATCGCTAAACAAAACGATGCGCTCGTCATTGCGCCGAACGAGCTTGCCGTTTATCTCGGCTTTAAAGGTTTAAAGGTCCACCCGATGCATATCGGCGGGGCGCGCCAATTTGATTTCGGCAAAGTGAAACTGACACAGGCATTCCACGGATCGGCGGTCACTGATGAAGAAAACAAAACCATTACGTACACGGGGATGCCGGCCGGGATTTTATTGACGATTGACGGCAAAACGATTTTCCACGCCGGAGACACGGCGCTGTTCTCAGATATGAAACTGATCGGGGAACTGAATCACATTGACCTGGCGTTTCTGCCGATCGGTGATAACTTCACCATGGGCCCTGAAGACGCGAAACTCGCGGCTGAGTGGCTGAGAGCGAAACAGGTCGTTCCCGTTCATTACAATACATTTCCTGTCATTGAACAGGACCCTGACGCTTTCGCCGAAAGTCTGCCCGGAGGCGTCGGCAAAGTCATGGCGGCCGGCGAGACCATTGAGCTTGCCTGACATATGTGTCAAAGACCTTCTGAATCAAGCATTCAGAAGGTCTTTTTGTGATGCCGCCTTTTTTCGGGCGTCTCATTGCGAATGAATCCCCCGTACCCTTATAATAAAAGCAGAAGACTGTCCTTAGAGGTGAAACGCTTGGCAACAAAGCATGAACAAATCCTATCATACATAGATTCGCTTCCTGTCGGTGAAAAAATTTCGGTCAGAAGAATTGCGAAAGAAATGAAAGTCAGTGAAGGAACGGCTTACAGAGCCATTAAGGAAGCCGAAAACAAAGGATTCGTTTCCACTATTGAACGTGTGGGGACCATCCGGATTGAACAGAAGAAAAAAGAAAATATTGAAAAGCTGACATACGCCGAGGTCGTCAATGTGATAGACGGCCAGGTGCTCGGCGGAAAAGCCGGTCTGCATAAAACGTTGAATAAGTTTGTGATCGGCGCGATGGAGCTTGACGCGATGATGCGTTATACGGCGGCGGGGAACCTGTTAATCGTCGGGAACCGAATCAACGCCCACCGCCAGGCGCTTGAGGCGGGCGCAGCTGTTTTGGTAACGGGAGGGTTTAATACCGACGACAGCATTATCGAGCTGGCCGATATGCTTGAGCTTCCGATTCTCTCTACGAGCTACGATACCTTTACGGTAGCCGCGATGATCAACCGGGCGATCTATGATCAGCTCATAAAAAAAGAGATTGTGCTCGTGGAAGACATTTTGACGCCCGCAGATCGGACAGTGACGCTGTCCCCTAAGGATAAGCTGGAGAAATGGTACGAAAAGAACTATGAAACCGGACACGGCCGCTTCCCGGTTATCGATCAGCAGATGAAAATCCACGGAATCCTCACATCGAAAGATATCGCGGGGCATGACCGGTCAGTTCCGATTGAAAAAGTAATGACTAAAAACCCTGTCACGGTGATCGGGAAAACATCTGTCGCCTCAGCGGCTCAAATGATGGTTTGGGAAGGAATTGAAGTGCTTCCGGTGACAGACGGGCATCACAAACTGATCGGAATGATCAGCCGCCAGGATGTCTTAAAAGCGCTTCAAATGGTTCAAAAGCAGCCTCAGGTCGGTGAAAAGCTGGATGATATTGTTTCAAGAGGATTTAAAGAAGAGGAAGATGACAAAACGCCGGCCGTTTATCAATATGAAGTCACGCCGCAAATGACCAATCAGCTCGGCACGATTTCTTACGGGGTGTTTACCACGATTTTAACCCAGGCCGCCAGCCGATTTTTACGCTCCCGCAAACGCGGCGAGCTGGTCATTGAAAGCATTACGATTTTCTTCCTGAAGCCCGTACAGATGGAGTCGGTCATTGAAGTGAAACCGCGCATTTTAGAGGCGGGCCGGAAATTCGGGAAAATGGAAGTGGAAGTGTCAAGCCAAAGCGGCATCGTTTCAAAAGCGATGCTCATGGTGCAGCTGATGGAGAGAAGTTAAGGGACGCACCCGGGTCCCTTGGCATTCATTATGCGTGGTCCCTCTCCGCTTCCTTTGCATGGATGGGCTCATAATGCTTATAGGCTTTATACCCGGCCCATGCGCTGCCTGCTCCGATTAAAATGAAGACGCCGCCGATGACCAGGGTCAGAACGGAGTGGAACAGAATCATTTGGTTTACTCCGTACAAAAGCACCAGCGCGCCTAATGCCATACTTGATTTAGCCGAAAAACATTCCTTCTCCAGCGCCCGTTTCGTCTGGATTCCTTTTACTTTGTAATACACGTAAAAGCAGGCAGAAAGCCCGATGAGAAAAACAAAAACCAGCATAAATGAAATCCTCCATTATATGAGTTTGCAAAACCGTTTATACCGTTGCTGAAAGATTTTCCTTTTCCATGGATAAAGAGTATGATTAAATGAATAAAAACGAAAAGGAGAAAACGATGAAATCCGAACTGATCAGAACCATATCATTATATGACACCATTATCTTACATAGACATGTGAGGCCTGACCCGGACGCCTACGGTTCACAGTGCGGCCTTACGGAAATCCTGCGGGAAACGTATCCCGAAAAAAATATTTTTGCCGTCGGACAGCCTGAACCGTCCTTGTCTTTTTTATATTCCCTCGATGAGGTGGATGACGAAACCTATAAAGATGCTCTTGTCATCGTGTGCGACACCGCAAACCAAGGCAGGGTCGACGATCAGCGCTACCATTCCGGCGCAAAGCTCATGAAAATAGACCACCATCCAAATGAAGATCCGTATGGCGATCTGTTATGGGTCGATACGAATGCAAGCTCCGTAAGCGAAATGATCTATGAGCTGTACCTGGAAGGAAAGCAGCACGGCTGGAAACTGAATACGAAAGCAGCTGAGCTGATCTACGCTGGTATCGTCGGTGATACGGGGCGCTTCTTATTCCCGAACACCACAAAAAAGACATTAAAATACGCGGGAGAGCTCATTGAGTTCCCATTTTCATCGTCAGAGCTGTTCAATCAATTGTATGAAACAAAATTAAATGTGGTGAAGCTTAACGGCTTTATTTATCAAAATGTGTCACTGTCTGAAAACGGCGTCGCTTCCGTTTTCATTAAAAAAGACATTTTGGAGACATATGGAACCACCGCTTCTGAAGCGTCGCAGCTTGTCGGAACACTCGGAAATATTTCGGGTATCCGCGCTTGGGTGTTTTTCGTAGAAGAAGACGATCAAATCAGAGTCCGGTTCCGTTCAAAAGGTCCGGTCATCAACGGAATTGCCCGGAAATACAATGGCGGCGGACATCCGCTTGCGGCGGGCGCATCCATCTTCAGCTGGGATGAAACCGATCAGATTCTTGCTGATCTGGAAGAGGTATGTAACGAACACAAGTAGAGGGGAGACCCTCTTTCTTAGTGTTCATCTGTCACGGGGATGAACCAGCAGCCGAATTCAGTCAGGTCTTCGTAGACGCGGAGATTACAGATTTGGAGTTCTTTTTTTATGAGGGAAGCGAGTGTGTCTGTTTCTGCATATGCGGAATAGCCTTGTCTGATTCGGGCTGCATGATCTTTTGCCAAGCGGCGCTCACTAAAAACCTCCATTTTCCCTTCCTCCCTTCAGAATCGTTGAAAATGTCTCATCTACAGTTTATAAAAAAGCGGAGAAAAAAGCGACAGATCTATGGAAAATTTTTAAAAATGACATAATTACGTCGCAAAAGAAATATGAATTTCGACAGACAATCTCGTATAAATCGTCAGTTCCTTTACTTCAGCTTTAAATTCCTTCTCATTTATGGTGTATATTTTGTTTTCGATCGTCCGTTTTAAAAGCTCCTTTGTTTTATACACGCTTTCAATATCCTTTGTGATGACTTCAGAAATATTATCTTTCACCTGTTCCTCAAATTTCATCTTGTCAGGCTGGGCGATTCTGTATTTTTCCCAATTAATCAGCTTCACATCAACACTTTGGATGAGAAGTCTTTGCTTATTATCCTCATTTAATTTATGAAGATCTTTCTGATAGATGGAGATTTGGTTTTTTAAATCCCGCGCGTGCTCCCGCTGCTTTTCAATTAACGTCACCTGTTCTTCCTGAAACGTTCCGTATGTAAACAGAAAGAACAGCCAGCTGACGATGGCTCCGCACATCATTCCCGCAAAAAAACGCTGCCATCCCGGTTTTTTATAATACTCGGGAATTCTCATGATGACATATTCTCCTGGGTCAGCCATGAAATAATCAGCCAGCCGGTCTGCGCGCCGCCCATTGCTGAAATAATTAAAAGAAGCTGTTTGAAGATGTCGCGCGTGTTGCCTTCAAACAGCCCCCGCTCGAAACTGTATACCGCGTCAAATGTTCCCCCGATGGCCGCGACAAGCGCCCAGATCTTCAGCCTGTTCGCCAATTTTGTGATCGCCGTCAGCGGAGGCTCGCCTGATAAATAAGCTCCGAGGCCGCCGATCAGCGCGCCGCCGAGCAACACACCGAGGGCGATAAAATAACTGCTGATGAAATTCGCCATAAATCCGGCTTCCTGATCCATATATACACCACCTCACTTTTCTATCATATTGAGCGGAACGGACAAGTATGATGATGAGTCAAAAAAGAACATTTGTTTCTTAAGAAAACCCGTCTTATAATGTAGAAAGGCAAAATGAACGTATGGGAAAGGAGTGGCGGCATTGTCTTTTGTTCACCTGCAAGTACATAGCGGCTACAGCCTGTTAAACAGCGCCGCTTCTGTAAAAGAGCTTGTTGCACAAGCGAAGGAACTCGGATATTCATCATTGGCGCTGACGGACGAAAATGTGATGTACGGCGCCATTGAGTTTTATAAAGCATGCAAATCAAACGGAATTAAGCCGATTATCGGTCTGACGGCTTCTATATACACGGACGATACGGAGCTTGAAGCACACCCGCTCATTCTTTTAGCGGAGACAAACACCGGATATCAGAACCTGGTGAAAATCTCAAGTGCGCTGCAATCCATGGCAAAGGGCGGCATGAAGCGAAAATGGATGAAGAGCTATCATGAGGGGCTGATCGCCATTACGCCCGGTGAAAACGGGTACATTGAAAGCCTGCTTCAAGCCGGGAAGTTTGAAGAAGCGGTCCGGGCTGCCGAAGGATTCCGGGAGCTGTTCGGAGACGGCCGTTTTTATTTAGGGTACCAGCCGTTTAAAGGACATGAGACGTTATCAGAAGAGATTCTCCGCCTGTCAGCCGAAACGGAAATCGCTGTCTGCGCTGCGGGGGATGTCCGTTATATCAAGAAAGAAGATCAAGATGCGTACCGCTGTCTGTGCGCTATTAAAGCCGGAGAGAAATGGGAGGATCAGAGCGGGAATCTGCCGGACTTATACTTGAGGACGCCTGAAGAAATGGCAGAGCTTTACACGCGGCATCCGGAAGCGATTGAAGCAGCCGCCCGTATCGCCCGGCAATGCCGGGTCGATGTAAGCCTCGGACAGACACAGCTTCCGTCTTTTCCGGCGCCGGACGGCAAATCAGCCGATGACTATTTGGCGGAGATCTGTCATGAGGGGCTGCGTCTCCGTTTCAGCACTCCTGATGAGCGGGCTGTCCGCCGGCTTGAATATGAGCTGGACGTCATCAGGCGCATGAAATTCAGTGATTATTTTCTCATCGTATGGGACTTTATGAAGTACGCGCATGAAAAGGGCATTGTGACAGGCCCGGGAAGGGGGTCCGCGGCAGGCTCGCTTGTCGCTTACTCGCTTTTCATTACCGACGTGGATCCGCTTAAACATTCTCTGCTGTTTGAGAGATTTCTTAATCCCGAGCGGATCAGCATGCCGGATATTGATATCGATTTCCCTGATACGAGAAGGGATGAGGTCATTCAGTATGTGCAAAATAAGTACGGGGCCATGCACGTCGCCCAGATTATCACCTTCGGGACATTGGCCGCAAAGGCGGCGTTAAGGGATACCGGGAGAGTGTTCGGAATCAGCCCGAAAGAAGCCGACCAGCTTGCCCGCCTGATCCCGTCGAAACCGGGAATGACGCTTGAGGAGGCGAGGCGGCTGTCCGCTCAGCTGAACAGGCGGCTGTCCGAATCCGCCGTTCTTCATAAAGTGTTTCAGATCGCAAGGAAAATCGAAGGTCTTCCGCGGCACACGTCAACACACGCGGCCGGGGTCGTTCTCAGTAAAGAGCCGCTTTCGGAAGTTGTCCCTCTTCAAGAAGGGCATGACGGCGTGTATTTAACGCAGTATGCGATGGATCACCTGGAGGATCTCGGTCTTTTGAAAATGGACTTTTTAGGTTTGCGCAACCTGACGCTTATTGAATCCATTAAAACGATGATTGAAAAAGAGACGAATACGAAAATTGATTTTTCCGAGATTTCTTATCAGGATGAAAAAACGTTCTCGCTATTGTCAAACGGTGATACGACGGGTATTTTCCAGCTGGAATCATCAGGAATGAGAAACGTGCTGAAGCGCCTGAAGCCGTCAAGACTGGAAGACATTGTCGCGGTTAACGCGCTTTACAGGCCGGGACCGATGGAAAATATTCCGTTATTTATCGATCGGAAGCACGGACGGGCGCGTGTGGAAGTGCCGCACGAGGACGTAAGAAATATTCTCAGTGACACTTACGGCGTCATCGTCTATCAAGAACAGATAATGATGATCGCCTCGCGCATGGCAGGATTTTCATTAGGTGAAGCGGATCTGCTCAGACGGGCTGTCAGCAAAAAGCAAAAGGACATTCTGGACAGAGAGCGAAGCCATTTTGTTGAAGGGTGCTTAAAAAAGGAGTATTCTGTAGTCACTGCAAACGAGGTCTACGATCTGATTGTAAAATTCGCTAACTACGGATTCAACAGAAGCCATGCTGTCGCATACAGCATGATCGGCTATCAGCTCGCCTATTTAAAGGCGCATTATCCGCTATATTTTATGTGCGGGCTGTTGACGAGCGTCATCGGCAATGAGGACAAAATATCGCAATATCTGCATGAAGCGAAGGGGAGCGGGATTCAAGTCCTTCCGCCGTCAATAAACAAAAGCGGTTTTCCGTTTGCGCCGGAAAACGGAGCCGTCAGATACAGTTTGCGGGCCGTTAAAAACGTAGGCGTCTCGGCAGTGAAAGATATTTATAAAGCAAGAACACATAAACCGTTCGAGGATCTTTTCGATTTCTGCTTTCGCGTACCTGCAAAAAGCGTGAATCGGAAAACCATCGAAGCCCTTATATTTTCTGGCGCCATGGACGAATTCAATCAAAATCGCGCAGCCTTGCTGGCCTCCGTTGATGTGGCTTTAGAGCACGCTGAACTTTTTCGTGCAGGTGATGACCAAATGGGATTGTTTTTGGAAGAATCGTTCTCCATTAAGCCAAAATATGTAGAGGCTGAGGAATTTCCGCTCGTGGACAAGCTTCGGTTCGAAAAAGAAGCTCTCGGTGTTTATTTCTCAAGCCATCCTTTGTCTGCTTTCAGGGATCTCCTGAAAAAACGGGGGGCCCAAGCGATCACAGCAGCGCGGCAGATGCCGAAGGGGCAGCTGTCAATCGGCGCTTTGCTCGCGGGCATCAAAACGATTCGGACAAAGACAGGTCAGCATATGGCGTTTCTCACATTAAGCGATGAAACGGGAGAAATGGAAGCCGTCGTGTTTCCTGACCAATATAGAAGGCTGTCTCCGCTGTTAGAAGAAGGCGCGCTTTTATTCGCCGCCGGGAAAATGGAAGAGCGTCAGGAGAAGACACAATTCATCATGTCATCCGCCTCTCTTCTTGAGCAGACGGAGGCAGACAGAGCGCCGTCTGTTTACATCAAAATCGAAGGCAGCCGGCACAATCAGGAGTTTTTGGAAAAGATGAAGCGTATTTTACTGGAGCATAAAGGGGAAACCGGCGTTTATCTTTATTATGAAAAAGACAAGCAGACGATCAGGCTGCCGGATACTTTTCATATTCAGGCGGACCATCAGGCGTTATACCGTTTAAAAGAGCTGCTGGGCCGCGAAAACGTTGTGTTAAAATAGTGGTAACAATAATCGTTTTGTTATACAATTGAAACAATTGTGCTATCTTATTTAAAGATTCTGAAATTTTTCACCTCCAGCGATTGTACCAGTCTATGCGGCAGAATATGTAACAAAGTACTTAAAAGGAGTGTTTAGAATGTCATTAAGAGAAGAAGCGTTACATTTACACAAAGTAAATCAAGGAAAGCTGGAATCAAAAGCAAAGGTAGAAGTCAGAAACGCGGACGACTTAAGCCTTGCCTACTCTCCCGGAGTAGCTGAGCCTTGTAAAGAGATTTATGACGATAAAAATAAAGTATATGATTATACAATGAAGGGGAACATGGTAGCAGTCGTAACAGACGGATCAGCCGTTCTCGGTCTCGGTAATATCGGGCCTGAAGCTTCTCTTCCGGTCATGGAAGGGAAAGCGGTGCTGTTCAAAAGTTTCGCGGGCGTGGATGCATTCCCGATCGCGCTTGACACAAACGATGTGGACAAAATCATTGACACTGTGAAGCTGCTTGCACCGACATTCGGCGGTGTCAACCTTGAAGATATTGCGGCGCCGAACTGCTTCATTATCGAAGAGCGCCTGAAAAAAGAAACAAACATTCCGGTTTTCCACGATGATCAGCACGGCACTGCCATCGTAACCGTTGCCGGACTTGTAAACGCGCTGAAATTATCAGGAAAATCCATGTCATCCATTAAAGTTGTGGCAAACGGAGCGGGAGCCGCAGGCATCGCGATCATCAAGCTTCTTTACCATTTCGGCGTACGCGACATCGTAATGTGCGACTCTAAAGGGGCGATTTACGAAGGGCGTCCGGCCGGCATGAACGCAGTGAAAAACGAAGTGGCGAAGTTTACAAACCAAGACCGCAACGACGGTTCGCTGCAGGATGTCATTAAAGATGCAGACGTCTTTATCGGCGTATCAGTCGAAGGCGCGCTGACGAAAGAAATGGTGGAAAGCATGGCGAAAGATCCGATTATCTTCGCAATGGCCAACCCGAATCCGGAAATCATGCCTGAAGACGCGCGCGCAGCCGGCGCAAGCGTAATCGGAACAGGCCGTTCTGATTTCCCGAACCAGGTCAACAACGTTCTGGCATTCCCTGGAATTTTCCGCGGGGCGCTTGACGTTCGCGCGACTCACATCAACGAAGAAATGAAAATTGCTGCGGTTGAAGCGATTGCTTCCCTCGTTTCAGAGGAAGAATTAAGCGCTGATTATGTCATCCCGGCTCCATTTGACAAACGTGTGGCTCCTGCCGTTGCGAAAGCTGTTGCGAAAGCAGCGATGGAAACGGGCGTCGCCAGAATTACGGTCGATCCTGAGGAAGTGGCTGAAAAAACAAGACAGCTCACAGTCATCGGCGAATAATAACACAAAAATGAAATGGCAGCGCGTTGGAAAAAAACAACGCGCTGCTGTTCAATATACGGACTGCCGGCATTTTTTTAAGGGCAGGTCTTAAAAAAATTTCAGCAGAATCCTTATTTCTTTTGAAAACGCTGACAGATAAGGCTGAACAACGCTTTTCACGGTATGAAATCCGTCCGTTTCCGTCTGTTTTGCAGCAAAAAATGTCGAATGGAGGATGACACCGTTTGACAAAAAAAGTACAATAGTTTCGGTAAAGTTATTATTAAGTCTATCTAATCGGAAGACATGCAGTGAAGAGAACCCTTCACAAAAGGGAGGTAATCATTTGTTAAAGGATATATTCACAAAAAAGAAAAAATATGCTTCCGTGCCGTCTGAGCAGGCAAAACATGATGTTCCGGAAGGCATTATGACAAAGTGCCCCAAATGTAAAAAAATCATGCTCACAAAAGAGTTAGATAAAAACCTGCGCGTCTGCATGAACTGCGGGCACCATTTCCCGATGAATGCAAAGCAGCGCATTGAAAGCCTCCTGGATGAAGATTCATTCGAAGAATTCAACCAGGGAATGATATCTGAAAACCCGCTCGGTTTCCCGGGATACTTAGAAAAAATCGAAAAAGACCGTGAGAAAACATCGCTGAATGAAGCGGTGGTTACCGGAAAAGGAACCATCAGCGGATTCCCGGCCGTGATCGCGATCATGGATTCAACATTCCGAATGGGCAGCATGGGTTCGGTTGTCGGCGAAAAAATCACGCTTGCAATTGAAAAAGCAAAAGAGGAAAAAGTCCCGTTTATCATCTTTACCGCTTCCGGCGGCGCACGTATGCAGGAGGGGGTCTTAAGCCTTATGCAAATGGCCAAGACAAGCTCTGCATTAAAACTGTTCAGTGAGGAGCAGGGACTGATTATTTCTGTCATGACCCATCCGACGACAGGCGGTGTATCAGCCAGTTTCGCGTCTCTCGGTGATTATAATTTCGCTGAACCGGGCGCCTTGATCGGATTTGCCGGAAGACGTATTATTGAACAGACGATCGGGGAAAAACTGCCGGAAGATTTCCAGACGGCGGAATTTTTATTAAAGCACGGCCAGCTTGATGCGGTGATTCACCGAAACGACATGAAAGACAAACTCGCATTTCTGCTGGACATGCACCAAACAGGAGGTGAGCATGAGTGGCTGCAAGATTAGAATTTGAAAAACCAGTGATTGAACTGCAGACGAAAATCGCCGAACTGAAAAAATTCACCCAGGATTCGGAGATGGATTTAAGCGCTGAAATCGCAAGGCTTGAAGACCGGCTAAGCAAGCTCCAGGATGAGATTTATAAAAACCTGAAGCCGTGGGACAGAGTGCAGATCGCACGCCTTCCCGACCGGCCGACGACGCTTGATTACATTCAATACCTGTTTACCGACTTTTTTGAGTGCCACGGAGACAGAACATACGGAGACGATGCTGCGATTGTCGGCGGAGTCGCCAAATATCACGGCATGCCGGTCACCGTCATCGGTCATCAGCGCGGAAAAGACACGAAAGAAAACCTCGTCCGCAATTTCGGAATGCCTCACCCTGAGGGCTACCGCAAAGCGCTTCGTCTCATGAAGCAGGCGGATAAGTTCAACCGCCCGATTATCTGCTTCATCGACACGAAGGGAGCGTACCCGGGTAAAGCGGCGGAGGAACGGGGACAAAGTGAAGCCATCGCCAAGAACCTGTTCGAGATGGCCGGCCTGACAGTGCCTGTCGTTTGTATCGTCATCGGGGAAGGCGGCAGCGGAGGCGCGCTTGCGTTAGGTGTGGGCAACCGCATGCTGATGCTTGAGAACTCGACGTATTCCGTTATTTCTCCTGAAGGAGCCGCGTCCATTTTGTGGAAAGACTCCAGCCTTGCGAAAAAAGCGGCCGAAACCATGAAGATTACTGCGCCCGATTTATTAGAATTAGGAATTATTGATGATATGATTAAAGAAGTGAAGGGCGGAGCTCACCATGATATCAAGCAGCAGGCGGGCTACATTGACGGTATTCTTAAAGAAACGTTAAAATCTCTTCTTCAAATGAACGCCGAAGAATTGATCTCACAGCGCTATGAAAAATATAAAGCAATCGGGAAAGTTTCGGTTGAAGATCAATATATCGGGGTAAACTGAATAGACGTGAAGCCTATGGCTCACGTTTATTTTTTGTGATTTTTGTGATATTCCTTAAATTTTATTTAAAAACAATTTATTTAATTGTATAATAGGTAAGGTTTCATGGGAGCTCAGGCGTCCCTTTTCATTGTTTTAGGGCAATGATCATGATATGTTTAACATATATATGTTGCTGAGGTGAATAGGAAATGAAGCGTATAGGAGTTTTAACGAGCGGCGGGGATTCCCCGGGTATGAACGCTGCGGTGCGCGCGGTTGTGCGGAAAGCTATCTACCACGACGTCGAAGTGTACGGAATTTATAACGGTTATTCAGGATTAATCAGCGGAAAAATAGAGAAACTGGAGCTGGGTTCGGTCGGTGACATCATCCACCGCGGCGGAACAAAGCTGTACACGGCCAGATGTCCTGAATTCAAAACAGTTGAAGGCCGTGAAAAAGGAATCGAAAATTTAAAGAAACTCGGCATTGAAGGTCTTGTCGTCATCGGCGGAGACGGTTCATACATGGGTGCGAAAAAATTAACGGAACACGGGTTTCCGTGTGTAGGTGTACCGGGTACGATAGATAATGACATCCCGGGAACTGATTTTACGATCGGATTTGATACGGCGTTAAACACCGTAATTGATGCGATTGATAAAATCCGTGACACCGCTACGTCTCATGAGCGTACATACGTTATTGAAGTGATGGGGCGCCATGCGGGCGACATTGCTTTATGGGCAGGTCTTGCAGGCGGAGCGGAATCAATTTTAATTCCTGAAGCGGACTACGATATGCAGGAAATTATCGGCCGTTTGAAGAGAGGGCACGACCGCGGCAAAAAACACAGTATCATCATCGTTGCAGAAGGGGTAGGCAGCGGGGTTGAATTCGGAAAACGCATCGAAGAAGAAACGAACCTTGAAACACGGGTATCCGTTTTAGGGCACATCCAGCGCGGCGGATCTCCAAGCGCTTCTGACCGGGTTCTTGCAAGCCGCCTCGGCGCTTACGCGGTTGAGCTTCTGCTTAAAGGAAAAGGCGGACGCTGCGTAGGTATACAAAACAACAAGCTTGTAGACCATGATATTATAGAAATTTTAGAATCAAAACATACTGTTGAACCAAACATGTATCAGCTTTCAAAAGAACTGTCTATTTAAGGCGGAAGAAGCTGAAGATTTCAGAAGGAAGTGAACGAGTTGAAAAAAACAAAAATCGTTTGTACAATCGGTCCGGCCAGTGAAAGTGTAGAAATGCTGACAAAATTGATGGAAGCGGGTATGAACGTTGCTCGTCTGAATTTTTCACACGGTGATTTCGAAGAGCACGGCGCAAGAATCAAAAACATCAGAGAAGCAAGCAAAAAGCTCGGCAAAAACGTGGGGATTCTCCTCGATACGAAAGGTCCGGAAATCCGCACGCACGATATGGAAAACGGCGCGCTTGAGCTTCAGGCGGGAAATGAAATTATCGTTTCTACGAAACAGGTGCTGGGAACGCTTGAAAAATTCTCAGTTTCTTATGAAGGCCTGGCAGACGACGTGTCAGCAGGGTCTATCATCCTGTTGGATGACGGTTTAATCGGATTGGAAGTGCTGGAATCAAATCCGGAAAAACACGAAATCAAAACAAAAATCTTAAACAGCGGCACGCTGAAAAATAAAAAAGGCGTAAACGTTCCCGGCGTCAGCGTCAACCTTCCCGGAATTACTGAAAAAGACGCCAAAGACATCATATTCGGTATCGAGCAAGGCGTTGATTTCATCGCTGCGTCATTTGTACGCCGTTCTACGGATGTCCTGGAAATCCGCGAACTGCTTGAAGAGCATAACGCGTCTGACATTCAAATCATTCCTAAGATCGAGAACCAGGAAGGCGTGGACAACCTGGATGCGATCCTGGAAGTATCTGACGGCCTAATGGTAGCGCGCGGAGACCTCGGCGTAGAGATTCCGGCTGAAGAAGTGCCGCTCGTGCAAAAAGAAATGATCAAAAAATGCAACGCGTTCGGCAAACCGGTTATTACTGCGACACAAATGCTTGACAGCATGCAGCGCAACCCTCGTCCGACACGCGCTGAAGCAAGTGACGTTGCCAACGCCATTTTCGACGGCACAGACGCTATCATGCTTTCCGGTGAGACGGCTGCGGGACAATATCCTGTTGAGGCGGTTCAAACAATGTTTAACATCGCCACACGCACGGAAGAATCTCTGAACTACAAAGAAATTCTGTCTAAACGCAGAGATCAGGTCGGCATGACGATTACCGATGCGATCGGCCAATCAGTTGCGCACACGGCGATCAATCTGAGCGCGGCAGCTATCGTTACGCCTACAGAAAGCGGCCATACGGCGCGTATGATCGCGAAATACCGTCCGCAGGCTCCGATTGTAGCCGTTACGGTTAATGAGTCTGTATCACGCAAACTCGGCCTTGTATTCGGTGTATTCCCGTCAAGCGGCCAAAACGCGAATTCAACCGATGAAATGCTTGAAGACGCGGTTCAAAAATCACTTGACAGCGGCATCGTGAAACGCGGTGATCTGATTGTCATTACAGCAGGTTCTGTCGGTGAATCAGGCACGACGAATCTGATGAAAGTCCACACTGTCGGCAGCATTATCGCGAAAGGACAAGGCATCGGACGCAAATCTGCATTCGGTCCGGTCGTTGTTGCAAAAAATGCGAAAGAAGCTGAACAAAAAATGACAGACGGCGCAGTATTGGTTGCTTCAAGCACTGACCGCGACATGATCGCTTCACTTGAAAAAGCATCAGCGCTCATCACTGAAGAAGGCGGTCTGACAAGCCATGCAGCCGTTGTCGGTTTAAGCTTGGGCATTCCGGTTATTGTCGGCCTTGAGAACGCAACTTCAGTTTTAACAGAAGGACAGGTTATCACAGTTGACGCTGCCCGCGGCGCTGTGTATGAAGGCCGCGCAAGCGTTCTTTAAACAGCTTTAAAAAAGAGAGGGGGGTTCTCCCTTCTCTTTTGTCTTTAGGTTGATTTTCCTATTCCCATGCGGGCGGTGACGCGCTTTTAGAAGGGCGGGAGGGCAGAAAAATGAGAGTGTTATTCTTACTGTTTATCGTATGTCCGGCAATTGAAATCGGTTTGTTTCTGCTGGCGGGAAAATGGCTCGGTATTTTTCCGACCTTCCTTCTCATCATTTTGACAGGCGTGTTAGGCGCTTTGGTGGCAAAAAGACAGGGAACCGATGTGTATCATCGGGTGATGCGCGACCTGCAGCACGGCAAAATGCCGGGGGAAGCGCTTCTTGACGGAATATGCGTCTTTTTCGGAGGCCTGCTTTTGATGCTTCCGGGTTTTCTGTCCGATATTGCAGGGGCCTGTCTTCTGATTCCGTTCACTCGGAACCGCATGAAGCCGTTTTTGTTCAAATGGCTGAGAGGGATGTCAAAAAACAAGCAGATCATTATCAAATAAAAAACGGCAGCCTTCTTACAGGGCTGCTGTTTTTATTTGGATTGAACAGTAATATAGGCCCATATTTCTTTTAGAGCGCCAGTTGTGATAAAGGCCTGAATGAAAACGAGCAGCGCGGGCCCGGCAGCCAGTCCTAAAATTCCGAACAATTTAAAGCCGGCAAACAGGGCGATTAAGGTCGCAAGCGGATCAAGTCCGATTGACTTGCTTAAAATTTTCGGCTCCGTCAGCTGGCGCTGAATGAGAACCACAATATATAAAACACCGAGACCAATCGCTTGGGGAAGCTGACCGGCAATGGCCAAATACATAATCCAGGGAACAAAGACCGACCCGGCGCCGAGATACGGGAGCAGGTCAACCAGGCCGATAAAAAAGGCGATGGTTGCCGCATGCTCAATCCCTAAAAGAAAAAGTCCGATAAAGACAATGATCATCGTGAAAAGGATGAGCACGGCCTGCGCCTTAATGAAACCTGCCATCGCTTTTTTCAGCTCTCCCGATACGGCCTTGGCGTTTGCCGAAACCCGTTCCGGAAAAATGGAATAAAGCAGCGCCTTCAGCTTATGCCAGTCCTTTGTCATAAAAAAAGTCGCCAGCATTGCGAAAATGAAGACGGCAGCTGTATTGGGAAGGAAGGCAATCCATTTCGGCACCAGCTCCAAAAGATGTGAAAGCATCAGCCCCGCATTTTTAGCGGCTGTATCACCGAGGGTCTGAATATGCGTCACGATGGATGCCTGCTGATTGGTTTCCAGTCCGTTAAATAGGACGGTCAGCTCGTGGTACAATGGCTGAATGCGGGAAGTGAACAGCTCTTCGCAATACGTCATAAAGGCGCTGATATGGGGAGGGAGCGTTTTGGCCAGATAGGCGGTTCCCGAAATGATTTCCGCAACGAGAAATGTCGCCGCGCCAAGAAGAATAAGCAAAAAGAAGACCAGGACAATGACTGTATTGACTGACCGGGGCATCCCCGTCAGTTTGTCCAGCCAGTCAACTACGGGAATGATCGCTGATGACAGAATAAGGGCGATCAGAAACGGATAAGTTAACGGAAATGAGGCGTAACCGGCCGCTAAAGCGCCGCCGGCCGCAGCGAGTACAAACAGCGCGCGGAAAAAAACAGTTGCATAGTGCGGATTCACATCGATCCTCCTCTCGGTCGGCACGTCCTATTACATTAGTTTATTCGTCAAAAAAAAGGATATGAATACAGATATGATGAAAGAAGGTGCTTTCAGGATGTTTACACAGGCGAATTTATTTTTACTATTATTGCTGGCCATCGCATTGGTAGCCAAAAATCAGTCATTGCTTTTTGCCGTCGGCTTTCTCATTGTGATAAAAGCTGTCGGTCTTGATCAGAAACTATTTCCGGTTATTCAGTCAAAAGGCATCAACTGGGGGGTCACCGTCATTACAATCGCCGTTTTAGTGCCGATTGCCACAGGTGATATCGGTTTTAAACAGCTCGCAGAAGCGATGAAATCATATTATGCGTGGATCGCTCTCGGTGCCGGGATCGCGGTTGCCTTAATCGCCAAAAACGGTCTCACCTTATTGGAAAACGACCCTCATATTACAACGGCGCTGGTCATCGGCACGATACTTGCCGTCGCGCTTTTCGGAGGCGTCGCCGTCGGCCCGTTAATCGGCGCCGGAATCGCCTACTTGGCCATGCAAATCGTTAAAATATTCACTTCGTAAAGTAAAAAAGCGGCGTAAAGCTGCTTTTTTTTGTGGAGAAAATTAGAGTTTGCACCTTATTTTGTAGTTCAGACAAATGCCATTTGCATTATTCCGATGAATGGAGTGGCTTACCATGTAACAAAGAACTTCGGGATTGACGGCGCACATGGAGCGAAAACAGCGATTGCAGTAATTCCAATTGATGAATGGATTAAAAGCTGATGGAATTTATGCGCTGATACCAAAGCAAAGCTTGAAGTGTTGTTCAAAATAAGCGGAGACCCTTTCCTTCAATTTGAAAGTTTGTTAAATTTATAATGAGAATGAAAAAACACAATTCGGTTGGTAGTCCGGATGCATGATTTAAAATGTCAGTAACCTTCCCCTCCTCGGGATGTCCATCATTCTTCAGTAAATTTAGGAGGAGGGAATCGTTATGAAATTAACGGTTTACTACGATGGTCAGTTTTGGGTAGGAGTCATTGAAGTTGTGAATGATGGGAAATTAAGAGCAATTCGTCATTTGTTTGGACAAGAGCCAAAGGATTCAGAAATAATGCATTTTGTTAATAATCAACTTTTACCGACTCTCTCCCACACTGAACAAGAAGGGGTTTGTGTTAAAGCAAAATCTAAGAAATTAAACCCAAAAAGATTGCAACGACAAGCTTCTAAAGAGATGAAAAATATCGGGA
Organism: Bacillus sp. EU63; assembly: GCF_038592915.1. Lineage (NCBI taxonomy): Bacteria > Bacillati > Bacillota > Bacilli > Caryophanales > Bacillaceae > Bacillus > Bacillus sp. EU63. The sequence goes on along the minus strand of NZ_CP151944.1, from coordinate 2,857,897 downwards.
TATCAACTAAGGCACAAAAAGCGATAAAACAGGAGCTTGAAGCAAGAAAAGAAAAGAAAAAACAACTGAATAGAAAACAAAGAGAAAAAATAAAGGAACAAAAATATTTAATCAGAAAACAAAAAGCAAAAGAAAAGCATAGGGGCAAATAGTCGGAGAACCCGATGAAGCCCTTCGATTGAAAAGTTGAGCGGCATCAGTTAGTTTCTTCGGACTGATTTAGAGAAAAAGAAGTATAAGTCAGAGCCCTTCTCGAGATGAGGAGGGTTTTTCTGCAATTTATTTAAATTCACTTACATCAGTAAATGAGTCAGTTTCAATTGTGAACGGCTTGATGAAGATATTTACGGACCGAAATCAGCAAATGCAGTCAAACGATTCCAGTCCATGTACGGCGTGACTGCTGGCGGCATTCATGGGCCAAAGACAAAGATGAAAATCAGCGTTAAAGAAATAGGGAAAATTAGATAAAGAACGAAAAAAATTTCTAAATATAGTTGGATTGATATATTATTGAACCCTGCATATGTGATAACAATAGCAGCTTTAAATAGGTGTAACAGGAGGTAGATTACTAAAGAATCTAAGGTTAGTATTTGGGTTTTAATATTTGATTAGGGGGAAAGAATGCTATCACTTAATAGAGCTTTAAAATTACGTGATTTAGAAGTTTTTCGTGTGCTGAAAGATGGTAACATTTTATCTTACGTAATAATTGAAGATACTCGAAAGCCATTTACAGAAGAAGACAAAAAATTAGAACCATTATGTTATATGGACGAAGAAGATATTAATGCGATTTTAAATGTTTTTAAGATTTCAATTGTTAATGATGAAAAATTAAATGAAGATAATTCAATTTTTATAAGATCTTACTTTTCTGAATTTGTTAATCATACAAATTTAACGAATTTTATTATTAAAGAATATGTTCAAAAGGATTTATATAATTACGATGATGAAGATGACATCATTTTCTTTAATAGAATTTTACGTAGTATAGGATCAGATTATGTTATCAAAGAATTTGACGATATAAATTGGATTTATTTATCTCAAGATTGATTTCTTATTTAGATTTTAAAGGAGTACAGAAGATAATTTCTGTACTCCTTTTTAAGGCAAAAAATAGACTTCTAGTTTCTCTTTATAGCATAAATACAATTGACGAAAATCGTAAGTTCAGCACCCGCAAGGGGTGTATACAAGTGCTTTATTATCATGGATGTTCTATTTCCAAAATCGCTATCATTTTTTGTTATTTTCGGTTAATTAGGAAAATTGCGGTATTTTTTCGTTTACAGAAAATAAGAAATTAGTGGAAAATAAATCAAAAGAGGAGGAGGGGAATGAATGCATGGACCAGGTATTACCGTCTTCACATGTAGGCGTTAAAATTAACGAGTGGTACAAGATGATTCGTCAATTTAGTGTGCCAGACGCGGAAATTTTAAAAGCCGAAGTGGAACACGAAATAAAAGAAATGGAAGAAGACGAATATTTACTTATTTATTACTCTCTCATGACTTTTCGTCATCAACTTATGCTAGATTATTTAAACCCAGAAATAAAGTATAGGACTGATAGGCCAACCACCACAGAACTACTTGAGAAGATTGAGAAACCACAAAAAACACTTACCGGCCTCTTAAAATATTACTCACATTTTTTTCGCGGAATGTACGAATTTGATCAGAAGCAGTATGTAGAAGCAATTAATTTTTATCGTAAAGCAGAGATGGAAATTCATCATGTCTCTGATGAAATAGAACAAGCTGAGTTTCATTTTAAGTTGGCAGAGGCTTATTATAATATGAAACAAACGCACGTATCCATGCATCATATTCTAAAAGCGTTAGAAATTTATGATCGAAACCCGCTTTATACCGTCCGAAAAATTCAAAGTTTATTTGTAATTGTGGGTAATTATCTTGATTTTAAACATTACGAAAAAGGATTACAGCATCTTGAGGAAGCCTTGAAGCTTTCGCAAGAATTTGGTCATAAAAGGTTGATTTCCTCTGCTCTTTATAATTTGGGTGAAAGTTATCACTACATGGGACAAGAAGAAAAGGCCGAAGCGTATTTGAGACAAGCAATTGTGATTGGTGAAGAAATGAAATTGAGAACTCTGCCCCATTCATATTATTCACTTTCCATAGTATTATTTAAGCAAAAGAAAACAGCCGCGGCAGGCCAAGCTTTAAAAGAAGGTTTAAAAACAGCAGTAAAATATGACGACAATTTGTTTTGCTTATTAACAGAGTTTTTATATGTTTTATTTGCTGAACCGATTAACAAAGACAGCCTTGTAGAAATTTTAAGTAAGCTTGAAAATATTCATATGTATTCGTATGTCGAAGAGTTGACACTTTTAACAGCAAACTTTTTCAAAGGAATGAAGGACTTTGAAATGGCTACAATTTTTTATGATAAGATGGTGGAGTCTCAACTTCAAATACAGCGGGGGGATTGTTTGTATGAATATTAAAAAAGCAATTTGTTTCTCTGTCTCTGCTTTCGCTATTACGTTCGGTGTAATTGCTTTTGTAGGAAACACGACTCATCTTCATCATAATGCAGCCAAAACTGATAATGAGGTAATACAACTAGCTGCGCGACTGCAAACATGATTTAAAAGATGTGGCCTTTTTAGGGCTGCATCTTTTTTTGTCATGCATTTTCGATTTTTCTCTTTTTAGGCGGGGCTGCGGCTGCTGCATTACAAGCATGGTAACAGGTTATGTTACAAGGGTGATATTCGTTTGAAGTCCGCATAAAAATACAAAAGGATCGTTATATACACAAAAGCGAAATACGAAGTAACAACAAAGATATATATAAGAAAATTTGAGCCAACTAAAACCAAGACATGGATTTCTGAAGCTGATCCGAACATTGATTCAGTCGAGTAAACAAATTAACCCCCTTCTCCGGTAAAGAAGGGGGTTAAACTTGCGGTGAAGTTGTCGCGCCTGTCCTTTTAAAGTCTCCTCCAAAACTCCCCCAAATGAAAACATGAGAATACATGGTTTTACAAAGCGCCTGAAAGCAAACGATTAAATTTATCAACGAAAAGCCTTGATATATAAGGCTTTTAAAACATTTTTAGTTAAAAGTCTACAAATTAATCAGATTATTGTTTATAATAAGAATAGGCTTAAACTTAAATAAGCTTATAAGAATTTGTTATGTTCCTCTATAAGCGTACTGGTTATGTAATCGCAACCATTGAAATGTAAGCATTTTCTTAAAGGGGAAAGGGATTGTTTGCATGACTCATTTTAAGTAAGCCGTATGTTTTATATACTCTTTAAAGGGGAATTTTGATTGAAAAGGAGAGGTTGAATATGACAGCAACACGCGGTCTTGAAGGGGTTGTAGCAACAACATCATCTGTAAGCTCTATTATCGACGATACCCTTACATATGTAGGGTACGATATTGACGACTTGACAGAGAATGCAAGTTTTGAAGAAATCATTTATTTGCTGTGGCATCTGCGCCTGCCGAATAAAACGGAACTTGCTGAACTGAAAAAACAGCTTGCGAAAGAAGCTGCCGTTCCACAAGAAATCATTGAGCACTTCAAATCCTATCCCCTCAATAACGTACATCCAATGGCTGCGCTCCGGACGGCGATTTCATTACTCGGTCTGACTGACAGTGAAGCCGATGTCATGAATCCGGAAGCGAACTACAGAAAAGCCATCCGTCTGCAGGCGAAAGTGCCGGGCATTGTCGCCGCTTTCTCAAGAATCCGCAAAGGACTTGATCCTGTTGAACCGAAGGAAGAGTATGGAATCGCGGAGAACTTCCTTTACACCTTAAACGGTGAAGAGCCTTCTCCGATCGAAGTGGAAGCGTTTAACAAAGCGCTCATTCTTCATGCGGATCACGAGCTGAATGCATCAACATTTACGGCGAGAGTATGTGTCGCCACCTTATCTGATATTTACTCAGGCATCACTGCCGCCATCGGCGCTTTAAAAGGACCGCTTCACGGCGGAGCCAATGAAGCCGTCATGAAAATGCTGACAGAAATCGGCGAAGTGGAAAACGCCGAGCCTTATATCCGCAGCAAAATGGAGAAAAAGGAAAAAGTAATGGGGTTCGGACACCGTGTGTATAAGCATGGAGACCCGCGCGCCAAACACTTAAAAGAAATGAGCAAACGCCTGACGAATCTGACGGGTGAAAGCAAATGGTACGAGATGTCAATCCGTGTCGAAGAAATCGTAACGTCGGAGAAAAAACTCCCGCCTAACGTTGATTTCTATTCCGCATCTGTATACCACAGTCTCGGCATTGATCACGATCTGTTCACGCCGATCTTTGCGGTCAGCAGAATGTCAGGATGGATCGCCCATATTCTTGAACAGTACGATAACAACCGCCTCATCCGCCCGCGCGCTGATTACACGGGTCCGGATAAGCAGACTTTTGTTCCGATTGATGAAAGAGCCTGATCAAACGGGAGGCTGGTGATTTTCATGTCGTTAGCCTCTTGTTAATCAAGCCCGGATTGGTTTACAATTTTGATAGAATCTTGAGAAAAGTCATTTTATTTTCTATACAAGAAAAATAAAATGTTTTCTAAATATGAATTACATACTGGGAGGTAATATTGTGTCACAAGGTGAAAAAATTACAGTCTCTAATGGAGTATTAAACGTACCAAATAATCCGATTATCCCGTTTATTGAAGGCGACGGCACAGGCCCTGATATTTGGAACGCCGCTTCTAAAGTATTGGAAGCCGCTGTTGAAAAAGCATATAAAGGCGAGAAAAAAATCACGTGGAAAGAAGTTTATGCCGGTGAAAAGGCTTATAATAAAACAGGTGAGTGGCTTCCTGCCAAAACGCTGGAAGACATCAGAGAGTACTTCATCGCCATCAAAGGTCCTCTGACGACACCGGTCGGCGGCGGTATCCGTTCTCTGAACGTGGCGCTGAGACAGGAGCTTGATTTGTTTACATGCCTGCGTCCTGTCAGATATTTCACGGGAGTGCCTTCTCCGGTCAAACGACCTGAAGATACGGATATGGTCATTTTCCGCGAGAATACGGAAGATATTTACGCCGGAATTGAGTATGCGAAAGGTTCTGAAGAGGTTGAAAAGCTGATCAGCTTCCTGCAAAATGAAATGGGTGTTAACAAAATCCGTTTCCCTGAAACGTCAGGAATCGGCATCAAACCTGTTTCTGAAGAAGGCACAAGCCGCTTAGTCAGAGCTGCCATTGAGTATGCGATCGAAAACGGCCGTAAGTCTGTCACGCTTGTTCACAAAGGAAACATCATGAAGTTCACTGAAGGGGCATTTAAAAACTGGGGCTACGAGCTTGCCGAAAGAGAATACGGAGATAAAGTATTCACTTGGGCTGAATATGACCGCATTGTCGAAAAAGACGGAAAAGAAGCGGCTGATAAAGCGCAGAGCGACGCGGAAGCGGCAGGGAAAATCATCGTCAAAGACAGCATCGCTGATATTTTCCTTCAGCAGATCTTAACCCGTCCGAGCGAATTCGACGTCGTGGCGACAATGAACTTAAACGGAGACTATATCTCTGATGCGCTTGCCGCTCAGGTAGGCGGAATCGGAATCGCGCCGGGAGCGAACATCAACTATGAAACAGGGCATGCGATTTTCGAAGCGACTCACGGAACGGCTCCTAAATATGCCGGTCTTGACAAAGTCAACCCGTCATCCGTCATTCTTTCAGGAGTGCTTCTTCTTGAACACCTGAACTGGAATGAAGCTGCTGACTTGATCATTAAATCTATGGAAAAAACGATTGCTTCAAAAGTAGTAACGTACGATTTTGCTAGATTAATGGACGGTGCAACTGAAGTGAAATGTTCAGAGTTTGGTGAAGAGCTAATCAAAAACATGGACTGAACCTAAAGCAGACTTCTAATGAAGCCAAAAAAGGAGAAGAGAATCATGGGAAAAACACGCAGTAAAGTTTCTGTTATCGGAGCAGGATTTACGGGAGCGACAACAGCCTTTCTTACAGCTCAAAAAGAGCTTGCAGACGTTGTGCTCGTTGATATTCCGCAATTAGAAAACCCGACAAAAGGAAAAGCGCTAGACATGCTCGAAGCAAGTCCGGTTCAAGGATTTGACGCGAAAATCACAGGCACGTCCAACTACGAGGACACAGCCGGTTCTGATATCGTCGTCATCACAGCCGGAATTGCGAGAAAACCAGGCATGAGCCGTGATGATCTCGTATCTACAAACGAAAAAATCATGAGAAGCGTCACACGTGAGATAGTGAAATATTCTCCTGACTGCATTATCGTTGTATTGACAAACCCTGTTGATGCGATGACATATGCGGTGTACAAAGAATCAGGCTTCCCGAAAGAACGCGTCATCGGACAATCCGGAGTGCTTGACACTGCGCGATTCAGAACATTCGTCGCTGAAGAATTAAACCTGTCTGTAAAAGATGTGACCGGTTTTGTTCTTGGCGGACACGGTGACGACATGGTTCCTCTCGTCCGTTATTCCTATGCGGGCGGCATTCCGCTTGAAACGCTTATCCCGAAAGACCGTCTTGATGCGATTGTAGAACGCACAAGAAAAGGCGGCGGGGAAATCGTCAACCTTCTCGGCAACGGAAGCGCCTACTACGCGCCTGCTGCATCACTGACTGAAATGGTAGAAGCTATTTTGAAAGATCAGCGCCGCGTGCTTCCGACTATCGCTTACTTAGAAGGCGAATACGGTCATGAAGGCATTTACTTAGGCGTACCGACGATTATCGGAGGAAACGGCCTAGAGCAAATCATCGAGCTTGAACTGACAGACTATGAAAAAGCGCAGCTGAGTAAATCAGTTGAATCTGTCAAAAACGTGATGAAAGTATTGTCATAAGAAAAAAGGGAAGGCTTCCGAATCAGAAGCCTTCCTCTTTTTACAATTAATGAAAGCGTTTTCTTTTTCCCTGAGCGATCCTTTCTCTGAAAATGATCAAAAAGGCGAATTGTCTGAACGGGCAGTATTGGATAAAATGAAATCATAAAGTGATATGCAGCACATAAAATAGAGAAAATTGGATGTCGGGGAAAATAGACAGCGGAGGGCGCAGCATGAACAAAAAAATTTTAGTTGTAGATGATGAACAATCTATCGTTACTCTTTTACAGTATAATCTGGAACGGTCCGGCTATGATGTCATCACCGCATCAGACGGCGAAGAGGCTCTGGAGCAGGCAGAGAATGAAAATCCGGATTTAATCGTACTGGATGTCATGCTGCCGAAAGTGGACGGAATCGACGTCTGTAAACAGCTCAGACAGCAGAAAATGATGGTTCCGATCTTGATGCTGACAGCAAAAGATGAGGAGTTTGATAAAGTGCTGGGACTGGAGCTCGGAGCGGATGATTACATGACAAAGCCGTTCAGTCCGCGGGAAGTCACTGCGCGGGTGAAAGCCATTTTAAGAAGGGCTGACATTTCTTCGCTGTCACAAGGCAGAGAAGAGGAAAAGGACGGGCAGATCCTCATCGGCGAGCTGAAAATTCTTCCGGAGCATTACGAAGCGTACTTTAAGTCAGAACAGCTGGAACTGACGCCTAAAGAATTTGAACTGCTTCTGTATTTGGGAAAACATAAGGGAAGAGTGCTGACGAGAGATCTTCTGCTGAGCGCGGTCTGGAACTATGATTTTGCCGGGGATACCCGGATTGTTGACGTTCATATCAGCCATCTGCGCGACAAAATCGAATCAAATACCAAAAAACCCATCTATATTAAAACAATCAGAGGTTTGGGGTATAAACTGGAGGAGCCAAAAATGAATGAATAAAGTCCGTGTGCGTCTGTTCGCTTTACTCGTTGTATGTATCATATTGGTTTTCAGTGTTCTCGGCCTTTTTTTACAGCAGCTTATTTCTTCATCCGCTGAAGAAAGAACGGCGGATCAGCTGAAAAAGGAATCGGTATACATAGCGGGCCTTCTTGACACCGGCCGAATTGGCAATAAAAGCAATGAAACGGTAATCCGTGATGCCGGCCGCACCCTCGGTATAAACGTCGCCGTGCTCAACGAGAAGGGTGACGCCGTATATCATTCCGGCAGTCATGCTGATGATTCAGCCGTAAAGGAGTTCATTTCTCACAATAAAAGTGAGGAAGCCGTACAGTCGAAAAGCAAAGTCATCCGCGGCACTGCCGTAAAAAATGACGCCGGGAAAATTGCGGGGTATGTACTCGTTTCCTCTGAGATCAACGGCGGTTCAAGCGTTGCCGGAGAAATGTGGGGCATGCTGGCAGCAAGTCTTTGTACCGCTTTTATCATTATCGTTTTCTTTTATACAAACATGACGTCCCGTTACAAAAAATCCATCGACGCCGCGACAAAGGTGGCGACGGAGCTGTCCAAAGGGAATTATGACGCCCGCTCCTACAGCGGTTACGCAAGGCGGTCGGACCGTCTCGGGCGTGCGATGAACAGCCTGGCGGTCGATTTAATGGAAATGACGAGAACGCAGGATATGCAGCGCGATCGTCTGTTAACCGTCATTGAAAATATCGGATCCGGTTTGATTTTAATAGACGGGAGAGGTTTTATCAATCTCGTGAACCGATCATACACGAAGCAGTTTCATACAAAGCCTGAACGTCTGCTTCGGCGTCTTTACCATGATGCGTTTGAACATGAGGAGATCATTCGGCTTGTCGAAGACATTTTTATGACCGAGACGAAAAAATGCCAGCTGCTCAGACTTCCCATCAATATTGAGCGGCGCTACTTTGAAGTTGACGGCGTTCCGATCATGGGCCCTGACGATGAATGGAAGGGCATCGTCCTCGTCTTTCACGATATGACGGAAATTAAAAAATTGGAGCAGATGAGAAAGGACTTCGTCGCCAATGTCTCCCATGAACTGAAAACACCGATCACCTCCATTAAAGGCTTTACGGAAACACTGTTAGACGGAGCGATGAAAGACGAAAAGGCGCTTTCAGACTTTCTGTCTATCATTCTGAAAGAAAGTGAGCGGCTCCAATCTCTCGTGCAGGATTTATTGGATTTATCCAAGATGGAGCAGCAAAACTTTACGATGCGTGTAGAGTCCTTTGACGCCGCAAAAATTCTGCATGAAATTGAGGCGCTTTTGCGGCATAAGGCTGCGGAAAAAGGCATCAGCTTTCAGCTCGATCTCCCGGAAGAGCCGATTTTTGTGACGGGTGATGCGCACAGGCTGAAGCAGGTATTTTTGAATCTGGCGAACAATGCCCTGACCTACACGCCTGAAAAAGGGACGGTGGGGATTTCGGTACATGTGAAAGAAACCGTTGTCGATATCAAAGTGTCCGATACGGGGATCGGCATTCAGAAGGAAGAGATCCCGCGGATATTTGAGAGATTCTACCGCGTGGATAAAGACAGGAGCCGCAACTCGGGAGGAACCGGGCTCGGCCTCGCCATCGTAAAGCACTTAATAGAAGCCCATGAAGGTAAAATCGAGGTCACAAGCGAGCCGGGACAGGGGACTGTATTTACCGTGACGCTGAAGCGGCAGCCGGAAGCGTGATCAGCTTTACAAAGGATTAACAATTTCTTCATGGCCTGTTAAACCTATCTTGTTAGGATATAACAGAACCCCTTCATCCAAGGAGCCAATTTTGACGGCGGGAACGTGTTTTCTTGTTCCCGTCCTTTTTTGCGTTTTCACGGGGTTCGCTCATTTTCCTTTCAAATTGAACTTTGTTAAAATAAGAGAAGCTGTGAGATTTAAAAATAGAGGAATGACGAGCTTTTGCTCTTAGGAGGATATTGAATGACGGAACGAAAAAAATTAGTGCTTGTCGACGGAAACAGTCTGGCATACCGGGCGTTTTTTGCATTGCCGCTTTTAAGCAATGAAAAAGGCATCCATACAAATGCCGTATACGGGTTTGCGATGATTTTAATGAAGATGCTGGAAGATGAAAAGCCGACCCACATGCTGGTGGCTTTTGATGCGGGAAAAACCACTTTCCGCCACAGCACGTTTAAAGAATATAAAGGCGGAAGACAAAAAACGCCGCCGGAGCTTTCAGAACAGATGCCGTTCATCCGTGAGCTCCTTGATGCCTACAAAATCAGCCGCTACGAGCTTCCTGAATATGAAGCGGACGATATTATCGGCACCCTTGCCGTATCTGCTGAAAAAGAAGGCTTCGAAGTAAAGGTAGTTTCGGGGGACAAGGACTTAACCCAGCTTGCAACCGGGAAAACGACCGTTGCCATTACGAGAAAAGGCATTACCGACGTGGAAGATTACACGCCGGAGCACGTGCAGGAAAAGTACGGTCTGACCCCTTTGCAAATCATTGATATGAAGGGATTAATGGGGGATTCATCCGATAATATACCGGGCGTCCCCGGCGTCGGAGAAAAAACCGCGATTAAGCTTTTAAAGCAGTTCCATTCGGTTGAGAAACTGCTTGATTCCATTGATGAAGTCAGCGGAAAAAAATTAAAAGAAAAGCTTGAAGAATACAAGGAACAAGCCCTGATGAGCAAAGAGCTGGCGACGATTATGACAAATGCGCCGATTGAAGTCAAGCCCGAAGATTTAGATTACCAAGGGTTTGACCGTGAACAAGTTGTTGCCATTTTTAAAGACCTCGGTTTTAATACGCTTCTTGAGCGGCTTGGTGAAGAAAGCGGCGAAACGGCGGAAGAAAATTTTGAAGACATCAATGTTGAAACGGCAGAAGAAATCACCGAAGATATGCTCGTTTCGCCGTCTGCTTTGGTGGTCGAACAAATCGGTGATAACTATCACGAAGAACCGATCCTCGGCTTTTCCATCGTGAATGAAACAGGTCTTTATTATATTCCGAAAGAAATCGCCGTTCGGTCTGAAGCGTTTAAATCTTGGGCTGAAGATGAATCGATGAAAAAGTGGGTGTTCGACAGCAAACGTTCCGTCGTCGCTTTGCGCTGGCAGGGAATTGAGCTGAAGGGAACGGAATTTGACGCGCTTCTTGCTGCCTACATTATAAACCCGGGCAACTCGTACGACGATGTCGCGAGCGTAGCAAAAGAATACGGGCTGAATATCGTTTCAAAAGATGAAGCGGTATACGGAAAAGGCGCAAAGCGCGCCGTTCCGGCTGAAAAAGAGCTTGCCGATCATCTCGCGCGGAAAGCGTCTGCCGTTAACAGCCTCCGTGACAAACTGCTGCACGCGCTGGAAGAAAATAATCAGCTTGAATTATATGAAGATCTCGAACTCCCGCTTGCGCTTATTCTCGGAGAAATGGAATCAATGGGCGTCAAAGTGGATGTTGAAAGACTGAAGCGAATGGGCGAAGAGCTTAAGGCGAAGCTGAAGGAATATGAAGAAAAAATCCATGACATCGCCGGTGAGCCGTTTAACATCAATTCACCAAAACAGCTCGGCGTCATTCTGTTTGAAAAGCTCGGCCTGCCGCCAGTAAAGAAAACAAAAACAGGCTATTCCACTTCAGCCGATGTCCTGGAAAAGCTCGCAGACAAACATGATATCGTCGCTTACATTCTGCAATACAGACAAATCGGCAAGCTTCAATCGACTTATATAGAAGGGCTGCTGAAAGTCACGCGCAAGGATTCTCATAAAGTGCATACACGGTTCAATCAGGCATTGACTCAAACCGGACGCCTCAGCTCAACGGATCCGAACCTGCAAAATATTCCGATCCGGCTGGAGGAAGGGCGGAAAATCCGTCAGGCTTTCGTACCGTCCGAACCGGACTGGCTTATTTTCGCCGCCGATTATTCACAAATTGAATTAAGGGTGCTTGCGCATATTTCAAAAGATGAAAATCTGATCGAAGCGTTTACGAATGACATGGACATTCACACAAAAACCGCCATGGACGTGTTTCATGTCAGTGAAGATGAAGTGACACAAGCGATGCGCCGCCAGGCAAAGGCCGTCAATTTCGGCATTGTTTACGGCATCAGTGATTACGGGCTGTCGCAAAACCTCGGCATCACCCGGAAAGAAGCTGGCGCTTTTATTGACCGCTATTTGGAGAGCTTCCCGGGCGTCAAGGCGTATATGGAAGAATCGGTGCAGGAAGCGAAGCAAAAAGGATATGTCACGACACTTATGCAGCGCCGCCGCTATATTCCTGAGCTGACCAGCCGCAACTTCAACCTGCGGAGCTTTGCGGAACGGACGGCCATGAATACGCCGATTCAGGGAAGCGCCGCCGATATTATTAAAAAAGCCATGATTGACATGGCAGCTGAGCTGAAAGAAAAAAACCTGAAGGCGCGATTGCTGCTTCAGGTGCACGATGAATTGATTTTTGAAGCGCCTAAGGAAGAAATTGAAATATTAGAGAAGCTGGTTCCTGAAGTGATGGAGCATGCTTTGGCATTAGACGTGCCGCTGAAGGCTGATTATGCTTCAGGGCCGTCTTGGTACGATGCAAAATAAACAGAGAAAAAGGAAGTGATGATTGTGCCGGAATTACCAGAAGTTGAAACGGTCCGGCGCACTCTGACCGGTCTTGTGAAGGGGAAAACGATTGAATCGGCGGATATCAGATGGCCGAATATCATCAAAAAACCCGCCGAGCCGGAGGAATTCGCGCGGCAGATTGCAGGAGAAACGATCCGATCCATCGGAAGAAGGGGAAAGTTTTTGCTTTTCCATCTGGATCATTATGTCATGGTGTCCCACCTGCGGATGGAGGGGAAATACGGTCTTCATCAGGCCGATGAGCCTGACGATAAACATGTGCACGTCGTGTTTCACATGACGGACGGAACACAGCTCCGCTACCGGGATGTCCGGAAATTCGGCACGATGCATTTGTTTGCGCCGGGAGAGGAACAAAATGCATTACCGCTTTCACAGCTCGGGCCCGAACCCGATGATGAAGCATTTACCGCTGCTTATTTAAAAGAGCGGCTTGCAAAAACGAACCGCGCGGTGAAAACTGCCCTGCTCGACCAAAAAGCGGTCGTCGGCCTCGGCAATATTTATGTCGATGAAGCTTTATTCCGGGCGCGGATTCATCCTGAGACAAAAGCGAACAGTCTGTCAGACGGGCAGATAAAAACGCTTCATACAGAAATTAAAGACACCCTTCAGGAAGCGATTGACGCGGGCGGGAGCACCGTCCGGTCTTATATCAATTCTCAAGGGGAAATCGGAATGTTTCAGCTCAAACATTACGTATACGGCAAAAAGGATGAGCCGTGCAAGTCGTGCGGCACGATGATTTCTAAAATCGTGGTCGGCGGAAGAGGGACGCATTTTTGCGCCCGCTGCCAAAAAAAATCATAAACTGAAGCTGTTCAAGCAGGCGGCAGCAGAATGAATTTTTTCTAACACAGTTGATGACCTTTCTCCATATATATATTGTGATTCACCCAATAGGCATATGTCACAATTGCCGATCAAGAGAAAGGGAGAAACGGATATGGAGATTGTTTCTTTGCTGCTTTTGGCTTTTGCTGTCAGCTTGGACAGTTTTTCAGTCGGGTTTACGTATGGTTTGAGAAAAATGAAAATCCCGTTCAAAGCGATTGCCGTGATCGCTTGCTGTTCAGCCTCTGTGATGTTTATATCCATGCTGATCGGCCATTTTCTGACAAAGATTTTTCCCGTATCCGTCACGGAAAAACTGGGCGGGCTGATCTTAATCGGAATCGGGGCATGGGTCATCTGGCAATTTTTTAAACCGGCTAAAGAGCCGGATTACTTATTGCATGAAAAAACGCTACTTAATCTTGAAGTGAAATCGCTCGGCATCGTGATTCACATTTTGAAAAAACCGACCAGCGCCGATATTGATCAATCCGGAACCATTAACGGAGTCGAGGCGCTTCTGCTCGGTATCGCCTTATCCATTGACGCGTTTGGCGCCGGGCTGGGAGCGGCCATTCTCGGCTTTTCTCCGGTTATGATGAGCGTGACTGTCGGGCTGATGAGCTCGCTGTTTGTTTCACTCGGCATAAACGCGGGGCATTTGCTCTCAAGATGGAATTGGATAGATAAAATGACATTTTTGCCGGGAGTCCTGCTGATTATCATCGGGATTTGGAAAATGTAAGAAGGAGTGGGCTTTTTGAGCTTGGTCATCGGTTTAACGGGAGGCATCGCAAGCGGCAAAAGCACGGTAGCGCGTATGCTGATCGACAAAAAAATAACAGTCATTGATGCGGATGTCATCGCAAAACAGGCGGTGGAAAAAGGAATGCCGGCTTACGGACAAATTGTGGAGGCATTCGGAAAAGACATCCTGCTGGAAAATGGCGATATTGACAGAAAAAAACTCGGTTCTATCGTTTTTACTGACGAACAGAAGCGTCTGAAGCTGAATCAGATCGTTCATCCGGCGGTGCGTGCGGAAATGCTGAAACAGCGGGATGAAGCCGTTGCGCGAAAAGAGCAGTTCGTCGTTTTGGATATACCGCTTTTGTATGAAAGCGGGCTTGATTATCTTGTCGGCAAGGTGCTCGTCGTCACCGTACCGGCAGACATTCAGCTCAAACGGCTGATGGAGCGGAATTCCCTTACAGAAGAAGAAGCGATGAGCCGGATAACGTCGCAAATGCCTTTAGCGGACAAAACAAAAAAAGCTGACGCCGTCATTGATAACAGCGGCAGTCTTGAACATACAAAGCACCAGCTTGAGGAAGTATTGAGCGGCTGGGCATAAACAAACACCGTTCGGAAAGCCGAACGGTGTTTTTCTGGTTAAAAATCAAAATTGTCAGGGTCAGGACCGACACGGAGATTTTCGTTCAGATCATCAATCCGCTTCATATCGTCAGCTGACAGTTCGAATTCAAAGACATTTGCATTTTCTTCAATACGGTGTTTTTTAGTTGATTTCGGAATGGTGATAACACCGTTTTGCAAATCCCAGCGCAAAATCACTTGAGCGGCTGATTTGCCGTACTCCTCAGCGATCTCTTGTAAGACGGGGTGATCAAGCAGCTGCCCTTGCATCAATGGCGACCACGCTTCAAGCTGAATGCCTTGTTCAGTGCAGAAAGCAAGCAGTTCTTTCTGTGTCAGACGCGGATGGTACTCCACCTGGTTGATCATCGGCTTGGTTTCCGTTTCTTTCATGAGATGTTTCAGATGGTGAATTTGGAAATTGCTGACCCCGATCGCCTTAATGCGTCCATCCCGGTAGAGGGTTTCGAGCGCCCGCCACGCATCGATGTACTTTCCTTCGACAGGCCAATGGATCAAATATAAATCCAAATAATCTAAACCGAGTTTTTCTAAGCTTGTGTCAAACGCTTTTAACGTTTCTTCATATCCTAAATCGGCATTCCATACTTTTGACGTGACAAAAATGTCTTCACGTTTTAATCCCGCTTCTTGCAGCCCTTGGCGGATGCCTTCGCCGACACCTTCTTCATTTCCGTAAATCGCGGCGGTATCGACGCTGCGATAGCCGTGCACCAATGCCGTTTTCACCGCGTTGACGAGTTCCGCGCCTTCCTTTACTTTGAAAACTCCGATGCCGAACCAAGGCATCTCTACTCCGTTATGCAATGTTGCTTTTGCTTGTAAATGTGTTGTCATGTATATATTCCTCCTATTAGTTGTCTGTTGAAACAATCAAAATGCGCTGAAGAAAAACTCACCTCCTTTCAAGGGCAGTGCGATCCCGCTTTTCAAGCTTCCTGCTCCATCCGGTTAATACGACCGCGCTGAGCACCATCAGCGCCCCGATCCAAGCGGTATGAATGATTCCGATTGAGTCTGTAATGATTCCGCCGGCAAACGAGCCGATCGCGATTCCGGCATTAAATGCCGCGATATTTAAGGCTGATGCTGTATCAACGGCGCTCGGCGCAAAACGTTCACTCAGCATCACGACATATACCTGAAGCCCCGGCACATTCATAAACGCCAACAGCCCCATGAAAATAATGGTGATCAGCCCGGCTGTTTTAAATGGCGCGGTAAAAGTCAGAACAAACAGCACAGCAGCCTGGACAATGAACATATAAAACAAGGCTTTCAGCGGATTCCGGTTTGATAAACGGCCGCCAATCATGTTTCCGATGGCAATCGCAATTCCGTAAATGAGCAGGATGGCCGCGACAGTTTCTTTCTGAAAACCGGTTACCTCCTGAAGAAGCGGAGATAAATACGTAAACACGACAAACGTTCCGCCGTAGCCTAACGCGGTAATAATAAATAAAAGCAATAACCGGCAGTTTGTGACGAGTTTGACCTGCTCGGAAAATGCGGTTTTCGTCCCTTTGCGCAAATGTGACGGAACGAGAAGCGCGTTTGTGAGGAATGCAATGATTCCTACCGCCACAATGACGGCAAATGCGATTCTCCATCCGAATTGCTGGCCGAGATAGGTGCCGAACGGAACACCGGTCACCGTAGCCACCGTCAGCCCCGTGAACATGATGGAAATCGCGCTTGCTCTTTTATGCTCCGGCACGATATTGGCGGCGATTGTTGCTCCGATTGACATGAAAATGCCGTGGGAAAACGCCGAAATGACCCGTGCCGCCAGTAAGACGCCGATTGAGGAAGCGCTCGCTGCGAGTGTATTTCCGGCGATGAAAATTAACATCACCCAGAGCAGCAGCGTTTTCCGCGACATGCCGGATGTGAGAGACGTTAAAACCGGCGCGCCGAATGTCACGCCCAGAGCATACATGGAAACGGTAAGTCCCGCCGTTGTGACAGGTATATGCAGATCTTGAGATATAAGCGGCAGCAGCCCGACGCTGATAAATTCGGTTGTGCCGATCGCAAAAGCGCTGACGGCTAATGCCAGCAGCGCTGGTAAATAGCTTTGGCGATGTGAAGACATCTATTTTCCTCCTTGAACGATAATGTATGGTTGAAATGATGCCGGGTAAACGATATAAGTATAAGAGTACATTCCTTTTCAGCCGGCAAATGTCATTATGATTGATAGAAGTGTCATTGAAAAGAACGTACTTTTAAGTGCCATAGGCACTTTTTAGTTCCTATAGATGAGGAGGAATTACCGTTGCTGAAGAAAAAATACAATATATCCGTAGAGGCGGCGCTTGAAGTGATCGGCGGAAAATGGAAGTGTGTGATCCTCTGCCACCTCATGCGCGGGAAAAAACGGACAAGCGAATTGAAGCGGCTTATGCCGGACATCACCCAGAAGATGCTGACACAGCAATTGCGGGAGCTGGAAGCTGACGGCGTCATCAACCGGATCGTGTACAATCAGGTGCCGCCGAAAGTGGAATACGAGCTGAGTGAATACGGGCACAGTCTGGAAAGAATTTTAAATGCGCTGTGTGACTGGGGCGCGATGCATATTGCTAAACGGTACGGCGAGGTGTCTTCCGTTTTAGAGGACAGCATTTTAAATGACAAATTTAAAGAACCGGGACAAATATAAGAAAAAAGCAGGCAGCCTGAGACGCTGATCCTGCTTTTTTTATGGAAGAAAGATCATTTTATATGCAAAAAAACCGATTGAACAACATATTGATCGGTATAAGGGTGGATTTTTATCAAGTTGTACTGGCGGATTTCTTTTAATGTGTTATACTATATATAAATAAAGGTAAATTAGAGTGGCATATTAAAAAGGGGTGACCTGAGCATGAAGGTAAAAGTAGCAATCAACGGGTTTGGAAGAATCGGAAGAATGGTGTTCAGAAAAGCAATGGAAGATGATCAAATTCAAATAACAGCCATTAATGCAAGCTATCCCCCGGAAACGCTTGCTCATTTGATAAAGTATGACACAATTCACGGCAAATACGATCAAGAAGTTGAGACTGCCGACGACAGCCTGATCGTCAACGGAAAACATATTATGCTGTTCAATCGCCGGGACCCGAGAGAGCTTCCGTGGAAAGAATGCGGAATAGACATCGTCGTAGAAGCAACGGGGAAATTTAATTCAAAAGAAAAAGCGATGAGCCATATTGAAGCAGGGGCGAAAAAAGTCATTTTAACGGCTCCGGGCAAAAATGAAGACGTTACCATTGTCATGGGAGTAAATGAAGAGCAGTTCAACCCCGATGAACATGTCATTATTTCAAATGCATCCTGCACGACAAACTGCCTTGCGCCGGTCGTCAAAGTGCTTGATCAGGAATTCGGGATTGAAAGCGGCCTGATGACGACTGTTCACGCTTACACGAATGATCAAAAAAATATCGACAATCCGCATAAAGATCTGCGGAGGGCTAGAGCGTGCGGAGAGTCCATCATTCCGACTTCTACAGGCGCCGCCAAAGCGCTGTCGCTCGTGCTGCCTCATTTGAAAGGAAAACTTCACGGTCTCGCTTTGCGTGTTCCCGTTCCGAATGTGTCATTAGTGGACCTTGTCTGCGATCTGAAAACAGATGTGTCGGCCGAGCAAGTGAACGCCGCTTTCCAAGGAGCCGCAAAAACGTCGATGTACGGAATTCTTGATTATTCGGATGAGCCGCTCGTTTCTTCGGATTATAATACGAATTCACACTCTGCGATCATCGACGGACTGACAACGATGGTGATGGAAGACCGAAAAGTAAAGGTGCTCGCCTGGTATGACAATGAATGGGGATATTCCTGCCGTGTCGTTGATCTTATCCGTCACGTCGCCGCGCGAATGAAACACCCGTCAGCTGTGTAGACTAAAGATCATGGACATTTGTTAGAAAAAAACCCTTAACGGCATATTCGCAAAAAACACACCTTGCAAAATAAACTTAAACACAGTATACTATCTTTCGTGAACTTCTTGCTCGTGACTGCTTCGGAATTACTTAAAGGGTTAGGACCTCTCCGGACTAACTTTCCCCCGTGGTAAATGGCCGGGTCAGTTCTCGGAAATTCACTTTTTTAATTCTTGTTAAGGGGGGTCCATGATTATGGAAACAATGGGGCGTCACGTCATCTCCGAGCTGTGGGGATGCGATTTTGATAAGCTCAATGACATGGATTTTATTGAAAAAACGTTTGTAAATGCTGCTTTGAAATCAGGAGCTGAGGTGCGCGAGGTCGCATTTCACAAATTTGCACCGCAAGGCGTAAGCGGAGTCGTTATTATCTCTGAGTCACATTTAACGATTCACAGTTTTCCTGAACACGGATATGCAAGCATTGATGTTTATACTTGTGGAGACCTGGATCCTAATGTGGCTGCGGATTACATTGCGGACGCATTACATGCAGATACAAGAGAAAACATTGAAATACCGAGAGGAATGGGGCCTGTACAGATTAAACAGGCACAAGCGAAAGTACTGTAATTTTCAAAACGCAAACACAAGGGAGCTAAGCTGAAAAAGCCATTACGCGCTTTGAAGCTGATGCTCCTTTTCTAATGTAAAAAAACAGCATTGCTTTTTCTTTAAGCATTTTTTTTGTAAAATAGAAAAGATAAGGCCGGTCTATCGGCTCTCCCAACAAATAGGCTCATCCTAGAAACGTTGGCGGGCATTTACCGGAAGCTTGCGAACCGCATTACAGCAACGAAACAGATGGGAGCTGATCCAATTTGAAATGTCCTTCATGCCAGCATAACGGTTCCCGCGTACTTGATTCACGGCCTGCGGACGAAGGGAAATCAATCCGCAGAAGGCGGGAATGCGAAGCCTGCCATTACCGCTTCACTACATTTGAGAAGTTTGAAGAGATGCCTCTGATCGTCGTGAAAAAAGAAGGCGTCCGGGAAGAATTCAGCCGTGAAAAAATGCTGCGCGGGTTAATTAAAGCTTGTGAAAAAAGGCCCGTTCCTTTAAAAACATTGGAAGACATGTGCTTTGACATTGAAAAAGAGCTGAGAAACCAAGGTGTATCTGAAGTCAAAAGCGAACTTGTCGGAGAAATGGTAATGGACCGTCTGGCGAAAATCGATGAGGTGTCTTATGTCCGCTTTGCCTCCGTCTACCGGCAGTTTAAGGATATAAACGTGTTTATCGATGAATTGAAAGATTTAATAAAGAAAGAACGCTGAGAGAGCTAAGAGATTGTGTCTGGCTCTTTTCTCATGAGCAAAATTGGCATTTGATAGATCGCAGAAACGGTGTAAAATGAGAGTAGAAACATATCGGAAGGTTTGAGAATCATGGCTGACTATTGGAATGACGTATTGCCTGTAGATCCTTATACGGTCAAAAGCCGTTCGCTTCTTCAGGATGTCGACAGACAGGTTTTGACACATCTGTACCAGCCGCTGATCGGTTCTTTTGCATTCTCCCTTTATATGACCTTATGGGGAGAGCTTGAGCAGAACCGCTTGTGGGGAGCGGAATCCACGCACAGGCAGCTGATGGGCATGATGCAGTCAAATTTAAAAAAGATTCATCATGAACAGGGAAAGCTTGAAGGAATCGGGCTGCTGAAAGTGTATATCCGGGAGTCCGAGCAAAAAGAGCGGATGTTTATTTATGAGCTGCTGCCCCCGCTCAGACCGAATGATTTTTTTGAAGACGGCATGCTGAATGTCTTTCTTTATAACAGAGTCGGTAAAACGAAATACCAGCAGCTGAGACAATTTTACACGCATCCTTCCGTCGGCGCGGACGCAAGGGAAATTACCCGTCCTTTTAATCACGCTTTTGCCTCTTTTCAGCCGAGTGAATGGAAAATGACGCCTGATATGGAAGAGGCGATGAAGCTACCCGAGGACTATGAGACGGCGTCTGTCGGACAAGCGCCTTCCTATACGGTGACGGAGGAAGTGTTTGATTTTGAGCTTTTCATGGCGGGACTGTCAGAAACGATGATACCGCGCAAATCAATCACGCAGGACGTGCGGGAGAGCATTAAAAAGCTTTCATATTTATACGGAATAGATCCTATCTCCATGCAGCACGTCGTCATGACCGCAATTAATGAACAGGATACGATAACGGCCGAAGCGCTGAGGAAAGCGGCCAGCGACTGGTATCAAATTGAAAGAAGCGGGAAGCTTCCGGAACTGATTGATAAAACACAGCCTGTCACCTTGAGAGAAAACCGGACGGAAAAGGACGATTCATTGAACGGCGAACTCATCGCACAGCTTGAGACCATATCACCGAGAAAGCTTCTTCAGGACATTGCGGACGGAACCGAGCCGTCAAAAGCCGACTTGCAGATTATCGCTGATATTATGTTCGAACAAAAGCTTGAGCCCGGCGTCACCAATGTGCTGATTTATTATGTCATGCTGAAAACGGATATGAAGCTGTCCAAAAACTATATCCAAAAAATCGCCGCCCACTGGGCCAGAAAGAAAGTCAAAACGGTACGGGAAGCAATGAAGATCGCAATAGAAGAGCACAGGCAATATCTTGATTGGGCGGACGGCAAAACAAACGGCGCGGCGCGCGGCAAAAAAACCGTCCGGGAAGAAAAGCGTCCTGATTGGATGAAAGAAGAAGAAACCGGGAAGAAACAAGAACAGCCGGCTCTTTCCGCGCAGGATCTTGAAGAACAGAAGAAAAAAATGATGGAAGAAATGAAAAAACTGAAAAAATACTCTGCCTATTGAGACAGAGAAGCGGGGTGATATTGAATGGAACCGATCAGCCGATCCTTAGAAGGCGTGACGAAAAGACCTGACTTTCAAAAACGCCTGGAACGAATGCAGCAGCAAGTCATGGCCGACGAAGACGTCCAGGCTTTTTTGAAGGAACAGAAAGATGTAATCAATCAAAGCATGATTGACAGAGGGTTAAATAAACTGTACGAATTCGTTCAGCAAAGCAAACAGTGCGCCTTCTGCTCGAAAGACAGCCGGACGAACAGCCTGCTTGAAGGCTATCATCCGAAGCTTGTGATCAACGGGCGTTCCATTGATATTGAATATTACGAATGTCCGGAAAAGAGAAAGCTCGACCGCCAGAAAAGACAAAAGTCCCTGATGAAGAGCATGTATATCCAGCAGGATCTTCTCGGCGCGACGTTTCAGCAGATCGACATTACCGATCCGAGCAGAGTCGGCATCTTCCAGCATGTGACGGATTTTCTGAAGAGCTATAATGAAACGGGAAAAGGCAAAGGGCTGTATCTGTACGGAAAATTCGGAATCGGAAAGACATTTATTTTAGCCGCCATTGCCAACGAGCTGGCGGAAAAAGAGTATTCATCAATGATCGTATATGTTCCCGAATTTGTCAGAGAGCTGAAAAACTCGCTCCAGGATCAGTCGTTGGAGGCGAAACTGAATATGGTGAAAACGACGCCCGTACTGATGCTTGATGACATCGGGGCGGAGTCAATGACAAGCTGGGTCAGGGATGAGGTCATCGGCACCGTGCTTCAGCACAGAATGAGCCAGCAGCTTCCCACTTTCTTCTCGTCTAATTTTTCACCAGACGAGCTGAAGCATCATTTTACGTATTCACAGCGGGGAGAAAAGGAAGAAGTAAAAGCGGCAAGACTGATGGAGCGGATTTTATATTTGGCTTCGCCCGTCCGTCTTGACGGGGAAAACCGCCGCCGTTCATGATGCCGGCGTCCAATGGGAAGGATTTGAGGGAATGAGGAATAAGAAGGCTGTCACTTGGGCTGCGGCTGCGGCGGGAGCGGGCCTTTTGCTGTGGGCAAACCGCAAATATCTGAATCTGTCGCCTAAGGAGATCCGGCTGTGGGTGTTATCGTTCGGTGTTTTTGCGCCGCTTGTGTTTATCGGAATTTCCATTGTCAGGCCTTTTGTGCTGTTTCCCGTATCAATCGTTTCCGTCGCCGGAGGATTGGCGTTCGGCCCGTTTTTCGGCACCGTGTATACGCTGGCGGGCTCAATGGGCGCTGCCGCCGCGTCTTTTTTTGCGGCGGGGCTGTTTGCCTTTAATGAGAAAAGCCGTCATGGAAAAATGGAAGCCATTCAAAAGCAGATGAAAACCAATGGCTTCTTTTATATTTTTATCCTGCGCATTCTGCCTGTTAACTTTGATGTGATCAGCTATGCCGCGGGCCTATCGAAAGTCAGGCCGATGACGTATTTTTTGGCGACCGCAGCGGGCATTATTCCGGGGACGATCGTCCTGAATGTGCTCGGCGCGAGCTTTATGTCCGGCAATGTGCTGACCGTACTCGGCGTGATCTGTCTTTACATCGTATTTTTATCGCTTCCCGTTATATTTAAAAAGAAGGTGCGCCATTTGTTCGGCGGTGAAAGCTAACCTTTACGTCTATTTTAAAAACATCCCCCATATACTTGTAACAGATGCCGTAAGGGGGGACAAATATGCTTGAAGTGATCTTTGAAGATGACCACGATACCGCCGCTTTTTTACATCTCATTCAGCAATCGGACGACCGGAGACATTTTATTGTCCGTGAAGGCATAAAAAAAGTCGGAATCGCAAGGTCTGAAACGGCTTTTTGCGTTCAGCGCTTTATTGAGCCGATACTTGTCAGGTTTTTTTTGGAATGCAAAGAAGACGAGCATATGCTTTCGCTTATTGAGGACGCATACTGCTTCACCGATCAGGATGAACAGCAGCAAATCCTTCAGCTTGCACACAGCATTATGGAAGGAGAGCTTGAGGATCATCCGTTCGAGCCGAAGAAAGAGCCGCGCACACAGTTTATTTCAGATGCGCTCCGGACGATTTCACTTGATGCGGGTGTTTTTTCCGTGCGTTCGTTTCAGACGTTCCGGCTCGGCAGGTATTATGAGCGGCTCAGAGAATACGCGGAGGCTGCGATAGATGAATATCGGATGGAACAGGAATATCAAAACTTTATCCAATCTCTGAGAGATTATGTGACATCCAATCCGCCGCGGATGAAGAAAGTCCGCATCGTACATGACCGGGCTTTTACGCTGTGGGAGCTGCGCTATTTGTCAGAACGGGAACAGAAAAAATACATAGACAGACGGTTTGTGCGGGAGCACCCGATGTATATAGATTCCCATCTCCTTGCGCCGCTGATCTCCATTGCGCCTGAGATGGTAGAACTGTATACGGACAAACCGGAGCATATGATGTCCAGAACGATTCAAAACGTGTTTCAGGAGAGGGTGCGCCTTTTTCCGCTGGGCGCGTTTGCAGCCGAGAAGACGGAAGGATAGCCGCACGGACGGCCTTGTGTAAGCGGCAGGGCTGTCTGTGCGAAATCAGACGGAAAACCGAGTTGCATTTTTCTCGCAGACATTTTATAATACATAAAAGATTAATGATTGCTACACGTATTGATAAGGACATGAAGCATTGATACCGGCTTTATAAGAGAGGAGAGCCCAGGCTGAAAGCTTTCCAGCTATGGATCATTGTCTTTACCGCCTTTGAACTTCAGCTGTGAACGCCGGAAGAAGCGCCAGTAATAGCTGACGGGAACTCCCGTTACAGAGTTTAGAGCTGCAGGTGCCGAAACAATCGGCCGTGCGGAAAAAAGGGTGGAACCACGATTCCGTTTATTTAACCTCGTCCCTTTCATAGGGGGCGGGGTTTTTGATTTGCATAAAAAAAGGAGTGACGAAGATGTCAGATATGATCAACATCACATTTCCGGACGGAGCGGTAAAGGAATTTCCGAAAGGAACAACAACAGAAGATATCGCGGCATCCATCAGTCCGGGATTAAAGAAAAAGTCTTTAGCCGGAAAACTGAACGGACAGGAAATTGATTTAAGAACGCCGATTCAAGAGGATGGTGCCGTAGAAATCATTACAGAAGGCACAGAAGAAGGCTTGAACATCATGCGGCACAGCACGGCGCATTTATTGGCCCAGGCGATTAAACGCATTTATAAAGATGTGAAATTCGGTGTCGGCCCCGTCATTGAAAACGGGTTCTATTATGACGTTGAAATGGAGCAGGCGCTGACGCCGGATGACCTTCCGAAGATTGAAAAAGAAATGAAACGCATCGTCGGTGAAAATCTGCCGATTATCCGAAAAGAAGTGAGCCGTGATGAAGCAAAAGCCATGTTTGCGGAAATCGGCGATAATCTGAAGCTTGAACTGCTGGATGCCATACCGGAAGACGAAACGGT
Source organism: Bacillus sp. EU63 (assembly GCF_038592915.1). Taxonomy (NCBI): domain Bacteria; kingdom Bacillati; phylum Bacillota; class Bacilli; order Caryophanales; family Bacillaceae; genus Bacillus; species Bacillus sp. EU63. Next base: position 2,832,987 of record NZ_CP151944.1, on the reverse strand, counting down.
CTCCATTTATGAGCAGGGCGAATTTTTTGACCTGTGCCGCGGCGTGCACGTGCCGTCTACAGGCAAAATTAAAGAATTTAAGCTGCTGAGCCTTGCGGGCGCATACTGGCGCGGCGACAGCAAAAACCAAATGCTTCAGCGCATTTACGGCACGGCCTTCTTTAAAAAGGATGACCTGAAAGAGCATTTGCGGATGCTTGAAGAAGCGAAAGAGCGCGACCACCGAAAACTGGGCAAAGAATTAAAATTGTTCGCCAACTCTCAAAAAGTCGGACAAGGCTTGCCGCTCTGGCTGCCGAAAGGCGCAACCATCCGCCGCGTGATCGAGCGCTACATTGTGGATAAAGAGCTGAGCCTCGGTTATGAGCACGTCTATACGCCTGTTCTCGGAAGCAAAGACCTGTATGAAACATCAGGCCACTGGGATCATTATCAGGATACAATGTTCCCGCCGATGGAAATGGACAATGAAACACTCGTGCTCCGTCCGATGAACTGTCCTCACCATATGATGATTTATAAACAGGACATTCACAGCTACCGCGAGCTTCCGATCCGGATTGCAGAGCTGGGAACGATGCACCGATACGAAATGTCCGGGGCGCTTTCAGGTCTTCAGCGCGTACGCGGCATGACGTTAAATGACGCGCACATTTTCGTCCGCCCTGATCAGATTAAAGAAGAATTCATCCGCACGGTCCGTTTGATTCAAGACGTATACGAAGACTTCGGACTGAGTGATTACACATTCCGCCTGTCTTACCGTGATCCTGAAGATACGGAAAAATATTTTGATGATGATGAGATGTGGAACAAAGCGCAGTCCATGCTGAAGGCGGCAATGGATGAGATGGGGCACGACTATTATGAAGCGGAAGGCGAAGCGGCGTTTTACGGCCCTAAGCTTGACGTGCAGGTGAAAACGGCGATCGGCAAAGAAGAGACATTGTCAACTGTACAGCTTGACTTCCTTCTTCCGGAACGCTTTGATCTCACTTACGTCGGAGAAGACGGCAAACAGCACCGCCCTGTCGTTATTCACCGCGGCGTCGTGTCAACGATGGAGCGTTTCGTTGCTTTCTTAATCGAAGAGCACAAAGGCGCCCTTCCGACATGGCTTGCGCCGGTGCAATTCCAAGTCATTCCTGTATCACCGTCCGTGCATCTTGACTATGCGAAAAAAGTGCAGGAGCGCCTGCAGCGTGAAGGCCTGCGTGTCGAGCTTGACAGCCGGGACGAAAAAATCGGCTATAAAATCCGTGAAGCGCAAATGCAAAAAATCCCGTACATGCTTGTGGTCGGTGACCAAGAAGCGGAAAACGGCGCGGTAAACGTCCGGAAATACGGTGAGCAGAAATCAGAAACCGTCTCATTGGACGATTTTGTGAAAAAGGCTGTAGCCGAAGCGAAAAAATAACCGGAAATACAAAAAACCCCGTTCATTCAGAATGGGGTTTTTTTGCGTATAACATTATCTTTCTTTTTGTTTCTCTATAATCGCAAACAGCTCGTGAAGATCGCTGATCACGTAATCAGGGGCAATGTCCGTATCATTTTTCTTTTGCGTCCGGTTTACCCAGACTGTCGTAATGCCTGCCCGTTTCGCTCCCAATATATCAGTATTGAGGTTATCTCCGACCATAATGGCGTCTTCTTTTTTCAGGTTCAGGAGGCCGAGGCAATGTTCGAATATGGAGGCGTCGGGTTTCCCTTTTCCGAAAGCGCCTGAGATGACGATTTCATTAAAATAAGGCGCGAGCTCAGGAACGCCGGCGAGTTTTTCTTTCTGCAGGCTGGGGTCGCCGTTTGTCAGCAGAAGCAATTCATAAACACCTTTCAGCTTATCAAGCACTGCAAACGTTTCATCATACACGTACGGACGCTGTCTGCGTTCCGCCGCGAAAAACTCCGCCAAATATTCGCCGTAAGCCGCATCGTCTATACCGACGCTTTTTAAGCCGTTCGTCCAGGCGTTTCGTCTGTATTCCGGCGCAATCCGATTCAGCTTTTTAAACCCTTCGCTGACCGGCTCGGAAAAATTCGCCCACAATCCTTCAAACGGATTAATGCCGATCATGACCGTATAAGGATAGGTTTCGTATGACATATACAATTCCCGTGCCGCTTTCCGAACCGCCTCTTCAAATGTATGCGGGTCAAGGCCATATTTTTTTTCCGCTTGTAAACATGTTTCCCTGAATGTTGTTCTGACGCTTTTTTCATCCCATAACAGTGTATCGTCCAAATCAAAAAATACGGCTTTCATGATCTTCTCCTCTTTGTTATATTCTGAAACTCTCTGCCGCAAGGCTCCCGTTTATTCTACAATAGATATATAGACTGTGAAAGATTTGTTTTCAGATGATTTGAAAAAAACAGGCAGGTTTGTGTCAGATTCTGTCTCAGGCTCTAAAACGTGATAAAATAAAATTTGAAAGAACAGGTGAAAAGTATGCTGCATTTGATCATCATGATGCTGGAAAGAGTCGGAATTATCGTCATATTGGGATTTGTTCTGGCTCATACCAGATTGTTCAGACAGGCGCTCCAGCAGCCTGAGAGCTATAAAGGCAAAGCGGTGCTGATTTCAATTTTCTCGCTGTTCAGTATCATCAGCAACTATACGGGAATAGAAATTCAGCGGAATACAATCATGAATAATGACTGGGTGTTTCAAATTAATCCGTCAGGTTCAATTGCCAATACAAGAATTATGGGCGTTGAAATCGGCGGACTCTTAGGCGGCCCGTATGTGGGAATCGGCGTCGGCATACTGGCCGGCCTCCATCGTTTATCACTCGGCGGCGCGACCGCAGTCAGCTGTGCCGTCTCATCCGTTTTAGCGGGCATTTTGTCCGGCTGGATCGGACGGTATTTCAGAAAACGCTATGCGATGCCGACACCGCGGGTGGCCGCGCTTGTCGGACTCGGAATGGAATCGCTGCAAATGCTGCTCATCCTCTTGATGGCCAAGCCGTTTTCTGATGCTTGGACGCTTGTGAGCATCATCGGCATCCCGATGATATTGGTAAACGGGTCAGGGACTTTTATTTTTCTTTCGATCATTCAGTCGATTATCCGGAAGGAAGAACGGGCGAGAGCCCTTGAAACCCACAGGGTGCTGATGATTGCCGATCAGACGCTTCCGTTTTTCCGCCAGGGGCTGAATGAAAGCTCATGCAAAAGCGTCGCCGCCATCATCCACAGGCAAACGGGAACGGACGCGGTATCGCTTACGGATAACGAAAAGATTTTGGCGCACGTCGGCGCGGGTGCCGACCATCATATTCCGTCTGAAAGCCTGATCACCGGATTGTCAAAACGCGTCATTAAAACGGGTCATATTATGAAAGCGACATCAAAGGCAGAAATTGAATGCACGCACGATCCCTGTCCGCTGCATGCGGCGATCGTATTGCCGCTGACGTCAAACGGCAAAACGATCGGGACGCTGAAAATGTACTTTAAAAGCCCGTCAGGTTTAAGCCGGGTTGAAGAAGAGCTTGCAGAAGGACTCGCCATGCTGTTTTCCACCCAGCTTGAACTCGGCGAGGCGGAACTGCAGAGCAAATTGCTGAAAGACGCAGAAATAAAGGCGCTTCAAGCACAGGTCAATCCGCATTTTCTGTTTAATGCGATCAATACGATTTCTGCTCTTTGCCGTACGGATGTGGAAAAAACCCGAAAGCTTCTGCTGCAGCTCAGCGTCTATTTCCGTTCCAATCTGCAGGGGGCAAGGCAGCTGCTCATCCCGCTTTCTAAAGAACTGAACCATCTGCAGGCATATTTATCATTGGAGCAGGCCCGTTTTCCCGGGAAATATAAAATCAGCCTTGAGATCGAACGCGGTTTGGAGGACATCGAAATTCCTCCTTTTGTGCTGCAGATCCTCGTCGAAAATGCGCTCCGCCATGCATTTTCAAGAAAGCAGGACAGCTGTGCCGTCAATGTCAGCGTGGTATCCGCCGGTCAATCGGTTTTAATGCGGGTTGGAGATAACGGGCGGGGAATTGATCCGGAATTGCTGTCCGTGCTCGGAAACCGTCCGCTCCCGTCTAAAGAAGGGACGGGAACCGCGCTTTACAATTTAAATCAGCGGCTGATCGGGCTGTTCGGCCCCAAAGCAGCCCTGCGATTGGAAAGTGAGGCCGGCAAAGGTACGGACGTATCATTTGAGCTGCCTTTGAAACTGATGACTAAAGGAGAAGAACATGCTGAAGGTGTTAATCGTTGATGATGAAATGCTGGCAAGAGATGAATTAGCTTATTTGCTGAAACGGACGAATGAAGTAAGTGACATAAACGAAGCAGAAAATATTGAATCCGCTTTTGACAGTATGATGGATCAAAAACCGGATCTGCTGTTTTTGGACGTTGATTTGTCAGGAGAAAACGGATTTGACATTGCCAAACGGCTGAAAAACATGAAAAATCCGCCGGCCGTCGTTTTTGCAACGGCGTATGACCAATTTGCTTTAAAAGCCTTTGAAGTCGACGCGCTCGATTATTTAACGAAGCCTTTTGATGAAGAAAGAGTGCGCCAGACGATCAGAAAGTTTAAAAGAGTGAAGCAGGACAGGGCAGGAGCCGTCTCAGAGCAGCCGTCCGCAGCCGGAGCGCATAAACTGGCTGTATCAGCCGGTGAATCTATTGTCATTTTAGATACGAAGGACATTATTTTCGCCGGCATGGAGGACGGACACGTTTCTGTCAAAACGTTTGCCGCTTCTTATTCCGTTCATGAAACTTTGGCGGTCATTGAGAAAAAACTGCCTGATACGGGTTTCTTGAGAGTGCACCGCGCGTTCATCGTGAATACGGAGCATATTACTGAAATTCATCCGTGGTTTAATTCGACGTACAATCTTATCTTAAAAGACGGCTCTAAAATTCCCGTCAGCCGTACATACGCCAAGGACTTAAAAAAGCTGCTTCATATTATATGAGGCGGCTTTTGCATTTCAGCAGCCGTTTTTTGCATTTCAGAATGAATATTCAGCCGTTTGTTATGAAAGCGCTTTAAAAGGCGATTTCTCTTTTATAATGGACCTAACAAAGAGAAAGAGGTGAAGAAAATGAGTGCGAAAAAAGTGTACGGATTTCTGACACAAGCATTTATTTTTGCCGTAATTATGCTCATATCTAATGGGATTGCAGCGATTGTCCCCATTCCTATACCCGCTTCCGTAGTAGGTTTGGTGTTATTATTTGTCCTCTTATGTCTGAAAGTGATTAAGCTTGAACAAGTAGAAACGCTGGGAACATCATTAACGTCACTGATCGGATTTTTATTTGTCCCGTCGGGCATCTCCGTGATGAATTCACTTGGCGTCATGCAGCAGTACGGCGTGCAGATCGCACTCGTCATCTTACTCGCCACCATCATTCTGTTAGGGGCCACGGGCCTTTTTTCTCAGCTGATCTTGTCTGCCAGCCAAAAACGTCAGAAGACTGCTCCTGAAAAACAAACGGTGCGCCGTTCCAATCAGGAAAAAGAACTTGTGCAGCATTAGGAGGGAAATCGGATGAGTCCATATTTCGGTATTGTCGTTTCACTTGCGGCCTTTGGCATCGGCACGTATTTATTTAAAAAAACGAGAGGCTTTTTCCTCTTCACCCCGCTGTTTGTCGCAATGGTGCTTGGAATCCTTTTTCTGAAGCTCGGCGGTTTTTCATATGAAGATTATAAAAGCGGGGGAGACATTATTAAATTCTTCCTGGAGCCCGCAACGATCGCTTTTGCCATCCCTTTATACAAACAGCGTGACAAACTGAAAAAATACTGGTGGCAGATCATGTCTTCTATCATTGTCGGCTCTATCTGCTCAGTGACGATTGTCTATTTGATCGCAAAAGGCATTCATCTTGACGCGGCCGTTATGAAAAGCATGCTTCCGCAGGCGGCGACAACGGCAATTGCCCTTCCGCTGTCAAAAGGAATCGGCGGCATCACCGATATCACCGCTTTCGCCGTCATTTTCAACGCCGTTATCGTCTATGCTCTGGGCGCTCTATTCTTAAAACTGTTTAAAGTAAAGCACCCAATCTCTAAAGGACTGGCTCTCGGCACATCAGGACACGCACTCGGTGTTGCGGTCGGTATTGAGATGGGGGAAGTAGAAGCGGCAATGGCAAGTATCGCGGTTGTCGTCGTGGGAGTGGTGACGGTGCTGGTCATTCCGGTATTCGTTCAGCTCATCGGAGGATAAACCCGGGTCATAGACCCGGGTTTTTTATTGTCCGGCAGCATCCGCGTGCGGCAAAGAACGAAATTTCACATTTTTCCTTGCGCTCGCCCCGGCATCGTGTTAAAATGAAAAAGTTGATCCGGAGAAGTCATTCTTGACTAATGATCCGGTATTGTGTAGAATAGTTATTGAATTGAATATAAATCACAAGCAGAGGCACCCGCTTCTCACCTGATTGACACATTCATGTAGTTGGCAGGTTGACCGTACATTTTTATTTATGCAGATGTTCGTAGTGTGGGTGTGTTGTCATGCCCGCACTTTTTGTTTGCCTGCAGAATGCAGTCAAAAAGCGTTGTGAATCAATTCGAAGAAACTATGGAGGTGGCTCATTATTAGCAAAGATCAATTGGTTAATGAGGGTATCCGTGCACGTGAAGTTCGTCTGATCGGACAAAATGGCGATCAGCTCGGCATCAAGTCCCGTCAGGAAGCACTTGAAATCGCCGGCCGCGCAAATCTTGACCTTGTGTTAGTTGCAGCAAATGCAAAACCGCCTGTCTGCCGCATCATGGACTACGGTAAGTTCAGATTCGAGCAGCAGAAAAAGGACAAAGAAGCACGCAAAAATCAAAAAATCATTAACTTAAAAGAAGTTAGATTAAGTCCGACGATCGATGAGCATGACTTTAACACGAAATTGCGCAATGCGATTAAATTCCTTGAAAAAGGCGATAAAGTGAAAGCTTCTATCCGCTTTAAAGGGCGCGCAATCACTCATAAAGAAATCGGCCAGCGCGTATTGGACCGTTTCTCTGAAGCATGTGCGGAAGTTGCGACAGTCGAAACAAAACCAAAAATGGACGGCCGCAGCATGTTCTTAATGCTCGCGCCGAAAAACGAAAAGCAATAAGGAGGAAATCCCATGCCAAAAATGAAAACTCACCGCGGATCTGCTAAACGTTTTAAAAAGACAGGTTCTGGGAAGTTAAAACGTTCTCATGCATATACAAGTCACTTATTCGCCAACAAATCCCAAAAGCAAAAGCGTAAGCTTCGCAAGGGTGCTATTGTAAGCGCAGGAGACTTCAAACGCATCAAACAACAGCTTGCTAACATCAAGTAATCGGACAAGGAACAATTAGGAGGGAAATATAATGCCAAGAGTAAAAGGCGGAACTGTGTCGCGTCAGCGTCGTAAAAAGGTTCTTAAATTAGCAAAAGGTTATTTCGGTTCAAAACATAGATTATACAAAGTAGCAAACCAGCAGGTCATGAAATCAGGAAACTATGCATTCCGTGACCGCCGTCAGAAAAAACGTGATTTCCGTAAGCTCTGGATCACTCGTATCAACGCTGCTGCACGTATGAACGGTCTTTCTTACAGCCGTTTAATGCACGGTCTTAAGCTTTCAGGCATCGAAGTAAACCGCAAAATGCTTGCTGATCTTGCTGTAAACGATCTTACTGCTTTCAATCAGCTTGCTGATGCTGCTAAAGCTCAGTTAGACAAGTAAGTTGAAAAAGCCGCTCTCTTTCCGGGAGCGGTTTTTTTACGTAAAGGGTGACAATCAATGGCTCTCTTCATTTACGCCGTATTGATAAACGGATACGGCTTTTGGATCATGGGCGCTGATAAAAGAAGAGCAAAGGCACACCGGTGGAGAATATCAGAGAAACGAATATGGCTCACAGCCGCCATGTTCGGCTCACTCGGCGTATGGATCGGCATGCGCACCTTCAGGCATAAGACGAAACACAAATCCTTTTTATACGGGGTGCCGCTGCTTTTTCTCACTGAAGCCGCCCTTGTGCTGATGTATTTGATGTATAAAACATAAAAAGCAGGAGAGCTTATCGCTCGCCTGCTTTTTTCGCTTTTTTGATGGGCTGGTCCCAATCAATCTTACAATTCGGGTACCGCTCCAATACCTTTTTTTCGACTTCTTCAAAATCACCTGCAGAAAAGCGGTTAAGCTTTTCCGGATTTTCGGTCCATACAAATATCGTATGAATAAACAGCGGATGATCTTTGGAAGGGATATGCTTTTCTCCTTCAAAGAGCACTCCTTTATAAGTAAGCTGGAGATTTTTTCGCGTGTTTTTCTGTTCGTCAATAAAATAAAAATTCTCTTTTGATTGTGCCAGTCTGAGCCTTCTTTTCGGGTTTGCGTAAAATTTGACGCACATGTAAATAAAATAAATAAGAAGTGCAAGCAAGACAATCCTCAATACTGTAATGGCCATATGTGTGAAGGCACCTCCTCACCTTTGTCATGATCTGATGTAATACGAAAAACAAAACAAAAGGTTTCATTTTTTTAAAAGAAATAGATAAAAACATTTACCCGTTTTTCAGGCGAATTAATCGTATGCTTCAGCATTGGTTTTGTATAATAAGAAGGGTAGTGAAAAAAAGGAGGTTTATTGATGACAAAATTAGATGAAACGCTCACCATGCTGAAAGCGTTAACGGATGCAAAAGGGATACCGGGAAATGAGAGAGAAGTAAGACAAGTGATGAAATCATACATAGAACTATTTGCCGATGACGTCACAACAGACCGGCTGGGAAGCTTAATCGCCAAAAAAACCGGCAAAGAAAACGGTCCGAAAATCATGATCTCAGGGCATTTAGACGAAGTCGGTTTTATGGTGACGCAAATCACTGATAAAGGCTTTCTCCGCTTTCAAACCGTCGGCGGCTGGTGGTCTCAGGTCATGCTGGCCCAGCGCGTCACCGTCGTGACAAAAAAAGGGGACATCACGGGGATCATCGGTTCGAAACCGCCTCACATTCTGCCTCCTGACGCCAGAAAAAAAGCCGCCGATATTAAAGAGATGTTCATCGATATCGGGGCGTCCAGCCGTGAAGAAGCAATGGAATGGGGCGTTCTTCCGGGTGACCAGATTGTGCCGTATTTTGAATTTACAGTGATGAACAATGAAAAGCATTTATTGGCGAAAGCATGGGACAACCGTATCGGCTGTGCGATTGCCATCGATGTATTAAAAAATCTGAAAAACAGTGATCACCCCAATGAAGTATACGGGGTCGGAACGGTTCAAGAAGAAGTCGGGCTGCGCGGGGCGAAAACAGCGGCACATACGATCCAGCCTGATATCGCGTTCGGTGTGGATGTCGGAATTGCCGGAGATACACCGGGAATTTCTGAAAAAGAGGCGCAAAGCAAAATCGGCGAAGGGCCGCAAATTATTCTGTATGACGCGTCAATGGTATCTCACAAAGGGCTGCGCGACCTTGTCGTGAACACGGCGGAAGAAGCGGGAATTCCGTATCAATTCGATTCTATTGCCGGAGGGGGCACGGATTCAGGTTCCATTCATTTAACCGCAAACGGAGTGCCGGCGCTGTCCATTACGATCGCGACGCGCTACATTCACACTCATGCCGCTATTTTGCATCGGGATGATTATGAGAATACGGTAAAATTGATCACAGAAGTGATTAAAAAATTAGACCGGGAAACAGTTGACCGTATTACTTACCAATAAAGATACGGAAGAATCTGCTTTTTTAAGCAGATTCTTTTTTTTGTCTGTACAAATATGAGCCCTGCGTCTACAATAAGAGAAGACATAGAAAAATCTGACAACATGTTTTTGAAAGCGCTTTAAAAAAGGGGAGGGTTTACAAATGAAAAACAGATTCAGACGCATGATCCGCTTTTCGTGCGCAGCCGTTACAGCCGGGCTGCTGCTGATGTCTTCATCTCCGGCATCTGCCGCGTTTTGGGGGGCATCAAATGAATTGCTTCACGATCCGACAATGGCGAAGGAAGGAAACACGTGGTACGCTTTCGGAACCGGTTTGGAAGGGGAGAGGGGGCTTCGCGTCTTAAAGGCGGGCAGCGGCGGCGTATGGACCGTTCAGAAATCAATCTTTACTTCCCCGCTGTCATGGTGGGGCAATTATGTGCCGAATTACGGGCTGAATCAATGGGCCCCCGATGTTCAATATTTTAACGGAAAGTATTGGCTGTATTATGCCGTTTCTTCATTCGGCAAAAATACCTCCGCGATCGGTCTTGCATCATCTACAAGCCTCAGTTCGGGAAACTGGAAGGACGAAGGGCTCGTCATCCGTTCAACAAGCGCCGATAACTACAATGCAATTGATCCGGAGCTGACAATTGATAAAGACGGAAACCCTTGGCTTGCCTTCGGTTCTTTTTGGAGCGGCATTAAGCTGACAAAGCTTGATAAAAATACAATGAAACCGACGGGATCACTTTATTCCATCGCTGCCAGACCGAATAACGGCGGAGCTTTGGAAGCGCCGGCCATCACCTACCAGAACGGCTACTATTACTTAATGGTGTCGTTTGATAAATGCTGTTCAGGCGTGAATAGTACGTACAAAATTGCTTATGGAAGATCCAAAAGCATCACCGGCCCATATCTCGATAAAAGCGGGAAAAGCATGTCAGAAGGCGGAGGGACGATTCTTGACTCCGGCAATGACCGCTGGAAAGGTCCGGGCGGTCAAGACATTGTGAACGGAAATATTTTAGTGCGTCATGCGTATGATGCCGAAAACAGCGGAATTCCGAAGATGCTCATCAATGATATCGATTGGAGTTCAGGCTGGCCTTCCTATTAATTGATCAGCCGGGCATGTGTGTCCGGCTTTTTTACTTGCAATAAAAGATTGACAGTTTGATTCCTCCTTAACTATAATAAAATTGTTCGTACAAATAGAAGGATAAAAGTTTTATAGTTTATATTCATACGTATATTTCTAAAAATGCAAGCGCTTTATTTTAATGGAAAGGGGAAATGAATGTGCTTCAGAACAAAGAATATGAATTTTGGTTTGTAACGGGAAGCCAGCACTTATACGGAGAGGAAACGCTGCAGCTTGTCGATAAACACGCAAAGGGGATATGTGACGGTCTCAGCGGGGTGTCATCAAGATACAAGATCAGGCATAAACCGGTTGTCACGTCATCTGAAACGATCAGAGAGGTTTTGCGGGAAGCGCAGTATCAAGAAAACTGTGCCGGGGTCGTGACGTGGATGCATACATTTTCCCCTGCGAAAATGTGGATTGAAGGTCTTTCCGCTTTTCAAAAGCCGATGCTTCATCTGCATACCCAGTATCATCGGGACATCCCGTGGGAAACGATTGATATGGACTTTATGAACAGCAACCAATCCGCTCACGGAGACCGGGAATACGGATATATCCAGTCAAGAATGGGGCAGACGAGAAAAGTCATCGCAGGCTATTGGAATGATGAGGAAGTCAAACATGACATTTCGCAATGGATGAACACTGCTGCCGCTTGGAATGAAAGCAGGAATATTAAAGTAGCCCGGTTCGGCGACAATATGCGGAATGTGGCGGTTACTGACGGAGACAAAGTCGGCGCCCACATCCAATTCGGCTGGCAGGTTGACGGGTACGGAATCGGCGATCTTACTGAGGTGATGAACAACGTCACCGACTCAGAAATTGAGGCGCTTTATGAGGAATACGACAAATTGTATGTCATCAGCGACGAAACAAAACGGGATGAAGCAAAAGTTTCTTCCATTAAAGAACAGGCGAAAATTGAACTCGGATTAACGGCCTTTCTCGAACGGGGCGGATATACAGCGTTTTCGACCTCCTTTGAAGTTTTGCACGGAATGAAGCAGCTTCCGGGTCTTGCCGTTCAGCGTCTCATGGAAAAAGGGTACGGATTTGCCGGCGAAGGCGATTGGAAAACGGCTGCCCTTGTGCGAATGATGAAAATAATGGCGGACGGAGAACAAACCTCCTTCATGGAAGATTATACGTACCATTTTGAACCGGGGCGTGCGATGATTCTCGGATCACATATGCTTGAAGTATGTCCGACGATCGCCCTTGATCAGCCGAAAATCGAAGTCCATCCTCTCTCAATCGGAGGGAAGGAAGATCCGGCCCGGTTGGTCTTTAACGGAATCGGCGGTTCAGCCATCATCGCCAGCATCATTGATATCGGCGGGCGATTCCGTCTCATTCTGAATGAAGCGGAAGGCAGGGAAATTGATCATGATATGCCGAATCTCCCTGTGGCGCGGGTGCTGTGGAAGCCGGAGCCATCGCTGAAAACAGCTGCGGAAGCATGGATTTTGGCGGGAGGCGCCCACCATACCTGTATGTCCTTCCGGCTTACGGCTGAACAGATGCTTGACTGGGCTGAGATGGCAGGCATTGAAAGCATCTTTATTTCCCGCAATACCGAAATACATGAGCTGAAAAAAGAGCTGAAATGGAATGACGTATTATACCGGCTGGGAGGGAATTGATATGGCGTATACGATTGGTGTTGATTTCGGCACATTGTCCGGCCGGGCGGTGCTTGTCAATGTCCGCACGGGCGAAGAAATCGCGTCTGCGGTAAAAGAATACACTCATGCCGTCATCGACCGCACGCTGCCGAAGACGGGTGAAAAACTCCCTCGGGACTGGGCGCTTCAGCATCCTGCCGATTATATCGAAGTTCTGGAAACGGCGATTCCGAACCTGCTTGAGCAGGCGGGCGCTGATCCAAAAGACGTGATCGGCATAGGAATTGATTTTACCGCCTGCACGATTTTGCCGATAGACGGCGCGGGGCAGCCGCTTTGTATGCTGCCGGAATTTGAACGGGAGCCCCACAGTTATGTGAAGCTGTGGAAGCATCATGCGGCTCAAAAACATGCAGACCGTTTGAACACGATTGCCGAAGACACAAAAGAAACATTCCTTAAAAGATACGGCGGTAAAATTTCTTCTGAATGGATGATCCCGAAAATCATGCAAATCGCGGAAGAAGCGCCGCATATATACGAGGCGGCAGATCGGATTGTGGAAGCGGCAGACTGGATCGTCTATCAATTGTGCGGTTCATTGAAGCGAAGCAACTGCACGGCCGGCTACAAAGCAATCTGGAATGAGGAGACGGGGTATCCGCCGGATCATTTTTTCGAAAAGCTCAACCCGTTAATGAAAACGATTACAAAGGATAAATTAGGCGGCACCATTTATTCAGTCGGGGAAAAAGCAGGAGGTTTGACCGAAAAAATGGCGGAGCTGACCGGGCTTCTGCCGGGGACGGCCGTTGCCGTCGCCAATGTCGACGCTCACGTGTCAGTGCCCGCGGTCGGTATTACAGAGCCGGGGAAAATGCTGATGATCATGGGAACGTCTACCTGCCATGTGCTGCTCGGCGAGGAAGAACATATCGTCCCCGGTATGTGCGGGGTCGTCAATAACGGCATCTTGCCCGGATATGCGGGATATGAAGCGGGGCAGTCCTGTGTCGGCGACCACTTTGAATGGTTCGTCAAAACGTGTGTTCCGAGAGACTATGAGAAGGAAGCTGAGGATAAACACATAGACATTCACGAGCTGCTCAGCAAAAAAGCAGCTGAACTTGTTCCAGGGGAAAGCGGCCTTCTCGCGCTTGACTGGTGGAACGGAAACCGGTCAACCTTGGTGGACGCCGATTTGACGGGCATGATGCTCGGTATGACGCTGCACACGAAGCCGGAAGAAATCTACAGGGCATTGATTGAAGCGACGGCGTTCGGAACGAGGATGATTATCGAAACGTTCCGGGAAAACGGCGTTCCGGTCGAAGAGCTTTACGCAGCCGGAGGAATCGCCGAAAAAAATCCGTTTGTCATGCAGATTTATGCAGACGTCACAAATATGGATATTAAATTATCCGGGTCTCCGCAGGCGCCTGCACTGGGCTCCGCGATTTTCGGAGCGCTCGCCGCGGGACGGGAAAACGGGGGATTCTCCAATATTGCTGAAGCATGCGCGCATATGGGGAAATTAAAAGACGGCTTTTATGCCCCGAACCCGGAAAGAGCTGAGATTTATGACAATTTATATGCGGAATATAAAGAGCTCGTACACTACTTCGGCAAAGAAAACAATGTCATGAAACGCCTGAAAGCCATTAAAAACCGTGATTTTGCAAAAGGAGGGAGCCGCCATGCTTGAAGCGTTAAAAGAAGAAGTGCTCGCCGCCAATCTGAAGCTTGAGGAACATAACCTTGTCACGTTTACATGGGGGAATGTCAGCGGCATTGACAGAGAGAGCGGGAGAATCGTCATTAAACCGAGCGGTGTCGATTACAGTGAGCTGACCGCTGACAAACTGGTCGTCCTGAATGAGGACGGAGACATTCTCGAAGGCTCGCTGAAACCGTCTTCTGACACGCCGACCCATCTTTATCTGTATAAAGCGTTTCCGGCTATCGGCGGAATCGTTCATACTCATTCCCGCTGGGCGACGAGCTGGGCACAGTCCGGAAGAGACATACCCGCTCTCGGAACGACTCACGCGGATTACTTTGAAAGCGCTATACCCTGTACGAGGGAAATGTATGAAGAAGAAATTGTGAAAGATTATGAATATCATACAGGCAAAGTCATAGCCGAAACCTTTCAAAACGAACCGTATGAACAAAATCCGGGTGTCCTCGTCCACAGCCACGGCCCGTTCTGCTGGGGAACGGACGCGCTGAATGCCCTGCATAACGCCGTTGTGCTCGAAACGGTAGCGGAAATGGCCTACCATTCGCTTATGCTGAACAAACAGCTCAGTCCGATCGACAGAGTGCTGCATGATAAGCATTTTTACAGAAAACACGGGGCGAATGCTTATTATGGCCAAACTTGACGCAGCCGGGTTTCTGATTGATTTAGACGGAACCGTATTCAGGGGGCGGGAGCTGATTGACGGCGCAAAAGAAGCCGTTCATACCCTTCAGTCACTGGGCAAAGCCGTTGTCTTTTTAAGCAACCGCGGCAATCTATCAAGAGCAATGTGCCGAAAGAAACTGCTGGGTGCCGGTATCCGCACGGATGAACGGAGCATCGTGCTGTCCTCCAGTGTGACGGCATCATTTTTAAAGAAGCATTATCCTTTGTCAAAGGTGTGGGTGTTAGGAGAGAAAGGGCTGACTGATGAACTCGCTTTAGCGGGTGTCGCCTTGGCGCAAAACCCGCAGGCGGCAGACTGGCTTGTCATCTCCCTGCATGAAACCGTCACCTATGAGGATCTGAATCTCGCTTTTAAGGCGGCTTCCTCCGGCGCGCGTATCATCGCCACGAACCGGGACCGCTCCTTTCCGAATGAAGGCGGCCATGCCATGGACGTCGCGGGAATGATCGGGGCCATTGAAGCATCCGCCGGAGCAAAAACGGAGCTTGTCATCGGCAAACCGTCTTGGCTGATGGCTGAGGCGGCATGTGAAGCGCTCGGACTTCCCCCTGAGGAATGCGCCATTATCGGAGACAGCCTCGAATCTGATATCGCAATGGGCAGGCTGTACGGAATGAAAAGCGTATTGGTTCTGACGGGGGCGGCCAAACTTGGGGAGCCCCGTCTATATGAACCTGACATCGTCCTTGATTCTATTAAAGACCTGACAGAATTAGCGAAGGAGGGAATCCTTTTATGAAACGTTCTCCTGAGGACATTCAATCCGAGTTTGACAAGGAAGGGGCCAGCCGCTCACCGATTCAAATAGAAGATATCGTGATCGGGTCGAATGCAAAAGAAGAGCTTCTCACATTTCTGCAAAAAAAATGCTGGAATCATCCGGTCATCGTCTGTGACCGGAACACGTACGAGGCGGCGGGACGTCTGCTTGCGGACGAATTGAGGGCAGGCGGGATCAAAGCGTCAAAAGTCATCATTCCGGAGCATGAAGCCGGGACCGCCGCGGCTGATGAGAGGACATTGGTCTATACGCTGATCAATCTCGCGGAAGAGACGGATGTCATCATTGCGGCCGGTTCAGGAACGATTCACGACATTACACGGTTTGCCGCCTGCCAGCGCGGATTGCCGTTTATCTCATTCCCCACCGCTCCGTCAGTCGACGGTTTTACATCGGCGGGAGCGCCGCTCATATTAAACGGAATCAAAACGACGATTCAAACGAAAGCGCCGATCGCCTTATTTGCGGATACGAATGTATTAAAAGAAGCGCCCCGTTCAATGACAGCCGCGGGCTTCGGAGACATGCTCGGAAAAATAACATCGCTGGCAGATTGGGAGATTTCCCGCAGGCTAGCGGGTGAGCCGTACTCAGAAGCCGGGGCGAAGCTTGTGAAAGACGCGCTTTGGCAGTGCATTGATCACCGCGCTGACATTGCCATGGGAACGGAGGCCGGCATTCAGATACTGATGGAAGCGCTGATCGTTTCGGGTCTTGTCATGCTTGCGCTTGACCACTCCCGCCCCGCCTCAGGAGGAGAACATCACATCTCGCATTGGATTGAGATGGAAATGCTGAAGGCAAAACAGCCTGCGATTCTCCACGGTGCGAAGGTCGGCTGTGCGTGCGCGGTGCTGAGTGATATTTACAAAGAACTGGCTTGTCACGAAAAGCTTGCGGAACTGCCGCCGCACTTTCGCGAGGCGATTCAATCTGCATATGAAGGGCTTCCCGACGGCAAAACAATTGCCGGATGGCTCGCATCTGCGGGGGGTCCCGCTTGTTTCGATGAGATCGGTGTAAAACAGGACCTTGTCAGCGATGCGCTTAAGCATGCGCACACACTGAGAGACCGTTATACCGGTTTAACCATCATAAATGAAAATGCAGCGCTCTTTGCTCATTTGCATCAATAGCCGCACGGCCTAAAGTGGAAGGGGTAATGACATGAAAAAAACGACCGCTGTATGTTTGGTGCTGATGATGCTCTTCTTGTTTACCGCCGGCTGTTCACAAGAACGGACTGCCGGCCGGCCGGGAGAAACGGAGCTGACGTTTTGGACGTTTAACGGTCTGCACGAACAGTTTTATCAGGAAATGGTCAAAGAATGGAATCAGAAATTTCCGGAACGCAAAATCAAGCTGAATACCGTTGTTTATCCTTATGGACAAATGCATGATAATTTATCGGTTTCGCTGATCGCGGGTGAGGGGCTTCCCGATATAGCCGACGTGGAATTAAGCCGGTTCTCGAACTTTCTGAAGGGGAAGGATATCCCGCTTGCCGATCTGACGCCGCTGATTGAAAAAGACCGCGATAAGTTTGTGGAAGCGCGTCTGGCCTTGTACAGCAAAAACGGAAAATTGTACGGCCTTGATACACATGTGGGGACGACCGTCATGTTTTACAACATGGATATTATGCAAAAAGCGGGCGTTGATCCCGCCTCCATTAAGACATGGGAAGATTATCGGCGGGCAGGGAAAAAAGTGCGTGAAGCATCTGGGAAACCGATGGGAACGGTTGAAACAAACGACTCCGCCACATTCCTATCCATGATTTCGCAGCAAGGGTCAGGCTACTACAGCAAAAACGGAAAATTGATTCTGAACAGCAAGACGAATACAGACACACTGAATTACGTAAAGGACATGGTAAATGATAAAACCCTTCTGCCGGCTCCCGGCGGCGGCCATCACAGCGAAGAATACTACGGTTTTATGAATCAGGGCGGGGCAGCCTCAGTGCTGATGCCCATTTGGTACATGGGACGGTTTATCGATTATATGCCTGATTTAAAAGGAAAAATGGCGATTTACCCTATGCCGGCCTGGAAAGAAGGCGGTGACAGATCAGCGGGTTTAGGCGGAACAGCCACCGTCGTGCCGAAGCAGGCTGAACATCTGAAGCTCGCGAAAGAATTTCTCGGTTTTGCGAAAGGTTCGAAGGAAGGGAATATAAAGCTTTGGACGGTGCTCGGCTTTGACCCGCTCCGCTGGGACGTGTGGGATTCAAAAGAATTGAAGGAGAAAAACAAGTACACGGATTTCTTCCGGAACGGTACGTCAATTTTTTCCTCGCTCCTTGAAATAAAAGATGAGATCAATCCGATTTATCTGCATGAAGACTTCTCTAAAGCGGCTGATCTCGTTGTCAGACAAGTGCTGTTCGATGCGCTGAAGACGCAGGAAAAAACACCTAAGGAAGCCTTGGACGAGGCGGCAGAGCAATTAGAGAAATAGGAGAAGCCGTCCTATTTAACAGTGAAAGCGGGGGAGCTTTTATGAGACCTGTAAAGACAGAGACAGCGCAAACCGTTTCTGCAGTCCGGAAGAAGCCGCGCCGGCGCAATGTGCTGTATTCAAAAAAAGCGGCGCCTTATCTTTTTACGGCGCCATTTATCATTTCGTTTCTCGTTTTCTTTTTGTATCCGATCATCAGCGTGTTTATCATGAGCTTTCAGCGGATACTGCCGGGAGAAATTACATTTGTCGGGTTTTCCAATTATACCGCTCTTCTTAATCCAACCTTTTACACCGCACTGTTTAACACATTGGAATATACCTTCTGGACGCTGATCGTGCTGATTCCGGTGCCGCTTCTTTTGGCGGTGATTCTGAATTCGAAGCTCGTCAGGTTCAGAAATGTATTTAAATCGGCTCTGTTTGTACCGGCTCTAACATCGACGATCGTAGCGGGGATTATTTTCCGTCTGATGTTCGGAGAAATGAATACGTCGCTTGCAAACGAGCTGATGATGAAGCTTGGCGCATCACCCCAAAACTGGCTCAACAACAAAGGTACCGGCATGTTTTTAATGGTGCTGCTTGCGTCATGGAGGTGGATGGGCATTAACATTCTTTACTTTCTGGCCGGATTGCAAAACGTGCCGAAAGAATTGTATGAAGCGGCTGAAATTGACGGGGCGAGTACGTGGAAAAAGTTCCGGCATATTACCCTTCCATTTTTAAAGCCGGTGTCCGTTTATGTGTTAACGATCAGTATTATCGGCGGTTTCAGAATGTTTGAGGAAAGCTATGTGCTTTGGCAGAATAATTCCCCGGGCAATATCGGCCTCACACTTGTCGGTTATTTATATCAGCAGGGGCTTGCATACAACGAAATGGGGTACGGGGCCGCAATCGGAATTGTCCTTTTGCTTGTCATCTTACTAGTCAGCCTTGTTTCACTGAAACTGTCCGGTTCGTTTAAAGGGGAGGGATAAGCGTTGCGTAACAATTACATGTTTTCTGTGTACAGAGTCGCGTTTACCTTGTTTTTTATCATGCTGAGCCTATTGTATATCTTTCCGATGATCTGCCTATTGCTCGGTTCTTTAAAGCCGTCATCTGAGCTGATGCGCATCGGGCTGAATCTGCGTCTTGATCCGGATGTGATGAGCCTTGATAACTACACCTATTTGTTCAACGGGGGGAGCATTTATTTCAAATGGTTTTTTAACAGCCTGCTGCTCGGCGTTCTCACCACGGTTCTCACGCTGTTTTTTTCCTCTTTGATCGGCTACGGACTCGGTGTCTACGAATTTAAAGGCAGAAATATTATTTTCGTTCTTGTGCTGATCATTATGATGGTGCCTCTTGAAGTGATGATGCTTCCGTTGTTCAAATTGACGGTGGGTCTTCATTTGATCGATTCTTATACGGGGGTGATTCTGCCGTTTATTGTGTCGCCTGTCGCCGTGTTCTTTTTCCGGCAATATGCGCTCGGACTTCCGAAGGATCTGCTTGATTCAGCGAGAATGGACGGCTGCACCGAATTCGGCATTTTTTTCAGAATTATGGCGCCGCTCATGAAACCGGCATTCGGGGCAATGATCATTCTTCAATCTTTAAACAGTTGGAATAACTTTTTATGGCCGCTGATCGTGCTTCGGTCGAAAGAAATGTTTACGCTTCCAATCGGACTTTCAGGGCTGCTGAGTCCGTACGGCAACAACTATGACATGCTGATTTCCGGGTCCGTTTTTGCGATACTGCCGGTGATCATCATATTCTTGTTTTTCCAAAAATACTTCATTTCCGGCCTCACAGTAGGCGGAGTGAAGGGATAGAGAGAGGGAGGAAATATAATGAAAAAAGCGGGGATTACAGCAGATAAAGAATATATCATCGGTGAAGTGGACAAACGGATGTACGGATCATTTATAGAACATATGGGCCGGGCGGTGTATGAAGGCATTTATGAGCCCGGACACCCGAAAGCCGACAAGGACGGGTTCAGAACAGACGTGCAGGAGTTAATCAAGGAATTGCAAGTGCCGTTCATCCGCTATCCGGGAGGGAATTTTCTCTCAGGCTACAATTGGGAAGACGGCGTCGGACCGGTGAAGGACCGCCCGCGGAGGCTTGATTTGGCATGGCAGACGACAGAAACGAACGAAGTGGGGACGAATGAATTTTTAACGTGGGCGAAAAAAGTGAACGCCGAAGTGAATATGGCGGTCAATCTCGGGACGAGAGGGATCGATGCCGCCCGGAACCTCGTCGAATACTGCAACCATCCTGAAGGGTCATACTGGAGCGACTTACGAAAATCGCACGGATATGAAAAACCTTACGGCATCAAAACATGGTGCTTAGGAAATGAGATGGACGGCCCTTGGCAGATCGGTCATAAAACGGCGCATGAATACGGACGGCTCGCTGCTGAAACGGCAAAGGTGATGAAATGGACGGACCCGACGATCGAATTGGTGGCTTGCGGAAGCTCAAACAGCGGCATGCCGTCCTTCATCGAGTGGGAGGCCGAGGTGCTTGAGCATACGTACGAGCATGTGGATTACATCTCACTGCATACGTATTACGGCAACCATGAAAATGATCTTGAGAACTATTTGGCGAAGTCGATGGATTTAGACCATTTTATTAAATCCGTCACAGCCGTATGTGATTATATGAAAGCGAAAAAACGCAGCAAAAAAACGATTCACCTTTCTTTAGATGAATGGAATGTGTGGTATCACTCAAATGAAGCGGATAAAAAAGTGGAGCCATGGATTACGGCCCGGCCGATCCTCGAAGACATCTACAATTTTGAAGATGCGCTGTTGATCGGTTCACTGCTGATTACGATGCTGCAGCATGCGGACAGACTGAAGATCGCCTGTCTCGCCCAGCTTGTCAACGTAATTGCGCCTATCATGACTGAAAAGGGCGGAGAAGCATGGAGACAGCCGATCTTTTATCCTTACATGCACGCCTCTGTCTACGGGAGAGGGACTTCAATGAAGCTGCTGATCACCTCCCCGAAATACGACTCAGCGGATTTTACGGATGTGCCGTATGTTGATGCCGCGGCCGTTTACCATGAAGAGGATGAAGCACTGACCATTTTTGCCGTCAACAAAAGCAAGGAACTGATGGAAACGGAGATAAGGCTGAGGGGGTTTGAAGATTACCGCATCATTGAGCATATCGTGCTGGAGCATCAGGATATGAAAGCGACCAATCAAAAAAACAGAAAAGAAGTCATTCCGCACTCCAACGGAACGTCTTCGGCAAATGCTGAAGGGATAACGGCTCATTTTACTCCGCTGTCCTGGAATGTCATCCGTTTATCAGGAAAATAATGTTCCGAAAAGCCGGGCTGCGCTGCCGGCTTTTTTTTCACGCAAAAATCATCTCCTGTTATCTGATAACTGTGATAATATTTAGAAAAAGAGAAAAGGGGCTGGGATTAAATGAATGCGATTACAATCGTCATAGCGTCTATATGTATTTTGGCGATCGCCTATCGGCTTTACGGTACCTTTATGATGGTCAAAGTATTAAAAATCAATGATCAGACACCGACTCCGGCCCATGTGCTTGAGGATGGGAAAGATTATGTGCCGACGAATAAGTGGGTGTCATTCGGCCACCACTTCGCGGCAATCGCCGCTGCCGGCCCGCTTGTCGGACCGATTCTGGCAGCTCAGTTCGGCTATCTGCCCGGGCTTTTATGGCTGTTAATCGGGGCGGTGATCGGAGGAGCCGTGCACGATATTGTCGTATTGTTTGCATCAATGCGGAAAAACGGGAAAACGCTTTCTGAAGTCGCCAAAGAAGAGCTCGGCCCGGTGGCGGGTTTTTGCACGGGTCTCTCGATGCTGTTTATCATTACGATCACGATGGCGGGACTGTCCATGGTTGTGCTGCACGCGCTTGAGAAAAACCCGTGGGGAACGTTTGCGGTGGGGATTACGATTCCGATCGCGATGGGGGTCGGCCTCTACTATAAAAAAACGGGCAATCTCAAACTCGCATCAACTGTCGGGTTTCTATTGTTAATGGCCGGTGTTGTCATCGGGCCGCGGCTGCAGACAACGGCTCTCGGGGACATGCTGACACTGGATGCGAAAACGCTTGCAGTGGCGCTTCCTGTTTATGCGTTTTTCGCCGCGGCGCTTCCGGTTTGGCTTTTGCTGGCTCCGCGTGACTATTTAAGCAGTTTTATGAAAATCGGGGTTTTTGCCGCTTTGATCGCGGGCGTCTTTTTCGTCAATCCCGCCATTAAATTCCCGGCCGTAACGGAGTTTATTCACGGCGGAGGGCCGGTGATCGCGGGTCCTGTCTGGCCGTTTATTTCAATAACGATTGCCTGCGGCGCCATTTCAGGCTTTCATGCATTTGTCGGTTCCGGCACAACGCCGAAAATGCTGGATAAATGGAGTGATATAAAGCCGGTTGCTTTCGGAGCGATGCTTGTGGAATGTCTCGTCGGAATTATGGCGCTCATTGCAGCTGCCGCTCTTGAGCCCGCCGACTATTTTGCCATTAACAGCACGCCTGAAATATTCCGCACCCTCGGGATGAATGTCGTCCATCTGCCTGAATTGAGCAAAGAAATCGGGCTCAGTCTGGAAGGAAGAACGGGCGGAGCCGTTACGCTTGCCGTCGGAATGACGTATATCTTTACGGAGATTCCGTTTTTCAGTCATTTGGCTTCATACTTTTTTCAATTCGTCATTATGTTTGAAGCGGTTTTTATTTTAACGGCGATTGATGCGGGAACCCGTGTTGCCCGGTACTTGATTCAAGAGTTTTTCGGGGAGGTCTATAAGCCGCTGAAAAAAACAGACTGGCTGCCGGGCTCGATTTTCTCAAGCGCGCTCGCCTGCCTGCTGTGGGGCTATCTTCTGTATTCGGGCGACATCAGCTCCATTTGGGCGCTGTTCGGCGTATCCAATCAGCTTATGGCGTCTGTCGGCTTAATTATCGGTGCGACCGTCGTATTAAAAATAGCGGATAAGCGGCGCTATATGCTGACATGCCTGATTCCTCTCGCTTATTTGTACGTGACCGTCAACTATGCGGGTTATTGGATGGTGCGGTATGTGTATTTGAACCCCGAAGCGGCGGGATACAACGTGCTGAATGGCGTTTTATCCATTATCATGCTCATTCTCGGGCTTGTGATTATCATTGCGGCTGTGAAAAAATGGGCAAATGTATGGCGTGATCCGAGTGCCAGACTGGAAGCTTCAATACCCGGATAAATCCGCGGCCGATCCGAACATTGCAGCATCATAAAAAAAGCAGAGAGCCGATCGGTCTCTCTGCTTTCATCTTATGACAAATCCGCCGCTTCCAAAAGGTAATCCGCCAAATGAACCGCGCGGACACGGCCTGTTAATCCTTCGCGTAAAATGCCGAGCTGCATTTGCAGAAGGCATCCGGGATTGGCTGTCACGATGACGGCCGCCTCCGTTTTTCCGGCGGCTTTCATCTTGCTGTCTAATATTTTCATAGACATCTCTGACTCTGTTATATTATAAATTCCTGCCGACCCGCAGCAGCTGTCGGCCTTTTCCATTTCTCTGTACTCAGCCCCTTTAATGCTTTTCAAAAGCGTTCGCGGTTCCTCTGACGTATGCATCACATTGCGGAGATGGCAGGAGTCCTGATATGTGACGATATGAGGAGACTGCGCCCGCAGGTTTTTTTGATGGAACTTCAGATCAACCAGTACGGATGAAAAATCTTTGAGCTTCCGGACAAATTGTTCGGCACGTTCCGCCCATCCAGGTTCATCTTTCAGTAAATGAGGATATTCCTGAAGAAAGGCGCCGCATCCGCCGGCGTTTGTAATGATATAATCAGCGTCAAGCGCCTCAAAAGCGGCGATATTCCGCTTGGCCAGTTCTTTTCCCATCTCTTTTTCTCCGCTGTGCCCGTGAAGCGCGCCGCAGCACGCCTGGCCGTCCGGAACCGCGATTTCACACCCGGCCGCCTGTAAAAGCGCCGTTGTCGCATGATTTGTTGCTAAAAACATCGTATCCATTAAGCAGCCCGAGAAAAAAGCGGCCCGTTTTTGGACGGGACCCGCGGCAGGAAGAAAACGCGGCCTTTCCTTCATGTCTTTCCGTTTCGGGGCGGGCGGGAGCACTTGTTCCATTGTGCGCAGATGTTCAGGCAAAACGCGCAGCATACCGGTTTTTCTGACGGCTGTCTGCAGTCCCGATCTTTGGTATATTCCGAGAAGATTCACGGCTGCCTGCATGCGGTTTTGATGAGGGAAAAGCCCGGTGAAGGCGGCTTTCCGCAAGAGGCGCACGCCCGGCTTATGTTTTTTATTTTGATGAATGATATCCCTCGCTTCTTCAAGCAGCTGTCCGTAATTGACCCCTGCCGGACAAACGGGCTCGCATGCCCGGCATCCGAGACACAGCGAAAGTGAGCGTTCGACATCTTCATCCGGCTCGATCAGTCCGTCTGTGACGGCTTTCATCAGGGCGATCCGGCCGCGCGGCGAATGGGATTCTTGAAATCCCGATTCGATATAGGTCGGACAGGAAGGAAGGCAGAAGCCGCAGCGCATACAGTTCAGCAATTCACCTTCATCCATGCGGGTTTTGAATTCTGTTTGAATGTGTTGCTGCTCTTTAGCCGTTGTCATTTCATCACCACCACGCGTTTCCTTGATGAATTGGCGAATATTTTTCCCGGATTCAGCAGATTTTGGGGATCAAGCGCTTGTTTGATCGCTTTCATGGCGGTGATGCCTTCTGTTTTCAGCTTCATTTCTAAATACGGCGCTTTTACGATACCGACCCCGTGTTCACCCGTTATCGTCCCGCCCAGCTCAATCGCTTTTTCAAAAATGGCGGCAAAAGCTTTTTCGACACGTTCCATCTCCTCTGTATTTCGGATATCGGTGGTGCACGTCGGATGAAGGTTGCCGTCTCCGGCATGGCCGAATGTGCAGATGGACAGGCCGTATGTTTCTGCAATCTCGTTAATGGCTCTGACCATATTGGCAATTTGTGATCTCGGCACGGTGGCATCTTCCAGAATCGTTGTCGGTTTCAGCCGGGCAAGGGCTGATAATGCGGTCCGTCTGGCCTCTGTAAGCGCGAATGCCTCTTCCTCGGTTTCAGCCGTTTGGACGGATACGGCTGCTCCGTTTTTACAGATGGCTTCGATTTTTTCCATATCTCGTCTGACCGTTTCGATGTCACCGTCCTGTTCGATCAGCAGCACCGCTTTTGCGTCGGTCGGAAGCCCGATCTTGGCGTAATCTTCAATGACCTGCAGTGTCGGCTGATCCAGAAATTCGAGTGTCGCCGGAATGATTTTTTCAGCGATGATGGCAGAAACCGATTCCGCAGCCGCTTCAATATGTTCATAGAGTGCAAGCAGCGTTTTTTTCGTTTCCGGCTTCGGAACCAGCTTTAAAGTCGCTTCCGTCACAACGCCGAGCGTCCCTTCTGATCCGACGAAAAGCCGGGTCAGATCATAACCGGCGACATCCTTTGTCAGCTTTCCTCCTGTGCGGATGATATCGCCTGAAGCCAAGACGGCTTCAAGGCCGAGGACATAATCCCGGGTGACGCCGTACTTCAAACCGCGCAGCCCGCCGGAATTTTCATTAATATTCCCGCCGATCGTCGATATTTTCATGCTGCTCGGATCAGGCGGATAAAATAAACCTTTTTGCTCAACCGCACGGATCATATCTTGCGTAATCACGCCCGGCTGGACGGCTGCCGTCAAATTTTCTTCATCGATTTCAAGAATGCGGTTCATATGTTTGAATAAAAGCACAAGCCCGCCTTCAGACGGACATGTGCCGCCGCATAAGTTTGTGCCTGAACCCCTCGGCACGATCGGAATGTCATGCCTGCTGCAAATCGTTAGTATACGCGACACGTCATCCGCGCTGCGGGGGGCGATTACCGCATCCGGCATGGCTTGCAGCTGAGGAGCCGCATCATAAGAATACACAAGACGGCCCGCCGCCGAATCATCATAATTCTCCTTCCCGACCGTCCGGATGAACGCTTCTTTTGCCTCTCGTGAAATCATGTTCTCCCAACCTCCCTGATAAGAAAAGCGTTTTCATTTAATTGTAAAGAAAAACGATTCCGCACACTATGGAGAAACATATGAAAAATGATGATATGATTACGTGATTTTTGTATGTTGATCTAAAAAGCGCAGCGCCAAATAAAAAGCCGTTATGTCTTCGGGGCGGTCAAGTTTCATATTTGTCAGTGATTCCAGTTTGGAAAGACGGTAGCGCAATGTATTGATATGAATATGCATGTCGTCGGCGGTGCGCTTTAACGATAATTGCCGGTCGAAAAAGGCGCGCAGCGTATCCAGAAGTTCTTCCCGGTCCAGTACATGCTCGAGAACCCGCCGTGAAAATTCCGACCTCGTGCGGGGTGTGATATCGGCAAGACACATATCCAGTTTTAAATCTTCTTCAAAGACGGCCTGCTTGTCACCGATACCGGCTGAAAGTGCTTTATCCGCCTGTTCGTATGATTCCGTGAGGCGCTCTCCCGGAACGATCCGTCCGATGCCGGCGGTGACAGGCTGCCCGAAAACGGCGCCGATCTTTTTAATGAGCTGTGTTTTGGAAGCCGAATTTGCTTCATGATTAATGAGAATGCGTTCATTTCCCCAGCGGACAAACAGGTCTTCAGGGCATTCGTACTGCCAGAGCCGCCCGAGCTCCTCCGCTTTATATTGCTCATAACGGCCTTGAATGAGTATGATCCGGCGGTATGCGTGAAGGTCTGCGCCGATGAGCTTTGCTTTTTCTAAAAAGCCCGGAGACCATTCTTTCAGCTGCAGCCAATCAACCATAAAGGATTCAAGCATTCTCGCACGCCACTGCGCTTCTTCCATATGGCGCGTTTCTTTAATAAACAGCTCCGTCATTTTTCTGAGCAATTCTCCGAAAGGAAGGATATCGTCAGGGTCTCCTGTCAGGCCGAATACTCCGATCACTTCATGGCCTGAAAAAACGGGGAGGTTCAGTCCTGCTTTTACGCCCTCGAGCCGTTTTTCATCTTCTTTCGTAATGATGACATTCCGTTTTTCGCGGGCGCAGATCAGTGCGCCTTCATGAAACCATCCGGCGCGCGCCTCGTTGGTGCCTGCGATGATCATCCCTTTTGTATCGGCAATAATCACTTCGCGGCTGTACATATGTTTGACTTCGGCAATCAATTTTTTTGCCAGTTCCGGCTGTAACTGCATGGCGATCCCCCTCGCCATTATTATACAAAAAAAACCGGGTGTGCATCACCCGGTTCATGCTTATTGCGCAGGTTTTAATCCGCCTTCAAGTGTTTTGAGCATTTCATTTTTTTCTGAGTCTGACGCATGCTGCCAAAGAACTTCGAATAAGACGCCGAGGCCCGGAAGCATTTTTTCTTCACCGCTTTGGATGGCGTCAACGATAGTATGCTCCAGCTGATCCTGGTTATTGCCGGTTACATTGGCAATAACGGCGTTGCGTAAATTAAGATCCATTACAACCGCTCCTTTTTCCTGAATGTGATACGCATATTCTTACCGCGCACGCGGTTTATTATGTGCTGTTCTTGAGATATAATAACAACATGCATGAAAAAAGGAGAGCACAGACATAAAGTGAAACGAATCGACTCTGCAAAAAACCAAAAAGTGAAGGACTGGAAAAAACTTCACACAAAAAAAGAGAGACTTAAAACGAATACATTTCTGATAGAAGGAGAGCATCTGGCAGAAGAAGCGCTCAAATCAAAGGGAACGGTAAAAGAAATTCTCGTAAACGATGAGAGCGCCATTCCGGCCGATCTGGATATGAGCATTCCGTGCTACGTGCTGAGCGAAGACGCGTTTTCAGCCGTGACGGAAACGGAAACGCCGCAGCGGATCGCCGCGGTCTGCCATATGCCGGATAAGCGGCCTGATCAGCTGAAGCGGCTGCTTCTTATTGATGCCGTACAGGACCCGGGGAATTTAGGAACAATGATCAGAACGGCAGATGCGGCGGGAATCGACGCCGTTGTCCTTGGTGAGGGAACGGCAGACCCGTACAACGGAAAAACGCTGCGTTCAGCGCAAGGATCTCATTTTCATATTCCCATTTTAAAACGTCCGCTTGATGAGTTTACCGCCGAGCTGAAATCACAAGGCGTCGCGATCTACGGCACGGCGCTTGAAAACGGTGCGGCTTATCAAAGCGTGAAGCCTGAAGAATCGTTCGCGTTAATCGTCGGGAACGAGGGGGCGGGAGTGGACGCCGGCCTTCTGCAAAAAACCGATCTCAACCTGTACGTTCCGCTGTACGGACAGGCGGAATCGCTGAATGTGGCGGTAGCGGCCGCCATCCTCGTTTATCATCTCAGAGGATAGGTTGCGAAAAGCCTTGGATTTCACTATAATAGATAGCAATAATGTAAAAACCGTGACAGAGGACGTCAATTTTTGCACACGCTGCCTTCCAGGGAGAAAATGCCGCTGACTGAGAGCATTTTTATCGCAGCACAGAAATTGATTTTCACCTCTCGAGTTGTCACCGGGACCGCGCCAAACGCGCGTAAAGGTGAACCGGAACGATCGTTTCCGTTATGTCAATGAAGCTGTCGGCAGATGAAGTCTGCCTTAAAAAGGGTGGTACCGCGGCCACAACTCGTCCCTTCTCTCAAGGGGCGGGTTTTTTTGTTTTCTGAAAAAGGCATAGAACGGTTTGGTTTACATAAAAGGAGGATGCATGATGGAAGAGAAGCTTAAACAGCTTGAACTGGAAGCTGCAGAAAAAGTAGAAGCGGCGGGTTCATTAAAAGAAGTTAACGACATTCGGGTGCAATATCTCGGAAAAAAAGGGCCGATTACAGAAGTTCTCCGCGGCATGGGCAAACTGTCCGCCGAAGAGCGCCCGAAAATGGGAGCGCTCGCCAATGAAGTGAGAGAGCGAATTGCAGCAGCCATTACGGCGAAAAATGAACAGCTTGAACAAGAAGAGATGAATAAAAAACTCAGCAGCCAGACGATTGACGTCACATTGCCGGGCAGTCAGGTAAACATCGGCGGGCGCCATCCGCTGACGGTCGTTATTGAAGAAATTGAAGATTTATTTATCGGCATGGGATATACCGTCGAAGAAGGCCCTGAAGTGGAAACGGATTATTACAACTTTGAGGCGCTGAACCTGCCGAAGGAACATCCGGCCCGCGACATGCAGGACAGCTTTTACATTACAGAAGAAATGCTGATGAGAACGCAGACGTCACCGGTGCAGACGCGCACGATGGAAAAGCATAAAGGAAAAGGCCCCGTCAAAATCATTTGTCCCGGTAAAGTGTATCGCCGCGACAACGATGACGCGACACATTCCCATCAGTTCATGCAGATCGAGGGTCTCGTCGTGGACCGCAAAATCAGCATGAGCGACCTGAAAGGCACGCTTGAATTGGTTGCCAAAAAAATGTTCGGCCAAGACCGTGAAATCAGGCTCCGTCCGAGCTTCTTCCCATTCACAGAGCCTTCTGTCGAGGTGGATGTAACCTGCTTTAAGTGCGGCGGCCAAGGCTGCTCCGTCTGCAAAAAAACAGGCTGGATCGAAATTCTCGGCGCCGGCATGGTTCACCCGAACGTGCTGAAGATGGCCGGATTCAATCCTGAGGAATACCAGGGTTTCGCTTTCGGAATGGGTGTTGAACGTATCGCGATGCTGAAATACGGCATTGAAGATATCCGCCATTTCTATACCAATGATGTCAGATTCATTTCGCAGTTTAAACAGGCGTAAGAGGAGGATACACATGTTTGTTTCATATAAATGGTTAGAAGATTACGTTGACTTGCAGGGAATCGACCCGGCCGTGCTTGCAGAAAAAATTACAAGAGCCGGTATTGAAGTTGAGGGTATCGAGTATAAAGGGGAAGGCGTAAAAGGCGTTGTCATCGGACACGTGCTTGAGCGTGAACAGCACCCGAATGCCGACAAACTCAACAAATGCCTTGTTGATATCGGTGCGGAGGAACCCGTGCAGATTATCTGCGGCGCCCCGAATGTTGATAAAGGACAGAAGGTTGCCGTTGCAACGGTCGGAGCCGTGCTTCCCGGCAATTTCAAAATTAAAAAAGCCAAGCTGCGCGGCGAAGCGTCTCACGGCATGATCTGTTCCCTTCAGGAGCTCGGCATTGAAAGCAAGCTCGTGGCGAAAGAATATGCGGAAGGCATTTTCGTTTTTCCGAATGATGCTGAAACGGGAGCTGACGCAATGGCGGCCCTTCAGCTTGATGATGCGATTTTAGAATTGGGCTTAACGCCGAACCGCGCCGACGCGATGAACATGCTTGGCGTGGCTTATGAAGTGGCGGCTATCCTCGGCGCAGAGGTAAAGCTTCCGGCGGCTTCATATGAAAAAGCGGCAGAAAAAGCGGCGGATGCTGTTTCCGTCAAGATTGAAGATACGCAGGCCAATCCGCATTATGCCGCAAAAATCATTAAAAACGTCAAAATCGGCCCGTCACCGCTTTGGATGCAGACGAAGCTGATGAATGCAGGCATCCGCCCGCATAATAACGTCGTGGACATTACAAACTTCGTCCTCCTTGAGTACGGACAGCCGCTTCACGCTTTCGATTACGACCGGTTCGGTTCAAAAGAGGTCGTCGTCAGAAAAGCGGCGGAAAACGAAACCATCGTGACGCTGGATGAACAAGAGCGCAAGCTGTCAAGCAGCCATTTGGTCATCACAAACGGAAAAAAAGCGCAAGCCGTTGCGGGAGTCATGGGCGGAGCTGAGTCTGAAGTCCGTGAAGACACCACTGCGATTTTACTGGAAGCCGCTTATTTCGACGGACAGACCGTCCGCAAAGCATCGAGAGACCTCGGACTGAGAAGCGAAGCGAGCGCCAGATATGAAAAAGGCATTGATCCGGCCCGCGTTTTGCTGGCGGCTGAACGGGCCTGCAGTCTCATTCAGGCGTATGCCGGCGGAGAAGTGCTCTCAGGCACGGTTGAAGAAAACCATCTGAAAATCGAAGCAAACAACATTCACGTGTCTGTTGAAAAAGTGAACGCCGTGCTCGGCATGGCAATCGCTAAAGAAGAAATCATCAGCATTTACAAGCGCCTCGGGTTTGCAGTCGGTGAAGCTGAAGACGTTCTTGTCGTAACGGTGCCGTCGCGCCGCGGAGATATTAGAATAGAAGAAGACCTGATTGAAGAAGCGGCGAGATTGTACGGATATGACAATATTCCGTCCACGCTTCCGGAAACGGCCGGCACGACAGGCGGCTTGACACCGTATCAGGCAAAACGCCGGAAAGTGAGACGTTTTCTTGAAGGAGCGGGTCTTTCACAAGCGACCACTTATTCATTAACGAATGATAAAAAAGCGGCCGCTTTTGCGATTGAAAAATCATTCAACACGATGCTTGCTCTGCCAATGAGCGAAGAAAGAAGCATTCTCAGACACAGCCTCGTGCCGAATCTTCTTGAAGCCGTTTCATACAATCTGGCCAGACAGACTGATTCCGTTGCTTTATATGAAACGGGTTCTGTATTTCTGACGAAAGAAGAAAACACAAAACCGGTTGAAAAAGAACGGGTTGCCGGAGCTGTAACCGGATTGTGGCGCAAAAATTTATGGCAGGGTGAGAAAAAGCAGGTTGATTTCTTCGTCGCCAAAGGAATCGTTGAAGGCCTGCTGCATCAATTGAATGTGTCAGACCGGGTTGAATTTGTCCAGTCTGAACGCAAAAACATGCATCCCGGCCGGACGGCAAACATTCTATTGAACGGTTCGCTTGCCGGATTTATCGGCCAGGTGCATCCGGCAATGGAAAAAGAGCTGGATATCAAAGAAACGTATGTGTTCGAGCTTGATCTGCACGCGCTTCTGACCGAGGAAACAGAACCTGTCGTGTATACGCCGATTCCGAAGTACCCGTCCGTCACGCGCGACATTGCGCTTGTGGCAGATAAAACCGTTACAAGCGGACAGCTCCAAGCCGTGATCAAAGAAGCCGGCGGCGCGCTGCTGAAAGAAGTCACCGTATTTGATGTGTACGAAGGTGAGCATATGGAAGAAGGCAAAAAATCCGTCGCCTTCTCGCTCCAATATGTTAACCCTGAACAAACATTGACAGAAGAAGAAGTGACAAAAGTACATGAAAACGTGCTGAAAGCGCTGGAAGAAACGTATCAGGCCGTATTAAGAGGATAAAGAAAAAGCTTGCAGATCACTCTGCAAGCTTTTTTACTATGACCGCTTCCGTTCAACAAGGCGTTTCGCTTTTTGCGTATTGGCAAAATGAAGTTTAGTGAACGTTCTGAGCGCACCTTCTCCCTTATTGATGATCAGCTTGGCGGCAGCTTCATCGACGTGCGGCCCCGCGCCTTTTGGAATCGTCATCCCAGCCTCACGCGAAAGCTTATCCATTTCAATTAAGAAAGAATATCGCGCAATGATAGAGGCTGCGGCGACGGAAAGATGTATGCTTTCCGCTTTCGTGCTGAAAAACGTTTTTTCTTTTACGATATCCCGTCCGGAAAGATGCTTAAAATAAATGCCGGGCTCTGCGAATTGGTCAATCAAAATCGCTTCCGGTTTAACGCCGTTCATTTTTCTCAGCAGATTGGAAATCGCCTGATTATGAAGGAGCGCCTTCATTTTTCCTTGGCTCATGCCTTTTTCCTGCATCTGATTGTATTTTTCGTTTTTTAACACAAGCAGGCTGTAAGGAATGGTTTTAATTAACAGTTTGGCGATTTCAATAATCTGCGGATCTTTTAAATCCTTCGAATCCTTCACACCGAGTTCTCTCATTAAAGAGAGCTTTGTTTTGTCGGCGTAGGCGCAGGCAACCGTTATCGGCCCGAAGTAATCGCCTGTTCCGACTTCATCAGAGCCGATCACTGACATGGAGGCAATGCCCGCCGGGGGAGCGTAGAGCGGGTCGGCCGCTTTTTTGACGGTTTTCTTTGCTTTCGGCGCCTCAGCCGTTCCCCAGCGGGCCGCTTCTGTGCCGGCGTTTTTTCCTTGAAAGAGAACCTTGCCCGAGCGGTAGGCTGTAATGGTACAGCCCGGAGGCTTAGCCTGGAAGACGGCGCCCTGCGGAACGGCGGGAGTAAGGGAGCCGGCATAGGATTGTTTCATTTGTTCCATAGCGGAAGCGGATACTTTTATAACAGAATGGGACACGATATAATCTCCTTTTTTGGCACTTTTCACTGTATATACCAGTGTATCATAACAGCCCGAGGCTCGTCTTTCCATTCAAACGATAATCGTGGTATGATAGGAACTAGGATTCTCGCGGAATGGAGGAGAAACGTTGTCTGACGGCAAAAAAACCAAAACGACAGTAAACATTTACGGCCAGCACTTCACCATTATCGGGGAAGAAAGCAAAGCGCACATGCGTCATGTGGCCGGAGTGGTTGATGATAAAATGAGAGAAATCAACGAGAAAAATCCATATCTTGATATAAATAAGCTCGCTGTATTGACTGCGGTCAATGTTGTGCATGATTATATGAAACTGCAAGAAAAATATGAAATACTGGAGCGGCAGCTTAAAGAAAAGGAATGAACACCATATGATAGATATCATCATCTTAGTTCTGCTCTTAATGGGCACATTGCTTGGATTAAAAAGAGGATTTATCCTCCAATTTATATATTTAACGAGTTTCATCCTCTCGATTGCGTTTGCGGCGCTTTTTTACAAAAGCCTGGCCCCGCATCTGAGCTTTATACCCGCGCCTGATTTTTCCGGCGGGCAGGCGGCTCTGTCTTTTATTAAAGGAAACGTAGAGACGGCTTATTACAACGCGATCGCGTTTGTCATTTTGTTTATCATCGCAAAGATTCTGCTCCGGATTATCGGAGCGGCGCTTAATATCATCGCCGGCATTCCGGTCATTAAACAGATCAACAAACTGCTGGGCGGGGTGCTTGGGTTTCTGGAAGTCTATTTATTTGCGTTTATCCTGCTATACGTCGCATCCGTACTGCCGGTAAGCGCGCTTCAGGATATGCTCGCACAATCGACGCTTGCAAATATCATCACACATCATACGCCGTATCTGTCAGGGCTCCTGCAAGAACTGTGGGCCCAGTACGGGGCATAAAAAACTTCTCTTGACCGGAGAAGTTTTTTTCAAGCTCTGCGTCAGTTGTGCCGGAGGAGAAAAATTTGTATGATGAAAAGCAGGAAACGACTGGGGGTTAACAGTATGCATAAAAAAGATATCATCAGGCTGCTTGAAACGATTGCGGTCTATATGGAACTGAAAGGGGACAACCCGTTTAAAATATCAGCCTTCCGAAAAGCGGCAGCGGCGCTTGAGCAGGATGACCGCAGCCTGTCGGAAATCGACGACATGATGTCTTTATCCGGAATCGGAAAAGGCACCTACGGCGTCATTCGTGAATATATGCAGGAAGGTGTGTCCGGCACGCTTCTCCAATTGCAGAAAGAAGTTCCGGAAGGCTTGGTTCCTCTTTTGAAGCTTCCGGGCCTCGGCGGCAAAAAAATCGCCAAGCTGTATCAGGAGCTTGGCGTTCATGACGCGGAATCGCTGAAAGAAGCATGCGAGCAGCAAAAAGTACAGGGGCTCGCCGGTTTCGGCAAAAAAACGGAGGAGAAAATCCTTCAGGCTCTCGGAGAAGCCGGAAAACAGCCGGAACGTTTTCCGATCGGCTATGCGCTCAGCATTGCTTCAGTAATTGAAGAACATTTGGCCCGGCTGACGGATATTCAGAAATATTCCCGGGCCGGCAGTCTCAGAAGAGCGCGGGAAACCGTAAAAGATCTGGATTACATTATCGCTACAGATCATCCGGAGGCTGTCAGAGAACAGCTTCTTTCCCTCCCGAACGTAAAAGACGTGATAGCGAGCGGGGACACAAAAGTATCAGTCATCCTGACCTTTGAATATGAGACGAGTGTGGATTTCCGGCTTGTGACAGAGGAACAGTTTGCCACCACACTGCATCATTTTACCGGTTCTAAAGATCACAACATTAAAATGCGCCAGCTGGCGAAAGAGCGCGGTGAACGGATCAGTGAATACGGAGTAGAAACTATAGAAACGGGAGACGTCAAAACATTCCCGAGCGAAGAAGCGTTTTACGCCCACTTCGGTCTGCCGTTTATTCCTCCTGAGCTCAGAGAAAGCGGGCAGGAGGTCGACACGTACCGGGAAGAAACGGACCTTGTGGAGCATAAAGCGATAAAAGGCGATCTCCACATGCACTCAGCCTGGAGTGACGGCGCTTTTTCCATCAGGGAAATGGCAGAAGCATGTATGGCAAAAGGCTATCAGTACATGGCGATCACCGACCATTCTCAATATTTAAAGGTAGCCAACGGGTTAACGGCCGAACGGCTCAAAAAACAGGCGGAAGAAATTGACGCGTTAAACGCTGAATTTGAAAATTTTCATATTTTTAAAGGCGTAGAGATGGACATCCTTCCCGATGGTTCGCTTGATTATGATGACAGTGTTCTGTCTGAAATGGATCTTGTCATCGCATCTATTCATTCAAGCTTCAGCCAGCCGGAACATGTCATTATGAAACGGCTTGAACAGGCGCTGACGAATAAGCACGTGGACATTATCGCCCACCCGACGGGCCGCCTGATCGGCAGACGGGCCGGCTATGAAGTCGACATCGACATGCTGATTGAACTCGCCGCCAAAACAAATACGGCGCTTGAGCTAAATGCAAATCCCGCGCGCCTCGATTTACGGACTGAGCATCTGATCAAAGCGAATGAAAAAGGTGTGACTTTGGTCATTAATACCGATGCCCATAATATCGAGATGCTCGATGATATGAAAACGGGCGTGACCGCTGCGCGCAAAGGGTGGACGGAGACAAAACATGTGTTAAACGCCCGGCCGCTACACGAGGTCAAAGCATTTCTGACGCGCAATGATTAAGTAAGGAGGATCACAAAACCGTGCAGCAAAAAGTGTTATCATCACTTGAATTTCATAAAGTAAAAGAACAGATTACCGCACATGCCGCCTCATCGCTCGGCCGGGAGAAGCTTCTGCAGCTGAAACCTTTGACGGATCTCTCAGACATCCAAAAACAGCTGGATGAAGTCGAAGAA
This sequence comes from Bacillus sp. EU63, assembly GCF_038592915.1. NCBI lineage: Bacteria > Bacillati > Bacillota > Bacilli > Caryophanales > Bacillaceae > Bacillus > Bacillus sp. EU63. The sequence goes on along the minus strand of NZ_CP151944.1, from coordinate 2,796,721 downwards.
GCATCCGCGGTCATGCGCTTGAGAGGCCATGCTCCGTTCGGCGGCCTGACCGACATAAGATCCGCTTTACGGCGGGCGGAAATCGGCAGTGTGCTGACGCCGGCGGAATTCACCGAATTGTCCGGGCTGCTGTATGCCGTTAAACAAATGAAGCATTTTATCAGCCAAATGACAGAAGACGGCGTCGGCATTCCGCTGATACAGGCCCATGCAGAAGAGCTGATTACATTAGGCGATTTGGAAAGGGAGATTAACTCCTGCATTGATGACCATGGTGAAGTGCTTGATCATGCGTCTCCCGCTTTAAGGGGAATCCGCACGCAGCTCAGGACGCTTGAATCAAGAGTCAGAGACCGGCTTGAATCGATGCTGCGTTCATCTTCCGCTTCTAAAATGCTGTCTGACACCATCGTTACGATTCGGAATGACCGCTTTGTCATCCCGGTCAAACAGGAATACAGATCAAGCTACGGCGGAATTGTCCACGATACATCTTCATCCGGTGCGACACTGTTTATTGAACCGCAGGCGATCGTAGATATGAACAACTCGCTTCAGCAGGCGAAAGTAAAAGAAAAACAGGAAATCGAACGGATTCTCCGGATGCTGACGGAGCATACGGCTGAACACACACAAGAAATCGCTCAAAATGTGGAAGTGCTGCAGACACTGGATTTCATTTTCGCCAAAGCGAGATACGCAAAAGCGATGAAGGCGACAAAACCACTCATGAACGGAGACGGCTTTATCCGGCTGAAAAAAGCGCGCCATCCGCTGCTGCCCCAAGATCAAGTCGTGGCCAACGATATTGAACTGGGCGGAGATTATTCAACGATCGTTATCACGGGGCCGAATACGGGCGGTAAAACCGTTACGTTAAAAACACTCGGGCTGCTGACGATTATGGCGCAGGCAGGATTACACATACCGGCTGATGAGGGATCGGAAGCAGCAGTATTTGACAATGTGTTTGCCGATATCGGCGATGAACAGTCGATCGAACAAAGTCTGAGTACGTTCTCATCCCACATGGTCAATATCGTTAATATTTTAAAAGACGTGTCTGAAAACAGTCTTGTGCTGTTTGATGAACTCGGTGCCGGAACAGATCCGCAGGAAGGGGCGGCGCTTGCCATGAGCATCCTTGACGAAGTTCACCGGACAAACGCCAGAGTGCTTGCGACAACCCATTATCCGGAACTGAAAGCATACGGATATAACAGACAAGGCGTCATGAATGCCAGCGTTGAATTTGACATTGAAACGCTTTCGCCTACCTATAAGCTTCTGATCGGAGTGCCGGGCCGAAGCAACGCATTTGAAATCTCAAGACGCCTTGGGCTTCCGGAGCATATCATCGGCCAGGCGAAGTCAGAAATGACCGCCGAACATAACGAAGTCGATCTGATGATCGCATCGCTTGAAAAAAGCAAAAAAAGAGCGGATGAAGAGCTTTCAGAAACCGAATCAATCAGAAAAGAAGCAGAAAAACTGCACAAAGAGCTTCAGCAGCAAATCATTGAGCTGAACGCCCAAAAAGATAAAATGATGGAAGAAGCCGAGCAGAAAGCTGCGGAAAAACTGGAAGCCGCCGCAAATGAAGCCGAACAGATTATCCGCGAACTCCGGTCCATCAAGCAAGAACACAGATCCTTTAAGGAACACGAGCTGATTGACGCCAAAAAACGCCTCGGAGACGCGATGCCGGCTTTTGAAAAATCAAAGCAGCCGGAAAGAAAAACAGAGAAAAAACGCGAGCTGAAGCCGGGCGACGAAGTAAAGGTGCTCACATTCGGACAAAAAGGGGCGCTGCTTGAAAAAACCGGCGAGAAAGAATGGAACGTTCAAATCGGCATCCTCAAAATGAAGGTGAAGGAAAAAGATCTTGAGTTTCTCAAATCGGCTCCTGAACCGAAAAAAGAAAAAGCAATCACCGCCGTAAAAGGGAAGGATTATCACGTATCGCTTGAACTTGACCTCAGGGGAGAGCGTTACGAAAACGCCCTCAGCCGCGTCGAAAAATATTTAGATGACGCGGTGCTTGCCGGCTATCCGAGAGTGTCCATCATTCACGGAAAAGGCACGGGCGCCCTCCGAAAAGGGGTGCAGGATCTTCTGAAAAACCACCGCAGTGTGAAAAGCTCGCGGTTCGGGGAAGCGGGAGAAGGAGGATCAGGCGTAACGATTGTCGAACTAAAATAAAAAGGGAGTAAACGTCATGAATGCTTTTTGGGAAAATGAGCTTGTTGAAATCGCGGCTTATTACAGTGTAGCCGTCTTGTGTCTCGTCATTTTTCTGACCGTGTTTGAATTGGTGACATCCTATAAAAACTGGGTGGAAATCCAAAAAGGCAATCTTGCGGTGGCAATGGCGACCGGAGGGAAAATTCTCGGTATCGCAAATGTCTTTCAGCACAGCATCGCCCAGCATAATTCGCTTTTGCAAATGATCGGCTGGGGCGTATATGGATTTATTATGCTTTTAATCAGCTATTTTATCTTTGAATTTCTGACGCCCCGGTTTAAAATTGATAAAGAAATTGAAAAAGATAACAGAGCTGTCGGCTTTATTTCATTTGTCATCTCAGTCGGCCTGTCATTTGTGGTGGCCGCCGGGATTTAAGGGGACGGGGAAAAATGGAGAAGCTTGCGAAAGTGCTGCTGTCGGCAGCGGGAATTTTTCTGTTCATCGGACTTATTTATCTGGTCATGACATCTTAATACTGAAAAAAGGCTGCCGAACTAAAATCGGCGGCCTTTTTTATTGAGAATACCAGTTTATGCAGGCCGTATCGGAGCAAATGCCGGCTTCCCAACTCATGGCGCGGATGACAGATGGCATGTCTTGTTCTTCCATGAGAAAGAGTGTCGTAAAAGAATCATATATGCTCATAAAAGCGGCGCGCCGTTTTTCGTCGGAAATGATCATGTCAGCCCGCAGCAATCCGCATACATCCGAAGCCGCCGTTTGATTGAGTGAAAATAGACCTTCCGCTTCGATCGGCTCATAAAAAGTGCAGCGCTCAATGTCTTTTGAACGAAACACGTCCAAGAGTCCCGGTATCAAAAATGGCGAAGTGACATCATCGCTCGGCAAGTACAGATCGGGATGATGAAGCCGATTTAACAGCTCGGCGGATTCAGGATGTGCATATTCATCCCGCAGTGCCGTGACAGCGCTCATAAGCGCAAGCGCCGTCTCTTTTTCAGAACGCAATCCGCAAACGGTCATGACGGTTTTCCAGGAAACGGGTCTGCCCATCGCGATGATCTCCTCATCACTCGGATATATATGTTCATAAGGCCGTTTGCGCTTTTGCTCTTCCCACCCATCAGACATCAGGACAAAGGGATGAAGCAAAAAGGCGGCCGACGTAAACGGCTTAGGCAGCTGGCGCAGGATAGGAACTCCCTCTTCAAAATGCAGCGTTTCCAGCAAACTCAACACCTCCTGAGACTCGAAATTTCACATGAAACGCTTTCCAATTCCAATCACCCTTCTGCTATAATAATAGTGTATAGGAAAACAGAAGGGAGAGGTATTATGCAGTCTGAAAAGCCATGGCTTTCTCAATATCCCGAAGAGATTCCGCATGAGCTTGAATTTACTGATCAAACCCTGCCATCCAATCTGACAAACTCCGCAGCTCAATTCCCGAACCACACCGCCATTTATTTTCTCGGAAAAAAACTCACATTCCAAGACGTTCTCACAGATTCGTTAAAGCTGGCCGCTTTTTTACGCAAAACAGGCCTGAAAAAAGGTGACAGAGCCGCCATTATGCTGCCCAATTGTCCGCAGTCGGTCATCGCTTTTTACGGCGTATTGTTTGCCGGCGGCATTGTCGTTCAGACCAATCCTCTCTACACGGAACACGAGCTTGAGTATCAGCTGAAAGACAGTGCGCCGCGCGTGATCATCACCCTCGATATGCTGTTTCCGAAGGTGATAAAAATGAAAACGTTATCAATCGTCGAACGCATTATTACAACGAGTATAAAAGACTTTTTGCCGTTCCCGAAAAATATGCTGTATACGCTCACGCAAAAACAACAGGTGCATATTGATTATGACGGCTGCGAACAAATTCACAAATTAGCGGATATTTTAAAAAACGAAAGAGCGGAGGAAGCGGAGCCATTTGATATTGACCCTGCGCATGACATCGCCGTGCTTCAATACACGGGCGGAACAACCGGCTACCCGAAAGGCGTCATGCTCACACACCGGAACATTCAGGCCAATACAGAAATGTGCGCCGCCTGGATGTACAAAATGAAAAAGGGAGCCGAAAAGGTGCTCGGCATCGTGCCTTTTTTTCATGTGTACGGATTGACCGCCGTGCTCAATTTTTCCATTATGCAGGGATGTGAAATGATCCTTCTTCCCAAATTCAATCCTTTGGATACCCTGAAAACAATCGACAGGCTGAAGCCGACGGTTTTTCCAGGGGCGCCGACGATTTACATCGGGCTGTTGCATCACCCGGAGCTGAATAAGTATGATTTGTCCTCCATTGAAAGCTGTCCGAGCGGTTCAGCGGCGCTTCCGGTTGAGGTCAAACAGAAATTTGAAAAAGTGACCGGAGGAAAGCTTGTGGAAGGCTACGGATTATCCGAAGCATCACCGGTTACCCATTCAAACTTCATTTGGGGAAAAAATAAACCCGGCAGCATCGGCTGTCCCTGGCCCAATACCGACGCCGGAATCTATTCAGAAGAAAAAGGCGGGCTTGCGGGGCCGTATGAACACGGCGAGCTGATCGTAAAAGGTCCTCAGGTCATGAAAGGATACTGGAATAAGCAGGAGGAGACGGCGCGTGTCATCAGAGACGGCTGGCTGTTTACCGGAGATATGGGATATATGGATGAGGAAGGATTTTTCTACATCGCCGACAGGAAAAAAGACATCATCATTGCCGGCGGATACAACATTTACCCCCGGGAGGTGGAAGAGGCGCTGTATGAGCATGAAGCCGTTCAGGAAATCGTCGTAGCGGGCGTTCCTGATTCCTACAGGGGGGAAACGGTGAAAGCATTTATCGTTTTGAAAAAAGGCGCCGAGGCAGATGCCGATGAGCTTGATGCGTTTGCAAGAGAGCGGCTTGCGCCGTACAAAGTCCCGAAGCTGTACGAATTCAGAAAAGAGCTTCCGAAAACGGCCGTCGGAAAAATATTAAGAAGGCGTTTAGTTGAAGAGGAAGATGTTTCCCGTGAAAACAAGGTGCCTTAAAAGAAAAACTTGACAAAATCGGGAATCCTTTTTATCATGAAGTTATGAATGAATAGTCATTCATTTATCGAAGGAAGGAACGATGACATTGAACCAAAAACGGCCAAAGTATATGCAGATTATTGATGCAGCAGTAGAAGTCATAGCGGAAAACGGCTATCACCAATCACAGGTGTCCAAAATCGCCAAGCAGGCCGGCGTTGCGGACGGCACCATCTATTTATATTTCAAAAACAAAGAGGATATACTCATTTCTCTTTTTAAAGAAAAGATGGGCCAGTTCATTGAACGCATGGAAGAAGAAGTGAAAGAAAAAACGACGGCAAAAGAAAAACTCGCCCTCGTTATTAAGCAGCATTTCACACTGCTCGGCAATGACCGCCACCTCGCGATTGTGACCCAGCTTGAGCTCAGACAGTCGAATATCAAGCTGCGCCTGAAAATCAATGATATTTTAAAAGGTTATTTAAACATGCTGGACACCATTTTGACAGAAGGAATCAAGTCGGGGGAATGGAAAGACAATCTCGACGTCCGCCTCGCCCGGCAGATGATATTCGGGACGATAGATGAAACAGTGACAACATGGGTGATGAACGATCAGAAATATGATCTTCCGGATTTGTCAGACAAGGTATTGGAGCTGTTGGTGTCAGGGATTCATCAAAACTAAAGGGGGTTGACGGATGAACAGCCTTTCGATGGCGGTAGAACAATCTGTTGCGGTGATCACCATTAATCATCAGCCGGCCAACGCGCTGTCCGGTGCGGTTTTAGATGAGTTGTCCGGTCTGTTCGACCGGTGTGAAACAGATGACAGCGTCAGAAGTATCATTATTCGCGGTGAGGGAAAATTTTTCTCGGCGGGCGCCGATATAAAGGAATTTACGTCGCTTGAAAATCTTGAGCAATCTTCTGCCATGGCGGATAAAGGCCAGCAGCTGATGGAAAGAATTGAAGGGTTTCCGAAGCCCGTTATCGCAGCGATTCACGGCGCTGCGTTCGGCGGCGGTCTTGAGCTAGCCATGGCCTGCCATATCAGAATCGCTACATTGGATGCAAAGCTCGGCCTGCCCGAGCTGAATCTCGGCATTATTCCGGGCTTTGCCGGGACGCAGCGGCTTCCCCGGTACGTCGGTACGGCGAAAGCGCTTGAAATGATCGGCACTTCAGAACCTGTGACCGGAGAAGAAGCGCTCAGCCTCGGCCTTGTCACGATAGGCGCCGAACATGAGGAAGAGCTGCTGCAAAAAGCGAAAACGCTCGCGGGCAAGTTTGCGGAAAAAAGCCCGCAGTCAATGGCTTATCTGCTTGAGCTCCTTTATTCAAACAAGATCTATTCTTATGACGGCGGCTTAAAGCTTGAAGCAAAGCGCTTTGGGGAAGCATTTGCATCAGATGACGCAAAAGAAGGCATTCAGGCATTTCTCGAAAAAAGAAAGCCTCAATTCGGTGGGCGAAGATAAAGGGGATAAGAATATGAATCTATTTGTACTGATGAAACGGACGTTTGACACAGAAGAGAAAATCGTCATTGAAGCAGGAAAGATTCAGGAGGACGGGGCCGAATTTATCATTAATCCGTATGATGAATACGCCATTGAAGAAGCCATTCAGCTGAAGGAAGAGCACGGCGGAACCGTGACCGCCGTAACCGTCGGCGGAGAAGATGCGGAGAAAGAACTGAGAACCGCCCTTGCGATGGGCTGTGATCAGGCGGTGTTAATCAATATTGAAGATGATTTGAGCGATCCTGACCAATACTCCATTTCAACTATCTTATATCATTATTTCAAGGACCGGGAATATGATCTGATTCTCGGCGGAAATGTCGCGATTGACGGCGGTTCCGGCCAAGTGGCTCCAAGGCTTGCCGAACTGCTTAACATTCCTTGCGTCACAACGATTACAAAACTGACAATCAGCGGCGATGAAGCTGTGGCAGAGAAAGACAACGAAGGGGATACCGAAATCATTAAAACCTCACTTCCTTTAGTCATCACGGCACAGCAAGGCTTAAACGAGCCGCGCTATCCGTCGCTTCCGGGCATTATGAAGGCGAAGAAAAAACCGCTGGAAGAACTTGAGCTCGATGATCTCGGCATTGATGAAGATGATGCCGCACCGAAGCTCAAAACGATCGAACGTTTTCTGCCGCCGCAAAAAGAAGCGGGCAGACTGATCGAAGGAGAAGCCGCTGAGCAGGCGAAGGAGCTTGTCTCACTGCTGAGAAAAGAAGCCAAAGTCGTATAAACTGATATTAAAGAAACTGGGGGATGTCAGAATGGGAAAAAAAGTGATCGTACTCGGAGAAATTCGTGACGGCGCCTTACGGAACGTCACCTTTGAAGCCATAGCCGCAGGCAAAACCATTTCCGGCGGAGGAGATGTCATCGGCGTGCTGATGGGAAAGGGCGCGGCTGATGCAGCATCAGAACTCATTCAGTACGGCGCCGACAAAGTATTTACGGCCGATTCGCCGGGGCTTTCTCAGTATACGGCGGACGGATATGCCGCGGTTCTCGGGGATTTGATCGAAAATGAAAAGCCTGATGCGGTCATTTTCGGCCACACTTCTATGGGAAAAGATTTGTCACCTAAGCTTGCGGCCCGGTTTGAAACGGGGCTGATTTCAGACAGCACGGATGTAAGCGTTACCGGAGATAACATCGTTTTTACAAGACCGATCTATTCCGGCAAAGCCTTTGAACAGGTGATTTCAACCGATCCTTTCATTCTGGCGACAATTCGTCCGAATAATATTCAGGCATTAGAAAAAGACGCGAACCGGACGGGTGATATTGAAGAGCTTGCGGCGCCTCCGGCAGATTTGCGGACGGTCATTGAAGAAGTAGTCAAAAAAACGGCGGACGGCGTGGATTTATCAGAAGCGAAAATTATCGTAGCAGGCGGCCGCGGTGTAAAAAGCAAAGATGGATTTGAACCGTTAAAAGAACTTGCCGAGGTGCTCGGAGCAGCGGTGGGCGCTTCGCGCGGCGCGTGTGACGCGGACTACTGCGACTATTCTCTTCAAATCGGCCAGACGGGAAAAGTTGTCACGCCGGATTTGTATATCGCCTGCGGCATTTCCGGAGCGATTCAGCATTTGGCGGGCATGTCAAACAGTAAGGTCATCGTTGCCATTAACAAAGACCCGGAAGCGGAAATATTTAAAATAGCGGACTACGGAATTGTCGGCGATTTGTTCGAAGTGGTACCGCTTCTGACCCAGGAATTTAAAAATGCCAATATTCATTCATAATCAAAACCCTCTGGCTTATTTGTCAGAGGGTTTTGATTTGTGTTAATTAGTTCGTACAAATTACAGATTAATAAAACAATAGATTGACATGTACGAACCAATGTAATAAGCTTTTGTAAAGCGCTTACAAACTTATCCATTCAGCATACATCCCAGATAGATCGGCTCTAGTGCTTTCATTCTTATTAAGGGGAAGGAATGATCAAGTTTGTCTCACAATACGGCAGTCATTCAAACTGATATCACACGGGGAACCATTAATAAAAACATATACGGACATTTCGCGGAACACCTGGGAAGAGGCATATATGAGGGCATCTGGGTCGGAAAAGATTCCGATATTCCGAATACCGGAGGGGTCAGGACGGATGTCGCCGCCGCCCTCAAACAGCTTCAGATTCCCGTCCTCAGGTGGCCGGGCGGCTGTTTTGCTGATGAATATCATTGGGCAAACGGCGTAGGGAAACGCAAAACCATGCTGAATACCCATTGGGGCGGGACGATTGATTCTAATGAATTCGGCACGCACGAGTTTATGATGCTTTGTGAAATGCTCGGATGCGAACCGTACATCGCCGGAAACGTCGGCAGCGGAACGGTTAAAGAAATGGCTGATTGGATTGAATACATGACGTTTGAAGCAGGCACCCCGATGTCCGACTGGAGAAAAGAAAACGGGCGGGAAAAACCGTGGAAGCTGAAATATTTCGGAATAGGAAATGAGAACTGGGGCTGCGGCGGAAACATGCATCCTGAGTATTATGCCGACCTTTACAGAAACTTTCAAACCTATGTCCGCAATTACAGCGGTAATGAAATCTATAAAATTGCCGGCGGCGCGAATGTCGACGATTACCGCTGGACTGAAATTTTAATGAAAAAAGCCGCTGATCTCATGGACGGGCTGAGCCTGCATTATTACACAATACCGGGCGACTTCTGGAAGGGGAAAGGATCAGCGACGGAGTTTACGGAAGATGAATGGTTCATCACGATGAAAAAAGCGGCGCATATGGATGAATTGATCACAAGGCACAGCGCCATCATGGATCAGTACGATCCCGAAAAAAGAGTCGGGCTGATCATTGATGAATGGGGCACGTGGCTTGATCCTGAGCCGGGCACGAATCCGGGCTTTCTGTATCAGCAGAATACGATCCGCGACGCCCTTGTCGCCGCCGCGCATTTTCACATTTTTCATCAGCACGCAGACCGCGTACAGATGGCCAATATCGCGCAAACCGTCAACGTGCTTCAGGCAATGATCCTGACAGAAGGGAACGATATGCTGTTGACGCCGACGTATCATGTGTTTGATATGTTTAAGGTGCACCAGGACGCATCTCTTTTGGCGGCAGAAACAAATGCAGCCGGGTACGAATGGAATGACGGCCGGCTCCCGCAAGTCAGCATTTCAGCGTCCAAACAGCAAAACGGAGACATACATATCAGCATTTGCAATATCGATCATCTGCAAAAAGCTGACGTGAAGATTGAACTGCGGGGCATGAAAAAGACAGGGGCGCCTTCGGGAACGATTCTGCACGCGGAAAAAATGAATGCCCACAATACATTCAGCAGTCCGGAAAACGTCAAACCGAAGCCGTTTTCCGGGTTTGCTCAAAAGAGCGGAAAACTTGAGGCGGAGCTTCCTCCGATGGCGATTGTATTAATCACGCTGCCTGCGGGTCCATCTTAAGTTTTGAACGCCCGCCGCCCGGTTATAATACACTGTATAAATAAGATTATTTCCGGCGGGTTCGGGAGAAAATAATATAAGCATTAAATTAGCATGAACGAATGGGAGATGCTATACTAAAAATCATCATTTGACAATTGGAGGAATAACAAATGGCTATCGTAAAAGCAACTGATCAATCGTTCTCAGCTGAAACAAGTGAAGGTGTCGTATTGGCTGATTTCTGGGCTCCTTGGTGCGGACCTTGTAAAATGATCGCGCCCGTTCTTGAAGAGCTTGATCAAGAAATGGGAGACAAACTGAAAATCGTCAAAATCGACGTGGATGAAAACCAAGAAACTGCCGGTAAATACGGCGTCATGAGCATCCCGACACTTCTCGTGTTAAAAGACGGAGAAGTCGTTGAAACATCTGTCGGTTTCAAACCGAAAGAAGCTCTTGAAGAGCTTGTAAACAAACATCTGTAAGCCGAAAGCTTCCGTTACGGCAGGGCGATTCCTTTGAAAGGGAATCGCCTTTTTTGATCTTCCAAAAGCTGAAAATGGAGAAAAACAAATGTTCGTGATACACTGAATGGACACGAGAAATGAATGTAAGGAAGGGTAACGTATGAATAAACAACTGAAAGAAAAGCTGGCCCTCCTTCCCGATCAGCCGGGCTGTTATTTAATGAAAGACCGTCAAAAAACAGTCATCTACGTGGGGAAAGCGAAAGTCTTGAAAAACAGGGTGCGATCTTATTTCACCGGTTCTCACGACGCAAAAACCCAACGGCTTGTGACGGAGATTGAGGACTTTGAATATATCGTGACTTCCTCCAATCTTGAAGCGCTTATTTTGGAAATGAATCTGATTAAAAAATACGATCCGAAATACAATGTCATGCTGAAAGATGATAAAACCTATCCCTTTATTAAAATCACCCATGAACGCCATCCGCGGCTGATTGTCACCCGGAATGTCAAAAAAGACAAAGGACGCTATTTCGGCCCGTATCCGAATGTGCAGGCGGCGCGGGAAACGAAAAAACTGTTGGACCGCCTTTACCCGCTCAGGAAGTGCTCAAAGCTTCCGGACCGCGTCTGTCTTTATTATCATCTCGGACAATGCCTCGCCCCATGTGTAAAGGATATATCTGAGGAGACAAACCGCGAGATTGTTGAAGACATCACCCGTTTTTTAAAGGGAGGGCATAACGAAATCAAAAAAGAGCTCGAAGCGAAAATGGCAGAAGCGGCGGAAAAGCTTGAATTTGAACGGGCTAAAGAATTCCGCGACCAGCTTGTTCACATCGAATCGACGATGGAGAAGCAAAAAATGACCATGAATGACCTTCTGGACCGCGATGTGTTTGCATATGCCTACGATAAAGGCTGGATGTGCGTCCAAGTCTTTTTCATTCGCCAAGGAAAACTGATCGAACGCGACGTCAGCATGTTTCCGATGTATCAGGAAGCGGATGAAGAATTCCTGACCTTCATCGGCCAGTTCTATTCCAAAAACAATCACTTTCTGCCTAAGGAAATTCTGGTGCCTGACAGCGTTGACAGGGACATGATCAGCGAGCTGTTGGAAACCGCCGTGCATCAGCCGAAAAAAGGCCCGAAAAAAGAGCTGCTTTTGCTTGCGCACAAAAATGCGAAAATTGCTCTGCGGGAAAAATTCTCGTTAATCGAGCGGGATGAGGAACGGTCGATCGGTGCAGCCGAACGGCTCGGCGAAGCGCTGAATATTTACACGCCGCATCGGATTGAAGCGTTTGACAACTCCAATATTCAAGGCACAAACCCCGTATCGGCCATGATTGTCTTTATTGACGGAAAACCGAATAAAAAGGAATACCGCAAATATAAAATTAAAACCGTAACAGGGCCGGATGATTACGGCTCAATGAGGGAAGTCGTCAGAAGAAGGTACACGAGGGTGCTCCGCGAAAATCTTCCGCTGCCGGATTTAATCATCATTGACGGCGGAAAAGGGCAGATTAACGCGGCGCGCGACGTGCTCGAGAATGAGCTCGGCCTTGATGTCCCGGTAGCGGGATTGGCGAAAGATGATAAACACCGAACATCGAACCTTTTGATCGGCGACCCGCTTGAACCGGTGTTTCTGGAGCGGAACAGCCAAGAGTTTTACCTGCTTCAGCGTATTCAGGACGAAGTTCACCGTTTTGCGATCAGCTTTCACAGACAGATCCGGGGAAAAAGCGTCTTTCAATCCGTTCTGGATGATATCCCCGGAATCGGCGAAAAACGCAAAAAAATGCTCTTAAAACATTTCGGATCTGTCAAAAAGATGAAGGAAGCAAGCCTTGACGATATCAAAAAAGCCGGTGTGCCGGCCGCGGCGGCCCAGCTGCTGTTTGAAAAATTGAAAAAATAGTATTGTGCTTTTCTGAAAAATCTGCTAGAATGTGAACTAATTTCATAAGATCGTGTTATATGGTGAAGATAGAGGTGCGAACTTCAATAGTAAGCCTTTGGAGAATGATGGATTCTGCGAAAAAGGCTGAAAGGGGAGCGTCGCCGAAGTGTATCACATCCCATCGGTGTGATTTGCTGGCCTTGCATTAAATAAATGTAAGGCTGTCAAGAATTCATTTTCTTGGAGGGCTATCTCGTTGTTCATAATCAATCGTAATGATATGAAAAAGCAATGAGAGCTATTCCTCTCATTGCTTTTTTTATTGTGGACAAAACGCTCTTTTCTCCTCACCCGCACGAACCAAAATGTAAAGGGTGGTCTAGTATGGGTCTTATCGTACAAAAATTCGGAGGCACTTCCGTCGGCTCTGCCGAAAAAATTCAAAATGCTGCAAATCGCGCCATTGCTGAAAAGCAAAAAGGCCATGATATCGTAGTCGTCGTTTCGGCAATGGGAAAATCAACCGACGCGCTCGTTAACCTCGCGGCTGAAATCACATCTGAACCAAGCAGACGCGAGATGGATATGCTTTTGTCAACGGGAGAGCAGGTCACGATTTCCCTTTTGGCCATGGCGCTTCAGGAAAAAGGATATGGCGCCGTCTCTTATACGGGCTGGCAGGCGGGTGTCCGCACGGAAGCCGTTCACGGTAATGCGAGAATTACGGATATTGATATTACGGCGATTCGTTCGCAGCTTGCAGAAGGCAAAATCACAGTCGTTGCCGGTTTTCAGGGTGTAACGGAAGACGGCGGCATCACGACGCTCGGACGGGGCGGTTCCGATACGACGGCGGTCGCTCTTGCAGCAGCGCTGGAAGCGGATAAATGCGACATTTATACAGATGTTCCGGGCGTATTTACGACAGATCCGCGGTATGTCCGGTCAGCGAGAAAACTGGCGGGAATTTCTTATGATGAAATGCTGGAGCTTGCAAATCTAGGAGCGGGTGTTCTTCACCCGCGGGCGGTTGAGTTCGCGAAAAACTACCAAGTGCCTTTGGAAGTGCGGTCAAGCACAGAGCATGAAGCGGGAACATTAATTGAGGAGGAATCATCAATGGAGCAGAATTTAATCGTCAGAGGAATTGCATTTGAAGACCAGATCACAAGGGTGTCCGTTACGGGTCTTGCAAGCGGACTGACAACACTTTCAACAATCTTCACCGCGCTGGCAAAACGAAACATCAACGTTGACATTATTATTCAGACACAGTCGGACGATGGGGAAGCGGATATTTCTTTCTCAGTGAAAACGGAAGATGCCGCGCAAACGGTCGCCGTGCTTGAAGAATATAAAAACGCGCTTGACTATGAAAAAATTGAAACCGAAAGAAAACTGGCGAAAGTCTCTATTGTCGGGTCGGGCATGGTTTCAAATCCCGGCGTCGCCGCGGACATGTTTGCCGTACTGGCGGAAAAAAATGTACAAGTCAAAATGGTGAGCACATCTGAAATAAAAGTATCAGCGGTTGTCAGCGAAAATGATATGGTGAAAGCGGTCGAAGCGCTTCATGATGCGTTTGAGCTTTCTAAACAGCCGTCTGCCGTATAAACGGGCAGGCAAAAAGGCGGGACTTGGAGTCACCGCCTTTTTTCAATTATACAGGGTCCTTCATATCCCATTTTACGGTCAGGACGACTTTATCCGCTCTCTTTTTTACCTGTTCATAAGATTCTGCAATCTGATCGTTCATCAATTGAATCTGTTCGGCTATAAAACCGGCTTCAAGCTGAAAACAAGGCTCTTTCTGATGTTTGAGCCTGCTGGATACGAGCGGTCCTTCCAGTTCAAATTCCAGTTCTTGTTTTTTTGATCCTGCGTTTGTCAAAGTTCCCCAGCCGGCTTTTTCAAAAAAGGCGGGGATTTCTTCCCACGATTGAAGAGGAAATTTGCGGGCGAGGCGTTTTCCCGCCCAATACATCATCGATGAATGTTCCGGGCCGAGGATATCCGGAAGCACGATTTCCCGGATTAATTCGTAGCCGTATGCGCTGACGTCGAGTTCAGTTAAAGGTTCTAAAGCTGCTTCATAATTATTCTTCATATTATGTATTCCCCTCTCTCCTTCGTTTATTATAGCTTAAACAGGGGGGAGGATTACAGGATGATCCTATAAAACAAGCGAAAAAATGTGAGAAAGATATCGCAGGAAAATAAAATTTTCCCTCCAGATAATCAATTCCGAAAATTATAATTTATGTACACGTTTTCTTGACGCCCTTTTGAGGGAGGAGTAAAATGAAATTGTCAATAAATTTTAATAAAGTGCTTACAATTGAAACGAAGTGGGGGCAGAGATTTTAGTACATTTCGCACTTAAATCAAACAGGGGGTAAAGTAATGTCTGGGAACAGAGAGTTTTATTTTCGAAGATTGCATTCCTTGCTCGGTGTTATTCCGGTCGGCATCTTTTTGATCCAGCATTTAGTCGTCAACCAATTTGCCGCAAGGGGAGCGGATGCGTTTAACAAGGCGGCCGGCTTTATGGACAGTCTGCCGTTCAGGTATGCGTTAGAAATTTTTATTATTTTCTTACCTTTAATTTATCATGCGGTTTACGGTGTGTACATAGCATTTACTGCGAAAAACAACGCTGGCCACTACAGTTATTTCAGAAACTGGATGTTTGTGCTTCAGCGTGTCACTGGTATTCTCACCCTTATTTTCGTCAGCTGGCATGTATGGCAGACGCGGATTGCCGCGCAGATGGGCGCTGAAGTCAACTTCGATATGATGGCGAATATTCTGAGCTCGCCGTTTATGCTCGGCTTTTACATTGTAGGCGTTTTATCGGTCATTTTTCACTTTTCAAACGGCTTATGGTCTTTTGCGGTCACATGGGGGATCACGGTCACGCCGCGTTCTCAAAGAATTTCGACTTACGTGACGCTGATTATATTTTTAGCGCTTTCATATGTAGGTTTAAAAGCGATTTTTGCGTTTGTGTAAGAGAACTAGATTACTAGAGGGAGAGGGGCTATCATGAGTCAATCAAGCATTATCGTAGTCGGCGGGGGTCTTGCCGGCCTCATGGCGACAATTAAAGCAGCGGAATCAGGCACGGCCGTTAAATTGTTTTCCATCGTTCCGGTCAAACGCTCTCACTCGGTCTGCGCGCAGGGCGGGATAAACGGAGCTGTCAACACAAAAGGGGAAGGAGACTCTCCGTTTGAGCATTTTGATGACACGGTATACGGAGGCGACTTTTTGGCAAACCAGCCTCCTGTAAAAGCGATGTGTGAAGCGGCGCCGTCCATTATCCACTTATTGGACCGCATGGGGGTTATGTTTAACAGAACGCCGGAAGGGCTTTTGGACTTCCGCCGTTTCGGGGGTACACAGCATCACAGAACCGCATACGCGGGAGCGACGACGGGTCAGCAGCTTCTTTACGCACTGGACGAGCAGGTGCGCAGATATGAAGTGGCGGGTCTCGTCACAAAATACGAAGGCTGGGAATTCCTCGGCGCCGTTCTTGACGATGAGCGCACGTGCCGCGGTATCGTAGCCCAAAATCTGACCAATATGCAAATCGAGTCATTCCGTTCTGACGCCGTTATTATGGCGACGGGAGGACCCGGAATCGTATTCGGAAAATCAACAAACAGCATGATCAACACGGGATCTGCCGCATCAATCGTTTATCAGCAGGGCGCTTATTATGCAAACGGCGAATTTATCCAAATTCACCCGACAGCAATCCCGGGGGACGATAAACTGCGTCTGATGAGTGAATCGGCGCGCGGCGAGGGCGGAAGAGTCTGGACGTACAAAGACGGAAAACCTTGGTACTTCCTTGAGGAAAAATATCCGGCTTACGGAAACCTCGTGCCGCGGGATATTGCGACACGTGAAATCTTTGACGTGTGCGTGAATCAGAAACTCGGCATCAACGGAGAAAACATGGTGTATCTCGATCTGTCGCACAAAGATCCGAAAGAGCTTGACGTTAAGCTTGGCGGCATTATCGAAATCTATGAAAAATTCATGGGCGATGACCCGCGCAAGCTTCCGATGAAAATTTTCCCTGCCGTTCACTATTCAATGGGCGGACTGTGGGTTGATTATGATCAGATGACAAGCATCCGCGGACTGTTCGCGGCGGGAGAATGTGATTATTCAATGCACGGAGGAAACCGTTTAGGGGCGAACTCTCTGCTTTCCGCCATCTACGGAGGAATGGTGGCCGGACCGAATGCGGTGAAATATGTTTCCGGACTTGAAACATCAGCGGAAGACCTGTCTTCTTCATTATTTGATTCCTATGTGAAAAAAGAAGAAGAAAAATGGGCCGATATCATGAAGATGGACGGCGACGAAAATGCCTACGTGCTTCACCGCGAGCTCGGAGAATGGATGACGGCCAACGTCACGGTGGTCCGCCACAACGACAAACTTTTGAAAACGGATGACAAGATCCAAGAGCTGATGGAACGCTTTAAGAAAATCAATATCAACGATACGACAAAATGGAGCAACCAAGGGGCGATGTTCACCCGCCAGTTCTCCAATATGCTTCAGCTTGCCAGAGTCATCACGCTCGGCGCATATAACCGAAATGAAAGCCGGGGAGCGCACTATAAACCGGATTTCCCTGAAAGAAATGACGATGAGTGGCTCAAAACGACGATGGCTAAACATGCCGGTCCGTTTGAAGCTCCGGAATTTGAATATCAGGATGTCGATGTATCACTGATTGCGCCCCGTAAACGCGACTACTCGAAGAAGAAGGTGGCGAAATAATCATGAGTGAGAAAAAGATACGGTTTATCATTACACGTCAGGATACGCCCGAAAGCGCGCCATACGATGAAGAATTCGAAATCAATTACCGCCCGAATCTGAACGTGATTTCCGCCCTGATGGAAATCCGCAGAAATCCCGTGAATGCAAAAGGAGAGAAAACCACTCCGGTCGCATGGGACATGAACTGTCTTGAAGAAGTATGCGGCGCCTGCTCCATGGTCATCAACGGGAGACCGCGCCAGTCATGTACGGCGCTGATTGATAAGCTGGAACAGCCGATCCGTCTGAAGCCGATGAAAACATTCCCGGTTGTCCGTGACCTTCAGGTTGACCGCAGCAGAATGTTTGATTCACTGAAAAAAGTGAAAGCATGGGTGCCGATTGACGGGACTTATGATTTGGGGCCGGGGCCGAGAATGCCGGAAAAACGCCGCCAGTGGGCATATGAATTGTCTAAATGCATGACATGCGGCGTCTGCCTCGAAGCCTGCCCGAACGTCAACAGCAAGTCGAAATTCATGGGGCCTGCCCCGATGTCGCAAGTCCGTCTGTTTAACGCCCATCCGACGGGCGCGATGAACAAAGCAGAACGTTTAGAAGCGTTAATGACAGACGGCGGCCTCGGAGATTGCGGGAATTCACAAAACTGTGTGCAATCCTGCCCGAAAGGCATTCCGCTTACGACTTCAATCGCTGCTTTGAACAGAGATACCAATTTACAAGCATTCCGTAATTTCTTCGGAAGCGACAGAGTATAAGAAAGAGAAAAAGAGCCTCTTCCGTACGGGAGAGGTTTTTTTATAAGGAGCTGAAGATGATGAAACAACCGCAATATATTGATATTCCGTTTGAAGAATGGAGACAGTCGTTTTCTTTCTTTACTGAAGTATCGGTTCGTTTTTCAGAAACGGATATGTTCGGCCATATGAATAATGTAACCCCTTTCATCTATTTTGAAGAAGCACGGATCGCTTATTTTAAACAGCGGGGCATAACGGCGCAAAACTCGGAAACGATGACGGTCGTCGCAAGCCAGCAGTGCGACTATATGCGTCAGGTGATGCCGTATGAAAATCTGCGGATTTATGTGAAAGCAAGCGCTGCCGGAAATGCGTCCGTCACCCTTCATTACCTTGGAGAAAATGAGTCGGGCCTGCCGTGCTTTACAGGTTCCGTCGTTATGGTTCAAGTGTCGAAGAAAAGCGGCAAAGCGGTCAGCTGGACGGAGCGGGAGAAAGGCATTCTGCTCGCCTGAACGGATAACTATTTCTCTAAGAGACGTCACCTCCGAAGCGCCCTTTACATATGATATCTTGACTATATAAACCCATTCGTTTCAGATTCGCTCTCACCTTAGCAAGGAGGGTTACAATACTTGAAGGAGAAAGATTTTCAATCAAAGCCGCTGCTGACCAAAAGAGAAAGAGAAGTATTCGAATTGCTCGTTCAAGACAAGACAACAAAGGAAATTGCAAGCGAGCTATTTATCAGTGAAAAAACTGTACGGAATCACATTTCAAATGCCATGCAGAAGTTAGGTGTGAAAGGGCGTTCGCAAGCTGTTGTCGAGCTTCTTAGAATGGGTGAGCTAGAGCTCTGATTCTTGCCGGTTTTCCTTCTTTTCGAGAAGGAGCCGGTTATTTGCGTTGGCGCCCGGGCTGATGGGCATGCGGTGAAAATCCCGGTTTTTCCTTTTTCTCCGTCAGTCTTGCATTTTCTTAAAAAAAGAAGGAAAATAGACACGGAGCGCATAGCCCAGAAAGATCCTTGAGTGAGGGATGGACAAATGACATCAAAATCTGTAGAGCATGTTGCGGATATCGAAAAATCACTCCGCCATATCGCTGCGATCATTAAACAAAAAGGAAGAGAAATCCTTAACCAATATGCAATTACACCGCCGCAATTCGTGGGGCTTCAATGGCTTTATGAATTGGGGGATATGACAATAGGCGAATTATCAGCCAAAATGTATTTGGCTTGCAGCACGACGACGGATCTGATAGACCGCATGGAAAAAATAAGCTTGTCGAGCGGGTCAAAGACCCGGCTGACAGACGGGTCGTCAGAATTCATCTTCTCGCTGAAGGAGAGCGCATTATCCAAGAAGTGATTTTGAAAAGACAGGCTTATTTGCGGGATATGTTTGCGACATTTTCCGAAGAAGAAACAGCCGCTTTCGAAAAATCATTATTGAAACTGCAGCATGAAATGAAAAGAAAATGAGGCGATTTTGTTGGAACAGCCGATAGGAGTCATTGATTCCGGGGTTGGCGGGTTAACCGTTGCTAAGGAAATCATGAGACAGCTACCGAAGGAAAATATCATCTATGTGGGAGATACAAAACGCTGCCCGTACGGCCCGCGTCCTGAAGAAGAAGTTCTTCAATACACGTGGGAAATGACCGATTACCTGCTGGAAAACCACCATATCAAAATGCTCGTGATCGCCTGCAATACGGCCACGGCCATTGCCTTGGAGGATATTCAGCGCAAAACGGATATTCCGGTTGTCGGCGTCATTCAGCCGGGTGCGAGAACGGCGATAAAGGTCACGAAAAACCAGCATATCGGCGTCATCGGCACGGTCAATACCATTAAAAGCAGAGCGTATGAGCAGGCGCTGCTCGGGTTAAACGCAGAACTTCAAGTTGAGAACACGGCTTGTCCGCTGCTCGTGCCGTTTGTAGAAAGCGGACGGTTTCTTCAGGAATCAGCGGAGGAAGCGGTTGAAGCATCGCTTGAGCCTTTAAAAGGTACATCAATTGACACCTTGATTTTAGGATGTACGCATTATCCGATTTTAAAAGATCCGATTCAGAACTATATGGGGGAGCATGTGAAAATCATTTCCTCCGGAGACGAGACGGCGAGAGAAGTGAGCACCATCTTGTCTTATAAAGGTTTGTTAAACCAATCGAAACATGCACCGGAGCATCAATTTCTTACAACGGGAGAGCGGAACGGCTTCGCAAAAATTGCCGAAGACTGGTTCGGCCACGAAATCGGCCATGTCGAGTGCATCTCCCTTCAAGAGCCGGTCAGAAAATAAATCAAAAAACCCGCTGTTTACGGCGGGTTTTTTTGCGCTTCCCGGTCTATTTCCCGGACAGGGCTCGTATACATCATAGTACAAACAGCCTTAGGAGGGAAAAGTATGCTGAAAAAAGGACCTGCAGTCATTGCTGCAACATGTCTTACTTCGGCTTTTGTGTTATCTGGATGCGGTTTGTTTCAATCCGATAAAACAGCCGGGGAAATTGACCCGCCTCAAGACATTTCATATGTAAAGGATGAAGCGGGAATTCAGGCAAAACCAAAGCAGTCAGAGAAAAACGGCACTTCTAAAGCCGACCAGCCGGCCAATACAGTCATGCGAGAGCTGTATCTGATTGATAAAAACGGCTATGTCGCAGCACAGACACTGCCTCTTCCGAACAGTGAGGGAACCGCAAAGCAGGCCCTTGAGTATTTGGTTCAGGGAGGGCCTGTGTCAGAAATCCTGCCGAACGGCTTCAGAGCGGTGCTCCCTGCGGATACGACGGTAAATGTCGATATTAAAAAAGACGGCACTGCCGTCGCTGATTTTTCGAAGGAATTTAAAAACTATAAAAAAGAAGACGAACAAAAAATCCTGCAATCGATTACATGGACGCTTACCCAATTCAGCTCAATAGATAAAGTCAAAATCAGAATCAACGGGCACGAGCTGAAAGAAATGCCTGTGGGCGGCACGCCGATTACGGGCGACTTAAGCAGAAAAGACGGGATTAATATTGAAACGGCCGGAGTGAATGATCTGACAGACACCCATCCGCTGACTGTATATTATCTGGCGGAAACAGAGACAAGCGAATACTACGTGCCTGTCACAAAGCGGATTGACAATTCGGAAACAAATGACATCACCGCTGCCGTTGAACAGCTCGCTGACGGACCGGGCAAAGCAAGCGGGCTTTTGACGGACTTTAATAACGATGTTAAGCTTCTCAGCAAGCCGAAAGTGAAAGACGGCCAGGTTACACTGGACTTTAACAGCTCTATTTACGGAAGCGCCGACGAAAAAACAAAAATGGTATCATCGGGCGTACTGGACAGCATCGTTCTCACGTTAACCGAACAGCCGTCGATCAAAAGTGTTTCTATAAAAGTAAATGGAAAATCAGAACTGGTGAATGAAAAAGGAGAATCCCTTTCAAAACCTGTTTCGAGGCCGTCACAAGTGAATACGGGTAGTTTTTAATTTGCGATTTTTGATATACTAGTAAAAAAGAGGTTAGCGTTCCGGCTGCCTCTTTCTTTATTCACAATCCGGAACAAAAGGTTTATGTACATATAATCGGAGGTAAAATATGAGACACGACGGAAGACAGCACGATGAGCTGCGCCCTATCACATTTGATTTGGATTTTATCACTCACCCGGAAGGCTCTGTTTTAATTACAGCGGGAAATACGAAGGTCATCTGTAATGCATCTGTGGAAGACCGGGTGCCGCCATTTTTACGCGGCGGAGGAAAAGGCTGGATCACAGCGGAATACAGTATGCTTCCCCGCGCGACGAATCAAAGAACGATAAGAGAATCTTCAAAAGGAAAGGTCTCCGGCAGAACGATGGAAATTCAGCGGCTGATCGGGCGCGCGCTCCGGGCCGTCGTTGATTTGGAGAAGCTCGGCGAACGCACGATCTGGATCGACTGTGACGTCATTCAAGCCGACGGCGGAACAAGAACGGCTTCCATTACGGGCGCCTTCTTGGCGATGGCCATTGCGATCGGCAAACTCGTAAAAAGCGGCGTTATCAAAACCTCTCCTGTGACAGATTATCTCGCGGCCATTTCTGTCGGGATGGATAAAGAAGAAGGCCTTCTTTTGGATCTGAATTATGAAGAGGATTCGGCGGCTGAAGTCGACATGAATATTATCATGACGGGAAGCGGACGTTTTGTAGAGCTTCAAGGGACGGGCGAAGAAGCCACATTCTCCCGCGAAGATTTAAACGGACTGTTAAGCCTTGCTGAAAAAGGAATCCAGACGCTTATTCAAAAGCAAAAAGAAGTGCTGGGAGAAACATTGCCTGAACTGAAATAAGAAAGAGAGGCCTGATCACCGTGAAAGAAGCCATTATTGCGACACACAATCAGGGAAAAGTGAAAGAATTCAAGGAAATACTCGAACCGAAAGGCTACAGCGTCTCTTCTTTGGCGGAAATCGGATTTACGGAAGAAATTGAGGAAACCGGACATACCTTTGAAGAAAACGCCATCTTAAAAGCGGAAGCCGTGGCAAAAGCCGTCAACAAAATGGTCATTGCAGACGACTCCGGTTTATCGGTGGACAACCTTGGAGGCAGACCGGGCGTTTATTCGGCCCGTTATGCCGGAGAAGCAAAAGATGATAAGGCGAATATGGACAAGGTGCTGTCAGAATTAAAAGGCATCGAAAAAGAGCAGCGCACGGCCCGTTTCCGCTGCGCCCTTGCCGTCAGCATGCCGGGGCAGGAAACAAAAACGGTCGAAGGTCATGTTGAAGGGTATATTGCGGAAGGACCCGAGGGGGATAACGGGTTCGGCTATGATCCCATTTTTATTGTAAAAGATAAAGATAAAACCATGGCCCAGCTGACAAGCGCTGAGAAAAACAAAATCAGCCACAGGGCTGAGGCGCTCAAGAAACTGTCAAAGCTGCTTGATTCATAAGGGGGAGCGTATGCAATGAAAGTGCTGATAATAAGTGACAGTCACGGCCTTGAAGATGAGCTGGAGACGATTGCAAAGCGGCACGAAGACGAAGCGGATCTGATGATTCATTGCGGTGATTCAGAGCTTGACGCCGCACATCCGGCGCTTACGCCGTATCACACGGTAAAAGGCAATTGCGACTTTGGCGGCGGGTTTCAGGATGAACTCCTTCTGGACGCCGGTTCAAAGAAAATTCTGGCCGTTCACGGGCATCTTCACGGCATTAAACAGTCACTTTTAACTGTTTTTTACCGGGCGGAAGAGCTTGGGGCGGATATCGTCTGCTTCGGCCATTCACATATTGCCGGGAGTGAAGAGCTTCGGGGCAAGCTTTTGATTAATCCGGGCAGCATCCGTCTTCCGAGAGTCCGCAATGTGAAAAGCTATGCCATTCTTACTCTTACAGAAAGAGAAGGCGCCGTGACATTTTACGACGAAACGGGTCGGGAATTGAAGGACTTGGGGAATACAATCAGTTTTTAACAACTGATGGGGGAGATTTCATTCTTCCCCATCAAAAGTTTTTAAAAAAATATTGACTTATGATTTGAACCTGTATATAATAAATCTTGTCGCTGATACATAAAGCAAAAGCTGTCCCAGTAGCTCAGCTGGATAGAGCAACGGCCTTCTAAGCCGTCGGTCGGGAGTTCGAATCTCTCCTGGGACGTACAAAAAAAGAGCTGGTGACATCAGAGTGAAAACTGATGCCGCTGGCCTTTTTTATCGGATGACTATATTGTCAATTCGCTGATATCATGGTAAAATGATCAGCAGAACAATTTGATTTTCATGTCCCAGTAGCTCAGCCGGATAGAGCAACGGCCTTCTAAGCCGTCGGTCGGGAGTTCGAATCTCTCCTGGGACGTATCAAAGTAAACCCCGTCAAATCAACCTTCTATATCGTTTAGTGAAACGGTCAGTATAATGGTCACGTAAGAAATTACACCTGTTATTGGCTTATATCACTTTCGGTATAGGAGGTTTTTTGTTGTGACCAAAAGAAAAGGATTATTAGATGTTGATGTGGATGTAAAGGGATTATTAAATGGATTAACCATTACTAGTACTAGTTCCACCGCTCCAAAAGAAAAAATAAAACAATTTGAGGTCTTGGATGACTCAATGTTGGTTTCTGATGTTCTCGAAACCAACACTAGGCAAATGAAGGTGAGCGGGAATAGAAGCCGTACAATAAGCGATTATGTCCTCCATGTAGAGTATTTTCAGAGTGGAACAAACGTAAACCATGTTGCTGATATTACAGCCGATACGGTCTATAAGTGGCTAGACAGTATGAATGTAAGCAATCAAACCAAATTAACACGATTGAAATGTCTAAAAGCCTTCCTCTCCCGCTGTTTTGATAACGGTTGGATTGAAATAAAATTTTGGAAAACGATTAATATAAAGGTCGATCAAAAGGTTAAAGAAGGGGATGCAGAGCGTGAAGTTATGTATTGCTCTCTTTATTGGACTTAAGCAATTTCATTCAGCTGAGGGATGCTACAGCTTTCCTATCATAAATGAGAATGAAGCTGACTATGTGCTGAAGCGTAAGGTAAATATCATGAAAAAGGCTGAGAAACATCACGAGCAAAGGCTTCAGGAATACAAGGAACAGAATATTAGATTTGCCACTGAGGAGGAGGAAGTATTTATTAGACTCTTCTACACGCAGCAAGAACTTGAAGATATCTTTGCTGGCTATGACTTGGGAGTTAAGAGGTTACACTTGCAGAATCTATATATGGAGCGGATGCGGCAATTATTCGATTTATATAACCTAAAAGGCACAAACTTTGTAGGAGTCTCTTAATTGAGGCTCTTCTTTTTATCGATCAAATCTGATGTCGCAGCTCCGATATTTAAACAATAACTAATAAAACCCGTCTTTTATTCACTTGGTTAAAGAATGAACCTAAACTAAGGAGCAGAGTAGAAAAAAGAGCGATACATATTATTCCTAATTTTTGCATGATTATAGTATAATAGACACAAACAACCTTTTAGGAAAACCGGTGATAACAATGAGTGGCAACTTTTCATTTTTTCAAGGGAAATGGGATGTACTTGCTAACTTGGGAGAGACAGCTGAGAGAAATGTATATCATGACCCCCATACAACAGTAATGAAACTGCGATTGTTCGCTGAAACACTAACTAAATTTATTCTTGCCGCTGAAAATATTAAAGAGGCATATGGTACAACGCAAGTGGATCGCATTAACACTTTGCGTCGGGAAAGGTTACTTGAGCCTGAATTAATTGATATATTAGAGGCTCTTCGTCGCAAAGGGAATGTAGCGATGCATGAAGCGGATTATGGAAAAGTAGAAGAAGCAAAGGCTTTGTTGCAATTAACGTTCCGCTTGTCCATTTGGTTCATGGAGGTATATGGTGATTGGGATTTTCAAGCACCAGAGTATACAGAACTTCAAGAACAAACAGAACAGAGTACAGAAACACTTCAGCGAGAATATGAGGAGAAAGTCAAAAAACTTGAAGAAGAATTAGAGGCAATTCGTCGACAGGCGGAAGTGGAACAAGAAGAGGTAAAAATCGAGCGTAAAAAAATATCCAAAAACTTTATGCGTCGACAGCAATTAACTGAAGCCGAAACGCGTACGATTATTGATGGAAAACTACGTGCTGTTGGATGGGAAGTAGACACAACTGTACTCAATCATCAAAAGAACGGAACGCTGCCAGAGAAAAATCGAAACATGGCAATTGCTGAATGGAAGGTCAATGGCGGCAGGATTGACTATGCGTTGTTTATTGGCTTAAAGCTTGTTGGCTTTATTGAAGCTAAGGCAAAAAAGAAAACGATTCCTGGCGCATTAGAAAGTCAAACAAAAGTGTATGCAAAAAATGCGGCACAAGTCGAAGATGAAGTCATCACACCTACAACAGGTGAATATAAGGTGCCGTTCTTATACGCAACGAACGGCCGACCATACTTGAAACAACTTCAAGAAGAGTCGGGCATCTGGTTTTGGGATTCACGTAAACCGTTAGAACATGCTCGCCCATTAGAAGGCTGGCATTCACCTGACGACTTGCAGCTTCTTCTTAGTCAAGATGATAAGGATGCGAATAAACGATTAGAAGAAGAGGATATTACGAAGTTTGGTTTGCGTCATTATCAGCAAAGAGCGGTACTTTCCGCTGAAGAGGGATTAAAAGAAGGGCAACGAAGAATGCTTATTGCGATGGCAACTGGAACTGGGAAAACTCGTACAGCTATCGCCCTCATGTATCGCTTAATTAAGTCCAAAAAATGTCGTCGTATTCTTTTCCTTGTAGACCGTAATTCGTTAGGAAAACAGACAGAGGATGCACTTAAGGATACAAAAATTGAAGGCTACTCATTTGCTGATATATACGATGTGAAGTCTTTAGAAGACATGTCTCCAGAAGTTGAAACGAAGGTGCAAATTGCGACGGTGCAGGGAATGGTTAGAAGACTTTTCTATAGCGATAACGAAAAGCTTCCAAGTGTCGGGCAGTATGATTTCATCATTGTAGATGAAGCACATCGTGGCTATACAAGTGACAAAGAAATGTCAGAGGAAGAATTGAAATTCCGTGACCAAAATGATTATATTAGCCAATATCGACGTGTAATTGATTATTTTGATGCGGCATGTTTAGGACTTACTGCAACACCAGCTCTTCATACAACAGAGATTTTTGGTATGCCTATTTTTAAGTATTCTTATAGTGAAGCGGTTCTGGATGGCTACTTAGTTGACCATGAACCACCATATCTGTTTAAGACAGAACTTTCACAAGTCGGCATTACTCTTGAAAAAGACGAAGAAGTTGAAGTGTATGATGTTGATAAAGGCGAGATTCAACTAGAAAAAATGGAAGATACCATTCATTTTGAGGTTGAGCAGTTTAATAAACGGGTAATTACTGAACCTTTTAATCGGGCGGTTCTAAACAAACTGGTTGAATACATTGATCCGACAGGAAAAGAGAAAACTCTTATCTTTGCAGCCACTGACCAACACGCAGATTTGGTTGTTCGGTTATTAAAGGAAGCCTTTAAAGAACGTGGCGATGAAATTGAAGATGATGCTATTATGAAAATTACTGGCTATATCTATAAGCCATTAGATGCCATTAAAAGGTTTAAGAACGAGCGGCTGCCAAATGTCGTTGTAACGGTTGATTTACTCACCACAGGCATTGACGTTCCTCCAATAACAAATCTAGTATTCTTACGGCGTATACAGTCTCGTATTCTTTATGACCAAATGCTTGGACGTGCAACCCGTCTTTGTCCCGACATTGGAAAAACACACTTTAACATTTACGATGCAGTGGGCATCTACGATAAATTGCAAAGCTATACGGAGATGAAACCTGTTGTAAAGAAACAAAATTACAGTATCGTTGAACTATATGAATCACTTGCCAATGCTACTGCAGAAGATGAAGCTTCGTTTTATCGTAACCAATTGGCAGCGAAAATTCAGCGTCGCAAGCAAAGGCTGAATGAAGAAGGAAAACAAAAGTTTGAAGAATTGTCGAATGGAAAAAATGTGGATGAGTGGGCGAAAGAAATTCAGTTATATACTCCGCAAGAAGCAAAACAGCACAACATGTTATTTGAATATATGGAAGCCTATCGGGTAAAAGGCGAGAAACGATATATCTCCAACAAAGAGGATGAAGTAACAGATGTGGTTCGGGGATATGGTGAAGGAAACAAGAGACCAGAAGATTATTTAGAAGGTTTCGTTCGTTTTATCCAAGAAAATATTAATGAAATTCCCGCTCTTCATCTTATTTGCACACGACCGAAAGATTTAACAAGGCAGGATTTACGAGAACTTATTACCATTCTAGAAACGAAAGGCTTTAAGCAATCGCATTTGCAGACAGCTTGGAAGCAGACAAAAAATGAAGACATTGCAGCAGACATTATTAGCTTTATTCGCCAAGCTGCATTAGGTGAAGCACTAGTTGCCCATGAAGCACGTATTAAACAAGCGATGCAAAAAGTGTATTCACTGCATGATTGGACTCCAAGACAGAAGAAATGGTTAGAGAGAATAGAAAAGCAATTACTTAAAGTGCCTGTATTAGCACCGACTGCAGAAGAGGCATTCTCGGAAGAACCATTTAAAACTCCGGGCGGCTATAAATTGCTGAAGCGGGAGTTCGGTGACTATATTGATACGGTTGTTACCACTATAAATGAGAACCTTTATATTAGTTAACAATGTGCCTCTTCATAGGGGCACTTTTTCAGTTATAATAGATAAGTTACTTTATCTTTGATTTTCACTTTAATGAGGTTTGAATGAGAATCCAACATTAAAATATACTCGGAGTTAGCAGGAGGCTGAAAAATGAACAACCAAGAAATCGTTCAAAAACTATGGAATTTATGTAATGTGTTACGTGATGATGGGATTACCTATCAGCAATATGTAACAGAGTTAACCTACTTATTATTCCTCAAAATGATGAAGGAGCAGGAAACAGAAGGTGTGATTCCAGAAGGATATCGATGGGATGATTTGTTAGAAAAAGAAGGTTTGGAATTAAAGACATTTTATCAGCGATTATTACTTGAATTAGGAAGCAGTGAAAATGAGCGGCTGCGTCTAATATACAGTGATGCTTCTACAAGTATTGCTGAGCCGAAAAACTTAGAGAAGATTATTAAATCGATTGATGCCCTTGATTGGTACAATGCAAAAGAAGAAGGACTGGGCAATCTTTATGAAGGATTGTTAGAGAAGAATGCCAGTGAAAAGAAATCGGGAGCGGGGCAATACTTCACACCTCGTGTATTAATTGATGTGATGGTTCAATTAATTGACCCGAAAATTGGTGAGCGGTGTGCTGACCCTGCAGCTGGAACATTCGGTTTCATGATTGCTGCAGACCAATATTTAAAGAATCAAACAGATGATTACTTTGATATAGAACCACAAGAAGCCGAGTTCCAAAAGAAAGAAGCCTTTGTAGGGATGGAACTTGTTAAAGATACGCATCGTCTGGCACTCATGAATGCGTTGCTTCATAATATCGAAGGTCGTTTGGAACAAGGAGACACGTTATCGGGCAACGGGAAATGGATGAAGAACTTTGATGTTATTTTAACAAATCCGCCGTTCGGTACAAAAAAAGGCGGGGAACGGGTATCCCGTGACGATTTAACGTTTGAAACATCGAATAAACAGTTGAATTTCTTACAGTTGATTTATAACGCTTTAAAAGATGATGGAAATGCAAGAGCAGCGGTTGTCTTGCCCGACAACGTGTTGTTCGAAAGTGGTATTGGCGCACAAATTCGTCGTGACTTGATGAACAAGTGTAATCTACACACGATTTTACGCTTACCAACAGGAATTTTTTATGCGCAAGGTGTAAAAACGAATGTCTTATTCTTTACAAGGGGAACAACAGACCAAGATAACACGAAAGATGTTTGGGTCTATGACCTTCGCACAAATATGTCTTCATTTGGAAAACGTAATCAGCTAACGATGGCTCATTTTGAAAACTTCATGAAGGCATATGTGGCAGAAGACCGATCGAAAGTGGAAGATGAACGTTGGAACAAGTTTTCGCGAGAAGAAATTGCAAAGAAGAATGACAGTCTAGATATCGGATTGATTGCTGACGAGTCTTTATCATCATATGAAAACCTACCAGACCCTATTGAATCGGCAGAAGAGGCGATTGCGAAACTTCAACAAGCAATGGATTTATTAGGTGAAGTAGTTGAGGAGTTACGTGCTGTTGAAGAGGATGAGGTGGTCAAACAGTGAGTAAGAAGAAAGAAACCGTCGATGAGTTATTAGAAGAAGTATTATTGCCAGAGGATGGGCAGACGCACGAAGTTCCTGAGAATTGGGTATGGGTAAAGTCAGAATTTGTTGCTAAATGGGGTTCTGGAGGTACACCTTCCCGAAAAAATTCAGAGTATTATAATGGAAACATACCTTGGTTAAAAACAGGTGAGTTGAGAGATACTGTTATACTTGATTCGGAAGAAAAAATTACAGAAGAAGGACTCAAAAAATCTAGTGCAAAACTCTTTCCAAAAGATTCAGTGGCTATTGCCATGTATGGTGCGACAATAGGTAAACTTGGAATCTTAGGAATAGATGCTGCCACTAATCAAGCTTGTGCGGTGGGAGTTCCGTATGCTTTGACGGATAAAAAATTTATGTTTTATTATTTTCTAACTCAAAGAAAAAACCTTATTAATAGAGGTAAAGGTGGAGCACAGCCAAATATTTCTCAGACAATTATTAAAGAATTTCCGTATATTCTCCCCCCTATAAACGAGCAAAAACGGATTGTTGACAAAATAGAGCACCTTTTAAATAAAATTGAAGAAGCAAAGCAGTTGATTGAAGAAGCGAAGGAAACGTTTGAACTTCGTCGAGCGGCAATTTTGGATAAGGCGTTTAGGGGAGAGTTGACGAGGAAGTGGCGAGAAGAACACCCTGATATAGAAAATGCAGAAGTGTTATACGATAAAATAATTAGTCTAATTAAGCCTGAAAAATTCGAGATTATTGAAGAGCAAAGTGAGTATATTCCATGTAAATGGAAATGGGTCAGGCTGGGAGAAGTTGTACAAGTAAATCCCCCAAAGAAAAAGTTAAATGAAGTATCTGAAGAACAAAAATGTACATTTATACCGATGCCTGCAGTGAGTGATAAAACTGGTAAAATCGAAGAACCAGAAGAAAGAGAATATGGAAAAGTTAAAAAAGGCTATACGTTTTTTTTAGAGAATGATGTACTGTTTGCTAAGATTACCCCTTGTATGGAAAATGGAAAATCAGCTATAGCTAGACAATTAAAAAACGGATTTGGCTATGGTTCAACAGAATTTCATGTTTTACGTACTTCTGAGTATGTGAATGAACAGTATATTCACTATTTGGTTCGTTCACAAAGGTTTAGGGCAGAAGCTAAGAGAGAAATGACGGGAGCGGTTGGTCAGCAACGAGTGCCAAAAGAATTTTTATTGAACTATCCATTTCCTCTACCTCCTAAAGAGGAACAAGATGCTATTGTAAACATTTTGGATGATATCTTCGCTAAGGACAATTATTCAAAATTCAATCTTCAACTCGAATCTGAGTTGGACATATTGAAACAATGCATCCTTTCGAAAGCTTTTCGTGGCGTACTTGGAACAAATGTTCCAAGTGAAGAAAGTGCTGTTGAATTGCTAAAAGAAGTGCTACAAGAACAAGTAAAATAGTTATAAGAAGGCATCCAAATTAATTGGATGTCTTTTATGCTTGCATACATGCCAAGTTGTGGAATTGGTTTGATACAGAAACCACTCTCATTCACAAACTGACAATCGGTAAATTTCCGACACGACTCACATTATCAATATGATTTAGCAAGGTGAAGTAATAAGAATTGTAGTGAAACCCTATTCAAGCTCGATAATGATATCGATAGCAGAGGGGTAGACTTATAAGTGATATCAAAGAAAAGGGTGGAATCAATTATGGACAACAAAGAATTTGGATACGTTAGAGTAAGCAGTAAAGACCAAAATGAAGCACGACAACTGAATAGTATGTATGCTCTTGGAATTGATGAGCGTGATATTCATATCGATAAGCAAAGCGAGAAAGACTTCAATAGACCTCACTACCAAGCTTTGAAATTGCGTTTGCGAAAAGGAGATACGTTATACATACATTCATTAGATAGGCTAGGTCGTAACAAAGAGAGGATTTTAAACGAGTGGAAAGATATCACACAGAGCATTAAAGTACATATTGTTGAAATGGATATGCCATTGTTGTATACACAATGACTCATCGATTCTTTCATAGCTTACTTGGTGTTACAGGTATTATCGTGGGTTGCATCAGCATCGCAATAGGGACAGCATTCTTTGTTATCTCTCATGAAACCACTCCTTTAAATAAATACCTTTACGTTTTATAGCAGATTTAAGTACAACTGTTTTACCTTTTAAATAGGGTTGTTTTCTACTATATGAATGCTTGAATTATAAAGTGTAAGCAAATATAATAGAAAGTAAGTCAATCGGTCAAAGTTCGGAAAGTGACCGTTATACATGAACGTAACGATAGCGATATGTAAAGGATGAAGGCCGGATAGAGCAACGGCCTTCTAAGCCGTCGGTCGGGAGTTCGAATCTCTCCTGGGACGTATAAAAACCTCAAGCCCTGACAATGGGCTTGAGGTTTTTTTGTATTTTATTTTACGAAACAAAAGTTCCGTATTTGATGAAAATTGTAAAGTAATTTTAATATAAATGAAACTTAATGTAATATTTACCATAATAAATATATGTATAAAGATACTTAAGGCGCCCTTGAGTGATAAATTATCTAATTTCTATCATACATTTTGTCAATGATTGATAGAAAGACAGCAGGAGGAATTAGCTTTTGAAGTACGCATTTGCATATAAAAATCACAATATAGAAACAATCTTTTGCGGAAAAGACGAGCTGTTTGAGGAACTGAAACAATTTTTAATCACTCAATGCGGTTTAATCATTGTTGAGGTTTCAAGGGCTGATTACTATACGGAGCAGGAAATGAATCAATGGAATGACCGTTATACTCTGTGAATAAGAAAAGAAACCGGCCGTGTGAGACCGGTTTTTGTATCATCTGAATCCGCTCGGAGCGCTGAAGCCCCCGGCATGGCCGCTGAAACCGCCCCCGAGCGCGCCGGGATGTGCCCCGGCGCCGAGGCTTCCGCCGACGTCACTGAAGGATTGGCCGTAGTACCCGGATGTATAAGGGTATGGGACGAATTGCTGTCCGGCGAATGACAGCGTGCTTTGCGGGGTCTGCTGTCCGTATCCGGATGACGGGAATCCCTGCTGAAAAGAAGGGCCGCCTTGATATGGTGCTGTATGCATCGGGGCCGGAGGATAATAAGACTGCGGCGGTAAGACCGGTAAAGGCGGAAATCCGGGAGGCAGGCCCTGCATGCCTGATAACATCTTATTCATGACATCACTCATTTCTTACGAGATAAGAACAGTGTATGCGTATGTCTGTAGAAAGAGCCTGTTCAATCGAACAGAATATCTGACAAGCATGCCGGAAGGACAGAGAAAAATTGTGTAATAAAATGTGACATATTCGTATATGAACGGAAAAATTTCATGTAATCTTGAGAGATTAATAAAAAAATGATAAAAACTTTTAATATTTACAGATCCCTTTGTACCAGTAATGAAAGCGTATACAAAGTAGATTGATTAATCTAAATTGTCTAATAATTATAAAAATGCTGTTGACACTGTCTGCAAACGGGCGTAATATGAGTTCAAACAAAAATAAATAAATGATTCACGCTAAAAAGAAAAATCATAAAACACTGAAAAAACAAACAAATGAAGGTTCTTTTTTAATAAAAGAGCTGCCATAATAAAAAGCGCAGAAGAGGATAAGTAGCTTTGCTGAAGTTTTTCACAGAGATCCGGTAACGCTGAGAGCCGGTAAAACAAATCAAAGTGAACTCCCCTCAGAGTGCCGGTCTGAAATGTAAAGAGTAGGACTCGGCCGAGTGAACACAATGTTTACTCGTTATCAAAACGGATAATCATTATCCATGAGACGGTCTACATATGACCGTAAACAAGGGTGGTACCGCGGAGAGCAAAGCCTTTTCGCCCCTTTTGGCTATCGCATGAAATGCTTGGCTGAATGTGGGTGGGAAGGCTTTTTTATTTGCGTCAGCCGGCGCTGCGTTTTATGAATTGGATTTTAGAAGGGAACATTGAAAAGGAGGAACTGAAAATGGGCACAAATGTACAGGCGGATTCTTTGTCTGCTGAATGTACAAAAACAATGAACGGGGCTCTGATGCTGATTGAATCATTAAAGAAAGAAAATGTCGAGATGATCTTCGGCTATCCGGGAGGAGCCGTCCTTCCGATTTACGATAAGCTGTATCAGTCGGGATTGGTTCACATCCTGCCCCGCCACGAGCAAGGCGCGATTCACGCGGCAGAAGGGTATGCGCGAATCTCCGGAAAGCCGGGGGTTGTGATTGCAACCTCAGGACCCGGCGCGACAAATTTAGTTACCGGTCTTGCGGATGCGATGATTGATTCACTGCCGCTCGTAGTATTTACCGGGCAGGTGGCCACTTCGGTCATCGGCAGCGACGCTTTCCAGGAAGCCGACATTTTAGGAATTACGATGCCGATTACGAAACACAGCTACCAAGTCCGCCGTCCGGAAGATCTCCCCCGTGTGATTAAAGAGGCTTTCCATATCGCCACGACGGGAAGACCGGGCCCGGTATTAATTGATATACCGAAGGATGTCGCAGCATTTGAAGGAGAGTTCAGATATGATCACGAGATCAGCCTTCCGGGTTATCAGCCGGTAAAAGAGCCTAACTATCTGCAGATCCGAAAGCTCGTGGAAGCTGTCAGCAGTGCGAAAAAGCCGGTTATTTTAGCCGGAGCGGGTGTTTTGCACGGTAAAGCTTCAGAAGATTTAAAAAATTATGCCGAACAGCAGCAAATACCGGTAGCCCACACGCTTCTCGGTCTGGGCGGTTTCCCGGCAGACCATCCTCTTTTTCTGGGAATGGCGGGGATGCACGGCACATACACAGCGAATATGGCGCTTTACCACTGTGACTTGTTGATCAGCATCGGAGCGCGGTTCGATGATCGCGTGACCGGAAATCTGAAGCATTTTGCAAAATCGGCCAAAGTAGCGCATATCGATATTGATCCTGCTGAAATCGGAAAAATTATCGAAACGCAGATTCCGGTGGTCGGCGACAGTAAAATCGTCCTTCAGGAATTATTGAAGCAAAACGGAAAACAGGGACAAACAGAGGAATGGAAACAGCAGCTTTCAGAATGGCAAGAAGAATATCCGCTTTGGTATACAGACAACAGAGAAGAGGGCTTGAAACCCCAAAAGCTGATTGAGTATATTCACCAATTCACAAACGGAGAGGCGATTGTGGCGACGGATGTCGGCCAGCACCAGATGTGGGCGGCTCAGTTTTATCCTTTCCGAAAGGCTGATAAGTGGGTGACCTCGGGGGGGCTCGGCACAATGGGCTTCGGCCTTCCGGCGGCTATCGGAGCGCAGCTGGCCGATCGTAACGCCACGGTCGTTGCCATCCTCGGAGACGGCGGTTTTCAGATGACCCTTCAGGAATTAGATGTCATCCGGCAGCTGAATCTTCCTGTCAAAGTGGTTATCTTGAACAACGAATGTCTGGGCATGGTCAGACAGTGGCAGGAAATCTTCTATGAAGAACGCTACTCTGAATCCAAATTCTCGGCGCAGCCTGACTTTGTCAAATTGTCAGAAGCCTACGGCATTAAAGGCGTCCGGATTTCATCGGAAGAAGAGGCGGAAGAAGAGCTTAAAAAGGCGCTTTCATCAAAAGAACCGGCCGTTATTGACGTCCGGGTCGCCAAAAGCGAGAAAGTATTCCCGATGATTGCGCCGGGTAAAGGACTTCATGAAATGGTGGGGGTGAAACCTTGAAACGCATTATCACATTAACGGTGGTCAACCGCTCGGGAGTATTAAACCGGATCACCGGCCTGTTTACAAAAAGACACTATAATATCGAAAGCATCACTGTAGGCCACACGGAAACAAGCGGTGTTTCAAGGATTACATTTGTCGTCCATGTGGAAGGCGAAAATGACGTAGAGCAGCTGACAAAGCAGCTTAACAAACAAATTGACGTCCTGAAAGTGACGGATATTACAAACCAATCAATTGTACAGCGTGAGCTGGCATTAATCAAAGTTGTTTCCGCACCGTCGGCCAGAACGGAAATCAATGGAATCATTGAGCCGTTCAGAGCTTCCGTCGTTGATGTCTCAAGAGACAGCATCGTCGTTCAGGTTACCGGCGAATCTAATAAAATCGAAGCGCTCATAGAGCTTCTCAAACCTTACGGAATTAAAGAAATCGCGAGAACGGGCACAACGGCTTTTGCGAGGGGAACCCAGCAGAAGGCGTCATCCAATAAAACAATTTCAATTGTATAACACAAAAAAGGGAGAGATTAAAATGGTAAAAGTATATTATAACGGTGATATCAAAGAGAACGTATTGGCAGGTAAAAAAGTTGCGATTATCGGTTACGGTTCACAAGGTCACGCACACGCGCTGAACTTAAAAGAAAGCGGAATTGATGTCATTGTCGGCGTCAGACAAGGCAAATCATTTACACAGGCCCAAGAAGACGGTCATAAAGTCTTTTCGGTAAGAGAAGCGGCTGCCCAGGCTGATATCATTATGGTTCTTCTTCCGGATGAACAGCAGCAAAAAGTATATGAATCTGAAATCAAAGATGAATTGACGGCGGGCAAGTCATTGGTATTCGCACACGGATTTAACGTCCATTTCCATCAGATCGTGCCTCCTGCTGATGTGGATGTATTCCTTGTCGCCCCTAAAGGACCTGGACACCTTGTCAGAAGAACATATGAACAAGGCGCGGGCGTACCGGCATTGTTTGCCATCTACCAGGATGTATCAGGCGAAGCGAAAGATACGGCTCTTGCTTATGCAAAAGGAATCGGCGGAGCGCGTGCGGGCGTTCTTGAAACAACATTTAAGGAAGAAACGGAAACGGATTTGTTCGGTGAGCAGGCTGTTCTGTGCGGAGGTTTAACAGCGCTTGTCAAAGCGGGTTTTGAAACGCTGACAGAAGCCGGCTACCAGCCTGAACTCGCATACTTCGAGTGTCTGCACGAACTGAAGTTGATCGTAGACTTGATGTATGAAGAAGGATTGGCGGGCATGAGATACTCTATCTCCGATACGGCTCAATGGGGAGACTTTGTATCAGGACCGCGCGTAGTCGATGCGAAGGTAAAAGAATCGATGAAACAAGTATTAACGGATATTCAAAACGGTACATTCGCAAAAGAATGGATCGTGGAAAACCAAGTGAACCGTCCTCGTTTCAATGCGATCAATGCAAGTGAAAACGAGCATCAGATTGAAAAGGTCGGCAGACAGCTTCGTGAAATGATGCCGTTTGTCAAACAAGGCAAAAAGAAGGAAGCGGTGGTCTCCGTTGCGCAAAATTAATGTTTTCGACACGACCCTTCGTGACGGTGAACAATCCCCCGGGGTCAACCTCAATTCCCGGGAGAAACTGGCGATAGCCAAGCAGCTTGAAAGACTCGGGGTGGACATTATTGAAGCGGGATTTCCCGCTTCATCCCGAGGTGATTTTTTAGCCGTGCAGGAAATCGCAAGAACGATTAAAAATTGTTCGGTAACAGGGCTTGCCCGATCTGTCAAAGGTGACATCGACGCAGCCTGGGAAGCGCTGAAAGACGGGGCCAGCCCGCGGATTCACATCTTTATCGCCACCTCTGGCATTCATCTGAAGCATAAGCTGAAAATGACGCGGGAAGAGGTTAAGGAAAAAGCGGTTGAAATGGTGAAGTATGCAAAAGAACGCTTTCCGATCGTTCAATGGTCAGCAGAAGACGCATGCCGCACCGAACTTCCGTTTCTGGCTGAAATCGTAGAAAAAGTGATTGATGCCGGCGCGAGCGTCATCAACCTGCCGGACACTGTAGGTTACCTGACGCCGGCTGAATACGGAAACATCTTTAAATATATGAAGGAACACGTTCCGAATATCGGCCGGGTAAAGCTTTCAGCCCATTGCCACGATGATCTCGGAATGGCGGTTGCCAACTCACTTTCGGCAATTGAGAACGGCGCAGATCAAATTGAATGCGCCATTAACGGCATAGGAGAAAGAGCCGGGAACGCCGCGCTAGAGGAAATCGCCGTTGCGCTTCATGTCAGAAATGACGCGCATCAAGCCGATTCATCCCTCAATCTTCATGAATTGAAGCGGACGAGTGATCTTGTCAGCAAACTGACGGGCATGGCCGTTCCCCGCAATAAAGCAATCGTCGGAGATAACGCTTTCGCACATGAGTCCGGCATTCACCAAGACGGTTTCCTGAAAGAAAAATCAACATATGAAATCATTTCACCGGAACTTGTCGGCGTGACTGCTGATGCGCTCGTACTCGGAAAGCATTCCGGACGCCATGCGTTCAAAGACCGCCTGAATGCGCTTGGATTCCAGTTTGATAGTGAGGAAATCAATAAATTTTTTACGATGTTTAAAGAACTGACCGAAAAGAAAAAAGAAATCACCGATGATGACTTGATTTCTCTTATTTTAGAAGAAAAAGTGACGGACAAAAAAATCGGCTATGAATTTTTGTCTCTGCAAGTGCATTACGGGACGTCTCAGGTGCCGACTGCAACAGTCTCTTTGAAAAATCAGGAAAACGAACAGCTGATTCAAGAGGCGGCAACGGGGGCGGGCAGCGTAGAAGCCGTTTATAATACGCTCGGGCGCTGCATCGATAAAAATATTGAACTGACAGACTACCGCATCCAATCCAACCGGAAAGGCGAAGACGCGCTGGCTCAAGTTTTTGTCAGAGTGACCGTGAACGGAAAAGAAACATCAGGGCGGGGAATCGCGCAGGATGTTCTGGAAGCTTCTGCTAAAGCTTATCTGAACGCCGTGAACCGGCAGTTGGTGCTGGATTGCAATTTAGACGGATTAAAGAGACAGACTGCGGTCGGCTCGTAATAGAAAGGAGAACGTTTGATTTGAAAAAACGCATTGCTTTGCTGCCCGGTGACGGAATCGGACCGGAAGTGGCGGAATCAGCGGCAGATGTATTGAAAAGCGTTGCCGAACAATTCGGACATGAATTTGAATTTGAAAACGGGCTGATCGGGGGAGCGGCCATTGACGCCCATCAAAACCCCCTTCCTGAGGAGACGGTGGCTCTTTGTGAAAGATCTGACGCCATCCTGCTCGGGGCAGTCGGCGGGCCGAAATGGGACCAAAATCCTCCAGAGCTCAGACCGGAAAAAGGCCTGCTTGGCATCAGAAAAAAACTCGGCCTGTTTGCCAATCTGCGTCCCGTGACCGTATTTGAAAGCCTGTCTGAAGCGTCTCCGCTGAAAAAAGAATATATCAGCGGCGTCGACTTTGTAATCGTCAGGGAACTGACGGGCGGCCTCTACTTCGGAGAACCGAGCAGACAGTATGTCAATGAAGCGGGAGAAAAGGAAGCGGTCGATACCCTTTTTTATAAGAAAGAAGAAATCGAACGCGTTGTAAGAGAAGCCTTTAAGATGGCTGCCGGCAGAAAAGGAAAAGTGACGTCCGTCGATAAGGCGAATGTGCTTTCTTCAAGCAGGCTATGGCGGGAAACAGCGGATGAAATCGCAAAAGAATTTCCTGATGTGACGCTTGAACATATGCTTGTCGATAATGCCGCGATGCAGCTCATCTATGCTCCGAGCCAGTTTGACGTCATCGTAACTGAGAATATGTTCGGCGATATTTTAAGCGATGAAGCCTCCATGCTGACAGGCTCGCTCGGCATGCTGCCGTCAGCCAGTTTATCAAGTTCAGGTCTTCACTTGTTTGAACCCGTGCATGGATCTGCGCCTGACATCGCCGGTAAAGGGATGGCCAATCCGTTTGCGGCGATTTTATCAGCGGCGATGCTTTTGAGAACATCTTTCGGACTTGAAAACGAAGCTCAGGCGGTGGAAAAGGCGGTCGCAAAGGTGCTTGCAGACGGCAGCCGTACACGTGATATCGCCCGGGACGGCCAATATGCCGGAACGCATGACATTACTGAAAAAGTAAAAGCCGCATTAGCCGGCTCGAATACAAAATCTATAGTGTGACGCTTTAAAGAAAGCAGTCTTAGTTCATAGGTAGAGGGAGGAAACAAAGATGATGCCTCGAACAATCATCGAAAAGATTTGGGATCGGCATATTGTAAAAAGCGGTGAAGGAAAACCCGACCTTCTCTATATTGATCTGCACCTAATTCATGAGGTGACGTCTCCTCAGGCGTTTGAAGGGTTAAGGCAGAAGGGGAGAAAGGTCAGACGGCCGCAGAACACATTCGCGACGATGGACCACAATATTCCGACCGTCAACCGTTTTGACATTAAAGATGAAGTCGCAAAGCGCCAAGTAACCGCGCTTGAACGGAATTGTGAGGAGTTCGGCGTCCGTCTTGCGGATCTTCACAGCGCAGACCAGGGAATCGTTCACGTGGTCGGGCCTGAGCTTGGTCTGACACTTCCGGGAAAAACGATCGTTTGCGGAGACAGCCATACATCGACTCACGGCGCGTTCGGAGCGCTTGCCTTCGGTATCGGCACAAGTGAGGTGGAACATGTTCTTTCCACACAGACATTATGGCAGCAACGGCCGAAAACGCTTGAAATCCGCGTTGACGGAACGCTCCAAAAAGGAGTGACCGCGAAGGATGTCATCTTGTCGGTCATCGGAAAATACGGGGTGAAATTCGGTACCGGATATGTCATTGAATACACCGGGGAAGTATTCAGAAACATGTCTATGGACGAACGCATGACGGTCTGCAATATGTCAATAGAAGCGGGAGCACGGGCGGGACTGATCGCTCCAGATGACACGACGATTGAATATTGTAAAAACCGTAAATACGCGCCAAAAGGCGAGGAATTTGAAAAAGCCGCCGCAGAATGGAAAGCGTTACAAACCGATCCGGGCGCCGTATACGATCATTCCATCGTGTTAGACGGCAGCGAGATTTCTCCAATGGTAACATGGGGCGTCAATCCCGGCATGGTTCTTCCGGTCGATGCCCAAATACCGGCGCCGGAAACCATTGATTCTGAAGACGGTAAAAAAGAAGCCATCCGCGCGTACGAATACATGGGAATCGCGCCGAATCAAAAAATTGAAGATATTAAAGTCGAGCATGTGTTTATCGGCTCCTGTACAAATTCGCGGATGACCGATCTTCGCCAGGCTGCGGATATGATCAAAGGCCGAAAAGTCGCTGACAGCGTCAGGGCCATTGTGGTGCCGGGTTCTCAAAGCGTGAAACAGCAGGCCGAGGAAGAAGGGCTGCACCGCGTGTTTCTCGAGGCCGGCTTTGAATGGAGAGAATCAGGCTGCAGCATGTGCCTCAGTATGAACAATGATGTCGTGCCTGAAGGGGAACGATGCGCTTCCACTTCCAACCGCAACTTCGAAGGCAGACAGGGAAAAGGCGCGAGAACACACCTTGTCAGTCCGGCGATGGCGGCAATGGCGGCCATTCACGGGCATTTCGTCGATGTAAGAAAGTTTTATCAAGAAAAAACAGTTGTGTAAGGAGTGCGCGAAAAGATGGAACCTTTAAAAACGCATACGGGAAAAGCGGCCGTCTTAAACCGGATCAACGTCGATACGGACCAGATTATTCCGAAACAGTTTTTGAAAAGAATTGAAAGAACCGGATACGGCAGATTCGCGTTTTTTGATTGGAGATACCTTGAGAACGGTGAGCCTGACCCTGAATTTGAATTAAACCGTAAAGTCTATGAAGGCGCGTCCATATTAATTGCCGGAGAGAATTTCGGCTGCGGATCATCCCGTGAACACGCTCCTTGGGCGTTGGATGATTACGGCTTCAAAATCATCATTGCTCCGTCATTTGCCGATATTTTTCATCAAAACTGTTTTAAAAACGGTATGCTTCCCATCCGTATGCCGTATGATCAGTGGAAAAAACTCGCCGGCCAATATGAAAATCAGTCTCTTAACATGACGGTTGATTTGGAAAACCAGCTCATTCATGACAGTGAAGGAAAAGAGATTTCATTTGAAGTCGATCCTCACTGGAAGGAAATGCTGATTAACGGTTATGATGAAATTTCATTAACACTTCTGCTGGAGGACGACATTCAGCAGTTTGAATCGAAAAGGAGTTCATGGCTTCAAGCCTGAAAAAAGCTGCCCGGCATCTGTCCGGCAGCTTTTTTTACCGTGCGCACCATCCTTTCTTGTGTTTCCTGACGCGTGTTGATACACTTGAACAAAATAGCGCCTGAAAGGAAATAAAGTATGACGCATGACAAGAAAAAAGCTGATATCATTCCTTTCCCCCGTCTGAAAGAACGCTTGGTTGATAAAGGGATGGCCGCCATGAAGGATAAACAGTATCAGGAGGCCCTCGAACTGTTTTCAGAGGCGGTAAGCCACGGTGATACCGAGTCCGACGTACATTTAGGCATGGCGATTTGTTTTCTGGAACTCGGGGAATTGGAAGAAGCAAAACAAGTTTGCGAGAAAATGCTGAATGAAGGGTACGGCCATTATTTTACCGTACTGCAGGTGTATATGACCATTTTAATTCAGCTGAAACAATATGAAGAAGTCAAAAGCACAATTGAAGCTGTGCTGGAAGAAAACCAGCTGCCCGCAGAAAGTGCGGAGCAATTCTACCGGCTGCTCGAATTCAGCCGCAAAATGACCGATCCCGACCAGCAGGATGAAGCATGGGAGGAGGAATACGAGGACATTCTTGATGCGGAAAAAGTGCTGAACAGCCCCGCTGAACAAATGAATCTGATTCATTCTCTTAAAGACCGCAATATTGCAAAAT
Organism: Bacillus sp. EU63; assembly: GCF_038592915.1. Taxonomy (NCBI): domain Bacteria; kingdom Bacillati; phylum Bacillota; class Bacilli; order Caryophanales; family Bacillaceae; genus Bacillus; species Bacillus sp. EU63. Next base: position 2,754,121 of record NZ_CP151944.1, on the reverse strand, counting down.
ACACGGGTCTCTTAAAAACAATTCTTCAAGATCCGGGCGCTCATCCTCTTATCAAGACGATGATTTTGACGCTGATGGCGGACCATGACTACAGCAAGCCGGTCCATATTACAAAATTCGGCGATTCAATGACCGCGGTTCCGAGTGAAACGGTTCAGCCTGATGCGGCTCCGGTTTTGCATCGCGTTCTCCGGGTGCTTGATGAAACGCTCGGCAATGAAAACCCTACATTATACGCTGCCGTCGAGGAGCTGTGGAGAAGGCATCTGTACGTCCTGCACCCTTTTATGCCGAAGTTTTTGAACGCAGATTTATGGGCGGCGGCGCTTCATAAGGTCGGTTACGAGATGCACGGCATTGACATTGAGCCGGAGGAACTTCACATGATGTACGAGTTTGACAGCCGCGAACTCGAAGAAGCCTGCACGATGATTAAGGATATTGAAGAAATTTCTTATTTGTAAATCACACCATATAGTTGAAAGCGGTAGGCGTTATGTTATAATATAGTGGTTGTATTTATGTATAGCGGTTTAACTGAAATGAGAATTACGGTTGGACAGGCTGCCAGTTCATTACATAATGATTCTGATTCAAGCGGTTTTTTCTTTGACAAAGCCGCGGATTGCTTTAGAATGGAAGACCGACACAACCTGAATAGATTTTTGGAGGGAAACACATGTCTGTAAAATGGGAAAAACAAGAAGGCAACGAAGGCGTATTAACGGTTGAAGTTGACGCGGATACGTTCAAAACAGCTCTTGATGATGCATTTAAAAAAGTAGTAAAACAGGTTTCTATTCCTGGATTCCGCAAAGGGAAAGTTCCCCGCGGTTTATTCGAACAGCGTTTCGGCGTTGAAGCTCTTTACCAGGATGCTTTAGATATTTTACTTCCTGTAGAATACCCTAAAGCGGTTGAAGAAGCCGGCATCGAACCTGTAGACCGCCCTGAAATCGATGTTGAAAAAATCGAAAAAGGCGAAAGCTTGATTTTCACTGCAAAAGTGACTGTAAAACCGGAAGTGAAACTTGGCGACTACAAAGGCTTAGGAATCGAAAAAGATGACACTGCCGTTACTGACGAAGATGTACAAAACGAACTTAAAGCTCTTCAAGAGCGTCAGGCTGAGCTTGTCGTGAAAGAAGAAGGCGCTGTTGAAAACGGCGATACAGTCGTTCTTGACTTCGAAGGTTTCGTTGACGGCGAAGCGTTTGAAGGCGGAAAAGCTGAGAACTACTCACTTGAAGTAGGATCAGGTTCATTCATCCCGGGCTTCGAAGAGCAGTTAACAGGCCTTGAAGCAGGCGCTGAAAAGGATGTTGAAGTAACATTCCCTGAAGAGTACCACGCTGAAGAGCTTGCCGGAAAACCAGCTGTTTTCAAAGTGAAAATTCATGAAATCAAAGCGAAAGAGCTTCCTGAGCTTAACGACGAATTCGCAAAAGACATTGACGAAGAAGTTGAAACGCTTGCTGAATTAACTGAGAAAACAAAAAAACGCCTTGAAGAAGCAAAAGAAAACGAAGCTGACGCTAAATTGCGTGAAGAGCTTGTTCTGAAAGCATCTGAAAACGCTGAAGCTGATGTTCCTCAAGCGATGATCGACACTGAGCTTGACCGCATGCTGAAAGAATTCGAACAGCGTCTGCAAATGCAAGGCATGAACCTTGAGCTTTACACTCAATTCTCAGGCCAAGACGAAAACGCGTTAAAAGAGCAAATGAAAGAAGATGCCGCAAAACGCGTAAAATCAAACCTGACTCTTGAAGCGATCGCTCAAGCAGAAAACCTTGAAGTAACGGACGAAGAAGTTGAAGCTGAGCTGACTAAAATGGCTGAAGCTTACAACATGCCGGTTGAAAACATCAAGCAGGCAATCGGTTCAACTGACGCGATGAAAGAAGATTTAAAAGTTCGAAAAGCAATTGATTTTCTTGTAGAAAACCGTTAATATGGTTCATAATAATAGACATAATAAAACAGGGCGCGATTAATTCGTGCCTTGTTTTGTACAATTATGATATAACTCTTTTTCTTGGGGCAAGATAGTCATTGCCGGGCTGTTTTTCGTCATACATATAGAATGTGCAAGTGCGAAACACATTGTTACCGTCTTACTGGAAAGTATGGTAAAATGCAATACATACTCGATCGTAGCAAGAACCGTTTTCTTTTGCCCTTCAGGTAAAAGAAAAAGTGAGACAAGATTAAGGGGTGAAAGAATGTTTAAATTCAACGAGGAAAAAGGACAATTGAAATGCTCGTTCTGCGGAAAAACGCAAGATCAGGTTCGTAAGCTGGTTGCAGGACCGGGTGTATATATATGCGACGAATGTATCGAGCTCTGTACAGAAATCGTAGAGGAAGAGCTTGGTACAGAAGAAGAAGTCGAATTTAAAGACGTTCCGAAGCCGCAGGAAATCCGTGAGATTCTGAATGAATATGTCATCGGACAGGATCAGGCGAAGAAATCACTTGCGGTTGCGGTATACAACCATTACAAACGCATCAATTCCAACAGTAAAGTGGATGATGTCGAGCTTTCTAAAAGTAATATTTCTTTAATCGGGCCGACTGGAAGCGGGAAAACACTTCTTGCCCAGACGCTTGCGCGTATTCTGAATGTGCCGTTTGCGATCGCGGACGCTACATCTCTGACTGAAGCCGGATATGTCGGTGAGGACGTAGAAAACATCCTCCTCAAGCTGATTCAGGCAGCAGACTATGATGTGGAAAAAGCAGAAAAAGGCATTATTTATATCGATGAAATCGATAAAGTAGCGCGAAAATCTGAAAACCCGTCCATTACACGCGACGTATCAGGCGAAGGCGTTCAGCAGGCGCTGCTGAAAATTCTTGAAGGAACGGTTGCAAGCGTGCCGCCTCAAGGAGGACGCAAACATCCTCATCAGGAATTCATCCAGATCGATACGACGAACATTCTGTTCATTTGCGGCGGTGCATTTGACGGCATCGAACAAATCATCAAACGCCGTCTCGGACAAAAAGTCATCGGCTTCGGCTCTGATAATAAAGCGGCAGATCTGGAAAAAGAAGAACTGCTTTCTAAAGTTCTTCCGGAAGACTTGCTCCGTTTCGGTCTGATTCCTGAATTCATCGGCCGTCTTCCTGTCATTGCAAGCCTTGAGCAGCTTGACGAAACGGCACTGGTTGAAATTCTGACTAAACCGAAAAACGCACTCGTCAAACAATACAAGAAAATGTTAGAACTTGATGATGTCGAGCTTGAATTTGAAGACGAGGCATTATCTGAAATTGCGAAAAAAGCGATCGAGCGTAAAACAGGCGCACGCGGCCTGCGTTCTATCATTGAAGGCATCATGCTTGACGTCATGTTTGATCTGCCGTCCCGCGATGATATTGAAAAATGTGTCATTACCGGAGCGACAGTCGCAGACGGTGAAGCACCGCGTCTTGTATTAAAAGACGGCACAGTTGTCGGCCAAGATAAAACATCAGCATAACATGACAAAACCTCCTGACCCGAATTGATCAGGAGGTTTTTTTTCTTGTCCTGACCCTTCTGAAAATGTTTATTCCGGGCTTTGCTGGGAGATACTAGCGGACAGAGGAATGAATTGGATACATAAATCGTTTTTTCAGGAGGGACCAGCATGAGTTGGACAGGGATCGCATTATTTGTACAGCTGTTTTTCGGAATAGTCATCGGATTATATTTTTGGAATCTGCTCAAAAACCAGCGTACACAAAAAGTGACGATAGATAAAGAATCAAAAAAAGAAATGGAACAGCTGCGCAAAATGCGCGCCATCAGTTTATCAGAACCTTTATCAGAAAAGGTGCGGCCGAAAAGCTTTCAGGACATTGTCGGCCAGGAAGACGGAATTAAAGCGTTAAAAGCAGCGCTTTGCGGACCGAACCCGCAGCACGTCATTATTTACGGTCCTCCGGGAGTCGGTAAAACGGCTGCGGCGCGGCTGGTATTGGAAGAAGCGAAAAAACATAAACAGTCACCGTTTCAAAAGCAGGCTGTTTTTGTTGAACTTGATGCGACGACCGCGCGGTTTGATGAACGGGGGATTGCCGATCCGCTTATCGGTTCAGTGCATGATCCCATTTATCAGGGAGCGGGTGCGATGGGCCAAGCAGGCATTCCGCAGCCGAAACAGGGGGCTGTGACCCATGCTCACGGCGGGGTATTGTTTATTGATGAAATCGGCGAGCTTCACCCGATTCAGATGAATAAAATGCTGAAGGTGCTTGAAGATCGAAAAGTATTTTTAGACAGTGCGTATTACAGTGAAGAAAATACGCAAATACCGAATCACATTCATGATATTTTTCAAAATGGGCTTCCGGCAGATTTCCGTTTGATCGGAGCGACAACGAGAATGCCGAATGAAATTCCGCCGGCCATCCGTTCGCGCTGTCTTGAAGTATTTTTCCGCGAGCTGGAAAAGGATGAACTTAAAATCGTTGCGAAAAAAGCAGCCGACAAAATTCAGAAAGAGATTTCTGACGAAGCTCTCAGTGTGCTGACCACATATACGAGAAACGGACGTGAAGCCGTCAATATGATCCAGATCGCCGCCGGCATGGCGGTGACTGAGGACAGACAGGAAATTACGACAGAAGATATAGAATGGGTTGTTCATTCCAGTCAGCTTACGCCTAAAAATGAGCAGAAAATCGCCGATGAACCGCAAGTCGGCATCGTGAACGGACTTGCTGTCTACGGGCCGAACAGCGGCGCATTGCTGGAAATCGAAGTGAATGTCACACCTGCGCAGGACAAAGGAAGCCTGAATATCACGGGAATTGCAGAGGAAGAAAGCATCGGCAGCCAATCGAAGTCGATCCGCCGCAAAAGCATGGCGAAGGGATCTGTGGAAAATGTTCTGACGGTTCTGCGCACAATGGGCATCAAACCTTCAGACTATGACATTCACGTCAATTTTCCGGGCGGAGGCCCGATTGACGGACCTTCAGCAGGTATCGCGATGGCCGCGGGGATTTTTTCCGCGATTCACCGCATCCCGATCGACCATACGGTGGCGATGACGGGAGAAATCAGCCTGACGGGGCTTGTCAAACCGATCGGCGGCGTCATTCCGAAAATTAAAGCCGCAAAACAGGCCGGAGCAAAAACGGTCATTATCCCATATGAAAATCAGCAGTCCATTTTGAAACGAATAGACGGAATCACCATTAAAGCGGTAAAAACGTTCCAGGAAGTGCTGGACGTCATATTGGTTGACCCTCCTTCAGAACAAAAACCGTTTGATATCCAAATGAATAAAGAATCCGTATAAACCCCATTTTTATAATGGGGTTTTTTTATGGAGGACATCTTTTCCTTTTTCAGAACAGAAAGAAAGGGTATACTACGAAGAGACTGTTTTATATACAGGGCAGGCGGATAAGCCGATTTTGCCCGATCCCGGAATTGTACAACGATGAAAAAGTTGTATTATAATGGTTCATACTAAAGTCACGGAGGTGTCAGTCACATGGCAGAAGATACAAAACGCAGCATCCCGCTCCTCCCTTTAAGAGGCTTATTGGTATACCCGACAATGGTTTTACATTTAGATGTAGGCCGTGACAAGTCGGTTCAGGCTCTTGAACAGGCAATGATGCATGATCATATGATTTTTTTAGCCACTCAGCAGGATATTTCGATAGACGAACCGGGTGAAGAGGATATTTTCGCCGTCGGCACTTATACAAAAATTAAACAGATGCTGAAGCTGCCCAACGGTACGATCAGAGTGCTTGTAGAAGGAATTCAGCGGGCGCAGATCCTTGAATACACCGAGCTCGAAGATTATACTTCGGTCGATATACAGCTGATGCATGAGGATGATTCAAAAGACGTGGAAGACGAAGCGCTTATGCGGACGCTGCTGGACCATTTTGACCAGTACATAAAAATTTCTAAAAAAATCTCCGCAGAAACGTATGCGGCTGTGACTGATATTGAAGAGCCCGGCAGAATGGCGGATATCGTCGCTTCTCATCTCCCGCTGAAATTAAAGGACAAGCAGGACATTTTAGAAACGGCGGATATTAAAGAACGTCTGAATAAGGTCATTCGTTCCATTCATAATGAAAAAGAAGTGCTGGAGATTGAGAAAAAAATCGGTCAGCGCGTCAAACGTTCGATGGAACGCACTCAAAAGGAATACTACTTGCGTGAACAGATGAAAGCCATTCAGAAGGAGCTTGGCGACAAAGAAGGAAAAACCGGCGAAGTTCAGTCGCTCACGGAAAAGATAGAAGAAGCAGGCATGCCTGAGCGTGTCAAAGAAACGGCGCTTAAGGAATTAAGCCGTTACGAAAAAGTGCCGTCAAGCTCAGCGGAAAGCTCTGTTATCCGCAACTATATTGACTGGCTCATCGCCCTTCCGTGGTCGGATGAAACAGAAGATAAACTTGACATTAAAAAAGCCGGGGAAATCTTAGATAAAGAGCATCACGGCTTAGAGAAAGTGAAAGAGCGGATTTTGGAGTATTTGGCCGTGAAACAGCTGACGAAAACGCTGAAAGGGCCGATTCTTTGTCTGGCCGGACCTCCGGGAGTCGGTAAAACATCTCTTGCAAAATCAATCAGTACGAGCATGGGGCGCCGTTTTGTGAGAATTTCACTGGGCGGAGTGCGCGATGAGTCTGAAATCCGCGGGCACCGGCGTACATACGTCGGAGCGATGCCGGGCCGTATTATACAGGGGATGAAAAAAGCCGGTAAACAAAATCCCGTCTTTCTCCTGGATGAGATCGACAAAATGTCGTCTGATTTCAGAGGCGATCCGTCTTCGGCGATGCTTGAGGTGCTGGATCCGGAACAAAACAGCACATTCAGCGACCACTATATTGAAGAGACGTTCGATTTATCGAAAGTGCTGTTTATCGCGACTGCGAATAACCTTGCTTCCATACCGGGACCTCTCAGAGACAGAATGGAGATTATCAGCCTGTCAGGCTACACTGAAAACGAAAAGCTGGAAATCGTGAAGGACCACCTGCTTCCGAAACAAATCAAAGAGCACGGGCTCACAAAGAGCAACCTGCAGATTCGGGACCAGGCGATTACGGACATCATCCGCTACTATACGAGGGAAGCCGGCGTGAGAACGCTTGAACGCCAGATTGCCGCCATTTGCCGAAAGGCTGCGAAAGCCATTGTGTCTGAGGAGAGAAAACGCATTACCGTTACAGAGAAAAATCTGGCCGACTATCTCGGAAAACGGATATTCAGATACGGACAGGCGGAAACCGAAGATCAAATCGGGGTTGTCACGGGGCTCGCGTATACGACGGTCGGCGGAGATACGCTGTCAATCGAAGTGTCATTGTCACCGGGAAAAGGAAAGCTGATTCTGACCGGGAAGCTTGGAGATGTCATGCGGGAATCAGCGCAGGCCGCTTTCAGTTATGTCCGCTCGAAAGCGGAACAGTTCGGAATCGACCCGAAATTCCATGAGAAGTATGACATTCATATCCATGTCCCTGAAGGAGCGGTGCCGAAAGACGGCCCTTCTGCCGGAATTACGATGGCCACGGCGCTCGTTTCAGCATTAACGGACCGTGCGGTAAAACGCGAAGTCGGTATGACGGGAGAAATCACGCTGCGGGGCCGCGTGCTTCCGATCGGCGGACTGAAAGAAAAGGCGCTCGGCGCGCACAGAGCGGGCCTGACTACTATTATTGCGCCTAAAGATAACGAAAAAGATATAGAGGATATTCCAGAAAGCGTCAGAGAAGGACTGAAGTTTATATTCGTTTCTCACCTGGATGACGTTTTGGAACATGCCTTAGTAGGAGAGAAGAAATGAAAGTCACAAAGTCAGAAATCGTGATCAGCGCGGTCAAACCCGAACAGTACCCTGATGGGGGGCTTCCGGAAATCGCGCTGGCGGGAAGATCAAATGTAGGAAAGTCATCTTTTATCAATTCATTAATCAATCGGAAAAACTTGGCCAGAACGTCATCAAAACCGGGGAAAACACAGACCTTAAACTTTTACATCATCAATGATGAATTGCATTTTGTCGACGTTCCCGGGTACGGATTTGCGAAAGTTTCCAAAAGCGAGCGGGAAGCATGGGGGAGAATGATTGAAACCTATATGACGACCCGCGAAGAGCTGAAAGCCTGCGTGCAGATTGTCGACCTCAGGCACGCGCCGTCTGCTGAAGACGTGAACATGTATGAATTCCTGAAGTATTACGGCATTCCCGTCATCGTTATCGCGACAAAAGCGGATAAGATTCCAAAAGGAAAATGGGACAAGCACTTAAAGGTTGTCAAACAGACGCTTGATATGGATCCTGAAGATGAGCTGATTTTATTTTCCTCTGAAACGAAAAAAGGCAAAGATGAAGCATGGGGAGCCATTAAAAAAATGATCAGCCGATAATGAAAAACCCAAAACGCAGTGCGTTTTGGGTTTTATCGTATAGTTTTGTTCCGCTTGATAAACAATAATAAAAGGCTGATTCCGATGAAAACATACGGCCAGTATGTTTTGAAGTGTTCCGTCGGAATATGGACGGACTCCAGCCACGCCGTAATTTGTTTAAAGAAGTATAAAAAGAGGGAAAAACCAATCATGGCAGCCGCTTCGTATACATATTCTTTTCTGGCTGCCGCAAATAAGGAGAATCCGAAGACGAAGAGAATCATTTCAAAATCTCCCGGCCACCATGAGAGCTCAGGTTTGGCGAAAAAGTGTAAACCTATGCCGAAAAGAAGCAAGCCGATCAGGACGTGAGGCCCGGCCGCTTCCTTTTTGCCCTGATACAAGAGCACGGCGCCCAAGAGCATAAGGAGCACCGGCCATTCCCCCTGATTCGCAAACAGGTGAACCTGTCCGCTCTGAAGCCATGCGAATAATGAAGCGGCAAGCAGAAGTCCCGGTAATAAAATTGATGTTTTTTTCATCCTGTCACCTACCCGCAGTAAAGGATTTTTAGTATGATGATTAAGTGGAAACGAGCTTTTTATACTATAGCATAACATTTTTGAAATCTGTTCACATTTTCCCGAAGAAACTATGTTATAATTATTATAAATAATAAATTCTATGTTAGAATGATTATAAATAAATTGCGATGTACGGGGGTGCATGAAAGCGATGCATATTCTTGTTGTGGGAGTAGATTATAAATCCGCCCCTATTGAAATACGCGAAAAAATAAGTTTTCAGCCGGATGAGCTTGCAGAAGCGATGCTCCGTTTAAAAGAAGAAAAAAGCGTTCTTGAAAACATTATCGTGTCAACCTGCAACCGCACCGAAATATATGCGGTGGTCGACCAGCTCCATACCGGCCGTTATTATATAAAAACATTTTTATCCGAATGGTTCTCGCTGCCGAAAGAAGAGCTGTCTCCGTTTCTGAAATTTTATGAGAGCGACGCGGCGATCGAGCATTTATTCCGTGTGGCGTGCGGCTTGGATTCCATGGTCATCGGAGAAACGCAAATACTCGGCCAGGTCCGCTCGAGCTTTAAAACGGCGCAGGCAGAAAAGACGATCGGCACCATTTTCAATGAGCTGTTTAAACAGGCGGTGACCGTCGGCAAACGCACGCATGCCGAAACCGATATCGGCGCCAATGCCGTTTCCGTCAGTTACGCCGCCGTTGAACTCGCGAAAAAAATCTTCGGCTCATTGTCAAATAAGCACATTTTGATTCTCGGTGCGGGAAAAATGGGCGAGCTCGCCGCAGAAAACCTGCACGGTCAGGGCATCGGCAAAGTAACGGTCATCAACAGAACGTTTTTGAAGGCAAAAGCGCTTGCTGACCGTTTCTCCGGAGAAGCGCGCAGCTTAAACCAGCTTGAACATGCACTTGCTGAAGCTGATATTTTAATCAGTTCGACAGGCGCAAGTGATTTCGTCGTGTCCAAAGAAATGATGGAGAGAGCGGGCAGACAGCGGAAAGGCCGTCCGTTATTTATGGTGGATATCGCTGTGCCGCGAGACCTCGATCCGGCGCTTAACGATCTTGAAGGTGTTTTTCTGTACGATATTGATGACCTTGAAGGAATCGTTGAAGCTAACTTACAAGAACGCCGTGAAACCGCTGAAAAAGTCGAGCTGTTTATTGAAGCGGCAATTGTTGAGTTTAAGCAGTGGCTTAATACGCTCGGCGTCGTGCCGGTCATTTCGGCGCTGCGTGAAAAGGCGCTGTCCATCCAGTCCGATACGATGCAGAGCATTGAGCGCAAGCTGCCTCATCTGACGGTAAGAGAGAAAAAACTTCTCAGCAAACATACGAAAAGCATCATTAACCAAATGCTGCGCGACCCGATTCTGAAAGCGAAAGAGCTTGCGGCTGAAGCGGATTCAGATGAAAAGCTGAAGCTGTTTATGCAGATATTCGATATTGAGGAAGAGGCCGGCCGCCAGCTGGACAAAAGCCTGGATAACCGCCAGACGGTTCATTCGTTTCAAAAGGCAGAAGCAAAAACGGGCTTACGTCCGCTTGTAAGTGAGTGAGGGCTGTATGATTGATACAGCAATGGCAAGACTTAATGAAGCGACAATTGTTATTTATGCAGTAAGCGTCCTTTTTTACTTTATAGATTTTCTTCAACACAACCGGAAGGCTGGGAAAATGGCCTTCTGGTTGCTTTCTATTGTCTGGACTCTGCAAACCGTCTATCTTTCTTATTTCATGTGGCAGACGGGCAGATTTCCGGTCTTGAATATTACAGAGGCCCTTTACTTTTATGCGTGGGTGCTTGTCACGCTCTCACTTGTGGTCACGCAGATTCTGCGCGTTGATTTTATCGTATTTTTCACGAATGTCATCGGTTTCTCGATGATTGCGATCCATACGTTTTCACCGACGGATCAGCATTCGGCCGCTTTTTCCGGCCAGCTGGTCTCAGAGCTTTTGGTCATTCATATTACAATGGCGATTCTGTCTTACGGCGCTTTTTCCCTTTCTTTTGTCTTTTCGCTTCTTTATCAGTTTCAATATTCTTTATTAAAGAAGAAAAAGTGGGGAAAATGGCTGTTGAGAATTGAAGATTTGTCAAAACTTGATTATATGGCTTACGTTTTAAATGTCATCGGGGTTCCGATGCTGCTGTTGAGCCTGATATTAGGCGTGATCTGGGCGTATGTGTCGCTGGAAACGCTGTACTGGTTTGATTCAAAAGTGCTCGGTTCGTTTATTGTGCTGCTTTTATACAGCTACTATTTATATATCAGAATGATTAAGGAACTGCAGGGAAAAGTGGCGGCGTTATGGAATTCAGCATGTTTTCTCGTGCTGATGATTAATTACTTCCTGCTCGGAAGCCTGTCGCAATTCCATTGGTTCAGTTAACGCACGCGCCCAAACAGATTCGGGAGGAAAGAAAATGAGAACGATTAAGGTAGGTTCCAGACGGAGCAAACTGGCTATGACCCAGACAAAATGGGTGATTAACAAACTGAAGGAATTGAACCCTTCCTATAACTTTGAAATCCGGGAGATTGTCACAAAAGGCGACCGCATCCTTGATGTTACACTGTCAAAAGTGGGCGGCAAAGGTTTGTTTGTCAAAGAGATTGAACAGGCGCTGCTGCATCAGGAGATTGATATGGCGGTTCACAGCATGAAAGACATGCCCGCCGTTTTGCCTGAGGGTCTTGTCATAGGCTGCATACCGAAACGTGAGGATCCGCGTGATGCGCTGATTTCAAAGGGGCATCAAAAGCTGGACGGCATAAAAGAAGGGGGCATCATCGGCACCAGCAGTTTAAGAAGAAGCGCCCAGATTCTTGCTGAACGCCCTGATCTTACAATTAAGTGGATCAGAGGCAATATCGATACGAGACTTCAAAAGCTTGAAACGGAAGATTACGATGCTATTATTTTAGCGGCTGCGGGACTTTCGAGAATGGGCTGGAAAGATGATGTCGTATCTGAATTTCTCGAACCGGACCGCTGTCTGCCTGCGGTCGGCCAAGGCGCTCTTGCCATTGAATGCAGAGAGTCGGATGAGGAGCTTTTGAAGCTGTTTGCGCAATTTACCGATGAGTATACGCAGCGCACGGTGGCAGCCGAACGGGCTTTCTTACACGCGATGGAAGGCGGCTGCCAAGTGCCGATAGCCGGGTATGCGTCCGTCAATGACCGGGATGAGGTTGAATTGGTCGGTCTTGTCGCGTCTCCGGACGGAAAGACGATTTATAAAGAAACAGCGGCGGGACATGATCCGGAAGAAATCGGGAAACGCTGTGCGGCGATGATGTCTGAAAAAGGAGCCAAAGCATTAATCGACAGCGTGAAACAGGAGCTCGATCAGGATGGCAAATGACCTTCCTTTACAAGGAAAGACCGTGCTCGTCACCCGGAACAAAAGACAGGCCGCACCGTTCCGAAAAAAAGTGGAGGCGCTCGGCGGAACGGCTGTTTCCGCTTCGCTGATCGCTTTTCAGGAAGCGCTCCCGGATGAATGTGCGGACAGTCTCCGGGAAGACCTTTCTGAGCCGGGATGGCTTGTGTTTACAAGCGTAAACGGTGTCCGGTTCTTTTTTTCCTATCTTGATCGGCACGGTCTTGCGCTTTCGCGACGGAAAAAAATCGCAGCCGTCGGTGAAAAGACTGCGCGCGCCCTGAAAGAGCGGGGAGCCCGGACGGATGCGATGCCTGACGAGTATGTGGCGGAATGTCTGGCTGATACTTTAAAACGGCACGCATCAGCTGCCGAACCCATTTCAGTGATAAAGGGCAATTTATCACGCGATGTCATAAAAGCGGAGCTTGAGCCGCTTGGCTATCAAATAAGGGAATGGGTGTTATACAATACCATTCAGGATGAAAAAGGCATGGACGAGCTGAGACGGGCTGCATCCCGCTCTCATTTTGATTTTATTACGTTTACCAGCTCATCGGCGGTGCATACGTTTATGCACGCGGTCGGAGACGGAGAAAAAGCGTGGGAAAACAGCGGTGCGAGCTATATCAGCATCGGCCCTTTGACAGAGAAAGCGCTCTTGGAATACGGGATCTCATCCCATGTGCCTGACATCTATACGATTGAAGGCATGCTGGACGTCATGTGCAGCATGTCGGGAAAGGATTGATAATGATGAATCAAACATTTAACAGACACCGCCGTTTGCGCGTGAACGCTGAGATGAGAGATTTAGTAAAAGAAACACGTCTTCACCCTTCAGATTTTATTTACCCGTTATTTGTCGTTGAAGGACTTGAAGGAAAAAAAGAAGTTCCTTCCATGCCGGGGGTTTATCATGTATCACTCGATTTGTTAAAGGATGAAATGGCTGAGCTGATATCGCTCGGCATTAAGTCGGTCATCGTTTTCGGCGTGCCGGAAGAAAAAGACGCCTGCGGAACCCAGGCTTTTCACGATCACGGCATTGTGCAGAAAGGGATTGCTGAAATTAAAAAGCATTATCCTGAAATGATCGTAATCGCTGATACGTGTCTCTGTGAATACACGGATCACGGCCATTGCGGCGTCGTGAAAGACGGAGAAATCTTAAATGACGAGTCGCTTGAGCTGCTGGCGCAGACAGCCGTCAGCCAGGCCAAAGCAGGCGCTGACATCATCGCTCCTTCAAATATGATGGACGGTTTTGTCACAGTGATCAGAGAAGCGCTCGACAAAGAAGGATTCACGAATATTCCGATCATGTCTTATGCCGTGAAATATTCAAGTGAATTTTACGGTCCGTTCCGCGACGCGGCTGACAGCACGCCGCAGTTCGGAGACCGAAAAACATATCAGATGGATCCGGCCAACCGCTTGGAAGCGCTCCGTGAGGCTGAATCAGACGCGGCAGAAGGCGCTGACTTTTTAATCGTCAAACCGTCTATGTCATACTTAGATATTATGCGTGATGTGAAAAACCGCCATCACCTGCCGCTGGTCGCATATAATGTGAGCGGGGAGTATTCCATGGTGAAAGCGGCAGCCCAAAACGGCTGGATTAAAGAAAAAGAAATGGTGCTGGAAATTTTAACGAGCATGAAACGTGCAGGAGCCGATCTGATTATGACGTATCATGCAAAAGACGCAGCAAAATGGCTTGCTGAGTAACGATTTCATTTGACGGGAGCTGAGGCAGATGAGAAGCTATGAAAAATCAAAAGCCGCTTTTAAAGAAGCGCAGAAACTGATGCCGGGCGGAGTGAACAGCCCGGTGCGCGCGTTTAAATCAGTTGATATGGACCCGATCTTTATGCAGCGCGGAAAAGGATCGAAAATTTTTGATATTGACGGCAATGAATATATCGACTACGTCCTGAGCTGGGGGCCGCTCATTTTGGGCCACACAAATGACCGGGTCGTTGAAAGCCTGAAAAAAGTAGCCGAGAACGGGACAAGTTTCGGGGCATCTACTGAGGTGGAAAACGAACTGGCCAAATTGGTCATTGACCGTGTGCCGTCTGTTGAAATCGTGCGGATGGTCAGCTCCGGCACAGAGGCGACAATGAGCGCCCTGCGTCTGGCAAGAGGATATACCGGCCGCAACAAAATTTTGAAATTCGAAGGCTGTTACCACGGCCATGGCGATTCGCTGCTGATCAAAGCGGGATCCGGAGTGGCGACACTCGGCCTTCCGGACAGCCCGGGCGTGCCGGAAGGAATAGCAATGAATACGATTACCGTTCCATACAACGACTTGGAAAGCGTTGCACTCGCATTCCGGGAGTACGGTGAAGATATTGCCGGGGTCATTGTTGAACCGGTAGCAGGCAATATGGGCGTTGTTCCGCCGCAGGAAGGCTTTTTACAAGGACTTCGCGACATTACGGAACAGTATGGCGCGCTGCTCATTTTTGATGAGGTCATGACCGGTTTTCGCGTGGATTATAACTGTGCGCAAGGGTATTTCGGCGTGACGCCTGACTTAACGTGTCTCGGCAAAGTCATCGGCGGCGGTCTTCCTGTCGGTGCGTATGGCGGAAAAGCTGACATTATGGAACGAATCGCGCCGAGCGGTCCGATCTACCAGGCGGGAACATTGTCAGGAAATCCGCTTGCCATGACAGCGGGACTTGAGACGCTACAGCAGCTCACACCTGAATCTTACCAAGAATTTGTGAAAAAAGGCGATATGCTTGAAGAAGGCATTTCAAAAGCAGCTGCAGCACATGGCATTCCGCACACGTTTAACCGGGCGGGTTCCATGATCGGCTTCTTTTTCACAAATGAGCCTGTCATTAACTATGAAACAGCCAAATCTTCTGATTTAAAGCTGTTCGCCAAATATTATAAAGGGATGGCCGACGCAGGCGTATTTCTGCCGCCGTCTCAATTTGAAGGATTGTTTCTCTCCACTGCGCATACAATGGAGGATATTGAAAAAACCATTGAAGCCGCTGAGAAAGTGTTCCAGGCGATCAGCCGCTGATACCGAAAAGCCGATGCAAGCAAGACTTGTATCGGCTTTTTTCAATGCCTCCATTATCATATTTTTCCGGATTGCGGCATACACCTTTAGTGACATCTAATTGTATGGATTAGATGAAAGGAGGATATGAACTTGCCGCATAATCACCGATTGCAATTTTCTGTTGAAGAATCAATCTGTTTCCAAAAAGGACAGGAAGTTTCTGAATTACTTTCGATTTCATTAGACCCTGACATCAGGGTGCAGGAAGTAAATGATTATGTCTCAATTAAAGGATCATTAGAACTTACTGGCGAGTACAACATAGATCACAGCAGTCATTTTGAAGAGCTTGATAGGGAGCTGAGGCATGTAGAGGAAGTGAGGGCGAGGGAGGATGGCACGGCCGAGCTCATTCATTGTTTCCCGGTGGACATCACGATTCCGAAAAATAAAGTGAGCCACCTCAATGATGTTTTCGTATTTATTGATGCCTTTGATTATCAGCTGACGGATTCAAGGATCTTAACCATTCAAGCTGATTTGGCAATTGAAGGGCTGCTTGAGGAATCCGAGCCAAAAGAGCCGGAGATCCCTTTGTACGTGGCGCCTGAATTTGCCAGAGAAGAAATGATCAATCTTGCCGGACATTATTCTGAGGACGAAAACGAACCAGAATTAATGATACGCCATGAGCCTGAAATACCTTTGACTGTATCAGAAGAAGCAGCACAAGAAACCGAGAAGAACGAGGAAGAAACTCCGCCTTTACTCAGGCAGGAGGAAGAAGAGCTGGAGACTGCTCCGATTCTGAGGGAACGGGAAGAAGAGCCGGAGACTGCCCCTATTCTGAGGGAGCGGGAAGAAGAAGAGCCGGAGACTGCCCCTATTCTGAGGGAGCAGGAAGAAGAAGAGCCGGAGACTGCCCCTATTCTGAGGGAGCAGGAAGAAGAAGAGCAAGAAACTGCCCCGATTCTGAGGGAGCGGGAAGAAGAAGCGCAGGAAGCTGCCCCGATTCTGAGGGAGCGGGAAGAAGAAGAGCCGGAGACTGCCCCGATTCTGAGGGAGCGGGAAGAAGAAGAGCAGGAAGCAGCCCCGATTCTGAGGGAGCGGGAAGAAGAAGAGCATGAGACTGCCCCGATTCTGAGGGAGCGGGAAGAAGAAGAGCATGAGACTGCCCCGATTCTGAGGGAGCAGGAAGAGGTGCCGAAACCTGTTTCCTTTACTGAGCCTCCTCCTCCCGTTTCCTTTCAACACGAAGAAGAGCCGGAAGAAGCTGAGGAGCCTGCAATCATGTCGGCTGTGAGGAATGAACCTGTATTTGAGGATGATTCAGCAGAAGTGCAGGAAGAGCCAAAAGATGATAACGAGCCGGTTTTCCCTGCGTTCACTCTGACTCCGCATGCAGAAAAACCAAAAATTGCGGAACAGCCCTTCCTTCAAAAAGAAGAGCAGCCAGAGGCCGAGCCGCTTCTCCGTCAGAGCGATCATGAGGCGGCAGAAGACGAAGATGAGCCTGCGGTTTTTCAAGAAGAGCAGGCGCCCGTTTATCGCGAGTTCGTTCCGGAACAGCAGGAAGAGGAGTTTTACAGCGCTCCTAAGCTGCTTGAAGAAGAGGCTCATGATGAAGAAGGGTTTGAAATTGAGGTAAGGAAGATGGCGCAGCCGGAGGAGGAAACCGGGAAGCCTCTCGATTTGTCATTTCAGTTTTCCAAACTGCAGCCTGAGGAGCCGGCGCAAGCTGAACCGCCTGAGCCGCTTAAGTCTGAAAGAAAGAATGAAGAAGCGGCACCGGGAACCGAGCAGAAGGAAAATGACAACTCTCATTACTTGACAAAATTATTTACAAGGGAAGAAGAAAAGTTTTCAAGAATGAAAATTTGTATCGTACAGCAGCAAGATACTATCGACCGGGTGTGTGAACGATATGACATAACATCCCAGCAGCTCATCAGAACGAATGCTTTATCGTTTGATGACGAGCTTGAAGAAGGTCAGCTTCTGTATATACCTGAATATAATAACAGCCATGCGTAAGCACAAAGAGGCCGTAAAAATGTGGTGAATGGAATGGAAGCAGTCCAATCAGTGCTTCAGGAATACGGGCTGGCGGCAGAGTATATTGAGCCTGTCAGCCCGCATGTTTGGAAGGTCTACTCAAACTACGGCATTTTTGCTTTGAAACAGCTCAAGCCGGCCCGCAGCAGTGAATTTACGGATCTTATGATTGAGATTGAGGAGAAGGGCTACCGATCATTTGTGCCGATCTGCCGCACGTATGCCGGCGATTTTTTTGCGGGAAGACAGACGGAGAATTCTTATTATTTAATGCCTTGGCTTCAGTACGATCAGGAAGAGGAACGGGATCAAAAACATGTTTACCTTTTTAAAGAGGTCGCGAAGCTCCATTCCGCGACTGTGCGGGACATCCAAATCCGGACTGAAGATATCAGCGGCTTTTATGAAGCAACGAAAAGAGATTGGGAAAATGATAAGCTTGTCTATGAACAATTCGCCGACCGGGCGGAAAAAGAGTGGTACCTTTCACCTTTTGAACTGCAGGCTGTTACGTATCTTACAGAAACGGTTTCCGCCGTCAATTTTGCTCTGGAACGTCTGGAAGAATGGTTTGAGGCGGCAAAGGACCATGACAAGACGAGAGCGGTGATCAACCACGGCAGCTTATCGAGCCGCCACTTTCTGTATAATGATGCGGGATCGGGCTTTTTCACGAATTTCGAGAAAGCTGCGCTGGGCCCTCCGCAAAACGACCTGCTCGGCTTTTACTCCAGAATGTTCAGAAGCTATCCGAAAGCATGCCCGGAGTGTCTGGACTGGTTTTATACGTATCACAAATTATTCCCGCTCCGTGAAGCGGAAATCAGCCTGTTTCTCAGCTATATGGCTTATCCGTCCGCCATGTACAAAGTGCTGAAACGGTATCAGACCGGCCAAAGGGGCTCTGAAAAAGAAGAGTGCACGCAATTATTAAGAGCGTTTTGGCAGATGAAAAATGTTGAGCCTTTTCTCATGAAGGTTCATCAGATTGAGCGGGAGAAAAAAATAAAAGCGGAAAACGAGTCCTCTTCATAACGGGACTCGTTTTTTTATATCCATTCCAAATGCAGGGCGCACGCTAAAAACAGCAGGATGGCAAGCAGCAGGACATCAAAAGTCGTCGGAAAGAAAATCGTCCTGATCCCCTGAAAGATCGTAATCGGGATAATGACTTGCACGGATACAAGGCGGACCTGTCTGGCCCACTGGGGGAGCGAATAAGAATTGAATTTTTTTCTCACGGGCAATTCCTCCTCACATTCGCCTTTCTATGTATCGTATGTAAGGGAAAGGGCGGGGTGCATGCCCATTTATGTATGACGGCAGCGGTTTTTGGAAAAGATGATTGACGAATCAAAAACACTTTTACTATAATAAAGAACATAATAAATAAGATCATGAGCTGATATAAATACACCTGCTTTGAACGGGAAGAGTACAAGAAAGACGCATGAAGAGAGAGAAGCTACTGTGCTGAAAGGCTTCTTATGCCGTCTCATTGGAAGGTCGCCCGGGAGCATAATTTCTTGAACATACAGTAGAGAAATTCGGGCCGCACCCGTTATCCGTTTAAGTGCATGAACAAATCTGTTCATGAAAAAAGGTGGTACCGCGAAAGAGCTTTTCGTCCTTTATCAGGATGAAGGCTCTTTTTTAGTTGCTCAGCCATTTCTAAACATGCTGGAGGGTTATCATGGATACAAACGAACAAACAATGCCGACAAAATATGATCCGTCTGCGATTGAAAAAGGCCGCTATGATTTTTGGCTGAAAGGAAAATATTTTGAAGCGGGCAGCGATCAAACGAAACAGCCGTATTCTGTCGTCATTCCGCCGCCGAACGTGACGGGCAGGCTGCACCTCGGACATGCGTGGGATACGACGCTGCAAGATATCGTTACGCGTATGAAACGCATGCAGGGCTATGACGTGCTCTGGCTTCCGGGCATGGATCACGCCGGCATCGCCACTCAGGCAAAAGTCGAAGCGAAACTCCGCGAACAGGGCACAAGCCGTTATGACCTCGGCCGTGAAAAGTTTTTAGAAGAAACGTGGAAGTGGAAAGAAGAGTATGCTGATTTCATCCGCAGCCAATGGGCCAAGATGGGACTCGGACTCGATTATTCACGCGAACGTTTTACTCTTGATGAAGGGCTGAACAAAGCCGTGCGTGAAGTATTCGTCAAGCTGTACGAGAAAGGCTTGATTTACAGAGGCGAATATATCATCAACTGGGACCCTGCCACAAAAACGGCTTTATCCGATATTGAAGTGATTTACAAAGACGTACAGGGCGCGTTTTATCATTTGCGCTACCCGTTAGCAGACGGTTCAGGCTCAATTGAAATCGCGACCACCCGTCCGGAAACGATGCTTGGCGACACGGCTGTCGCGGTTCATCCTGAAGATGAGCGCTACAAGCACTTAATCGGCAAAACGGTGATTCTGCCGATTACAAACCGCGAAATTCCGATCGTCGGCGATGATTATGTTGATATGGAATTCGGATCAGGCGCTGTTAAAATCACGCCTGCCCATGACCCGAATGACTTTGAACTCGGAAACCGCCACAATTTAGAGCGGATTCTCGTCATGAATGAAGACGGAACAATGAATGAAAAAGCGCTGCAATATAACGGCATGGACCGGTTTGAATGCCGCAAAAAACTCGTCAAAGATCTTCAGGAATCCGGTGTTCTCTTTAAAATCGAAGACCATATGCATTCTGTCGGCCACAGTGAAAGAAGCGGCGCCGTTGTTGAGCCGTACCTGTCCACACAATGGTTTGTCAAAATGCAGCCGCTGGCCGATGCTGCGGTTGACCTTCAGTCAAAAGAAGAGAAAGTTCACTTCGTTCCTGACCGGTTCGAGAAAACGTACCTGCACTGGATGGGAAATATCCGTGATTGGTGTATTTCCCGTCAGCTGTGGTGGGGCCACCGCATCCCGGCTTGGTATCATAAAGAAACAAAAGAAGTGTACGTCGGCCTTGAGGCGCCTGAGGACAGTGAAAATTGGGAACAGGATTCAGACGTGCTTGATACATGGTTCAGCTCCGCGCTTTGGCCGTTTTCTACAATGGGCTGGCCTGATGAAAACGCTGAAGACTTTAAGCGGTATTACTCAACCGATGTTCTTGTGACAGGGTATGACATCATCTTCTTCTGGGTATCCCGGATGATTTTCCAAGGTCTTGAGTTTACCGGCGAGCGTCCGTTCAAAGACGTGCTGATTCACGGCTTAATCCGTGACGAGCAGGGCAGAAAAATGAGTAAATCCCTTGGGAACGGCGTGGACCCGATGGATGTCATCGACAAGTACGGAGCGGATTCCCTGCGCTATTTCCTGGCAACCGGAAGTTCACCGGGACAGGATCTCCGTTTCAGCTATGAAAAAGTGGAATCCACATGGAACTTCGCAAATAAAATTTGGAACGCCTCCCGTTTTGCATTAATGAACATGGACGGCATGACGTATGACGAGCTTGATCTGTCCGGTGAAAAATCAGTTGCTGATAAGTGGATCCTCACAAGACTGAATGAAACGATAGAAGACGTAACACAGCTTGCGGATCGTTATGAATTCGGTGAAGTCGGACGCCACCTGTACAACTTTATCTGGGACGATGTGTGCGACTGGTATATCGAAATGGCGAAGCTTCCGCTGTACGGGGAAGATGAAGCGGCGAAGAAAACAACCCGTTCTGTTCTGGCATACGTGCTTGACCAGACGATGCGTCTTCTTCACCCGTTTATGCCATTCTTAACGGAAGAAATCTGGCAGCACCTTCCTCATGAAGGCGAGTCAATCACGATCAGCTCTTGGCCGGTTCCGGTGCCGGAACATACGGATAAAGAGGCAGCGGCGGATATGAAACTGCTCGTCGAATTAATCCGTTCTGTCCGCAATATCCGGAGCGAAGTCAACACGCCGATGAGCAAGCAGGTTGAGCTTTACATTAAAACATCTACGGAAGACATTGCCGGCCGCCTTGAGAAGAACCGTTCTTACGTTGAACGCTTTACGAATCCGAGCACGCTGAAAATCGGGACGGATATCACTGCGGCAGACAAAGCGATGACAGCGGTCGTCACCGGAGCGGAAGTCATTCTGCCGCTTGAAGGGCTGATTAACATTGATGAAGAGATCGCCCGTCTGCAAAAAGAATTCGACAAGCTGACAAAAGAAGTCGAACGCGTTCAGAAAAAACTCGGCAACGAAGGATTCATTAAAAAAGCTCCTGAGCATGTCATTGAAGAAGAACGCGGAAAAGAGAAAGACTACACGGCAAAACGCGAAGCTGTCCGGCAGCGGATTGCAGAGCTGAAAGGCTGATAAAACAGCGGGGCGGTTTCCTAAGAAACCGCCTTGTCGTATAAAAGAGGGGATTTCATTGTTTAATACGTACAAAGAAGCGATCAGCTGGATTCACGGCAGACTCAAGTTCGGCGTTAAGCCGGGCCTTCTCCGTATGGAAAAGCTGATGGAAAAACTGGAACACCCGGAAAAGAACATTCGCGCTATTCATGTGGCGGGCACAAACGGCAAAGGATCGACCGTCGCTTTTATCCGTTCCGTGCTTCAAGAAGCCGGTTATACGGTCGGCACGTTCACATCGCCTTACATTATTACGTTTAATGAGCGTATCAGCGTCAACGGCACGCCGATTTCTGATGAGGAATGGAGAACGCTCGTTAATGACATAAAACCGATAGTCGATGAGCTTGATAAGACCGATGCCGGGACGGTGACAGAATTTGAAATCATTACAGCGTGTGCATTTTTATATTTTGCGAAGCGGGCTGATATCGATTTTGTCATTTTTGAAGCGGGACTGGGCGGCACATTTGATTCAACCAATATTGTGAATCCGCTTCTGTCGGTCATTACAAGTATCGGACATGACCATATGGCGATTTTAGGCAATACCATCGAGGAGATCGCCGGGCAGAAAGCCGGTATCATTAAAAATTCCATTCCGGTCATTACGGGCGTCAATCAGCCGGAAGCACTCGGCGTTATTGAAGCGGAAGCCGAAAAAAAGCAGGCTCCGTATCAGTCACTATATAAAACGTGCAGACTGTCTAATGAAGCGGCGCTTCCGTCCGGTGAAAGCTTTTCGCTGGAAACGGAAACGAAATGCTATGAAGACATTCAAACGTCGCTGATCGGCATTCACCAAAGGCACAATGCAGCATTGGCGATATTGGCCGCTGAATGGATGAATCGTCTGGGAGCCGCAGCCATTTCTGAAGAAGCGATGCGAAACGGTCTGAAAAAAGCTTCCTGGCCGGGCCGGTTTGAACGTCTTCAAAGCCGCCCTTTAGTGTTTGCGGACGGCGCACATAACGAAGAAGGCGTTGACACACTGACAGAAACGATCAGGCAGCGCTTTGCCGATAAAAACGTCCATGTCGTATTCAGCGCATTAAAAGACAAACCGTATCAGGAAATGATTAAAAAGCTTGAAACCGAAGCGGACTCTATTCACTTTGTATCATTTGACTTTCCGCGTGCTTCAAGCGCCGAAGCCCTTTACAATGCAAGCAGTTTAACGGATAAGAGCTTCGATGAGAACCCGGACAGTGTGAAAGAATGGATAGAACAAAAAGACGGGGCGGATGATGTCATCATCATTACCGGCTCCTTATATTTTATTTCAGAAATGAGAAAGCGGCTTATCTGACAGCCCCTCGGATGCCCGGCAGACCCTTTTCCGGTTTTGCCGGGTGTTTTTATGCTGAAAATATATTTTCAGCCATTTCAGTCATGGTGTTTTTCTTTGCTATAATCTGAGCCAGATTGATAGTAAAGGTGTGGTCTCTAGTGCTTTTGATTCTGTTTTTTCTCGGCTTGATTTTCGGTTCTTTTTTTTATACAGCAGCGTGCCGTATCCCGCTGCGAATCTCGGTTATTTCGACGCGTTCAGCCTGTTCGTTTTGCCGCTTGCCGCTCTCCTGGGGGGAGCTTGTGCCCGTCGTTTCCTATATTCTGCAAAGAGGCAGATGCAGAAACTGCCGTGCGAAGCTGTCGGTTATGTATCCGGCGGCGGAATGCTGGACGGCATGTTTATTCACGGCTGCAGGTATTCATTTCGGTTTCTCAAAAGAACTGTTAGTCGCGCTGTTATTTCTGTCTCTGCTCATGATTGTTACTATGACGGATCTGCAATATATGCTGATTCCTGACAAGGTTCTGCTGTTTTTTCTTCCGCTTTTCATCGCCGGCCGTATGTTTTCTCCGCTGGATTCATGGTATGCAGGGTTTGCCGGAGCCGTTTGCGGATTTTTTCTGCTTGTTTTTATCATGTTTGTCAGTAAAGGAGGCATCGGCGCAGGTGATGTGAAACTGTTTGGGGTGATCGGCCTGACGCTCGGCGTGAAGCTCGTGCTCATTGCATTCTTTCTTTCCGTTATGATCGGAGCCGTATACGGTATGTGCGCCGCAGCCCGGGGCAGGCTTGGTAAAAAGCAGCCATTTCCGTTTGCGCCGGCCATCTCAGCCGGGAGCGCTTTGAGTTATTTATACGGTGAAGAGCTGTTTTCGTTTTACATCAAGCTCGCTTCAGGAGGGGCTTGAAAAATTTGGCGAACGTTTTTTGGACAAGACGACAAAAGTCTTGTTCTTTTTTTTTTCGCCTATGCTAAAGTGTGAACCATGATCAGTTCAAGGTACGGCCAAGACGAATGCAAGGGGGAAGAGACGTTGAAAAAAAGGAAGAGCAAAAAGCACAGCAAAGCAAAAAACAATGCCCTTAAAGTAACCATTAACGGACAAGAAGAAACGATGTATGGACAAGAAGATGTGAAAGAAGGCGGGGAGAAAACCGTCACATTTTCAAATTGGGAGGAAACAAAAAAGGCGGAGCAGGAGACCGCCGCTTCCCATGAAGATCCGAAAGAAGAAGATTTCAATTGGGATCATGAGAAGAATTCTGAGGTATTTGAAGATGACCCGAAAGTCGTTCCGCCATACCAGAAGAAAAAAACAGGCCCTCATTTTCCGAAAAAAAAGCAGCCGTCTTCTCCAGTTAAAAAAGCGGTCACGACAATTGCCGTTGCGGCTGTTTTAGGCACCGGGCTCGGCCTTGTCGCCTTAAATATGTCGGGAAGTAAAGAAGCCTCCGCTCCGGCATCAGCTGACAAAGGTTCACAAGGGCAGACGGCGAAAGCGGGAGATGTTTCTAAAGACAAATCTGAAACAGCCGGTACAGGAGATGCGGAAACTTCAGAGGGAAACTATAAAACATATGCGGTGCAGGCCGGAAAATTTTCATCAGAAAAAGGAGCGCAAACGCTTGTTGACCAGCTGACTGAAAAAGGATACTCGGCCGTCTCTCTGGCTAAAGAAGACGGATACACATACGTGATCGCCGGGCTTGCAGCGGAAAAAAGCTTATCACAGCAATTGGGTCAGACACTGATAGACCATGATTTTGAGGCTTGGGGCGGTAAAGAGCTCAGCTTTGCGGTCGATTCAGGGCTGGAAGACTCTTTTAAACAAGCATCTGAGCTCTCCGCCAAAGCGATTACCGGCAAAGATCTTTCAAAAACGGAAGTGGCTGAAGCGGCAAAAACGGCAGACGGTGCAGACGCCGCTGACAAAAAGCAGAAAGAGGCCGTGCTTCAAGCGCTGAAAGAACTGGAAACGTCGGGTTCGGAATCCGGCTGGAAAGCCCAAAAAGAGCTTTTAAGTGTTGTAAAATAGTATCTCATTTCCCGTCATCCGGCGGGATTTTTTATTTTGTCATCAAAAAGTTATTTTTCTGAAATTGTGGTTGCCCGTTTGATTTGGTAGGATAGACAAGTATCTTTTTTTCTTAAGCAAACCCTGAAAGGATGACAATCATGACAAAACGCTTAATACTCGCATCACAATCTCCGCGAAGAAAAGAACTCCTTAATCTTCTTCAGATTCCTTACAGCATTATTGCAAGCCGCACAGAAGAAAAATTAAATCGAAACCTTTCGCCGGAAGAAAACGTCCAATGTTTGGCCGAGCAAAAAGCCGGTGCTGTATTGGCCGAAAATCCCGATGCAGTCGTTATCGGGGCTGACACGATGGTGTGCATAGACGGCGAATGCCTCGGCAAACCGCATGACAGAGAAGAAGCGGCACACATGCTGCGGAGGCTTTCCGGCCGAAGCCATCAAGTCATTACGGCGGTCAGCATTCAGACGCATGACCGGAAAGAAACGTTCTGTGACACGACGGAAGTGACGTTTTGGCCGCTCAGTGAAGACGACATACAGCTCTACATTGAAACAAAAGAACCGATGGATAAAGCAGGTGCATACGGCATCCAAGGAAAAGGCGCGCTTTTAGTGAAAAAAATAGACGGTGATTTTTATTCTGTCGTCGGGCTTCCTGTCGCTAAAACAATGAGAGCCTTGAAAGAATTTAATATAAAAGCTTGATGTTCAAACCGGGAAGGGGAACAAGGAGGGGTTGATCATCCGTGATCTGCCGTTAAAATTAAGAGATTTCCCCGAAAAAGAAAAACCGAGAGAGCGGCTTCTGCACTTCGGAGCCGAACATCTCTCTAACAATGAATTGCTCGCCATCCTGCTGCGGACGGGAACGAAACATGAGTCCGTCATGAACCTCGCTCACCGGCTGCTGCGGACGTTTGACGGGCTGCGACTGTTAAAAGGCGCCTCTGCCCAGGAGCTTTCCAGCATTCCGGGAATCGGCACGGTGAAAGCCGTTCAGATTCTTGCCGCAATTGAGCTGGGGAGCCGCATTCATAAGACATCCGCCGGGGAGCATTGCGTCATCCGCTCTCCGGAAGACGGGGCGAAGTATGTGATGGAGGATATGCGCTTTTTATCCCAGGAGCATTTTGTCTGTTTATATTTAAATACCAAAAATCAAGTCATTCATAAACGCACCGTTTTTATCGGAAGTCTGAATTCATCTATTGTCCACCCGCGGGAGGTGTTTAAAGAAGCTTTCAAACGATCCGCCGCGTCCTTCATTTGCGTTCACAATCATCCTTCAGGAGATCCTACACCGAGCAGGGAAGATATAGAGGTAACCAGGCGGCTTTTTGAGTGCGGAAATTTAATCGGCATCGAGCTGCTGGATCATTTGGTCATTGGTGATAAAAAATTTGTGAGTTTAAAGGAAAAAGGATATTTGTAACACTTTTTTTTTCGTTGATTTAAGATATAATAGATTTTATGAGTTTTTCCCTTTAGGGTATTTTTGCTTTAAGAAAGGAAGATACATACATATGTTCGGAATTGGTACGAGAGACCTTGGTATAGATTTGGGAACCGCGAATACGCTTGTGTTTGTTAAAGGTAAAGGAATCGTAGTGAGAGAGCCGTCTGTCGTTGCTCTGCAAACGGATACGAAGTCAATCGTTGCGGTCGGTAACGATGCGAAAAACATGATCGGAAGAACTCCGGGCAACGTGGTCGCGCTCCGTCCGATGAAAGACGGCGTTATCGCTGACTATGAAACAACTGCGACAATGATGAAATACTACATTAATCAGGCTGTGAAAAATAAAGGATTGTTTGCGAGAAAGCCTTACGTTATGGTGTGTGTGCCGTCAGGTATTACGGCCGTTGAAGAACGGGCGGTCATCGACGCGACAAGACAAGCGGGCGCACGTGACGCTTATCCGATTGAAGAACCGTTTGCGGCAGCAATCGGCGCGAATCTTCCTGTATGGGAGCCGACGGGCAGCATGGTCGTTGATATCGGCGGCGGAACAACTGAAGTGGCGATCATTTCTTTAGGCGGCATTGTCACGTCTCAGTCAATCCGCGTAGCCGGTGACGAAATGGACGACTCAATCATCAGCTATATCAGAAAAACATATAATCTGATGATCGGTGACCGTACGGCGGAAGCTATTAAAATGGAAATCGGTTCAGCAGAAACCGGTGAAGAAAATGCGTCAATGGAAATCCGCGGCCGCGATCTTCTGACAGGTCTGCCGAAAACGATCGAAATCACGGGAACGGAAATTGCAAATGCACTGCGTGATACAGTTCTCTCAATCGTTGACGCGGTGAAGAGCACGCTTGAAAAAACACCGCCTGAGCTGGCCGCTGACATTATGGACAGAGGTATTGTATTAACAGGGGGAGGCGCCCTGCTCCGCAATCTCGACAAAGTCATCAGCGACGAAACGAAAATGCCTGTTCTTATCGCTGAAGATCCGCTGGATTGTGTTGCGATCGGCACTGGAAAAGCACTGGAGCACATCCATCTTTTCAAAGGAAAAACAAGATAATCAGGAGTTAAATAGAAGAGGTGTATCACGATGCCGAACAAACGGTTAATGCTATTACTTCTGTGTATTATCATATTGGTGGCTATGATTGGATTCTCGCTGAAGAACGGCCGTAATACCACCTGGCCTGAAAAGCTGATCGGTGATACGACGGGAGTATTTCAAAACATTTTTCACACGCCTGCCGAATATTTTGCAGGGTTCTTCGGGGACATAAAAGACCTGAAAAACACGTACAAGGAAAACGAACGCTTAAGACAAAAGCTGGACGGACAGACACAATATGAAGCGAAGCTCCAAGAACTCAAAGATGAAAACAAGAAGCTGCGTGATGAACTCGGGCATGTCAAATCAATTTCCGACTATGATCCGATTTTAGCGACCGTTATCGCCAGAAACCCTGATCAATGGTACAAGCAGATCATGATCAATAAGGGAACGAAGCAGAAAGTGGCCAAAGACATGGCTGTCACGAACGAAAAGGGTGCGCTGGTCGGGAAGATCAAAAGCAGCGGACTCAACAGTTTCACATCCGCCGTTCAGCTGCTGAGTGATGTTGACCGCAATAACAGAGTGGCCACCAAAATCTCCGGCAAAAAGGGAAGCAAAGGCTACGGTTTAATTGAAGGGTATGATAAAAAGAAACAGACTCTGAAAATGACCATCCTTGAGCCGGATGAAAAACGTGAAGTGAAAAAAGGCGACCTCGTGGAGACATCCGGAACGGGCGGCGTATTTCCTCAAGGGCTGACGGTCGGGGAAGTGACCGATGTAGAATCAGATGCTTACGGCCTGACGAAAATCGCTTACGTGAAACCGGCTGCCAACCTGTACGATCTTGACCATGTCATCGTCGTGAACCGAAGCGTAGCAACAGGGGAGGAAGGATCGTGAAACGTTTCCTTCTCCCTTTGATTATGATTTTGGTCTTTTGTGCGGAAAGCATCTATACGGATCTGGTGCGTTTTCCTTTCGTTTCCGTCGAGCAGCAGGTCGTTCCGCATTTTCTTTTGCTTGCGCTGATTTTTATGTCCGCTTATATCAACCAAAAGCATGCGGTGATCTACGGTTTGATTTTCGGATTTCTTTATGACATCAATTATACGGGTGTTTTAGGCGTTTATATGTTTGGTTTTGCCGGTTTATGCTATCTGGCGGCCAAAGCGTTTAAAGTGCTGCAGACAAACGCCCTGATGGTCATTCTGGTCGCGGTGCTGAGCGTATGTGTGCTTGAATTTTACGTCTACGGCATTCAGACGTTAATCCGCAGCGGCACAATGACGTTTAACGATTTTGTCATTCAGCGGTTCTTGCCGACTGCTTTGCTGAATATTGCGGGGGCCGTTATATTAGTCCTGCCCTTCAGGCTGTTTTATATAAGTCTGAAGAAAGAATTAAGAGATGAGTAAAAAGGATTTTATCTTTTTTTGACGAAAAGAGTATGTTGTTGAGGTGAACATTGATGAAGACCAAAAAGCAGCAATATGTAACAATAAAAGGAACAAAAAACGGCTTAACATTGCATCTGGATGATGCGTGTTCTTTTGATGAGCTTCTCGATGGTCTTCAAAACATGCTGTCGATTGAACAATATACTGATGGCAAAGGCCAAAAAATCAGTGTTCATATTAAACTCGGGCATCGGTATCTGTATCAGGAACAGGCAGAGCAGCTGACTGATCTGATCGCGTCAAAGAAAGATTTAGTCGTGCATTCAATTGACAGTGAAGTCATCGCCAAAGAAGAAGCGCAGCGGATGAAAGAGGAGCAGGAAATTGTTTCGGTTTCCAAAATCGTCCGTTCGGGCCAGGTGCTTCACGTGACGGGAGATTTGCTTTTAATCGGAGATGTGAATCCCGGCGGTACGATCAGAGCCGGAGGAAATATATTTGTTCTCGGTTCATTAAAAGGGATTGCCCACGCGGGTTATAACGGAAATAACCGGGCTGTGATCGCCGCATCCGAAATGATGCCGACACAATTGAGGATCAATCACGTGTTAAATCGCTCCCCAGACCACATTCAAAAAGGGAACGACATGGAATGTGCTTATTTAGATACTGACGGAAATATGGTCATTGAACGCCTTCAGCAATTGGCTCATTTAAGACCTGATCTAACAAGGCTTGAGGGAGGAATGTGAAATTGGGTGAGGCTATCGTAATAACTTCGGGAAAAGGCGGAGTAGGTAAAACAACAACATCTGCAAACCTCGGTACCGCCTTAGCCATTTTAGGGAAGCGCGTCTGTTTGGTAGACACAGATATCGGACTGCGCAACCTTGATGTCGTAATGGGTCTTGAAAACAGAATTATTTACGACTTAGTAGATGTAATTGAAGGCAGATGCAAGACGCATCAAGCGCTTGTCAAAGACAAACGTTTTGATGATCTGCTTCATTTAATGCCGGCTGCCCAGACAAGCGACAAGACGGCTGTTGTCCCTGAGCAGATCAAATCGCTTGTGCAGGAGCTTAAGCAGGAATTTGATTATGTCATTATTGATTGTCCGGCCGGAATTGAACAAGGCTATAAAAATGCCGTCTCCGGAGCTGATAAGGCGATTGTTGTGACGACGCCGGAAATATCAGCGGTGCGGGACGCTGACCGCATTATCGGACTTTTGGAGCAGGAAGATATTGAACCGCCGCGCCTTATCGTGAACCGCATCAGAAATCACCTGGTGAAAAACGGTGACACGATGGATGTGGATGAAGTTGTTCATCATCTGTCTATTGATCTCCTCGGAATCGTTGCTGACGATGATGAAGTGATCAGGGCTTCAAATATCGGCGAACCGATTGCCATGAATTCCAAAAACCGCGCCAGCATTGCGTACCGCAATATCGCCCGGCGCATTTTAGGAGAATCCGTTCCTTTGCAGGTGCTTGAAGAGCAGCAAAAAGGGATGATGGCGAAAATCAAGTCATTTTTCGGCGTGCGTTCATAATATATACCAGAATACAAAGATCTGATGAAGCCCAGCTTATCAGGTCTTTTTTGTTTTTCAAGAGCGCATATTTGCAATGGACAAGACATAGGATGTACAAACCCAACGATTGCAAAGGATGATGGCGATGAGTCACAGAGCTGATGAAATTAGAAAAAGACTGGCCAAAAGAAGAAAACAGCGGCCTGAATCAAAACGGACTTTCGTTCAAAACGCCCGAACTCAGGATTTTCCCGCGTGGCAGACGGTCAAGGAGCAGGAAAAGCACAAGCTTCTACCGGACTACGAATATCAAACGGAACACCCGCCCGAATTTAACGGACGGCATCCATTGATCAGCGCTCATTCTATTATTTTAAAATGCCTGCTGGCCGCCTGTCTCGTACTGATCTCCGCTATTGCCTATAAAACTGACAAACAGCCGTTGAGTCAGATCAAACCGGCGATCGCACAAACCTTTCAAAAGGAATTTCAGTTTGCTGCCGTAAGCAATTGGTTCGTATCTTCCTTCGGAAACCCGCTCGCTTTTCTTACGCCGGGAACGAAAAAGAAGGACGGTCAGGTGGCGGTCAGTCAGGATATGGCCGTTCCTGCCGCGGGGAAAATCCAGCAGGACTTTCAAAATAACGGAGAGGGCGTCGTCGTCGAAACCGCCAGCGAAGCCATTGACAGCGTAAAAGAAGGCTACATTATGGAAGTGAGCAAAGATAAAAAAACAGGGCTGACGGTGAAGGTGCAGCACGCCGACAATACAAGCAGCATTTACGGCCGGCTAAAAGATGTTAACGTTTCATTGTACGACTTTGTCGATAAAGGGAAAAAGATCGGTTCGATCAAGCTTAACGATAAAAGTAAAGGCCAGTACTATTTCGCGATCCAGGATGGCGATAAATTCATAGATCCGATCCAGGTGATCACTTTTGATGAATAAATGGCTCAGCCTCCTTTTCAAAGTTCATGTCCATCCTTTTCTTTGGATTATCATGGGGCTTGGTCTTATGACGGGGCACATCAAAGCGCTGCTGTGTCTTTTGCTGGTCGTATCCGTTCATGAGCTGGGGCATGCTGCTCTGGCTGTGTTTTTTTCGTGGCGCATAAAACGAATCTTTCTGC
This sequence comes from Bacillus sp. EU63, assembly GCF_038592915.1. Taxonomy (NCBI): domain Bacteria; kingdom Bacillati; phylum Bacillota; class Bacilli; order Caryophanales; family Bacillaceae; genus Bacillus; species Bacillus sp. EU63. The sequence goes on along the minus strand of NZ_CP151944.1, from coordinate 2,722,402 downwards.
TCCCTTTCGGCGGGACGGTTGAGGTGGAGGAGCACGGAAACCGGCCGCTTAAAGAGGAATTCGCGGTCATCCTGGCAGGCCCGCTTCAGCATGTGTGGCTTCAGGCGGCAGCCTGGCTCTTTTTCATGTCAGGTTTTGCAAGTGAGCAGACATTTGAGATGTTTACCTTTTATAATCTCTCTATTCTTTTCATCAATCTTTTGCCGATCTGGCCGCTTGACGGCGGAAAGTTTGTGTTTTTATACTTCTCTAAACAAATGGCTTTTCAAAAAGCGCATCTCCTCAGCCTGCAGACATCGGCCGTTTCCGCGCTTTTGCTCTGCTGCTGGATTGTGCTGGCCGTCCCCCTTCAGGTCAGTGCATGGGTGCTGTTCGTCTTTCTCGCCGCTTCTTTATGGGATGAATACCGGAAGCGGCACTATATTCAGCTGAGGTTTCTTTTGGAGAGATACTACGGCAAAAACCGCGATGTCGCCATGCTGCATCCTTTGACGGTCGCGGCCGATGCCAAAGTGAAACATGTCATGGCCGAATTCAAACGGGGATGCAAGCACCCCATCATCGTTGAAAAAGCCGGAGAAAAGCTCAGCCAGCTCGATGAAAATGAAGTGCTTCATGCGTATTTTGCCGATAAACGGACAGATTCCTCTATGGAAGACCTGCTGCTGCCTTACTAGAAATAGATTGACATATCCTTTTGGTTCTGATATATTTTTTAATGTTATGGATGTAGCACCAATGCTACAACCGCTCGGGACAGGTGATAAGAGCTTTAAAGCCCCCTGTTGCTGGCGAGTCTTAGTCTAATAGGAGGTGCAGAGAATGTACGCAATCATTAAAACAGGCGGAAAACAAATCAAAGTTGAAGAAGGTCAAACTGTTTACATCGAAAAACTTGCTGCTGAAGCAGGTGAAACAGTGACGTTTGAAGACGTATTGTTTGTTGGCGGAGACAGCGTGAAAGTCGGCAACCCAACAGTTGCAGGCGCGACAGTTACAGCTAAAGTTGAAAAACAAGGCCGTGCGAAAAAAATCACTGTTTTCCGTTACAAGCCAAAGAAAAATGTTCATAAAAAACAAGGTCATCGTCAGCCTTATACTAAATTGACAATCGAAAAAATCAACGCGTAAGCATGATTGAGGCAACAATTCGAAGATCCCGGAATGACGGGGGCATTTTGTCCTTTGAAATGACGGGACATGCCGATTTTGCTGAACATGGACGAGATCTCGTATGCGCCGGGGTCACGGCTGTCGTTTTCGGAGCGGTCAATGCGGTTATCGCGCTGGCTCCTCTCGAACCGATTCTTGATATAGGCGAGGACGGGGGTTATTTCTACTTTGAATTCCCTGAAGCCGCTGATCAGGAAGCTTTGCAAAAAGCGCAGCTGCTGATTGAAGGCATGATTGTTTCTCTTGAAACGATCGAGCGGGATTACAGTGAACACTTACGGTTGACTGCAAACCAAATATAGGAGGTGAGTTACATGCTTAGATTAGATCTTCAGTTTTTCGCTTCTAAAAAAGGTGTAGGTTCTACAAAGAACGGACGTGACTCTGAATCTAAACGTTTAGGCGCTAAACGTGCAGACGGTCAATTCGTAACAGGCGGATCTATCCTTTACCGTCAACGCGGAACGAAAATCTACCCAGGTGAAAACGTGGGCCGCGGAGGAGATGACACTCTTTTTGCTAAAATCGACGGAACTGTTAAATTCGAACGTTTCGGCCGTGACCGCAAAAAAGTGAGCGTATATCCTGTAGCTCAATAATGACACAAAAAACTCCGGTCGTTGACTGGAGTTTTTTTTGCAGTAAGCGGAGTAACATCAAGAATGAAAAGCAGAGGATGCGTGAGTGAACCCCGCCTTGAATGAGGACATCAGCTTCCCATACCCACTGGATATGTTCCCCAAGCAGTGATACCAAAAATGTTTCTGCCTGGCATCCGCATAGTATGCGATCCGAAAAAGGAACATGATGAACCAGGAAAAACAAGTGTTTTTTTAACAAAGCCTTCTCTGTTATAATTCATAGTACACACTTATCAAGACTCCTAAAAAGAAATTAAACGATTGGGAGTGCGAAAATGAAGGATGTATCGAAGAAACAAGAAGAACCTGTAAGCGATGCGGCTCTGATCAATGAGCTGATCCAATTAATGGGCCATTTCCGTCATGATTGGATGAATAAGCTGCAGCTGATAAAAGGAAACTTAAGTTTGCAGAAGTATGACAGGGTCGTTGAAATTATTGACGAAATGGTCATAGATGCAAAGCACGAATCAAAGCTCTCAAACCTGAAAACCCCGCACTTGGCGTTTGACTTTCTTACATTTAATTGGAAGTCCCGTTATATGAGGCTCGAATACGAAGTGCTCGGAGAAATTAAAGATTTATCGGCATATGATCAAAAGCTGTCGAACCTGATGAGAAAACTGTTTCATCTGTTCGGTCTGGCGGTAAACAATGAAAGTGAAAATCATCTGACCGTATCGCTGCAGACGGATCACCCTGACAGACAGCTTATTGTATATCTCGATTTTCATGGAACGATTGCAAATGCAGATGTGTTTGATGAATTTCGCAAATCCCGGTATGAGGACTTTGATGTCATGCAATTTGAGCTGACCGGCCATGAATGTGTGGCCGAAATTGGAATGAACTAGCGGTTTTTTACGGTTTAGAACGGAGGATATTATGTTTGTAGATCAGGTGAAAGTATATGTAAAAGGCGGCGACGGCGGTAACGGAATGGTTGCGTTCCGCCGTGAAAAATATGTGCCGAAAGGCGGGCCTGCCGGCGGTGACGGAGGTAATGGAGGCGACGTCGTTTTTGAGGTTGATGAAGGACTGCGCACGCTCATGGACTTCCGGTACCAGCGGCATTTCAAAGCGATACGCGGCGAACACGGCATGTCTAAAAACCAGCACGGCAGAAATGCGGACGATATGGTTGTTAAAGTTCCGCCCGGCACAGTCGTAACGGATGACGATACAAAACAGGTCATTGCCGATCTGACTGAGCACGGGCAGCGCGCCGTCATCGCAAAAGGCGGACGCGGCGGACGCGGGAATACCCGCTTTGCGACACCGGCCAACCCGGCACCGCAGCTGTCAGAGCACGGAGAGCCCGGAAAAGAGCGCTATATCGTGCTTGAACTGAAAGTGCTTGCAGACGTAGGTCTCGTCGGCTTCCCGAGCGTCGGAAAATCTACGCTTCTGTCTGTCGTTTCATCGGCAAAGCCGAAAATCGCCGATTATCATTTTACAACGCTTGTTCCGAATCTGGGCATGGTGGAAACGGATGACGGAAGAAGCTTCGTCATGGCGGATCTGCCCGGTTTGATTGAAGGAGCGCACGAAGGAGTCGGCTTAGGCCACCAATTTCTCCGCCATATCGAACGGACGCGCGTCATCGTTCACGTCATTGACATGTCAGCGATGGAAGGCCGTGATCCGTATGAGGATTATGTGACCATTAATCAGGAGCTCAGTGAATATAATCTGCGGCTGACGGAGCGTCCGCAAATTATCGTTGCGAATAAAATGGACATGCCCGAAGCGGCTGAAAATCTTAAAGCGTTTAAAGAAAAGCTTCAGGATGATCACCCTGTCTTCCCGATCAGCGCGGTGACGAGAGAAGGGCTCCGCGATCTTCTGTTTGAAGTCGCCAACCAGCTGGAAACAACGCCTGAATTCCCGCTGTATGATGAAGAAGAACTGGCGGAAAACCGTGTAATGTACACGATGGAAGATGAAGAAATTCCATTTAACATTACCCGTGATCCGGACGGTGCGTTTGTGCTTTCAGGTGACAGCCTGGAACGCCTCTTTAAAATGACTGACTTCTCCCGTGACGAATCCGTCAAGCGTTTTGCAAGACAGATGCGCGGTATGGGCGTTGATGAAGCGCTCAGAGAAAGCGGTGCTAAAGACGGCGATATCATCCGGCTTCTGGAATTTGAATTTGAATTTATTGATTAAAAAAACGGAGAGCTTGCGATGCAGGCTCTCTGATGTAAAAGGGAGGGGTGCAGGTGAAAGAAGAGACATTTTATTTAGTGCGTGAAGACGTTCTGCCTGATGCGATGCGGAAAACTCTAGAAGTCAAAAAGCTGCTCGACAGAAAAAAGGCTGAATCGGTTGCAGATGCCGTGCAGAAAGTTGATTTAAGCAGAAGCGCTTTTTACAAATACCGAGATGCGGTTTTCCCCTTTTACACGATGGTTAAAGAACAAATAATCACACTTTTCTTTCATTTGGAGGATCGGTCAGGCGCGTTATCCCAGCTTTTGCAGGCGGTGGCTGACTCAGGAAGCAACGTGCTTTCCATTCACCAGACGATTCCGCTTCAGGGCAGGGCGAATGTCACGCTCTCAATCAGTACGTCCGCAATGGAAGAAAACATTCATACGTTAATGAATAAACTGAGAAAATTTGATTTTATAGAAAAAGTTGAGATCTTAGGGTCAGGCGCGTAAGGAGAGAAGAGACATGAAAGTCGGTTATTTAGGGCCAGAAGCCACATTTACACATCTAGCAGTCAGTTCCTGCTTTCAAAACAGCGTGACACAAGCACCTTATCAAACAATACCGGCATGCATGGATGCGGCGGTTGCGGGAGAAGTTGATCTTGCATTTGTTCCTTTGGAAAACGCGCTGGAGGGCTCGGTTAACTTAACGATTGACTATTTGATTCATGAGCAGCCTCTTGCGATCGTGGGGGAAATGACGCTGCCGATTCACCAGCATCTGCTCGTTCACCCTTCGAGAGAAAATGAGTGGAAAAAGCTTGAGAAAATTTATTCTCATTCCCATGCGATTGCGCAATGCCACAAATTTCTTCACCGGCATTTTTCGTCCGTTCCTTATGAGTATGCGAAGTCAACAGGTGCGGCTGCCAAGTATGTCAGTGAGCATTCGGACCTTCCGATCGGCGTGATTGCAAATGAAATGGCCGCCGCTACATACGGATTGAGCATCGTGAAGCGGGATATTCAGGATTATCAGGACAACCACACGAGATTTGTCATTCTTTCGCCTGAAAAAGACGTCTCATTCGAAGTGAATGCGAAACTGTCTTCACGGCCGAAAACGACGATGATGGTAACGCTTCCCCAAGATGACCAATCAGGTGCGCTGCACAGGGTGCTGTCCGCTTTTTCATGGAGAAACCTGAATTTATCAAAGATCGAATCGCGCCCGACAAAAACGGGTCTCGGCAACTATTTCTTTATTATTGATATTGAACAGGCGATGGATCAGGTTCTCATTCCCGGTGCCGTTCAAGAGATGGAAGCCCTCGGCTGCCGGGTCAAGCTTCTGGGAACATATCAATCCTATTCGATATAAAAAAAGCCCTTCAGGGGGCTTTTTTTTAATCTTTTATTAAAATACCCGCGTCGTCCAGCGCTTGGCAGGCTTGGTCAATCCGCTCTTTTGTCGGGGCGCTTAACGTATGGAGGTGCACGCCTCCGGTCAGCTGTGAAAGGTAAGCGGCATTTGTCGAGTTAATGTGATCCATGAATTGTTTGACTTCTTTCCGTGTGCTGACTCTTATGGCGGCGGTTAAATCGCCGTATACGGGGTGTTCAATAATGACGTCCTTTATGGTGACGCCTTCATCGACAATGAGTTCAAGCTCTTCTTCCGTCCGCTCCGGGCCGTGCAGACAGGCGACAATCCGTTCGGCGTTTTTTTCGCCGCCGGCATTCATGCTGATGTATAAGTAGCCTTGGCTCGTCGCGATGATCGGCTCGTTTTTTGCTTTCAAGAGCGATATGTCCTGCACGATCACCTGTCTTGAGACATTTGCTTTTTTGGCCAATTCGCCTCCTGTTAATGGCGAGCCGGCTTCTTTCAGCCAATGAAGCAGCATGTCGCGTCTTTTCTCCCCAGTAAGCTTCGTTCCTTCTGTCAAATTGCTGATTCTCCTTTCTTTTGCTCCCACAGCGCCGTAAATGTATGTATCAGCATATCGAGCTGTTCACATGTTGTTTCGTTTCCGAATGAGATTCGGAAAAACTGCCGCGCTTCCCGTTCGGTTTTTTTCAGCGCCTTCATAGCTGAAGAAGGGCCGTGGCTGCCGGCGGAACATGCGCTCCCGGTTGAGATGCAAATATCGTTACGATTACATTCTAACATAATATATTGTCCTTCAAAGGAGTGAAAAAAACACCCGACAATGTGGGGCAGGCATTCACCGCCGGTTTCTTCCTCTGAAAATGAAATGGGGAGGCCTTGACGCCGAATTTGGTCATACAAATAATTCCTCAGCCTGTCAGCATGCTCACGGTGTTCCTCCATATGTTTCACTGCATACTCCGCAGCAGCGGTAAAAGCGCCGATGGCCGGCACATTCACCGTACCGGGCCTGAACCCGTTTTCATGCACGGTATACGGATAAACCGGGTTCCAGCTGACACCGGGCCGAATGTAAACAGCCCCGGTGCCTTTCGGGCCGTATACTTTATGACCGGAGACGGAAAGGGCGTCGATTCCCGCCTGATCTGCATTAATCGGCAGTTTGCCGAAACTTTGAACACAATCGCAATGCAGCAAAATGTTTCTCTGGTGAAGAAAAGCGGCCAGACGATTCACAGGCTGGATGAGGCCGGTTTCTGAATTGGCGTGCTGTATGGAAACGAGCCCCGTGTCAGGACGGATATGAGCCGCCAGTATGTCCTCGGTTATAAGGCCGTTTTCGTCGGGATATATGATGGTGATATCAATTCCCCGATCAGCTAAAAACGCTGCGGCATTATGGATCGAATGGTGTTCCATTGCGGTCGTAATAAAATGTTTTTTGTGATCGGGCAGACCGTGCAGCAATGATTGGACGGCCAAGATGTTCGCTTCCGTTCCGCCGCTTGTAAAGTAAATGCCGTCTGCCGCTCCGCCGATCAATTTTCCTGCAGAATGTCTGCAATATTCCAGCACGTCCGCCGCTCTTCCTCCGGCGTCATGAAGGCTGCTTGCATTGCCGTATACCTCTGTGCTGAGATGCTGAAAGACTTTCGCGGCTTCTTTGCTTAAAGGCGCTCCCGCCGCGTAATCAAGATAAATCATACAGCCCGTCTCCTATCCGTTTATGTTAAAAAAAAGCTTGAGTTTATTTTATCGCTGTGTAAATATAGGTGTCAAGACAGGTGTAAATATAACAGGAGGGTGATGTATGTCTGAAAAAACAATTATCGTCATTGGTTCGGGGACGGCGGCCCTTGCCTGTGCTTCCTCATTTCCTCCGTCATATCAAGTGACCGTCATCACAAAGAGAAACGTAACGAACAGCAATTCGCATTATGCTCAAGGCGGGATTGCTGTTTCATACGCAAAAGATGACTCTTTAGAATCCCATGTGAACGATACACTGTATGCGGGATGCGGACACAATGACGTGACAGCCGTGCGGCATTTGCTGAAAAGCGGACAGACCATGATAAACAGGCTGATAGAAGGCCATTTCCCTTTTGATACGAAGTCGGACGGAACGTTTTGTCTCGGCAGGGAAGGGGCTCATTCCAAAAGGAGGATTCTGCACGCCGGGGGAGATGCGACCGGACGGATGTTGGTTGAGTTTCTGGTTCGGCAGCTGAGGGACGGCATACGGATCATTGAACACGAGTCGGTTGTTGATCTGCTGATTGAACACGGACGATGCGCAGGCGTTGCCGTAAAGGATGCTTCAGGCGCCGTTTCTTACAGAAGAGCGGATTGTGTAGTGCTTGCATCAGGCGGCTGCGGCAGTCTGTACCAATATCACACAAATGATTCCGCCATAACGGGAGACGGCATCGCTCTTGCCTTTCGCGCGGGAGCTGAGATCACGGATATGGAGTTCACCCAGTTCCACCCGACCCTCCTTGTGAAAAACGGGACTGTGTACGGCCTGATTTCTGAAGCAGTGAGAGGAGAAGGAGGATATTTAGCGGATCGCTTCGGGCGCAGGATCATGGCTGGCAGACACGCACTAGAAGATTTGGCGCCCCGGGATGTGGTTTCACGGGCGATTTATGAAGAAATGATGAAAGAAAATCCTGTTTTTATAAATTGCAGCCGAATAGCCGATTTTAAGAAACGTTTTCCGACCATAACAGAAATTTGTCAAACAGCCGGTGTTGATCTCGAAAGCGGAATTCCCGTAGCACCCGGAATGCATTTTTTAATGGGCGGAGTAAAAGCCGATACATGGGGGAAAACGTCCGTGCCTGATTTGTACGCTATAGGCGAAACCGCCTGCACAGGCTTGCACGGGGCGAACCGCCTTGCGAGCAACTCACTGCTGGAAGCGCTGGCAAGCGGGCAACGATGTGCTGAACATATCATTCAAACACCGTTAAACGGAAGATATAAAAAAACCCCGAAGAAATTTGACGTCATCTTAGAAGTGCCGGACACAACGCTTCATGTGCTCCAAGCCAAAATGACAACCGGAGCGGGCATCGTCAGGCAAAAAGAAAACATGCAGGCGCTGGCATCCTGGCTTAACAACGTATCTGTGCGTCATATAAATGTGAAGGATATCACAATAGAACAAGCCGAGCTATCCTGCCTATGGAAGACTGCGCAACTTGTTGTGACCTCAGCCCTTATTCGGGAAGAAAGCAGAGGCGCTCATTTTCGCGCTGATTTTCCCGGGACGGAGAAAGAGTGGCACGGAAAACAAATCATTCATTCAACATCTGGAACAGTTATCAGAAAAAACGAAAGGATTGGGGAACTATGGACATTCTGCAGCTGAAACAAATGCTGACTCATTTTTTTCAGGAAGATATCGGAACGGGTGATGCGACGTCACAAGCGATTTTTGCTGATCAGCAATGTAAAGCGCGAATCATCGCAAAAACAGATGGCGTGTTTGCCGGAGAAGCCGTTATCCGTGAAGGATGGAAGCTTTTACACGATGATATCCGCGTCCGCTCCCTGAAAAAAGACGGAGAACGGATGAAAAAAGGAGACGTGCTCGCTGAAATGGAAGGCCAGGCGGCGGCTCTTCTTACGGGGGAGCGGGTCATTCTGAATCTCTTACAAAGAATGTCAGGCGTTGCGACAATGACGGATGAGGCCAAAAGGCGTCTTGATGATCCGTCCATTAAGATTTGTGATACGAGAAAAACGACACCCGGGCTCAGAATGCTGGAAAAATACGCCGTTCGGGTCGGAGGCGGCTTTAATCATCGCTTCGGCTTATATGACGGCATCATGATAAAAGATAATCATATTGCCGCCTGCGGATCGATAAAGGCGGCCGTGGAGCGGGCAAGAAAAACGGCGGGGCAGATGCTTGCGGTTGAAGTCGAAATCGAATCCGAACAGCAGCTGCTCGAGGCAATAGAAGCGGGCGCAGACGTTATTATGTTTGACAACTGTCCGCCTGAGTCCGTCCGGCGTTTTGCAGGCATGACACCGGGCCATATCAAAACGGAAGCATCTGGAGGCATAACGCTCGACACATTGCCCGCTTATAAAGGAACGGGCGTCCAATATATTTCACTCGGATTTCTGACTCATTCAGTAAAAAGCGCCGACATCAGCATGGATGTTGAGGCTGCGGAACAGGGGGATTTTTAAGATGTCTATTTTTGACGTGTTAACTGCATCAGCCGAAATGATGCCGAGCCATTATAAAGACATGAGCACCGGAGAAATGGAGAAGCGGGTCGCTGCCATTAAACGGGATTTCGGAAAGCGCCTGTTCATTCCGGGGCATCACTATCAAAAAGACGAAGTAATACAATTCGCCGATACGGCAGGTGACTCCCTGCAGCTTGCTCAAGTGGCAGAAAAAAATAAAGAGGCGGAATATATTGTGTTTTGCGGCGTGCATTTTATGGCGGAAACCGCTGATATGCTGACTGATGATAACCAAACCGTCATTTTGCCCGATATGCGCGCCGGATGCTCGATGGCTGATATGGCAGATATTCAGCAGACGGACAAAGCATGGCAAGAGCTTCAAGAACTGTACGGTAACACCATCATTCCGTTAACATATGTTAACTCGACGGCGGAAATTAAAGCATTCGTCGGACGGCACGGAGGAGCGACCGTCACCTCTTCGAATGCCCGGAGTGTGCTGAAATGGGCTTTTAAACAAAAAGAGAGAATTTTATTTTTGCCGGATCAGCATTTAGGCAGAAATACAGCCTATGATCTCGGCATTCCGCTGACAGAAATGGCTGTATGGGACCCGGGGCAGAACCGATTGCTTACTGACCATCCGGAAAACATTAAAGTCATCCTTTGGAAAGGGCATTGCTCCGTACACGAAAAGTTCACAGCGGAAAATATTTCTCAGCTGCGGCAGCGGGATTCCGGCATCCGCATTATCGTTCATCCGGAATGTTCGAGGGAAGTGGTCTCGCTCAGTGACGACAGCGGGTCTACCAAATACATTATTGATACGATTGAACAGGCTGAACCGGGAAGCAAGTGGGCGATCGGAACGGAAATGAATCTTGTTCAGCGCCTCATTCAATCGCATCCGGATAAACAGATTGAATCATTGAATCCCGATATGTGTCCGTGTCTGACAATGAACAGAATCGATCTGCCGCATTTATTGTGGTCGCTTGAGCAGCTTGAAAAAGGCGAGCTGAAGGGTGTCATTAAAGTTCCGGAAGCGGTTCGGACAGAAGCGCTTCGTGCTTTGAACAGAATGCTGAGTCATACGTAGTTATAAAAATTTCCCCTCCTTCCCAAATTTTTTATCATCATGCCCAGTCCATCGGCATATAGTGTGAAGAAACGTATTGTAATGACAAATGTACCGTTCACGTTTTGTGCATAGGAGGGGAAAACGTTGAAAATTCATATCGTTCAAAAAGGCGATTCGCTCTGGAAAATAGCTGAAAAATACGGAGTTGATCTTGAAGAGTTAAAAAAACTGAATCATCAGCTTAGCAATCCAGACTTAATTATGCCTGGAATGAAGATAAAGGTGCCTTCAGAAGCCGTTCCGGTCAGAAAAGAACCTAAGGCCGGCTTCGGAACGTCTGCGCATAAGCATGAGCATCCATATGCCAAAGAAAAACCGAAATCAGTTGTGGACATTGAAGACACCATACCGGAAGAACCAAAGCCGTCGATTCCTTATGTGCCGCCAATCCCTGAAAAGCATGAAAATGTGCTGCCGGAAGCTGATATGAACCAATATTACCCGTCCAATCAGCTGTTTCAGCCGTGGTCGCCTCCTAAGCCGGAGGAACCGGTGACACATTTTGTCGAGCCGAAAGAAAAAGAGCATGACAATAACATTCCACAACAGGAGGAAATGATCAACATGGAAAACGCGAATTACCCGAATATGCCAAAGGCGCCTGAAGCCGGAAAGATGGAAGAAGAAAACGCCGCTTATCATCTGCCGAACATGCCAAACATTCCGAATGTCCCGTTTCCGAATATGCCGGCCGTTGAACCGCCTTTTATGCATTACCCGATGCCGTGCATGCCTTGTCCTTGTCCGGTTCCGGTGACACCGATGCTGCCGGGTTCTGGATTATGCCATCCGTGCTTCCCGGTAGGCGGAGGTTTCGGCGGTTTTGGAGGAGGTTTCGGAGGCTTTCCGGTCATGCCGATGCCGTTACCGTACGGATTCCATCATCCGGGATTTGGGCCGCAAGCGGGTTACGGTGAATATGAAAACCAGGCCCATGAAAATGCAGAGCATTATGATGGTTCTGCATCTGGTTTCGGCGGTGCTCCTTACGGTCAAATGCCGTATTACGGCGGATATTCGTCACATTACGCACACGCCCCTCATCATGATGGAAAATATAAGGATGATGATTGCGGCTGCCATGATTCACATCATCACCATCATCACCACCACGGTTCACATCACCATCACGCAAATGTGCCTGTGCAGCCGTATCCGAATGTGGGTGCAAACGCCGGATATTTTATGCCTTACGGCGGAGCAAATCCTAATGCCGCGCCGAATCAGCCGAGTCCAAATCAAGTATTCGGACGGCCGGAGGAAGAAGAAGATTAATGTTTCGGGACGATGTATGTCGTTCCTTTTTTTATGTCCAACTGAGGAATGGACATAACTGACAAGCTTAAACCCGCCGTCGGCCGCACATCCTAAACATGAGCGGAAAACGCTCAAACAGCGATGAATCCACGGGGGGTTTTTCCATTGGGTAAAAAACTGATGACGATCGCAGGCGTTTTAGCCGTGACGGCTAGCTTAACGGCATGCGGAGCAAATAATGCCATGAATGACGGACGCTACAATCAGTCAACACGTCCGGTCGGATATTATTCGAATGATAATGATAACGGCAGACGCCAGTACGGAATGGACCATCAAGGACCCGTTTCTGAAATGATGGAAAACCGAAACGGCCGTCATAATACGACAAACGTGTCCGACCAGTATGCGCCTAATGACGGGGTTCCGTTAACGACGGACGGCACATATAACGGCCGAAATGTCAATACCCCGCCGGCAGCAATGTCTTATAATGGGTATGACAACGACGAAAACATCAGGCTGGCGGCAAAAGTTGCAAACCGCGTGAAAAAAGTAAAAGGCGTACAGGATAGTCAGGTCATCGTGACTGACACGAGAGTCGTCATTGCCGTCAGAACAAATCATCCTTTTACGAAAAATGATGATAAACATGTCAAACATGCGGCCAAAAAATTTGCGGACGGCCGTACAATTCAAGTGTTTACCGACAACGCTACTTTTACAAAGCTGCAAGACATGAACAGAAACAGCCGTTAAACGGGACTGCCGGATGATTTCATCCGGCAGTATTTTTATGGATAAAGCTTCATCATTTCTTTACATATTCTTAAAACGCTCTTTATGTTGCGGTGTTAACATAAAAGTAATAAAACGTAACGGAGGGGCCGGAATGAAAAAAACGGAGCATGACAAAAGCCGCGGAGAAAAAACTGTGTATCTGACCGTAAGGGGATACCGGCTCAAACTGACGCCCGGACAAATGAAACTGATTTCAGCCGGCCGGGCATAATCATCGGGGCAGCCCTCATATAGAGGCTGCTTTTTTCCGGCTGAAACAGACAAATGAAAGAAAACGGTTAAGCACCGGCATCTTTGGTCAAACTAGCATCAAGAGTTTGATTGAATAAAGAGGTGTTATTGGTGAAACGAATTTGCGGTGCTCGTCTATTGTTTATGCTTATCTTATCGGCTGCAGTCCTGATTTGCGGAGGAAAAGGCGCATACGGGGCGGAGGTTGAGCATTACGGGCCGCTTCGGGTGCACGTCCAGCTGGAAAAGGTCTATCTGGACGGAGATGTCGGCATCGAACATACGGATGAAACCGTTTTGGCGATGGAGGATTTTTGGGCCGCATATGCGGGCTGGACGCTCGTTGAGCAGAAAAAAGGCTTCGTCCTTTTCCGTAAGCATGTTGATGACATTTCTCCGCTCAGTAAGGTTAACGGTTATATCGGCGTCACGGACGGAGGCGTCATCTCCACTTTTCACGGCCGTCCCGGATCGCTGGCCGAGCCGATTCAATCTTTCTTCCAGATTGATATAGAAAGGCTGGAAAGCCGATTGCAAAAGCACTTGGAACACGGCATACCGTACAGGACAAAAGCGGAGTTTGAGAGCGTGATCGATCATATTAAGACTTACAGCGGCTGACTTTGACGCAAGACATGTGACACATGTCTTTTTTTTCTGAATGGAAGGTGTCAAAGCGAACATACGTTAACTTTTCTATAAGACTTTGGCTGTTTTTGTGTTACAATGATAAGCAGTCAAAGAGGTGAATAGGTGTGATTGAATTCGTGAAGGGGACGATTGATTATGTATCTCCCCAATACATCGTGATTGAAAACGGCGGAATCGGCTATCAGGTCTTCACTCCGAATCCGTTTATTTATAAGGTAAGCAATCAAGAGACCATTTTTACGTATCATCATATAAAAGAAGACGCCTTTTCTTTGTACGGTTTTTCAACCCGGGAAGAAAAAGCGCTTTTCACAAAGCTGCTGAACGTCACCGGCATCGGGCCGAAAGGGGCCCTCGCCATCCTCGGTTCCGGTGACCCCGGAGCCGTCATCGAAGCGATCGAACAGGAAGATGAAGCCTTTTTGGTGAAATTTCCGGGTGTGGGCAAAAAAACGGCGCGGCAGATTATTCTTGATTTGAAAGGCAAACTGGCCGACGTCGTGCCTGAAATGATTGACAACCTGTTCAATCATGAAGCGCGCATTGAAAAACAAGAGGCTGAAACGGCGCTTGACGAGGCGCTTGAAGCGCTTAGGGTTCTCGGCTACGCCGAAAAAGAAATTAAAAAAGTGCTTCCTCACTTAAAAGAGGAAACGGCGCTTTCAACAGATCAATATGTGAAAAAAGCATTGCAAAAATTATTAAAGTAAGGTGATGTTCATGGATGAACGGCTCGTTTCAAGTGAAGCAGACAGCCATGAATCAATAATCGAGCAAAGCCTCAGGCCGCAGAATCTCGCCCAGTATATCGGCCAAAAGAAGGTGAAAGAAAATCTGCGCGTGTTTATCGATGCGGCGAAAATGAGGCAGGAAACGCTGGACCACGTTCTTTTATACGGGCCTCCGGGTCTCGGGAAAACAACGCTTGCGTCTATCGTGGCCAATGAGATGGGTGTGGAGATGCGGACGACGTCAGGTCCCGCCATCGAAAGACCGGGAGATTTGGCAGCCATTTTGACGGCGCTCGAACCAGGGGATGTGCTGTTTATAGACGAAATTCACAGGCTGAACCGCTCGATTGAGGAAGTGTTGTACCCGGCGATGGAGGATTTCTGCCTTGATATCGTCATTGGAAAAGGCCCGTCCGCCCGCTCCGTCCGTCTCGACCTTCCCCCTTTTACGCTTGTAGGAGCGACGACAAGGGTCGGATTATTGACCGCACCGCTCAGAGACCGGTTCGGGGTGCTGTCGCGCCTTGAATACTATACGCAGGAAGAGCTGACAGATATCGTGTCAAGAACGGCTGACGTTTTTGAAGTGGATATCGAAGAAGCTCCGGCTCTGGAGATCGCCAGACGGTCAAGGGGAACGCCGCGGGTTGCAAACCGGCTTCTCAGAAGGGTGAGAGATTTTGCCCAGGTGCTCGGCGACAGCCGCATCACGGAAGAAATCGCTCACGACGCGCTCGAACGTCTTCAAGTCGATGCGCTCGGCCTTGACCATATCGACCATAAGCTGCTGATGGGCATGATCGAAAAATTCAGCGGCGGTCCTGTCGGCCTTGATACGATTTCCGCGACAATCGGCGAAGAACCGCACACAATAGAGGATGTGTACGAACCGTATCTGCTGCAGATCGGATTTCTACAGAGGACGCCGAGGGGACGGGTCGTGACTCCGGCTGTGTATGAACATTTTCGATTGGAGGCGCCCGCCCGTGACTGACTTTCCGAAGGTTCTCATGGTTCTCGGTGCCGTTTTGCTTATTGCCGGCGCAGTCTGGCACTTTGTCGGAAGGCTGCCCGGAGATATTTTCGTTAAGAAGGGAAATGTTACATTTTTCTTTCCCGTTGTCACTTGTATTGTGATCAGTGTGATACTATCCATTCTGCTTAATTTTTTCGGCAGAATGAAATAACAATAGACAGAATAAAGGTGAAATGATGAAAGTCGATTTATTTGATTTTGAACTGCCTGAACGCCTCATTGCCCAAGTGCCGCTGAAAGAGCGTGACGCATCGCGGCTGATGGTGCTCGACAAACAGACGGGCGGGCTGACGGACAGTTCATTTAAAGAGATTGTAAGCTTTTTTAATGAAGGGGATTGTCTCGTCTTGAACAATACCCGTGTGCTGCCTGCAAGATTATTCGGCACAAAAGAAGATACGGGAGCGAAAGTGGAGCTTCTGTTATTAAAACAGGAAGAAAATGACACATGGGAAACGCTCGTAAAGCCGGCGAAACGCGTAAAAAAAGGAACGGTCCTGACATTTGGCGACGGCCGGCTGACAGCGGTCTGCACGGAGGAGCTTGATCACGGAGGCAGAAAAATAGAATTTCGGTATGACGGGATTTTTTACGAAGTGCTTGAATCACTCGGTGAAATGCCGCTGCCTCCTTATATTAAAGAGCAGCTTGATGATAAAGAACGGTATCAGACCGTCTTTTCAAAAGAAATCGGATCTGCCGCAGCTCCGACGGCCGGACTTCATTTTACGGAAGAGATTCTGGACGAGCTGAAGCAAAAGGGTGTGCGGATTGAATTTATCACACTTCATGTGGGACTCGGCACATTCCGCCCCGTCAGTGCGGATGATGTGGAAGAGCATAACATGCACGCGGAATTTTATGAAATGACGGAAGAAACCGCCGCCTCTTTAAACGAGGTCAGAAAGGCGGGAGGGCGCATCGTGTCGGTCGGGACGACATCAACGCGCACCCTGGAAACCATTGCCGGCGAGCATGACGGCGTATTTACCGCTTCAAGCGGCTGGACGTCCATCTTCATTTATCCGGGATATGAATTTAAAGCGATTGACGGTATGATCACCAATTTTCATCTGCCGAAATCTTCCCTTATCATGCTCGTTTCTGCGCTTGCCGGCAGAGAGCATGTTCTTTCCGCCTACCGTCATGCGGTAGAAGAGGAATACCGTTTCTTCAGCTTTGGCGACGCCATGCTGATTATCTAATTTGAATGACAGGAGGCCTCATACAAAGTGGCTGAACAACCGATACGTTATGAATTTATAAAGGAATGCAAACAAACGGGAGCGCGGCTGGGCAGAGTTCATACGCCCCACGGCTCCTTTGAGACGCCTGTATTTATGCCGGTCGGCACGCTTGCTACGGTAAAGACGATGTCTCCGGATGAGCTGAAATCTATGGATGCGGGCATTATTTTAAGCAATACGTACCATTTATGGCTCCGTCCGGGACACGACATTGTAAAAGAAGCGGGCGGGCTTCATAAGTTTATGAACTGGGACCGCGCGATTTTAACAGATTCCGGCGGTTTTCAGGTCTTTTCATTGAGCAAGTTTCGTAATATAGAAGAAGAAGGCGTTCATTTCCGCAATCACTTAAACGGAGACAAGCTGTTTTTATCTCCGGAAAAAGCGATGGAAATTCAAAACGCCCTCGGCTCTGATATCATGATGGCGTTTGATGAGTGTCCGCCGTATCCGGCAGAGTATGATTACATGAAACGCTCTGTGGAACGGACCAGCCGCTGGGCGGAACGCTGCCTGGAGGCGCACGGGCGCTCAGATGAGCAGGGTCTGTTCGGAATCGTACAAGGCGGAGAATACGAAGACCTGCGGACACAAAGTGCAAAAGACTTGGTTTCGCTTGATTTTCCGGGGTATGCCATAGGCGGATTATCTGTCGGCGAGCCGAAGCACGTCATGAACCGAGTGCTTGAGTTTACAACTCCGCTTTTACCGAAGGACAAGCCGAGATATTTAATGGGTGTGGGTTCACCGGATGCCTTAATTGACGGCGCCATCCGCGGCGTGGATATGTTTGACTGCGTACTGCCGACCCGGATTGCCCGAAACGGCACGGTGTTTACGAATGAAGGGCGTCTGAATATGAAAAACGCCAAATATGAGCGTGATTTCCGTCCGATTGACGAAGAGTGCAGCTGCCATACATGCAAAAATTACTCCCGCGCTTACATCAGACATTTGATCCGCTGTAATGAAACGTTTGGAATTCGATTAACAACTTACCATAACCTTCATTTTCTGTTACACTTAATGGAGCAGGTCAGACAAGCCATCCGGGAGGATCGTCTTGGTGATTTCCGAGAAGAGTTCTTTGAGCGTTACGGCTATAATAAGCCAAATGCGAAAAGCTTCTAAATAAAACCATTCTTGAAAGGAGGGAAACAGATGGGTACTTTAGGCACAATCGTTCCTATTATTTTAATGTTTGCAGTGCTTTATTTCCTGCTCATCCGTCCGCAGCAAAAGCAGCAGAAGGCCGTACGCCAGATGCAGGAAGAGCTGAAAAAAGGGGATTCAGTGGTGACAATCGGAGGATTGCACGGCACTGTTGATTCAATTGATGAGAGCAAGGTCGTCATTAAAACAGGTGATAACACCCGTTTAACTTTTGACCGCCGCGCAATCAGAGAAGCTTCCGCTGAGTAACAGAGAAGCTCATACATACTAAAAAAGAGCGGAGAATCCGCTCTTTTTTTTATTACGCTGATCTGCTTCCTTTCAAATTCACTCCGAAAATCCCGCCCAGCATACTGACTCCCAAAAAGCCGAGGTGAAACAAAAGCTGCCCGGATGTAAACGTTTTTCCGAACCCTAAATATTGAAACAGCAAGATGATTAACGAGAAACAAACGGCGGTTAACGCTCCGATCATCCAGCCTTTTTCTTTCGCTTTGCCGCCGGAAATAAAACCGCCCGCAAATAAAGATAGAAAAGAAAGCGCGGTGATCAGCCAGCTGAAAGATGACTCTTCCATTGAGGTGACCGTCAGTAACAGTGAAATCGCCAAACTTGTAAGAAGCATCACCGCAAAAATAGCCACTAAACCGTACAAAACGCCTCTTCCCACTTGTTTCGTTTCTTCCATTTTTATCTCCTCTCCGCTCTGCGGCCTGATATATGACAAGCCGGAGCCCGTCTTTTTCTAAATGTATTCTCTGAATGTTCGAATTAGACGTAAATGCATGATGTTCAGCCCGTTTATTACATAATTCAGAGCCGATGGCAAATGCTATGACCGTTGGAGGTGCGATATGGGAGATATTTTCATTATTACGTTTCGTACAATAGTGCTTTACATCATCATTCTTGTGATTTTCAGGCTGATGGGAAAGCGGGAAATCGGAGAGCTGAGCATTTTGGATTTTGTCGTTTCCATTATGATTGCTGAAATAGCGGTTTTGGCAATTGAAAATGTAGAGGATCAGCTTTTGCATACCATTGTGCCGATTGTCATTTTAATGATTATTCAGGTAAGCCTTGCTTTTGTCTCGCTCAAAAGCCAAAAAATACGGCAGCTGCTTGACGGCAAGCCAACCACTATCATTAAACAGGGAAAAATCGACGAACGGGCGATGAGATCACAGCGCTACAATTTTGACGACCTTCTGATGCAGCTGAGGGAAAATAACATCGAAAGAATTTCTGACGTGTCATACGCCGTTTTAGAGTCATCAGGAAAACTGTCAATCGTCAAAAAGAAAAACAATAAGGATAAGCAGCTGGAAACCCCGCTCATTGTCGATGGAGTCGTTCAAAACGAGCATTTAGACAGAATCGGGAAAGACAAACACTGGCTCGAAAAAAATTTAGCAAAAAGAGGATATCGCGATCTTTCGGAAATATCATTCTGCACGTTTACAGACGGGGCTTTTTTTATTGATATCAAAAATGAAAAAGGGGAGCCTTAAACCGGACTCACCGCATCACAAACCGGCCGATGACCGGAATCCGGATCAGCTCCTCCCTTTTAATCAGCCTGAATATCAGCAGAAGCACAATGTACAGTATCACGGTCATTGCAATCCATCCTGTGAGATTAACAGCCTCTGACCCTGAAAAATGAACGGCGTGCTTTATAATGCGGCTCACATAGCCGCAAATGAATATGACGGCAAAGCAGAGCGCGTATTCTTTTATTTTAATGCTGATCGGGAGCACTTTGCTTACAGTGGCCGCATGCAGCAGGGTGACGAGGACCATTCCCGTCACAATCGCCAATGCCGCGCCCATAATGCCGAGCGAAGGCCTGGTCGCCAGCACAAAAATAAGGCCTGTTTTAACAGCGGCGCCGATAAAACTGTTCATCATGGCGGCCCCGGCTAAATTAAGCGCCTGCAGCACCGCTTGAAGGGGCCCCTGAAAATAATAAAGCAGAAAAAACGGCGCCATCACTTTAATAAATACCGCCGCATTCGTTGATCCGTACATGACGGACATCAGCTCATCAGCGAAAGAGAATAAAATAACCACCGAAATGCCCCCGCTTAAAAGACACAGCCTCATCGCCTGTTCCAGACGGTATTCGACAACTTGCAGCTTTTTTTGCTCCATTCCTTCACTGATCGCAGGAACAAGCGCTGTTGACAGAGAATAGGTTATAAAGCTGGGCAGCGTCAAAACCGTCATGGCAAAACCGGTCAGCTCCCCGTACTGGCTGGTGGCGGCAGCGGTGGCCACTCCTGCAATCGCAAGGCTCTGCGCGACGACAATAGGTTCAAAAAACCAAGACAAGTTTCCGATGAAGCGGCTTCCGGTTGTCGGAAGCGACACGCTCATCAGCTGGCGGAAGGTTTCTTTTCCATTTGCAATCGACTTGAAAAATTGTTTTCTGATTCTGATTGTTTTTTTGGCCTTGAAACAAATGAATAAATAAATAAGAGAGGCGAGCTCCCCGATGACAGACGAAATCATGGCTCCGGCCGCGGCATATTCAATTCCGTACGGCAGAAACACCGTCGTGCAGACCGCGACAAGTGAAATCCGCACAATTTGTTCAAGCACTTGGGAAAACGCCAGCGGGTTCATATTCTGCCTGCCTTGAAAATAACCGCGCAGCACGCTGGAGATTGCGATAATCGGCACGACGGGCGTAATCGCCAAAAGCGGGTAAACCGTGCGTTGATCAGTCAGCATCGTTTCGGCCATAATCGGCGCAAAGCATAAAAACAGCGGCGTAAAGATGAGACTTAATATCCCGGTGATGGTAAGCGACATCACTAAAATATGTTTCATTTTTTCCCGGTCCCCCCGGGCGCTTGCTTCAGCGACAAGCTTGCTGATGGCAACAGGGAGGCCGAATTGGGTCAAAGTGGTGGCCAAGAAAAATGTCGGGGCAGCCATCATGTACAATCCGACCCCTTCTTCACCGATAAACCGGGCGATGACCACCCGGTTGACAAAGCCGAGCATTCTTGTAATCATCCCGGCTGCGATGAGAATAAGAGTGCCCCTTAAAAAAGTCTGTTTTGCCATTTTACAACCCCTGCCTTCTCAAACTACCTGGAATCATATACAATAAGGATATGCGCCGATGTCGTCCGAGCATGACAAGTCTTCGAGAAAAATGGAAAAAGGAGCGAGCGCCCAGTGGAGAAACATCCCGCCGAAATGTACAAAGATCATTTGCGGCCTTTCTTGTACAGTAAACTTGAAGAGTTCAAAATCCTCGGATACGATGATGTTGAGCACGAGAGTTTATGGTCATACTTAATACATAAAAAGTGGAAACAGAAAAAGGAACTGCCGCTGCATGAATTGGCCGGTCATATTTTATCAGTTAAAATTGGCGATTTTATGAACTATGCAACCGTTGAAGCTTTTAAGTCGTCTAATTGGCTGGAAAGCGATGAGGGTCAGGAAGCTTTGGATGAACTGCTGAGATAATGATTTGACGGCATAGGTTTAAGGAGGAAATACATAATGAAAAAAGGACGCTTGATTGCGTTTTTCCTGATCGTATTATTGATCGGCACAGGGCTGGGGTATTTTACAAAACCGGCTGCCGATAATATTACGTTAGGATTGGATTTACGCGGCGGGTTTGAAGTTCTGTACGATGTGCAGCCCGTCAAAAAAGGCGATAAAATCACAAAAGACGTGCTCGTCAGCACGGTGCAGGCGCTGAACCGCCGGGCTAACGTTCTCGGCGTAAGCGAGCCGAACATTCAGATTGAAGGAAATAACCGTATCCGCGTTCAGCTGGCTGGCGTCACGAACCAGAACAGGGCGCGCGAAATTCTGTCAACGGAAGCGCAGCTCTCGTTCAGGGATACGAATGATAAAGAGCTGTTAAACGGCTCTGATCTCGTGGAAAACGGCGCGAAGCAAACCTTTGATCCGACGACGAATAAGCCAATCGTCAGTGTGAAATTAAAGGACGCTGACAAATTTGGTGAAGTGACTAAGAAAATTTTAAAGATGGCACCTAACAATCAACTTGTTATATGGTTAGACTACAAAGAAAGTGAATCATTTAAGAGTGAAGTTAAAAAAGCACATCCGAAATATATTGCGGCACCAAACGTCAGACAAGAATTGAATACTACTGACGTTACTATCGAGGATGATGATTTTACCGTTCAAAAAGCAAAGGACTTGGCCAATATTTTAAACGCGGGCGCGCTGCCTGTGAAACTGACCGAAAAATACTCTACTTCAGTAGGGGCGCAATTCGGACAGCAGGCTTTGCATGATACGGTAGAGGCCGGCATCATCGGGATTGCACTTGTTTTCTTATTTATGCTGCTTTATTACAGACTGCCGGGTCTCATTGCGGTTATCACGCTTTCTGTATATGTGTATATCACGCTTCAAGTGTTTGACTGGATGCAGGCGGTGCTGACACTTCCGGGTATCGCGGCCCTCATTTTGGGTGTAGGGATGGCGGTTGACGCCAATATCATCACCTATGAACGGATAAAAGAAGAGCTGAAACTCGGAAAATCCGTCCGCTCGGCTTTCCGTTCAGGGAACAGACGGTCATTTGCGACGATTTTCGATGCGAATATCACAACGATCATCGCAGCGGTCGTGCTCTTTATTTTCGGGACAAGCTCTGTAAAAGGGTTTGCGACGATGCTGATTTTGTCAATTCTGACAAGCTTTATTACAGCTGTCTTCCTTTCAAGATTCCTGCTCTCCCTTCTTGTGGAAAGCAGATGGCTTGACCGGAAAAAAGGCTGGTTCGGCGTCAAGAAAAAACATATTATGGACATCCAGAAAACAGATGAAAATACTGAACCGCATACGGCGTTCCAAAAATGGGATTTCACGAGCAAACGAAAATACTTCTTTATTTTCTCAAGTGCTGTGACTATTGCGGGAATTATCATCTTACTGATCTTTAAACTCAACCTGGGAATCGATTTTGCAAGCGGCGCGCGGATTGACGTGCAGAGCAATCATGCCTTGACGGCGCAGCAGGTTGAAAAAGACTTTGACTCTCTCGGCATGGACCCGGAAAACGTAGTGCTCTCAGGTAAAGAGAACCATGTCGCCGCGGCCCGGTTTGTCGGAGAGCCATCTAAAGAAAAGATCGCTGAAATCAAAACGTACTTTAAGGACAAATACGGAGCTGAACCGAATGTCAGCACGGTATCGCCGACAGTCGGAAAAGAGCTGGCCCGTAATGCCTTATATGCCGTGGCAATTGCATCAATCGGCATCATTATTTACGTGTCAATACGTTTTGAGTACAGAATGGCTGTCGCCGCAATTGTATCCCTGCTGTATGACGCTTTCTTTATCGTCGCGTTTTTCAGCATTACAAGGCTGGAGGTCGACGTCACCTTTATCGCCGCTGTGCTCACCATTATCGGTTACTCGATAAATGATACGATCGTTACATTTGACCGGATACGCGAGCAGATGAAAAAGCGCAAGCCGAAGTCATTTGCCGATCTGGAACACATCGTGAATCTGAGCTTGCAGCAAACCTTTACACGCTCGATTAATACGGTCTTAACCGTTGTGATTGTTGTCGTCGTGCTGCTCATTTTGGGCTCATCGTCAATTACAAACTTCTCCGTCGCTTTATTGGTCGGTTTATTGACGGGTGTTTATTCCTCTCTTTACATCGCCGCGCAGCTGTGGCTTGTATGGAAAGGAAAAGAATTTAAAGGGAAAAAATCAATCGAAGAGTAAAAGGAAACAGGCTGTCTTCCGGAAGGCAGCCTGTTTTTTCAGGCCGCATTGAACTTAAAACCTGCATTTGCTATAATGACATACGCTTACATAATCAATCATCATTGTAAAAACATGTAGGAGGGTTCTTATGAACGTTCGTGAGTCGGAGCTTCCGGGCATCGGCCAGAAAGTAGAAGTCATTACGAAAAATCACGATAAAATCAGTATTATTCTTCATGATGACGGCAGAAAAGAGCTCTATTACTTCGATGAGAATGATCATGACGAATGCTTGGCATCCGTTGAATTTAACGACGAAGAGGCAAGGCAGATTTCCGCTATTTTAGGCGGGATGACGTATAAGCCGAAAGCGCTGGAATCTGTGGAAGTCGCGCTTGATGGCCTCGTCATTGAGTGGTTTAAAGCCGAATCTCATGCACCGGCTGTCAGCCGTACAATCGGAGATTTGGAGATCAAGAAACATTACAACGTCCAGATTATTGCGATCGTGAAGAAAAACCGGCAAAAACAGCTGAGTCCCGGTATTGATACCGTAATTGAAGAAGGGGACACCCTCGTCATATCGGGAGAAAGAAGCGGACTGAAAAAGCTGGTCCGCGAGCAGTTGACGGCCCGGATTTCCTGAGGCCGGGGTTTACTCCCGGGAAAATGGGGGAAAAGATAAGAAAATAATTGGGGGCAGACGCATGAATAAACAATGGACTATTATATTCGCTTTACTATTTACTCTGATTGTCGCCATCTTTGCTGTCATTAACGTGCGGGCGGTTGAGGTTGATTATCTGTTCGGAACCGCTGAATGGCCGCTGATTTTAGTCATTTTAGGTTCTGTGTTAATGGGAGCGCTGATCGTGTTTTCGGCCGGTATCTTTCAAGTGATGAAGCTGAAGCGCGAAATTAAAATGCTGCGGAAAGAAAACAGATCCGCAGGTGAATTGACGGCTGATTCGGACGGCCAAAAAACAGCCGCGCCGCCGGAAGAAATGCTTGAAGAGAAAAAAGGATCAGAATAACATTTGAAACCCCTCAGTCCGCTCTAGTATAATAGGGTGGTTGAGGGGTGAATTTATGTTAGCGTCAAAAATGCGCTGGGAAATCCAGCAGCCGGATCAGGAAAAAGTCAAATCACTCACAGAACAATTGGACATAACACCTCTTGTGGCATCACTGCTTGTAAAAAGAGGTTTTGATACTGCCGAAAGCGCAAGGCTGTTTTTACATACAAAGGATGCAGACTTTTATGACCCGTATGAATTAAAGGGAATGCGGGAAGCAGTTGATCGGATAAAACTGGCGGTTTCTCAAGGGGAACCGATTATGATTTACGGAGATTACGATGCAGACGGCGTTACAAGCACGTCAGTGATGCTGACGGCACTCAGACAGCTGTCGGCGGACGTTGACTTTTATATTCCCGACCGTTTTACAGAAGGCTACGGCCCGAATGAACAAGCTTTCCGTTCCATAAAAGAGCGGGGATTTTCGCTGATCATTACAGTGGATACGGGAATCGCCGCCGTCCATGAAGCTGAAGTCGCAAAAGAGCTGGGCTTAGACGTCATTATTACCGACCACCATGAGCCGGGACCCGAGCTTCCTGACGTATTTGCGATCATCCACCCGAAGCAGCCGGGATGCGGCTATCCGTTTAAAGAATTGGCCGGCGTCGGTGTGGCGTTTAAGCTTGCCCACGCGCTTACGGGTTCTTTGCCGGAAGCTATGCTGGACTTGGCGGCAATCGGTACGGTTGCAGATCTGGTGCCTCTTCATGATGAAAACAGATTAATTGCGTCACTCGGAATTGAAAGGCTTCGGACGACAAATCGGCCGGGCCTCAAAGCTCTGATTAAGCTTTCCGGCGGAGATATCGGACAAGCTGATGAGGAAACGATCGGATTTCAGGTCGCACCGAGGCTCAATGCTGTCGGAAGAATAGAACAGGCCGATCCCGCCGTACACCTGCTGATGACCGAAGATCAGTTTGAAGCGGAGGAACTGGCTTCGGATATTGACCGGCTGAATAAAGAGCGGCAGAAAATGGTGAAAACCATGACCGAAGAGGCTGTTGAAATGGTTCAGCAGCAAGGCGGAAACCCGTCTGCCATTGTAGTGGCAAAAGCCGGCTGGAATCCGGGAGTCGTCGGTATTGTCGCATCGAAGCTGGCTGAACGTTTTTACCGGCCCGCTGTTGTGCTTGGGATAGATGAGGAGCAGGGCATCGCTAAAGGGTCGGCGCGAAGCATCAGAGGCTTCAACCTTTTTACGAGCCTTTCACAGTGCAGAGACATTCTTCCTCATTTCGGCGGGCATCCGATGGCGGCAGGAATGACGTTGAAGGCTGAAGATGTGGCGGAATTAAGGGACAGGCTGAATCAAATGGCTGAAGAAACCCTTACGGAAGAGGATTTTATTCCCGTTCAGGAGGTTGATCTTGTCTGCGGCGTTGAAGACATAACCGTTGAAAGCATTACAGAATTGAAGATGCTGTCGCCGTTCGGCATGCTTAACCCTAAACCGCATGTGATGGTGAAAAATGCCGTGCTTGATGATGTGCGCCTGATCGGAGCGAATAAAAATCACGTGAAAATGACGGTGAAAAGTGATTCCGCCGTCCTTGACTGCGTCGGCTTTAACAAAGGGGAGCTTGAAGCCGGAGTTGTCCCCGGATCAACGATTTCCATTGTCGGCGAGATGTCCATTAATGAATGGAACAACAGAAAGAAGCCCCAGCTGATGATTAAAGATGCTGCGGTGCCGGAATGGCAGCTTTTTGATATTCGAGGCAAGCGGACGTGGGAAGACACGGTCACCGCGCTGCCGAAGGAAAAACGGGTGCTCATCAGCTTTAACGAAAAAACCGCTCAGAAGCTCCGTGAAAAAGAGCTGTCGGGCGAGCTTGCCGAGATCACTTCGGAATCCGAGGCGGAAGTTCTCCAGCTTGACGGAAAATATGCCGTTTTTCTGGATGTGCCGCCGTCAGCGGATCGCCTGCAGCATTTGCTAGACGGAAAGAAGCCGGAACGGATTTATTTTGTTTTTATCAATCATGAAGAACATTTCCTGTCCTCATTTCCATCGCGGAATGATTTCAAGTGGTTTTACGCATTTCTCTTGAAAAGGGGCGCTTTTGACTTCGGCAAGCATGGTTCAGAGCTTGCAAGACACAGAGGATGGTCAATTGACACAATCAATTTTATGACAAAGGTGTTTTTTGATCTCGGTTTTGTTAAAATAGAAGATGGTGTGCTGTCTGTCGTGAACGGCGCGAAAAAACGCGACCTGGCAGATTCGCAAACCTATCAGGTAAAACAGCAGCTGATGGAATTAGACCAGAAGCTCAATTATTCCGCAGCCCATGAGCTGAAGGAATGGCTGAATAAGCTGATGAACCAAGGTTCAGAGGCTTATGAAAGTACGAGGAGGACATAGAACAGATGGATCTTAAAAAATACGTAACAATTGTGCCCGATTACCCGAAAGAAGGCGTACAATTTAAAGATATTACGACATTGATGGACAAAGGCGACGTATACCGTTACGCCACTGACCAGATTGTTGAATATGCAAAAGAAAAAGAAATTGATTTAGTTGTCGGGCCTGAAGCGCGCGGCTTTATTATCGGCTGTCCGGTTGCATACGCGCTCGGAGTCGGCTTTGCGCCGGTTCGGAAAGAAGGAAAACTTCCGCGTGAGGTCATTAAAGTCGATTACGGTTTGGAGTACGGAAAAGACGTACTGACAATTCATAAAGATGCGATTCTGCCGGGACAGCGCGTGCTGATTACTGATGATTTGCTGGCAACAGGGGGCACGATCGAAGCAACGATTAAGCTTGTCGAAGAACTGGGCGGCGTCGTAGCCGGTATTGCGTTCTTAATCGAGCTTTCTTACCTTGACGGCAGAGACAAGCTTGACGATTACGATATTTTAACATTAATGAAATATTAACCGCATATGGAAAAAAGCACTCGTGTCAGGGTGCTTTTTTCCTATTATTTCATCATCCTGACAGATTCTTTAGGTGTTTTGAACTTCTGCCCTTTACATCTCTCGTTTTTTTCTTGATAATAAACTAATACAGTTTACATTTAAAAAAGGTGATTCCATGGCGAACGAACAAGTATTGACTGCCGAGCAAGTAATAGATAAAGCGCGCACTTATCTGCCGGAGGAGCAGATTGCGTTTGTTGAGAAAGCTTACCTGTATGCGCAAAACGCGCATCGCGAACAGTACCGCAAATCAGGTGAGCCGTACATCATTCATCCGATTCAGGTGGCGGGGATTCTCGTCGATCTGGAAATGGACCCTTCCACAATTGCGGGCGGATTTCTGCATGACGTGGTAGAGGACACGGATGTCACCCTCGACGACCTGAAGGAAGCATTTTCTGAAGAAGTGGCGATGCTTGTCGACGGCGTGACGAAGCTCGGTAAAATTAAGTATAAATCTCAAGAGGAGCAGCAGGCGGAAAACCATCGAAAAATGTTTGTCGCTATGGCTCAGGATATCAGAGTCATATTGATCAAGCTGGCGGATCGCCTTCACAATATGCGGACGTTAAAGCATCTTCCGCAGGAAAAGCAGCGGAGAATTTCAAATGAGACGCTGGAGATTTTCGCTCCGCTGGCCCATCGGCTCGGGATTTCTAAAATCAAATGGGAGCTTGAAGACACCGCTCTCCGTTATTTGAATCCTCAGCAGTATTACAGAATCGTCAACCTCATGAAGAAAAAGCGCGCGGAACGCGAACTTTATGTCGAAGAGGTTGTCAATGAAGTGAAAAAACGGGTCGAAGAAGTGAATATCAAAGCGGACTTTTCAGGACGCCCGAAGCACATCTACAGCATTTACCGCAAGATGGCGCTGCAAAATAAACAGTTCAATGAAATATATGATCTGCTCGCCGTCCGTATTCTTGTCGGAAGCATTAAAGACTGCTACGCCGTACTCGGCATTATTCATACGTGCTGGAAGCCGATGCCGGGCAGATTCAAAGATTATATTGCGATGCCTAAGCCGAATATGTATCAGTCTCTGCATACGACCGTAATCGGGCCTAAAGGCGATCCACTGGAAGTGCAGATCAGAACGTTTGAGATGCATGAGATCGCTGAATACGGGGTGGCCGCACACTGGGCATATAAAGAAGGCAAGGCTGCAAACGAAGAAGCGACATTTGAGAAAAAACTGTCCTGGTTCCGTGAAATTCTGGAATTCCAAAACGAGTCTACCGATGCGGAAGAATTTATGGAATCGCTGAAAATCGATCTGTTTTCTGACATGGTATACGTATTTACGCCAAAAGGCGATGTCATTGAACTGCCGTCAGGCTCTGTGCCGATTGATTTTTCCTACAGGATACACTCGGAGATCGGCAACAAAACAATCGGGGCGAAAGTGAACGGAAAAATGGTGACGCTTGACCATAAGCTCCGGACGGGCGACATCGTCGAGATTCTGACGTCCAAGCATTCATACGGCCCGAGCCAAGACTGGGTCAAACTGGCGCAGACGTCCCAGGCGAAACACAAAATCCGCCAATTCTTTAAGAAACAGCGCCGTGAAGAAAACGTCGAAAAAGGCCGTGAGCTTGTCGAGAAAGAAATTAAAAATCTTGATTTTGAAGTGAAAGATGTTTTAACGCTTGAAAATCTTCAAAAAGTTGCCGACAAGTTCAATTTCTCAAATGAAGAGGATATGTACGCGGCGGTCGGGTATAACGGCATTACCGCTCTTCAGGTGGCCAACAGGCTCACCGAAAAAGAACGGAAGCTGCGTGACCAGGAAGAGCAGGAAAAAAT
This sequence comes from Bacillus sp. EU63, assembly GCF_038592915.1. Taxonomy (NCBI): domain Bacteria; kingdom Bacillati; phylum Bacillota; class Bacilli; order Caryophanales; family Bacillaceae; genus Bacillus; species Bacillus sp. EU63. Next base: position 2,693,007 of record NZ_CP151944.1, on the reverse strand, counting down.
CGTTCAGGAAGTCACTTCCGAGCCGAAACATTATCCGCAAGGGAGAAAACGGGAAGCGGGTGTGCGCGTAAAAGGCATTGACAACCTTCTCGTCCGCTTGTCGAAATGCTGCAACCCGGTGCCGGGCGACCATATTGTCGGTTTTATTACAAAAGGGCGCGGTGTATCCGTTCACCGGGATGACTGTCCGAACGTCAAAACGAATGAAGCGCAGGAACGTCTGATCCCCGTTGAATGGGAGCATGAATCACAGGTTCAAAGGCGCAAAGAATATAACGTTGAGATTGAGATTTTGGGGTATGACCGTCTCGGGCTTTTAAATGAGGTGCTCCAAGCCGTAAATGAAACGAAAACCAACATCTCCTCTGTCTCCGGCAAATCCGACCGCAATAAAGTCGCTACGATTCATATGGCGATTTTTATTCAAAACATCAATCATCTGCACAAAGTGGTCGAGCGGATTAAACAGATCAGAGACATCTATTCAGTCCGCCGGGTAATGAACTAAAAGGAGCTTGCTATGAAATTAGTTGTTCAGCGTGTAACAGAAGCGAGTGTGACGGTTGACGGCGCTGTCGCAGGCCGGATCGGACCCGGTATTATGGCGCTTGTCGGCATCACTCATGAAGATACAGAAGAAGATGCCGCTTACTTGGCGGATAAAATCGTGAATCTTCGGATTTTTGATGATGAAAGCGGCAAGATGAATTTATCGCTTTTGGATACGGGCGGGGAGATTTTATCCGTTTCCCAGTTTACGCTTTACGGCGAAACGAAGAAAGGGAGACGCCCGAATTTTATGAATGCGGCTAAACCGGATCAGGCTGTGCTCCTTTATGAAAAGTGGAACGAACTCCTTCGGGAAAAAGGAGTCAAAGTGGAAACCGGAATATTCGGAGCCATGATGGATGTTCAGCTGACGAATTCCGGGCCGATTACATTGATTATGGATTCTAAACAATAAAAAAGCTGCCGTTCGGCAGCTTTTTTTTATGATTGAAAATAATGTTCCAATCCGCTTTCAATTCCGTCTGTCACTTTTTCCTGGTAAGAGCCGCTATGTATGATTGTTTCTTCTTGCGGTTGACTGAGATAGCCGAGCTCATACAGCATGGCAGGCCGTTTATTTTCCCTCAGGACGTAATAATCGCCAAACAGAACGCCGCGATCCGGGATAGGGGAACGCTTCACTACTTCAGAATGGACGTCTGAGGCAAGCTGGCGGTCCTTAGACGGACTGTAATAATAAGCCGTGCTTCCCCGCGTTGACGTATCGGCATAGCTGTCATAGTGAATGCTGATAAAGGCATCCGCATTCCGGTAATGAGAGGTTGAAACCCTGGCCTGCAGGCTGATAAAAGTATCATCCTGTCTGGTGATATACACGTTTGCACCGGATGCCCGCAATTTTTGGGCCAGCAGCTTAGCGGTTTTAATCGTTACGTTTTTTTCAAACTTTCCGGAGTAGCCGATCGTTCCGCTGTCTTTTCCTCCGTGTCCGGGATCAACGACGATCGTTTTGTTTTTAAGTGAGCCGCTGCCGCCTGACGTGTTGGGAGAAGGTGCTTCGCCTGTTTCCTCACCGCGTTTTGACGTTTGTACGACCCAGTTTGCCACATATGCGGTTTGTCCGTTTTCAAGCCGGACTTCATACCATTTGCCGCTTGAGCCGACAATCGGGTAGGCTGCGCCTTTATCTGCTCTTTTTACGATAGAAGCGGAAGTCGAGGCCGAGCTCCTTAAGTTGGTGCCGCCGTAAACAATATACGCTTTTTTCGAGGAGCGTGAGCCCGCAGAACCGTCTCCCGAGCCGGATGCGCTGCCCGATGAGTCAGAATCCTTTATGATGTAGTGGCTTGCTGCCCAGCCTTTTTGACCGTTTGCTTCAATTTTCAGCCAGCCGTGGTCTTCACTTAAGATGGAAACCTTTGTTCCGCGTGATAATTTAGTCATAATCGCTGAATCATGTGACGCTGCACTTCTGACATTCAATGAAGAAACGCCGACAGTCCCGCTTTTTGACCCGCTTCGGGCCGAAGTTGCTTTCGTATCCGATCCGCCGCTGTCCGCGGTGACGTATTCGGAAGAAACCCACCCGGTTGTGCCTTGATAAGAAATGTTCACCCATCCGCTGTTCTTGTCCAGCACGGATGCATGCGCGCCTTGCGGAAGTTTGCCGATGACTTCATACGATGTCCCCGGGCCTTTTCTGATGCGGAGGTCAGGATCGGTGGAAGTGACCGTTCCGCTTGTTGCGGATGAATTGTCTGCTCCCCCGGCTGTTTTTGATATCAGCCAGGAAACGACCCATCCGGTTTTACCGGGGCTCAGCTGAAGCTGTACCCAGTCTCCCTCTTCTTTAGTGATCGGGTATCTTTCCCCTTTTTTCACTTCAGCCTTAATTCCGTAGCTCAGGCCGGGACCGCCTCTGACATTGATCTTGTCTGTCGCGATGACCGCTTCTCCCTCTGCGGCGATTGCGGTGTGAAATGACGGAAGAAGCTCTGTGATGATGACGCCGCATAAAATAAGAGCAAGAGTTCTCTTCTTCATGGCTGTCCTCCTTTCTGAACTAACTAAAATACATTCTTGTATAATATCGTATTTTCCTTGCTGAATGTTAAATAAAAATAAAATGGTTTGTTTATACTAGTCATAAATACAGCGAAAAGGTGTGCAAATCATGAAATATCAACCAAAAATGGGACGCGCGCTGCACGATGCGGAAGGAAATCTGCACTTCAGTGATCAGAGCGATAGAGAAAAGGCGGGTTTTCTAGAAGAGACGTCGACGGAGTTCGGTCTCTTATCGAAAGAAGCGGTCGCAAGGAAAAACAGACGGAATAAAACTTGACAGGGGAGTGCAATCCCATTATTATAATAGAAATTGATGTACATAAGTCATGATAACGATTTTGAACCGATAATGGAGAAGAGTAGGTCAGAATGCATGGAGAAGAGAGGAACCGTCCCGGGCTGAAAGCGGATCCGCACTGCATCTTTCTCGAAACAACACTCCGGAGGTTCCCTGCTGAACGCTTTTGCAAGTCATTAGGCAGCGGACGTGAACCTGCGTTAAAGGTCAGAGCGGGGATGCTTCGGCATTCCAACTAGGGTGGCACCACGGGTATAACTCTCGTCCCTACTATACATGTATAGTAGGAGCGGGAGTTTTTTTATTTGAAGAAAGACATTAAGGAGGCCTGTAACATGGCATATCACATTCCAAGAGGCACACAGGACATACTGCCGGGTGAATCAGACAGATGGCAGTTCGTCGAACAAATTATGAGGGAGACGTGCCGCACTTATCAATATAAAGAAATCCGCACACCGATTTTCGAGCATACGGAATTGTTCGCAAGAGGCGTCGGTGAGTCTACAGATATCGTGCAGAAAGAAATGTACACGTTTGAAGACCGTAAAGGGAGAAGCCTGACGCTTCGGCCGGAAGGAACAGCCGCCGCAGTCCGCGCGTTCAATGAAAATAAATTATTTGCGAACCCGGTGCAGCCGACGAAGCTTTATTATGTCGGACCGATGTTCCGTTACGAACGTCCGCAGACGGGGCGTTTCCGCCAATTCTATCAATTCGGAATTGAAGCGATCGGCTCCAAAGATCCGGCCGTGGATGCAGAAGTCATTGCACTTGCGATGAGTATTTACCGTAAAGCCGGTTTGAAACATGTCAAGCTTGTGCTGAACAGCCTTGGTGACCAGGAGAGCCGCAAATCCTACCGGGAAGCGCTCGTCAAACATTTTGAACCGCGCATCGGAGAATTTTGCTCAGACTGCCAGTCGCGTCTGCACACGAACCCGCTCAGAATTCTTGACTGCAAGAAAGACAGAGAGCATGAACTGATGAAAACGGCTCCGTCCATTCTTGATTACTTAAATGAAGAATCAGCCGCTTATTTTGAGAAAGTAAAACAATACTTAAACGATCTCGGCATCCCGTTCGAAATAGATCCGAACCTTGTCAGAGGGCTTGATTATTATAACCATACCGCTTTTGAAATTATGAGCAATGCCGAAGGATTCGGAGCGATTACAACCCTTGCCGGCGGGGGCCGCTATGACGGGCTTGTTGAACAGATCGGCGGACCTGAAGCGCCGGGTATCGGATTTGCGATGAGCATCGAACGTCTGCTGGCAGCCATTGACGCTGAGAAAACAGAGCTTCCTGTCAATCAGGGGATTGACTGCTACATCGTGACGCTCGGAGAAAAAGCGAAGGATTATTCCGTTTCCCTCGTGTACAAACTGAGAGAAGCGGGCATCTCAAGTGAAATCGATTATGAAAATAAAAAGATGAAGGGCCAATTCAAAACGGCTGACCGCCTCGGCGCACGTTTTATTGCGATTTTAGGAGAAGATGAGCTTGCCCAAAATAAAATCAATGTAAAAGATGCGGAAGCAGGAGAGCAGCGTGAAGTGGTGTTAGACGAGCTGATACAAGTGTTAAAGGCAGATCAAAAGCAGTGAAGGAGAGGAACGCTATGTTTGGAAGGACATATTATTGTGGCGAGATAACTGAAAAAGCGATTGGCGAAACCGTCAAACTGAAAGGGTGGGTGCAGAAACGGCGCGATCTCGGCGGCTTGATTTTCATTGATTTGCGCGACCGCTCGGGTATTGTGCAAGTCGTGTTCAACCCTGACGTATCCAAGGAAGCCCTTGCCGCAGCGGAAGCAATCAGAAACGAATATGTGCTTGATATCGAAGGCACGGTTTCTGCCCGTGAAGAAGGCACGGTGAATCCCAACCTGAAAACCGGTAAAATTGAAATCAAAGCTGAAGCGGTGACGGTGCTCAGCACGGCGAAAACGCCTCCGTTTCCGATCAGTGACCAGGCGGCTGACGTTTCTGAAGACGTCCGGTTAAAACACCGTTATTTGGATTTGCGCCGCCCGGCGATGTTTCAAACATTGCAAATGCGCCATCAAGTCACAAAATCCATCCGCCATTTCTTGGATGAAAACGGATTTCTTGATATTGAAACACCGATTTTAACAAAAAGCTCTCCCGAAGGCGCCCGTGATTACTTAGTGCCGAGCCGGGTGCATGAAGGAGAATTTTACGCCCTTCCGCAATCGCCGCAGATTTTTAAACAGCTTCTGATGGTGTCGGGCTTTGAACGGTATTATCAAGTGGCCCGCTGCTTCCGCGATGAAGACTTGCGTGCCGACCGCCAGCCGGAATTTACGCAGATTGATATCGAAATGTCCTTTATGAGTCAAGAGGACATCATGGCTCTGGCGGAAGAGATGATGGCGAAAGTCATGCTCGAAACAAAAGGTGTTGAAGTACCGCTTCCGCTTCCGCGAATGACATATGAAGAAGCGATGAACAGCTACGGTTCTGACAAGCCCGACACCCGCTTCGGCATGCTGCTGACGGACGTGTCAGGCATAGTGAAAGATACAGAATTTAAGGTGTTCTCATCAGCCGTGGCAAACGGCGGCGTTGTAAAAGCGATCAATGTCAAAGGCGCTGCCGGCGACTATTCCAGAAAAGATATCGATGCGCTCGGCGTATTTGCCGGAAATTACGGCGCGAAAGGCCTCGCTTGGGTGAAAGTTGAAGCTGACGGCGTAAAAGGCCCGATTGCGAAATTCTTTGATGAAGAGAAGCAGGCAAAACTGGCTGAAGCGCTTGATGCTTCTGAAGGCGATCTGCTCCTGTTCGGCGCTGATAAGTTTGAGGTTGTGGCTCAATCCCTCGGCGCGCTTCGCTTAAAGCTCGGCAAAGAACGCGGCCTGATTGACGAAAGCCTCTTCAACTTCCTGTGGGTTGTGGACTGGCCGTTACTGGAGCATGACGAGGAAGAAGGCCGTTTCTATGCGGCTCACCACCCGTTTACAATGCCTGTCCGTGAAGATCTTGACCTGATTGAAACGGCGCCTGAAGATATGAAAGCGCAGGCTTACGACCTTGTCTTAAACGGCTATGAACTCGGCGGAGGCTCAATCCGTATTTTTGAAAAAGACGTTCAGGAAAAAATGTTCGGGCTTCTCGGCTTTACAAAAGAAGAAGCGGAGGAGGAGTTCGGATACCTTCTTGAAGCCTTTGAATACGGCGCCCCTCCGCACGGCGGAATCGCGCTCGGCTTAGACCGTTTGGTTATGCTTCTTGCAGGCCGCACAAACTTAAGAGATACGATCGCTTTCCCGAAAACGGCAAGCGCAAGCTGCCTTCTTACGGAAGCGCCCGGCGAAGTGAGCGACGCCCAGCTTGAAGAACTTCACCTTTCTGTCAAAAGAAAAGTGAAACAGTAAAGATCAGCAGTTTGTTTCTTGAAAATCAAAATCTGCTGTGATATGATTTTGACAAGTTAAATAAAGTCCTGATGTGTTAGTTGTACACCTAGTTTTGACCGAACATTTTTTTGATTTGGGAGCCCGTATTTTTAAATGGCGTACATGCCTCTTTTCATTCGTTAAGAGGACTTACAAGATTTAAAAAAGGGCACCCACCTGCTGAGAGCGGGTTCAAAACGAAGGAAAGCTGCAACGGCACAATTGGGACTTTATTTTTTGTGCGCTAAAACCAGCGGCTTTTTGACAAGCCGAGTTTATAAAACCAGAATGTGGAGTGAGGTTCTTGTTACATCAGTTTTCCAGAAATGAGCTAGCGATTGGAAAAGAAGGGCTGGACACGTTAAAAAACAGCACGGTGGCCGTTCTCGGCGTCGGCGGAGTCGGTTCATTCGCAGCCGAAGCATTGGCGAGGTCCGGAGTGGGGCGGATCGTGCTTGTCGATAAAGATGATGTTGACATTACAAACGTAAATCGCCAGCTGCATGCGCTCTTGTCGACGGTGGGACAGCCGAAAACAGACTTGATGAAAGAGCGGATCGCGGATATTAATCCGGATTGTGACGTCGTCGCCTTAAAAATGTTTTATACGGAAGAGACGTATGAGCAGTTCTTTGAGCATCCGCTCGATTACGTCATTGACGCGTCGGATACGATTCATTATAAAATTCATCTGATGAAAGAATGTCTGAAACGGAATGTTCCGCTGATTTCAAGCATGGGAGCGGCGAATAAAACAGACCCGACACGCTTTCAGATTGCTGATATTTCAAAAACCCATACCGATCCGATTGCCAAAGTCGTCCGCACAAGGCTTCGCAAAGAGGGCATTAAAAAAGGCGTACAGGTCATTTTTTCTGATGAAAGCCCGATCGTCATCCGTGAAGACGTCAGAAAAGAAGTCGGGAATGATGAAGCGAAAATCCGCAAAGCGCAAATGCCGCCGTCTTCCAACGCCTGGGTTCCGTCAGTGGCCGGTCTGATTATGGGCGGACATGTTGTCATGGAGCTCTTAAAGGAGATCGACATTAAACGGGTTAAAGATAAATAAAAAGAAAAACAGCCTTCTTCAGGAAAGGCTGTTTTTTATTTGAATCCGCCGTTTACACGAAAGATTTTGGCCGGTATCAAAAAAGACAAGAACACATAGGGTGTCCTTGTCCGGTTATTTTTTCTGCTTCATCAGTTTTTCATACACTTGCTTTATGGCGGCTTCAAATTTCCCCGTTTGTTTCGGTTTATAGTATTGCTTGTTTTTTAACGGATCAGGCAAATATTGCTGTTCGACCCATCCGTTCTCGAAATCGTGAGGATATTGATAGCCGATCCCGCGTCCGAGCTCTTGGGCCCCTTTATAGTGGGCGTCTTTTAAATGTTTCGGCACATCGCCGATTTTACCCGTCCTGATGTCTTTGAGCGCCTCATCAACGGCTGAGATGGCGGAGTTTGATTTTGGCGAGAGGCATAATTCGATTACCGCATTGGCCAGCGGAATTCTCGCTTCCGGAAAGCCGATCCGTTCTGCGGTCTGAATCGCGCTCAGCACCCGGGGGCCTGCCTGCGGGCTTGCGAGGCCGATATCTTCATAGGCGATCACGAGAAGCCTTCTTGATATGCTTTCAAGGTCTCCGGCTTCGATCAGACGGGCCAGATAATGAAGGGCGGCGTTTGCGTCCGAGCCTCGGATCGATTTCTGGAAGGCGGATAAAACGTCATAATGCGCATCGCCGTTTTTATCATGAGTATAGCTTTTTTTCTGCAGACATTCTTCCGCCGTTTCCCGTGTAATCCGGATCGTGCCGTCGCTTGATTCCCTTGTGGAGAGCACGGCAAGCTCCAGTGCGTTCAAAGCGGAGCGGACGTCTCCTCCGCACCCTTGTGCGAAATGATCCATCGCGTCGTCGTCCACCGAAACGCTGTAGGAACCGAGTCCCCGGTGTTCATCTGTGAGCGCTCTTTTCAATGCCTGCTTGATCAGATCGGGTGTTAACGGTTCGAGCTCAAATATCTGGGTCCGGCTTCTGATGGCCGGGTTAATGGCATGATAAGGGTTGGCGGTCGTCGCGCCGATTAAAATAATCATGCCGTTTTCTAAATAGGGCAGCAGAAAATCCTGCTTTCCCTTATCAAGCCTGTGCACTTCGTCAAGGATTAAAATGACCTGGCCTGACATTTTCGCTTCCTGTACGACAATCTCCATGTCTTTTTTATTATGAATGACGGCATTTAATTTCCTGAATGCGATGCTTGTCGATCCTGCGATCGCTGTGGCGATGGACGTTTTTCCGATGCCCGGCGGTCCGTACAGGATCATGGATGATAAGTGCTTTGCACGCACCATTCTGCCGATGATTTTATCTTCTTTGACCAAATGTTCCTGGCCGATAATGTCTTCGATATTGGCAGGCCGCATCCGATACGCCAATGGTTTCATGAACATCTCTCCTTACATATACAGGGTAACGGAAAACGGACGATTAGAAAAGCGAATTGCGGCGGGCCCCGTGTTTCAATGAAAATTAGGATAAGTTATGTTATAATAACAGTTGGTCTATAAGATACTAAACAGATTATTCATATCCATTTACTTGTATAAATTAACAATTAGAATTGACTGGGGTGTTCATATTGAAAATATCGACAAAGGGAAGATACGGGCTCACCATTATGATTGAATTGGCGAAAAAGCACGGAGACGGTCCGACGTCGCTCAAAAGCATTGCCCAAACAAACAGCCTTTCTGAGCATTACTTGGAACAGCTTGTATCACCGCTCAGAAACGCGGGACTCGTAAAAAGCATCAGAGGCGCTTACGGGGGTTACGTGCTCGGGGGCCGGCCTGAAGAGATAACGGCCGGAGACATTATCAGAGTGCTGGAAGGGCCGATCAGCCCGGTAGAAGTGCTTGAGGATGAAGAGCCTGCCAAGCGGGAGTTATGGATCCGCATCCGCGACGCTGTAAAAGACGTGCTGGACAGCACGACGTTAGAAGACCTTGCGAGCTACACGGACGGCGAGCAGGAAGCTTATATGTTCTATATTTAAACCAGAGGTGTACAGACAATGGAACGGATTTATTTAGATCATGCCGCGACTTCCCCGATGGATGAGCGTGTGCTCGAAGAAATGAAGCCCCATTTCTTCGGCAGTTTCGGCAACCCGTCAAGCATTCATTCATTCGGGAGAGAATCCCGGAAATGGGTCGATGAAGCGAGAGCGGACATCGCGCGCGAAATCAGTGCGAAAGAACAGGAAATTATTTTCACAAGCGGCGGCACGGAGGCTGATAATTTAGCGATTTTCGGAACGGCTGCCGCCCGGAAGAATGAAGGAAAGCATATCATTACGACCGCTGTTGAGCATCATGCTGTATTGCACGCCTGCGAAAAGCTGGAAGAAGACGGCTTTGAGGTGACATACCTCATCCCCGGCCCTTCAGGACGGATCAGTGCAAATCAGGTGAAAGAAGCGCTCCGTGATGATACAATCCTTGTTACCGTCATGTATGGCAATAACGAAGTCGGAACCATTCAGCCGATTGACGAAATCGGAGAGCTGTTAAGCGGGCATCAGGCCTATTTTCACACAGATGCCGTCCAGGCATTCGGTTATATGCCGATTGATGTGAAAAAAAGCAGAATTGACATGCTGTCTGTTTCCGGTCACAAGCTTAACGGGCCTAAAGGGACAGGCTTTTTATATGTAAATCAAGAGGTGAAGCTGTCACCGATTCTTCTTGGGGGAGAGCAGGAACGAAAGCGCCGCGCGGGGACGGAAAATGTACCGGGCATCGCCGGCTTAAAAGAAGCGGTCGTCCTTTCAAACCGTGAGAGGGAAGAGAAAACAGCGAAGTATAAGGAGTTTAAGAACATCATCATGAGCACGCTGGAAGAAGCCGGCGTCACAGCGGAGGTGAACGGAGATGCCGAGAAATGCCTGCCTCATATTTTAAACCTTTACTTTCCCGGTGTGCCGGTGGAAGCGCTGCTGGTCAATCTTGACATGGAAGGCATTGCCGTCTCCAGCGGATCTGCTTGTACAGCGGGATCCGTTCTTCCGTCCCATGTGCTTACGGCCATGTTCGGAAGTGAGAGCGGCAGGCTGACTTCGTCAATCCGCCTCAGCTTCGGCCTCGGCAATACGGCGGAACAAATCGAAACAGCCGCCGAAAAGCTTGCCGCCGTCGTTAAACGGCTTGCTTAAAACGGCGGACTTAGTTTTTAATGGAGTGAATGCAAATGGAAAAACGGCCGGAGGATACAAGAGTCGTAGTCGGCATGTCCGGCGGCGTGGACTCTTCCGTGGCGGCCCTTCTGCTGAAGGAGCAGGGCTACGATGTAATCGGAATCTTTATGAAAAACTGGGATGATACGGACGAAAACGGTTTTTGCACGGCAACGGAAGATTATGAAGACGTCATCCGGGTCTGCAACCAGATCGGAATTCCGTATTATGCCGTCAATTTTGAGAAGCAATATTGGGAAAAGGTATTTCAATATTTCCTTGATGAATATAAAGCCGGAAGAACCCCCAATCCGGATGTCATGTGCAATAAAGAAATTAAGTTTAAGGCTTTCTTGGATCATGCTCTGTCACTCGGCGCGGATTATCTTGCGACGGGCCATTACGCCCGCGTGGACAGAAGCGCAGGTACAGTGCGCATGCTCCGCGGTCTGGATGAAAACAAGGACCAGACTTATTTTCTGAATCAGCTCAATCAGGAACAGCTCAGCAAAGTCATGTTCCCGATCGGTGATCTGCAAAAAAGCCGCGTGCGGGAAATCGCCAAAGAAGCGGAACTTGCGACAGCTGCGAAAAAAGACAGCACGGGAATCTGCTTTATCGGCGAACGCAACTTCAAAACGTTTCTCAGCCAATATCTCCCCGCTCAGCCGGGCGATATGATGACAATGGACGGAGAAGTAAAAGGGCGTCATGACGGTCTGATGTATTATACAATCGGACAGCGCCACGGTCTTGGAATCGGCGGAAGCGGCGAGCCGTGGTTCGCCGTCGGTAAAGATCTTGAAAAAAACATTCTGTATGTTGATCAAGGATTCCATAATCCGCTTCTGTATTCCGATAAGATCACGGCGACAAATGTCAGCTGGACGCGTCCCGGTCTGATGGACGGCGGCGAAATGACATGCACGGCGAAATTCCGCTACCGTCAGGAAGATCACAAAGTAACGGTGAAAATGACGGGTGATGATGAAGCGGAAGTCATTTTTGACGGGCAGGTACGCGCCGTTACGCCGGGACAAGCCGTCGTTTTTTATGACGGAGAAGAGTGCCTCGGCGGCGGAACGATAGATGACGTTTATAAAGACGGAACAAAACTGTGGTACGTATAACACATGTAAAAAACCTCAACTCGCATGTTGGGGTTTTTTAGCGAAAGGAAGTTAAAAATGGATTATAATAAAATCGGGATTGACGCCATGCAGGAGGGCGATTTTGAAAAAGCGGCAGAGGCTTTTACGAAAGCGATTGAGGAAAACGGCCAAGATCCGGTGCCGTATATCAACTTCGCAAATCTGCTTTCTTCTGTGAACGAACTCGAACGGGCGCTTGCATTCTATAACAGAGCGCTCGAATTGGACAATTCGGCGGCAGCCGCTTATTACGGTGCGGGAAACGTATATGTGATGAAAGAATTGTTTTCCGAAGCGAAGGATATGTTTGAAAAAGCGCTTCGCTCCGGAATGGAAAACGGAGATTTGTTTTATATGCTGGGGACCGTTCTCGTTAAATTAGAGCGGCCGAAGCTTGCACTGCCGTATTTGCAGCGTGCCGTTGAATTAAACGAAAATGACACGGAAGCACGCTTCCAGTTCGGAATGTGCCTCGCAAATGAAGAAATGCTGGATGAAGCTCTGGCGCAGTTTGAGACGGTGATCGAGCAGGACCCAAGCCACGCGGACGCATTTTATAATGCCGGAGTCGCTTACGCGTACAAAGAAAATCGTGAAAAGGCGCTTGAGATGCTGGAAGGCGCAATCGGCATACAGCCTGATCATATGCTTGCGCTTCATGCGAAACAGCTTATCACCCAGTCATAACAAAAGGAGGGAAGGCTCGTGGACCAGCTGAACATCGAAGAACAGCCGTATGTAAAAGGCGTCATTCATACGGTCATTTATCATAATGACACCAACCTGTATACAGTGCTGAAAGTCAAAGTTGCAGAAACGTCTGAGGCGATCGAAGACAAGGTCGTATCCGTAACGGGCTACTTCCCTCTGCTGCAAGAAGATGAGACCTACACATTTTACGGAAAAACCGCCACGCATCCTAAGTTCGGCCTGCAATTTCAGGCTGAACACTTTAAAAAAGAAATTCCGACCACAAAAGAAGGGATCATTCACTATTTATCAAGTGATCTGTTTGAAGGAATCGGAAAAAAAACGGCGGAAGAAATCGTCAAAAAGCTCGGTGACGGCGCGCTCAATAAAATTCTGACGGATGCGTCGGTGCTTTACGATGTGCCGAAAATGTCGAAAAAGAAAGCGGATAAGCTTGCCGGAGAGCTGCAGCGGCATCAGGGGCTTGAGCAGATTATGATCTCTCTGAACCAATACGGTTTCGGGCCCCAGCTATCCATGAAAATATATCAGGCCTACGAAACGGAAACCTTGGAGAAAATTCAGGAAAATCCTTATCAGCTTGTAAAAGACGTTGAAGGCATCGGCTTTGTGAAAGCTGACGAGCTGGGCGGAAAAATGGGTCTGTCAGGAAACCACCCGGAGCGGATCAAAGCGGCAATCTTATATACGATTGAATCGACCTGTCTTTCAGAGGGCCATACGTACATAGAGACAAAGCAGCTGATTATCAATACGCAAACGCTTCTGAATCAGTCAGCTGAAGGCGGCTGCGTCACGGAAATGGATGCGGCTGACGGCATCATCGCCCTCGGGGAGAGTAAGGATATCGTCATCGAAGGAGAGCGCTGCTATTTTCCGTCCTTGTTTTATGCGGAACAAAACGTCGCAAAACGCGTGCTCGACATTGCGGCCCAGACGGAGTATGCCGATCAGTTTCCTGAATCGGAATTTCTGCTTGCACTCGGTGAACTGGAAGAACGGATGAATGTTCAATACGCACCAAGCCAAAAGGATGCCATTCAAAAAGCGCTGTCCTCGCCGATGCTTTTACTGACCGGGGGACCGGGAACGGGGAAAACGACCGTTATTAAAGGAATCGTGGAATTATACAGTGAACTGCACGGAGTATCGCTTGACCCTGGTGATTATAAAAAAGATGAAGCATTTCCGGTGCTGCTTGCCGCGCCGACCGGAAGAGCCGCAAAACGGATGAGCGAATCTACGGGTCTGCCGGCTGTTACGATTCACAGGCTGCTTGGCTGGAATGGCGCTGAAGGCTTTACCTATAATGAAGATCAGCCGATTGAAGGGAAACTGATCATTATAGACGAAGCGAGTATGCTCGATATTTGGCTCGCCAGCCATTTGTTTAAGGCGCTTCCTAAGCACATTCAGCTCATTATAGTCGGTGATGAAGACCAGCTTCCTTCAGTAGGACCGGGGCAGGTGCTCAGAGACCTTTTGGCTTCTGAGGTGCTGCCGACCGTGCGCCTGACAGATATTTACCGTCAGGCTGAAGGATCATCCATTGTGGAACTTGCCCATGATATGAAAAAAGGACTGCTTCCAAAGGGGCTGACCGCGCCGACAAAGGACCGCTCATTTATCCGCTGTAATTCTTCACAGATTAAAGAAGTCGTGGACCAGGTCGTCTCGAACGCGTTAAAAAAGGGGTATACCTCCAGAGATATTCAAGTGCTTGCCCCGATGTACAGAGGAAAAGCGGGAATTAACGAGCTGAACATGCTTCTTCAGGACATCATGAATCCGCCTAAAGAAAACAGGCGGGAGCTGAAATTCGGAGATGTCGTCTACAGGACGGGCGATAAAATATTACAGCTTGTCAACCAGCCGGAAAACAATGTGTTTAACGGCGATATCGGCGAAATCGTGTCCATTTTTTATGCCAAAGAAAATACGGAAAAAGAAGACATGGTCGTCGTCTCGTTTGACGGCAACGAAATCACCTTTACGAAAAAGGATTTCAGCCAGTTTACCCACGCTTACTGCTGTTCCATTCATAAGTCGCAGGGAAGCGAATTCCCGATTGTCGTCCTTCCTGTCGTCAAAGGCTACTATCGAATGCTCAGGAGAAATCTGCTTTATACCGCCATAACAAGGGCGAAAAAATTTCTGATTCTTTGCGGAGAAGAAGAAGCGCTTGAATGGGGCGTCAAAAACAATGATGCCACCGTCAGACAGACGTCGCTTAAAAACAGGCTCACAGAGCAGACTGAAGAGATGGATGCAGAACTGGCCGCCCTGCAAAAAGAGCTGCCGTTCAGTGTATATGATGCGAACATCGGAATGGAAGGCATCACGCCTTTTGACTTTATGGAAGAAAAAGCGTAAATAAAACCCGGAGCATAAACATGCGCCGGGTTTTCGCCTGTGGAAGTCATTTCAAAGTATGCTGCCCGGCTTCTTGGCAAAACCTATACGTGTTCAACAAAAGGTGGTTGATCACACTTTGAGAACATGCCATGCAGCTGAAGGACGAACAGTATATGACGAAAACACCGGGCGCAGTCTCGGGATGATATCGGATGTATGTTTCTCTCTGGACGGCCGGTTTCTCGGTTTCGTGCTAGAGCAGAAACGCCTGTTTCACAACCGCCATCTTTTTTTAGAGGCAAGTGATATAAAAGAGATGGAACAAGAAGCCGTAGCTGCCGGTCATGCTCATTTGCAGCCTTTGCCGAAGAGCTGTTTCACCTTTGAACAGATTAAAATGCAGCCGGTGAAATCGCCTGATGGTGAAATGTTCGGTTTGCTGGAAGATGTATACTTTTGTTTGGACAGGGGCATAATCGTAGCATATGAACTCTCGGACGGCTTCTTTTCAGATCTGGCTGGCAGACGCCAAGTGCGCCGCGCCGCCGATACGCTTATTGAAGCGGGGAAAGAAGGCATCGTCCTGAACGGATAAGAGGTGTAGTCTGTGCTTGTATGTCCGAACTGCAAAAGCAAAGATATCGGCAAAATCGGCGTAAACCAATACTATTGCTGGGGCTGCTTCATTGAGCTGACGGTGGCCAAAGGCAAAATTGCGACACATCAAGTAGAGGAAGACGGCACGTTAAGCAGTCTTGATGATTTGTTTTCTGAAGACGAACGCAGTATCAATTTTTAAAGTTGAAAGGAGATACGCGCGATGGGCAGAACAATGACCTCTCTGTTGGCTTTAGGAGCTGGAGCCGTTATGTATCGTATGGCTTCTCAGTCCGATATGCTGAATAAAAAAGGTATGAAACGGATGAGAAGACGAGTCATGAAAATGTTTTAAGCAGAAAAAAGGATACTTCTCCGGAAGTATCCTTTTTACGTTTGTCTCGCTTCCAGCCGTCTGGCTGCAAGAGACAGGCTGTAATTGACCGCGAAATACATCAGGGCCGCCAGCAGAAAGATCGGGAAAAAATACCCCCCGTCAGCGCTTTGTCCGTTTAAAATCTGCGCGTTATGAATCAGTTCGGGCAGAGCGATGACGACCGCAAGTGACGTATCCTTTAATAAAGAAATAAACTGGCTCACAATCGGAGGAACCATACGCCTGAGCGCCTGCGGCATGACGACGAGAAAAAGAGTCTGCGTGTACGTCAGTCCTGAAGAACGCGCCGCTTCAATCTGTCCTTTGTCAACGGATTGCAAACCGCTTCTGATGATTTCTGACAGCATGGCCGATTCAAAAATCGTCAGCGCCGTGATGGCGGCCGCGGTAATTTCCAGTTTGATCCCGATTTCCGGAAGGGCAAAAAACGTAAAGAAAATGATTAATAACAGCGGCAGGTTGCGGATGGTTTCCACAATGGCCGCTATAATGCCCGAGACGATAGGAATGTTCGCATAGCGCAAAGTGCCGGCGGCAAGCCCGAAAATAAAACTCAGGACAATGGAGATCAGCGCAACATAAAGTGTGACCAAAAAGCCGTCCCATAAAAACAGCAGATGGTCAGGTGTATAGGCGCCGCTAAAATCCATGTTTTTCACTCTCCTTCTCTAATAACTCTTTCCGAGACGTCTTTCCAAATAGTGAACCCCGATGCTGAGCGGGATCGTTAATATCAAATAAAAAAGCGCGACGAAAATATAGACATCAAACACGACAAGAGTGCTCGAGGACACGAGATCCGCCTGATACATCAAATCGAGTCCCGCCACCACTCCGAGTATTGATGAGTTTTTGACAAGGTTGAGAAATTGGTTTCCGAGCGGGGGAATCACGATTTTTACGGCCTGAGGAAGAATGACGTATCTCATCGCCTGACTGCAGGTGAAGCCTGACGATCTGGCCGCTTCCATCTGCCCTTTGGAGACAGTCAGAATTCCGGCTCTGATAGCTTCTGCGATAAAGGCCGACGTGTATATCGTAAGCGCAATCGTTCCCGCCTGAAAGCCGTCCAGTCTCAGCCCGGCGTTCGGAAGTCCGAAATAAAAAACGAATGTGATGAGGAGAAGCGGGATGTTGCGGATAAATTCCACATACGCAGTGCCGATCCATTGAAGGGGTTTGAAAGCCGTGATTCTCATGACTGCGATCAGAACGCCCAGCGCAAAGCTGCCTGCCAGCGCGATGAAGCTCGCAAGCAATGTGTGCAGGAAACCGTCCATATACATATCGAAGTTTTCCGTTAAAATTGAAAAGTTCATCTATGTCACTCCTTATAAAACGGGGATGAGCATGCCTGCTCATCCCGCGGTCCTTTCTATTTTGCCGGTTCTTCTTTAATCCATTTTTTATAGATTTTTTCGTACCTGCCGTCGGCTTTCATTTTTTTCAAAGAGGCGTTGATTTCCTTGATAAGTCCGGATTGGCCTTTTTTGACGGCGATTCCGTAAGGTTCATCAGTGAAGGTTTCGCCTGTCAGCTGATATTGTTTATTTTCATCTGCCATGCCGTATAAAATCGCATTATCGGTTGTGAGCGCATCTCCCTGTCCCGCTTTAAGCGCGGTGAACGCTTCGGCGTAATTTTCAAATTCCAGCACTGAGGCGTCAGGCGCTTTTTCTCTGATGTTTTGTGAGGAAGTAGAGCCTTTTACCGCCAATACTTTTGAGCCTTTTCCCAGGTCTTCGATGCTTTTGATGCTGCTTCCTTTTTTGACGAGCAGGGATTGCCCGGCTTCAAAATAAACATCTGAGAAATCAACTTCTTTTTTTCGCTCAGCCGTTATCGTCATCGTGGCGGTGATGGCGTCGATATCGCCGTTTTGCAGCATCGGAATTCTCGTTTTTGACGTTACTTCTTTAAATTCCGCTTTCTTCTCATCCCCCAGAATATCTTTTGCGAGCTGTTTTGAGATATCAATATCGAAGCCTTCAATATCACCGGAGCTTGGGTTTTTCAGTCCGAATAACCTCGTGTCGGTTTTGACGCCGAAGATGATTTTGTCTCTGTCTTTAATAGAGGCTAACGTGTCTTTTCCCGTTCCCTTTGAATCCCCGGACGTATCTTTCCCTCCGCAGGCTGCCAGCATAAAGACGGCCAGCAGTGATATCAATCCGAATGACAACCATTTTGTTACGCGTGACATAAGCGCTCCTCCGTTTCTTTTCAGTGATTTAAAATACGGCTTAAGAATAAACGCGCCCTCTCTTCACGGGGGCTTTCGTAAAATTCAGCCGGTGCAGCTTCTTCTAAGATGGCTCCGCCGTCGATAAACACGATGCGGTCCGCCACTTCTTTTGCGAATCCCATTTCATGTGTGACGACTGCCATGGTCATGCCTTCCTTTGCGAGTGTTTTCATGACATCCAGCACTTCCCCGATCATTTCCGGATCAAGCGCGGATGTGGGTTCATCAAACAGCATAATTTCGGGCTTCATCGCAAGCCCCCTGGCGATGGCGACACGCTGCTGCTGGCCGCCCGAAAGCTGTGAAGGATAAGCGTCCGCTTTTTCCGGTATACCGACTTTTTTCAAATAGTATAAGGCCGTTTCTTTTGCTTCTTCTTTTGATTGCTTAAGCACTTTGATCGGTGCGAGCATAATGTTTTGCAGAACGGTTTTGTGCGGGTACAGATGAAAATGCTGGAACACCATGCCGATATTGCGGCGGACTTTATTTATATCCGTTTTCTTGTCATGGATGGAGACGCCGTTTACCGTTAAGGCGCCTCCATCAACTGTTTCCAGCTGATTAATGCAGCGGAGAAGCGTGCTTTTTCCCGATCCTGAAGGTCCGATGATAACGACGACTTCCCCTTTTTTAATGTGCAGATTAATGTTTTTCAGCACGTGGAAATGTCCGTAGTGCTTATTTACATCCTGAAATGAAATCATGGCCATCCTCCTTAAAAAAACATGAGTCATATTGACTGGACAGTTTCTGAAATCCTTTAACACATTACGATGGTTATACAGATTTTTATGAATATTATTTAGATTATTTCGTAATTTCTGATAATTATTTCCGTCAAGAGGTCTGCGTCATAAGGCGGAGTTTATGAAACGGGAATAATTCCGGCTTTCTGTCAAAAGATAAAGCAAGAGGTGAAACGTCATGCTTCAAAAACCGCTGCAGCTCTTAATGTGGACGGCTGTATGTCTGCTCGTTTTGTTAACAGTGTATGTCTTTTGCATGCTCGATATGTTATGGTCTCCCATTTGGCTTGTTATAAAATCTCTCTTTATTCCTATATTCATCGCAGTATTTATTGCTTATCTTTTACTTCCGATTACTGAATGGCTTCATAGAAAAGGGATGCCTAGAACTTTAAGCCTGCTTCTGATTTATTGCCTGTTTTTCGGCGGAATCGGCTGGGGGGTTTATAAAGGGGTTCCTGTTTTAATTGAACAGCTGCAGGATCTGTCTGAGAGCATTCCCGGTCTGGCCGAAAACTACAACAGCATGCTGAGGCATCTGCATAATCACACGGATCATTGGCCTGACGGCATGCACCATCGGATGGACAAAATGATTCAGCAGACAGAAACGTTTCTTGCCGGCACGATTGAAAGCACGATCAGAAGCATCCGTTTCGTGCTTGATTATATCCTGATCGCGGCGACGATTCCTTTTCTCGTGTTCTATATGGTGAAGGATATAGACGTTATGAAAAAGACGGTCTGGTATTTGACGCCGAAATCCTGGAGAAAAAGGGGGAGTGAATTTCTGCGGGATGTGGACGACTCTCTCGGTGATTACATCCGCGGTCAGCTTCTCGTTTGTTTTTTGCTCGGGTTAATAGCCGGCGTTTCATTTTGGCTGTTCGGGCTTCCTTACCCGCTGATTTTGGGCCTTGCCATCGGGATTACGAATGTCATCCCGTATTTCGG
This sequence comes from Bacillus sp. EU63, assembly GCF_038592915.1. Lineage (NCBI taxonomy): Bacteria > Bacillati > Bacillota > Bacilli > Caryophanales > Bacillaceae > Bacillus > Bacillus sp. EU63. Next base: position 2,673,307 of record NZ_CP151944.1, on the reverse strand, counting down.
TCCGTTTATCGGCGCTGTACCGTCGCTGCTCCTTTCGCTGGCGATTTCTGCTAAAGCTGTGATCATCGTAATCGTCACGATTTTTATTCTGCAATTTATAGAAGGAAACATTTTGAGCCCGCTTATTGTCGGGCGCAGTCTCAGAATGCACCCCGTCGTGATCATGCTGGCGCTCCTTGCCGGAGGAGAGCTCGCGGGCATTCCCGGCATGATTCTCGCTGTTCCGGCGGCAGCCGTTTTAAAAGTGACGGCCATTCACTTTTTGCGGATCAGGACGGAACATTGACATTCGGGTTCTGCTTGTCTATAATTTCGAGTAGAATACATACGAATCTCGAGTGACGGATATGAGTACGCCGAAGCCCTGTTTAAGAGAGAAGCTCCGATACGCTGAAAGGAGCTTCAGCAGAAGATCGGCCGAAGCTAATCCTGAGTGCAGTTAAAGGCTGCCGCAATCCTGCGTTACGGGATGAAAGGTGACAGGCCTTTTTCGGCCTGTAATCAGGGTGGTACCGCGAGACAGCTCTCGTCCCTGTGTGAACGCATGGTTTGCATAGGGAGAGAGCTTTTTTGCTGTCGCAAAAGAGAATTTCGGGTAGTGATAAGGAGGAATATAGATGAAACACTTAACTTCTGCTGAAGTGCGTCAAATGTTTTTAGATTTCTTTAAAGAAAAAGGCCATGCCGTTGAACCGAGCGCCTCATTGGTTCCGCATGAAGATCCGTCTTTATTATGGATCAACAGCGGCGTTGCGACGCTGAAAAAATACTTTGACGGCCGCGTTGTGCCGGAGAATCCGAGAATTGTAAACGCGCAAAAATCAATCCGCACAAATGATATTGAAAATGTGGGGAAAACGGCGCGCCACCACACGTTCTTTGAGATGCTCGGAAATTTTTCCATCGGTGATTATTTTAAAGAAGAAGCCATCACGTGGGCTTGGGAGTTTTTAACGAGCGAAAAGTGGATCGGCTTTGATCCGGAGCTGCTGTCTGTAACGGTTCACCCTGAGGATGAAGAAGCTTATACGCTATGGGCGGAAAAAATCGGCGTTCCGGAAGAAAGAATCATCCGTCTGGAAGGGAACTTCTGGGATATCGGCGAAGGCCCGAGCGGACCGAATACAGAAATTTTCTATGACCGCGGCGAGAAATACGGCAATGACCCGTCAGATTCTGAATTGTATCCGGGCGGCGAAAATGACCGCTATCTTGAAGTGTGGAACCTGGTATTCTCAGAGTTCAACCACAACCCGGACGGCACGTACACACCGCTTCCGAAGAAAAACATTGATACGGGCATGGGGCTTGAACGGATGGTCTCCGTGATTCAGGACGTCCCGACAAACTTTGACACTGATTTGTTTATGCCGATTATTGAAGCAACAGAGCGCATTTCCGGAGATGCTTACGGAAAGGATGCAGTGAAGGATACGGCCTTTAAAGTGATCGCCGATCATATCAGAACGGTCGCATTTGCGGTAAGCGACGGAGCTCTGCCGTCAAATGAAGGGCGCGGGTATGTACTGAGACGCCTCTTGCGCCGGGCGGTGCGATACGCGAAAACCATCGGTATCAGCCGTCCGTTTATGTACGAGCTGGTTCCGACTGTTGCAGGAATTATGGACGCTTTCTATCCGGAGGTGAAAGAAAAGCAAGAGTTTATCGCCAAAGTCATCAAAACGGAGGAAGAGCGCTTCCATGAAACATTAAACGAAGGTCTGGCCATTTTATCCGACGTGATAAAGAAAGAGAAGGAAAAAGGCAGCGGCATCATCTCCGGAAAAGACGTATTCAAACTGTACGATACATACGGATTCCCGGTTGAATTGACGGAGGAATACGCGGAAGATGAGCAAATGAAGGTTGACCATAAAGGCTTTGAAGCCGAAATGGAAAAACAGCGTGAACGGGCGAGAAATGCGCGCCAAGATGTAGGAAGCATGCAGGTGCAGGGCGGCGCATTGCGCGACATTACCGCAGAAAGCACATTTGTCGGCTACAGTTCCGTAAAAGCTGAAGCGAAGGTAATCGAGCTTCTTCATGACGGTCAATTAATCAGCGAGGCGCAGGAAGGGGATACCGTCCAAATCCTTCTCGACAAAACGCCTTTCTATGCTGAAAGCGGCGGACAGATCGGTGACAGAGGAGTGCTGAGAAGCGAGCAGGCTGTCGTAACCATTAAGGACGTGAAAAAAGCTCCGAACGGTCAGCATGTACACGAAGGCACGGTGGATAGCGGCACGATTCAAAAAGGCGCAAGCGTGACGGCTGAAGTTGAAGATCAAATGAGAAGCGGCGTGGTGAAAAACCATACAGCAACCCACCTTCTGCACCAGGCGCTGAAAGACGTTCTCGGCACACATGTCAACCAAGCGGGGTCACTCGTTACCGAAAACCGTCTGCGTTTTGACTTCTCTCATTTCGGTCAAGTGACGAAAGAAGAACTTGAACGCATTGAAGGAATCGTCAACGAAAAAATCTGGGCGAGCATTCCGGTAGCGATTGATTTGAAACCGATCAATGAAGCGAAAGAAATGGGCGCGATGGCCCTGTTCGGCGAGAAATACGGCGATATCGTCCGCGTCGTACAAGTCGGAGATTACAGCCTTGAGCTTTGCGGCGGATGCCATGTCACGAATACGGCTGAAATCGGTCTGTTTAAAATCGTATCCGAATCAGGGATCGGCGCAGGGACGCGAAGAATCGAAGCCGTAACAGGAAAAGGCGCTTATCAGGAAATGAACAGCCAGCTCAGCCTTCTGCAGCACGCTGCGGACGAGCTGAAATCAAACGTAAAAGACGTACCGAAGCGAATTCAGTCTCTTCAAGCGGAGCTGAAGGAAGCGCAAAGAGAAAATGAATCATTGCTCAGCAAACTCGGCAATGTGGAAGCCGGAGCCATTCTGTCTAAAGTAAAAGACATCGGCGGCGTAAAAGTGCTGGCTGAAAAAGTAAATGCGAAAGACATGAACCACCTTCGCACTATGGTGGATGATCTGAAAGCGAAGCTCGGTTCTGCGGTCATCATTCTCGGCGCCGTGCAAAATGAGAAAGTCAACCTTTCAGCAGGCGTGACGAAAGACCTGATCGAAAAAGGCCTTCATGCCGGCAAAATGGTCAAACAAGCGGCTGAAGTCTGCGGAGGCGGAGGCGGAGGCCGTCCGGACATGGCGCAGGCCGGCGGAAAGCAGCCTGAAAAATTGGAAGAGGCGCTCGCATCTGCGGAAGATTGGATAAAATCCGTTTTATAATCCTTTCAACTAGTGTAGAATGATGATAAGATGAGGACCTCAGGCTGAACTTTGCCTGCGAATTTGGGAAAGAGGTGCAAAACGGTGAGCTCGTTTGATAAAACGATGAAATTTAATTTCTCCGATGATTCTGCTGAAACAAACGTCGAAGAAGTGCTGATTACGGTATATGATGCGCTTCAGGAAAAGGGGTACAATCCTATCAACCAGATTGTCGGATACTTGCTGTCTGGAGATCCTGCATACATTCCTAGGCATCGCGACGCCCGGAACTTAATTCGCAAACTGGAACGTGACGAATTAATCGAGGAATTGGTAAAATCCTATCTAGAACAGCATAAAGAGGCGTAAATACATTCATGAGAATATTGGGACTTGATCTTGGAACAAAAACACTCGGCGTAGCTTTAAGCGATGAAATGGGCTGGACCGCTCAAGGCATTGAGACGATAAAAATAAACGAGGCTGAAGGAGATTACGGTCTGGACCGTTTATCCGAGCTGATGAAAGACTATAATGTAGAGAAGATCGTGCTCGGTTTTCCGAAAAACATGAACGGGACGATCGGTCCGAGAGGCGAAGCCAGCCAAACATTTGCGAAACTGCTTGAAACAGCGTACAATGTCCCTGTTGTGCTGTGGGACGAGCGTCTGACGACGATGGCGGCTGAAAAAATGCTGATCGCGGCTGACGTCAGCAGGCAAAAACGAAAAAAAGTCATTGATAAAATGGCGGCTGTCATGATCCTTCAAGGATATCTGGACAGTTTAAACTAAGAGGTGAAACAAATGGAACACGGCGAAAAACACATTACAATTGTCGATGATCAAGGCAACGAACAGCTTTGCGAAGTGCTGTTCACATTTGAAAACGACACATTCAACAAATCTTACGTACTTTATTATCCGATTGATGCTCAAGACGATGATGAAATCGAAATTCACGCTTCAAGCTTCGAACCGAACGAAAACGGTGAAGACGGCGAACTGATGCCGATTGAAACCGATGAAGAGTGGGAAATGATCGAAGAAACGCTGAACACGTTTTTAGCGGAAGAAGACGAAGAATAAAATGAACGGAAAAAGCCGGAGCGCATATGCGCTTCGGCTTTTTTTGTAATAAATTGCCGAATGCACATGAATCATGTAGTATAAGAGCTGTTGGGAGGAAAATACTTGTATGAATATCAATCAGACTAAAAATTCATTTCCGCGTAAAAACAAAAAAACGACGATAATACTGTCCTCCGTGATCGCTCTGCTTATCATCATTGGCGGTGCTTTTTTCTATGGAAAATCTCTGCTGTCCCCGGTTGACAAAGGCAGCAAAACGGCAGTCAATATTAATATTCCGAGCGGTTCTTCCGTTTCGGCAATCGCTGAAATTCTTGAGGATCAGCATGTCATCAAAAGCAAAAAAGCATTTCAGCTGTATGTAAAGTATAAAGGCGCTTCCGGGTTTCAGGCGGGATTTTACCACCTGAATAAAGGAATGGATGCGGATGCGATTATCAAAAAACTGACCGCGGGATCAACGGGATATGCCTTTCAGATCTCCGTTCCTGAAGGAAAACAGCTTACGCAGATTGCGGATGCGATCGCAAAAGAAACATCATATTCAAAAGAAGAGATCATGGCGAAACTGGATGACAAAACATTCATCGGCAAACTGAAAAAACAGTTTCCTGATACGATAACGGACGCGCTTTCAAACAAGAAGCTCAAGCATCCGCTCGAAGGCTATCTGTATCCGGCCACATATCCGTTTAATGATCCGGATGCATCGCTTGACACGATTTTGACGGCAATGGTTCAGGAAACAAACACCCGTATCGAAACGTATAAATCTGAACTGGAAAAAAAGAAACTTTCCGTCCATAACGCGCTGACAATGGCATCACTTATTGAAGAAGAAGCCACCGCCAAAGCCGACCGTCACAAAATCGCCAGCGTTTTTTACAACAGGCTCGAAGAAAAAATGCCGCTGCAGACTGACCCGACGGTATTATATGCGGCCGGTAAGCATAAAAGCCGGGTCTACTACAAAGACCTGAAAATTGATTCTCCGTTTAATACGTATAAACATAAGGGGCTGCCGCCGGGACCGATTGCAAATGCCGGTGATTCATCATGGGAAGCGGCTCTCCGCCCTGACAAAACGGATTATCTCTATTTCCTTGCAAAATCAAACGGCGAGGTTGTTTTCACCAAAACATTAAAAGACCATAATAAAGCGAAGGAAAAGTATATTTCCAAAAAAGACAGCGAATAAAAGGAGGGCAAAAGCTCTCCTTTTATTCCATTCTGAAAGGTTTTATGATAAAATATATCGGGTTGTTTACTTATGGATAAAGAAGTGTCTTAAGAGAGTGTCCCCGCGGATTCGTCAGGGGCACTCCTTTTTAGAACGGAGGCTGTTTGCCGTGAATGATCGGTATGAACAAATAAACGAGTATATAAACGCGATGCTGAAGCCTCGGCCTGATAAAGTGAAAAAGCTTGAAGCCTATGCAAAAGAGCACCATGTTCCGATTATGGAAGAAGCGGGCATTGAAGTGCTGCTTCAAATGCTGTCGATTCAACAGGCGAAAAACATTTTGGAAATCGGCGCGGCAATCGGATATTCCGCCATACGGATGGCGCTTGAGCTTCCGGATGCGAATATTTACACGATTGAACGGGACGACAAACGCTATGAAGAAGCTGTGAACAATATAAAAGACTTTGAAATGGAAAACCGGATTCACGTAATGCACGGGGATGCGCTGGAACTTTCTGAGTCTGTCCGTGTCACGGCTCCTTATGATGCCATTTTTATCGACGCGGCCAAAGGCCAGTACACGAACTTTTTTGAGCTCTATGAACCGATGCTTGCGCCGGATGGAGTCATTTTTACGGACAATGTTCTGTTTAAAGGACTGGTGGCACAAAATCACGTGGACATTGAGCCGAAAAGAAGACGGAAGCTTGTTGAAAAAATTGATCAATATAACCAATGGCTGATGAACCGGCCTGACTATCAAACGGTCATACTGCCGGTCGGAGACGGCATCGCCATCAGTAAAAAGAAGAGGTGAAGGATCATGAAAAAACCTGAACTTTTGGTGACTCCGACTTCTGTACAGGATATTCTTCCGCTCATTCAAGCGGGCGCAACGGCCCTGTTAGTCGGAGAACAGAGATACGGCCTGAGACTGGCCGGTGAATTTTCAAGAGAAGATATAAAAGAAGCCGTAAAGACAGCTCATCAGGAAGGCGCGAAAGTGTACGCCGCCGTGAATGCTATTTTTCACAACGAAAAAGTGGACGAGCTGAACGGCTATCTTGCCTTTTTGCAGGAGGCCGGCGTTGATGCGGCTGTTTTCGGTGATCCGGCCGTTTTAATGGCGGCGCGTGAAGCGGCTCCCGAGCTTAAACTGCACTGGAGCACGGAAACAACGGGAACCAACTACTATTCCTGCAATTACTGGGGACGCAAAGGCGCACGGCGGGCAGTGCTGGCTAAGGAATTAAATATGGACAGCATCATTGACATAAAAGAAAACGCCGAAGTCGAAATTGAAATTCAAATCCACGGCATGACGTGCATGTTCCAATCGAAGCGTTCTTTAGTGGGCCATTACTTCGAATACCAGGGTAAAGTCATGGACATCGAACAGAAGAAAAAAGAAGCGGGAATGTTTCTGCATGACAAGGAACGGGGCAATAAATACCCGATTTTTGAAGATGAAAACGGCACGCACATCATGAGCCCGAACGATGTGTGCATGATTGATGAATTAGAGGACCTGATGGACGCCGGCATCGATTCTTTCAAAATCGACGGAGTTTTGAAGTCTCCTGAATACTTAACTGAAGTGACCCGCATGTACAGAGAAGCAATCGATTTGTGCTTCGAAAGCCGAGAGACATACGAAGAGAAAAAAGAGAGCTGGATAGAGCGGATTGAAAGCATTCAGCCTGTGAACAGAAGCATCGACACAGGATTCTTCTTTAAAGAAACGGTCTATTAAAAAGGAGGGTGCAACGGATGACAGCCGTAAATCAAACCATTTCCAAAGTCGTAAACGGAAAACGCGTCATTACGAAAAAACCTGAACTCCTTGCTCCGGCAGGAAACCTTGAAAAATTAAAAATTGCCGTTCATTACGGAGCGGACGCGGTTTTTATCGGAGGACAGGAATACGGACTCCGCTCAAATGCGGATAACTTCTCAATAGAAGAAATCGCAGAGGGCGTAGAATTTGCCAAAAAATACGGGGCAAAAATATATGTGACAACAAACATTTTCGCCCATAATGAAAATATGGACGGTCTGGAAGAATACTTAAAAGCGTTGGGTGACGCAAAAGTTGCCGGAATTATCGTCGCTGATCCGCTGATTATTGAAACATGCCGGAGAGTGGCCCCGGATGTAGAAATTCACCTCAGCACACAGCAGTCCCTTTCCAACTGGAAAGCGGTGCAGTTCTGGAAAGAAGAAGGGCTTGACCGCGTGGTGCTTGCCCGTGAAACGAGCGGACTGGAAATTAAAGAAATGAAGGAAAAGGTGGATATTGAAATTGAAACCTTTATCCACGGCGCCATGTGTATCGCTTATTCAGGCCGATGCGTGCTGAGCAATCACATGACGGCCCGGGATTCCAACCGCGGCGGCTGCTGTCAGTCCTGCCGCTGGGATTATGACCTGTATCAGACAGACGGTGCAAACGCGGTCGCGCTCTATGATGAAGAAGACGCTCCGTTTGCGATGAGCCCGAAAGATTTAAAATTGATTGAATCCATTCCGCAAATGATCGAGATGGGCATCGACAGCCTGAAAATTGAAGGCCGGATGAAATCAATTCATTACGTTGCGACGGTTGTCAGCGTGTATCGCAAAGTCATCGACGCATACTGCGCTGATCCTGAAAACTTTGTCATTCAAAAAGAATGGCTGGATGAGCTGGACAAATGTGCAAACCGGGATACCGCGCCTGCTTTCTTTGAAGGCACGCCCGGGTATGAAGAGCAGATGTTCGGTGAACACGGAAAGAAAACAACATTTGATTTTGCCGGTCTCGTGCTCGCGTATAACGAGGACACTCAAATGGTGACGCTCCAGCAGCGCAATTTCTTTAAACAAGGTGACGAAGTGGAATTTTTCGGTCCTGAAATCGACAATTTCACATTCACAATCGGCACTATTTGGGACGAAGACGGAAACGAGCTTGATGCTGCCCGCCATCCCCTGCAAATCGTTACATTTAAAGTAGACAAAAAGATTTATCCGAGCAACATGATGAGAAAGGGGAAGTAATCACCAATGGGTAAGAGTCCTGTAGTTATAGGCATCGCAGGAGGTTCCGGATCAGGAAAAACAAGCGTCACCCGTTCCATCTATGAACAGTTTAAAGGACACTCGATTTTAATGATCCAGCAAGACCTTTATTATAAAGACCAAAGCCATCTTCCGTTTGAAGAAAGGCTGAACACAAACTATGATCACCCGCTCGCATTTGATAATGACTATTTAATCGAGCATATTCAAGAGCTTTTGAATTACCGGCCGATAGAAAAGCCGATTTATGATTATAAACTGCATACGCGTTCTGAGGAAACCATTCCGGTTGAGCCGAAGGATGTCATTATTCTGGAAGGCATTCTCGTTCTCGAAGATAAAAGACTTCGCGACCTCATGGATATGAAACTTTATGTCGACACGGACGCGGATCTCCGTATCATCAGACGGATTATGAGAGATATTAACGAAAGAGGCCGTTCAATCGATTCTGTCATTGAGCAGTATGTGTCCGTCGTCAGACCGATGCACAATCAGTTTGTTGAACCGACGAAACGCTACGCGGACATCATTATTCCGGAAGGCGGACAAAACCACGTCGCAATTGATCTGATGGTCACGAAGATTCAAACGATCCTTGAAAAAAACTTGATATAAAAGGGTTGTGGGCATGCGTATCAGCTTTATAAAATGTGCATGCCCACAATTTGCCCACGTTTTTTAAAAGATTTCATTCGCCATAGCGTTAAATTGGACGATAGATGCAGTTTTTTTATCTTTCATGATATGCGAATAAATGTCGAGCGTTGTTTTTGCAGAGGAATGTCCTAGGCGTCTTTGAGCTTCTTTAATATCAATCCCAGCATCAATCATCAAAGCTGTATATGTGTGTCTTAAATTATGCGGAGTGATTTTTTTCACTCCTGCTTTTTTTATATAAGTGGCCATTCGATAATTGAAGTTTCTTGCCGGTTCGGGCTGACCAGTATGATCAGCGAAAACAAAGTCTTCATCAACGTAATTGCCTCGTTTCTCCTCTTTTATTCGTTCTTGTACATGCTTCAAAACACGTAATTGATTAATGACTTGAGGCGGAACCGGTACGTTACGGATAGATGATTGAGTTTTAGGCGGCATCATTTTATATTTCCCTTTTAACCCATTCTTTTGGAACAAAGTGAATCTGACCCGGATAATAGACTCTTCAAAGTCAATTTTGTCCCATTTGAGGGCCACAGCTTCGCCGATACGCAAACCGGAATACACCAGTAGCAAAAACATCGCTAAATCTTTAGGCCTCCCTTTCCGTTTTACAGCGTTCAGATATGCTGTTATCTCCTCCTTCTCCCAAAATTTTATATCTGCAAGGTCTTCATCAACTTGTTTTGAAGAGGTGTCTTTTGTGGTTTTAGGAATTTTCACTTCTTTAATTGGGTTATATCTGAAGTAGGAGTCTTTAACAGCTTGATCCATAACCATCTTAATTACGTGATGAACCCCAATAAGTGTGTTCTTTGCATATTGCGGCGCTATATCATTCAGAAAATTACGGTATATTTTTTCATTAACGCCTTTTAATTTATAAGCCCCTAAGTGCTTCTTTAAAATGATTAAACTATCATGTCTTGTTTTCCAAGAGCTTTCTTTGACGGTGGGCTTATAATCTTCAAACCATTTATCAAGGTAAGTGGCCAGTCTAATATTATCATCCTTTTCAAAAAAATCTTGATCAATGTTGATTTCAGCTTGAGCGGCTGCAACCATAGCTTCTTTTTTAGTCCTGAAGCCTTTCTTTGTTTTTTCGCGTCTTTTGTTCGTGATGGGATCATAGTATGTAATTCTGTATTCCCAATTGTCTCCGCGTTTTCTATAACTCGCCATTGATCCTATCCTCCATTTTTACTTAAAATCACTTTATTAATATTATTATGCAACTCAATCGAATATTTTTGTAGAGTAAAGTTATTTTCGTTTGCGATTAGTTCAATTAAAGTTAAAGCTTGTTGCCATGTGGTACCTGTAAAAATTCTCACTAAATATATAATTTTAGTAAGAATTATGGTATAATAGAGAAAAATATGAATATTATTCTTATTCGAAATTATCGTTCTTTTTTTGATGCTTTCGTCAATTATCGACAATGTTTTTCTTCTGGACGTGATATATTAATTTGAAGTGGTGATTAATATGAATAAATATAAATTTGATGTTAGAGGGCATTTGAAGAATATAATTGAGTCAAAGGAAGAACCGCAAAAACAAATTGCTGATAAAATTGGAATCAGCGCTTCGCATCTCAGTAAATTCCTTAATGGGCAAGAAATCGCCTTGTGGATGGTATTGGAAATCGTTCGCTATCTTGATAAGGATAATGAAATTGAAATAATGCGCCAGTGCTGCTATGAAGCAACAAAAAAGAATATAAAAACTGCATTTGAATATGCACACTCAAAAAAACTCGATTCGATGACTACTCATTTGATAGGGGAAACAATTAATGGTAGCAATCGAGAGCTGAGGGAATGGGCTTTAGTTTATGGCTGGCAGCTTGAGTCAAAGTATTCTCGTGTCTATAGTGAAGTTGAATATCTTGAGAAGTTAAAACCATTGAAGCCTAGTTCACAAGATTTAAAAACCCTCTTGTTAATTTTAGAAATGCTATGTTTTTATTATAGTGGGAAATTTGATCTTTCTTTGCATTATGTCGAGAAGATTCACGATATGCTGCCAGAAATAAAAGACCCTTTTATTCAAAAGGCATTTTTAAGTAGGACGGATGAAGCTCTTGCTAACATGTATCTTAAATTTAGAAATAATAAAGAGCAGGCCCGGGAAAGAGCCGCGAAATTAATCGAAAGAAACTTCAGTGTGAATTCAGTAACAAATGGATTTTTCATTTCAGGGTTATCGTACTTCTATGAGTCTTATGACAATGCAGCTTATTATTTTAAAAGAGGGATAGAACTTAATAACTCTCGAGATAGGTATTTTGTTGCCAATGATCTAAGAGAGCAACTGGCGATTTTAAACATGTTTTGGGAAAGACCTGTGTCAAAAAAGCTTATCGTATCTGAATTCATAAAAAATGTAGTTAGACAGAATAACTTGGAACAATATTATGATTATGAGGTATACTCTGCATTAGCTTTTTACTTCGATGGAAAGAGAGAGAAGAGCATAGAGAAATTGCTCCTCTCATTACATATATTCTGTGATAAAAAAGACTACTTCAGAGCAAATTTACCAAAAATAGAGTTGCTAAAATTGGGGGTTGATTATAATATTATAAAGAGGGAGGTGAATATTAGTGAAAAAGACAGTCATAGGGATAGCAATAACATTAGTGATAGTATTAGCCTTTGCTTTTAGTACAGCAAATTCTAATACTGAACACAATGAACCACAACCTTTGCAGAATTCTGGAAACACCAAACAGTTAGCTGATCCACCGGTGGGCATGAGTTACAAAGTTGTAGAGCCGAAAATCACAAAAACTGAAAAAACTATATTTTATTAAAAAAGACGCTGCCAAAATTATAGGCATCGTCTTTCGTGTTTTTAAGAAGGATTTCCTGTTTTCAAAAAATGAAAAACAGGAAATCCTTAGTTGCCGATTTATTTTTAACCATCAATGCATTATAATAGAACAAAAGTTCGCATAAAGGGGATTGCATAAAATGAAAACAGATATTTCACTCGATGAATTTTTGGAGAAAATAAAGCAATTAGCCGACCAAGAATCAATCAGTATCAGAACTGCCCTTTGATTTTCTGTATGCTTTTAGGACTTCTAACATCACATTTATTTCGTCGTCGGAAACTTCTTTGCCATCAAGAGTTATATTATAATTTTTCCTAAGGTTTTCAATTGACAAGTCTTTTTCAAACGCTAATTGTTTTTCTTCCTCCGAGAAATGTTCTATATTATCTAAGTCTGTAAAAAAATAAGAGCGATCAACAGAAAAAAAGTCTGCAATTATATCCAGCTTTTTCATTGAGGGGTCTTGCAATCCTCTTTCGAGTTTGGATAGATAGCTTTTAGAGATACCTATTGCTTCAGCGGCTTCAACTAATCCAAGACCTTTTTTTTCACGCAAGATTTTTATATTTTTTCCTATGTTTTTATTCAAAAAATCACCTTATTTCTCCCGTTTATTAACGTATAATCACTATAGTCATTATACCATCGAGAGTTGACAAATAATACACAAAAAACTATAAAGGGGGTTGCAAAGGAGAAAACAAGATGTTATATTTTATTTAGTTTCCTGATGGGAAACCAAGAGAGAGGTGAAGAAAATGAATTTCTCTAAATTTAGAAGTAAGATTAAAAGCATCAGAGGTGAACAGACTGTAAGGGAGTTTGCTTCTCATTTGGGTTTTTCTCCATCTTTCATATCTAAAATCGAAAATGGGAAAGTCAATCCAAGTCTTAATAGCATTGAAAAAATTTCTAAAAAGCTCGACATTCCAATGAGCGATTTTTTTTGAAATTGGGTTTCCTGTAAGGAAACTAGAGGAGGTATAAACATTGAAAATCGAACTTGAACAATCAGATATCGACACAATTACAAGCGAAGTAATCACAAATGTCAGCGCAGCGCTGGTTCCTAAAATTCAAGAAATGATCATGGTACTGTCTGCACAGGATCAGTTGCTAACAAAGAAGGAGGTTTACGAAGGGATACTTAAATGTACTGCCGCTACCGCGGAAGAGTTGTATTTCAGTAGGCCGGACTTTCCTTCGTTTGAACCACCTCAGCGCCCAGGCGGGGCAAAAACCCAGCGAAGATTTTCGCGACGTGCTGTTGAGGCTTGGATCGCAAAGAACTGCATTTCGAACGCATAAGGAGGTTGCAAAATGTTTTTAGAAAGTCTTGTTTGGTTGCGCAACCAAGTCGCTGTAGTTATAAGTGAGTCTGTCGTGATTCATGAACGAGCTATCGCCGAGCTAAAAGCGCAAGGCGGCGTCTGCTTGTCTGATCAATGTCAGCAAAATACCCTCGGCTCTGTAATCGTAAACGGCAAGAGGTCTGTATGGCCTTTGACGAAGGCAGAAGGAGTTGATCCTAATGTCTGAGGTTAAATGGATCAAGTTAAGTACCAAGATGTTCGAGGATGAGAAAATCAAGCTCATTGAGCAAATGCCAGAGTCAGATACGATCCTAATTATTTGGGTTAAACTCCTTGCTCAAGCCGGTAAGACCAATGCATCAGGTTACATTTACCTGAATCAAAATATCCCGTATACAGATGAGATGCTGGCAACTATTTTTAACAGGCCTTTGCCAATTGTTAGAATGGCCCTCAACACCTTTCAACAATTCGGAATGATTGAAGTTGATGAAAATAAATTTATTTCCATCGCCAATTGGGAGAAACATCAGAACGTCGAAGGTATGGATAGGGTAAGGAAATTAGCTGCGGAAAGAAACAGACAATACAGGGAACGAAAGAAACAATTGCAACTTTCTGGACCAGAAAAAGAGAATGACGTTAGCGTGACGTCACGTGACGGTACAGATATAGATAAAGAATTAGATAAAGAATTAGATAAAGAAAAAGAATTAAAAGATATATTGTCGGGTAAACCCGACGACGCATCTTCTTCCAAAAACGAAAAGGACGAGATTCCTTACAAACTGATCATTGATTTACTGAACAAAGTAGCGGGCAAACGATACCGACCTACTACACCAAAAACCAAAAAAGACATCAAGGCACGCTGGAACGAAGGTTTTCGCTTTGAGGATTTTAAACATGTCATTCTAGTAAAAACAGAGGAATGGCTCAATGATCCTGCTATGAATAGATTTTTACGCCCTGAAACATTGTTTGGGACAAAATTTGAATCATACCTAAACCAAAAAGGAGGATCAGCGAATGGAGGATTTTACAAAGGAGCAAGCGGCGGCAGTCGAGGGCGAAATATCTCGCAGGATGACATTCCATACTGACGAGCACGGCAACCCTGTCTACTGCGACAAACACACACGGATAATCGGCGGAGAAGAAAAACCGTATCCAGTTCAGCTCATGAAACTTTGGGACGGCTCTGTAAAGTGTCCTATGTGCGAAAGGGAACAGCGTAATAAGGAGATTGAGCAAGAAGCCGAGGCATGGCGCCGTCAGGTAGAGAGAAGGGTTTTATCTACACACTCACTCATTGCCGATCCAACTCTGGAAAAGGCAACGTTTGAAACATATCACTGTTACAACCAAGAGGATGAACAGAACAAACGCCGGATGCTTGAACTGGTTGAACAGATCAAAGCGGGCGTAATCATGAACATATTTCTAACCGGGGCGTCCAATGCCGGCAAAAGTCATCTGGCAATATCAGCGCTTAAAGAACTGAACAAAAAGAGTCAAGAGGAATATGCAAAATCAGCCCTTTTTGTTAATAGTGACGCACTCATGCGGCGCATAAAGAATTCTTTCAACGATGATTCTGAAAAGCTTACAGAGTCCAAGGCGATCGAACTGCTTACACGAGTCGATTACCTCGTCATCGACGACTTGGGGAGCGAAGTGGGCGACACAGATAACGAGAAAAGGACAGCACCTGATTTCATTCAGAGGGTTTGGTATGGGATATCTACTGGCAGGCAAGGCAAGGTGACGATTGTGACAACTAATCTTACCGGAATTGCTTTAGCAAAGCTTTATGACAAAAAGACCGTCAACCGCCTTACAGCCCATCTTGAACAAATTGAGTTTGAAGAGGCGCAAAAAGGCAAAGGGCGCAAGACACCGGCTTCGCTGGTTTAAGGAGGTGAAAACAGTTGATACAGGCAATCATGCCCGGCGTGCTGCAGATCGTCCCGGAACGCAAATTAACGGATGACCAGCGCAAAAAAGAAATAGACGAGCTTATCAAGGTTCTTGATCAAAAAATAGCAGACTATCAGAACTTTAGGGGGGATGCAGTGTGAAACGTGGTAAATGTCCGACGCGTGCGCAAAAAGCAATCATTAAGGCAAACGGCCTGACCATTGAAAACTGGCTCGTCTTGGAGCATCTACAGCACGAGCATCGTCTCATATTGGTTCACCGCTATATGAATTATAAAAGGGAGTGTTTAGCATGAGTCAGGCGGTCAGTGCCGAACGGTTCGAACTGGCTTTGGAGGATATGAATTATGAATGGTCAATGGTCCAGCTGAAAAAGGTCGTTCAATACTGGCATGATGGGAAATCAATTCTTGATATGTCGGAATTATTAAACAGGGATTCGGATGAAATCATTTTGCTGGTCATGGACTTTGCAAGAAAAAACATCCTGCCGGCCCGCAAGAACGGTTTACGCGCTAACAAAAGAATAAGAATATCTGAGAAAACGATGAAAGATAAAATGTATCGACTGCGCTATTTGTTTGAAGAAAGCCCGGTGTATATCCCTTTTCAGGAGCTAAACTTCATGTTTTATGACAGCGAAATCAGGCGTTTCCGGGAGCTATGGGCGGCAAATGAGTCATATCTCAACATAGCAAAAGAGCTGAAACGGAATGAAGACGAAACATTATTTCTTATCATCGACCAAGCAAAAAAAGACCTCATAGAGCCTCGGGAATCCGGCTTGCTCGGAAAGGAAGCGTCAGAAGATGAACGCAACAAACAAAAGCTTCCATTTTGAAAAAGCAACCGTCCAGCAACTTATGGTCATCGTGCGTTATGAAGACTGTGCCCCGGAGGTACGGAACGCAGCTTTACAAATGCTGATTATGAAGGGAGTGGCAGACGTTGGGACAGGCAGAACGAAAGCATTTAATGGAATGGCTTTTGCTTATCGGTTCTTATGGCAGAGATTTTTTAAACCGCCAGACAGATGAAGAGCTTGAGCGCTTATATAATCTTCAAATCAAAGGCATGAACAAAGAATAGGAGGACAGCACCATGACAGAAAACAAAAACTTGCGTCGACATGGAGAAGTTACAACACGGGTGATGAGCGAAGAGGAACGCGTTGAGTATATAAAAAAACACCCAATCATTCCGACGGAAAAACCAAAGGTTGGCATACAGCTATTCCCGTCAAACTATTGGATGTAAGGACGGTCGCTAAAGCAACCGCCACCGTATGGAAAATAAAAACTAGACACTTTTATTATACCATACGGAGGCTTTGAACATGCAGCCAAAACATATATCACTCAATCAAAATACAAGTGTTTCTCAATTTATTGAGCCGGGGAAGGTGTCTGTCATCGTGTTAGACGGCAACCAAAACGCCGCATATGTCGTTGAGGCCCCCGAGCACGGTAAAACAATCATTCAAACAGTAAAAGGCGGCCTGGCTCGTTGTGATTACGAGATCGGCCATAAATTCAAATAGCAGGGGTTTCCTCTGCGGGGGAGGAACGGGCATGGATAAATTACAGGAAATTATAAGCGACTTGTCATTGTGGCACTTAGCTTCAAAAGAGGAATTGAAGCCACTCGATATAAATGCAGGACCTTGCTATATCATCGAGCAGAGTTATGTCAAAGACATAATGATCGGCTACATGAGAAAACAGCAGGCAATCATTGAGGAACACCAACGCCAGCAGGAAGTAACGGTTCATCAGTTCCAGCAGGCTCAGGAAGAGATTCGGCGGCTTAAATACGAGAATGGCAGTTTCAAACAAGCATTAAAAAAAATCGCTGCTCTCAAGCCTTTGCCTAACAATGATACCAACGCTTGCAACTTTCAATTTGCGATTACTACAGCCAACCTGGCATTGGAAGGTGATGCAGAGTGATGCCATTACAAGTAGAACTGCAACGGAACGTGAAGGCCACAAAGGACGAAGCAATGACCGTTGAGCAGGCGGCCGAGCTTTTAAAGGTTCACCCGGATTACATCCCGACGCTGGTCGCACGGTCTGACGATCTGAAAATGATCGGCGATACCATTATCGCTAAACGGGATAAAACAAATATCTGGCTGGTCGGGGCATGCGTGGGGCTTTTCTTCTTCGCTGTCGCTGTCCTGCCGGGATTGATGGGGTGACAGCATAACCGGTTTAGGAAAATCTCTTCAATACCTGTTTAAGTGAACACATGACCAAATTTGCAAGTATAAACACAAAATAGGAGGAAATCAAAATGAATCTTGAACAAAATATCAAAGATGTAATCGCAAAACAAATGGAAGAAGGATTGGTTGAAAAACTGGTCGCAGAACAACTGGAAAGAGGAATTTCAAAAGCGCTTGAAAATCTATTCTCAAGCTATGGCGATGTGACCGAGATTATTAAAAGCAAACTAAAAAGCGTCATCGTCCCATACTTAGAAAACTATGATTACTCGGATTACATCACAAAGCTTGATCATGTGCTGGTCGGAGTATTACAAAACACAACAATAGAAAACCGAAACCTACTAAACAATTTCAAGGGATTGATGTCGGAAGAGACAGAAAAAACAATCAAACTGTCTGACCTCTTCGCAGAATGGATGAACTATGTTGCAAAAAACGTTGAGACTGACGACCTGGAAGTAGAATTTGACGATGGACCTGAATATGAAGCGGTTGAGGTATCTGTAAATGTTGAACGTAACGAGGATAGAAGTTGGAGTATTTTTGAACACGCAATAATTGTATTTGAGTGTGATCATGACGAAGAAATGAACTTTGAAATACCGATTTCCTTTTATAAGAACGGAACAGATAAGGAATGGGATTTGAAATACAACTCAGTTCATGACTTGAAATCTCTCAGACATCTGAACGAATTTGAAATTCTTCTCATGAGATTATCACAAAACGGCGTGGGGATAATCCTTGATATTGAATGGGAAAATGATGCAGTTACGCCAGAAAAAGAACCGGAACCAAGTTATTAAAAGGATGGGAACATCATGATCGAATACTATTGCCCAGACTGCGATTATAAAAAACTCGATTTAGAAATCTGCGCAGATGCACGCTGCCCGCATTGTGGGCGCGGCATGGGCGCCGAGGAGGAAATAGTGTGAAAGATAAAAGAGAAATTGACCGGTTGATTGCTGAAAAGGTGATGGGTTGGCAGACTCAAACGTTTCCTAACATCGGTGTTACATCTGCCTACACAGAGGATGGAGAATTGACCATTCCGGAGCAATTTTCTCCTACTAAAAACCTTGATCAAGCTTGGTCGGTAGTGGAGAAATTCAAACTTGTAAAAATTGAAAGAGATTCAAATAGAAGTAATGCACCATACCTCGCAGTAATACCAACAGAGAAACGCGTTTTCACAGCTATTGCCGAAACGCCTCAGATGGCAATTTGTATAGTGGCTTTAGAGGCCTGCGGCACCGAGGTAAAACAGTGAAACAGGATTACAGGCAGGCTTTCGAACAAGCATTGGCTGTCTTCCGTGAAAAGCACGGACCGGAAACAGGCGGCATGCTGCTTATGTGTCATGTGCGTGAATTTCTAAAAAATACCGTCGGCGGGCGGAAATAAGGGAGCGGTACAAATGGGATTAGATATTAGAGTGTTTAAAAATTTGAAGGTTGTTGAAAATCCTCAGCGGGATGAATACGGCGACATTAAAAATTGGGAAACGGAATGGACACCGGGTGAGAGTATGAAATGGTCGGAAGAGCACTTTCCTGGTCGTGGCGAAGGTGTTGATCCTGACAAATTTTATACATGGGAAGAGAGTTTCAGCTTCCGCGCGGGGAGTTACAGCGGATACAGCTGGTGGCGTCGGAAATTAGAAGAATTCAAGGGAGACACCGCCTTTCAGGAGTTAATCAATTTTGCAGATAACGAGGGCACAATAGGCCCTATCGTTTCTGAAAAGCTGGCAAAAGACTTCAACGAACACGCCGGTGCAGCCCGTGAGTTCGCCAAATCATTAGGCGATGCGGGAGAAGTGTGGATCTATTTGTATGACGATTGGAAAAAAGCTTTCGAAATGGCATCTGAAAACGGAGCTGTGGACTTTTATTAAAAAATATATCCCACCAGCTGGTGGAAGTAGGGGGGAACCGAAATGAAAATAACGAGCATCGTATCATCAGAAAAAAAGCCATGTGCAGTATGCAATAGAAAAACTTACTCGTATAAAATCTATGAACAATCCAACATAACCATAGAAATACCAGCGTGTGATACAGAAAGCAGAAATTGTTTGCAGAAAATAGACGTGAAAGATATGGCTGCATTCGCTATAAAAGTGATCAAAAAAGATATTCGGGAGGATGCGCAATGAATCTTGAAAAAATGTTTGAAATGCAAAAGGTGCTTGATGATCGGATCATCAAAGAAAAGGGGCTTGAGGGGCAGGACTTGCTGCCAAACACTTATGTTGCTCTGGATACTGAATTAGCTGAATTTGCAAATGAAGGACGCTGGTTCAAGCATTGGAGTAATAACCAGCTGCCGAAAGAACCGGAGTATAACTGGAAACCATCTGAGGACGGAGGCGCCCTTGAATGGAAACCTGAATATGGCTATAAATCGTATTCTTTGCTTGAAGAATTTGTGGACTGCCTGCACTTTTTTCTTTCAATAGCCATTAAAAAAGGCTGGGAAGATGCTATGAGTCTACCGGAAGAAGGGTTTGTCGAAATGAAGAAAAAGGGATTTGAAGGCGGTTTAACAGGTGTGTTCCTAGAAATGAAATGGATGCTATTAAATTCTTACATGTCCAAAGATCAGGACACTAAAAAGACCAGTTTCAGTTTGGCTTGGGCCTTGTTCTTGAGCATTGGAACTATCGGTTTCGGATTTACTTTGGAACAGATCGAAGCGGCTTACATGGACAAAAACGCCATCAATCATCAGCGGCAGCAGGAGGGATATTGATGAACACAGCATACAGAGTGTGGGACGGCGAGGAAATGCATTATGGGGATGATGAAGGGTTGAGCCTTGAACTCAAAGGGGGCAAATGGATTTTATGGCGTGATGGTTGCAGAGTTATTGTTGCGTCTAGTGATGACTGGGATGCGGCTCTCATGTGGGGCACAGAGTTGAAGGATAAGAACGGAAAGTTAGTTTATGGCGGTTCTGTATTTAAAGTGCCAGTTAGTATCAATCGACAAATTCATGGAAGTTATGCTATTTACGAGGTTGTTCAAAGGAATGGTATATGGATTCAGCAATTTTTGAAAAGTGAAAAAGGTTTTAGGGCAAGGGGTTACATGGCGGGGTTATTGATAGATAATTTCGAGAATGAAAAAGAATCATTGTTATTCGATGGGAAATTTCTCGAATCATTTGTTCCAGAAATCGAAGTAATCGGCGACGTTTACCAAAATCCTGAGTTGTTGGAGGGCGCGGAATGACGAAGACAAAAATTACAATCAAAACAAGCGATAAGGTTGAAGTCACGGAGGCGCAGGCGAGGGCGATTGAGGAAGGGAAACAATATTACATGATAATGGCTGATAATGCACCCAAGAGAGTGAAAGAATTAACAAACGGAGACAAGGAAGAATTTGCACGCCTTCAATTTGTCGGGACACAATTTGTTATCAATAATGGCGACTTGGCACCATGGGGCGGGCTTTTCGAACCACTCAACAGCATGTCTGCTTATGATCTGAACAAGGCGATTTTAAAAGGCTATATCGTGAAGGAGGGTGCGGAGTGATGGAAGATATTATTTGCCCTACCTGCGGCGAAAGTGAATTAGAACTATGGCATATGGACATTTACGAATGCCCGGAGTGCGGGGCTATGATTCCGGGTGAAGTATTGGAGGACGCGGAATGAACGAATACACTGAATGCCCGGAATGCGGGAACGACCAGATTATTGATTATGGGGAAATGGCGGTTGAGTATGAAACGTCAGTTAAAACAGGGAAGCTGTTGAAACGGAATAAAGAAGGGCATTCAATATGGTGCGCGCAAAAGTGCCGTTGCGGTTGGGATAGTTATTCAGAAAATATGAGTGAGGAGGGCGCGGAATGAAATTTAAAAGCTTTGACATACATCGTAAAGAACAATGGGATTTAAACAACATTAAGCCGCTGATATGCATACACAAAGAATATGATAGCGGTTGCGGAAGTAAAAGGGTTCTGTGCATAGGATTCGATAAACGTAAACCTGTGTTTGTTTTTGCTAATCCGTTTAAATACAGATATTAGAAAAGGGTGGGAAATAATGAAAAAACTATTCAAATCAATCATTCTATCAGCAGCATTACTTACGGGAGCGGCGGCCGTTGCGCCGTCTGCTTCCGCAGCATGGTCCGGCTGGCAAAACGAATCTGGGTACAGCGGCCGGGTGTTTACGGATGCCGCGACATACACGGCCGGCGCCTCTACGGTGGACTGGAAAGCCGAGAAAAAAGGCTCAAGAACACTTTATTACACGGCCGGCGTATACAAGAAGCGCAGCGGCGGCGGGCTGACTGATACGAATCTGGTACAGCGCGGCAGCTTCAAAACGGCAACGCCTCTGAAATCTTTCAACGTGAGAACGATCCGGAATAAGACCGGGAAAGGAACCTATGTCATCCAGCTTGACTGCTATTCTGATTCCGGCAAGCGGAACTACATCGGAACATTTGAATCAGCAAAATTTTACGTGAAGTAATCAAAAGTCAATATGTCCAAGACGGAGAGCCTGCGGACACTGATCATTGCACAGAATCACTGTGCTCTGATTGGTGTCCGTTTTTATTTGAATGGAGGTTAAAGGATGAAAACAATGCAACGGGCGTGTGAAGAACTAGGGGAAAACCTAAGAAAATTCGGAACGCGATTACCCAAACCTAAGCCGATTGTTAATAAAGAACGTTGTTTAAAGCCATCTAAAAAGTCTCAGAAGCTCAGTAAGCGCGATTTAGAAGACCTAATGGGGGTAAACAGACCGACATACAAAAGAGGCCGTGGCGGAGCTTTTAGACAGAAATAATAACAGGAGGGATTTTTGATGAATCAAATGACACTGAACATACCTCAAATTGACGAAGAAGCAACGAAAACGAAGGCAGAAGAGCTGCTCGAAAAATATCGCATGTACTTGCTACAAGTGCCGGAAGATTTTTTGCCGAAAGTGACCGCAACATATAGCCTTGTCCCTCCCAGCTTTTCGAATGAATTTCATTCCTCCACAGAAGACGCAGCATTAAAACGCATGGATTGGGAGATTGAAAGAGAACGGTTTTTAAAGAGAATGCAAAGAGCGGTTAACCGGCTTTCTCAAAAGGAGCGGCAAATTCTTGTCATGCTCTACATGCAGAATGAAGAGATGTATGATTATGAAGTCTATGCAGAAATGAGAATCAGCCAGCGCAGCTACTACCGGACGAAAGCAAAAGCGTTTTACCGGTTGGCCTTTGCCCTTCGTGCGGAAGTCTATAAGGATGGGGGCGCGTCGTAATGAATTTTGTTCAACCTATAAGGGATTTAGATCAGATTTATTATATTAAAAAGTACCTGAAAGAACGGAGCGAACGGAATCACCTTCTTTTTGTGGCCGGAATTAATTCAGGTCTGCGTATATCAGACTTGCGGCTTTTAAGGGTTAGGGACGTGAAGCGCATGTATATCGACCTGCGGGAGCAAAAGACCAGTAAACAAAAGCGAATCAAAATCAATAAAGCATTAAGGAAGGCTTTTGCCGATTATATCAAGGACAAGGATGATCAAGAATTCTTATTCAAAAGCCGCGAAGGACTAAATAAACCGATAAGCCGCAGTATGGCATATAATATTTTAAGGGAAGCGGCTGATTATGTTGGTCTTGATGGTATCGGGACTCATACAATGAGAAAAACCTTCGGATACTGGCACTATAAGAAATTCAAAGACGTTGCCTTGCTGCAGGAGATATTTAATCATTCAAGCCCTGACATTACGCTCAGATACATCGGAATTACTCAAGACACCATGGATCAAACAATGGATGCATTCAGCTTATAAGCTCATCTGTTTAAAAAACAGACGGGCTTTTTTTATGCCTTTTCCTATGAATAAACCATATTGAGAAAATGTCAAACTCATTTTAGAGAAATGAATTAAACATAGCGGTGGCAAAGGATTCAGCGATTCGGGGAATTGGACACAATATAAGTTATGATTAATTGGGTTATGTGGAAAATCTTGTCCCTTTTCCGTGGTATCATTAATAAGAGATGAGGGAGGTTGTTGCGAAGTGAAACATTGTCCGAAGTGCAACCCAATTACTGAAATGGAGCTGCTCGTTGCACATGAAGAAATGACATATAGTCTTTATCGCTATGTATGTCCAGCATGCAAAACGACTGACGATGAAAAAGGCCTAATTAGAATCGAACATGATCATTTGTAAATTGTGGGATAAATAGAAAAATTCGAAGTTTCTCGCGGTATCAATTTTTAGGAGGTGAGCGGGATGACTGCGGCAGAGCAAAAAGGAATGTACTAAAAAGATTTTGGCAGAAAGATGGCACGATAACGGCACACCATTTTGTTTTAGATAAGGTATTATGGTAATAGGTAATAAATCAAAGGAAGCGGCACTGCTGATGAGCGGGGTCGCTTTTTTATGTTCTCTGTAAACTGCGTCCGGTAAATCTCAGGGAGAACAATTGGCGGTTAACGGCTTGAGTGCGGGGACAGTTTAGAAAGAATATACCAAGCGCTTTCCCAATCGGGAGGGCGCTTTTTCTATTGGAGGGATTAACCATGACCGAAGATAATTTATATGTCGATCAATTTAAAGCGTGGCGCACTGAACAAGAGCTTCTTTTGAAACAGATTAATTATGACATTGAAATCAGTCAAAGGAAAATCGAATTGAACGAGAAACAAAAGCAGTTGCACCTGCAACGCGTCAATATAGGAATTCAGGAGTTTAATAATTGGGCAGAAACTTCTAATCGTGACGAAAGACTGGAACTATTAAAGGGGGATCAAATAGATGGCATTTGACTTGAACCTTGCACATATGAGTATTTCTGATTTGTTGGAAAAAGCAGCAGAAAGCAATGAGGTCATTCATGTCAAACCAGGTCGGCAAAGGTGTATAGGGAAAACATCTGCACTAATTGATTTTGCACGAAAAAACAAAGCTCCTGTCCTTACGAATCGAGCAATGGCAGATCACTATAAAAAGATCCATCCAGACTTAATCTTTATTGGGTATTGGGATGGAAAGGACCTATCAGAATATGAAAGCATTGTGTGTGACGAACTCATTCCTTTAGAGGTTGCAGAGGAATTACATAAGGACGGAAAATTATTAACCGGCTTTGTGAATCTAGGAAACCATATGAGCACCCAATTTTAAGGAATAGAGGGATAAATCATGAAACCTTTTAGCAAATGCGAACAATGCGGAGCAAATCACGAGATCGAATTATTTGAGTGTAAAGAAGCAAATAGTGTCGTTGTGGGGTTCATTCAATGCCCAGCTTGCCATCATAAAACGGTTTACTCTGTAACAAATCCTCATATCAGATCTCTTCTAAAGAGGATAAGAACAATAAGAAACCAATACAGAAAAGCAAAAAGAGTAAAGAAAGCTGCCAGTCTCCTTACTGAATATGAAAAGGTGAAGGCGCAGATTGAAGTTCTTATGAAACCGTTAATTGATCAAAAGAATAAAAGCATTAATCAGTAGCGCCTTTCTGCTCTTTGGAAAGGTGTTTTATTTTTTTAGGAGGTCACCATGCAATTTGATGAGGATTTACGCGTGCAAGCTTATAACACTGCCACAAAGCACAATATAACTACAGCAATGATACATGAGGGTTTATACCAATTGCGTGTCTCAGGTTGCCCTTGGCAGGATGCTGATGTCGTAGAGGCTTTAGGGTACCTTGGTGACTATGGATTGCATAACCTATTAGCAGTTGAACGTATTGCACGTATAAGCGAAATGCATCCATACAGTAAGGTTAAAGGATTATTGCATCTTCCATATGAGAGTTTAGGGGTTAAAGATAGGGATGAGAAAGGGGAATTCATACCACCGAGGCTATTATGGAAAGAGAACTTTTATAACAGGAATGAGCGAGGTGGAAGGGATGCCCCTTAAACCTCTAAGGATATGCGCTGCTCGCGGATGCTCCAGTCTCACCCGTGACCGGTACTGTGATACACACAAGACACAACAACAGGAAGAAATAAAACATTACAACAAACATTCAAGAAACAAAACAATAACAAGTTTTTATAAATCAACTGAATGGAAACGAACAAGACAACTTGCTTTGATACGAGACAATTATCTCTGTCAGCATTGTTTGAAAGATCATTGCTTCACTCCGGCTGACATGGTGCATCATATCGTGGAAGTAAAGCAAGATTGGTCGAAGAGATTAGACATAAATAATCTTGAAAGTTTGTGTAATGCCTGTCACAACAAAGCGCACGGCAGTAAGGGCTAGTGACCATCCCCCCCTAACAAATCTCTGGAAGGGAAACGAATGGAGAACGGCGATCCCCCTTCTGCAAACAAACACCGCTTTTCAAAGTTCCGAAAACAGCAGAAAGCCCCCTCGGCAAATTTGCCGAGAGGGCTTGGTGCGACTGGTTTTGTTGTTGATTTCATCGTATCACGATTGGCGAAAAAAACAAGCGGAAAATGCAACTTTTTTGACAAGAAATGAGGTGAGTATATGCCGAGGCCTGCAAAATCAGCGACGCTTCAATTGATACAAGGCAACCCAAATAAAAAGAATACGGAAGAGCTGGCTGCCCGGGCAGAGCACGAGAAAAAGTTGAAAATGCGATCCGATAATATAAAACCGCCAACGTGGTTGGATAAAGTCGGAAAAAAAGAATTCAAACGAGTTGCTGCTTTACTGGCTGAGGTCGAGATCATCACGGAAGCGGACATCAGCATGTTGGCCGCCTACTGCAACGCCTACTCTCAGTATATTTCTATATCAAAAGTGATTGAAGAAGACGGGATTATGGTCCATACAGAAGGCGAGGATGAAGAGGGCAATCTTATCAAGTTAATAGGGGAAGAACATCCTTTATTAAAGCGGCAAAAAAACTATTATGATCAGATGAAATCGGCCGCTAATGACTTCGGCCTGACTCCGTCTGCCCGGGCAAAGCTTGCTATCACTCGTACACAGGAAGAACGAGAGAAAACAGCTGCAGAAAAGGAGTTTAAAAATGTATGAATACAATCAAACAGTTTCTACTTGATTACTCGCGCGATGTGATATCGGGTGAGATTGTGGCATGCGAAAAACACATATGGGCTTGCCAGCGTTTTTTAAATGATGTGAGTAGGGAAGGCACAAGGGAATTCCCATATGTGTTTGATGACGAAAAAGCTCGTCGGTTCCTTTACTGGATGACACAATTTAAACATACGAAAGGGCCATTACAGGGTGAAAATATTGTTCCTGAACCTATTCAAATTTTCATCTTTGGTAATGTGTACGGCTGGGTGCATAAGGATACCGGCTACCGACGATTTAAAAAGGTATATTGGCAGGTCGGCCGTAAAAACACCAAAACCCAGAGCCTGGCCTGTGTTGGTTCCTATGAGACGATGGCCAACGATGAATATATGTCCGAGGTATACATTGGGGCTACAAAAACCGAACAAGCAAAAATCTGCTGGAATGAAATTAAGGCGCAGATCATGCAAAGCGACCTTTTGAACAAGCCGGAAAAAAAATATCGGATTGCATATGGAAAAATTGAGCATCCCAAAACACAGTCGAAAATTGAGGCGCTTTCTAAAGATGCTGGGAAGACCGGAGACGGGTTTAACCCACAATGCGGCATCATAGACGAATACCATGCTCATAAAACCTCAGAAATTTATGACGTCCTGGCCTCTGGTATGGCCGCCCGCGCCCAGCCATTAATGTTAATTATTACGACGGCCGGCTTTGAATTAAATAATCCTGCTTATCGTGTGGAATATGACTACGTGTCTCGCATACTGGACCCGAATAAGGTCGAACAGAACGAGCAATATTTTGTAATGGTCAATGAGCTTGATAAAGGCGATGACGTCAAGGATGAAAAGAACTGGATTAAAGCGAATCCGATTGTCGCTGCCAATGAGCACGGTTTGAATTATTTACGTGGGGAATTGGAGGTCGCGCTTGCTGTCCCGGAAAAAATGAGAAATTTCATGACCAAAAACATGAACATCTGGGTAAACATGCGGGAAAACGGCTATATGGATATGCAGGCCTGGACGGACTGCGGTTCTGATAAAATTCCGGATCTGAAAAACAGGGAGTGTTACGTCGGTATCGACTTGTCAAAAACAATCGACTTAACTGCAGCATCTTTTGTTTTTCCTCTGGATGATGGGCGGGTTGCTGTGGAAAGCCACAGTTTTATGCCGGAAGATACTTTTTTTGAGCGAATGAAAACCGACAACGTCCCGTATGACACATGGAAAGATAGGGGATGGCTTACGACAACTGACGGGGCTGTTGTTGATTATGATTACATCAGGGCTTACATCAAAAAGATGGAGCAGGAAAACGGCTGGCGTATCAAAGAAATTGGATATGATCCATACAATGCGACGCAGTTTGCTCAGCAGATGGAGGCGGACGGGTATGTAATGATTGAAATTCGTCAGGGTGTTGCTACTCTATCAGAACCGACTAAAGGCTTCAGAGCTAAGGTGAAATCAAAAAAAGTCATTCATCCGAAAAATTCACTGCTAACTTGGGCGATGGGGAACGCAGTAACTAAAGTAGATGCTCAAGAGAATATCATGCTGGATAAATCCAAATCAACACAACGGATTGATCCTGTAGCCGCATTGATTAATGCTTATGTACGAGCTTCTCAAACTGATAATGAAGTAGACCTGAACTCATATATCAAATCAGCGTCATTCTCTTTCTAAGGGCGGTGTAATCGTGAAAAAAATATTCGCATTCATGCTGCTTCTGTTAAACGATTTTCTTTTTATCACAGGTGCAGCATTTATAGCGTGCGCCGCATATCGCTTGCATACAAACATCGGTCTTTTGACGACGGGTGTCTTTTTTATATTTTATGCGGTGTTAATTAGCAAAAAAAGGGGGTGATTGATTGTTTTTGGAAGGGCTGTTTTCAAAAAGATCAAATGAATCAGAGACTTGGAATCTTGCGAACCCTCCTGACTGGATCATTGATATGTTCGGCGGCTCAAAGACGGCCAGCGGTGAACGTGTGAGCGAATCAACCGCCTTAATTCATCCTGATGTCTATTCATGTGTGAATGTATTGTCTGATGACATTGCTAAGCTTTCAGTCCATACGTTCAAAAGTCGCCAAGGTGATATTATCAGCAGCATGAAACATCCTGTTGCTCAATTACTCTATTTGAAGCCTAATCGTTACATGACGGCTTTCACATGGAAAAAGCTAATGATGATTCACGTCTGTCTTTGGGGAAATGCCTACTCTTATATCAAAGTAGATAAAACAGGTAAAATCATAGCATTATTACCGTTAAATCCAGCCAATACACAGGCCTATGTAAATCCGAACAACGGTCTACTGTGGTATGAAACGGTCATTAATTCAAAAAGTGTTGAATTATATGCGGATGAGGTCCTGCATTTCAAGGGTATGACAGAAGACGGGATTAACGGGAAAAGTCCGATAGGCGTCATAAGGGAACATATCGGTGCTCAGTCTGCTGCAACCAAATTTAATGCGAAATTGTATAAAAATGATGCTACTCCCCGGGGAATATTGAAAGTCCCAACCTTAATTGATGAAGACGCAAAAAATCGGGCTAGAGATGAATGGGAAAAAGTCAATGCGGGCCGCAACATCGCAATTATTGATGCCGGTCTTTCATATGAATCAATTTCAATGCCTTTACAAGAAGCGCAATTTGTGGAGTCGATGAAATTCAACAAAGCACAAATTGCGTCTATCTATAAAGTCCCTCTGCACAAAATTAATGAACTGGATCGGGCTACTTTCAACAATATTGAGCACCAGTCCATTGAGTATGTGAAAAATACGCTGCATCCTTGGCTGGTATCCTTTGAACAGGAAATCATCACAAAGCTTTTTACTGATGGTGAAATAAATGAAGGATTTTACATCAAATTCAATGTAAACAGCGAGCTGCGCGGTGATGCAAAATCAAGGGCCGAGTATTACGAAATTATGGAACGGATCGGCGCCTTAAATATCAATGAAATTCGTGCACTGGAAGAGAAAAATGCGATTGAACACGGTGATAGGCACCTTGTGTCGCTTAACTATACCTTCCTTGACTCATTGGAGCAGTATCAAATGAACAAAGCTGGCTCAAGTAAAGGAGGTGATGGCAAACATGAGCAAGGAAGTACGTCATCTGACAACGAAAATTGAGTTGCGCTCTGCCGGTGAAGGCGAAGAAAAAAGGCATTTTATTGAGGGGTACGCTTTGAAATTCGAAAAATGGTCCGAGCCGTTGGGAGGATGGTTTAAAGAAATCATCAGCCGGAATGCCCTGGATTCCGCAGACCTTTCTAACGTAGTCGCTCTTTTTAACCACCGTCAGGATTATCCCTTAGCGAGAAATACCGTTTCTGAGGACGTAGGGAGGCTGGAGCTAGAAACAGACGCAATAGGTCTCAAGTTCCGTTTTATCCCTACAGACACGTCATACGCGAAAGATTTAATGGTGAATGTTAGAAGCGGAGTCGTTAATCAGTGTTCTTTTGCTTTTTCTTTGGATTACAGTCAAGGAGATCCGGACGAATGGCGACATAATGATGAAGAGGACATTTATGAACGCCGCATCAATAATATCGAACGTATCTTTGACATTTCTCTCGTAACGACGCCTGCTTATAGCGATACGGAGGCAGTGATTGGTGAACGCAGTTTAGAAAAAGTGGAGCAGTTAAAAGAAATGCGGACTGCCCCAATTGAAAAATTGAAAATGGAACTTGAGCTTTTAGACCTCACATTGTAGGTCTATTTTTATGTTCAAATATAAGGAGGATACCTGAATGCCAGTAGCAATGACAAAAAAAGAACGTGAATTAAGACAAAAATTCACACAGAAAAAACAAGAGGCATCCAATCTTTTGGATGAAGGAAAGTCCGAAGAAGCCCGCAGCATGCTTGATGAAGCGAAGGCGCTGCAAAGACAAATCGAACTGATGTCAGAAGAACGCGACTTGGAACTGCCGGCTTTGGATGAAGAGCGAAACTTTGTACCGGAACTTGAACGAAAACCTGATGAGAAACCGGAACAGCGCGACATCTTAACAGCCACAAATGAGTACCGGGATGCTTGGTTTAAAGTGTTAACCGGACGCAGTCATGACCTCGGAGAAGAAGAAAGAAGTATGATGCAGCGTGTTCTGAAGGAAAATCGCTCGTTGTCTTCTGGAAGTGATAAAGATGGGGGATACACTGTACCGGATGACATTTCAAAAGAAATCTTGAAGTCCATTCAGGAGCTAAACTCTGTTCGTAATCTGGTTCGTGTTGTGCCTAAAACAGCTCCGTCGGGGAGTTATACAGTTCGAAAGGGTGTAGCTGGAAAACTCTATAATACAGCCGAAAAAGAACAAATTAAAGAATTGAAAAACATGGAATTCGATCAAGTCTGGTACAACGTCAAAAAATTCGCCGGATTTATGCCTGCTCCCAGCGAGCTATTAAATGATTCATTTGTAAACTTCGTTCGTGAGATTGTAGACTGGCTCTCTGAATCTGCCATCGTAACAGAAAACGATGAAGTCTTTTATGGAAAAGGCGGGGAGACGAATGTTGAAGGCATCATTACCAGCGGAAAATACAAAACGCTTAAAGCGCCATCTGTAATTACGATTAAATTTCTACGCAAGGTTAAAAACCAAATTAACCGCGGTTATCGCCGCAGCGCAGTTTGGGTGATGAATACGGAGGCTTTTGAAACGCTGGCTAATATTGAAGATAAAAACGGTCGTGGCATTTTAGCAGAAGATCCGAGAAACGAGGACAACTTTTTGCTCTTCGGCCGTCCTGTTGAAGTCTATGACGAAATCCTTACGGATGATAAAACCCAGAAAACGCACATTCTATTTGGTGATTTTAAGCGCGGCTATTTCATGTTTGACCGTCAAAAATTCGAAATCAAATCAACTGACGTAGGCGGAGACGCTTTTCTTACGGATCAGACATATTTCCGTGGTATTGAACGTTTCGACGGAAAAGTAGTAGATCCGGAGGCAGCCGTCATTGTCACTGATCTTGTCGTCGGGGAAGACGCAAAGGTAGAAACGCCTGAACAGTCTGCTGATCTTGGAAAATAAAAATAAAAATTGAAATTGAAAGGATTGATCGACATGGCGAAATTAGACAATATTCTGAACGAAAGTAACGGTGTATTAACTTCTGCGAGGGACAACGGTAAAGGAGTGCCGATCACTGACATTTCGGTTGCTGATAACAGCGAAGAAAATCCTCTCTACGTAAAAGGCCTAAAGGGTGATCCGGGTGAACCAGGACCTCAAGGTGAACCGGGACCTCCAGGACCCCAAGGCGAGCCAGGCGAGCCAGGCCCGAAAGGTGAAAAAGGTGATCCTGCTGTCATTGAAGAGGGTAGCATTGCACATGAAATGCTGGGCGAAAAATCAGTTCGCAGCAAAAACGTTGGCAGTGGCAGCATCATGTTGGATCATCTGAACAGTGAAGTGAAGGCTGTGCTTGATGGTATGCAAAAACAAATTGATGAACTGAAATCCGCCACTCCTGCAGAATGAAAGGCAGGTGATGCCAGATGACAGAAGCAGAAAAAATAGAATTAAAGAAAGTGAAAAAATTCCTCCGGGTCGATGGTGATCTGGAGGATGATTTGATTTTAGACTTTATCGCATCAGCAAAAGAACATATAACAGGTGCTACTGGCCTTACATTTCCGAATAACTCAGCACGAGCAGCTATGTGTGTAAAAGCTTTTGTGACGCATTGGTATGAAAACCGGGAGATTGCCGGCACGACATCCAATCTTGATGGGGTGCTGACTATGATGATCAATCAGTTGAAATATGTAGTTCCAGAGGTGAAGGCTAATGCTGAATGATATGCGGTATCGCATTCAATTTCAAAAAAAGAAGCCCGGCGGCCGTCTGCCTGTGGAGGGAAATGATAGCTGGGAAACAGTTATTGAATGCTGGGCAAAGGCGGAAGGCTTAAAAGGCCGGGAATATTATGCTGCAGCGGCCATACAAAAAGAAAAAACAGTTCAATTTACAATCCGGCACCGGGAAGATATCAATGAACATATGCGAATCGTCTTTCAGGGCGATTCATATGAAATTGAGGCTATCTTGCCGAATTATTCGCGGCGGCATTTCATTACGATTAAAGCGAATGTGGTGAGCCGATGAACTTTGAACTGGAATTGAAAGGGTTTAGAGAGCTTGAATCTACTTTCGCTGATCTGGCCCGTAAGGATGAAAAGATTCATAAAGCAGCAGTGAAAGCCGGAGGGGCTGTTTTGGCTGCGGAAATTAACGAGGAAGCTCCACGCTCTTCCATTGGCGGAAGTCATCCGCACATTGACGATGATATTATAGTCGGCAGCCGTATCAGGCGGGATGAAGACGGAGAGATATACGCAGTTGTAGGCCCTACAAAAGATACAAAATTCCGTGTTCACTTGCCGGAATTCGGCACGCTCCATCAAGCTGCCAATCCATTTATTCACCGGAGTATGGTAAAGGCGAATGGCAAGATGCTTGATGCTATGGAAAAAGTCATAAAGGCGGGATACAAGCTGTGAATCTTATCGAACGAGCTGCACAATTGAAAAAAAGTTTATTTGAAGCGCTGGAAGCCCATCCGGCGCTTTTATCATTGGTTGACCCCGGCAATATCTATGAATTGGCAGTGCCGGAAGGGATAAAAAGCCAGCCGCCTTATATTGTCGTACAAGAATTAGATTATCGAACAACCAAATGGGCAGACGGTAAGCCTATCCAGGACAGCACGCTATATCAGATTGATGCGTACCACAATCAGTCTTGTGAATCCGTAATGGCTGCTGTCGTTGATGTAATGGGAAGTTTTGATTTCCAGACTTATGGTCCTATTAATGAGTTTTTACAATCTGAGCGCCTCATTCGAAAAGGTTATCGGTTCGAGGCCAATATTTTATTATAATTGGAGGTTTTATCATGCCCGAATACAGTTCTATGGTGGGATTGGAAGGCGTTAAGTATTCACCATTAATCAAAAAAGAAGGCTTGTGGATCGCCAGCAAGATCATTGATTATCCACATGCTATCAACGCAAAGATGGCAACCGATTCATCTACAGAAAAACAGTACGCAGATAACAAAGTAGCTGATTTAGCTGTCTCGACTGGCTCAACGAAACTCGACTTAGAAATGCGAGACGTACCGCCGGAACACCTTGTCAATTTATTTGGGATAGAGGAAACCAAAGACGGTCTATATCTTTTCAAGAAAAACGTTACTCCGCCGTGGATCGCGATTACCTTCTTTGGTGTCAAAGCAAACGGAAAAAAACGTCATGTAGGCTTAGTTCAAGGTCGATTTACTTTGCCGGATGATGACTGGAGTACAAAAAAAGAAAAAATAGACTTCCAGACCTCTAAATTGTCCGCGGAGTTTCTTGAAAGAGAGCAGGATGACGTGTATAAAATCATCGCAGATGAAGACGCGCCTAATTTCGATTTAGACAAGTTTTATGAAAAGGTATACGGCAACGCCTACACTTCATCTAAAGATGAACCCAAAGCAAGTAAAAGCACTGATCTTGGCGCTTAAAAAGGGAAGCAGAGTGCTTCCTTTTTAATTTCTATAACAATTAAAAGGAGGAGTCGACATGGCTCAAAAACATATTTCAATCAAACTATGGTTCGAAGATGAAAAGAAATTGAAAACATTTATTGCACCTCGGACAAATACGAAAACACTTATTGAAGCATTACGGTTGAACGCAGAAGCTGAAAAAACAGCAGAAAATTTGGAGAAAAGCATCAAGATTCTTGAAAAACAGCTGCAATTTATTGTTGGGCTATTCCGGAACCAATTTACTTACGATCAATTATTTGAGGGGCTGGAATCTTTTGAAGTGACTAAGGAAATAAGCCGCATTCTCTCGGAAGTTGCCGGCTATAAAAAAATTGAGGATGCTGATCAGGATTTTTTGCCGGAACAGACGGAGAAGAATACACCTACGAGCGCGGAATAGAGCAGATAAATGAAATTTACGCCACTCTCCTACAACAAGGGTGGAGTATGAGTGCAATTGACGAGATGGACATATATCACTATTTAGAGATATTGACCGAAACCAATAAACCAGAAGAAGTGAAATTTGAAGATGTCTTCTTTTAGACGGGCTTTTAGCCTGTCTTTTTTGTTGAATCTTTGCCAGGAAAGCGGGGTGGATACATATGGCTCAACCAATAGGAAATATGGTCGTTAAGGTCGGCCTTGATGATACAGGATTTAACCGGGGTATTGAAGGCTTAAAAAGGCAGATGCGTCTGGCCAATTCAGAAATGAAGGCAGCCGGAAGCATCTATAAAAATGCTGGTGATCAATCAAAGCTCCTGCAATCGCAGATGGAGGGCTTGAGTAATAAGTATAAGATTCAAGGCCGGTTGGTCCAAGAGCACCGTCAGCGGTATGAAGAACTGGTCAGACAAAAAGGAAAAGACAACCGAGAGACACAGATTCAGGCGCGGCGTTTGAATGATGCTATTGCGGTTCATGAGAACCTCGGTAAAGAGCTGAATAAAGTCAGCAAAGAGTTTCAGACCATGTCAGACAGCAGCGGTCGGGCTGCAGGAATTTTTTCTGTTTTTAAAAAGGATTCAAAGGATGTATCAAAAGAGCTGAACGCTGTTTATAAATCTGCAAAAGCCACAGGAAAGGCATTAGCGGGAATTGGTGCCGCCGGAGCGCTTGGGATCGGTGCAACCGTTAAGGCCGCAGCGAGCTTCGAGAAAGATATGAGCCGTGTCGCCGCCTTGGCGAACGCAACAAACGATCAATTGGCATCATTAACAGAAACAGCCCGTCATCTTGGCGCCGTCACACAGTATACGGATGGGCAAGTAGCCGAAGGCATGCAGTATTTAGCGATGGCCGGCTATAAGACGAACCAAATTATCGGCGCTATGCCCGGCTTGCTTGCGACGGCAGCCGCCGGACAAACCGACCTCGGCGTAACGGCTGATATCGTTTCTGACATCTTAACCGAATTTCATATAAAGGCAGAGGACACAAACCGTGTTGCTGATGCAATGACGTATACGTTCACGAACTCCAATGCCACTTTGCAGGAGATTGGCCAAACGATGAAATATGCGGCTCCGGCTGCTAAAACAGCAGGTCTCAGTATGGAAGAATTGGCCGCGGCAACCGGTATTCTTGCAAACAGCGGAATAAAGGCAGACATGGCGGGTACAGCACTTCGATCGACGCTTACTCGTTTAGCGGCTCCGCCTAAACCTGCGGCTTCGGCTATTGAAGAATTAGGTTTAAAAGTGACAGACTCTACCGGAAAGATGCGCCCGCTGGCCGACATCATGGGGCAGATCACAGAGAAAACAAAAAATTATACTGAAACAGAACAGATCCGGATCGCTAAACAGCTGGCCGGACAACATGCTATATCTGGATTTATCACGCTCATGCATGCAGGTAAAGATAAGCTGGAAGAATTCACAAAGGAAATAGAAAACAGCGGCGGTATTGCTGAAAAAGTGGCTGACACGCAGATGGACAACCTGGCCGGATCTGTAGAATATCTGAAATCTGCAACAAACAATGCCGTCATCACCATGGGAAACCAGTTTATACCGATCATCAGAGCTGCTACTGACGGCCTGACTTCATTAGTGACATGGTTCGACGCCTTACCGAAATCCGTCGCAAGCACAATTGCTATTACGGCCGGAGCTGTAACAGTATTTTCTCTTTTTGGCGGGGCTGCCTTGCTGTTAATCGGGGCATTACCGAAGATCGCAGCAGGATGGAACATGCTCCGTACGGCGGGGGGATATTTAACCGGTAACGTCAATCGGGCATCGGCAAGTCTCGGCGTTTATACGACTGAAGCCGTTGCGGCAGGCTCCGCATCCCGAACAGCGGCAGCTGGTATTGCGACAACTTCCACTGCCGCAACGGTAGCAGCTACCCGAATGGAAAGGCTCAACCAAACAAACACCGTGGCAACGACACGAGTTGGCCGGCTGGAGCAATCGGCAAATAAAAGCTCGAAAGCGATGCGCGGGCTTGGCGGCGCCTCTCGTGTGGCCGGT
The DNA here is from genome assembly GCF_038592915.1 of Bacillus sp. EU63. Taxonomy (NCBI): domain Bacteria; kingdom Bacillati; phylum Bacillota; class Bacilli; order Caryophanales; family Bacillaceae; genus Bacillus; species Bacillus sp. EU63. Next base: position 2,636,640 of record NZ_CP151944.1, on the reverse strand, counting down.
ACTGGGCTTACTCTTTTCGGCGGTCCAATCGGGACAATTGCCGGCCTCGTTCTCACCTTTGCCCCTGAACTGTTAAAGTTCGGCGCCGGAATTATCAAAACAGGATTAAGTGCAGTAAAAGGAGCGGGCGGATTTACGAAGCTTGCAAAAAGCGGTTTCGGCCTCTTTAACATACTTAAAAAAGGCACTGCTGTTGTCGGTCTTTTACGTGGCGGACTTGGGTTGTTGGGCGGACCAGTCGGCGCGCTCATTACGGGTGTGACCCTCTTAGCTGATGCCGGATTTAAGTATTATGACAATTTAAAGAAACGAGTGCTTCCGGCGACAATTGATTTTGGAGACGGTGTATCAAAATCCACAGCAAAAGCCGTCAACGCCTATGAAGACATGAACATTGAGGTTACAGCCAAGCTGAACACCCTGAAAGCGACCAATGCTACCATCACGAACGATATCGCAGATGACATGTCAAAGCGCTTTAAAGACATGGGAGATTCTTTGAAAAACGGATACAAAACCAGCGCGACCAATGCAACTAAAGTGCTAAAAGAATTTTATGCTTCTAATAAAGGGATGTCTGATAAAGAAGAAAATAAAATCATTGGCAAAATTGATGCTTATAACGAGAAAAAACAAAAGAAGATCCAAAAGTATGTTGATCGAGTAGATGAAATTTATAGGACTGCCGCCCGTGAAAATCGAAAAACCACGGAAAAAGAAAATAAAGAAATAGCTAAAATTCAAGGCAAAATGCTTGCTGAAATGGAGACTGCACTCTCACGTAGCAAGGACGAGCAAACCAAAATCTCGAAAAAATTAAAAGAAGAAACGTCTAATCTTTCTGCTAAACAAGCGGCGGCCGTAGTAAAAAACAGTAACAAGGCAAAAGATAAAACAATAAAAGCCGCTGAGAAGCAACGTGATGCCGTTATTGATGCCGCTGATGAACAGTATTATGTGAAAGGTTCTATTTCTAAGAAAGAACACGATAAAACCGTTAAAAATGCAAAGAGTCAGGCTAAAAAGACAATTAGTGAAGCGGAGAAAACTCATAAAGGTGTCGTAGAAGAGGCAAAAAAACAAGCTGAAGGCCATATCAGTCAAGTTGATTGGGAAAAAGGTGAAGTGCTAGGTGTCTGGGATCAGTTAAAAGTAGATTTAGCAACCAAAGTAAACGCTATAACTGACGGCATAAATACAGTTTTGGAATTTATGCACATTCCTACAATTCCCCAGTGGAAGCCGGCAGGTTACGACAGTCGCCAGTCTTCTACAATGCAAATCGCACCGGGGTTAGCCTATGCCAAAGGAACAGACTTCCACCCCGGCGGCCGGGCATTAGTCGGAGAGGAAGGATGGGAGCTTGCTCACACGCCCGGTATCGGCACTTACATTGTCGGAATGGGCGGCCCACAAGTGTGGGATCTTCCGCGCGGTACGTCTGTTCTTCCGCACGCTCAGTCGAAAGAAGCAGCTGCCACAGGGCTTCCCGGTTATGCAAATGGGGTCGGAAACTTCTTCAAAAATGCGTTTGAGGGATCAAAAAAGCTGGTGAAAGGCGCTGTCTCTGTCGGGAAGAATGTCATTGGCAAAACGAAGGATGTCGCTTCTAGCGTTATGGAAATGATTATGAAAGGGCCGCAAAAGATAATCAGCAGCATTTTCAAAGGCATGATCCCGTTTAAAACAGGAACCGGAATTGACGGGTTAGGGACTGGTATTCTCAAAACGCTAAAAAGCGGTGCCCTTCAATTCTTAAAAGGGGTCTTGCCGGATGTGGGATTTTTTACGGCAGATGCCTATAAAGGCGCAACCGGATCTGCCCAGGTCCAAAAATGGGTAACAGAAGCCGTCGGCATCGCTGGCGTCCCGTTTTCATGGGTTCCCGGCTTGATCACGATTGCCATGAAAGAGTCCGGAGGGAATCCAAATGTCGTCAACAGGTGGGACTCTAACTGGAAGGCAGGTAATCCTTCACAGGGACTAATGCAGACGATTCCAAGTACGTTTGCCTCAAATGCATTTCCGGGTCACAACAACATTTTGAATCCCGTAGATAGCGTTTTGGCTGCTATTAATTACATCAAAGGGCGATATGGAGACATATCAAATCATCCCGGCTTGAAATCAATGGCCCGCGGCGGCCCATACGTAGGGTATGCAAAGGGCGGTACTTCTCCGGGGCGCGGCGGCTCCAAGCTCGCCGTCCTCAATGAACGAGGGTACGATGAAACCACCATTACGAAAGATCCGGCATACCGCGAAAGGAACATCGGATTGTGGGCGCGGGTTGGGCGTGAGCTTGGCGTCCTGCCTTCTCTGCAGGAAGGGATGATCTCGAAGGCTTTACTATTGCTTCAAAAAGCATCCGCGGCACAGCCTGAAAATGATAAAAGCGTCAATATTGATATGACTCGGGTCGTGGAAAATCAAGAAAGGCAAATCAGTATGATGGGGCAGCAGATCGACGCTCTCCAGCAGAACATTCAGCTACTGCAACAGCTGATCTTAAAAGATAACAACACCTATATTGATGGTGCCCGAGTAGATCAAACGAGTGCTGACCGATATAGAAGAAAACAATATAGAAACGGGGGTAAGCCGTCTTGGTAAAGCTATTTTTGGATTTTAATAACGGATTGGGGGAGCAGAGCCTTGACAGCTTGCTCCCTCAATTTGAAGTGTTGAGTTTTTTGGCGGAAGCGCCGATTATTAATCGGGAAACAATTACAAGCCCGCGTCGTCATGGAGTTATCCCAGCACAACACCCACGGGATGTGACCTATTCGCCAAGAAAAGTTACTGTGGAGATATATGTGGACTCATTCATTCACAATAATTTTTATATGCTTAGGCATCAGCTTTATGCGTTATTGGTGAAGCCGTTTTCCTATTATATTTCAACTGACTTATGGCCGAATCGCCGTTTCCTTGTCACTTGTGATGGGAATTTTAGTATTCCGAAAGAAAAAGAGAAGACACGCGCGAGCTTCTCAGTGGAGTTTACCAATATTACCGGAATGGCAGAATCTAAACATTCAACCAAAACAGCGCAAACTCAGTCAGGAGAGAACTGGAATATCGGTATGAACCTGCGGTCAGATGACAATCTGGCCTATTATTTTAAGAATCAAAAACATTTCTCTGTCTTTAATTCCGGAGACGTCCAAATCAATCCTCTTGATCACGCGTATAACGTCCTATTGAACGCCAAGGGGAAGAATGTAACGCTAATCAATCATACCAATGGCGAAAAGTTAACGATTGAACAGGAGTTGAAGAAGTCACAGCAGGTATCATTTCTAAAGCAGTACGCGTTGCTCAATAATAAACCAATAAAAACATCTGGACGTCTGCCAAATCTCGAAATTGGATGGAATGAGTTTGAAGTTCAGAATGCCGATGATTTTGTCATAGAATTTGACACGCGGCTCTATTACTTGTAAGGCAGGCGGTTTGTATGGCGAATACAGATTTTGTTAAAGAGATTGCCGGAGACGCCCAGCAAATATATAAAAAGCACCGTATTCTCGCATCACTGATCATTGCGCAAGGATGCTTAGAAAGCGCTTGGGGCACAAGTGAATTGGCGACAAAAGGGCATAACCTTTTCGGTATGAAGGGCGAATACAACGGCCAATATGTCATTATGCAAACATGGGAAGTTATCAACGGAGAAAACGTACAAGTTCCGGCTAAATTCAGGAAGTACCCTTCATGGAAAGAATCTATACAAGACCTGGCGAACCTGTACTTGAATGGCCTCAGCTGGGACAAAAACCATTATAAAGCTGTCGTCGGGGAAACAGATTATCAGAAAGCAACTGCGGCTCTCGTCAAAGCCGGGTATGCTACCGACCCAAATTACGCAACAAAATTGAACAGCCTCATTTTCACCTATAAATTAACGAAATATGATACAACTGAGGGAGTACCAGACGAACCGAGTAATCCGAGCACACCAGATCCTGAGCCGGACATACCAAGTAAAGAATATGACGGTAAAGACATTACGTTGAATCAAAACTTGCCAAAAGACGTTTACTTCCCTCAACTGCATGTTTCCAGTCAGGGCGGAAATCAAGTGGTCGAAGTCATTGGTGCCGATCCGGATCTATTAGATGACACCACCGGAAAAAAAGATATTGAGTTTACGATCACTCGGACTGCTGATAATGGCATTGAATATGACTTGCTCATAAATGACAATATTCTTTACCTGGATGAAAAGAAATTTAACCATCAAAAATACTTTATTACGATGATCGAAGTCGATCAGGAAAAGACACTCAGCAAGAAAGTTTCTGCAAGCCATGTTTTCGTTGCCGTTTTGAATAACCATTATGTAGAAGAGACGATCAGCGGTACATTGACTGTAAGAAAAATGCTTGATTTCACATTGAAGGGAACGAAATTCTCTTATATTTTCAAAGACAAGGAAAGTGAATTTAAAAGTGTAGAGCAGGAGAATTTTGGTGACAAGTTTGCGAATGAGCTGATAAGCGAAATTGTGGAAGACTACGGTTTAGAGCTGGATGTAGATAATTACAAGATTTATATCTATAAAAAGATGGGAAAGCGTATCAATCACACTCTCGATTCTCGTTATAATATGCCCGGCATTAAAATTAAAACATCGACAGAAGGATGCTCTACCCGGGCGCGGGGATTCGGAGCTATTAAGGAAAACAGCAGCACCGACAGCAAAAAAACGGAGTACGTCTTTGAGCCAGTCCTTTACAAGCACCCTGACGAAGATAAGTTCCTGCTTGATGGCATGCCGAGGTGGGCGGAACCGTTGCGCGACGAGCGTTATAAAAAAGAATCCAGCATGATGACGGCGCTTAAAAAATACGTGAATCCTTACCCGAAGATGGAGATCGAAGTGGATTATGAATACATCTATGAGCCGAAGCTTCTTGACATACAAGATGATTTTTGGAAGGGAGACACACTTCATGTGTTGGCTGATACAGCATACGGTGTGACTTATGAAGACGATGTCAGGCTGCTTTCCATTCAATACAAGCCCTTAAATCCATATGCAAAGCCAACATTGAACTTTGCTAATTTCCGTAAAGATATCCAGGATATCCGCATGGAGCAAGAAAAACGATTGAAAGATCAAAAACGTTATGTTCAGAAATTAAGAATGATGATTTAAAGCACCTCTATTGGGGTGCTTTTCGTTTTAGTTGAAAGGAGTGTTCTGAATTGGTCAGGCTAACCAAAGACTATGATACCACCCGAAATGCCCGGTATACATCACAAATACGGGATGACATGGAAACTATAGAAAATGGAATAAATAAAATTGATGATGATCTTAAAAGGCACCGAGCAGGAATTGCCGTTCATGATTCTTCACAGATTACACATGATGGGTACACCGTCGAAAACCGTTTGAAAAATCTGTTTGCGCGATTTACTAACCTTGTACTGAATCATGATGGTAAAGACGTGAAAGAAGTCGTGGATTCCCGCGTAACGACGGATGGGGAAATTGCCGCAACATTGAAAGACAGGCTCGATAGGGAATTCAGCAAGCTCGACAGGAAAATTAAACGCGTTGTAAACGTTGATGACTTCGGGGCTGATCCAACTGGAAAAACAGACAGCACGGAAGCATTTAAGAAGGCATTCGGGACCGGTAAGGTACAGGTCGTTATGTCAGCTGGCATTTACGTCGTGAAAGGCTTGAAAATCCCTTCCTGGGTTCGTCTGGTCGGCCAGGGAATCGGCGTTACATTCTTGATTTTGAATGATGAGACACCGGCGTCAGAATGGGTCATTACGAATGCGGACTATGAAAAAGGGAATCGAAATATTCACGTTGAAGGGTTTTCAACAGACTGGAATCGAGAAAGGCAGGGAGGTTTAAGGGCGACGGGCGGGCAACATTCGACATGCGTTGCCTTTGCGAATTCAAAATTCATCTGGATTAAAAATATAGAGAACATTAACCCCGCACTTCACGGCATTGATATAACAGCGCCGACGTATGACCATCTGCCAGATACCGAGTATACAAAAGACGGCTGCAGATATGTATGGATTGACGGCTGTGTTAACTCAGGATATGGGGATGACGGGATAACAACCCATTACAGTGAGTATATTTTCATATCAAACTGCCATTGCACAAACCCGACAGGCATCGCACATGCCGCGGGAAAGGCTAACTCTAACGGCATTGAGATTGATGACGGTTCTAAACATGTATGGCTGCTCAACAACTATACAGAAGGAAACATCCGAGGCGTTGAAGTTAAGGCGCATACCGAATGGCCGGCTTCTCAAAATGTTCATATCCTCGGCCACGTTTCATATCGGGACGTGCGGGCTTATGATTTGCGGCATATCGGCCACCATAAAGCAGATGATCCTGAGAGTACCACAGCTTATGATGTGACGTTAACGGACTGCACCGCAATAGAACCGGTTTTTAATGATTTGTATGAGGGAATTACCCCGCGCGCTCTTGTTGTATCCGCATATAAGAACGTGCAGATTGTCAATTTTACCGCAATCGGAAATCCCAATTACGATTATAAAAACAGTCCGGTGGTAGCCTTTCAGTATCGCTGCAGAAATATCACCGTAAACGGTATTAAAATGAGAGGGTTCAGAAAGGCTTCTCATGATATTCGAGTGTACGGAGGCCCACAAAAAGCTGATTACGTAAAGATCTCAAATTTTGATATTTACAACTCGGCTCCTGCGGCTTTCGGTTTAGGCGGAGGGGTTTATCATTCAAGCATTATGAATGGGACGATTATAGGTAAAAACGGAACCGTCGGAATTGGTTCACCGAATAATCAAACAACCATTGCAGGTGTAGAAGCAGCCGGGTATAAGATATCTGCTCAATTGGCCGGGAGAGAGTACAGCACTATCCCGACAAGAGTAAAAGGCGGCTTTATGGGCGGTAACACTTCCGGCTCTGCACTGCATGAAGCGAGTGCCATTTTAGGCAGTACAGGTGACAACATCGCAAAAGGCCCTGCCAATGTTCTGCTGGGTGTCCGGGGCGGATCAACAACTGAGGGGTCGCGTCAAGCGCTAATAGCCGTCAATAACTGCCACACAAAAGGTGACGGCAACTCAAGGGCTATTCTTGCAGCTCAGGGGGTTATCAACGATAACGGATACAGCGTTAGAGGCGGTTATGGGACAGGAACTGCCTCAACAAAAAATACGAGATGGGAGTTGGATTCGACTGGCGGTCATATTCGTGGCACAGGGCGAGTGGAGAGCGTCTCAGATTTCAAAGACTTCGCTGAGTATTTTGAGTCTGCTGACGGCAAGAAAATTGATTCTAGTTATCTCGTTGCACTAGAAGGCGAAAAGATTCGAAAAGCGGAAAAAGAGGACAAGATTCTCGGAGTTGTTTCGGAAACTGCGGGCGTGGTGCTCGGCGGTGCTGCGTTCTATTGGAACGAGCAGTACGAAAGAAATGAATTCGGCGGGTTACTCTACGAGACAGTTTTTCGCGGCGGCGAAGAAATCCGTCTCCCCAAACTTAATCCAGACTACGACCCTTCTCTCGAATATGTGCCGCGTGACTCTCGGGACGAATGGCATGTCATCGGCCTGATTGGTCAAGTCTTTGTCAGGATTGACGAAACAGTGGCCGTTGGGGATAGCGTATCAGCAATTGGCGGAATCGCGACTAAAGCGGAGAGCGGAGGCTATGGAACTGTTATGAGAATCAAGTCTCCGTATGATGCGGAAAAAGGATACGGTGTAGCTCAAATGATTGTTACGCCGCAGCACTAAGGAGGAAAAGGAATGTACAAAACGGGGGGCGTCGCATTTGACATCAATGCGAACCGGACAAACGGGCGAACCACGAACATCCAATTCATGACGCAGGACACGGGCAGCGCGAAGCTGTCTTTTTCTTTTACAAAGGATGGCACGCCGTTGCCCCTGTCTGCTGTAGACGCGAAAATCGTTCTATTGTATGAAGATGGGTCATTTTACAAAAAGAGCCTTGCCATCACCGACAAGGTGAACGGAAATGCGGAATATATGCTTTCAGATGAAGAGCTTAAGCACTATGGAACGGTAAAGGCTGAAATCAAACTTTACTATTCAAACGGGCAGGCGCTGGCGACTTCATTTTTTACCTTCTCTATCGCCAAAACGTTAGAAGATCAGAACATCATTCCGACAGCTGACTATTACATTGACGATTTTGAAACGCTGAAAGACGAGATAAACCATACCATCAAAGAGATCAGCCGAACCGTCGAGGAATTACAGAAGAAATTTGCCGATCTTGAAGCCATTGAAACGAAAGAGGGCGCGAAGCAGAAGGCGGATGCTGCAGAGGAAAAGGCCAGAGCTTATACGGATGAACATGCGAATGACGAAGAAAAGCACATTACGGCTGCCGAAAGAAAGGCTTGGAATGCCAAGGAAACTCCCTCCGGCGCGCAAAAGAAAGTAGACGCCCATGCGAACGATCAAGAAAATCATGTTTCTGCAGCAGATCGGAAGGCTTGGGACAGTAAAGAAACAGAAAGTGGAGCGCAAGAGAAGGTAAACACTCACGCCAATAATACGGACATTCATGTTACCAAACCTTTCAAAGATACATTGGAACAATTATCAAAGTTATTCACAGCGGGTTTTAAAGATGAACTGGAAGAATTATTACGTCAGTTCACGGCCCATAATTACAACCAAGAACGGCATATTTCTAAAGCTGAACGGAAGACATGGAACGGAGCTGCCACCTATGCCAACATCATGCTGAAGAATGGAGCCGCCGCAGGGACGCGGACACCGATGTACGCAAAGTGGGGGGCGTTTTTAATCTTACGGGGGCATGTGAAAACAGACGCCGAAATTATATTCGGCTCCATCCCCGCGGAATACGCACCTGCTGGCGGTTCCGTTATAACAGTGCCGTTAAGTGGTACAGGCGGCACAGCCAATTTAATCATTTATGATAATGGGGATTTAAAAATAAAATATCCGGACCCGGCGGACTCAAGTAAGATGGGCGGAGGCTACTATCTGGATGTGGTCGTGGGCTTTCAGGAAGGAGGGACAGCATGATTCAGGTTTATGAATATGATGAAAATTTCATTTTGACCAAACCCGTTCTGATTGAGCCTGACGAAGAAGGTAACTATACAATCCCTGAGAATTGTACAACCGTCCAGCCTCCATCTTTCATAAAGGCGATGTATCATCCAGCAGAGAAGACATGGACGGAGGCGGCCACCCAAGAAGAAAAAGAAGCCCTGGAAAAGCAAATTGAAAGCGGGCGGATGCCTTTTACCGTTGATGAATTGAAAGCTCAGAACGCGGCCATCACAACGCAGCTTGCGGAAGCGCAAAGCCTGGCCGAGTCACAAGCGCAAATGATTGCCAATCTTTATCTAATGCTGGCGGAGGGAGGGAAAGGGGTATGATGGATTGGTTTACAAGCGTTAAAACCATCTATGGATGGGGGCCGCAATACTACAGTAATGCAGACGTGGCCCGTTTTGTTGAATGGGGGAGAATTACAGAAGATCAATACAAACAAATAACCGGCTTAACCTATCCAATGACAAAACAACCTGTCAGTGTGGATTTAGGCGGCGCCGCAAACTGATCAACACCCGGAGAGGTGTTTTTTATTTTGCCTCGAAGGAGGTGATAACAATTGGAGGGAATATACGTGTGGATGAATTTTGAGAGCTTACAGATCGCAAGAGCATATCTTTTTGGGGAGGTGAAATATCTTGATTTAATGCTGGTGCTGAACATCATTGACATCATTACCGGTGTGATAAAGGCATGGAAATTCAAGGAGCTTCGGAGCCGTAGCGCATGGTTCGGCTATGTGCGTAAGATGCTCAGTTTCCTTGTGGTTATCGTGGCGAATGCTATTGATACGATTATGGATCTGAACGGCGTCCTGACCTTTGCGACCGTTCTTTTTTATATTGCAAATGAGGGCCTTTCCATCACAGAGAATTTAGCGCAGATCGGCGTTAAAATTCCGGCCGCCATCACTGACCGGCTTCATGTAATTGAAAGTGACAACGATCAGAAAACAGAAAAAGAGGACAAAGCTGCTGAGTAAATCCAGCGGCTTTTTTATTACTCAAAAGGAGACGATGAAACATGGAGAAAATCACAAAGGACTTTATTCCAGTAGGACACAAAAACAGACCGGGATACGCAATGGACCCGGCATACATCACCGTTCACAACACGGCGAACACGGCACAAGGGGCAAGCGCAGCCATGCACGCCCGTTATGAGAAAAATCCGGAAACACCCACCAGCTGGCACTTTACAGTAGACGACAAAGAGATTTATCAGCATCTGCCATTGAATGAAAACGGTTGGCACGCGGGAGACGGAAACCGCGGAACCGGGAACCGGAAATCTATCGGCATTGAAATTTGCGAGAATAGCGATGGGGATTTTGAGAAAGCCGTGGCAAATGCGCAATGGCTGATCAAAAAGCTCATGAAGGATCAGGGTATTTCCCTTGCAAACGTGGTCCCTCACCAGCACTGGTCCGGCAAGTATTGTCCGCGCAAGCTGCTTGATCGATGGGACTCCTTTAAAGCCGGTATCAGCGGCGCCCCGTCTAAAACGGTAAATTCTCCTGTTGATAAAACAAAAGAATCTTATATTAAAAATACAGTTGTTACTGACAGCCTTAATGTGAGAACTCAACGCAATGCCAACTCGTCTATTGTGCTTGCTCTTCCTAAAGGTTCGACTGTCCAATATAAAAAAGGATCGACTCAAAATGGTTGGGGTTACATTAAATATACCAATTCTAAAGGAGCCACATACAGCGGTTACGTTAATGTAAGATATATCAAGAGCGATGCAGAGTTAGGGAAAACCCCTTCAAAATCTGCTCCTGCTAAACCTTCAAACAATACAAGCGGGGGTATTAAGTCTGTAGGCAAAATTAAAATTGTTGGTGTTAAAAGTGCAGCCATTATTATGGACAAACCAGACCGTAAAAACGCCAAGAATGTGGATACAATTGGTCTCGGCAAGACAATTAACATCTCAGGTTCTGTTAAAGGTTCAAACAACTCTAAAGGCTATTGGGAAGTCATCCACGACGGCAAACGGCGGTATGTGTCTGGACAATATGGAAAAATGGTTTAAGTAAGTTGTCCCTTGTCAAAGGGGAAAAAAGCCCCTCTGATCATGAGGGGCTTTTTTTAATTGCTGCGCGAACCGATAACGGCCCTTCCCGCCAATTCAATTAATACGTAAACCACGAAGAAAATGACGAGCCAGCTAAAAAAATCAGCCCACACATTTTTCAAGTTCAATACTCCGACATTGTCTAATCCCGTTTGTATAAACATAGAAATCACAGTTGCAATCAATACATAAAGAAACCACAGTTTCATTTAATCACTCCTAGATGTCATCCTATGAATTTGCAAACATATTTCGTGACACTGTTATAGTTTTTCCATCTCTTACAGAACTCATATCCGCCCATATCCAATAACTTTTTAGCCGCCCACCCAAGGCCGGCCGTCGCCAATATTCTTGCGGCCCATAAAATAATCGGTAAAACTTGCGGTTGGTTCTCCCCGTCCTTTACTGCAGCCATTTGCTGATCATGAATGTCTTTCGCTTGAGCTGGTGAAAGGGATTCAAGGTAATTCTTCATTTGGACAGCATCACTTAAAGTAACCCCCGCCGCGATAGCTTTATCAACATCAAATGAATATCTGTTATTCTCGATGTCATAATTTGATGCTTCATAAAGGGCGATAGCAAGACGTTCAGCTTCTCTTTTGTCTTGGTACTTATCCTGCTGTGCAGCTTGAGCGGATGGCGTTCCGAAAACAGACGAAAAGCCCAGAGCCAAAACTAAAGCAAAGACAATTGACATTCTTTTTTTGAAGCTCCCTAATACACTATTCATTTAGTTTCTCCCTTCATGGAATCATACTTATAACAATTCGAGCGTAACACGCAAACAATAACGTTTCCATGAAAATGGTAAAAATAGTTAAGAAGTTGGATGGAAGGCTTTTGTGAGCAGAGTCTTTAGTTTCAGACGTGTCAGTTGGATTGTTATATCTGTCGCAGAAAGAAGAAACGAAACACACAAAAAGCCCTGTGTAATCAGCAGGGCCTTTGAAGAAAATTTTATCTAAACAAACCTTCTTGCAATCAATCATAAATCTAATGTGATTTCTTTTCCATACGCAATAAAATCACTCTTCGAATTATCATCTTTTAAAACATCAGCAGCTTTAAGTCGTATTCTCTTTTCATTTTTGTCAACGGGTACCCACACCATATTATTATCTAATTTCGATTTGGACATCATTTTGATTGATGATGGGTTTGGCAAACCTAAATCCAAATTGAAATCCAAATCAACTTGTTGTTTTTTTTCATTTACTGCCTGGAGAAACCCTCTCCAAGAAATATCATCGTTACTGGTATTTGCAGTCTTGTATTTAATCTGGGCATATGTAAATTCTTTTGGTTGAACACCAAAAACTTGTTCTAATTTTTCTTTAAAGACAACCGAGATATTAGTGACAGTTATTACTTTAGCGTCAACGAATGTTATACTTAAGTCTCCAATTGTTAATTTCTTTTCTCTTAGATCTTTGCTTGAATTTAAAGTGACAGTGCCTGTGTTTGGATCGTATAAGTTATCCCCGACAGAATCCAGCGTCTTTTTGTTTGATTGTTCTTTATTATTTTCTGTGGCAATAGTGTTTCCCTCCGGCTCTTTTAAAGTTTCATTAGATGAGCTTTTCCCGCAAGCGGAAAAAGCAAAGCACAAAAGAAGAGCCGAAAATAATATTCCATACTTTTTCATGTAAAAAATCCCCCTCTTATTTAAAACGAACGTTTACATTTTAAAGCAAAGGAGGATTCATTTCTATGCTCTGTAAGGAATTTGATAATGATGGAATAACGGGATTGAAGACAGTGCGAGGCTCGAAGCTCTTTTGAAATAATGAAAAACCCCCCTCTCGATGCCCATTTGCCCACAGGATGCCCACCCTTTTTTATGAAACAAAGAAAACCAGAGTAAAAAGAATATGCCTATTACAAAAGAAATCCCTGATATAATGCTTTTTGTTTGCAAATCAATTGCAATGAAAACCATTGATGAACCATTGATCTGATGGTCACGAAGATTCAAACGATCCTTGAACAAAATGCAATTTTGTAATACCATAGCATAGACATAAATAACTCAGACCATATTATGTATAGGCTGGAAGGGAATGAGACAGTTCCCTTCTTTCCCTGTTTATAAACCGAAACATTTGCAGAAAACACACATTCAGTTTAAGATAAACAGTACCTATATGGGAGAGAAGAACGAGGACTGCCCTGTGTTCTCATTCTTGATTTTTTCGTTTATGCTCTCATACATAATCACACGTTATTGTTGAGGGACAACCACCAAGGAGTGAAGGAACATGGCACAAGAAAAAGTTTTTCCGATGACTCACGAAGGAAAACAAAAACTTGAACAAGAATTAGAGCAATTGAAAACGGTTAAACGTAAAGAAGTAGTAGAACGCATTAAAATCGCAAGAAGCTTCGGAGATCTGTCAGAGAACTCTGAGTATGATTCCGCAAAAGAAGAACAGGCATTTGTGGAAGGGCGCATCACGACGCTTGAAAACATGATCCGGAATGCGAAAATCATCGAGGACGACGGCGGTTCAAATGTAGTCGGTTTGGGAAAAACCGTATCATTTATCGAATTGCCGGACGGTGAAGAAGAATCTTACACGATTGTCGGAAGCGCTGAAGCTGATCCGTTTGAAGGAAAAATTTCAAACGACTCGCCAATCGCCAAAAGCCTGCTCGGCAGAAAAGTGGACGAAGAAGTGACAGTTCAGACGCCGGGCGGAGAAATGCTCGTGAAAATTGTGAAAATTTCATAAGATCCGTTTAACAATGAAACACCTCGTCCAAAATGTGGATGAGGTGTTTTTTTATGATCGTATCAAAAAGGCTGAAAACGGCCGTGATTTGTTTTCTGCTCGTGTTTTTCTTTCTCCTTGCGAGGCTGGCTGAAATTCAGCTGTTTTTTACAGAATCTTTTTCAAAATCCAATATTAATCTGATTCAGGAAAGCGTCAAGCAGCGGACGGAAGAAGTCCTTATTTCAGACGGACGCGGCTCTTTTCTTGATCGGAACGGCAAAGAACTGACCGGAAAAAAGCAGCCTGCCGTCATACTGTTTCCCTTTCTCGTGACGCAGGATTGGCCGGTTGACCGGGTATCAGACATTCTCGGAATGAAACAGAGGGAGCTCAGGCAGCTGCTCACGGAAGCAAAAAAACCGGTGATCCTGAACAGCAGAAAAATAAAACATTTGACGAAACAATCCGTGTCAAATATCAATTCTTTGAAATATCCCGGCATTTACGGCGTATATATGAAAGACAGCAAAGAAACAAACATAGCCGCTCATCTGTTGGGCGCGACAAACCAGGACCCTGAGCTTTTGAAAAAGAAATACCCCGGCAGGAAGGAACTGCCGATCACGGCAAAAATCGGGACAAGCGGGATGGAGCGGACGTTTGATGAGTTTTTACTGGCGGATCAGGACACAAAACTTTTGTATCATGTCGACGGAAGGGGAAACCCTTTATTCGGAATGGACGTCAAATATACGGCTGAAGCAAACGCGTTTTATCCGCTGCAAGTCAAAACCTCCATCGACCGCAATATTCAAAAAGCAATGGAAGATGTATTGAAAGACCGCGGGTTAAAAAAGGGGGGAGCCGTCCTTTTAGACATTGAAAAAAGCAGTGTGCTCGGAATGGTATCAAAGCCTGACGCCGACATGTCAAAGCAGCAGACATTGCAAAATTACATGCTGACGCCGATTTATCCGGGATCAGTATTTAAAACGGTGATCGCCGCAGCCGCAATAGAACAAAACGAAGTGAAGCCGGGCACATCCTTTAATTGCAATCTCAACCTGTACGGAGAGCCGGGGGATGACAAAGGCACGCTCAGTTTTGGAGAAAGCTTTGCCCAAAGCTGCAATTATACGTTTACAAGTCTTGCGGAAAAATTGATCAAAAAAGATGATTCCGTTATTGAAAACATGGCGGAAAAACTCGGTCTCACCCAGCGGGCGGGCTGGGAAGGCAAGCTGTACCGGGAAGACGGATTCAGGCAGCTGTATAATGAAAAAAGCGGGGTCATTTGGGGAGATGACAAAGACAAAACCGTAAAAAAAGCCGTCGCACAGACAGCGATCGGGCAAAAAAACGTGAAAGTCACGCCTCTTGAAGTCGCCAATATGATGGCGGCGATCGCGCGCGGCGGTGAAAAAAAACAAGTGAAAATCGCGGACAAAATTGAATACAAAAACAAAACGACGATGGCGTCATTCAAAGATCAGCCGTTAAAAGGGGAAAACATCGACAAATATACGGCGCAGCAGCTTCAAAAAATTCTCAGAGAAGTCGTCACCTCACCGAAAGGAACCGGCCGAAGGTTTCAGGATCTGCCGTATGAGATAGCAGGCAAATCGGGAACGGCCCAGACGGGAATGTTCACAAAAGAAAAACAGACGCTTTACCACAAATGGTTTGCGGGATACTTTCCCGCGGACAAGCCGAAATACGCTCTCGTGGTGCTGCACATGGACACGCCGGGGGATAAGGCTCTGACAAATACAGTGTTTTATGATATTGTTAAAAAGGTACATGAAAATGAAATAAATCAGACATAGAACAACCGCTCAGCCCATGTTAAAATATATGCTGAGCAAGAGGGATAAAGGAGTGCAGAATGATTGAGCAATAAACAATCTCGTTTTGAAAACCGTGATAAGCGCAGAAAAGCAAATATGGTGCTTAACATTTTAATTGCTATCGTATCTATTCTTATTGTCGTCGTTGCAGTCAGCCTCTTCATCAACAGTCCGTCGGGCGACGTGAGCGAAAAAGCGGACACGAGCCAGAAGCAGGAAACACCTGCATCAGGCAAGACGAAGCAGACATCCGATGAAGACATAAAAGACAGCAAAAAAGATACGGCATCAGACGATGACAAAAAAGATAAACAGGATAAGGACACATCTGATTCATCTTCAGACTCTGACAGCAAAAAAGACGATGATTCATCGAAAAGTGATGACAGCAGCAAAAAAGACTCTGATTCAAGCGATCCTTTTAAAGGGGCAAAGATAACAGAGGGCGGCTCATCAAGCGATGTCGAGAAAACAATTGTTAACCCAAAATGGAAAGCGGTCGGCACAAAGCAGACGGGAGAACATGCGGCGACGTATGACTCAAGCTCTGAAGACTGGTCCGAAATGCTTGACGCCATCTCTTACGCAACAGGCGTGTCAAAAGATCACATGACAGTGCTGTGGCTCGGAAACAATGGAAGCCCGCAAGATGCGAAGGGTAAAGTTTTAGACAAAACGAACGGCAAAAAGTATCAGGTCACCATTACTTGGAAAGACAAAAAAGGCTGGAAGCCGACAAAAGTAGAAACGTTAAAATAACCGCAAAAAAGCAGCTGATTATTCAGCTGCTTTTTTCTGTCATACGTCAGCTGAAAAATGCACCGACGCGCTGTAAAGGATTCTGCCGTCAACGGCCGTCACCTGATGGGATACAGAACGGACGCGAAGCATAATCGCCTGGTTGTTTTCAATCTGAACGTTTATTTTCTTTTCAAGCTCCTGCAAAGATGCCGCTTCGAAAAATTCTACTTTATCTTTGATTAAATCCAATTGAAAATTCATCAGTACAGATCCTCCTGATTTTTCTTCTGAGTCAATGAAAGTATAAGCCTTTCTGCCGTAATTGCGCAATAATCCCAAAGTATTTTAGTACCCTTCCATTCTTTTTTGTGATAGGATAGGAACTGTTCCACGATTAATCCATACTATACTCATAGGAATTATAAATTATGGAGAGTGAAAAATATGGGCCGTGAATTTATTCCTTTATTTGAAGATTGGGCAGCGACTTATGATGCCACAGTGCACGGGGCTGACAAACAATATGCCGCTGTTTTTAAAGGATATGACAATATTCTTGACAGCATTGTCGCACTTTCAGGTTCAAACGTTTTAGAGTTCGGACCGGGAACGGGGAATTTAACGGCGAAATTAGCCGCCGCGAACAAAAAGGTGTTTGGTGTAGAACCGTCTCCGTCAATGAGAAAACTGGCGGCTGACAAGCTTTCTGACAAAGCCGTGTTCAGTGACGGAGATTTTCTGGAGTTTCCCGCTCCGCCTTTTCAAATAGATACCATCGTCAGCTCGTACGCCTTTCATCATTTAACCGATGAAGAAAAGCGAACGGCTGTAAAGCAGTATGGCGCAATCCTTCAGAAGCATGATAAAATAGTGTTTGCCGATACAGTCTTTAAAGATCATGAAGCTTATGATGAAACCATTAAAAAAGCAATCCGAAACGGCTATCATCAATTAGCGGACGATTTAAAGACGGAACATTATCCGACACTCGCGACAATGAAAAACATCTTTTCAGAAGAGGGATTTGCCGCGCGGTTTACGCAGCAAAATGACTTTGTCTGGATAATGGAGGCGATTAAACGGTAAATCGAAGGGATTGTGTATAAATGAAACTGGCAGTCATCGGAGCAATGGAAGAGGAAGTTACGATTTTAAGAAGCAAACTGAAAGACGCAAAACAAGAGATGATCGCTCACTGTGAGTTTACAACTGGCAGCTATGAAGGCGTCGAAGTCATCTTGCTGAAATCAGGTATCGGAAAAGTCAACGCGGCGATCAGCACGACGCTCCTGCTTGACCGTTTCAAACCTGATTATGTGATTAACACAGGCTCAGCGGGCGGTTTTCATCATACATTGAATGTAGGCGACGTCGTCATCTCAACAGATGTCCGCCATCATGACGTGGATGTGACGGCGTTTGACTATGAATACGGACAGGTGCCGGGTCTTCCGGCAGCATACAAAGCTGATGAAAAGCTGATCAGCATTACTGAGGAAGCGGTTTCTGAACTGAACGGCATTCAAGTCGCCAAGGGCACAATCGCTACGGGAGATTCTTTTATGAATGATCCGAAGCGGGTTGAAGACGTACGCGCCAAATTTGCGGATTTGTACGCGGTTGAAATGGAAGCTGCGGCTGTCGCACAGGTGTGCCACCAGTTCAAAACGCCTTTTGTTGTCATCAGAGCTTTATCTGATATTGCCGGAAAAGAATCTGACGTTTCATTTGATAAATTTTTAGAACAGGCTGCCGTTCATTCAACTGAGCTTGTCCTGAATGTCATCAAACGAATTCACTAAGCGGGGGATTCTCGTTCTCCTCCGCTTTTCCAGGAGGAGGACACATATTGAACGTGATAACAGATATTACAGAACTGATCGGAAATACACCGCTGCTCCGTCTCAATCATTTTGATATACCGGAGGGAACAGCGGTTTATGCTAAGCTTGAGATGATGAATCCGGGCGGAAGCATTAAAGACAGGCTGGGCGGGATGCTCATTGAAGATGCGCTTCGCACGGGAAAGGTGAAACCGGGCGGCGTTATCATTGAGGCGACTGCCGGAAACACCGGGATCGGACTCGCTCTGTGCGCCAGAAAGCATCAGCTTCGCGCCGTTTTTTGC
The DNA here is from genome assembly GCF_038592915.1 of Bacillus sp. EU63. Classification (NCBI taxonomy): domain Bacteria; kingdom Bacillati; phylum Bacillota; class Bacilli; order Caryophanales; family Bacillaceae; genus Bacillus; species Bacillus sp. EU63. The sequence continues at coordinate 2,618,020 of NZ_CP151944.1, read as the reverse complement.
GTCCCGGAGCATTTCAGCAGAGAAAAGCAGCAAATTATGAAAGCTCTCGGAGCGGACATCGTGCATACGCCGAGAGAAGAAGGCATGCAGGGAGCCATCCGAAAAGCGCTTGAACTGGAGAGAGAGATTAATAATTCTTATGCCGTTCTGCAATTTAAAAACCGAGTAAATCCATTGACTTACTACAAAACGATCGGACCCGAAATATGGAACGCACTCGGCGGGGATATCCACGCTTTTGTCGCAGGAGCGGGTTCCGGCGGCACCTTTGCCGGTACGGCAGCTTATTTAAAGGAGAAAAATCCTGCCGTCAAAACGGTGATCGTTGAACCGGAAGGCTCGATCCTGAACGGAGGAGAGCCGCATGCCCATAAAACGGAAGGCATCGGCATGGAGTTTATCCCGGATTATATGGACGAGAACCATTTTGACGCCATTTACACGGTGGAAGACGATACGGCGTTTTCGCTTGTCAGAGAAGCGGCCGAGAAAGAAGGCCTCTTAATAGGAAGCTCTTCAGGGGCGGCTCTTTATGCAGCGCTTGAAGAAGCGAAAAAAGCGCCCGCCGGATCAAATATCGTCACCATTTTCCCTGACGGCAGCGATCGATATATAAGCAAAAACATTTTTCAAGGAGGTCAGTAAGATGAAGAAAAAAACGCTGATGGTGCACGGAGGAATTACGGGAGATGAAAAAACAGGAGCGGTTTCCGTACCGATTTATCAAGTAAGCACGTACCGGCAGCCGAAAGCGGGCGAGCACACGGGTTATGAATATTCAAGAACGGCCAATCCGACGCGGACGGCGCTTGAAAGCTTAATTGCGGAGCTTGAAGGCGGCGCGGCGGGATATGCGTTCGGCTCAGGCATGGCTGCGATTACTGCCGTCATGATGCTGTTTGACAGCGGCGATCATGTTATTTTGACGGATGATGTATACGGCGGCACTTACCGGGTGATGACAGGTGTGCTGAACCGCTTCGGCATTGAAGCGGACTTTGTTGATACGAGCAATGAAGAAAAAGTCAAAAAGGCCATTCGCCCGAATACGAAAGCCATTTATATCGAAACACCGACAAATCCGCTATTGAAAGTGACTGACCTCAAACTGATGTCTGACATCGCAAAAGAAGCGGGCGTATTGCTTATCGTCGATAATACGTTTTACACGCCGTATTTCCAGCAGCCGCTCAGCTTTGGCGCGGACATCGTGCTGCACAGCGCGACAAAATATCTCGGCGGCCACAGCGATGTCGTCGGCGGCTTAGTTGTGACGGCTGATAAAGAGCTCGGTGAAAAGCTTCATTACGTGCAAAACTCAACGGGCGGCGTTTTAGGACCGCAGGATTCATGGCTTTTAATGAGAGGCATTAAAACACTGGGACTCAGAATGGATGCCATCAATCACAGCGCCGGGAAAATCGCCGAGCTGCTTGAAGCGCATGATGCCGTTCAGACGCTCTACTATCCGGGATCAGCGAAACATCCGGGCCATGAGCTGACAAAAGCGCAAAGCTCCGGTTTCGGCGGAATGATTTCCTTTGATATCGGCAGCAGTGAACGCGTCGACGCGTTTTTAGAAAAATTGAACCTGTTTACAATCGCTGAAAGCTTAGGAGCGGTTGAAAGCTTAATCTCCGTGCCGTCCAGAATGACGCACGCTTCGATTCCGCGCGACCGCCGGCTTGTGCTTGGCATTACCGACGGGCTCGTACGGATCTCAGTCGGTATTGAGGATACTGAGGATTTAACGGCGGATGTGAAACAGGCGCTTGATTCCCTTTTATAAAGAATGGATAGATTTACATTCTCTGTCGGCTGTCAGCTTGTATTATAATGTTGGTAGACTATAAAACTGGCAGGTGACCTTATATGGAGAAGAAAAGACTGAAATCATTAATAGAAGATTTTAAGCATTACGCATTTATTCTGCTTGCAGTCAGCACCTTCATTTATATCGGCGCGGTTCTTCCCGGACAAGGGCTGACTGCGGGCCAGAAAATGCTGATGTTTGTAACGGATTGTGTATTTTTAGCGGGCGCTTATTTCTGCGTTGACCGTTCACTTATTTATAAAAAGAGGCTGGAAGAGGCCGATGAATAAAAAAAGCCATTGTCTTTTGACAATGGCTTTTTCGTTTCTTATTCAGACGGGGTTTCGCGTAATTCTTTTCCCATTCCTTTTAAAAACTGCAGCCCGAAGCCGAGCGCGCGGTTAATATCAGGATCACCGACGGCTTTCATCAGTTCAAACATACTGACTTTCCTGTCCTCTTTTAAAAATCTTTGCGCCTGATCCGTCCCGGCCATGGCGCTTTCTAAAAGTCTGCCCATAAATTCGGGATCAGCTTTTGACAGCGCGCCTCCCGCGGCCATCATCGTATTCAGGAGATTGGTGACAGGTTCCCGGGAAATCTGTCCGAGTGCGATTTTGGCAATCTCCTCTTTTGCCTGGAGCATATAGCCGGCGGCATCAAAAATGCCCAAGCTATTCAGCTCTGCCATGATGGACATCGTTTTCGCGACGGCTTCTTCATTTTCTGCGAGAAGCGTCTTCAGCTCTTCCAGTTTTTCAGCTTTCAGCTGTTCCTCTGTTTTCGTTTCTTTTTGAATTTCAGTAATTGGGCTTGCCATAATGTTTCCTCCTTTCCTTAATCAGTTAAGTGCACATAGCCCGGACGGTTCCATTTTCGCTGAGCTTCCACACCGTTTTGCGGATGACGTTTTTTGTTCCGCGGATTCGTTTTCGGAAGCGGCGGAGTATCACAGGAACCGAGCACTTCCATGCGGACTTTTGTCTGCTTATAGGCAGGTGTATGTGTCCGTGAATCATACGCAGGCCCGGTCAGGAAATTAATCGCAGAATCTTTATCTGTAGAGTTCATCGGCAGATAAAGCTCATTTGCGCGGACGCGGTCTGTCACAAGCGCGTTCAATTTAACCGCTCCAAAAGGAGAGACGAGCCGGATCATTGTCCCGTCGCAAATTCCGCGTTCAGCCGCGAGCTCCGGCGATACTTCAACAAATACATCCGGAACTTTAGACTGAATGCCTTTTGACTTGTTTGTCATGTTTCCTTCGTGGAAATGTTCAAGCATCCGTCCGTTGTTAATATGCAGGTCATATACTTCAGGGAATACAGCAGGCTCCACCCAATCGCTCAGCGCAAAGCGGGCTTTTTTGTCCGGGAAGTTAAAGCCGTCTTCATAAAGAAGCGGAGTGCTTTCTCCCGTAAAGCTTCCCCACAGGAAGCTGTTCCAGCCGCTAAGAACGTCGTAGCTTGCTTTTCCGAACAGCGGAGAAAGGCTCGCCATTTCTGAGAAAATGTCGCTAGGATGCGTGTAATTCCAATCAGCGCCTAAACGATTGGCGACTTCCTGAATAATCCACCAGTCGGGTTTTGCATCGCCGAGTGTCGGAAGCGCCTGATACAATCTTTGCACACGACGCTCTGTGTTTGTAAATGTTCCGTCTTTTTCAAGAGATGGAACCGCAGGCAGGATGACATCCGCGTATTGCGCCGTTCTTGAAAGGAAAATATCCTGTACAACAAAGAAATCAAGGCTGGATAAAATGTCATGAACATGGTTGGCGTTTGAATCGACGAGCGCCATATCTTCACCGACGAGATACATGGCTTTCATGTTTCCTTCTTCAATCGCATGGAGCATTTCGATATTATCAAGACCCGGCTTGCCGTCAATTTCAACACCGTAAGCTTTTTCGAATTTAGCGCGTGCCGCATCATCTGTAATATGCTGATATCCCGGAAGCCAGCCTGGAAGAGTTCCCATATCGCAAGCGCCTTGAACGTTGTTATGTCCCCGCAGCGGATAGGCTCCGGCGCCCGGACGGCGGTAGTTTCCTGTGGCAAGCAGCAGGTTGGAAATCGCCGCTGATGTATCAGAGCCGCCTGTATTCTGGGTTACGCCCATGCCCCAAAGAACACAAGTGCCGTCTGCATCACGAATCATTTCGGCAATGCGGATGATCGTATCCTGAGAAAGTCCGGTGATGCGCTCCGCATATTCCAATGTGTATTTTTCCAGCGTTTCTTTATAATCATCAAAGTAGTTGACATTTTCATCAATAAACGCTTGATCGTGCCAGCCTTGGTCAATCATATATTTCGTTACTGCCATGAGCCAGACCTGGTCAGTCCCTTGTTTCGGGCTGATAAAGAGGTCGGACCGTTCAGCCATTTCATTTCTGCGCAGATCGGCAACAATCAGTTTTTGGCCGTGCAGCTTATGGGCGCGTTTCACGCGTGTGGCCAGAACCGGATGTCCTTCCGCCGGATTGGCGCCGACGATGAGCACGAGGCCCGCTTTTGCGATATCTTTAATTGTGCCGGCGTCTCCGCCCATACCGACGGTGCGGAATAAGCCGTCCGTTGCCGGTGACTGGCAGTAGCGTGAACAGTTATCCACGTTGTTGGTTTCAAATACTTGGCGTGCCAATTTTTGAATGACGTAGTTGTCTTCATTCGTAATTTTAGAAGAAGAAATAAAACCGACAGAACCATTTCCGTGTTCGGCCTTGATCGAACCGAGTCTTGAAGCGACAAGGTCAAGGGCTTCTTCCCATGACGATTCAACAAATGCGCCGTTTTTCCGGATGAGCGGTTTTGTAATCCGTTCTTCCGAATTCACGAAGTCCCAGCCGAATTTCCCTTTCACACAAGTGGAAATCGCGTTAACCGGAGCATCGGAAACAGGCTGAATTTTAAGGATGTCACGGCCTTTTGTCCATACTTCAAAAGAGCATCCGACGCCGCAGAACGTGCAGACTGTTTTTGTTTTTTTCGTCCGTTTATCGCGCATAGCCGCTTCCACTTCTGACACGGCGAAGATGCTTGTATAGTCGGGTTCAACATTTTTTACTAAATCAATCATCGGTTCCATGACATCTTCTTTTATACCTGTCATAAATCCGGCTTGGCCGAGCATTGATTTTTCCATCAGTGCGTTACAAGGGCAGACAGTGACACACTGGCCGCAGCTGACGCAGGAAGATTCATTAATGGCGACGCCTTCATCCCAAATGACCCGCGGGCGGTCGCGCTCCCAATCAATTGAAAGGGTCTCGTTCACCTGAAGGTTTTGACACACTTCCACACATTGGCCGCAGGCGATGCATTGGTTCGGATCATAGCGGTAAAACGGGTGAGACATATCAACCGCACACTTTGAATCATCTTTCGGCGTATACGGATATTTCTGATGCTCAATTCCCATCATTTCCGCTGTATTATGCAGTGTGCAGTTGCCGTTGTTGTTATCGCATACCGTACAGTAAAGCAGGTGATTCTCGAGCAGGCGGTCCATGGCCTCTGTCTGAGCCTCTTTTACCCTTCCCGACGTAAGCGAGATGGACATCCCGTTTTCTGCAGCCGTGGAACAAGAGCGCTGCAATTTCCCGTTTACTTCAACAATACAGGTGTCACATGTTTGAATCGGATCCACTTCCGGTACATGGCATATTTGCGGAATCTCAATTCCGTTTTGGTTTAAAATATCTAAAATCTTAGACCCCTCTGGTGCTTCACACTCCGTGCCGTCAATTTTGACACGGATAGACTGAACGTCTGTCACTTCCAATTCCCCTCCATCTTTTAAACTCGAAAAAAAGCCATGCACATAGATACCGGCCTCCTGTCCGGAGAACGGTATAAATACGCATGGCGGAATAGTTCACTAGCAAGTCTTACTAACAGACCAATCCTATTTGTATAAAACGATAGACTCGTAACACGTTTCCTATTACAAATCCATCTTCACTGCTTTTATTATAAGGTGATATTTATTATAATACAATACGAAAGGAAAACTTTAACCAGGTGAAATGTCACAAAGGGGAACCGGGAATGTCTTTCATAGGCTAAAATCGGAGGGGACAGTATGTCTAAAAAAATTCATGAATTTAACGATATTATCCGGAAATTGCGCAAAGAATTATTTGGAAAGGGGCCTGAACGAATTCACACCGTTTTTGTGGATAACATGGCGGTATCTACACTTTACGGCAATCTAAGCGCAAGTGAGCAGTTTATCGCACGCACGCCTGAAGGAAGAGAAATGGTTCATGCGGCGCGGACCAGCTTAATTCAGGAACTGTATTCAAAACAAACGCCTGACGGAATGGAAGAGCTCATCGGAGCAAAGCTGGTGCATCTGTTTTCAGATATAAAAATAGAGGAAAATATTGCTGTATCGGTGTTTGTCTTTGACCGCTCAATTGAAGAGCATAAAGAAGAAATCAAAAGCTGACAATATTCAATTGACACGAAATTGTCACATTTGATATGATATGAACTGCCGGCAGTGGCCTAAGGACGATTTTTTATGGAATGTGTGCATGATCTGTACATATTCTATACCGCATATTTTCATTCTGCTTGATATTGTTGTATGGGTATGCATACAAGTTAGGCAGCATTCAAACCCTCGTTTTTTCAGACGGGTTAGTTGAATGCTGCCTTTTTTGTTAGGCGTCTTTGGAAACTGCGGGCTGAATTGTTAAATGGAGGGGTTATTATGGCTTTTCGTAAACCGGACGAAATAGCGGAGCTTGCGGTCGAATCAGGGGTAAAAAAGGTGCATTCACCGCTTTCAGGACTGATTGTATTAGGATTTTTGGGAGGAGCGTTTATCGCACTCGGTTATTTGCTTGATATCCGTGTCATCGGCGACCTTCCGAAAGAATGGGGAAGCCTGTCGAGTTTAATCGGGGCGTCCGTGTTTCCCATCGGATTGGTGCTCGTCGTTCTTGCCGGCGCGGAGCTGATTACAGGAAATATGATGTCGGTATCCATGGCGCTGTTTTCCAGAAGAATATCCGCCGGTGCATTAGTGAAAAATTGGGTGATCGTGACGTTGATGAATCTTGTCGGCGCACTGTTTGTCGCTTACTTTTTCGGACATGTTGTCGGATTAACCGAAACAGGACCTTACTTGGAAAAAACGATTGCGGTCGCACAAGGCAAATTGGATATGCCGTTTGGAAAAGTCATTGTTTCGGCGATCGGCTGTAACTGGCTTGTCTGTTTGGCCGTCTGGCTTTCTTTCGGCGCAGAAGACGGAGCCGGAAAAATCGCGGGTATATGGTTTCCGATTATGGCGTTTGTCGCAATTGGTTTTCAGCACGTTGTAGCCAATATGTTTATCATCCCGGCTGCGATTTTTGCAGGTTCTTTTTCGTGGGGTGATCTGATTGGCAATCTCATTCCGGCCTTTATCGGGAATGTCATCGGCGGGGCAGTGTTTGTCGGCCTTATTTATTTTATTGCATATTCAAAAAAAGATCAGAAAAAGCAAGGGATGAAAAGAGTTTCCTGAGGTAAGAAAGATGCCGGAAAACACGGACAATTGAAGCGGAATGCCAGCACATTTTCCGTCCAAATCTTGAAAAAAATGTTTACAAAATGGAAGCTGATGGATATACTTACAAAGTAAGAAAAAAGCAAAGGGAGGTTGAATCACATGACGACGTTAAACGGCAATCAAAATCTACAATTGAACCGATTCAGCCTGTGGAAGAGTTCGTGTCCTTCCTTAACCTCTGCCCGTCAAGCACGTTAATTTCGGAGTATCAGGACATTCGCAGCTCCCCGCAGGGAAAGAAGCACCGTCTTCTTTTGTCTGCGGATTTAGTCTGCCCGCAGCGCATATGAACTTTGCTGCGGGTTATTTTCGCTTGCGCGGATATTGAAAGGGGGTGAGCGATAATGACCATTAATCTTTTCTTTTTAACACTGACCATTTCAAAGCGTTTTAAAAGTGCGGAAGAGTATGAACGAGAACAGCAGGTCGAAGAGTTTTATAATGAAGCGAAAGAACGCCAGCTGAAACATTTTTATATGAACTAACGGACACGAAGGGCCAAAACGGAGGAGAAGGAGGAGATTATCATGTTCAGAATTGAACTGCTGAATCATTACACAATGGAGAAGGACCAGGTTTAGCGAGGATGTTGCTGTCACATCGCAGACGGCCTGCATACCATGGTAAAGAAAGAAAAATTGGTAAGCGGGTGATAGCATGCAAGGCGGTCAGAACAGAATTCCATCCATCGGGCACGGGTATGCGTCAATGCCCCATTCATTTAAACACGGCTACGGCAACCCGTACCGCCGGCAGAGAATGGCGGCGCTTTCCCGGCAGACAAGATATATAGCACCGTATTATTGGTACTAGAGCAGGCGGAAAACCTACGTTTTCCGTCTTTTTTTATGAAAACAAATATAAATTTCAAATAAATCGAAACGTTCATGAAGAGAAGTGCGTCTAGTTAGTACCTCATACTAATACGAGGTAATATTATTTCTGAATAATAAATCACAGGAATGGAAAAGCGGGTGTTATACAATGTTGCAACATACATCTTCAGCATTAAAACGAATGCGCGCGAAATACTTTGCTGCATCAGAACCGGCAGAGTCAGTCATTCAGCAAATCTTGATGGACATACAGGAATACGACCGCATTTTGGAAATCGGGACCGGAAACGGCTCAATGTTTAAACAAATCATCGGACAGCTTGAAAAGGGCAGTCTTAAAAGCATAGAAACATCGAAACGTAAAATACGGAAAACACAGCGCGCAAACCGTTCGGTTATAAAAGCCGGGCTCGGAAACATTCAGCAGGGGAGGCCTGAAAGCTTACCGTTCCGCGATCGCAGCTTTCATAAAGTTTTCTCATTACATACTGCTGAAACAGTCAGCGATTACAGGACAGCATGTAAAGAAGTGTACCGCGTTCTTCAAATTGACGGATGTTTCTATATGGTTTTGAAACCTTCGCGGATGAGTGAGAAGGATGTGATTCAGGTGCTCTATGATCAGCATTTCAGAGACATTTCAGTTGTCAGCAGAGATTCATTCCATTTTATTACTGCCATTAAATAGAATATTTCTTGGGAAATAAAAAGAGCTGCTTAAGTCACTGCAGCTCTTTTTGTGAAATTGGGCATATTTCCTTATTTTTGGTTATTTCACATCTATTTTATATTAAAAAAAGTTTTTTTCTTATACAATGGTAATCAGATGACCGTACATTTTAAATATTTTGAACAAACGGAATGAACATTCATTCCGCATTTAGAAAGGGGGATGAAATGACAGCTTCAAACAAGGTTGAACTCATTATGAAAGCGTCGCTTACTTTGTTTACAGATAGAGGATTTGACGCCACGACGATTCCGATGATTGCCGCTCAGGCCGATGTCGGAACCGGCACAATCTACCGTTACTTTGACAGTAAAGAGACACTTGTGAACGTACTGTATCAGGAAAGTGCGCAGCGTTTTATGAAAAAAGTCAAAACGGACTTTCAGGGTATCTCTGTAAGAGAAGGGTTTCATCACCTGTTTTATTGTCTGATTGATTTTACGAAGGAAAGTGAGTATGCATTGTTTTTTCTTGAAACGAATAAGGACGCCTACTTTCTGAATGAAACGAGCCGTAAGCTTCTTGATGAAATAACACAGATGCTTGACGTCTTTTTTCAGCGCGGCAAGTCTGAAGGTGTGCTCCGCAATCTGCCGTCCAATGTGCTGATGGCGCTGCTGCTCGGGGCATATCTCAAACTCTATCAGCTTATTCGGACGGGAAGCGTCGAAATAACAAAACCGTTTCTGAAAGAACTGGAACAATGTTCTTGGGATGCCATCAGAACTCATTAATTATTCGCCGAAGGAAGGAAGATCGATATGAAACAGCTAAGCGCTATACCGCAGCCGAAAACATACGGACCTCTGAAAAATCTCCCTCACTTGGAAAAAGAAAAACTGTCACAATCGCTCTGGAAAATTGCCGAAGAATACGGCCCGATCTTTCGTTTTGAATTTCCGAGCTCTGTCGGGGTCTTCGTCTCAGGCCGCGAGCTCGCGGCAGAAGTCTGTGATGAAAAGCGATTTGATAAAAACCTCAGCAAAGCCTTGCTGAAAGTCCGTGAGTTTGGCGGTGACGGACTATTTACGAGCTGGACTCACGAAAAGAATTGGCAGAAAGCGCATCGGATTTTATTGCCGAGCTTCAGCCAGAAGGCGATGAAAGGCTATCATTCAATGATGCTTGATATTGCCATGCAGCTCGTGCAGAAGTGGAGCAGATTAAATCCGAATGAAGAAATTGACGTTGCCGAAGATATGACGCGCCTGACGCTGGATACAATCGGCCTGTGCGGATTTCATTACCGCTTTAACAGCTTTTACCGCGACACACAGCATCCTTTTATCACGAGCATGCTTCGTGCGCTGCAGGAGGCCATGCGCCAATCGCAGAGACACAGCCTGCAGGACAAGCTGATGATCAAAACGAGACATCAGTTCCAGCAGGATATTGAAGAGATGAATTCGCTTGTAGACCGGATCATCGCTGAGCGGAGGGAAAATCCGGATGAGAATCTGTCTGACCTTTTAGCATTGATGCTTGAAGCGAAAGACCCTGTAACGGGGGAAAGGCTGGATGATGAAAATATCCGTTATCAAATCATTACTTTTTTGATCGCGGGGCATGAAACCACAAGCGGGCTGCTTTCTTTTGCGATATACTGCCTGCTGAAAAATAAAGATAAATTGAAAAAAGCCGTTCAGGAAGCCGAGCGGGTGCTGACGGGTGAGACACCTGAATATAAGCAGATTCAGCAGCTGACATATATCCGCATGGTGCTGAACGAGACTTTGCGGCTGTATCCGACTGCCCCGGCATTTTCCCTGTACGCGAAAGAAGATACGGTTCTCGGCGGGAAATATCCGATTGCGAAAGGACAGCCGGTGACGATTCTGACTCCGCAGCTGCACCGGGATAAAAGCGCGTGGGGAGAAGATGCCGAGCTATTCCGTCCGGAAAGGTTCAGCGATCCCGCGGCAATTCCGGCTGATGCGTATAAGCCGTTCGGAAACGGACAGCGCGCATGCATCGGGATGCAGTTTGCCCTGCAGGAAGCGACAATGGTGCTCGGCCTTGTCCTTAAACACTTTGAACTGATTGATCATACTGATTATGAGCTTACGATTAAAGAAGCTTTAACCATTAAGCCCGGTGATTTTAAAATCCGTGTGAAAAACAAGGATGTGTCCAATCAGCAGTCCGCACAAAACCATAAAGCTGAAGGCAGCGGTCACAAAGAAGAAACGAAAGAAATACCGTCCCACGGAACTCCGCTTCTCATTCTTTACGGTTCAAATTTGGGAACTGCGGAAGGAATTGCGGAAGAGCTGGCTGACATCGGCAGAAGCAAAGGATTTTCAACTGAAACCGGCCCGCTCGATGATTATGCAGGGAAACTGCCTGTAAAAGGCGCAGTCGTTATTGTGACGGCTTCTTATAACGGGGCGCCGCCTGATAATGCGGCGGGTTTTGTGAAATGGATGGAAACCCTTGAAGATCAGGAATTAAAGGGTGTTTCTTATGCTGTCTTCGGCTGCGGAGACCGCAACTGGGCCGCCACTTACCAGAGGATCCCCCGCCTGATAGACAAAGTGCTTGAAGAAAAAGGGGCAAAAAGGCTGACTTCTATCGGGGAGGGCGACAATGCCGATGATTTTGAGTACAGTCAGGAAGCCTGGGAAGACTCATTCTGGAAGGACATCATGAAGGCTTTTCATATAGAGGCCGCTCCAAAACAGGCAAACAAATCACAGTTATCAATCGAATACGTAAGTGAAGCAGCCGAGACGCCGATTGCCAAAACGTACAAAGCATTTGAGGCGGAAGTCATCACAAACAAAGAGCTTCATACCGAAAGCAGCAAGCGTTCAGTCCGGCATATTGAGCTGCGTCTCCCGAAAACCGAAACGTATCAGGAAGGAGACCATCTCGGGGTGCTTCCGCAAAACAGCGGGGAACTGATCAGCCGTGTCATTCGCCGATTCGGTCTTGATCCGAACCAGCACTTTAAGATCAAGGGCCGGCAGCTGCCTCATCTGCCGATGGACCGGCCGGTTAATGCGCCGGAGCTTTTGGCGTCATATGTAGAGCTGCAGGAACCGGCAACGAGAGCCCAGCTTCGCGAACTTGCCGCCCATACCGTGTGCCCGCCGCACCAAAAAGAATTGGAGCATCTTTATTCTGACGATGCGGCATATAAAGAAAACGTGCTGAAAAAACGAATGACCATGCTGGACCTGCTGGAAGATTATCCGGCTTGTGAACTGCCGTTTGAGCGCTTTTTAGAACTTCTGCCGTCCTTAAAGGCGCGCTATTATTCAATCTCAAGCTCACCGAAGTCAAACAAAAGGGAGCTCAGTATCACGGTCGGCGTTGTGACGGCTCCGGCGTGGAGCGGCCGGGGAGAATACAGAGGCGTGGCTTCGAACTATTTAGCCGGATTACAAAATGGCGATTCTGCGGTCTGTTTCATCCGCTCGCCGCAGTCGGGTTTTGCATTGCCTGAAAATACGAAAACGCCTCTCATTATGATCGGAGCAGGCACCGGAATTGCACCGTTCAGGGGATTTATCCAGGCGCGGGCTGCAGAAAAAATGTCCGGTAACAGCCTGGGCGAAGCTCATTTATACTTCGGCTGCAGACATCCGGAAGAAGACGATCTGTACAAAGATGAATTCGACCATGCGGAGAAAAACGGCCTTGTCACCGTGCATCGGGCGTATTCCAGGTTAGATCAGGACTGTAAAGTTTACGTACAGGATGTCCTGGTTCGCGAGGCTGAACAAATTATTGCTCTCCTTGACCAAGGCGGCCATCTCTATATATGCGGCGACGGAAGCAAAATGGCTCCGGCCGTAGAAAATGTACTGCTTCAGGCGTATGAAAAGGTGCATAACACTGATTCAAAAGTTTCCTTGAATTGGCTTGAACAGCTGCAGGCGGAAGGAAGATATGCGAAAGATGTTTGGGCAGGTATGTAACAGAAGAGTGAGACAACTGAAGAATGTTTTTTAATTGAAGAAAGCCGGCACGATATTTGAAATCTACTGAATCAAAAGGAATAGTTATAGGGAGTATCGTGCCGGCCTTAACTTTAGTATCGGACAAAAGACACAAATCTTTAATGTTTTTATTGATTTACATGCAGGCGGCTATGTCCCTTTTTTCTGAATTCCGCCAGAAATAAAACCGGATAAGACACTAATAGCAAAACCGAAATAAATGAAATGATACCGATCCAATGAAAATGCGTCCAAAAGAAACCGCCGCAAGACCCTGCCACGCTTGAACCGATATAGTATGCAAGCAGATATAATGAAGAGGCTTGCGCGCGCTGATCACCGGCTGCGCGGCCGACCCAGGCGCTTGCGATCGAATGCGCGCCGAAAAAGCCGAAGGTAAAGACGGCAATCCCCGCGATTTTAAGCGCAAGCTGGGGCAAAAGTGTCACCGCTGCGCCGGCAAGCATAACAAAAATCGCAATCTTAATCATTTTTGCGCTTCCGAAAAGATCTGCTTTTTTCCCCATATAGACAGAGCTGAACGTTCCCGCGAGATAGACAATAAAAATAAAACCGATCACAGTCTGCGACAAATGATAAGGAGCCGCCATTAAATGAAAGCCGATATAATTATATAATGTCACAAAACTCCCCATTAATATAAATCCCAGAGATATTAACAAAAGCAGCCGTTTGCGGTGCAGAACCGCTCCGTATTCCTTACATGCCGCTTTTACGCCCGCATGCCGCTGAGATGAATGGCGCGGAGCCGGAAGAAAACGCCAAAACAAATAGCTTAATACAATAGAAAGAATGCCGATGATGGCAAGCGCCGGCCGCCAGCCGAATACATCGGTCAGAAGCCCCGTTAACAGCCTGCCGCTCATTCCCCCGATGCTTGTGCCGCTGATATACAAGCCCATCATTTTCCCGAGGCCCTTCGGATCAAACTCCTCGCCTACATATGTCATAGCGACAGCAGGAACGCCTGCCAGAAAAATACCGAGCAGCCCCCTCATCGCCAAAAGCGCCGGAAAAGCCGGACTGAACGCTGTTAATATACCTAAAACAGAAGTAGCTGTTAACGACAGCACCATTAATTTTTTTCTGCCGAATCCGTCAGACAACGAAGCGGCGGCCAATAATGAAAATGCCAAAACGGCTGTTGAGATGGATAAAGTTAAGCTGGCAGCTGCAGCGGAAATATGAAACTCTTCCGAAAACAAAGGCATAAGCGGCTGTGTCGTGTAAAGCGTGGCAAATGTCACAAAGCCGCTGATAAACAGAGCCAAGCTGGCCTTTCTGTAAGCCTTTGTATGAGGCTGAATAAACGTCATGAATGTCCCTCTTTTCTCACTGTTGGTTATATATGTATCGTACGCTTTTCATTTCAATGTGTCTAATTTATAATAACTATAGAAATAATGCGTGTAGGTTATGAGGAAAGGGGAGAAGGAGAAAATGGAGCTTCATCAAATTGACAACTTCATTGCGGCGGCAACTCATCAGCATTTCACAAATGCGGCAAAAGAAAGGATGATTTCTCAGCCGGCATTAAGCCGATCGATTATCAGGCTCGAAGAAGAATTAGGCGCGCCGTTATTTTACAGAGAGACAAAAGCCGTCCGGCTGACAAGGCACGGAGAGCAGTTCTTAATAAAAGCAAAACAAGCGAGACGAGCTTTAAATGAAGGCGTTGAACAAGTGAAAAAAAATATGAGCCTGGAACACGGCGAAATATCTGTATCTTTTCTTCATACGCTCGGGCTGCGCTTAATGCCTCAACTGATTGCCGAATTTAAAAAGCTATACCCAAACGTGACCTTCCGGCTTTATCAAGGCGCAAATGAAACGCTCCGCAAAATGGTGGAAACGGGAGATGCGGATATCTGTCTCAGCTCCCCGCCGCTTCCCAGCGAGCTTTTACAATGGACAGTGCTGGAGAAAGAACCTCTTTATGCGGTGCTACCTGAGAACCACCCGCTTGCAGGAAATAAAAGCATTCAAATGAAAGAGATGCAGGACGAGGATTTTGTCGGATTTAAACCGGGATACGGACTGAGGTATATGTTTGATCTGATGTGCCGGGATTTGAATATACACCCGCATCTCGCATTTGAAGGAGAGGAAGTGTCAACCATATTAGGGCTGACCGCCGCGGGTCTTGGGGCTGCAGTGCTGCCGAAAACCGCGGAGCATTCATACTTTCCGGTCGTTTTTCTTCCGGTTGCAGATTACCAATGCGAACGCACCATAGCGTTAGCCCAGCTGAAAAACCATGCACTCTCTCCCGCTGCTGAGCGTTTTAAACAGTTTGCACTTGAGTATTACAAAGCACGCAACTGAGCGGTCATTTTATTAAAATCGAAGTTGAAAATAAAGCAGAAATACAGAAAATGGAGGAAAACCATGGCGAAAAAAACAGTGAAAACAAATGCTGTCCGTATCATTGAGCAGCAAAACATTCCCTATGAGCTATTAGGTTACAAAACAGAAGGGGGACAGCCCGCAGACGGTCTTTCCGTTTCACAAAAAATCGGATACGCTGCCGAATATGTTTATAAAACCTTAGTGGCATCTGCAGGAACAGATCGTTATTACGTCTTTGTCATTCCCGTTGCAAAAGAACTGAATCTGAAAAAGGCTGCGAAGGCGGCAGGTGAGAAGAAAATAGAAATGATTGCCATGAAGGACCTTTTAGGAGTGACCGGCTATATGCGCGGCGGCTGCTCTCCGATCGGCATGAAAAAAAGGTTTCCGACTTTTATTGATAGATCCGCTGAAACACTGGAGTTTATGATTGTCAGTGCGGGGAAAATCGGAATGCAGCTGAAAGCAGCGCCTCAAGATTTAGCCGAAGCAAGCGGGGCGGTATTTACAGACATTGTATAAATGTCCGATGAATCTAATGGAATACACGTGTCAAGGGAGAATGATAATGAAAAAAAGATATGAAAACTTGAATGGCGTGAAGAATGAACATGGATTCAGGGACATGTTGAAATGGATGAAAGAACGAAGAGAGAAAAGTAAAGACTTAAGCGAGAACATTCCGAAAGCGGTCACTAGGGATGTCCGTGATGTTGCCGTCAATCGGACGGAAACCGCCATAACATGGATCGGCCATTCTTCATTTCTGATCCAAATACAGGGGCTTAACATAATGACCGACCCTGTATGGGCGCGGCGGATGGGTTTTCAAAAACGGCTGACAGAGCCGGGATATGAATTGAGCGAACTGCCTGACATTGATGCCGTGCTCATTTCACACGGGCATTATGACCATCTTGATTTTCCGAGTATAAATAAACTGAGAGGAAACCCGGATTTTTACGTGCCTGCGGGATTGAAAAAGCTGTTCATCAAAAAAGGCCGCAAAAAGGTTCATGAAATGAATTGGTGGGATCGTTTTGAGTTGCGGGGGGTGAATATATCATTTGTTCCGGCCCAGCACTGGACACGGAGAACGCTTTGGGATACCGATACCTCTCATTGGGGAGGCTGGGTCATAGAAAGCGAAAACGGCGAGTCCATTTATTTTGCAGGAGATACAGGCTATTTTGAAGGCTTTAAAGAAATCGGAGAGAGGTTTCGTATTAAGGCGGCTCTGATGCCGATCGGAGCATACGAACCGGAATGGTTTATGCAAGTGTCACATATCAATCCGGAAGACGCCGTGAAAGCGTTTTTGGAGCTGAAGGCTGACAGCTTCATTCCGATGCATTACGGGGCATTCCGGCTTGCTGATGATACAGGCCCGGAAGCATTAAGCAGACTGCACGGCGAGTGGGACCGGCTTGCATTACCTCCTGAAAACCTGAAAGCATTAGCGCTTGGCGAAACATTTTGGCTGTAACAGCAGGTTTTCGCTGCCGACACCAATCGTTTAAAAACGGTTGGTGTTTTATTGTCAATGTGAATAGCTCTGTATAAAACATGATTTTTCCGGAACCTGCGGTAAAAAACAAAACTTTTTACTCTTTTGTTTCACTATAAAATGAAAACGGTTTCGTATGCGCAGTATATTTAACCTATCACAATTGCTCCAGCAGAAACGGACAGGAAGGATAGAAAAACAGATGAAATACATGAATTCAAGGCAGAAAAAGATTTTGTATCTGTTGTTATCTGAACCTGATGACTACTTAGTTGTGCAAGATTTCGCAGACAGGGTCCGCTGTTCTGAAAAAACGATCAGGAATGATTTGAAAACGATTGAAGATTTCCTGAATGAACATGCTCAAGCGCAGCTGATCCGCAAACCGGGATTAGGCGTCTATTTACATATATCTGAACAGGAAAGGTTACGGTTAAGCCGGCAAATTTATAATGAGCACTTTACATGCCGGCACAAGACCGATGAAGAAAGAATACTTCACATCGCTTATGATTTATTAATGAATTCAAAGCCCGTTTCCGCAAAAGAAATTGCCGCACAGCATTTTGTAAACAGAGCTTCCATTAAAAAGGATGTAAGTGCGGTTGAAGAGTGGCTGAAGCGATTTGATCTCACGCTGGTATCTAAACAGCGGCTCGGCTTAAAGATTGAAGGGGACGAAAAAAACAAAAGAAAAGCATTGGCGCGAATTTCAGATTTGATTGATAATGCGGAATTTACAAGCCAATTTATAAAAAGTAAGTTTTTAAGTCATGAAGCGGACTTTGTGAGAAAAGAAATCAAGTTATTACAAAAAAACCATTCTATCTATTTTACGGATGAAACATTTGAAAGTTTGCTGCTGCATACATTGCTGACGATCCGCCGTATCAAAATGAAACAGCCGGTCGCCATTTCTGCAAGACAGCTGGAGGCGGTAAAAAAGAAGAAAGAATATGAATGGACACTGGCTTGTTTAAAACGGCTTGAGCCGGTATTTGCCATCCGGTTTCCTGAGGAAGAAGCCGTCTATTTAACTTTACATATAATAGGCGGGAAAGTCCGCTATCCATCGCAGCAAGAAAAGAAGCTTGATCTTGAAGATTCTGAGCTTTCCAAAGTCGTCAGGCATTTGATCAACTGTGTTTCAGAACTGCAAATGCTGGATTTTCATAAAGACCAGGAACTGATCAACGGATTGAACATTCATCTCGATCCGGTGTTGAAGCGGCTGAGCTATGATCTCTCTGTTTCAAACCCCATGCTTCACGACATCAAAAAAATGTACCCTTATTTGTTTCATCTTATCATTGACGTTTTAGAAGACATCAATCAAACATTTGATCTTTATATTCCTGAAGAAGAGGCAGCCTATTTGACGCTGCATTTTCAGGCAGCGATCGAACGGCTGCGCCGAAGCAGTCATAACCCTAAAAGGACGATCATCGTCTGCCATATGGGCATTGGCATGTCGCAATTGCTGCGGACTAAAATTGAACGCAAATTTCATCACATTACGGTAAAAGACTGTATCGCAAAAGCGGAGCTGACAGAGTATATCAAAAAGCATAAAGATATAGATTTCGTCATTTCTACGATAGGGCTTGGAAATGTAACGATTCCTCATATTGTCGTATCACCGCTTTTGGAGCCTGCTGATGAAAAAAAGCTCAGCGCATTTATGCAACAGCTTGATACATCGCACCGCCGGGAGCAAAAAACGTTTAAAATGCTGAACGATACGACTCCGTTTCTCGTTTTTTTACAGCAAGAGACAGAGCACCGTTATCAGGTCATTGAAAAGCTGGCGCGGGCTTTGTATGAAAAAGGCTATGTAGAAAAAGAGTATGGCATTCATGCAGTAATGAGAGAAAAAATGTCGGCGACAAATATCGGGGCGGGTATTGCCATCCCTCACGCGAACTCTAAATATATCAAACAATCAGCCATTGCAATCGCCACCTTAAAAGAGCCCATTGAGTGGGGGACGGAACAGGTGTCGCTTGTATTTATGCTTGCCGTCAAACACGAAGATCAAAACAAGGTAAAGCAATTATTCAGTGAGCTTTCCTATCTTAGCGAGCAGCCGGCATTTATTCAAAAACTGACGGAAGAAAAAAATGTGATGACGTTTTTATCGTATTTAAACTATTAAAAGCAGGGGATGGCTCCCTGCTTTTTTTCTGTTTATAGGGAAAAATGCCGTTATTTCCGGAACTTATGGTAAAAAAACGCGCTTATCACAGGCTGATTTCAGTATAAAGTTGAGACAAGATCTTGAAATTCAGACTGCAAAGGAGGATTTATATGAAACTGTTAGCGATTACATCATGTCCGAACGGCATTGCCCATACGTATATGGCTGCTGAAAATTTACAAAAAGCAGCCGGCAGATTAGGCGTTGAGATCAAAGTGGAAACCCAGGGCGGAATCGGGGTGGAAAATAGGCTGACCGAAGAGGAAATCCAGGAAGCAGACGCAATCATTATCGCGGCGGACCGTTCGGTGAACAAAGACCGATTCGCGGGAAAAAAGCTGCTGGCCGTCGGGGTTCAGGAAGGCATCCGCAAACCGGAAGAATTAATTCAAAAAGCGCTTAGCGGTGAAGTGCCGATCTATCAATCTGCTTCAAAAGCTCAAACCGCAAGTCAGCAGGGCAAAAAACAAAACCCGATTTACCGTCATTTAATGAACGGCGTTTCTTTTATGGTTCCTTTCATTGTCGTCGGCGGATTATTGATAGCGGTTGCATTGACGCTTGGAGGAGAAAAAACACCAAAGGGCTTAGTCATTCCGGATGCGTCTTTTTGGAAAACGATTGAACAGATCGGCAGCGCTTCTTTTTCATTCATGATCCCGATTTTAGCCGGGTACATCGCGTTCAGCATCGCCGATAAGCCGGGTCTTGTCCCCGGAATGATCGGCGGATATATTGCGGCATCCGGCAGCTTTTACGACAGTGCGAGCGGCGCAGGATTTCTTGGAGGAATCATTGCGGGATTTTTGGCGGGATATGCGGCGCTTGGAATCAAAAAATGTAAAGTTCCTAAAGCAATACAGCCGATTATGCCGATCATTATTATTCCGGTGTTTGCCTCACTGATCGTCGGTTTGGCGTTTGTATTTCTGATCGGCGCCCCCGTCGCTCATATTTTCGCATCATTAACGGTTTGGCTTGCGGGAATGAAAGGCTCGAGCTCAATTCTCCTGGCATTGATTTTAGGAGCGATGATCTCCTTTGATATGGGAGGACCCGTAAACAAGGTGGCCTTTCTATTCGGATCGGCAATGATCGGAGAAGGAAATTATGAAATTATGGGCCCGATTGCCGTTTCCATTTGTATACCGCCGATAGGGCTTGGGATTGCGACGTTTTTAGGAAAAAGAAAATTCGCCGCCGCAGAAAGAGAAATGGGAAAAGCGTCATTTACGATGGGCCTTTTCGGTATCACGGAAGGAGCCATTCCATTTGCGGCCCAAGATCCCCTTCGTGTGATCCCGAGTATTATGGCGGGTTCTATGACCGGCTCGGTGATAGCGATGATCGGCCATGTGGGGGACAGAGTGGCACACGGCGGCCCCATCGTTGCTGTACTTGGAGCAGTAGATCATGTATTGATGTTTTTTATCGCTGTAACAGCAGGCTCTCTTGTCACCGCTCTGTTGGTTAATGTACTGAAGAAAGATATGGCGAAATCCCCCGCGTCCGGCGAGGTGCTGCCGTCTGCCGCACCAAATGAAGCTGCAGCGGCAAAAGAAACAAAGGAACCATCTCAGGCTGACAGCCGAAAAGCCGGGATGACCGAAATCAAAAAACTGACTGACATTATCAGTACGGACTTGATTGAACCGCATTTATCCGGCGAAACGAGGGATGACATTATCGATGAAATGATCGAGAAAATGTCCCGTCAAGGTATGCTGCTGTCTGACAGCGGATTTAAGCAGGCCATTTTGAGCCGGGAACAGCAGGGAACCACGGCGATAGGTATGAATATCGCCATTCCGCACGGAAAGTCTGAAGCCGTCAAAACGCCGGGTGTCGCATTCGGAATAAGACGTTCGGGTGTTGACTGGAACAGCCTTGATGGTTCTGATGCAAAACTGATTTTTATGATTGCCGTACCGAAGGAAAGCGGCGGAAATCAGCATCTGAAAATATTGCAGATGTTATCCCGAAAACTGATGGATGACAGCTATCGGGAAAGGCTGCTCTCCGTTCAGACAAAAGAAGAGGCGTATGAGCTTCTGGAAGAAATCGAATAAAGCGGGGGATGATCATGTCTACTGAACCGATATTTTTCAATCCGGTTTTCAAAGAAAGAATTTGGGGAGGCGCCGCCCTGCGTGATTTTCACTATAATATTCCGTCCGAGCGGACAGGGGAGTGCTGGGCCTTCGCCGCTCATCAAAATGGACAGAGCACAGTTCGAAACGGCATGTATAAAGGATGTACGCTCGGTGAATTGTGGGAGCATCACAGAGATTTATTCGGAAACCTTGAAGGAGACCGTTTTCCTCTTCTTACAAAAATTTTGGATGCGGACCAAGACCTGTCCGTTCAGGTGCATCCGAATGATGACTTTGCCAAAATGCATGAAAACGGAGAACTTGGAAAAACCGAATGCTGGTATATCATTGATTGTGCAAAAGATGCGGAGATCATTTTCGGCCACAACGCAACTACAAAAGAAGAACTGATATCCATGATTAAGCACGGAGAATGGGACGGGCTCCTGAACAGAGTTAAGGTAAAGCCGGGAGATTTCTTCTTTGTTCCAAGCGGCACCGTTCACGCGATTGGAAAGAGCACACTTATTTTAGAGACGCAGCAAAATTCAGATACGACTTACAGATTGTACGACTACGGAAGAAAAGATGCGGACGGCAGGATGCGCGAGCTCCATTTGGAAAAAAGTATAGAAGTGATAGACGTTCCATCTGTCCGTGAACGGCCGACCGTTCACTATAAACAAACAGATGATCTGCTTGCGGCTATTTTAATAGAATGTCCTTATTTTTCAGTCGAAAAGTGGGATGTAAAAGGTGAAGCAAATCTATTCCAGCATCAGCCCTTCCTTCTTGTCAGCGTGATCGAAGGAGACGGAATAATGATTGCAGGCGGGCATGAATATCCCTTTAGAAAAGGAGATCATATTCTCCTGCCTTCCGGTTTGGGAGAATATAAACTGGCCGGCCATGCAAATTGTATTGTGTCTCATCTGTGATCCTCAAAACCCTTCTCTAGCATCAGAGAAGGGTTTCTCATCACTTTTGCAAAAATGCCGAAATTTCCAGCGTATCAGTGGTTCGTTCCTGAATTTATTCTCTCAATTTGTATATCTCCCGAGCCATTGATTCAAGTATGTACATAGCGGGGATTTGGGTGGTGACATTCGCATTTTCAACCCATTCTTCCGTCACGTAATATGAAATATTCACATCGGACATTTTGGCAATGGTTGAATGTTTATGATTTGTAATACTGATGACCCGGCTTCCTTCTTGTTTCAGCTGATTCAGATGAGTCACTGTAGAATCTCCTTCACCTGAAACCGATAATGCGATCGTGATGCTGTTATGGCGGAAATGGGAATGGGCCGGAAAGTAAGGATCTTTAATATACATTGAAAGTTTCCCTAAGCACGAAAAATATCTGGCTCCGTATTCGGCGAGAATTCCTGAACTACCCACTCCGATAAAAATGACGCTTTCTGCATCGGCCGCAAGGGCTGCTGCTTCCTTCAGCTTTTCTTCCATCCCTTCGCTTACTGTTCTTTCAAAAAACTCGGCAACGGAATGATGGGGACTCTTTAAAATCGTTTTTTTATTTGCCTCCGCATACATTTTCAGCTTCACCTTAAACTCTGAAAACCCTTCACAGTTTATTTTTTTGCAGAAACGTAAAATAGAAGCCGTAGATACATGGGTTTCATTTGCCAATTCACGGATGCGCATATAGACGACTTTCTCGCTGTTTTGGGAGATGTAGTTGTATAAAGAAGTTTCAAGCTCGTTAAATGAAGCAATCATTTCGTGTGTGAACATGCAGGGGGATTCTCCTTTTTATGAGAATGGTGAATGTACATCTCATCGTAACATATCATTTTTAAAAGAAACATAGTGTTATATTTATGTGACAAATCACTTTTTGTGTCATTCAAAACAAGACGTCATCCAATGATTTACGGCACGGAACACCTGTGGATATAATTCGTTCATACGCTTTATGCATGATCTCTTCAAGGGCCGCTGACAAAAGCGGCCGAAAAAAGGAGGACAATATGAGTATCAAACTGATAGCGGTTGATATGGACGGAACGTTTTTGAATGATGAAATGGCATATAACAAAGAGCGTTTTATGAATCAGTATCGTGAATTAAAAGCGCGGGGAATTAAATTTGCCGTAGCAAGCGGAAACCAATATGCGCAGCTTACATCCTTCTTTCCGGAAATCAAAAGTGAAATCGCTTTCGTTGCCGAGAATGGCGCTTTCGTCGTGAATGCCGGAGAAGAAGTATTCGCGGGTAACATGTCTGAAGACACTATAATAGCAGTAATCCGTGCTTTAGAGCAGTATGAGGTGAAAAACGTCATTGTCTGCGGAAAAAAAAGCGCGTATATTCATGAAAATGCCAGTGAAGATGAATATCTGCATGCCAGTAAGTATTATTATGTGTTAAAAAGGGTGCCGCATTTTGAAAACATCGATGATGACATTTTTAAATTTTCCATCAGCTTTCCCGCCGAACATTGTTCCGCACTTCTGAGCCATTTAAAAAACGCCATCGGGTCTTTCGTCACGCCTGTATCAAGCGGGCACGGTGACATAGATCTGATCATACCGGGGCTTCATAAAGCAAGCGGGATTAAGCTTCTCCAGAAACAATGGGGGATAAATGATGAAGAATGCGCGGCCTTCGGAGACAGCGGCAATGATCTGGAGATGGTGTCCGCCGTGAAATACGGGATCGCCATGGATAATGCGCAGGAAAGCATTAAACAGGCTGCCGCGCATATCACGCAATCAAACAATGAAGAAGGGGTCTTAAATGCGATTGATTCCATCCTCAAATGTGAAAAACCCTTTGTCTGAAAAAGACATTTTAACTGCGGAGGTGCTGAACGATGATTAAATTAGTGATTACGGATTTAGACGGCACATTTTTAAATAATCAAGGCGATTTTGACAGAACGTTATTTGAAAAGACAAAACGAGTAATGGAGGAACAGCATGTCGCTTTCGCCCTCTGCACCGGGAAGCAGTGTGAAAGGGTGGAAGCCTTATTCGGAGAAGATGCGAAAGATTTTTGGATTTTAGGAGACAGTGCCACACGTATAAAAAAGAACGGCAAATTCGTATATGAATCTTTGATCAGCAATGAAGCGGGACTGTCAATTATAGGCGCTTTAGAAAAAATCAGCTGCGGGCATAGCATTATCGCATGCACAAAAAATGGCGCGATCGTAAAAGAAAATCTGTCTGAAAGTGAAATGAAATATGTAAATGCTTCTTATGCACATGTAACGAAAATAACTGATTTTACTGAGATAAAAGACGATTTTATCAAGATTACGGTTCATGATCCCGACGCCAACTGTCCGGAAACGAGAGAAAAGCTGCATGAATTTTTTCACCAATTATATATCGTAGCATCAGAGGATACCTGGATGGACATATCAAATATCGGAATACATAAAGGAACAACAGTACAAGAACTGCAGCGATTATTAGGGGTTTCGGCTGATGAAACAATGGCGTTCGGAGACGGCCGCAATGACAAAGAATTGATGGAAGCGGCATCCTACAGCTTTGCGGTTAAGAATGCCATTGACGAAATAAAAGATGCAGCACACTTTGTCATCAAATCAAATGAGGCAAGCAGCGTCATGCACACGATTATGAGAATATTAGCGCTGCAAAAACAATGATGGGCTAAAGCCAATGCGGCAGGACTTACTAGGGAAAGAAAAAGCGGGCTATTCTCAGACTTTAATTCACTCCTGATTTTTCTGAAATATGTTAAAAATGAATAAATATCTATATTTGACTCGATTGTATTGGTATAATATGTATAAAATGAATGAAACGGCGTAATATCAAGATGAAAAAAATCACTTCATATCATTTGATATCAGACAAAAAGTAGGAACTTCCTCGTTTTGAAATTGGGAGGTGTTTGTATTAGCCCGCTGTTGAGTCCCGCGTATATCATTCTCATTTTTCTTCCGGCAGCTTCTTTTCTGTTAGGGATTTTAGGATATTTCATTTTCAAAAAAGTATGGATGATGGTTGTTATTGTATTCATTTTGTCCTTGATATTTATGTTTATTGTAATAGGTGCCGAACCGACATTTTTCATTTGGGTGGCTATGATGACGGGGAGCTGTTTTATCTCCGGTTCAATCACTAAGACGATATGGACTTTTGCAAAGCGAAAATATTAGACTGAAAAATCCTGTTTGAGCAGCGATCCTTTTTTGCCGATTGAAGAAAAGGAAGTATAGAGTGATCTGTTATGTTCTTATATTTTGTCTGTTATTGTCATGTCTGTCTATCGTTTTGTTCTTTTTTAACTAAACGGAGCACTATAATTGAACTGCAGATACATAGAAAAACAAAAAAGGATAAGGAGGATTTTTATGTTTCAAACCTTAGACCATTTTTTGAAATCTTGGGAATTCGAAGCCGATGCGACACAAAAACTGCTGAATCATCTGACTGATGAATCACTTAAACAAGAAATCACTTCACAACATTGGACTTTAGGCCGTATTGCATGGCATACTGTTGCGGCCATTCACATCATTACCTCAAACACAGATTTAACGTTTCATGCTCCTGCTGAAGATTTTCCTGTTCCTGCATCGGCGCGGTTTATTGCTGAGAGTTATCACCAAGCCAGTAATGCATTTGTACAGGCGTTAAAAACGCAATGGACTGATGATACACTTCAAGAATGTGTCAACTTTATTGGTCAGCAATTGCCAAATGGTTCACTTTTGATGTTTTTAATTCAACATCAAAACCATCATCGAGGACAAATGACTGTCCTTATGAGACAAGCGGGTTTACCTGTTCCGGGTATTTATGGTCCGGCAAAAGAGGAATGGACAACATTTGGTTTGGAAGCTCCGAAATAGGATGTTGTTGCAGGGCTCGAATGAATAGATGATACCAATCGATGTTGGTATCTTTTTTGTTTTAGTCTTCGTGACATGCAGACGAATCAACAGTTCAAAAGGTGTAAAGTGAATTCAATAACTGCAGAAAGGTGATTATGATGATAACTAAAATGACTTGTTTCAATATGAAAGACTTCAATAAACCAAACGAACCTTTCGTTGTTTCAGGGAGAATCATCCCTTCATTTGAAAACAATGTTTGGACATATTCAGAGGAGAAATTTGCTGAACCTTATGTCAAAAAATATGATGATGAAGACATTGATGTCAGTTATATTGAAGAAGAGGATAAAGTTGTCTTTTTTTATTACGCAGAGAACGACTGTGTCGGCCGGAGTAAGCTTCGTTCTAATTGGAATGGATACGCACTGATTGAAGACATTGCCGTTGCAAAAGATTATAGAAAAAATGGTGTCGGGACGGCTTTATTACATAAAGCGATTGAGTGGGCAAAGGAGAATCATTTATGCGGTCTTATGCTTGAAACACAAGATATTAATGTTTCAGCTTGTCATTTTTATGCCAAAAATAACTTTGTCATAGGAGCGGTCGATACAATGCTTTATTCCAATCTTTCAACAGCAAATGAAATTGCGGTTTTTTGGTACTGTAAATTTTAAATATAACAGTATTTGATGTTTCGTCATTTGCGGGTGTGTGCCGCAAAGTATTCAAAACATCGGCTTGAGGATTTATAATAAGGTATATCAATCAATGCAGGGGGAGTTATGTATGAAGTGCAAAAAAATGAACAGGGTACAATTAAAAGAGGGAAGCGTATCAATGGCCCTATAAACTGCGTCTGCCCTCATTAATGGAGGGAAATTTGTGAATACGCCTTATTCACAGTCAGCTTTACGGCACAACCAAGTGTTCATTTGGCTTTGTGTTCTGTCATTTTTCAGCGTATTAAATGAAATGGTTTTGAACGTCTCGTTACCTGATATCGCCAACGATTTTCATAAACTGCCAGCGAGTGCAAACTGGGTGAACACGGCCTTTATGTTAACCTTTTCCATCGGAACTGCTCTGTATGGGAAGTTATCAGATCAGCTGGGCATCAAAAAACTGCTCCTATTTGGAATTATGGTAAATGGCTTCGGATCGATCATTGGATTTGTCGGACACTCTTTCTTTCCTGTACTCATTCTGGCCCGATTTATTCAAGGGGCTGGTGCAGCCGCATTCCCGGCTCTTGTGATGGTTGCAGTAGTACGCTATATTCCGAAAGAAAACAGGGGTAAAGCATTTGGTCTGATCGGTTCGCTGGTGGCAATGGGGGAAGGTGTCGGACCAGCTATTGGCGGAATGATCGCTCATTATATTCACTGGTCATATTTGCTGCTTATTCCGACAGCAACAGTTATCACCGTTCCATTCCTGATGAAACTGCTGGAAAAGGAAGAAAGAGTCAGCGGGTGCTTTGATATGACGGGGATTATATTAATGTCTGCAGGCATCGTATTTTTTCTGCTGTTTACAACTTCATATAGAATGTCTTTTCTGATCATCAGTATTCTAGCTTTCCTGATATTTGTGAGACATATTAGGAAAACTCAAGATCCCTTTGTTGACCCTGCACTGGGGAAAAATGTTTTGTTTATGATGGGCGTCCTTTGCGGAGGCCTGATATTCGGCACTGCTGCAGGATTTGTTTCTATGGTTCCTTATATGATGAAAGATGTTCACCATTTAAGTACTGCGGCAATTGGAAGCGGGATTATGTTCCCCGGGACAATGAGCGTCATCATCTTCGGTTACATTGGGGGATGGCTTGTTGATCGGAAAGGTTCTTTGTATGTGCTGACCATTGGGATTGTATTGATGTCTTCCAGCTTTTTAATCGCTGCCTTTTTCATAGATGCGGCACCTTGGCTCATGACCGTTATCATCGTTTTTGTTTTTGGGGGGCTCTCCTTCACAAAAACGGTTATATCTACAATTGTGTCTGGCAGTTTGAAACAAAAGGAAGCCGGCGCCGGAATGAGTCTTCTTAATTTTACGAGCTTTTTATCAGAGGGAACGGGTATTTCGATTGCAGGCGGTTTATTATCGATCCGCTTGCTGAATCAAAGGCTGCTGCCTGTTAACGCTGATCATTCCGCTTATTTGTACAGTAATATGCTCATTCTTTTTGCAGGAATCGTTGTTATGAGCTGGCTGGTAACCGTGAATGTCTATAAACGTTCGCGAAGAAATGACTAAAAAGGGAAAAGGATCAAACTTGATAAAAGTTTTGATCCTTTTTTTGAGGAGCTTCCTTATTCCGAAACCTTTTGCCGATCAATGAAAGGGGAGTTAAAGTGAATTACATTTATAAGAAAAAGGAAAAGAAAAATGGAAATTGTATCATTTCAATCAGAGATAAATGGGAGAATGCACTTATTGAGTTTGAACAAAAAAATAATCAAATTGAGATCGTGATCAATCACCGTAACGAGAAAACAACCAAGTTTTCACTGCCAATCGAGACTTTTGAAAAAGTGTATGAGGATATTAAAATAGGCCGGAGAGAAAGTTAATCATTCTGTTTGAAAATGACCATGATGTTCGTAAGCGGTATGGTTTTAACCGCATCTGGATTCCCCTGGCAAAGTAAAGGTTTTTGGGGATTTATGTCAAAATAATAGTAAGTACCTTATGCAACAGGGAGTTTGGTTGCTTCATAAGGAGGGGGAAGTATGAAAAATAAGATTCACATATTGGGAGCCTCTGGTGTCGGAACGTCAACATTGGGTGTTGCATTATCAAAGCATTTGCCGCATACGCATCTTGATACTGATGATTACTATTGGACAGATAAATTCACTAAAAAAAGAGAAATCCCTGAAAGAAGAAAGTTACTTAAAAAAGACTTGACAATAAATGAGAAATGGATTCTTTCTGGCGCAGTGTGCCGCTGGGGCGATGATCTAAAAAGTTATTTTGACCTTGTCATCTTCTTATGGATTCCGCAGGATATACGGCTTGAGAGATTAAGGCATAGGGAATTTCAGCGTTATGGAAACGAAGTGTTAGCCGGCGGCAGTAAATATGAACAATCAAAAACATTTTTAGAGTGGGCTTCTTTATATGATCATGCCGGAATGGAAGTTAGAAGCAAAGCTTTACACGAACATTGGATGGCAGATTTATCTTGTCCATTGTTAAAAATTGAAGGAGATTACTCAGTCAATGAAAGAGTTGATCGTGTCTTGGATTATCTGAATTCTAATTAAACTGACGGATGGAGATAACTGCAAAATCCAAAAGTCAAAGACAGTTCCGGCCATTTTAACGGAGCTGTTTTTTTATACCGCTTTCAGTTTGTCTGTTGTGAAGTGATTTATTTTCGGCAGCATCCCACAAAAGAGAAGTGATTTGTTATTCGTTAAGTTCTCCGTTGGAGTATTTCTCTAAAATTCGTATAAATCGTTCATCACCTAATTAATTATTTCTTTGTTTATATTTATTATCCATTTCATTTTCAGACCGAATTAAAGCCCTCTCATAACGAGAAGGGCTTTCCGCCTTTTAATACTTTCTCCTCAAAAAGAAGGGGAAGGCTTTATTCGTTTATCCCTCGTATAGTTTATTAATCAACTCTGTAAACATGGGGAATTATTGGTTAACTTAGAATTTTTTCGATCCAAACAAATATCTTTAAAAAAAGTTACCGGCAATTCACTGCGGCATATCGCAGTGTTCAATTGTTTAGTCCTTTTTTTTCATAACCTTTACAAATCTGAAAAAGTCATCATCATCCGGCAGGGACTTGTCATCTTCGCGTCCATTGCGATGCATATGCGGATCAGAGTGATGTTCATTGTAGAACTCTACGATATGGAATCCGCACTTATTCACATAGAAGTTGATATTTCGCTTTTCAAAATAAGGTGTCACGGTTTCCCAAAGCACAGTATCCGGATACTGTGCTTCTATGGCTTTCCAAGCAGAAAGACCAATCCCCTGGCTGTGATGTTCTGGAGATACATAGAATAAATCAAGCGAATTATGATGTGTTTCGCTGTTGATACGTACTACTGCACCACCTACCTTCTTACCATCCCGAAGAATATGATAAACGACTGCTCCGGGAGCGTCGAAAGACTCCTGAACATCATTGTCCGATGGAATCGGTCCGCCTTCGCAATCACCGAACATTTCAATCACGGCGATCGCAAAGGCTTCTTGTAATTTTTTTTGGAATTCTGGCAGATCAGATTCCTTTGCTGGTTCCAGAATAACTTTTGGTTCCTTTTTTGTTTTCATGATTGTCACTCCTTCAGTTGCTGAAATAACGAGTTCAGTCGTTCAGTAAAACATTCCAGCTGCTCTGCCGCTTTTTCTTCCGCGGTAATTTTGGCGTTAAAATACTTCAAAAGCTTTCTCCTGTCTTTTTGTATGATGTCTTTTTCTTTGTTTCCTTAGAAAACAAGCTGCATGTAACCCTTATTTACTATTGTTCACTGCCGTATTAAGTGTGGTACGCGGGATTTGCCATCATTCTCAAACTTTTCCTGCGAAAAGTTGCAAAAATAGTCGAATGTGGCGCCTTTGACTATGAACATGCGTAAAAGATTCAATTTAGATTCGGTCATGAGCAATGCACATTGAGTAAACTCTGGTGAATTTATTAGCCCAAAGAAGCCTAAATGATATAAAAATAACTAGTATATATATCAAATCTGTCCGTTTAATGCCCGCTTCTCAACAACTAATTTGAAGTCATGCAATCTGTGCAAGGGGGTTATTTCTGAATAGATTTTTCCGAATGCAGCGGAGTCGCTTTGGGACTCCCGTTTACTTTGCCGTACGTCAGCTTGCGCCATATCAATTCCATCGGACCGTACTTAAATCGTTTCAACCACAATGTACTAAAGCTCATAAGCACGAAGTACACGGCCAGACTGAACATGAACGTGCCGGCGGATTGAATATGATCCGCAAGCCCGAATCCGTACCGGAGGAACAGAACTGTTCCAATGATAGAGTGAAGCAGATAACAGGTCAATGACATCCGTCCGACTTTGGTGAATATCATCATAGGGCCTCGCAGCTGAGGAACGTACAGAAACAGCATTGCAAAAGTGCTCATATAAAACATACTTCCGGTTAAGCCGCCATTTTGACCCAAGACAGAGGAAATGTCCTTCCACAGCATATTCTCAGAAAGATTAAACATGTCTAGTAATATACTGCTTTGTGTTATTAGAAAAGCGATTGTGCTAATGATCCAGATACGCTTCCATATGAACTTTTTCGCTTCCATGTCTTTGAAAAATTCCATCTTAACAAAGTACACGCCCAGCAGAAACATGAGAAACATGGAATAGATCATAGAGAAAGAGCCAGCCGCCATCGTGACCATATCTGTCCACCGAGTGCTGATGGATTCCATGTAAGTAAGGGTTGTGTGGCTAAACAAAGTAAACTCTGAAAAATTCGGGTTTTTTGACCCTGCAGTATTGATGACATTGTACAACATTGTGAAAACAGGGGTCAGGAATTGAAACACGATAAGTGCGATAATCCATCTAAGCACCGTTTTGGCCGTGCGTTTATAGAAGGCGAGTAACAGGAAGCCGCTTACGGCGTAAAAGGTCAATATGTCACCGACCCAAACAAATGTGATGTGCAAAATGCCAAATCCCAACAGGATAGATAACCTACGGGCAAACAGCTTGTTGGGACTATCTACCTTCTGCGCGGCTCGATCCATAAAGATCATAAACCCAACTCCGAACAAGAAGGAGAATAATGTAACGAATTTCCCTTCGGCAAACCAGGAAACCAGATTGTGCAGTACGTCATCGGAGGCCATTTCGAATCCCTTTACTGAATCTACGATCAGGAAATAGTTGACAATAATAATGCCAAGCAAGGCAAATCCACGTACGATGTCCAGAAAATGAACCCGTTCCCGCAGACTTACCGGTTGCCCGCGTCCTTCGTTTTGTACAATCATATCAATACTCCTTTTCCATTTATCATTGCAATGTGCAGTGCGGATCTGAAAAACTTGAGCCTTACAATGGATAAATATAAAGACAGAATCTTAACAATTTATGAAGGTTCATCATTTTTTTAGAAAATGTGACAAATTTGTGGCGAACATCAGCTTTCATAAACTGTTAAGATTTACGTAGTATCTTATAACGTACGTGTTACTTATGAATGATATATAGTAAGGTCACACGAGAAATAACATCAAGAATCATGAGGTGAAAGAGGCATGACCCATCGAATATTAGTCGTAGAGGATGATCATGATATTGGTGATCTTTTGGAGGAATCCCTTACGCGTGCAGGATACGAGGTGCTAAGAGCCAAGGATGGGCAGCGAGCATTGCAACTTGTGAATGATTCGCTCGATTTGGTTATTTTGGATATTATGATGCCAGGCATTTCGGGAATCGAAACCTGTCAGCACATCAGGAAAACCTCTAACGTTCCAATTCTGTTTCTGACGGCCAGATCGAGTACACTCGATAAAACTGAGGGATTACTCGCCGGCGGCGATGATTATATGACTAAACCCTTCTCGGAAGAGGAACTTCACGCCAGAGTGATTGCTCAATTACGCAGATATACAATCTATCAGGAAAAGAAGGAACAGGAAGAAACATTTCTTATCGGGGGCAAACTGAGAGTGAGCGAAGAATTTAATGAGGTTTGGAAAGAGGAGCAGCAAATCAAGCTGTCAGATCTGGAATATCGTATCCTGAAACTGCTGATGAGCAAACGCAACAAAATATTTTCTGCTCAAAATATATATGAGAGTGTGTGGGGACAGCCTTACTTTTACTGTTCCAACAATACGGTGATGGTGCATATTCGGAAGCTGCGCTCCAAAATTGAGGATGATCCGGCACGTCCGGTTTATATAAAAACTGAATGGGGAAGAGGATATCGATTTGGCGCATCGTAAATTTACGCTAACCAAAAAACTGGCTTTGCTGATCATGGTTGCTGCGATTGTGAGCGGTGTGATCTTTCTGACGTTGCAAAAGATCACAGATGATCTGATCGAGGGATACCTGAGTTCGGATGAGTATTACCACAAGGAGTCAGCGAGATACATTCAAAAATTCAGTCAGTACGTTTCAGAAAATGAGTTGTCTACATCGGATAGAAAAGCGTTTGGCGAGTGGGTCAAAAAAGAAAATTATATTAACCTCACCATATTCAAGGATCAGGAGCTGCAATATGATTCCGTTTATTCTGAATCGGATTATGGAAAGGAAAAGCTGACTCAGTATGCTCAAAATCATTCACATCCGGTCAAGTTCAGCGATGGTGAAGGACGAGTCATTATCGACGGTTTCTACTCTTCCCGATATTATGATCTGGCCTTTACTTTGGATTTGCTCGGTGCAACCCTCATCTTTTTAATCATTGTTCTCTTGGGCATTCGCCAAAGTCTTCGCTACCTTAAAACGCTTCACCAAGAGATTCATATTCTTGAAGGGGGCCAGCTGGACTACGAGATGACGATAAAAGGGCATGATGAATTAGCGATGATTGCAAAGAGCATTGAGGATCTGCGGAAAGCTTTCCTGGATAAACTTAAAGCTATCGAGGAATTGCAAGCTGAGAGCCGCAGCCTGGTTACCGAAATGTCGCACGATATGCGCACACCGCTGACGTCGCTGATCATGAATCTGGAGTTTGCCAAAAAAGAGGGAGGCGAAGCGGGTTCCAGCAAAGATCGGTATGTAGCCAATGCTTATGGTAAAGCACTGCAATTAAAAAGCTTGTCTGACAATCTGTTTGCGTATTTCCTGCTGGACAAGGAATATGAGGCCGATCTGGAGACCGTTGCAGTGAAAGAAGTGATCTACGATCTAATATCAGATCAGATTGCTATCCTTCATCAGGAGCATTTCCGGGTCCATATTTCAGGCGAGCTGCCGGAAACCTATATTAACGTGAATTTGGAGGAGCTTGGGCGTGTATTTGATAATGTGTTGTCAAACTTATTTAAATACGCAGATCCGGAAGAAGAAATCAGCATCACGTTTATATCGGATCAAGAAATATTTGAGATTCATGTTAGCAATACGATTAAACTTGCGGATGTAACACCGGACAGCAACGGACTCGGTGAAAGAAGCATTGCGCGAATGATGTCCCGCATGCAGGGGCAGTTTCACAGTATACAAAAGAATTCCAAGTACTGCATCGTGCTGCGATTTTGGAACAGAAAGATGTAGGCTGCGAATCAAAACGACGAAAATATTGTAATAGGAGACAACAAGATGAGATTTTCCAACAATTTTAAAAAGGCGCCTTACCTGTTACAAGCGCTTCTCAATGTCTGTCTGTTCTTCCTGGCGATAGCCTTAAGCGGACTTCTGATCAGCGAGACATGGTACATCGTGCAATTCGTATACAAGTCACTGTTCAACAAAGTGGACAGCTATTATGAGATGCTTGGGGAACTGCTTATATTCTTCATGTACTTTGAGTTCATTGCTTTGATTATCAAATACTTCAAATCAGACTTTCATTTCCCGCTTCGCTACTTTATTTATATTGGCATCACGGCTGTCATTCGTTTGATTATCATCGATCATGATCAGGCGATCTCAACGTTCTGGTGGGCGATGGCCATTCTGGCAATGATTTGTGCATTCTTTATTGTCAATAGACGAAATTCTGTTGTTGAACATTAATAAATTAGTTCACTTTATACCGATACGCCACTGAAATGTCCTAATTGTGAATGAGATTGCTTCTTTATTTTACAAGGAAGAGATTAAAATTTTAATAAATAAGATGAAAAAGTTAGGACGGACGTTTATTGTTTTTTCCTCAACATTTTTTAACTATAATTGATAAATAGAAATGATGGCAAATGAATAAAAGGAGTGTAATGAAAATAACTTTATCAGGACAAACGGCTGTTACATAGCATTACCCAAGGGGTGATGCTGCTTGAACATCAGACTTTGAACCTTAATGATGGATGAAAACTCAAGTTATCTGCAATGACTGAACTTATCATTAGTGATGATTAGTCGAATTTCATTGACAGACAGTATGGATCAAGTAGCATCTTACCTTTTACTCACTTTGTTGATGCAGACAGTGCTTCAAATGTTGGTTTCAAAATGGCAGGGGATCAAGTTGGGGCTAAAGGAAGGGAAGAACCCTTCCTTTTTTACTTGGACAGACTGAAAACAGTGCCCTTTTTCTGGTCAAAATGAATATAAAATGATGTAAATGAGCGGAAGGTGTCCGTAAGTAATCATTGTAAAAGAAATAACTATGTCCTATACGAACTGTAAAATCTCCCGTTTTTGTTTATACACTCCAAGCTTGGGTGAGAAATTCTTAAAATCGTAATTTGTCTTGAGAATTAGTAGCGGATTTCTTTAATTGACGCATCCAAATAAAATGTCGGATCAAATAAAAAGCAGTTATAAGGGCAATCATTAATAAAATCCATATTGATGAGAAAGAAAGGATAATCAAAAAGCTGATAATAAGCATTAATGATAAACTCTTTGAGAACTTACCAGGTAGCAGTTTATATGCAGACAAAATACCGCAAATCGCATTACTAATAAAGAAAGCATTTGCTATGCCGACAATTTGTTCAACATTAATGAAGTTTATAAATAAAAGAATAAAAACGATAGCATGAATTAATGTTAATAAGCCTAGGGCTCCAATTGGTATGTTTGTTTTGGAGCGGAAAGAAATCAAGGTTATTTTTTTATTCTCTGAGGCTATTAGACGTGATACTCCGCCAGTAACCAATAAATATGTGCTCATACATAATATTGTTGTGATGAAAGCCATTGTTGGTGAAGCAAACGTTCCAAGCAATGGAATTAAAATAATCGTTAATGTGTGTGCCTGATGTAAATTAATCCATTGATAAGAAGCAGCTACAACGATACAAACCGTTGTGATGACCACTGAGCTTATTACTATTGCTTGGGGAATCGTTCTTTTTCTATTTTTGACATCCAAACTATAATTCCCTATAATTTCCCAACCTACTAGAGCCCAAAAAAGTAATAGAATACTATAACCAAAATCATCAAGATGAAATGGTGTTTTAATAAAAGCTTTATCCCTCATAAAGGGGATTGAACTAATTCCTCCACTTAACAATACTACTGTGGCAATTGTGGAGAACATAAATGACACTTTTCCTACAGAAGAGATATTCAATAATAGAACGAATAAACAAATCATCATCAGAATGATTCCATATGTCTCTAGCGGCCAACCATTACTTTTGAACAAAGCCTTTAGATATTGACTGGCTGTCATGAGAACGGCAACTGGCCCCACACTGCCCGCAATAATAAAAAATACAGAAGTTAATTGTTTTATATGTTGTCCAAATGCAAGTTCGACTGTATGCGCAACACCAGATTCATTCGGAAATAAAACACTCAATTTTCCAAACAATGAAGCAAATAGAAAACTAATGATCATCATCATAAACCATGCTAATATGGCATAATCTCCAGTCTTACCATAAATGATTGGTGGAAGCAATATAATTCCCGATCCTAAAATAGGACCAACAATTAATCCGCTTAAAAGTACGGGGCCGAGTTTTCTTTCTCTCACTTTACATTCCATCCTTTCCTAAACGTGTTTTACGATCATATTCCAATTGTAATTTGTTTCCTTTCATCGGTAAAATAGATATATATGAACTTTTCCATCGGAATTAGTGATGTTCAAAGGGGGAGACATGATGGAAATACGGCACTTAAAAACATTTATAACAATTGTGGAAAAGGGAGGATTTACAAAGGCAGCTGAATATTTGGGTTATGCCCAATCGACCATAACTTCACATATTAAAGATATTGAGCAAGAAATAGGAAAACCGTTATTTAATCGTTTTGGGAAGAAAATGCTGTTAACTGAAGCGGGGGAACTTTTGTTTCCTTATGCAAACGAAATGATCAGGATTTCCGAAAAAGTAAAACAAATACAATCAAACGATGAACCGATCGGGACTCTCGTTATTGGTGCTCCGGAATCTTTAACGGTTTACCGTTTACCTCCAATTATTCACGAATTCAAAAAGCTCTTTCCTAAAGTGAAAATAACATTAAAATCATCGACATGCTGGGAATTAAAAAATGATCTCCGAAATGGGAAGGTGGATTTAGCGTTTCTTTTGGGGTACGAACAAGAGGAAGCTGATTTATATATAGAAAAACTGATAACTGAGCCAATGATATTGATATTCCCTGAACATCATCAGTTAAAAAATATTCCATTTGATGATTTTTATCTTTCATCTGATGAAGTGATTTTATATACAGAACATGGGTGCAGCTACCGTACTTACTTTGAAGAGTATATGAAACACCAAGGACTGGTTTCGGAGAATACCTTTGAATTCTGGAGTGTTGAGGCAATTAAGCAGTGTGTGATGTGCGGATTAGGAATTTCGTTATTACCGTTGATCACTGTACAAAAAGAGTTGAAAGAAAACAAATTAAGTGGATTGATTTTGGATGAAACACGTATTTTAACGCAGGTGGCTTATCATAAAAAAAGATGGCATTCCTTAGCGATGGCTGAATTTATAAATATCGTAAAAAAACATGCGGAATTATGGAAAAGAACTCAGACTTTATAGTCGATGCTCATTAAAGTTTTCGAGTCGGTGCAAAAAGAGGAGGGGATGAGACCCCTCCCTTAAAACCTTCAATTCCTCTAATTTCATTGTAAGATATATTACTTTTTTGAAATGGGGATCCAAATTTCACTTTTAAAAGATGGCGATGTTACATCTTTATGCTCGTTCCACAGGATTTCCGGGCCTTCAATTTGTTCATAATGTGACGATGGAAACCATTCGGAATAAATCCGCCCCCATACTTCCTGCAGTGCATCCGGAAATGATCCGGCTGCTTCGAATACAGCCCATGTTGAGGCAGGGACTTCAAGCTGTGATAGGTGATTTGGGCAATGTTTCGTTGTGGCTGCGCCAATATAGTGATCAAGCTCTCCGTTTTCCTCTGTCCGGCCTTCAGAAAAGTTCGTGGATGCACTAATGAGTCCTACAGGCGCTACATTAGAAAGCTCTTTTAGTTGATTGATTGCTGCTTCATCTAAACTTTCCCACATCGATGCAATGTCAGGATTCACGCCTTTAAACAAAATAGGGACTCTTTTTTTAATGCCGACGATGCGAAATGCCTCTTTCTCTTCAATGCGATAGTTCATTTCATTTCCTCCTTTGATTGATAACTGGAAGGTCATTCGCGGATAAGCTTTAAGTGAATGGCCATTATGTTTAGCTTCTGATGGTCTTATGCCATGCAGATTTTGAAATGCTCGTGCAAAAGAATCTGGTGAGTGATAACCGTATTTTATCGCAAGATCAATCACCTTTACGCGGCTGTCTTTAAGTTCAAAAGCTGCAAGAGTAAGACGTCTGCGGCGAATATATTCCGATAATGAAATACCTGTAAGGAAGGAAAACATCCTTTTAAAATGATATTCAGAGCAGAAAGCAAGCCTTGCTGCTTCTTTGAAATCAATATCGTTCGTGAGGTTTTCTTCAATATACGTTAATGCGCTGTTCATCCTTTTAAGCGAATCCATTTATTTGACCTCCTTTAACAAAAGAATAACAAGAGCGAAATGTATCTACCCGACATTTCGTGCACAGTTTTGCAGGATAACTTATATGTAATAAATTAAGTTATTCACCTGTATTTGTACAGATAAAGAAAACACCTAATAACTCTTGGGTTTCATAAGATGAAAGAAGTTATCATTGTTTTATATTGAAAAGAAAATAAAAAAAGCCGGAATGTCAGATCCGGCTTTTCGCTCATTTCCCCTTCGACTTCTTCCGCTTCTCTTTCTCCGCCCGGTAAAACTCATGGAACATTTTCATCAATGCGCGTTTTTCAATCCGCGACACATAACTCCTTGAAATGCCGAGCTTATCGAGATGGTATTTATAGACTGAAAGAGCAACTTAAAACTTTATTAAAATAAGAGAAGACCCTCTATAGGGGCCTTAACATTAATAAATTTGACATTTTTTATTTGCGTGCCCATTCATTCCATAAAGGTTCTAAGCTGTTTTTTAGGTCTATGAATATCCATGGGTAGAGTGAGAAAAAAATAAGAATAATAACAAAAATATAAGAAGAAAGTTCATTAAACAACACTTTTCTTCTGTTGAAAGAATTGTGTTTATAAATTGGTAATGCATTCTTGCCTGTTGAATAGAATACAAAAAGAGTAAGAATCAACATCCCTGCGCTTCTAAAAATGAAAAAATAAAAAGTAGTAGTATTCCATATACTGAATGTGTATTTAAATAAGTCTATAAGCCAAATTTTAAAGGAGGTGCCTCCTTCAAAATTTACTTTTATATGATCAGCAACTATTTGTAATTCCTGTGGTGCTGAAAAAAACAGCAGACTTAGAAGAATGCAACATAAAATTATTTGCTGGATAAAATTGATGAAGAATTTACTTTTGTCATATAAGTTTGATGTAAGCTTTATGGCAATTGAAAAACGAATAAACTTAATAAACCGGATTATAAAGACAGCCAACAGAATTGCAACAAACCAATAATAGTAACTAGTATAAAATGCACCAAAGATAATGATAGCTATATAAAAAAGAACAATCATAAAATAGTTATCTGAGCCGGGCTCCCTTTTTGCATTGGTGACTTTATCTATTTGATTTTGACTAGGCATGAAAATGTTTATTATATTGATTTTCTTTTTTCCAATATGCACAGAGTTGTTATTGCCTCGTTGAATTATTTTAGTAGGAGTTTCTTTGGTAGCGGCAAACCCTATAATTATTGTTATGATGGTTAACAATGATGCAATAATACTTAGACCGGTATTTGTAAGATCAATCAATAGTTAAACTCCTTCTGTTCTAAAAATGAATTATCAAACATTATTCAATATTCCTCTGCTATTTTTAGAACCTTGAATGCCAAGGACACTCAGAGTTATGTTCGGAAATTTCAGAACTATAGTCAAAAAACTTAATGTTGTTCTTCAAGCTTGTCCATTAAGTCTGTAAATGAATCACAAACATAGCTAATGGAACTTCCCTTATCTTCATTAGCGATCTCATGATCCCAAAAAACAATTACGGGTTCTTGAGAAGACAATCTATAATCAAAACAAAAGAGGTTTCCCCCTGCATCTGTAGCAAAAGGTATGATCTTATCAACTAACCGATCTTTAACATTATCAAGTGTACTAAGGAGATCAATTGGTCGAGTTGGATCTCCTATACTCAGTAAATTGTTTATTGATTCTCGAGAATTTTGGAATGAGACAACCTTTTTATCTATAGGAGAGCATCCATTATGGTCTTTAATGAACTCTCTGTAATCTGTCGGGAACTTGATTTTTAATTTTTCTTCTACCTCTTCGATCTGACTGTTTGTCGCCTCTTTAAAAGTGCTTCGTTTTCTCCATTTAATACTTTGCATTGATTAACCTCCTATTTCTCATCTTTCCCCCAAATTTTATATCCGCCAGTGTGACCAGTTTTAGCATGAATGACTCGATCTACTAGCTCCATTTTTCCAGGAGTTTGATGGTGGTGCCATGTGTATTTCTCTGGTGTTATTCCATCTTGAAGATCAAGTAAATCATCTTCGTTCAAATCAAGCTTCTTAATCAATGATGGATCTTCTTCAATCTGCTTATATAATTGTTTATTTAATTTGTCAAAATGCTGGTCTCTACTTTTTTTAAAGTCGGCTTTATCAAGTGTGAGTGTATGTTTTGATTCGAATATTGGAAATCCGTCTTTATCATAGGGAACTTTTGTTACTGGATGGACATCATTTTTCAAATGACCCATTCTTAAGTTAATGGTCGTTGTTTTGCCCGCACTGTTTTCGTACGTGTATGGTGCAGCTTTAACAAATTGATCATGTTTGGATTGTATTGTTTTTTTTAATATAGACGTATTCTTTACATTATGGGTATTCTCAATATCTTGTGCTATACCTACAAGTGCTAGATCATCTTTATTTCTAGATAAAGAATTTATGTAGTTTTTCCCTACGGTAATCCCTTTGTTTACATGTCTAGTAGCTGCTTTTTCTCCAGCTTCAATCACTTTATCTACTTTGGCAGCACCGGCTTTACCAAGTTTGCTTGTTACTTTCACAGCAGAGCCAACGCCTTTAAGTCCAACAAGGCTCCCGACCACATAGGTAACATAATGAGATCGTGAGTAAGCATCTCCGTTAACCATTTTATCATTCCATGAATCCGCTATGTTTGTCCATATGATTTTTGCATAGGAAGGTGTCTTCAATACAGCTGAAATTGTTTTGGCTAATTTTTGTTCTTCGGAGAGCTGGGAAAACTCCCAAGTCCCGACAGCTAAATCTTTAACGCCAGTCACAGTATCCTTAGCGACATCGTAGAGACCGACTCCAACTCCTTTCAGGACTTCCCATGTGGTTTCACCAACTTCTTCGAGCTGTTGTGCTTGTTCAAGCTGAATCACATATTGTTGCTGGGAAGGTTCAAGATTCTCGTAACCGATCTTCTTCGCAATTTCCAAGTATTCATCCGGATCGGTCACACCGTCAGCGAGCTTTTTCTTCAGATCCTTGATTTCCCGCTCTTTCGCTTCTTCCTTTTTAATCGTCAAATAAGCATCTGAATGTCTTGCAATCTCGCCTTTTTTCTTATGTATGTCACTTTCTCTGTACGCCTTGGCGTTATAGTGAAGTGGTGTTGCATTTTTTCCCTTACCCGTGGCATTTTGGAGCTGTTGAAAGTCGGCCTGGATGAACTGTTCGTTCGCTTCTGTTTCTGCGTATTCTTTCGTTAGATCGTGATCAAGCTTTCCGAGTTTATGTATGGTCTTATCCCGTTTTTTGTCTGCTGAATCCAGCTTTTGATCGACATCTTCTGTAGAGAAAACATCAAGATGAATGATATCGCTGATTTCATCAAGGATACCTTTCATTTCATTGCGCTGCTCCTGCATGATGGCTTTTGATTTATTCTTCGCATGAATCAGCTCATGTTCTAAAAAGGACTCTTCCACAAACGAATCGGCTAATCCCGCATCAGTTACTTTTCCTGAGATACTGTTAAGAAAAGCAATCTTCATATCGATCAGATTAAGCCAGCTGTCTGTAACGCCTGCGTGGTCTTGAAAAAAGGCTTTGATATTGTCGGCGCCTTTGCCTGAAAACTCACTGTCGTCTAAGTCAGCCATCCCCTGAAAAGCTTTCCTGAGATTGATAAATTGTTCTCTAATCTGATCATATTCTTTTGCTCGCTTTTCCGCTGCTGAGATTAACGAGGATGCTTCAAATACTTTCATATCTGTCTCCTTCCCACTTAATCTTATCTAAATTTTACCACATTATATTACATGTAAGAAGCTTCTTCCTTTTGTTAAAGATACTTTCTTTAGGAGATTTGAACTTTAACAAAATCTTAAAATAGGATTAATTCAGTTGATGAAAAATGGAAGAAATGGTTAGGCATTGGTGCATTATCTCTAAGCTTTACTTTGGCTGCATGTGGGTCTGATTCTGCTTCTACAGATAAAACAGATTCAGATAAAGCTAAAACAACAGAGCAAGCAGCAGTTTAGCGGACGAAGGAGAAAAATCAGTTGCCTTACTTGAATACTGAATAGGTGTAAAAAAAGCGGTTATTCATACGGATTGAAAAAGAAGAACACGCAGCAGATTCACTTGCTCTTGTTTGGGGCAAGTGTTGACAACCCTATACTGGTTTAATTAAAGAAGGAGTATAAAACCTGTATCAATGGTGTTACTAGATATCTGCGACACAGGTTTTATATGTAGGTAACTAATATTCTGATATATGTAACATTGCATTTTTTTATTATGCAATAGTTCACTCTATTTCTGCTTTCAATTTTTCGAACCACTCTAAATTAACCAAGTGATGTGAACGGGAATTTTCATTCATACGGCGAAAGTAATTGATTGTGCCGGGAATTTCTTGAGTGATGGACAGGTATTCATCAAGGAGCTCGATTCGAGTTTTAGTCTGATCGATTTGTGATTGGATCAGATCCAGTAATTTATTTTTGTCGAATTCATCGGCAAAGAGTAACGCCCCATAAAATTGCAGGTTCACATATTCCGATTTGGTGCCGTATTTGATCATTAATTTTTCAAATTCTGCCCTTCCCGAATCTGTGACTTTAAAGTTACGGATTTCACGCCCGCTGGTTGAGGGTTTCTGCTGAATCTGTTCAATCAAACACTTTTCTTCAAGTTGCTGCAGATTGTAATAAAATGAACCTTTCGTGAAGTTAACAATGTATTTGTAATGACGTTTTTCCATTAAGGCCAGAAGTTCATAGCCGTGAGCTCCGGGGTTTTGGATGAGCAAGCCAAGGATAAGTAAGGGAATCATGGTTTCATCACCTTCGCCATCCGCGCCTCAAATTCCGCGTACGTGATTTTACCCGAAGCCAAATCCATACTATGAAGGTAAATCTGTTCTGTTTTAGAATAGTCACCATTCACTTTCAGTGATTGCTCCTCTCCCGAAATGGGTTTCAGGATATGGTGCTTTTTCGAAAAAGCCTCGAAATAGCGGTAACCGAATTTGCGTTGTGAAGCTGCGTCTAAATGAATGCCATCAGGATTCGCAGTCAAACCTGCCGCAGTAACAAAATAACAATTCTGTTGTTCATTAGCAAAACGCAGCAATTGTTCATTAACCTGTCGAAATTCAGTCGCGTGCTGTCCAAAACCGGTCTTCCCAAGAAAGTCACCAAGCCCTCCAATAATCAACGGTACCTCATCAAGTTTCAACTCGTTTCTTAGCGTCTCAATGATATGAGTTAATTTCTCGTAATAAGTTTCATGCAGCGAACGATAACTGTCACTCTCACCTTGGTGCCAAAGGATTCCGCAAATTTGACTGGAACGGAGGGCGAAGCGGGCTTCGGACAAAGCATGCTGAAAAAGGATGCCTTCCGGATGCCAGTCATTCAATGAACTGCCGCCTTCCGCACACGGGATCAAGCCAATTTCTTCATCGGGATGAGCTTTTGACCATGCATCTGCAAAAGATGCCGCCAGGCCAACGCCGGAAACCGGACGGTCGTAATTAATCGGCTCTGTCATCATCTGCCATTGTCCATTGCGCAGCATTTTAATTTTTTCATTATAGATAGGGTCTACTTCATTCAAAAATCCACGGCCCGCCATATTCGACTGCCCCAACATTAAAAAAGACTTTATCATCTAATTTTTTCACTTCTTTACATCAATATTTTAGTCTAATTAGACTATAGTCAATTCAGGCTGTCTTGTAAAGTTTCAACTAGGTTTTATTTTTATTATTAGTATGTATGAAGAACAAACTAACATTGAACATTTGGTGGATGTATTTGAGAATTAGCAAGTTCTTTTGCTTTAGGTCTTGATAAACATGAAAAAACAACAAAAACCCTGTTATGTAAGGATTCCTATGAGGTTCAAAATCATTTTTCATAGGAAATACATTCAATGATGGGGGTGTAGCCCAAATGAAATGGATTGTTAAAAAGGGAGGGCTGTGTTGAAGGGGTTAAATATCAATAAAAAATTATTAAAAAGGTTAACCATTGTACCAATTCTATTTATTTGTTATGTTTTATTTTTAAATCCTGAAGTTATACTTGAAGAGCAATGTCCTA
The DNA here is from genome assembly GCF_038592915.1 of Bacillus sp. EU63. NCBI lineage: Bacteria > Bacillati > Bacillota > Bacilli > Caryophanales > Bacillaceae > Bacillus > Bacillus sp. EU63. Next base: position 2,573,399 of record NZ_CP151944.1, on the reverse strand, counting down.
AAATGCAGAAAAAGCCGGGATGTCAGATCCGGCTTTTCGCTCACTTCCCCTTCGACTTCTTCCGCTTCTCCTTCTCCGCCCGATAAAACTCATGAAACATCTTCATCAATGCGCGTTTTTCAATCCGCGACACATAACTCCTTGAAATGCCGAGCTCCTTTGCGATTTCGCGCTGCGTTTTTTCTTTTTTTAGATCAAGCCCGAAGCGGCCGACGATGACTTCTTTTTCGCGGTCGTCTAAAATGTCGATATATTTTTTGACCTTTTCAAGTTCCATGTTGAGCTGAATGGTGTCGATCACATCCTCGCTTTCCGACTTGAGGACATCGATCAGGCTTATTTCATTCCCTTCTTTATCCTGGCCGATCGGATCATGAAGGGAGACGTCTTTTTTCGTTTTTTTCAATGCGCGCAGGTGCATTAAAATCTCATTTTCAATACATCGTGCGGCATATGTGGCAAGCTTCGTGCCTTTTCCGGCTGAGTAGCTTTCAATTCCTTTGATCAGCCCGATTGTACCGATGGAGATCAGATCTTCCGCGTCCTCTCCCGTGTTTTCGAATTTTTTCACAATATGGGCGACTAAACGGAGATTATGTTCGATCAGCATGTTGCGGGCGTGTTCATCTCCTTCAGCCATAAGGTCTAAGTATTTTTTCTCCTCATTATTTGAGAGCGGTTGTGGAAAGGCATTATTTTTCACGTATGATACTAAAAACACAAGTTCTTTCACAATAAACCCGAGCGCTGCAAAAACACCTGTCACCGTCCTCACCTCCACAAAGTTATGTAGGCAATCGCCTATATGTAACTGTATGTGTCGGTAGGGCTGTTTGTGTCTGTACAGGGAAATTAATCAAAATCGGGTTTTATTTCTTACAGCCTCTTGATTTTTGCTGATTGAGCCTGTATATTGTTAAAAAAAGTAAGGGTAAAAACAATATAACCGAAAAGCGCTGAAGAGACGAGTAGACAGATATCATTCATGACAGAGAGCTCCGGGAGCTGTGAAGGAGTATGAATGGATGTGTTGAAACAAACCTCTTAGCTTCGCATCGGAATCATGCAACACGAGGATGATGCGGCGGATACTCCTGTTACCGAGTAAGCTTTGTACCCGGCATGGCCGGCACCAAACCGAATTGAGGTGGCATAGCGGGCTGTTTCCCGTCCTCAAGACTTTATTGTCTTGAGGGCGTTTTTTATTTCTAAGGGAGGGATAAGATGAAAAACCTGAAGTCTTGGCGGTACCCGATGTTTCTGTTAACCGGAATCGGGATAGCAAATATTGGTGAATGGATTTATTTTTTGTCTCTTAATCTTATTGTCTTAAAAGAAACGGGGTCTGCTTTTGCGGTTTCCATCCTTTATTTAATCAGGCCTGCGGCTGTTTTGATGACAAATGGGTGGGCGGGCAGCATCATCGACCGGTGCAACAAACGGAATATGATGATGTCGCTTGATTTCATCCGGGCTGCATTCATTGCCGTTCTGCCGCTGATGTTTACTGCACGGTCTTTATTTTCCGTTTATTGTATTGTATTTTTGATTCAAATGGCCAATGCGATGTTTCGTCCGTGTTCCATGGCGTATGTGACGATGCTTATCCCGGCTGAAAGGAGAAAACGATTCAATTCACTAAGGGCTTTGTCGGAATCAGGGGCTTTTCTCCTCGGTCCGGCTGCGGCCGGGCTGCTTTTTATCGCCGGCACGCCGATTTTTGCGATTTGGGTGAATGCGGCGGCTTTAGTGCTGTCCGGTTTCATCACGATGATGCTGCCGAACCTTGAAAATGAGCCCCACGTACATTCTCCCAGACAGAAGCTTTCTTTGGCAGTGTGCAAAGAAGATTGGAAGCTCGTCTATCGCTTCAGCCGAACGGCGCGAAACGTCATGATCATTTATTTTTTATTCAGTCTGGTCATGACCGTTATGCCATCCGCGCTTGATTCGCTTGAAGCCGCTTTTTCAAAAGAAGTTCTTCAGCTGACTGATGCCGATTACGGTTTTCTCGTCAGTGTCTCAGGGGCAGGGGTTATTGCGGGGGCGCTTGTCAATGTGTTCTTTAATAAAAAAATGCCGGCTTCTTTATTGATGGGAATGGGCTCTTTATTCACAGCGGTTGGATATATGATTTATGCGTTTTCTGACGTTTTTTGGACGGCTGCTTTCGGATTTTTCCTTCTCGCTTTTTTTCTGGCGTTTGCCAATACGGGATTTCAGACGTTTTATCAAAAAAATGTTCCGGTGGACATTATGGGGAGAGTGGGGAGCTTTTATTCATTAGTCGAAGCCGTCTTCATTATAGTGGTAACGGCGGTTTTCGGAGCGGCGGCTGTCAGTTCTTCCGTCCGCGGCATCGTCCTCGCAGGGGCTGCTGTTATGCTGGCGTTGGCAGCCGTTTTATGCTCGTTCTTATTTGCAGCCTCAAAAAGGAGGACTCCCGATGTATTTCAAGCGGATCAATGTAAACAAACATAAAGAGACGGCCGTTTCATTTCGTGAGGATTCGTTTTTCGTCAGCTTTGGCACGGCGGATCATTTTAATAAGGATGAATATCTCAGATGGCTGTCATCCCAAATCAAATGCTTTCCCGACGGTTTTATGCTGCTTCTTCATAACGGGCAGCCGATCGGACAGCTTGAAGCTTCCATCAAATTTTACCGCAGCCAAAAAATCGGTTATGTGCACCTTTACTATATGACTGAGCAGCAGAGGGGAAGAGGGAGCGGAACAAAACTGCATCAATACGCGAATCAGTTTTTCAGAGCGAACGGTGTTTCGGAATATCACCTGAGAGTTTCGCCGGGCAATGAAGCGGCTTTGTCATTTTACAGAAAGAAAAACATGGAAGTGATCGGTTCAGAATGTAACGGAAAAGTTCTCAGAATGAGAGGAGCCGTACCGCCGGAATAGGGGGCGGTACGCGTTTCATTTTCTCGTTGTTTTTAAAAGACCGGGAAACTTCTTATAAATGACCGCCATTAAGACGAGCATATACATTCCGTAAATCCCGAAAGACAGCAGTTTGTTGCTTGTAAATGAAGCGCCTGCGACGGTCACGATCACAATGTTCGGAATTTTGCCGAGCACCGACGCAGAAAAAAAGATCGGCCATCGTATGTTACTCAGCCCGCAGACGGTATTCATGGCAAGCGACGGTATAATCGGAATCAGCCGCCCGAAAAGCACCGCCGTAAACGCGTGCTGATGAAATGAATCTTCATATTGAGCCGCGGCCGGGTAAGCCACCAGCTTTTTTCTGGCCCAGTCTCTGAATCCGTACCGGACGAGAAAAAACAATGCCATTGTTCCGAGCATCGCGCCTGACAATGTAATCCACACTCCGTTTACAATCCCGAAAACCGCTCCGTTTAAGGCTGCGATAATGGCGAATGGAACGATCGGAAAAAATACGTCAGCTGCGACCAGAAGGATACTCATAAGCACGGCGTACATGCCGCCCGCGCGAATCATGCTGAGCCAGACGTCTTTTTGCATAAAGCCGATCATCACGACAGCAATGATGACGGCAAGACTGAATCCCTTTTTTATCATCTGTACGTTCACCTCTTTTCAATTAGTATACAGCACAAATCTATCTCCTTCTATTAAAATAAGCTGTCCGATAAGCGTACTTGTTTATCAGCATTTGCCGTTTGATGAGAAACGGCTGCACCCGGATTTGGACAAAAACAAGCGGGAAGCGGGTGATGTGCATCATTTGATGCAGAGAATGATTTTTTATAAAAGGGGACACGTTAACAGTAGTGTTTACTGGAGGTGTAAACGTTGAGATGCTTTCATCTGATCATCATGATATGCGTTCTCACGAGTCTCACTGCCGTGTCCGCCGATGCGAAATCTTTAAAAAGAAGTGACATGGAGAAGACGGGAAACGTGTACTGGGATATAAGGTCTGAAAAAAAGAAGCTATCTTTAACCTTCGATGACGGCCCCCATCCTGTCTATACGGAGGCTGTGTTAGACGTGCTGAAACAGCACAATGTTAAAGCAACCTTTTTTTGTATCGGGAGCCGTATAGACAAATACCCCATAACGGCAAAACGCATCGTTGAAGAAGGACATGAAATCGGCAACCATACGATGAACCATGTTTATTTTCACCGTTTAAAACGCAAAGACATTTTACAAGAGCTTCACAGCTCCGCGCATCATATCAGATCGCTGCAGCCGGAAGGGGACAAGTTATTCCGCCCGCCGGGAGGGTCGTTGAATCAGACGGCTTTCAAAAGCATCTTAAAAGAGGGCTATCATATCATCATGTGGTCATGGAACCAAGATCCGAGGGACTGGAAAAGGCCCGGAAAAGGAAAAATCGTCAGGCACGTTGTTTCACATGCCAGAGATGGAGATATCGTTCTTCTGCATGACGGCGGAGGAAACCGGCGCCAGACGGTGGAGGCTTTGAAAGAAATCATTCCCCAGCTGAAAAAGCAGGGCTACACGTTTGTTAAGGTTTCGGATTTGATCGGACAGGATTCCGGTCCTTTTCATATCCAGTAAAGAGAGCGCCGCGTTGAAAGCCGCCAAAGAGATGTGTACCATAGGAGGTAAGGTTTGGAGGGAGAGAAAATGAAGTTTGCTGTTCTTTTTATTACGATAACCTGTCTGTTATCAGGATGCGCTGCGGGCAAAGAGAAAAGTGTTGTCGCGTTCGGCGACAGCAATACGCGCGGTTCCAACTGGGATTATCGTGATTATCCGAAGGCGCAGCAGTGGGTAAACATTTTAAAAACAGCGGAACGCGGCCGTCTTACGGTTATAAATGCGGGAATAGGCGGCCAGACGACTGAGGATGCGCGCCTGCGCTTTCAAAGCGATGTGCTGGAGCGTAAGCCCCAATATTTATTTATCATGTTCGGAACAAATGATGCGGGCATTTTGACGGGAGATCAGCCGCGAGTATCAAAGAAACGGTTTAAAGAAAACCTGACTTATTTCATAAACGAAAGCAGAAATCACGGCATAAAGCCGATTTTAATGACGTGCATCCCGGTTATAGAAGGAAACGGAACGCATCATCTCTATTACTATTCGAGATATAAAGCCTCAGCCTTTAAAGAAAAAGGCGGCGCGAGAAAATGGCATAATTCCTATAACGGCGTTACGAGGCAGGTTGCAGCTGAGTTGAAAGTGCCGCTGGTGGATAACTGGAAACACTTTATACGCGCGGACGGCGGCAAAGATACAGACCGGGCGCTGATCCAATCCGGACTGATAGATCCCTCCGGAAATCATATGACGCCAAAAGGTGCCAGAATCTTAATTGAAGGCATAAAAAATGGGCGGGTTTTGGAACGCTGACGCCGTCAGCTGCCTAAACCGTTTTGCTTCTGCTTCATAGGCTGTAGAAAAAACATCTTTTGGAGGCGATTGCTATGAACCGCGGTTTCCCTCCGCAATATCCTGTATGCCCGCCTCCTCGGGTGAATGCGGGGTACTGGTACGCATTTTTTGTTGTGCTGCTCGTCGTCATTCTCGTCCTGGGCGGTCTGTATTGGTTCAATATATAGCAGCCATCCTCTTAAACACCTCTATTTTAGGGGTGTTTTTTGTTGAAAGTGGTAGTAATGCGCATAACCGAAGTGATATAATATCAGTCATCTGAGTAAAAAAAGGAAATTCGCCCGGGAATTTTTTTCTGTTTAAGAGGAAACGGAAATAATGTGTCCGAGCGATCTTCTTTTGATTTCGTTTTCAATTAACTCGATAAATTCACGGCTCAAATTCATTTCATTGGCTTTGAAATAAGATTCTATTAGTAATTCATCAGAAAGCTTTCTCATGCCGGGGACCCAATTAATGGGAGTGGCACCTCCTTACAATTGTAATCAATCATCAGACGCAAGCATATGATGGAAGGTTGCGTTTCAATCATGGTGAGGTTATCTTTAATCTACCATGAAATACAAATAAGAACAATCGTTCTGTTATCCACACTCGTAAGTGGATAACTTGTTAGTATCTTGTTTATAATCTGGATAAATCCGGATGTAATAAGAGTGGATAATGTGTGTAATTTTATCCACAACTGGTGAAGAAACCCAATTTTTGTCGAAATTTTTTTACCGAGTCCGACTTTGTTTTTAAATCTGACAGGTTTCGACATATAGATGATAGAAAGAAAAGGAAGGGTGCGGGTTTTGTTAAAAAAGTTTTTTTTACCTGACGAATTTGTGAAAAATATATTTCATATCACACCGGAAAAGCTCAAAGAACGCAATGTGAAAGGGATTATTACAGACCTTGACAACACGCTTGTGGAGTGGGACAGACCGAGTGCGACACCTCGATTAATCGAGTGGTTTGAAGAAATGAAGGAGCACGGCATTAAAGTCACGATCGTCTCCAATAATAATGAACGAAGAGTGAAATTATTCTCGGAGCCGCTTGGCATACCGTTTATTTATAAGGCAAGAAAACCGATGGGACGCGCCTTTAAAAGAGCCGTCAGCAGCATGGATCTGAAAAAAGAAGACTGTGTGGTCATCGGCGATCAGCTGCTTACTGATGTTCTCGGCGGAAACAGAAACGGGTATCATACGATCCTCGTCGTGCCTGTCGCTTCCTCTGACGGAGTCATGACGCGCTTTAACCGCCGGATTGAACGGAGAATATTGAGTTCTTTGAAACGTAAAGGCCATATTCAGTGGGAGGATTAGAAATGGAAAAGGTTGTTTGCATCGGCTGCGGAGTAGCGATCCAGACCGAGGATAAACAAGGTCTCGGATACGCGCCAAAGGCATCGCTCACGAAAGAGAATGTCATCTGCCAGCGCTGCTTCAGACTGAAAAATTACAATGAAATTCAAGATGTTTCATTAACGGATGATGACTTTTTAAATATCTTGCACACAATCGGCGATACTGACTCTCTTATTGTCAAAGTCGTTGATATTTTTGATTTTAACGGAAGCTGGATAAACGGGCTGAACCGCTTTGTCGGCGGTAATCCGATTATTCTTGTCGGTAATAAGGCCGATATCCTGCCGAAATCCGTAAAACGGGAACGCCTCGTTCAATGGATGAAACGCGAAGCGAAAGAATACGGCTTAAAACCCCTTGATGTCTTTTTAATCAGCGCTTCCCGCGGACAAGGGATGAAAGAAGTCATTGACGCCATTGAACATTATCGCGAAGGGCGCGATGTGTATGTGGTGGGCTGTACCAATGTCGGCAAATCCACATTTATCAACCGGATTATTAAAGAGGTTTCAGGGGAAGAGAATATTATTACCACCTCTCAATTTCCGGGCACGACACTTGACGCGATTGAAATCCCGCTTGATGACGGATCTGCACTTTATGATACGCCGGGAATCATTAACCATCACCAGATGGCGCATTACGTGGACAAGCGTGACTTAAAGGTGCTGACACCGAAAAAAGAACTGAAGCCGCGCACTTTTCAGCTGAATGAAAAACAAACGCTTTATTTCGGCGGGCTTGCCCGGTTTGACTATGTATCAGGCGATAAAACGGCGTTTGTCTGCTATATGCCGAATGAATTGATGATTCACAGAACAAAGCTTGAAAATGCTGATGCCTTATACGAAAAGCATGCGGGAGAACTGCTTACCCCGCCCGGAAAAGATCATTTGGATGAATTTCCGGAGCTTACGCCCCACACGTTTACGATTAAAGAAGGAAAGACGGATATCGTTTTTTCCGGTCTCGGCTGGGTCACGGTGCAGCAAGCAGATAAAAAAATAACGGCATACGCTCCGAAAGGCGTACACGTATTTGTCCGCCGTTCATTAATATAGAGAGAAGGGGAGAGGGAGCATGAAACAATTGTACGGAGTAATCGGAAATCCGATCGGGCATTCAATGTCACCCGATATTCATAACGCGGCTTTGCAAGATAAAAACATCAACGGGCAGTATTTTGCGTTTCAGGTGGAACCTCATCATCTCAAGGACGCCGTTAACGGAATCAAGGCGCTTGGCATCTGCGGAGTGAACGTCACAGTCCCGCATAAAGTCGCGATCATGGAGCATCTGGATGAAATACATGAAAGCGCGAAAGTACTTGGGGCCGTAAATACCGTCAAAAGAGAGGGAGACAGGCTCATCGGGTATAATACTGACGGAGATGGGTTTTATAAATCCTTAGTCAAAGTATTGGACAAATCGATATCAGAGCTCTCCATCCTCATGATTGGGGCGGGAGGAGCGGCAAGAGCGATTTTTACAACGATCGTCCGCAGAGAGCCGAAACAATTTGACGTTTGCAACCGCACGCCGGAAAAAGCAGAAAGTCTGATTGCGGCTGCTCCCTCTTTTCAGCAGAAACGCGCCCTTACTTTAAAAGAAGCTGAAAATCAGCTTGAACAATATGACGTCATTATTCATACAACATCTGTCGGCATGTATCCGAAAACGGATGCCGTGCCGCTCTCATTGGAACGGGCCAAAACGGGCGCCATCGTTTGTGATATCGTATACAACCCGATTCAAACGGCGTTCTTAAAAGAAGCTGAAAAAAGAGGTTTAACAACCCTTGACGGTGTCGGCATGTTTGTGGAACAGGCCGCACTGTCTTTCAAGCTGTGGACGGAACAAGAGCCTGACAGCGGCTTAATGAGAGCGATTGTTGAAGGAAAACTAGGAGGAACACAATGTTAACAGGAAAACAAAAACGGTTTTTGCGTTCAAAAGCGCATCACTTAACGCCTATTTTTCAAGTGGGAAAAGGCGGAGTCAACGAAAACATGGTGAAACAGATTGCCGAGGCTTTAGAAGCAAGAGAGCTGATTAAAGTCAGCGTGCTTCAAAACTGCGAAGACGATAAAAATGATGTCGCAGAAGCCCTTGTGAAAGGCAGTCGTTCACAATTGGTGCAGACGATCGGAAATACGATCGTATTGTATAAGGAATCAAAGGAAAATAAACAAATCGAGCTTCCGTAAGGTGGTTGACATGAAGAAAATCGGAATATTCGGGGGCACATTTGACCCTCCGCACAACGGACATCTTCTGATGGCTAATGAAGTCCTTCATCAGGCGGAGCTCGATGAGATTTGGTTTATGCCAAATAAAATCCCTCCGCATAAGCAGAATGGAGACTTTACAGACAGCCGGCACCGGGTGGAGATGCTGAAGCTTGCCATCAGCTCTAATTCCGGCTTTAAGCTTGAGCTTGCGGAAATGGACCGGAAAGGCCCTTCTTATACCTATGATACCGTCCGTTTGCTGAAGGAGCGGCACCCGAACGACAAGCTTTTCTTTATTATCGGGGCGGATATGATTGAATATCTGCCGAAATGGTACAAACTGGACGAACTGCTCACGCTCATTCAATTTATCGGAGTGCGGCGCCCGGGGTATCATATTGAGACCCCGTACCCGCTGCTTTTTGCCGACGTTCCGGAATTTGACGTTTCGTCAACGATGCTGAGAGAACGTCTCAAAGCAAAAAAGCCGACGCAATACTTAATGCCGGATAAAGTGAGGCAGTATATAGAGGAGAATGATTTATATGAATCGTGAGGAAGCACTTGCCTGCGTCAAAGAACAGCTGACCGAGCATCGCTACATCCACACAATCGGCGTGACAGATACGGCGGTTATTCTCGCAGGCCGGTTCGGAGCAGATCCGAAAAAAGCGGAAATGGCGGCTATTTTTCATGATTATGCGAAATTCCGGCCGAAAGAAGAAATGAAGCAGATCATCGTGCGGGAAAAAATGCCGGCTGAGCTCTTGGATTACAATGCCGAGCTGTGGCATGCCCCTGTGGGAGCGTATTTGGCTGAGAAAGAAGCGGGGATCACTGATCCCGAGATCTTGGATGCAATCCGCTATCACACGTCAGGGCGTCCCGGAATGACCCTTTTAGACAAAGTCATCTACGTTGCGGATTACATTGAACCCGGCCGCCATTTTCCCGGAGTGGAAGAGGTGCGCCGTCTGGCGGAAACAGATCTGAACGAAGCGCTCATACAAGCGATGAAAAATACAATGATATTTCTGATGAACAAAAACCAGCCGGTCTTTCCGGAGACGTTTGCAACCTATAACTGGCTGGTGTCTCAAAAACGACAGGAGGAATATGGAAAATGAATCAAGCTTCCGTATTAAAAATCGCGGCAAAAGCATGCGACGATAAACGTGCAGAAGATATTTTAGCGCTGGACATGGAAGGAATCTCACTTGTAGCGGATTACTTTTTAATCTGCCACGGGAATTCTGATAAACAGGTTCAGGCCATTGCGCGCGAAATTAAAGATCAGGCAGAAGAAAACGGCATTGATGTCAAAAAGATGGAAGGGTTTGATGAGGCCCGCTGGGTTTTAGTTGATCTCGGCGACGTCATTGTCCACGTTTTCCATAAAGATGAAAGAAGCTACTATAATCTTGAAAAGCTATGGGGCGACGCGCCGCTCGCAGAGCTTGAACTCGGCTTGAACTCATGATTTACCAAGGCTTCGCCGGTGTATATGACGAGTTAATGTCCCATGCGCCGTATGATGAATGGGCGGGCTGGATCGAAGCGTCTCTTCCGGAAAAGGGAAGGGTGCTTGATCTTGCCTGCGGAACCGGAGAAATATCCATCAGGCTTGCTGAAAAAGGCTGCGAAGTCACGGGGATTGATTTGAGTGAAGATATGCTGAGCTGTGCCCAGCAGAAAAAAACAGGAAAGCCGATTCTTTTTCTCCAGCAGGATATGAGAGAGCTTTCCGGTTTTGAAGAACAGTTTGATGCCGTAGTCATCTGCTGTGATTCCCTAAATTACTTAAAAACGAAAAATGATGTCTTAAGCACCTTCAAAAGTGTTTTTCAAGTTTTGAAGGAGGGCGGCCTGCTTCTGTTTGACGTCCATTCCCCGTATAAAATGACGGAGCTTTTTCCGGACAGCACCCATGCGGATCAGGATGAGCAGATCAGCTATATCTGGCAAAGCTTTGCCGGCGATGAAGAGCTTTCTGTCATCCATGATATGTCCTTTTTCGTATGGAACGGACAATCTTATGACCGCTATGACGAGACGCATGAGCAAAAAACATTTTACATTGAAGAATATAAACAAATGCTTGCAGAGACCGGATTTGAATTGAAGAAAGTGACGGCTGATTTTACAGACCGGCCTCCTTCAACAGAGTCTGAACGTCTTTTCTTTACGGCAGGCAAACCAAAAACCATCGTTTAAACGGAACGATGGTTTTTAAAATGCATTTTTTGCGATTGGCGCGATAAAGCTCTTTATGGCATACTCAGTTACACGTGAAATTGCTTCTTCACTAACGATATATCTTCATCGTATTTGTCATGTGTACGCTGAAAGACACGATTGAACATATCCTGAACACCGCTTTCGAGAGCCTTCAGTCCTTCTCCGGTGACGCCGCCTTTTACGCATACTTTTTCCTGCAAGGCGGGAAGCGTGTAATGCCCCGTTTCAAGAAGCTTTCCGAGACCGACAAGCATTTCTGTCGACATAATCACGGCTTCTTCTTTGGTGATGTCCGTTTCTTCCACTGCCGCGTCAATAAAGCGCTGAACGAGATAACTCATAAAAGCGGGTCCGCAGCTGACAATGTCTGACGCCGCTCTTGTAATGCCGCTGCTGATTTCCACAGGTTTTGAAATATGAGTGAACAGCGTTTGAATATCCGCTTTTGCAGACTCGCTGCAGCTTTTGCCGAACGTAACAAGCGAGACGCCGGCCAAGGCGCGGTTCGTAATGCTCGGAATGACGCGGGCCGTCTGACACGGAACCGTATGTTCAATCTGATCCGTCTGAACGGGGCTGGTAATGGAGATTAAAATGTGATCTTTCCGTAAATGCGGTGTGAGTTTTTTCAGCAAAGGATATATATCCAGCGGTTTTACACAAATGAATATTATTTCATTATCCTGTACGAGCTTTTCCTGATCCTCGGTGACATGGATGCCGCTGAAACGTTCTTTTAGTTTTAATGCTTTTTCGATTGTTCTGTTTGTGATGGTGATATGTGAGGGATCGGCAGCGTTTGATTCGATAAACGATTCAATCAGGATCGTTCCCATGTTTCCGGTGCCGATAAAGCCTATTTTCAATGAATTCCCCTCCTTTTTCCCTTAATCCTCTAAACCTTATGCGGGGAGGCAATGCAATATGACGAAAGCGATGATGACGGAGCGGCTGCGGCGGAACCTGAAAATTCTGGGCGCTTGTCTTGCGGCAGGGGCGGTTTTTATCTGTATTTGGCTGTTTCGTTCTGAAAAGGAAGAGCCGGTCAAACAGCAGTCCGTGCTCGGCCAAACAGCCTCGGCATCCGTCGCGGACAAAAAAGACACCGCAGACGATAAGATTATGATTGATGTGAAAGGCGCGGTCCGAAATCCCGGCGTGTATGAAATGAAAGCGGGAGACAGAGTGACGCAAGCCATTGAAAAAGCCGGAGGCCTGAAGAAAAAGGCGGATGAATTGAATGTTAATTTAGCAGAGCAGCTGCAGGACGGGACGATTGTTTATATTCCGAGTGAAGGCGAAGAAGAGAATCACCCGAAAACAGCAGTGGGTGAAAAGGAGAATGCAGCTGTCAATATCAATACGGCATCTTTGGACGAACTTCAGGCGATTTCCGGGGTGGGGCAGAAAAAAGCGGAAGCCATTATCGCCTACCGAGAAGAAAACGGACGGTTTCAGACTGCTGAAGATTTGATGAATGTATCAGGCTTTGGAGAAAAGTCATTTGAGCGGATAAAAACTTCCATTACGGTAAAGTGAATTGACGGTTCTGCTTAAATCTATGTAAACTTAGAAAAGCAACAAGACTTTTTGGAGGGAACACTTGTGGAACGAATCTCATGGAATCAATATTTTATGGCGCAAAGCCATTTGCTGGCGCTGAGAAGCACATGTCCGAGACTGTCAGTCGGGGCAACCGTAGTCAGAGATAAGCGGATGATTGCCGGCGGATACAACGGCTCAATTGCCGGCGGCGTCCATTGCGCTGATGAAGGATGCCTTTTAATAGATAATCATTGCCAGAGGACCATACATGCAGAGATGAATGCGATTCTGCAATGTTCTAAGTTCGGTGTTCCGACGGAGGGCGCCGAAATTTATGTGACGCATTATCCTTGTATTCAATGCTGCAAATCAATTATTCAGGCAGGTATCAAAACGGTTTATTATGCCGAAGATTACAAAACACAGCCTTATGCAAAAGAGCTGTTCAGCCAAGCCGGAGTCAAGGTGGAGCAGGTCGAACTTGATGAAATGATCATCGATCTGAAAAACCGCGAAAAATTGTCTTTTGTAGCAGGTCTGATTCAGCAATTATCTGATGCGGGGGTTAAGGCAGATGAACTGAAAAAAATTCATGAACAGGCCAATGAGCTGTTTACCAGTTACGTATAAATGAAATATAAATACCTTCTTCTGCCTCTGGCGGCGGTTTCTGCAACTGCGGGAATTGCCGCCGCTCATGTCTTCTGGGTTCTGCTCCTTTTTCTTCTGTATCTTCTCTTTATTATTGTAAAAACAAAGCAGCATGCTCCGGTTATTGTCTGCCTCGTTTCTTTTTGTCTTTATTTCTTTCTTTATACGGTTTGTGACGCTGCGAATGTAACGCGGTATCAGGCCGGCAGTTATACTGAACAGGTCGTCATCACTAACATTCCGAAGGTTGACGGAGCGAAAATGTCAGCCGTTATCCGTACACATGACAAGGAAAAATGGGCGGCTTCGTACAAAATCCGGTCTCTTGAGGAAAAGAGACTCATTGAACAGCTTGAACCGGGGATGCGCTGCACGTTTACAGGCTCTCTGGAGCAGCCTGCACATGCGACGGTTCCCGGAGGTTTTGATTATAAGGAATATCTTTACTCTCAGCAGATTCACTGGTTATTTTCCGTGACTTCCATTCAGCAGTGTGAAAAATCCAAACAGCCGCTGTTTAAACTGCTGAACATCAGAAAAAATTTGATTTCGATCATTCGGAATCACGTGCCTGAATCTTCCGCCGGAATTGTTGAAGCGCTGACCTTAGGTGAAAGATTTTCTATAGAGGACGATATACTGAGTGCATATCAAAATTTGGGAGTCGTTCATTTAATGGCGATTTCCGGAATGCATGTCGGTCTTATTACGGCGGGATTATTTTATGCTCTGATCAGAATCGGGCTGACAAGAGAAAAAGCGGGAATTTTGCTGCTGTTGTTTTTGCCGGTGTATACGCTGCTGAGCGGTGCCGCCCCATCCGTATTGCGCGCATCCCTCATGCTGGGATTTTATATCGCCGGAACTCTTGTTAAACGCGGCATTCATTCCTCCGCTGCATTGTCCCTGTCTTATCTGCTGCTCCTGCTGTTTAATCCTTACTTCCTTTGGCAGGCGGGCTTCCAGCTTTCCTTTGCGGTAAGCGCCTCTTTAATTCTGTCATCCTCCATTTTAAAGAAAGCAGGGAAAAGCAGACTTGCCGGGCTTGCGATGGCTTCATTCATTGCGGAGCTCAGCTCACTTCCGTTTCTTCTCTATCATTTTCAGCAAATTTCACTTGTCAGTTTTCCGATGAATATGGTGATGGTGCCATTTTATACGTTATTTGTCATTCCGGTTTCTGTCATCGGTTTCCTTCTTCTTTTACTTTCAGGGCAGATGGGAGAATGTTTGTTTGATATGTTCGACCTTGTGATGAAGCCTGTACATGATTTCATTACATATGCGGCATCCGTTGATTTATTTACTATGATTGTGTCAAAGCCTGACTTTCTTTCCCTTCTTCTGCTTGCGGTTTCCGTTTTTACTCTTTTTGCGGCTTTGGAAAAGGGAGGTTTTTTAAAACTCAGGAAATCGGTTCTTTTTTTCTGCGCGGTTTTGGCTTATTTAATATGCCGTCCGTATTTCAGTCCATGGGGAGAAGCGGATATGCTTGATATCGGGCAGGGAGACTCACTGTTTATAAGCGCGCCGCACCGCAAAGGGACCGTAATGGTTGATACAGGGGGAGTGATTGCTTATCCCGGAGAATCATGGAAAGAAAAACGCCACCCGTATTCTATCGGCGAGAAGGTTTTGATTCCGTTTTTAAACGGAAAAGGGGTGAAAAAGCTGGATGCGCTGATTTTAACCCATGCGGATCAAGATCACATCGGAGAAGCCGGAGTGTTAATCAAAAATCATAGAGTCAAACGGTTAATTGTCCCCGTGGGATTCGTAAAAGAACCGAAGGATCAGAACATATTAAATATGGCGAAAGAAAACAACATTCCCGTTGCCGAAGCAAAGCGGGGCGACACCATTACAGCCGGTGATCTTCAGTTTCAGGTGCTGTCTCCGGAGTCGTCTGACGGAAGGAGTAAAAATGATTCGTCACTGGTGCTTTGGACGGTTTTAAGCGGAGTGAGCTGGCTTTTGACGGGAGATTTAGAATCGGACGGCGAAACGGAAGTGCTGAAAACGTATCCGAATCTGAAGGCTGATATATTGAAGGCGGGTCATCACGGCAGCAAAAGCTCAACGAGTGAAGCCTTTTTGAAACAGCTTCAGCCGGAAGCGGCGCTGATTTCAGCAGGAAAAGAGAATCGATACCATCATCCGCATGAAGAAGTGCTGGATCGTTTGAAGGCGTACTCTGTCAATGTGCTTCGCACCGATATCAGCGGAACGATTCAATACAGATTTAAAAAAGGCGCCGGAACGTTTTCCGTCTTCCCTCCATATGATATAGAAGAAATCAGGGCGCAAGAAGTAAAAAAGACTGCCGATTGACAGCAGCCCGGAATGCGGCTAAGAGCCGATAAGATGGATGGCTGTTGCCATCACGAACAAAAAGGCGAAAAATCCGAAGGACACGACAAAACCGACAGCTGAGTCAACAGCATCATTTCGTTTGCTTTGAACGTTTTTTTCAAAATCATTCAATTTCATCCCTCCTGACTTCCCTAAGTATACTGGAATTGTTTTGAAAAATCTAGAAGTGATGGTAACGTTTTCTGTTCTTGTGATTATCGCCTTTTTACAAGCAGACCCGGGAGCTTGTGAATCAGGCGTTTATTATAAATGAGGAAGCTGTCCTTAAAGCTTCCTCTTTACTATTTGCCGAACTCAATTTAGGATAGAAGGGGATCAAGAAAGAGAGGAAGTCATACGATCATGGTATTTGATGTTTGGAAAGCCCTGAAAAAAGGGGATGTCCGCTCCGTTTATTGTTTATACGGAAAAGAAACGTATCTGCTCCAAGAAACTGTCAGCCGGATCAGACAAGCTGTCGTTGATGAGGAGACAAAGGATTTTAACCTGTCTGTTTTTGATCTTGAAGAAGATCCGCTTGACCAGGCCGTAACCGATGCGGAAACGTTTCCGTTTATGGGAGAGAAGCGGCTGGTCATCGTAAAAAATCCGTCTTTTTTAACAGGGGAAAAAAAGAAAGAAAAAATAGAGCATAATACAGCCGCTCTGGAGACTTATCTGAAGGAGCCTGCACCTTACACGGTCTTTGTGATTGTGGCTCCGTATGAGAAGCTGGACGAACGGAAAAAGCTGACGAAAGCGCTGAAGCAAAAAGCCCTTATGATTGAAGCTAAGGAGCTGAATGCAAAGGAGACGACTGATTTTACGATTAATCTGGCGAAATCCGAAAATAAAATGATCGATACAGAAGCTGCCGAGCATTTGGTTCTGCTTGCAAACGGCCATCTGTCTTCCATATATCAGGAAATACAAAAACTCTCCGCCTACACCGGTGACAGACATGAGATCACACTTGAAGATGTCCGGGAGCTCGTCGCAAGAAGTTTGGAGCAGAATATTTTTGAGCTGATCAACAAAATCGTGAACCGAAAACGGACGGAAAGTCTTCAAATATTTTATGATCTTTTAAAACAAAACGAAGAACCGATCAAAATTATGGCGCTGATCGCCAACCAATTCCGTCTGATTATGCAGACGAAGTATTTTGCAGGACAAGGATACGGCCAAAAGCAAATCGCTTCCAACTTAAAGGTGCACCCTTTCCGGGTAAAGCTGGCGATGGATCAGGCGAGGCTTTTTTCTGAAGAAGAGCTGCGGCGTATTATAGAAAGGCTCGCAGTGATGGATTATGAAATGAAAACGGGGAAAAAGGACAAGCAGCTCTTGCTGGAGCTCTTTCTCCTTGAGCTTCTCCGGACTGAATGAAAAAAACGATCCCCGTTAAAGGGATCGTTTTTGTATTATGCAGAAAGTCCGTTCACTTGTTTCGCAAGTCTAGATTTGTATCGAGCTGCGGCATTTTTGTGTACAAGACCTGTTTTCACTGCTTTATCAATGCGTTTCGCTGCTTCAGAAAGAGCAGTTTTCGCTTTATCCGCTTCGTTGTTAGCAACAGAAGCTTCAACTTGTTTGATTGCAGTACGCATAGCAGATTTGATTGTCGCGTTATGAGCGCGGCGTTCGTTGTTTGTTTTTGTACGTTTAATCGCTGATTTAATGTTTGGCATGTGTTTCACCTCCTAAGATACAACCTGTAGCACAGTGTCTTAAGGTTAAATCTTCTTCACAATAGAACAAATTGTATTCTATCAAACAGAACTTTAGATTGCAATATAAATGTAAAGTATTTTTCGTTGATGGGTAAATTCGCATGATTCGTTTTGTAAATGGTCACACTATATACCACGATGATTGAAGGAGGTCTTTCCTGTGAAAAACAACGAACTGGATGTCAATCAATTTCTGATACGGACGGATTTAGCGGTAGAAACGAAACAGGCGGTAAAAGACGGACAAGCCGGTCAGACAAAAGAAATAAACGGGTTTATTGAAAAAGAACGCGACAAGGGCGGCATTAAAGTCAGAACCGTCGATATTACCAAAGAAGGCGCCGAGCTATCGGGGAAAAAGCAGGGACGCTATGTCACGATCGAGGCTCAAGGGGTTCGGGAACACGACTCTGACATGCAGGAAAAAGTAACGGAAGTGTTTGCCGAGGAATTTTCCGCCTATCTGTCGGCATTAAAGATTCCAAAGGATGCAAGCTGTTTGATCGTCGGTCTCGGCAACTGGAATGTGACGCCGGATGCGCTCGGCCCTCTCGTGACCGAAAACCTTCTTGTGACAAGGCATCTGTTCAGGCTTCAGCCGGAAAACGTACAGGAAGGGTACAGGCCGGTCAGCGCGCTTGCTCCCGGTGTGATGGGATTAACGGGAATTGAAACGAGCGATATTATTCAAGGTGTGATCAAAGAATCAAAGCCGGATTTTGTGATTGCGGTAGACGCTCTTGCGGCAAGAGCCGTTGAAAGGGTGAACACGACCATCCAATTTTCTGATACGGGCATTCACCCGGGATCAGGCGTCGGCAATAAGAGAAAAGAATTAAGCAAGGAAACGCTCGGCATCCCCGTCATCGCAATCGGGGTACCGACTGTCGTTGATGCGGTTACGATCGCGAGCGATACGGTGGATTATATATTAAAGCATTTCGGCAGAGAGATGAAAGATGACAGCCCGTCAAGATCTCTGGTGCCCGCCGGAATGAACTTCGGCAAAAAGAAGGTGCTGACAGACGAAGACCTTCCCGGAGAAAAAGAACGCCAATCCTTTCTCGGTATTGTCGGCACACTGGACGAAAACGAAAAACGCCAGCTGATTCACGAAGTGCTCTCTCCGCTCGGCCATAATCTGATGGTCACACCGAAGGAGATTGACACCTTTATTGATGATATGGCGAACGTGCTTGCAAACGGGTTAAACACCGCCCTTCATGAAAAAGTGTCACAAGATAACAAAGGCTCTTATAATCATTAAAATGGTTCTACCTCCTCTAGCTTGTTCATAGAGTAATTACTAGACAAGCGCTGGAGGGATTCAAATCATGAGAAAAAAACGCAGAAACCGTCAAATTGTCGTTGCAGTAAACGGTGGAAATGCGCTCAAGGGCATGTTTTTGTTTATGACAAGCCTTATCGTTATTTTCGTATTATCGGGTGTGCTCACATCGCTTCGCCCTGAACTGAGGCTTTCTTCGGATTCTCTTCACGGAATTGCCGGAGAACTTCCGGGTGACGCGTTTGCACACCTCCTCGGTATGGAAAATCATTATTTCGCCTCAGAGCTTCCTGAAAAAGACTCTTTTCAGCTGTCCCGGCTTTCCTTAAAACTGGCGACAAGTATTAATATGGAAGACCCGCGGAGTTTCTTGGGACGTGAGCTGCCGGGATTTGCCCAATACGATACGGAGATCCTTCTGGCGGGGCAGGGGACGGATTATACGAATATGCCTGCTGAATCTCCGCCGCCGTCGAAGGTGATGGAAAAAGAAAAAGAAGTGAACCTGGCAGAAATCGAAAACAAAACGAAAAAAGAAGAAACGGCGCCGCCGAAACATTCAACAGGCAGCAAAAAAGTCGTTTTTATTTACCACACTCATAATACCGAATCCTATCTTCCTCTGTTAAAGGGGGAAACAAATCCGGATAACGCCCGCCATTCGAAGGCCAATGTCACGCTTGTCGGAGATATGTTCGGAAAAGCGCTTGAAGCGCAAGGTGTAGGAGCGACCGTAGATAAAACCGACATTCAGGCCCGCCTGAACAAAGACGGCTTAAATTATGCGCGAAGCTATGACGAATCAAGGCCGGTCGTAAAAAGCGCGCTCGCCAAAAATAAAAACCTGCAATATACCATAGACATTCACCGGGATTCCCGCCGCAAGAAAAATACGACAGCCGACATCAAAGGAAAAAGCTATGCCAGAGTCGCCATCGTCGTCGGCAAAAAAAGCGCTAATTTTGAAGAAAACTATAAACTCGCAAGTGAACTTCATAAGCTGATGGAGAAAAAATACCCCGGCTTAAGCGTCGGTGTTTTATCAAAAGGCTCTCCGGGAGATAATGGAGTATACAACCAAGATTTAAACGATCGGTCGCTTCTGCTGGAATTCGGGGGCGTGGATAACAATCTTGAAGAACTGAGGCGCGCATCAGATGCCGTGGCCGATGTGTTCAGCGAACTGTACTGGGATGCAGAAAAGGTCAGCTCGCAATCAGGAGAGAAGAAAAAACAATAGAAATCAGGTGATTCGAATGATCCGTTTTACCAGCAAATGCCTGCTGATCGCCATTGTCATGTTTTTCGGCGTTTTGTTCGGCATGCAGCAGGCAAACAGCGGAATGCTTGATATGAAAGGATACAAAGATCCCTCCTTAAAAGGAGCATTCACGCTCGGCGGCGGAGAAGGACAGGAAAAAGAAGCTTCCATTTTGGGGCAAACCGTTACGGCGAAAGATCTGGAAGAAAAACAAAAACAGCTGGAACAGGCGGAAACCTTCAACCTGTTTTCAAAAGCGGGAGAAACCCTTTCAAATACCGTGACGGACTCGGCGCAGGCGATGTATGAGTGGGTTTCGAAACTGAACCGTTAGCATTGATGAAGAGAAAAGCGGATGATTCCTTAAAGGAAGCTTTTCTCTTTCTTGTTTTAATTGAATGTTTACAATCCTATTGATATAATCTAAGCTAGTGTATTTTGCGTTTAATAGTAGGAGTGATAGATTGTGACAGATAAAGAAAAGCGTTTAGAGAGGCAGTCAAGAATCCGGAATTTCTCCATCATCGCCCACATAGACCACGGCAAATCGACCTTGGCGGATCGGATTTTAGAAAAAACATCGGCGATCACCCAGCGGGAAATGAAAGAACAATTGCTTGATTCAATGGACCTTGAACGCGAACGGGGAATTACCATCAAATTAAATTCCGTTCAGCTGAAATACAAAGCAAAAGACGGAGAAGAATATATATTCCATCTCATCGACACGCCCGGACACGTCGACTTTACATATGAAGTTTCGCGAAGCCTGGCTGCCTGTGAAGGCGCGATTCTCGTTGTTGATGCGGCTCAGGGAATAGAAGCGCAGACATTGGCGAACGTCTATCTGGCGCTTGATAATGATCTTGAGATTCTTCCTGTCATTAATAAAATCGATCTTCCGAGCGCAGAGCCAGAACGTGTGCGTCAAGAGGTTGAGGACGTTATCGGCCTTGACGCTTCAGACGCCGTCCTCGCTTCAGCGAAAGCGGGCATCGGCATCGAAGACATTTTAGAACAGATCGTAGAAAAAGTGCCGGCTCCCGCGGGAGATCCGGAAGCTCCGCTGAAAGCGCTCATCTTTGACTCGCTTTATGACGCGTACCGCGGAGTCGTCGCGTATATCAGAGTCGTAGAAGGAACGGTCAAACCGGGCCAGAAAATTAAAATGATGGCAACCGGAAAAGAGTTTGAAGTCATTGAAGTCGGCGTCTTTACGCCGAAAGCGCAGCCGGCTGACGAATTGACAGTCGGTGACGTAGGCTATTTGACAGCCGCAATCAAAAACGTCGGCGACACCCGTGTCGGTGATACGATCACGAGCGCGGTTAAGCCTGCGGCAGAAGCGCTTCCGGGCTACCGCAAACTCAATCCGATGGTATACTGCGGACTTTATCCGATTGACACAGCCAAATATAATGATTTGCGTGAAGCTCTGGAAAAACTTGAATTGAACGATTCATCTCTTCAATACGAGGCGGAGACGTCACAAGCCCTCGGCTTCGGTTTCCGCTGCGGTTTTTTAGGAATGCTTCACATGGAAATCATTCAAGAGCGGATTGAACGGGAATTTAAAATTGACCTTATTACGACCGCGCCGAGCGTTATTTATGACGTTTATATGACGGACGGCGAAAAGATCATCGTGGATAACCCGTCAAACATGCCTGACCCGCAAAAAATAGAGCGGGTGGAAGAACCTTATGTCAAAGCGACGATGATGGTTCCGAACGATTACGTCGGAGCGGTTATGGAGCTTTGTCAGGGGAAACGGGGCAACTTTATCGATATGCAGTACTTAGACGCCAACCGGGTCAGCATTGTATATGAGATGCCTCTTGCGGAAATCGTATATGAATTTTTTGATCAGCTGAAATCCAGCACGAAAGGGTACGCCTCTTTCGATTACGAGCTGATCGGCTACAAACCGTCCAAACTCGTCAAAATGGATATTATGCTGAATGCAGAAAAAATTGATGCGCTGTCGTTTATCGTGCACCGCGATTACGCATACGAGCGCGGGAAAGTCATCGTCGAAAAATTGAAAGAATTGATTCCCCGCCAGCAATTCGAAGTGCCCGTACAGGCAGCGATCGGACAGAAAATCGTGGCCCGCTCAACCATTAAGGCCATGCGGAAAAACGTCCTTGCAAAATGTTACGGAGGAGACATCTCGCGGAAACGGAAGCTTCTTGAAAAACAAAAAGAAGGAAAACGCCGGATGAAGCAGGTCGGCTCGGTAGAAGTGCCGCAGGAAGCGTTTATGGCCGTTCTTAAAATGGATGACAGCCCGAAAAAATAACGGAAGCCGCCGCAGTCCCGCGCTGCGGCTTCTTTCTGTAAAGAAGAAGGTGTTTCAAAATGAAATCAGCTTATATTCATATTCCGTTTTGTGAGCATATCTGCCACTATTGCGATTTCAATAAATATTTTATTCAGAGCCAGCCTGTCGATGAGTACTTAAACTCACTCGAAAAGGAAATGATAAACACAATAGAACGGACGGGACGCCCCGATCTCCGCACGATTTTTATCGGGGGAGGCACGCCGACATCGCTCTCACCCGCCCAGCTGGAAAAATTGATGGATTCCATTCACCGCGTGCTGAAACCTTCTGACGGACTCATAGAATTTGCCGCGGAAGCGAATCCGGATGATTTGTCCCCGGAAAAATTAAAAATCATGAAAAATGCCGGTGTCAACCGGCTGAGCTTCGGTGTTCAAACCTTTGAAGATGAGCTTTTACAAAAAATCGGCAGAGTGCATAAACAAAAGGACGTATTCACTTCCTTTGAACGTGCGAGGGCTCTCGGCTTCGACAACATCAGTCTCGATTTGATGTTCGGCCTGCCGGGTCAGACGCTGGCCGATCTTGACAATTCCGTCAAAACGGCTTTGTCTCTTGGTGCGGAGCACTATTCCGTTTACTCGCTGATCGTAGAGCCGAAAACGGTGTTTTATAATTTAATGCAAAAAGGCCGCCTGCATCTCCCGGCGCAAGAACAAGAGGCCGAGATGTATGAAACGGTCATGAGGCAGATGAGTGAAGCAGGCATCCGCCAATATGAAATCAGCAACTTTGCAAAGCCCGGATACGAGTCGCAGCATAATCTGACGTATTGGAGCAATGAAGCGTATTTCGGTTTTGGCGCAGGCGCTCACGGGTATATCAGCGGCACGCGCACCGTCAACGCCGGGCCTGTGAAACATTACATTCAGCTCATCGAAGAAAAGGGGCTGCCTTATCGTGACACGCACGAGGTGACACGTGAGGAGCAGATTGAAGAAGAAATGTTCCTCGGTCTCAGAAAAATGTCCGGCGTACAAAAGCAAGCTTTCCTCGATAAATTCGGACGCTCGGTTGACGAACTGTTTCCCGATGTTCTCAAAGATTTAACCGAAAAAGGCCTGATCTGTGACACGGAAGAATCGGTTGCATTAACGCATGAGGGCAAATTATTAGGAAATGAGGTTTTTGGCGCTTTTTTGGGTGAGTTATAATTGACATTTTTCTTTTGGTTTGTTACTTTTGATATAGAATTAGCACTCGCTGACCTTGAGTGCTAACAGGGGTGATGATGATGTTAACAAATCGTCAGCTGTTGATCCTGCAAGTGATTATTAATGATTTTATACAATCAGCGCAGCCTGTAGGATCAAGAACTCTTTCAAAAAAAGACGAGATTACATTCAGCTCTGCAACGATCAGAAACGAGATGGCTGACTTGGAGGAATTGGGCTTTATTGAAAAAACCCATTCATCCTCAGGACGGATTCCGTCGGAAAAAGGGTACAGGTATTATGTCGATCATTTGCTGTCACCCGTCAAGCTGACAAAAACCGATCTGGATTTAATTCACTCGATATTTAAAGAAAAAATCTTCGAGCTGGAAAAAACAGTCCAAAAATCAGCGCAAATCTTGTCCGATCTGACAAACTACACATCGATTGTCCTCGGGCCGACGCTGAGCGAGAACTATCTTAAACAGATTCAAATCGTTCCGATCCAGCCGGATAAGGCGGTCGCCATCCTCGTCACGAACACGGGGCATGTCGAAAACCGCACCATCAATTTCCCGGCTAAAGTGGATTTGGCCGATATTGAAAAACTGGTCAATATATTAAACGATCGATTAGCGGGCGTGCCGATGGACGAACTGAATGAGCGCATTTTTAAAGAGGTTGTCACATATTTAAGGCAGCATATCGCCAACTATGACAGCATACTTGAATCGCTCCGCTCCACATTCCATCCGGCGGCCCACGTTGAGAAATTGTTTTTCGGCGGAAAGATCAACATGCTGAATCAGCCGGAGTTCCATGATATTGAAAGGGTCCGCTCGCTTTTATCTTTAATTGAAAAAGAGCAGGATGTTCTGAAGCTGTTTCAGTCATCAAAAGCGGGGATTTCAATCAAAATCGGCAAAGAAAACGACTACGAAGAAATGGAAAACTGCAGCTTAATCACGGCCACTTATACAGTTGATACGAAACAGATCGGATCAATCGCGATTATCGGGCCGACGCGCATGGATTATTCAAGAGTCGTCAGCCTGCTGCAGCATGTGACTTCGGACTTGTCAAAAGCATTCACAAGTTTGTATGATGAATAAGGGAATTTTGGCAATCATTTTCAGTCATCTTTTTACAGCATTTGAGGGAGGTGAACACAATGTCAGAAGAAAAACAAACCGCAGAACAGGTTGAAGCAGCAGAACAAGAAGAAGTGACAGAACAGGCAGAACAAGCGGCTTCACAAGAGCAGCATGAAGAAACGGCAGGTCAGGAAGAAGCCCTTCAGCACCAAATTGATGAATTGCAGGGTTTGCTTGATGAAAAAGAAAACAAGCTTTTGCGTGTTCAAGCAGACTTTGAAAACTATAAACGACGCAGCCGCCTTGAGATGGAAGCTGCTCAGAAATACCGTTCTCAAAACGTCGTAACGGAAATCCTTCCGGCTCTCGACAACTTTGAACGGGCGTTACAGGTAGAAGCTGAAAGCGAGCAGACAAAAAGCTTGCTGCAAGGTATGGAAATGGTCCGCCGCCAGCTGATGGACGCACTTGAAAAAGAAGGCGTTGAAGCCATCGAAGCTGTCGGTCAGGAATTTGATCCGAACCTTCACCAAGCCGTCATGCAGGTGGAAGATGAAAACTTCGGCAGCAATATTGTTATCGAAGAACTGCAAAAAGGCTACAAACTGAAGGATCGCGTCATCCGTCCTTCAATGGTAAAAGTGAATCAATAACTACATAGCAGGAGGTAATTCAAAGTGAGTAAAGTAATCGGAATTGACTTGGGTACGACAAACTCATGTGTGGCAGTGCTTGAAGGCGGAGAGCCTACAGTCATCGCCAACGCTGAAGGAAACCGTACGACTCCGTCAGTCGTTGCATTTAAAAACGGCGAGCGCCAAGTAGGGGAAGTGGCGAAACGCCAATCAATCACAAATCCTAACACAATCATGTCTGTTAAACGCCATATGGGTACTGACTATAAAGTGGAAATCGAAGGAAAAGACTACACGCCTCAAGAAGTGTCAGCTATTATCCTTCAGCATCTGAAAGCATATGCTGAAAGCTACCTCGGCGAAACAGTTTCAAAAGCCGTTATCACGGTTCCTGCATACTTCAACGATGCAGAGCGCCAAGCGACAAAAGATGCCGGTAAAATCGCCGGTCTTGAAGTAGAGCGTATTATCAACGAGCCGACTGCAGCAGCGCTTGCATACGGACTTGATAAAACGGACGAAGACCAAACAATTCTTGTTTACGACCTTGGCGGCGGTACGTTTGACGTATCTGTTCTTGAACTTGGCGACGGCGTGTTTGAAGTCCGTTCAACTGCCGGTGACAACCGTCTTGGCGGGGACGACTTTGACCAAGTCATCATCGATCATCTCGTAGCAGAATTCAAAAAAGAAAACGGCATTGATCTTTCAAAAGACAAAATGGCGCTTCAGCGTTTGAAAGATGCGGCTGAGAAAGCGAAAAAAGATCTTTCCGGCGTATCATCCACACAAATTTCTTTACCGTTTATCACGGCGGGAGAAGCAGGTCCGCTTCACCTTGAGCTGACCCTGACCCGCGCTAAATTCGAAGAGCTTTCCGCTCACCTTGTTGAGCGCACAATGGCTCCTGTCCGTCAGGCTCTTCAAGATGCGGATCTTTCTGCAAGCGAAATCGACAAAGTTATCCTTGTCGGCGGATCAACACGTATTCCTGCCGTACAGGAAGCAATCAAAAAAGAAACGGGTAAAGAAGCGCATAAAGGCGTAAACCCTGATGAAGTTGTAGCGCTGGGTGCAGCGATTCAAGGCGGCGTCATCACGGGAGACGTAAAAGACGTTGTTCTTCTTGACGTTACACCGCTTTCTCTCGGTATTGAAACAATGGGCGGCGTGTTCACGAAACTGATCGACCGCAACACGACAATTCCGACGAGCAAGTCTCAAGTATTCTCAACCGCTGCCGACAACCAAACGGCTGTTGACATTCACGTGCTTCAAGGTGAGCGCCCGATGTCTGCCGACAACAAAACGCTCGGCCGCTTCCAGCTTACTGATATCCCGCCGGCACCGCGCGGCGTACCGCAAATCGAAGTTTCTTTCGATATTGACAAAAACGGTATCGTAAACGTAAGAGCGAAAGACTTAGGCACAGGAAAAGAACAAAACATTACTATCAAATCTTCTTCAGGTCTTTCTGATGATGAGATCGAACGCATGGTAAAAGAAGCGGAAGAAAACGCTGACGCTGATGCGAAGAGAAAAGAAGAAATCGAAGTCCGCAACGAAGCTGACCAGCTTGTGTTCCAAACGGAAAAAACATTAAAAGATCTGGAAGGCAAAGTGGACGAAGAGCAAGTGAAAAAAGCAAACGACGCGAAAGACGCGCTGAAAGCCGCTATCGAGAAAAACGAAATTGAAGACATCAAAGCGAAAAAAGATGAGCTTCAAACAATCGTTCAAGAGCTTTCTATGAAGCTTTATGAAGAAGCTGCAAAAGCGCAGCAGGCTGAAGGCGGAGCAAACGCTGAAGGCAAAAAAGCGGACGACAACGTTGTCGATGCGGAATACGAAGAAGTAAAAGACGACGAAACGAAAAAATAAGTTCTTTCCCGCATGGCTATAGGCGGAAGAACACACAGCATATTCTGATTCAACAGACAGAAAGTCAAAGTCAGGCATCTCTTGGCTTTGACTTTTTTTCTTGCCCGGGATAAAAGGAATTGAAAAAACATAATTCAAAATGATACAATCTAATTTATGTGAGAAATTCGGGAGAGTGAAGCGAGATGAGTAAGCGTGATTACTATGAAGTGCTTGGGGTAAGTAAGAGCGCTTCAAAGGATGAAATCAAAAAAGCCTATCGGAAGCTTTCAAAAAAATATCATCCTGATATCAATAAAGAATCCGGAGCAGATGAAAAATTCAAAGAGGTAAAAGAAGCGTACGAAGCGCTCTCAGACGACCAAAAACGCGCTCAATATGACCAATTCGGCCATACAGACCCTAACCAGGGATTCGGCGGCGGTTTCGGAGGCGGCGGAGACTTCGGCGGCTTCGGTTTCGATGACATCTTCTCAAGCATCTTCGGAGGCGGCACGAGACGCCGTGACCCGAATGCGCCGCGGCAAGGCGCGGATCTGCAGTATACAATGACCCTGTCATTTGAAGACGCGGCTTTCGGAAAAGAAACGATCATTGAAATTCCGCGCGAAGAGAATTGCGAAACATGTAAAGGGTCTGGCGCGAAGCCGGGAACAAAGCCGGATACGTGCTCGCACTGCGGAGGTTCAGGCCAGCTGAACGTCGAACAGAACACGCCGTTTGGCAAAGTGGTTAACCGAAGAGTCTGCCACCACTGTGAAGGAACAGGAAAAATCATCAAAAACAAGTGTTCTGACTGCGGCGGCACGGGCAAAGTGAAAAAACGGAAAAAAATCAATGTCACGATTCCTGCCGGTGTGGATGACGGACAGCAGCTGCGCGTTCCGGGCCAAGGTGAACCGGGCGTAAACGGAGGGCCGGCGGGAGATCTGTTTGTCGTATTCCATGTGCGCGCCCACGAGTTCTTTGAGCGCGACGGAGACGATATTTATTGCGAAATGCCGTTAACGTTTGCCCAAGCGGCACTCGGAGACGAAGTGGAA
This sequence comes from Bacillus sp. EU63, assembly GCF_038592915.1. Classification (NCBI taxonomy): domain Bacteria; kingdom Bacillati; phylum Bacillota; class Bacilli; order Caryophanales; family Bacillaceae; genus Bacillus; species Bacillus sp. EU63. The sequence goes on along the minus strand of NZ_CP151944.1, from coordinate 2,545,220 downwards.
GTGCCGACGCTTCACGGAAAAGTGAAATTGAAAATACCTGCCGGCACACAAACCGGCACGAAATTCAGATTAAGAGGCAAAGGCGTTCAGAACGTCCGGGGCTACGGACAAGGCGACCAGCACATTGTCGTCCGCGTCGTCACACCGACGAATCTGACAGATAAACAAAAAGACATCATCCGCGAGTTCGCTGAAGTCAGCGGAAACCTGCCGGATGAACAAGAAATGAGTTTCTTTGACAAAGTAAAACGCGCATTTAAAGGCGAGTAATGATTGGATAGGAGTTGGTAGTTTTGAAATGGTCCGAAATCAGCATTCACACAACACATGAAGCGGTCGAACCCATCTCAAATATTTTGCATGAAGCTGGTGCGAGCGGGGTTGTCATCGAAGATCCGCTTGATTTAATGAAAGAGCGTGAGAATGTTTACGGGGAAATCTACCAGCTCGACCCCAATGATTACCCCGATGAGGGTGTCATTGTCAAAGCGTATCTGCCGATCAACAGTTTCCTCGGCGAAACGGTGGACGGCATTAAAGAGACGATTAACAATCTGCTTTTGTACGACATTGATTTGGGCAGAAACAAAATCACCATTTCTGAAGTTAATGAAGAAGAATGGGCGACAGCTTGGAAAAAGTATTATCATCCTGTGAAAATTTCTGAAAAGTTCACGATCGTTCCCACATGGGAAACGTATACACCTGTTCATACTGATGAACTGATTATCGAAATGGACCCGGGTATGGCATTCGGTACGGGAACGCATCCGACAACGGTTTTATGCATTCAGGCGCTTGAGCGTATCGTTCAAAAAGGCGACCGTATCATTGATGTCGGCACCGGTTCAGGAATTTTAAGCATCGCGGCCGCCATGCTTGAGGCCGAATCGGTTCATGCGTATGACCTTGATCCGGTCGCTGTTGAAAGCGCGCGTCTGAATCTGAAATTGAACAAAGTGAGTGATACGGCCGAAGTGAAGCAGAACAATTTGTTAGACGGCATCACGGGCGAACATGATGTCATTGTCGCAAATATTTTGGCGGAAGTGATTCTCCGCTTTACATCACAGGCGTACGACCTGCTCAAAGACGGAGGCCATTTTATTACTTCAGGCATTATCGGCCAGAAAAAACAGGAAGTAAAAGAAGCGTTGGAAAAAGCCGGCTTTACCATCATAGAAATTCTGTCTATGGAAGATTGGGTCAGCATCATCGCGAAAAAATAACAGTTAGTAGGTGTCACAGCGTATGCAACGATATTTTATCGAGCTCACGAAGCAGGAGATGGACGAAACTCCTGATTTTCAAATCACGGGGGAAGACGTCCACCATATAGCGAACGTCATGAGAATGAGTGCGGGAGACCGGATTATCTGCTGTTCGAAAGACGGCCATGAAGCGTTATGCCTGCTTAAAGAGGTTTCTAAAGATCATATATCATGCAGCATTGCTGAGTGGACGGGTGAAAACCGTGAACTGCCTTTGAAGATCAGGATCGCAAGCGGCCTTCCGAAAGGTGATAAGCTTGAATGGATTATCCAAAAAGGGACCGAGCTGGGGGCAAGTATGTTCATCCCTTTTCAAGGCGCCAGATCCGTCGTTAAGCTTGACGATAAAAAGGCAAAGAAAAAACGGGAGAGATGGGCGAAAATCGCGAAGGAAGCGGCGGAGCAATCGTACCGCAATGAAATTCCCGAAGTGAAAACCGTTCATACGTTCCGGCAGCTGCTTGAAATGGCGGAGAATGTCGATAAATGTGTCGTTGCATACGAGGAGTCATCAAAGCAGGGAGAAACGGGCGCTTTCGCCGCGGAGCTCAAAAGCCTTCCGCAAGGTTCGTCTCTTTTAATCGTATTCGGCCCTGAAGGCGGTCTGACTGAGTCTGAAGTTCATCAGCTTTCAGAAAAAGGCGCCGTCTTATGCGGCCTCGGACCGAGAATTTTACGGACTGAAACTGCGCCTCTTTACGCGTTAAGCGCAGTTTCCTATCATACAGAGTTATTAAGAGGTGATCAGTAATGGCAACTGTTGCTTTTCATACCCTTGGCTGCAAGGTCAACCATTATGAAACAGAAGCAATCTGGCAGCTGTTTAAAGATGCGGGTTATGAACGAAAAGAATTCGAACAGACAGCAGATGTATATGTCATTAATACATGTACGGTAACAAACACGGGAGATAAAAAAAGCCGTCAAGTCATCAGACGGGCGATCCGCCAAAATCCTGACGGCGTCATCTGCGTAACAGGGTGCTATGCGCAAACCTCTCCGGCAGAAATTATGGCCATCCCGGGTGTTGACATCGTCGTCGGCACGCAGGATCGTGAAAAAATGCTCGGTTACATTGAGCAGTACAGGGAAGAGCGCCAGCCGATCAACGGCGTCGGCAATATTATGAAAGCACGCGTGTTTGAAGAGCTGGATGTTCCCGCTTTTACTGACCGCACAAGAGCGTCGTTAAAAATCCAAGAGGGCTGCAACAACTTCTGTACGTTCTGCATTATCCCTTGGGCGCGCGGCCTGCTTCGTTCCCGCGATCCGGAAGAAGTCATTAAACAGGCGCAGCAGCTGGTGGATGCCGGCTATAAAGAAATCGTCCTGACGGGGATTCATACGGGCGGCTACGGCGAAGATATGAAAGATTATAATTTCGCCAAGCTTCTCCGCGAGCTTGATACACGTGTAGAAGGACTGAAGCGGATCAGAATTTCATCTATTGAAGCAAGCCAAATCACTGATGAAGTGATTGAAGTGCTGGATGCGTCTGATAAAATCGTCCGTCACCTTCATATCCCGATTCAGTCAGGATCAAACACCGTTCTGAAACGGATGAGACGCAAATATACGATGGAATTTTTCGCGGACCGTTTAAATAAGCTGAAAGAAGCGCTGCCTGGTCTGGCCGTTACATCTGATGTCATCGTCGGTTTCCCGGGTGAAACGGAAGAAGAATTTATGGAAACATACCGGTTCATTAAAGAACATAAGTTTTCAGAGCTTCACGTATTCCCTTACAGCAAACGCACCGGAACACCTGCGGCCAGAATGGAAGACCAGGTTGACGAGAACGTGAAAAACGAACGGGTGCATAAGCTGATCGCGCTGTCTGACCAGCTTGCAAAAGAATACGCCTCCGATTATGAAGGAGAGGTTCTGGAAATCATTCCGGAAGAGGCGTTTAAAGAGTCTGATGAAGACGGCATGTTCGTCGGCTATACGGACAATTACATGAAAGTCGTCTTCAAAGGCACGGAGGATGTAATCGGCAAACTTGTCAAAGTCAAAATTCAAAAAGCGGGCTATCCGTATAACGAAGGACAATTCGTCCGTGTCGTTGAGGATGAAATGACCCGGAACATGCGCATGTCTTCATAACAGATAAAAAAACCGGTGCCTTCCCGCATCGGTTTTTTTACGGTTTCGGAGGAATCAGCCTGTCAATCAGCCGGTAAAACAAATGTGTGAACGGCAGAAACAATAGGGCGGTGACTACGTTAAATAACAGGCTGAAATGCGCAATCATCTGCGCGGGATCATCAGACAGGCGCTCCGTAAAACCTGCTGATGCGGACAGGAAGGGAAATACGAGCAGCACGCCGAGAATATTAAACACAACGTGAGCACCGGCGGTCTGTCTGGCGGCATAACCGCCTGAAACAGCAGCCATGACGGCCGTGACGCATGTCCCGATATTAGATCCCAGAACGACGCTGACCGCTTGTTCAATGCCGATCACCCCTTCGTTCATAAAACTCATCAAAATGCCGATGCAGACGGAGCTTGAATGAATGATTGCCGTCAATATCATACCGATAAAAAGAGCGGACCAGCTCGAATCATTCACATGGCGCAAAACCTCCGCCCCCGCCTTCATTTCTGTCAGCGGAACGGCGAGCCGGCTGAAGCATGTGATGCAAAAAAAGATGATGCCGAGACCGAGGAAGCTTATGCCGATCTGCCTGAACGGATATTTACGGATGAGGATAAACACAAGGCCTCCGATAAAAAGCACCCAAATGAGCACATCCATCTTTATGGCTAAAAACTCCGTCGTAAACGTGGAGCCGACATTCGTGCCGAGAATCATCGGAATGGTCCGTTTAAAAGATAAAGCGCCTGCGCTGACAAAGCCGATGACAATGACCATGAAGGCTGAGCTGCTCTGAAGAAAACCAGTGAATACGATGCTTATGAGAAAAGCTTTCAAAGGGTGGTCGGTAAATAAGAGCAGGCTCTTCTCAATTTTTGAATACGTTAATGCGATCAGCCCCTGCCTGAGCAGGCTCATTCCGAGTAAAAAAATCAGGATAAGTGCGGTAAAGAGAATCAGTATCATCAAACGAAACACCCCTTTCCATCATTATATAGACAAGCAGCCTTATTCATGACGGAAAAGTGAGCTCGCTTAGTTGACCTGACTGATGGCTTATATTATAATGTCAAAGTACATGTTTATATATGTATCTTTTTAAAGGTAGTCGATTGGTGTATTCGGAGGGAGGGAAAGAGAATGTCAAAAACGGTCGTTAGAAAAAACGAATCGCTTGAAGATGCTCTTCGTCGCTTCAAACGCAGTGTATCAAAGACAGGTACTTTGCAAGAAGCAAGAAAGCGCGAATTTTATGAAAAACCTAGCGTAAAGCGCAAGAAAAAGTCAGAAGCTGCTAGAAAACGCAAATTCTAAAAGAGGGTGGATTTATGAGTCTTCTTGAGCGACTTAACCAAGATATGAAGCTGTATATGAAAAGCCGTGAGAAAGACAAACTGACTGTCGTTCGAATGGTGAAAGCTTCACTTCAAAACGAAGCAATTAAGCTTAAGAAAGACAGTTTGACCGAGGATGAGGAACTTACTGTCCTATCTCGTGAACTTAAGCAACGTAAAGACTCCCTCCATGAATTTTCAAACGCTAATCGTTTAGATTTAGTAGATAAAGTTCAAAAAGAGCTGGACATTTTAGAAGTTTATTTACCGAAGCAGCTTTCTGAAGAAGAGCTGCAGACAATTGTAAATGAAACCATCGCTGAAGTCGGTGCGAGCTCCAAAGCGGACATGGGCAAAGTGATGAGTGCTATTATGCCTAAAGTAAAAGGTAAAGCTGACGGCAGCGTAATTAACAGACTTGTCAGCAGTCAATTATCTTAATTGACGAGAAAAAAGACATCTTTCCTAGAGAGATGTCTTTTTTTATACATAAAAAAATGAAACTAAAGTACATTTGTTACGTATATAAAGAAGAACGAAACGGGAAGGAGGGTATATTTGCCTTGTTCCGAAAAAAAAACGGAATTGCTGTTGCTCTATTGGGCTTATTTGTATTATCTTTATTAGGGGTTCAATTGAACGCGAAAGCTGATCACCCATCGGTTTATGTCATCCCGGTTGAGAAAAATGTCGAACAGGGGCTCGCCTCGTTTTTATCGCGTTCTTTCAAAGAAGCGAAGGAGTCCGGCGCGTCACACATTATTCTTGACATCAATACACCGGGAGGCGCCGTTCAATCAGCCTTGGATATTGCGGATATCATCGGCCGCGCGGATGTGCCTGTTACCGCTTACGTTAATAAACGGGCGCTTTCTGCCGGAGCGTATATAGCGCTTCAGGCAGATGAAATCTATATGGCGCCGGGCGGAAAAATGGGTGCCGCAGCCATCATCGACGGAAAAGGAAACGCGGCGGACAAAAAGGCTCAATCACTGTGGCATGCAGAAATGGAGGACGCAGCGGTTAAAAACAACCGAAATCCGAAATATGCGCTGGCCATGGCTGACCCCGCCATCAACGCAAAGGAAGCGGGCGCCCCAAAGGGAAAACTGCTGACACTGACAGCTGAAAAAGCCAAGGAAGTCGGATATTCGGAGGGCACGGTTTCAGACCTTGATGCTTTATATACAAAGCTCGGTTTTGACAAAGCGGATGTTCACCATGCAAAAGAAGGTTTCGTCGGCAAACTGGGCAGATGGCTGACAAATCCGTTTGTTGTCCCCGTCTTATTAACGCTTGCTTTGCTTGGTTTGACCATTGAATTGTTCTCGCCGGGCCTCGGGATACCGGGTGCTGTCGGACTGACGGCCATGCTGCTGTTTTTTACCGGGCATATCGCTGCCGGATTCGCCGGCTATGACAGCGTATTCTTATTTTGCGCGGGCTTGGTTTTTATCCTTTTAGAGATATTTCTGCCCGGAGGCATAATCGGTCTTATCGGTATTGCAGGCGTCATAGCGAGCCTCTTTCTCGCTGCGGGCAGCTTTACTGTAATGGCGGTTTCTCTCTTGATCGCCTTTGCTGTATCTATTACAGCCTTTATCATATTAACAAGGGTGTTGGGGAAACGAATGAAATTCTTTAAAAAATTAATATTAACTGATTCAACAAGCACGGAGAGCGGTTATGTTTCAAATCAGAACCGGACGGAGCTGTTGGGAAAAGTCGGCGTTACCGCTACAGCCCTCAGACCGTCAGGCACCGTCATTATTGATGATGAACGTCTGGATGTCGTCTCGGAAGGATCATTCACTGAAAAAGACAGACAGGTGAAAGTAGTGAAAGCGGAAGGCTCACGCATTGTCGTGAGAGAAATATAGATGATAACCTTGAGGAGGAATTAGATGGAACTGTCAAGTTTGGCGATTTTAGCATTAGTTGCTGCTGCCATTATTGTGTTAGCCATATTCTTCACCTTTGTACCGGTGATGCTATGGATTTCGGCGCTTGCGGCAGGAGTCAGAATCAGCATTTTCACTTTGGTCGGGATGAGGCTGCGGCGCGTCATACCAAGCCGCGTTGTCAATCCGTTAATTAAAGCGCATAAAGCCGGCCTATCCGCAACAACAAATCAGCTCGAAAGCCATTATCTGGCCGGAGGTAATGTCGACAGGGTGGTCAATGCCCTGATTGCGGCACAGCGTGCCAATATTGAACTGACATTTGAACGCTGCGCAGCCATTGACCTGGCTGGGCGTGACGTATTGGAAGCCGTACAGATGAGCGTCAATCCGAAGGTCATTGAAACACCGTTTATCGCGGGTGTCGCCATGGACGGAATTGAAGTAAAAGCAAAAGCCAGAATCACGGTAAGAGCCAATATTGAGCGCCTTGTCGGAGGAGCGGGAGAAGAGACGGTTGTCGCCCGTGTCGGAGAAGGGATTGTCTCGACAATCGGTTCTTCACACAATCATAAAAAAGTGCTTGAAAATCCTGATATGATTTCGCAGACCGTACTTGGCAAAGGGCTGGATTCAGGCACCGCATTTGAAATTCTTTCGATTGACATCGCCGACGTTGATATCGGCAAAAACATCGGAGCGATTCTTCAGACGGATCAGGCAGAAGCAGACAAAAACATTGCGCAGGCCAAAGCCGAAGAGCGCCGCGCCATGGCGGTCGCCCAAGAGCAGGAAATGCGCGCTCGCGTAGAAGAAATGCGTGCAAAAGTCGTGGAAGCAGAAGCCGAAGTGCCGCTTGCGATGGCAGAAGCGTTGCGTGAAGGAAACATCGGCGTCATGGACTATATGAACATAAAAAATATCGACGCGGATACGGACATGAGGGATTCTATCGGCAAGCTGACGAATGACCAGCAAGATGAAGACCAACAATAACCTCTCTATTAAGGAGGGAGCCGCTATATGCACGAGATTCTGACAAATCCGCTCGTCATTGCCGCCGTCATCGGCATTATATCGGCAATATTCGGCAAGAAAAACAAAGATGAAAAACGTCCGCCGGGTACACGTCCCGGAAATCAGGCAAAAAAGCAGGATCAAAAACAGCCGCAGAAAGAGCATAAGCCGGAAGCGGAAGAATTGCCTGCCGTTTCAAAAGAGAACCCTTTTGAGCAAAAAAGAAGGGAAGCTGAAAAGCGCCTAGCGGAGACGGAGCAGATGTTTAACGGGCTTGAACATAAGCTGACATCCGCACGCGCACGAAACGCGTCTCTGAAGAAATCAGCCCTCAAAATAAATAAAGAAACTGCGGTCCAAGGCATTATATTCAGTGAGGTTTTGGGTCCGCCCCGTGCAAAAAAACCGCACCGGACCATGCGGAACATCGGTAAAAAATAAAGTGTTAGAACCCCTTTTCAAATCATACATATGAGATGAAAGGGGGTTCTTTTTTTATGGGGCAAAGAAAGAATCGTGTAAAGGCATGGCTGACAAGAGCATTGGAAATTCCCCCGGACGTTATGATGGATCTGCCTCGTATTACGATGGTCGGCAGACTTCATATCTACATAGAGAATCACAGAGGCCTCCTGCTGTTCAGCGAAGAAGAAGTCAGGCTGATGCTCAAGCAGGGGCAATGTATCATATCAGGAAAAAACTTGGTCATTAAGGCAATCCTTCCTGAGGAAATTCTTTTGGAAGGCACGATAGATCACGTACGATATGTCGATTCATAAAGCCGGGGGGAAATAATGTGAAAAACAAATGGCTGTCATTTTTTTCGGGTAAAGTCCAAGTAGAAGTCAAAGGAAAAGGGATTGAACGGCTGCTGAATGAATGCACGAGAAACGGAATCGCCATCTTTGCGGTGAAAAAAAAGCAAGACTGTGTCCTGCTGATGATTCAGCTTCAGGATGTACATGCTTTCAGAAGAGTCATCAGAAAACATGAATGCAAAGCAAGCTTTACAAAAAGAAAGGGTCTTCCCTTTCTGCTTCTCAAATCAAAATTAAACCTGGGCTTCACTGCGGGATTTGTGATATTTTTTGTTATATTGTTTCTTTTGTCCAACATGATTTGGGAAATTGATATTAAAGGGGCCAAGCCCGAAACCGAGCATCAGATGGTAAAGCACCTTGAAGAAATCGGTGTGAAAAAAGGCCGTTTGCAATTTTTAATGATGACGCCGGAGAAAATTCAAAAATCATTAACAAACGGTATCGATAATATTACGTGGGTCGGTGTGGAATTGAACGGGACAGCCCTTCATATGAAAGTGGTCGAAAAAAACGAACCGACAAAAGAAAAGTACGTGAGCCCCCGCCATATCGTTGCCAAAAAGAAGGCGGTCATCAAAAGGATGTTCGTGCAAAAGGGGCAGCCGATGGCTTTTGTGAACGATCATGTTGACAAAGGACAGCTCCTCGTCTCAGGACTGATCGGAAATGAAGACCGGAAAGTCGCCTCAAAAGCGGAAATTTACGGAGAAACATGGTACAAGTCAGAAGTAACCGTGCCTCTTGAAACATCATTTACGCTATATACGGGTAAAGTAAGGACGAAGCACAAGCTGTCTTTCGGATCATGGGGCGTGCCTTTTTGGGGCTTTGAATTTAATGAGAAGCCGCTGAAACATCCGAAAACAGAGGAAGAAAAGCATCCGTTTCAATTTCTGGGGATGAAGCTTCCGGTTTCTTACGTTCAAGAACAGACAAGAGAAAGTGAAACATCCGTGCGGACTTATACGAAAGGCGAAGCGGTTCAGGCCGGTATCAAAATGGGAAGACAAGATGTAGAAAAGCGATTAAACGGCAGCGGAGAGGTGGAAAGTGAAAAAGTTTTGCACCAATCCGTTGAGAATGGTAAAGTAAAGTTGATTATTCTCTACCAAGTTATAGAAGATATCGTTCAAACCACACCTATTGTTCAGGGAGACTAAAGAATGGCAGAACATTTACTTGCGATTAATCACAAACTGAAAAGCCCGGACGAAGCACTTTCTTTGTTCGGCAGCCAAGATGCTTTTTTACATTTAATGGAGAAGGATCTGGGCATTAGCCTCATCACACGCGGTGAAACCATTTACGTTTCCGGGAATGATGAAACATTTGAGATCGCTGACAGATTATTGGGCTCGCTCCTTACTTTAATTCGCAAGGGGATCGAGATTTCGGAACGTGATGTGCTGTATGCCGTGAAAATGGCAAAAAAAGATGAACTGGACTATTTTGAAAGCATGTATGAAGAGGAAATAACGAAAACGGCAAAAGGCAAACCGATCCGTGTCAAAACCATCGGCCAAAGAGAATATGTGGCGGCGATGAAGAAAAACGACATGGTGTTCGGCATCGGGCCGGCGGGAACCGGCAAAACTTATTTGGCGGTCGTAAAAGCGGTGCACGCTTTAAAAAACGGCCACATTAAAAAAATCATTTTAACAAGACCCGCTGTGGAAGCCGGCGAGAGCCTCGGCTTTCTGCCCGGAGATTTAAAGGAAAAAGTAGATCCTTATCTGCGCCCGCTGTATGACGCGCTCCATGATGTGCTCGGAAGCGACCATACGGAGCGTCTTATGGAAAGAGGGGTTATCGAAATCGCCCCGCTTGCCTATATGAGAGGGCGGACGCTTGACGACGCGTATGTGATTCTTGATGAAGCCCAGAATACCACTCCCGCTCAAATGAAAATGTTTTTGACGAGATTGGGTTTTGGCTCTAAAATGATCATTACGGGCGACGTAAGCCAAATTGACCTGCCGAAAGGCGTCACATCGGGACTTGCAGTAGCGAAGGACATGCTGAAGGACGTAAACGGCATCTCCGTGATTGAACTTGACCAGACAGATGTGGTCAGGCATCCGCTTGTTGCAAAAATTATTGAAGCTTATGATAAGCAAAAGTAATGCAAAAATGACCCGATCTCCCGTTATCGGGTCATTTTTATATGATGTGTTCCTGATGTTTCAGGGAGGAGGTTCTTGTTTTGAAAAAGAAGGGAAAGGGCAAAAGCGCCCGAGAACGGTTCCGCAGTTTCAGACATGCCCGCTCAGCCCATGTGCTGCTGTACCTGCTGCTTTCAGCGATCATGTTTGGTTTGCTCTTTATTCATGTAAAACCTGAATCACTTAATTTGGATTTGTTTGCAGTCAGTGATAAGACGATTTACGCGCCCGCCACAGTGGAAGATCAGCAGGCGACGGAATCGAAAAAGCAGGCGGCCGAAGATGCGGTGGAAGATCAATACACTCTGAAAAAAGGCTATACCGACAACCGGCTTGACCTGATTACTTCCATTTTTGACAGCATCGGCGAAGTGAAAAAAGATGCGGAAAAAGACAAAAAGTCACCTTCGGAAAAATCACTGGTAAAATCGGTGAAAAACAAGCTGACACAGGATGTCAATGAATCCGTCTCGGAAGATGCCATTAAATCGCTTCTCCATGCAAACAATGAAGATTTCTCATTTGTGAGGGATTCCGTCATTACCGCGGTGAATACGGTGATGAGCAGTGAAATTCCTTCTGAAAAGCTTGCCGAAGCGAAGGATAAGGTCGCAAAAGAGCTGAAAAGCGCTTCTGTGCCGTCAAAATATTTAGCGGCTGCGACTGAAATCGGAAAATACGCAGTCATCCCGAATTATGTATTTGATCCGAAAGCGACGGATGAAAAACGCCAGGAAGCGTCAGACAGCGTCCAGCCGGTACAGATCAAACAAGGACAGGTTCTCGTGGAAGAGAATGATCTGATCGACCGGGAAGTATACAGGAAGCTCGAACTGACGGGGCTTTTGAATAATTCCAACCTGTTAAAACCGATCAGCGGTCTCCTTCTGATGATCGGGCTGTTTATTGCCACGCTTGTCTACTATTTTGAGAAACAGCAGCAGGAGCTTAAGCTGAAAAATAAATCTCTTTTGCTGTTTTCTATCATTACAACGCTTATTCTCGTCATTATGGAAGTCGTCAGTCTCTTTCAGAAGATTGAATACACCAATATCGGCTATCTTGTGCCGATCGTCGCCGGCGCGATTTTAATCAGGCTGCTGCTCAATGAAAGGCTCGCCATTTTAGGAAGCATCATTCTGGCGATCTGCGGCAGTATGATGTTTAATCAGGGTGTGACGGGAACATTTAATTACGTCATCGGCATTTACTATTTAATCAGCAGCATTTCAGGCATTCTGTTTCTGGGAAAACATAATGCGAGATCAAAAATATTGCAGGCGGGACTGTTCGTCTCATTTATTAATATGATTATCGTGCTGTCGCTTTTATTAATACAAAATACGGCGCTGTCACCGGTTGAAATCGGAACGCTGATGCTGATGGGGGTCGTCTCGGGACTTGCTTCATCCGTTCTGATTATCGGTCTGATGCCGTTTTTTGAGACGGGATTCGGCATTCTTTCAACGATGAGGCTGATTGAACTGTCTAATCCGAATCATCCCCTGCTTCGAAAGATTTTAACGGAAACACCCGGTACATATCATCACAGCGTCATGGTGGCAAATCTGTCGGAAGCGGCTTGTGAAGCCGTAGGGGCAAACGGTCTTTTAGCACGGGTCGGAGCGTATTATCACGATCTCGGCAAAACGAAACGTCCGCAATATTTTATTGAAAATCAGATGAATATGGATAATCCGCATGACAAGCTGTCTCCGCAGCTCAGCAAAAATATCATTATCGCACATACGACAGACGGTGCGAATATGCTCAGAAGCTATAAGTTTCCGAAAGAGCTTGTGGATATCGCGGAGCAGCATCACGGAACGTCCCTTTTGAAATTCTTTTATTATAAAGCGAAAGAAAAGGGCGACCAGATTACAGAGAAAGAGTTCCGCTACCCGGGGCCGAAGCCGCAATCGAAAGAAGCGGCTATTATCTCAGTGGCCGACAGCGTTGAAGCCGCCGTCCGTTCCATGCATAATCCCAATCCCGAGCGGATCGAAAAACTGGTGCGGGGAATTATATCCGATAAGCTTCAGGACGGACAATTCTCAGAATGTGATCTCACGTTCCGAGAACTGGATACGATCGCAAAAACACTATGTGCGACGTTAAAAGGAATTTTCCACTCCCGGATTGAATATCCGGAGGCTACGAAGAAGGTGAAATAAATGGGTTTACTCATAGATATTGTTGATGAAACGAACAGCGTCTCAGCTGATGCGCTCCAAGAAGTGGAGAAGCTGCTCCAATTCGCGGCGGAAAAAGAAGGCGTTCAGGATCAGGCTGAAGTATCGGTCACGATTGTGACAAATGAAGAAATCAGAGAAATCAACAGAGACTACCGGGGAAAAGACACTCCGACTGACGTCATTTCGTTTGCGCTTGAAGAAGAAGGCGAGGACGAGGTTGAAATCGTAGGCGCCGACATGCCGCCTGTTTTAGGAGATATTATCATCAGCGCAGACAGAACGAAAGAGCAGGCGGAAGAGTACGGCCATTCGTTTATGAGAGAGCTCGGTTTTCTGGCTGTCCACGGCTTTTTGCATTTGCTTGGCTATGATCACATGACAAAAGAAGAAGAGGAAGAAATGTTTTCAAAGCAAAAGGATTTGCTGGATGAGTATGGACTCACGAGATCATAAAAACGAGTGGAGCAGGTTCCTGAAAAGCTTTGTCCATGCATGGAGGGGAATCTGGAAAACGGCGCGGTCAGAGCGTAATTTTCAATTTCATATCATCGCGGCCTGCGCCGTTATTCTTTGCGGTTTTCTCACCGGGCTGAGCACAGCCGAATGGGCCGTTGTTTTGGTGCTGATCGGAGGGATGCTTGCTTTGGAGCTTTTAAATACGGCGATAGAGCATGTTGTGGATTTAGTTACCGATCAGTATCACCCGCTCGCAAAAGCGGCAAAGGACGCGGCCGCCGGAGCCGTTTGCGTCTTTGCCGTGATATCGTGTATCATTGGTTTACTCATCTTCTTGCCGAAGATATGTTAGCAGAAGATTCTTACAATTATTTTACATTGCCAAAAATGGGCGTGAAAAACCAATCATAATTATGTAAAATAAAAGTGACAGCGGTATCATACAGGATAAAGGTAAGAGAGGAATTAAGTACACATGAACAGACAAGAATTGATTGCAGAAGCATTAAAAGCGCGGGACACAGCGTATGTGCCGTATTCAAATTTCAGAGTGGGAGCCGCTCTTCTTACCAAAGACGGAAAAGTGTACAGAGGCTGCAACATTGAAAATGCGGCATACAGCATGTGCAACTGTGCTGAACGCACGGCGATATTCAAAGCTGTTTCCGAGGGGGATACGGAATTTACGATGCTCGCCGTGGCTGCGGATACTCCGGGACCGGTTTCGCCGTGCGGAGCCTGCAGACAAGTAATTTCCGAGCTGTGCTCAAAGGATATGCTTGTTATTCTGACCAACTTACAAGGACAAATAAAAGAAATGACTGCGGAAGAATTATTGCCGGGCGCATTTTCATCGGAGGATTTACATGACGAACGAAAGCTTTAAATCAGGATTTGTATCTATCATCGGAAGGCCGAATGTAGGAAAGTCTACCTTTTTAAACAGGGTCATCGGTCAAAAGATCGCCATCATGAGCGACAAACCCCAGACGACAAGAAATAAAGTCCAAGGGGTGCTGACAACCGGCACGTCGCAGACCATTTTTATTGATACACCGGGCATTCACAAACCAAAGCACAAGCTTGGCGACTTTATGATGAAAGTGGCGCAGAATACGCTGAAAGAAGTTGACTTGGTGTTATTTATGATTAACGCCGAAGAAGGGTACGGAAAAGGCGACGAGTTTATCATTGAAAAGCTCGGACAGACGTCCACGCCGGTCTTTCTGATCGTAAACAAAATTGATAAGATCCACCCTGACCAGCTGCTTCTTTTAATTGATGAGTACCGTACGCGCTATCCGTTTAAGGAAATCGTGCCGATCTCAGCTTTGGAAGGGAACAATGTCGAAACCCTTCTCGCGCAGATTGAAGCGTATTTACCGGAAGGGCCTCAGTTCTATCCGAGCGATCAGGTGACTGACCATCCCGAGCGGTTCATTATTTCTGAACTGATCAGGGAAAAGGTGCTCCATCTGACAAGGGAAGAAGTGCCGCACAGCATCGCTGTCGCTATCGAGTCCATTAAAGGGCAGGAAAACGGCTCCATCCATGTCGCCGCCACCATTGTGGTCGAGCGGGATTCTCAAAAAGGCATCGTCATCGGCAAAAAAGGAGCGCTTCTGAAAGAAGTCGGCAAAAGAGCGCGGGCTGATATTGAAGCTCTTTTGGGCTCACGCGTTTACCTGGAATTATGGGTGAAGGTGCAGAAGGACTGGCGGAATAAAATGTCTCAGCTGCGTGATTTCGGCTTCAAAGAGGATGAATATTAATTCATCTAAGGCGCATGCCTGAGGTGTGAGATTACCTCACAGAAGCAGGGATTCGTTAGCAAAATTTGTTTAACATGAAAAGGAGGACATCAGGTCAAGATAAGGGTAAGAATTTGGATTGCAAAGCTAGTTTAATGATGAAAGGTGGGTTTTTTGTGTTGAATTTTACCTGGAACGTATTTTCTCAAACAGGAAGTGTTGATACGTACCTTCTTTTTAAAGAACTGGAAAAAGAGAACCTGGAAAGACCCGAAGAACCGGAAGATGAGCTAGCCCGAATTGATTTTCCAATTTTGTAAACCTCTTGGCCCCTCCCGTTGTTGGAAGGTGCGGAAATGCTGACTAAATGTGAAGGAATCGTGCTCCGTACGAATGACTACGGGGAGACGAATAAAATCGTGACATTGCTGACGAGGGAACACGGCAAAATCGGCGTCATGGCAAGGGGCGCCAGGAAGTCAGCCAGCCGGCTGTCAGCAGTCAGCCAGCCGTTTTTGTACGGGTCATTTTTAATGCAAAGAACATCTGGACTCGGCACGCTCCAGCAGGGTGAAATGATTCTCAGCATGAGAACGATCAGAGAAGACTTGTTTTTGACGGCATATGCCGCTTTTATCGCTGAACTTACTGACAAAGGAACGGAAGAGAAGAAACCGAACCCCTATTTATTCGAATTGATTCTCGAATCCTTTAAGAGGCTGAATGAAGGGACTGACCCGGACGTGATCACCTTCATCGTTCAGATGAAAATGCTCGGCGTCATGGGACTGTATCCGGAGCTGAATCATTGTGTCCACTGCAAAAGCCGGGACGGGACGTTTCATTTTTCGGTAAGAGATAATGGTTTTATCTGCCACCGCTGCTTTGGAAAGGATCCGTACAGAGTTCCGATTTCGCCGCAAACGGCAAGGCTGCTAAGGCTTTTTTATTACTTTGATATCGGAAGGCTCGGCAGCGTCTCATTAAAACAGGAAACCAAAAACGAACTTAAACGGGTTATCGATCTGTATTATGAGGAATATTCAGGGCTTTATTTAAAGTCTAAACGGTTTTTAGACCAGATGGAAAGCATGAAGCACCTTTTGGATGAAAACAAAAGTTGACATTCTGCCCATCTTTTTATATGATCATTTATTATAAAATATGTTGCAGTGACAGAAAGAAGTACTTGCGTCCAACTCATATAAGCGACCTTAGGACAGTGTAAGCTAAGGATGAGCGCGCAACGAAAGGCATTCTTGAGCAACCCTTTAAAAAGAGGCTGAGTGATTCACATCCTCAGCAACTAGGGTGGAACCGCGGGAGAACTCTCGTCCCTATGTTTGCGGCCGGCAAGCATAGAGACGGGAGTTTTTTGATTGCCGCCGCACTTGTAAAAGAATGGAGAAAGTGGAGGTGCTTGAAATGAACATTCAAGATATGATTTTAACCTTGCAGAAGCACTGGTCGAGTGAAGGCTGTGTGCTCATGCAGGCGTATGATGTGGAGAAAGGCGCAGGCACAATGAGCCCGTATACATTTTTACGGAGCATCGGGCCGGAGCCGTGGAAAGTAGCTTACGTTGAGCCGTCCAGACGGCCTGCGGACGGACGGTACGGTGAAAACCCGAACAGGCTCTATCAGCATCACCAATTCCAAGTCATTATCAAGCCGTCGCCTGATAACATTCAAGAGCTTTACCTTGATTCATTGCGTGCGCTCGGCATTGACCCGCTTGAACATGATATCCGTTTCGTAGAAGACAACTGGGAAAACCCGTCTTTAGGCTGTGCAGGTCTCGGCTGGGAAGTATGGCTTGACGGGATGGAAATTACTCAGTTTACATATTTCCAGCAGGTGGGCGGAATTGAATGTAAACCGGTGTCCGTTGAGATCACATATGGTATTGAACGTCTCGCGTCATATATTCAGGATAAAGAAAACGTCTTTGATCTTGAATGGACGTCAGGATTTACTGTGAAAGATTTATTTATGATGGCTGAATACGAGCATTCCGTTTATACTTTTGAAACATCTGACGTGGATATGCTTTTCCATTTGTTCAGCACCTATGAAAAAGAAGCAATCAGACAAATGGATAACGGGCTTGTGCATCCGGCCTATGATTATGTGCTGAAATGCTCTCACACATTTAATCTGCTCGATGCAAAAGGCGCGATCTCGGTGACAGAGCGGACGGGATATATCGGCCGTGTCCGCAACTTAGCGAGAAAAGTGGCAAAAACGTATTATGAAGAACGGGAAAAATTAGGGTTCCCAATGCTTAAAGAGGAGGGCTCTTCCCATGAGTAAACAAGACTTGCTTTTAGAGATCGGACTCGAGGAAATGCCGGCGCGGTTTTTACATGACAGCATGGTGCAGCTCGGTGAAAAGCTGACCGGCTGGCTGGCTGAAAAAAATATCGCCCATGGCGAAGTGAAACTTTTTAATACGCCGAGACGTCTGGCAGTATATATAAAAGACGTAGCAGAAAAACAGGCTGATATTCAGGAAGAAGCAAAAGGCCCGGCGAAAAAAATCGCTCTGGATGCTGACGGAAACTGGACAAAAGCCGCTATCGGATTTTCAAAAGGCCAAGGCGCCGGAGTGGATGACCTGTATATAAAAGATGTAAACGGCACGGAATATGTCTTCGTTCAAAAATTCCAGGCGGGACAAGAGACGAAGACACTTTTACCGCAGCTGGAAAATTTGATTGCCGGAATGCATTTTCCGAAAAACATGCGCTGGGGCACGCAGGATTTGCGCTATATCCGTCCGATCAAATGGATTGCCGCCCTCTTTGGAAAAGACGTCATTCCGTTTGAAATCACAAATGTCGAGACGGGCCGGAACACGCAGGGACACCGCTTTCTCGGCCAAGAAGTATCTGTTGATGCGCCGTCATCATACGAAAAGCTGCTGAAAGAACAAAGCGTCATTGCTGACCCGAAAGAACGCAAACAAATGATCCAAAGCCAGCTGGATGCGCTTGCGGCTGAGAAGAAATGGAACATTCCGATCGATGAGGACCTGCTGAACGAAGTCAACCATCTGGTGGAATACCCGACGGCGCTTTACGGATCTTTTGAATCCGAGTTTCTTTCTATCCCTGAAGAAGTGCTTGTGACAACAATGAAAGAGCATCAGCGCTACTTCCCGGTAAAAGATGAAAACGGGAATCTGCTGCCTCATTTTATTACGGTAAGAAACGGGAACAGCCATGCAATTGAAAATGTTGCCCGCGGAAACGAGAAAGTGCTGAGAGCAAGGCTTTCAGATGCTGCGTTCTTCTACAAAGAAGACCAAAAGCTGAACATTGATGAGAACGTGAAGAAATTGGAAAATATCGTTTTCCATGAAGAGCTCGGCTCCCTTGGAGATAAAGTAAGAAGAGTGGTCACCATTGCGGGCAAACTTGCCGTCCGCCTGAAAGCGGATGAACAGACGCAAAAACTTGTGAAGCGCGCCGCAGAGATTTCTAAATTTGACCTGGTTACACATATGATCTATGAGTTCCCTGAGCTTCAAGGCGTGATGGGAGAAAAATATGCGCGCATGCTCGGTGAAGATGATGCCGTCGCTGCCGCTGTCAATGAGCACTATATGCCGAGAGCGGCCGGGGGAGAAGTGCCTTCAACCTTTACCGGCGCGGTCGTGGCGTTAGCTGATAAACTGGACACGATTGCTTCCTTCTTCAGCATTGACGTAATTCCGACAGGTTCTCAGGATCCGTACGGATTGCGCCGTCAGGCAAGCGGCATTGTTTCCATTCTGATCGACCGCAACTGGGGCATTTCTTTTAAAGAACTGCTGTCGTTGACAGAAACGGAAAAAGAAAATGAGCTCCTTGATTTCTTTACACAGCGTCTGAAATACGTTTTAAACGCTGAAGACATCCGTCATGACGTTATTGAAGCCGTTCTGGACAGCACAGAGCTTGAGCCGTATGCAGCCGTTCATAAGGCAAGAGTGCTTGAGAAGCACCTCGGCACACCCGGCTTTAAAGAAACGGCTGAATCACTCGGCCGGGTCATCTCCATCAGCAAAAAAGGCGAGAGCCGCGATATCAAGCCGGATCTGTTTGAAAATGAACAGGAGAAAAAGCTGTTTGACGCTTATCAAAAAACAAAAGACAGTGTCGCGGAAAGCTTTGCCTCCAAAAACTATGAACAGGCGCTTGCCGTGCTCAGCGGATTAAAAGAGCCGATCGAAGATTACTTTAATCACACGATGGTAAATGCGGACGATGAAGCATTAAAAACCAACCGTTTAGCGCAAATGACCGCTCTAGCAGATGTGATCAAGTCTTTTGCTAATATGAATCATCTTATTGTAAAATAAAGAAAAAGACGGTTGCTGTGTGATCGGCAATCGTCTTTTCCCCTTTTACATAACATCACAGAATGAAAACATAGATAAAGAAACCCTTCCATAAAGGTGGTGAGTACGATCGAATTAAATAAACGGCAAGAACAAATTTTACAGATTGTAAAGGAAAACGGCCCGATTACCGGAGAGCATATCGCAGAACAGCTCAATTTAACGAGGGCCACGCTGCGGCCGGACTTGGCCATACTCACCATGTCAGGCTTCTTAGAGGCCCGTCCGCGGGTCGGTTATTTTTATACGGGGAAAACGGGAAATCAGCTGCTTGCCGATAAATTGAAAAAGCTGCAAGTGAAAGATTTTCAATCGATCCCTGTTGTCATCAATGAAAATGTCTCGGTATACGATGCCATCTGCACCATGTTTTTAGAAGATGTCGGCACGTTATTTGTCGTAGATCGTGATGCTGTCTTAGTCGGTGTGCTGTCACGCAAAGATTTGCTGCGGGCGAGCATCGGCCAGCAGGAACTTGCCTCAATACCGGTTCATATTATCATGACAAGAATGCCGAATATCGCCGTCTGCCGGCGTGATGATTATGTGATGGACATCGCCAAGTATTTAATTGAGAAACAGATCGATGCCCTGCCCGTTATTAAAGATACGGATAAAGGCTTTGAGGTCATCGGCCGGTTTACCAAAACGAATATGACTAAGATACTTGTCAGTTTATCAGAAAATGAAATCATATAAGCTTGAAAACTAACGGGGGGATAACATGGACAATCGCATCATTTATGTAGTATCAGACTCAGTCGGAGAAACCGCCGAACTCGTTGTAAAAGCCTCGCTCAGCCAGTTTAACGGCTCAGCCGATGATACGCATATCAGAAGAATACCTTATGTGGAAGATATCGGCACCATTAATGAAGTCGTGTCTCTCGCCAAAGCGGACGGCGGCATTATTTGTTTTACGCTCGTTGTTCCTGAAATGCGCAAATACCTGGTTGAACAAGCGGAAAAAGCGAATGTGCTGTATTACGATATTATCGGTCCGCTCATCGATAAAATGGAATCGGCTTACGGTCTGACCGCCAAATATGAACCGGGCCGCGTCCGCCAGCTTGATGAAGATTATTTCAAAAAGGTCGAGGCGATCGAGTTTGCCGTCAAATATGACGATGGCAGGGATCCAAGAGGCATTTTAAAAGCCGATATCATCCTGCTCGGAGTATCCAGAACGTCTAAAACCCCATTATCACAATATCTTGCCCATAAGCGTCTGAAAGTGGCCAATGTGCCGATCGTTCCTGAGGTCGATCCGCCGGAAGAACTGTTCAGCGTTGATCCGAAAAAATGCATCGGCTTAAAAATCAGCCCTGATAAACTGAACCATATACGTAAAGAACGGTTAAAATCTCTCGGCTTAAATGACAAAGCCATTTATGCCAATATCAACAGAATTAAAGAAGAGCTGGAGTATTTTGAGAAAATCGTGGACCGGATCGGCTGCCAAGTCGTTGACGTTTCGAATAAAGCGGTCGAGGAAACAGCGAACATCATTCATCATCTCAAAACAAAGGGCCGATAACTCAGGACGCTTTATCCTGGGTTTTTGGGTATGCAAATAGGGAATAAACAAAAAGGATGGCATCTTCGCGAAGTTTGTATTATAATAAAAAATTGTGATAAAATGTTTATTTTTAGGTTTAAGCTTCGTGTGATACGAATAAACTATTATGGGTAAGATGTCAAGAATAACTCCCGGAAATTTTTCGACAAAGCTCAAAATAGATCCGCAGTCATGGAGCATATGCGATTTCGCTTGTTTTTATGCAGGAGATTGATGGAGGGATGGAGAATTAGTCTTCTAAATGAAAAAGAAAAGACGATTTTTGTCGATGCAGACGCATGCCCCGTAAAAGAGGAAATAATGCTCATTGCATCGCAATTCAGCGTTCGGGTTATTTTCGTCGCATCATTTGAACACTACCAGCTTTCCAGAAGCAAAGACGAGAACTGGGTATACGTTGATCCTCATAAAGAAGCGGCGGATTTATATATCGCAAACCATGTGAGATCGGGAGACGTCGTAGTCACGCAGGATATCGGTTTAGCCTCTCTTTTGCTGAACAGAAATATTGCCGTCTTATCGGAAAGGGGCCGTTCTTATACTGAAGACACGATTGACTTCGCTCTGATGAGCCGTCATATGTCAGGCAAAATGAGAAGAAGCGGCATTCATTCCAAAGGACCTAAAAAATTAAATAAAGAAGATCGGAATCGATTTGTTACCCTGCTTAAAAAAATCCTGTCGAATGATGAAGGGATTTCAAATCAAAACATCGAATAATGTACGACGGAGTGTTATAAGATGGGAAACCGCATACCAGATGAAGTAGTTAATCAGGTGCAGCAGTCAGCAGACATTGT
Source organism: Bacillus sp. EU63 (assembly GCF_038592915.1). NCBI lineage: Bacteria > Bacillati > Bacillota > Bacilli > Caryophanales > Bacillaceae > Bacillus > Bacillus sp. EU63. Next base: position 2,523,448 of record NZ_CP151944.1, on the reverse strand, counting down.
TGAAGTCATAGGTGATTATGTCCAATTGAAAAAGCAAGGCCGCAACTACTTTGGGCTCTGTCCGTTTCACGGGGAAAACACGCCCTCGTTTTCCGTCTCCAGCGATAAGCAGATCTTTCATTGCTTCGGATGCGGTGCGGGCGGGAACGTTTTCTCTTTCTTACGGCAGATGGAAGGCTATTCATTTACGGAAGCTGTTTCTCACCTTGCGGATAAATATCAGATTGATTTCCCTGATGATATAACGATTCACTCTGCATCCAGGCCGGAATCTTCCGGAGAGCAGAAGATGGCGGAAGCCCACGAGCTTCTGAAGAAATTTTACCATCATTTGCTAATAAATACAAAGGAAGGCCAGGAAGCGTTAGATTACCTTTTATCAAGGGGTTTTACGAAAGAGCTCATAGATGAGTTTGAAATCGGCTACGCGCTGGATTCCTGGGATTTCATGACGAAATTCTTGAAAAAGCGCGGTTTTGAGGAAGAACTGATGGAAAAAGCGGGTCTGCTGATCAGAAGGGAAGACGGCAGCGGGTATTTTGACCGTTTCAGAAACAGAATTATGTTTCCCATTCATGATCACCACGGAGCCGTGGCGGCTTTTTCAGGAAGGGCGCTCGGAAGCCAGCAGCCGAAATATATGAACAGCCCGGAAACGCCGCTGTTTCATAAATCTAAGCTTCTGTATAACTTTCATAAGGCGCGCCTGCCGATCAGGAAAGAGGAGAGAGCCGTTCTGTTTGAAGGCTTCGCTGACGTCATATCCGCCGTCAGCTCAGGCGTAAAAGAAAGTATCGCCACAATGGGGACGTCGCTCACCGAAGAACATGTGAAAATCCTCAGGAGAAATGTTCAGGAGGTCATTCTCTGTTACGATTCGGATAAAGCCGGGTACGAAGCTACGCTGAAAGCGGCCGGCCTGCTCCAGAAAGCCGATTGTAAGGTAAGAGTAAGCATGCTGCCTGACGGGCTTGATCCTGATGATTATATCAGAACCCGGGGCGGAGAAAAATTCCGGACCGATATCATTGATGCAAGCGTTACGGTCATGGCTTTTAAAATGCAATATTTCCGCAAAGGGAAAAACTTATCTGACGAAGGAGACCGGCTCGCTTATATGAAAGAAGTGCTGAAAGAAATCAGCGCTCTTTCCGGGTCGCTTGAGCAGGAAATGTATGTGAAGCAGCTCGCCTCGGAATTTTCTCTTTCGGTAGAATCTTTGACGGAACAGCTTTCCATCTACGCCAGACAAAACACCCCCGGCGACAAAAACGCCGAACCGCAGACAAGACGGGCCCGGGTGACGACAAAAGCGAAACGGCGCCGTCTCCGTCCCGCCTATGAGAACGCGGAAAGACTTCTGCTCGCTCATATGCTGAGAGACCGAAACGTCATCAAGAAAGTGATTGAGCGTGTCGGCTTTGAATTTAACATTGACGGACATCGTGCGCTGGCAGCATACCTGTACGCTGTTTATGAAGAGGGTGCTGACATGACGCCGCAGCATCTTATGGCGAGAATGCAGGATGAGGAAATCAGCCAGCTGCTTTCAGATATAGGGATGCTCCAAGTAAACGAGGAGCTCTCAGAGGCCGAGTTATCCGATTACGTAAAAAAAGTGTTGGATCACCGAAAATGGTCAATGATAAAGGAAAAAGAAGCAGAAAGAGCGGATGCGGAGAGGCAGAAAGACTTCTTGAAAGCTGCGTCTCTGGCTCAAGAAATTGTTGCATTGAACCGATCATTAAAGTAACACCAAAAAGAGGCTTGCGTTCTGATTGGCAATGATTCCTTGCGGAGGAGCAAATAGATCGCTTAACCTCATCATGAATTGTCATTTATTATCCGCAGCCCTGCATGCTGAAAAAGAGAGAAGGCTTCCGGGGCGGATAAGAAACATACCGCTTTTAGAATTCGTTGCAAGCTTTGGAAGGAGGGATCCATAATGGCTGATAAACAAACCCACGAAACAGAAACAGAACTTACATTAGACCAGGTAAAAGAACAGCTTACTGAAACTGGAAAAAAACGTGGCGTTTTAACATATGAAGAAATTGCTGAACGCATGTCCAGCTTTGAAATTGAATCAGACCAAATGGATGAGTATTATGAATTTTTAGGAGAACAAGGTGTTGAATTAATTAGTGAAAATGAAGAAACGGAAGATCCTAATATTCAACAGCTTGCCAAAGCCGAAGAAGAATTTGACCTTAATGACCTCAGCGTACCGCCTGGCGTAAAGATCAATGATCCAGTCCGCATGTACCTTAAGGAAATCGGACGGGTAAATCTTCTTTCTGCTAAAGAAGAAATCACCTACGCTCAAAAAATTGAAGAGGGTGACGAGGAATCTAAACGCAGACTGGCTGAAGCAAACCTTCGTTTAGTTGTCAGCATTGCTAAACGGTATGTCGGCCGCGGCATGCTTTTCTTAGACTTGATCCAAGAAGGAAACATGGGTCTCATGAAAGCCGTCGAGAAGTTTGACTACCGTAAAGGATATAAATTCAGTACGTATGCGACTTGGTGGATCAGACAGGCGATTACACGCGCCATCGCTGACCAGGCGAGAACAATCCGTATCCCGGTTCACATGGTGGAAACCATCAACAAATTAATCCGGGTGCAGCGTCAGCTTCTTCAGGATCTTGGCAGAGAGCCGACACCGGAAGAGATTGCTGAAGACATGGATCTTACGCCTGAAAAAGTCCGTGAAATATTAAAAATTGCTCAAGAGCCTGTTTCTTTAGAAACGCCGATCGGTGAAGAAGACGACTCACATCTCGGTGACTTCATCGAAGACCAGGAAGCGACATCTCCGTCGGATCATGCGGCATATGAGCTTTTAAAAGAACAGCTGGAAGATGTGCTGGATACGTTGACAGATCGTGAAGAAAACGTGCTGCGTCTCCGTTTCGGTCTGGATGACGGACGCACAAGAACTTTGGAAGAAGTCGGCAAAGTGTTTGGAGTAACGAGAGAGCGTATTCGCCAAATTGAAGCAAAAGCGCTTCGCAAATTGAGACATCCGAGCAGAAGCAAACGTCTGAAGGATTTTCTCGAATAGAATGGAACGGGTCTTTTTGATCCGTTCTTTTTTATGTATAAGATATATGGATAATATACCTTTATTTTACTGGATAAGCATATGTTTTGCAAATGAGTTCGGAAAAAATGCGGCATGTCCTGAAAGGGGGAAAATGAGATAAGTTTATTTATATTCTTTATTGTAAGCGTATACAATTCATTATACAATAGAATAAAGATAATTTTGTGATAAACAAAACAGTTATTCTTGCTTTTTGTATAAATTGTGAAATCAATGAAATTGCTGAGCAAGACCATTTACTTTTTGTAAAAATAAGTTAGAATTAGAAGTGTTTACATAGGGGGAGAATGAAAAAGGGGGATGGAGATATGAAGTGGAATCCGCTGATTCCTTTTTTGCTCATTGCAGTTCTGGGAATAGGGCTGACTTTCTTTCTGTCAGTGAAAGGAAATGGAGATGCGCATCAGATCGCAAGCGGCGGTGAAAGCAAAAATGCCGAAAAGGAAACTGCAAACGCTTCACCTGAAGAAATTTATAAAGCGAACTGCATCACCTGTCACGGGGAAAACTATGAAGGTGTCTCAGGGCCGAACTTAAAAGGCGTCGGCAAAAGAAAAGATGTCGCTGAGATTAAAACAAAAATTGAAAAAGGCGGCAACGGGATGCCCGCGGGCCTTGTGCCGGCCGAAAAGCTGGATGACATGGCAAAATGGGTTTCTGACATTAAATAAAGCTTTACCGGTCCCTATATAAAAGACATATGAAAAACTCTATCCGCCGCTTGGATTCCGGGCGGTTTTTTTATATGATAGTAAAGGAAAAAGAACCTGAGAAAAGTTGTGATATTGTGAATGAAATGAAGTTATCGAAAAGATTGCAGTCTGTGGCGGAATATATCCCTCCGGGTGCCCTGGTTGCTGATATCGGGTCGGACCACGCGTATCTTCCTTGCTATGCCGTTTTGAATCATTTGGCAAGCCGGGCAATCGCCGGTGAAATTACAGACGGACCGTTTCTATCCGCCAAACAGCAGGTGGAAAAACTGGACTTAAGCACTCTTATCTCCGTAAGGAAAGGTGACGGGCTGAGCGTCCTTGAAAAAGGAGAAGCCGGCGCCATTACGATCGCCGGCATGGGCGGAGCGCTGATCGCTCATATTTTGGAATCGGGAAAAACGAAATTGACGGGGCGTGAACGGCTGATTCTGCAGCCGAATATTCATGCCGTTCATATAAGAGAGTGGCTGTATCAGGAAGGCTATGAACTGCTTGATGAAGTGATTCTCGAAGAAGACGGAAAGTGTTATGAAATCCTCGTTGCGGAAACTGGCGACCGTGATGCGCCTTATCGGGACGTGCCGATGGCTGCCGGAATGCTTGCGGGTCCGTTTTTGTTAAAAGAGAGGAATGAAGTGTTTCTTCGGAAATGGAGCCAGGAACTTAAGCATACTGAACAAATTTATGAACAGATCAGCCGCAGCGCAAAGCATGAAAATCATGAAAAATTAGCTGAATTGAAAGAGCGGATTTCTCTGCTGAAGGAGGTAATCGGACATGCCTAAACATGTGAACGGACAGGAAATCATCCAGCTGTTTGAACAATTTTCACCGAAGGCTTATGCGGTGGAAGGAGATAAAATCGGACTGCAGATCGGTACATTGAATAAGCCGGTGAAAAATGTCATGGTGACACTGGATGTTTTGGAACAAACGGTAGATGAAGCCATTGAGAAAAAAGTTGACTTAATTATCGCCCACCATCCGCCGATTTTTCGGCCGCTTAAACAGATCACCACTGATCAGCCGGGCGGAAGACTGATTGAGAAATGTATAAAGCATGATATTGCCGTATATGCGGCTCATACGAATCTTGATGTAGCGGACGGCGGTGTTAACGATCTGCTTGCCGAAGCTCTCGGCCTGACAGACACAGAAGTGCTCGTCCCGACATATTCGGACCCGATGAAAAAACTTGCCGTATATGTTCCGAAAGACTATGAAGAAGCTGTAAGAACCGCACTCGGCAACGCCGGAGCGGGACATATCGGCAATTACAGCCATTGCGCGTTCTCTTCTGAGGGAATCGGGAGCTTTAAGCCGCTGGAGGGGGCAGACCCGTTTATCGGACAGACGGGAGAGCTGGAACTCGTCCATGAAGTGAGACTTGAGACCGTTTTTCCGGCAAGTATGGAGAAAACCGTCGTAAAAGCGCTGAAAAAAAGCCATCCGTATGAAGAGGTAGCGTATGATATTTATCCGGTGGAGCAGTCTCCGCTTGAAAAAGGACTCGGCCGGATCGGAAAACTTCAGCAGGACATGACGCTTGAAGAGTTTGCTCTGTTTGTGAAAGAAAAGTTTGACGTTAACGGAGTCCGGATGGTCGGAGAGCGAAACAGCAAGGTGAAAAAAGTCGCGGTTCTTGGCGGTGACGGAAATAAATATATTTATCAGGCAAAGCGGAAGGGTGCAGATGTTTACGTGACGGGCGATCTTTATTTCCATGTAGCGCATGATGCGATGATGATGGGATTAAACGTTGTGGACCCTGGGCATTATGCTGAAAAGATCATGAGAAAAGGCACGGCTGAGAAGCTTACGGCAATGGCCGGAGAGAAAAACTATGACGTGCGCATTTTCGCTTCCGAAACAGATACAAACCCATTTACCTTCTTATAAAAAAACTGAGGCCCCGGGCCTCAGTTTTTTATTTTTACTTTCGGAAGGATTTTTTTAAGCGGCACACTGTGTTCAAGCTGCCATGTCGATTCATCGTTGTGGTCAAACTGCTCTAAAAAGCGGATGACTTCCTTTGTAATCGGTGTCGGTGTTGATGCGCCTGCGGTAATGGCGACGGTATTGACGTCTTTCAGCCATTCGAGCTTCAGTTCACTGATGTCTCCGATTCGGTAGGCTTTTGTTCCGGCGATTTCTTCTGACACTTGCGCCAGCCTGTTGGAGTTATTGCTTTTCGGATCACCGACAACAATGGTTAAGTCCGCTTTTTTTGCCTGCTCTGATACAGCTTCTTGACGAACCTGTGTGGCCAGGCAGATTTCCTGATGGTATTCCACGTACGGGTACTTTTCTTTGACTGATTCCATAATATCGTGGACGTCCCACTGGGACATTGTCGTTTGGTTTGTAACGATTAATTTTTCAGCCTGAATATCGAGGTTTCTCACGTCTTCCTCTGTTTCAACGAGATGCACGATTTCAGGGGCGACGCCGACGGCTCCTTCAGGCTCGGGGTGGCCTTTTTTGCCGATATAAATGACGTGATAGCCTTCCGCTTTTACTTTTCGGATTAAGTCATGTGTTTTTGTGACGTCCGGGCATGTGGCGTCAATCGTAACGAGCCCTTTTTCCTCAGCGGCTTTTCTTACTTCCGGAGATACTCCGTGAGCCGTGAAAATAACGGTTCCTTTTTCAATCTGCTTTAAAATCTCCAGACGGTTTGTGCCGTCAAGCGTGTAAATGCCGTCTTCTTCAAACGCATCTGTGACATGCTTATTGTGAACGATCATTCCGAGTATATATATAGGTCTTGGCAATGTTTTATCGAGTGACGCGTTTTTGGCTATGACCATGGCATCAACAACGCCGTAACAATAGCCGCGCGGCGAGATTTTGATAACGTCCAATGTAGATGTCCTCCTATCAAAAGTGAGTGTAGAGGCAATATAAAAAGCCGTAGTTAAACGGCTTAAATCTTGCATTCTTCTGATCTCATTATAGCTAATCTTTCGTGAGATATCAAAGAATGTTAAATATATAATTTCGGTTTTGATCTGCCCGATGTTCTTTTTGGACGCGGCCGTTCTTCTGATTTTGCTTCAGCGTCATCTTTTTCTTTTGAAGCGGATGCTTTTTCAGACGTTTTCTTTGACGTTTTAGACGAGGCGTCTGATTTGTTTTCATCTTCTGTTTCGTCTGTTTTTTCAGCTTCATCCTTTTTGTCTTGTTCGTCTGTTTCTTTTGTCTCGTCAGATTTATTCTCATCTTTATCTTCTGTCTCATCATCGTTGCTGCTTAACTGACTGTAAAGCTTCATCATGGCGGGCAGATTCCGTACTAAAGGGCCGTACTGCTGGATCATCGGCGTAACCTGCTGCGCCACGCCCAGCACCTTCTGGACGTTGCCGAGCATGCTCGACAGGGATGCCGGACTTGCCAGACTCTGAATCCCCTGCAATCCCTGCAGTCCGGCGCCTGCTCCTCCGCTGGCCGCTGTCGGAGCGGACGCGGCAGCGCTTCCTCCTGAACCGGGTAAAAAACGGGAAAGCATTCCTTTTAAGCCCCCTCCGCCTGTGCCTGCGTTTCTCAGGCCTGCTCCTGCAATCTGCTGCTGAGGGAAAAGCTGCCGGCCCTGCTGCATCAGCTGCCGGCCCGGCAATGACGGTCTTCCTCCCATCCTTATACGCGGATTCATCAACGGCCGGCCCTGCTGCGCCATATTTCTCATCGGCTGCTGTGGAAACATACTTGTACCTCCTTTCTGTCTCTCTGCTATTACAATATGCATCGGAGGGGGCATTTGCTTTTCTGTCTCGAAAACAGGATTCCCCCAAGACATGGTGTTTTTAAATAAAATCGGTTATAATGTGATGATGGACACAGAATGTGCCGCTTTAAGGAGCTGGGAAAAATGAAAGAAACTAAATTTGATGGATACAACTTAAAACCGTTTATTATAGATGCAGTTCACCGCCTTGGTTTTTATGAACCGACAGATATTCAAAAGCGGCTGATACCTGCCGTACTGAAAAACGAAAGCGTGATCGGGCAGTCCCAGACGGGGACGGGGAAAACCCACGCCTATTTATTGCCAATTTTGAATCGGATTGATCCGGGTTCTGATACGGTGCAGGCTGTTATCACGGCGCCGACGAGAGAGCTTGCCAATCAGATTCATCAGGAAGCGCTCAAAATCACACAGGGTGCGGAAGATGAGCCGATCCGGACAAAATGCTTCATCGGCGGGACGGACAAGCAAAAATCAATTGATAAGCTGAAAACACAGCCTCATCTCGTCGTCGGAACGCCGGGCCGGATCGCGGATCTGATTAAGGCGCAGGCATTGAACGTCTATAAAGCGCAGTCTCTCGTCATTGACGAAGCTGATCTGATGCTTGACATGGGCTTTTTAGAAGACGTTGATTATATCGGATCGCGGATGCCGGAAGAACTTCAGATGCTTGTGTTCTCAGCTACGATTCCGGAAAAGCTGAAGCCGTTTTTGAAAAAGTATATGGAAAATCCGAAGTACGCGCATGTTGAGCCGAAAAGAATCACAGCCGAAAAGATTGAACATGTTTTGGTTCCTTCTAAACAGCGTGATAAAGACAAACTGCTTTTTGATATGATGTCTCATCTGAACCCTTATCTGGGCATTGTGTTTGCCAATACGAAAAACACGGCTGACCATATTGCGAAATACCTGACTGAAAAGGGCATGAGGATCGGTCTTCTGCACGGGGGATTAACGCCGCGTGAGCGTAAGAAGGTAATGAAGCAGATTAATGATCTGGAATTCACTTATGTCATTGCGACAGACCTTGCGGCAAGAGGAATTGACATTAAAGGCGTAAGCCACGTCATCAACTATGAGCTTCCGGACGATCTGGATTTTTATGTTCACCGCGTCGGGAGAACCGCACGCGCCGGTTCATCAGGCCAAGCACTGACCATTTATGAGCTTTCTGACGAAGATGCGCTCGTAAGACTCGAAAAGATGGGTATTGTGTTTGAATATGCGGAGCTTGTAAACGGCGAATGGAAGAAAGGCGATGACCGCCACCGCCGCAAAAATCGCAAAAAGACGGCAAATGAGGCTGACCAAATGGCGAAACGCCTTGTGAAAAAGCCGAAAAAAGTAAAGCCGGGCTATAAAAAGAAAATGAGCTACGAAATGGAAAAAATCAGAAAGAAGCAGAGAAGAAACCAATCTAACAGAGGAAAGTAGGGGGAATCGGGTTGCTGAAATTAGGCTCACACGTCTCAATGAGCGGAAAACATATGCTCCTTGCCGCAAGCAAGGAAGCCGTTTCATACGGGGCGAACACATTTATGATCTATACGGGCGCTCCCCAAAATACGCGCCGCAAAAAAATTGAAGACTTGAATATTGAAGCGGGCCGCGCCCATATGAAGGAAAACGGCATCGACGAGATTGTCGTGCATGCGCCGTACATCATTAACATCGGAAATACGACAAATCCGGCAACGTTTGAGCTGGGCGTTGATTTTCTGCGTTCTGAAATTGAAAGAACGGCAGCGATCGGCGCGAAACAGATCGTGCTTCATCCAGGGGCGCATGTCGGAGCCGGGGCTGAGACGGGCATCAAAAAAATCATTGAAGGTTTAAACGAAGTGATTGTTCCCGGTCAACACGTGCAGATTGCGCTGGAGACAATGGCGGGCAAAGGATCAGAATGCGGAAGAAGCTTTGAAGAGCTGGCCGAGATCATTTCGGGGGTTACGCATAATGAACATCTATCCGTCTGCTTTGACACTTGTCACACCCATGATGCAGGATATGATGTCGCCAATGATTTTGACGGCGTTCTTAACGAGTTTGATAAAATCGTCGGTATCGATCGGATAAAAGTCCTTCATGTGAATGACAGTAAGAATATTAAAGGCGCCCGGAAAGACCGCCATGAAAATATCGGGTTCGGAGAGATCGGTTTTGACGCTCTGCAGTACATCGTTCATCACGAGCAGCTTGCCGATATTCCGAAAATCCTCGAAACACCGTATGTAGGCGAAGACAAGAAAAATAAGAAGCCGCCGTACCGTTTTGAAATCGAAATGCTGAAAGAAAAGCAGTTTGATCAGGAGCTTCTTAAAAAAATATCAGCTCAATAAAAAAGGAGGGGGAATTGCCCCTCCTTTTTTACCCTGAGAATTGATTGAAAAGTTCGTCAACTTTCCGAGCCGTTTCTTTTGAGGTTATCGTTTCCACTTTTTTCAGCAGGCGAAGCCGCTCCTGTTCATCAAAAATATTGACGTTTTTTCCGTGCATCAGAGCCGCTACCTCAGCCGCTTGACTTCTCGTAATGCTGATTCCGTATTGCTTGGAATATTTCAGAAGATCGTCCGCAGTGACTTGATTGAGCCGCTGCAAAATAATTCTTTGTATTAAAATCATCGATACTTTCACCTCTTTAGACATAATGTATTGAGCAAATCATTAAAATGTTACGGCTTTTAATGGTAAAATGAAGTTGCTTACTGTTTAAAATAGTTATTACAGGAAAGGAGATTTTATGACCCCAAATAAACAGCATAAAAGAGAATCATTTTTACACTTTATCTTCAGGGTCATCATGATTCTGATCGGGGCGGGTTCAGCCGCTGTAAGTATTGAATTGTTTCTGGTCCCTAATAATTTTATCGACGGAGGCATTATCGGTGTTTCATTAATTTTAGACCACCTCTTTATGTCCAATCCCCTCCTCAATTTCGCCTTATTCGTTGTGTTACTCAACATTCCATTTATGATTTTCGGATATAAATATATCGGAAAAACATTTCTCATCTCTACTGTTATCGGAATCGTCGGTTTAGCGCTGATTGAATCCTCCTTGCACCATGTGGAGGCCATTACGACCCAGCCTATTTTGGCGACGGTATTCGGCGGGCTTTTGCTCGGTTTCGGGGTAGGCCTTGTCATCCGAAACGGAGGCTCGATGGACGGTACTGAAATACTCGGTATCCTTCTCACAAAAAAGCTGCCCTTCTCAGTCGGAGAATTCGTTATGCTCATCAATGTGTTTATTTTTATTTGGGCCGGTTTTGTGTTCGGTCCGGAGCAGGCGATGTATTCTTTCATGACTTATTATATTGCCATGAAAACGATTGACGCCGTGATCCAGGGGCTTGATGAAACAAAAGCGGTCATTATTGTGGCAGATCAGTATGCGGAAATTTCAGACGCAATCTTGCACCGGCTTGGAAGGGGAACCACCAAGCTTCAGGGAAAAGGCGGATATACGGATGAAACCAAAGAAGTCATTTACGCGGTCGTGACAAGGCTTGAAGTGACTAAATTGAAGTCCATTGTGTTTGAAATTGATAAAAACGCCTTTATTACGATCATGAATACCCATGAAACGAGGGGCGGTAAGTTCAAAACCGCGATTCACTAGGCTTTCATTTACTTTTCATCATTTTATAGGTATAATTTGATACATCATAAGAAAATGGCCTGCTGTTCAGACAGCTGCCATTTTCTTTTTGGAGCGATACCGTGTTGTAAAGGGGAGGTCCTCATGAACGTACAAGAAGCGTTGAACCTGCTGAAAGAAAAAGGGTATAAATATACGAGTAAGCGAGAAGACATGCTGCAGCTTTTTGCTGATTCTGATAAATATCTGACCGCCAAAAACGTGCTTGCCGCATTAAATGACGACTATCCGGGTCTGAGCTTTGATACCATATACAGAAATCTTTCGTTATATGAAGAACTCGGCATTTTGGAAACGACGGAGCTTTCCGGAGAAAAACTGTTCCGTTTTACATGCTCTTATACCCATCATCATCACCATTTTATCTGTTTAACCTGCGGGAAAACGAAGGAAATTGAGTCCTGTCCGATGGATAAGCTGCACGATGATTTGGAAGGGTATGAAATCAGCGGCCATAAGTTTGAAATTTACGGCACCTGTCCGGCGTGCCGATAAAAAACCTCCTGCTTATACAGGAGGTTTTTTTCAGCTTTTCACATGCTGAAAGCTATGTTTGTTTTTATTAATCCAGGCGACGGCTTCAAGCCAATTCTGCACCCTGATAATATTGGAATCGATGGGGAGCTGATTATATGGGGAGTTAAAAAGGATAACCGGAATGCCTGCTTCTTTTGCGATCATTGTTGCATTGCCGTGGTGATCTTCGAAAAATAAATCAATGCCGTGTTTTTTGACGGCTTCCACTTTGTGATGGCCTCCGACAAGCTCAATGTGATCGTAATGAATGTCCCGGTTTGCAAACCAGTCCAGCGTAACATCTTCTAAGTGGCCGCGTCTTGCCGTAATGTAGATCAGACGGTGCTCTTCTTTCAGTCCGTCCAGTGCCTGCTTGGCAAATTCCGCGAGCTTCGCTTCTTTATATATGGCTGCTTCATGAACGTTCATCCATTCCCAAAATTCCTCGTCTGTAATGTTCAAAAGCTTCGTCAGATCATAATCAGTCATATCATCCAAGGTAATGGAAAGATGAAATGAGCGGTTTAAATAAGGGACAAATGTATCCTGTGCCGTAACTGTGCCGTCAATATCTATACCTAACCGTAACATGTCCACACTCCTATAAATTCATCCCTTCAAGTGTAACATAAACAATTAACAATACCAGAAAAGTTTAGCAAACATGAATCCGTAAAAAACGCGGAAACTAAAAAAGCTCCTTTCATAAAAGAAAAAGGGGGAATTGAAGGTGGCATACGATTACGAAAATCGAAAAGGCAACGACTACTATGTGGATCATGGATCGGAAGGAACCGATATCACGCGTGATGTTTATTCAGAAGAAACAGCGGCTGAAATTTCAGAGCCATATCGTGCTTCTGACCGGGCAGCAGACCGTGATGATAACCGGGACGGAGTAAGTGAAGGCCGGGGGATAGGGTATGCAGCATTGGCTATTTCTATCATTTCCCTGTTTGTGCTCCCTGTTTTATTAGGGGCATGCGGCATTATCGTCGGCTATATCGCCAGAAGAAGAGGAGCAGGCGCTTTAGGCGGATGGGCGATGGGAATCGGTATTGTTTCCCTTGTGCTCGGCATCTTCATTACACCGTTTTTTTAACACAACGCAAAAAAAAAGCTTGGCGGAATATCCGTCAAGCTTTTTGTGTTTCTTGTTCTGCTTTTGCTTTTTCCGCTTCAAGCTTTGCGTAGTGTTCTTCTGCCAGCTTGTCGATTTCTTTTTTCAGCTCATCGACCATGGTTTCTTCAGGGACTTTGCGGACGATTTGGCCTTTGCGGAAAAGAAGGCCTTCGCCGCGCGCACCGGCAATCCCGATATCGGCTTCTCTTGCTTCACCCGGTCCGTTAACGGCGCATCCGAGAACGGCTACTTTAATCGGCGCTTTGACTTTAGAAATGTATTCTTCCACTTCATTTGCGATGCTGATAAGATCAATTTCGATCCGTCCGCATGTCGGGCATGAAATAAGCGTAGCCGCGTTTGAAGCAAGACCGAATGATTTCAGCAGTTCTCTGGCTACTTTTACTTCTTCAACCGGGTCGGCGCTCAGAGAGATCCGGAGCGTGTTTCCGATTCCTTTGCTTAAAATCGCTCCGAGTCCGGCCGCGCTTTTTACCGTTCCGGCAAACAGCGTGCCCGATTCTGTAATTCCGAGGTGGAGCGGATAATCAAATGCTTTTGACGCTTTTTCGTATGCTTCTATGGCTAGATTGACGTCAGACGCTTTCATGCTGACGATGATGTCATGAAAGTCAAGGTCTTCCAGGATTTTGATATGATGAAGCGCACTCTCAACCATTCCGTCAGCAGTCGGATAGCCGTATTTTTCTAAAATGCGTTTTTCCAAAGAACCCGCGTTTACGCCGATCCGGATCGGAATTCCTTTTTCTTTCGCCGCTTTTACGACGGCTTCCACTTTTTCGCGGCGGCCGATGTTACCCGGGTTGATTCTGATTTTGTCGGCGCCGCCCTCAATTGCTTTTAATGCAAGCTTGTAGTCAAAATGAATATCGACAACGAGAGGGATGGAAATTTGTTTTTTGATGTCGGCAATCGCGTTAGCGGCGCGTTCGTCCGGACATGCCACCCGGACAATTTGGCAGCCGGCTTCGGCTAAACGGTTGATTTCCGCAACTGTTGCTTCTACGTCGTGTGTTTTGGTCGTCGTCATACTCTGAATGACGACTTCGTTATTTCCGCCTATTGTTAAAGGTCCCACTTTGACGGGACGCGTTTTTGTACGATGTGTGATTTCACTCACTTGTCAATCGCTCCTTAATTGTAGTTACCGTTTTTGCAGGCTGAGCCTTTTACATGTCAGGCAACTTCTATTTACATGTTATATTGTAACAGTGTATTTGCCGAACTGACAAGAAATTAACGTTTAATTGCGGTAGACGGGGAATTTATAAGCGGTGCCTGCCTGAATGGCGTTTGCTTTTACATTCGGATTCAGCGCTTCAAAATCTTGTGCAATATCATCTGGCGCTTTATGTGCGCCGACTATCGACATCACCGTATCGCCTTTTTTGACCGTAACCGTTCTGTATGAAGCTTCTTGTTGGGCTGGCTGTGCCGCCGCTGCGTATGCCGGAAGGTCTTGAGAAGGGATCGTGCCGATTTTAAGATCGTAAAAGATAATGAATATCACAAATAAACTGCCGAATACAAAAGTAAGCCGCTTCATTCAAACCGCCTCCCGCATACATTTTTACTTCATTGTATGCTTGTCCCATTTTGTTCATGACAAAAAAGAAGACCGCCGGGGGCAGTCTTTGTTACACAGCTGTTTTTCTTCGCGGTATCTCTTTTAAGACGAGGAAAAGGATGATAAAGTTTACAAACCAATTCACTAAAAATTCACTCGGCACCGTAATAACAAGCGCGCGCATGATCGTAAAGAATATGGTCGAAAGTGTAATTGAATAAGCCGAAAGCTTCCAGAGCTGCTGGTAATTCAATGTCTTTCTTTGCGCATTTTTCAATATCAGGCCGATGACGGCGAGAAATGATACTTCAATGAATTTTCCGGCCGCTGTCATGATGAACAGCAGAACGGACAGGACGGTGACGATCATTGTTTTATTTTGGTTTAATGCTGATATGATTTCTTTTTTTGTGATATCGGCAGGCATCAGCGAATAATTCATTTCTGTCGCCTGTCCGTCTACAGCAAGCACCATTTTATTTTTCAAAATGCCGATCGCATTTTGTTTCGCCGCTATTTGTTTCGCGCGGTAAGCATCTGTGGGATCAAACACGATGACGAACCCGTTCGCTTCCGTTTCCTTAGAGGCGGATGCTTTCGTCTGCAATTCTCCGTTTGAAATGCTGAAATCAGGGAAATCTTTCTTTAACACGGTTTTGAAACCGTTCATTGAGTTTACGGTGCCGGAGCAAAGGTAATAAGCGCTTGGCAGCGTAAAAAGGACAGACAGCAAAAATACATAAAGGATCGCTTTTCCTATCCCCTGAAACCGTGTTTTTGCAATATCTGCCGGAGAGTATGTACTTTTCAATAAAGCCGTAAATATGTTCAACATCTTCACTTCCTAGCCTAAACTGGTATATGTTGCTTATTGTATCGTTCACAGGGGATGAACACAAGTGAGAGTATTTAAAGCGGTGATAAGGAATCATACATAATAAGATAAAGCGGGAAGCGGTGATCGCCCGCAAAACAAAGGAGGGTGTTTTTGTCATGAGTGTTTTGTATTGGCTGATTATCATTGCGGTCTTCGTCATTGCTTTTATCGGGCTTGTATATCCGGTGATTCCAAGCGTTATTTTTATTGTGGCCGGTTTTCTTCTCTACGGATTTTTGTTTTCCTTCAGTCCTTATTCTTACCTGTTTTGGCTCATTGAGGCGGTATTTGCGGCCGTTTTATTTGCAGCTGATTATGTGTCAAATTTACTTGGCGTTAAAAGGTACGGAGGAAGCAGGGCGGCAATCTGGGGAAGCACGATCGGATTGTTGATCGGGCCCTTCGTTATTCCTGTGGCAGGCATTATAATAGGCCCGTTTATCGGTGCTGTCTGCGCTGAGGTGTTTGTTCATCAAAAGGATATCAAGTCCGCGGCAAAAGTGGGGCTCGGCTCGTTAATCGGCTTTTTAACAAGCGTGGCGGCAAAAGGCGTCATTCAGCTCTTTATGATCGGATATTTCTTATGGACGGTGCTTTAGAAAGGTTTAATTTCGGCAGTGAACGGATAAAGTGTAATATGTCTGCTGGAATCGCCGGATTGTGAGCTTTTTCATTGATTACCATGCTTTCTTTTGTTACATTGAGATTAGAAAAGTTCGCGTTAAGCGGCATTTCAGTACATATATTTAAAGGAGGAAAAAAATTATGGCTTACAAACTTCCAGAATTGCCTTACGCTTATGATGCTTTAGAACCTCATATCGATAAGGAAACGATGACGATTCATCATACGAAGCACCATAACACATACGTGACAAACCTCAACAAAGCGATCGAAGGATCAGCGCTTGCAGAGAAATCTGTAGATGAGCTTGTTGCTGATTTGAACGCAGTGCCGGAGGACATCCGCACAGCTGTCCGCAACAATGGCGGCGGACATGCCAACCACTCTTTATTCTGGACTCTTTTATCTCCGAACGGCGGAGGCGAACCGACTGGTGAGCTTGCTGAAGAGATCAAAAGCACGTTCGGAAGCTTCGATCAATTTAAAGAAAAATTCGCCGCAGCAGCTGCCGGCCGTTTCGGTTCAGGCTGGGCTTGGCTTGTTGTAAACAACGGCAAACTTGAAATTACAAGCACGCCAAACCAAGATTCACCGCTTTCAGAGGGTAAAACGCCTGTCCTCGGTCTTGATGTTTGGGAGCATGCGTACTACCTGAACTACCAAAACCGCCGTCCTGATTACATTTCAGCTTTCTGGAATGTTGTGAACTGGGATGAAGTTGCCCGTCTTTACAGCGAAGCAAAATAAATAGTTCGATCAAACAAGGTCTCCCGCGGGAGGCCTTGTTTTTTTATTGACTTTGAATCCTTTTACATATCTCAGTTTGAGTGAGACAAACTAATGTGTAGTAAAGGGGAGTCAATGATGAGCAAAATAAAAAAAATTATCGGCGACATCGAAATAAATAAAGGGCTGCTGCTGTTATTGACGATTGGCGGCCTTTACTCATTGGGCATCGCGCTGTCAAATACATTTGTCAACGTGTATTTGTGGAAGCAGTCGGGAAAATTTATTGATTTGGCCATATACAATTTGTCGGTCGTAACGATGCAGCCGGTTACCTTTCTGCTGGCCGGCCGGCTGGCTAAAAAAATTGACAGGGTGTTTATTCTCAGGTTCGGCGTTATCTTTTTGGCTGCTTTTTATTTAAGTGTGCTGCTTGCCGGAGAAACTGCGGCTTCCCGTCTCGTTTTGATAGGGGCCGTTCTCGGAGTTGGATACGGCTTTTACTGGCTGGCTTTTAATGTGCTGACGTTCGAAATTACGGAACCGGAAACGAGAGATTTTTTTAACGGGTTTTTAGGCATTTTGTCTTCATCGGCGGGCATGATCGGTCCGATTGTGGCCGGATATGTCATTTCAAGACTTGAAAACAATACGGGTTATACAATCATTTTCAGCCTGTCGCTCGGTTTATTTGCCCTTGCCGTGGTCATGAGCTTTTTTCTGAAGCGGAGGGAGTCGAAAGGCCGGTTTATGCTGAAAAAAGTTTTTGATGAGCGCCATACGAATCTGAATTGGCGCCGGATTACCAACGCGCACTTTTTTCAAGGCTTGAGAGAAGGGATTTTTGTTTTTTTAATCAGCGTATTTGTATTCATTGCGACAAACAGTGAGCTGGCGCTCGGAACATTCGGTCTCGTCAATTCCGCGGTTTCTTTTTTTGCCTATTATTTTGCATCAAGGCTCATCAAAAAAAGAGCTCGGAAAAAGGCGATTCTTATCGGCGGATTGATCTTGTACGGCGCCCTGTTTCTCATCATTTTTAAAATGAGCTTCACGACGCTCCTTTTGTACGGAGTGTTTATTGCGATCGGCTATCCAGTTCTGCTCGTGCCGTATGTCTCGCTTACATATGATGTGATAGGCCGGGCGCGTCTTGCCAGAAAAGCCAGAATTGAATACATTGTGCTCAGGGAGTTATTTTTAAATGCGGGCCGGATCGTTTCCATCCTTTGTTTCCTTGTAATCGTTACATTATTCAAGGAAAAAGTGGGAATACCGGCGGCGCTCGTGCTGCTCGGAGCCGGCCATCCGCTGATTTATTACTTTATAAAAGACATCAGACTGGATACGGAAACTTCTGATGAAACAGTAGAAGAAGACCGACAAAAACAGGCTGCGGAACCGAATTTTATAAAAGGAGAAAGATAAAAGGGTTATCTGTAGAAAAATATCGAAAAAACCTTTAGAATGAAAAATGGCACCTGAACAGAAGGTGTCATTTCTTTCTGTAAATAAGAAAAGGTGATGTCATGAGGAGAAATAAAAAGAAAATAGCTGTAAACAAAGAAAAGAAAAAATCACTGCCGATCCGGCTTAATTTTTTGTTTTTGGTTGCGTTTCTTATTTTCACTTGGATTATCGTCGAGCTTGGCATCAAGCAGATCGTTCAGGGTGATGATTATAAAAACGCCGCTAATAAGCAAGAGGAGTCTGATGTCAGCACGGCGGTTCCGAGAGGGAAAATATACGACCGGAACCTAAATCCCATCGTAACGAATAAAGCATTAAATGCGATTACATATACACGTTCAGCCTCAACCACCCAGGCGCAGCGTTTAAAAATCGCAAAAAAACTGTCGGGTATGATTAAGGTAAGCACCAAAAAGGTGACTGAGCGGGATAAAAAAGACTATTGGATGTTAACGAGGCCTGATGAAGCGAAAAAACTGATTACGGCCGAAGAAAAGCAAAAAGCTGAAGACAAAAAACTGTCTGAAGATGATTTATATCAGCTTCAGCTGAAACGTATCACAGACAAACAGCTGAATGAGCTCACTTCAAAAGATATGCAGATCCTTGCGATCAAAAGGCAGATGGATTCAGGCTACTCACTGACGCCTCAATACATCAAAAATGAAGGGGTGTCGGCAAAAGAAATGGCCGTCGTCAGTGAACATTTAGATGAACTGCCGGGAGTTGACGTGACGTCTGACTGGGAACGGTCTTATCCTTATAAAAGCCTGATCCGGACATTGCTCGGCAGTGTATCCAGTGCGAACGAAGGTCTTCCTTCCAATCTGCTGGATCACTATCTGTCACTCGGCTACAGCCGGAATGACAGGGTCGGAAAAAGCTATTTAGAATATCAATATGAAAGCCTGCTGCAGGGTCAAAAAGAGAAAGTGCAGAACTTAACCGACTCATCCGGAAATGTCACGGGCAGCAAAGTGATTTCAAAAGGACAGGCCGGCAAAGACCTTGTTTTATCCATTGATATGGACCTGCAGAAATCCGTTGAAAAAATCATTGAGAAAAATTTAAGATCGGCAAAAGCGAGACCGAGCACGAAGCTTCTTGATCGGGCCTTCGTCGTCATGATGAACCCGAAAAACGGAGAAGTGCTGACGATGGCCGGCAAGCAGATTACGAATGACCATGGAAAGTACAAAATTAATGATTATGCCCTCGGCGCAATGACTTCCTCCTACGCAATGGGATCGGCGGTCAAAGGAGCGACGGTGTTGACCGGACTGCAGACGGGCGCGATTAATTTGAACACCGTTTTCCAGGATGAACCTATGTATTTCAAGGGAAGTAAAAACCCGAAAAAATCATGGACGAATTTAGGACCCGTAGATATCCAAAAAGCGCTTCAGGAATCATCAAACGTGTTCATGTTCAAAACGGCGATTGCTGTTGGTAAAGGGGAGTACAAAAAAGGCCAGTCCCTGCCGCTTGATATGAAGGCATTCGATACTTTCAGATACTACTTCAATCAGTTCGGACTCGGAGTTAAGACGGGGATTGATCTTCCGAATGAAGCAACCGGGTACCAAGGGACACAGCGAATTTCCGGGCTTCTGTTAGACTTTGCCATCGGACAGTATGATACGTTTACACCGCTGCAAATGGCGCAGTATGTATCAACGATCGCCAATGGAGGCTATCGTTTGAAACCTCAGCTTGTAAAAGAGGTCAGACAGCCTGATTCGAAAAAAGGAATCGGAGCCGTTGTAGAGTCTGTTCAGCCTCAAGTACTGAATAAGATTGATATGAATCATGCAGACATTAAAGAAGTGCAGGCAGGTTTCAGACGTGTCATGACAAAAGGGACAGCCGCAACTGATTTTGCGACGGCGACATACAATCCTGCCGGTAAAACGGGTACGGCGCAATCTTTCTATGACGGTCCTGACAAATCAGAGACAGGTGAAGGAACGTATAATACGACTCTTGTCGCGTATGCACCTGCTGATAATCCGGAAGTGGCTATTTCTGTAGTCGTTCCTTGGGCCTATATTAATTACAGCGATCGATATTCGATTACGAATGATATAGGAAGAGCAGCTCTGGACAAATACTTTGAGCTGAAAAAGAAACAAGAAGATAATAATACGAAGCAGAAAAACGAAGATAAAATTCAGGAAGACGCTGAAAACGGCAATACAAGCAACTAACAGAAAAACGCTCACAACCTGTGAGCGTTTTTTTTATACAAAAAAACATCCGGATTTACAAAACCTTAACACTTGATTTATACGCATTTTACAAGAACCCTTTACTCTATACGTGTAGGACAAATTACACATTAAATGCAGGGGGAATTCAGGAAATGAAAAAAAACAAATGGATGCTTATGCTTCTGATGGCTGCTGTTATGATTGTTGCTGCAGCATGCGGAAATGCAAAGGAAAGCGGCAAGACAGACAGTCAATCTGCAAGTGAGGATAAAAAAGCATCAGGTTCTTTAACAATTTCTGGTTCATCAGCCATGCAGCCGTTAGTACTGGCAGCGGCGGAAAAGTTTATGGAAAAACATCCGGATGCTGATGTGCAGGTGCAAGCGGGAGGTTCAGGAACAGGACTTTCGCAAGTGTCTGAAGAGGCAGTGCAAATCGGCAACTCAGATGTCTTTGCTGAAGAAAAAGAAGGCATTGATGCGAAAGCCCTAAAAGACCACCGAGTAGCGGTAGTGGCGATGGCGGCTGCGGTCAACCCCGGTGCGGGCGTAAAGGATATAACCAAAAAACAGCTGACAGACGTCTTTACAGGAAAAATTAAAAACTGGAAAGAGCTTGGCGGTAAAGATCAAAAAATTACACTCGTGAACCGTCCTGATTCATCTGGAACACGCGCTACGTTCGTCAAATATGCTCTTGACGGAGCAGAGCCTGCAGAGGGCATTACAGAGGATTCCTCCAATACAGTCAAAAAAATCATTGCGGAAACGCCGGGAGCAATCGGTTATCTGGCATTCTCTTATATAAACGATGACAAAGTAACGCCTTTATCGATCGGAGGCATCAAACCGGAAGAGAAAAACGTCGTCACAGGCGAGTATCCGATTTGGGCTTACGAGCACTCTTATACGAAAGGTGAAGCGTCAGGCCTTACAAAAACGTTTCTTGACTATATGAACAGCGATGAAGTACAGAAAAGTATCGTAAAAGATCAGGGCTACATTCCGATCTCTGATATGAAAGTCACACGTGACGCAAACGGCAAGCAAAGCTGAGGGGAGGGCGGGCTCCCCGCCTCTTCTTCTTTATAGGAGTGTAAACAAATGATAAATCACAGAGAAAAAGAGTCTGTAAGCGAACGCTTAATAAGCTCAAAACAAAACAGGCAATTGGATGAAGTCCGCGGAAGGGTGATTGTGTCTGTGTGTGCCGCGATTATCATTGCGGCATCAGCGGCGATCACAATTTTTCTCGGCATAAAGGGGCTGCAATCTTTTTTTGTAAATGGTGTAAGCCCGATTGAGTTCTTAACAAGTCTGAATTGGAATCCAACCCTGGCAAAACCTGAGTTCGGCGCGCTGCCTTTTATTTTCGGATCATTTGCGGTCACGGTTCTGTCCGCTCTGATCGCAGCGCCCCTCGGTATTGCGGGTGCCGTGTTTATGACGGAAATTGCGCCGACTTGGGGAAAGAAGGTGCTGCAGCCGGTAATTGAGCTGCTTGTCGGCATTCCGTCCGTCGTTTATGGATTCATAGGTCTTACAGTATTGGTTCCGTTTATCGGCTCTTTTAAATCAAGCGGAACGGGTCACAGCCTTCTGGCGGGGACGATCATACTCTCGGTAATGATTCTGCCGACTGTTACATCGATTTCCGCTGATGCGCTTGCGTCACTTCCGAAACACCTTCGCGACGGTTCATATGCGCTTGGTGCGACGAGGTGGCAGACAATCAGAAAGGTGCTTATCCCGGCGGCGTTTCCGACATTGCTGACCGCTGTCGTGCTCGGGATGGCAAGAGCGTTCGGAGAAGCACTCGCCGTACAGATGGTTATCGGAAATACAAAGCTTCTGCCGGAAAGCCTGCTTGATACGGCGGGAACATTAACGACGATTATTACGTTAAACATGGGCCATACCACATACGGCAGTATTGAAAATAATACGTTATGGTCTATGGGGCTTGTTCTTCTCATCATGTCGTTTCTGTTTATATTGCTCATACGCTACTTGTCATCTAGGAGGAAAGTGTAATGAACCGGAAAATAACGGATAAATTGGCCACCGGTGTATTCGGGTTATGCGCCGCTGTAATCGCGGCGATTTTGGCAGGATTGTTTTTGTACATTCTTATTCACGGCGTCTCTGAAATCTCCTTGCATTTTCTTACGTCAAAATCAAGCGCCATTGCGTCAGGCGGCGGAATACGGGATCAGCTTTTTAACTCCTTTTACATTCTGTTTATCACCATGCTGATCACGATACCGCTTGGTGTGGGGGGCGGCGTCTTTATGGCTGAATATGCGCCCCGAAATAAAATCACCGATTTTATCAGAACGTGTATTGAGGTGCTGTCTTCGCTTCCGTCCATTGTCATCGGGATGTTCGGCATGCTGATGTTTGTCAACCTGACCGGATGGGGCTACACGATTATCGGAGGCGCGCTCGCATTAACGGTCTTTAACCTTCCCGTTATGGTCCGGGTGACAGAAGGCGCGCTCACTGCAGTCCCTAAGGAGCTGAAAGAAGCTTCTCTCGCTTTAGGCGTATCGAGATGGCATACCGTCAAAACGGTGCTGATTCCGAGTGCGATTCCTTCGATTTTAACCGGCGCCATTCTCGCATCAGGAAGAGTATTCGGAGAAGCGGCCGCATTGTTATTTACAGCGGGGCTGACAACGCCGCGGCTGAACTTTACGGATTTGAACCCGTTTTCTGAATCATCTCCTTTCAATATTTTCAGGCCGGCTGAGACGCTGGCGGTTCATATATGGAGTGTCAATACGCAGGGAATCATCCCTGACGCCGAAGCGATTGCAAACGGCGGCTCGGCGGTGCTGGTGATTTCGGTTCTCTTGTTTAACCTTTGTGCGAGATGGCTCGGGTCTGTCATTTATAAAAAGCTTACGGCAAATTAATCGGAAAGAGGCGAAAACATGATTGATCACATCATCAGGGAACAAGCGGAACAGACAAAGCGTTTGCCGGAGTCTTCGATTTTGGAAGTGAAGCATTTATCAATTTATTACGGTGACAAACAAGCGGTAAAAGACGTAAACATGAATATTGAAAAACATGCGGTGACGGCTCTGATCGGTCCGTCCGGCTGCGGGAAATCAACATTTTTGAGACAGATTAACAGAATGAACGATGCCATTGCTTCGGCAAGAAGCGAGGGAGAGATCCTTTATGAAGGGCTGAATATTTTGGGTGAAGCGATTAATGTCGTGTCTCTCAGACGGGAGATCGGTATGGTGTTTCAAAAACCGAATCCGTTCCCGAAATCCATTTACAATAACATCACACATGCGCTGAAGTATGCAGGGGAACGCAGGAAAGCCGTTTTGGATGATGCGGTCGAGGAAAGCTTAACGAAGGCGGCGCTTTGGGATGAAGTCAAAGACCGGCTTCATTCATCGGCTCTGTCGTTATCAGGCGGCCAGCAGCAGCGCCTTTGTATCGCCCGTACGCTTGCGATGAAACCTGCCGTGCTTCTTTTAGATGAACCGGCATCCGCTCTGGACCCTATTTCAAACGCCAGAATCGAGACGCTTTTGACAGAACTGAAAAAAGATTATTCGATTATTATCGTTACGCATAACATGCAGCAGGCGCTGAGGGTGTCTGACCGAACGGCTTTCTTTTTAAACGGGGAAGTGGTGGAATACGGGCAGACAGAACAAATTTTTACGAGTCCTAAAGCGCAAAAGACAGATGACTACATTAACGGAAAGTTCGGATAGGGGGAAGGACTGTGAGTCTTGTGAAGGAAGCGGTGCACACACAGAATTTATTTGATATTCACGGCATGAATGTATGGTACGGAGCCCATCAGGCTTTAAAAGACATTACGATCGGTTTTGAGGAGCGGAAGGTAACTGCGATCATCGGTCCGTCCGGCTGCGGGAAATCCACTTTTATTAAAACATTAAATTTAATGCTGCAAATGGCTCCGAATGTCAAAGTGACAGGCGACATGATCTATAACGGACGCAATCTGCTGAAGGAAAAGACGGATGCGGCAGAATTAAGAAAACAGATCGGTATGGTGTTTCAAAAAGGAAATCCGTTTCCGCAGTCAATATTTGAGAATGTCGTGTACGGTCCGAGAATTCACGGCGAAAAAAATAAAAAGAAACTCCTTGAAATCGCCGAGGAATCTTTAAAGGCAGCAGCGCTCTGGGATGAAGTGAAGGATCGCCTTCACCAGCAGGCGCTTTCACTGTCAGGCGGTCAGCAGCAGCGGCTGTGCATCGCAAGGGCGCTCGCCACCAAACCGGACGTCCTTCTGATGGATGAACCGACGTCCGCTCTTGATCCCGTGTCCACGCGGAAAATAGAAGAGCTGATTTTGACATTGAAAGAAAAGTATACAATCGTCATTGTGACTCATAACATGCAGCAGGCTGCGAGGGTCTCTGATCAAACCGCGTTTTTCTATATGGGCGAACTGGTGGAGTGGGGCGATACAGGCAAAATATTTTCTCAGCCGGATCATCAAAAAACACATGATTATATCACCGGAAAATTCGGATAAAAAAAAGGGCCCGGCCATTGACCGGGTCCTTTTTATATGCCTATTAAAAAAGCCTGCCGGCCGTATCCATCTGAATGGACGATGCCTGCAAGCTTTTTTAGCGGGTTAATGTTTTGACGATTTTTTTAAAGCTCATATCTGAGTCGACTTTGAAATGGCCGGCGCGGATTTCTTTGTGGTAGCCTGCGTCAATGACGTAATCATTGAAGTCTTTCGCTGAAGGAATAATACCTTCTTTTTCAAGAATGGATGACACATCAGCAGTGCTCATTCCGTCTTTAATCGTCAGTTTGTATGTTACTTTTTTCTTTTTAGCGTCTGTGTTTTGGTCGTTGTTTAATGATTTTTCTTTAGAATCAAGCAGTTTTTGATAGTCATCCCGGTTGACGGAGACTTTGTGCTGATCGTCGAGGTAGCTGTTTACTTCTTTTTCTGTCAATGCTGTTTTTTCAGTTTTAACGGCGGCTGCCTGGTCATGGTCAGTCAAATAGAAGACAGCGGCGAGAACGGCCGTCGCTAAAATCATGCCTGCTGCAAAAGCCTGAATGCCCCGTTTTGTCATACGAGCACCTTCTCATTATCTTTAATAATGGTATTGACGTCCTCGACAGACACGTGCTCCGCTTTTGCGATGGCTTCCGCAGACATTCCGTTGTTATATTTTGAAATGATTTGTTTGGCGATTTTTTGGTTAATGCCGCTGCTTTTGGCTTTGCGGATCACGAGGTTGGTTTCCAGCAATTCTTCTTCAAGCACCGTCATTTTCTTTTTCAACTTGTAAATTTCCTGCATGGCGGAAAGCTGAAGCGTTTCAAGCTCCTGTTCCACGTCTTTCATCGGATCTCTTTGAGAATATGAGAATGCAATAAGCGCTATACTGACGATAAACAACGCAATAATAGCAATTTCCACGTTTCATCACCTTCTATTATTAATTTGCCCTTCTTTTTTATACCATAAAACGCCGCCATTCTAAAGGAAATAGAGAAAAAAACGGAATTTTGTCGGGAAATCTTTTTTATTCGGGGAGCAAACGGTTATTTCTCTATAGATTTCGTATCAGAAAGTCCTTTTTTGTCCTGTTTCGTCATATTTTCCCTTCATCTGACGCAGGCTCATTCAGAGGATCAGAAGCGTAAACTGATGTTTTCTGCACTTAAACAACATTTCATGTAAATCACTCTAGCATTCCGTCCATTATAGTGGTATTATATATAAGTCTGAATAAGTAAATGATATTTAGTTTGGAGGGAAAATAATGCGCGTTAATATTACTTTGGCTTGCACTGAATGTGGTGAGCGTAACTATATTTCTAAAAAGAACAAACGCAACAATCCGGACCGCGTTGAATTTAAAAAATATTGCCCACGTGATAAAAAATCTACGTTACACCGTGAAACAAAATAAGCTGTTTAAAACAGCGGAAAAAGCTGGAGCTTTCAATAAAGTTCTGGCTTTTTTGTCTTTCAGGGAGGTTTGAGGAACGTGAAAGCACAAATCAGAACCGATATAAAAGCAAAGCTTTCTGACATGACAGAAAGTGAATGGGAGAAAAAATGCCGCAGCATGCGTGAAACGCTGTTTTCTTTAAAAGAATGGAAACAGGCCCGCGTGATCGCCGTTACCATCTCGACACGCCTGGAAATTCCGACACGGCCGATTATTGAACAGGCCTGGAAAGAGAAAAAACAAGTCTGTATCCCAAAATGCTTTCCGCAGACGGGAGCGATGGAGTTCCGTACATTTTCTGCGTATGATCAGCTGGAAACCGTATATGCGGGCCTCAGTGAACCGATCGAGAGCCTGACGGAAAAAGCCGCCCAAAAAGACATTGACCTTGTGATTGTGCCCGGCGTGGCTTTTGACCGGGAAGGCTTCAGAATCGGATACGGCGGAGGATATTATGATCGGTACCTCTCCGGTTATAAAGGCCGTACCGTGTCGCTTCTCTTTGACTGCCAGCTGACAGACCGCATTCCCCGCATGCCCCACGATATTCCGGTCGATATGATCGTGACTGAATCTGAAACCATCGCTTAATCGCATAAAAAACTTCTTGCACCGGAATAATTCTCGCTGTTTGACAAACGATAGGGGCAGGAGGGATAAGATGAAAAAATTGTTGATCTACTCATTATGCGCCGTATCTGTTTTAGCCGTTTACCAAAACCGCTACCGTCTGATGAACAGCGTGCTCAGCCAGCCGGGGATCAGACGGACATTCATTCATTTCTTTTTAAAAATACCGTTTATCAGAAACAAATTCATTCAGCAGGCATTTTAAACAAATCCCGTTTTTTCAGCGGGATTTTTTGCATAAGAAAACCTGCCGGTAAAAAACGGCAGGTTTTCTCGTATTGTCAGCTTTTTTTCAGGAAACCGAGCAGAATTGAGATCATAGGAGAAATGTACAGGAAAAAGGTAAACGGCAGGTAGTCGATGACGGAAACCCCTAATGCGCTTGCCATAAAAGCACCGCTTACTCCCCAGGGAATCAGCGGGTTGATCAATGTTCCGCCGTCCTCAAGCGACCGCGCAAGGTGAATCCGCTTAATGCCGAGCTTGTCATATAAAGGTTTATAAGATTGACCCGGAATTAAGATCGACAAATACTGCTCACCTGTCGCAAGGTTTACGCCTATACTTGAGAAGACGGTCGCCATGACAAGACGTCCTTTCGTATGCACGCCTTTTATCAATCCTTGAAGCAGCGCCGCGATCAGGCCCGTTTTTTCCATCAGGCCGCCGAGCGCAAAGGCGATCATGATCAGAGAGACTGATCCCATCATCGATTGGAGCCCGCCTCTGTTGATAATGCTGGCCACAGCCTGGTCGCCGGTTTTAAACGCCGTCCCGCTTTGCAGGGCGGATATAAATCCTTGAATGCTGCTGTCAGGAATAAAAACAGCAGTCAGAAGCCCTGCGGAAATAATACCGGCGGTAAGCACCGGAATCACGGAAACCCGTCTCACAGCTAAAATGATCACCAACAGAGGTGAAAGAAGCGACCAAGGCGTAACGTGCACGGCCTCTTTCATTCCGGAAATGACCGCCTCAATATTTTGCGTTGAAGCGGCATTTATTGAAACCGATGAACCGAGAATATAAAAAAGAACAATCGTGATCAGCAGTGCCGGAACGGTAGTGCCCATCATATGGCGAATATGCTTAAAAATCGGAATTTCGCCAATTCCGGCGGCAAAATTTGTCGTGTCGGACATCGGTGACATTTTATCACCGAAACAAGCCCCGCAAATGACTGCTCCCGCCGTCCATTCGAGCGGAACTCCCGCCGCGCTTGCTACCCCTAACAGCGCGACGCCGATTGTACTGACAGTTGTCAGACTTGAGCCGACAAGCGTGCTGATAATCATGCAGGAAAATAATGCGGTCAAAAGCAGCTGACTCGGCTGTATAATTGACAAAGCGTAAACGGTGACGGTGGGAATGGCGCCGCTGTACATCCAGGCGCCGATCAGCACACCGATCAAAGCCAGCACGATAATCGGCTGCACACCGTTTTTCAATCCGCTGACAATTCCTTTTTCAAGACTCTCCCACGAGAAACCGAGCCACAAACCTGCCAGAGACAGAATAATGACGCAAAAGAACAGCGGCATATGCGGCTCTGTATGAAAGAAAAACAGGCAGGAAATAATGACTGCTAACATCAAGACAAATAAACTGATGGCTGAGATGAACGTCAGCCTTTTTTCTTGTTTCAAAACAACACCCCATCAAACTTTAATCCTTTTGTGCTTTTGGGCACGAAAGTATTGTAACAGAAAAACGCATAAATGAGTGTTTTTTTACAATTGTGAATATACAATTTATGAAAATAATACAAGGATATTTTCTCCAATCGTTTTTTGCTTGACGCCCGGATCAGAGATGAAATACGCTTATACTAAGAAGAATAGAAATGGTGAAGAAGATGAATTCATTTTATGACGTGCAGCAGCTGTTTAAGTCATTCGGACATATCGTTTATTTCGGTGACAGACAAGCCGAAATTGACTTTATGAAAGATGAATTAAAGGAAATGTACTTGTCAAACGTGATTGAAAGAGAATTATGGCAAAAAGCCGCCGGAGTTCTTCAGAGAGAATCGGAGCGGATTAAAGGCAGATAACACAGCAGGATTTTAAATAAGAAAAGGAGATTATTATGGAAGATACATGGTTTGCGGGGATTGATCTTGGCGGAACAACCATCAAGCTGGCCTTTATCAACATGTACGGTGAAATTCAGCATAAATGGGAAGTTCCGACCGATAAATCAGGAAACACAATTACGGTCACGATCGCCAAAGCGCTTGATCAGAAGCTGGAAGAACTGAACAAGCCGAAACGGATCGTAAAATGGATCGGAATGGGAGCGCCCGGACCCGTGGAAATGGCGACGGGAATGGTCTATGAGACGACAAATATGGGGTGGAAAAACTATCCGCTGAAAGACCATCTCGAGGCGGAAACGGGTATTCCGGCCGTCATTGAAAACGATGCCAATATCGCGGCGCTCGGAGAAATGTGGAAGGGTGCAGGTGACGGGGCCAAAGATGTCATTTTAGTGACGCTCGGAACCGGAGTCGGCGGAGGCATCATCGTCAACGGAGAAATCGTTCACGGTAAAAACGGGGCCGGCGGAGAAATCGGTCATATTTGCAGTATTCCGGAAGGAGGAGCTCCGTGCAATTGCGGAAAATCCGGCTGCATCGAAACGATTGCGTCCGCAACCGGCATCGTCCGCATCGCGAAAGAAAAGCTTGCGGCGGTTTCCGACTCTTCGCTCTTACAAGTGCGCGATCTGACGGCACGTGACGTGTTCGAAGCGGCTAAACAGCAGGATAAGACAGCGCTTGAAGTCGTCGATTACGTCGCAAAACATTTAGGCCTCGTGCTCGGAAATCTGGCAAGCGCCATGAATCCGACGAAAATCGTGCTCGGCGGAGGCGTGTCTAAAGCGGGTGAAATCCTGCGGTCAAAAGTGGAAGAGACCTTCAAAATCACCGCGTTCCCGCGTTCTGCGGAAGCGGCCGATATTTCGATTGCGGCACTTGGAAATGACGCCGGAGTCATCGGCGGGGCGTGGATTGCCAAAAATGAATGGCTCAAACATCAAAACTGCTGAAGAAAGTCTGCCTGCCCATATCGCGGGCAGCTTTCTTTTTTTATCTCCCCTGTCATATAGTTTTAAAAAAAGGGGGATGAACATGGCGGGAATTCGTGTCAAACCTGAATTGAAACAGCATATGAAAGATATTGCAAAGGTGCTTTCAATTGATGAAAAACTGTTGAAAGCCGCTGATAAAACGGCGGAAAGCGATGAATTATTTTGTCCCGGCTTTGCCGTGAGCGGGCAGTCAGAGGGGCCGCCGCTTGAGACGCTGAGCGGGCTTTCGCGATACATCCGGCACTGTGAAAGGATTCTTTCCGATGATCAATGGGTGAAGGAAGAAAAGGTGTACGGCTCCCAATCGGTTTATGAAGAAATTGAGAAAATAACGGATGTCTTTCCGTTTGTCACGTGCCGTAAAATCGGCAGTTCCGTATTGGGAAAGCCGCTTTATGAGCTGAAAATAGGTGCGGATACGGCTGAAAGAAAAGTCCATGTAAACGCCTCATTTCATGCCAATGAATGGATCACCACCTCGGTCGCGCTTAAATGGTGTAAAGAATATTGCGCGGCATTATGCGAAAATAAAACTGTTTTCGGGCACTCTGCGCTTGATATATTCAGCCTGACATCATTGTCATTCGTTCCGCTCGTAAATCCCGACGGTGTTGATCTCGTACTTTACGGATGTGAAGATTTATCAGAAAAAAATGAATTTCTTAATCAATTAAATGAGCACCGCCCGGATTACCGCGAATGGAAGGCGAATATAAACGGTGTGGATTTAAATAAACATTTCCCATCCAATTGGGATATTGAACAAAGGCGCAAACCGAAAGCCCCTTCATACCGTGATTTTCCGGGAACGGCGCCGCTCACTGAACCGGAGGCGCAGGCGATGCATCGGCTGATAACGGATCAGCCGCCTGATCGGCTGATCGCGCTTCATACGCAGGGAGAAGAGATTTATTGGGGATACGAAGGATGTGAACCGGAGCAATCATCTCAGATGATTCGGGAGTTTGAAGCGATAAGCGGAAACCGCTATCAAGGCGTTAAAACCATTGACAGCCATGCCGGTTTTAGGGATTGGTTTATACAACAGTATGGAAAAGAGGGCTATACCATTGAGCTTGGGAAGGGAAAAAACCCTTTGCCTTTTCATCAGTTTGCTGATATTTATCAAGCGACGGAAGGTATTTTGTGGAGGTCGCTTGTTTTTTGAGACATCTGTGAAATTTCTCATTTGTTTACATAAACAAATATGGGACAATAGAAAAGAATGGAGGGAAGGCTGGTGAGATACTTGGTTTGTGTTCTGCTGTCCGCATTCGTTCTGTGTTTAGCGGCCTGTGAACCATCTCATCAGCAGCAAGACACAGGCGTTTCGGCAAAATCAGCAGAACAGAAAATCGTTCCGCTCAGTAAAAAGGAAGCGGAGAAAACGGAAGGATGGCTGGATAACAGAACGATTCTGTATACAGCACATCATCAGCTGATGAAATATGATCTTTTCAGCGGAAAATCCGAACGGCTCTATGAAACAAAGGGCCATATTGTCAATGTAAAGATCAGCCGGAAAAAACAGCTGATTCTCGTACAGGTGACAAGCAGCGGTCAGACTGAGCTAGTGCTTATGAACAAGCAGGGGAAAAGACTTTATCACAAAGCCTTTAACTCTTATGAGCTGGAGACGGCTTGGAATCCGTATGACCCGTATCAAATGATGATTACCGTTTTTACTGAAACATGGGACTTCACAGCCTATACGGCCGATATGAACAACGGCATTTTAAAAAAGAGTCCCGTTCAGGCCCCTTTTGTCCATTGGACCTCCACTGATGAATTCCAATATATCAAGCAAGGGAAAACGGAGGAAGAGGGTCCTTTATATTCTTATGACTTGCAGACAAAAAAAGAAAAAAGAGTGCTTCATCACGTCATCTGGGCCGATTCCCGCCCGGGCATGACGATTGCCGTCAGACAAACGGATCAATCGGACGGAGACGGCGAGTTCCTTTTCCAAAAGCCGGCATCCGTGACACACCGATTTCCTCTCCAAGAAAAGTATAAGAGCTTTGCGCCGATGGAATATGATTACGATCAGACACACAAGCGGTTTTACATATTTAAGCCTGAAGGCCGCTCTTACAATCTGATCAGCTTTGACTTAGGAGACGAACGGGAGCGGACGGTGCTCAAAAACACGGAAATGGAGCCGATTCAGATCTCTCCGAACGGGGAATACGCTTTATACGGCTTTACGTATGACCGTCTGATTTCACTGAAAACAGGCATGACAGAACCAATCATAACAAATGAAAAAGGAGTTTGAACCAAATGGCAATTGCAGATGTGACAATCATTCCGATCGGAACAAAAACACCGAGCGTCAGTGAGTATGTAGCGGATGTGCAAAACATTTTGGAGGGTTACAAAGCTGCCGGCAAAATCAAATTTCAGCTCACGCCGATGAACACGTTGATTGAAGGTGAGCTGAGCGACTTATTCGCAGTCATTCAGGACATTCACGAAGCTCCGTTCCAAAAAGGGCTGCACAGAGTGGCGACAAATATCCGCATTGATGACAGACGTGATAAAGAAACAACGCTGGAGAGCAAAATCAAAAGTGTCAGCAAACATTTGCAGCAATAAAAAATAAGCCTGTATCCATTGGATACAGGCTTTTAATGTGCAGTCGGATAGCCGCTGGTTACAACGGTCATTACGGTAAACCAGCCAAACACGCCCAGCGTGGCGGCGGCTAACAAAAATCCCAGGATATTTCTCTGTCTGACAGCCCGCAGGACTCCTAATACAGCTAATAATGCGACAAGGCCGAAGATTACAACAAGTAACATGATGCTCCTCCTTTGTCATTGGAACCTGAAAATCTTTCCATTTCATTTTAACCGTTTTCATTTTGTTTGTCGATAGCGTTTTCCCGGCCGCATTCATTGAATCTTCCGCAGAAAACCTTCATAATAAGGGCATATACATAAAGAGGTGATGAAAGTGAAATGGAGACGAATGCCGGCCGGTCCGATTCAGGCAAACGCGTATTTTCTCGTCAGTGAGGATCAGTCCTGTCTTATTTTTGATCCGGGCGGGGAAGCGGACAAAATCAACAATTACATAAAAGAAAACAATCTGAAGCCGCTGGCCATCTTACTGACGCACGCTCATTTTGACCATATCGGCGCGCTTGACGAAGTAAGAGACAGATGGGACGTTCCCGTATATCTTCACAAAAATGAAGAAAAGTGGCTGGAGGACTCTTCTTTAAACGGATCAGGCATATTGCGGGGCATCGCCGTAACGGCACGGCCCGCTGAACGGCTGATCGAAGGCGACGGCATTTTGGACATCGGGCCTTTCCATTTGGAGACATTGTTTACGCCGGGACATTCACCGGGAAGCGTTTCTTATTATGTGAAGGACGCGGATCTGGTGATTTCAGGTGATGTGCTCTTTCAGGGAGGCATCGGCCGCACTGATTTACACGGCGGAAGTCAGAACGTATTGCTTGATTCCATTCATCAAAAACTGCTCACGCTTCCCGGACATACACTTGTATTAAGCGGACACGGGCCGGAAACGGATATCCAGACAGAGCAGGAGCGAAACCCGTTTATTAATGGTTTTTCACTGTAAATGAAAAAAGACAGACCTAATCGGTCTGTCTTTTTCTGTCAGTGGGTTCCGCCGCCCGGTGTCATAATAAAAATTGAGTAATATGTAAATCCGGCGAAAAATACGGTTAAGTAAGCTCCGAAAATATAAATATACATCCGCTCAGTCAGATTCAAATAAGAAAGAAATACGAAAAAGATCGTCTGTCCAAAAAACAAAAGAGAAGCGTCTTTCATGCCCCCTAAAAAAAACATGACTGCAAATATCCCCGTCCAAAATCCTAACACCCGGAACATGCGATTCATTCCTTATCCCCTCCCGAGAGTCTATCTGAAGTTTATTATAATAGATCGGCACTCGAAATGTAAACATTTTCATGATTATATTTATTGTGGAATTTATGTCTTTCCCTGTGTTTTATATCTTATGCCGCTCTCTGAAAAAGATCCGAAAAATTTTTTTGAAATATGTTTAATGAAAAAAAGTTCAGGGTACTTATGTTAACAAAGAGACGGATTATCCGAGGGAGGAATTTTTAAAAATGAAAGAACTTATTTTTTATTCATACCCGAGCTGCACATCATGCCGAAAAACGAAACATTGGTTAAAAGCCCACAATGTTGACTTTCAAGAGCGCCATCTATTCAGGGAGACACCGACAATTGATGAATTGAAGCAGATCTTATCATTAACGACCGAAGGAATTGATGAAATATTGGCGACGAGAAGCCAAACATTTAAAAACCTCAACCTGAACATTGAAGAAATGACTGTAAATGAAGTGCTGAAGCTTTTGACTGAGAAGCCGAAACTGCTGCGGCGTCCGATTCTGATCGATCGCAATAAGCTCGTTATCGGATACAATCCGGGAGAACTGATGAAGCTGACGAAGAAAAAAACGGTACATCAATCTGTATCATAAGAGAAAAACGAAGATCCGCTGATCAAAATTTATCAGCTAATCTTCGTTTTTTGCGGTTGCGGGACTGGGCTAGCTGGATTCGAACCAACGATCACGGAGTCAAAGTCCATTGCCTTACCGCTTGGCTATAGCCCATCGGATGTAATTACAGTATGTGCGTCCGGCGCCGATTTATACATACAAAGGAATTTGAATGGAGGAGACCCGTGAAACATTTGAACGAAACATTATCTCGAACCTTAATTGAAGAATCAGGTGAAATCACACGCCAGTGGCTGCTCATACCAAAATCGGGGCGGCCTTCAGACGATCAGAAAGCGGAAATGCAGCACCGTCTGTTAATTGAAATCGTTGCCGGCATTCTATCGGAAAAAGACGGCGGGGAAGAGGAGCTGACAAAATGGGCGCTTCAGTTCGCAAGGGACCGGGCCGTCCATGAAGTACCGGTCTATGAAAGCGTCACGAGCTTTAAAGAATTCCGGAGATTGGTCTGGAACCGCATACAGACATGCTGTGAAAAAATGTCTGAGAAGCCTGGGGTGAATGCGGTATTCCATTGGGGAGAGAAGCTGAACAAAGCAATTGACCATATGATTGAAGTATTTACAGAGGAATATTATAAAGTGACGGTTACACAATTAAACGCCCAAAAAGAAATGATTAACGAACTAAGCGCGCCGATTATGCCGATTGCCGACGGTATTGGAATTTTGCCGCTCGTCGGCGAAATTGACACCTACCGGGCAAAAATGATTTTGGAATCGGTGCTTGATCAATGTTCTTCACTCCGGCTTTCTTATTTATTTTTAGATATATCAGGTGTGCCGATTGTGGATACGATGGTCGCTTATCAGATTTTTAAAGTGATTGACAGCACAAAACTTCTTGGCATAGAAACGACAATCTCAGGCATCAGGCCGGAAATCGCGCAGACCGTCGTGAAGCTTGGCATTGATTTTTCTCAGGTGAAAACGGAGCAGAGTCTGGCGAAAGCGCTGGCAAAAAACGGATTTATCGTAAAAGAATCATTAAGATGATAAAAAGCTGAATGGCCGGGAGGGATTTCTCCCTCAGCTATTCAGCTTTGTCAGCTTCAATCGTAATGATATGATGGCTGTCGATTTCTTTTACCGTAAATGTGTAGCCTTCAAAATCAATGGTGCTCCCGGGCTTCGCGTCAATATGCTGAGTAAGAAACCAGCCCCCGAGTGTATCGACTTGATCAGCCGTAATCTCTGTTCCGAGTACATCATTGACTTCACTGATCAGCAATTTGGCGTTCAGGAGATAGCGGTTCTTCCCAAGCTTTTGAACGGAAGGTGTTTCATCCGTATCAAATTCGTCGCGGATTTCGCCGACGATCTCTTCAATGATATCTTCCGCCGTTACTAATCCCGCGGTTCCGCCGTACTCATCAATGAGAATGGCCATATGGGCGTGTTCCCGCTGCATTTTAACGAATAATTGATAAATCGGAATCGTCTCAATCACGTGGATCGCCGGCTGGATGTAAGGGCTGAGTTCGTGTTTTGTAAACGCCGCTCCTTCTGACAGGAATCTGAATAAAACTTCTTTTATATTGATGATGCCGACTACATGATCTTTATCTCCTTTTACTACGGGATACCGGGTATATTTATTTGTTTTGATAATGTCCCGGAGCATATGTCCCGATCCGCTGTCTAACGGCAGGCTCACCATTTCATTCCGGGGCACCATAATTTCTTTGGCAGTGCGCTTATCAAATGTAAAAATGTTATTTACGTAATGCAGCTCGCTTTTTTTAATCATGCCGCTTCGATAGCTTTCGGCAAGGAGCACCCGCAATTCCTCTTCCGTATAAGCCATTTCATGTTCGGAAGCAGGCTTCAAGCCGAACATTGCTGTAATCAGGCGGGCGGAATGATTGAGCAGCCAGATGAACGGAAACATTAACTTATAAAACAAAATCATCGGTCTGGCAGATAAAAGTGTAATCCGCTCGGCTTTTTGGATAGCAAAACTTTTCGGGGCGAGTTCGCCGATGACGACATTCACATATGTAACCAGCAGAAAGGCGATGATCAATGACAGTACTTGGGCAACCGCTTCGTGAACTCCGGTTTTTAAAAATAACGGCTGAAGCATTGCTTTGACTGTCGGTTCACCCAGCCAGCCGATCCCCAAAGCGGTGACGGTGATGCCCAATTGGCACGCCGATAAATATTCATCGAGGTGTGTAATGACATGCTTGGCTGCTTTTGCTCCTTTTACATTTTCCTCAATGAGCTGATTAATGCGGGAGCGCCTTGCTTTAACGATTGAAAACTCTATGGCGACAAAACACGCCGTCAATAAAATAAATAGTACGATGGCAGATAGTTTGATGATATACAATGTAACGCCTTCCGCGAAGGAAGGCTTGCACCTCCCTTTTTTCGGAATAATACCACTGTAGAAGGCTGCTCAAACATCGAACCTGGTTTAGTCTGCTTCATTTACGGTAATAAAACAAGAAAGCGATACTGGAGGATGACAAGAGATGAAGGTACATTCGGGTGCGGACTGGCTGTGGTACCAGCTCGGTCCGCATGAAAAAACGGAAGCGAAAAAAATGATCCATCACAATCACTGGCCGCAATGCGAAAAGTGGTTTGAACATGAAAATCATATAAACTTTCTGCGCTCAGATACAAATGATCAGAATAATGAAGCGGTTTTCGGTTCTTTAATCTATCATCAAGGATTAGATGATGAAAAAAACCATACCGTATTTCACTTTTATATTACGAGAGACTTCTTTTTTACAATTAATTTTGATTTTTCGCTGTTGCGCGGTGTAAAAGAAAAGCATGCCACACAGCAGATTCAAACCTGTGAAAATCCGATTGAAGGCTTTTTCGTTTTACTGGGAGAGCTGATGAATTCCTATCTGATCGGACTGGATGAATTTGAAGTCAAGCAGCGGACGCTGAAATGGCAGATTCATGATGACAACAGCAAAGGAATCTTGGAAAATGTGCATAAACTGCGCCATGAGCTGTTCATTTGGAAAGGTCTTACACTGGGGGCTAAAAAAGTAGAAATGGCTTTAAAAGAAGCTTTTCTTCCGAAAAATGACAGGCAGAAAGATTACCTCAGAGCTCATCAAAAGATGGAAAGAGGAATTACATATATCAATGAGTTTGATCAGGAATTGAGCAATCTGCTGCACGCCGAGGAAGTCATTACCTCCCAAAGAGGAAATGAAATTGTGAAAGCCTTGACGATCTTTACAACACTCTTTACACCGATGACGGCGCTTGGAGCTCTCTGGGGGATGAACTTTGATAACATGCCGGAGCTTCATTGGAAATATGCGTATATCTGTTCCATCGTGCTCATTATTGTATCAACCCTGCTGATTTATATTTATCTGCGGCACAAAGGCTGGACAGGGGACATTTTGAGGGAGCATCAAAAAAAATATTTGCGGAAAGAAAAGAAACGCTAAGAAGAGCAGGCATTCGCCTGCTTTTTTTGATGGCTGAAAATGGCCGAATGGTTCCGGATTTCATTCGGTAAATCAATGTCAGGGGGCTTGTTTTTTATTTTTTTGCGTTTTACACAGTGTAAAACGCATAATCTCTCCTTTGCCGGCTTTTATGTATCTGATTTACAATACGTGCGGAAGGAGGGAAGTCTTGTGAAAAATATTGAAACATACAGCAGGAACATCATAAACGAGGCCTATACGGCAAGGGCTTCAGATATACACATTGTGCCGAGAGAAAGGGATGCTTTCATTCATTTTCGCATCGGCCATGCTCTTGTGAAAAAAAGAGTCTTAAAAAAAGAGGAATGTGTAAGGCTTATTTCTCATTTCAAGTTTTTATCGGCCATGGATATAGGAGAAAGACGAAAGCCGCAAAACGGGTCATTGTCTCTGCCGCTTCCGACAGAAACCGTTCATTTGAGAATGTCAACCTTGCCGACAATGAATGATGAAAGTCTTGTCATCAGGCTTTTGCCTAAGCGGCAGATTCCCCCTCTGGATAAACTGTCTTTATTTCGGGGGGCGGGCGCCGCATTATTGTCCTTTCTGAAGCATTCGCACGGCCTGCTTCTGTTTACCGGCCCGACCGGATCTGGAAAAACGACCACTCTTTACTCGCTTGTCAACTATGCAAAACGGCATTTCAACCGGCGGATTGTCACGCTTGAAGACCCCGTAGAAACAAGAGATGAGGATGTGCTGCAAGTTCAGGTGAATGAAAAAGCCGGAGTCACATATTCCGCCGGTTTAAAAGCGATTTTAAGACATGATCCCGATATGATCATCTTAGGGGAAATCAGGGATGCCGAGACGGCTGAAATCGCAGTCCGCGCCGCCATGACGGGACACCTCGTTCTTTCAAGCCTGCATACAAGAGATGCTAAGGGCGCCATATACAGGCTGCTGGAGTTTGGCGTGAACATGACAGAAATTGAACAAACCGTCATTGCTATTGCCGCTCAGCGTCTGGTTGATTTAA
Organism: Bacillus sp. EU63; assembly: GCF_038592915.1. Classification (NCBI taxonomy): domain Bacteria; kingdom Bacillati; phylum Bacillota; class Bacilli; order Caryophanales; family Bacillaceae; genus Bacillus; species Bacillus sp. EU63. Next base: position 2,484,377 of record NZ_CP151944.1, on the reverse strand, counting down.
CATGTCCGTTCTGCAAAGAGGAAAACTGTTCCGTGTACTGCCGGATGTACAGGCAGACACGCCGTGCGGGCATTTATGAACTGCTCTACGGGAAAAACCTCACCCAATGCTTTCAGGAAGCAAAGGGAGAGCACGCCAATTTTCAATATCAGACGCTCCGCAGGCTGATCAGAAAAGGAATCGCTCTCGGCTATGTCACGACCGACAATTACGATCGGTGGGTGTATCATGAAGCGGATTAAACGAACCTGGCCGTTGAAGGATCAAGCGGCTTTTTTGAAAAGGCTCGGTGAAATGACGGAAAAAGGATACAGTCTGATTGAAGGGCTCAGACTGCTGAAACTCCAGCTGCATAAACGTCAGCTTGCAGAGCTGACGGACGGAATCCGACGGCTGAGGGAAGGTGATGCGTTTTACCAAGTGCTTGAGGCACTGTCTTTTCACAAAGAAGCCGTCTCTATCTGCTATTTCGCGGAGAAACACGGGGAATTGCCGGGGGCGATGAAACAAAGCGGCGAATTATTACAGAGAAAGCTCATGCAGACGAATCAAATCAAAAAAATGCTCCGGTATCCGATGTTTTTAATTTCTTCCGTCTGTGTCATGTTTTATATCCTGCAAAGTTTAATCATTCCGCAGTTTTCTGGGATTTATCAATCAATGAATATGAATACCTCCGGTGCGACTGCTTTCATCTTTGCATTTTTTCGGCATTTTCATGAAGCCTGCGCACTGGCGCTGTCCGCCGCTTTCTGCTTGTTTTTGTACGTTTGGTTCTTATGTAAGAAAAAATCCCCGCAAGATAAAATGCTGATTGTTGTGAAAATACCACTATTAGGAAAAGCGGCCGTTCTTTTTAACAGCTACTTTTTCTCTTTACAGCTCAGCAGTCTTCTGAAATCCGGCCTTTCTATCTATGACAGCTTAACAGCTTTTAAAGAACAATCTTTTCTGCCTTTTTATCGTGAAGAAGCAGAGATGCTCATTACACGTCTGAAAGCCGGAGAAACCATAGAATCCGCTCTTTCCGGGCATCCGTGCTATGAAAAAGACCTTGCGGCTGCAGTCAGCCACGGACAGGCAAACGGCCGGCTTCACCGCGAACTTTATACGTACAGCCAGTTTATGATGGAGCGTCTTGAACAAAACGCGGCGAAGTATACCGGCATTCTCCAGCCTGTCATTTACGGTGTTGTGGCCGGTATGATTTTAATTGTCTACATGTCAATGCTGATGCCGATGTACCAGATGATGAACCAAATGTAAGGGAGTGCTTCGTCTGAAAAATCAAGATGGATTTACTTTAATTGAAATGCTGATTGTTTTATTTATCGTTTCCATTCTGCTTTTAATCACCATTCCTAACGTTACAAAACATAATCAAAGCATTCAGCGTAAAGGCTGTGAAGGACTGCAGAATATGGTGAAAGCCCAAGTGACGGCGTACGAAATCGACCATGAAGGTAAAATGCCGGATATGAACGATTTACAATCAGAGGGGTATATCAAAAAGAATACAGCCTGCCCGAATGGTAAACAGATCTTAATTAGTGGCGGAGAAGTTACAGTTGAACAATAACAGGCGGACAGAAAATGGGTTTACCCTTCTTGAAAGCCTGATTGTGTTAAGCCTGGCGTCCGTCCTGCTGACGGTTTTGTTCACGACGGTTCCGCCGGTCTGCACCCACCTTGCCGTGCGGCAAAAAACAGAACAGCTCCAAAAAGATATTCAGCTTGCTCAGGAAACGGCTATCGCAGAACATAAAAGAACAAAAATCACTTTTCTTCCAAAAGAGCATAAATACAAACTGCAGTCAGGCGGAAGGATTGTCGAGCGTTCTTTTGATTCGCTTCACATTACGCTTGTGACTTTACCGGAGAGCCTTGAATTTAACGAAAAAGGCCATCCGAATTCGGGAGGAAAGATACAATTGAAGAGCGCCGGGTTCACCTATGAGATCACAGTTTACTTAGGGAGCGGAAATGTCCATGCTAAACGGAAATAAGGGGTTCTCTACTATTGAAACGCTATCAGCAATGGCCATTTGGCTGTTCCTTATGACGTCTATCATTCCGGTCTGGACGGGCATGCTGACAGATGGCCTGAAAATAGAAGATCGCCAGGAAGCGTACCAGCTTCTTCAGAAACATATCAGCACTTATATGATGACCGGAAAAAAGCCGCCGTCTCCCGGTGTGAAGTGGAAGGAGGATGGTGAGTATTACAAAGTGTGTGCGGCTGACCCCGGCGAAAAAGAAATGTGCCTCAGCATTCTCAAAACAGACTGGCTTTACGCTTCTTAATGTTTTGTTCTCCTTGGCAGTCTGTCTTTTCCTATCAGGCACCCTGGGCCCGATTTTACATCTGTTCTTATCAAACCGGACCGATAACGGCGGATTAGACAGCCGGGAGCATCAAATTGCCGTTCAGCAGATCATGAACGAATGTAAACAGGCTGAGACTGTGAAGCCGGCGGACGGCGGACGGGCGTTAGCATGCCGGAAAACAGGAGGCGAAGAAGTGCGTTTTGAAATTTATCATAAGATGATAAGGAAAAGAGTAAACGGAAAAGGCCACGTGCCGATCCTGCAAAACGCGGCATCATTAACGGCTGATGTGAAAAATGGCCTGCTCTTATTAGAGATCTCAAGCGTTACAGGTAAAAAGAATCAGGCGGTCATTCCGGTTTACAGCTCTTTTAAAGGTGATTAAATGTACAAATCTGACGGTTTTATATATCCCGCGGTTCTGTTTGTTTCTGCCGCAGTTTTACTTGTCATCAGCTATACTTCATCTGATTTCATCACCCGAAAAACATTTGCAAAAGAGGCCGGGGAGTACTGGATCGGAGAGAACCTGCTCCAAAACGGCGCGCTGCTGTCAAGCCGCCATATGACACAGGGACAAAAGGGCCAAACTGGTACACAGCGTTTTCCGTACGGCACCGTTTCTTTTCACATCACCGGGAGTGATCGAAGGGAAACGGTTCAGGTTACAATTCAGGCGGAAACCACGACAGGCACGAGACGGGAGGCTCACCTTTTGTTCGATCAGAAGAAGAAACAGCTGATTCAATGGACGGAAGTATAAAAAAGAGGCGGCGGGACAACACTTCATAGTAAAGACAGCACTATGAGGTGAGAGCCGTGAAAACAAATGATTATGTAAAATATATGACTGAGCAATTCGTTAAATATTTCGATACGCCGAAACAGGAACGGAGAGAGCGAAAAGAAGTGCGGAAAGAAAAGAAAGTGCCGGCTTCTCAGCACTGGTTCGGAATATTGCCGTACAGTTTTAAGCTGTGGATGCAGCGGAAAAAATAAAGTTGAATCACACGAAAGGTCCTCCTGATACAGGAGGGCCTTATTGGTATTCCTCAATGACGGCAATTTTATTTACTTTTTGGCTGTAGGGATTAAAAGAAATCGTAACGAACACACCAAATTCTTTTGCGCCATCCCGCAATGTCAAGTGGTATTGCTTGACTGCTTCATCCGTTCTTTTCCGGTCCCACACCTTTTGAATAAATAACGTTTGGGCGAGCGGATATCTTTTTTTAGCTTCTTTTTCTGCTAACTTTTCCCATTTTGATTTATGGTGAACAGCATAATAAGGCACCGTTTCCGCCTGAGCTGTTCCTGAAACCCCGAAAACAAGAAGAGAAAGGCAAATCAGACTTTGTTTGATCATCATTCTTCGTCCTTTCGCTGTATATACTTTCCATTTTGTGCTAGGCACCTCGTTATTTTCTCACGTTTTATTAGAAAAAATTCCAAAAAGGTGTGTAATTTGAAGCAAAACGATGTTTTTGAAAGATACCATTCTCAAAAACGAACAATTTGACCGAATTTGACATTTTTCAAGACGATAATCCTTGATTATACTTTGTTCATACAGTTCTTTAAAGAGAACGGTTGTCATATTTATTAACAGTTTTACAGGGGGTAAGGCATGTTCCGATTGTTGCGAATGGAAAAAAAGGGCAAGGTGAGATGGCGGATGATGCTATTTTTACGGCTTTCGTTCATTTTTTGCCTGTCCGTGATGATATGTGCTCAGTTCACAGGTGATACAAGTTCCTCCTTCAATGATGTGAAAAGCTTCAGTCTCCCGGTTCAAACTTGCGGAGATTTTCAATATACGGATGACGATTGCCGTTATGACGAACGCTGGGATCAAAGTGATTTACATATAACAAATCAAACTGATACGTCAGGCACCGTGTGTGCGCCGCTTCAGCTCTATGCCGAGCTGGAGAATAAGGGAAAAGAGCGGACTGTTTCTGACTGGAAATGGGAGCTCCATAAAATCACTTCTCAGCAGCAGCCTTTACGAAACGGCAATGTTGTGGATAAAGGGCTTATTACTGATAAAAAAAGCAAAACGATTTATAAAATTGAGTCAAAGCGGTCTTTGCAGCCGGGCATATACGCATTCAAGGTTTACAAGCCTGAAGGGTACCCGGCCGACGAAGAAAAATTTGAGTGGTCAAAACCGATGAAACTCGTCAAATGCCGGGAACAGGCGACCGTTTCCGATCTAAAGAAAACGGAGAAAGAGCCGGCTGAGCCGGTAAAAGAAAGCGGGGAAGAACATGAAAAAAACGCTGAAACTGATCAGTAATATTTTGTATGCCGTCATCTTCAGCTTGATTATTGTGCTGACGTTAACGGTGATTTCGACCCGGGCTTCCGGGGGTGAGCCGGCCATTTTCGGCTATACGCTGAAATCCGTGCTGTCGGGTTCAATGGACCCGGAATTTAAGACGGGTTCGCTCATAGCGGTAAAGAAAATTTCTGACGTAAATGACTTAAAAAAAGGGGATGTGATCACCTTTACGCAAGATGACGGAACAGCCGTCACACACAGAATAATCGGGATCACAAAAAAGGACGGGAACCTGCTGTTTGAGACAAAAGGGGACCATAATGCCGCCCCGGATGCCGCACCCGTTCAAGCTGAAAAAGTGGCGGCCCAGTATACGGGATATCAGCTTCCGTATGCCGGATATGTCATACATTTGGCCAGCCAGCCGATCGGAACGGCGATTCTGTTAATCGTTCCCGGCGTCATGCTTTTGATTTACTCAATAACAGTCATTGTCAGCGCCCTCCGCGATATTGAGCGGAAAACGAAAGCGCTGGAAGAACATGCGAAAAAGGGAACCATCTCCACATGAATACGGTTGCAACCTGGCGACAGGATTTGATAACAAAAATAAAAAGTAAGGGGAGAGTACAAACATGGGTATGAAAAAGAAATTAAGCTTGGGCGTTGCCTCAGCCGCACTCGGTTTAGCATTAGTAGGAGGAGGCACATGGGCCGCATTTAATGATGTGAAGTCGACGGACGCTACATTTGCGTCAGGAACACTTGATTTATCGGCTAAAGAACAATCAGCCAATGTCAATTTGTCAAACTTAAAACCAGGCGATAAATTGACGAAAGATTTCGAATTCAGAAACAACGGTTCACTTGCCATTAAAGAAGTGCTGATGGCTTTGAATTTTACTGACTTTAAAGGAGCAAAGAAAGGAAATGAATCTGCGGAGGATTTCCTCAGCCAGTTTGAAATTACGGTTCTGACAGTCGGTAAAGAAGGGGGCAACGGCTATCCTAAAAATATCATTTTGAAGGCGGCCAGCCTGAAAGACTTATACTTAATGTCAACAAAACAGGATAAAGCAGCTGCCGAAGCGATCAGCAAGCACATTGATCCGAAATTCCTGAGTGGGAGCGGAAAAGTCAATGTAGCAACCATTAACGGCAAAACAGCTCCTGAGTACGACGGAGTTCCGAAAACGCCTGCTGATTATGACCAGGTGAGAATGGAAATCCAATTTAAAAATGACACCGCAAAAACTGCGGACGGATTAAGTGTGCAAAACAAGTTCCAAGGCAATGCGATTTCTCTTCAATTCTCTTTTGAAGCAACGCAATGGAACGGCTTGACCATTACGAAAGATCATACGGATAAAGACGGTTACGTCAAGGAAAATGAAAAGGCTCACAGTGAGGATAAAAACTAATCCGAAAGTCGGACAGTTAAAAGAGGAGTTGTGCACATATGGCGGCACTACTCCTCTTTTTGCGCTTTTCTCCATTTTTGATAATCTAAAAATTCACGAAATTGTTTTTTTGATACCCCGGATGTCATTGCATCGCGAACTAATTTCTCCCATTCACTATCTAATTGACCATCGTATTCGGTTTCATGTTTTTCATCAAGTAAAGTATGAACCGAGACGTCCAGAACAGCGGAGACTTTTTCGAGAAATTGAATGGAGGGGTTCGTCTGTAAATTTCGTTCTATTGAGCTTAAATAAGACTTCGCTACCCCAGCTTTTTCAGCTAGTTCTGATAGTGAGTAGCCTTTTTCTTTTCGGTATTGTTTAATACGCTGGCCAATCAATGTCATCACCTTCCTTGTGATATTATAGCACATTCAGAAAGGATTTACGGTATGACTTCTGGCTGCCTGGATATGTTGAGAAGACTTTTTATTCGAAAGCAGGTATTTGCGTATTTCTTCTAGGCTGATATTTGCTTTTTGGGCTTCTAATATCAGCTCAACCCATTCCTTATCTAATTGTGAAAATTCTGTTTTTGCATTTTTCATGCATTTTCTCCTCCTAAAATACTTGTTTATGTATTTCAGCCAATCCGGCCATGACCTTATCTTTACATGTCTGGAAGTGATTCATCGCATGCGAAACGCCAGAAATTTTTTCTATATACTTTTATTATAATATAGAATTTCCAGAAAAAACGGGAAAGGTGTCGAATGGATAACGCTTATCCAGAAAAATTACTTTGCAGGAAAAATAAACCGCCGTTTTCAATCTGAATGTGAATTTTCGGCTGATATAAGGCTTTCAGCGCTTGTTTTTCCAAATGGTATTCCTCAGGTTTTTCCTCTGTCTGCTCATAAAACTGATCGAGCAGCCTGAGGTCCTTTTTCCATCTGGCGATCGCGCTGTCAGCCCAGTCTGACGGCTCTTTGGCGGCAGCGTCTTTTAAGTAATGCTCCATCCTTTTAATCCCGCTTTCCGGCTTAATCATCGGCGATATGGTAAAGCAATAGTCTGATATTTGCGAGGTCAGCGGAAGCGGTGCAAGCTTCTGCTGAAACCCTTCTATAATTGTTCCAGAAACAAGATGCAGGCCTAAAGACAAAAGTCTGTCTTTTTTCATGTCGGATTGGTATGAAATCACTACATTTAATCCCAGCCAGGGCTGAAGCGGCACTCTGGCTCCGGCTGATACAATTTTCTCATATATTCTTGTAAATCTCCCATTTTGTTTAACTGCTTGAAAGATTTGAAAGAGGCGCGGGGCTCCAAAGTAAATAAATTCGCCGTCCATATCCTCCGGAGCCGTTTCTTTATCAGTGATGAACGTGATCTTCATCGGGTTCGGTTCGCCGCCCGTTTTTTCACGCCAATGCCAATAAAACGGGCGGTTCATAATTTGTTTGTCCATCTCGACCGTCAACTGAACCGTCATAAAACCCGGCCCGTGTTCTGTAATCGGACAGTGGTTCGCTTCAAAAAAGCGCAGTAAAAATTGGTGAACCTCCTGCTGTCTCATGTCGCGCTTCCTCCTTTTAGATTAAGATTCTTTTTTTCTGGCGGGCTTGTCCGTACCGTACGACAGAAAAGAGGTGAGATTGTCCATTTTGATTCTCATTTCTTCCTCTGTCAGCGAATGGCATAAAATATCATGCAAATGGTCTTCAAAATTGCTCACTTTGATTTTTGTTAAAATGTCATCTAATTCTCCGACGACATTTTCAAATAAATGAATTTTGTCATACAGAAGTTTTAAGATATGCTCTTCCACCGTATGTTTTGTCGCCATATTGTAGATATGGACATCTCTTTCCTGACCGAGTCTGTGAATCCTTCCGATTCTTTGTTCAAGCCGCATCGGGTTCCACGGGAGGTCATAATTGATAATATGGTTGCAAAATTGCAGGTTGATCCCTTCGCCTCCGGCTTCTGTAGCGATCAGCACCTGCACTTTGCCGCGGAAGAGATCCTTCATCCAGTCTTTTTTTCCGCGTTTAAATCCGCCTCTGAACGGAACGGAGCTTATGCCGTTCTGCTGAAGGAACCATTGCAGGTAAATCTGTGTCGCCCTGTATTCAGTAAAAATAATGACTTTATCATTAATCTTTTGGATCAAGTCAACAACTTGAATCGCTTTTGAGTTTTGCGTGACTTGATTAATGCGGTCCATTAAATTAGCGATCGTCTGGTCATCGAATGCGGGCGCATGTTTGTCTTTTTGGTCAAGCATTTTTTTGAGCGTCATATACACGGCTTCCCTGCTTGAACAGCACTCTCTTTGCAGCGTCATAATGGAAAATGCGCTTGCGGGCTTTTCCGTGCCGTTTTTCAGTGCGGCAATGTCATCGTAAAGCGCCTGTTCCGTCGGTGAAAAGGTGATCGGCACTGTTTCCACGTGGCGCTTCGTCCATGTAAGGCCGGTGTCGCTCCGCGTGTTGCGGATCATCACCTTATTGACGAGCTCTTTCAAATGCTCATGAGCGTCAATCCCGTCCTTCTGATTGAAGGTTTCTTGAAATCCGCTTTCATTTCCTAAATGGCCGGGCTTTAACAGTGACACTAAATTGAAGATTTCTTCGATCCGGTTTTGAATCGGCGTCGCCGTCAGAAGCAGGCAGTATTTCTTCACAAGACTTCTCGCAAATTCATAATTTTTCGTTTTGCTGTTTTTGAGCTTGTGCGCCTCGTCAATAATGACGAGATCATACGGAATAGAAAGCACAATGTCCTTGTGAGGCGAGCGTTTGGCCGTATCAATAGAAGAAACGACGATATCGCACTGTTCCCACACATAGCTTTTCTTCTGTTCAACAGCGGGTATCAAAAACTTCTCCTGAAGCTCTTTGACCCACTGGGAAACGAGTGATGCCGGCACAAGAATCAGGATTTTTTTGGCCAGCCCGCGAATCATGTATTCTTTTAAAATCAGGCCCGCTTCCACCGTTTTTCCGAGCCCCACTTCATCAGCTAAAATCGCCTTGCCGTTCATTTTTTCAACGACTTTCTGCGCGACTTCAAGCTGATGGGGAAGCGGAGTAAAATCGGGCAGGTATAAAGGAGCCCTCAATCCTTCAAATTCAGGAATGGCAAGGGTCTGCTGGACTTCAGCCGACAGTTTGTACATCTCCCAATTTGACCAGGGACCGTCCGTTTTCAGCCGCTCAGAAAACTCTCCCGGCCAGTTTGCATCAAATATGATCTCTGCTGTCATATGTAACAAAACCGCCTTTCTTTTAAAAAACTGATTTGTCATAATTTTTGTTGCCGGACGTAAGTGAGGGTGGTAGGATATAAGTAATGATTTCACTAAAAGATATTGCTTTAGTATGTCCATAAAATTGGTAAATATGAGCGAATGACAGCAAGGGGAGAGACTCGGACGAAAGATGTGCGTCCGGGCGCCGAAGGAGCAAACTGCGGAGTGAATCTCTCAGGCAAAAGAACTCTTGCTCGACGCAACTCTGGAGAGTGTCTGCACTTAGAAGAAGCAGGCCACCAAAGGGGACGTCTTTATGATATGTTCATAAAGTAAACTTTCAGGTGCCGGGACAGAGAAACCTTCATTTTCATGAGGTGTTTCTCTGTCCTTTTTTATATGTTTTTACAATGCGCCAATGACTGAAGGGGGAAGATGATGCTGAAACGAACACCGCTTTATGACGTGTATAAAGAATACGGCGGAAAAACAATTGATTTTGGAGGATGGGAGCTGCCGGTTCAATTTTCTTCTATTAAAGAGGAGCATGAAGCCGTCCGTACAAAAGCGGGCCTGTTTGATGTGTCCCATATGGGGGAAGTTGAAGTATCCGGTAAAGACGCCCTGTCTTTTCTGCAAAAAATGATGACAAATGACGTTGCCGATTTAAAGCCGGGAAACGCGCTCTATACTGCCATGTGTTTTCCTGACGGCGGTACGGTGGATGACTTGCTGATCTATCAGAAAAGCGGGAGCTGCTATCTGCTCGTGATTAACGCGTCTAATATTGAAAAAGACATCGCTTGGCTGACGGAACATGCGGAAGGCGATGTCACGCTGACGAATCAGTCTGACGGGATTTCACTGCTTGCCGTTCAGGGGCCGAATGCTCAGTCGGTTCTTGCGAAGCTGACAGAATGTGATTTGTCCTCCTTAAAGCCGTTTACGTTTATTGATGGGGCGGACGTTGCCGGACGACAAGTCCTGCTTTCAAGAACAGGCTATACCGGTGAAGACGGGTTTGAGTTATATTGCCGCAATGAAGATGCAGTTCATCTATTTAAGGAGATACTTGCAGCGGGAGAGTATGAAGGTCTCGTTCCGTGCGGCCTCGGCGCCCGTGATACGCTGAGATTTGAAGCGAAGCTTGCTTTATACGGTCAGGAATTGACGAAAGATATTACACCGATTGAAGCCGGAATCGGATTTGCCGTGAAACACAAGAAAGATTCCGATTTTTTCGGGAAGTCTGTATTGCGCGAACAGAAAGAAAAAGGAGCCCCGCGAAAGCTGGTCGGACTTGAGATGATTGAAAAAGGGATTCCGAGACACGGGTACGCCGTGAAAAAAGACGGTGTTCCGATCGGTGAAGTCACGACAGGCACGCAATCTCCGACTTTAAAGAAAAATATCGGCCTTGCCTTAATCAAAACGGAATTCAGTGAAGTCGGAACGGAAGTAGAAGTGGAAATCCGTAAAAAAACGGTAAAAGCGAAGATTGTCCGCACACCGTTTTATAAACGTCCAAAACAGAGCTGAAAAAGGAGAGTCATATGAAGCATCGATATTTGCCCGCGACAGAACAGGATAAAAAAGAAATGCTGAAAGCCATCGGCGCAGAAACAATTGATGAACTGTTTGCCGATATTCCGGAAAATGTACGGTTTCAAAAAGACTACCGCATTAAACAAGCAAAGTCAGAAACTGAGCTGACGAGAGAGCTGACAAAGCTTGCGGCGAAAAATAAAGACGCTGTTACATATGCATCTTTTCTGGGTGCAGGAGTGTACGATCACTACCAGCCGGTTATCGTCGATCATGTGATATCCCGATCAGAGTTTTACACGGCATATACGCCTTATCAGCCTGAAATCTCACAAGGAGAGCTGCAGGCGATTTTTGAATTTCAAACGATGATCTGTGAATTAACGGGAATGGATATCGCAAACTCCTCTATGTACGATGGGGGAACGGCGCTGGCGGAAGCGGCGATGCTTGCGTCGGGCCATACGAAAAAGAAAAAAATCGTCATTTCCGCAGCCGTTCATCCGGAATCACGTGATGTTTTGAAAACATACGCAAAGGGCCAATATATTGAGGTTGTAGAGGTTCCCGCGAAAAACGGCGTCACAGATCTTGAAGCATTGGAACATGCCGTTTGTGATGAAACGGCCGCCGTGATCGTCCAGTATCCGAACTTCTTCGGACAAATCGAGCCGTTAAAGGACATTGAGCCGCTCGCACATAAAGGAAACAGCCAGCTGATTGTTTCTTCAAACCCGCTCACGCTCGGTATTTTGACACCGCCCGGGGCATGCGGAGCTGATATCGTCGTCGGGGACGCGCAGCCTTTCGGCATACCTGCGGCGTTCGGCGGCCCGCATTGCGGCTATTTTGCAGTAACGAAAAAACTGATGAGAAAGGTGCCGGGCCGGCTTGTCGGCCAAACGGAAGATGAAAACGGGCGAAGAGGCTTTGTTCTCACTCTTCAGGCGCGCGAGCAGCATATCAGAAGAGACAAAGCCACGTCTAACATTTGCTCAAATCAGGCGCTGAATGCTTTAGCGGCTTCAGTCGCGATGACGGCGCTCGGAAAAAACGGCGTCAAAGACATGGCCCGCCAAAATATATTGAAAGCTGATTACGCGAGACGCCAAGCGGAAAAAGCCGGCTTGCACGTAGCATTTGACGGCCCGATATTTAATGAATTTGCCGTCAGGCTGAATCTTCCCGTCAAGGAAGCAAACCGGCGGCTCCTGCAAGACGGCATAATCGGCGGATATGATTTAGGCCTTGCGTATCCGGAACTGAATCAGCATATGCTCATTGCCGTCACAGAGCTGAGAACAAAAGAAGAGATCGATTCGCTTATTGCGGGATTGGGGGATCAACATGAATAATCAAGATCAGGCGCTTATTTTTGAAATGTCCCGCGAAGGGCGTATCGGTTACAGCCTTCCGGAGCTTGATGTGCCGGAAACAGAGCTTGAAAGCCTTCTTCCCGGTGACTATATCCGCGATGAAGACGCAAAGCTGCCGGAAGTATCAGAGCTCGATATTATGCGGCATTATACCGCTCTTTCTAAGAGGAACCACGGAGTTGATTCAGGCTTTTATCCGCTCGGCTCCTGTACGATGAAATACAATCCGAAATTAAATGAAAAAATTGCCCGGATCGCAGGTTTTTCCGCCATTCACCCGCTTCAGGACGAGGACACGGTTCAGGGGGCGCTTGAGCTTTTATACGATTTAAGCGGACACTTGGAGGAGATTACGGGCATGGACGAGGTGACGCTGCAGCCTGCGGCGGGCGCTCACGGCGAATGGACCGGCCTGATGATGATCCGCGCCTATCACGAAGCGCGGGGAGACTTCGGACGGACGAAGGTGATTGTCCCTGATTCAGCCCACGGTACGAATCCGGCATCCGCCACGGTCGCCGGTTTTGAAACGATTACCGTTAAGTCAAATGAGCACGGGCTGGTTGACATTGAAGATTTGAAAAGAGCGGTAAACGAAGAAACAGCGGCGCTGATGCTGACGAATCCGAACACCCTCGGGTTATTTGAGGAAAACATTACGGAAATGGCTGAAATCGTCCATCAGGCCGGCGGAAAGCTTTATTATGACGGAGCGAATTTAAATGCCGTTTTAAGTAAAGCAAGACCGGGAGATATGGGATTTGACGTCGTTCACCTTAATCTGCATAAAACATTTACCGGGCCGCACGGCGGGGGAGGACCGGGCTCAGGTCCGGTCGGCGTGAAAAAAGAATTCATTCCGTATCTGCCGAAACCCGTTCTCACGAAAAAAGAGGGGCGTTTGACTTTTGACTATGACCGGCCGCAGTCGATCGGGCGTGTAAAACCTTATTACGGCAACTTCGGCATTAATGTCAGAGCCTACACGTATATCCGGTCCATGGGGCCTGACGGCTTAAAAGCTGTGACCGAAAACGCGGTTTTAAATGCAAATTATATGATGAGAAGACTCGCGCCTTATTATGATCTCCCGTATGACCGTCATTGCAAGCATGAATTTGTGTTATCGGGAAGAAGGCAGAAAAAGCTCGGCGTACGAACGCTTGATATTGCCAAACGGCTTTTGGATTTCGGCTATCATCCGCCGACTGTGTATTTTCCTCTCAATGTTGAAGAAAGCATCATGATCGAACCGACGGAAACGGAATCAAAGGAAACGCTAGATGCGTTTATAGATGCCATGATTCAAATTGCGCGGGAAGCGGAGGAATCGCCTGAAATCGTTCAGGAGGCGCCGCATACAACAGTTGTCAAAAGAATGGATGAAACCAAGGCGGCAAGAAAGCCCGTTTTAAAATACGAACGTACACTTGACGGCAGCCGCTGACACGGTGTAAAAAAAAGAGCTGTCCGTTTTATACGGAAGCTCTTTTTTATGATTAGTTTTTTGCTTTAATTTTTCCGCCCCATTTTTTAAATCCGCCTTTCAGGTTGTAAATATCTTTACAGCCGTGTTTGCGGAGCGTCTGTGCCGCGCGTCCGCTGCGGACATTGTTTTGGCAGTACAGATAAACGGGTTTATCAGGACGGATTTCACTTTTGCGCTGTTTCAGCTGTGACAGCGGAATGTTGCGCGCGCCGAGAATATGGCCGCCTTCAAATTCATTCGGTTCACGGACGTCAATCAGCTGCGCTTTTCTGTAGCCCGCGCGGAATTCCTCTTCCGTAAGTGTTTTCATTAAACGCTGCTGGTAAAAATACGACACGATCATATAAACGATAAACGCCGCAACAATAATTAAAGCAATCATATTAGACAATGCGATTCTACTCCTTTAGCTTATAAAATCAAAGCCCCGCTTCCTGAAAACAAGGCTTACCGGACGTTTTGGGACAAATACTATTATAGTAAAGCATGAAGCGATTGTCATCCTTAATGAAACGAAATATTTTTCATTTTCAAGGCAGTTTGTTAAACTGATTTTATTAAAACGATAAAGAAGGGTTCAGTGTATGGAAAAAGAAACATGGCGGTTTATTGACTCAGGGAATGAAAGCCCGGCATTTAACATGGCGCTGGATGAAGCGCTTTTATATTGGCACAGCCAAAAAAAAATTCCTCCGGTGATCCGTTTTTACGGCTGGAATCCGGCAGCTTTGTCTGTCGGGTATTTTCAAAATATTAAGAAGGAAATTAACTTTGACGCAGTACATAAACACGGCCTCGGGTTTGTCAGAAGACCGACAGGCGGACGGGGTGTTCTGCATGATAAAGAATTGACATACAGCGTAATCGTTTCAGAGGATCACCCGGAAATGCCGGCCACGGTGACAGAGGCGTACCGGGTGATTTCAGAAGGTATTCTGCAGGGATTCAGAAACCTTGGACTTGATGCCTACTTTGCGATTCCGCGAACGGAGAAAGAAAAAGAAAGCTTGAAAAATCCGCGCTCGTCCGTCTGCTTTGATGCGCCTTCGTGGTATGAACTGGTCGTCGAAGGACGGAAAGTTGCCGGAAGCGCACAGACACGCCAAAAAGGCGTCATTCTTCAGCACGGTTCCATCCTGCTTGACATTGATGAGGATAAGCTGTTTGATCTGTTTTTATATCCGAGCGACAGAGTCCGTGAGCGCATGCAGCGGAATTTCAAAAACAAAGCGGTAGCCATCAACGCCTTAGCACCGAAACGGGTAACGATGGATGAGGCCAGAATCGCTTTTAAAGCCGGTTTTGAGGAAGGGCTGAACATTCATCTTGAGCCTTACACACTCACGTCTGAAGAGCTTGCATTTGTCAATGAGCTGGCTGAGACGAAATACGCGTCTGATGAATGGAATTATAAGCGCTGATAAGGCTTGACAGACCGGAAGCATCCTTGTTTTTTCATGACCGTTAGTGTAAACTTGTAATGGTTTATAAAGTTAAGGTGCTTTTTGGGAGGGTTACTTATGACAACACCAAGTATGGAAGATTATATTGAACAGATTTATATGCTGATAGAAGAAAAAGGATATGCACGGGTTTCTGATATCGCGGAAGCTTTGGCAGTCCACCCCTCCTCTGTAACGAAAATGGTTCAAAAACTAGATAAAGACGAGTATTTGATTTATGAAAAATATCGCGGGCTCGTATTGACGTCAAAAGGCAAAAAGATCGGCAAACGGCTTGTATACAGACACGAATTGCTTGAGCAGTTTTTAAGAATCATTGGTGTTGATGAAGAGAAGATTTACAATGATGTTGAAGGAATCGAACATCATCTGAGCTGGAACAGCATTGACCGCATCGGCGACCTCGTTCAGTATTTTGAAGATGACGAAAGCCGGAAAAAAGAATTGAAATCCGTACAGAAAAAAACCGAAAATCCCGGTGAATAAAGGGCAGCCCGAAATGGGGCGCCCTTTTTTTAATGTCTTCATTCTTTGGTCTATTTCGCCCAGCCGTTTCTTAAAATAATAATACACCTTGAGATGGAAGGGAGAGGGCGCGCTATGCAGATTGACGGCGTATTTTCGGGAGGGGGGATAAAAGGGGTGGCGCTTGCCGGCGCTTATGAAGCGCTGGAAGAAAAGGGCTTTCGCTTTGAAAGGCTCGCCGGAACAAGCGCCGGCGCGATTATTGCCGCATTTATCGCTGCGGGCTATACGAGCAGAGAGGTTCATTCCATCATAGATGAGGTGGACGGAAGGCAATTGCTTGATCAGAGATGCTCATTCCTCCCGCTGAAAATCCTGCAGTGGGTGTCGATATATTGGCGCCTCGGACTATACAGAGGCGATATGCTGGAAAAGTGGATTGCGGATAAATTAAAAGCGAAGGGCATCATCGCGTTCGGCGATTTGAAAAAAGGCTCGCTCCGTCTCATCGCTTCAGATCTGACGAACGGAACGATGATCGTGCTTCCTGACGATCTTCCCCGCTACGGATTAAATCCGGAGATGTTCCCGGTTGCCAGAGCCGTCAGAATGAGCTGCAGCATTCCTTATTTTTTTGAACCGATAAAATTGAAGACCGAAAAAGGCACCTCAACGGTCGTTGACGGCGGTGTGTTAAGCAATTTCCCGATTTGGCTGTATTCAAAAGAACGCAAACGGCCGGTCATCGGAATTTCGCTTTCGCCCAACGAAAAAGAGCGCCCGAAAAAATCAATCCGCAACGCTTTTGAGCTGTTCGGGGCTCTGTTTGAAACGATGAAAGACGCTCATGATGCCAGGCATATCGCGACAAAGTACGAACAGAATATTATTTTTATTCCGGTGGAACATGTGATGGCGACGGAGTTTCATCTCACACCGCAAAAAAAACTAGCTCTCATTGAGCTAGGAAAAAGCAGAACAGAGCAATTTTTGAAGCAATGGAGCTATTAAAAAAGCGCTCTGTTTTTCTTTTTATTCTTTTTGCCTTCTATGACGGTAAGCTGGGTCTGGCTTTTTTTCTTAAGAATCATCGGCTTCGGTCTGCTGCTGCTCGGCACGCTCCGCAAATGGCTGACCCGGCCTCTGTGTCCGGCGCGGTGCTTCGCTTTTTGCTCCTTCATTCGGAGCCGCGATTGTCTGGCCGCTTTTTTGAAAGCGGTTCCGTCACGGCCGGTGCGGCGGTTCAGGACCGTCCTCACGATAAAATAAATAATAACGCCTGCGATAATAACGGTGATCGCTCTTGAAATCATCTGCCCGGGGTTGGTTACCGCCGCATAAATGAAACCGAATGCGCCAAGCGCTATCAATACAGCAAAAAAAGGTTGTACACGATGATTCATAACTGCCCACCTCCAAAATAATAACGGTAACGGTTCAGATTACGTTGTGAGACGGCTTTTCGCTCTGTTCTGAAATGTCTTCCAGTCTGAGAAGCTCGTTAAAGCTTTCTATGGCAACCTCGACCTGATCATCCGCCGGTTCCTTTGTCGTTAAAAGCTGCAGCCACAGGCCGGGATAACCGAGCACTTTCAAAACGGGGATATTCCGCACTCTGTTCGTCAGCTGGAGCACTTCAAAGGAGATGCCGAGAACGACCGGTATAAGCGCAATCCTGTCTAAAATCCGCACCCAAAGCGGATCTGTCGGAACGAGTAAATAGATGAACATGCCGACAATGATCGTAAATAAAATAAAGCTTGAACCGCAACGGTAATGAAGCCGTGACTGCTTCTGAACATTTTCTATTGTAATTGGCAAATTCTGTTCATAACAGTTTATGACCTTATGTTCGGCTCCATGATATTGAAACACTCTTTTAATTAACGGCGTCATTGATAAAAAATAAATGTAGCCGAGAAGCAGAATAAGCTTAAACAGACTTTCGATTCCGATCTGCGCGGCGTCTGAGGAAAATACGGGCCTTACAAGCTCCGCTAAGAAGACCGGGACGAGCGTAAAAACGAATTTGCTGAACAAAAACGACAGAACGCCGATCACCGCCAGGCTGAAAAACATCGATAAGCCCGAACCTTTCTTATCTTCCTGCTCCAGCTTGGCGTCATCTTGAGGATCAAGCCCGTAACGTTCGCTGGAAAAGTTTAAATGCTTTGTGCCGTTGGCGCTCGCCTCAATGATGGCGACGATTCCCCGCAAAAAAGGAATCTTTTTTAAAGCCGAAAGCTTCGCGTTCGGCACTCTCGGAAGCTTGAAAAAATCAATGCTTCCGTCATTCCTGCGGATGGCGGTAACATAATTTTTTCTGCCGCCGAACATGACCCCTTCAACGACAGCCTGCCCGCCGTAAGCAGGGGGCGTTTTTTGTTTGGACATTGTTTATCAACCTGCCTGTTTTTTTAGGATTTACTAACCATTTCCTTTCACTCTATTGTACAGGAAACCGCGGTAAACCTCTAGTTAGACAGCCGGAAAATCAATGCTTTTTCTACATGCAGTATACCCCGTTTCTTTAGATTTTACTCATTGAATGAAAATATGGCGCAGTTTTTTATGACTTTTCAATTTTGGGGCAGTCTATGACTGGAGGTGCCATGATGACAAGCGAAAAACATTCAGAACAGGAAGAAAAAAAGAAGCAGGATGATGATCAGCAGCCTGTTTCATTTACCGGCAGAATTTGCGGTATCGGATTTGCCGGCGGTGTATTTTGGAGTTTGATCGGCTATCTCGGGTATGTCTTTCATTTTTCAGAGATCAGCCCCAACATGATTCTTCAGCCGTTTATGATCGGAGAATGGAAAAAACAATGGCTCGGCACGATGGTCAGCATCGTTGTCATCGGATTCATTTCAATTGCCGGGGCGTTTATTTATTTCGTCTGCCTGAAGCGTTTTAAAACCATGTGGCCGGGGATGGTGTACGGCGTCATTTTATGGTGTGCGGTTTTTTTCTTATTCAATCCGATTTTCGAAGATGTGAAATCCGTCACTGAATTGAAATCAGATACAATCGTGACGACGCTTTGCCTTTACATTCTGTACGGTTTGTTTGTCGGCTACTCAATTTCCTTCAACTACAATGAACTTACGTCAGACAAGCTTGCAAGGGCGCTAGGCAACAAGTGAATAAGTGTATAATCCCTGTCCGGTATGGTAAAATGTTCACGAGAAGTGAACATTTTTTATGCTGAAAACCGGGCGGGGATGCTCCCGCGTTGTCAGGCGGCAGTCAAGAATCGGCGAGGAGGAGAAAGGGAATGAAACTTGAGAAATTGCGAAATCTTTTCGGTCAGCTGGATATAGACGGAATGTTGGTGACAAGCTCCGCCAATCTGCAGTATATGACGGGATTTACGGGTTCGTCAGGCCTTGCGGTCATATCGAAAGAACGTGCGGCATTTATCACGGATTTCCGTTACACCGAGCAGGCGAAGACGCAAGTGAAGGGTTTTGACATTATCGAGCACGGCGGAAGCTTAATCCAAACGGCTGCGGATACGATTCTTGAGTACGGCATTAAAAAACTCGGCTTCGAGCAAAACAGCATGACGTACGGAACATATGCATCCTACCAAGCGGTGCTGCAGGAAGCGGAGATGGTTCCCGTCGCGGATTCCGTTGAAAAGTTGCGCTTGATTAAGTCAAGTGAAGAGATTAAGATATTAGAGGAAGCTGCGAAGATTGCGGATGATGCGTTTGAACATATTCTGACGTTTATCAAACCGGGCATCTCAGAGATTTCAGTTGCAAACGAGCTTGAATTTTATATGAGACGTCAAGGAGCAGACGGCTCTTCCTTTGATATGATTGTCGCCTCGGGAGTCAGATCCAGCCTTCCCCACGGAGTGGCAAGCGGCAAATTGATTGAAAAGGGAGACTTGGTCACGCTCGATTTCGGCGCTTATTATAAAGGCTATTGTTCTGACATCACACGCACCGTCGCGGTCGGAGAGCCAAGTGATAAACTGAAAGAGATTTATCAGGTCGTATACGATGCCCAAGCGCTTGGTGTCCTGCATATTAAACCCGGCATGACGGGAAAAGAAGCGGACGCCCTGACGAGGGATCACATCACCGCAAAAGGCTACGGACAGTATTTCGGCCATTCGACAGGACACGGGTTTGGAATGGAAGTCCATGAATCACCGGGGCTGTCTTTCAGGTCATCGGCTGTTCTTGAGCCCGGCATGGCGGTAACGGTTGAGCCGGGCATATACATACCGGAAGTTGGGGGCGCAAGAATCGAAGATGATATCATCATTACTGAGGACGGCAACCGGACAATTACGCATTCCCCTAAAGAATTAATTATTTTGTGATCGGAATATAGGAGGACACCAAACATGATTTCAGTTAACGATTTTCGTACAGGACTAACGATTGAAGTAGACGGCGGCATTTGGCGCGTCGTTGACTTCCAGCACGTAAAGCCGGGAAAAGGAGCGGCATTTGTCCGTTCTAAATTGCGTAACCTGCGCACGGGCGCTATTCAGGAGAAAACATTCCGTGCAGGTGAAAAAGTCGCGAAAGCGCAAATCGAAACAAAAACGATGCAGTATCTTTATGCCAACGGCGATCAGCACGTGTTCATGGATACAAGCTCATATGAACAGCTTGAATTGAACGAAAACCAAATCGAAGAAGAATTAAAATATCTTCTGGAAAATATGTCTGTGCACATCATGATGTACCAGTCTGAAACGCTCGGTATTGAACTGCCGAACACAGTTGAACTGAAAGTTGTTGAAACAGAGCCGGGAATTAAAGGCGACACGGCGTCAGGCGGCACAAAACCTGCCAAAACGGAAACAGGTCTTGTCGTAAACGTACCGTTCTTCGTGAACGAAGGCGATACGCTTGTTGTAAATACATCAGACGGCTCTTACGTGTCAAGAGCGTAGTCAAAGAAATTCGGAGTCTGCTCCTTTTACGGGGCAGGCTTTTTTTGCGTTCTGCCTGAATCTTTCTTCTATATGAAAATAGTGAGACTACTTCCGTCAGCTAGAGCATATAGTGTAACAAAATGCTTGAAGTTGGGGGATTGCAATGAAATTTTTGTTTGGTTCAATCAATTCTACTGTTTTAACGATGGCCGGTTTACGAGTTTTGTCCTCGCTCATTGAATTATCGGCCGCTATTATCATGCTTTTGACAAACGACATCAGAAAGGCGGTTGTGGTGAATAGTATTTTGGCAATCGTCGGCCCGCTGATCTTTATCATCACAATGACGATCGGCATTTATCAGATTGCCGGACAGCTCTCATATGCAAAATTAATATTGATTTTTGCGGGAGTGGTGCTGATTTTGGCCGGTGTGCATAAATAGAGGGCCGGGGTGTCATAAAGTCTGTCCCGGATCATACATTTTAAAGAAGCCAATCGGTAAAAAAGGAGGAGACTCTATTGAATGAGATTACAGAGGTTCTCCCTGAATTATTGAGAGATGCCATCTCCGCCGTGCCCGAAGAAGCGAGGCGGGATACAGAAGAAATCAGAATCCGCGTCGACAGGCCGGTTGAACTGATCCAAAAAGGACAACCTTTGTATTTGTCATATGTCTGTACGGCCGGCGACGCACAGCTGATCCTCAGCCGGCTCAGCAATTACAGTATGTACACGCTGGAAGAAGAGCTGAAAAAAGGATATATCACAATCAGAGGAGGCCACCGCGTGGGGCTGGCCGGAAGAGTCATCGTCGAAAACGGAGCCGTCAAAGGACTCCGGGATATTACTTCTTTTAATATCCGAATCGCCCGGGAGAAGCTGGGAATCGCAGAACCGCTCATTCCTTTCTTATGGAAAGAAAACTGGCTGAATACGCTGATCATCGGTCCTCCGCAAACGGGGAAAACGACTTTGCTTCGTGATTTGGCCCGGCTTTCCAGCACCGGATCAAAACGCATTCCCGCAAAAAAGACAGGTATCGTAGATGAACGTTCGGAAATTGCCGGCTGCCTGCGGGGCATTCCCCAGCACAGTTTCGGCCGCAGAATCGATGTCCTTGATGCCTGTCCGAAGGCGGAAGGGCTGATGATGATGATTCGCTCTATGAGTCCTGATGTCATAATTGTGGATGAAATCGGGAGAATGGAAGACTCACAAGCGCTGCTGGAGGCGCTCCATGCGGGCGTATCCGTCATCGTATCTGCGCACGGGTGGAATATGAAAGACTTGGTCAAGAGGCCGTCGCTGAAAATGCTTTGGGAGGAAAACGTGTTTGACCGGTATGTTGAACTGTCAAGGCGCCGCGGTCCGGGAACGATCAGCAGGATGTACGGAAAGGATGGGGAACCTGTTCCACATGCTGAAAGCGTGATGACATGCTGAAGCTTTTGGGTGCCGTGTTTATTCTGACAGCGACGACTTGGACCGGATTTGAGATCGCCAAAATGTATATAGAAAGGCCGAGGCAGATCCGTCAGCTGCGCGCGGCGCTCCAATCGCTTGAAGCGGAAATCATGTTCGGACATACACCGCTGCATACCGCCTCGGGACAAATTGCTGCACAGCTTTCCAAACCTGTATCGTTATTGTTTCAAGCTTTCAGCAGAAGGCTTGAGCAGGGAAGCGATTCCGCCAAAACGGCTTGGGAACAGAGCTTGAAACATAATTGGTCGTCCATGGCGATGAAAAAAAGCGAATATGATGTGCTGAAGCAATTCGGAGAGACGCTCGGGCTCCATGACCGTGTTTCTCAGCAGAAACATATCAAGCTTGCGCTTACACATTTGGAAGCGGCGGAAGCGGATGCCGGACGGGCGCAGGCGAAAAATGAAAAAATGGTGAAAAGCTTAGGATTTTTAGCCGGACTGTTACTCATTCTTCTATTGATGTAAACATGAGGGGAGCAAACATAAAATGGGAGTCGACGTAAATGTCATTTTTCAAATCGCCGGAGTCGGTATCGTGGTTGCGTTTCTGCACACCATACTTGACCAAATGGGAAAAAAAGAATACGCCCAATGGGTGACGCTGCTTGGCTTTATCTATATTTTATTTATGGTGGCGACGATTGTCGATGACCTGTTCAAAAAGATCAAAGCTGTGTTTCTATTCCAAGGATAGGGGGGCTTACAGATTGAGATTGTTCAAATTGTAGGTTTAGGCCTGATCGCCACATTTCTCTCCCTGATCGTAAAAGAACAGAAACCGACTTTCGCGTTTATGATTGTCGTCTTCAGCGGCTGCGTGATCTTTCTTTATCTCATCGACCAGATTTACGACATTATCAGAATGATAGAAAAAATAGCCGTCAATGCAAATGTCAATATGGTCTATGTGGAAACCATTTTAAAAATTATCGGCATCGCCTACATCGCTGAATTCGGAGCGCAGCTGACAAAGGATGCGGGCCAGGGAGCGATTGCTTCGAAAATAGAGCTGGCCGGAAAAATTTTGATACTGGTAATGGCCGTGCCGATACTCACCGTCATTATTGAAACGATTCTCGGACTTATTCCTTCTTGATCATAAATAAAATGGAAAGGGGGGCACAAAAAATGAAGCGCTTTCGGTGGGCGGGAGCTTTTTTGTTCATCCTCTTATTTTTTCAGACTGAATGTGTACAAGCTGCCGGAACAGACGGTGCGTCGCAGGAAACCGCAGTTCACCAAGAATCCGCTGATGAAGTGGCGAAAAAGCAGGCCGAAGCGCTGAAAACAGAAGGCATCGGAAAGTTTTGGGACGACATCATGACAGAATACGGCGGTCTTCTGCCTGAAAGCCAAAAGGGAAGCATCGTCGACTTTATTAACGGAGAAAAAACGTTCTCACCGGAGGCATGGCTGAAGGCTTTATTTTCATACTTGTTTCATGAAGTGCTCGCAAACGGAAAGCTTCTGGGAACTTTGATTCTTCTCACCATTTTTTGTGTCATTCTGCAGCTCCTGCAAAATGCGTTCCAGCAGAGCACCGTCAGCAAAGTGGCTTATGCAATCGTCTACATGGTGCTGATTATTCTCGCTTTAAACAGCTTTCATGTTGCCGTCAATTATGCAAGTGAAGCGATCCAGACGATGACAAGCTTCATTCTCGCGCTCATCCCGCTTTTACTCGCGCTTTTGGCGTCTTCCGGGGGAGCCGTCTCCGCAGCTTTTTTTCACCCCGTTATTTTATTTCTGATGAATACGAGCGGCCTTCTCATTCAAAACATCGTCATGCCGCTTATCTTCCTGTCAGCGATTTTAAGCATCGTCAGCACGATGACGGATCAATATAAAGTCACGCAGCTTGCCAATCTGCTCAGAAATATCGCGATCGGAGCGCTTGCCGTATTCCTCACCGTGTTTCTCGGCGTCATCTCCGTACAGGGGGCTTCGGCTGCCGTGACGGACGGGATTACGCTCAGGACTGCAAAATTTATAACAGGCAATTTTATTCCCGTACTCGGCCGGATGTTTACGGATGCGACGGATACGGTCATCAGCGCCTCGCTCCTATTAAAAAACACCGTGGGAATCCTCGGAGTCGGAATTTTGATCTGCATCTCCGCGTTTCCGGCGATCAAAGTGCTCTCGCTCGCTTTTATTTATAAGCTCGCGGCCGCTATTCTGCAGCCGCTCGGAGGCGGGCCCGTCATTACGTGCCTCGGCGTCATCAGCAGAAGCGTACTGTATATTTTCGCGGCGCTCGCCATCGTCTCTCTCATGTTTTTCCTCAGCATCACAGTCATTATTACAGCAGGCAACCTCACCATGATGATGAAATAAAGGAGGCCCATTGGATATGAGCTTTTTAACAGAATGGCTGACAAGCATTATTTTATTTATCTTATTCGCCATCGTCATCGACATGCTGCTGCCCAGCTCCAGTATGCAAAAATACGCCAAGATGGTTGTCAGCCTGCTGTTAATCATTGTCATGCTCAACCCGATATTCAAACTTTTCAAAACAGACCCGGAAATCATCTTCGATTATTTGACAAAACAAGAGCAATCTCAATCCGCTGATATAAAAAATCAAATTAAATCAGAAAAAAAAGAAATACAAGCATCAAACCGCGCATATGTTTTAGAAGAAATGGCTGTCCAACTAAAAAAGAAAGCGGAGGAGATGTTCAGTCATGACGAATACAAAATAGACGACATCCGCCTTACAGCGGAAGAACAGGTTCGTTCAGAAGAAGATGTAAAAACGATCAGCGTGTATATGGCCCCATCTTCTGAAAAAACCGTGCAAACCGTCGCACCGATCGACATCCGCACAGACCGCAAATACGAACCGGAAGGCGCAGCCGACAAAAAAGAGGCCGCAGACATCAAAGAAAAACTTGCGGATATATGGGAAATCGGCAGTGAGAAAATTACGGTTTATATGGAAGGCGGGGAGAAAAACGGCCATGAATAAAAACGGACTATGGACCATACTCAAAAAACAGCTGATGATCGGACAGGCGAAAGACGGAGAAAAACCAAAACTGACAAAATATCATTACTTTCTGTTCGTGTTTGTGCTCGGGGTATCTTTTATGCTGGTCAGCCAGCTGTTCTCTTCACCGGAGAAAACCGGGAAGGACCAAGCGGCGCAGACCGTCATGTCCGGCCGAACGGAAGACAAAAGCGGGCAAAAAAGCGCACCCGTTTTTAAGGCATCGAAAGACGGCAGCGCAAAAACCACGATCGATGATTACGAAAGAGACTATGAAAACCAGCTGAAAGAAATCCTTGAAACGATTATCGGCGTGGAGGATGTCTCAATTGTCGTAAACGTAGACGCAACATCTTTGAAAGTGTTTGAGAAAAATAAAACGAAAAAAGACACCACCACTGAAGAAACCGATAAAGAAGGCGGCAAAAGAAGCGTAACCGATCAAACCTCTGAAGAACAAATTGTCATGATTCGAAACGGGGATCAGGAAACCCCGGTCGTCGTCCAGACGAAAAAGCCCGATATCCGCGGTGTACTCGTTGTCGCTCAGGGAGTGGACAACGTTCAAATAAAAAAAACCATCATTGATGCCGTCACAAGGGTGCTTGATGTTCCGAGCTACCGTGTAGCGGTTGCCCCTAAAAAAATCAAGGAGGATTCATAAATCATGCTGAAAAAACAAACGGTTTGGCTTTTAACAATGCTCAGTCTCGTCGTGGTATTAAGTGTTTATTATATTATGTCGCCGGAAAGCAAAAATGCCGTGCAGATGAAAAGCGAAAAAAGCAGCGGAGAAGTCGCCACTGAAAAAACGCCGGCTCCTGAAACGAAAGATAAGAGCGGAAGCGGCACGGAAAAAGAAGACGGCACTAAAGGAACGAAAGATTCTAAAGGCACAAAAGAGGATAAAGAAACATCTGCCGAAGCATCGGACAAAGTCGGATCGGTCGCCACAGAAACAGCTGATGAAAACTTATTTACCGCATACCGCATGGAGCTTGAAGACGCGAGAAGCAAAGAAAGGGAACAGTTAAACAGCATTGTTTCAAGCGATGATGCGACCGCAAAGGAAAAAAGCGAAGCCTACGATAAAATGACGGCGCTGAGCAATGCTGAAGGGACGGAAAAACAGCTGGAAACGCTGATTAAAACACAAGGCTACAAAGATGCGCTCGTGGATGCTGAAGGAGACAAAATCAACATTACCGTCATGTCTGACAAACATTCAAACGCAAAAGCTTCCGCTATCATTGACCTGGTAAAAAAAGAAATCAAGACGATGAAAGACGTCGCCGTCACGTTTGAACCGACAAAGTAAGAGACCTGAACCGCCCGCACCCGCTGCGGGCTTTTCTGATGTCATTTTAGATCAGTGTTGAATTTACACAAGCGCTCCTGTAAGATAAACATAGTATGTACTTTTAGTAGCAACCCATAAATTTCTATTTTTTATACATAGGAGTGGAAACTGATGTTAAAAATCAACGAAATTCATGAACTGATAAAAAGAATCGATGAATCTTCCATCGACGAATTTGTTTACGAAATTGAAGGCGTAAGCCTCAAACTGAAAAAAAATGAAGCGCCGGCAGTGAATGTAACGGGACAAGCCCAAGCCGTTCCCGCCGCTTACGCACCTGCTCCGCAGGCTGCAAAACCGGAAGCGAGTGAAGCCGCTCCTGCTCAGGAAGCGCCGAAACAAGACGAAAACCTGCACAAAATTACGTCTCCGATGGTCGGAACGTTTTATGCTTCTTCATCGCCGGAAGCCGGCCCTTACGTAAACCAAGGTTCAAAAGTGAGCGAAAATACAGTTGTTTGTATCGTAGAAGCAATGAAACTCTTTAACGAGATTGAAGCCGAAGTAAAAGGAGAAATCGTTGAAGTGTTAGTTGAAAACGGCCAGCTGGTCGAATACGGACAACCTCTATTTCTTGTAAAAGCTGAGTAAGGAGACCTGCTATTATGATTAAAAAGCTATTGATCGCCAACCGAGGAGAAATCGCCGTCAGAATCATCCGTGCCTGCAAAGAGCTGGGCATTGAAACTGTAGCCGTTTATTCTGAGGCAGATAAAGACGCCCTGCATGTCCAAATGGCCGATGAGGCTTTTTGTATCGGGCCGAAAACATCAAAAGAAAGCTATTTAAATGTAACGAACATCGTCAGCGTCGCAAAGCTGACCGGCACGGATGCGATTCATCCGGGATACGGGTTTTTAGCTGAAAACGCCGACTTTGCCGAGCTGTGCGAGGAATTAAACGTAACGTTTGTCGGCCCTACGGCTGACGCCATTTCAAAAATGGGAACAAAAGATATCGCGCGCGACACGATGCAGCTGGCGGGCGTGCCGATTGTGCCCGGTTCAAAAGGAATCATAAAAAATACGGAAGAAGCGGTTTCGCTTGCAGGTGAAATTGGGTATCCTGTCATTATAAAAGCCACTGCGGGCGGAGGCGGAAAAGGCATCCGGGTCGCACGCACAGAAGAAGAACTGATCAAAGGCATTGAGATTACCCAGCAGGAAGCCGCTACGGCATTCGGAAATCCGGGTGTGTACATCGAGAAGTACATAGAAGATTTCCGCCATGTTGAAATTCAGGTGCTTGCGGATAATTACGGAAACACGATCCATCTCGGAGAGCGTGACTGTTCTATCCAAAGACGTCTGCAAAAACTTCTTGAAGAGTCACCGTCACCTGCGCTTGATTCTGAAATCAGGGAGCAGATGGGTGAAGCAGCGGTAAAAGCAGCGAAGGCCGTCGGTTACACGGGAGCCGGCACAGTAGAATTCATTTATGACTACAGAGAACAGCGCTACTACTTCATGGAAATGAACACGCGTATTCAAGTAGAGCACCCTGTCACAGAAATGGTGACGGGAACGGATCTGATCAAAGAACAGATCAAAGTGGCATCCGGACAGGAGCTCTCGCTCAGACAGGAAGACGTTGAATTTAACGGCTGGGCGATTGAATGCCGCATCAACGCTGAAAATCCTGCGAAAAACTTCATGCCTTCACCCGGTAAAATTAACATGTATCTGCCGCCGGGCGGACTCGGTGTGCGCGTGGATTCAGCCGCATATCCCGGCTACTCGATCCCGCCGTACTATGACAGTATGATTGCTAAAGTCATCACATACGGAACAACGCGTGATGAGGCAGTCGCACGGATGAAACGCGCGCTGAGCGAATTCGTGATTGAAGGTATTGAAACGACGATTCCGTTCCATTTGAAACTGCTTGAACACGAAACATTTGTCAGCGGAGAGTTTAATACAAAGTTTTTAGAAACATATGATGTAATGGGCTCATAATTTTTGCGGGAGGTGAATTGAATGGAAGACAACAGTGTGCTTAAAATGGATCATGATGAGGCTCATTTAGGCAAGGTTGAAATTGCTCCTGAGGTCATTGAAGTCATTGCCGGCATCGCGGCTTCCGAAGTTGAAGGAGTTGCTGAAATGCGCGGCAATTTCGCCACGGGCGTCGTAGAACGCTTCGGCAAAATCAATCACGGCAAAGGCGTAAAGGTCGATTTAGCCGATGACGGGATTACCATCGACGTCTATTGCGTCGTTCAATTCGGGATCTCGATCCCGAAAGTGGCGGCAAGCGTTCAGGAGAATATCCGCCAAACCTTATTAAACATGACGTCTCTGACCATTAATGAAATCAATATTCATATCGTCGGCATTCAATTTGACACGAAAGCCCAAGAAGTCGAAATCGACGAAGAAATGTAATGAGCGTATAAAAACCAAGGGGATGGGCAGCCCTTTGGTTTTTTATACGTTTCCCGTCATTTCAGGCATGAAGAAAGCCGGCTTACAAACGGCAGCCGAGTTTCTTCATGCTGTGAAATCCGAATGAAATTAATACGGTTTGTGAAAATATTCGGCATTAGGGTGAAAAAACCTAAATTTCGACATGCGATTGAGAAAAAAATATGTTATGATCTCTTTAAGCTTAACGACAAGCGGATAAAGCGGATCTGAAGGAGAAAGAAAATGAAAAGAAGAACAGCTAGAGAAAAAGCTTTGCAGGCACTTTTTCAGATTGATGTCAGCGATATTGCACCGAACGATGCCATTGAGCACGCGCTTGATGGTGAAAAAACAGATGCCTTCTTTGAACAGCTGGTGTACGGAGTGATCGAACATCAGGTTCAGCTTGATGAAATGATTTCCGGCCATCTCGTCAATTGGAAGCTTGACCGGATTGCAAACGTAGACCGCGCGATCCTGCGTCTGGCGGTGTATGAAATGGTTTATTCTGACGACATTCCTGCTAACGTGTCATTAAATGAAGCAATCGAGCTGGCAAAACGGTTCGGCGACGATAAAGCTGCAAAATTCGTAAACGGGGTTCTTTCTAACATTAAAACTGATATCGAATCATAGGAGGAAAGAAAATGACTGCAACAATCATCGACGGAAAAGAAACGGCTAAAGAAAAACGCGAACAATTGGCAAAAGAAGTAGAAGAGCTGAAAGCACAAGGCGTAGTGCCTGGCTTGGCGGTCATTTTAATCGGAGACGATCCCGCTTCTGTTTCATATGTGACAGGCAAGAAAAAAGCCGCTGAAACAATGGGAATGAAATTTAAGCTTGACCGCTTTGACTCAAGCTTAACCGAGGCGGAGCTTTTAACAGTGATTGATCAGTATAATCAAAATCCGGAATTCCACGGCATTCTCGTCCAGCTGCCGCTCCCGGATCATATTTCTGAAAAAGCCGTAATCGAGCGGATCTCCCCTGATAAGGATGTTGACGGTTTCCACCCTCTCAACGTCGGGAAAATGCTGCTTGGCGAAGATACATTTCTTCCATGCACGCCGCACGGAATTGTCGAGTTATTGAAAAAGACGAACGTAGATCTTTCCGGCAAAGAAGTTGTTGTAGTCGGACGAAGCAATATTGTCGGTAAACCGGTCGGCCAGCTGCTGCTGAACGAAAACGCGACCGTCACATATTGCCATTCCCGCACGAAAAATATGTCTGAGCATACGAAAAAAGCAGATATTCTTGTGGTAGCGGTCGGTAAAGCGAACTTCATCAAAGCTGATCAAATCAAAGAGGGCGCCATTGTCATTGATGTCGGCGTCAACCGTCTCGAAAGCGGAAAACTCTGCGGAGACGTTCAGTTTGATGAAGCGAAAGAAAAAGCATCTTTCATTACGCCGGTGCCGGGCGGAGTAGGTCCGATGACCATCACAATGCTTGCGCATAATACTGTTAAATCTGCCAGACGTACGTTATCATAGATAACCGGAGACAGTCACAAAAATTGTGACAATGAGCACAATACCCGCTTCTTAAGGCTCCTTTCAGCCAGAGCGGGTTTTCTTAGTTTAGGGCAAAAAGCCTTTATGAAAGGAGTGCAGGATGTGAGTGAAGCGGCATATGTCACGGTTTCCGCGCTGACCAAATACATTAAACGAAAATTCGATGTGGACCCTCATCTTGAAGACATTTGGATTAAGGGTGAGCTCTCAAATGTTAAAATTCATACGAGAGGCCACATCTATTTTACATTAAAAGATGAGCATGCCCGCATGCAGGCCGTCATGTTTCAGAGGCAAAGTTCGAGGCTTGCGTTTAAGCCAGAAGACGGAATGAAGGTCATCGTAAGAGGCGGCATCTCCGTCTATGAACCGAGCGGAAGCTATCAGCTGTACGCGAAAGAAATGCAGCCGGACGGTGTGGGGGCGCTCTACTTAGCATATGAAGAATTAAAGAAAAAACTTGCCGGCGAAGGGTTGTTTGATGACCGGCATAAGCAGGCCATCCCCGCTTTTCCGGCCACGATCGGGGTCGTCACGTCACCGACGGGAGCAGCCGTCAGAGACGTCATTACCACACTCAAAAGAAGATACCCCCTTGTGAAAGTCATTGTGCTTCCCGCGCTCGTTCAAGGTGAAAATGCCAGCAGATCGATTGTGAAGCGCATTGAAGAAGCCAATGCACAAAAAATGTGTGACGTCCTGATCGTCGGAAGGGGAGGGGGATCGATCGAAGAATTGTGGGCATTTAACGAAGAAATCGTGGCCCGGGCGATTTTTGCTTCCGCCATTCCGATTATATCAGCCGTCGGACATGAAACAGATTTTACAATCAGTGATTTCGTCGCGGATATCCGGGCGGCAACGCCGACAGGAGCGGCAGAAATCGCCGTTCCCCACACGACGGACTTAATGGAACGGACAAAAACGGCGGAAGTCCGCCTGACAAGAGCGATGCAGCAGCATATCAGCAAGAAAAAAGAACGGGTCCAATCGCTCCAGTCATCCTACGCGTTCCGTTTTCCGAAACGATTGTATACCCAAAAAGAACAGCAGTTTGACCTTTTGTATCAGCAGTTCCAATCACAGCTCACAGGGCTTACGGACAGGAAACAAAGGCAGCTGGAGCGGAATACGTACAGATTAACGGCGCTCCACCCTGAAACCCAGCTGAAACAGGCGAAAAAACGGTACGAGGAGCGCTCAAATCAGCTCGCCCGAAGCATGAATGTCCAGCTGAAGCAGCTTCATTCGCAGTTTCAGACGGTTCTTGGTAAACTGAATGCATTAAGTCCCCTTCAGGTGATGGAGAGAGGATACAGTCTGGCCTATAAAGACAAAGAGCTGATCAAAAGCGTTGATCAAGTGGAACAAAATGATACGCTTGAAGTAAAGATGACAGACGGCGTTCTGACGTGTGAAGTATTGCAAAAGAGAGGCGAACGAAAATGACAGAAACCAAAAAAAGTGAAGAGCTGACATTTGAAGAGGCGATGAAAGGCCTTGAAGGCATTGTGGCAAAGCTTGAAGAAGGAGACGTGCCGCTGGAGCAGGCGATTAATTATTTTCAGGAAGGGATGGCCCTTTCAAAAATGTGCCATGAAAAGCTTCAGCATGTCGAAAAGCAAATGGACTTTATTTTAAAAGATAACGGAGAACTTGCACCTTTCAGCGTTCAGGAGGAAGACGAAGGTGACAAATAAACTGGACGCATTTTTAGCATCGCGCAAACAACTGATTGAACAGCAGCTTTCTTTATATACAGAACGGCTTGCGATGCCGGAAACCCTCAAAAAATCTATGCTGTATTCTTTGGAAGCGGGCGGAAAGAGGCTGCGCCCCCTCGTCGTCTTAGCCGTTCTGAATGCTTACGGAAAAGATGAAAAAGACGGGATTCCGGTTGGGTGCGCTGTCGAAATGATTCATACGTATTCTTTAATCCATGATGATCTTCCTTGCATGGACGATGATGATCTGCGCCGGGGAAAGCCCACAAACCATAAAGTCTTCGGGGAAGCGGCGGCCGTATTGGCCGGAGACGGGCTTCTGACAGAAAGCTTTAAATTGATCACATCTCACGTGTCTGAGGCGGTTTCAGCAGAAAAACGCCTCCGTCTCGTCGATGAGCTGATTAGTGCGGCAGGAACGGAAGGAATGGTCGGCGGGCAGGCTGCCGACATGGAAGCGGAACAAAAGCGGATAACGCTTGAGGAGCTGGAATCCATCCACGAGCGGAAAACGGCCAAGCTCCTCGGTTTTTCCGTGACGGCGGGCGCCATTTTGGCAGATGCGCCGGAGGATGAAGTCGAAAAGCTCCGTTTGTTCAGCAGCCATATTGGCATCGGATTTCAAATCAGAGACGACATCCTTGATATTGAAGGGCATGAGGAGAGGATCGGCAAACCGGTCGGCTCAGACACGTCGAACGAAAAATCAACGTATCCGTCGCTTTTAACGCTTGAAGGCGCGAAAGAAAAGCTTGCGTATCATATCAGCGAGGCGAAACAGATTATCAGCGGCCTTTCTCTTCAGAAAGAACTGCTGCATGACCTCTGTGATTTAATCGCGGCGAGAGATCATTAAAAACGGTCCTGATTTGAAGGGGCTGCCGCTCCTATGGTAAAATGTAAGCAGTTTCGATGAAAATACAAAGGGAGTCTTTTTCTTTTTTCAAAAAGACACTGTTTAATTTCCAGAAATTCATGCTGAAAGTGAGTTGATCCGCTTTGGATCTTTTATCAATACAGGACCCGTCATTTCTTAAAAAGATGTCAATTGAAGAGCTGGAAGAGCTGAGTGAGGAGATCCGCAATTTCCTCATCACATCGCTATCTGCCTCTGGCGGCCATATCGGGCCGAACCTCGGGGTTGTCGAGCTGACAATTGCGCTTCACAAAGAATTTGACAGTCCGAAAGATAAATTTTTATGGGATGTCGGACATCAGTCCTATGTTCATAAACTGTTAACCGGACGCGGCAAGGAGTTTGAAACCTTGCGCCAATATAAAGGGCTTTGCGGTTTCCCGAAACGCAGCGAAAGCGAACATGACGTATGGGAAACAGGCCACAGTTCAACCTCGCTCTCAGGCGCGATGGGAATGGCTGCCGCCCGTGATATTAAAGGATCGAAAGAATATATCATCCCGATTATCGGAGACGGCGCTTTAACCGGAGGAATGGCGCTTGAAGCGCTGAACCATATCGGTGATGAGAAAAAAGATATGATCGTCATCCTGAATGATAATGAGATGAGCATTGCGCCGAATGTCGGGGCGATTCATTCTATGCTTGGACGGCTTCGCACGGCCGGCAAATATCAATGGGTAAAAGACGAGCTTGAATATTTATTTAAGCGCATCCCGGCCGTCGGCGGAAAATTGGCCGCCACAGCGGAACGGATAAAAGACAGTTTGAAATATATGCTTGTGTCAGGCATGTTTTTTGAAGAGCTGGGCTTTACGTATTTAGGCCCGGTTGACGGTCATTCCTACCACGAACTGTTTGAAAACCTGCAATACGCCAAAAAAACGAAAGGCCCTGTCCTGTTACATGTCATTACGAAAAAGGGCAAAGGCTATAAACCGGCTGAGACCGACACAATCGGCACATGGCACGGAACGGGTCCGTATAAAATCAATACGGGTGATTTCGTCAAGCCGAAAGCCGCGGCGCCTTCATGGAGCGGACTTGTCAGCGGCACCGTGCAGGAGCTGGCGCGCGAGGATGACAGAATTGTCGCGATTACACCGGCCATGCCGGTCGGCTCTAAACTGGAAGGGTTTGCGAAAGAATTCCCTGAACGCATGTTTGATGTCGGAATCGCAGAACAGCATGCGGCGACGATGGCGGCTGGAATGGCGCTCCAAGGCATGAAGCCGTTTCTTGCGATTTATTCGACCTTTTTGCAGCGGGCGTACGATCAGGTCGTCCATGACATCTGCCGTCAAAACGCGAATGTGTTTATCGGCATTGACCGCGCCGGTTTGGTCGGCGCTGACGGGGAGACGCATCAAGGCGTCTTTGACATCGCCTTTTTGCGGCATATACCAAACCTCGTTTTAATGATGCCGAAGGATGAAAATGAAGGCCGCCATATGGTCAATACAGCCCTTAATTATGAGGAGGGTCCGATCGCGATGCGCTTCCCGCGCGGGAACGGGCTCGGCGTAAAGATGGATAAAGAGCTGAAAACCATTCCGATCGGAACATGGGAAGTGCTCCGTCCCGGAAAAGACGCGGTCATTTTAACATTCGGTACGACCATTGAAATGGCGCTGGAAGCGACTGAAGAACTGCAAAAAGAAGGCCTGTCCGTGCGTGTCGTGAATGCGCGGTTCATAAAACCGATTGATAAACAAATGATGAAGGCCATTCTTAATGAAGGTCTGCCGATTTTAACGATAGAAGAAGCCGTGCTTGAAGGCGGATTCGGCAGCACGATTCTTGAATACGCTCATGACCTCGGCATGTATCATACACCGATTGACAGAATGGGCATCCCAGACCGGTTTATTGAACACGGCAGCGTAACCGCCCTGCTTGAAGAAATCGGTCTCACTAAGGTTGAGGTTATGAACCGGATCAAACTGCTGATGCCGCCGAAGACACATAAAGGAATTGGATCATGACAGCAAAAAAAGAACGATTAGATGTACTTCTTGTAGAAAAAGGCCTTGCGGAAACGCGGGAAAAAGCGAAACGCGCCATTATGGCGGGCATCGTATACTCAAATGAAAACCGATTGGACAAACCGGGTGAAAAAATCGCCCGGGATCTTCCGTTAACGGTAAAAGGAAACCCTCTTAAATACGTCAGCAGAGGCGGATTAAAGCTTGAAAAAGCTCTGGAAGTGTTTCCCGTCTCGGTAAAAGGAAAAACGATGATTGACATCGGCTCGTCTACAGGGGGATTCACGGATTGCGCCCTCCAAAACGGAGCCGAGCGGTCCTACGCAGTGGATGTCGGCTATAATCAGCTTGCTTGGAAGCTCAGACAGGACGAGAGGGTCGTCGTCATGGAACGGACGAATTTCCGCTATTCCGAGCCTTCCGATTTCACAGAGGGTTTGCCGGAATTTGCGACAATCGATGTTTCTTTCATCTCACTCCGCCTCATTCTGCCGGTTTTAAAAACGCTGCTTGTACCGGGGAGCGATTGTATCGCACTGGTGAAGCCGCAATTTGAAGCCGGACGGGAATCCGTCGGAAAAAAAGGCATTGTCAGAGATCCCGGTGTTCATACTGACGTTCTCCGCCGCATGAATCAATTTGCCGCTTCTGAAGGATATACAGTGAAAGGACTGTCCTTCTCACCGATTACAGGGGGAGACGGCAATATTGAGTTTCTGCTTCATTTGGAATGGGGCGGAGAAGACGGAAACGGCGCTGAACTGCCGGAAGAAGACATTCTCCGTACCGTCCGCGAAGCACATGAGACATTAAAAGCCAAAAAGACAGATGTACCGGAATAATAGGGGGCTATTATTCCTTTTTTCTGCCATCATGTACTTTTTATCAAGAAGCGGTTAACATAATGACAAGAACAGCTTGAAAACAGAGGTGCTTACATGACAAAAGGCCAAAGGCATATAAAAATCAGAGAGCTTATTACAAGCCATGAGATTGAAACGCAGGATGACTTAGTTGACATGCTGAGAGAAGAAGGGTATAAGGTAACCCAGGCGACTGTCTCCAGAGACATTAAAGAGCTGCATCTCGTAAAGGTGCCGACGAACAACGGCTCCTACAAATACAGCCTGCCGGCGGATCAGCGGTTCAATCCGCTGTCAAAACTGAAGCGTTCATTAATGGATGCGTTCGTAAAAATTGACTCAGCAAGCCATATGATCGTATTAAAAACGATGCCGGGGAATGCTCAGGCAATCGGCGCTCTGATGGATAATCTCGAATGGGAAGAAATCATGGGCACGATCTGCGGAGATGACACAATTTTAATCATCTGCAGGACGCCTGAAGATACAGAAGGCGTACAAAGCCGTCTTTTGGAGCTGCTGTAGCGTAATTATCAGATAAAAGGTGGAATGCTGTTTGTTAGCTGAACTATCAATAAAAAACTTTGCCATTATAGAGGAACTGACGATTTCGTTTGAACGGGGGCTCACCGTCCTGACGGGAGAAACAGGGGCCGGCAAGTCAATTATTATAGACGCCGTTTCCCTATTAGTCGGCGGCCGCGGCTCGTCTGAATTTGTCCGTTACGGTGAAACAAAGGCCGAGCTTGAAGGACTGTTTCTATTGGACAGCGGTCATCCCGTGTTTGAAGTATGCCGTGAGCAGGGAATAGACGCATCTGACGACATGATTGTCATGAGAAGGGACATCAATGCCGGAGGAAAAAGCGTCTGCCGTGTCAACGGAAAATTAGTGACGATTGCGGCTTTAAGGGAAATCGGCAGACTTTTATTAGATATTCACGGACAGCATGATAACCAGCTGTTAATGGAGGACGATAAACACTTAGAGCTGTTGGACAGGTTTGCGGGCGCTGAGGCCGAATCCGCGCTTCAGGCTTACCATGAAGGCTATGAGCGTTATATGAAGCTGCTCAAAAAAGTGAAGAAGCTGTCAGAAAGCGAGCAGGAAATGGCGCATCGGTTAGACCTGATTCAATTTCAGCTTGAAGAAATCGAGTCGGCGAAGCTTGAATTGAATGAAGACGAGCTTCTTCAGGAAGAGCGGAAGCAGATATCCAACTTTGAAAAAATTTATGAATCATTGCAAAACGCCTATAATGCGCTCCGCAGCGAGCAGGGGGGGCTTGACTGGGTCGGAATGGCCTCTGCCCAGCTTGAAGATATTTCGGATATCAATGAACCGCTGCAAAAGCTGTCAGAAAGCGTGTCAAGTTCCTATTATCTGCTGGAGGATGCCACCTTTCAGATGCGCAATCTGTTAGATGATCTGGAATATGACCCGGAACGGCTGAATTTTATTGAAACCCGTTTAAACGAGATTAAACAGCTGAAGCGCAAATACGGAGCGACGGTAGAAGACATTTTGGAATACGGCTCCAAAATAGAAGAGGAAATCGATCAAATCGAGAACCGCGACAGCCACCTTGAAGCGCTGAAGAAGGAACTGGAGTCGGTCGGCAAAGATGTGGCCGTAGAAGCCGCCAATTTATCAAAAATCAGAAAAGCTTGGGCTAAGAAACTGGCGGAAGCGATTCATCAGGAATTAAAAAGTCTGTATATGGGCAAATCAACGTTTGATACGGAATTTCTCGTGAAAACCGATCCGTCAGCAAGTGAAGCACCGGTTGTCAACGGGCAGCCCGTGCAGCTTACCCAAAAGGGGATTGACCTTGTGAAGTTTTTAATTTCAACAAACACCGGTGAGCCTTTAAAACCGCTGTCAAAGGTCGCTTCCGGAGGCGAGCTTTCACGGGTGATGCTGGCGATGAAGAGTATTTTTTCTTCCCAGCAGGATGTCACCTCCATCATCTTTGACGAAGTGGACACCGGTGTAAGCGGGCGGGTTGCCCAAGCCATCGCGGAAAAAATCCATAAAGTATCGACCGGTTCACAGGTGCTCTGCATTACACACCTGCCGCAGGTTGCCGCCATGGCGGATACGCACCTTCTGATCGCAAAAGAATTCAAAGACGGCCGGACGACAACGCATGTCACGCCGCTTTCCAAACAGGACAAGGTAGCGGAAATCGGCCGCATGATTGCGGGCGTTGAAGTGACCGATCTGACAAAACGGCATGCACAAGAGCTTTTAAAACAGGCCGGACAGGTAAAAACGACAGGATAAGCTGCTGATACAGGCAGCTTATTTTTTTGTTCCATTTCTCTAACAGTGTATCCAATGTTTTTCTTCGTATGCCGGTTATAAATCAAGCGCAGGAAGGCAAAAGTATAGATGTAGCAGAAAAAGAAAGTGGTGTGGGATAGGAGCGAGGAGAGTGAAGGAATGAATGCACGATAACATGAGGAAAGCAATAGGTGTAATTCTCCTTGTTTCTTTACTAAGTGTAGGCTTTTTTAAGCCATTTAAAGAATATTTACTGATACCGTCAGAAATGAGCGTCTTTGAAAACCAGACACAAGCCGTTCCGGTCAATGCATCAATAAGCGCTGAAAAGGGCGAATTATCAGAAGCCTTTACGCTGAAAGAAGAGCACGGCCATGCAAACATAACAGGGCAAACACAAGGCCGGTCAGAAGTAGTATATGATCTTGCCGGGTTTCCCATTAAAAAAACGAAAGTGCGTGTTCTTCCAGAATTGAAGGTCATTCCGGGCGGACAGTCCATCGGTGTAAAACTGCATTCAGTCGGTGTTTTGGTCGT
Organism: Bacillus sp. EU63; assembly: GCF_038592915.1. NCBI lineage: Bacteria > Bacillati > Bacillota > Bacilli > Caryophanales > Bacillaceae > Bacillus > Bacillus sp. EU63. The sequence goes on along the minus strand of NZ_CP151944.1, from coordinate 2,445,780 downwards.
CGGTTTTCACCAGGTGATGACAAAGGATGGGAAAAAGTCTCCGGGAGAACAAGCGGGAATTGAATCTGGCGACATCATTATTAAAATGAACGGACATAAAATTGAAAAAATGAGCGATATCGCCCCGTTTATTCAAAAAGCGGGCAAAACCGGTGAATCTTTGGATTTATTGGTGAAACGCGATAAGCAAAAAATCAAAACAAAGCTGATTCCGACAAAGGACGAAGCCGAGGGGAAATATCGAATCGGCCTTTATATCCGCGATTCGGCAGCCGGCATCGGCACCATGACATTTTTTGAACCGAAAACAAAAAAATACGGCGCATTGGGCCACGTCATCTCTGATATGGATACAAAAAAACCGATTGTTGTAGAAGACGGAGAAATCGTCCGTTCAACTGTAACATCGATTGAAAAAGGAAAAGGAGGCAATCCCGGCGAAAAACTGGCAAGGTTTTCGTCAGAACGGAAAACGATCGGCGATATTAACCGCAACAGCCCGTTCGGCATTTTCGGGACACTGCATCAGCCGATTAAAAACAACATTTCCGACAAAGCGCTTCCGATTGCTTTGTCAAATGAAGTAAAAAAAGGACCTGCGCAAATGCTGACGGTTATTGAAAACGATAAAGTAGAGAAATTTGATATTGAAATCGTCAGCACCACGCCGCAAAAATTCCCGGCGACAAAGGGAATGGTGTTGAAGGTGACAGATCCGAAACTGCTGAAAAGAACAGGCGGAATCGTTCAGGGGATGAGCGGAAGCCCGATCATCCAGAACGGAAAGGTCGTCGGAGCCGTAACCCACGTATTTGTCAATGATCCGACAAGCGGCTACGGCGTTCATATCGAATGGATGCTGTCTGAAGCGGGTGTTGATGTTTACGGGAAAGACAAAGCAAGCTGACTGCCGGATGATCCGGCAGTTTTTTTATGTGATGCGTTCTTCACTTCTTTCCTGGATTCATGTAAAATAAGACATGAAGATTTTTCGACAAATTCACGTTTCCTGATTTGTCAAACTTAATTTTTAGTCGAAAAACCTAGAAAATGCTAGAAAAACAAAGATATACCACTATTATTGGTAAATATGGATTTTTTAAAAGGGGAAGTAGTGGTTTTGTCGAATGTAACATGTAGCAGTCAAATGGGTTGCGTCCTGTTAATACATTGGGGGAGGAAGAAACGTGGAGAAAATTAAAGTTTGTGTTGCTGATGATAATCGAGAGCTTGTAAGCCTGTTGAGTGAATATATAGAGGGACAGGATGATATGGAAGTGATCGGCGTTGCTTATAACGGACAGGAATGTCTTTCTTTGTTTAAAGATAAGAATCCCGATGTGCTCGTTTTAGACATTATCATGCCGCATCTGGACGGACTTGCGGTTTTGGAGCGTCTGCGGGAATCAGAGCTCGAGAAGCAGCCGAACGTCATCATGCTGACGGCATTCGGTCAGGAAGACGTTACGAAAAAAGCCGTCGATTTAGGCGCGTCCTATTTCATCCTGAAGCCGTTTGATATGGAAAACCTTGTCGGCCATATCCGCCAGGTAAGCGGAAATGTCAGCAGTGTCACACACCGTGCGCCGTCCGCGCAAAGCAGCATTATCCGCAGCCAGCCGGAGCCGAAGCGGAAAAATCTCGATGCCAGCATTACAAGCATTATCCATGAGATCGGTGTGCCTGCCCATATCAAAGGCTATCTTTATTTGCGGGAAGCCATTTCCATGGTGTATAACGATATTGAACTCCTCGGCAGCATCACAAAAGTCCTTTATCCCGACATCGCCAAAAAATTCAACACGACCGCAAGCCGTGTAGAACGGGCCATCCGCCACGCCATTGAAGTCGCATGGAGCAGGGGAAATATTGATTCCATTTCTTCACTGTTCGGATATACGGTAAGCATGACAAAAGCAAAACCAACCAATTCAGAATTCATCGCGATGGTTGCTGACAAGCTGAGATTGGAGCATAAAGCTTCGTAACAAAGCTTTTGGCTAAATGTCTTTTTCGCGCCTTCTATTCCGTGCATGAACGCGGAATAGAAGGCGTTTTGAAATTTTGCTGACGAAAACAATGGGAATCACCCACGCCGGTACTTGTTTTATACATAAAAGCGGGATCTATGACGTCTACACGTATAATACCGGAGCTGATATTTTAATGATTTTGCCGTCTCTGAAATAAAAGCGGGGGACGCGGCGGCTTAACACAGATAGGACTTCGTAGCTGATCGTACCGAGCATTTCGGCAATTTCATCAACGGAAATCTCGGCTCCTTGTTGTTTACCGTAGATGACGACTTCTTCTCCTTGTTTGCCCTCATTCTCACCTAAACTGACCATGATCATATCCATTGTCACTCTCCCCGCCACCGGCACCCGTCTGCCGCGGTGCAGAATAAACCCGCGGTTGGACAGGGCGCGGGAGTAACCGTCAGCATAGCCGATCGGAATCGTCGCGATGATTTCACCCGGTTCGGCAATATATGTGGCGCCATAACTGACGGTCCGGGGATCTGTCACCATGGCTTTCACATAAGCGATACGCGCCTTTAAACTTAGTGCGGGTGTGAGATCCACGAGGTTCAGTTCCTTTATCGAGGCGGACGGATATAAACCATATAACCCAATGCCTAAACGGATCATGTCGGCGCTGAATTCCGGGAAGGCGATAGCGGCGGCTGTATTGCACATATGCACGGTAGGCAGCGTAATGTCTTGATTTTTTAAAAAGCGGAGAAAGCTGATAAACTTTTCATGCTGCAGCATCGTCAGCTCAGTGTCCGGTTCATCCGCTGTTGAAAAATGTGTAAAGATGCCATCCCATGACAGGTATGTACTCGACTTGAGCGCTTTCACCACTGCTAAAAGGTCTTCTTCCGTACGCACACCCAGCCGGCCCATTCCGGTATCCACATTGATATGAATGGACAGCCGTTTCGAATCTGCTTCTTTTTCCAATATCCGATTCGCTTTTTTGATCCAGCTGACCTGAAACGCTGATAATGTTATGTTCCAAACGGCAGATTTTTTCACACAGCTGAGAGCTGTGAAGCCGAGCACAAGAATAGGTGCCGTAATTCCCGCTCTCCGTAACACAATTCCCTCTTCGACGCTGGCGACAGCGAGCTCGCTCGCCCCGCTTTCCAGTGCCTGCCGCGCTACTTCCACAGACCCGTGGCCATAAGCGTTCGCTTTTACGACGGCCATAATTTTAGACGTATTCGGAATATGGCGGCGGATCGCCCGTACATTCTTTTTTATCGCATCAAGGTCAACTTCAATCCAAACTTCCCGGCAAAGTTTTTTCATCACGATTCCTTCTTTCCTTAATGAGATTCAGTACTCATGCTTTCAATCTGCATTCTATTCATCTTGAACTGAAATCATTCAAAACATGGAAAGGTGATCGCTGATGTTTAAAAATCTAGTTTTCGGGAAATCAGTGAGCCTGCTTTATTTATGCTGAAAGGGCTGCTTGTCAGCCCTTAAATTGACTTTACAATATTCTGATCTGAAAATTGATGTTCAAACATTTTGGTGTGGCTCACAGCATTGTTTTGAATGACAATGCCGATATTTCCCCCTCCGGCACCGAAAACGGTTTTTGATGCAGTCAGCGGACTGATGGATATGGCGCCGCCAACATTGACAACTCCGTTTCCTGATACGTTGTTTATCGTAATCGGGCAACCGCTCATTCTATTTTTTCTCCTTTCTCTCACAGTCTACTAACTATATGTACGCTGTGATATGGAATAAGATTAAACAAAACGGCAAAAAGAATCCGGCTGCTGCCAGCCGGAAAGGGAGGGAAATGGGGATGTCATAGTGTTTTCGTTACATTTTGATCAGAGTATTGAGAGCTTGAAGATTGAGATGTACTGGATTGATTCATTTGCAGGACCAACCCTGTATTTCCCCCTCCTGAGCCGTAGACGGTTTTTGATACGGTTAAAGGACTTATCGAAAACGCACCGCCGACATTGACAACCCCGTTTCCGGAAAGACTGTTAATCGTAATAGGAAAACCAGCCATCATATACGGTCTCCTTTCTATTAATCTATTTACTATATGTACGCTGTGTGTTAGAAATAGGAGTAAACAAAGCGGTAAAAACTTGTGAATCAAAAAAACTGCCGGACATCCGGCAGTTTTTTTAGTCTACTTTTCAAACGGCACCCAGCCGCCTGTATTCTGAATCATTTCCCATAACGGTTCAGGAAGTCGGTATTTCTCAATTTCAGATGCTTGAATGGCTTTTTCGATTTCCTGTTCGCGGCCTTCTTTGACCAGCACCGCCCATTCGGGGTTAATCAAAATGACACGTCCCAGAGCCACCAGCGGAATTCCGCTTTCTAATACGGCAAGCGCTTCGTCCGCGGTATAGATGGAACCGACGGCCATCAGCGGCACTTTATGGCCGACGCGTTCGTTTAATAAATCCATCCGGGTCCGTGAAGTATCCGCCCCGCGGCGGGCTTTGGAATTGACATCCATCAGTGAAATATGCAGATAATCCAAGTTCTCTTCCGCAAGCGCGTCGGCGAGCATGAATGTTTCTTTCATTGTAAGCCCCGGTGTTTCCGGCTCTTCCGGTGACAGGCGGTAGCCGAGAACGAATGGATTTTCAGCGTGTGTATCAATTGCCTGTTTGACAGCGTTAACGACTGCAAGCGGGAACGCAAGGCGCTTTTCATCGCTTCCGCCCCAGCGGTCTGTGCGCCGGTTTGTTTTCGGTGAATAAAATTGGTGAATCAGGTACCCGTTTGCCCCGTGAATTTCAACACCGTCAAAGCCGGCTTCAATCGCTCTGCGTGTCGCTTCGCCGAATGCTTTCACGATGTGCTCAATTTCTTGTTCGGTGAGAGCCCGGGACGTTTGTCTCCCGTCTTCTTCTGAGCCGCTCGGACTGACGACGTCGTTGTTTGGCACGAGTTCAGGAGGGCATTCCAATCCTCCGTGGTGAATCTGCACAACGGCTTTCGCTCCTTGAGACTGGATCGCCTGAGCGAGTTTTTTCAAGCCGGGAATGTGAGAATCATCATAGATGCCGGGCTGGCCTGGAAACGCTTTGCCGTCTGGCGTTACGTTTGCACATGCCGTAATGACCATGCCCATTTCTTTTGAACGGGGAGTAATGTAGCTTAATTCACGGTCGGAAATCGTTCCGTCATCATTTGATGAATAGTGTGTCATGGGTGCGACTGAAATACGGTTTGGTATGGTGACGCCGCTTTCGAACGTAAAAGGTTCAAACAGCGGTTTATAAGTTTGCTTCATCATTTCGCCTTCTTCCTTAGGAGTTTAACTCGTCCGTATTCTAGCTTATGTTTTAATTGTGTGCAATTATTTTGCTTGTTCTTCTTCCTGAGGTTATGACCGGCTGAACCATTTAAACGAATGAAACGGTTTTCTCCGTTCCTTTTCAGGATCTTTATATCCTCCTGAAATTTGATGGCCGATCGAGCTGAATATGACAGCGGCGGCGAAGAGGAGAATGATTTTTTTCATATGCATATCTTCTTTCTTATCTTTTACAAGGTTATTTATAAGCATACGCTTGTGCGAAAAAACCGTCAATTTGTTTTTATTTATTCTTTTTTCCACTTTCCTGCGGCGAATATCGTTCCGATCTGAATCACAACACTTAACAGAGCGCACACTGCCACAACTGTGTTGCTGTCCATAGAAGACACCCTCCTTTTTGTTAGGTTGATGTATCATATGACAGCTGTCTCTGTTTTGACAAAACCGTAATGCGGTGTTTCATATTTTTCAACACAAAAAGGGCGCTTTTTTAAGCGCCTTTACTTTTTTTTCAGCCGGTTCAAAGCGATTTGAACGGCGATGGCGTCATCCAGGTAGCCGATCGGAAACATGTAATCCGGAATGACGTCGGTCGCTAAAATATAATACAGCAGCGCGCTCCCGAGAATCGCGCGGTCTTCAGCCGGTGTTGATTCATCCATATACTGATGATGCATGTTTTTCAAATGATCAATAAAAGGGCCGACGCTTTCTTCATTGTCCATTTTCTTTTGAAACTCATCGCAAATCAGGCGATGGCCCTGCTGGGTTTTGGCATATTGTTCATATCTGGTCAGTTCGCGTTCAATTTGCTCCCGGGAAAAAGGCTGATCAAACATCTCGGCCATATTCAGCATATCCTGAATCGCGTGCATCGGGTCTTGCGGCGCAGCTTCTTTTTCATGGCCGATGTCTATGCCTGACGCCTCAAGCAATTCCTCCAGCGGGGTGCGGAGATGTTTTGAAAATTCCTGAAGATGCTTTAAATTGGCCTTCTGCTTGCCGTTTATAATCCGGGAGATGGTGGCCGTATCAATGTTTGTTAAGGCGCCGAGTTTTCTCATGGAGAGCGAGTGCTTATCAAGCAGTGATTTTAAAAGGGGCCCCAGTGTCTTATTTTTATTTTCTGTCAAGGGTGTCACCTCGTTTCCGCCGGAATGATGATCATTAATCAATAATTTTTGCAGAAAAGGTACCTTTTCTGTGCTGCTGAATAGGATAGTGTAGATTCAACGGCACAACATGTTGAAAAGACATCAAAGAATGGAGAGAAACGAACATGGCTTGGTTATTGATTTTAGGTTTGGCAGTGTCCTCGAGCATTGATAATTTAGGAGTGGGGATGTCATACGGCATCAGAAAAATCAAAATATCGCATGCGTCGAATATGATGATCGCTTTTATCTGTTTTGTATTCAGTTATATCGGAATTTATTTCGGCAAATGGATTTCAGCCGTTTTACCGGGCTTTCTTCCTGTATTGCTGGCGGCGTTTATTTTATCTGTCATCGGTATCCGCATCATTCTGCTGGCTGTGCCGAGAAAAACAGCGCGTGTTGGCGCGTCAGGAAAAAAAGGCCGTTTTGCCGGTCTGCTGCAAAATCCGGAGGCAGCGGATGCCGACGGTTCGGGAGAAATCGGTATATTGGAATCCATGGTTCTCGGGGTGGCCGTATCCGCAAATGCGCTGACCAACGGATTAAGCGCGGGGTTGATCGGACTTTCTCCCGCTGCCATTTCCATCACTGCGGCGGTCGGAAGCTTTTTGACCATATGGATCGGCTGCTCGCTTGGAAAAAAAGCCGCATCATTGCGCATCGGTTCTTTTCACGTCGGACAGTTCAGCACGGTGCTGAGCGGAGTGATTATTCTCATCATTGCCGCCAATACGCTGCTCTTTTAAGTTGTCCCGTTCATTTTATGAAAAGCTCAAAATAAATATGAATGTTTCTATTCGGGAGAGCGCATGACGCGGCTCTCTTTTTTTGCCGATCTGATATTTTTTCAAAATGAACAGAAAGTCGTCCGTTTCCGTTAAATTCTGCATATTCGGCCTTCAGACAGAACCTTTTTCATAGACTGATCAGCTTGTTTTCTTTCTAAGTTCAGGTAAACAGCAGGTCAGATAGCCTTCATTCCAAATATGGAAAAGCGCTGGAGGAATGAAGGCTCCCTTTACAAATCGGCCATTCTGTTCAAAGATAAAGCCGAATGAGAAAACGTGAGGTGATCTGTGTGAAGTCTGTCATACTTCTGATCTTCACCGCATGGCTGTTATCAGGCTGCGAGTATACCGCGGAGGCTGATGCGGCGCCGTCATTTACACAGGAAGGAACATTTATAAAAGCGGCCGGAAACGATACAATCGCGGTCGAAATTGACGGAGAAAGGCAAGAGGTGAAGGTGCCTTTCGCCAAGCGGTTTGAATGTCAGTCTCTGCCTGAACATACGGCGGTGCAAATCACCTATAAAAAAGAGAGCAACGGACAATTACGGCTTGAGGAACTGAAAAAAGAAACAGATATGTGAAAACGGGGAGGAAAAAAACGTGGGTTTACTGACAAAAAGCGCTGCTGCCTTCGGTGCCGCTCTGCTTCTGCTTGCGCCGTCTGCTTATGCAGCTGAACCTTTGCAAGGGAAAACCATTTATATCGATGCCGGACATGGCGGAGAAGACAGCGGGGCCGGCGGAAATGGACTGCTTGAGAAAAACATCAATTTAGCGGTGTCAAACAAGGTGATCGCCAAATTGGAGACAGAAGGCGCAAAACCTGTAGCTTCAAGGACTGACGATACTTTTTTACGTTTGGACGAGCGGGTGGCGAAAGCAAGCGCCAGCCAATCCGATTTATTCGTCAGCCTCCATACGAATTCAGCCGTCTCAACGGCATCGGGCACGGAAACGTATTTTAATTCGACATATGAAGGCGCAGACAGCGAAAGGCTTGCTTCCGACATCCAGCAGCAGCTTGTCACGTCTTTAGGGATGAAGGACAGAGGCGTAAAAGAAGCTCCTTTTTATGTCATTACATATTCAAAGATGCCGAGTGTGCTGGCTGAATTAGGTTTTATCACAAATCCTCAAGATGCGGACAAGCTGAAAAGCGATAACGGACAAGAGCACGCCGCGGACGCCGTTGTAAACGGAATCGAAACCTATTACAGCGGCCGGTAATTATAAAATATGTGTAAATAGCGCCCTCCTTATGTGCATAACGATTATAATAGAGAAAACCGATGACAAACACCTGAGGTGACACATATGACGAATATTTTTGCCCACCGGGGGGCGTCGGGCGACTGCCCGGAAAATACGATGCCCGCGTTCAAAAAAGCGATTGAGGACGGGGCTGACGGAATTGAACTTGATGTACAGATGACAAAAGACGGCCGGATCGTGGTCATTCACGATGAAACCCTCGACCGCACGACGTCTTTGAAAGGATTTGTGAAAGATACGGCGTATGACAAAATCAGAACCGCCGATGCCGCCGGAAAATGGAAAGATGCTTTTAAAGGTGTCAGAATTCCGCTTTTGTCAGATGTGCTGCGTTTTGCGGAACGTGCTGATTTTCTGATAAACATTGAGCTGAAAAACAGTGTATTCCGTTACGAAGGAATGGAAGAAGAAGTGATTAAAAAAGTCAGATATTACGGACTGGAAAAGCGCGTTATTTTTTCTTCATTTAATCATGAGAGTCTCGCGGTTTGCCACGCCCTGGCGCCTGAAATTGAACGGGCGGTGCTGACAATGGATGTGCTGTACCGGCCTGAACGGTATCTTGCAGCCATTCCCGCTTCGGGTTATCATCCGAAGCTCGGTACGCCGGCGGTGAGCGCTGAAGTGATCAAACATCTTGCAAAACACCAAGCGGCGCTCCGTCCGTTCACCGTCAATCGTCCTGAGGATATGAAGCAGCTGATGAAAGCGGGAGCAGACGCGATTTTTACCGATTATCCAAAGCTGGCTGTTTCTATAAAAGAAGAATGCCGCAGCTGAGAAGACTGTTCAGACAGTCTTCTTTTTTTTATGGGCGGGAAAAAGGCGGTGCAATCATAACTCGGTCAGCCGGTTCATATATTGTAACAGGGCGTTTTGTGTAAGCGTTATCTTTTATCTTATTGAAAGTGAGGCAAAATTGTGGGAAAAACGGTTATCGTCAGTGCGGCAAGAACGCCGTTCGGAAAATTCGGCGGCGCATTAAAAGAAGTAAAGGCAGCCGAGCTTGGCGGCATTGCCATAAAAGAAGCAATCAAGCGCGCCGCTATCAGTGAAAGCGAAGCGGAAGGAGCGGTGATGGGAATGGTCGTCCAGGCGGGTGCCGGGCAGATTCCGGCACGGCAGGCTGCAAGATATGCCGGGCTTCCGTGGTCCGTTCCGGCTGAAACCATTAATAAGGTCTGTGCATCAGGGCTCAGGGCCGTTACCATCTGTGATCAAATGATCCGGGCGAAAGGTGCGGACGTGCTGATTGCAGGCGGAATGGAAAGCATGAGCAACATTCCGTACGCCATTCCGGCCGGCCGCTGGGGTGTGAGGATGGGGGACGGGGTGTTTCAGGATTTAATGGTTCATGACGGGCTGACCTGTGCGTTCGACCAGGTGCATATGGCTGTCCACGGAAGCACTGCGGCCAAAAAGTACGGCATTTCCCGGGATGAACAGGATCATTACGCTCTTTTGAGCCAGAAACGTGCGGCAGAGGCGTCTGAAGCGGGCAAATTGCGTGAAGAAATTGTCCCTGTCACCTGGACCGGCAAAAAAGGCAAACAGCATACTGTTGAAGCGGATGAGGGGCTGCGCCCTGATACAAGCCTTGAGCAGCTCGCAGCGCTCAAGCCAATTTTTACAGCCGACGGAACGGTTACAGCCGGAAACGCTCCAGGTGTAAATGACGGGGCCGGAGCATTTGTGCTGATGTCAGAGGAAAAAGCCGCAAAGCAGCATGTCAGGCCGCTCGCAGCGATACTTGGCTTTGCGTCAGTCGGACTGGAAGCGTCCGAGCTGGCAAGCGCGCCGGGAGAGGCCATCAGCCGGCTCTTGAAAAAAACCGGACTGTCCGTTGACGATATTGATTTGTTTGAAGTAAATGAAGCATTTGCGTCCGTCGTGCTCGTGAGTGAAAAAATAGCCGGGTTCAGCCGGGAAAAAGTGAATGTAAACGGAGGGGCGATTGCGTTCGGCCACCCGATCGGCGCAAGCGGAGCGAGAATCATCATGAGTTTAATATACGAATTAAAGCGTCGCGGAGGAGGTTTAGGCATAGCGGCTATATGCAGCGGAGCGGCTCAAGGAGATGCCGTCCTGCTGGAGGTGTACTGATCAAAGGAGGGAGCGCCGGATGAAGATGAAAACAATCATGGTCGCAGGTGCCGGTCAGATGGGAGCAGGCATCGCTCAGACGGCTGCAGAAGCCGGGTTTGCCGTCAAGTTATACGATTGGGAGCCGGAAATGGTAAAAAAGGGTCTTCACCGCATAAAGGCAAACCTGGAGAAAGAGCAGGCAAAAGGACGGAAGTCACAGCAGGAGACAGATGCCGTTTTCAGCCGTATTTCTCCGGCAGAGCTCACAGAAGCGGGAGATGCTGATTTTGTAATTGAAGCCATTGCCGAAAACAAAAAAGCAAAAGCGGAATTGTTTGACACACTTGATAAAATCTGTCCCTCTCATGCCGTATTGGCAAGCAATACGTCTTCTCTTCCCATTACGGAGCTTGCCGCGGCCACAAAAAGGCCTGAAAAAGTAATCGGCATGCATTTTATGAATCCGGTTCCTGTCATGGAGCTTGTCGAAGTCATCAGAGGACTCGCCACATCGGAAGAAACAGCGGAAACAGTAAAGAAGCTTGCCGTCCGGATGAATAAAACCCCTGTCGAAGTCAATGACTTCCCGGGCTTTATATCTAATCGCATATTAATGCCGATGATTAACGAAGCCGTTTATTGCCTTTACGAAGGAGCAGCTTCAAAGGAAGCGATTGATGAGGTGATGAAGCTCGGCATGCGGCATCCGATGGGTCCTTTAACATTAGCTGACTTCATCGGGCTGGATACGTGCCTTTCCATTATGGAGGTTCTCTATGCGGGGCTCGGAGATCCGAAATACCGCCCATGCCCTCTGCTCAGAAAATATGTCAGCGCCGGCTGGCTCGGCAAAAAAAGCGGGCGCGGTTTTTATGAGTACGGCAGATGACGTAAAGATCATGAGGGGAGACGGCAGCCATGCATTTTACAGAAGAGCACATCATGATGAGAAAAATGGTGCGTGATTTTGCCCGCAAGGAAATCGCGCCGGTGGTTGAGCTCATGGAATCAACAGATGAATTTCCGGAGCGGCTGATTAAAAAAATGGGCGAAGCGGGATTGATGGGCATTCCCGTCCCGGAAGCTTACGGCGGGGCGGGTGCTGATACAACATCTTACATTTTAGCGATTCATGAAATATCAAAAGTCAGCGCGGCCGTCGGCGTCATTTTATCCGTCCACACATCGGTAGGGACAATCCCGATTTTGCATTTCGGGACAGAAGCCCAAAAACAAACGTATATTCCGAAGCTGGCAGCGGGCGAATATATTGGGGCGTTTGCGCTTACTGAGCCTCAATCCGGATCTGATGCGGGAAGCCTGAAAACAACGGCCGTGCGAAAAGGCGGTTCATATATTCTGAACGGTTCAAAAATCTTTATTACAAACGGCGGAGCGGCAGATCTGTATCTGACATTCGCCATAACCGATCCGGGTAAGGGGAGAAAGGGGATTTCCGCGTTTATCGTTGAAAAAAACACACCCGGTTTTTCTGTCGGAAAAAAAGAAAAAAAGCTCGGACTGTTAGGTTCCAATACTGTCGAATTGCAGTTTGACCAAGCGGAAATTCCGATTGAAAACCGGCTCGGCGAAGAGGGCGAGGGCTTTTCAATCGCCATGAAAAACCTTGACGTCGGACGGATCGGCATAGCGGCTCAGGCGCTCGGGATTATCGAAGCGGCGCTCGGCTGCTCGGTGGAGTACGCCAAAACCCGCAGCCAGTTCGGCAGACCAATCGCTTCGAATCAGGCCGTTTCATTTAAATTATCTGACATGGCGACGAATGCGGAAGCTGCCAAATTATTGGTCTATCATGCTGCTGATCTGTATCAGCGAGGGCTTCCGTGCGGAAAAGAAGCATCTATGGCGAAGCAATTCGCGTCCGATGCGGCGATGAAAGCGGCGGTGGAGGCTGTGCAGATTCACGGCGGCTACGGCTATATGAAAGAATATCCCGCGGAGCGTTTATTTCGGGATGCGAAAGTCACGCAAATCTATGAAGGAACCAATGAGATTCAAAGGCTGATTATTTCTAAGTATCTTCTTCAATAAAAAGTGCGCAAAGGAGCGAAACCATGGAATCTTATTCTCCCGGTTTAGATGGCGTCATTGCGGTGGAAACGGGGATTTCTTTCCTGGATACACAGCAGGGCAGTATTTTAATCAAAGGCCACGATCTGATTGAGCTTTCTAAAACGGCCGGCTATATGGACATTGTTCATCTCTTATTGGAAGACAGACTTCCTGATGCGAAAGAGAAGGCGGCGCTTGAAGAAGACGTTCGGCGCGGCGGACATCTTCCCGAGGAAATCTTGCACATATGCCGTCTGCTGCCCGAACATACTCACCCGATGGACGGACTGAGGACGGGTTTGTCCGCCCTTGGAGGCTTTGACAAGGACATCGATGACCGTTCATCTTCCGTAAATCAGCGCCGCGTACGCGGACTGATAGGCAAAATGCCGAATCTGACGGTCAACAGCTATCGAGTCATCAACGGGCTGGAGCCTTTGGCGCCGGTCGGAACCTTATCATACAGCGCAAACTTTTTATATATGATTACCGGAAAAACGCCGTCATCTTTGGAAGAAGAAATCTTCGACCGGTCGCTTCTTTTATACAGTGAGCATGAATTGCCGAACTCAACGTTTACGGCCCGTGTCATTGCTTCGACGCAATCGGATATTTACGGCGCGCTGACCGGAGCCGTCGCCTCGCTTAAAGGAAACCTTCACGGCGGAGCGAACGAAGCGGTTATGTACATGCTTGAGGAAGCGAAGGATACAGACGGGTTTACACAATTATTAACTCAAAAACTCGCAAACAAAGAAAAAATCATGGGCTTCGGCCACCGTGTCTACATGAAAAAAATGGACCCGAGGGCGCTCATGATGAAAGAAGCATTGAAAAAACTGTCTGATCTTTCAGGTGATTTCCGTCTTTATCATATGTGTGAAGCCGGAGAAACCGTCATGCGGGAGAAAAAAGGCCTTTATCCGAACTTAGATTACTACGCAGCGCCGGTCTATTACATGCTCGGCATCCCGATCCCGCTGTATACGCCTATATTCTTCAGCGCACGGACGGTCGGACTGTGCGCTCATGTTATTGAACAGCACAGCCGAAACCGGCTTTTCCGCCCGCGTGTCCGCTATACCGGAGCGCGCCTGTAAACAGATGAGAAAGGAAGATGAAAACATGACAGAACCCCGCCGAATGGATGCTGTAATCGAAGAGATTTCTGACTACGTGCTCCATCAGGAGATTGACAGTTCAGAAGCTTTCACTACGGCAGGACATGTGCTTCTTGATACGATAGGCTGCGGAATTTTGGCGCTCAGCTATCCCGAATGTACAAAGCTGCTCGGCCCGATTGTCCCGGGAACCTCCGTGCCCAACGGCAGCAGAGTCCCGGGCACGCCTTTTGTTTTAGACCCGGTCACGGCTGCCTTTAATATCGGCTGTATCAACAGGTGGCTCGATTATAATGATACGTGGCTTGCGGCCGAATGGGGGCATCCGTCTGACAATCTCGGAGGCATATTGGCTTGTGCGGATTATATATCCAGAGTGCGGATTTCAGAAGGGAAAGAACCGCTTACCGTGCGTGATGTGCTTTGCGCAATGATCAAAGCGCACGAAATTCAAGGAATTCTCGCTTTGGAAAACAGTTTAAACAGAGTCGGGCTTGACCATGTGCTGTTTGTGAAAGTGGCGACTGCGGCTGTTTGCGCACAAATGCTGGGCGGCTCAAGAGAGGAAATCAATAACGCCGTATCTCACGCTTGGATTGATAATTCAAGCCTCAGAACGTATCGTCATGCGCCGAACACCGGATCACGCAAATCATGGGCGGCCGGCGACGCGACGAGCAGAGGCGTATATTTGGCCCTTATGGCGCAAAAAGGTGAAATGGGGTACCCGACGGCTCTGACCGCATCTGGGTGGGGATTTCAAGACGTATTGTTTAACCGGCAGGAAATGAAGCTTGCCCGCCCGCTTGAGTCCTATGTGATGGAGAATGTTTTGTTTAAAGTATCCTACCCGGCTGAATTTCACGCCCAGACAGCGGCGGAATGCGCGGTCCGGCTTCATCCTGAGGTGAAAGACCGCATCGAAGACATTGACAGGATCACGATTATGACCCATGAGTCGGCTATCCGGATTATCGATAAAAAAGGGCCGCTTCACAATCCGGCTGACCGGGATCACTGCCTCCAGTATATTACGGCAATCGGGCTGCTTTTCGGAGATATCACGGCGGATCATTATGAAGAGGAAACGGCGTCTGACCCGCGAATTGATACATTGCGGAGCAAAATGGAGGTGACGGAACACAAAGCGTACTCAAAAGATTACTTAGACCCGAATAAGCGATCCATATCAAATGCCGTACAGGTGCATTTTACAGACGGCACGGCTACGGGACGGATTGAATGTGAATACCCGCTCGGGCACCGGTTCCGCAGAAAAGAAGCCGTTCCGAAGATTCTTGCCAAGTTTTCAGCAAACATCAGCACTCATTTTTCATTGAAGCAGCAGCGTAAAATCAAAGAGGCCTGCGAACATAGCGGCCGAATGCAGAAGCTCAGCGTCAGTGAATTTATGGACTTATTTCTCGTATAAAATAGGAGGGTGACAAACATGACGTGGATCGTCAGCGAGCAGTCGTCTCAAGAGGAGCTTGCAGAGCGGTTCCGTACGCTGATGACAGCGCCGGATCTACTGCAGATCCCCGGCGCCCATGATGCGATGGCCGCTCTTATCGCCAAGAAAACGGGGTTTTCGGCTCTTTATTTATCAGGCGCGGCTTACACGGCGAGCAGAGGGCTGCCCGATTTAGGGATCATCACGTCGGCGGAAATGGCTGAACGGGTTAAAGATCTGGTCCGCTCGTCTGATCTGCCCGTCCTTGTCGATATTGACACGGGTTTCGGAGGAGTGCTGAATGCCGCCCGGACGGCGAAAGAAATGTATGAAGCGCGCGCGGCCGCCGTCCAGATGGAGGATCAGCGCCTGCCGAAAAAATGCGGACATCTGAATGGGAAGCAGCTCGTGCCGATTGAAGAAATGGCGCAAAAAATCCAAGCGGTCAAGCGGGCCGCGCCGACTCTTCTTGTTGTTGCGAGAACAGACGCCAGACAGCAGGAAGGATTGGAGGGGGCATTAAAAAGGGCGTCCGCTTATATAAAAGCGGGTGCTGACGCTGTTTTTCCGGAAGCGCTCCAATCCGAAAGTGAATTCAGAGCGTTTTCCAAACAAATCAGTGTGCCGATTCTCGCAAACATGACTGAATTCGGAAAAACGCCGTATTACAGTGCTGATGAATTTTCCGATATGGGCTGTCAGATGGTCATTTACCCGGTCACGTCACTCAGAACGGCGGCCAAGGCTTTTGAGCGTATTTTCCGCCTTCTGAAAGAAGAAGGCTCGCAAAAAGAGGGGCTTTCGGATATGCAGACGAGAAAAGAACTATATGAAACGATCGCTTACGATGACTATGAAGAACTGGATCAATCCATTGCCAAAACGATACTGCCGGACGACTGAAAAAGCCCTTTTTTTTGCAAGGGCTTTTTTTACAGCTTTTTTTTCCTGAACCGCGGGCTGACTTGATTGCGTTTCCGATCTCTGTACAGAATAAACCCGGCCAGAACATAAAGGCCGAACAAAAAAAACGCCAATCCGGCCGCCCCCTGAAGAAAAAGGGACGGAAACGGGGAAAACGCATGCCCGAATAATGCATCTCTCATCAGCTTAATGCCGAGCGCCGCGACAGCGCCGGGGAGGACCAGAATCAAAAGCGCAACAAGCCGGCTCATATTCAGAAAACCCCTTTACGATATGTTTTCCTTTATTGTCCAATCGAAAAAATATTTTGTCAAGAGATCAAAACGTGGTAACATAGGGGTTGTGCAAATTATTGCAACGGGAAATACAGGTGTGCAAATTTTTTCATATAAAGGGGTATCGGGATGCAGAAGGTGCTGATTATAGGTGCTGGTAAAGGAGGCACGGCGCTCCTACAGATTTTGATGAAAACAAAGCTGATCCGGATTATTGCGGTGGTTGATCAAGATCCGGAGGCGCAAGGGCTGCAAGAAGCCCGGAAATATGGAATTGCAACCTCATCAGATTGGAAACCCTACATAACTGAAGATATAGATATTATCATCCATACAACAGGCGATAAAGCGGTCATGGATGAGCTGCTCCATGAGAAAAAAGAACAAACCATCGTCATGCCGGGAAAATTGGCGTACATGGTGTTTCAGCTGATGGAGGAAAAACAGCAGCTTATCCAAATGCTGAAGTCGCAGACGTATAAGCATGACCGGATTTTTAATTCAACGCACGACGGCATGATTTTTATAGACGTCAACGAAACGATCATTTTATTTAATCAGATGGCAGAAAAAATGGTCGGCCAAAAACGGGAGGATGTCATCGGCCGCCAAATTAAAGATGTAGTGCCGAACACAAAGCTGCCGCGGATTCTGGAAACGAGAGAGCCGGAATATAACCAGAAGCAGCTTCTCGGAAAGCACCTGCAGATTGTCACGACAAGACTGCCGATCATTGATGAAGGCGGAAAACTTCTTGGCGCGTTATGCGTGTTTAAAGATATCACCGACGCAGTTGAACTGGCGGAAGAGGTCACGAACTTAAAACAAATCCGCACCATGCTTGAAGCGATTATACAATCATCCGACGAGGCCATTTCTGTCGTTGATGAAAACGGCATCGGAATGTTAATCAACAAAGCGTATACAAAAATGACCGGGCTGTCAGAAAGCGAAGTCATCGGAAAACCCGCTTCCACCGATATCTCAGAAGGGGAGAGCATGCACCTGAAAGTATTGGGGACAAGGCGGCCCGTGCGGGGTGTGAGAATGAAGGTCGGCCCCAATAAAAAGGATGTTATCGTAAATGTTGCCCCCGTTATTGTGGACGGTATTTTAAAAGGCAGCGTCGGCGTCATCCACGACGTGTCAGAAATTAAAACGCTGACTGCTGAGCTGAATCGGGCGCGCCAGATCATCCGCACGCTTGAAGCGAAATACACGTTTGACGACATTATCGGCACGAGTGAGCAAATGCTGGTCGCCCTTGAACAGGCGAAGCTCGGGGCGAAAACGCCGGCGACGATTCTGCTGCGGGGAGAATCCGGCACAGGAAAAGAACTTTTCGCCCACGCCATCCATAATGAAAGCGACCGAAAATACAATAAGTTCATTCGGGTCAATTGTGCGGCCTTGTCTGAATCACTGCTAGAATCCGAGCTTTTCGGCTATGAGGAAGGCGCGTTTACGGGCGCGATGCGCGGGGGCAAAAAAGGACTATTTGAGGAAGCGAATAACGGCAGCATTTTCTTAGATGAAATCGGAGAGCTGACCCAAAGCACCCAGGCAAAGCTGCTCAGAGTTCTGCAGGAAAAAGAAATTATCAGAGTCGGCGGCGCTAAAGCGATTTCTGTCAATGTCAGAATTATCGCAGCGACAAACGTCAACATCGAAAAGGCCATGGCGGAAGGCGCGTTCCGTGAAGACCTGTATTACCGGATTAACCGCTATCCGATCTCAATCCCGCCGCTTCGGCAGCGCAAAGAAGATATTGAAGCGCTGAGCATTCGGCTCATTGAAAAAATCAATCAGGATTACGGCCGCAATGTAAAGGGGCTCACGCCGAACGCGCTGCGAGCTTTATCAGCCTACAGCTGGCCGGGAAACGTCCGAGAGCTTGAAAATGTTCTCGGACGGGCAATGATATTTTTAGAGCCGCACATGGAACGGATCGAACAGCAGCATCTGCCTGTTTTTGAATCAGAGCTGAATGAAAAAAACGGCACCCAAAGTGATTTTCCGGATGTGGAAGGGGAAAAGCTGTCTCAGGCTGTTGAAAAATTTGAAGCACACGTCATTCAAAAAACGCTTGAAAAGCATAAATTCAACCGAACCAAAACGGCAAAAGCGCTTGGTGTCAGCATTCGGAATCTGTACTACAAAATGGACAAGTACGGCCTTGCAAATGACGGCATGCAATAAATTGCAGAGAAAGCGCAAACAGCTGCATGTTTTCTTGAAAAAAGCCGGAATAAACCCTCCCGTATATTTGGCACGGAACTTGCATTGTTAAAAGCGGATTCGCACAAGGAAGGTGGTACAAAATGAAGCTGAGAGACCTAGTTGAAAAAGCCGCGGCAAAAAACGCAAAAACCATTGCAGTGGCCCACGCAGCAGATAAAGAAGTGATCCAGGCCGTCAAAATGGCGGCAGAACACTTGTCGGCACGATTTTTACTGACGGGTGACAGCGGAAAGCTGAAAGAGCTTCTGGCAAATGAGCCGAAGTTCAATGCTGAAATCATCCACGCCGATTCACCCGAAGAATCTGCGGCAAAAGCAGTGCGCGCAGTGCGTGAACAAGAGGCGGACGTTTTAATGAAAGGGAATCTCCCGAGCTCAACTCTTCTGAAATCGGTTTTAAACCGCCATGAAGGGCTTCGTTCAAAAAGGGTGTTATCACATGTAGCCGTTTTTGAGGTGCCGGACTATGACCGGCTGATGTATGTGACTGATTCAGCGCTGAACATTGCCCCGTCTCTTGAAGAGCTCGGGCATATTCTGCAAAATGCGGTTCATGTCGCACATTCAGTAGGGAACCCTATGCCGAAAGCCGCAGTCCTTGCCGCTATTGAAACGGTTAATCCGAAAATGGAGGCGACGCTGAACGCGGCTGCGATCGTCCAGATGTGCAACAGAGGACAGATTACCGGCTGCATTGCGGACGGACCGCTTGCTTTGGATAATGCCGTATCCCAAGCGGCTGCGCTGCAAAAAGGGATTTCCGGAAGCGTAGCGGGCCAGGCGGATATTCTCTTGGTTCCTTCAATCGAGGCTGGAAATATGCTTTATAAGTCAATGATTTATTTTGCGAAAGCAAGTGTTGCTGCCGTCATCGCCGGTGCAAAAGCGCCGATCGCATTAACGAGCAGAGCGGATACCGCAGAAAATAAACTGTATTCAATTGCGCTTGCGATTTGCGCATCACAAGAACAGTAGGAGGAACGAACCTATGGAAATTTTTAAATATATGGAGACTTATGATTACGAACAATTGGTATTCTGCCAAGATGAACAATCCGGATTAAAAGCGATCATCGCGATTCATGATACGACGCTCGGCCCCGCACTCGGCGGAACAAGAATGTGGACATATGACAGTGAAGAAGCGGCGATTGAAGATGCACTAAGACTTGCAAAAGGCATGACTTATAAAAATGCGGCTGCCGGTTTAAACTTAGGCGGCGGGAAAACCGTTATTATCGGAGACCCGCGCAAAGATAAAAATGAAGAAATGTTCCGCGCGTTCGGCCGCTACATCCAAGGCTTAAACGGAAGGTATATTACGGCGGAAGACGTCGGCACGACCGTTGAAGATATGGACATCATTCATGATGAAACAGACTATGTAACCGGAATTTCTCCGGCATTCGGTTCATCAGGAAATCCGTCTCCCGTTACGGCGTACGGCGTCTACAAAGGGATGAAAGCCGCAGCGAAAGCGGCGTTTGGCACTGATTCCCTGGAAGGTAAAACAATTGCCGTGCAAGGCGTGGGAAATGTGGCTTACAATCTATGCCGCCACCTTCACGAAGAAGGCGCTTCTTTAATCGTAACGGATATCAATAAAGAATCTGTTAAACGTGCCGTTGAGGACTTCGGCGCCCGCGCAGTTGATCCCGGCGACATTTACTCACAGGCGTGCGATATTTATGCCCCATGTGCTCTCGGCGCCGTCATTAACGATGACACGATTAAACAGCTGAAGGCGAAAGTCATTGCGGGAGCGGCCAATAACCAGCTGAAAGAAACACGTCACGGCGATACCATTCATGAAATGGGAATCGTGTACGCTCCGGATTATGTCATCAATGCAGGCGGGGTCATCAATGTGGCCGATGAGCTTTACGGCTACAATGCTGAGCGGGCTTTGAAAAAGGTTGAAGGCATCTATGCAAACATTGAGCGGGTGCTCGATATTTCCGCGCGTGACGGCATTCCGACATACTTAGCGGCCGACCGTCTGGCTGAGGAACGAATTGAGCGCATGCGCCGTTCAAGAAGCCAGTTTCTGCAAAACGGCCAAAGTATATTAAGCAGACGATAGGAATTTGATCTGGAGGTATGAAAATGTTCGAAAAGGAAAAACGCATTCTCATTCTGAATCCAGGCTCAACATCAACGAAAATCGGTGTCTTTCACAATGAACGCTGTATCTTTGAAAAGACGCTGCGGCATCCCGAAGAAGAGCTGAAAACATTTAACAGCATCATCGACCAATACGAATTTCGAAAAATAAGCATTCTTGAGTCTTTGCACGAACAGGGCATCAACATTTCAAAGTTCGATGCCGTTTGTGCCAGAGGCGGCCTGCTCAGACCGATTGAGGGCGGCACATATGAAGTGAATGACGCCATGATCACTGATTTGAAAAACGGCTACAACGGCCAGCATGCTTCTAATCTGGGCGGAATTATTGCCAGGGAAATAGCTGACGGATTAAATATCCCCGCGTATATCGTCGATCCGGTCGTGGTGGATGAGATGACTCCGCTCGCTAAAGTATCAGGAATGCCTGAAATCAAGCGGAAAAGCATTTTCCATGCTTTGAACCAAAAAGCTGTTGCCCGTCAGGCGGCGGCGTCCCTCGGCAAACGGTATGAACAGATGAAGATGATCGTCACTCATATGGGAGGCGGCACCACAGTCGGTGTCCATGATTGCGGACGGGTGACGGATGTCAACAACGGGCTTCACGGAGAAGGACCCTTCAGCCCGGAGCGCGCGGGAACTGTTCCGGCGGGTGATTTGGTAGAAATGTGTTTTTCCGGCAAGTATTCAAAAGCCGATATGATGAAAAAACTTGTCGGCACGGGCGGACTCTCCGGCTACCTGGGGACAACGGACGCGGTGAAGGTGGAAAAACGCATTCAGGCCGGCGATGAAAACGCGCGTCTCATTTATGACGCCATGGCTTATCAAGTAGCAAAAGAAATCGGGGCGGCAAGCGCCGTTTTAAAAGGAAAAGTAGACATTATCGTTCTGACGGGCGGATTGGCGTACGGGAAAAGTTTCGTATCCGCCATCAAATCGTACATAGATTGGATTTCGGATGTACTGGTGTACCCGGGAGAAAATGAACTGCAATCTCTCGCGCAAGGCGCGCTTCGGGTTTTAGCCGGTGAGGAGCAGTCAAAGCAATATCAGATCGGCGAAGGAGTGAAAACAAATGGCGACTGAGTATGATGTGGTCATTCTGGGCGGCGGCACGGGCGGTTATGTAGCCGCCATCAGAGCGGCCCAGCTCGGCTTAAAAACGGCCGTTGTAGAAAAAGAAAAGCTCGGCGGAACATGCCTGCATAAAGGATGTATCCCGAGTAAAGCGCTGTTAAGAAGCGCGGAAGTGTACCGAACCGCAAAGGAAGCGGCAGCATTCGGCATTGAAACGGAAGGTGTCTCCCTCCGCTTTGACAGCGTGCAAAAACGAAAGCAGGGAATCGTTGACCGGCTGGCCGGCGGTGTCGCCCACTTGATGAAAAAGGGGAAGATTGATGTATTCAACGGGTACGGACGTATGCTCGGCCCTTCCATCTTCTCACCTCTTCCCGGTACGGTTTCCGTCGAATACGCAAATGGTGAAGAAAACGACATGCTGATACCGAAACAATTGATTATCGCAACCGGTTCAAGGCCGAAAATGCTGCCGGGTTTAGAAGCAGACGGTACATATATTCTGACATCAGATGAAGCGTTAGAGCTTGAACGTCTGCCCCAATCCATGATGATCGTCGGCGGCGGTGTCATCGGAATTGAATGGGCATCCATGCTGAACGATTTCGGCGTCAATATCACTGTGATTGAATATGCGGACCGCATTTTGCCGACGGAAGACCGTGATATTTCAAGCGAGATGGAAAAACTGTTAACGAAAAAAGGAATTAAGATCGTGACGGGTGCGAAAGTGCTTCCGGATACATTGGAAAAAGCGGACGGCGTTTCAATTGCCGCTGAAAAGAATGGAAAAAAAGAAACGTATCACGCGGAACAAATGCTTGTTTCCATCGGCCGCCAGCCGAACATTGAAGGGATCGGCCTTGAAAACACGGATATTGAAGCGGAAAACGGTTCTATCATCGTGAACGAAGCCGGGCAGACGAAGGAATCGCACATTTATGCGATCGGTGATGTTGTGGGCGGTCTTCAGCTTGCACATGTGGCCTCCCGTGAAGGCATCATTGCCGTTGAGCATATGGCGGGTCTTAATCCGGCTCCGCTTGATGCAGCTCTTGTGCCGAAATGCATTTATTCAAATCCGGAAGCGGCGAGTGTCGGTCTGACAGAAGAGGAAGCAACCCGAAAAGGACATGAACTGAAGATCGGGAAGTTTCCGTTCATGGCAATCGGAAAGGCTCTTGTATACGGAGAAAGCGATGGCTTTGTTAAAATCGTCGCCGATCGGAATACAGATGATATTCTCGGTATTCATATGATCGGCCCGCACGTCACCGATATGATCTCTGAAGCGGGGCTTGCCAAGGTGCTCGACGCGACTCCTTGGGAAATCGGCCAGTCCATACATCCGCATCCGTCGCTTTCAGAAGCGATTGGAGAAGCTGCGTTAGCCGCAGACGGAAACGCGATTCATTTTTAAAAGGAAAGAAGGAGGGGTTTGAATGACTACAAACCGCCATCAAGCATTAGGGCTCTCTGACGAAGAAGCCGTTGAAATGTATAGAACCATGCTGTTAGCCAGAAAAATCGACGAAAGAATGTGGCTCTTAAACCGCTCGGGCAAAATTCCGTTCGTTGTTTCATGTCAAGGACAGGAAGCGGCTCAAGTAGGCGCGGCCTATGCTTTAAACCGTGATACCGACTATGTGCTTCCTTACTACAGAGATATGGGAGTTGTGCTTGCATTCGGTATGACTGCAAAGGACTTGATGATGTCCGGTTTTGCGAAAGCGGCTGACCCGAACTCAGGCGGAAGGCAGATGCCTGGCCACTTCGGGCAAAAGGAAAACAGAATCGTAACGGGCTCATCCCCTGTGACAACGCAGGTGCCTCATGCAGTCGGAATCGCGCTTGCGGGACGCATGGATAAAAAGGATATCGTCTCTTTCGTTACCTTTGGAGAAGGATCTTCCAACCAGGGGGATTTTCACGAAGGGGCAAACTTTGCCGCCGTGTATAAATTGCCGGTCATTTTCATGTGTGAAAACAATAAGTATGCTATTTCTGTTCCGTATGACAAACAGGTGGCGTGCGAAAATATTTCCGACCGGGCGGCAGGCTACGGCATGCCGGGAGTCACAGTTGACGGAAACGACCTGCTGGAAGTTTACCGGGCCGTGAAAGAAGCGCGCGAACGGGCATCTAAAGGCGAAGGTCCTACATTAATAGAAACGGTTTCCTACCGGTTGACGCCGCATTCCAGTGATGACGACGACAGCAGCTACAGAGAACGCGAAGAAGTAGAAGAAGCAAAGAAACAGGATCCGCTTCTTATATACAAAGCATACTTGCAAGAAGCCGGGCTTCTAGGTGAAGAAGAAGAAAAGACCATGCTGGATGACATCATGGCTATCGTAAACGAAGCGACAGACGAAGCGGAGAAAGCGCCATACGCATCTCCTGAATCAACGCTTGATCACGTTTATGCGAAGTAGGGAGGAATACTTATGTCTGTAATGTCTTATATTGACAGTATTAATGCAGCAATGAAAGAAGAAATGGAAAGAGATCCGCGCGTTTTTGTTCTCGGGGAAGATGTCGGGAGAAAAGGCGGCGTGTTTAAAGCCACGGCGGGTCTCTATGAACAGTTTGGAGAAGAGCGGGTGATGGATACGCCGCTTGCGGAATCAGCGATTGCCGGAGTCGGGATCGGCGCCGCGATGTACGGCATGCGCCCGATTGCCGAGATGCAGTTTGCCGATTTCATTCTGCCTGCGGTCAACCAAATCATTTCAGAAGCGGCCAAAATACGCTACCGTTCAAACAATGATTGGAGCTGTCCAATGGTCATCAGAGCGCCTTACGGCGGCGGCGTGCACGGCGCGTTGTATCATTCCCAATCTGTGGAGGCTATTTTTGCCAACCAGCCGGGCCTTAAAATTGTCATGCCTTCAACTCCTTATGACGCAAAAGGGCTGTTGAAAGCTGCAGTCCGTGACGAAGATCCGGTGCTGTTTTTCGAACATAAGAGGGCGTACCGTCTGATTAAAGGCGAAGTCCCTGCGGATGATTACGTCCTTCCGATCGGAAAGGCGGATGTAAAACGCGAAGGCAGCGACATTACTGTTATTACGTACGGATTATGCGTCCATTTTGCTCTGCAGGCTGCCGAGCGCCTTGAAAAAGACGGAATTTCCGCACACGTATTAGATTTGCGTACGGTTTATCCGTTAGATAAAGAAGCCATCATTGAAGCCGCGTCTAAAACGGGAAAAGTATTGCTGATCACAGAAGATACGAAAGAAGGCGGTATTATGAGCGAGGTCGCCGCTATTATTTCTGAAAACTGCTTATTTGATTTAGACGCGCCGATCAAGCGGCTTGCAGGTCCTGATGTTCCGGCAATGCCTTATGCGCCGACAATGGAAAAATACTTCATGATGAATCCTGACAAAGCAGAAGCCGCGATGAGAGAATTAGCGGAGTTTTAAAGACGTAAGGAGGTTTTTGACATGGCGATTGAACAAATGGCTATGCCTCAGCTCGGAGAGAGCGTGACGGAAGGGACGATCAGCAAGTGGCTGGTATCCCCCGGTGATCAAGTGAATAAATATGACCCCATCGCGGAGGTCATGACAGATAAAGTGAACGCGGAGGTGCCGTCTTCTTTTACCGGTACGATTAGAGAACTTGTAGGAGAAGAAGGCCAGACTCTTGCAGTCGGCGAGATCATCTGCAAAATTGAAACAGAAGAAACGGAAACCGAAGAGGCGCCGAAGCGGGAAGAAGAGCAGAATACCCCTTCAGACACAGATGCAAACCGTCAAGGTAAAGATCAGTCAAATAAAGCGCGTTATTCGCCGGCCGTGCTCAGGTTAGCGGGAGAACACGGCATTCAGCTTGAAGAAGTTGAAGGAACGGGTGCAGGCGGAAGAATTACGCGAAAAGACATTCAAAAGATCATTGATTCGGGAATGAAGCAGAAGTCGGAAGCACCGGTGCCGGCTGCCGTTCAAACAACGCAACAAGCGCCGAAACAACAGCAAAAACAAGCGCCGGCACCCGCTCTGTCAGCCGGTGATATTGAAATTCCGGTTACAGGCGTCAGAAAAGCCATCGCCGCCAATATGCATAAAAGCAAAACAGAAATTCCGCATGCCTGGACGATGATGGAAGTGGACGTCACGAATATGACGGCGTACAGAAACAGCATTAAAGACTCATTTAAACAGAAAGAAGGCTTCAATTTAACGTTTTTCGCTTTCTTTGTAAAAGCGGCGGCGCAGGCTCTCAAGGAGTTCCCGCAGATGAACAGCATGTGGGCGGGAGACAAAATCGTCCAAAAGAAAGACATCAACATCTCCATTGCCGTTGCCACGGAAGATTCGCTGTTTGTTCCGGTTATTAAGCATGCTGATGAAAAAACGATTAAAGGCATAGCCAGAGAAATAACAGACCTTGCGAAAAAAGTGAGAAACGGAAAACTTACCGCGGAAGATATGCAGGGCGGCACATTTACCGTCAATAACACGGGATCATTCGGCTCAGTTCAATCTATGGGCATTATCAACCATCCGCAGGCGGCGATTCTTCAGGTAGAATCTATCGTCAAACGTCCGGTTGTCATGAATAACGGGATGATCGCCGTTCGTGATATGGTTAATCTTTGCCTGTCTTTAGATCACAGAGTGCTCGACGGGCTCGTGTGCGGCCGATTCCTCGGACGCGTCAAAGAGATCTTAGAAAACATTGATGAACATACTTCCGTCTATTAAAAAAACTCCTTTTGCCCGGGCGGCAAAAGGAGTTTTTTTATTTTCATTGTGAATCCTCGGGAACAAGCATAGTGAGATGATGTTTTTTCACTTCGATCGTACAAGGTGTTGTTCCGTATACCTCGCCATCTGTATCCGCGTCCATCTCACGTCCGGTTTCGATTTCAATCCTGGAGGCCTGAATATAGGACAGCTCCCCTTTGAAATCATCAAACGAACCCTGTTCCATCGTCATCAGCTCCCGCAACGCGGCAAGGCTTGTGTTGCGGCAGATTAACACATCGGCTAAGCCGTCCTGGAGGCTGGCATCAGGCAGGGGAACTCTGTTTGTCCCGATATAATGCCCGTTCATGACAAGCACCATTACGGCTTCGTCTTCTTTCACCTCGCCGTCAATCGTCAATTTGACAGGAAACGGGTTCGCGCTTGTCATCGTCCGCAAGGCGCTCGTGAAGTAGCTGATTTTACCAAGCCATGCTTTTTCAGTTTCATTAATATGGCTTGATGCTTCGGTGATCAGTCCGATGCCCCAGAAGTTCAGAAAATAGCCGTCATCCGTTTTACAGACGTCAATCATCCGTTTATGTCCGGCCGCGAGCACTTCAGCGGCCTTTTGAAGGTTTTGCGGGATGCCGAGCGCCCGGGAGAAATCGTTGCACGTTCCTCCCGGCAAAATGCCGACAGCGGGTCTGTGATCAAGCTTGCTGATGCTGTTGATGCATTGATGCACAGTGCCGTCTCCGCCTAAAATATATAAATGGTCAACTGAACTGTCGAGATTTTCACAATACTGACGGGCATCATCCTGATGTTTGGTCGGTTTAATCAAAAGTTCATCAGCTGACTGGGCCAAAATGGGGACGACCGTGCCGAGCGTTTTATCAATCTGTTTTTGACCGGCGTTTCCGTTATAAATTAAAACTGCTTTCCGTTGGCTCATATGACTGCTCCTTTATTTCAGACAATCTCCTTAACAAGTTTCCCGTTTTTAAAGGGTCATAAACTTACATCGGGAACATAAAAGGGACAAAAAACAATTGGATATGAGCGGTGTCATTTGCCGATAGGGAGGTTCCTTGCTATCATAAGAAGAGATGATCAAAAAGGAGAGGTCCCAATTGAATATGGATTTTAATTTATTTATGAATGATGTCGTGCGTCAAGCCCGCCAGGAAATCACGGCCGCCGGGTATACAGAGCTGAAAACCGCTGAGGAAGTGGACGAAGCGCTTTCGAAAAAAGGAACGACACTCGTCATGGTCAACTCTGTGTGCGGATGCGCAGGCGGTATTGCACGGCCTGCCGCGTACCATTCCGTACATTACGATAAACGCCCGGATCAGCTTGTGACGGTATTTGCCGGACAGGATAAAGAAGCGACAGCCAAAGCGAGAGAATACTTTGAAGGCTATCCGCCGTCCTCTCCGTCATTTGCCATTTTAAAAGACGGGAAAATCATGAAAATGGTGGAACGCCATGAAATTGAAGGCCATGAGCCGATGGCCGTCGTCACAAAACTGCAGGAAGCATTTGAAGAATATTGTGAAGAAGTATAAGTGAAAGAAAAACCCCGGAGCCAAGCGCTTGCGGGGTTTTTTTATATGGTATCTGTATAAATATAAATATTTATACATCGGCGTTCAGCTGTCACTAACCTGAAAAACAATGACTATAATAAACACAGAAAGGAAAATATATTTTTCAAAAATAGTATTGCATCACAATTAAAAAGTGTTTAAAATACAAGTTAACGAATAAATATTCAAATTTAAGAGATCAGTAGATATGGGGGAAATGAATCATGAAGAAATGGCTGTTGGTATTGGTTGCCGCATGTATCACCTTTGCGCTGTCCGCCTGCGGATCAGGCAATTCAGGCTCAGAGGGCGGAAAGAACAAATTGATTATGGGTACATCGGCTGATTATAAACCATTTGAATATAAAGACGGCGATCAGATCGTCGGGTTTGACGTTGATTTGGCAAAAGCTCTGGGCAAAAAGACCGGCTATGACGTTGAGGTGCAGGACATGGACTTCAACAGCCTGATCACAGCCCTGAAGTCTAAGCAGGTTGATATGATTTTATCAGGAATGACACCTACGCCGGAACGGAAAAAGCAAGTGGATTTCTCCGGTATTTATTATACTGCTAACAATATGATCGTTACGAAAAAGGGAAGCAGCATTAAATCCCTGGATGATCTGAAAGGCAAAACCGTCGGTGTTCAGCTCGGCTCCATTCAAGAAGAAAAAGGCAAGAAACTTGCTTCGAAATACGGTTTCCAGCTTGAAGACCGCAACCGGATCTCAGACTTAACGGAAGAGATTAAATCCGGGCGTTTTGATGCCGCGATTATCGAAGACATCGTAGCACAAGGCTATTTCAATTCAAATCAAGATCTGCAGGGCTTTGCGTCAGCAGATGCGAAATCAGACGAATCGGGCTCCGCGATTGCGTTCCGCAAAGACAGTGATCTGACAGCGAAGTTTAACAAAGCGCTGAAAGAAATGGAGAAAAACGGAGAAATCGAAAAACTGAAGAAAAAATGGTTCACCAACGAGAAATAAAAGAAAGCTCAACTTTTCGTTGAGCTTTTTATCTTGAATACAGGTAAAGGAGATCAAACGTATGAATTTGGATTTCTCAGCGACAATACCCCAAATTCCTTTTATATTGGAAGGCCTTGCCGTCACATTGAAAATTGTGCTCGTTTCAGCGGTCATCGGCCTTGTATTAGGCATCGTGCTCAGTTTGTTTAAAATCAGCACGATCAGTCCGCTGAAATGGATTGCGGATTTTTATACTTCGATATTCCGCGGCACGCCGCTCGTGCTGCAGCTGATGATTATTTATTTCGGGATGCCGCAGCTTCTCGGCTTTCAGATCGACCAATTTTGGGCGGCGGTCACCGCATTATCACTTAATTCAGCAGCTTACGTCTCTGAAATTATCAGAGCGGGAATCAACGCGATTGACAAAGGACAAAAAGAAGCTGCCGTCGCTCTCGGTGTGCCGTACGGAAAAATGATGAAAGATCTGCTTCTGCCGCAGGCATTTAAAAACATTTCTCCGGCCATTATTAACGAATTAATCACCTTGACGAAAGAATCGGCGATCGTCACCGTAATCGGTCTCGGCGATATTATGAGACGGGCCTACCAGTCCGGTGCCGCAACATACAACTATTTAGAACCTCTCATTGTGGCCGGTTTCATCTATTACGTGCTCGTTTTGATCTTAGCATTCATCGGAAAAGGCGTAGAAAGGAAGCTGAAAGCCAATGATTAAGGTCGACAACCTGTCAAAATCATTCGGAAAACATGAAGTACTGAAAAACATTTCAACACAGATCGCAGAAGGGGAAGTCGTCGCTGTCATCGGACCTTCCGGCTCCGGCAAATCAACGTTTCTGCGCTGCTTAAATCTGCTGGAAACCCCGAGCGGCGGAACGATTGCCATTAAAGAAAAAGAAATCACCGCTGCTAAAACGAATAAACTGAAAGTGCGGGAAAATATCGGGATGGTATTTCAGCATTTTCATCTGTTTCCGCATAAAACGGTGCTTGAAAATATCATATATGCGCCGGTCAGCGTGAAGAAAGAGTCCAAAAAGGCGGCGGAGGAAAAGGCGTGCGCTCTCCTTGAAAAAGTCGGACTGCTTGAAAAACGGAACGACTATCCGAACCGTTTGTCAGGCGGGCAGAAGCAGCGTGTCGCCATCGCGCGTGCCCTTGCCATGAATCCTGACATCATGCTGTTTGACGAGCCGACCTCAGCTCTTGACCCGGAAATGGTCAAAGAAGTTCTTGAGGTTATGAAGGAGCTCGCTCAAACGGGCATGACGATGGTCATCGTCACGCACGAAATGGGATTTGCCAAAGAAGTCGCAGACCGCGTATTATTTATGGATGAAGGCACGATAGTGGAAGACGGGCAGCCGGAAGAATTTTTTCTTTCTCCGAAGTCAAAAAGAGCACAGGACTTTTTAGAAAAAATATTATAAAATATAACTGTAAGAAAAGAAGAAGAATGCTCTTCTTCTTTTTTTTGAGAAAGAAACAAACAGAATGGAGCAAGCAATGTTTAAAATCGGTTACCGCACACTAAAGACCGCACTTGGAACGGCGCTGGCCATTTATTTAGCCCAGCTGTTGCATCTGCAAAACTTCGCATCCGCAGGAATCATCACCATATTGTGCATCCAAATTACGCAAAAGCGGTCGCTTCAGGCCTCGTGGGCCCGATTTGCCGCCTGTTTATTGGCAATCGTCTTTTCATATGTCTTTTTCGGACTGATCGGCTATTATCCGTTTGTGATCGGAATATTGCTTGTGCTGTTTATTCCAACTACAGTCGTCTTGAAAATAAACGAAGGGATCGTCACAAGCTCAGTTATCATTCTTCATCTATATATGTCCGGCGGCATTACGATGGCGTTTATCTGGAATGAGTTCCAGCTGATCACCGTAGGTATCGGTGTCGCGCTGTTAATGAATCTGTATATGCCGAGCCTCGATAGGAAACTTGCGGCGTACCGGAAAAAAATTGAGGACAATTTTGCCGTCATCTTCGCTGAAATCGAACGGTATTTGTTAACTGGTGAGCAAGATTGGACGGGAAAGGAAATACCGGAGACGCATCAGATGATTCAAGAGGCGAAAAACCTTGCCTACCGGGACGTGCAGAATCATATTTTGCGCCATGAAAATCTTTACTATCATTATTTTAAGATGAGACAGAAACAATTTGAAATCATTGAACGGCTGCTGCCGAAGATTACCTCTATTTCAATAACGGTGGAGCAGGGCAAAATAATCGCCCATTTCATCCATGAATTAAGGGAAGCCATTCACCCCGGCAATACCGCTCATAAATTTTTAAAAAGACTTGCAGAAATGAGAACGGAATTTGAAGAAATGCCGCTCCCGGCAACGCGCGAGGAGTTTGAAGCGCGGGCGGCTTTGTTCCACCTCCTCGGTGAGATGGAACAATATCTCGTGATTAAAAGTTATTTCAAAGGCATCAAGCTGTAAAAAACATATGGATCAATCGCATGAGTCTTCCTTTCATTGGTCATTCTAATGAAAAAAGGAGGGGAGCCCATGCGATTTTTTTTATTGTCAGCCGCCCTGCTGCTGTCTCCGCTTTGGCCGCTTGGCGCAAACCCTTTGCCGGGTGACCCTTATATTATCGTCAATAAAGCCACAAATGCGCTTGCTGTTGTGAAGGATAACCGAATAGAAGGCATTTATCAGGTGGCGACGGGAAAAACGGATGATTTGACGCCTGAAGGAGAATTTACGGTAACGGTCAAAGCCGTCAATCCGTATTACCGGAAGAAAAATGTAAAGGGAGGCGCGCCGGAAAACCCGCTCGGCGTCCGCTGGATCGGTTTTGACGCGAAAGGAACCGACGGCAGGATATACGGCATTCACGGAACAAACAGAGAAGAGCTGATCGGGGGGTTTGTATCAAACGGCTGCATCCGTATGAAAAACCGGGATGTCATCCGTATTTTCCGGATTATCCCTCCCGGAACGAAAGTATTGATTACAAAAGAAAACCGCTCATTCGAGGACATTGCAATAGAGCGGAAAGCCCTCATAAAAAAGCAGGAAACCCCCTTGCAATGAGGCGCCTGCTTTTTTACCGCAAATACATCATAATGCCTGAGAGGAGGGTTGAAAGTATAAATACGCCCAAAATGACGATGACGGCGCTTTTCATAAATTTTTGAGACATTGTTTCACTCCTTAAGATTACTGTCTATCATTTTAACGTGTTTTGCTTGTATGAACAAGCCATATCCTATGGCGGAAAGCAGGTGGCCGCGCTATGAAAAAACTTGATCATGTCGGCATTGCCGTCAGCTCTATTGATGCCGCGAGAGGATTTTACGAACGGATGCTCGTGTTTACGTATATGGGAGACGAGCTGGTAAGCGGCCAAAATGTGAGAGTTGCTTTTTTAGAAGCGGGAGGCACAAAGCTTGAGCTGATTGAGCCGCTGTCGGACGCGTCTCCCGTCAGCTTTTTTTTACAGAAAAGAGGCGAAGGACTGCATCATTTGGCATTCCGCTGCGCCGATATGAAGGAAACGATCAAGGAGCTTGAATCATGCCGCATGACTTTGATCCATCATGAACCGCAAAACGGCGCGGGCGGGAAGAAGATCGCATTTCTCTCTCCAAAAGAGGCGAACGGGGTCCTGATTGAGCTTTGTGAAACAATTGAAAAAGGAGAAACTCAAGATGAGCATGAGTGAGCATATCAGACACTTAAACGAAAAACGTTCCTTTTTAACAAACGGCGGCGGAGCGGAAAGAAATGAAAAACAGCATAAAAAAGGCAAGCTGACGGCAAGAGAAAGAATTGCCTATTTATTGGACAAAGACAGTTTTTCAGAGCTTCAGCCGTTTGCCAAAAGCCGCATGCCCGGGTGTCAAAATGCGCCGGGAGACGGCGTCATTACCGGATACGGCACAATTGACGGACGGCCCGTGTATTTGTTTGCTCATGACTTTACCGTACTCGGCGGGACGCTCGGCGAGACACATGCGGAGAAAATCGCAGCGGTGATGGATCTGGCCGCGAAAAATAAAACCCCGATCATCGGGCTGAACGACTCAGGTGGTGCGAGAATTCAAGAGGGTGTGGTATCATTAAATGGATACGGTCATATCTTTAGGCGCAACGTCCTTTACTCGGGAGTGATTCCGCAAATTTCCGTCATCCTTGGGCCGTGTGCCGGCGGTGCTGTTTATTCACCCGCTCTGACGGATTTTGTAATTATGGCGGAAAATACGTCGCACATGTTTATTACAGGCCCGAAAGTCATTGAACAGGTTACGGGTGAACAGATTGACGCGGAAAGTTTAGGCGGTGCGGGAATACATAATGTGATCAGCGGAAATGCCCACTATTCCGCACGAACGGAAAAAGAGGCTCTTTCCGCAGTGAAAACGCTGCTTTCTTATCTTCCGCACGGCAGACAGACGGCATCACCCGTTAAAAAGGAAGACGCCAGGCCGTTATTAAATACCCTCGTTCCCGCGGACAGTTCGAAACCTTACGATATGTTACAGGTGATAAAAGAACTGGCGGATGACGGAACGTTTTTTGACATTCAGC
The DNA here is from genome assembly GCF_038592915.1 of Bacillus sp. EU63. Taxonomy (NCBI): domain Bacteria; kingdom Bacillati; phylum Bacillota; class Bacilli; order Caryophanales; family Bacillaceae; genus Bacillus; species Bacillus sp. EU63. Next base: position 2,412,019 of record NZ_CP151944.1, on the reverse strand, counting down.
CGTATTTTGCCAAAAACATTGCTGTCGGTTTTCTGAAGATCGGACGGCGCACAGTCGGTGTTATCGCAAACCAGCCGAAACATTTGGCGGGGAGCCTTACGATAGATGCCGCTGACAAAGCGTCGAGATTCATCCGTTTTTGCGACGCGTTTCATATTCCGCTGTTAACGATCGCTGATGTACCGGGATTTCTGCCGGGCCTTCAGCAGGAGCACGCGGGAATCATCCGTCACGGAGCAAAATTGCTGTATGCTTTTGCCGAAGCGGCCGTGCCGAAAGTGACGCTCATCATCAGAAAAGCTTACGGAGGCGCTTATGTCGCCATGAATTCGAAAGGCCTCGGGGCAGATCTTGTATTCGCCTGGCCGAATGCGGAAATTGCCGTGATGGGAGCTGAAGGCGCGTCGTCGATTTTATACCGCAGAGACATACAGGCTTCTGATGATCCGGAAAAAACGAAGCGCGAAAAAAAAGCCATATACGAAAAGGAAAATGCCGGTCCGTATAAAGCGGCGGCCTGCGGAATGGTGGATGATATCATCCGGCCGGAAGACTCGAGGAAAAAATTGATTCAGGCATTTGACATGCTTGCGCATAAGGAAGAGGAAAGACCGAAAAAAAAGCACGGTAATATACCGCTTTAAACGGAGGGAACTGTAAATGGTAAACGAAAAACGCCTGCTGGAAGAATTTCTGGAACTCGTCCAAATTGATTCAGAAACAAAGCATGAAGCGGAAATCAGCAAAGTGCTCAAACAAAAATTCACTGATTTAGGATTGAGCGTAAAAGAAGACGATACAAAAGAAGTGACGGGTCACGGAGCCGGCAATTTAATCTGTACTTTAAAGGGCACAAAAGATGCGGATACGATTTATTTCACATCGCACATGGACACGGTTGTCCCGGGCAAAGGCGTTAAGCCGGTTGTGGAAGACGGTTATGTAAAAACCGACGGCACGACGATTCTCGGCGCTGATGATAAGACGGGCCTTGCCGCAATGTTTGAAGCCATCAGAGTACTCAAAGAACAAAACATCGAGCACGGAACAATTGAATTCATCATCACAGCCGGAGAAGAATCAGGATTAGTCGGGGCAAAAGCAATGGATCGTTCAGATATTACCGCGAAATACGGTTTTGCGCTTGATTCAGACGGGAAAGTCGGCAACATCATTGTAGCCGCGCCGACACAAGCGAAAGTGAGGGCAACCATTTTCGGGAAAACGGCTCATGCAGGAGTAGAACCGGAAAAAGGCATCTCCGCTATTACAATCGCGTCAAAAGCGATCTCAAAAATGCCGCTCGGCCGTATTGATGAAGAAACAACGGCTAATATCGGGCGTTTTGAAGGCGGCACACAAACCAATATCGTCTGCGACCAAGTCGATATTCTGGCTGAAGCGCGTTCATTAGTCCCTGAAAAAATGGAAGCGCAAGTGCAGAAAATGAAAGAAGCTTTCGAATCTGCTGCAGCTGAGATGGGAGGCCGCGCGGAAGTGGACATCGCTGTCATGTATCCGGGTTTCAAATATCAGGACGGCGATCAGGTTGTGGAAGTCGCGAAAAAAGCGGCGGCAAAAATCGGCCGGCCGAGCGAACTTCAGACGAGCGGCGGCGGAAGTGACGCAAACGTCATTGCCGGCCACGGCATTCCGACAGTCAACCTGTCAGTAGGCTATGAACAAATCCATACGAAAAATGAAAAAATGCCGATTGAAGAGCTCGTCAAAACGGCGGAAATGGTCGTTGCCATTATCGAAACAGCGGCCAACTAAAAACGAAGCACCCAGTTGATTGGGTGCTTTTTTCATTCTTCATAATAATTGGCTTAAAGCCTTGCAGATACAAGAAAAAAACCCTGCCGGATAGGTTCCGGCAGGGTTTCAGTATTATGATTTGGCGGGCTCCGCCTGAGCCGCAGCTTGTTTCTTTTTATGATGCGTCTGCTGTAAAAGTACATTCTGCACTGTTAAAAACAGTCCGCTTGTAAACCAGTAAAGCGGCAGCGCAGCCGGTACGTTAAGTGAAAAAACGGTCATCATGACAGGGAAAATAAAGACCATGATTTTGGCTGACTGCATCGCGGCCGGATTTTGAGCAGCCGGTGAATATTTCTCGTTTAATTTTTGGGAAATATAAGCCTGTAAGAAATACATGGCTCCCGCGCACAGTGATACAAGAATATCAGAATGCCCTAAGCTGAACCACAGAAATGAGTGTGAAGCAATTTCCGGCGTTGAGCGGATGGCGTAATAAAAACCGATCAAAATCGGGAATTGCACCAGCATCGGAAGACATCCCATTGCCATCGGATTCAGATTGTGCTCACGGTAAAGCTTCATCATTTCCATTTGCAGTTCTTTTTGTTTTTCCGCATCTTTCGTTTGTTTCATTTTAGCCTGAATGCTGTCGACCTGCGGTTTGATCACAGCCATTTTTTCCTGGAACACCCGCTGTTTCTTAAATTGGTTCACAAACAAAGGCAATACAACGATCCGGACGATAATCGTCACCAGAATAATCGACAGTCCGTACTCACCGTGGAACAGGCCCGCCACACCTTTTAAAAGTGCCGAAAACGGCTCGATCAGGTAATCGTGGAAAAAACCGATATTCCCGAGGCCTCCCGTCTGAGTCTGAGATGTCGCCGCAAAAGCCGAGCGGCCTGTGCACAGTACGATAAAAAATAATCCGAATGCGATCCATTTTTGATATGTTTTAGACAATTATGTCTCCTCCTTTTTATCTTCACTTGCCGTTATAAAAGGAGGGAGCTGACATCTTCATCATCATTCGCCGGTGAATTCATGCGGATGACTTTACGTATCCAAGTTGTAATGCGATGATATATAATAATAAGAAAGTCTGTTCGGTTCAGCTGAACGACTGCTTGATGTTCATCTATTCGTTTCGTTCTCCAATGCTCGCCTGCGCGGCGCTCACGCAAAAGAAAAGCGATGCCGATCGCGGTCAGAGCGGGAAGAATAATTGTGAAAAAATCGACTAAAAATAAAAAGTCATTCATTGACTCAAGAATCATTTTATCACATCCATTCAGCTCTTATTTTACTACATATATATAAGGTTGTCTATGAAAGGAAAGGAGGCGCCGGGAGTGGCCGGAAAAGGGAGAATTATATTTCATATCGATATGAATAGTTTTTATGCCTCCGTAGAAATGGCGTATGATCCGTCTTTAAGAGGAAAACCTATCGCCGTTGCCGGAAACGTGAAGGAACGGAAAGGAATCATCGTCACCTGCAGCTACGAAGCGAGAGCGCGGGGCGTAAAGACCACCATGCCGGTGTGGCGGGCAAAACGCCTCTGTCCGGAACTCATCGTCGTGCCTCCGAATTTTGACCGCTACCGGAGTTCGTCAAAAGAAATGTTCAGCATTCTGAGGGAGTATACGGATTTAGTCGAGCCTGTTTCTATTGATGAAGGATACATGGATATTACGGACACACCGCACAGACACAGGGCGTATGAGACAGCCGAAGACATTCAGGCGAGACTGCAAAAAGAGCTTTTGCTTCCGTCAAGCATCGGCATCGCCCCGAATAAATTTCTCGCCAAAATGGCGTCTGACATGAAAAAACCGCTCGGCATCACCATTTTAAGAAAAAGAGAGCTGCCGGACGTCTTATGGCCTCTTCCGATTGAAGAGATGCACGGTATAGGAACGAAAACTGCGGAAAAAATAAAAACGCTCGGCATCAAAACGATCGGTGATTTGGCAAAAGGAGATGAACATGCGCTGAAAACGCTTCTCGGCATAAACGGCCCGAGGCTGAAGGATAAAGCGAACGGCATCCATCCTGCAGAAGTCAATCCCGAGCGGATTTATGAATTTAAAAGCGTCGGCAACTCATCCACCCTGTCGCATGATTCGGCTGACTGGGATGAATTAACGGGTGTGTTTGACCGGCTCGCGCTGTCTGTGAGCGAACGGCTCCAGCGTAAGGAGGTCATGGCCTGCCGGCTGTTCATCATGATTCGGTATGCGGATTGGAAAACGGTCACAAGAAGCATGACCCTCAACAATCCGGTTGATCAGAAAAAAGACATCATGGAAGCGGCAATGGAGCTGTTTGACAAACATTGGAACCAAAATCCAGTAAGGCTTCTCGGCATCACCGGAACGGAACTGGTTGAAAAACAGCAGGCGTATAAACAGCTTGATCTGTTTTCGTTCAAGGAGGATGCAAAGGACGAGCCGATTTTTCAGATGATGAATCAGCTGAATGAAAAGTACGGCCGAAACCTGATCAGAAAAGGCGCCGTTATGAAAAAAGAAGAAAGCAAAACAAAGGGAACGAGCTTTAACAGAGACTTTTTTCAGGATGAAAAGAAAAGCTGAATAACTTGAAAAAAGGGGTTATCTATGATAATTTCTTTAGTATAAATATCATTTTATTTTAATTTAAATTTTAAAATGGTTAAACGTTTGAAGAAGGGACGTTAGAATATGTCAAAACAACAAATCGGAGTTATCGGTCTTGCGGTAATGGGTAAAAATCTGGCTCTTAACATCGAAAGCCGGGGATTTTCTGTGTCTGTGTACAACAGATCAAGCAGCAAAACGGAAGAGTTTTTAGAAGAGGCAAAAGGCAAAAATGTTGTCGGTACATACAGCATTGAGGAGTTTGTCCAGTCTCTTGAAACGCCCCGCAAAATTCTATTAATGGTTAAAGCGGGAACTGCAACGGATGCGACGATTCAATCTCTTCTTCCTCATCTGGAAAAAGACGATATTTTGATTGACGGCGGAAATACATACTATAAAGATACACAGCGCCGGAACAAAGAGCTTGCCGAAAGCGGCATTCACTTTATCGGAACGGGTGTATCAGGCGGTGAAGAGGGAGCGCTGAAAGGGCCTTCTATTATGCCGGGCGGCCAAAAGGAAGCGCATGAACTTGTGAAACCGATTTTAGAAGCCATTTCTGCTAAAGTGGACGGAGAAGCTTGTACGACATACATCGGCCCGGACGGAGCGGGACACTATGTGAAAATGGTGCACAACGGTATCGAATACGGTGACATGCAGCTGATCTCTGAGTCTTACTTCATTCTGAAACAGGTGCTCGGACTGTCTGCCGAAGAGCTTCACGAAGTATTCGCTGAGTGGAACAAAGGGGAACTTGACAGCTATCTGATCGAAATCACGGCTGACATTTTCACCAAAAAAGATGAAGAAACAGGCAAACCGCTTGTTGATGTCATCCTTGATAAAGCAGGCCAAAAAGGAACGGGTAAATGGACAAGCCAAAGCGCTCTTGACCTAGGCGTACCGCTTCCGATTATCACTGAATCTGTGTTTGCGCGTTTCATTTCCGCAATGAAAGATGAGCGTGTGAAAGCGAGCGGCCTTCTGTCAGGACCTGACGTTAAGCCGGTTACTGAAAATAAAGAAGAGCTGATTGAAGCGGTCAGAAAAGCGCTCTTCATGAGTAAAATCTGTTCTTACGCACAAGGCTTCGCCCAAATGAAAGCCGCGTCAGAAGAATATAACTGGGATCTGAAATACGGTGAGATCGCTATGATCTTCCGCGGCGGCTGTATCATCCGCGCGGCGTTCCTGCAAAAGATCAAAGATGCGTATGACCGTGAGCCGGAGCTTGACAACTTGCTTCTTGACAGCTATTTCAAAAATATCGCAGAAAGCTACCAAGGCGCTCTTCGCCAAGTCATTTCACTTGCGGTAGCCCAAGGCGTGCCGGTACCTTCGTTCTCAAGCGCACTTGCGTATTACGACAGCTACCGTACGGCAGTGCTTCCTGCAAACTTAATTCAAGCGCAGCGTGACTACTTCGGCGCGCATACGTATGAACGCACGGATAAAGAAGGCATTTTCCATACTGAATGGATGAAGTAATGAAAAAGCCCCCGCAATTATTGCGGGGGCTTTTCTGATATGTAAAAACCGCGGGCCGTAATGAACGGCGCCGCGGTTTTTTGATTATTATATATTCCACCAGTGAAGGCCGTCTTTTTCCAAGAGGTCATCCGAAGCCTTCGGTCCCATTGATCCGGCTTCATAATTCGGAGAAAGGGTTTTGTCGGCAGCCCATGTTTCGGAAATCGCATCGACGAAATTCCAGGAAAGCGCTACTTCATCCCAATGGGCGAAGTTCGTCGCATCGCCGAGCAGACAGTCGTGAATTAATTTTTCATAGGCTTCCGGTGTGTTCATTTCATCACTGCAGTTGCTGCAGTAATCCAGCTTAATCGGCTGAGCGTGTGCGGCTCCGCCTAATTTTTTAGCGTTCAGATATAAAGTGATGCCTTCATCCGGCTGAATGTGGATGACAAGCAGGTTCGGATTTACATTCGTTTCATTGCCGTAATAAAGGTTCATCGGAATGTCTTTAAATTGAACGACAATTTTCGTTGATTTTTCTTTCATCCGTTTTCCTGTGCGGATATAAAACGGAACGCCGGCCCAGCGGAAGTTATCGATTAACAGCTTACCGGACACGAATGTTTCCGTATTGGAATCCGGCGCTACGTTATGCTCATCCGTATAACTCGCTACAGGGGTGCCGTCGATCGTTCCGGCTTGGTATTGTCCGCGGACGAAGTAATCATTCACTTCGTTTTGAGCGACAGGGCGTAGCGCTCTCAGCACCTTCACTTTTTCGCTGCGGATTTCTTCCGTGTTCAGTTTAATCGGCGGTTCCATCGCCAAAAGAGCGACCATTTGTAAAATATGATTCTGAACCATATCGCGGAGTGCGCCTGATTTCTCATAATATCTCGCACGGTCCTCAACGCCGAGATCTTCACTTGACGTAATCTGGATGTTTGAGATGTAGCGGTTATTCCACAGCGGCTCAAACAGTGCATTCGCAAACCGGATGACTTCGATGTTTTGAACCATTTGCTTGCCTAAGTAATGGTCGATCCGATAAATTTGATCTTCTGTGAACGCTTCGCGTATTTCTTTGTTAAGCTCTTTCGCACTCGGCAGGTCGTGGCCGAACGGTTTTTCAATTACGAGACGGGACCAGCCTTTTGTCGCCGTGACACCTTCGTTTTTAAGCGATTTTGCGATAGTGCCGAAAAATTCAGGGGCCATCGCCAAGTAAAACATTCTGTTGTTCGGGATTTCATATGTATGCTCAAGCCGGTCAAGCAGGACATTCAGCTCCTGATAGGAACCCGGATTCGTTACATCAAACGGATGGTAATAAAAATGAGACGTGAAATCGTCTGTGTCTTTTTGCCCAGCCGAAGAAACAGACGTTTTAACGGTTTCCCGGAGGTCCTCGTTTGACCAAGGTCTTCTTCCAACACCTACAACTGCAAACTCTTCACCAATTTGACCATTTTTATATAAACGATGAATGGATGGGTAAAGTTTTCGTTTTGCCAAATCCCCTGTGGCACCAAATATTACAATTACTGCTTTTGGTTTGTCGTTTGTTTTCACTTAGAGTACCTCACTTTATCTGAAGCATGGTTTAAAACCCCGCATATTTCCTTCATTTTAAATCTAAAATTCATTGAAAGCAAACATTTCAGCCTGTTTTTTGCGGTTTGCGGAAAAAAATTAATCATGCCGGGGGCGCCCCTGGCGAATTCACATTTTCAGCTTGATCCTGTATCCTTAGTAGTACAAAGATCTAGGAGGAAGCATTGTGGAATTATTATTTTTAGGGACGGGGGCCGGCATGCCGGCAAAGACGAGAAACGTAACGTCCGTCGCGCTGAAGCTTCTTGAAGAAAGGCGTTCCGTATGGCTGTTTGATTGCGGAGAAGCCACTCAGCATCAGATATTACATACAACAATCAAACCGAGGAAAATTGAGAAGATTTTCATCACCCACCTTCACGGCGACCATGTTTACGGTCTTCCGGGTCTGTTGGGGAGCCGTTCATTTCAGGGCGGTGAAGAAGAGCTGACGATTTACGGGCCAAAAGGCATTAAAGCCTTTATCGAAACAAGCCTGCACGTGACGGCGACTCATCTGACGTATCCTCTTACCGTACATGAAATCGAAGAGGGGACGGTTTTTGAAGATGAGCAATTCATTGTTACCGCAGCATCCGTCATTCACGGCGTGGAAGCGTTCGGCTACCGGGTTCAGGAAAAGGATATTCCCGGCGCGTTGCAGGCCGGCAGATTGAAAGAAATGAATATCCCGCCCGGACCCGTCTATCAGAAAATCAAAAAAGGCGAAACGGTCACACTTGACGATGGCAGAATCATTAACGGGCGGGATTTTTTGGAACCGCCGAAAAAAGGGAGAATCGTCGCTTTTTCCGGGGATACGAGGGCATCAGAGCGGGTAACGGAGCTGGCGCGCAATGCGGATGTGCTTGTTCATGAAGCGACGTTTGCCAAGGAAGATGCAAAGCTCGCACATAATTATTATCACGCAACGACAGAACAGGCTGCGCAAACGGCAAAAAAAGCAGGCGCCAAACAGCTGATTTTAACTCATATCAGCGCAAGGTATCAGGGTGAATCGCCGATAGAGCGTCTCGAACATGAGGCGAAAGCGGTATTTGAAAACAGTAAGATCGCATTTGACTTCATGGAGGTCACTGTGGAGCGGTCTTAAAAAATGGACGCTTGACATTTTTTTCTGATGAGATATAATAAAACGAAATAATTACGATTTGTATAAGGGGTGAAAATGATGCGTGTGAATGTTACATTGGCCTGTACAGAGACAGGGGACAGAAATTATATTACGACGAAGAACAAACGGACGAATCCGGACCGGTTAGAAATGAAAAAGTATTCACCCCGGTTGAAAAAGTATACGTTGCATCGTGAGACAAAATAGATCACGATAACAAAAGCCATTGTGCCGTTGCACAATGGCTTTTGTTTTATCAGTTTACCGCCTGATAGGCAGGAGCATTCATTTGCTGGCGCACCGCGCACCAAACATCATAAATGGCAAGGTGGACGATGTGCGGTTCATCGTGGTGAATGGCATGAGAACTGTTTTTGGCCTGAATCCATCCGCTTTGATAAGAGACATCAAGCATGCTTCTGTGCAGTTTCACCCATTGTTCATGAGCGTGCTTTAAGTGCTCATCCCGCTCTCCCGATGATAAAATCAACAGCGGCATATCGCCGAAATGAATCTGCTGATGCTTGATCTGACGAAGGCTCGTCAAAAATTCCGCGTGTGATCCTTCCAATATGAACTGTTTCAAATAGGCGGCTTTCATTTCTTCGGGAAGAAGCGGAAGCACTTTCGTCTCCTGATCCTCAGAAACCGGATCAAGCATCACCATCCCGAGAATATCCCGGCGGTTCCGGCTCGCCCAAAGTCTGCTGATAATCGCGCCGTATGAATGCGAGACGACAAGATAAGGAGGCTTGACGCCGGCCTTCAGAAGAAGAGCGTTTAATTCCTGTACCATGTGGTCCGCCGTTCTCTTGTTTCGGCTTTGTCCGCTTTTGCCGATTCCGGCTCTGTCATATGTGAAAACCCCAAATTCTTCATCTATGTCAGCGAGTAATGATGTCCATGTTTCAGAAGAAGTGCCGTAGCCGGCTTCAAAGACGATCGTCACTTCGCCGGCGCCTTTACGGTGTTTCGTATAAAACGGACACCCGTCAATCAGATATGTCCTTTCCATCCATGCTGCTTTCATTGGAGTCATCCCCTCTAATTGGTTCTATAGGGAAGACGGAGAAGCTTCGGCAATCGTTTCTCAAAAAATAAAAAAAGAGACAGCCGGATCGAAAAACTCCGGCTGTCACTTCATCACCATGCTCTGTCGTATTGAACCGGTGACGGTATTTCAGTATTCAGCTGCTTCGCTGCACTCCTTGCAAAATGCGGATCGCGCAGAAGTTCTCTCGCGACAAAAATAAGGTCAGCGCGGTTGTTTTGCAGAATTTCTTCCGCCATTGTTCCCGTCGTTATCAAACCGACGGCGCCTGTTGCGATTTCGGCCTGTTCACGGATTTTCTCCGCAAAGCTCACTTGGTAGCCTGGGAAGACGTTAATATCAGCTTGAACGAGTGCGCCTGAGCTGCAATCAATGAGGTCGACTCCCTGTTCTTTCATCCACTTCGCAAAACCGATATGATCCGCAATGTCCAGCCCTTTGTCTGTATAATCCGATGCAGAAATACGGACAAATAACGGGCCGTCCCAGACTTCCTTGACGGCTTCAATGGTCTCGCCTAAGAAGCGGTAGCGATTTTCATGTGAGCCTCCGTATTCGTCTGTACGGTGATTGGACAGAGGGGACAAAAATTCGTGCATTAAGTAGCCGTGTGCCGCATGAAGTTCAATAATGTCAAAGCCCGCTTCTTTCGCGCGCGCCGCTGCCTGTTTGAATTCCTGAATGGTTTCTTTAATTTGTTCTGTCGTCATTTCAGCCGGTGTTTTGGACTGCTCATCGAACGGAATGGCTGACGGAGCGTAAATGTCTCCCTCAAGCTCAGCTTTACGTCCGGCGTGTGCAAGCTGAATGCCGATTTTAGATCCTTGCGCTTTCACTTGTTCCGTCAGTTTGGCAAAACCTTCGATATGATCATCGCTCCAAATGCCCAAATCCTGATCGGAAATGCGCCCCTGCGGATTAACGGCTGTCGCTTCCACGATAATCAGGCCGACCTGTCCGATTGCACGCGATATGTAGTGCGCCATATGAAAAGGCTGCAGTTTTCCGTCCTTCTCATGTGAGGAATACATGCACATCGGTGCCATAACAATACGGTTTTTGATCGTTACATCTTTAACGGTCCATGGTGTGAATAATTTTCTGGCCATTTATTTCGCCTCCCGGAATGTTTTAGACATTGATTATAACAATTCATGATCATTCAGTCATATAAACTGCTCACGACTGAGTGCATTGTTATTATTGTTCTGGAAGTGCATTTTTTTATACACATCGGTGCCGTATCTTCATAACAGGCATTTACAGCCGATCATATAGCAAATATAGATGAGAAACGCACCGATGACTGCGTGGCCTCCTTTGAACCAGTTTGTCAGAATGAAAATACTGCTGATGAAGATCACCGCGCCGAAGGCACCGAATATTCCGTTTTTTTGAGCGGCTCTGAAATCGTCGGGGCTCATATTTTTCAGCTGCAAGTGAATATTCAGTAACGTCATGATCGGAAGCAATGTAATAACGCCTGATAAAAATAAGTATTTCGATTTGCTTAAATACGCGGCGGCCGCCATAACAGTGCCGCCGATAAAAAATTGAATGAGAAAACTCATGCTGAAACGCTCACCTTCTGTTTGTTATCAAGTATAATGATGGAGACATTGCCATTTTATTTTTGAGTGATGTATAAGTAAACTAAATATAACTAATGCATTGGATAATAAAGAATGATATCCGGGAGATGAAGCCGGTTGGATTTAAAGAAGCATTTAGCCTTTATTAAAACGGTTGAAAGCGGCAGCCTGACCCAAGCCGCTGCCATATTGAATTACACACAGCCGAACATCAGCCAAATGATCAGTAAATTAGAGGAAGAGTACGGTTTTCCGCTTTTGATCAGACAGCGGCATGGAGTGAGGCCGACCGCAAATGGCTTGAAAGTGTTACATATTATGAAGGAAATTCAAAAAAACTATGAAAAACTGTCTGAAACCGTTGATAATATTAATGGGTTAGAAAGAGGGGAAGTCCGGCTCGGCACTGTTACGAGCGTGGCTGTAAAATGGCTGCCGAAAATTTTGAGGGAATTTAATGAGCTGTATCCTTCCATTAAGGTGCATTTGTTTGAAGGAAATTCTACTGAACTGGAAGAATGGCTGAAAGATGACCGGATTGATGCGGCGATCGGGACATCCCACAGCGAGAAGTGGTATTTTTACCCGTTGGCAGAGGACCCGATTGTAGCGGTGATGAGCCCGCAGCATGAGTTGGCGCAATGTGAAACGGTTCCGTTACATGTCATGGAGTCCGTCAAATGTATCGTGCCTTATCCGGAGACACATTTTGATGTGCTGAAAGTGCTGAAGGAAGAAAAGATCACGCCGCGGGTCGCTTATCAAATCAGAGGGGATGAAGCGATTATTGCAATGGTGCGGAACAATCTGGGGATCAGCATCTTGCCGCAGCTTTTGGTGAATGATTGTGATGTGCTCATCAAACGGTTCGACCGGTATGTCTCCAGGCAGCTCGGCATTTTGACAGCTCATGCAAAGGAGACGCAGACACCTTCTGTCCAGAAACTGATTCAATGCATACAAGAATGGGTTGCGGTCCATCAGGCTTCTGTCTGAAGAAGCCTGATATGCGTTTAAGCCGGTTCATCATAATAGACCAGCATAAAATATGTCACCGGTTCATCCGAGGAATTAAAATAACTGTGCGGCGTCGCCCGAAGTCAGCACATGCTTTTCGTCATAAAGCTCAACCGTCAATTCACCGCTTTTGATTAAAATGTATTCTTCCCCTAAATGTGATGTTGCCTCATGGGCGCAGCCCGGCTTCAGGTCAACTATGCCTTGAAAACAAAAAGTCTGACCGTGACGGTGGTGAGCGGGATTATTTTGATGGCGGGCTTTCGTTTGTTTATATAAAAAGGGCATCAACGGCACATGCTGTTGATGCTTTTTTTGACATGCTAGGGTTTGGAGAGCACTTCAATTCCGACGTTGACCATTTTGTCCAGTCCCATAAAAGACAGGCAGATTTTGGCGCGTCTTTTCCTTTTATCGATCTTTTTAATAATGCCTTCCATTCCTTTAAGAGGCCCTGAGGCAACGGTTACTTTTGAATTTTCAATATAGACTTTTGAATAATCTACAGTGTCTCCTTCTCCGATCAGCCTGATAATAGGGAGGATTTCTTCATCCTTAATTGTCGTGAAATAGGTTTTACGCTCTTTGGAATAATATGCGCCGTTATTCACGATTCTGCATGAAATGGGGAGTTCTTTGATTTTATGAAATGTCCGCTCTGTCATCTTCGTTTTAAACAGCACATATCCCGGAAACATCTTTTTGAGTGCCTCGTATTTGATTCCGGCTTTTCGTTCTGTGACTTTTTTCTTGGGTATGATTGAGTAGAGAGCCTGCTCATCAAACTGCAGACCCAGAAATTTTTGAACTGCTTCTTCTTTTCCGGACTCTACAAAAAGTGCGTACCATTTCATGACTGGATCCTCCTTAGAATAATAAGAAATTATTATACAAAGAAAGTATTTAATGGATAGTATTTAAAGTGATTAAAAATTTTTCTAATTCGTCTTTTTTTTACATAATATATGAAAATGAAAAATAAGTATAGACCCAATTGACAGAGAAGCGATGAATTTTCTTTGACATGAAAAGGGTTCAGGGAATTATCTGACATTTATCCCGAAACAATTATGCCGACTGTCCACCGAATATAAAACTGTGGAATAAATGTCAGAAAATAACGAAATAAAGCCTTGACATTATTATCTATAAATTGATATTATTCTCTTTAAATAGCAACTATTTGTTAAATTTATTAAATTGATGTAAAGCACCTATTAAATTTCAATCGCTGTTTCGGCACGTTGAAGAGGAAATAGGGATTATAAAAATGATTGTAGTGTATATATCTACATATACATGATAAGGGAGAAGTGTGCCGTCATCGCTGTTTTCGGGCATATTGGCACTGCAGCTTGTCATGAGAAACATTCAGTAAACAAGCAATATGTTTTAATATAAATTATGTTAGAAAAGGAAAACACAATGCGTTTGCGATTTTTAAACCTGTGCTGAATCGCAAACGCGTTTGTGTTTTTATTTTTATGCCGGTGTTTACACCAGTCAATATATGAAAATAAGAGACGTTTTTGTATGGAGAACCACATGTGATGTGCAAAATTGGCGATGCGGAAAGGATGAGGATAAGATGCTTACGTTTGTGTTCCCGGGGCAGGGTTCTCAATTTAAAGGAATGGGAGCCGGACTGTTTGATGAATTTCAAGATCTGACACGTCAGGCTGATGACATATTAGGCTACTCTATAGAAGAATTGTGTCTGGAGGATCCGAATCACCAGCTGGGGAAAACGCAATTTACCCAGCCGGCGTTATATACGGTGAGTGCACTCAGTTATTTAAAGAAAATGAAAGAGTCCGGCAGAGAGCCTGATTACGCCGCAGGGCACAGTTTAGGAGAATATAATGCGTTATTTGCGGCCGGCTGCTTTGATTTTGAGACCGGTTTGCAGCTTGTTAAAAAAAGAGGGGAGCTCATGAGCAAGGCAGCTCCCGGAGGCATGGCGGCGGTTTTGGGGTTTACGGCTGAACAAGTAAAAGAGGTTCTATCCGATTATCATCTGACCGGCATTGATATCGCTAACCACAATTCACCTTCGCAAATTGTGATCGCCGGAACGAAACAAGACATTGAAAAAGCGGGCCCCGTCTTTGAAAAAGCCGGCGTGAGAATGTACCTTCCTTTAAATGTGAGCGGCGCCTTCCATTCCCGCTATATGAAAGATGCTGAAAAAGAGTTTGCAGATTATTTAGAAGAAACGGCGTTTTTGCCTCTTCGTTTTCCGGTGATCTCAAATCTTCATGCCGCACCTTATAAGAATGATGAAATCAAAACAAATCTGACTCTGCAAATGACCAATCAGGTAAAGTGGACGGACACGATACGCCGTCTGATGGGACTTGAAAATAATGAAATTGCAGAAGTCGGGCCCGGGGAAGTGCTGACAAAACTGACGCGTCAGATTAAAAAAGATGCCGTCCCATTACCTATGCCGAAAGAAGAGTCTGATACTGCTGATGTTAAAGCATCGGCAGCTGATTCGCAAAAAACGGCGGGAATGAGATTAGGGAACGAAGATTTTAAAAAAGAGTATAACATCCAATATGCTTACATGACGGGCTCCATGTACAGGGGAATTGCTTCGGAACAGATGGTCATTAAAGCGGCAAAAGCGGGAATGCTGGGCTTTTTCGGAACGGGCGGATTGAGTATCGAACGGATCGGACAGGCCATCGGAACCATCCGGTCTGCACTGCGGCAAGGGGAAACATTCGGAATGAATCTTCTTCATCATATGATGTCATCTGACAAGGAAGTCAGAATGATAGATTTATATTTGAAAAACGGCATTCATCTTATTGAAGCATCGGCATTTATGGGCATAACCCCCGCTCTCGTTATATACAGGGCAAAGGGATTAAGCAGGAATCATGACGGGTCGGTGTCAGTTCAAAACAGAATCATCGCGAAAGTATCCCGGCCTGAAGTCGCTGAGGCCTTTCTAAGTCCGGCTCCGGCTCATGTGCTGGAAAGACTTGTGTCTGATAATCGGCTGACAGCCGGGGAAGCGGCGCTTGCCAAAGAAATTCCGATGGCTGATGACATTTGCGTTGAAGCGGATTCAGGAGGGCATACCGACCAAGGGATTCCGTATACATTAATGCCTGCCATGATCAGACTCAGAGACCGCATGATGGAGAAGCACGGTTATGCGAAAAAAGTAAGAATCGGCGCAGCCGGGGGCATCGGCACTCCGGAAGCGGCTGCTGCGGCGTTTCTGCTCGGCGCCGAATTTATCGGAACCGGTTCTATTAATCAATGCACGGTCGAAGCCGGGACAAGTGATTCAGTGAAAGATCTGCTTCAAGAAGCGAACGTGCAGGATACGTCATACGCTCCCGCGGGAGATATGTTTGAAGCGGGAGCAAGGGTGCAGGTGCTGAAAAAAGGCCTGTTTTTCCCGGCAAGAGCCAATAAACTTTTTGACTTGTACAGACAATACAATTCTTTAGATGAAATAGATGAAAAAACGAAAACATTAATTGAAGAAAAGTATTTCCAGCGCAGTTTTGAAGAGGTGTATGAGCAGTTGAAACGTGATAAATCTCCTGCACAGATCGCCAAAGCCGAACAGAATCCGAAACACAAAATGGCGATGGTATTTAAATGGTATTTTTCTCATACGACAAGGCTCGCTCTGGAAGGAAAAAGCGAAAGTAAAATAGATTACCAAATTCATTGCGGCCCTGCGCTCGGCGCGTTTAATCAATGGGTGAAAGGAACCCCGCTTGAAAATTGGAGAAACAGGCATGTCGATCTGATCGGCAAACAGCTCATGGAAGAAACAGCCGGCCTTCTTGCGCAAAGGCTGGTATCGATTACAGGCTGAGTATGACCAGCCATTACATTTTTTCTGCGGAGGACAGACCATGCTGATTGAAAATCATGAATTAACGATGAGCCATGTCGGGTTAGGGAATTTGAATGAGTACGCGCTGCTGCTGTTATTCGGCAACGCACACAGTCACCATTTAACGGACGGAACGGGATTCCGGCCTGATCAGATGGCCGATCACCAAGGGCTGATTTTGTATCCGGCTTATTTTATGACACATCTCAAAGTTCCTTCAGATAAGCCTCTTGATCAGTACCGATTATGGGACGAGGTTTCCGTCGGAGTCGATATCTCCCGGTTTGGAGAAACCATATTAGAATCTGATTATTTGTTCGGGCCGAAAGGAGCGGTCAGCTCTGATAAAAGCGAGTGGGACCGCGGACGGTTTCCTTCTATGAAAGCCAATAGTTTAATTGTCGTCGACGTCACACAAACAGAAGGTTCGACCCGCAAAGTCTCAGCGCCTAAGGCTGAATGCATTGCGGAACTTTCTAAGCTAGCCAAGCCGCCTTACGCGCTGATGCGGTCAAAGAAAATCAGAACGGACGCCTTCGGTATGAAGCCGGGCAATCTCAAAACAGCAGACCCCGTTTCATATCGGGTTCCTGTTGATCAGGATGCTGCGCCCGGGCATGCCATGGTGTTTGCGAAATTCAGCAAGATAATGGATGCGGCGGAATTTGAATGGATGACGCGCCGGTCGAAGCCGGGTTTTCCGGTTTCAATCTCGCGGCATTTATTTTTGCTTGAAAGAGAGACGTATTATTACGGAAATTGTTTTGCAGATGAAGAGCTTGATATTTATATGACGGGACACATTGAAGAATGCGATCCCGACTTTCACGGTGAGTCCCTCGGTATGATCTCGGTGGCGAAAATCAGCTATCAGATTGAAGTCTATATGAAAAGAAATCATACATTGCTGGCCATTTCCAAGGTGGATAAGCTGCTGGCGGTGCCGACCTCTTCACAAGATCATATTCCGGATTATAAACGGGTCATCAGAAGTTTATAAAATGAAGAATGGAGCTGAAAGCAAATGGAACAAACCAAGGAAATGAAGCAGATCATCGCTCAAATCATTCAGGACATTCAAGAACAGCAGTCATATCGGGCCGTCGAAGCGGGAGATGATGTGAGAGTCATAGAGGATCTGGGCTTCTCATCACTGGATATCGCTCAATTAGTCGCACAGATAGAGATGGAAACCGGAGTAGATCCTTTTTCCCAAGGAGAAACAATTTCCAGCATTACAACCGTCGGCAGCATTTGTGATATTTATCAAAAATATATGGACAGTGCTCAATCATGAAAACAGAAAGCGGGGGAGATATCAGCTGGGTGACTGATAAGCTTAGGGAAACGCAAGACAGTGAGTTTCTCATTTTTAAAGGGCAGACTTTTACGTATGATGATTTGCTGACACGAATCAGCTTTTTTCAGAAAGAACTTGAACAAAACGGAATACGTGAAGGAGAATGTGTGGCGCTTATCGGGGATTATTCCCCGAACGCCATTTTTTTGCTGATGGCGCTTTTGTTAAACCGAAATATCGTTGTCCCTCTCAGCAATGAATCAAGGGAAAAGCATCTCGATATGTTTGAAGACGCGAAAGTGAATCAAATCATTGAAATAAATGAAAATGACAGCTGGACGCTTCGTGAAGGTTCTGAAAGCGCCTCTCACCCTCTGCTTGATGACCTGCGCGAGAGAGGGGAGTCAGGCATTATTATTTTCACATCGGGAACCTCCGGCAAAAGCAAAGCATCCGTGTTAAGCGCCGGCCGGCTGCTTGAAAAATATAAAACGGCGAAGAGAAAACCGCTGCGTACGCTTATTTTTCTGAAATTGGATCATATAGGCGGCATTAATACGCTGTTTGCGATTCTGTTTAACGGGGGGACGATCGTCACATCAGACAGCAGAACGCCGGAGTCCGTTTATCAGGCGGTCGACAAACATGCTGTCCAAGTGCTCCCCGCCACCCCGACCTTTTTAAACATGCTGCTGATGTCCAAGGCGGATGCCGGCTATAACCTCTCTTCACTCCGGCTGATCACTTACGGCACAGAACCGATGCCCCAATCAACGCTGCGCGGCATCCACCGGCTGTTTCCGGATGTAAGGCTGAAACAAACATACGGATTAACTGAACTGGGTATATTCTCAACGAAATCAAAAGACAGCCAATCCACTTGGATGAAAGTGGGCGGTGCCGGAACAGAGACCAAAATTACCGGAGGCACGCTTTGGGTTCGTTCTGAGTCAGCGATGCTCGGCTATTTAAACGCACCGTCACCCTTCGATGAGGACGGCTGGTACGACACCGGTGACCAGGTGGAAACAGACGGCGAATATATAAGAATTCTCGGAAGAAAGAGTGAAATCATTAATGTGGGCGGAGAGAAAGTGTTTCCGGCAGAGGTGGAAAGCGTCTTTCTGGAGATACCGAATGTCCGGGATGTTCTCATAACGGGCAGAAAAAATCCGATTACGGGCGAGATTGTCGCGGCAGAGGCCGTGCTTGAAAAAGAGGAAGATATCAAATCTTTCAGAAAGCGGGCCGTAGCTCATTGCAGACAGAAGCTGCAGCCATATCAGATACCGCAGATCATCTCTGTTACAGATCGGAAACTGTCTAATGATCGATTTAAAAAAATAAGAAACGTGTAAAACAGGAGGCAAATATGAATAACGGAAAAGTAGCGGTCGTCAGCGGAGGAAGCCGGGGGCTGGGAAAAGCGATTGTACAGACGCTTTTGGATGAGGATTACAAAGTAGCCGCTTTCAGCCGCAGTGAATCTGATTTTATTAACACATTGAGAGAGAGTGAAAAGTACCGCGGCCGCTTTTATTGGGAAGCGGCGGATGCGGCGGATGCTGCCGCCATGAAACAGTTTGTTCTTCAAGTATACCGCAAGTTTTCCAGAATAGACGGCTTGGTCAATAACGCCGGTTTGAACCTTGATCAGCTTCTGCCCCTGACCAATGATGAAGACATTGACCGCATCCTCAATCTGAATATTGGTTCAGTCATCAAGCTGACCCGAAACGTTTCCCGTGTCATGCTGAAACAAAATTCCGGATCAATCGTTAACATAAGCTCCATTATCGGCTCAAGAGGATTTAAAGGCACTTCAGTCTACAGCGCATCCAAAGCGGCTCTTGACGGCTTGACGCGAAGCCTGGCCAGGGAGCTCGGGTCTAAAGGAATCCGTGTCAATTCACTTGCGCCCGGTTTTGTGGACACCGATATGACGAAAAATATGCCGGAAAAACAAAAATCGCAGATTATCAGAAGGACGCCGATGGGACGTTTAGGCGAAACAGACGATATGACCGGACTCGTTCGTTTCCTGCTTTCTCCTGAATCGTCCTTTATGACCGGACAGACAATTGCGATAGACGGCGGATTAACTTGTTAAAGCACAGAAAAATTCTTTTGTACAAGGGATGGTATCCTCATGAAATGTATTAACGAATTTTTAAGAACGGTAATAGCGCAAAAGCTGGGTGCCGAGGTGACCGAAGCAGAAGATAAAACCGCTTTTTTTACTCTTGGCGTGACGTCTCTCATCAGTGAAGAAATCATGACCATATTGCATAAAGAATTTACCGGCCTTTCTGAAACGCTGCTGTTTGAATATCCGAACATTGAGAAATTGAGTGAGTTTTTAAGTGCGCAGAAACGAAATCCCGAAAGCGTTCTTGAATTCAAAGAAACGGAGCCTGATACGGGAAGTCGGCAGGAAGAAGAATTGCTTCCTGTACAGGCGGCTGAAAAGGTGCCTGAACCGGGAACGGACGGCAGCTCTGATATTGCGGTTATCGGAATGAGCGGGATGTTTCCGAAAGCGGAAAACCAGCATGATTTTTGGACCAATTTAATAGAAAATAAAGATTGTGTCTCCGAAATCCCAGAGGATAGATGGGACAGCTCTTATTACTCGGAAGAGAAAACGGCAGAATACGCGTCATACAGTAAATGGGGAGGTTTTATTGATCATCCGGATCAATTTGACCCGCTGTTTTTTTCTGTTTCCCCGTGGGAAGCTGATTTAATGGACCCTCAGCAAAAATTGTATGTCACGTGCTGCTGGGAAGCAATGGAGGATGCCGGTTACGGGAACCCGGCGGCGAGGCCGACGGATCAAATCGGTGTATTCGCCGGAGTGACCTGGAATGAATATTCATTAATTGCACACGAAGAAGGTTTCCTCAAAGATCAGTACAAAGGCCCCGGCTCCTTATATTGGGGCATTCCGAACCGGGTTTCTTATTTCCTTGATCTCCATGGCCCGAGCATCGCTGTTGATACGGCGTGTTCTTCATCGCTTGTCGCCGTCCATCAGGCTTGTCAGGCCATTATGTCGGGCGACTGTGAAATGGCGCTGGCCGGAGGCGTCAACCTCAGCTTACATCCGCAAAAATACATGTTTTTAAGCCAATCGCATTTTCTGTCTTCTGAAGGAAAATGCCGCAGTTTCGGTGAAGGCGGAGACGGTTACGTGCCCGGCGAAGGCGCGGGAGCCGTTTTGTTAAAACCATTGAAAAAAGCGATTGCGGACAAAGACCACATCTACGGTGTCATTAAGGGGTCCGCCACTAATCACGGCGGCAAAACGACCGGGTATACGGTGCCGAATCCGGAAGCGCACCGGGACTTGATTTTATCCGCTCTAAACAGAGCCGCGGTAAGTCCGGCGGATATCAGCTACATTGAAGCTCACGGAACCGGCACGGCGCTCGGCGATCCGATTGAGATACGCGGCCTGTCTATGGCATTTGATAAACAGACCGATGAGAAAAATGACTGCGGAATCGGCTCGGTGAAATCCAATATCGGACATTTGGAAGCGGCTGCAGGGATCGCCGGTTTAATCAAGGTGCTTTTAAGCATGAAACATGAAACGCTTCCCGCCAGTCTGCACTCCGAGGAACTGAACCGCAAGATTTCTTTTTCTGATTCGCCATTTTATATCGTTCGAAACAACCGGCCGTGGCCGGCTGAAGGAGATAAACCGAGAATCGCCGCAATCAGTTCATTCGGCGCAGGAGGCTCTAATGCCCATCTGATCGTAGGTGCTTATCAGCCAAAACGGCAAGCGGACAAGAATACTGAGCAAAAACCGCATGCTGTCGTATTAAGCGCACATTCCGAACAGCAGCTGAAAGAATATGCCGGGAAATTAAGCTCCTTTCTTGCCCGATTGGAAAACCTGCCTTCTGCCGGCGGATACAGTCTGGAAAATATCGCTGCCACCCTATTGTCAGGCAGAGAGCCTTTCTCCTTCCGGCTTGCTGTCATTGCATCATCCCTTTCTGAGCTGAAACAGCGATTGGACGGATTTGTAAGCGGTCACAGAGACGAAAGGCATATTTACTTCGGAAAAGCGTCACCCGGGCGGCCGGACGTTTCAGGCCAATCCGTTTCAGATCCTGAGAAATTTGCCGCGCTGTGGGTGAAAGGTCTTCAAGGTTGCAAAAAGCCGGAAACGCCGTATCAGAAAGTTCCGCTTCCTACGTACCCGTTTTTAAAGGAAACGTCCTGGCTGACCGATCAAAAAAAGCGGTATACAAAAAAGCCCCAAAATACCAAAAGGCGTGAAGCGCTGCATCCTCTGCTTGATGAGAATATTTCATCCGCCCGGAAAGGGATGTTTCAAAAGATATTTTCCAAGGATGAATATTTCTTTAAAGATCATTTAGTGAACGAAAAATATGTGCTTCCCGGAGTCTGTCATCTGGAAATGGCGGCATACGGCGCGGGATTGTGGGGAGAACGCCCGGTCGTCTCTCTCCAAAATGTGTGGTACATGGAGCCGATTGTGACAGGGACAGACCTAAGATCCGTCATGATAGAGTTTGAAGCGGAAAAAGAGCGTATAAGTTATGTTATTAAAGAAAAAGGAGCGGACGGCATCCTCTTTTCGCAAGGAGAAGTGATTTGTAAAGAAAAAGGAGCGTCTTTTGAGGCCCCGGCTTTTCAGCTCCCGGCGCCATTTGCGCAGAGAACGGAGCCGAAAGACATCTATCACTCGTTCTCTGAGGCGGGAATCGTGCAAAAGGACAGTTTTCAGGTCATCCGCGAGTTCTCTTATACAGAAAGGAAAGCACTGGCCAAATTAACGCTCCCGTCACACTTGGAAGCCGATTTTAAACAGTACATCCTACATCCGTCCTTAATGGATGGCGCTGTTCAAACTGCAATGGCGCATGTGCTGCAATTTCAAAAAGAGCCTGCGCTTATCGTACCGTTTTCCTTCGGAGAAATACAGCTGCTTGAACCGTTAGCGAAAACCGTATTTGTGCATGCGGAGGTAAAAGCGGCCTCCGTTCACCAATTTGATCTGCATATTTGTGATGAGCGCGGCGTGTTGCTGGCGGCAGTGAAAGATTTTATCATAAAAGAGGTGCAGGAAAGCGCCGGGTTTAACCAAAAAGCCGGCGTCACGCCGAAGAAAAGCCGTGAAACGGAATTGCTTATGACACCGGTTTGGAACACCGTCACCATTCCGGAAACCGGCATGTCTTTCATGCGTGAAGAAAAAATAATCGTCATCGGGGCCGGGCCGGATGTTCAGCAGGCTTTGAAAGAGATGTATTCCGATGTCCGTTTTCCGGACATCACTTCTTTGGACAGCGCGGAACAAATGGCTGAAACACTGAAAGCGCAAGATTCTTTTCAACACATGATATGGGCGGCGCCGGATCATCCCATTCCATCCGTTTATGATGCGGATACGGCCGAGGGACAGGAGCACGGGGTCATGCAGCTTTTCCGGCTGATAAAAGCGCTTCTGTTTCTGAATTTTGACACGGAACAACTATCATTGACAATCTGCACGTTTCAAGCACAGCCGATTCATGAACATGATGAGGTCAATCCGAGTCATGCAAGCATACACGGATTAGCGGGATCGCTCGCAAAAGAATACACCAATTGGAGCATCCGGCTTCTTGATTTGGAATCTCAAAGGGGAGACCGGCATCTTCCCCATGTCTTCTCTTTACCGGCGGACCCCGAGGGAAATCCGTGGGTCTTTCGTGCAGGTCAGTGGCACAGACAGCAATTGGCCGTCTGCCGGCCTCATGCAGATGAGCCTTCATTATACCGGCACGGCGGGGTTTATGTGATTATCGGCGGAGCAGGCGGAATAGGAGAAGTATGGACTGAATATATGATTCAGACCTATCAGGCGAAAATTGTCTGGATCGGGAGACGGAAAAAAGATACACAGATTGAAAGAAAGCTGAAAAGACTTGCAGCTTTAGGTCCCGCACCGCAATATTTCAGCGCGGATGCCGCGGATTATGACTCTCTCAAACGGGCGTATGACACCATTGTGAAGGAAAATGGAAAGGTCCGCGGAATCATTCATTCCGCCATCGTGTTATCAGACCAAAGTTTTGCCAATATGGAAGAGGATCAGTTCCGCGCTTCACTTTCTGTAAAAACTGATGTGAGCTTGCAGATTGCCCGGGTAGCTGAAGGGGAACCCCTGGATTTCTTGCTGTTTTTCTCTTCGATGATGTCGTTTCAAAAAGCGCCGGGACAAAGCAATTATGCCGCCGGGTGCACGTTTAAAGACGCTTTTGCTAAGCGGATCTCCCAAAAAGCGCCGTATGCCGTAAAAGTTGTCAATTGGGGCTTTTGGGGAAGTGTCGGCGTTGTCGCTTCAGAACAATACCGGAAACGGATGGAGCGGGACGGAATCGCTTCTATTGAGGCGCCCGAAGCGATGAAAACGCTGGAAACCCTGCTTTCCGGACCTCATGACCAGCTGGCGCTGATCAAAACGACAGATCCGCTTTTTATGAAGGACGATCTGAAAGAACAAGTAACGGTTTATCCGGAAAAGATTCCTTCCGCACTCGGACAATTAGCGGTTAACATCACGCAGAATGACGAAGCTGAGCGGTTAAAAGCATCAAGTGTCATGAGCTGCATGAGAGAGATGGAATCCCTTATTGAAAAAATGCTTGTATCAACCCTTTATGAGATGGGAGCCGGGCTTGATCAGGCTTTGCCGTTATTTCAATCGGCTGCCGGCATAACGGAACAATACAGCAGATGGCTGAAAGAGAGCTTTGTCCTCCTGAATACATTAGCGCTTGCTCCGGAAAAAACGGATTTAGGGCAGGTGTGGGAGGAATGGGAGCGGAAAAAAGAGACTTGGCTGCGCCAGAAAGACATGAGGGCGCATGTCAGATTGGCAGAAGAGACATTGCGTGTGCTTCCAGACATTTTAACCGGTAAGCTTCCGGCAACGGAAGTGATGTTCCCTGACTCCTCCTTCCGTCTTGTGGAAGGCATTTACCGCAATAATATCATTTCTGATTTTTTCAATGACAAGCTTGCTGACACATTGATTGCAGTTCTGCGGGAACGTCTGGAAAAAGACCCGCAGGCGAAAATCCGCATCTTAGAAATCGGAGCCGGAACGGGCGGGACGAGCGCCGCGGTCATGAGAAAATTGAAACCGTATGAAGCGCATATTGCCGAATATTGTTTCACGGATATTTCTAAAGCATTTCTTTTACATGCAGAAGACATATTCGATCCGGAATATCCTTATGTCACTTATAAAATATTCAACGCTGAGCAGCCGGTATCAACAGAAGCGCCGGACATCGGCACGTATGACGCAGTGATCGCGACCAATGTGCTTCATGCGACAAAAAATATCCGCTCTGCGCTGCGCCATGCGAAAGCAATGCTGCAAAAAAACGGCCAGCTGTTTATAAATGAGATCAACAGCCGCACCATATTCAACCATGTGACGTTCGGCCTTCTTGAAGGCTGGTGGCTGTATGAGGATCATGATTTACGGATTCCGGGCTGTCCGGGGGTTGAGCCGGCCGGCTGGGCGGAAGCGCTTTCGCTTGAAGGATTCGTCCATCCTCTGTTTCCGGCTGAAGCCGCACACGACTTAGGCCAGCAGATTATAGCGGCTGAAAGTGACGGAACGGTCAGGCTTGCCCTCCCGCAGGCGTCAGAAGAAAAGCCGGAGCGCCGTCCGTATGACGCAGATGGTCTTTCGGATGATACCTTGCATTTCAGCCTGAGAGAAAAAAGCGTTGAACTGATGAAGAAGGTCATCGGTGAAGCGCTTAAAGTGCCGGCGCATCGTCTTTTATCCCATGAACCTTTAACCGCATACGGATTGGATTCCATACTGGTCGTCAGACTGACCAACGCGTTAAAAGACGTCTTCGGTTCTGTCAGCAGCACTTTGTTTTTTGAATATCAAACCATTGATGAGCTTGCTGATTACTTTCTGTCTTCCCGTAAAGAAGCGCTCGAGCGGCAATTCGGGAATGGACCGGCTCATCCCGAAAACGCCGGACGGGTGCAGGCTCCCGCAGAAAGCGCCGCGCCGATTCCAAACGTAAGAGAACGGGGCATCACATATCTGACGGAATTAATAGGAAAAACGCTGAAGATTCCGAGCGGGAGAATGGATCCGTCGGTTTCCTTAACCGCATACGGTTTGGATTCTATTCTGGTCGTCAGGCTCACGAATGCTTTTCGTAACGTGTTTGACCAAATGACCAGCACCCTCTTTTTTGAATATCAGACGATAGAAGAAATTGCGGATTACCTGCTTCTTTCTCAGCGGGGAGCATTTATGAAAGCGATGGGTGTGCGTGAGGAGCAGCTGTCTGATCACACAGATAATCTGAATGTAAAACAAAACAAGATTCCTCAAAACGAGGAAGGCAGCAGGACGAACGGAGATCCCTATATCCGGGATATCGCTGTCATCGGTTTGTCAGGCCGGTATCCGGGCGCCGATCACGTTAATGAGCTGTGGGAAAATGTAAAAGCCGGCAGGCATTCTATTACTGAAGTGCCGAAAGATCGCTGGGACTGGAAAACGTTTTATAACGAGGAACGCGGAAAATGGGGGTCCATTTATTCAAAATGGGGCGGTTTTCTCGATGACATTGATACATTTGATCCGCTGTTTTTCCGTATATCTCCCGCGGAAGCTGAAAGGATGGATCCGCAGGAAAGATTGTTTCTGCAGACTGCTTATTCAAGCATTGAAGATGCGGGGTACACCCCGGCCGCGCTTTGTGACAGCCGGAAAATCGGAGTCTTTGTCGGTGTGATGAACAGCAATTACCCGACAGTTCCCAGCGACTGGTCTATCGCAAACAGAGTATCGTTTTTGTTCAATTTCCAAGGGCCGAGTATGGCTGTGGATACAGCATGCTCTTCTTCTTTAACAGCTGTCCATCTCGCCGCAGAAAGCCTGCGGAGCGGAATGAGTGAAACAGCGATTGCCGGCGGAGTCAATCTTATCGTTGATCCGGCCCACTATGAGCGGCTGTCCGCTTTTTCAATGCTGTCTCCCGGTGATAAATGCAAATCTTTCGGAGACGGTGCGGACGGTTTTGTTGACGGTGAAGGAGTAGGGGCGATTGTGTTAAAGCCGCTTGCTCAAGCGGAGAAAGACGGCGATCATATTTACGGCGTTATCAAAGGAAGCATGCTGAACGCAGCAGGCAGGACAAACGCTTATATGGTGCCGAATCCGAAAGCGCAGTTTGATCTGATCGCAGAGACGTTGAAACGGACAGACATTCACCCGAGAACGGTCAGTTACTTGGAAGCGCACGGAACGGGCACTGCGCTCGGTGATCCGATTGAAATCGACGGGTTAACGAAAGCTTTTCGCCTGACAACAGAAGACCGGCAGTTTTGTTCCATCGGTTCCATTAAATCAAATATCGGACATTTAGAAAGCGCTGCCGGGATTGCGGGGATCACCAAACTGCTTCTGCAATTGAAACATAAGAGGATTGCCCCTTCATTGCATGCGGCGGAATTGAATCCGAATATTGAGTTTGAGCACACTCCGTTTTTCGTACAGCAAAAAGAAACGGAATGGAAACGACCTGTCTTGAATATCACGGGTGAAATGAAGGAATATCCGAGAATTGCCGGCATTTCCTCGTTTGGAGCAGGAGGTTCAAACGCGCATGTCATCATTCAGGAATATGTGCCGTCTGACAGCCTGAAACCAATGGAAACCGCAGCTGTTTCTCCGCAAAAACCGGCTGTTATTATTTTATCAGCGCGAAATGAGCACCAATTGACAGAGCGCGCCCGCCAGCTTCTGGATGATGTCATAAGAAAAAAACGTTCTGACGGGGATTTGGCCAAGATCGCTTACACGCTTCAGGCGGGAAGAGAACCGATGGCTGAGCGGCTTGCATTTACGGCCGAGTCGATAGAAGAACTGAAAATGAAGCTTATGAGTTTCTCAAACGATCATAATATCGAACATGCTCATATCTGGCGGGGCAGGACAGCCAAACATCATTCATTGGCGGCTTCGCTCACTTCTGATGAAGATATGGCGCTTACCATAAATGCCTGGCTGAAAAAAGGGAAATACGGAAAGCTGCTTGACCTTTGGGTTAAAGGACTTGACGTCGATTGGTCAGCTCTTTATCAGCGCAACCCGGGCCGCATCAGTCTCCCGGCCTACCCTTTTGCCAAAGACCGATATTGGGTGACAAAAGCTGATGTGTCACTTGACAAAACAGGCTCAGCGGAAAGTGAGAAAGCAGCCAGACTCCACCCGCTGCTCCATGCGAATACATCGACCTTTACCGCCCAGCGTTTTACTTCTGTTTTTTCAGGGCATGAACCGTTTTTTGCCGATCATATCGTCAATGGAAAACCGGTGCTTCCGGGCGCAGCTGCTTTAGAAATGGCCCGGGCCGCCGTTACACTTGCCGCTGAAGACTTGCCCGGCGGGAAAACGGGTGTCCGGCTCAAACAGATTGTTTGGCTCCGGCCGGTGACGGCGCTTTCTGAAGGAGTGACGCTTCATGTAAAACTTCAGCCGGAAGAAAACGGAGACATCGCTTTTGAAGCGTATGCCGAAGGGGAAGAGCCGCTTGTCTTTTTCCAGGGAAAGGCCGTGCTCGAAGAGACGGAGCGTGCTCCTGTACTCGATGTGGAAGCGATTCAGGCGCGCTGCGGCGGCCGGCGTATGTCAAAGGCTGAGTGCTATGAAGCGTTCGACAGCCTCGGCATCACCTACGGACCGTCGCATCAGGCGCTTGACGCCGTCTATGCCGGAAGCGGAGAAGTGCTCGCAAAGCTCATTCTCCCGCCGTCCGCCCGCGAAGAAAAGGAGACGTTCATCCTGCATCCGAGCATGCTGGACGCCGCCCTTCAGGCTTCTATCGGTCTCGTGCTCTCGGACGGTTCCGCGTCCGGACGGCCGTTTCTGCCGTTTGCCCTCCAGGATATGCAGGTGTTTTCTGCGTGCCGTGAGACGATGTGGGCGGTGCTTTCCTCAGCGGAAGGCGCCTATCATATTGAGCTGTGTGACGAAAACGGCGCGGTATGTGTCCGATTGACGGGACTCACCGCCCGTTTTCTGGAAGAGGAAACGGAGGAAAAACCGCTCTTGCTTCAGCCAAAGTGGCAGGAATCACCGCCGGATGAAGGCGGCGGACAAGAAGCGTCTTTCAGATACGTGACGCTGTATGGCGGAATGAATGCTGAGGACATAAGCGGCGCCGTATGTGCGGCTGACAGCGAAGGTCCGATTGAAGACCGTTATAACGCCTGCGCGGCGGAGCTGTCAGCGATCGTCACGCGTCTTATCAAAGAAAAGCAGAAGAAAAAAACGCTGATCCAGCTTCTTGTCCCCGACAGGGGGGAAGACAATGTATTGGCGGGGCTGGCCGCTTTTCTGAAAACGGCTCACCTTGAACATCCGAAGCTGTACGGCCAAGTCATCCAAGCCGATCCGGACGAGTCAGCATCATCGCTTCTTGCCAAGCTGAAAGAAAATCGGGCGCATCCTGAACAAGCGGAAATCCGTTATGAAGCCGGCAAACGTCTCGTCAGAAACTGGCGTCATCTGCCGGCGCCTCAAAGCGGCGCCGTTCCGTGGAAAGACGAAGGGGTCTACCTCCTCACGGGGGGAGCGGGCGGCATCGGACTGATTTTCGCTGAAGAAATAGCCTCCCGCGTCAAAAACGCCGTCCTCATATTAACGGGGAGGGCGGAAGCGCTTGATGAAGACCGCTCCGCCCGCTTACGGCGCTTGGAAGCGTCGGGTGCCCGCGTATTTTACAAACCGGTTGACGTGACAGACAAGGCGGCGGTCATCGCCCTCGTCCGCGGCATACAGGAGGAGCACGGAACACTTGACGGGATCATTCACGGGGCCGGCGTGATCGCCGACAACTACATTCTGAACCAGACAGAAAACGAACGGAAGACCGTCATGGCGCCGAAAGTGAAAGGGCTTATCAATCTTGATGAAGCAGCGAAAGATGTGCGGCTGGACTTTTTCATTCTGTTTTCTTCCTTGGCGGGAGGCATGGGAAATCCGGGGCAGGCCGGTTATGCGGCAGCCAACGCATTTATGGATGTTTATGCAGCCCGCCGAAACCGTCTCGTGCGGGACAACGAGCGGAGCGGGCAGACCCTGTCCGTCAACTGGCCGCTTTGGAAAGAAGGCGGTATGCGCGTGGACAAAGAGACCGAACGGCTGATGTACGAACAGACCGGAATGAAAGCCATGCGATCGACCTCAGGCATCCAAGCGCTTTACGCCGCTTTTGCCTCCGGAGAACACCAGGTCATGGTGGCAGAAGGCGACGAAAAACGGATTCGAAAAAACCTGATGCCTGAAGCGCCGGAATCGTCCCGTAGCATTCATGTGTCAAGGAAGACGCACGTCCATCTGCCAAATAAAGTACAAGCGGAACTCAAACATATGATATCAGGCATTCTGAAGGTGAAAGAAGACGAGATAGATGCTGAATCAGAGATGAGAGATTATGGATTTGATTCGGTTTCATTCACGCAGTTTGCAAATGAACTAAATAAAATGTATGGGCTTGAACTGACACCGGCCGTGTTTTTTGAATACCCGACAGTCTTTAGTTTTGCCCAATACTTGCTGACGGAACATCCGGATACATTCGGCTCACAGGCAGAAACAGAAACGGAGAAACCGGTTGTGCGTAAAAAAATGAAGACGGAGCCATTCTCGATTCCGTCCCGCCTTCCTAAAACAAAAACCGCAGCTGCACCTGAGCCCGTGGCGATAATCGGAATCAGCTGTGCATTTCCAATGGCTGAAAATCCGGAAATGTTTTGGGAGAATTTAGCCGGAGAAAAGGACTGCATTTCTGAAATACCGCCGGAACGCTGGGACTGGAGACAGTATTACGGAGATCCGCAGAAAGATAAAAATGCGAGCAATGTAAAGTGGGGCGGCTTCATTGATGAAACCGCTCAATTTGATCCTTTATTTTTCGGTATTTCTCCGCATGAAGCCGAAATGATGGATCCTCAGCAAAGACTTTTAATGATGCATGTATGGAAAGCGATTGAAGATGCCGGCTGCTCTGCCAAAAGCCTGTCAGGTACAAATACAGGCATTTTTGCAGGCACGGCAAACAGCGGTTACGCTCAGGAAGCTTCAAAGTTCCATATAGAGATTGAGGGTTCTTCCGCCGCCGGAACGGTTCCGTCAATCGGTCCGAACCGCATGAGCTATTTTCTGAATATACATGGGCCGAGCGAACCGATTGAAACCGCCTGTTCAAGCTCATTGGTCGCCATTCACCGTGCGGTCAGGGCAATTCAGGCCGGAGACTGCGGCATCGCGATTGCAGGAGGCGTCAATGCCATTGTGTCGCCGGATATGCATATCAGCTTTAATAAAGCGGGAATGCTCAGTGAAGACGGGCGCTGCAAAACATTTTCCGATCAAGCGGACGGGTATGTCAGAGCTGAAGGTGCCGGCATGATTGTTTTGAAAACATTATCCGATGCGGAACGTGACGGCGACCGTATTTATGCCGTTATTCGCGGAACGGCGGAAAATCATGGCGGACGGGCGGCTTCCCTTACATCGCCGAATCCGAAAGCACAGACAGAAGTCATGATAAAAGCGTATCAGCAAGCGAACATCGACCCCCGTACAGTGAGTTATATTGAAGCTCACGGCACGGGAACGGCGCTCGGAGATCCGATAGAAATCAACGGACTCAAAGCGGCTTTTGCAGCGCTTTATCAGAAAGCCGGAGTAACGGCGCCCGATCAGCCTCATTGCGGCCTCGGTTCCGTCAAAACGAATATCGGCCACACAGAGCTTGCCGCCGGCATGGCCGGGCTTTTAAAAATTATTTTGCAGATGCAGCACAAAACGCTCATTAAAAGTCTGCATTGTGAAACCGTTAATCCGTATATCAGCCTCGACGGCAGCCCGTTTTATTTCGTCCGCGACACTCAGCCGTGGAAAGCGGCGACTGATGATAGCGGAAATGAACTGCCGCGGAGAGCGGGTGTCAGCTCGTTCGGATTTGGCGGTGTCAATGCTCATGTCGTGCTCGAAGAATATGTTTCTCCTGTTGAAGAGAAACAATGGACGTCCGGTGAACTTCAGCCGTCCTTATTCATTCTCTCGGCAAAGACGGCGGAACAGCTGAAGGAACGTGCGGAACAGCTGCGCAGATATTTGGAAAAGTCACATTCAGCTGACGGAGCTCTTGCGGGTATCGCTTATACGCTTCAGCTTGGCCGGGATGAAATGGAAGAGCGCCTTGCCGTCATTGCTGAAACAAAAGAAGAGCTTACGAACGCGCTGAATGATTTCCTCAGCGGCAAGGAGACGGGGCAGAATTTCTTTACAGGCCGGAACAAAGCGATGAAACAGCTGTTTACAGAGATGACGGACAACGCAGAAATGAGCGGAACCGTAGATCAATGGATGGAAGCAGGAAAGTATGCAATACTTGCAAAATTATGGGTGCAAGGTTTACATGTCGACTGGAATAAATTATATCCGGACGAAAGGCCAAAAAAAGTCAGCCTGCCCGTCTATCCTTTTGCGAAAACACATTGCTGGATACCGCACAGTGCGCAGCATATAAGGCACCGGGAGACTTACGAGACTGATACGTCCCCGCTTGAGACTTATGAGCGCCTGCTAGATGAATTGGAGAAAAACGAAATAAGCATAGAAGCCGCTGTAAAAAGAACGATCGGTTTTTACAGGGATTAGCGTAATGGAGGAAACCATATGAAAGAGTTTCTGCACCGGGTTTTTTCTGACGTCAAAAATAAAAAAATGACAAAACAGGATGCGATCGGCATTTTGCGCGATTATGATATGCGGATGGGACTTCGCCAAGCGGATTCCCTTCATCCGCTTGCTCAGCAGCATATTTCCGATGAAACGGGACTGGGATTCTCGGCAGCTTTCAGCGGCCGGGAATTTTTTCTCGCTGATGTTTCTTTACAGCGTAAAAAGCTTATGCCCGGAGAACTTCTTTTGGAAATGGCGAGAGCCGCGGCTGTTTTGACAGTAAAGGAGACTGAGGCTGTCCGGCTGACACATATCGTGTGGTCAAAGCCCATTCTGACTGAGGCTGAGCCGTTCCATATCGAAATCAGGCTGATACCCGAAAAGGGTGAAGCCAAAAGGTTTGAGATTTATAATCCATTTTCTTCCGATTACAGTTATCATGATGTGTACAGCCAAGGGACGATTCAGCCAGTTGATGCTGCGCCCGGCATGCTGGATATCAGCCGCTTGAAGGAAAACAGCGGCTTCCTGATGGATCAGCAGCAAATTGAAGCCATCACTCAGAACGATACCGTTCAATACAGTGAGCACATGAAAGGAATTGAGCGTATTTACGCTTCAGCAGGACGGATGCTGGCAGATATATCAATTCCATTGACAGACCAAAAAGAATCCGCCCGATTCGGCCTCCCTCCCTGTGTGATGCAAAGTGTGACAGAGGCATGCGCGCTGCTTGGCGGCAAAGAATATAAAACGTTCGCCCCGGTTTCTTTGGACGAGCTTTTGTTTTATGAATCTTGTCCTGACAAGGTATGGGCCGAGATACAAGAAAAGGCGGGGAGTTTTTATATTGATTTATGTGACGAAGAAGGAAAAATATGGGCTTCCCTGTCGGGGTTGAAGCTGCAGCCTGTCATCAAGACGGGCGCTTCCGGAAAAATCAGTGCCGAACACCGCAGTGAACATTTGTATGAACAAACGCTTCTTCAGCTCAAAACGCTTTTTGCCCTGACTACAAAAATTGCTGTTTCCAACATAGATACTGAAGAGCCGCTGGAAACCTACGGAATCGACTCAGTCACTGTGACGAAATTGAATCGCGAATTGTCTCTGCTTTTCGGTGACCTTTCCAAAACGGTTTTTTACGAATATAAGACACTGGGCTCCCTGGCAGCTCACTTTGTCACGGATTATCCAAAAGAATGCCGAAAATGGACAAATGATGATGAGCACCGTTCAGGCGTATCAGAACAGGTTTTGGCAAATGAAGATTTTCCGGTGCTTCCGTCGTTTATCAAGCGAAAGAAACGGCCTTCTTTTTCCAATGAGAACCAGACAAAAGAAAGGATTGCGATTATCGGAGTCAGCGGACGTTATCCGCAAGCTGAAACACTTGAAGCGTACTGGGATAACTTAGCAGCCGGAAAAGACTGTGTGACGGAAATTCCCGAAGAGCGCTGGGAAAAGGACAAGTACTACAACCCTGATCCCGAAGCGGCCGTGAAAGAAGGGAAAAGTTACAGTAAGCGGGGCGGGTTTCTGAAAGATGCCGCTTTCTTTGATCCGCTGTTTTTTCAAATTTCACCCCGTGATGCTTTGAATATGGACCCGCAGGAGCGTCTCTTTATTGAAATGTGCTGGCAGGTGATGGAGGATGCCGGTTATACGAAGGAACAGCTTGAGAATCTGTATAACGGCCGGGTCGGCGTTTTTGCGGGCATTACGAAAAACGGGTACGGAATGTACTGGAAAAACG
Source organism: Bacillus sp. EU63 (assembly GCF_038592915.1). Lineage (NCBI taxonomy): Bacteria > Bacillati > Bacillota > Bacilli > Caryophanales > Bacillaceae > Bacillus > Bacillus sp. EU63. The sequence continues at coordinate 2,378,076 of NZ_CP151944.1, read as the reverse complement.
GCGGCACCCTGCAGCCGAAAACGTCGTTCAGTTCAGCGGCCAACAGAGTTTCCTATTTTCTTAATCTGAAAGGGCCGAGCATGCCGGTCGACACGATGTGCTCGTCTTCGCTGACTGCAATTCATGAAGCGTGTGAAAACATCCTTCGCGGCGAATGCGACATGGCGATTGCCGGCGGTGTGAATGTGTATACGCATCCTTCGGCTTATGCGGAGCTCAGCGCCTATCGAATGCTTTCAAAAGACGGAACGTGTAAAAGTTTCGGTGAAGGCGGGGACGGATTTGTTCCCGGGGAAGGCGTCGGGGCCGTGCTGTTAAAGCCGCTGTCAAAAGCGATAGCTGATAAGGACCGTATTTACGGGGTGATTCGCGGCACTCATATCAATCACGGCGGCAGAACAAACGGGTATACAGTGCCGAGTCCGAGCGCCCAGGCTGACGTGATTTCCGGCGCGCTTGAAAAATCAGGAATACATCCGCGGATGATCAGCTGTATCGAAGCCCACGGCACGGGCACTGAACTCGGAGATCCGATCGAAATTGACGGTTTGACCCGCGCATTTCAAACGAAAACGTCAGATAAAGGCTTTTGCGCCATCAGCTCAGTTAAATCCAATATCGGGCATTTGGAAGCGGCGGCAGGCATTGCCGGTGTAACGAAACTGCTGCTCCAGTTTCAAAAACGAAAGCTTGCCCCCTCATTACATTGCCGAAAATTGAATCCGAATATTGCATTTGACCGGACGCCGTTTGTGGTGCAGCGTGAATTGGCAGACTGGAAGCGGCCGGTCATTGAGGAAAACGGAGCGCAAAAGGAGATTCCGAGAATCGCGGGAATCTCTTCTTTTGGCGCGGGCGGGGCAAATGCCCACATATTGATAGAAGAATATATTGAACCTGATAGGGAGATTTCTGAGCCATTCACAGATGAAGATCCCGCAGTCATTTTATTATCCGCCAAACAGGAGGCCAGCCTGAAGCAGCGGGCGCAGCAGCTTCTTCAAGCGATCAGAAAAAATGACGTCACAGACCGCAGCCTCCGGGATGCGGCTTACACCCTTCAAACCGGAAGAGAAGCGATGGAAGAACGTGCGGCATTTATTGTGACGTCGACAGAGCAGTTAGCGGAAAAACTGCAGCGTTTTATTGACGGCGGGACAGACGGCTGCTTCAGGGGAAAAAGCAAACAGTATAAAGACATTCTAGCCGTTTTTAAGGATGAAGATATGCAGGACGCCGTCCGTAAATGGATGAAACGAAAAAAATTCGCGAAGCTTCTGGAACTTTGGGTAAAAGGGCTGAAGATTGATTGGTCAGAGCTTTATAACGGCAGCCTGCCGAACCGCATCAGCCTTCCCGGTTATCCATTTATAAAGGATCGGTATTGGCCGGACGATGCAGCCCCGGACAATGTTCGCGGTGCTGAAACACATTCTGAAACATTGCGTGAAACCCGCTTTTTACAGAAAAGCTGGGCAGAAAGCAGCAGTGTTCCGGTTAAGGAAGTGCCGGGCGTCATCGGAATAGCCGCCGATCACCAGACAGGCAATTTGGCCGTTGAGCTGTCCCGTTATTTCCCCGAGTCTGAAATCATTGACGCTGCGTCACCGGAAATATCCGGGGACGCGGCCCGGTTTGGCGGTCTGATTGATGTGACGGGATGCGGGACGGAAATCAATCATGATGACAGCTGGATTCATCGTCTGCAGTCTCTCATTGACAACAGAAACCGCGGCCGAAAGCTTCAGCTGCTTTGTGTGACAAAGGGGCTTGAGCCTTTTGCAAATGAAACGATAAATCTCTCAGGTGCAAAAAAGGCCGGATTGTACCGGATGCTCCAAAGTGAGTATAAGGATATTCGCTCGCGGCATATGGATGCAGAACGGACTGCCGAAGATCCTGAGCTGGCAAACCAGATCGCAGAGGAGTTTTTTCGCGATTCTGAAGACATCGAAGTGTGTTACCAAAACGGTGTGCGCTATCACGCGCGGTTAAAGGAAACAAACAGCTTAGCAGAAAAAGAATTTTCATTTCCGAAAGACCATGTGCTTTGGATCACCGGAGGGACCCGGGGACTCGGATATTTATTCGCCCGGCATTTTGCCGAACGTTATGGAGTCACGAAACTCGTGCTTACCGGAAAAGAAACAATGCCTCCGAAAGCGGAGTGGGATGATCATGTCAAACGGAATTCCCCGTTTTCCGATAAAGTGAGAAGAATCAGAGAGCTCGAACAAAAAGGTGTCCGAACGGAAGTGCTGTCTGTATCTTCCGGCCCTGAATATGAGCAGGCCGTCAGCCGGGTGAAAGAGAAGATGGGGCCGATAGGAGGCGTGATACACGCAGCGGGAGCCGTAGATCTCGATCATCCGGCCTTTATCCGCAAAACAAGAGAACAGATGATGACCGTACTTGAGCCTAAAACAGACGGACTGGACCTTTTGTATCAAGCGCTGCACAAGGAGCCTCTCCGGTTTTTTGCGCTGTTTTCTTCAGTGTCCGGCGTGATGCCGGAATTAGGAGCGGGACAAAGCGATTATGCCATGGCTAACGCCTATATGGATTATTTTGCGGCCGCAAAAGGTTTTCCGGTGCTGAGCATCCAATGGCCGAGCTGGAAAGAAACGGGTATGGGCGAATCAAAAAGCCGGGCCTATCTGAAAAGCGGTTTAAAGAGCATCACTGACAGAGAAGGGCTGAGCCTGTTTGATGCCATTATGGCAGGCGATTGCGGGTCTGTTATTATGCCGGCCGTCATTCACCCGGAAAAATGGGAGCCTGGCCGTCTGCTGCTTTCATCCGGCCTTACCGAAACAAAGAAGCAGGAACAGGCCGATACAGAAAGCGTTGAGGAGTGGCTGACGGGCATTTGCTGCCGGGAATTAAGACTGGAGCCGTCAAGATTTGAATCTGATACACCGTTTCAAGATTACGGAGCCGATTCCATCATGCTTGCCCAAGTGTCCAGAGCGATCGGAAAGAGGATCAAAGCTGACCTTGACCCGGCGGTGCTGTATGAATACCCTACGGTTGCTGCGCTGGCCGGATGGCTTGAAACAGCATATCCGGAAATCAAAGCTGCCGTTTCAAAACCGGTTCAGCCTGTAATCCCGGACGTTCCCAAACAAACGGCAGCCGCTGTCATTCAGCCTTCTGGCGGTGCAGCGGCGCAAGATATCGCTGTTGTCGGAATGTCCTGCCGTTTTCCGGGAGCTGAATCAATTGAAGCTTATTGGAAGCTGCTGTCTGAAGGAACGTCAGCCATTCAAAGGGTGCCGAAAGAGCGCTGGAAAACGGAGAAGGCGGATTATGCGGGCCTTTTAAAAAATGTAACGCATTTTGACCCGGAGTTTTTCCTTATTCCCGAAGAAGACATCAAGGCAATGGATATCCAGTCCTTTCTTTTATTAGAAGAGGCGCTTCATCTGTTCAGAGACAGCGGTTACTCGTTACAAGAAATGAAAGGCAGGTCAGCCGGTGTCTATTTAGGAGGACGCGGGGGCAGTATGCCTGACGAAAACCGTCTGAAGCATGCAAAAAATCCGATAGTCGCCGCCGGCCCGAATTACTTAGCGGCCAATCTTTCTCAGTTCTTTGATTTGAAGGGGCCGAGTCTTGTTTTGGATACGGCCTGTTCTTCAGCGCTTGTCGGTATGAATATGGCGATACAGGCGCTTTCTTGCGGTGAAATCGACTCAGCGGTGGTCGGGGGAGTCAGTCTGCTGGAATCCGGTCAAACCCACCGGATGTTCGAACTCCGCAATTTGTTAAGTGAAGAGCCTGCGTTTCATATTTTTGACCGCCGCACCGGCGGCATCGTATTGGGAGAAGGCGTCGGAATGGTGTATTTAAAAACAGCGGCCCAGGCTGTAAAAGACGGGGACCGGATTCATGCGGTCATTAAAGGCATTTCCGTAAACAATGACGGCAGAACCGCGGGGCCTGCCACACCGAATATACAGGCGCAGAAAGAAGTGATGGCCAAGGCGCTTGCCAAAAGCGGCAGAAAAGCGGAGGATATCAGCTACATTGAAGCAAACGGTTCTGGCTCTGAAGTAACGGATCTTTTGGAGCTGAGGGCGATTGAAGCGGTATACCGTATGCAAAACAGCGCGCCTTGCGAATTGGGGTCGATGAAGCCGAATATCGGACACCCGTTATGTGCTGAAGGGATTGCCGGTTTCATTAAAACAGTGCTTATGCTCTCGCGCCGAAAACGTGTGCCTTTCCTTTCCGGCAAAGAGCCGATGACGCATTACGATCTGTCCGCCTCGCCGTTTTATTTTTCGCACGCGCTGCGTGAATGGACGGATTCACCGCGGATTGCCGCCGTCAGCAGCTTCGCTGACGGAGGGACGAATGCCCATGTCATAGTGGAAGCCTGGGAGCAAGAGGCGTATACCCCGGTCAGAAAGCCTTTGCCGAGACAGGAATTAAAACGCCGGCCCATTCGTCCGGACAAAGCCGAAAGCCTGCATGAAAACGCACATAAGTCCCGTCCGAATACGTTTTGGAAACAAATGAAGACTTACTGATTGCGCTGAAAATTGAACGTCGATATGGAGGAAGTTCATATGCAAGAGCAGCTTCTTATTAACAATCAGCATCCCGTTCTGAAACATCATAAAGCCTATGGAAAGGAACTGCTGCCGGGTCTGGCTTATATTGACCTGATCTATCAGACTTTCAGAGAAAACGGTTTTTTTCATGCCGGCCTTGAACTCAGGCACTTATCGATTTTTCACCCTTTAGCTCCTGAACAGGGAGAATCAATCCTGCTTTCCGTTGACTGTACAGAGAACGGCGAAGAGCAGTGGAAGGTAGAGGTGAAAGGGCAAAAACAAGGTGACGAAGCAGCAGAGACAAAGGTATATGCCGCGGCGCAAATGCATTCCGTCAAGCCCGCCGGCTTCCAAGAGAGCGTCCGGATGGATGCCGTAAAACAAACGGCGGCAGAAATACCGCTTGAGGACATTTACGCGGAATGCAGGGATCAAGAACTGGTTCATTCAGGAATGATGAAAGGCTGCGGAAGCGTCTACCAAACTGAAAAAGAGATTTATATTGATCTGTCGGTGCAAAAGGATCAGCTTGAACATGCAGAAGAGGCGATGTTTCATCCCGCATTGATAGATGCGAGCAGCATCGGCTCCAATGTATACCTCGCTCCTTTGACGAGGAAGGAGGGGCAATTATTTCTGCCGCTGTTTTATGAATCGTTTTATTGCGCCGAATTGCTGCAGACAACATGTATCACCAAGATAAAAAAAGAATCCGTCACCCGTAAGAAAGATCTCGTTTACGTGACAATGGAGTTTTTCAATGAGGAAGGCAGAAAAGTCGGCGAACTGAAAAACTTCGCCAATAAACTGGTGAGGGACCCGGAACTGATCAATCAGAAACGGCAAAAGAAAGAACCTGACGGGCGGAATGCCGTCCCGGCTCCGCAAGCGGAACCGGCGCCTTCTGAGCCCCGCCGTGCGGAGGCTTCCGCCGGCCTTACTGAACAGTGCATCCTTTATTTAAAAGAATTGCTTGCCGCCCGATTGAACAAACCTGTGAAAGAGATTGACCCGGATATCGGCTACTATGAAATGGGGCTGGATTCTCCGGGGCTGTTGGACATGGTGAAGGAAATTGAACAAAAAATCGGAACGCAGCTACTGCCGACGCTGTTATTTGAATACACGACAATCGCGGAATTGGCGGGATATTTGTGCGAACATTACGGAGCCGGTTTCGGCCATGCTCAAAGCGGACATTCAAGTGCTGAGCCTTTGCCCCGGGAAAAAAAGAGGACGACCCAAATCCGCGTGAAAAAGTCGGCATCAGCCGGAACGCAGAATGGAGATATTGCGATCGTCGGGATGGCGGGACGGTACCCCGGCGCCAAAAATCTTCGTGAATTTTGGACAAATTTAAAAAATGGAGAAAACAGCGTAACGGAAGTGCCTCGTTCCCGCTGGGATACGAGGAAATATGAGCATTTGCGATCGCCGTCCGGCAAGCCGATTTCCAAATGGGGCGGTTTTATAGACGATCCGGATTGTTTTGATGCGAAATTTTTCCGGATTTCTCCGCGGGAGGCAGAAGCTAAAGATCCGCAAGAACGATTGTTTTTGGAAACATGCTGGGAAACGATTGAGGATGCGGGCTACACCCCGGAAACAATCGTTCAGCCGAAAGGGCCGAATAAGAGAATGAACGTCGGTGTGTTTGCCGGGGTGATGCATATGGATTATTCTCTCGCCGGCGCTGAAGCTGCGGCGAAAGGGCTGGTCTTTCCTTATCCCTTGAACTATGCGCCGATCGCAAACCGTGTTTCATATTTTTGCAATTTTCACGGGCCGAGCATGGCGGTTGACACGGTGTGTTCGTCATCTTTGACGGCCGTCCATATGGCGGCGGAAAGTCTGAGACGCGGTGAATGTGAAGCAGCTCTTGCCGGAGGCGTCAATTTATCATTGCACCCGACAAAATATATCACATACGGCTTAATGGATATGCATTCGAGTGACGGGCTGTGCCGCACGTTCGGCGAAGGCGGCACAGGCTATGTCTCAGCTGACGGCATCGGGGCCGTGCTGCTGAAGCCGCTCCACAAAGCCGAAGAAGATAAGGATCATATTTATGCGGTGATAAAAGGCAGCGCCGTCAATCACGTGGGAACCGTCAGCGGGATTACCGTGCCGAGCCCCGTGGCGCAGGGGGATATGATAGCCGAATGCCTTGAAAAGACGGGGATTGATCCCCGGACGATTTCTTATGTGGAAGCGCATGGAACCGGAACTTCTTTAGGAGATCCGATTGAAATACAAGGTCTTGTTAAAGCTTACCGCACGTTTACGGAGGATCGGCAATTTTGTGCGATCGGTTCCGTTAAATCGAATATCGGACATGCGGAATCAGCCGCCGGGATCAGCGGGCTTCATAAAACGGTTTTGCAGCTGTTTCACAAAACGCTTGTCCCTTCTTTGCACTCAGAGACGATTAATCCGTATCTCCGTTTAGAGGACTCGCCATTTTACGTGCAGCAAAAAACCGAGTCATGGAAAAAGCCGGTGTATACAGAGAACGGCCGTGAACATTCCTGTCCGAGACGCGCAGGCATCAGTTCATTCGGGGCGACGGGTTCAAACGTTCATCTCATTTTAGAAGAGTACAGGCCCAAAAACCCCGGCATTACGGAGAATCAAGAGAGACCGTATATCGTGCCTCTATCAGCGAAAAATCCGGAGCGGCTGAAGGAATACGCTGCCCGGCTGCTGATGTTTCTCAAAGATAAAGCGCTTGAAGGAAGCGGGCCGCTTCATGACAAAAGAGTTACAATGCAAAATCAGCTGGAAAATGCGTTGCGCAGTGTTCTGGCGGATGTTCTGCATGTAGAGGCCGGCTCGGTAGATGGCGAACAGGATTGGAAGGAATTCGGCTTGGATGTCATGCAGCTGACACAGTTTTCTGAGCTGATGACGGATCAATACGGGCTGGCAATAGACATGACTGATCTCATACAGCATACTTCCGTCCGGACTTTAGCAGAATGTCTTACAAACGATGAGAAACATAAGGATATTCTTTTCGGTCTTTTCGGCCAGTCCGGCTTAGATAAGCAGCCTGATGAATCTTTTTCCCTGCGGTCACTGGCGTATACGCTGCAAACGGGACGGCTGGCAATGGAAGAACGGCTTGTTTTTTTAGTGAACGATCAAGCGGACCTGATCAGGAAATTAACCGAATTTACAGAACGAAAACGGCAGATTGACGAATGCTTTCAAGGGCGGTCTGATAGCGGAACGGAAATCAGGGGTTTCCTGAATGATGATCAGGATACGGAGGAGCTGATCCGAAAATGGATGGACAGCGGCACTTACAAAAAACTTGCGGAGCTGTGGTCAAAAGGGTTTGAGATAGACTGGACGCGGCTGTATCAGGAGGAGAAACCGCGCAGGATGAGTCTGCCGACGTACCCTTTTGCAAAGGAACGATATTGGATACCGGAGCCCGATCATCCCGTCACTTCCGTAAAGACAGAAAGCAGGCTTCACCCGCTGCTTCACCGCAATACATCAGATTTGTTAGAACAAAAATTCAGTACGATACTGAACGGAGATGAATTCTTCTTAGCCGATCATATCGTCCGAAACAAGCGTGTTCTCCCCGGGGCGGCTTATCTTGAAATGGCGAGAGCCGCGGCTGAACTGGCTGCCGCGCCGTTAGCCGCTGAATACACGGCTAAAACCGGCATTTCGCTGCGGTATATCAGCTGGATACGCCAGGCCGTTCATAAAAAAGAGCCGCTGGGTATGACGACAGGGCTTTCCTTGGAGGATAACGGCAATGTTTCATTTCAAGTGTACAGCAATGAAAATGATTCAGACATTTATTGTGAAGGCAGTGCTGTGATTGAGCCGCTGTCTGAGGCGCCGTTTTTGCATATTGAACAGCTGAAAGCGCGCTGCCGCAAAAAAGTGCTGTCAAAAGAAGACTGCTATGCGGCGTTTGCAAAGGCGGAAATTGTATACGGACCTTCACATCAAGGAATTGATCACATTTATTGCGGGGAAAAAGAAGCCTTGGCTAAATTGGTGCTCCCTGCTTCCGTTTCTGATGAAGCCGAACAGTTTGTGCTCCATCCGAGTCTGATTGATTCCGCTTTTCAGGCGGCCATCGGCGTTATGAATGAAGATCAAGCGGGTTATCCGGAGCAGCCGTTAATGCCTTTTGAATTACATGAACTGACCGTTTTTCATCCGTGCAGTCCAAACATGTGGGCGGCCGTGTTTGTGACGCATGAAACACCGGCCGTGCGAAGAATGGACATTGATATATGTGATGAACGCGGCAATGTGTGTGTAAGGATAAAAGGATTTTCTGCCCGGATGGCCGAAAGTGCGCCGGCCGTAACCGATAATAAGCAATACGATCTGCCGGGTAACCTTACCGGAGCCGTCAAACTGATGCAGGTATGGGACGCGGAACCGATAGACAACCAAACCGGCTTCCCCATTTCTGAAGCAAAAGCTGTCATCATAGGCGGTACAGACGGGCAGGCGGACGCGGTTTTACGATTGTTTCCTAAAGCTGTGCGATTTGATATCGGCCAAAGTGCTTCCGTTGAAGTGATATCCGATCGGCTCCGCCGTCTCGGTGAGATTCAGCATATGATCTGGTTTGCCCCTCAGCCGGCTGATTCTGACAGCCATGATCAAAAAAGCGGGGTGCTGCAAATTTTCAGAGCGGCCAAAGCTCTTATCGGTCTCGGGTATGGAAAAGAGCAGCTCGGGATGACGGTGATTACGCACCAAGCACAGCCTATCACCCAATATGATGAGGTGCGTCCCGCTCATTCCGGTGTGCACGGTTTCGTCGGGTCTCTCGCAAAAGAACATCCGAGCTGGCACATCCGTCTGGCCGATCTTGAAGACGGGGGGGGGTTTCCCCGCAGAAGACATATTCAGCCTGCCCCGCGACCGTACGGGTAAAGCATGGGTGCGCAGACATCAGGAATGGTACCGGCCTCAATTGCTTCCGGTCCAAAGCGGGCCGTCTGAAAGTGTTCCTTACCGCTATGGAGGCGTATATGTCATCATCGGCGGTGCGGGTGGCATCGGCGAGGTTTGGACAGATTATATAGTGACGACGTATAAAGCCCGAGTCGTCTGGATCGGGAGGCGGCCGCTGGACAGCCGGATACGCCAAAAAATAGACCGGTACCGGCCATCAGGCCCGGCTCCCGAATATATAGCCGCAGATGCTTCTGATCTTCCATCGCTTCAGCGCGCCTATGAACAGATTAAAAACACATACGGCACCATCAGCGGCGTCGTTCATTCAGCGATGGTATTTGCGAATGAAAGCGTAAAAGATATGGAAGAATCACAGTTTCACGCCGGCCTTGCGGCGAAAGTGGATATTTCCGTCAACATTGCCGAAGTATTTGCGAAAGAGTCTTTGGACTTTATTCTCTTTTTCTCTTCGGTTATTTCATATATTAAGAATCCGAATCAAAGTCATTATGCGGCGGGGTGCGCATTTAAAGACGCATTTGCCCATGAGCTTTCCGGACGGCTGTCATGCCCGGTCAAAGTGATGAACTGGGGGTATTGGGAGCGGGCTGACAATCACATTTCTGAAGAGTTTGACAGACTGAGTGCAATCGGTCTCGGGCTGATCAGCCGGGCGGAAGGGATGCAGGCGCTGGAAACTCTGCTGACGCAGCCGATCTCCCGCATGGGGCTGATGAAGCTGACCAAGCCGATTCCGATCGAGGGAATGAACCCTCATGAATTTGTGACTATCTGATTGCCTGTCAAAATGACGGAGCAAATTTAATTTTCTTAGGAGGATAAGGTTTTGGGTAAGGGAGACAAACAAAAAGACCGTACACAGTTATCCTTAAGAACAGAAATAAGCAATCAAATGAAAGAATTGAATCGGCTTTTGCTGCAAGTATTGCGGGTGACGCTGCGTTCAATGGGTCTGACCGGCGAAGCGCCGGCGGCTTCCTGTCTGCCTTTATATGAGCGCTGGCTGGAAGAAAGTATCCGTCTTTTAGACAGCGATTTTAAAAGCGGTGAAACGGCCGCGGTTTGGGAAGAGTGGCATAAGAAGAAAAACGAATGGCTGAAAGATCCGGATATGAAAGCGCAGGCACTGCTGGCGCATACCGTCATTCAAGCTTTGCCTGACATTTTAACAGGCAAAATAAAAGCCACTGACGTGATGTTTCCCGATTCTTCAATGGAGCTTGTTGAAGGAATCTATAAGCATAACATTCTCGCTGATTATTACAACGATGTGCTGGCAAATGAAGCGTGTATTTATGTGGAAAATGTAATTAAAAACAATCCTGAGGCAAACATCCGTCTGCTGGAGATCGGAGCGGGCACCGGCGGAACGAGCAGCACACTGTTTAAAAAGCTCCGCCCCTATCAAAACCATATTCAGGAATACTGTTATACCGACTTGTCAAAAGCTTTTTTAATGCATGCCGAAAAGGAATACGGCGCGGACAATCCGTATTTGACGTATCAGCTGTTTAATGTGGAGCAGCCTGCGGCGGGCCAGGGATTACATCTGAGAACCTACGATATCGCTATTGCCGCAAACGTGCTGCATGCCACCAAAAATATCCGGAAAACATTACGGACGGCAAAAGCCGTATTGAAAAAGGAGGGTTTGCTGCTTGTTAATGAACTGGGCGGGCATACGCCGTTTACACATGTTACATTCGGCTTGTTAGAGGGCTGGTGGCTGTACGAAGACGAGGCGCTGCGGATTCCGGGGTGCCCCGGCCTTTATCCGGAAACATGGAAATCCGTTTTAATGGCTGAAGGCTTTCATTCCATTCAATTTCCGGCTGAAAACGAACGTCTGCACACCCAGCAGATTATCACGGCGAAAAGCAACGGAGTCATCAGGCAGAGCAGGGAAGCAGTTTACACCGCGCAAAAGCGCCAATCAAACGTACCGCGAACATCCTCTGATCGTCAGCTCCCCATCAAACAAGCGGGAGAGGGGCTTTCGGAAAAGACAGCGGCTTTTCTGATAAGGGCTGCGGCAAAAGTATTAAAAATGCCGGCAGAAGAGATAAACCCGCTGGCTCCTCTGGATGAATACGGCATTGACTCTATTCTGATCGTTCAGCTGACGAATGAGCTGCGGGATCTCGTCCCTGATATCAGCAGCACGCTGTTTTTTGAATACCGGACGATAGAAGAGCTTGCCGCATACTTGGCTGAAACGAAGGAGCGCGAACTGCATGCGCGATTTTCTGAAGAACTCCCTCATACTGAAGCGGTATCATCCGGCTCTTTGCTTGAAAAAAGCACAGAGTACCTGAAACAGATCGTCAGCGTCATCTTAAAGATGCCGATTGAGGACGTTCAAGCCCATACGCCCCTTGAAGAATACGGAATCGATTCCATCTTAATCGTACAGCTGACCAACCGCGTGCGGGAAGACGTTCCTGATATCAGCAGCACATTGTTATTCGAGTATCCGACAATCGGCGGATTGGCGGAATATCTCGTCAGCTCAAGACAGGAAGATATGGCCGGGATTTTCAAGACAAATAAAGAAGCTGAAAAGACGCCGCACACTTTACAGAAAAAGCAAAGCCGCAAAAAAAGCGCCGGATTGGCGAAGCGCCAAGCGGCATCTTTTTCTGAAAAAGCGCCGCCCGCTTCCGAACCGCCGTCAAAACACCTTGAAGTGGCAATTGTCGGTCTTGCCGGGAAGTATCCCGGAGCTGAAAATGTTAATGAGTTCTGGGAACGGTTAAAGACCGGTGAACACGGAATCACCGAAATTCCGAAAGACCGCTGGGATTGGCGGGACTACTATGATGAGACAAAAGGTAAGGAAGGCCGGATGTATACAAAGTGGGGCGGCTTTTTAACAGACATTGATAAATTTGATCCGCTGTTTTTTAAAATCTCCCCGAAAGAAGCGGAGCGCATGGACCCGCAGGAGAGACTGTTTCTGGAAACCGCTTATGCGGCCCTTGAGGATGCCGGGTATACCCCTGATTCACTATGCGCCGGTAAAAAGGTTGGTGTCTTTGCGGGTGTCATGAACGGCAATTATCCGACAGGGGCCCACTACCACTTTATCCCGAACCGCGTATCCTATGTGTTTGATTTTCACGGTCCGAGCATCGCGGTCGATACCGCATGCTCCTCATCCTTAACCGCCATTCATCTCGCCGCAGAAAGCATCAGAACAGGTGCATCTGAATGTGCGATTGCCGGCGGCGTAAACCTGATTACAGATCCGGTTCATTATATCGGACTTTCTTCTATGAGAATGCTGTCACCGTCAAACGCGTGCAAAGCGTTCGGTGATAAGGCTGACGGGTTTGTTGACGGAGAGGGCGTCGGCTGTATCGTGTTAAAGCCGTTGAAAAAGGCTGTTGAAGATCATGATCATATATACGGTGTCATTAAAGGAAGCGCTCTGAACGCCGGCGGCAAAACGAACGGGTTCACCGTTCCGAATCCGAATGCACAAGGAGAAGTGATCGCAGAGGCGATGGAGCGGGCAGGGATTGACCCGAGAGCAATCAGCTATCTGGAAGCCCACGGCACCGGCACTTCCTTGGGAGATCCGATTGAAATCGCAGGGTTAACCAAGGCTTTCCGACGCTACACGGATGCAAACCAATTTTGTTCCATCGGTTCTGTTAAATCCAATATCGGACACCTGGAAAGTGCGGCGGGCATTGCTGCGGTCACCAAAATTCTTCTTCAGATGAAACACGGATATCTGGTGCCATCGCTGCATTCTGAGCAGCTGAACCCGGAAATTGATTTTGAAACTTCTCCTTTTATCGTGCAGCAGGAAACGGCGGAATGGAGACGGCCGGTCATAGAATCTGAAGGAGTAACACGGGAATATCCGAGACTCGCGGGTACATCTTCTTTCGGAGCGGGCGGTGCAAATGCCCACCTGCTGATAGAAGAGTATGAACCGGCTGAAATGACTTCGGCAGACACCGGCCGTCCGGCACTTTTTGTTTTATCGGCAAAAGATAAAGACCGCTTGCGCGAGCGGGCTCTGTTGCTGTCGGATGCCGCCGGAAACGGAACAATTACAGATGCGAACCTGCTTGACGCGGCATTTACCCTTCAAGTCGGCAGGGTCCCGATGGAAGAACGGCTGGCGATGACAGTGGGCTCTGTTTCTGAATTGGAACAGAAGCTGACTGCTTTTCTGAATCATGCCGGTTCCGTAAGCGGGGTGTTTACAGGCCGGGGTGATAGTGCTGTCACAAAGACGGCAGGCACAGTCAGTGATTGGACGGAAAAACGTCAATTTGACAGTCTTTTGAATGCCTGGGTTCACGGGACGCCCGTCGATTGGGCATCTTTATATAAAGGTGCGCTGCCGCATCGTATCAGTCTGCCGTCTTATCCATTTGCAAAAGAAAGCTACTGGATGAAGCGGGAAGAACCAAAAACAGGAACAACTGAATATGTGCATCCTTTTCTGCATGAAAATACGTCAACCTTGGCGGAGCAAAGCTATCATACTTCTTTTACAGGCCGGGAACACGTTTTCCACGATGTGAGAGGGGAGCGGGTTCTGTCGGCAGCCGTTTATTTAGAAATGGCGCTTGCGGCTTATCATCATGCGGCGGACAGCTCTGAAGAAAAAGAGATATGGATCCGAACGGCGGCATGGACTGACCCGATTACCGGCGGACATCACGGTGCGGGCGTCAATCTCTCCCTTCTGTCTGAAGACGAGGAAGGCATCCGTTATGAAATATACAGTGACGAAGAGAAGCTGCATCATTATGGAATCATCGGACAAGGGAACATACAGCCATCCCGCGTGCTGGATATTGCCTCCTTACAAAAAGACTGCCGCCCGCTGTCATTTGATTATGAAACACCAGGCACATCAGGTGTAACGATCAGTAAGGAGTTCCGCACCGTTGAAAAGCTTTATGCGGGAGAAAATGCGGTTTGGGCGAAGCTTGCTCTCACAGATGAAAGCGTCCGTAATCCGGGATATCATCTGCCGCCGGAATTTCTGGACGCAGCTTTTCATGTCCTGGCAAAAACGGAGCCGTCAGTCCATATCGTGCCTGAAGCGGTTGAAGAACTGCGCGTCATGCGTCCGTGCTCATCCGGCATGTGGATGTATATGAATAAAAAGAATCAAACCGGCTGTGACATTCAATTTTGTGACGAAACCGGCACTGTCTGCGCAGAAATCAAAGGGATAAGAATGAGACACCCGTCTCAGCAGGATCACGGGCAAGAGGAACAATCCGAGATGATGATATTTGAGGAAAGGTGGACGCAGCAGCCTCTGATGAAATCCATTCATGAAGAGCTGAAAACGGTCATCTGTTTTCTTACGGAAGAAGCTGCCAGAATGCATGCTTATCGGTCTTTACAATCCCTTTATCCGGGAGCCGGCGTGTTTTTTATTTCACAGGGTGAGAAAACTCAAAAGCTTTCAAACACGCATTATCAAATTAAAATCACTGACGGACAAGCATATCAAGAAACGTTTCGGCATATTGAAACGGCTGCAGGCAAAGCGGATGCCGTTTTATATGGATGGCCGCTTGAAGATGAAAAGGTCGTGAAAGACTATTCTATTCTGTATCATGTGATCCGCGCAGCTGCTTCTTTGCGTTCTAAACCGAGGCGAATCCTTCTTTCCGCTCAGTGCGGGATTGATACCGATATCAGTTACGCCGAGTCATGGATCGGGCTGGAACGGTCGCTGAAACTGATCTTGCCGGAGACGGATACGGCCGCGGTTTATTTTGGACAAAAAGGACCGTTAGAAAAACTGATCCATAACGTATGTGAAGAACTTCACAGCGAGTCGTTCCGCAGTGTCATGTACAGTGGGGAAATCCGTCACGTCATGGAAATGAAGCAGACGGATATTGCCCCTGTTGAGAAGCGTGTGATAAAAAGCGGGAAAACGTACTTGATTACCGGCGGATGCGGGGGTTTAGGCTTGTTATTTGCCGGATATTTTGCTGAAAAAGGACCGGTTACGCTCATTTTGACGGGGAGATCAGCGGCAGGCGGCCCGGTGCTGAACAAGATAAAGAGATTGGAAGAATCGGGCGCCAAGGTGTTTTACGTGCAGGCGGATGCCGCAGATCAAGCTCAGATGGAGAAAGGTTTGCAAGAAGCGAAAGAGAAAGGATGCGGGCCGATTCACGGTGTCATTCACGCTGCAGGTCTTCAAGGCACTGAAAGCATTCTGGAGAAAGATCTGCAAACCTTTCAGCAAGTCTTATCGCCAAAAGCGGACGGCACTGCGGTGTTAGATCAGGTTCTGTCACGGGAGCCGCTTGACTTCTTCTGTTGTTTCTCTTCTTCTTCAGCGATTTTAGGAGACTTCGGTTCTTGTGACTACGCGACGGGGAACCGCTTCCAAATGGCTTTTGTCCGTCATCGGGATAAACTTGTGAGCCTCGGACTCAGAAGCGGCAAGTCACTTGCAATCAATTGGCCGCTTTGGAAAGAAGGGGGGATGCATGTCGGCACGGCGGAAAGCACCGATATGTATTTAAAATCAAGCGGACAGCGTTATTTATACACAGAGGAAGGACTCGAAGCTTTTGAAACATTGTTAGTCCAGCCGTCCAGCCAGTATCTCGTCCTGGCCGGTTTTCCGTCGAGGGCCAAACGCTTCCTGCAGATAGATCAAGGCGAACGGCCGATTTCGGGTTCTGTAAACAGGAACGTCCCGTTTTCAGGAAGGCGGAGTGAAATGAAAGGCTTCACGCTGGAAGAATGCGTAACCTGGGATGTGAAAGAACTGGCGGCGGGGCTTTTGAAAATAGACAAGAACAGACTGACGGACGCTGACAATCTGGCTGATTTCGGCTTTGATTCTATCAGTTTGGCGGAATTCGCCTCTTCTTTGTCCGCTCACTACGGAATTGAAGTGACACCGGCCCTGTTTTTCGGACATTCCACACTGGAGAAGGTCGTCCGCTATTTTCTGACGGAACACAAGTCCGTCATGGAGCATGTCTATGAAGAAAAGAAACCTGAATCCGCAGATCAATCTGTCTTTGAAAAGGGAGGAACGGAAAAGCGAAAGAAGCAGTGGGGAAGAAATAAGCTGAATGCCGGAACCGAGGGCAGTCAGGCAGCTGATTCCATTGCCATTATCGGCATGAGCGGCCGATTTCCTCAGGCGCGCACGGCGGACGAGCTGTGGGACATTCTGTTTCAGGAAGAGGACGTTGTCGCACCGGTCGCAAAAAAAGGCTTCACAAGTTCAAAATGGAAACTCGGCGCTGTACCGGGGGCGGACGAATTCGACCCTTTATTTTTTGAAATATCGCCGAGGGAAGCTGAAACGATGGATCCGAAACAGCGGCTGCTTCTTCAGGAAGCGTGGAGGGCCCTTGAGGACGCCGGCTACGGCGCCAGTCATATCAGGCAGCAGACGATCGGTATGTTTGTGGGGGCGGAAGAAGGAGATTATCACCTTTTAACACGGGACAAAGGCAATGTCACGTCTCATCATAACGGTATTTTGGCGGCGCGGCTGGCTTATCACTTGAATTTATCCGGTCCTGTGATGGCGATAAATACAGCATGTTCTTCGGGGCTCGTTTCTGTCCATCAGGCGGTATTAAGCCTGCAGAATAAAGAGTGCACAACAGCTGTTGCGGCCGGGGTGAATATCATGAATACCCCGGACTTTTTTGAAACGATAGATAAAGCCGGAATGCTGTCGGAAAACGGGAAATGCTTCGCGTTTGATAAAAGGGCTGACGGCATGGTTCCGGGGGAAGCGGCCGCGGCGGTTGTTCTTAAGCCGCTGAGAGAGGCGGAAAAAGATGGTGATCCGATTTACGGGGTGATTCGGGCGAGCGGCATCAATTATGATGGGAAAACAAACGGAATTACCGCTCCGAGCGGCGTCGCGCAGACCCAGCTGCTTACTTCCGTTTATGACCGGGGGCGTATCAACCCTGAAGATATCGAATATATCGTCACACACGGTACAGGTACAAAACTCGGTGATCCGGTGGAAATTAACGCGCTTTATGACGCATTTTCTGCCTATACAAACGAAGAAGCTTTTTGCGCGCTCACATCAATTAAAACCAATATCGGCCACACGTTTGCCGCGTCAGGCATTGTCAGTTTGATCAGTCTTTTACAGGCGTTTTCCCGTGAAATGATTCCCGCCAGTCTGCATTGCAGCGGGGAAAACCGCTATATCAACTGGGAGAAGAGTCCTTTTTATGTGAATAAAACGGGTAAACCGTGGCCTTCTCTGCCGGGTAAAAACCGAATGGGGGCAGTCAGCGCATTCGGGATGAGCGGAACAAACGCCCATGTCGTTATGGAAAGCTATAAGCGCAATGCTTCACCTCATCGTGATGCCCCTGCATATTTACTTACTTTGTCTGCAAAAACAGAGGAGGCCCTTCAGGAAAAAATCGAAGATATGATCACTTGGGCGGAAAATGGCGGACTGAAAGAAAATGATCTGGCCCAGCTCAGCTATACGTTGTTAAAAGGACGGCATCATTTTAACCATCGCGCCGCCATCGTAGTGCAAGATGCTGATGACGCAGTGTATGTATGGAAGCAGGCAAAGCTTAATGAACATCATCCTTATGTGTTTTCGGGAAAAGTACCGCAGCACTTTGCAGGCCGTCAGCATATTCAGGAGCACATAATAGAAGTGCTCGGCAAGTGCAGCGCCTCATATTCTGACCATAGAAAGTATCAGGAGCTGTTATGCGTGCTGGCAGATTTTTATTGTCAAGGTTATGAAATCGAAGGGGACTTGCTTTATGGCGGACCTTTGCCGCGAATCGGCAATCTGCCGGGCTACCCGTTTGCCAGGCAGACGTATTGGGCGTCCGATCGTCTTCAGAGAGAGCTTGAAAGCCGGAATTCAGCTGAACGTGAAAAGCTTCACCCGCTGCTCCATGCGAATACATCGACCTTTACCGCCCAGCGCTTTACTTCTGTTTTTTCAGGGCATGAACCGTTTTTTGCGGATCATATCGTCAATGGAAAACCGGTGCTTCCGGGCACGGCTGCTTTAGAAATGGCCCGGGCCGCCGTTACGCTGGCTGCTGAAGACTTGCCCGGCGGGAAAACGGGTGTCCGGCTCAAACAGATCGTTTGGCTCCGTCCGGTGACGGCGCTTTCTGAAGGAGTGACGCTTCATGTAAAGCTTCAGCCGGAAGAAAACGGAGACATCGCTTTTGAAGCGTATGCCGAAGGGGAAGAGCCGCTTGTCTTTTTCCAGGGAAAGGCCGTGCTCGAAGAGACGGAACGTGCTCCTGTTCTCGATGTGGAAGCGGTTCAGGCGCGCTGCGGCGGCCGGCGTATGTCAAAGGCTGAGTGCTATGAAGCGTTCGACAGCCTCGGCATCACCTACGGACCGTCTCATCAGGCGCTTGACGCCGTCTATGCCGGAAACGGAGAAGTGCTCGCAAAGCTCACTCTTCCGCCGTCCGCCCGCGAAGAAAAGGAGCCGTTCATCCTGCATCCGAGCATGCTGGACGCCGCCCTTCAGGCTTCTATCGGTCTCGTGCTCTCAGACGGTTCCGCGTCCGGACGGCCGTTTCTGCCGTTTGCCCTGCAGGATATGCAGGTGTTTTCTGCGTGCCGTGAGACGATGTGGGCGGTGCTTTCCTCAGCGGCCGGCGCCTATCATATTGAGCTGTGTGATGAAAACGGCGCGGTATGTGTCCGATTGACGGGGCTCACCGCCCGTTTTCTGGAAGAGGACACGGAGGAAAAACCGCTCTTGCTTCAGCCAAAGTGGCAGGAATCACCGCCGAGTGAAGGCGGCGGACAAGAAGAGTCTTTCAGATACGTGACGCTGTATGGCGGAATGAACGCTGAGGACATAAGCGGCGCCGTATGTGCGGCTGACGGCGAAGGTCCGATTGAAGACCGTTATGACGCCTGCGCGGCGGAGCTGTCAGCGATCGTCACGCGTCTTATCAAAGAAAAACAGAAGGGAAAAACGCTGATCCAGCTTCTTGTCCCCGACAGGGGGGAAGACAATGTATTGGCAGGGCTGGCCGCTTTTCTGAAAACGGCTCACCTTGAACATCCGAAGCTGTACGGCCAAGTCATCCAAGCCGATCCGGACGAGTCAGCATCATCGCTTTTTGCCAAGCTGAAAGAAAACCGGGCGCATCCTGAACAAGCGGAAATCCGTTATGAAGACGGCAAACGTCTCGTCAGAAACTGGCGTCATCTGCCGGCCCCTCAAAGCGGCGCCGTTCCGTGGAAAGACGAAGGGGTTTACCTCCTCACCGGGGGAGCGGGCGGCATCGGCCTGATTTTCGCTGAAGAAATAGCCTCCCGCGTCAAAAACGCCGTCCTCGTTTTAACGGGGAGGGCGGAAGCGCTTGATGAAGACCGCTCCGCCCGCTTACGGCGCTTGGAAGCGTCGGGTGCCCGCGTATTTTATCAACCGGCTGACGTGACAGACAGGGCGGCGGTCACCGCCCTCGTCCGCGGCATACAGGAGGAGCACGGAACACTCGACGGGATCATTCACGGCGCAGGCGTGATCGCCGACAACTACATTCTGAACCAGACAGAAAACGAACGGAAGACCGTCATGGCGCCGAAGGTGAAAGGGCTTATCAATCTTGATGAAGCAGCGAAAGATGTGCGGCTGGACTTTTTCATTCTGTTTTCTTCCTTGGCGGGAGGCATGGGAAATCCGGGGCAGGCCGGTTATGCGGCAGCCAACGCATTTATGGATGTTTATGCAGCCCGCCGAAACCGTCTCGTGCGGGACAACGAGCGGAGCGGGCAGACCCTGTCCGTCAACTGGCCGCTTTGGGAAGAGGGCGGTATGCGCGTGGACAAAGAGACAGAACGGCTGATGTATGAACAGACCGGAATGAAAGCCATGCGATCGGCCTCAGGCATCCAAGCGCTTTACGCCGCTTTTGCCACCGGAGAACACCAGGTCATGGTGGCAGAAGGCGACGAAAAACGGATTCGCAGCCATATTTTCGATCTGGGCGAAGAACAAAGCGCCGCCGGAAAAGCTCCGGCAGTGGCAGATGCAAGAGATCTGAAAGATCAGGTGCAAGAGAAACTAAAGCGGCATGTATCAGATCTTTTAAAGGTAAGCATGAAAGATATTGAGGCTGACAGCGAACTGACGGAATACGGATTTGATTCGATCATTTTCACTGAATTTACAAATCTACTAAATCGGTCTTATCAGCTTGAGCTCAGCCCGACTATCTTCTTTGAATTTCCGACATTGCGCAAACTGAGCGGCTATTTGATATCTGAATGGAAAGAAGCATTCAGCGGCTTAGAAAGAGAGAGTTTAAAAACCGCTCCAAAAGCCGGAATAAGAAAAGCTGAAGCTCCGGCGGCCGTTCATGTCAAGCGGGAAACGCCCGTATCCGTAAAAGGAAAATCAGAAGAAAAAACTGAACCGATAGCCATTATCGGAATCAGCGGTATTTTTCCGCAGGCGAAAGACATAGATGAATTCTGGACTCGTTTACAAAAAGGGGAGCATTGCATTACAGAAATTCCACGAGATCGCTGGGATTGGCGCGAATATTACGGCGATCCGGCAGCGGATGCAAATAAAACGTCAATAAAATGGGGCGGTTTTATAGATGGAATCGCCGGGTTTGACCCGCTGTTTTTCGGGATATCTCCGAAAGAAGCTGAAATGATGGATCCTCAGCAGCGTCTATTAATGATGTATGTGTGGAAAGCCATTGAAGACGCGGGGTACTCAGCAAAACGGATTGCCGGAACAAAAACCGGCATTTTCACCGGCACATTGGGAAGCGGATATCAAACCTTAATCAATAAGGCGGGTCTTCCTGTCGAGGGGTATACGATGACCGGAATCGTGCCGTCCGTCGGGCCGAACCGGATGAGTTATTTTCTTGATATCCACGGGCCGAGCGAGCCGGTAGAAACCGCTTGTTCAAGCTCTTTAGTCGCCATTCACCGCGCGGTAAAAGCCATTGAAACGGGAGATTGTGATATGGCGGTCGCAGGGGGCGTCAACACGATCGTCACGCCTGAAGGGCATATCGGCTTTCAAAAAGCAGGCATGCTCAGTGAAGACGGGCGCTGCAAAACATTTTCTGATCAGGCTGACGGTTATGTCAGAGGAGAAGGTGCCGGCATGATTGTCTTGAAAAAGCTTTCAGAGGCTGAGCGTGACAGGGACCACATCTACGGCCTCATCCGCGGTACAGCGGAAAATCACGGCGGACGCTCAGCGTCGCTTACCGCGCCGAATCCGCAGGCTCAGACGGATGTGCTGAAAAGCGCTTATCAAAAAGCCGGTATTCACCCGTCAACCATCACTTATATAGAAGCGCACGGAACAGGAACGGCACTCGGAGATCCGATTGAGATCAATGCATTGAAAAAAGCTTTCCAAACAGACGGGGCTCCGGGCGGATATTGCGGGATAGGCTCAGTGAAGACAAATATCGGACATTTGGAGCTCGCGGCAGGCATTGCGGGCGTTATCAAAGTATTGATGCAGCTGAAACATCGGACGCTCGCCAAAAGTCTGCATTGCGAGAACATCAATCCCCATATCAAATTGAAGGACAGCCCGTTTTACATTGTGACAGAAACAAAGGAGTGGGAAGCGCTGCGTGATGAAAACGGCCGGGTCCTGCCCCGCCGGGCGGGTGTAAGCTCATTCGGTTTCGGAGGCGTCAATGCGCATATCGTTATTGAAGAATACATGGGCAGAAGTGAGACGGAACAGCAGGAAACCCGTGAGAAAGCGTCATCTCTTTTTGTTTTGTCGGCTAAAAATGAAGAGCGGCTGAAAGAAAGAGCGCGTCTCCTTCGCGATTTTATCCAAAACGGATCATTCCGCCATATCGATCTTGCAGATGCCGCATACACACTGCAGACCGGACGGGATGCGATGGAAGCGAGGCTGGGAATCATTGCAGGCTCCGCAGAGGAACTGACTGAAAAACTGAACGCGTTTCTGTTGGGAAAAAACAGCGAAGATATCATCAGCGGCCGTAAAAAACGCGAGAATAACACGATTTCCATGTTCTCAGACGATGAAGACGCCGCTGATCTCGTCAGCGCCTGGCTTGAGAAAAAGAAATACAAGAAAGTGCTGCGGCTCTGGGCAAACGGATTTGACACAGATTGGGAGCAGCTGTATACGGACAGTAAGCCGCGCCGCATCAGCCTGCCCTCCTATCCGTTCAGAGCAGACCGCTATTGGGTGCCGAAACGGGAGCAGCTGCCGCTTTCGAATCAAAAAACAGTATTATTGCAGAAAACATGGGAGCCTTGCGAGGCAGTGTCTTCATCCGAGCCATTCAGCAAAATAGCGCTCATCGTTTCCGAGGATACAAAAGACCTTGCCGCCGAGGTGAAAAAACAGCTGAATGATGCTGACATTGTGCAGGAAAATCAGCTCATCTCTTTCTTACAGGATGCGAATGCGGCCGTCTATTCCGGGTTTATTGACTTCACTGGCTGCGGCTCTCGACAAAAGCGGCAGGACATCAGCTGGGTGGCATCGCTGCAGCAGCTGATTGAATACGGCCGCGGACAAGAAAACATGAAAATGCTTTATCTTACAAAAGGGCTTGAATCATTCAAAAATAAGGCTGCCGTTATGCATGGTATTGAAAAAGCGGGACTTTATCGCATGCTGCGGCATGAATACAGCCATATTCTCACCTGTCACGCCGATATTGATCCTGAAGAGCCGCTGGAGCAGACAGCCGCTTTTATTAAACAAGAAATTGAATCAGACTTAACGGAGTCTGCTGTTTGCTGCAGGGACGGCATGCGCTTCAGCTATGTTCTTCGGCAGACTGATCAGATTGAACCTGAAGCCGTGCAAACAGACCGGACTGTGTTTCCAAAAGACGCCGTCCTGATGATAACCGGAGGAACGCGCGGTCTCGGCGCTTTATGCGCCAAGCATTTCGTTTCAGCGTATGGTGTGAAGAAACTGCTTTTGACAGGCAGAAAGGAGCTGCCGCCGAAAACCGAGTGGGATCTTGAGCAAACAGACCCTGTCGTTTCGGAAAAAATACAGCTTATCCGGCAGCTGGAATCACAAGGCGTAAAAGTGTGCGTCTCAGCAGTTGATCTGACGGATAAGCAGGCCGTCGGACGGCTTATAAAAGAGGTAACCTCAACGCTCGGACCTGTCGGAGGCATTCTGCATTGCGCGGGAATTGCGGACCGTGAAAACCCTGCTTTTCTCCGCAAATCCAAAGACAGTATCGCGCGGGTGCTCGCCCCGAAAGCAGACGGTCTTCACAGTCTGTATGAGAGTGTAAAGGATGATGCGCCGGCATTTTTCGCCCTGTTTTCATCTGTCTCGGCAGCCGTCCCGATTCTTGCGGTGGGACAGAGCGATTATGCGATGGCTAATTCTTACATGGACTATTTTGCAGAAAACAATAAGAGCGGCATCATCAGCATACAATGGCCGGCATGGGATGAGACGGGCATGAGCAGGGATATAAAAAGCGGGATGTATCAGCAAACGGGATTGCTGCGGCACTCTGACGCAGAAGGTCTCAAGATGCTTGATTACATTTTAAGAGAAAAACCCGGAGCTGTCGTGCTGCCGGCACAAGTGAAACATGATTGGGACATCAAAGCGCTGGAAAACGCCAAGCCAGCCGCCCATAAAGGAATGAAAGCAGCTTCCAAACCTCCTGAAACCAAAAAACGGGGACATAACCGGACTGATATTCAATCTTGGCTGAGGTCGCTTTTGGCAAAAGAGCTGAGTATCGATGAAACGCATATGGATATCGATGTGCCTTTTCAGGAATACGGAATGGATTCTATCTTTCTGGCGCAAGTGCTGACAAAGATCGATCAAAAACTGCCATCCGTTTCAATTGATCCGACTGTCCTTCTGGAGCATCCTACCATTGAACAGCTCGCGGATTATTTAGCTGCACATTGTCCGGAAGCTTTTTCGGCAGATACAGCAGTTTCCGCGGAGAAGGTCCCTTTGCAGAAGATGCCGAAACGGAGCAAAAAAACGGCAGATAAGCCCGGGAAACGGGGAAAGGTTGCGATCATCGGCATGGCCTGTCATTTTCCGAAAGCGGGGGATATAAAAGAATTTTGGAAGAATCTCCGCAGCGGAACGGATGCCGTCACTGAAGTTCCGCCGGACAGATGGGACACCGGGGAACACTATCAGCCGGGTGAATATCAAGAAGGAAAAAGCATCAGTAAATGGGGCGGTTTTATTCACGATATTGATCAATTTGACCCGGAGTATTTTAATATTTCAGAAACGCTGGCACCGATGATAGACCCGCTGCAAAGGCAGTGGCTCGAAGTGAGCGCGGAAGCTTTGGCCGATGCCGGTTATCAAAAAGAGGATCTCTGGGGCCGCCGTATCGGCGTTTTTGCCGGTGCAAGGGCAGGTGCGTTTCATCAGAAATTTCAATATCTGCAAAAAGACGCGATTATTGGCGCGGGGCAAAATTTTATTACCGCACACATGGCGCACATTTATAACTTTACAGGGCCCAACCTGGTCGTAGATACAGCTTGCTCCAGTTCGCTTACGGCAATTCATTTGGCCGTGCAGGCTATTCAAAATGGAGAAGCGGAAGCGGCCTTTGCGGGCGGGGTTGACATTTTGCTTGATGAAAAACCTTTTCTCACAATGAGCGCGGCGAGAATCTTATCGCCAAATGGCCGTTCAAAATCTTTCGATGCCGGTGCGGACGGAACAGGAATCGGAGAGGGCTGCGGTGTGCTGATGCTCAAGCCGCTCGAAAAAGCGATAGAAGATGAAGATAAAATATACGGCGTTATTGACGGCTCTGCGATAAATAATGACGGCAGCACAATGGGCGTGACGACGCCGAATCCCCGGGCGCAGCAGGACTTGATTGAGCAGGCGGTTCAATCAGCGGAAATCGAGCCGGACACCATGACATACGTAGAGATGCACGGAACCGGTACATTGATCGGCGACCCGATTGAATTAAAAGGATTAACCAATGTCTTGTCTGCTTATTCCGATGAAAAACAATTTTGCGGTGTAGGAAGCGTCAAAAGCAATATCGGCCACTTGCTGAGTGCGGCGGGCGCGGCGGGAATCATCAAAGTATTGCTGGCGATTGCCAATGAAGAACTGCCGCCGACTTTGCATTGCCATAAACCGAACCCCCGCTTTCAATTTAATGATTCGCCGCTTTATCCTGTGCTTGAGCTGAAGCGGTGGGACGGAAAAAAAGAGATACTCAGGGCCGGGGTCAGCGCGTTCGGTTTGGGCGGGAATAATGCCCATATCATTGTCAGCAACGAAGGAATACCGAAAGAGCGAAAAGCGGCCATGGAACCGAAAGGCGGCCAGACAGTATACCGAAAACAGCGGTATTGGCCTGAAAAAGCACAGGTGTCCGAAGCGGAAGAAAATAAGGCGGGCACAGAAGCAATGTTTGAAATAAGCGAGGTGTGATAGATTGGCAGTTGCCACCGATCAAGTCAAAACGTTCCTGCAGAAAATCAGCCATACGAATTATATCGTCCGGGATCATCGCGTTCATCAAATCCGCGTCCTCCCGGGCGTGACTTTAATAGATATGCTGTATCGGCTCGCCGCCGGGTATCTCGGTGAAAGGCCTATAGAATTAAGACAGATTATTTTTAAGCAGCCTGTTGTAACATCTGAAGAGTTTGATAAACACCTGTATGTCACCTTTACGCCGGCGCATGACAGCTGGAAAGTTGAGATCACAAGCGAAAAAGCAAAAAACGGCACACCGCTTGGCGGAAACCGGGATGAGAATATGGAATGCCAGCTTTATTTGCAAGAAGACACGCCCTGGGCAAAAGAACTGAATATTGAAGCGTTCATGAAAAACGCAAGCCGAAAATGGGACATGCATGACATTTACGGAATTGCAAGAAGCAGCCATATTGAGCATGGCGAGTTTATGAAAAATGAAGGGGCCGTTTATCAGCTTCAGGATAAAGAAGAATTAATGGAGCTCACTCTGAGTGATTTGGCTGAAGGATTCCGGGAGAAATTTAAGGCGCATCCGGCTTTTTTAGATGCGTCCACCCTTGCCGGCTCTTCCTTTGCATTGTCGGCCCAAAAGCAAAATGACACACCTTATATTCCTTTTATGATCAATCGTTTTTGCATGTATCAGCCGTTTCCGAAAACGATTTACACTTATTCTGCGAAAAACAGCCGCACTGAAAGCGGCGTATCAGCCAGCGAACCTGATGTTTATTCGGCCGACTTCACGATTTACGACAGGGCAGGGAACGTATTGGCCGAATGTGAGAAACTGACAGTAAAAAGGGTCAGACAAGCGAATATGATTACCCATCTGATAGACAAAGAGAAGCCGCCTAAGCAGAACAGAAGCGGCCGTGGAGAGCCCGAAAGTCCTGTGGCCGCAGAAGACGTGTCTGAACAGCAAACGCCGGAACAAAACATGGTGACTTACATAAAGTCGGAAATCGCCAGGCTGATCAATCGTCCGGCACAGGATATTGATGTGCGGAAAGGCTTTTATGATATGGGGCTTGACTCGGCGCATTTGCTGAAGCTTGTAAAGATATTAGAGCAGACTTTTCAGCAGCAGTTTTATCCGACACTGCTTTTTGAATATTCATCTGTCCGCCGCCTTGCGGATTACCTTATCAATGAAGCGGGCTGTGTGCTGAAAGATTCGGCCGAAGAACGGCATACATCAGATGCTGACATTGCTGATGAGGTTCTGTTTTTTGAACCCGCCTGGAAAGATCAGCCGCTGGAAACGGCGGTGCAGAACGGGCAAAAACACACCCGTCATCTCATTATCGCTGCCGATGCAGGACCCCGTCTCACCGGTGAACTCGGCACATATTGCCCGGAAGCGGAAGTGATAGAACTGAAAAGGGAGCATGAGGCTGCAGATGAGCAGTTTGGAGCAGATGCCGAGCGCATATTTCGTATGCTCAAACGGGAACTGACAGACCATCCGAAAGAACATACATTGATTCAGCTTGTATGCGCCGTTGAGAATGGAGCGGCATTGTCTTCCGCTCTCGGGGCTATGCTGAAAACGGCACATCTGGAAAATCCGGTTCTTCGCACTCAGGTGATCACCTTCTGTGACAAGAATGAGAGATTGCCAAGTGAGACGGCCGCAATCATTAGAACAGAAGCAGACTGCTCTTATGCAGGCTGCACAGACATTCGGTATAAAGACAATATGCGGCAGATCAGATTGTTCGAACGTATTGAGAAACTGGACGGGCAGACACAGTCTCCTTGGAAACAAAACGGCGTATATATCATTACAGGAGGCCTCGGCGGTCTTGGATTTCTGCTTGCCCGTCATCTTGCAGAAAAAGAAAAGGTGAAGCTCGCACTCATCGGCCGTTCGCCGGAACAGTCTGAGAAGATCAGCAGACTGAAAGCATTGGGAGCAGAAGTTCTTTACGTTCAAGCGGACATCGGCAATAAAGCCGAAACAGAGCGGGCATTTGCTCAGATTACAGAGACTTTCGGCCGGCTGACGGGCATTTTTCATTGCGCCGGTGTTTTAAAAGATCAATTTATCATCCAAAAAGACAGTTCTGACTTGAAGCAGGTGTTCCTGCCGAAAATCAGCGGCCTGATTCATGCGGACGAAGCTTCACGGCATGAACCGCTTGAATTTTTCGCCGTTTTTTCCTCATTCTCGGCGTTGGCCGGAAATGCGGGCCAGACAGATTATGCCGCGGCGAACGCTTTTATGGATGAATATATGAAATATCGCGATTGCAAAGCGGAAAAAGGCGAACGGAACGGGGCTTCTATGACGATCAACTGGCCGCTTTGGGAAGATGGCGGCATGCAGGTTGACAGCTTGATGAAAGAGATCATGAATGATGCAACAGGCACCAGCCCGCTACCGGCCGGGGAAGGGATGGCTTCACTTGAATATATGCTGCGACTCGGCAAGCTGCAATCCGTTATTTTATACGGGAAAGAGCCGGCTGTAACTGAAAGCATGGGCCGATTGGGTCCAAAGGGAGACAAGAACGGATCTTCATTATCCAACGCAGCTGTCAAGAGAAGAAGCCGAAAACAAGAGAGACATACAGAAGAGCATGATATTGCGGTAATCGGATTGGCGGGAAGATACCCGCAGGCGGGAAGCATTGATGAATTTTACCAAAATCTGCGCTCAGGGAAAGACTGCATCACAACAATGCCGAAAGACAGATGGAAAGGTTATTCTTTCTCATATGAAGCAGATCAGTTCTACCGTTACGGAGGATTTTTAGATCGCATAGACAGCTTTGACCCGCTGTTTTTCAATCTGACTCCGCGCCAGGCTGAAATGATGGACCCGCAGGCGCGGCTGTTTTTAGAGACGGCTTGGGAAGCTTGTGAAGATGCCGGTTTTTATCAGGACAGAACGGCGCGCGGGCCATCTTCACAAAAGAGAAAACGCGTCGGGGTATTCGCAGGTGTGTTTTGGAGCCATTATGAGCTGTTCGGCGCTGAAATCACACAGCGGGGCACACCGCTGTCTATGGGCGTGACGCCTGCCTCTGTTCCGAATATCGTGTCTCACTGCCTGAACTTTACAGGGCCGTCAATGGCTGTTGATACGATGTGCTCTTCTTCGCTCACATCCATACATTTGGCATGTGAAAGCATTAAAAGAGGGGAGTGCGAATTCGCCATTGCCGGCGGTGTGAATGCGGTCACACACCCGCATAAATATGCGTTTTTGGCGAATGCCGGATTTCTGTCTTCAGAAGGCGTCTGCAAAAGCTTCGCCGACGGCGGTGACGGTTATGTGCCGGGAGAAGGCGTCGGCGCGGTGTTACTGACAACCGTTCAAGAAGCGGAAAGAATGGGCTGTCCGATATATGGCGTCATAAAAGGCTCCGCTTTAAACCATGTCGGAAAAACATCCGGTTTGACCGTGCCTGATCCGGCATCACAGGCGGAAGTCATTACAGATTCCTTTCAGAGTGCCGGCATTGATCCGGAGACATTGAGTTATATTGAAGCCCACGGAACAGGCACGTCTCTGGGTGATCCGATTGAAATTGAAGGGCTGAGCCGCGCTTTCCGCAAATGGACAAACAAGAAGCGGTTTTGCGCCATCGGCTCTGCCAAATCAAATATCGGCCATTTAGAAGGAGCAGCCGGGATCGCCGGATTAACAAAGGTGCTTTTGCAGCTGAAGCATGGAGAAATCTTTCCGTCATTGCACGCGGACACGCTGAATCCCCATATTCCGTTTCCGGACACGCCGTTTTATGTGGCGGACCGGCTGGAAGAATGGGAACGGCCGTCACATCCTGACCAGCCGAGAAGAGCGGGTTTAAGTTCTTTTGGTGCCAGCGGGAGCAATGCCCATTTTGTCATAGAAGAATATCTGCCGCCGCAGGCTGAAAAGAAATCGGTAAATATACGGGAAGACGAGCCGGTTCTGTTTCTGCTTTCGGCAAAAAATGAAGAACGCCTATTAGAATATGTCAAACGGTATGACCGCTTTTTACGGGAAAAAGAAGTCAACCTTAAAGACCTGGCCTACACGCTTCAAGCTGGCAGAGAAGCGATGCCTGAACGGCTGGCATTTATCGTTACATCCGTTTGCGGCCTGCAAGCGAAACTGAAGGATGTGCTTGAACGGAAAACAGAAATTGAAGGATGTTTCCGCGGACGTGCTCAAGATGATATTTCATCAAGTGGAATGGCCGAGCTGCTGAAAAACAAGCAATATTCCAGATTGCTCACTGAGTGGGCAAAAGGAGCCGCCGTTGACTGGAGCCTGTTATACGAAGGAGAGAAGCCGAAACGGGTCAGCCTTCCTGTATATCCGTTCGCGAAGGAGCGGTATTGGGTGCCTGTGCCTGCGGATATCCGGAAACAGACAGACGAACCGGCGGAAAACCAAAAGATCATTCTTCAAAAAGACTGGAAGCAGCAAGATCCGGCGGAGTCTGAAGCATTATCAGGAACAGTAATGATACTTGCAACTGATAAGACGAGCCGATTGGCCGATGCTCTTTTTAAAGGAAACGGCCATATTGAAACGATCTGCTTCATCCATCAGGCAAAAGACGGCGCCGATTATTACGCCGCCGCATCGGGGCGAAACCTTTACGGCAGAGTGCGGGAGTCTCTTCAAAACAAACAGATACTCGGGGTCGTCGACATAACCGCATATGACGCGGAATATGAACGGCAGGAAGAGATAGAACACGGAAAGCTTGCCTTTTTACAGCAGGCTCTGGAATCATTCCGTCATAGCGGCGCTGTGTTCAGCCAAGTGACACACCGCCTCCAGCCTTTCAAGGAAAGTAAACCTCTGATGCAAGGGGCGAAAACGGCGGGGCTGTACCGGATGCTGGGCGCTGAGTATGCCAACATTCATTCTTTTACGATAGATAGCGATTGTGAGATTGAGCATACAGAAGAATTAAGCAGACAGATTGAGACTGAATTTTTACAGCCGCGGGCCAAAAGCGGCAGTGAATGCTGCTACAGGCTGAATCGCCGTTATGTGCCGTTTCTGAAGCAGGGTATGAATGTTTCGGCGGCGCCTGAGCTTTCCTATTCGTCTGATGATGTGCTGTTAATAACGGGCGGATCGCGCGGGATCGGCGCAATTGCGGCGGAGCATGCCGTTTCACGCGGCTGCAGGAAACTGGTCATCATGGGGCGGGAGCCGCTTCCCGATTCCTCAGAGTGGGCAGACATGAAAAAGGACGGCATTCTCCCGGAAAAAGCCGAGCGGATGCAGAGGTTAGCCGAGCGGGGCGCGGAGATCCGTTATTACAGCGTTTCTCTTACGGATCAAAAGGGGCTCCGGAAAATGACGGACAGCATCAGCGGCACGATGGGGCCGATTACCGGCATTTTTCATTGCGCGGGCGCAATGGGAGAACACCCCGCTTTTTATAACAAAACCGAAACTGAAATCGAAAGCGTTTGCACACCGAAAGTAACAGGGCTTCGCGGTCTCTATGAAGCTGTTCAGAATGAGCCGCTGTCGTTTTTTATTTTGTTCTCATCCGTTTCGGGTCTGATCCCTTCGCTTGCTGCGGGGCAAAGTGACTACGCGATGGCTAATTCGTTTATGGACTCTTTTGCAAATCATCAAGCAGGTAAAGGGAACGTGTTTGTTAAAGCCGTTCAATGGCCCGTCTGGAAAGAAACCGGCATGGCTGAAGGCCTGCCGGAAACACCTGCTTATCAAAAATCAGGACTTTCCAGGCTGTCTGCCGAAGACGGACTGAAGTTTTTAGATTACATCATATTAAACGGACAAAGCTGCGGAATTCCTTGTGTTCCCGAAGACAGTGAGCCTGATTTTGGTGATCTTCTGAAGGTGAAGAAATCTGAAGCTCCCGTGAAAAAAAGCACTGCCGGTGACCAAAAGGTGAAGGACATGATTCGTCAATGGGTGCGCACCGTTTTCAGCGAAGAACTGAAAATGACGGATGAGCAGATAAAAGATGATATGCCGTTTGATGAATACGGGATTGACTCAATACTCTTTGCGGAATTGGTTCAATCACTGCAAAAACGGATCAGCATAAAGTTAACACCGTCCTTAATGCTTCAATATCAAACGATTACAGAAATGGTTGACTATTTCGCAGCGCATCATGAAGCCGATTTTGTGACAAAAGAAAATGGTTTCGTTCAAGACAGGGACGTACAGCTTGATTTAACCGCCGCTGCTGAAGAGAGAACATCCATGAAGCCGAAAGCGGATACCGAAGACGATATTGCCGTCGTCGGCATGTCCTGCCGTTTTCCGGGGGCGGGCGGAACGGATGCTTTTTGGGAGCTGCTGATGAAAGGAAACACCGCCATCCGGCCTGTCCCCGCAACGCGCTGGCATGCAACAGCGCATGCAAAGGATTATGCGGGGTGGATTGATGATATCGACATGTTTGATGCGGGCTTTTTCGGCATCTCTGAAAAAGACGCGGCAATTATGGACCCGCAGGCGCGGATCATATTAGAAGAAGCGGTTCATTCCGTTTATGATGCCGGTTACGGCCAAAAGGATTTATCGGGCCGGAAAGTCGGCGTGTACATCGGCGGCAGGGCGCAGCCTTCAGCCGGTATGGAACATATCCTGCAGGCGCCTAACCCGATTTTGGGGGCGGGACAAAACTATTTGGCGGCCAACATTTCACGATTTTTGAATGTCACAGGACCGAGCCTTGTCGTGGATACAGCATGTTCCTCAGGGCTGATCGGGCTGTCCTTTGCAAAAGACGCCCTTTTGGCCGGAAGGATTGACGCGGCCTTAGTCGGTTCGGTGAGTCTGCTCTTATCTCCGTCCGCGCACCGGTTATTCGGAGCGCGCCATATTTTAAATGAGAACGGCGTGTTTCATATATTCGACCGTGAATCAGCGGGAGAAGTGCTCGGAGAAGGAGCGGGGGCGGTTTTTATCAAACGATTGAGCGATGCGGTGCGGGACGGAGACCGTATTTACGGCGTCATAAAAGCCGTCTCGGTAAACAATGACGGCCGGACGCTCGGTCCCGGTTCACCGAATATAAGAGCGCAGAGAGACGCCATTCAAACTGCGCTTGACATGGCGGAAAAGTCGCCCGAAGACATTGGATATATAGAAGTGAACGGAGGCGGTTCCCCAATCGTTGATTCGGTGGAAATCAAGGCGCTCTCAGATGTCTATCAGCTGAACCGGAAAACGCTTCTGCCCTGCCGGATCGGATCGGTGAAACCGAATGTAGGGCATTTGCTTCTGTCTTCAGGTCTTGCGGGCTTCATCCGATGTGTGCTGAGCGTCTATCATAAGCTGATTCCGCCTTTCTTATCAGCGCTTGAGCCATTTGAACATTATGACTTTGAAGCGTCGCGTATTCATTTTAATCGTGAACCCGTTGATTGGCATTCAGAGAAGAAACCCCGCGTCGCAGCTCAGAGTTCATTTCCTGACGGCGGGACAAATGCTCATATCCTCGTTGAAGAATACAGAGGTGAAAGGCAGCGGGAACATCACCGGGCGCCTCAGCCGCCGGAATTCAGAAAAAAACACTACCCGCTTTTGGGCGGCTGGAACAGCACGGAGAGTGAAACGGAAAAAATAAATAATGAAAAAACAGACATTGCGGATCTTTTAAAGAAATATGAGAAAAAAGCAGAGACAAGCACTGCACCTGCAGACTCGTTTTGGCAGGTGACAACGTGACGTTTTTAAAAGGGGACTAACCATGAAAAAAACAGTGAATCTGCGCCTGACGGCAGAACATCCCATTATGAAAAACCATCTTGTTCACGGAGAATCTGTCATGCCCGGTCTGGCCTATATTGATATGCTGTATCAGCTGGCAAAGCAAAGCCTTGATCTTTCATTCCGTTCCATCTGTCTGAAACGGGTGACCATTTATCATCCTTTATCAGTGAAACGGTCAGAGCGGCTTGATGTGAGTGTCATATTCAGTAAAGAAAAGGAGTTCTGGACAGCCTCGATTTGCGGGGCGGATTCCGGGACGGTTTTCTTATCAGCGGAGGTGCATGAAGGAGTCTTCTCATCAGATAAGCGCCTTGACGCGGAAGAGAAAAAACAAGTTGCGCTTCCATCAGTCTCCTTGCATACGGTTTACGAAGACGCGAGAAGCCGCGGACTGTCGCATGACGGGCTGATGAAGCCGGAGGGAGAGATCTATGCAAATGAAGAGGAATGTTTCCTTGATATTCGGCAGTCTGATTCATGCCAGGAAAATCTCCCCGGCGCTCTCTTTCATCCCGCGCTGATGGACGGTGCCGCCATGGCCTCCGGCGTATTGCAGACAGCTGCAGGCACCGGTTTGTTTTTACCGATTTATTATGATTCGTTTATTGCCGCTGAAACCGTTACGGAGCGCTGTTACGCGGTGATTTCGAAAAAGTCCGGCACGCCTTCTGAAATGGTGAAAATGGATATTGACTTTTACAACCTCAGCGGTGCGCATATTGCTTCACTGCTCGGCCTGACAGCCAAAAAGGTGCGGACAGACCGGCAGCTGATACCAGGCGTTCAGCAGATGGAGGAAACCTTATACCGCATTTTCTCAACATACGTAGGCCGTCCTGTCACAAGAAATGATGCGCACACCGTGTTTTTTGAATTAGGTCTTGAATCGTCACAGCTTCTGGCCATTATTAAAGACATCGAAGGTGCGTTTGATCTGCGGATGAATCCGACTCTTTTATTTGAATGCAGCAGCATATCCGAACTGCTTGAAGACATAAAAACAAAAGGAACAGATGAATCTCCCGGCCTTGTCGCGGATGCAGCACCGGTCTCTGAAACGCAATCAGGCAGTCAGACATTTACTTTCTATGAACATGAAGCATTCCTTCAGGATCATCTGGTTTTCGGCAAACCGGCACTGATGGGTGTAACGTATCCGTGTCTTGTGCTTGAAGCATCCGGAGCGTCTCATCCCGGCACGTATCCCGCCGGGCTGAAAGATATCCGCTTTACGGGCGGGCCCGTCACGCTGGAGCCGGGAGAGGCCGCACAGATTGACATTTCATTTTCGGCAGAAAAGAGTGCCGAACGCTTTACCGCAAGCTGCACTGTTTCCGGTAAAGAAAGCCGGAAGACATGTGCCGAAGGAGAAATAAGCAGAGGTATAGAGGCACCCGTAAAAAAATCATATGACGTTGAACAAATGAAGGCACATGCACAAAAGGTGGCGCCGGATGTTATTTCCCGTCTGTACGATTCGGTTGCCGACTTCACGATAGGCCCGATGCTGAAAACGGTAACGGCGGGATACAAAATGAGTGAGAGCTCCTTTTTATTGCAGCTGGACCTATCAGGAAAAAAAGAAAAAGGCGATCTGCATCACTTTGCATTTGACCCGCTTATATTGAATTCTTGTTATATGTCGCTCGGTGAAGAAGAGTTGCAGCTGAAAAAGCGGATTCACGTTCCGCTCATGATTGAGAGGCTGACGCTTTACGGACCTGTCATGTCTGATACCGTCTATGTGGTGAATACAATCAAACATAAAAAAGACGGGTTTCTCTCATTTGATGCCGCAGTCCTCAGTCATACCGGGGAACAGCTGGCGGAATTGAAAAACGCGTCTGTGAAAGAAGTGCTTCAGCCAAATCGGCTTGAAAATGCGTCTTTTGCCCCGTCCGGGAATCAAAGCCGTCAGAAAACGAAAGGAAACCCGCTGGATATTGCCATTGTCGGGGTTTCCGGCAAGTATCCGCAGGCCGATGATATCGATGCGTTTTGGGATAATCTCAAACAAGGAAAGGATTGTATTACCGAAATTCCGAAAAACCGCTGGAAATGGGAACATTACTTTTCCGAGGACCGGACGGCGCCGGGAGCGATCTACAGCAAATGGGGCGGATTCATTGACGGGATCGCCGATTTTGATCCTGAGTTCTTTAAGATTTCCCCCCGTGAAGCGGAACACCTTGATCCTCAGGAACGGCTGTTTTTGATGCATGCGTGGATGGCCATGGAGGATGCGGGATATACGAGGACATCACCTGAACTGGGCCGTCAGGTAGGTGTGTATGCCGGAGTCATGTATCAGGAATATCCGTTATTCGCGGCTGAAGCGGGAGTGAAAGGACGGCATATCGGGCTCCCCGGCGGGATTTCATCCATTGCTAACCGTGTCTCCTATTTTTGCGATTTTCAAGGGCCGAGCATTTCGGTCGATACGATGTGTTCGGGTTCGCTGACTTCATTGTACATGGCGTGCCGGGATCTGCGGGATCATCGGGTTCGCGCGGCGCTTGCCGGCGGAGTGAATCTCACCGTTCATCCTAACAAGTACTTCATGCTGAGCCAGGGGCAGTTCATCTCATCTAAAGGACACTGCGGGAGTTTCGGCGCCGGGGGTGACGGCTATATTCCGGCAGAAGGTGTCGGGGTGCTGCTTCTTAAACGTTTAGAAGACGCCGTACAAGACGGAGATCGGATTTACGGCGTCATTAAAGGAGCTGCCATTAATCACGGCGGGAGAGCGAGCGGTTACACCGTACCGAACCCCAAGGCGCAAAGCGAAGTCATTTCTCAAGCTTTACAGGAGGCGGGGGTATCCCCGGGCCAGATCAGCTATGTGGAAGCGCACGGGACAGGGACGAAATTAGGCGATCCGATTGAAATCCGGGCTTTAACCGATGCATTCGGTGATGTTCCTGAAACATGTCTCATCGGGTCTGTCAAATCAAATATCGGACATGGGGAATCGGCAGCAGGCATCGCCGCTGTCACAAAAGTGCTGCTGCAGATGAAGCACAAACAAATCGCCCCATCTTTGCATGCGGATGTTTTAAATCCGAATATCCAATTTGACGAAGGGCCGTTTTCCGTCTGCCGGGAATTAACAGATTGGAAACGGATTGCAGCAGACGGAGCAGAACAGCCGCTCAGGGCGGGGATCAGCAGCTTTGGTGCGGGCGGTTCTAACGCGCATATCATTATTGAAGAATATGAGGCTCCTGTAAAACAAGCAATCAGCAGCCAAGAGCCGGCTGTCATTCTGCTGTCTGCGAAAAATGGGGAG
This sequence comes from Bacillus sp. EU63, assembly GCF_038592915.1. Classification (NCBI taxonomy): domain Bacteria; kingdom Bacillati; phylum Bacillota; class Bacilli; order Caryophanales; family Bacillaceae; genus Bacillus; species Bacillus sp. EU63. Next base: position 2,341,051 of record NZ_CP151944.1, on the reverse strand, counting down.
CGTCTGACAGAATATGCGGAGCGCCTTCTTGCTTTTCTTCAAAAGAAGCATACGGATAAGCCGGACTTATTTGATGTCGCATACACTTTACAAGCGGGGCGGGAAGCGATGGATGAGCGGCTGGCTTTCATTGCGGACTCCCTTAAGGAGCTGGAGGACAAGCTCAGATCGTACTTGGAAAATGAAAACGCACCGCATCTTTACAGGGGGCGGGCGAAGCGAAATCATGAGACAGTGGCTGTGTTTGAATCTGATGAAGATTTGCAGGAAGCCATGGGCAAATGGCTGAAAAAGAGAAAGTACGGTCATTTGCTGAACATGTGGGTGCAGGGAGTCGATGTGGACTGGAACTTGTTATATTCGGGACAAAAACCCCGGAGAATCAGCCTTCCCGCCTATCCGTTTGCAAAGGTCAGATGCTGGATTCAAGATGAAGCCGAGGCGGTTTCAAAACGGGATGACGGCAAAACGGTGATCCATCCGCTGCTTCATGAAAACACATCCGATCTGTGGGAGCTGAAATTCACTTCTGTTTTTACCGGACGGGAATTCTTTTTCACTGACCACACAGTCAATGGGGAGAAGGTGCTCCCGGGAGCCGCCGTGATCGAAATGGCCAGGGCGGCCGTTGAGCGTGCCGCATACGCTGTGCCGGACGGACGTAAAGGACTGTATTTGAAAGATCTCATATGGATGAGGACTGTTGTTCATAAGGGGACGGATGTAGAAGTCCATATCAGCCTTATCCTTAAGGAAAATGAAGACATTGAATTTACGATTTACAGCCTATCGGAAGAACCCGGGGGAGAACGGATTATATACAGTAAAGGCACCGCGGTATCAGGAGAGATAGCAGCGGTTCCGTCAGTTCACTTAGAGGGCTGGCTGTCCGGGTGCAGCCAATCGGTTATGACGTCTGATGAGGTTTATCAGGCTTTCCGGCATGCGGGTATGATATACGGGCCGAGCCATCAAGGAATTGATCAGCTGATGATCGGAGAGAGGGGCGCTGCAGCCCGGCTGTCGCTGCCAGAAACGGCAGACAGTACCGCCGATCAGTTTGTCATCCACCCGAGTCTTCTAGATGCCGCGTTTCAGGCGTCACTGGGTGCCGGTTCAGATACTGCCGGAGACACTCCGATGCTGCCGTTTTCCCTGAGGCAGGCAGAAATATTTCAGCCGACTCAGAAAACGATGTGGGCGCTTGTCCGCAAACAGAGCGATCGGTCAGATAACGGAGCGCTGACGCTGGATATTGATTTATGTGATGAAAACGGCGCTGTTTGTATGAGATTGACAGGCTTCTCCTGCCGGGCTGTCCGGCAGACAAACCAAACCGAAAGCAAGCGGCAGGAAGTTCAGACAGCGATGCTTGCCCCTGTTTGGGACAAAACTTTCTTTTCCATAGAAGAAAATCAAGCGGTTGATCAGGAACAATTGCTGATCATCGGAAAGCCGGGAAATACCATAAAAGCCGCGGCAAAAATGTGGCCCCGCGCCCATCTGGCGGAGACGCCGGATCATTCAAGCGAGCAAACATTACGTGAATTGACAGCCGGGTATCAGGATATCCGCCATTTCTTATGGATTGCGCCGGATCGTTTCGCACCCGCATCCGTCAGTCAGGAAATGCTTGATGAGCAGGAGAATGGGGTGATTCAATGTTTCCGTTTCATCAAAGCGCTGCTGTCACTCGGGTATGGAAACCGAAACATCAGCTTTACGGCGGTCACCCGGCAGACACAGTCCGTGTATCCGGGTGATCTGCCGCAGCCTGAGCATGCGGGCGTACACGGGTTGATCGGTTCATTGGCAAAAGAATATCCGAACTGGGACATCAGGCTGATTGATGCAGAAGAAGGCAGTGATTCGGCTGAAATGAAAAACATCTGGCGCCTTCCTCCAGATCCGGACGGAAATGCTGCCGCGTACCGTAACGGAGCTTGGCACAAGCAAAAAACAGTCCGGGTGCTGACAAGTTCCGCTCCGCGTATGTCGTACAGAGAAGGCGGCGTTTATGCTGTCATCGGCGGAGCGGGCGGCATCGGAGAAGCATGGAGCAAATACATGATCACCCGTTACAAGGCACGGATGATATGGATCGGCAGGCGGCCGAAGGATCAGGAGATTCAGAGCAAAATAGACAGGCTGGCGCTATCAGGCCCCGCGCCGCAATATATACAGGCTGATGCTCAAGATGCCGCAGCGCTTAAGGCTGCCGTCCGTTCCGTAAGAGAGCAATACGGCAATATAACGGGAGTCATCCATTCCGCGATAACGCTTGCCGACAAAAGTATGGCGAATATGGATGAAGCTTCTTTCAGAAACGCTTTTTCAGCTAAGGTGAATACGAGCGTCCGAATGATCGAAGCTTTTAAGGGAGAACCGCTTGATTTTGTGCTGTTTTTCTCATCCGTTAATTCTTTCACAAAAAATGCCGGGCAAAGCAACTATGCGGCAGGGTGTACATTTCAAGACGCCTTTGCCCGCCATATCGCTTCTTTGCTTGATTGTGAAGTGAAAGTCATGAATTGGGGATATTGGGGCAGTCTGGGCGTTGTATCAGACCCGTCTTACAGAAAACGGATGGAGGCGTCAGGGATCGGTTCTATTGAACCCGATGAAGCAATGGAGGCGCTGGAAGTCTTACTATCAGAACCGTTCAGCCAAGCGGCATTCATTAAAGCTGCTCCGCACGGCTTAGCCGCGCTGACGGATCAAGATGCAATATCGGTTGTATCCGGCCCGAAGCCTTCATTTATGGAAAGCGTCAAGCGGCAAAATCCGGATCGGAATGAACGGCTTGAGACTTTAAAACGAGAAATGGAGTTGCGCATATGAACAGCCTTCTTTGCAAACTGCTCTTTTACCAATTACAGTCAATCGGGTTTTTCAGCGAGCCTGTCACCACAGCTTCAGCATCCATGCGGAGCGCCGGCGTGATCGGCACATACGGCAGATGGCTGGAAGAAAGCCTGAATCTATTAAAAGAAAACGGGTATATCACGTATGACGGATACACGGTCACTCTCCTCACGGATCAGCGCCCGGACGGCCGCACAGTCTGGAATGAGTGGAATGCCCATAAACGCCTGCTTCCCAATGGGGAGCTTGCGCAAGCTGAATTGGCCGAGGCGACGATAAAAGCGATGCCTTCCATTTTAAAAGGGGAACGTCCGGCTACGGATATCGTATTTCCCGATTCATCAATGCGGCTCGTTGAAGGTGTTTATAAGCATAATCCCGTTGCGGATTATTTTAATGAAGTGTTGGCAGATTCCGCGGCCGCTTACCTGAAAGCTTATCTTACAGAACACCCCGATGCCCGCATCAGGCTGATAGAAGTAGGGGCCGGGACGGGCGGAACGAGCGCCATGCTGTTTACAAAACTGAAACCATTCGCAAAACAGATTGCGGAATATTGTTATACGGACGTTTCTAAAGCTTTTTTAATGCATGCCGAACAGGAATACGGACCTGATGTGCCGTATTTGACAACAGCCTTGTTTAATGCGGAGGAGCCTTGCGAATCACAAAATATCAAAACGGGTGTTTACGATATTGTCATCGCCGCCAATGTGCTTCACGCCACAAAAAATATCGGTTTGACACTGCGCCGTCTGAAAGCGCTCCTGAAATACAACGGGATGATTTTGATAAACGAAATCAGCGATCGTTCTGTTTTTACCCATTTAACCTTCGGGCTGCTTGACGGCTGGTGGTCCTATGAGGATGCTGAGCTTCGGATTCCGGGAAGTCCCGGCTTATATCCAAAATCGTGGGAGTGTGTGCTGCATTCGGAAGGATACAGAGCGGTTTGTTTCCCTGCTGAAACGGCTCATGATTTAGGTCAGCAGATTATCGCAGCTGAGAGTGACGGACTCGTCCGGATGCAAGGGATCAGAGACGGCAGAAAGCCATACGCCGCCCCGGCCGAAGTTTTCCGAAAGCCCGCACAGCCTGTTTCCCGCAGCCGCGCGCCAGAGGAGCATCAAGCTGTTAAGGCTGATGGGGAATCGGTCGCTTCCCATGTCCGCTCTGTCATCAAAACAAGTATTGCCGATGTATTAAAAATGAAAGAAGAGGATATTCAGGAAGAACTGAATTTCTCTGAATACGGCATTGATTCCATTTTGGCCGTCAATGTGATTAACGAGATTAATAAGCGTTTGAATCTTACACTGCAGACAACGATTTTATTTGATTACTATCATGTGAAACTGCTGACCGGTTATATCTCGGCAGAATACGAAACCATCATAGCCTCGTCTCTGGAGACCGAAAGAGCGAAAATCCGCCCGGCGCTTCAGGAAGAATGGCCTAATGAAAAACCTTTGCAGACGGAAAGAAAGGAAAACGGTTATCAGAAACCGAAACAAGAACGTATGCCGCCTTCTTTCGCAAAGTCCGATGACTCGGGAATATTCCGGGTTGTGATTGACCGTCCGGGCGGCATTGAAGATCTGACGATTGCCCGCAGTGAAGTGCCCGAGATAAAAGATGACGAAGTTCAAATAGCCGTCCGCGCCTTTTCTTTAAACTTCGGAGACTTGCTTTGTGTCAGAGGGCTGTATCCGACGATGCCGCCTTATCCGTTCACTCCGGGATTCGAAGCAAGCGGCGTCGTGATCAAGACAGGGAGGCATGTAACATCCGTCATTCCGGGTGATGAAGTGATTGTCGGCATGGGAGAGGAATTTGGCTCTCAGGCGAATCTCATCACATGTAAAGAACATCAAGTCTATCATAAACCGGCCCGGCTGACCTTTGAAGAAGCATGCGCTCTTCCTACCGTGGCGGTGACAATGATAGACGCCTTCCGGAAAGCCGGACTTAAAAAAGGCGAAAAAATATTAATTCAGACCGCGACGGGAGGAACGGGGCTGATCGCGGTGCAAATGGCCCGGCATATCGGCGCGGAAATATATGCAACGGCCGGATCACAGAAAAAAATTGAGTATCTGCATTCGCTCGGGATCCACAATACCATTTGCTATTTAGAAGAAGATTTTGAAACGGAAATCATGCGAATGACCGGCGGCCGTGGAGTGGATGTTGTCATTAATACCCTGGCCGGTGATGCCATGCAAAAAGGAATGAATTGCCTGGCGCCGGGCGGAAGATATATCGAAATTGCCATGACTGCGCTGAAATCCGCTAAATCAGTCGACTTGTCCGTCCTTCATAACAATCAATCGTTTCACAGCGTGGATTTGCGGAAGCTGTCCCTTCAAAATCCGGATCGGGTCAAGGACTATCAATTGGAACTGCAGCGGCTGGCGGAAGAGGGAGTCATTCAGCCTGTCATCTCAAAAATCTTTTCCTTTGAAGACATAAAAGAAGCGTATCACTGTCTGGATGACCGCGGAAATATCGGGAAAATCGTCATCAGCGTTTCTGAGCCGTATCAAATGACGTACCGCCCCGAACAAAAGGATCCGGCCGATACAGTAAAATCAGCAGCTGTGTTACCTGAAAAAGAACCGATCGCGATTATCGGGATGAGCGGGCGGTTTGCTGAATCGGAGAATGTCCATGAGTTTTGGGAACACTTAGCCGCCGGACGGGATCTGATTAAAAAAGCAGACAGATGGGATGTCTCTGACAGCCAATGCCAGTATGGCAGTTTTATAGAGGACATTGAATGTTTTGACCCCGTTTTCTTTCATATATCGGGACGTGAAGCGACCTATATGGACCCTCAGCAGCGGCTGTTTTTGGAAGAATCATGGAAAGCGCTTGAAGATGCGGGATATGCGGGAGACTCGGTAAGAGGCCGGGAATGCGGCGTGTATGCCGGCTCCTGCGGCGGAGATTACCAGGCCATTTTTAAACAGCAGGGGCCCGCGCAGGCGTTTTGGGGCAATCATAATTCCGTCACTCCGGCAAGGATCGCCTATCACCTTAATTTACAAGGTCCGGCGATCACTGTTGATACAGCATGTTCCAGTTCGCTGACAGCCATTCATTTGGCATGTCAGGGGCTTTGGACGAAAGAAACGGAAATGGCGGTGGCGGGCGGGGTTTTCATTCAATCCACTCCCGCTTTTTATCAGTCGTCAAATAAGGCGAATATGCTGTCACCGACCGGACGCTGCCATACGTTTGATCAAAGCGCGGACGGGTTCGTGCCTGGTGAAGGCGTGGGAGCGGTGGTGCTGAAACGTCTTAGCGATGCCGTTAGTGACGGAGATCATGTGTACGGCGTCATAAAAGGCTCTGCAATGAATCAGGACGGCGCTACAAACGGAATCACCGCTCCAAGCGCGCTATCTCAAGAACGATTGGAACGGCATGTCTATGACACTTTTCACATTGATCCGGAAACCATTCAAATGGTGGAAGCTCACGGAACGGGCACTGCACTGGGCGACCCGATCGAATTCGGCGCCTTAACGCGCGCTTTCCGCCGCTATACGGATAAAAAAGGATATTGCGCCATCGGCTCTGTGAAAACCAATCTCGGGCATGCCGCTGCGGCCGCGGGGATGGCCGGACTGTTTAAAATCCTGCTGTCGCTGAAGCATCGGCAGATTCCGGCTTCCCTGCATTTTCACCAAGCCAATCAGCATATTCAATTTGCGGACAGCCCGTTTTTTGTGAATGACAAGCTGATACCGTGGGAACGGAACCCGGATGCACCGCGCAGAGCCGCCATCAGTTCATTCGGATTCAGCGGAACAAATGCCCATCTTGTGATTGAAGAGGCGCCGCAAACCGTGCGCCGGTCACCGGCAAAACCGGCCTGCCTCATTCCTTTATCTGCGCGGACGGAGCGTCAGCTGGAAATTCAGGCAGAACGCCTGCTGGATTCACTCAGCAAGAACAAAGACAGCGATCTGGGAAATATAAGTTATACGCTCCTGCTCGGCAGAAAGCATTTACATCACCGGTTTGCCTGTATCGTAAGCAGTGCGGACGAACTGAAGCGGGTATTATCGGAGTGGCTTGTAAAAAGAGAGCTTCCGGGTGTGTTTGTGTCCAATTTGAAGGATCAGAAGCCGGCAGAAGAAGCCGGAATGAAAACATTCGGAATGGAATGCATTGAACAGTGCCGCTCGGCGTCTTCGCCAGCACAGTACAGAGAAAGCCTGGCACATATCGCTGACCTTTTTTGCAGAGGGTATGATCTTCCTTTTACACGGCTTTTTGACGGAGGGCAATATTATAAAACGCCGCTGCCTGCCTACCCGTTTTTAAAAGAAAGGTATTGGGCGGCTGATGTAAACAGTTCTTTACCAGGCCAGGCCATGAAAAAGTCTGAAACGCAAACCGTTCTCCCGTCTTCGCCGCAGCCTGAACATGAAGGGCTGATTTCTCTGAGTCCTTTAACTGAGATCGAAATGACAGCGTTTGAACCGGAGACATTGCAAAAACCGATCGTGTTACAGCCTTTGGATGGTACTGTTTCTGTCCGGCATCCAGAAAAAGCCGTTTTCGAAGACAATAGAACATTGCTTGAAGAATTGAGGATAAGCCTGGCAGATATTTTATTTTTGTCACCGGAAGATATTGACGCTGATGAGCCTTTCATCGACATGGGACTTGACTCCATTATCGGGGTTGAATGGATACAAACAGTAAATAAAACGCACCACACTGAGATTACTGCCAATAAGGTGTATGAACACCCGACGCTTAAGGAGCTTGCGGAATATATAGCGGGGCAAATAAAGAAGCCCGAGTATGCTGAAGCGGAGGAAACAGCGGTACGTCCGCAAATCCCGGAAGCAGAAACGCCCCTTGCCGGCATCTCTGACGGCACTTTGCGCAAAGAGCTCAAAGAAAGCCTTGCGGACATCCTGTTTCTGAAGCCGGAAGATATTGATGAGCATGAAGCATTCATTGAGATGGGGCTGGATTCTATTATCGGTGTGGAATGGGTTCAGTCCATTAATAAAACCTATCAAGCGTCTATTACGGCAAATCTGGTCTATGAATATCCGACAATCGCAACATTAGCCGGGTATCTGACCGGTTCTGTCCAAAAAGACACCGAGGAAGTACATGAGGAACATACGAAACAAAACGATATATCAGAAGAGACAGATGATCAAGAACCGCCCGAACTGATCTGTCTTAACCCGGGGGGAAAGGGAAGACCGATTTTCTGGTTTCATTCCGCGCTGGGGGCAGTGGAGCTGTACCAGCCTGTTGCCGAACGGACCGGGCGTCCTTTTTACGGAATTCAGGCAAGAGGATGGATGACAGACCGGGAACCGATCCGCGGCATTAAAAACATGGCGGAATATTACGTTAGGCTCATACGTACCGTGCAGCCCCGGGGTCCTTACGATGTAGGCGGCTATTCATTAGGGGGCATGCTCGCTTATGAAGTCACCCGGCAATTGCAGCTGGCTGGAGAAATCGTTGAGTCAATCGTCATGCTTGACTCCTTTGACTCGGCGGGTGCGCGGGAAATAAACATTCCTGATGAATTATTTGATAAAAATATGATGCTGCAGACGGTGAACATGGCTTTATTTGCACCAATCTATCAACATCCGGAACGCATTTCTGAAACCTTGATTCATCGTGATGAACTGAATGCCGATCTTCATGAAGACATATTTTTAGAGCAATTAATCGCAAAAGCCAAACAGCGGGGGTTAACGAAGACGGACGCGTTGGTGAAAAATCTGATCAGGCAGAATATAAATGTTCAGGACGCTTACGAAATCACTGATTACGAACTCCTGCCGCTTCCGGACCCGAACGGGGTGACATGCTATTATTTCCGAAATAAAAACGGAATTTTCTTGGGTGAGCTTGATCCGTATTTTACGATCAGGGCTGATATTTTATCCGCTGATTTCGTCAACTATTGGAGCCAGTGGGAAGAGCATATGACAAACATCGCCATCATGGATGTGGCGGTATCCAACCATATGACGTTATTGGCTGAAGACAGCGCAGCGGAAACGATTTCTGAATTTTGCGGCGTTTTATATTCGGCAGACGGAATGACAGAACACAGCTTTCTGCAGCTGCAGGAAAAGATCATGAACGTGCATGGTGAGATGCTGAAGCAGCCCGCCAAAACAAGACCGTAAATTCACATATCCGCCCGCCGGGTTTACTCGTAAGCTTCGGCGGGTCATTTCAAATCTTGATCACATCTTGGAGGAATGAAAATGACCAGTTTAACAAAAATCAGACAGCAGCAGCCGTACAAGTGGTACCAAACGATGAGAGAAACCTCTCCCGTTCATTACAATGAAAAGGAAGATTGCTGGGAAATCTTCACCTATGATGAAGTGAAGCGGGTGATTTCTGACTACAGTCATTTTTCTTCCGATCATAAATACTTAAGTGCGGACAAACAGGAAAAAATGATCCGGCATATTAACAAAGACAGCCTTTTGAAAATGGACCCGCCTGAACACACCGTCTTCAGAAAATTGGTCAATCAGCCGTTCATGCCGAAATCGGTTGAGTCTCTTGCACCGCGTATAGCCGCTATCGCTGATGACCTGCTTCAGGCCGTCCGTTCAAAAGGCAGGATGGACATTATTGAAGATTACGCATTTCCGCTTCCGATTATCGTGATCGCAGAGCTTTTAGGATTCCCTCCGAAAGACAGGGATATCTTTAAAAGCTGGGTCGACCAAAGCCAGAATGTAAAAGATGAAAAGAAAATGAATGAAGTGCAAAAGCAGATGATCGGATACTTCATGCAGTTTATTTTACAGCGGGGAAAACAGCCGCAAAATGATTTAATCAGCCATTTAATTGCAGCTGATTTAGACGGAGAGCCGCTGTCAGACAAGCAATTAATCGGTTTTTGCGGCTTGTTGATCGTCGCGGGGCACGTAACGACGGAAAATGTGATCGGAAATTCATTTCTCAGTCTCAAGGAGTTCCCGGACATTCTGCCCCGGCTGCTTGAAAATAAGGCGCTCCTTCCTGACTTTATTGAGGAAGTCATCCGCCTCAGACCTTCCATTCAGCGGGTAACCCGCTACACCGCGGTTGAGAGCGAGATTGGCGGAAAAACGATTCCGGCCGGAGAAAAAGTGTATGCGTGGATTGGATCGGCGAACAGAGATGAAAAGAAGTTTGAAAATGCCGATCAGATTGACTTGGGACGAAAGCCGAATCAGCATCTGTCATTCGGTCAGGGCAGCCATTATTGTTTAGGAGCGCCGCTGGCCCGGCTTGAAGCGAAAATCGCGCTTTCCCACTTTTTTGAACAGATGCCCGCATGGCGTTTTACTGAGGATCAAGAGCCGAATCTGGTTCCGAGCCCTGTATTTCACGGCGTTGACAGGCTGCTTGTTGAGTTTTGAACGAAAAAATAAAAGAGGCTTCCACAGGAAGCCTCTTTACTCTGGGGGCTTGGAGAAATGAATGTAGGAATCGAAGCAATGAACGTGTTTGGCGGAACCGCGTATGTAGACGTCATGGAGCTTGCGGAACATCGGAACCTGGATAAAAAAAGGTTTGAGAACCTGCTGATGAAAGAAAAAGTGGTGGCGCTTCCGTTTGAAGATCCGATTACGTTCGCCGTAAATGCCGCAAAACCGATTATCGACTCTCTGTCAGAAGAGGAACGGAATCAGATTGAAATGGTCATTACCTGTACGGAATCCGGGATTGATTTTGGCAAATCCATCAGTACATACGTCCATGATTATTTGCAGCTGAAGCGGAATTGCCGGTTATTTGAGGTGAAACAGGCTTGCTATTCTTTAACGGCCGGGTTTCAAATGGGCGTGAATTTCATCTTATCGCAAACATCGCCGGGAGCGAAAGCGCTCATCATCGGAACGGATATTTCCCGCTTTTTAGTGGCTGAAGGCGGTGACGCGTTGACGGAGGAATGGTCCTATGCCGAACCGAGTGCGGGGGCGGGAGCTGTGGCGCTTTTAGTCAGCAGCACCCCTCATGTCTTTTTGCTTGATCAAGGCGCAAGCGGGTATTACGGGTATGAAGTCATGGATACCTGCCGCCCGATTCCGGATAGTGAAGCGGGGGATGCTGATCTGTCGCTCATGTCTTATTTGGACTGCTGTGAAAAATCATTTCAGGAATACCGAAAGCGTGTGAGCGGGGCGGATTATAAGAATACATTTCAATACCTTTCTTTTCATACTCCGTTTGGCGGAATGGTAAAAGGAGCGCATCGGACGATGATGAGAAAATTGGAAAAGGCTAAGCCGCAAGACATTGAAGCGGATTTTCAGCAACGCGTGCTGCCTGGGATTCAATACTGTCAGCGCGTCGGCAACATCATGGGGGCCACCGTATTTTTATCTCTTGCCAGCACGATTGATAACGGCTCTTTTGAAACGCCGAAACGCGTGGGCTGTTTTTCATACGGTTCGGGCTGCTGCTCTGAATTTTACAGCGGTGTCGTTATGCCGCAAAGCCGGACGCGGCAGAATCAATTTCAGATCAGCCGGCATTTGGATGAACGCGTCCGTTTATCGATGGCTGATTATGACCGGCTGCTGCAAGACAGCGGCATCGTAAAATTCGGCACAAGAAATGCCGCGCCCGCTGCAGACATCCCGAATGCGCATCAAGGAAAAACGCGATTGGTGCTGACTGAAATAAAAGAGTTTCACAGAAAGTATGAATGGACGACCTAGTATCAGAAACACTCAGAGTCGGAAAGGCTTGAGTATTTTTAAAGAAACGGAGAATAAACATGAATCCAATGATTGATGTACAGGAAACAGAACCGGGCATTGTGCAGGTCACAATGCAGGATACGGCCGGGAAAAACGGGCTGTCAGAAGAGTTTGTCAGAGAGCTGCACCGGGTATTCCAAGACATCAATGCCCATTCGTCCTATAAAACCGTCCTTCTGACGGGTTACGGAAATTATTTCTGCACGGGAGGAACGCAGGAGGGGCTTTTGACCATTCAGAGCGGAAAGCTCCAATTTACAGATTTAAAGCTTCACAGTCTTTTATTGGATTGCAGGATTCCCGTGATTTCCGTCATGCAGGGGCATGCGATCGGAGCCGGCTTTACGATCGGTCTGAGCTCGGATTTCGTGATTTTAAGCAGGGAGAGTTTTTATTCTTGTAATTATATGAAGTACGGATTTACACCGGGAATGGGCGCGACGTATATTGTGCCTGAAAAACTGGGAATTGTCCTCGGGGAAGAAATGCTGTTTACGGCCGCGAATTTCAGCGGCGCCGCTCTGGAAAAACGGGGAGTTCCGTTTGAAGTGCTGCCGAAAAAAGACGTCCTTCAAAGAGGCCGCGAATTGGCCCGGCTGCTGGCGGATAAACCGAGAGCCTCACTGGTTGCGCTGAAAACCAATGTGACCGCACGGATCAAAAGAGAGCTGACAAAAGCGGTTGAGGAAGAGGTGAACATGCACGAAGCCACATTCCATCTTCCTGAAGTAAAAGAGAGAATCAGCCGCTTATACGGCAGTTAAACAGAATGAAAAAAGCATGGGAAGCCCCATGCTTTATCACTGGTCCGTCTTTTGCAGAACGGAGCCTGCGAATTGTTCTTTAATTTCGGCGCTCCGGGCTGCGGTTTCTGCGATGCAGTGCATGATGGCTTCTTCAAAGCGGCGCTCGTCTAATGCGCGAAGGCCTGCTTCAGTCGTGCCGCCCGGGCTTGTGATTTCCTTGCGCAGGCGTTCAGGCCGTTTGCTGCTTGTTCTGAGCATTTCCGTCGCCCCGGCCATGGTTTGTAAAATCAGCTCTTTTGCCGTTTCTTCCGGCAGGCCGGCTTGAAAGGCGGCTTTTTCCATTGCTTCGACATACCGATACACATAGGCGGGACCGCTTCCGGCAATGGCTGTGACGGCATCAAGGTGTTTTTCTTCAAAGCGCGTCGCTTCTCCGATTGTTTCCAGAAGCTCTTTTGCCGTCCGGATTTCAGCTTCACTCGCCTCGGAGCTTGCGGAAAAACCGGTCGCCGATTGCTGAATGGCCGCGGATGTATTCGGCATCGCCCGGATGATGGTGAGCTTTCTGCCGAAATATTGCTGAATCGTGTGAATCGTCAGCCCTGCGATGACAGAAATCACAAGCTGATCTTTCACGTATTCGCGAATGTTCTCAATGCTTTCTGCCGCATCTTTCGGTTTAAAGGCGAGAACGATAATGTCGGTATTGCTGAAAAACTCTTCTTTATCCCGGCACGGTTTCACTCCGTACGTTTTTTGGAGCTCTTCAAGCCGGCTGTCATTTGAGCGGTTTGTCATATATATATGTCCGGGGGCTGTCATTCCGCTTAGCAGCAGTCCGTTCACCATTGCTTCCGCCATTGATCCGGCCCCGATAAAACCGATTTTCTTCATATAAATCCTCCTTCTTCTCAAAACACAAAAAAACCTTCCCGTCAAAAAGGACGAAAAGGTTTCGCGGTACCACCTTACATTAGCACGAATCAGCCGTGCTCAGCTCAAATCCCGTAACGAGGGGGTACGTTTAGGTTTTCCTAACCGCTCTGAGGGCAGGTTCTGTAAACAAGAGGGCCGCAATGTCTTTCAGCCGGGGACATTGCTCTCTGCTGCCGTTGTTTATATACTAGTTCCTCGTCATCGCGTTCCGTGTTTTCTAGTTTGTTGTTCATTATGCTATGCGCAAGAGCGGGATGTCAATCTTTTTTTCCGATATGCGGCAATAATGACACAGTGAAAAGAAAACGCTAAAATATGATTATTCAGGAATGAAAAGAACGAAGGAGCGTAAACATGGCAGCGAGAAAGATCATTCCGATACGTGTGCCGACTCCGTTTGCAGTCGGCGACGTTATCGTTTATTTAGTAAAAGATGAAGCCTTAACCCTTATTGATTGCGGCCCGAATACAAAGGAAGCGGCTGAATCGCTCTCATTGCAGCTTAAGGAACACAGGGTTTCTGCGGCGGATATAGAACAGGTGGTGCTCACTCATCATCACGCAGATCATTCAGGTCTGCTGCACCTTTTTTCCGAGGATACGGAAGTAATAGGGCATCCGCTGAATGACAGGTACATTACTCAGGATCAGTCGTATATCGCCCGGCAGGAGGACTTTTTCCTGTCGCTTATGACTGAAATGGACGTTCCCCTGACGCCTGAAGACATACATAAAACAGTTAAGCTGTCATACTTATTTTCTGCAAACCGTCCGTTAACGAAAACAGTGGGAGAAGGCGGAAAAATTGACGGGCTTAACGGCTGGACGGTGCTCGAAATCCCGGGCCATGCCGCTTCTCACATTGCGCTCTACCATGAAAAAAGCGGTGAAATGTTCAGCGGCGATCTGCTTTTGTCCAACAGCTCCACCAATCCGATTCTGGAAGCTCCGGAAAAGGGGGGCGTGCGCGCGGCCCCGATGCTCGACTACTTGAACTCAATGAAGCGGCTGTATGACTTAAACCCGTCCTTATTATATCCGGGACACGGCGATCTGTTGACAGACGTAAAGCCTGCTTTTGACAGGCGGCTTGAAAAACAGAGAAACCGGTCGGAATATGTGCTGCGCCTGTTGTCAGAGGATACGCTGACGGCTTTCCAGGTATGCCGGCGGCTGTTTCCGGCTGTGTATGAAAATGAAATGTTTTTAACGATGTCAGAAACGATCGGCCATCTTGACGTGCTGGCCGCCGAAGGGAAGGCTGTATCCTTTCAGTCGGGGAACACTCTGATGTTTAAAGCTGTGAAGGGGTGAAGGAAATGGGCAGATTAACGGATAAGCGGATTTGGATCACCGGAGCATCCGGCGGACTCGGAGAACGGCTTGCATATTCCTGCGCGGCAGAAGGAGCTCATGTTTTTTTATCCGCGAGGCGGGAGGACCGCTTGCAGGAAGTGAAAAAGACGATTACCGCGCGCGGCGGGCAGTGTGATGTCATTCCGTTTGACGTCCGGCATGCAGAAGAGGCTGAAAACGTAAGGCGTTTGATCGGTCATGTTGACGTATTAATCAACAACGCCGGCTTCGGCATTTTTGAAACGGCCGCTGATTCATCTTTGGATGATATGAAGGCAATGTTTGAAGTCAACGTCTTCGGATTAATCGCCTGTACGAAGGCCTGTCTTCCTGTGATGCTTCATGCGAAAAGCGGCCATATTATCAATATCGCCTCACAGGCCGGCAAATTGGCGACGCCGAAATCAAGCCTTTATTCCGCTACGAAACACGCCGTTTTAGGGTATTCCAATGCGCTGCGGCTTGAGCTGGCCGGTACGGGTGTAGCTGTGACAACGGTTAATCCCGGTCCGATCAAAACAGACTTCTTTACAATTGCAGATAAAGAGGGCGGTTATGTGAAAAGCGTCGGCAGATGGATGCTTGATGCCGACCATGTGGCAGAGCGCATTACATCCGTGATTCTGACGGATAAACGGGAAATGAATCTTCCGCGATGGATGAGCCTCGGGACGAAGCTGTATCAGCTTTTCCCATCGTTTACAGAAAAACTGGCCGGCCGCGCATTAAAGAAAAAGTAACAAGGGGGAAAAAGGAATGTCCGACCGGGATATACACAAGGCATTGATGGCAGAGCCTTTCGTCAGGCAAATGGCGGAGGCGCGTGAAGTATTTTGGATCAACCCGCATAAAACCGATGATCCAGTAAAACATGGTGCTGAATGGAAACAGGAGATTGCCGAAGCGGAAGAAAGGCTGCGCCGGTTTGCGCCTTATATCGCGTCGGCTTTTCCGGAGACGGAAGCGGAGGGAGGCCTCATTGAATCTCCGCTTGTCTTGGTCAATGAAATGAAGAAGCATCTGGAACACAGCGCCGCTCAGGCTTTCCCCGGGCGTCTGCTTTTGAAATGCGACGACGAACTTCCGATTTCCGGTTCCATTAAAGCGCGCGGCGGGATTTACGAAGTGCTGAAGCATGCCGAAGATCTCGCGGTAAAAGCGGGAATGCTCTCAGCAGACGACGATTACAGCATATTGACTGAAGAACGGTTTACCGCTTTTTTCTCAAAATACTCTATAGCCGTCGGCTCTACGGGCAATTTAGGTCTGAGTATCGGCATAATCGGCGCGAAGCTCGGCTTTTGTGTGACCGTTCATATGTCCAGTGACGCAAAGCAGTGGAAAAAGGAGCTGCTCCGGGAAAAGGGGGTTCGCGTCATCGAATATGAAGCAGACTACAGTCTGGCTGTCAAAGAGGGGCGCATGCAGGCGAAGCAGGACCCTTATTGTTATTTTATTGATGATGAGCATTCCCGGGATCTGTTTTTGGGGTATGCCGTTGCGGGAAGCCGTGTGAAAAAGCAGCTCGATCAAATGAACATAAAGCCTGATGCAGATGAACCGCTTTTCGTTTATTTGCCGTGCGGGGTCGGAGGAGGCCCGGGCGGCGTCGCGCTTGCGCTAAAGCTGATCTATGGCGAGCATGTCCATATTTTTTTCGGTGAGCCGACGCATTCACCGTGTATGCTGTTAGGACTGTTTTCCGGCTTGCATGACGGAATCAGCGTGCAGGATATCGGTCTTGATAATCAAACGGCCGCCGACGGACTTGCGGTGGGAAGGCCGTCCGGACTGGCCGGCCCTCTGATGGAGCCTATACTCAGCGGCTGTTATACCGCCGATGACGGCACGCTTTTTTCGCTGCTTTATCAATTAAGGGCGGCCGAGAATAAGAGCCTTGAACCCTCTGCACTCGCCGGTATGGCCGGAGCCGTCAAGTTTGTTCAGGCCGAAGCCGGAAACCGTTATATAAAAGAACGGGGGCTTGAGATGGAAAATGCCGTGCACCTTGTGTGGAGCACCGGCGGAAGCATGGTTCCGGAGGAGGAAATGGAAGAGTACAGCCGGGTCGGTTCCTCATTTGTGAAAAAAATGGGCAGACAGTGAAGCGGTTTTCCGTTACAATCTTTGTAAGCGTTTGTTTTTTTATCGGAAAGCCATACAGAGAGATTGGTGTGAATTGTGAAAAGTAAAGAATTGAACTTACATACATTGTATACGCAGCACAGCCGCGAGTCGTGGGCCGGATTCGGCGGCCATCTTTCCATTGCCGTTTCAGAGGAAGAAGCCAAGGCCGTAGAGGGGCTGAATGACTACCTGTCGGTGGAAGAAGTAGAAACGATTTACATTCCGCTTGTGCGCCTGCTCCATCTTCATGTCACGTCTGCCGCAAGACGGAATCAGCATGTCAATGTGTTTCTGAAGCATCCGCATTCAGCGAAAATCCCGTTTATCATCGGAATCGCGGGCAGCGTCGCCGTCGGCAAAAGCACGACGGCGAGAATTTTGCAAAAGCTTCTTTCCCGTCTGCCGGACAGGCCGAAGGTGAGCCTGGTGACAACCGACGGTTTCTTGTATCCGACGGCGGAATTAAAAAGAAAAAACCTTCTGTCCAGAAAGGGATTCCCGGAAAGCTACGACGTGAAAGCGCTGCTTGAATTTCTGAACGATATAAAGTCAGGGAAAGAGAGAGTGGAGGCGCCCGTATACTCCCATCTTACGTATGACAGGGAAGAGGGCGCCGTCGAGGTTGTCGAAGGTGCGGATATCGTTATTATCGAAGGAATCAATGTCCTGCAGTCGCCGACATTAGAGGACGACAGGGAAGATCCGCGGATTTTTGTATCGGATTTCTTTGATTTTTCGATCTATGTGGATGCCGAAGAAAGCCGGATTTTCACGTGGTATTTGGAGCGTTTCCGCCTCTTAAGAGAAACCGCTTTTCAGGATCCGGCTTCTTATTTTCATAAATTTAAGGATTTGTCTGATGCAGAAGCGGATACCATGGCCGCCTCCATTTGGGAGAGCGTCAACCGTCCGAATCTGTATGAAAATATCCTGCCGACAAAATTCAGATCGGATTTGATTTTGAGAAAAGGTGACGGCCATAAAGTTGAAGAGGTGCTGGTAAGGCGGGTGTGATGTGAGGAGGAAGCGAATATTATGATACATCATATTGAGTTGTATGTATCTGACTTGAAAGCCTCCGCCCGGTTTTGGGGATGGTTTTTAGGTGAGCTCGGTTATAGGGAATTTCAAAATTGGGACTCCGGCATCAGCTGGAAAAACGCAGGATTTTATGTTGTGCTTGTACAGACAGAGGAGCGTTTTTTAACACCGGAGTACCACAGATGCCGGGTCGGGCTGAACCATCTGGCTTTTCATGCTGCATCAAGAGAGCAGGTTGACGAGATGACAGAAAAGCTGATTGCCAGAGGATGCCCCGTGCTTTACAGGGACCGCCATCCATATGCAGGCGGAAGCGCGCATTACGCCGTATACACGGAGGACCCGGATCGGATAAAAGTGGAGCTCGTTGCTCCTGCTTCTGAATGAACTATAACTTTTCGTTTTTTTCTTCGCGCAGCGCGTCGAGTTTCTTTTCGATTCTGTCCAATTGTATGCGGCGCTTGTTCAAGCTTCTGAATACGTATATCACGGCAAACAGGAAAACCGCGGCTGCAATAAATGAAATCAATTGAAAAATGACATCACCGATGTTCATCTTTTTTACCTCCGTGTGCGGCGGGCTTCTTCAGCCCGCCGTTTTTTCATTTTGACCGATGTGAAGACATGGGGGATGAATCATTTCTCTCCTAGCTTTGTGTTTTTCTGAGAATGATTAGTTTCTGCATGTGGCTTATGACCACTTTTGCGGCCGCATATCCCGGAATGGCCAGCAGCATCCCGGCAATTCCTGAGAATTTGCCGGCGGCAAGCAGAAGAAAAATAATGGTCAGCGGGTGAATGTCCAGCTTCCGTCCCATAATTTGCGGGGAAATCAGCTGGCTTTCAAGCTGCTGGACAATGACGACGACCGTAATCACCAGCACCGCCTCGGTCGGTGAATCGAACAATCCGACAATGACTCCGGGAAATGTGCCGATCCAAGGCCCGATAAACGGAATCAGGTTTGTCACCATGGCGAACGCGCCCAGAACGAGCGGATAATCGAGCCCGATTATAAAATAGCCGATTGTGACGAGTACGCCGACACAAAAACTGACGAGCAGCTGTCCTTGTATGTATGAACTGAGAGCTTCATCCATGTCCCGAAGGATTTGTTTTCCTTCTTTTTGATGTTTTTCCGGAAGAAGCCGCAGCAGTCGCCGGGGGGCTTTGTGTCCTTCTTTTAACATGTAATACAGCGCAAACGGAATAATGGCGGCGGTGATGGCGGCATTGGCAGCCGTACCGGCCAGGCTGCTGAGAGAATCAGCGATTGAACCGGAATAATTTGCGGCTTTGTCTGCTAATTTTTTAAAGGAATCCCCATGCTGAAGCCGGGAGAACCATTTGCTGTCCTGAAGATGCCCGATCCAATTTTCAGCTTTTGCGGAAAGCTCCGGAATATGATCTGTGAAGGCTGTAAACTGTTTTTGAACGGCAGGGCCCGCCGTATAAAGGAAGAGGACAAAAAGGCCGGCTGTTCCCGCATAAATCGCTAAAATCGCGATTCCTTCGGGCAGCTTTAATTTCGCATGCAGCACTCTGACGAGCGGGCGGCACAAATAGTAAAGGACGCCCGATAATACAATAGGCGGAAACAAGGTTTTAACCGTAATCACAACAGGCTGGAACAAAAAGTCTATTAATGTTCCGAGATAAATGATGAGAAATAACAGAAGAACGGCATAGCCGATCCTGAAATAAGGCCCGACAGGCATATCCTGCACCACGCAATCTTTAAGGGTTTACTCTCGGACGTTTCCCTTATCGCCCGGTGCATAAACGTCCGTGTCAGGAAAACTGCCCCTGATTGGTGACGTAATCGTAGATAATATCTTCTACATGGGCATGGAGATCCTCATCGGGTTCTTCATTCCTTCTTTCTTCTAAAGCTTTTTTTAAACTCTGTTTTTCATAGGGGCTCAGCGGATCTGTCGACACATTCCGTCCATACTGGCGGAGGGCTTGTCCCAGCATTTTTTCTATAAATTGATCCATCATATATTCTCCTATTCTTGTCATTCATCTTTATTCTACTAAATATCATGTGATCCTCCCACTCTTCTATCATATTTTCTGTCAGGCCGGGGTAGGATTTTTATTCCAATTCAGCTGAGAGAATACGATGAAACGGCAGCGTTAACGCATCTTCATCGTTTATGATTTTTAAACGTTTTTCGTCATGCATCACTTGTTTTACCCAGCCCCAAAAGCGGCGGGGGCCGTGTGCGGAAGCGTAGGTGACCGAAATGGCCCTGTCTTCTTTAATTGACGCCGCAATGATGCGGTTCATGTCGTTCAGTTGCTCTTCGCTCAGTTCCGGAGGCCGGAATTCCCGTTCTTTTCGTTTTTTCGCAAGCAGCTGCTCCCGATGTTCGGGCAGCATCATCCGGCTTGATTCCCACATGACATTATACCCGGGTGTTAATTTGTTCGGATTCATGTATATCACCTCAAATTATTTGTAATGCCCGCCGATTTTTTCAGCCCGGTGAAAGGCTTGGCCGGCCTCTGTCAGTGAAGCGGCATGGAGGAGCGACGCAGGGCCGTACCGCTCATGAATATCATCCAATACTTTGCCGAGACTGATCTTTTTTTCCTGGGCATCGAACAGGCTCAGCTGAACATAATCACAAGGCTCCAGCTGGGAAAGGGAGACGCCGGCGCTGCGGACGGGCTCACCGTTCCAATGCTCTTTGAAGAGCTTGACCGCCGATTTGAAAATATCCATTCCGAAATTAGTCGGAGACACCAGCTTTCTCTGTCTGTGAAAACCTGAAGGAAATTCAAAATCAGCGCCTCTGATGCTGACCGAAACCGTATGGCCGATGTATTGTTTGAAACGGGCGCGGCGGGCCACTTCTTCGCTTAACTCCAGCAGCACGACTTTGATATCCTCAAAGCGGCTGTAGTCTCTCGGGAGGGTCATGTTATGGCCGATCGCTTTTTGCCGGCTGTGCGTGTTGACGGTGACCGGAGAGGGATCGATGCCGCGGGCTGTCCGCTGAAGCAATTCGCCGTTAATGCCCCAGCGTTTTTTCAGCAGTTCGGCTGGGTGCCCGGCAAGCCCGCCGATTGTGCTGATGCCCATCCGTCTTAAATGATGCTCCATCCGTTTTCCGATGCCGAATAATTTTCCGACCGGCAGCGGCCACAGATCCTGCCTGATATTTGACATATCCAATCTGTGGATGCCGGATGCGTTTTTTTTGGCAAAATGGTCGCAAGCCATTTTCGCGAGCGCCTTATTCGGCCCGATGCCGACACGGGCATAAATTCCGAATTCACGCATAATCGCTTGCTGAATGCTTTTGGCAATTGTAAAAGGATCACCGAACAGCCGCCTGCTTCCGGTCACGTCGAGAAACTGCTCATCGATGGAGTAGGGTTCTACAAGATCGGTATACCGTTCAAACAGTTCGGTAATCATGACGGATACATCAATATACCGCTGCATCCGCGGACGGACAATAACGGCGTCGGGACATTTGGCCTGCGCTTCCCACAGCCGTTCGGCATTTTTTACGCCGTATCGTTTGGCGAGCGGACAAGCCGCAAGCACGACGCCGCTGCGTCTTTCGGGATCTCCCGAGACAATCACGGGCCGGCTTTTGAGATGAGGCGCTTCCGCTTTTTCCACAGACGCATAAAACGATTGCATATCAACAAGAAGAATATCAGCCATAAAAAAACCTCCGGGAACGTTTGTTCTGTTTTTCATTGTACCCGAACAATGATCACGTTTATACTGGTAAATCATTCCCCGGCTGGAAGGCATGCTGATTCGTTTGCTTGAAAAGAAATCATTTACAATTGCAAACAACCCACATATAATTTTTTATATTCCAATGAGAAGAGCTGACATTCATTTTGCCGGACGAAAAGGAGAGTCAATCGATAATGGATATTCGAACAATTACCTCTGAAGACTATGAAATGGTTACGTCTGTTTTGAATGAATGGTGGGGCGGCAGGCAGATGAAAGACAAACTGCCGCGCTTGTTTTTTGAACATTTTCAGGACACAAGCTTTATCACGTACGGGCCGGAGGGAATGACCGGTTTTTTAATCGGTTTTCAGTCACAAACAGACCCTGAGACAGCCTACATTCATTTTTCCGGTGTGCATCCGGATTTCAGAAAAATGCAAATTGGAAAACAGCTCTACGACCGATTTATGGAGACGGTGAAGAAAAGGGGCTGCACAAAAGTCAATTGCGTGACGGCGCCTGTCAATAAAGTATCAATCGCTTATCATACAAAATTAGGCTTTGAAGTTGAAAAAGGAACCAAAACCGTAAACGGAATCCCTGTTTTTGCGAATTATGACGGTCCGGGAGAAGACCGGATTCTGTTTGTGAAATATATGTAGAGGGGGATGAATATGGGTTTTTTAGCTGACACGCCCAAACCGCCCTATTATGCGGTCATTTTTTCATCAATAAAGGGAAAATATGATGAGGAATATGAACATACGGCAGAGCGCATGATGAATTTGGCAGGCGGACAGCCGGGCTTTTTAGGCGCGGAAAGCGTTCGGGAGGAAAACGGCTGCGGCATCACGGTTTCCTACTGGGACAGCCTGGAAGCGATTAAAAGGTGGAAAGACCATACGGACCATCAGGCGGCAAAACAAAAAGGAAAAAGCGCCTGGTATGAAGCGTACGCGGTCCGCATTACGAAGACGGAGTCACAGCGGATGTTTGCGTCAAAAGGGGCGGAAGATTGATTACATTTTTACAGCATACACAAGAACAGACCGCGCGGGAAATTGCGGCGGTTCAGCGCTGCTCTTATCAAAAAGAAGCCGAGCTGATCGGCTTTTTCGGCATTCCCGCCCTGCATGAAACACCCGATGATATACAGCGGTCACGGGAGACGTTTGCCGGTTTCAAGGAAAAAGATCAGCTTGCAGGCGTCATTTCGTATGAAAAAAAGGGATATGACCTTGTCATATGCAGGCTGACGGTGCACCCGTCCGCCTTTCGGAAAGGAATCGGACGGGCGCTTCTTCAATTTGTGATAGACGAGAACCGGGACGCTCAAAAAATAGAGGCGGCTACCGCCAGCCAAAACGTTCCGGCAGTCTCTCTCTATTTAAAAACCGGGTTCACGGAAGCCGGACAGATTGAGACGCCGGAAGGGCTGACCCTCTCGTTTTTTCATCTTTATCCGAAGAGGAAAGCGGAAGTTGTTCCGTACAAGCCGGAATGGAAAGAAATGTTTGAAAGAGAGAAGGCGGACTTGATCCGAATCTTCGGCCCAGCACTTCATTCTGTCAGCCACATCGGCAGCACCTCCATCCCGCAGATGGCCGCCAAACCCGTCATCGATATACTGGCGGAGGTCAAAGATATTTTGGATGCCGACCGATTCAGTCCGCAGCTGGAAGCACTCGGCTATGAGGCGAAAGGGGAAAACGGGATAGAGGGCCGGCGTTTCTTTCAAAAAGGCGGCAGCAAGCGCACGCACCACGTTCACATATACGAAACAGGCCATCCGGACGTGAAGCGTCATCTGCTGTTCCGGGATTACCTCACTGCAAAGCCTGAAAAAGCGGCTCAATACATGGAACTGAAACGGCACCTCGCTGAGACATACCCATACGATATGGCAAAGTATAGTGAAGGGAAAAATGACTGGATCAAGGCGGCTGAACAAGAGGCAAAGGACTGGGAGAGCGGGCTGCTGTAAAGAAAGCAGAAACAATGCATACAGCGGCTCGGTATGCTACAATGGCGAAAATGAAAAACGGAGGATCATCTATGCAAATACATGTGACGGATGCGGCGAAACACACACTTCAGCAGGCGATGGACGCCAACCCGGGGAAAAAAGCGCAGCTCCGCTATGACGCAGAAGGCTGCGGGTGCGCGGTGAGCGGCGTGCCGGCCATCTGGCTGGCGGACGAATTAACGGGACAATGCGAAGCCATTGAAACCAACGGACTTCCGCTTTACATCCAGACCTCACAAAAAGTGTTTTTTGACGAGGAAATGACAATCGATTACAATGAAAAGGCAAAAACGCTCGTCTTAAAAAGCCCGGCAGAGATGCTGAGCCCGAGAATGAGCATATTAGTAAAGCAGGGAGAAACGGAAAGTGAATCAAAAGCTGAAAGCCATTAAACAGACGGCACAGCATAAAACGTGGGTATCCTTTCTGAACAACAACCACCCGTACAGTCTGCTGCACTGGTCCATCGGAGGCGCTGAATCCGTTCAGAAGGATGTCTGGCTGCTTCAGGATGAGATGACCTTCAAAGCGCAGGAGTTTACGACAATCGACCTCGCCATTGACTGGATCGGAGAAAATATGGACGGGATTACCGACGTTTTATGACGGGAAAGCGAAAGAACCAGCATACGTTCTTTCGCTTTTTTACGTTTGCGTCATGGTATCTAAAAAGGTTTGAACGGCTTTGCGGTAGCTCTCCGGATTTTTGGTGTACGACATGGCATGCCCGCCCGATTCGGCCAGATAGAGCATCTTAGGGCCGCGTTTTCTGCGGTGCAGCAATTCGGAAGAAGCGGGAGGTATATAATCATCTTCCTTACTGTGAATAAACAGCACGGGCTGCCGGATGCGGCTGATAACCGATAGAGGAGATACATCACGGATACGGTATCCTTCTCTCATCCGCAAAAAGAAATCAGCCAAAGGCAGAAGCGGCCACGGAGGCAGCCGGAACTCCCGCTTCAGCCTGTAGGCGAGCTGATCGCGAAAGCTTGCGAACGGACAGTCCGCAATATAAAAATCAGCGCCGTTTTCATCCTGATGCCCGCCCGCGTATAATAAGGCCGTCACCGCTCCCATCGATTCCCCGTGGATGCCGATTTGACCGCCGTCTCCGGTTTTGTGTCTCACCCAATTCACGGCTTCTTCCAAATCATCTTTTTCAAAATAGCCGTAGCTCGTCGTTCTGCCGCCGCTTTTTCCGTGCCCGCGGTGGTCATATACGAGCACATTCCAGCCTAAATCTAAAAATAAATCCATGTATTTCAATGAATTGAACGAATTTACGGTAACGCCGTGACAAATAATCATGGTGTTTGCCGTATGATGCGGGGCGACGTAAAAGCCTTTGATCTCATACCCGTGGCGTGACAGGATGACGGCCTCTTCTTTTTCCATGGCCTGAAAGGAATCAAATCTATCATACCCGTCCGCCGTTTCTTTTTTCATGATATCTTCATCCGTCTTTTTCTTCATAAACATAATCAGATTCGTAAAAGCGAATCCGGCAGCCAAAAAGACTGCGCAAGCCGAACCGAACACCGCCAGCCATTTTTTCACACAGGCACCCTCCTTTAATATGAAAAATCCTTCCTCCGGCTTTTTGGGACCGTGAACGTTGCGGGCCTCCGGCGCTCCGTGGTACACTTGCTTCACCATATTCAGATACGGGGGGCGTAATGATGAAAAAGCAGCTGCCTAAAGAAAAACACAGCTTAAAAGACGATCTGGAGGAAGATCTGAAGGCCAGGCTTTTGCAAATGAAAAGTGAGCTGAAGGAAGAAGACGAGAAAAAGCAGGCGCAGCAAAAGGCGGAACAAATCAGAAAACGAAAAGAAAAAGAAAAACATAAAAGCTTTGAAGAGCTGCTGAATGAAAGCAGTCTCGATTGGCACAAATATAAATAAACCGGCATCTGAAAAGGTGCCGGTTTTATTGTTTAAGAACGATGGGCTTCGTATACGTCCCGTTTTGTATGATATTGCAGGGCTTTGATTTCCTGGCTGCTTAAACGCCGGGCCTCTGCAGCCGAACAGTTTTCTCTCAGCTGCTCAAGTGAGCTGGCTCCGGTGATGACAGAAGCGACGGCCGGCTGTGACAGCAAGTATTGAAGAGAAAGCTCCGTCATGCTTAAGTCAGGTGCGGCAGCGCTGATCGCTTTTTTGGTTTCCGCCAGTTCTGCAAAAGAATATGTTAAATAGCCGTTCTCTTTTACGCTTGCAGCCGCTTGATCAAGCGGTTTTTCCGTAAGAAGCCCTTTAGCGACAGGCCCTCTTGCGACTACGCTGATTCCGTTCTCCTCTAAAAGGGGAAGCCACTCCTCGGGGCGCCGGTCCAGCAGGCTGTATTGCATCATAACGCTGGTGATAGTTGATTTTTTTACATATTCTTTAATAACATTCGGACGAATCGAGGAAATGCCGTAATACCGGATGACACCTTCCTGTTTTAAGTCCTCAAATGCTTCGATCGTTTCGTCAATATGGTCTTCCATCGTGCCGCCATGCAGCTGATAAAGGTCGATATAGTCCGTTTTCAGCCGGCGCAGGCTGTTTTTGACCGCTTCTTTTATGTATCCTTTGGAAGCGTCCCAATGCCAGCCGTCTTTATCATCATTCCAGCGGTTTCCGGCTTTCGTGGCTAAAATGATGTCGTGCCTGCGGTTTTTGACGGCCTCCCCGACAATTTCCTCATTTCTGCCGAAATCATAAAGATCAGCGGTATCTAAATAATTGATTCCAAGCTCGATCGCTTCATCCAAAATAGACAGCGCTTTAGCTTTATCCGTACCCAGCGACATACAGCCGAGCCCGATTTCGCTTATTTCTAAATCAGAATGTCCCAGTGTGCGTTTTCTCATCGTTTCGCTCCTTTTTATAGTCTTTTATTGACCGTAATATAAAGGCGCGAAGTTTTCAACTGTTAAGGCCCGGTGATCCAATCTCCGACATAGCGGAATGTCCGTCCGTATTCTTTCAGTTTAGCCCGCACTTCCCACGCCTTTCCGACCAATACGATACTCTTATCCTTCCGGTACACCTTCAATCGAAAAGCACCTCCCTCTCATGCATGTATGATAAAATATATGAGGCATAATAGAGAGACAGAACGGGAGATGACATGATGAAACATTTAGAAGAAAAAACACTTGCGAAAAAAAAGCTGTATGACGGGAAAGTCATAGATCTTTACTTAGAGGATGTAGAGCTCCCGAACGGAAAAACAAGCAAGCGGGAAATCGTCAAACATCCGGGAGCGGTGGCCGTACTTGCGGTGACCGAGGAAGGAAAAATCATTTTGGTGAACCAGTTCAGAAAGCCGCTGGAACGGACAATCGTTGAAATTCCGGCCGGGAAGCTTGAAAAGGGAGAAGAGCCGGAACATACGGCGTTAAGAGAGCTCGAGGAAGAAACGGGATATACGGCGGAAACCTTGACGAAAATCACCGCTTTTTATACATCACCCGGGTTTGCTGATGAAATCGTGCATCTCTTTCTTGCGGAAGGGCTTTCGCCGCTGGAAGAAAAGCGCGAACTGGATGAGGATGAATTTGTCGAAGTCATGCAGGTCACGCTTGAAGAGGCCGTGAAGCTGATTGAATCCCGCAGGGTGTATGACGCAAAAACGGCGTACGCGATTCAGTATCTCCAGCTGAAAGAAGCGCTGAAGGAAAAATGATGAAAACCATCTATGCCGATCTGCATATTCATATCGGCCGCACCTATACGGGAAAACCGGTCAAAATCACCGGGGCCAAAACGTTGACGCTGCATCGGATTTTAGAAGAGGCCAGTGAGGGGAAGGGAATTGAACTATTGGGCATCATCGACTGCCATTCCCCGGAAGTCATAGAAGAAATCGAGCGCGGAATTGATGAAGGCAGATACCGTGAGCTGAAAGAAGGCGGCATCCGGTATCGGAATACGACGCTTCTATTGGGCAGTGAGCTTGAAATCTATGATCACACATGCCGCGGGCCGATTCACGTTCTCGTCTTTATGCCGTCTCTTGCCGAAATGAAGATGTTTTCTGAGTGGCTCGCAAAAAGGCTTAAAAATATCCATCTCAGTTCCCAGCGTATTTATGAAACCGGTTTGAATCTTCAAAGGAAAACAAAGGAATTGGGCGGGCTGTTTATTCCCGCCCATATGTTCACCCCGCATAAAAGCCTGTACGGAAAAGGGGTCATATCTTCTTTGACAGAAGTTTTCGACCCGGCGCTCATTGACGCGGCGGAACTCGGGTTAAGCTGTGACACCGACATGGCTTCGCGGGTAACGGAACTTGATCCGTATACATTTTTAACAAATTCTGATGCGCATTCCTTAGGAAAAATCGGCAGAGAATATAATGAAATGCTTCTTAAAGAAGCGAATTTCACGGAATTTTCGCTGGCTTTAAAAGGGAAGGACGGAAGAAAAATCACGGCGAATTACGGGCTGAACCCGAAGCTCGGGAAGTATTACCGGACGGCTTGCGACCGCTGCGGCGGCCCAGTGGAAAAAGGAGCTTCCGCCTGTCCGGAGTGCGGGGGGAAAACAATGACAAAAGGGGTCAGTGAACGGCTGGAGGAACTGAGCGGACCGAAAAAAAGCCGCGTGCCGCGGCCGCCGTATATTCATCAAATCCCGCTGCAGTTCATTCCGGGGGTCGGGCCGAAAACGTTAGACAAACTGAAGCGGGCTTTCGGGACGGAGATGGCGATTCTTCATCAGGCGCAAGAAGAGGAATTGGCGCGTGTCGTCCAGCCTAAAATAGCGGCTGTCATTCATAAAGCGCGCACCGGGCAGCTCGTCCTTGAGGCCGGGGGCGGAGGGACGTACGGCAGAATCAAGCCGTAAAAGCCGGATTTTAGCGGAGCTCCTCCTGCACCTTCTTTTTCGTGCGGACAAACGCAATCAATTCGATGATTTCATCCTGATTCAGCGGCTGTCCGTCAACGGTCAGTGTGCCGCGGCCTTGTGCGGCGTTTGTTAATTCGATGGTCTGGGTAAACGGCTCCGCCTTTTTTTCAGTGCGCCCCAGTAAATCGTCGCACGTCGTGTCAAACAGATCGGCAAGCGTGCCCAGCGCCTCGAATGACGGACGCCGGTATCCTGATTCATACCCGGCGTACGTGCTTTTGGCGATGCCGAGACGGTCAGCCGTATATTGAAGAGACCAATTTTTCTTTTTTCTCAGTTCAGTTAAACGATCTAAATTCATATTCAAAACCGCTCCTTTTCACTTGAGCAAATTATATCATATCGATATGCAAAAGTGTACGCGAATTGAATAATAATCACTTGATTAATTTCAATCGTCTGTCTATAATTTGATTAAAAGTATGCGAAAAGCGAATGCTTAACACATCTTGAGAAATGGATGAAGAGGTGCAGGGTATGAAAAAATTATTGCTGTTAACAACCGGAGGAACAATCGCCTCAGTCGAAGGAGAAAACGGGCTTGCACCCGGGGTGAAAGCAGACGAATTGTTAACCTACGTATCAAAACTTGATAACGATTACACGATGGAAACCCATTCGTTAATGAACATCGACAGCACAAATATGCAGCCTGAATACTGGGCCGAAATCGCAAATGCTGTCAAAGAAAAATATGACGCATATGACGGGTTCGTCATTACGCACGGTACAGACACAATGGCTTATACATCAGCGGCACTGTCTTATATGCTTCAGCATGCTGATAAACCGATCGTCATTACGGGTTCGCAAATCCCGATTACATTTCAAAAAACCGATGCCAAAAAAAATATCACGGACGCGATCCGCTTCGCATGTGAAGGGGTGGGCGGCGTATACGTCGTATTTGACGGCAGAGTCATTCAAGGCACACGCGCCATTAAATTAAGAACGAAAAGCTATGATGCATTTGAGAGCATTAACTATCCGTATATCGCGTTTATTACCGAAAACGGAATTGAATACAACAAACAAGTGCACATGCCAAAAGACGATGCCTTTACGGTCAATACCTCACTTTGCACGGACGTGTGCCTGCTCAAGCTCCACCCGGGGCTGAAACCGGAAATGTTTGACGCATTAAAGGGCATGTACAAAGGGATCGTCATTGAAAGCTACGGCAGCGGCGGCGTGCCGTTTGAAGGAAGAGACATTCTCGCCAAAGTCAATGAAATGATTGAAAGCGGCATTGTCGTCGTCATTACGACACAATGTCTTGAAGAAGGAGAGGACATGAGCGTCTATGAAGTCGGCCGAAGAGTCAATCAAGATCTCATTATCCGCTCCAGAAATATGAACACGGAAGCCATCGTGCCGAAATTAATGTGGGCGCTCGGCCAGTCTCACAACTTGGCTGAAGTCAAAAACATTATGGAGACACCGATCGCAGACGACGTTGTACTGTAAAAACATGACTACCACAAAGAGAAAGTAGGGTTTTAGCATGACAAACGCGCAAAAAGAATATCGTCAGGAAAAAGATTTCCTCGGAGAAAAACAAATTGAAGCTGATGTGTATTACGGAATACAAACGCTGCGCGCGAAAGAAAACTTTCCGATTACCGGATACCGCATCCACGAAGAAATGATTAATGCGCTCGCCATCGTCAAAAAAGCGGCGGCGCTTGCCAATATGGATGTAAAACGGCTGTATGAAGGAATCGGAAATGCGATTGTCCAGGCCGCAGATGAAATTCTCGAGGGGAAATGGCATGACCAATTCATCGTCGATCCGATCCAAGGGGGAGCCGGAACGTCCATGAACATGAATGCCAACGAAGTAATCGGCAACAGAGCGCTTGAAATCATGGGGCATAAAAAAGGTGAATACATTCACCTCAGCCCGAACACACACGTCAACATGTCACAATCGACGAACGACGTGTTCCCGACGGCAATCCATATTTCCACCTTAAAACTTTTGGATAAGCTCCTTGATACGATGGCGCATATGCTGAGTGTCTTTAAGGATAAAGCGAAACAATTTGATTCTGTCATTAAAATGGGGCGCACACACCTTCAGGACGCTGTGCCGATCCGTCTCGGACAGGAATTTGAAGCATACAGCCGCGTGCTCGAGCGTGACATAAAGCGAATTAAACAATCCCGCCAGCATCTGTATGAAGTCAACATGGGGGCAACGGCCGTAGGTACGGGACTTAACGCCGATCCGCGCTACATAGAACAGGTTGTAAAGCACCTGGCTGACATCAGCGGACTGCCGCTTGTCGGCGCCGGCCATTTGGTTGACGCCACACAAAACACTGATGCGTATACGGAAGTTTCAGCCGCATTGAAAGTATGCATGATGAACATGTCTAAAATCGCCAACGATCTGCGCTTAATGGCTTCAGGTCCGCGCGCGGGACTTGCGGAAATTTCACTGCCCGCCCGTCAGCCGGGATCATCCATTATGCCTGGGAAAGTCAACCCTGTAATGGCAGAGCTGATCAACCAAATCGCCTTTCAGGTCATCGGGAATGACAATACGATCTGCCTCGCTTCAGAAGCGGGCCAGCTGGAGCTTAACGTAATGGAGCCGGTACTCGTATTTAACCTGCTTCAATCCATCAGCATCATGAATAACGGGTTCCGTTCATTCACCGATCATTGTCTGGCGGGAATTGAAGCCAACGAAAAACGTCTGAAGCAATACGTGGAAAAAAGCGTCGGCGTCATTACAGCGGTCAATCCGCACCTCGGGTATGAAGCGGCTGCGCGAATTGCCCGTGAAGCAATCATGACGGGGCAATCTGTAAGAGATCTTTGCCTTCAAAATGATGTACTGACAGAAGAAGAATTGGATATCATTTTGAATCCGTATGAAATGACAAAACCGGGAATTGCCGGAAAAGATCTATTAGAAAAATAAATTTTAAAGCAACAACAGCCGCCTTTTCACGTTTTTTAGTGAATAGGCGGTTGCCATACAAAGGGATGAGGCAGTATAGTATAATTTGTTATATCATTTGATGAAAGCGTTTTAGCTTTTTTCTTCTAGGGGGATTTTCTTGTGAAAGAGGCCAGATTGCCAAATTTATTGGAAATAATTATCTTATTATTCGGGTTTTTAGCACTTGTCTTATCGTTCACAGTGTTTTTAGACCTGCCGATCCAGCTAGCTCTATTAATATCCTGGTTTTTCGCTATTATTCTCGGAGTCAGGCTGGGATATTCATATAAAGACTTGCAGGATTCGATTGTCACCGGGATATCAAACGGTCTTGAAGCGGTATTGATTCTCGTTTCGGTCGGTGCACTCATCGGGACATGGATTGCCGGCGGCGTTGTGCCGACGTTAATTTATTATGGTTTAGAGTTTATTAATCCTCATGTTTTCCTTCTGGCTACACTGGTTATTTGTTCCGTTATGTCCGTTGCGACCGGAACGTCGTGGGGAACCGTGGGAACCGCGGGGATCGCCATGATTGCTATCGGAGAGGGAATGGGTATACCGCTTCCGATCGTAGCGGGAGCCGTTTTGTCCGGCGCTTACTTCGGAGACAAGCTTTCACCGCTGTCTGACAGTACAGTGCTTGCCTCCACGCTTTCTAAGGTGGATGTGCTGTCACACGTCAGAGCGATGATGTATCTGTCAATTCCGTCCTATATTATTACGGCCATTCTATTTACCGTAACGGGATTTATATACGGCGGAAAAAATATTGATCTCGACAAAGTGGAATTTTTAAAATCTTCATTGCAGAAAACGTTTGACATTCATATATGGATGCTCATTCCGGCTGTTGTCGTCGTTGTCCTTCTGATTTTGAAAAAGCCGTCTATGCCCGTTATTATCATCGGTGCTTTGCTTGGCGCAATCTGGGCTTCCGTCTTTCAGGGAATGAATTTTGCCAGTGCCATCGCGACTGCTTATAATGGTTTTTCTATTAAAACGGACGTCGAATTTTTAAACGGCCTGTTAAACCGCGGAGGCATTACCGGTATGCTGGATACGTTAGTCGTTATCCTGTTCGGTCTTGGTTTTGGAGGAATTCTTGAGAAGCTCGGCGTATTAAAAGTGATTGTCTCAACTTTTGAGAAAAAGCTGACCACACCGGGAAATGTAACGCTTTCGACATTGATCGTCGCCCTTTTAGGAAACATTTTCGGCTGTGCGATGTACGTGTCATTGATTCTGACGCCGAAAATCATGGAGAACAGTTATGATAAACTGAAACTTGACAGAAGAGTTTTATCCCGGAACGCAGAGGTGGGCGGCACGCTTACTTCAGGGATGGTGCCGTGGTCTGATAACGGCATCTATATGGCCGGCATTCTCGGCGTATCCACATTTTCTTATCTGCCGTTCATGTGGCTCAGTTTTGTATCTATCGGACTGGCAATATTGTACGGATACACGGGGAAATTCATTTGGTACACGAAAGAAAAATCCTTACAATCTCAAAAATTGGGTTAGGAGGTTCATTTCATGATTACAAAGCATATGATTCGGACGTTAATGATTGAAACGCCGACTGTTCCCGGAAATCTCGGAAAAGTGGCAACCGCCATCGGAGTGATGGGCGGAGATATCGGGGAAGTTGAAACCGTTAAAGTCGGCCCGAACTACACAATGCGCAACATTACGGTGCAGGCTGAAAATGAAGAGCAGCTGCAGGAAATCATTCAAGCCATTGAAGCTCTCGGTGAAGGCATCCGTCTTCATACAGTCTCAGATGAAGTGCTCTCTGCTCATGAAGGCGGCAAAATTCAGATGAAAAGCAAAATACCGATCCGGACATTGGCTGAGCTTGGCCGTGTTTATACGCCGGGTGTCGCCGATGTGTGCAGACTGATTGAAAACGAGCCTGAAAAAGCGTCCATCTATACGACAATCAGCAATTCTGTCGCCATTGTCACCGACGGCACGGCGATTCTCGGCCTCGGCAATATCGGCTCTGTCGCCGGAATGCCCGTAATGGAAGGGAAAGCCGCGCTTTTTGACCAGCTGGCGGGTATCAGCGGAATTCCGATTTTGCTCGATACCTCTGATCCGGAAGAAATCATTCGCACGGTAAAACATATTTCTCCGGGGTTCAGCGGAATTCTGCTTGAAGATATCGGTTCGCCCCACTGCTTTGACATTGAAGACCGCCTGAAAGAAGAACTGGACATTCCGGTTATGCACGATGACCAGCACGGCACGGCGGTCGTCACGCTCGCCGCCGCCATTTCCGCTTGTAAAAGCGCCGGTCTTGATTTAAAAGAAGCGAAGGTCGGTCAGATCGGTCTCGGCGCGGCAGGCGTCGCCATCTGCCGCATGTTTATGGCATACGGAGTCAAAGCGGTCTGCGGAACGGACAAGTCAGAAGACGCAATGAACCGCCTCGCTCAGTACGGAGGTCAGCCGCTTGGAAGCATCAAAGAATTAATGGACACGTGTGACATTGTGATCAGCACCACAGGAGTTCCGGGTCTCATTAAAAAAGAGGATGTCAGAAAAGGACACGTCATTCTGGCTTTATCTAATCCGAAGCCGGAGATTGAACCGGAAGAGGCATTACAAGCCGGAGCCGCTTATGCAGCTGACGGCCGTTCAGTCAATAATGTTCTCGGCTTCCCGGGGATTTTCCGCGGCGCGCTGAACGCCAAAAGCAAGAAAATCGACCATGAAATGCTTGTGGCGGCCGCAGAAGCCATCGCCTCTTGCACAAAACACGGCGATCTCGTGCCTCAGCCTTTGGATGCGGACGTGCATCAGGCCGTATCAGCAGCCGTAGAACGGGCCGCGGCAGGAAAATAAACAACTCTTACAGTACCGGACATGTGCCGGTGCTGTTTTTTTCATGAATAGGAAGCGGAATTCTTAGGCAGGCTAACAGATAGCAAAAGACGGAAAAAAGAGGTGGCAATGTGGATTATTTTCCGCTGATCCATACAAATATTTGGGATGCTGTGATCGGCGTGCCGGTCGTCTTATGCGTTACACAGCTGATCAAAGTGTTCTGCCGGGTTCCGGGCATATTCGTTCCCACGATTGCCCTTGCTGCCGGAAATGTTGTGTCTATCGTTTTCGGTCATCATGAACACGTGTATGCGGGGATTTTTATGGGTTTTTTTTACGGATACGCCGCAATGGGGAGCTATTCATCTGCCAAAACGTCTCTGCGCGCTTACCGGTCGAAACATGAGCCGTATTCATGAACACATCGGGATTTTTTTGTTATGATAAAGAAAAGGGAAAAAGGAGCGATTGGCACATGGCGAAGAGCAAAACGAAAAAAATGCGGGAGCATCTCAAAAGAAACGGGATGCGTGACGCAGTCCTGTCAAGGGGGACGGCGCCGTCTTTCAGCACCCATGAAAGAGTGACGAAAACCAAAAAAGACAGGCTTGAAAGAATAAAGCATAAAAAAAGGAACCCCTATGATCACCGGAGTGATGACGGGGGTTCTTTTTTTATGCCCGAATCTCGCGCCTTTCTATGATTTCTCTGTCATGTTTTCTCTTTTCTTTCATACAATCTACTAAATCAAGTCAATAGATTAGCGGGAGGAAAGCGGTATGAGAAAACAATCGTACAAAGAACTGTTTTTTCGCCATGTAAAGGATCATCTGTCACTTTATATATTTGTGTTTGTCTTGTTTTTGATGGGGGTCATTTTCGGGGCGATCATCGTCAACAGCATGACCATCACGCAGAAAGAAGATCTGTATTACTATTTAAGCAAGTTTTTCGGACAGCTGTCTGACGGAAAACATGCCGGCGCTTCAGAAATGTTTTGGCAGGCCGTCTTTCATGATGTAAAATATTTGGGGCTGATGTGGATTCTCGGTATTTCCGTGATCGGTCTTCCGGTTATTTTCATTATGGTGTTCTTAAAAGGAATCGTCGTCGGCTTCACGGTCGGTTTTTTAGTGAATCAAATGGGGATGAACGGGTTTTTCCTGTCATTTATTTCGGTTCTGCCGCAAAACATCGTTCTCATTCCGGCATACCTTATCATGGGGACATGCTCCATCGCTTTTTCCCTGAAATTGATCCGGCAGCTGTTTGTCAAACGCAGCCTTCATGACGCGCCGATCCAATGGTTCGGACGCTATGCCTTCGTGCTGATTCTCATCGTTTTCTTCTCGGCCATCGCCTCGCTGCTCGAGGCGTACGTGTCTCCGCTGTTTATGGAAAAGCTGTCATCACGCATATTTTAGAATGATTATCACAAAATAATACTTTTATTTATCAGTTTATAATAATTATAGTTGGAACTCTGCGCGTATTTTGTTATAATGAGTCATGGAATGCGGCGTAGGAGGGAAAGACATGGAAAACCGTATTGATCGAATTAAAAAGCAGCTGCACTCGTCAAGCTACAAGCTTACGCCACAGCGGGAAGCAACGGTAAGAGTGCTGCTTGAAAACGAAGAAGACCATTTAAGCGCAGAAGATGTATACCTCCTCGTAAAAGAGAAATCTCCTGAAATTGGTCTCGCTACAGTATACCGTACATTAGAATTATTAACAGAATTAAAAGTCGTTGATAAAATTAACTTCGGGGACGGCGTATCCCGCTACGACCTTCGCAAAGAAGGCGCGGCTCACTTTCATCACCATTTGGTGTGCATGGAGTGCGGAGCCGTCGATGAAATTGAAGAAGATCTGCTTGAAGACGTTGAAGAAGTGATTGAACGTGATTGGAAATTTAAAATTAAAGATCATAGATTGACTTTTCACGGAATCTGCCACCGCTGCCGCGGGGATGAAACAGAGTAAAAGCCTACGAACCTTTTCTGCCAGGAAAGGGTTTTTTGCTGTTTTTATGTATAAAAGCCTTTGAAATTGGCATAAGGTGTACTAACAGCCGCCAAAGAAAGGGTCGATAGAAAGATGGGCAGATTCTTAAAAACAGCCGCGGATACGATCAAAGTGTTTATACTGTTCACAGGTTTTACCGCGCTGTTCTATTATGCTATGATATGGGTGAATTCAGAGTATGAAAACTATCATCGGTACGATAAACCGGAAGGCTCCGCCGTCAAAGTGGCCAAAACGGAACATGAGGAGAAAGACGGCTGGTTCGGCCGATTGATCTTTTTTTACCAAAACGGGGAGTAGATCGAGAGTGAAGGATCAAATTAAGGATTTCATCCATTACGTGAGGGTTGAAAGAGGGCTGTCCCAAAATACGATGATGTCCTATGAGCGTGATCTGAAAAGTTATTCTCTCTTCTTAACTGAAAGCCTTCAGATCACTTCATGGAATGATGTGACCCGTCTTCATATTATTCAATATTTAAAGCATATAAAGGACTCCGGGAAATCCGGCAAGACGTCTGCCAGGCATTTGGCGTCAATCCGGTCTTTTCATCAATTTCTGTTAAGGGAAAAAGCCGCGGATAAAGATCCTTCGGTACATATTGAAACACAAAAAACAGAGCGGACGCTTCCGAAAGTATTGGCGCTTCACGAAGTTGAGCGGTTATTGGACACGCCTAAGCTTGACAGCCCGTTCGGTCTCAGGGATAAAGCCATGCTTGAACTGCTGTACGCGACCGGCATCAGGGTCAGCGAGATGATCGAGCTGAAATTATCCGACGTCCATTTGACGATGGGATTTGTCCGCTGCTTCGGAAAAGGGCGGAAAGAGCGGATTGTGCCGATTGGTGAAGCCGCTTCTCATGCGATAGAAGCGTACATTGAAAAAGCCAGAGGGAAATTATTAAAGAAAAACGTAACCGAAGCGCTTTTTCTGAATCATCACGGCAGGCAGATCAGCCGTCAGGGATTCTGGAAAAACCTGAAAAAAATCGCCCTTGAAGCGGGGATTAAAAAAGAGCTGACACCGCACACGCTCCGGCACTCCTTTGCAACGCACCT
Organism: Bacillus sp. EU63; assembly: GCF_038592915.1. Taxonomy (NCBI): domain Bacteria; kingdom Bacillati; phylum Bacillota; class Bacilli; order Caryophanales; family Bacillaceae; genus Bacillus; species Bacillus sp. EU63. The sequence goes on along the minus strand of NZ_CP151944.1, from coordinate 2,303,692 downwards.
GCTCGAAAACGGGGCGGATCTGCGCGCCGTGCAGGAGATGCTCGGACATGCCGATATTTCCACGACGCAAATTTATACGCATGTGACGAAAACAAGGCTGAAGGACGTGTACAAACAGTATCATCCGCGCGCTTAGGAGCCGCTGCCAGAGGGGCCGCGGCTTTTTTTTGCCGGATTGGCGGAATACAGAGAAGGTTCTAATTATTTGAATCGGCATTGTCAACGAGAATGTAAACGGTTTATACTTGAGTTGTCTGACCTCTGTAAGCTACAATGGACAAATGGAAGAAAAGGAGGCTTTTATGATGTCTGAATACAAATATAACCGGGTATTTTTGATCGTAATGGATTCTGTCGGAATCGGTGAAGCGCCGGACGCCGCCGATTTTAATGATATAGGCGCAAATACGCTCGGACACATCGCAGAGCACATGAACGGCTTACATATGCCCCATATGGCGCAGCTCGGTCTCGGACTGATCGGAGACATTAAGGGCGTGGAAAAAACGGAGCACCCTCTTGCGTACTACGGAAAAATGCAGGAGGCGTCAAACGGGAAAGATACGATGACGGGGCACTGGGAGATTATGGGCCTCTACATTGAAAAACCGTTTAAAGTGTTCCCGGAAGGATTTCCGGATGAACTTCTTCAGGAACTTGAGCGGCGTTCAGGACGGAAAATCATCGGAAATAAGCCGGCTTCAGGCACGGCGATTCTGGACGAGCTCGGAAAAGAACATATGGAAACGGGTGCGCTGATCGTTTATACATCAGCAGATTCCGTGCTGCAGATTGCGGCTCACGAAGATGTCGTTCCGCTTGACGAGCTGTACAGCATCTGTGAAACGGCAAGAGAACTGACGCTTGATCCGAAGTACATGGTCGGCCGGATTATCGCAAGACCGTTCGTCGGAGAACCGGGCAGCTTCAAACGCACGCCGAACCGTCATGATTATGCGCTCAAACCGTTCGGCCGCACGGTAATGAACGGAATGAAAGACAGCGGATTAGACGTCATTTCCATCGGCAAAATTTCTGATATTTATGACGGAGAAGGCATTACATCTTCCCGCCGCACGGTATCTAATATGGACGGCATGGACAAAGTGATTGAAACGCTCGGTGAAGAGTTTACGGGCCTGAGCTTTGCCAACCTCGTTGATTTTGACGCGCTGTACGGACACCGCCGCGATCCGGAAGGGTACGGAAAAGCGCTCGAGGAATTCGACGCGAGGCTTCCGGAAGTGTTTGAAAAAATGAAAGAAGACGATCTGCTTATCATCACTGCGGATCACGGCAATGATCCTGTCCATCACGGCACGGATCACACGCGGGAGTATGTGCCGCTTCTTGTTTACAGCAAAAAGCACAAACACACTGAACAGCTGCCGCTTGCGGATACATTTGCCGATATCGGCGCAACCATTGCGGATAATTTCAAAACGGAAAAGCCGGAATACGGAAAAAGCTTTTTATCAAGATTACAGTAGGGGGACTTTTTTTGAAACAAAAGATCGAACGTGCTGCTGCATTTATTAAAGAACACGTGAAAGAAACACCAAAGATCGGTCTGATTTTAGGGTCAGGGCTCGGCGTATTGGCCGATGAAATTGAAGGAGCTGTCAAGCTTACATATGAAACGATCCCTGATTTTCCGGTCTCAACGGTAGAAGGCCATGCCGGCCAGCTTGTGATGGGAACGCTTGAAGGCGTGCAGGTCATCGCGATGCAGGGCCGCTTTCATTACTATGAAGGCTACTCAATGGATCAGGTCACATTTCCCGTCCGCGTGATGAAAGCGCTCGGCGTTGAATCTCTCGTCGTGACGAACGCAGCCGGCGGTATCAACACTGAATTCCGCGCCGGCGATCTGATGATTATTACAGACCATATCAACTTTACAGGCACCAACCCGTTAATCGGGCCGAACGAAGCTGAATTCGGAGCGAGATTCCCGGACATGTCAGAAGCCTATGACAAAGAGCTGTCAAGCTTGGCTGAAAAAACGGCCGATGAGCTGGGCATTCCAGTTCAAAAAGGTGTGTATACAGCTGTTACGGGGCCGTCTTACGAAACGCCTGCTGAGGTTCGGTTTTTAAGAACGATGGGGTCTGACGCTGTCGGCATGTCGACCGTGCCGGAAGTCATCGTCGCCAACCACGCGGGGATGCGCGTGCTCGGCATCTCATGCATTTCCAACGCGGCGGCAGGTATTCTTGACCAGCCGTTATCCCATGAAGAAGTAATGGAAATGACGGAAAAAGTAAAAGGCGGCTTTTTGAAGCTTGTAAAAGCCGTAGTCGCACGATCTCAAAAATAAGTCAGCATAAGTCAGCTGTTTCTTCGGAAGCAGCTGTTTTTTTGTGCCCTCAACACGAAACATTTTCCAGATGAGGCGTATAAAACCACCGGATTTGGAAAAAATAAAAAGGATTATGAAATGGAGGGCTTTGGAGATGAAACGTCTTATATCCACTTTGTTGATTGGCATTTTATTAACGGCATCAGCACCGTCCGCTTTTGCAAAGCCGGACGGAAAACATACATCGGAGCTCGCCCATGAAGCCAAAAGCGCCGTGCTGATTGAACGCGATACGGGAAGCATTCTTTATAACAAGAACAGCCGGGAGCGTCTGGCGCCGGCAAGCATGACAAAAATCATGACCATGCTTTTAATCATGGAAGCGCTTGACAAAGGGAAAATAAAGATGAGCGATAAAGTCAGGACGAGTGAACACGCCGCGTCTATGGGCGGATCACAGATTTTCCTTGAACCCGGAGAAGAAATGACGGTAAAAGAAATGCTCAAAGGAATTGCGATAGCTTCCGGAAATGACGCATCTGTCGCAATGGCGGAGTATATCGCCGGTTCAGAAGAGGATTTCGTCAGCCGGATGAACAAAAAAGCAAAAGAATTGGGATTGAAAGATACCTCCTTCAAAAACCCGACGGGACTGCCTGAAAAAGACCATTACAGCTCTGCTTATGACATGGCGAAAATGGCGAAGGAATTATTAAAGTACGATAAAATCACTCAATTTACGGGAACGTATGAGGATTATTTAAGAGAAAATACAGACAAAAAGTTCTGGCTCGTCAATACAAACCGGCTGATCAAATTTTACCCGGGTGTAGACGGCGTGAAGACGGGCTTTACAGGCGAAGCGAAGTATTGTTTAACCGCTACCGCTAAAAAAGGAAATATGAGGGTCATCGCTGTCGTTTTCGGAGCCAGCACCCCGAAAGAAAGAAATGCCCAAGTGACCAAAATGCTTGATTACGCCTTCAGCCAGTTCAAAACACACCCGCTGTACAAACGGAATCAAATCGTCGGAACGGTAAAAGTGAAAAAAGGAAAACAGAAACTGATCAAGCTGACCACATCTGAGCCGATCTCTCTTCTGGCCAAAAAGGGAGAGAACATGGACAAAGTAAAAAAAGAAGTGAAAATCAACGGCAATGTAACGGCTCCGGTTAAAAAAGGAGAGGTGCTCGGCAGCCTCGTTCTGAAAAAAGACGGAAAGGTGCTCGTTGAAAGCCCGGTCACGGCAAAAGACGACATGGAAAAAGCGGGTTTTCTCACTTTTCTGAAGCGGACGATGGGAGATTGGACAAAATTTAAATAATCGTGGCGAACGGGCACTAGTTTTGTCATAGTGAAGGAATTGCTTTCCCAAAAATCGAAACACTCATTATCCGATCATATCAAGGAGGAATGAGCATGAGCCTTGGAATTGACTTTCATGTCAAAGAATCCGTGCTTTGTATTCGATTAACAGGTGAACTCGACCATCATACGGCAGAATCATTAAAACAAAGGGTTACTGAATCGCTGGAGGCTGACGGCATCCGTCACATTGTGCTGAACCTTGAAGATCTTACCTTCATGGACAGCTCCGGCCTCGGCGTGATTTTAGGGCGTTATAAACAAATTAAACAGCTCGGCGGAGAAATGGTCGTGTGCGCGATTTCGCCCGCGGTGAGACGTCTGTTTGACATGTCCGGCCTGTTTAAAATCATCAGGTTCGAACAATCGGAACAAAAAGCGCTTTTAACGTTGGGGGTGGCATCATGAAAAACGAGATGCATCTTGAATTTTCAGCCCTCAGTCAGAACGAATCGTTTGCGCGCGTAACGGTTGCTTCTTTTATCGCACAGCTCGACCCGACGATGGATGAGCTGACGGAAATCAAGACCGTCGTATCAGAAGCGGTAACAAACGCGATCATCCACGGCTATGAAGAAAACTGCGACGGAAAGGTGTACATCTCCGTTACGCTGGAGGATCATGTCGTCTATCTGACCATACGTGACGAAGGCCTCGGGATCACGGATCTTGAGGAAGCGCGCCAGCCGCTATTTACGACAAAACCCGAGCTTGAACGCTCCGGAATGGGCTTTACCATTATGGAAAACTTCATGGATGATGTCACGATTGATTCCTCGCCGGAGATGGGAACGACGATACGCTTAACAAAACACCTATCAAAAAGCAAAGCGCTTTGTAATTAAGGAGATTTGTTATGGATGTGGAGGTTAAGAAAAACAGCAAAAACGCGCAGCTCAAGGACCATGAAGTCAAAGAATTAATCAAAAAGAGCCAAGAGGGCGACCAGCAGGCAAGAGACCTCCTCATAGAAAAAAACATGCGTCTTGTGTGGTCCGTCGTTCAAAGGTTCTTAAACAGAGGCTATGAGCCGGACGATCTGTTTCAGATCGGCTGTATCGGATTGTTAAAATCCGTTGATAAATTCGATTTGTCCTATGATGTCCGTTTTTCAACTTATGCCGTGCCGATGATTATCGGAGAAATCCAGCGCTTCATCCGCGATGACGGAACCGTCAAAGTTTCAAGATCTTTAAAAGAGCTCGGCAATAAAATACGCCGGGCGAAAGATGAACTGTCAAAAACATACGGAAGAGTGCCGACCGTCCAGGAAATCGCGGACCATTTAGAAATTGATGCGGAGGATGTGGTGCTTGCGCAGGAAGCGGTGCGGGCGCCTTCATCCATTCATGAGACCGTGTATGAAAATGACGGAGACCCGATCACCCTGCTTGATCAGATCGCCGATCATTCAGAAGAGAAGTGGTTTGACAAAATCGCCCTCAAGGAAGCGATCAGTGATTTGGAAGAACGGGAAAAACTCATTGTCTATCTGAGATATTATAAAGATCAGACACAGTCGGAAGTAGCCGAACGGCTCGGGATTTCCCAAGTCCAGGTATCGAGGCTGGAGAAAAAAATATTAAAGCAGATTAAAGTGCAGATGGATCATACGGAAAGCTGACCTTTTACGGGCCGGCTTTTTTTATTTGTGCATCGGTGGTAATTTATGGTCTTTTGCCGCTGATGAATGAGAACAAAAGTGAACCGCATACTACATATATAACCACCCGAAAGATGGTGATGCAAGATGGAAAGACGAATATTTCTCAGACTTCGCCACCGCGTGAAGGCTCATACCGGAGATATCATCACAATCGGCGACGCCGCGCAGATCGCGGGACAGCAAAAGCTGAAAAAAAAACTGTCGGCACTGCCGCTGTATAAGGTCACGAAAAAAGACAAAAATATCGTCGTGCTGGACATCATAAAAGTGCTGAAAACCATTCATACCGCTTTTCCCGCTCTTGATGTACAGACCGTCGGCGGCGCTGAAACGATAGTGGAAATCCATTACCAGAAAAAGCAGCTGTCAGCCGTTTTATTCGTCGGTGTCTGGCTCCTGCTTTTTATCGGTTCATGTCTTGCCATTATGAATTTTCATGAAGATGTCAGTATGAGAGAAGTTCATATCGCCTTATATGAAATCATAACGGGCGAACGGAATGAATATCCGTATCTGCTTCAGATTCCATACAGCATCGGCCTCGGTCTCGGTATGATCGTCTTTTTTAATCACATCTTCAAAAAACGCCTGAATGAAGAGCCAAGCCCGCTGGAAGTCGAGATGTTTAATTATCAGCTTGATCTCGATCATTATGTCGCAATGCACGAAAATGAAGAGACGATGAAAGATCTGCATGATCGTTAGCATTCTTTTCGTTATGTTTGTCGGGCTTGGCGGAGGGCTGACCGTGGGAGCGGGCTTTGTGGCTTTTTTAACCGTTATGGGAATCATCCCCCGCCTTATGCAGCTGACAAAAACAATGCGCTTTGTACAGGTCTACGAAGGAGCTGTTATTTCAGGAGCTGTGTTCGGCGGCTGGGAAACCTTAAATATGAATCATTTTTTTTTATCTGAATGGCTGGCCGTTCCGGTCGGGCTTTTGGCCGGCATGTTTGTCGGCATGCTGGCCGCCGCGCTTACAGAAGTGCTGAATGTGCTTCCCATTCTTGCCAAACGGATCGGCTTCGGCAGCAAAATCATCATATTGCTGATGGCCATTGTGTTCGGCAAAATAGCCGGCTCTTTATTTCATTGGCTGTATTTTATCCATCATTCATAAGGAGGAACCGACGTGACAAACTTAAAAGAAAATTACAAAACAAAAGTGAAAGACTATCAGCCGAAACCGCCATATGTTTGGAATTGCGTCAAAGCCTTTCTGATCGGCGGTTTGATCTGTCTGATCGGGCAGGCTCTTCAAGACTTTTACATCCACTTTTTTAATTTTAATGAAAAAACAGCGGGCAACCCGACGGCCGCCACTCTTATTTTAATTTCCGCTCTTTTGACCGGATTCGGCATTTATGACAGACTCGGGCAGTTTGCCGGAGCGGGTTCAGCCGTGCCGGTGACGGGTTTTGCAAACAGTATGACAAGCGCGGCTCTGGAACACAGAAGTGAAGGACTCGTGCTCGGAGTAGCGACAAACATGTTTAAATTGGCGGGAAACGTCATTGTATTCGGCGTCGTGGCAGCCTATATCGTAGGCCTGATACGGTTTGCTTGTGAAAAACTGTTTTCGTAGGAGGAGAAAAAATGAAATTAACCGGAAAGCAAACCTGGGTGTTTGAAAACCCGTTATTTGTAAATGCGGCGGGGACGGCAGCCGGACCGAAAGAAAAAGACGGCCCGCTCGGTTCGCTGTTTGATAAGACATACGATGAAATGCATTGCAATCAGAAAAACTGGGAAATGGCGGAACGTCAGTTAATGGAAGATGCCATCAACTCAGCTTTGCAAAAACAGAATTTGAAAAAGAGCGATATTGATTTGTTACTCGCGGGGGATCTTTTAAATCAAAATGTGACCGCCAACTACGTCGCCAGACATCTGAAAATCCCGTTCCTCTGTCTGTTCGGCGCCTGTTCGACATCAATGGAAACGATTGCCGTCGCATCCGCGCTCATTGACGGCGGTTTTGCGAACCGGGCGATCGCAGCCACGAGCAGCCATAACGCGACCGCAGAACGGCAATTTCGCAATCCGACGGAATATGGCGGGCAAAAACCGGATACCGCCACTTCGACGGTCACGGGGGGCGGGGCGGTCATCATCAGCCAAAACCCTTCTGATATCAAGATTACAAGCGCAACAGTGGGAAAAGTAAGCGACCTCGGAATAACAGATCCGTTCGATATGGGATCCGCCATGGCGCCAGCTGCCGCCGACACAATCAAACAGCACCTGCAGGACTTAAACCGCACGGCGGATGATTATGATCTGATTTTAACGGGAGACCTTTCAGGCGTCGGCTCGCCGATCGTGAAAGATTTGCTCAAAGAAGAAGGCTATCCCGTCGGAACGAAACACGATGACTGCGGTCTTCTCATCTATACGCCGGACCAGCAGGTGTTTGCGGGCGGAAGCGGCTGCGCCTGCTCCGCGCTTGTTACGTACACACATATTTTTAATCAATTAAAATCAGGGGCTCTGAACAGGGTGCTCGTTGTCGCGACAGGAGCGCTTTTAAGTCCGACAATGATCCAGCAGAAAGAAACCATTCCGACCATCGCGCACGGTGTGGTATTTGAGCGGGCGGGAGGTGCATCATAAATGGAATATCTGTTGGCTTTTGTTTGCGGGGGAATCATATGCATTATCGGTCAGCTGCTGCTTGACATTTTTAAACTGACACCCGCCCATGTGATGACAACTTTTGTCGTCATCGGCGCCTTGTTGGATGGGTTCGGAATATATGACAAATTTATCGAATTTGCAGGTGCGGGCGCGACGGTTCCCATCGTCAGCTTCGGTCACAGCTTATTGCACGGCGCCATGCATCAAGCTCACGAGCATGGATTTATCGGGATCGCCATGGGGATTTTTGAACTTACTTCCGCCGGTATATCTTCAGCGATTTTATTCGCATTTCTTGTAGCCATTATTTTTAAACCGAAAGGATAATGCCTGATGACGAAACGGAAGGTCATTCTTGTGACAGACGGGGACGTATACGCCGCCAAAACAATTGAATATGCCGCGGAAAAAGCAGGCGGACGGTGTATTTCCCAATCAAAGGGCAATCCGTCAACCAGAAGCGGCCCCGAACTTGTTCAGCTGATTAAAGCCGCGCCGAATGACCCGGTGTTTGTCATGTTTGACGATTCAGGCCTGCAAGGGGAAGGGCCGGGCGAAACGGCGCTGAAATATGTCGCCTCACATCAGGACATTGAAGTGCTGGGGGTGATTGCGGTCGCTTCTAAGACCCATCAGGCTGAATGGACGAAAGTCGATGTCTCCATTGACCGTGATGGAGAAGTGACGGAGTATGGCGTCGATAAAACCGGAATGAGAGAAATGGACGAGCACAGAATGAACGGAGATACGGTGTATTGTCTGGATAAATTGGACGTTCCCCTCATTGTGGGCATCGGCGACATAGGTAAGATGGGAAGAAAAGATGACATATCCAAAGGCTCGCCGATCACGATGAAGGCGGTCGAATTCATTTTAGAAAGGAGCGAAAGCCATGCCGGAAAAACCGGAAAACATGATCAAGGTGTACCGGGATCCTAGAAAAAATGAACAATTTTTTAAAGACCGCGTCGGTATGGGAACGAGCTATGATGTCGGCGTCCGCAAAGTTCGAGTATTAGACCGGGAAGTCCAGATTTACTTTGTCAACGGATTAACCGATACTTTGTTTATCATTCATTTAATGGAACAGCTCGTCGACGTCAATAATTATGACGAAAATGCGGATGAAGCGATTGACGTTGTTGAAAACAGGCTTGTCAATCAGCAGGTCCAAAAAGTCAAAACGCTCGACGAAGCAACGGATCAAGTGCTTTCCGGACTTGTCGCCGTTATCGTTGAAGGCGCGGGCTTCGCTTTCGTCGTCGACGTCAGAAGTTACCCCGGACGCACACCTGAAGAACCGGATACGGAAAAGGTCGTCCGCGGGGCAAGAGACGGTTTTATCGAAAATATCGTCATTAATACAGCATTGATCAGAAGACGAATCAGGGACGAAAGGCTCCGCGTCAAAATTACGAAAGTCGGCGAGCGCTCTAAGACCGATCTTGCGATTGTGTATATAGAAGACATCGCGGACCCGGACCTTGTCAGCATCGTCGAAAACGAAGTGAATGCGATTGACATTGACGGATTGACGATGGCTGATAAAACGGTGGAGGAATTCATCGTCAAACAGGGCTACAACCCGTTTCCGATGGTCAGATACACGGAGCGGCCGGATGTGGCCGCCAATCACATTTTAGAAGGGCACGTCATCATCGTCGTTGATACGTCACCGAGCGTGATCATAACGCCGACCACGATTTTTCACCATGTTCAGCATGCGGAAGAATACAGGCAGGCGCCTTCAGTGGGAACATTTTTAAGATGGATCAGGTTCTTCGGTATTATCGCTTCAACTGTTCTGCTTCCGATCTGGTTCCTCTTTGTTCTTGAACCGTCTCTTCTGCCTGAAAGATTGGATTTTATCGGTTTAAATAAAAATACGCATATCCCGATCATTCTGCAAATCTTTTTGGCCGATTTGGGGATTGAGTTTCTCAGGATGGCCGCGATCCATACGCCGACCGCTTTATCCACCGCCATGGGTCTGATTGCGGCGGTGCTGATCGGTCAAATCGCCATAGCGGTGGGGCTGTTTTCAGCAGAAGTGATTCTGTACGTATCGATCGCCGCCATCGGATCATTTACCACGCCGAGCTATGAGCTCAGCCTCGCCAATAAAATGATACGCCTCATCTTAATGGTGCTCGTGGCCATTTTCCAAGTAAAAGGCTTTGTGATAGGCTTTACATTGCTGCTGATCATAATGGCGAATATCCGCTCGTTTCATACGCCGTATTTATGGCCGTTTTTACCGTTTAACGGCAAGGCGCTGTGGCAGGTGCTCGTCCGGACGACAGTGCCGGGAGCCAAAGTCAGACCGAGCATTGTTCACCCGAAAGACCGTCAAAGACAGCCAAGCGGTTCATAATCGCATTGAAACCGACAGAAGATTATGATATTGTATGTCTTAACTTATGCGGGACTTGTATAAGGACAGCTCAAAAGAAGCTGTCCTTTTCACCCATATGCGGATCAGAAAGAGGGAATGAGCATTGTTCTTACATGGCACAAGCAGACAAAACAAACTAGGTCATTTGGAAATCGGAGGTGTGGACGCGCTGTATTTAGCGGAGCATTACGGCACGCCTCTTTATGTTTACGATGTGGCTTTAATACGTGAGCGCGCTAAAAGCTTTAAACAGGCATTCATTGACGCGGATTTAAAGGCGCAGGTCGCGTACGCGAGCAAGGCGTTTTCTTCTGTTGCGATGATACAGCTCGCTGAGCAGGAGGGGCTCTCATTGGACGTTGTATCCGGCGGAGAGCTGTTTACGGCGGTTGCGGCTGGTTTTCCGGCTGACAGGATTCATTTTCACGGCAATAACAAAAGCGAAGAAGAGTTGAAAATGGCGCTCGATCATCAAATCGGCTGCATTGTCGTTGATAATTTTTATGAAATATCCTTACTCGCGGAACTGTGCCGCAAATCAGGGCGCACAATGGATGTGCTTCTGCGGATCACTCCGGGGGTAGAGGCGCATACGCATGATTATATTACGACGGGACAGGAAGATTCCAAATTCGGTTTTGATCTGCATAACGGGCAAATAGAAAAGGCGATTGAACAAGTATTACAGTCAGACCATATCCGCCTTCTCGGCGTTCACTGCCACATCGGATCGCAAATTTTTGATACGGCGGGCTTTGTGCTGGCCGCAGAAAAAATCTTCACAAAACTGAATGAATGGAGAGAATCATTCGGCTTTGTCTCTGAAGTGCTGAATTTAGGGGGCGGCTTCGGCATCCGCTACACGGAGGAGGATGAACCTCTTCATCCCGCCGTTTATGTGGAAAAAATTATCGAAGCGGTAAAAGAAAACGCAGCGCTGCACGCTTTTGACATTCCGGAGATCTGGATTGAACCGGGACGCTCGCTCGTCGGAGACGCCGGAACGACGCTTTATACCATCGGTTCGCAAAAAGAAGTGCCCGGCACCCGTAAATATGCAGCGGTTGACGGGGGCATGAGCGATAATATCCGTCCTGCGCTGTATCAGGCGAAATATGAAGCCGTATCGGCAAACAGAATCGGAGAACACCACGATAAAACGGTATCCATCGCGGGTAAGTGCTGTGAAAGCGGTGATATGCTCATTTGGGATATAGACCTTCCGGAAGTGAAAGAAGGCGATCTTCTAGCCGTTTTCTGCACGGGAGCATACGGATACAGCATGGCTAACAACTACAACCGCATTCCGCGTCCCGCCGTCGTTTTTGTGGAAGACGGCGAAGCGCATCTTGTCATTAGAAGGGAAACTTATGAAGACATTGTAAAACTGGATCTGCCGTTTAAGACGGGGGTCAAACAATAAATAAAAAAGAGACCGGAACAATGGCGTCCGGTCTCTTTTTGCATTCAGCTGTTAGAACTTGATCCGCTGTCTCCTGTAAATACAGACACGATCGCATTCCAAATCGAAGCGAAGAAATCAATGACTTTTTGAACAAAGCTTTTGCCTTCATCGGATTGAATGAACTTCGTGATTTTGTCTTTTGCCTTATCGAGCTGGCTGCCGACTTGGCCCCAATCAATCTTGGCATTTTTCATTTTATTAAACAATGAAACGAGCTGGTCTTTTTGAGCGTCAGTCAGTGTAATGTTAAGGTTTGAAGCCGCATCATCGACCTTTTTCTCGATTCCTTCTTTTGTATCGGGCACACCGTTTTTCGCGAAATCATCTTTAATGTTTGCGATGAGCGCGGAGGCGTTTTTATCCCCGATTTTATCCCCGAGATTTGAAGTGGTGACAAGCTCTTGGTTGGCGACCTGTTTTACATCTTCTGAAATCGCTTTGTCTGATGAGACTTCATATGCCTTGATGATTCCCGTTAATGCTGCGGTGCCTGATACCTCAAACGGCGCCGTCACGTATACTTTCGCATCTTTCACTCCTGCTGTCATCAGGGCGTTTAAGTACATTTCATCCGTGATGGAATCGATATTATGGGTCTTAACGTCAAGCCCGGACCCTTTCTTTGCCACCGTAATGGATGACGAAGAGATGGCTCTTGTGCCGATTTGGGCGTTCGATATATATTTTCCCAGATATTCATGTTCTTCTTTATTTGTGACCGTCACTTTTGTCGCGTTATCAGGGACATTTAATTCGTCAAGCACTTTCTGACGGTTTTCGTTTGACAGATCCGCCCCCAGTGTGACGATGACATCTCCGACTGCGGCATCGGCCAGGCTGATTTTCGGTATTGTGCACAATACAACGGCCGCCGCCAGCAATCCAATCCACATTTTTTTCAAAGCGGTTAACCTCCTTCTTTTCACAAATGCCGTTTTGAAGCGGTTTGTGAGGACCTGCGTGAAGCAGTTCCGATACATAGACGGCTGTGAAGCTGTTCTGGTTTCATTTTCTTTCTGCGGAAGCGGGGAGATTCGTTTTCCGGCTGAAGGTGTGGTATAATAGCCGCGAAAAGAAGAGCAGAGGCCTCTTCCTTCAAAAGAATATCAAAAAGAAAGCCGGCTTACAATTGAAATTCATATTGAAGAAGGCTTTGACAAAAAACAATACGGAAGTAGGAATGAGAATGAAAACTGGTTACATCGAAATGGAAAACGGCAGCAGAATCGAATTTGAACTTTATCCGAATGAAGCGCCTAATACAGTCGCTAACTTTGAAAATCTGGCGAATACGGGCTTTTATGACGGCGTTATTTTCCACCGCGTGATTCCGGGCTTTGTCAGCCAAGGCGGAGATCCGACTGGGACAGGCATGGGCGGAAGCGGAAAAACGATCAAATGTGAAACAGAAGGCAATCCGCATAAACACGAAGCCGGTTCTTTATCAATGGCGCATGCCGGTAAAGACACGGGTTCAAGCCAATTCTTCATCGTACATGAGCCGCAGCCGCATTTAAACGGCGTTCATACTGTATTCGGAAAAGTGACAAGCGGTTTAGAGCATGCGAAAAACATGTCTAACGGAGACAAAATGAAAGAAATCCGTGTAGAAGGATAATGACAGAAAACCCGCCTTTTTCAGGCGGGTTTTTTTATGTATATGAAAATTCTCATGTGTAAATCATGAAAAAATACATATATGAACATCGGTGATCATTCTGGTATAGTGAAAAAGACCGATTACAACAATGAAAAGAGGTAGAAACGTTGGTTCAATTGGCAACCGTTTTATTTGTCATTATCATTCTCGCACTTATGATTTGGTTCAGGGTGAAAAAGGGAAACAGGCCGATTAAAGGCGGCGGCTTCGGCATCATTCTCCCGCTTTTGATTATCGCCGTCATTTTCACATTCAGTATCAGCCAGCTCATGAATATCCCGGGAAAGCAGTTTCATTTTCCCGCTCTTTGGGAGCTCGCCATCGCCGGACTGTTAGGCGCGGTATTCGGCGTCATTATGCTGTCGCAAACCGCCTATGAAATTCGGGAAGACGGCTTTGTCTACTCCAAGCGGAATAAAAACTTTAAATATGTCATTATCGCGATTATTGCGATCCGTATCGTGCTCAGCCAATATTTCAAAAACATTGACGCGGCGGAATTCGCCGTTTTAACGATGGAACTTGCTTTTGTGTATTTGTGCATTTGGCGGATCGGAAGCTTCGTGAAATACCGTAAAATCAGCAGATCCGGCTTATAAAATGAAAAAAATGGATGAGGTGCGGGGCTTATTTGCCCTCTGTGCAGGGATTCATGGTAAAATAAAAACGACCATGGCTAATGGGAGGAAATCACTTGAAATCAGAAAAAGAAAAAACTTCTAAAAAAAGCGCCGTACTTGATTGGGCGAAAGCCATTATCATCGCTGTCGTTCTGGCACTGCTCATCCGAAACTTTTTATTTGCCCCTTATCTCGTTGACGGCGAATCAATGGATCCGACGCTGCATGACCGCGAGAGAATCTTTGTCAATATGACGGTCAAATACATAAGCGACTTCAAACGCGGCCAGATCGTCGTTCTGAACGGAGAAAACGAGCACTATGTCAAACGGATTATCGGACTTCCCGGCGACACGGTGCAAATGAAAAACGATCAGCTGTACATCAACGGCAAAAAAGTGTCCGAACCGTATTTAGCGGCAAACAAGCACAAGGCGAAGCAAGGCGGCTTTGACCGGCTGACAGAAGACTTCGGCCCGGTGAAGGTGCCGGACGACAAATATTTCGTCATGGGTGATAACCGCAGAGAATCTATGGACAGCCGCAACGGCCTCGGTCTCTTTACGAAAAAACAAATAGCGGGCACATCAAAATTCGTCTTCTTCCCGTTTAATGAAATTCGCAAGACGAAATAAACCGTACAGGCAGTTTTCTTATAAGAAAACTGCTTTTTTATATAAATTTATCTTTCCACCCTCAAAAACAGAACATAAATTCGTATATCTATTTAATAGATAGAAAGTTTTACAGATACATGAAACATCTTCCCTTTATGAAACGTTATATGAATAACTCACGCAGGGAAGAACGGTTTTCTATTCATGAAAAAAAGGAATATGACATAGTAATGAATAGATTGATACGGGCTGGAGGTAGAAAAATGGGAAGAATTAAAACAAAAGCAGCCATTTTACTTGTACTGCTGCTGTTATTAGCGGGCGGTTATATGGTCATAAACGATATTGAACTGAAAGACGTGCCGACTGCAATCGGACAAACCCTGTCCCAGGAAAAAGAAGAATATACAGTCAAAACATATAAAATTACGAAAATCGAAGGAACTGAGTACCACGGTACGGCAGCGAACGGCACAAAAATTATTTTTAACGGCGACAAGCTGAAGCAGGATCTCTCCGATGTGAAAAAAGGTGATAAGATTAAAGCGTATTTCAGCAAATCAAACCGGATTGACGGCTTATTGAAGGTCGTCAAAGTGAACGAATAAATAAAGGCGCCTTTTATGGGAAAAGGGCGCTTTTTATTTTTCTGAATAATTAGGTGCAAATTCATTGCGCCTGCCGCAAAGGATGTTATAATAGCGGATAAGGACAAAAAAATATTGATTGTATCCTTCGGGGCTGGGTGAAAATCCCGACCGGCGGTAATAAGGCGCTTTGCGCTTTACAGCCCGTGACCCGTATGCATCTGTATACGGTGGATTCAGTGAAAAGCTGAAGCCGACAGTGAAAGTCTGGATGGGAGAAGGATGAGAGAAGCTATGCAAAAAATAAACTTACTGTATAGTCTTATTTCCTATGGATTAAAACTGGCAAAGCCCCGAACTGTGTAAACATTCGGGGCTTTTTTGACGCCAAATTGCGTGGAAGAAGGGAGGGATAACGATGGAAGAATATTATATGAATACGGCAATAGAACTTGCCAGACGCGGTGAAGGACAGACACAGTCCAATCCTCTTGTCGGCGCTGTCGTCGTCAAAAACGGACAGGTCGTCGGAATGGGCGCCCATTTGCAATACGGAGAAGCGCATGCCGAGGTTCACGCGATTCATATGGCCGGCAGACACGCAAAAGGCGCCGATTTGTATGTGACGCTGGAGCCTTGCAGCCATTACGGAAAAACACCGCCATGCGCCGAACTGATAATAAAGTCGGGGATAAAAAGGGTGTTCATTGCTGTGAAAGATCCGAATCCGCTTGTAGCCGGAAAAGGCATCGGAATGCTGGAAGCAGCGGGCATCGAAGTGAAAACCGGACTTCTCAGGCAGCAGGCAGAAGAGCTGAATAAAATGTTTCTTCACTTCATGCGGACCGGACTTCCGTATGTCACCTTGAAAGCGGCTGCGAGCCTTGACGGGAAAACAGCGACTGAAACCGGTGACAGCAAATGGATTACATCAGAGGCGGCAAGGCTTGATGCCCAGCAATACAGGAAATCGCATCAAAGCATTCTTGTCGGAGCAGGCACAGTCAAAGCCGATAATCCGAGCCTGACCTGCAGGCTTCCTGATGCAGTGAAGCAGCCGGTCAGAGTGATTCTCGATACAAAGCTGACCATTCCTGAAACGGCAAATGTGCTCACTGACGGCGCTGCGCCGACATGGATATTTACGGCCAAAGATGCAGACGTGCAAAAGAAAGACCGGCTGACCGCACTCGGAATAAAAGTTATTCCGCTGGAAACAGACCGCATTCACGTCCCTGAGGTGCTCAGCATTCTCGCTGAAAACGGCATAATGTCCGTTTATGTGGAAGGCGGAGCATCCGTACACGGAAGTTTTATCAAGGAAGGCTGTTTTCAAGAGCTTCATTTCTATTTCGCCCCTAAATTAATCGGAGGAACGCTTGCTCCCAGCTTGATCTCCGGTGAAGGTTTTCAATCAATGAAAGATGTCCCCCATTTACAATTCACACAAATCACCCAAATCGGGCCGGATATAAAACTGACGGCCATACATAAAGATGGAAAGGATGGTGACGATGTTTACAGGAATCGTTGAAGAAACAGGCACGATCCAAGCAATCAAAAAGACAGGCCTTCCCATGGCATTAACCATCGCCGCTTCAAAAGTGACAAGTGATGTGAAGCTTGGCGACAGCATTGCGGTAAACGGCATCTGCCTGACCGTAACCGGATTTTCTGACAATCAATTTACGGTTGATGTCATGCCGGAAACAGTGAAAGCCACTTCGCTGAACGGCTTGTCAAAAGGCAGTAAAGTAAACCTGGAAAGAGCGATGTCCGCCAACGGACGGTTCGGCGGCCACTTTGTATCAGGGCATGTGGACGGAACGGCGGAAATTACGCGGATCGAGAAAAAAAGCAACGCGGTCTATTACGATTTAAAACTTTCGCCGGAATTGACAAAAACGCTCGTATTGAAAGGTTCAATTACGGTAGACGGCGTGAGCCTGACGATTTTCGGTCTATCAGACGAAAGCGTGACGGTATCCATCATTCCGCATACCATCTCAGAAACGATTTTTCAGACGAAAACAGTCGGATCGACCGTAAATATTGAGTGTGACATGATCGGTAAATACTTATACCGCTTTTTGCACAAAACA
The DNA here is from genome assembly GCF_038592915.1 of Bacillus sp. EU63. Taxonomy (NCBI): domain Bacteria; kingdom Bacillati; phylum Bacillota; class Bacilli; order Caryophanales; family Bacillaceae; genus Bacillus; species Bacillus sp. EU63. The sequence continues at coordinate 2,286,276 of NZ_CP151944.1, read as the reverse complement.
GAACAAACGAAAAGCAATCAAACTATCACGGAAGCCTTTTTAAGCGAGAACGGCTTTTAGAAAGGAAGATCGATATGTTTCATCCGATAGAAGAGGCGTTAGAGGCGCTGAAAAAAGGTGAAGTCATCATTGTTGTCGATGATGAAGACAGAGAAAACGAAGGAGATTTCGTAGCGCTGGCTGAGCATGCCACGCCGGAAGTGGTTAATTTTATGGCGACCCATGGGAGAGGCCTGATCTGCACGCCGCTGTCTGAAGACATCGCCGGCCGGCTGGATCTTCACCCGATGGTCGATCATAATACGGACTCACATGAGACCGCGTTTACGGTCAGTATTGACCACAGGCTGACAAAAACGGGCATCAGCGCGCAGGAACGATCCTTTACCATTCAGGCGCTGTTGAACGAAGAATCTGTGTCTGACGATTTTCAGCGTCCGGGCCACATTTTCCCCTTAATCGCAAAAAAAGGAGGCGTCCTGAAGCGGGCCGGCCATACGGAAGCAGCCGTTGACCTTGCAAAAGCCTGCGGATCTCAGGGAGCGGGCGTCATTTGTGAAATTATGAATGAAGACGGCACAATGGCCAGAGTGCCGGAGTTAGCCGAAATCGCCGAACGCCACCAGCTGAAAATGATTACGATAAAAGACTTAATAGAGTACCGTTACAACATTACGACACTTGTGAACAGAGAAGTTGATATTACGCTGCCGACTGACTTCGGCACGTTTAGGGTTTACGGATATACAAACGAGGTTGACGGAAAAGAACATCTCGCCTTTGTCATGGGGGATGTCCCGTTTAACAGCGAACCCGTTCTTGTCAGAGTGCACTCAGAATGCCTGACGGGCGATGTGTTTGCATCCCATCGCTGTGATTGCGGACCTCAGCTTCATGCCGCGCTTGCGCAAATTGCTGAAGAAGGCCGCGGCGTTCTATTGTATTTGCGCCAGGAAGGCAGAGGAATCGGTTTAATCAATAAGCTGAAGGCGTACCGATTGCAGGAACAAGGGTACGACACGGTTGAAGCGAACGAAGCGCTCGGCTTTCTGCCTGATCTGCGCAACTACGGCATCGGCGCCCAGATTCTCCGCGACTTAGGGGTTCAGCATATGAAACTTTTAACCAATAACCCCCGGAAAATCGCCGGCCTCGAAGGATACGGTCTCAGCATTTCAGAACGGGTGCCGCTTCAAATGGAAGCGAGTGAGCATAACAAACAGTATTTACAGACCAAAATGAAAAAACTTGGACATCTGCTTCATTTCTAAAAACAAATCTCACAAAAAAGGATGGATAACATATGAATATCATACAAGGAAACCTAGTAGGAACAGGACTTAAAATCGGAATCGTCGTCGGCAGATTTAATGAATTTATAACGAGCAAGCTGTTAAGCGGAGCGGAAGACACGCTGCTTCGCCACGGTGTAGAATCAAACGACATTGACGTCGCTTGGGTGCCGGGAGCGTTTGAAATCCCGTTTGCGGCAAAGAAAATGGCGGAAACGAAAAAATACGATGCCGTCATTACGCTCGGCACGGTTATCAGAGGAGCGACAACGCATTACGACTATGTCTGCAATGAAGCGGCAAAAGGCATCGCCCAGGCGGGAACGGCGACGGGCGTCCCGGTTATCTTCGGCATCGTGACGACTGAAACCATTGAGCAGGCCATCGAACGAGCCGGAACAAAAGCCGGAAATAAGGGAGCGGATTGCGCAGTATCTGCCATTGAAATGGCAAATTTAAACCGCTCATTTGAATAATTTGTTGAAAAGCGTTTAAAACAGCGGCGAAAATGATATAATGTGAGGAAACGGATCGCCTTTATGTATCCGTTTGATAGGACATGAATGGACATTTTGGATATAGAGGGGTTTTTATGTTAATTCGTTATAAAAAATCGTTTGAAAAGATTGCGATGGGTCTTCTGTCATTTATGCCGAATGAAAAAGATCTCAAGCAGCTTCAGCAGACAATAAAGGACTATGAAACGGATACTGGCCGCCAGCTCTTTCTTTGGAAAGAGGATGAAGATATCGTCGGAGCGATCGGAGTCGAAAAAAAGGACTCAGAAGTTGAAATCCGGCATATCAGCGTGAATCCTTCTCACCGCCATCAAGGAATCGGAAAGCAAATGATGGACGCCTTAAAACGTCTGTTCAAAACGGAGGCACTCGTTCCGAATGAATTAACGCAAAGCTTTTTTGAACGCTGTCAACATCAAAAAGATCAGGATATCTCATATAATAACTGACAAATGCTCCCGGAATCTTCACGGTTTCGGGAGCTGTTTTGATATAGAAAAAGCAGGGCTGACCGTCAGCCTCTGCTTTTTTTTCTTCTCTCAATTTCCCGTTCGCGTTCCTTAATGACATCCGTCCTGTCCCGCAGGCGGTGTTTATGAATAAGAAAGGTATCTGATACGCCTTCTTGCCCCCATGTATAGCCCTTTCGGCGGCATTCGGCAAGACATGCTTCTTTCAGGGCTTCATCTGTAATCGGCAGCATAACACTTTTATAAGGCTGGCCCGCTTCTATATCGTCTGCCAGCGTTTCTATCAGCTCAATCAGCTTCGGATGGCTGAGACCGAGAGAACAGACCGCCTGCTTTTCAGACTGGAGAATACGTAAGCTGTTGGCAATCAGCCGTTTCGCCCCGGCTTCATTTCCCCTGCGCTGGTGATACAGAGCGACGGCAAGCTGAATCAGGCCGACCCAATGAATGCTCCGCTTTTCAGCCGGGCTTTCTTTCCAATATTCCTCTAACAGTTCATGACACTCAAAATAATCTCTTGATGCGTGAAATTCGGCCAAAAAGCCGATATAAGCTTTAGGATACAAGCCGCTTCCTCCTTTTATGCTAAAACCAGTGTACCACAGCGTTATGAAAAGGAAAAAAGAGCGGCTTGGTGTCCGAAGCCTGAGGAACTAGCAGATGTAAGATGCTCCTACGACAACGAGCAAAATAAACAGAACGACAATTAATGCAAAACCTCCGCCGAAACAAGCTCCGCTCATGTGAAATCAGCCTCCCTTTGTTTCAAGTTTACACGGCTATCATATGTGCATCCGCCTTTAAAGGTATAGGCGTATATCTTCTTTTTCAGTATTTTCTAAATAACGGAGGACGTGTATAAAAGTATTGGACGAGAGCATTTCGGTGGATTATACTAAAGGGTAGCCAGTTTTTCCGGCAATGAGAGTGATATTGAAAATGGTGAGATAATGGTAGAATATCAAGTGAAAATTGATGCGTTTGAAGGCCCATTGGACCTGCTGCTTCATCTGATTAACCGTCTTGAAATCGACATATACGACATACCCGTGGCAACCATTACTGAACAATATTTATTATATGTACATACAATGCAAGAGCTTGAACTTGATGTCGCCAGTGAATATCTGGTCATGGCGGCGACGCTTCTCAGCATTAAAAGCAGAATGCTGCTTCCGAAACAAGAGGAAGAGCTGTTTGAAGACGAAATGCTTGAAGAAGAAGACCCTCGGGACGAGCTGATTGAAAAGCTGATTGAGTATAGAAAGTATAAAACCGCTGCGAAGGATTTAAAAGAGCGGGAAGAAGAAAGACAAAAGTCATTTACCAAGCCGCCGAGTGATTTAAGTGAGTATGCAAAAGAAATCAAACAGACCGAGCAGAAACTGTCGGTGACCGTTTATGACATGATCGGCGCGTTTCAAAAGGTGCTTCAGCGTAAAAAAATCACGCGGCCGAAAGAAACGACCATTACAAGACAGGAAATACCGATTGAAGACAGAATGAACGAAATCGTAAAAAGCTTAAAAACGGCGGGGAGAAGAATAAACTTCACGGAGCTTTTTCCTTCTCGGCAAAAGGACCATCTCGTCGTGACGTTTTTAGCAGTCCTGGAACTGATGAAAAATCAGCAGATTATTATTGAACAGGAAGAAAACTTTTCAGATATATACATTACGGGGAGTGAATCCATTCATGGCGCTTGATATCGTGAATTGGAAAGCGATTGTGGAAGCCCTGCTGTATGCGGCGGGTGATGAAGGGCTGACCAAAAAGCAATTGGTGACGGTGCTTGAAATAGAAGAAGCGGAACTGACCGGAATCATGGAAGAAGTGGCCGCTCAGTACAAGGAAGATGACAGGGGCATTGAGCTTACCGAATATGCGGATACGTATATGCTTGGAACGAAAAAAGAATTCGTGCCTTATTTGAAAAAACTAATCGAAGTGCCGTCAAAAGGGCTGTCACAGGCTTCTTTGGAAGTGCTGGCGATCGTTTCGTACAAGCAGCCGATCACACGGGCGGAAATTGAAGACATCCGGGGCGTGAAGTCTGAGCGGATTCTGCACAGCCTCGTGTCAAAAGCGCTGCTGTGTGAGGTGGGCCGCGCCGACGGTCCCGGCCGGGCGATTTTATACGGCACGACACCGGTATTTCTTGAACAATTCGGCTTAAAAACATTGGAGGAGCTCCCGCCGCTTCCTGAAAATGCGGAGGAAGACGTTCTCCAGGAGGAAGCCGATTTATTCTTTGAAAACTTCAACCAAACTTTTGAGGATATTAAATAATAATCGTTTTTCATCATACGATAGTAGGGAAAGGCCATTGATGAATGACGCAAATGACGAAGTAAAAGAGAGGAAGGAAACGGACGGAAATGGGAAATTCGATTGTGAGGGCCCATACTGAAGAAACTGGTGAATTTTTAGCCGAGGTTGTCACGATGGTCAGCAGCTATTTAAATCATACAACATTGCCGGAGATGCGGGCTCAAGGAGAGGCGGATGAGGCATACTGCCGCGACGTGCTCAGTGTGCTGAGGAGGATGACCGTCTTTTGCGAAGGCGCCCAGGAAGCCTGCCGCCGGCTCTTAATGCAGGAGCCGTTTCATGAGGTGAGAGCGGAAAAAACGCTGTATAAAGTGTATCATCAGTGCGTGGAAGAATTTTTCATGCCGAAAAAGGATACATGGTACGAAAACAGCCGCGCCGCTTATACAGGCCAAAGCGCGATTGAATTCTACCAGCAAGTGCCGGATTCGCTGCGGAGCCTTCTGCTTTCGCTCAGCAGTGAATTTCTGCGCATGCGGGAAGAATTGGCGCAATATGAAGCATCAGGCTCAAATATGGCACCAGTCAGATAAAAACTCTTCCTTTTGGGAGAGTTTTTTTATGTGAAAGTGATGCAATTGGTATTCATAAGTCATGGACATGCGCATAAACTTGTACAAACCCACAACAAGGACGTGAGCATTCATGCGCTTTCTCAAAAAAGCTGCCGTATTTCTTTTGACTTTTGTTATTCTTTTTTCCATTACAGACGGCAATACGGCACATGCCCAAATACATGTCAGCGCAAAAAGCGCGATTATAATCGACGGAGCATCTGGCCGGGTGTTATTCGCCAAGGATGAACATCATAAGCGACGGATTGCAAGCATTACGAAAATCATGACGGCGGTGCTGGCGATTGAATCAGGGAAAATGGAAGAGACCGTGACGGTTTCCCCGAATGCCGTAAAAACGGAAGGTTCAGCCATTTATCTTCAGCCGGGACAAAAAGTAAAGCTGAAAGATCTCGTATACGGGCTTATGCTGAGATCAGGAAATGACGCCGCTGCGGCAATAGCGGAATATGTCGGCGGAAGCCTTGACGGTTTTGTATTTATGATGAACAAAAAAGCCGAGCAAATCGGGATGAAAAATACAAAATTTCAAAATCCGCACGGGCTGGACGACCATGAAAATTTATATTCAACGGCGTATGACATGGCGCTTTTGACTAAATATGCGATGAAAATCAAGGAATACCGGACCGTTTCAGGCACAAAAGTGTATAAGGCGGAAACGATGGACCGGGTATGGAAAAATAAAAACAAGCTTCTGACTGGGCTCTACCGTTACAGCACAGGCGGAAAAACGGGTTACACAAAAATCGCGAAACGGACGCTCGTCTCGACGGCCTCAAAAGACGGTACGGATCTCATCGCGGTCACCATAAATGATCCGGATGACTGGGATGACCATATGAATATGTTTAATTATGTCTTTGATCACTATAAAACCTATGTCGTCGCTAAAAAAGGCGGCATTCCGAAGCTGAAAAAGACGTTTTACGGAAAGCGCGCTTTTATTGCCCGGGATGTCAAATATTTGTTAAAAGAGGATGAAATCGACGATGTAAAAATCAGCACAACCTTAATAAAACCGAAAAAAGCCTGGAAAAAGGACGCCTCTCTCATTCCTGATGTCGTCGGCCGGATGACTGTTATGCATGATGGGAAAGTGATCGCCAAGATCCCAGTCTATTATGAAAATGAGCGCCATAAAAAACCGAAAAAGCATTTCATTGAGACGTTTACGAGCCTGTTTATGAGCGCGGCGGGCGGTTCGTCATGGTCAATTTAATCTGGGTATGTCTGACGGTAATCGGACTTGTCTTTGCGATGTTTAACGGTACCTTGCAGGATGTGAATGAAGCCGTTTTTAAAGGAGCGAAAGAAGCGGTTACGATCTCGTTCGGATTAATGAGCGTTCTCGTGTTCTGGCTCGGCCTGATGAAAATAGCCGAGCAGTCCGGCCTTTTGGATATATTCAGCAGAATGTGCCGCCCGTTTATTTCTAAGCTGTTTCCCGATATTCCCCCTGATCATCCGGCGATGGGATACATCTTATCAAATCTCATGGCAAACTTTTTCGGACTGGGAAATGCGGCGACACCGCTCGGCATTAAAGCCATGGAGCAGATGAAAAAGCTGAATGGAGGTAAGTCTGAGGCCAGCCGTTCCATGATTACCTTTTTGGCGGTAAATACTTCGAGTATTACATTGATACCGACAACCGTCATTGCCGTGCGCATGGCTTACTCGGCGAAATCACCGACCGATATCGTCGGGCCGACCATCCTAGCGACTTTAATTTCGGGGATCGGCGCGATTTTCATTGACCGCTACTTCTGGTACCGCCGCAAAAGAAAAGGGAGGTAAGCGAATGGAAATGGTGAATTGGCTGTCTTTAGCCATGATTCCGATTATTATCGCCGGTATATTGATATACGGCACGATCAAAAAAGTGCCGACGTATGAATCATTCGTTGAAGGCGGAAAAGAAGGAATTGAGATTGCGTTTTCCATCATTCCGTATTTGGTCGGGATGCTGGTGGCGATTACCGTATTCCGGGCCTCAGGCGCGCTGGATTTTGTCATGGGGCTGTGCAAGCCTTTCTTTACAACGATCGGCATTCCCGCAGAAGTTGTGCCGCTTGCTCTGATCCGCCCGATTTCGGGAACGGCGGCGCTCGGCATGACGACAGATCTGATCGCCGTGTACGGGCCTGATTCATTTATCGGCAGACTGGCCTCGGTCATGCAGGGATCGACTGACACGACGCTGTATGTCCTGACGGTGTATTTCGGGGCGGTCGGCATCAAAAAAATGGGGGATGCTTTAAAGGTTGGTCTTCTTGCTGATTTGATCGGGGTGGTTGCATCAATCATCATAGTTACGTTATTATTTGGAAGCGCCTGAAATCAGGCGCTTTTTATATATCAGAATAACTCTCCCTGAAAAAGCTTGTTTGTTCAAGGGGAAAAAAGTAAGATTATACTTGAGGTGAACGACATGGAAAGACTGCAAAAAGTTATTGCTCATGCCGGCGTGGCATCACGCAGAAAGGCGGAAGAGCTGATAAAAGAAGGAAAAGTAAAGGTGAATGGAAAAGTAATAACAGAGCTCGGCGTAAAAGTGACCGGTTCTGATCAGATTGAAGTAAACGGATTAAAGGTGGAGCGGGAAGAACCCGTGTACTTTCTGCTTTATAAACCGAGAGGAGTGATCTCAGCAGCTGATGACGACAAAGGGCGGAAAGTGGTGACCGACTTTTTCAAAGAAGTGCCGCAGCGCATTTATCCGATCGGCAGGCTTGATTATGATACGAGCGGACTTTTATTGCTGACAAATGACGGCGAGTTTGCCAACAAACTCATGCATCCGAAATACGAAATTGATAAGACATACGTCGCCAAAGTGAAGGGGATTCCTTCCAAGGAACTTCTGAGAAAGCTTGAGCGCGGCATTCAGCTTGAAGAAGGCAAGACGGCGCCGGCCAGAGCGAAAATGCTTTCCCTGGACAAAAGAAAGCAGACGAGCATCATTCAGCTGACGATTCATGAAGGCCGGAACAGACAGGTCCGCCGCATGTTCGAGGCGATCGGTCATGACGTGCTGAAACTAAAACGTGAAGAATACGCATTTTTAGATTTAAGAGGCCTGCGCACAGGAGACGCAAGAGAATTGTCGCCGCATGAGGTGAAAAGGCTGCGGGCTTTAGCTGAACACGGTAAAAACGCTTTCTAATTTTCACATAACCTTCAAAAATTACAAAACGTGTTGATGATATAATTGAATGGATTTGCAGGCAGGGGAGGGGAGCAGTGTACAATGAACAAAAAACGGCGGCGTTTATTCATTCGGACCGGCATCCTTCTCATCTTACTCTGCGCGCTCGGATATACCATCTATAATGCCGTATACACAAACGGTGAGCGTATATCTGAGGGGTCCAAAGCCCCGAATTTCGCGCTGAAAGATACAGAGGGCAGACTCATAGAACTGAGTCAGTTAAAAGGAAAAGGTGTTTTTCTGAATTTCTGGGGAACGTGGTGCGAGCCGTGCAAGAAGGAATTTCCCTACATGGAGAATCAATACAAGCATTTTAAAGACCTCGGTGTCGAGGTGGTTGCGGTAAATGTCGGCGAATCAAAAATTGCAGTACATAATTTTATGAAAACATACGGCGTCAATTTCCCGGTTGCGCTCGATACTGACCGGCAAGTGCTGGACGCGTACGGCGTATCACCTATTCCGACGACATTTTTGATCAATCCCGACGGAAACGTTGTGAAAGTGGTGACCGGCACGATGACAGAACGCATGGTTCATGACTATATGAATTTAATTAAGCCGGAGGCGTCTTCATGAAAAAGGTCAAATGTGAATGCGGGCACGTGAATCCAGCAGGGACGGTTTTGTGCGAGTCGTGCGGGAAGCCGCTTGATGATCAAAAATCGCCGCTTGCGGATATGCGGTACGACGGCAGCGCAAGGCGTTCGCAAACATATAACAAAACAATCGTAGATAAGGTATGGAACTTCTTTTCTTCCGTAAAAGTCGGAATATGGCTGATCGTCATTACTCTGGCGGCGTCTGCTTTCGGCACGGTTTTTCCGCAGGAAGCTTATCTGCCGCCGGGCGCCCAGCCGGATACATATTATGAACAGCAGTACGGCATAATCGGTCAACTGTATTATCTGCTGGGATTTCATCAGCTGTACGGCTCATGGTGGTATATGCTCCTGATCGCATCCATTGGCATATCACTGGTCATCTGCAGCCTGGATCGGGTGATTCCTTTGTACAGGGCACTGAAAAATCAAGGAGTTCGGCGGAATCCGGTCTTTTTGAAGAGGCAGCGTCTATACAGCCGGACAGAAACCGAGCTGAGCGGGGATGCGGCTGATAGCCTCAGAACACGATTGAAAAAAAAGCATTATAGAGTGCGAGAACAAGAGGGAAGCATTCTGGCGGAAAAAGGCCGTTTTTCAAGGTGGGGGCCCTACGTCAATCATATCGGCCTGATCATTTTTCTGATCGGAGCCATGCTGAGATTTGTACCCGGTATGTATGTCGATGAAACGCTCTGGGTCCGTGAAGGCGAAACCGCCCAGATCCCCGGCACTGACGGCAAGTATTACTTAAAAAACAATCGGTTCACGATGCAGACATATAACAAAGACACTGAGAAAAAAGTATTCGCCGACGCCATTGACAGAGCCGGAAACGGCAAAGTCGCCAAATCCTTCACAACGGACGCGGTTTTGTACAAGAGGGAAGGCGACATTGTATTCGGTGAAAAGCCGAAGCTTAAAAGAGTCAAAGAAAACAATATCCGCGTCAATGAACCGCTGCGCTTTGACTCCTATTCTGTGTATCAGGTGGACTATAAAGAAAACCAGCTCGATCAGATGGTATTTCAGCTGATCGACCAAAAAACAAAACAGTCATTCGGCAAACTGAAGATCAATCTTCTTGATCCCGACACGGACTATGATCTTGGTAACGGTTACAAAGTGCAGATCGCCAGTTATCTTCCTGATTTTTATTTTAACAAGGACGGAGAACCGAGCACGAAAACGAAGGTTCCTAACAATCCGGCTTTTGTCTTTAAAATCACGGCTCCTGACAAGCCGAAAGGGGAGAAAAGTTTTGTTGCGATTCAGCAGACTGTTGAAGGTTCCGAAAGTAACAAGTACAAATTAAAATTCGACCATGTGGAAACGAAAAACATTACAGGACTCACCGTCAGAAAAGACTTAACCTTATGGGTGCTTGCCGTCGGCGGCGCGATCTTTATGATCGGCGTCATTCAAGGAATGTACTGGCAGCACAGAAGGATCTGGATCAAAACAGGTGATCATGAAGTGCTTGTGGCGGGACATACGAACAAAAACTGGTTCGGTCTGAAAAAAGATATCGAATTTGTTCTTAGCGGGACCGGGATTCAAGAGCCGGCCGATCAAAAAGAATTGGCCAAAAATCAGACCTAGTGAAAAAGGAGTGGTGTCATGGCGGAGCTGAGCGCAAATTTTCTTTATGCTGCCTTTTTGATTTATTTAATTGCCGTCCCGGTTTTCGGCGGCGCCATCCGGGGAACAAAAGGTGCTAAGGACGGTAAGGGCCGCTGGTCGGCTATCGGAATCACGTTAACCATTTTCGGATTTCTTTGTCATCTCGGCTACTTCATTGCGAGATGGTCGGCAAGCGGACATGCGCCTGTCAGCAATATGTTTGAATTTACGACGTCATTCGGCATGATGCTTGTTCTCGCTTTTATTATTATTTACTTTATTTACAGACTGCCTTCATTAGGCATGTTCACATTGTCTATCGCGCTTTTGCTTATCGCATATGCAAGCATGTTTCCGACAGACATCACGCCGCTTATTCCGTCACTGCAGAGCAATTGGCTGTACATTCACGTCACAACGGCGGCGCTCGGGCAGGCGATTCTTGCGATCAGTTTTGTAGCCGGCGTCATTTTCCTGTTAAAGCATGTCGACCAATCCAGACCGGGCAAAAAAACGTTCTGGCTTGAAGTCATCATGTTTATACTCGTGACGACCGTGGCATTTATCGCCGTCACGTCGGCATTCCGGCTGGCTGACTACAAAGCTGAATTTAATTGGGTGGATAAAAAAGAGGCCAAAAGCGTCATGATATATGATATGCCTGCGCTTGTCGGCCCGCATGACGGAGAACTGCTTACGGAAGGCGCAATGAAGCCGCTTATTGAGCTTCCGGCCATTTTTTCAGGCAGAAAGGTCAATACGGTGATCTGGTCGTTTGGCGCAGGTCTCGTTTTATACGGTGCGCTCAGGCTGATATTCAGAAAGAGAATCAGCGCTCTTATCAGCCCGCTCGTCAAAAATGTGAATCTGGACTTGGTCGATGAAGTCGGCTACCGCGCTGTTTCTATCGGTTTTCCGGTATTCACACTCGGCGCGCTTGTGTTTGCGATGATTTGGGCGCAGCTTGCATGGACGCGTTTTTGGGGCTGGGACCCGAAGGAAGTATGGGCGCTGATCACCTTTTTATTTTACGCAGCGTATTTGCACTTGCGGCTGTCAAGAGGCTGGCATGGCGAAAAGTCCGCGTGGCTTGCCGTCATCGGCTTCGCCATTATTATGTTTAACTTGATTTTTGTGAATCTCGTGCTTGCCGGACTTCATTCGTACGCATAGATGCAAAAAGCCGATACAGTTCTCAAGCTGCCGCACAGTTTGTTAAAATGAAAGTAACAGAAGGAAAGCAGGGGGAAAACGATGGATCAAACAAATGAAACTAAAATATTAGTAGTAGATGATGAAGCCAGAATTCGACGCCTTTTAAGAATGTACCTTGAACGGGAAAACTATGTGATTGAAGAAGCGGAAAACGGCGACGAGGCCATTAAAATGGGGCTGGCATCAGATTATGATCTGGTGCTCTTGGATTTAATGATGCCGGGAACGGACGGAATCGAAGTATGCCGGCAGCTCAGAGAAAAAAAAGCGACGCCGATTATCATGCTGACGGCAAAAGGGGAAGAAGCCAACCGCGTCCAGGGGTTTGAAGCGGGTACGGACGATTATATCGTCAAGCCTTTCAGCCCGAGAGAAGTGGTGCTTCGGGTAAAGGCGCTTTTAAGAAGGGCTTCCCAAACATCTTATCTGACAGCCAATACCCCGACAAAAAATGTGCTCGTCTTTTCGCATCTATCTATTGATCACGATGCTCACAGGGTGACTGCCGACGGCACAGAGGTGAGCCTGACGCCGAAGGAATATGAACTGCTGTACTTCCTGGCGAAAACACCGGACAAAGTGTACGACAGGGAAAAGCTTTTAAAAGAAGTGTGGCAGTATGAATTTTTCGGAGACCTCAGAACGGTGGACACCCATGTCAAACGGCTCCGTGAAAAATTAAATAAAGTATCCCCGGGAGCGGCGAAAAAAATCGTCACCGTATGGGGAGTCGGATACAAATTTGAGGTAGGCGCTGAATGAAGTTTTGGAAAAGCGTAGTAGGTAAGCTTTGGTTTACCATTCTTTCACTCGTGTTAATTGTTTTATTTATTTTAACGGTGCTGCTTCTGGAATTTATAGAAAATTACCACGTTGAAGAAGCGGAAAAAGATTTAACGCAGCTTGCCGATAAAATTGCGGTCATAATAGAAAATCATGAAGACCAGCCGCTTGCCAGATCCATCACGTGGGAACTGGCGGACAATTTAACGAGCATCGCGATCATTCAGGATGATAAGCATGTCTGGTATTCGCCCAATGACGATAATCATTTATCCTCTATTACATTAGAGCAGATCAAACATGACCGGGATCTGCACAAGGCGCTGACAGACCGCAAAAAAGTAAGCAAACGTGCGGTGCCCAACAATGCCGGTTCGGATAACGAACGGCTGATCGTCGGAGTGCCGTATGAAAAAGACGGCAAAAAAGGCATGGTCTTTTTATCCCAATCGCTGCTTGCCGTCAAAGATACGACGAAACATACAACCCGCTATATTTTTCTTGCGGCGGGCATTGCCATCGTCCTGACAACGTTTTTCGCGTTCTTTTTATCCAGCAGGGTGACATATCCCCTTCGGAAAATGCGGGAAGGCGCCCAAGACTTGGCGAAAGGAAAGTTTGATACAAAAATTCCGATTCTGACCCAAGATGAAATCGGGGAACTGGCTATTGCCTTTAATCAGATGGGACGGCAGCTCAATTTCCATATTAACGCGCTGAATCAGGAAAAAGAACAGCTGTCCAATATTTTAAGCAGTATGGCAGACGGTGTCATTACCATTAATATCGACGGCACCATTTTGGTGACCAACCCGCCGGCCGAACGTTTTCTGCAGGCATGGTATTATGAGCAGAACATGAACATTAAAGAAGGAGACAACCTTCCCCCTGAAGCAAAAGAGCTATTTCAAAATGCAGTGAACACGGAAAAAGAGCAAATGATTGAAATGACGCTTCAAGGAAGGTCATGGGTTTTATTGATGTCGCCTCTTTATGCGGAATCACACGTCCGCGGCGCCGTGGCCGTGCTCCGTGATATGACCGAAGAGCGCAGGCTCGATAAATTGCGTGAAGACTTCATTGCCAATGTCAGTCATGAGCTCAGAACCCCGATTTCTATGCTGCAGGGATACAGCGAAGCAATAGTGGACGACATTGCAAGCACCGAAGAGGAGAAAAAAGAAATCGCGCAGATCATTTATGATGAATCTCTTCGCATGGGCCGGCTCGTCAATGATTTGCTGGATTTGGCCAGAATGGAATCCGGACATACGGGCCTGCACTATGAAACGGTAAACCTGCATGAATTTCTGGAGAAGATCTCCCGCAAATTTTCCGGGGTAGCGAAGGAAAAAGGCGTTTCGCTCACAGAAGACATCTCGGTGTCTCAGCCGGAGTGTGTCTTTGACGAAGATAAAATGGAACAGGTGTTTACCAACCTTATAGATAATGCGCTGCGCCACACGGAGTCAGGCGGAAGCGTTCATATCGCGGCTCAGACCGTAAAAGACGGACTGAAAATCGATATCAAAGATTCCGGCTCGGGAATACCGGAAGAGGACCTGCCTTTTATTTTTGAACGTTTTTATAAAGCGGACAAAGCAAGAACAAGAGGCAGGGCGGGGACCGGGCTCGGGCTCGCCATCGTAAAAAATATCGTGGAAGCCCACGGCGGCTCAATTGCGGTTCACAGCAGCATCGACAAAGGGACGACGTTTACATTTTATATTCCGACAAAAGTGCAGGATGACGTCTGAAATTGACGAACAATCTTGTTCCATACGAAACACCCGCATGTTCTGCGGGTGTTTTTTATTTGTTTCTCCTTTAAAAATTTAAGAATATGTTAATATAAATTCCCTTCCAAATTCCAGTTTCTCGTAATATAGTTGTAATGTAACTTTTCAACGCATTTTTACGACAAAAAAGTGAACGGAGGGGTTTCCCATGGAAGAAACCTTTCAGATATTATATGATGCATACCATCAAGATTTATATCAATTTTTATTTTATATGGTAAAAGATAAGTCGCAGGCTGAAGATTTGGCGCAGGAAGTGTATATCCGCGTCTTGAATTCCTATCATACATTTGAAGGAAGAAGCAGTGAAAAAACATGGCTGTTGTCCATCGCACGCCATGTGGCGATTGACTGGTTCCGCAAGCAGCAGACGCTCAGACAGCGTATTATGGGTACGTTTGATTGGGATACACAAGATGTCAGAGATCAGCATTTGCTTCCGGACGAACTCGCCGTACAGCATGAAAACGTCCGGGAAATTTATACCGCGCTTGATCATTGCACCATTGATCAAAGAGCTGTTATTATCTTGAGATTTATTCAGGGATATTCCATTCAGGAAACAGCCGCCGCTCTCCGCTTCTCGGAAAGCAAAGTCAAAACGACCCAACACAGAGGGCTCAAAATACTTCGGAAACAGATGGAGCTTTTGAGGGAGGAGCTAATGGATGATGAAGTCATATTGGAACGAAGAAAGAGTAGAGGAGTTGTTAAGACAACTTCCGGCGGTTAGAGATCATCGTTCACCCGAGGCCATTTACCGGAATATTGAAACGGGTAAACCGTACAGGAAAAAGCCGGCCCGAAGCTGGATCGGCCCCGCCGCAGCCGGCGTCTGCGCATTGTGCATCGCTCTGATTATATCTCCTCACCTGATGACAAACAAATCTTCCGGTGATCTGACCGCTGACAGCCGCCAGACTGAAAAAGCCAGTCAGTCAGCTTCTGTCAAGCCGCCGGATCAGAAGACGTTCGTCGTCTCAAACCAAAACAAAAACAATTACATTACTTTGGCATTTGCCGATTCAGAAACATCCGCCGTCATTCCGGTCAGTTTTGAAAAAAAGAAGCCGGATGAATCGGTTTCAGAGGCTTTATCCGAAGCGGAAAACCTAGAAGTGCCCGAATCCTTCCTGTCTGTGCCGAACCTTTTGGACGGTGTGCAGGTAACGGCGGATAAGAAGGATTTGCTTGTGCAGGTAAACGGACGGCTTTCTATCGAATCAGTTGCCGATGCTGACTTATTGAAAAAGATGCTGAAAGAGACTTTGACATGGAGTCCTTACGAGCGGATTAAATTGAAAAAGGTTCAAAACGGAGCCGGACAGGATTTTTATAAATCTTATGGCATTTCCGCTGAGATGTCCGTACATAAACAGACAAACCGGGCGTATTTTTCTTACAGCGACAGTCTGGGACAAGAGTATCTCATCCCGTCTGAACAAACCTATTATTCAGTATATCAGGCTATTGACGGGATGAAGACAACAGACGGAGGCTCACAGACCGCGAGCATTATAGAAGCAGATGCGATTGCATCGGTATCGGAAAGGGAAGACGGCGAGCAGCTGCGGATTCAATTGTCCGAAAAACATACGGTTGAAGATTCGCTGGAAGGGATTTTAATGATCGAAGGGCTTCTGTTAACTGCGAAGGAATTCGGTTATTCTGAGGTGCTGTTCACACATGCGCATACAAAGAAAATCGGTAATTATGATGTGACAAAACCTATCGCTGTGCCTGCCGCGCCTAATCCGCTTCCAAGCCATTAAACGTAAAAAAACCCAAAACATATGAATGTTTTGGGTTTTTTGTTGGTTACGGAAGGTCAATCAGTTTAACGGAAACAATATCCTGAACTGAAGTCAGCTCATTGACGACTTTATCATCTAAATGTTTATCAAAAGAAAGCATCATAATGGCTTCTCCGCCTTTTTCTTTACGGCCTACCTGCATGGTAGCGATATTGATATCGTTATCGCCGAGGATGCGTCCGACGCGTCCGATTACACCAGTCGTATCCTGGTGCTGGATATAAACGAGGTGGCCGGCAGGATTTAAGTCAATATTAAAGCCGTTCAGTTCAACGATTCGTTCACCGAAGTGAGGGATATACGTAGCCGTTAACGTAAATGTGCTCCGGTCTCCGGTTACTTTTACGCTGATGCAGTTATCATATCCTGATTCATTGGAGGAAATCTTCTCGCTGAAGCTGATTCCGCGTTCTTTTGCTACACCGCCGGCGTTCACTTCATTGACCGTTGAGTCTACACGCGGTTTTAAGAAACCGGACAGCAGGCTTTTTGTAATAAATGATGTTTCAAGTTTGGCGATGGTGCCTTCATATTGAATCGCAACATCTTTGACGGGTTCCTTCATACATTGTGACACGAGACTTCCGATTTTATCGGCAATTTGGTGATAAGGCTGGATTTTTTTGAATTCATCTTTCGTCATCGCAGGCAGATTGATCGCTGACATGACAGGCAGACCTTTTGCAAACTGCAGCACTTCTTCAGAAACCTGTGCCGCGACATTCAGCTGTGCTTCTTTCGTTGAAGCGCCTAAGTGAGGTGTGGCGATCACCAGCGGATGGTCGGGAAGCTTTGATTCAACTGGCGGTTCCACTTCAAACACGTCAAGGGCAGCGCCTGCGACATGGCCGCTTTCCAGCGCTTCCAAAAGCGCAGCTTCATCAATAATTCCGCCTCTTGCGCAGTTGATAAGGCGGACGCCTTTTTTCGTTTTGGCAATGGTTTCTCTGTTAAGCAGTCCTTTTGTTTCCTTTGTTAAAGGCGTGTGGACGGTAATGATATCCGCGCTTTCAAGCACTTCTTCGAATGTCCGGCTGTTTACGCCGATTTTGCCGGCTCTCTCTTCGGTTAAGAAAGGATCGAATACATGAACCGTCATACCGAACGCTCTGGCGCGCTGGGCAATCTCGCTTCCGATCCGGCCCAGACCGACAATGCCTAAAGTCTTTCCGTAGAGCTCCGCCCCGACAAAAGCCGTCCGGTTCCATTCTCTTGATTTTACTGAGATATTGGCTTGCGGAATGTGTCTCATTAATGAAGAAATCATCGCGAATGTATGCTCTGCCGTTGAAATGGTGTTTCCATTCGGCGCGTTTATCACGATAACTCCATGTTTTGTGGCCTCATCGATGTCGATGTTGTCTACGCCGACACCGGCTCTGCCGACGATTTTTAAAGAAGTCATTTTTTTAAACAAATCTTCGGTTACTTTCGTGGCACTGCGGACTAACAGGGCATCAAAGGTATGTAATTCATCTTCTGCATCCGCGACGTTTTTTTGAACAATTTCTATAAAGTCTGATTCCATCAGCGGCTTTAAGCCGTCATTGCTCATCTTATCTGAGACCAAAACTCGAAACATTGTTAGATTTCCTCCTAGTTTAGCTGACTAAATATCTGATAATTTATCATATTCTCAATAGAGTGTCAATGTGTATTGACGCAGTAAAGGAGAAAAGGAAACCGCGGAATCAGCTGAAAATGGGGCTTCCCCAATATTTTATTTAAATTTGAGCAGTTCTCTATACAATTGCAATTTGATCATATATAATGTGAATAAATTCATAAGATCAATCTTCGGGGCAGGGTGAAATTCCCTACCGGCGGTGATGAGCATCATGCTCTAAGCCCGCGAGCTGCTTCGGCGGCAGGATCCGGTGAGATTCCGGAGCCGACAGTATAGTCTGGATGGGAGAAGATGGAGGTTCAGCAGACGTTTTGATGCTTATATCAAACGTTTCTTTGCCAATCCTTAGTAAGCTCCCGCTTTTTAACAAAAGCGGTTTTTTTATTGGGGCGCAAAGAACCTTTCCACTTTTCGAGAGATTTGATCGAAAAGGAGAGAGCATTGTGAAAGTAAAAAAATTAGTTGTCATCAGTATGCTTAGCAGTATTGCTTTTGTGCTTATGCTGTTAAATTTCCCGTTTCCGGGTCTGCCGGATTACTTGAAAATTGATTTCAGTGACGTTCCTGCAATTATCGCCATTTTGGTTTACGGGCCTGCGGCGGGGATTGCGGTTGAAGCGATTAAAAATATTCTGCAGTATATCATTCAAGGAAGCATGGCCGGCGTGCCTGTCGGGCAGGCAGCCAATTTTATCGCGGGAACGCTGTTTATTCTGCCGACAGCGTTTATGTTTAAAAAGCTCAATTCTGCAAAAGGTCTTGCGGTGAGCCTTCTGGCCGGAACCGCGGCGATGACCGTGCTGATGAGTATTTTGAACTATATTCTTATCCTGCCCGCGTATACTTGGTTTTTACATTCACCGGCACTGTCAAACAGCCAGTTAAAAACGGCGGTTGTCGCAGGAATTCTGCCGTTTAACATTGTAAAAGGCATTATCATCACCATCGTCTTTACGTTCATCTTTACGAAGCTGAAACCTTGGATTGAACAAAAACGCAGCATCCAAACACAATAAAGGCTTAAAGCGTCCGCTCTGTGAAAACAGCCGGACGCTTTTTTGTTTATGCTGATCGCAAAAAATAAGACTCCGGCCGATAACAGCCGGAGTCTTATTCAGGACGAAAAAGCTCCTCTCACGGGGAGGGCTTTTTTATTCGTATTTCAGCGGGTCGCCTTCGAACGGTTCATCCGCAACTTTGATTGAATCAGTAGGGCATCCTTCAAATGCGTCAATCATATCTTCTTCCAGAACTTCCGGAACTTCGACGACGCCTTTATTTTCGTCAAGCGTAACGAACGCAATGCCTTCATCATCATAATCATAAATGTCTGGTGCCGCAGCTCCGCAGGCGCCGCATGCAATACACGTATCTTTATCTACAATTGTGTACTTTGCCATGAATAAAACCTCCCAGATTGTTCGTGTTGGAACAAATGGTTTACCTTATATATTTTTAAATATAACACCTATTCCTCTTACTTATTGTAATGATGTTAGTGTCAAATTTCAACAGAAAAATGATTGAGAATGCTTATCACATAAGGGATTCTCTTTAGCACTTCCCCCTAAAAGATGACTTTAAACGTCAAATTTATATGAAAATCTGTTAAAATAAAAAGAACCAAAAAACGAAACTTGTCACAGAAGAAATGTAGGTGTGTTTAGATTGGCGATAAACTACTTTGATACCGTGGTTCTCGACTGTCTGGACAAAATAGACGGCGAACGGACTCCGAGTGCTGTGTTTCATTTATTAAAAGGAAAAAAGTCGTCTCAAACCATTCAGGATGCCGGCTTATTTCAGATCGCTAAATATTTCGGCATGGCTTCACAGTGTGAACGCGGCGATATTACGGCTTCTTTGCATAAACTCACCGAGAACTCATACATTACAGCCGGAAAAGAAGAGGGAACGTGGAAAGTGACTGCGCGCGGCGTTCAAAGGCTTGAACGGGCGTTTGCCGAGCGGCCTTGGCCGAAGGACTGCCACGGCGCGAATTATCAAACGCCTGCTGGCACCCTGTGGAGGCGGCTTTCCCTGCTCATTCAAGTCCTGTCAAACAAAGAGCATCAATGTAGTCAATATATCCCGGTTACCAACGATGTGCAGACGCTGAGATGGATCAAACGGTTCATGCGGAAAAACAGAGATGCTAAAGAGCTTTCCGTCCAAATGCATGACGCGCTGTTTCAGCTTCTGCAAGGCGTAAGTGAACGGCAGGCGCTTATTTTTGTCTATTCTTTAACTTCATTCAACAGAATCGGCAAAACGAATAAGCAGCTCGCTCTCCAGCTGAACGAAGATGAATGGTATGTGTCCGTCCAGTTTTGGGGAGCGGTACATTATGTTATTCAATCGCTTCCGCAATGTGCATATCCCGCTCTGCGCGAGCTGCTGTCCGATCTGCAGGCGGAAAGCGCGCTGACACAGTCTGCCAGAAAAACCTTTGAGCTGTTGGAAAAAGGGTTTCCGATTGAACGGATCGCCGCGGTCAGAAATTTAAAAACCGCCACAATCGAAGATCATATCGTAGAAATATCATTGCACCAGCCTGCATTTTTTATAGAACAGTATCTTTCTGAAGAGGAACAGCGTATGATAACGGCATTTGCAAAACAGCATCAAACGAATAAAATTAAACGGATTCGCGAAGGAATGCAGATGCGCTTCAGCTATTTTCAGATCAGGCTGGCGCTGGCAAAGACGGTGAATCAGCATGACTGAGCTGCATAAAGCTTTATCCAGGTATTTTGGTTTGCATTCCTTTAAAAAAGGGCAGGAAGAGATTATGACTAGCGTGCTCCAAAAAAAAGATACGATCGCCATGCTTCCGACCGGCGGGGGAAAATCATTATGCTATCAGCTCCCGGGTTACATGATGGACGGGCTGGTGCTGATTATTTCACCGCTTCTTTCATTAATGGAAGATCAGGTGCAGCAGCTGAAAGCGAAAGGGGAAAAGCGGGTTGCGGCATTAAACAGCATGCTGAATTCCGCAGAGCGGCATTTTATTCTCAGCAACATCAGCCGGTATAAATTTCTCTATATGTCTCCCGAAGCCCTTTCTTCACCTTATGTGCTGAACCGTTTGAAAAATGTCCCGGTCAGTTTATTTGTTATTGATGAGGCTCATTGCATATCAGAATGGGGACATGATTTCAGGCCTGATTATTCGAAGCTCGGGCCTTTCAGGCAGGCACTCGGAAAGCCGCCTGTATTGGCGCTGACCGCAACAGCGACAAAAGAAACGCTCAGAGACGTGACGGATGTGCTCGGACTTGAGCATGCGGTGCGTCATCTTTATTCAGTCAACCGGCCGAATATTCTCCTGGCGGCAGAACATTTGGCGGATAATGCCGAGAAAATAAGCAGGCTCACGGAGCTTGCCGAAAAGCTTGAAGGCCCGGGTATCATATATTGTCCGACCAGAAAATGGGCGGAAGAGCTTGCGGCTGAGCTGAATGAAAAAACGGGAAAGCGGACGGATTATTATCACGGCGGAATGGATACAGGGGACAGAATCTTGATCCAGCAGCAATTTATCCATAACCAGCTTGATTGCATCTGCTGCACCAATGCGTTCGGCATGGGTGTGGATAAGTCAGATATCCGCTTTGTCATTCACTTTTATCCTCCCCAAACGGCCGAGGCCTTTATGCAGGAAATCGGCAGAGCGGGACGCGACGGCAGCCCGAGTGTCAGTATTTTGCTGAGGGCGCCCGGCGATACCGAGCTTCAGCAGCAGATTATTCAGACGGAAAGCCTGTCTGATTATGACCTGGGAGCCATTCTGGCCGTCATACGGGATGCCGGTACGGGTGATGAGCGAAAGCTTCGGGACGTT
Source organism: Bacillus sp. EU63 (assembly GCF_038592915.1). Classification (NCBI taxonomy): domain Bacteria; kingdom Bacillati; phylum Bacillota; class Bacilli; order Caryophanales; family Bacillaceae; genus Bacillus; species Bacillus sp. EU63. The sequence goes on along the minus strand of NZ_CP151944.1, from coordinate 2,264,566 downwards.
CTGATCAATAAGGGCGTCCAGGAAACACAGGCGCGAACGGCCGTCCATCTGTATCTGCAAGGAAAAACCACAAAAGAGCAGCTGCAGGAAGAACTGACATACCGCGTGGAAAAGAAGCTGCGTAAAATGAATCGTTTTTCGGCGTTATTAGAGCGGAAAGAATGTATAAGAGAAGCGCTGCTGTCTTATTTTGATGAACCGTATGAGCCTGAAGGTCAAACCGGACAATGCTGCAGCAGCTGCGGACTTGATCTGGCTCCGTACGAGCAAAAAGGAGAACGTAAAAACATGGAACGGTTTGAAGATTGGAAGCTGGAATTAGGCCGGATTTTCGGTTCAGAGTCTGCGGGTGAGTTCAGCTGAGACGGCAAAGCGAATTGATCCGGCAGCTCTCAGACCGGGAGATTGTGATGCAGCTGTATGCCACCCAATTGCTCATATTGGCGGTTTCAGCTGTTATTGGCTTTTTCTTTTTCACCGACATTCACGATTTTTTAAAGCTGTGGCATATACGTGACGATAATATCATATGGTACGGTGTAACTCTTGCCGTACTTGTCATTTTTGCCGATCTTGCGGTGATGAAATGGTGTCCTTCGCATTTATATGATGACGGCGGCATTAATGTATTGCTTTTTAAGAACAGGCCGGTTTTGCACATTTTGTTTTTGACGCTTCTCATTTCGTTCAGCGAAGAGATTTTGTTCAGAGGCGTTCTGCAGACACATATCGGCTTATGGGCCGCCAGCTTCATTTTTACCGTGCTTCATTTCAGATACTTGGCGAAGTGGCTTCTGTTTATGATGGTTGCGGGCATCAGTCTTTTGCTGGGGCTTATCTATGAATGGACCGGCAATTTATTCGTTCCGGTTACAGCGCATTTTATTATTGATGCGGTATTTGCCTGTCAGATCCGTTTTCAATATGTTAGGAGGGGTTTCTATGACGGAAATGTCAAGAGTTGAAAGAAGAAAAGCTCAGCTGCGTGCCGAGCAGCAGGTTGCCGCGGCCGCGGATGAACAAATTGAATATCTTGAAGACAGCCTCCCGACAAGACAATCTGTAAAAGAGGAGCGTAAAAAAAAGGAAGAGCAGGTGAAGGAAAAAACCAAAACAAAAACGCCGCTGTTCACTTTTCTGACCGTCCTGTTCATTATCGTAACAATCGGTGTCTTTTTCGGTCTTCTTTATATGACGAACAGCAGCAGATTTGACCCGAAGGACTATGAAGATGTCTTCATTGACCACAGTGAAAGCGCGCCTGCCGTTATTCCGAAAGGCGCTCAGAAAGAAACGTCAGAAACCGCTCTTTTAGAACAACCGAAAAAAAAGTCTGACGACAAAGATAAGAAAGAAGCGGCTACATCTGAAAAAACAAAAGAAAAACCAAGTGAAAAAACACCTGAAAAAACGGAAACGCCCTCAGAAAAACAAGTAAAGCCGACAGACACCGAATACGCGGAGACAAAACAGCAGTCTCCGCCGGCTGTCCGTGAAAAAGCGGCTCCGGCTGCCGCGAGTGATCAAGCCGGGACTGTCCCGAAAAATGTGCGAACCGTACAGCATACTGTACAGCCGAAAGAAACGCTTTACCGCATTTCAATGAAATATTATAAAAGCCGGGCGGGCGAAGAGAAAATCCGCAGCTACAACGGATTAAACGGAAACGACGTGTACACCGGCCAGGTTCTGAACATTCCGCTGTCTGATTAAAATAAATGCATGTTTTCACCGTGTTTTTCATATAGTGTACCAATGAAAACGGACAAGGTGTGAAGCGCATGGATTCTTTATGGAAGCAATTAGACCGATTTGCTGACGGACCGACGAAACAAATGCTTCAGGCGCTGGTGAAACGGAAATTAAAATACGAAAATTATGCCGCACAATGCCGAAGATGGCAGTGGGCGTCCCTCGTTTGTTTTTCCCTGATGTGTATACTGCTGATGTTTAAAAGCTTTAATGCCCCCCAAGCCTCTCCGCAGCTGATTCTGCAGGAAATATTAGGCCATACGGTTTATTTGTGCTGGATTATGGCTTCCGCTTTTGCGTACTGCACTTCTTATTATTTTAAAAAAAAGGAAGAAAAAGCTGAGGGTGAATTTCATAAACTGAGATGTGAAATTATCCAAAAAAGCACGGATTTATGGCCCCAGCCTGAAAAATGGAGGGCGAGAGAATCTGTTTTTCACTTGATGAAACATCGGTATGATATCAATCTTTATTTTGAAAGCAAATAAAATGAGGCGTTTTCCGGAAAGGATAGAAACGTCTTTTTTTGTTTGTCCGTCTAATGTAAGACAATGACAGAATGGAGAGTGCGTTTATGAAGCTTACAGCGGGAATTCTCGGCACATTGGCGGGAGCGGCTGCGGTTATGGCGGCCGTCATGTACAAAACGGCAAACGGCAGCCATTTGAAAACACATACATTTACGCTTGATAAAATGAAAGGGATGAAGCCGCTCACCATCTTCTTTATATCTGACGTGCACCGCCGTTTAATTGATGAAAAGCTTCTCCGCGAAGCGGCAGTTTATAAGCCGGATGCCGTTTTGCTCGGCGGTGATTTGGCGGAGGGCGGAGTTCCTTACGCCAGAATTGAAGAAAACATCAAACGTCTGACGGCTCTCGCGCCTGTCATTTATGTGTGGGGAAATAATGATTACGAGGTCAGCCAGCAAAAATTGCTCTCACTTTTACGGGCATACAAAGTGATTCCGCTGAGAAATGAATCGGTTCAGTTTGCTTATAAAGGGGAAACCGTTACGATCTGCGGGGTGGATGATATCAGAATGATGATGGATGATTACGAATCTGCAATCAGATATACGGATGCTGACAAAGTAAACCTCCTGCTTTGCCATAATCCTGACATCCATGAGCAGATGAGGGAGTCAGACGGGATTGACGCTGTGTTCAGCGGCCATACGCATGGCGGCCAAATCCGTTTCGGCCGGTTCGGGCCGTATGAATTGGGCGGGACGGGAACGGTAAAAAAAGCGCATTACCTGATCAGCAACGGCTACGGGACGACAAAAGTTCCGCTGAGGCTCGGGGCGAAGCCGGAGACGCATATGATTACGCTGTGCGGACCGGATGAGCCGTTTTCCTGAAACAACCCGGCCGCGGTGATAAAAAACGGCATTCTGCTTGTCTTCCCGCTGTACACGGTGTAAACTGATAACAAATTAAGAACCTATGACTCATTTATTCATATACTGTGTTATATGATTTGTGTGCAAGAAGAGGCAGGAGGGAACATTATGCGGCTTGAGCGTCTGAACTATAATAAGATTAAAATCTTTTTAACCCTCGACGATCTGACTGATCGGGGACTGACAAAAGAAGACCTCTGGAAGGACTCGTTTAAAGTCCACCAGTTATTTAAAGATATGATGAATGAAGCAAATACAGAGCTCGGCTTTGAAGCGAATGGTCCGATCGCGGTGGAAGTATATTCTCTTCAGGCACAAGGTATGGTTGTGATTGTAACGAAAAATCATGACGCGGATGCAGAAGATGACGAATATGACGATGATTATATCGAGATGCAGGTCAAACTTGACGAAAGCCCGGATATTATTTATCAGTTCCATTCGTTTGAAGATATCATTCAGCTAGCCGGAAGCCTTCACCGAATCGGGATTACCGGCGGCACCGTCTACCACTATGAGAACCAATACTATGTAAGCCTTGAAGACCTCGGCTCCCGTTCCGCCGAAGGTGTCATCGCGGTGCTGGCTGAATACGGACACCCGGCGACGATTACGATTTACAGGCTCCATGAGTACGGAAAACTCATCATGGACGGCAATGCTGTGGAGACCATCCAGAAACATTTTTCATAAAAAAGATTTGAAACGGCAGCTGTTTTCAGCGGCCGTCTTTTTTAAGCGAAATAATGGAAAAATCATTGTCTTTCTTCTATGCACGGAGATATTGAAGGTGTATACTAGTCACTGAAAGGGAGCATGAGAGAAACAGAAGATTTTAGGAGGTTAACTCAAATGGCAGCCGATCGATTCACCGGTCATAATGAAGAAGACAAACATGATGTATTAAAATCAACCCAAACCGTAATACATAAAGCTCTGGAAAAATTGGGGTATCCAGAAGAAGTGTATGAACTGCTGAAAGAGCCGCTCAGATTATTAACGGTTAAAATTCCTGTTCGGATGGATGACGGGTCTGTGAAAATATTTACAGGCTATCGTGCGCAGCACAATGATTCCGTAGGTCCGACAAAAGGCGGTATTCGTTTTCACCCGAATGTAACTGAAAAAGAGGTGAAAGCACTTTCCATCTGGATGAGTTTAAAATGCGGAATTATTGATCTTCCTTATGGCGGTGGTAAAGGCGGAATTGTTTGTGATCCGAGAAATATGTCATTCAGAGAGCTTGAAAGGCTGAGCAGGGGATATGTAAGAGCAATCAGTCAGATTGTCGGACCGACTAAAGACGTCCCGGCACCTGACGTATTTACAAACTCACAGATTATGGCTTGGATGATGGATGAATATTCAAGAATTGATGAATTTAACTCACCCGGCTTTATTACGGGAAAACCGCTTGTACTCGGCGGATCCCACGGCAGGGAATCAGCGACGGCAAAAGGCGTCACCATCTGCATAAAAGAAGCGGCCAAGAAAAAAGGTCTCGATATTCAGAACGCGCGCGTCGTCGTACAAGGTTTCGGAAATGCGGGCAGCTATCTGGCTAAGTTTATGCATGACGCCGGCGCGAAAGTTGTCGGAATTTCTGACGCGTACGGAGGCCTTTACGATCCGGACGGTCTTGATATTGATTATCTGCTTGACCGCAGAGACAGCTTCGGAACGGTGACGAAGCTTTTCAATGACACCATTACGAATCAGGAGCTGCTTGAGCTGGACTGTGATATACTTGTCCCGGCGGCGATCGAAAACCAAATTACAGAAGAAAACGCTGACCGCATCAAAGCGAAAATTGTGGTAGAAGCGGCAAACGGACCGACGACACTGGAAGGAACGAAAATCCTGACAGACAAAGGAACGCTGCTGGTTCCCGATGTTCTGGCGAGCGCCGGCGGTGTAACGGTTTCTTATTTCGAATGGGTTCAAAACAACCAGGGCTTCTACTGGAGTGAAGAAGAAGTCGAGGAAAAACTGGAAAATATGATGATAAAATCGTTTAATAATATTTATGAAATGTCCCAAAACCGCCGGATTGACATGAGGCTTGCGGCTTACATGGTCGGCGTGCGGAAAATGGCTGAGGCTTCGCGTTTCAGAGGCTGGATATAAACCAATCGTTTGCATAAACAAAAAAAATCTCCTATGATAATATAGGAGATTTTTTATATGAGTGGAAACTTATGATGGAAATGCCAATCGCAGGAGTTGAAGGACATGACAGAAGAAAAAGCAATTATAATAGGCGGAGGTCCTTGCGGATTATCGGCGGCTATACATCTGAAGCAAATTGGCGTGAACGCGCTTGTGATCGAAAAAGGGAATGTCGTAAACAGCATTTATAACTATCCGACCCACCAAACTTTTTTCAGTTCAAGTGAAAAATTGGAGATCGGCGATGTCGCCTTTATTACGGAAAACAGAAAACCGGTCCGAATACAGGCTCTTTCTTACTACAGAGAGGTTGTCAGAAGAAAAGAGCTGCGCGTAAACGCCTTTGAAACGGTGGAGCGCGTAACGAAACAGGAAGACGGCCGTTTTCTTGTAGAAACATCAAAAGACCGCTACCTCACTCCGTTTTGTATCATTGCGACAGGATATTATGATCATCCGAATTATATGAACATCCCGGGTGAAGAGCTTCCTAAGGTATTTCATTACTTTAAAGAAGGCCATCCTTATTTTGATAAAGATGTTGCTGTGATCGGCGGGAAAAACTCAAGTGTGGATGCGGCTTTGGAACTGGTGAAGTCCGGTGCGCGCGTCACGGTGCTCTACAGAGGACATGAGTACTCCCCGAGCATCAAGCCGTGGATTCTGCCTGAGTTTGAGGCCCTTGTCAGAAACGGCACAATCCGGATGGAATTCGGCGCTTGTCTTGAAGAAGTGACGGAAGATGAAATCATTTTCCGCTCCGGCCGAAATGAGACGGTCCGGCTGAAAAACGATTTCGTATTTGCCATGACGGGATACCATCCCGATCACGGTTTCCTCGAAAAAATCGGTGTGCGGATTGATGCTGAATCAGGCCGGCCGTTTTTCCGGGAAGAAACGATGGAAACAAATGTTGACGGTGTTTTTATCGCCGGAGTCATTGCGGCTGGAAATAACGCCAATGAAATTTTTATCGAGAACGGCCGTTTTCACGGCGGCTTGATCGCAAACGAAATATCAAAACGGCTGGGTAGAGAGAGCATATGATCATTCATATGCTCTTTTTTAAAAAAATTGAAAGATGTAAAAATATGAACAACATGGTACCATAGATATAGGAATATAAAGGAAAGAGGTTGCCTGATGTTTGCAATCATCTCTGCAGGAATTGCTCCCGGCATTGCGCTGTTAAGCTATTTTTATTTAAAAGATCAGTATGACAATGAACCCGTACATATGGTGCTGAGGTCTTTTTTTCTCGGGGTTGTCCTTGTGTTTCCGACCATGTTTATCCAATATGTTCTTGAAAAAGAGCATGTGGGGGGAGGAAGCTTTTTCGTTTCGTTTTTGTCTTCGGGATTTCTGGAAGAATCGGTGAAATGGTTCGTTCTGATGATCAGTGTGTATCCGCATGCTCATTTTGATGAGCATTATGACGGAATCGTTTACGGGGCCAGTGTGTCTTTAGGATTTGCCACGCTTGAAAATATTCTGTATCTATTCGGCCACGGCGTTGAGCATGCTTTCATAAGGGCGCTTCTGCCGGTCTCCTGCCATGCGCTGATCGGAGTGATTATGGGGTTTTATCTCGGAAAAGCCCGCTTTTCGCAGAAAAAAGCCCGTGTCAAATGGCTTGTGATTTCGCTGGCCGTGCCTTCATGTCTGCACGGTTCGTACGATTTTATTCTTACCGCCCTCAATCATTGGGTATATTATATGCTGCCGTTTATGCTGTTTTTATGGTGGTTCGGGCTGCGAAAGGCAAAAAAAGCACGCTCCGTCAATATGATCCAAGTGTGAAGAAACCGCGCGTCGCGTGCGGTTTCTTTTTTTATGCCTTGATGAGGGATAAGAAGGAAACGGTGTATAAAAATATCCGCGTGACAGACAATACGGGTACACTTTAAATTTTGCAGTAGGAGGCTTGAAGAGATGAAGTGCAAAGGAGCCTTTATGGCATGTCTCATTCTATTTTCTTTCGCCGCCGCTTTCTTCGATCATCATGAAACGGTTCATGCGTTTTCAAATCAAGTGATTCAAAGAGGCGCGACGGGTGATGATGTTATAGAATTGCAGGCCCGTCTTCAATATAACGGATTTTATAACGGGAAAATCGATGGTGTTTACGGCTGGACCACATACTGGGCCGTGAGAAATTTTCAGGAGAAATTCGGCATGAAGCCGGTTGACGGCCTCGTCGGGGCGAAAACCAAACAGGTGCTGATTTCAAAATCAAAATATTACCGTGAATATGTAATGGAGCAGATCCAAAAAGGGAATACGTTCACTCATTATGGCAACGTCCCATTGGAAAACCAAACAAAACCGAGAGCCGGAACGCAGAAGCCGGCGGGAACGAATAAGCCTGCTCAAAAGCCGCAAAACAATATAGGCGGCCAGTCAAATCAAAAGCAAAATACGACAGCGGCCAATATGCCTGGCGGTTTCTCAAACAACGACATCAATCTTCTGGCGCAGGCTGTGTACGGGGAAGCGCGCGGTGAGCCGTTTGAAGGACAGGTTGCCATCGCCGCGGTTATTTTAAACCGTATTAAAAGTCCGTTATTTCCGAATACGGTGGCCGGCGTCATTTTCGAACCGCTCGCGTTTACCGCCGTTGCCGACGGCCAAATATACATGCAGCCGAATGAAAGAGCAAAAGAAGCGGTTCTTGATGCGATCAACGGCTGGGACCCTTCTGAAAACGCGATTTATTATTTCAATCCTGATACGGCGACAAGCAAATGGATTTGGGGACGTCCGCAGATAAAAAGAATCGGAAAACACATTTTCTGTGAGTAAAAGTACGCAAAATGAGGTGTTAACATGATTAGAGGAATCATTATCGCTGTTCTCGGTGTCGCGATCGCCGCAACCGGATATTGGGGATATAAAGAACATCAGGAAAAAGATGCGGTCCTTCTGCATGCGGAAAATAATTATCAGAGGGCTTTTCATGAATTGACGTACCATGTAGATCAGCTTCACGACAAAATCGGGACGACGCTTGCGATGAACAGTAAAAAATCTCTGTCTCCGGCGCTCATTGATGTATGGAGAATAACATCTGAAGCTCATAACAATGTGAGCCAGCTGCCGCTGACTCTCATGCCTTTTAATAAGACGGAGGAGTTTTTATCAAACATAGGAGATTTCAGCTATAAAACATCCGTCCGGGATTTAGATCAAAAACCGCTTGATAAGAAAGAATATACAACACTGAACAGCCTGTACAAACAGGCGGAGAACATTCAAAACCAGCTCCGCAGCGTTCAGCATCTCGTCATGAGCAAAAATTTACGGTGGATGGATGTTGAGATGGCGCTCGCCTCTGACAAAAAACAAAGCGATAATACAATTGTCGACAGCTTTAAAACAGTCGAAAAAAATGTAGGCGCTTTTTCTGAAGACAGCATCAGCCCCACATTTACGGGAGCAAATACAGAACGAAAAGGTTTTACGCATCTGAAAGGAAAACAAATTACAGAAAAAGAAGCGGTCAAAATCGCACAACGGTTTGCGCCTGATCATAATTATTCAATTAAAGTGGTCAAAAGCGGCAGGAAGACGAATCGGGACGTATACAGCATCCGCATGAAAGACGCCGACAACAAGTCTTTTATCTATATGGATATTACCCAAAAAGGCGGACATCCGGTCTATTTGATTCAAAAACGGGCCGTGAAGAAACAAAAGATCAGCCTCAATGAAGCATCTAACCGGGCCGTCGCGTTTTTAAAGAAAAATGGATATGAAACAAAAGGCCTCGAAATTGATGAAAGCGCGCAATATAATAACATCGGCGTCTTTTCTTTTATCCCAGTAGAGAAAAATGTCCGCATTTATCCGGAAGCCATCCGAATGAAAGTGGCGCTGGATGATGGTGAAGTCGTCGGTTTTTCCGCGCGTGATTACCTGGCGGCGCACCGCACGAGAACGATTCCGGCTCCCGCTTTGTCAGCTGATGAAGCGAAAGCGAAGCTGAATAAAAATGTTGAAGTGCGGGAGACCCGGCAGGCGCTGATCACGAATGAACTCGGTCAGGAAGTGCTTTGCTACGAAATGCTCGGAACGATCGGGAAAGACACGTATCAAATGTTCATCAATGCGGACGACGGAAAAGAGGAAAAAATAGAAAAGTTAAAAAGTGCAGAACCTATATATAAAGACCTATAAAAATAAAGGAGGAAAGGACTAAAAGTCTTTTCCTTTTTTTCGTTACATGCTTTAATAAAAGCATAAATAATGAAAGAGTGAAGGCCCATGATAGCTGTCGGAGATTACATTTGGATTGAATACATAGAGAACAATGAGCCCAAAAAAGCGAGGAGCAAAGCAGTAAGCGTTGAAAACGGCGAACTGCACATCTCATATCCCGTCGATCTGGATTCGGGACGGACGGTCTTTTTGCATAAAGGATTGGAAATAACAGCGGAATTTATGGGGAATGGCCAAGTGCCGTATCAATTTAAAAGCATAATCAAAGGAAAGAAAAAAGACCCCATCCCGATGATCGGATTGGACATCCCCCCTCAGGAGGAAATGAAGCGGATTCAAAGACGCCGATACGTCCGTGCAGACGCAGTATTGGATGTATCCGTCAAAATGGAAGCGAAAAAAACCGCTTTCCAAACGGTTTCCTCTAATATCAGCGCCGGCGGAATCGCTGTTGTGATGCCTGAGCATATTTCCGCGGAACCAGGTGAAAAGCTGTATGTCGCATTTTCTCTTCCCGGCAAGGAAAATACGGCGGATATTACGGCCGAGGCTGTTATCCAGCGGATTTTTTATGATGAAAAGGCGGATAAACAAAAAATGACGCTTGAATTTGCAGAAATCGCTCCCGCTTCACAGCAGCTTTTACTCCAATATTGTATGCGCGCGCAGCTGCAGCAGAGAAGAAACAGTCTGTCGGAATAAACAGCAGCGCACTTTTCCATACTAATTCTAATGGAGGTGCGCGTGTATGAAAACGTTTGAACGTCTGCTGGTCAAATTGGTCTGCATTCAGCTTATCATTTTGGGCGCGGTGCAGTTTTTGCTTCATTATCAGCCTATTGAACCTTATATTTCGAAAGCTGTGAAATATGAGGGAGTTGATAAAATGGAGAAAAAAGAATGGATTGAAACGGTAAAGCGGTAAATCAGCTCAATTTTTTCGCCCCTTTTCCGGCAGTTCATGATACAATCCATAGAGGAGTAAAGAGCAAGGAGAGAGATTATGGACAAGAAATTATCAATTGCGATCGACGGGCCGGCCGCTGCCGGAAAAAGCACCGTTGCTAAAATAGTGGCTGAGAAAAAATCATATGTGTACATTGATACAGGAGCGATGTATCGTGCCATTACATATACGGCGCTCAAGCAGAATGCCGATTTAACTGATGAAGCCGCGCTTACAGAGCTGCTGAAGCGTACGGAAATTGAGCTTGTATCCGCTCCGGAAGGACAAATCGTTCTGGTAAACGGAGAAGATGTGACAGAAGAAATCCGAAAAGACGAAGTCAGCAACCAAGTATCAATCGCCGCCAAGCATAAAGGCGTCAGAGAAGAAATGGTCAAAAGACAGCAGCAGCTCGGAGAAAAAGGCGGTGTCGTCATGGACGGCCGTGATATCGGTACTCATGTGCTGCCTGATGCCGAAGTGAAAATTTTTCTGCTCGCGTCCGTAGAGGAAAGAGCGAAGCGCCGATATGAAGAGAATAAGAAAAAAGGCTATGACGTGAATTACGAGACGCTCATTGAAGAAATTGCCAGACGCGACAAACTCGATTCAGAGAGGGAAGTTTCCCCGCTGCGCAAAGCGGAAGACGCGATTGAAATCGATACGACGTCACTAAGCATTGCCGAAGTCGCAGGAAAAATTCTGGAGATCGTCGATCAGAAATCACGTTAAGCCCGGGCGGAGCGCTTTATAATTTTTTTCGAAAGACAAGATGTTATTGCTTGACAAACCAGTCCATTTATTAGAAGTTAATACTAATAAAACTTTTTATTGATCATTCAAAATCTTTTTTGGATGATTCTTTAATACATATTCGGCTGAAAAGCGGACATTCACATGTTCAGCTTTCAAACCGTATTAATTAAGCTGTGTAGGTTTGGACCAAGGAGGTTATTCAAATGACAGAGGAAATGAATCAAATTGATGTTCAAGTGCCAGAGGTTGGAGATGTAGTAAAAGGGATTGTGACAAAGGTAGAGGACAAGCATGTAGATGTCGAAATTGTCAATGTCAAACAGTCCGGAATCATTCCAATCAGTGAATTATCAAGTCTTCATGTAGAGAAAGCATCGGATGTCGTAAAAGTTGACGACGAGCTTGACCTGAAAGTAACAAAAGTGGAAGACGATGCTTTGATTTTATCTAAACGTGCCGTTGATGCTGACCGCGCTTGGGAAGACCTTGAAAAAAAATTCGACACAAAAGAAGTGTTTGAAGCTGAAGTGAAAGATGTGGTGAAAGGCGGTCTCGTCGTTGATATCGGCGTTCGCGGCTTCATTCCCGCATCACTTGTCGAAGCTCATTTCGTCGAGGATTTCACTGACTATAAAGGGAAAACCCTCTCTCTTATCGTCGTTGAACTCGACCGTGATAAAAACCGGGTGATTCTGTCGCACCGGGCTGTAGTGGAAAAAGAACAGACAGCCAAAAAGCATGATTTTCTCCAAACGCTTGAAGTTGGAAGCGTGCTTGAAGGAAAAGTGCAGCGTCTGACTGATTTCGGCGCATTTGTCGACATCGGCGGAATTGACGGGCTTGTTCATATTTCGCAGCTGTCTCATTCACACGTCGAAAAACCGTCTGACGTGGTGGAAGAAGGTCAGGACGTAAAAGTGAAAGTGCTGTCCGTAGACCGCGATAATGAGCGTATTTCTTTATCTATTAAAGAAACGCTGCCGGGACCTTGGAGCCAGATCGGCGAAAAGGTAAAACAGGGAGATGTGCTTGAAGGAAAAGTGCAGCGCCTTGTAAGCTTCGGCGCCTTCGTTGAAATTCTTCCGGGCGTGGAAGGACTTGTGCACATTTCGCAAATTTCCAATAAACATATCGGAACGCCGCATGAAGTGCTTGAAGAAGGACAGACTGTTAAAGTGAAAGTGCTTGACGTGAACGAAAGCGAAGAGCGCATTTCCTTAAGCATGCGTGAGCTTGAAGAAGCGCCGAAAGCCGATCAGGAGGACTTCCGTCAATACCAGGCGAAAGAAGAGCCGAGCACCGGCTTCCAGCTTGGCGATTTAATCGGAGACAAGCTTAATAAATTAAAATAAATTGGTGATAAAACGTGACACGAGCAGAACGAAAAAGAGAACATATAAATCATGCGCTGTCTACCGGTCAAAACCGGGAAACGGGGCTTGATGATATTACGTTTGTTCATGTCAGCCTACCGAACCTAGCATTGGAAAAAGTGGATATATCAACGAAAATCGGCGGACTCACAAGCAGTTCGCCGATTTTTATCAATGCGATGACAGGCGGCGGCGGACAGCTTACATACGAAATTAACAGATCGCTGGCAAGAGCCGCGCGCAAAGCCGGCATGCCGCTGGCTGTCGGTTCGCAAATGTCAGCTTTAAAAGATCCCTCCGAACGGTATTCTTACGAGATCGTCAGAAAAGAGAATCCGGACGGGCTGATATTTGCCAATTTAGGCAGCGAGGCGGATGCCGAGCAGGCGAAAAGGGCAATTGATATGATTCAAGCGGATGCCCTCCAGATTCATTTAAATGTGATTCAGGAGATCGTCATGCCAGAGGGAGACAGAAGCTTTACCGGCGCTCTCGGCCGTATTGAGCGGATTGCGGCGGAAGCGGGAGTTCCCGTTTTTGTCAAAGAAGTCGGCTTCGGAATGAGCAGGGAATCGGCACGGCAGTTATTTGATGCCGGGGCGGCAGCAGTTGATGCCGGCGGATACGGCGGTACAAATTTCTCTAAGATTGAAAATATGCGCAGAGAGAAGGCGCTTCAATTTTTTAATACGTGGGGAATTTCCACTGCCGCAAGCTTAGCGGAAATCCACTCGCTCTCCGCTGATCAATCAATTATCGCATCCGGCGGGCTGCAAAGTGCCCTGGATGTCGCCAAATCGATTGCCCTCGGCGCTTCCAGCGCGGGAATGGCAGGCACTTTCCTGAAAGCTCTCACCTCCAAAGGAGAAGAGGGGCTGTTTGACGAGATGACGGCGCTTTTACAAGAGCTGAAAATGATTATGACCGCCCTCGGATGCCAATCGGTTGCCCAATTGCAAAAGGCGCCTTTGGTCATAAAAGGTGACACACATCACTGGCTTTCTGAACGGGGAATTGACACATCCCGTTTCAGCAGACGTTAAAAGGCATGCGAACACGCATGCCTTTTTCTGTTTTTTACGATTTTCTTTTTCGGAATTCACCGTTTTGTTCAAGGCTTGTCGCTCCTTTATGGTGAATCGAATCATCGCGATCAGATTCCACCCGGCGGGAGGCTTTCAGTTTTTTCTCCTGTCTGTCTTTTCCCATCCTTATCCGCTCCTTTCAGGCATAATTGGTTTAAAAAATGCGTTCCCGCTCCATACTGGTCAGAGGAGGAGCGATTATGGAACCGTTTTATTATTACTGGTCAATGTGGTTTTTATGGATACTTGCGACTTTTATTTTTGCCAAAACAAAAAGCCGGTTTTACGTATCAGTCTTTATTTTGACTAATATGATGGCAAGCATACATCAGATAACGGCTTATTTTACGCTGAATGCGGCATATGTCATGTTTTTTGCTGCGGCATTTGTTTATGCGGGAAGCCTCGGCATGCATAAACGGCTCCGTCATATTGTGATTCATCTGACGGCGTCTGCGGCATACGGCTTTATTTTTCTTTTTGCATTATATGACCCTGTTTGGTTTATCATAAAACCTGAATGGGCGGCGGTTATACTGCTTACCGTTATTACGCTTTCCGTTGAGGGGCGGTTCCCTGAGAGGCTTTGTCTTTTTGTTCTCGGCATGTGCCAGGGGGAGCTATTGTATGCTGCGGTCATCCGCAACATTGCGGGTGCGGCAGCCGTCGGTGATTATAAATGGCTTTCAGGCTGTTCGGCGGGAGTGATTCTGCTCGTCGGGCTGACTACATATGAACAGCTTGCGGCGCGCATCAGCCAAAAAAGCAAAAAGCAGGGCAAAGGAGCGACAAAAATGTCTTGAAAACAGACGAAGACTGTTACATGAATGCGAAACATTTTGAAGAATACATTGTGATCTCAGTGAAAACTGATATAATAAATGAGTTAAGCCCTTCTGTTTGAAGGGTTCTTTTCATAGCGAAGATGATTTTTAATAACCGGTTGAACAATTTTTTGTGAAAATGTAAGCGGCTGGATTGAAAGGAAGGGTACTATGGGTAAACCTGTCGTAGCCATTGTCGGAAGACCGAATGTGGGAAAATCCACAATCTTTAACCGGATTGCGGGTGAAAGAATTTCAATAGTAGAAGATACCCCCGGAGTGACGCGGGACCGGATATACAGTTCGGCGGAATGGCTGAATTATGATTTTAACCTGATTGATACGGGCGGAATTGATATCGGAGACGAACCGTTTCTGACACAGATCCGCCAGCAGGCTGAAATCGCCATGGACGAGGCTGATGTGATCATCTTTATGGTGAACGGCCGCGAAGGTGTGACGTCTGCGGATGAAGAAGTGGCAAAAATACTGTACCGGACGAAAAAACCGGTCGTATTAGCCGTTAATAAATTAGATAATACCGAAATGAGAGCGAACATCTATGACTTTTATGCGCTCGGCTTTGGAGAACCGTATCCGATTTCGGGCACACACGGTTTAGGATTGGGAGATTTGCTCGATGCTTGTGCCGAGCATTTTAAAAACATTCCGGAGACGAAGTACAGTGATGATGTCGTTCAATTCTGCCTGATCGGCCGCCCGAATGTCGGAAAATCATCCCTTGTCAATGCGATGCTCGGCGAAGAGCGGGTTATCGTGAGCAACGTAGCCGGAACGACTAGAGACGCTGTGGATACGGCGTTCACCTACAATCAGCAGGAATTTGTAATCGTTGACACGGCGGGAATGAGAAAAAAGGGTAAAGTATATGAAACAACAGAAAAATACAGTGTGCTTCGGGCGTTAAAAGCCATTGACCGCTCAGACGTCGTCGGGGTTGTGCTGAATGCAGAAGAAGGCATCCTTGAGCAGGACAAGCGGATCGCCGGATACGCCCATGAAGCCGGGAAAGCCGTCGTCATTATCGTAAACAAATGGGATGCCGTTGATAAAGACGAGCGCACGATGAAAGAATTTGAACAAAATATTCGGGAACATTTCCAATTTCTTGATTATGCGCCGGTGCTGTTTATGTCGGCACTGACGACAAAGCGGATTCATACACTCATGCCTGCGATTATTAAAGCGAGTGAAAACCACTCTCTCCGCGTGCAGACAAATGTCTTAAATGATGTCATCATGGATGCGGTCGCCATGAATCCGACTCCGACGCACAACGGCTCCCGTCTGAAAATTTATTATGCGACTCAAGTCGCTGTTAAGCCGCCGAGCTTCGTTGTTTTTGTCAACGATCCGGAACTGATGCATTTTTCTTATGAACGCTTTTTAGAAAACCGAATCCGGGACGCTTTCGGATTTGAAGGTACGCCAATTAAAATATTTGCAAGAGCAAGAAAATAAAAAGGTGTGATACAGAGATGAAAAAAGTGGCAATGCTTGGAGCGGGAAGCTGGGGCACTGCACTTTCTTTAGTGCTGGCTGATAACGGACATCAAGTTATGATGTGGGGACACCGTGCCGAATTGATCGATCAAATCAACGAACTGCATGAAAACAAAGATTACCTGCCGGGGGTGGAGCTATCAAGTTCTATCATCGGTACAGCTGATTTAAACGAGGCTTTAAAAGGAGCGGACTTTATCATTGTGGCAGTTCCGACAAAAGCCATTCGGGAAGTGCTGAAAAAGGCTCTGCCGTACATCCCGAAACAATCGATTTTTGTTCATGTCAGCAAGGGAATTGAGCCGGATTCGCTTCTCCGTATTTCAGAATTAATGGAAGAGGAGCTGCCTGAGGAGTACAGAAAAGACATCGTCGTGCTTTCAGGGCCGAGCCACGCTGAGGAAGTCGGATTAAGACACCCGACGACTGTTACATCATCTTCAAAAAATATCAAGGCTGCAGAAGCGGTTCAGGATTTATTCATGAACCAGCATTTCCGCGTCTATACCAATCCGGATATGATCGGTGTTGAAATAGGGGGAGCGTTAAAGAATATCATCGCTCTTGCAGCGGGGATTACAGACGGATTGGGATACGGAGATAATGCAAAAGCGGCCTTAATCACCCGAGGTCTTGCTGAAATCGCCAGACTCGGCACAAAGATGGGCGGAAATCCGCTCACCTTTTCCGGCCTGACCGGCGTAGGCGATTTAATCGTGACATGTACAAGCGTTCATTCCCGAAACTGGCGCGCCGGCAACCTGCTCGGCAAAGGATATAAGCTGGAAGCTGTCCTGGATAAGATGGGGATGGTTGTTGAAGGCGTGCGGACGACAAAAGCTGCGTATCAGCTGTCTCAAAAATACCAAGTGAAAATGCCGATCACAGAGGCGCTTCACCAAGTATTATTTAACGGGCAGAAGGTAGAAACGGCCGTAGAATCCTTAATGGCCAGAGTGAAAACCCATGAGATGGAAGACTTGGTCAACACATTGGAAAACCGGGTGAAGTGACAATAACATGCCGTCAGCATATTCTGAAGTGACGAAAGTCCAAAACGCAGAACTCTCCGGCTGAAATCGCTTAAAACATTTGCTGGTTTAGGCAGAAGAGGATGCAGACGTACGCATCTGCGCATACTATAGCATCGAAGTCCAAGAGAGTGTATCTCAGACGTACAGGTGAATATAGTCAACTTGACTGAAGCAAAGTCCCCCTCTTTGCTTCAGTTTTTTTTGTTTTTTCAATAGATGGAAAACCTGTTGATCTTTTCAACATTTGTATATTAAAATGAAATATAACGCTTACAATGATGGGACGGGGGGCACGAACGTGAGTGTGGCATTGATGAAAATGTGGTTTGCGCTTGGTGCTATGGGATTAATGTTTGTTGCGGTCGCCTCTATTTATGTCAGCAGGTACAAAGTGAAAAACAAACTGATAAAAGCAGCGGTTTCTTCACTCGCTTATGCCTGCATGGTCATCTCGGGATTGATCGTGTTAATGGTCGTTTTCAGCGGGCCTGTCAATGAATAAAGCAAAAAGGGGGCGCGGAATGCATAAGTTAAAAATGGCCGTCATAACGGCAATGGCGGTGCTTCTGCTGTCCGGCTGTCTGTACCCTGAAGCGAAAAAAACTGAAAATAAAGTATCTTACAAACATCAGCTTCAGCAGGTGCAAGCGGCAGTGGATGAATTTAAAAAGGCGAACGGCGGACTTCTGCCGATTCAGACAAAAGATATGAAAACACCGCTCTATCAAAAATATCCGATAGATTTTAAGCGGCTCGCGCCCAGATACATAGAGGAGCCGCCGGCCTCAGCTTATGAAAGCGGAGGAATGTACCAATACGTGCTTGTCGATGTGGAAAATAAGCCGACCGTCAAGCTGGTCGATCTCCAAATGGCGGAAGCAATCCGCGACATGAAGCTGCGTGTCAAAATGTATCAGGAAAAGCATACATATCCTCCCTATGAGGACGCCGTTTCAAAAGGGCTGTTCACTTTAAATAAAAAAAAGCTCGGCATGAAAGACTTTCCTTCAGTCAAAAGTCCGGTTTCAGGCACGTCTCTGCCGCTTTTAATCGGCGCTGACGGAGAAATCTATGCCGACTATCGCGTCGATCTCGCCCGCTGCCTGAAGGAAAACAAAAAGAAAATCAAACCGGGCGCGGAAATTCAGGATATTTTATGGAAAGAGACTCCTTTCGTCCCGGCCTTTTCAGTCACATACACCGTAAATGAAAAACAGGAACCCGTTTTTTTAGAAAGTCAAACGAAACAGGAATGAACCTTTTTCCCGCGCATACAAATAGGGAGAAAGGTTTTTTTGATTTTGATAGAAAAGACTGCCTGAAAATTTTCTAAAGATGTCATATTGAAATAGGACAACGTCATACACATATAGTGTCCTATATTTGATTGGAGAATGGTGAATGAAAAATGATAAGGATAGGAAGTCCGGGAGGGGATCACTTGGAAAAGGTCGATATTTTCAAGGATATCGCTGAACGAACAGGGGGCGATATATACTTAGGAGTCGTTGGCGCTGTCCGTACAGGGAAATCTACATTCATTAAAAAATTTATGGAGCTCGTGGTGCTCCCGAATATCAGCAATGAGGCCGATCGAGCGCGGGCGCAGGATGAGCTTCCGCAAAGCGCAGCAGGAAAAACGATAATGACCACAGAACCAAAATTTGTCCCGAATCAAGCCATGTCCGTTCATGTCGCGGAAGGACTTGATGTCAACATCCGGCTTGTGGATTGTGTGGGATATACGGTTCCCGGGGCGAAGGGATATGAGGATGAAAACGGCCCGAGAATGATCAATACACCTTGGTACGAAGAACCGATTCCCTTTCATGAGGCAGCGGAAATCGGTACGAGAAAAGTCATCCAGGAACACTCCACAATCGGGGTCGTCATTACGACAGACGGCTCAATCGGCGATATTGCGCGGGGCGATTACGTGGAAGCGGAAGAAAGAGTCATCGACGAGCTGAAGGAAGTCGGCAAACCGTTTATTATGGTCATCAACTCGGTAAAACCGTACCACCCGGAAACAGAAGCGCTCAGAGCTGAATTAAGCGCGAAATATGATATTCCCGTCCTCGCCATGAGTGTTGAAAGCATGCGGGAAACAGATGTGTTAAGCGTCCTCAGAGAAGCGCTTTACGAGTTCCCTGTGCTGGAAGTCAATGTCAACCTTCCGAGCTGGGTCATGGTGCTGAAGGAAAATCACTGGCTCAGAGAGAGCTACCAGGAATCAGTGAAAGAAACCGTAAAAGATATTAAACGCCTGCGCGATGTCGACCGGGTTGTCGGCCACTTCAGTGAATTTGAGTTTATTGAAAGCGCCGGTCTGGCCGGAATCGAACTTGGCCAGGGTGTCGCAGAAATTGATTTGTATGCGCCGGATCATTTATATGACCAGATTTTAAAAGAAGTGGTCGGCGTTGAAATCCGCGGGAAAGACCACCTGCTTGAATTAATGCAGGACTTCGCCCACGCGAAAAAAGAATATGATCAGGTATCAGATGCGCTGAAAATGGTGAAACAGACCGGCTACGGCATTGCCGCCCCGGCCTTAACCGATATGAGCCTTGATGAACCGGAAATCATCAGACAGGGATCAAGGTTCGGAGTAAGGCTCAAAGCGGTCGCTCCGTCCATTCATATGATCAAAGTGGATGTGGAAAGTGAATTCGCGCCGATCATCGGGACGGAAAAACAAAGTGAAGAGCTTGTCCGCTACTTAATGCAGGACTTTGAAGATGATCCGCTTTCTATCTGGAACTCCGATATTTTCGGCAGATCATTGAGCTCTATCGTAAGAGAAGGAATCTCCGCAAAACTGTCACTCATGCCGGAAAATGCGAGATATAAACTGAAAGAAACGCTGGAGAGAATTATTAACGAAGGCTCAGGCGGCCTGATCGCCATTATTTTGTAAGCTGAAGGACCTCTTCCTGAAACGGGGGGTCTTTTTTTATTCTTTTTAGATACTGGAAATCAATCAAGGATTAGGAGGAAAAAAGCAAAAAAAGGAATATTTGTTCGGTAAAACACGTGAAAACCTTGACGAGCAAGGGATTGAGGCTTTAAAATGCTTGATATGGCTTTTTATATGTGTTACTCTACATACAGAAAATCTTCACTTTGTTGGACAAACATTCCTCAAAGTGTCTGTTTTCTTATGAAAAGCCGTTTACTTGTCTGTTCTTCCCTGCTTTGATTTTTTATCAGACAGGTTTAGAATCAGGCTGAACTGTGAAGAAATGATAATAAACTGCTGATTTGATACCCTTTTGGGAGGAGGTGAAAGGCATGAACAAGACAGAACTAATCAATGCGGTTGCTGAAGCAAGCGAATTGTCTAAAAAAGACGCTACAAAAGCAGTTGATTCTGTTTTTGATACGATTTTAGATGCACTTAAAAACGGTGATAAAATCCAACTGATCGGTTTCGGTAACTTTGAGGTGCGCGAGCGCTCTGCACGTAAAGGACGTAACCCGCAAACAGGTGAAGAAATCGAAATCCCTGCAAGCAAGGTACCTGCTTTCAAACCAGGTAAAGCTCTTAAAGACGCTGTTGCAGGAAAATAATTGTGAATATAGATCGTGTATGCATCTGATACATACACTTTGTTTCTTCACAGAAAAGCCCCTTGATAAAGGGGCTTTTCATATTTAAGCAGCCTCGGTCACCGGGCAGGACTTTCGTTTTGCTTTTGGCGCGGCAAATGTGCTAGAATCGAAATTAAATGTATTCAATGGTGGAGGACACAGACAATGAAAGAAGTTAATAAAGAACAGATTGAACAGGCGGTTCGCCAGATTTTAGAGGCGATTGGAGAAGACCCGGACCGGGAAGGGCTTTTAGATACGCCGAAACGCGTGGCAAAAATGTACGCGGAAGTATTCTCGGGATTAAATGAAGACCCGAAAGAACACTTTAAAACCGTTTTCGGAGAAGACCATGAGGAGCTTGTTCTTGTAAAAGATATCGCGTTTCATTCCATGTGTGAACATCACCTTGTTCCTTTTTACGGAAAAGCGCATATTGCCTACATTCCGCGCGGCGGCAAAGTGACGGGCCTGAGTAAATTGGCGCGGGCGGTGGAAGCCGTCTCAAAACGCCCGCAGCTGCAGGAGCGCATCACTTCAACGATTGCCGAAAGCATCGTAGAGACCTTAGATCCCCACGGCGTCATGGTTGTCGTCGAAGCTGAGCATATGTGCATGACGATGAGGGGCGTAAGAAAGCCGGGTGCAAAAACAGTGACTTCCGCTGTAAGAGGTATTTTTAAAGATGATGCAGCGGCGCGTTCCGAAGTGTTAGAACATATTAAACGTGCGGATTAATAATGATAGAGGGTGCAGATATGAATTCAAAGCATTCAAGTGATTTTGTCGTCATTAAAGCGGTCGAGGACGGCGTGAACGTCATCGGTTTAACGAGAGGAACGGATACGAAATTTCACCATTCCGAAAAACTGGACAAAGGCGAAGTAATTATCGCTCAGTTTACTGAGCATACCTCTGCCATCAAAGTGAGAGGCAACGCCCTCATCCAGACCGCTTACGGAGAAATGAACAGCGAAAAAAAATAAGCCGGCTGTTTCCCGCTTTTGCCAAATGCCCGCAAACGGCGGGAGAATACAGCCAATTTCTTTTTTTTATGCTATAATGATACCTGCGTATAATAATGACGAGTAAATCTCATACATATTAGAATAAATGTGAATTTGGGGACAAGGGTGATATTTTTGCAAGACATCTACGGAACTTTAGCGAATCTAAATACGAAATTAAAACAAAAGCTGTCTCATCCTTATTTAGCGAAACATATTTCTGCGCCTAAAATCGATGAGGATAAGCTTCTTCTTTTTCACGCTTTGTTTGAAGAGGCGGACATTAAGAACAACGACAGAGAAAATTACATAGTAACTGCGATGCTTGTCCAAAGCGCCCTTGATACCCACGATGAAGTGACAACAGCCAGAGCGTTAAAGCGAGACGAAAATAAAAACCGGCAGCTCACCGTGCTTGCCGGCGACTATTTCAGCGGACTGTATTATTCGCTTTTATCTGAAATGAAGGATATCTATATGATTCGGACGCTCGCTACGGCAATTAAAGAAATCAATGAGCATAAAATCCGTCTGTACGATCGGTCTGTCAATGACTTGAATCAATTGATCGAAAGCATGGCGATTGTGGAAGCGGCCCTGTTTCACAGAGTGTCAGACCACTTTAATCTTCCGCGCTGGAAAGAGCTGGCGAGTGATTTTTTTGTATATAAGCGGCTGATGAACGGCAATGCTATATTTCTCGATGTCATCGGCAATATTGTAAAGTCAGGGAAATCAAAGGCTGACATAATGGAAGATAGCTTCCGAAAGGCAAAGCAAAGCATTGAAACGCTGCTGCCGCTTAATTCACCAATCCAAAACCTAATGCTGAACCGGCTTAAGGCGATCAGCCAGGACAAAACATATCATCAGAAAGTGGAAGAAGGGTAATCAACATGCAGGAGTCAAAAGAACAGCGCGTACACGGCGTGTTTGAAAAAATCTATAAAAATTATGACCAAATGAACTCTGTTATCAGTTTTCAGCAGCATAAAAAATGGCGCGATAAAACGATGCAGATCATGAATGTTAAAGAAGGCGCAAAAGCGCTTGATGTCTGCTGCGGAACGGCTGACTGGACGATTGCCCTCGCAGAAGCGGCCGGAAAAAGCGGCGAAATCAAAGGACTGGATTTCAGCAAAAATATGCTGAGCATCGGTGAGAAAAAAGTGAAAGAGGGCGGTTACAGCCAAATTGAGCTTTTGCACGGAAATGCGATGGAGCTTCCTTTCGCTGATGATTCTTTTGATTTTGTCACCATCGGCTTCGGGCTGCGAAACGTTCCCGACTATCTGACCGTGCTGAAAGAAATGCGGCGGGTCGTCAAACCGGGCGGGCAGGTCGTATGTCTGGAAACATCCCAGCCGGAAATGTTCGGGTTCAGACAGGCATATTTTCTTTATTTTAAATACATCATGCCTTTCTTCGGAAAAATGTTTGCGAAGAGCTATAAAGAATATTCTTGGCTTCAAGAATCGGCAAGAGAATTTCCCGGTATGAAAGAACTTGCGCGTCTGTTTGAAGAAGCGGGCCTGACGAATGTCAAATACCATTCGTTTACCGGCGGAGTGGCCGCTACGCATATCGGTTGGAAATGATGAATATACAGATGTTTGGGTGAATGATATGAAATTTAAAATGGCCTATTCTTTTTTAAATGACGATATTGATGTGATCGAAAGGGAGCTTGAGCAAACGGTGCGGTCAGACTATCCCTTGCTGAGTGAAGCCGGGCTCCATCTGCTCCAGGCGGGAGGCAAGCGGATCCGCCCTGTTTTCGTATTGCTTTCCGGCATGTTCGGCGACTATGACATTAATAAAATAAAATATGTTGCGGTGACGCTGGAAATGATTCATATGGCGTCCCTCGTGCATGACGACGTCATTGATGACGCCGAGCTGCGAAGGGGAAAACCGACCATCAAAGCCAAGTGGGACAACCGCATCGCCATGTATACCGGTGATTATATGCTTGCGGGTTCACTTGAGATGATGACGAGATTGGATGAGCCGAAAGCCCACCGGATCCTGTCCAAAACCATCGTAGAAGTATGCCTCGGAGAAATTGAACAGATCAGAGATAAATACAATATGGAACAAAACCTCAGAACCTATTTGCGCCGCATCAAACGGAAAACGGCTCTTCTCATTGCCGTCAGCTGCCAGCTCGGCGCCATCGCTTCGGGAGCTGATGAGAAGATTCACAAAGCATTATATTGGTTCGGTTATTACGTGGGCATGTCCTATCAGATTATTGACGACATTCTTGATTTCACTTCAACGGAAGAGGAACTGGGAAAACCGGTCGGAGGGGATCTGCTGCAAGGAAATGTCACTCTGCCCGTTTTGTACGCGCTCCGTCAGCCTGAATTGAAAAATCAGCTGAAATTAATTAACAGTGAAACAACACAGGAGCAGCTCGCCCCCATTATTGAAAATATTAAACGCACAGACGCGATTGAAAAATCAATGGCCGTCAGTGACAGGTACTTAAAAAAAGCGTTTGAAAAACTGAATACACTGCCGAGAGGACGTGCGCGCTCATCATTGGCCGCCATCGCCAAATATATCGGCAAACGGAAATTTTAAATTCCTTTTACGAACAAGATGTGAACATTCTCCGCCCTGGATTGATTAATTGTCAGAAAGATGTTACGATTTCGGTGTGCAACTTGAAAGCCTATACATAATGATGGGGTGGAGAATCTTATGGAAAAAACTTTTATCATGGTAAAACCGGACGGCGTACAGCGCCAGCTGATCGGAGAGATTTTATCCAGATTTGAGCGTAAGGGCTTACAATTGGCAGGAGCCAAGCTGATGCAAGTTTCAGAACAGATGGCTGAAAACCATTATGCTGAACATAAAGGGAAGCCGTTTTTCGGCGAGCTTGTGGAATTCATTACATCAGGACCCGTATTTGCAATGGTATGGGAAGGGGAAAATGTAGTAGAGATCACAAGACAGCTGATCGGAAAAACGAACCCGAAAGATGCACTGCCGGGCACGATCCGCGGTGACTACGGCATGTTTGTCGGCAAAAATATCATTCACGGTTCAGACTCCTTAGAAAGCGCTGAGCGGGAAATTCACATTTTCTTTAAACAGGAAGAGCTTGTACCGTATCAAAAATTAATGGCCGACTGGGTGTACTAAGCCGTCAGCCTTTCTTTTTCTCGTATTATGAAAAGGTTTACATCATTTATGAAAGACAGAGGCTGCGCTGCCCTGTCTTTTCATTTCTCACAAATCAGCCTGCGGGCTGATTTTTTTATTGAAATCGTACAAATTAGAAAGAAAACAGGCTATACTAGGACAAAAGACAGCGAGATTGGGAGAGAAGCAATGGAGCCTTACGACATTTTTATCACCAAGTGGAAACAAATAACCGGCGTTGATTTATCTTTATACAAAGAAGCACAGATGAAAAGGCGGCTGACGTCCCTTTATGAAAAGAAGGGGTTCAGAGATTTTCAGGAATTTGCCGCCGCTTTGGAAAAGGACAAGCTTTTATTAAACGAAACATTGGACAGAATGACGATCAATGTTTCTGAATTTTACCGAAATTATAAACGGTGGGAAGTTCTTGAAACCTCAATTCTTCCGTTAATAAAGCATAACAAACCGTTAAAAATATGGAGTGCGGCCTGTTCAACGGGAGAGGAGCCCTATACTTTGGCTATGATTCTCAATCAGCAGACGGGACTGGCCGGATTTGATATATTGGCGACAGATATTGATGAAAAGGCGCTAAGCAAAGCCAAGCGGGGCATCTATCAGGAACGCTCGCTGCAAGAGGTGCCGGCTTCCGTGAAAAGCCGTTATTTCACCAAGCAGGCTGACAGCAGCTATCAAGTAAAACAAGAGATTCAGAAAAACATCCGGTTTAAGCGGCACAACCTGCTTGCCGACAGCTATGAACAGGATTTTGACCTGATCGTCTGCCGCAACGTCTTTATTTATTTTACTGAAAAAGCAAAAGAGGAGCTGTATGTGAAAATGGCGGGCAGCCTGAAAAAGAACGGAATTCTGTTTGTCGGCAGTACAGAGCAAATTTTCAGCCCGGAAAAATTCGGCCTTGAGAGCACTGATACATTTTTTTATCAAAAAAGATAGAAGACATTTAATGAAAACTTGTGGTATAGTTTTACTTAAAAGCGTTAATGCGATGAAGGGAGAAGAAAGAAATGAGATACTTAACAGCCGGAGAATCACACGGTCCGCAGCTGACGACAATTATAGAAGGTGTGCCTGCGGGGCTTTATATAACTGAAGAAGACATTAATTTTGAGCTTGCCAGACGTCAAAAAGGGCACGGCCGCGGACGCCGCATGCAGATTGAAACGGACAGAGCGAAGATCACGAGCGGCGTGCGGCATGGCCGGACACTCGGTTCACCTATCGCGCTCGTTGTAGAGAATAAAGATTGGACTCACTGGACAAAAATCATGGGCGCTGCACCGATTACAGAAGAAGAAGAAAGTGAAATGAAACGCCAGATTTCAAGACCGAGACCGGGACACGCAGATTTGAACGGTGCTATTAAGTATAATCACCGCGATATGAGAAATGTGTTAGAACGATCTTCCGCGCGTGAGACAACGGTTCGCGTGGCTGCCGGAGCCGTCGCTAAAAAGATTTTAGCGGAGCTTGGCATTAAAGTCGCCGGGCATGTCCTGCAAATCGGCAGCGTAAAAGCAGAGAAAACCGATTACACATCCATTGAGGATCTCAAACGGGTAACGGAAGAATCACCGGTCAGATGCTACGATGAAGAAGCAGGCCGTCAAATGATGGCAGCCATTGATGAAGCGAAGGCAAACGGCGACTCGATCGGCGGGATCGTTGAAGTGATCGTCGAAGGTATGCCGGTCGGTGTCGGAAGCTATGTCCACTATGACCGTAAGCTGGACAGCAAGCTTGCTGCTGCCGTTCTGTCGATTAACGCGTTTAAAGGCGTAGAGTTCGGCATCGGTTTTGAAGCGGCCGGCAAAAACGGCAGTGAAGTTCATGATGAAATCGTATGGGATGAAGAGAAAGGCTATACACGCGCCACAAACAGGCTCGGAGGATTAGAAGGCGGTATGACGACGGGAATGCCGATTGTCGTCCGCGGCGTTATGAAACCGATCCCTACTTTGTACAAGCCGCTGAAAAGCGTCGACATTGAAACGAAAGAACCGTTTACAGCGAGCATTGAACGTTCAGACAGCTGCGCGGTTCCGGCAGCAAGCGTAGTGGCTGAAGCAGCAGTGGCCTGGGAAATCGCAAATGCCGTCGTAGAGCAATTCGGGCTTGACCAGATCGACCGCATTAAAGAAAATGTTGAAAACATGAAAAAACTATCGAGGGAATTCTGATGAAAGAGCTTGAGGTTCGGACAGCTTCCTCCGCATATCCCGTGTATATCGGTGAAGGCATAAGGAAACAGGCCGCTGCTCTTTTGTCTTCACTGAACAGGCCGCTGACAAAGATCCTTCTCGTCATCGATGCTGAAGTTGACCGGCTTTACGGCGATGAGATGTTCCGGCTTTTAAGCGAAACATGGCCCGTGAAAAAAGTAATCGTTCCAAGCGGAGAAGAAGCGAAGTCTCTAAAAGAGTATGAACGGATTCAAACGGAAGCGATCGCTTTCCATATGGACCGCTCCTCATGTATGATCGCCTTCGGAGGCGGCGTGACGGGTGATTTGGCCGGCTTTTGCGCAGCAACATTTATGCGAGGAATTGATTTCATTCAAATGCCGACGACACTGCTTGCCCATGACAGCGCGGTCGGCGGCAAGGTGGCCGTCAACCATAAACTCGGAAAGAACTTAATCGGCGCGTTTTATCAGCCGAAAGCGGTGATTTACGATACGGAGCTTCTGAAAACCCTGCCGGAACAAGAGCTGAGATCGGGCATGGCTGAAGTGATCAAACACGCGTTTATCGCCGATCATGCTTTTTTAGAAAAACTTCTCACGTTTGACACGTTGCAAGGACTGACAAGCGCTGAGCTGAATGAAATGATTTATAAAGGAATTTCAATCAAATCGGCCGTCGTGCGTGAGGACGAAAAGGAAGAGGGGATAAGAGCTTTTCTGAATTTCGGCCATACGCTCGGCCATGCCGTTGAGGCGGAATACGGCTACGGCCGGATTACACATGGAGATGCGGTCGCCCTCGGCATGCAGTTTGCCCTTTACGTGAGTGAACAGGTTGCGGGTTGCAAGATGAACAGGAAAGAACTCACACAATGGCTGATTGGGCTCGGCTACCCGGGAAGCATCAGACAAGATATTGAAACGCCGGTTCTCTCCGCCCGGATGATGAATGATAAAAAAACGCGCGGAGGCATGACACAGTTCATCGTGTTAAAGGAATTAGGCGAAGCGCAGGACTGCATGCTTTCAAAAGATGAGCTTGAAAATTTGCTGAACAAATGGCGAATGGAGGAAACAGCATGATGATACGCGGCATTCGCGGAGCAACAACGGTGGAACAAGACACTGAACAAGAAATTTTAGAAAAAACACAGCAGCTGCTTGAAAAAATCATTGAACAAAATGGATGCAAGCCGGAAGACGTTGTGCAGATCCTGTTATCCGCCACGCCTGATATCCATTCCGTATTTCCGGCAAAAGCGGTCCGCCGCCTTTCCGGGTGGCAGTACGTCCCGGTGACGTGCATGCAGGAAATGGATGTCACCGGCGCTCTGCAAAAGTGTATCCGTGTCCTGATGACGGTTCAGACGGATACGCCTCAGGATGAAATCAAGCATGTCTATTTAGAAAAAGCCGTTGTGTTAAGGCCGGATTTATCATTGACAAAAAATACTGACATGTAATACGATAAACAAAGCTTAGAAATACACAAGAGTGTGTATAGAGCTGGTAAGTAAGATATTGAACAGTTGAGTTTAGAATAGGGTAGCAGAGAATGAGTTTAGCTGAGCTGAGATAAACACGTTTTTATTCTGCCCAAAAGAAGCCTTTCTTTTGGGTTTATTTCTTATACGCAAGACTCCTCTCACTCTTCATCTCATTCTCCTTACCGTAAGGAGGAGAATCATGAATTTACAATCGGATGTTTCTTTATTTTTAAAGGACAGTCTGACACACCGCACCATTCCAATCGCAGAGACTTTTACGGTCGACACGATCACACCCATTCAGATGGTTGAAAAACTGGACAGAAACATTACGTATCTTTTAGAAAGCAAGGATGAGTCGTCAAGCTGGTCGAGATACTCTTTTATCGGCCTCGATCCTTTTATCACCATTAAAGAGAGTCATGACACATTCACTGCCGCTGATCCAAATGGGCATACGCTGTTTGAAGGCGGAGAATTAAAAGCCGTGCTTGACTGGATGAATGAGAGCTTCCGCATTAAAACACCCGAGCTTGATATCCCATTTTCGGGAGGGGCGGTCGGTTATCTGAGCTATGACATGATTCCTTTGATTGAGCCTTCCGTGCCAAGCCACGCGAAAGAAACAGATTTCGAAAAATGCATGCTGTTTGTCTGCCGGAAAATCATCGCGTACGACCACGAAACGAAACAAGTGCATTTCATTCAATATGCGGAGCTTAACGGCCGGGAGACGGAGGAAGAAAAGCGGGCCGTTTTTAAAGAAAATTGCGCGGAGCTTCGTAAGCTTATCGGTATTTTGACAGAATCGAAAGATATGAAAGAGCCGTTTTTTTCTAAAGAAACGTTTGACACGCCAAGTTTTGCCGATGTGACATCCAATTATACGAAAGAAGAGTTTATGGCCGGCGTCAATAAACTGAAAGAATATATAAAAGCGGGAGACATTTTTCAAGGGGTGCTTTCGCAAAAGTTTGACATTCCGGTATCCAGACATTCATTTGAGCTGTACAGGGTGCTTCGCATCATCAATCCTTCACCCTATATGTACTATATCAAACTGCCTGACAGAGACATTGTCGGGAGTTCGCCTGAACGTCTGATCCGCGTGCATGACAGGCACCTGGAAATTCATCCGATTGCCGGAACGAGAAGAAGGGGCGCCGGAAAAAAAGAAGATGAACGCCTGAAAAAAGAGCTGATGAATGACGAAAAAGAAAAAGCTGAACATTACATGCTCGTCGATCTTGCGCGCAATGACATCGGCAGAGTTGCGGAGTACGGTTCCGTAGCCGTTCCGGAATTCACAAAGGTCGTTTCTTTTTCACATGTGATGCACATCATCTCTGTTGTAACCGGCCGTTTAAAACAGGGCGTCCATCCCGTTGACGCGCTGATGTCGGCATTCCCGGCAGGAACACTCACGGGCGCTCCGAAAATCCGCGCGATGCAGCTTTTAAATGAATTAGAACCGACTTCCAGAGAAACTTACGGCGGATGTATCGCTTATATCGGATTTGACGGGTCAATTGATTCGTGTATTACCATCCGCACCATGAGTGTCAAAAACGGTACGGCGTCGGTGCAGGCGGGCGCAGGAATAGTCGCCGATTCCGTCCCGGAAGCCGAATATGAAG
Organism: Bacillus sp. EU63; assembly: GCF_038592915.1. Classification (NCBI taxonomy): domain Bacteria; kingdom Bacillati; phylum Bacillota; class Bacilli; order Caryophanales; family Bacillaceae; genus Bacillus; species Bacillus sp. EU63. The sequence goes on along the minus strand of NZ_CP151944.1, from coordinate 2,234,390 downwards.
AAAGCTGTAACAAAGCGGGGGCGCTTTTAAAAACGATTCAAATCGCAGAAGACATCTTTTCTGGCGGGGAGGAGAAGACGGATGAACAAATTTCTGCAATCGTGCGTTAATGGCCGTACGCTGAAAATTGGAGAAGCCGAAAAGCTGATGGAGATGATGATGAACGGGGACATGTCGCAGTCTGAGATCGGCGGGATTTTATCGGTATTAGCCCACCGGGGTGAAACGGCGGAGGAGCTTGCCGGATTTGTAAAAGTGATGCGGGCGCGGGCACAGACATCAGGTGGCTTGGCGGATGTCGTTGATACGTGCGGAACAGGCGGAGACGGGATTTCTACGTTTAACATATCCACGGCAGCGGCGATTACAGCTTCTGCCGCCGGAGCTAAAGTTGCCAAGCACGGAAATCGCTCCGTTTCGTCTAAAAGCGGCAGCGCGGATGTGCTGGAAAAGCTGGGGGTTTCCATTCAAGCCACTCCAGAAAGCGTTAAACGCAGCATTGAAATGAAACAAATGGGATTTTTGTTTGCGCCGCTGTTTCATTCGTCAATGAAGCACGTCGCCGCCGCAAGAAAAGAGCTTGGCTTCCGAACCGTATTTAATCTGCTGGGCCCGCTCAGCAACCCGCTGCAGGTGAAGCGGCAGGTGATCGGCGTCTATTCATTTGATAAAGCGCGCCTGATGGCAAGCGCTTTGGAACAATTTGATGTCAGACACGTCATGCTTGTCTCTGCCCGTGACGGATTAGATGAATTGTCCATCTCAGCACCGACCGATATCATTGAACTGAAAAACGGTGAACGTCTGGAATATTCCGTTTCACCTGAACAATTCGGTTTTGCAGAAGGTTCATTGAAGGATATTCAAGTGAGTTCATCGGAAGAAAGCGCGCTCCTCATTCAGAATATTTTTGCAAATAAAGCTCCGTCATCCGCTCTGCATATTACCGCCTTAAATGCGGGCGCGGCCATTTATACGGCAGGTCTTGCAAACGATCTGAAAGAAGGAACGAAAACCGCCTTAGAAGCGATTCAAAACGGAGATGCCAAAAGGCAGCTCGAACGTCTGAAACAGAAAGAGGAAGAAATGTATGCTTGATCAAATCATTCAGCAGAAAAAAGAAGAAATCAAATCCATCGTGCTGCCGGAAACCTGTCAAATTAAACGGAGATCCTTTAAAGAAGCGCTCCTGAACCCGAACCGTTTTATCGGGCTGATTGCCGAAGTGAAAAAAGCTTCGCCGTCTAAAGGATTGATTAAAGAGCATTTTGTTCCGGAAACGATTGCGGCGGATTATGAAGCGGCTAAAGCCGACGCCCTTTCGGTTCTCACGGATACCCGTTTTTTTCAGGGGAGAAATCAATTTCTGACAGATGTGAAACAAACCGTGTCTCTTCCCGTGCTGAGAAAAGATTTTATTATTGATTCCCTTCAGGTGGAGGAATCGTTCAGGATCGGCGCCGATGCCATTTTGCTGATCGGGGAAGCGCTGGAACCTTCAGAGCTTTATGAGCTTTATCTGGAAGCCCGCGAGAAGGGCATGGACGTTCTCGTTGAAGTCCATGGTGAAACTGTGCTTGAACGGATTTTACAAGTGTTTCAGCCGGACATTCTCGGCATAAACAACCGGGACTTAAAAACGTTCCGTACTTCTGTTTCGCAAACGGAAAAAATAGCGCAGCTTGTACCGGACGGCTGCCTGCTGGTCAGCGAAAGCGGCATCGGTTCTTTGGCTGACCTGCAATTTGTCAACAAGCACGGGGCGCAGGCTGTATTGGCCGGAGAATCCTTAATGAGAGAGGATTCGCAGCAAAAGGCGATCCGCGGACTGTTCGGGGAGTGACGATATGAAAAAGCCTGAGTTAAAGTACTGCGGAATACGATCGAAGCGTGATTATGAACTTGCGGCAGCTTCAGAAGCGGATTATCTGGGATTTATTTTTGCCGCAAGCAAACGGAGAGTAACGCCGGATGAGGTCCGGAAATGGAAAGAGCAGGTCCGGACAGACAAGAAACATGTCGGAGTATTTGTAAATGAAACGATAGAAAACATCGCGCAAATCGCCTCTGATCTGGCACTTGACGTCATCCAGCTTCACGGTGATGAATCGCCTGAGGATGCCCGCCGCCTCCGTTCGCTTGTGCGCTCGGAAATATGGAAAGCGCTCCATCACGGGGAAGGGACGCTCCGTCAGATGGCTCAATTTGCACCTGCTGTCGACGGCTATGTCATTGATTCTTCAGTAAAAGGAATGAGAGGCGGCACGGGAATCGCGTTTTCATGGGCCCGTGTCCCCTTGTACCGAAAGCAGGCTCAAAATGCAAACAAGCGCTGTTTTATCGCGGGCGGCGTTAATCCTGAAACGATTACAGGCTTACTGAGATCGCGTCCGTGCGGTATAGATCTTGCCAGCGGAATTGAAAAAAACGGACAAAAGGATCAAACACTGATCCGGCTTTTAGAAGAAAGGATGAATCACTATGTATCCATATCCAAATGAAATCGGAAGATACGGCGAATTCGGCGGCAAATTTGTCCCTGAAACATTGATGCGGCCCCTTGAGGAAATCGAAACGGCTTTCACAGAATTAAAGAATGATCCCGTTTTTCATGCCGAATATAAAAAGCTATTGTTTGATTACTCCGGAAGACCGACCGCATTAACGTTCGCAGACAGGGTGTCAGAGTATTTGGGAGGGGCGAAAATCTATCTGAAAAGAGAAGATTTAAACCATACCGGCTCTCATAAAATTAACAACGCGCTAGGCCAGATTCTGCTTGCCAAAAAGATGGGCAAAACGAAAATCATCGCCGAAACCGGTGCGGGACAGCACGGTGTGGCTGCCGCGACAGCCGCCGCAAAATTCGGTTTTAAGTGTACGGTTTTTATGGGTGAAGAAGACGTTGCACGCCAGTCGCTGAACGTATTCCGGATGAAACTGCTCGGCGCGGAAGTGGTGCCGGTCACAAGCGGCAACGGCACGCTGAAAGATGCGACGAATGAGGCAATCAGGTATTGGGTCCAGCATTGTGAAGATCATTTCTACCTTATCGGTTCTGTAGTGGGGCCGCACCCGTATCCGTATATCGTTCGCGAATTCCAGAAAATCATCGGCGAGGAAGCGAAAGAACAGCTCCGCCGGGTTGAAGGAACGCTCCCGGATAAGGTTGTTGCATGTGTCGGCGGCGGAAGCAATGCGATGGGCATTTTTCAGGCCTTTTTAGACGAAGATACTGAGCTGATCGGCGCCGAGGCGGCCGGAAAAGGAATTGATACGCCGCTGCATGCGGCAACGATCGCAAAAGGGACGCTCGGGGTGATTCACGGTTCAATGACCTATTTAATACAAGATGAATACGGGCAGATTATCGAACCGTATTCCATTTCAGCAGGCCTTGATTACCCGGGGATCGGCCCTGAGCACGCCTATCTGCATAAAAGCGGCCGTGTAACGTACGAAAGCGTGACAGACGATGAAGCGATTGCCGCGTTACGTCTGCTTTCTGAAACAGAGGGTATTCTTCCGGCTATTGAATCTGCCCACGCCCTGGCAAAAGCGTTTGAAATGGCAAAAGACATGGATAAAGATAAAATCATTCTCGTCAGTTTATCGGGAAGAGGAGATAAAGACGTTCATACGCTGATGAATGTTTTGGAAAACGGGGTGGAGACACATGTTTAATCTGCGAGATTCTGAAAAATTATTTATCCCTTTTATTACAGCTGGCGATCCGCTTCCTGACATTTCTGTTGAGCTGGCAATATCATTGCAGAATGCAGGCGCTTCTGCCCTTGAAATCGGCGTTCCTTACACAGATCCGCTCGCGGACGGACCCGTCATACAACGGGCTTCAAAACGGGCTCTGGAAAACGGAATGAATATCGTAAAAGCAATTGAACTTGGCGGCAAAATGAAAAAAAACGGTGTTCATATTCCAATTATCCTCTTTACGTATTATAATCCTGTGTTACAATTAGAAAAAGAATACTTTTTCGCTTTACTGCGGGAAAACGACATAGACGGCCTGCTTGTACCCGACCTTCCATTAGAGGAAAGCGCCCTTTTGCAAATGACATGCAAAAAGGAGAACATCGCTTATATCTCACTGGTTGCGCCGACAAGTGAAGACCGTTTGAAAATAATTACTGAACAGGCCCGCGGCTTTGTGTATTGTGTATCCTCTTTAGGAGTGACGGGCGTACGCAGCGAATTCGATCCTTCTGTATACTCTTTCATCCGTAAGGTGAAAGAATTCAGCTCTGTTCCGGTGGCGGTCGGTTTTGGCATTTCAAACCGCAAACAGGTTGACGGGATGAATGAAATATCTGACGGTGTCGTTGTCGGCAGCGCGCTTGTCAAAAAAGTTGAAGAGCTTAAAACAAAGCTTGTGAATCCCGGCACAAGAGCTGATGCGCTTCTTGAATTTGAAGAATACGCAAAGACGTTCGGACGACTGTACAGTGTAAAATGAGGTGACTGGATTTGCAGATTAAAGAACAGCTGCGGCAGCTGAAACCGTATCAGCCGGGCAAACCAATAGAAGAAGTGAAAATGGAATACGGGCTTGAAAAAGTAGTAAAACTCGCTTCTAACGAAAATCCGTTCGGCTGTTCACAGGCCGCAAAAGATGCGCTGCATCGGGAGATTGAGCAGCTTGCGCTGTATCCCGACGGTTACAGTGCCGCTTTGAGAACGCGGCTCAGTGAGCATCTGCAGGTCAGTGAATCTTCGATCATTTTCGGCAACGGCTCTGATGAGCTAGTGCAGATTATCTGCCGTTCTTTATTAAATGATCAGGCAAACACGATTACCGCCGCCCCGACTTTCCCGCAATACAGACACAATGCGGTGATTGAAGGCGCTGAGGTGCGCGAGGTGCCGCTCCGCAGTGACGGCGCTCATGATTTGGACCGGATGCTGGAAGCAATTGACGGCGAGACGAAAGTCATATGGGTATGCAGCCCCAATAATCCGACGGGGACATATACTTCTGAGCAAGAGCTAATTGCCTTTTTAAACAGAGTTCCCGAGCATATACTCGTTGTCCTTGATGAAGCGTACTACGAGTATGTTACGGCGGAAGATTACCCAGAAAGCATTCCGCTTTTAAAGCAATATCCGAATGTCATGATCCTCCGCACCTTCTCTAAAGCGTACGGACTTGCCGCGCTGCGCGTCGGATACGGCATTGCGGACGAAGCGCTGATCCGCCAGATTGAACCGGCGAGAGAGCCGTTCAATACGAGCAGAATCGGTCAGGCTTCGGCACTGGCAGCGCTTGACGACCAGACATTTATCCAGGAATGCGTCGAGAAAAATAAAGCCGGCCTTAAGCAGTATTATGATTTTGCGGAAACTCACGGATTAACTTGTTATCCTTCACAAACCAACTTTGTGCTCATTGATTTTAACCGCCCGGCGGATGAACTGTTCCAAGCCCTGTTGGAAAAAGGATATATCGTCCGCTCAGGACAGGCGCTCGGATTTCCGACAGCGTTAAGGATTACGGTCGGTACGAAAGAGCAGAATGAGGAAATTCTCACAATTTTAGCTGAAATATTATAAGAGGTGATCAAGCATCACCTCTTTGCTCTATTAAAATAGATGAAAAAGGAAATGAGTGAAATGAAGGATACCATATTGCTTGCGGGGATCGGGCTGATCGGCGGATCGATCGCATTGGCCATCAAAAAGGAGCATCCGCATAAACGGATTATCGGTGTGGATATTTCGGAAGAACAGCTCACTGCCGCGCTGAAGCTCGGAATTATTGACGAGCGGGCCGGCTCATTGACGGAAGGGGCGCAGCAAGCGTCTGTTGTCATTATCGCCACGCCTGTCGCCCAAACGCTGAAAATGCTCGATATGCTGGCCGCATCAGACATCACCCATGAACTCCTGATTACGGATGTGGGCAGCACGAAACAGAAAGTCGTCAGCTACGCCGACAAAGTGCTTCCGGCTCACTATCAATTTGTCGGCGGCCATCCGATGGCGGGATCTCATAAATCCGGGGCCGCTGCGGCGAAAGAATTTTTATTCGAAAATGCGTTTTACATTTTAACACCCGGAAAATCAACTTCTAAAGAGTCAGTAACGCATCTGAAGGAACTTTTGAAAGCGGCAAACGCCCACTTTGTGGAGATGACTCCCGAGGAGCATGACGGCGTAACGAGCGTCATCAGCCATTTCCCTCATATCGTTGCTGCAAGCCTCGTACATCAGGCTCATCATGCTGAAGAAGATTATCCGTTTTTGAAACGTTTCGCAGCCGGCGGTTTTCGGGACATCACCAGGATCGCCTCAAGCAGTCCGGCGATGTGGAGGGACATACTTCTTCATAACAAAGATAAACTGCTTGACCGCTTCAAAGAATGGAAACGGGAGATTGACACGATCGAATCTTATGTAGAAAATGAAGATGCGGACAGCCTGTTCGGATATTTTAAAAAAGCGAAAGATTATCGCGACGGTCTGCCGCTCCGTCAAAAAGGAGCGATCCCGTCCTTTTATGACCTTTATGTCGATGTTCCCGATCATCCGGGGGTCATTTCGGAAATTACGGCGATATTGGCAGAAGAAAAAATCAGTATCACCAACATCCGCATTATCGAAACAAGAGAAGATATTAACGGAATTCTCAGAATCAGTTTCCAGACTGATGATGACAGGAAGCGGGCGGAAACCTGCATTCAATCCCGCGCTAAATATGACACATTTTACGCTGACTGAGGTGGAAAACATTGAAAAGAGAAAAAGTGACGTCTTTAAACGGTGAAATTCATATTCCGGGGGATAAATCCATCTCCCACCGTTCTGTTATGTTCGGAGCGCTTGCGGAAGGAACGACAACGGTAAAAAACTTTTTGCCCGGAGCCGATTGTCTGAGCACCATTGCCTGCTTCAGAAAAATGGGTGTCTCCATTGAACAAAACGGAAGTGATGTAACGATATACGGGAAGGGCATTGACGCACTTTGTGAGCCTGACAGCCTTCTTGATGTCGGAAATTCCGGCACGACCATCCGCCTGATGCTCGGCATTTTAGCCGGACGCCCATTTCACAGTACGGTAGCGGGCGACGAAAGTATTGCAAAGCGTCCGATGAAGAGGGTGACGGAGCCTTTAAAACAGATGGGAGCCGCGATTGACGGAAGAGCGGACGGAGGATTTACGCCTTTATCCGTAAGAGGCGGACAATTGAAAGGCATTGATTACGTCTCCCCTGTTGCAAGCGCGCAGATCAAATCCGCCGTGCTGCTTGCCGGATTGCAGGCTGAAGGGACGACGACCGTCACTGAGCCTCATAAATCAAGAGACCATACGGAACGGATGCTGAACGCTTTTGGCGCCGAGCTTGCGGAAACGGAGACGAGCGCTTCCGTAACGGGCGGTCAGAAGCTTCGGGGAGCTGATATTTTCGTGCCCGGCGATATTTCTTCAGCGGCCTTTTTCCTCGCCGCGGGCGCTGTCGTTCCCGGAAGCCGGATTGTGCTGAAAAATGTCGGCCTGAATCCGACACGCACGGGAATGATTGATGTCTTAAAGCAAATGGGGGCTTCACTTGAAGTGATTCCTTCAGAAGCGGACAGCGCGGAGCCTTACGGAGACCTGGTTATTGAAACTTCAGATCTGAAAGCGGCAGAAATCGGCGGAGAAATCATTCCCCGTTTAATTGACGAGATCCCGATTATCGCCCTTTTGGCAACGCAGGCTGAAGGCACAACTGTCATTAAAGACGCTGCGGAGCTGAAGGTGAAGGAAACGAACCGGATCGACACCGTCGTATCAGAGCTCCGGAAAATCGGTGCAGACATTGAACCGACTGAAGACGGCATGAAAATACACGGCAAAAAAACGCTTGCGGGCGGAGCCGATGTGTCAAGCCACGGCGACCACCGCATCGGCATGATGCTCGGTATCGCTTCATGCCTGACAGAAGAGCCGATTGACATCCGTGATACTGAGGCGATCCATGTCTCATATCCGACATTTTTTGAGCATTTAGATCAATTAGCCAAAAAAGCCTGAAGACGATTCTTCGGGCTTTTTTCTTCATGTGTCATAAAATCTTGGGCTTTGACATAGCTTGTCTTAAACAGAAAAATAAAAGAAAGGGGGAATGCGTTTTCGTTACAGAAACAGCCGGAACAAATTGCGCTGTTTGCGTATAAAGATGCCGTCCCCTTTTTTGCCGTTTTCCTCTTAACCATTTTCTGATAAACTATAATGCCGGGTGAAGCATCTTATTTGCGGGCAGGCCCTGTCTGAATTATGATAAGAATAACCCGAATAAAAACCCTTTTCATTGGTTGATGAGGTATAGGAAAAGAAAGGACCGGTCTGATTTGAATACATTGATTCAAGAAGCCATAAAATTAGTTGAAGCAGGTGAAACCGAAAAGGGACTCAAAGCGCTTTCAAAAGCTGAAACAGAGCTTCATGACGAAGACAAAGCCATTGCAGCCCAGCTCTACTATGAATGGGGAAACGCCGAAAAAGCGTTAGCGCTGATCAGTGATCTGCATGACCTTTATCCGGATGAGTCTGAGCTGACGAATTTTTACGCCGAATTGTTAATAGATATTGATGAAGAAGAAAAAGCTCTTGAGGTGCTGGAGACGATTTCTCCGGAAGACCCGTCTTACGCGGAAAGCCTTCTTTTAATGGCTGATCTGTATCAGATGCAGGGCTTATTTGAAGTAAGTGAGCAAAAGCTGTTACAGGCGAAAGCGATGTTACAAGATGAACCTGTTATTGATTTCGCTCTGGGGGAATTATACTTCACTCAGGGGTCATACGCAAAAGCCGTTCCGTACTATGAAGAGACGGCAAAAGAACGGCACGAAATCGGCGGCGTAAATGTTCATCAGAGGCTGGCTGAGTCATTGAGCGCGGCGGGTGAATTTGAGGAAGCGATTTCATGGTATGAAAAAGCGGCGGCAGAACATACAGAACCGAATACGATTTTCGGGTACGGGTTCACAGCCTATCAGGCGGGAATGGTCAAAACAGCCATCAAGCAGCTGTCTGATTTAAAAGGGCTTGACCCTTCCTATTCATCGCTTTATATGCCGCTTGCAAAAAGCTACGAGGCAGAAGGCATGTATGAAGATGCATTAAAAACCGCTAAAGAAGGTATTACTTACGATGAATACAATAAAGAGCTTTTTCTCTATGCGGCGAAAATGGCGTTAAAGCTCGGCAACGAAGAGGAAGGCAAAAAGCTTCTTCAGGAAGCGCTGGCGCTCGATCCGGGTTACGTGGAAGCGCTCCATACGCTTTTAGCCGTCTATCATAAAGAAGAAAGCTTTGAAGAGATTATTGATCTGATTCAGGAAGTCCGCGGCTACGGAGAAGAAGATCCGAAATACAATTGGTATTTGGCGGGTGCCTATACAGGCCTTGAGCAATACGCTGAAGCGAAAAAAAGCTTCGAAGCTGCGTATCTCCATTATCAGGATGATCGGGATTTCTTATATGAATACGCTCACTTCTTATTGGAAGAGGGTCTCCAGAAAGAAGCGCTGCCGCTTTTAAAACAAGTGCTTTCAATGGATGGAACAAACGAAGAGCTTGAAGAAACAATCTTACGGATAGAGGATGAATTTTTAAGATAAGCAGGATTTTGGACCATGCTTGCTGAATGTATAAGTGATGTCAGATTATACGATCGATAGAGGAGGGAATTACATGCAGACCCCTGTTTCTGTCAATGAAAAAAAGGATTTTATCCGTTGGTTTTTAAATCATTATCAGCTTAAACGCCGGGAGTGCGTCTGGATTTTAAATTATTTAATGAGTCATGATTCATTAATGGAAAAAGTCCATTTTGTAGAACAAGCCGAATTTTGCCCGCGAGGCATTATCATGTCCACTCATTGCGTTGATGAGGTGCCGTTTAGGTTTTACAAAGAAAATGTCATGACTACGGACGCGGAAAAATCTTTTCACGACATCCGGTTAAATAAACAGCAGGATTTATTTATCCAGCTGAATTTCCGTTCGGCCTACAGCTCACCGGAATATGCCGCTGTTCTTGAATCAAATCCGCATCTGCCGAAAGACCTGTTTGAAAATAAACAGGATCAGGGGATGGCTGAAAAAATATTAGAACATGCCATTTCCACTTTCCAGCGGGAAAAGCTGCTTAAAGATATAGACGAGGCGCTGGACCGCCACGACAAAGAAACATTTGAAAAGCTTTCCCGCCAATTGAATCAGCTCACATAAATGACAGCCTTGCAGAGTATGCAAGGCTTGTTGCGTAAAGAGGAGGAACGAGACATGAGATGGAGGGCCGCTGATGCCGATGCCTATTTACAATCTGCGGATTACATTGATACCGCTGTCATTCCGTTAATTTCCATAACATCTTCAGGAGGCTTAAAAGAGGCCGTTGAACAGGGGGAAAGCACCCAATTGCTTTCTGAAGAGCTTGAGCGCCAATTGAAGGGACGGGTATATTTATTCCCCTCTTATACATATGTTGATATAGACCAATCACAAATCGCCCTGCTTCAAAAACTCAAAGAAGAGGTGATGACCAACTTCCGGCACGCCTTGTTCCTGACGGCAGACGAAAAATGGAAGGATTCTGAAATAGGGTCTGATGTCATATACATACCTGCCGTTCCGTTTGAACATATGAAAGACTCTTTAAAGAGAAAAATAGCGGATGACAAGTGCGGAGAAATTTTGAACGTTTTGTTACAGAAGTGGAACAATTCTTAAAAACTCCATACATCCCGCAAAACACCCGTTTTGCCTCTGTTGACCTTGCTGAAAGATTCATATATTATGAGGGTGTCAAATCTCTGAATTATTTTCTATTTTAGTTAATTTTTGGTCAATCTTTAGGGGGGGAAGAGATGGGCGGAAAACAAGATATATCAAGAAGACAATTTTTAAACTATGCGCTCACCGGCGTGGGGGGATTTATGGCCGCCAGTGCGCTTATGCCCATGGTCCGTTTTGCGCTGGACCCGGTATTAAAACCGACGGGAGATCAAAAAATGGTGCAGGTTGTCAGTGTGGATGAGCTGACGAAGGAGCCGAAGCGGTTTGACTTTAAAATTCATCAAGTCGACGCCTGGTACGAATCGGAAGAATCCAGGTCAGCCTGGGTTTACAAGCACGGGGATGAAATTATAGCGCTTTCTCCGATCTGTAAACATCTGGGCTGCACCGTAAACTGGAACAATGATCCTAAAAATCCGAACAAATTCTTTTGTCCCTGCCATTACGGGCTGTATGAAAAAGACGGCACGAACGTTCCGGGCACGCCGCCGCTCGCGCCTCTTGACCGTTATGAGCAAAAAGTAAAGGACGGCTTTTTGTATCTTGGAAAAGCAAAGCCTAGGGGGGAAGGGTGACATGCTGAATAAAATTTATGACTGGGTGGATGAACGTCTCGATATTACGCCGATGTGGCGGGATATCGCCGACCATGAAGTGCCGGAACATGTAAATCCCGCTCACCATTTCTCGGCTTTTGTCTATTGTTTCGGCGGTTTGACGTTTTTTGTAACCGTTATCCAAGTGCTGTCCGGGATGTTTTTAACGATGTATTATGTGCCGGATATAAAAAACGCGTGGGAATCTGTGTATTATTTGCAGAATGAAGTCGCTTTCGGGCAGATTGTAAGGGGTATGCACCATTGGGGCGCAAGTTTAGTCATTGTGATGATGTTTTTACATACGCTGCGGGTTTTCTTTCAGGGAGCTTATAAAAAGCCTCGGGAATTGAACTGGATCGTCGGTGTTCTGATCTTTTTTGTGATGCTCGGTCTCGGTTTTACAGGGTATCTGCTTCCGTGGGATATGAAGGCGCTGTTTGCGACAAAGGTAGGTCTTCAGATTGCGGAGGCGACGCCATTGATCGGAGCGCAGGTGAAAACTCTTCTTGCCGGCCACCACGATATTGTCGGCGCCCAAACGCTGACGAGATTTTTTGCGATTCACGTATTTTTTCTCCCTGCCGCTTTGTTTGCGCTCATGGGCGCCCACTTTGTCATGATCCGCAAGCAGGGAATTTCAGGACCGCTTTAATACTAATCTGATATAAAAGGGAGGGGATGACATGCACCGGGGGAAAGGAATGAAGTTTGTAGGAGATTCAAGGATACCGGCTGAAAAAAAACCGAATATACCGAAAGACTATTCAGAGTATCCTGGAAAGACAGAGGCGTTTTGGCCGAACTTCCTGCTGAAAGAATGGATGGTCGGGGCCGTTTTCCTCGTCGGATTTCTCGTTTTAACGATTGTGCACGAGCCGCCTTTGGAACGGGTGGCGGACCCGACGGATACAGGGTATATTCCGCTGCCGGATTGGTATTTTCTGTTTTTATACCAGCTATTAAAATATGAATATGCCGCAGGGAGCTACACCGTTATCGGAGCGATGATTATACCGGGGCTTGCCTTCGGGTCGCTGCTTTTGGCTCCGTTTCTCGACAGGGGGTCTGAAAGAAGGCCGTGGAAGCGTCCGGTTGCCGTCGGGATGATGCTTTTGGCGCTTTGCGCTACGGTCTTTTTAACGTGGCAGTCAGTCGCGACACATGACTGGGCGAAGGCGGAGGAGCAAGGGAAAATTAAAAAAGAAGCCGCCATTGATACTGAATCAGACGGTTATAAGGTATTTAAAGAACAAGGCTGTATTTCCTGTCACGGGGATAATCTTCAAGGGGGAGGCGCCGGTCCGTCCCTGGTCGATAACGGGCTGAGCCCGGAAGAAATTAAAAAAATCGCCGTCAAAGGGAAAGGGCAGATGCCAGCTGGTATTTTTAAAGGGAATGACAAACAGCTTGATCAGCTGGCGAAGTTCATTTCTGAAACGACAGCGAAATAACGTATTGTGAAGTAGACAACAGCAGGATATACTTTTATGAAAAGAGCTGACCGGATGTCAGCTTTTTTTGCATGATACATACTTTTTACGGACTGAGAGTTGATGGTATGAGGTGGATTTCTTATCTTTTAGGGTTGCGCGGCATGCTTCTGCTTGTTCTTGCCGTTAATTTTATCGGTACGGTGTACGGCTATTATTGGTATGTGCCGCAGCTTGCGGACACGCCGTTCCGATTTCTGATATTTGTGCCTGACAGCCCGACGGCGACGTTTTTCTTCCTGTTCGTGCTTCTGGCATTTCTCATGGGAAGAAACGCGCCGCTGTTTGAAGCGCTGGCTCTTGTAACCCTTGTAAAATACGGGCTGTGGGCGGTCGGAATGAATGTCTTTGTGCTGGTCAAAATGGGGCAGATGCCTTGGGAAGGGTACATGCTGATTGCTTCACATTTTGCCATGGCCGTTCAAGGCGTTTTATACAGCCCGTATTTTCGGTTCCGGTTATGGCATCTTGCCGTTGCCGCTGTTTGGACGCTTCATAATGATGTCATTGATTATCTTTTGGGCATGATGCCCCGCTACTCAATGCTCAATGACTATATGCAAGAGATCGGGTATGCTACATTCTGGCTGAGCATATTTTCACTCGGCCTTGCATACTATTTGGTGATTTCCAAAAGACGGATAAAGCTTGACTTACACTGATAGAATCTTGGTCTAACCTTGTCCCGCTCCTCATATTCTGTAAAGAGAAGGAGTGGGAGGGACCTCTATGAAACGAAAGCTGACGATCTGTCTTTTACTTGCTCTTATGTGTTTCATCACAACTGCCAAAGCTGAAGATGAGGGCGGTCTCAAGGAACTGAACGACCTTTCGGATACCGTTTTCCAAATGACGCGGCATTCGCAGTATGATGAGGCTCTGCAAGTGCTTGGCTACTTTAAGAAAAAAATGACACACGTAAACTCACTGAGCGGCGCCGAAGTCAGGCAGGTGACTCTGGGCTTTAATGATTTAGTGCGCGTCCTGAAACAGGCAGACGCCTCAGATACCGAAAAAATCCGGGCAGCCGCCCAGTTCAGGTTGGTAATGGATGCGATGGAAGACCACTCCGATCCGCTGTGGGGTTCGCTTGAAAGACCGATTATGGCGACATTCAGCGCCTTAAAAGAAGATGTCAGCGGAAACGGAAGTGAAAATTTCAATGAAAAGTGGAATGAATTTATATCATTATATGATTTAATTTATCCCAGCCTGACAATGGATGTGTCGGCCGGCCAGCTTGATACGGTGGCGAAACATATCGAGGTGATTGAGCAGGAAGGGTTTCAGCAGATGACAAAAGGAACAAAGCTTGAGCGTCTGACGCTCCTGCAGCAGGATTTAAAGCGGGTTTTTGACAAGGTGGAGCGGGATGACGCTGACCCTTCGCTGCTCTGGGTCATTCTGACAACAGGCGGTATCATTATTACTGCGCTGACATATGTCGGCTACCGAAAATACAGAGCGGAAAAAAAGAAAGAGAAAAAGCGTGAGTATCCTAAGTCTAAATAAACACAAATTGCTGTAAAGGAGCTAAGCCAGTGAAAAAACTCATCCAGCAATTGGCTTCAAAACACCTCCCGCAGCCGATCAGAGGCAGAAAAGGGGCGACTGACGAAGGACCGCGAAACCTCGCGCGTGACTTCCAGAATCCTGACATGCTCGTTCCGCCTTCAACGGATTCAGGAACGGTTCAAAACTTGAAATTCTCATTTTCTGATACGCATATGAGGCTTGAAGACGGCGGATGGTCCAGAGAGGTGACGGTCAGGGAACTGCCGGTATCCAAAAACATCGCGGCGGTGAACATGAGACTGAAACCGGGAGCTGTGCGGGAGCTTCATTGGCATAAAGAAGCCGAATGGGGATATGTGATTAACGGAGGAGTACGTTTAACTGCGGTCGATCAAAATGGGCGGAATTTTATTGATAACGTAAGTGAAGGGGACCTGTGGTATTTTCCTTCCGGCATTCCTCATTCCATTCAAGGATTAGAGCAGGGAAGTGAGTTTTTGCTCGTCTTTGATGACGGCTCTTTTTCAGAAAACAGCACCTTTTCAGTAACGGACTGGTTTGCCCATACCCCGCGCAGCGTGCTGGAGGCGAACTTCGGTGTTCCGGGTTATGAGCTGGCTTACATTCACAAGAAAGAGCGTTACATGTTCCAGCTGGAACCGCCTCCCCCTATTGAGCGGGCAGCAGTTTCTTCCCCGGAAGGCCCCGTTTTGGAGCCGTTCAGCTACAAGCTTTCCCGGCAGGAGCCTCTTGTTACCGGCGGGGGAAGAGTAAAGATTGTCGATTCAAAAACGTTTAAGGTGTCAAAAACGATTGCCGCAGCTCTTGTGGAGGTCGAACCCGGAGGCATGAGAGAATTGCATTGGCATCCCAATACGGACGAGTGGCAGTATTATCTTTCAGGAGAAGCGAAAATGACGGTGTTTGCGGCGGAGGGAAGAGCGCGGACATTTAACTATCAAGCGGGTGACGTAGGATATGTTCCTTTTGCAATGGGACATTATGTTCAGAATACCGGTGACACCGTGCTTCGCTTTCTGGAAATCTTCAAAAGCGACCGTTTCGAAGACGTCTCCTTAAATCAATGGCTGGCACTGACGCCGCAGCGCTTCGTCGAGCAGACGCTCAATGTCAGTCCGGCATTCGCCCGCCGATTGAAAAAGAAAAAATCACCGGTTGTCAAATGGAAACACGAACAGTAAAGGCGGCAAAAGCCGCCTTTTTATTATCGTCTGATCGGATTTTTATTTTCATCAAGCGTAAATCCTTCGCCGAGCACATCATGGACGTCGCTTACTGCAACAAAGGCGTGCGGGTCAACGGAAGTGATGACGCTTTTCAAAAGCACAATTTCGTTTTTCGGAACGACGCAGTAAAGAACGTCCCTGTCTTCTTTTGTATATGATCCCTGTCCTTTTAAAACGGTGACGCCGCGCTCCATCTCTTCAATGATTTTTTGCTGGATCAAATCGTTTTTCGAAGAAATAATCGTTGCCCCTTTTGCGGCATAGCCGCCTTCCTGGATAAAATCAATCAATCTCGCAGCGACAAAAACGGCTACAAGCGTGTACATCGCTTCCTTGTAAGAAAGATACGTAAACAAAGAAAGCAGAATGACACAGGCGTCAAAGGCAAACATCGTCCGGCCCATCGGGATTCCGAAAAATTTGTTGATCAGCCTGGCGATGATATCGACCCCGCCCGTCGTGCCGCCGTATTTAAAAATAATGCCGAGACCCGCGCCGATAAATACACCGGCGAACAAGGCGGCCAGCGCTAAATCATGGGACAGCGGCATATGAATTTCGTAGCGCTGAAAAACACTCAGAAAAACAGAAAGAGAAACGGTGCCGATCAGGGTATAGACAAACATCGTCCGGCCGAGCATACGCCAGCCGATGAAAAAGATAGGAATGTTCAATACCAGGTTGGAAATAGAAGGGCTGATGTGGAATAACGCATATAAAAGCAGCGTAATGCCGGTAAATCCGCCTTCCGCCAAATTGTTCTGCATATTAAAGTGAACCAGTCCGAATGAAAAAACAGCGGCGCCGATTAAAATAAAGCAAATGTTTTTGATTCTGATTTCTCCAAGCATTGCATCAAACCCCTTTTCCTTCCATAAGATTGCGTAAATATTATAGTGGATACAAAAGAAAACAGCAAACTGCCGTTTTTAACATTTGTCAAATGTACTTGAATTAGCTAACATGGAAGAGATGACAGGAGGTATTCGCACAGTGAGTGACAAAACGATGAAAGACTTACAAGCTGAGGTCGATGAATATATCGGCCAATTCAAAGAAGGCTATTTCAGCCCGCTTGCCATGATGGCCCGTCTCACGGAAGAACTGGGCGAACTTGCAAGAGAAGTCAACCATTATTATGGGGAAAAGCCGAAGAAAACGACGGAAAATGAGAAAAGCATGGAAGAGGAAATGGGCGATGTGCTGTTCGTCCTGATCTGCCTCGCCAACTCCCTTGATATTTCATTGGAGGAAGCTCATAACCGCGTCATGCATAAATTTAATACACGTGATAAAGACCGCTGGACTAGAAAAGAAGAAGGAAAGTAGGAGAAACCATGTCAAATGAAACCATTAAAGTCGTCATTGCCGGACCGAGAGGCAGAATGGGCCAGGAGGCCGTAAAACTTGCCGTCCGCACGCCTCATTTTGAGCTTGTCGGCGCCATTGACCATACATACGATCAGCAAACATTGCGGGAAGTGATGTCAGCTGATTCAGACGCTCTTATTTATACGGATATCCGCGCATGTTTCCAAGAAACAAAACCGGATGTGCTGATCGATTTGACAACGCCTGAAATCGGCAAAAAACATACGAAAGCCGCTCTTGAACACGGCGTCCGCCCCGTTGTGGGAACGACCGGATTTTCTGAAGCGGATTTAGAGGAGCTTCAAGCTTTGACTGGAGAAAAAGGAATCGGCGCCATCATCGCTCCGAACTTTGCATTGGGCGCGGTGCTGATGATGAAGTTCTCACAAATGGCCGCCAACTATTTTGAAGATGTAGAAATCATTGAGCTTCATCATGATCAAAAGCTGGATGCCCCGAGCGGAACGGCGCTGAAAACAGCGGAAATGATCTCAAGCGTCCGTACAGAAAAGCAGCAGGGCCATCCTGATGAAAAAGAAATTCTGCCGGGCGCCCGCGGTGCTGAATTAAACGGCATCCGCCTTCACAGCGTGCGTCTGCCGGGCCTTATCGCCCACCAGGAAGTCATGTTCGGCATGGACGGCCAGACGCTGAAACTGCGCCATGACTCCTATAACCGGGCTTCCTTTATGTCAGGAGTGAAGCTGTCAGTGGAGCAAGTGATGAAAATCGACCAGCTTGTATACGGACTCGAAAATATTATCGACTGAATCGGCAAGGGGGAGAACATCAAATGAAAATTGCTTTGATTGCTCACGATAAAAAAAAGCAGGATATGGTTCAGTTTACGACCGCATATAAAGATATATTGAGCCATCATGAGTTATACGCGACAGGTACGACTGGCCTGAAAATCCAGGAAGCGACCGGATTGTCTGTTGAACGTTTTCAATCCGGCCCGCTCGGCGGAGATCAGCAAATCGGCGCATTGATTGCAGCAAATGCCCTGGATCTCGTCATTTTTCTGCGCGATCCGTTAACTGCGCAGCCTCACGAACCGGATGTCTCGGCGCTGATCCGGCTGTGTGACGTATACGCGATCCCGCTCGCCACAAATATGGGAACAGCGGAAATCCTCGTCCGGACGCTGGATGGCGGGGCATTTGATTTCCGCAATCTTGTGCGCGGAGGAGAACCGAATGTCTGAACACGTTGATATTCTGGCGTTCGGCGCCCATAGTGATGATGTCGAGATCGGTATGGGCGGCACGATCGCAAAATTTACGGCTCAAGGAAAAACCGCGGTGATATGCGATTTGACCGAGGCCGAACTATCATCTAACGGAACGGTAGGGATAAGAAAAGAAGAAGCGGCAAAGGCGGCCCGAATTCTCGGCGTAAAAGAGAGAATCCAGCTTACGCTTCCCGACCGCGGGCTTTTGAAAAGTGAGGACGGCATCCGCCGGATTGTCAGTGTCATCAGAGCCTGCCGGCCGAAAACCGTTTTCATGCCTTATCCGAAAGACCGCCATCCTGACCACGGCAATGCGGCGGCTTTGGTCGAAGAAGCAGTGTTCTCGGCGGGAATTCATAAATACAGAGATCACCAGGAACTGCCGGCTCATAAGGCTCAGCGCGTATACTATTATATGATCAACGGGTTTCACCGTCCGGACTTTGTAATCGACATAACGGAAACCATCGATCTGAAAAAAGAAAGCCTGCACGCCTATCAAAGCCAGTTTATTCCTACGGCGCAGTCAGTGAACACACCGCTGACCAACGGTTATATCGAAATGGTGGAAGCGAGGGAAAGACTGTATGGCAAAGAAGCCGGGACGGGGTATGCCGAAGGTTTCTTTTCAAAACAGCTTCCCGTTTTGAATGATGATGTTTTTGGGGGCGGACAATGAGACCATTAAAAATAGGGATTACATGCTACCCGAGTGTCGGAGGCTCGGGTATTATTGCGACGGAACTCGGCAAGCTGCTTGCGGAAAAAGGGCACCAGGTTCATTTCATCACATCAAGCATCCCGTTCAGATTAAATACATATCATCCGAATATTCATTTTCATGAGGTGGAAGTCAACCAATACGCGGTATTTAAATATCCGCCTTATGACCTTACGCTGGCGAGCAAAATCGCCGAGGTGGCCGCGAGGGAAAATCTTGATATCATTCACGCGCATTATGCGCTGCCGCATGCGGTATGCGCTTATCTCGCCAAGCAGATGCTCAAGCGTGACATCGGCATCGTGACGACGCTTCACGGTACGGACATCACCGTTTTAGGATATGATCCGTCATTAAAAGATTTAATCCGTTTTGCCATCGAAGCGTCCGACAGAGTGACGGCGGTATCAACCGCGCTTGCCGGAGAAACATATGACTTAATTAAGCCGGATAAAAAAATTGAGACCATCTACAACTTTATTGATGAACGTGTTTATCTTAAGAAAAATACAGAGAGTATAAAAGAGAAACATGGCATTTTGCCGGATGAAAAGGTCGTCATCCATGTTTCGAACTTCAGAAAAGTAAAACGTGTTAAAGATGTCATCCGCGTTTTCCGTAATATCGCAGCCAACACAAAGGCGAAGCTCCTGCTTGTCGGTGACGGGCCGGAAAAGTGCGTCGCTTGGCAGCTTGTCGAAAAATACGGACTGCAGGATCAAGTGTTGCTCCTCGGAAATCAGGACAGGGTGGAAGAGCTGTATTCCATCAGCGATCTTAAGCTTCTTCTGTCTGAAAAAGAAAGTTTCGGACTCGTCCTCCTTGAGGCGATGGCCTGCGGCGTGCCGTGCATCGGAACAAATATCGGCGGCATCCCGGAAGTGATTAAAGATCAAGTAAGCGGTTTTCTGGTGGAAGTCGGCGATATTCAGGCGGCATCTGAAAAAGCGCTTGCCGTTTTAGAAGATAAACAGCTCAGCAAACGATTGACTGATCATGCGCTGAAAATGGTGGAGACCGCCTTTTCTTCGCAAAGAATCGTCAGTCAGTATGAACGGATTTATGACGAATTGGCAGGACCGGAGTGATCTTATGGAACAGGAATTTGTCAAAGCCCTCCCCATCCTTCATCATCTGATGAAGGCGGGCCATCAGGCGTACTTTGTCGGGGGAGCCGTCAGAGACAGCTATATGAAACGAAAAATAGGTGATGTGGACATCGCAACCAGCGCTTTGCCGAATGAGGTGGAGCGTCTCTTTAAGCGGACTGTCGATGTAGGAAAAGAGCACGGCACCGTCATCGTCCTGTGGGAAGATGAAACCTATGAAGTCACCACTTTTCGTGCCGAATCAGAATATAAGGACTACCGGCGCCCTGAAGCTGTGCGGTTCATTACTTCTTTATCAGAAGACTTAAAGCGGAGAGACTTAACGATTAATGCGATGGCGATGTCTGCCGAAGGAGAGCTGCTTGATTATTTCGGAGGCGCACATGATATCGGACAAAAGCTGATCCGTACGGTGGGTAACCCTGAAGACCGTTTTCGGGAAGACGCTCTGCGGATGATGAGAGCCGTCCGCTTTATGAGTCAGCTCGGCTTTCTGTTAGAAAAAGATACAAGAGAGGCCGTCATAAAAGACAGGGAGCTTATGGCACATGTATCAGTAGAACGAAAGACCGTCGAGTTTGAAAAGCTGATGCAGGGCGCTTTCTCACAAGAAGCGATTCAAACGATGGTGCAGACAGGTCTGATACAAGAGCTGCCCGGCCTTTCCGGTTATGAGCAGCAAATGCTTGAAGCAAGCGGCTTTCCGTTTTCTTCTTTAGATGCACGCGAAGAACGCTGGGCAGCGCTGTTATTGTTTCTCGGTCTTTGTCCGAAAAGCGCCGAGGCGTTTTTAAAACAATGGAAACTGCCGGGAAAAGTCATAAAAAAAGCGGTGCAGATCATAAGCGTTTATCCGGCGCAGCTGGAAGCAGAAGCGATGTACCGGGCAGGAGAGGCGCTGTTTTCAGCCGTTAAAATCGGGATGCTGAAACAGCATAAGACGATTGATGAACAAAAGCTGAAAGAGGTTCAGAGCCTGTATGAGCAGCTGCCGATCAAAAGCCTTCGAGACCTCGACATTTCAGGCGCTGATCTGATGGAGCTCAGAAACCGCCGCGCGGGTAAATGGGTGGCCGAAGAACTTCGCCGGATTGAAGAAGCGGTATTGGCAGGGAAGCTTCCTAACCGAAAACATGACATAAAGGAGTGGCTCGCATCATGGGATCTACATTAAGAACCCGATTAATTGATTTATTTTCTGAGGCGGGTGACGGCTTTATCTCCGGGCAGAAAATAAGTGACGCGCTCGGCTGCTCGAGAACCGCCGTTTGGAAACATATAGAGGAGCTCCGCAAAGAGGGCTATGAGGTTGAGGCGGTCAGACGAAAAGGGTACAGGCTCATTAAAAAACCGGGGAAACTCAGTGAATCCGAAATCCGTTTCGGGCTGAAAACAGAGGTTTTGGGCAAACAGCTTCATTACCGGGACGTCCTGCCGTCCACCCAAAAAACCGCTCATGAACTTGCCAATGACGGCGCGCCGGAAGGGACGCTCGTAGTGGCCGATAAACAAACGGCAGGCAGAGGAAGAATGGCCAGAGTATGGCATTCACAGGAGGGAAACGGGATTTGGATGAGCCTCATTCTGAGACCCGACGTTCCTTTGCAAAAAACGCCGCAGCTCACCCTGTTATCCGCCGTTGCGGTCGTACAGGCCATCGAGGCTTTTACAGGTGTACAGGCCGCCATTAAATGGCCGAATGATTTAATGATTCACGGCAAAAAAGCCGTCGGGATTTTAACTGAGCTGCAGGCGGAAGAAGACCGTGTCCGTTCGGTTATTCTCGGGATCGGCATCAACGTGAACCAGCAGGAAACCGATTTTCCCGTCGAGCTTCAGGACATTGCGACGAGCCTGAGCATGGAAGCCGGCGAAAAAATTGACAGAGCGGGTCTGATACAAGAGATTCTGCTGACTTTTGAAAAACGCTATCAGGATTACTTGAACCACGGCTTTACACCGATCAAGCTGCTATGGGAAAGCTATGCGGTCGGACTGGGGAACGAGCTCAGAGCGAGAACGCTGCAAGGAACGTTTTACGGGAAATCGCTCGGCATTGATGATGAGGGAGTTCTTCTTTTGGAAACGAGAGACGGTATAAAGAAGATCTATTCTGCCGATATTGAGCTCAATTAATCTTAGTTGGTACAAGCCTCGTGAATTTGGTATACTTCCTATGGGCAGTATCATAATGAACTGCACCTGATCAGCAGAACAGAGATTACGAAAAGTCTGCCTTGATCCAAAAAAGGACTGGGACAGAGGGATGACATTCGCCGGACGTTAAACAAGTGGGAATCCTTCTTATTTTACAGAAGGCTTTTTTGCTTGCGAAGAATTGGCGGCTCATCTCCTCACCGTTTAGAGGAGGAGAAACAGAATGAAAACAAAACTGGATTTCATGAAAATGAAGGAAAACGGAGAGCCGATCGTGATGCTGACCGCTTACGATTATCCGCAGGCAAAGCTTGCGGAACAGGCGGGAGTCGACATGATTTTAGTCGGGGATTCGCTCGGAATGGTCGTGCTCGGACTCGATTCAACCGTCGGCGTAACGGTCAGTGACATGATTCACCATACAAAAGCGGTAAAACGCGGTGCGAAAAATACGTTTATCGTAACTGACATGCCGTTTATGTCTTACCACCTTTCAAAAGAGGATACATTGAAAAACGCCGCGGCCATTATTCAGGAAAGCGGCGCGGACGCGTTAAAGCTGGAAGGCGGAGACGGCGTTTTCGAATCCATCCGCGCGCTGACTCTCGGCGGAATTCCCGTCGTCAGCCATTTAGGCCTCACACCGCAGTCTGTCGGCGTATTAGGCGGATATAAAGTGCAGGGAAAAGATGAGCAAAGCGCGAAAAAGCTCATTGAAGACAGCATCAAATGCGAGCAGGCGGGAGCGATGATGCTCGTGCTTGAATGTGTGCCTGCTGAACTGACTGCTAAAATAATAGAAGAAGTATCCATTCCCGTCATCGGTATCGGAGCCGGTTCAAAAGCGGACGGCCAAGTCCTTGTCTATCATGACGTCGTCGGCCACGGCGTGGACAGAACACCGAAGTTCGTGAAGCAATACGCCAAAATCGACGGCACGATTGAGTCGGCCCTCAGCGATTATGTCCGTGATGTGAAAGAACGGGTTTTCCCGGAAGAAAAGCATTCCTTTCAGATAAACCAAACTGTGCTGCAAGGCTTATACGGAGGAAAGTAAGCGATGAAACAACTGACAGAAACTCAACAGCTGAAAGAATTAATTGCACAATACCGCTCAGAAGGCCGGACGATCGGATTCGTCCCGACAATGGGTTTTCTTCATGAAGGACACCTGACGCTGGTTGAAAAAGCAAACAAAGAAAACGATATTGTCGTGATGAGCATCTTTGTCAATCCGACTCAATTCGGACCGGGCGAGGATTACGAAGCATATCCGCGAGATTTAAAGCGCGATGCCCGGCTTGCAGAACAGGCGGGGGCAGATGTTTTGTTTACGCCGTCTCCAAGTGACATGTATAAAGGCGAGCAAAATGTTGCCGTGCAAGTGAAAAGGAGAACTGACGTGTTGTGCGGCGCCTCCCGCGTCGGCCATTTTGACGGAGTGGCCACTGTGCTGACGAAGTTTTTCAATCTCGTTAAACCGACCCGCGCCTACTTCGGCCTGAAAGATGCCCAGCAGGCAGCGGTTGTGGACGGATTGATTGAGGATTTCTTTATGGATATCGAATTGGTTGCAGTGGACACGGTCAGAGAAGAAGACGGACTTGCCAAAAGCTCTCGCAACGTCTATCTGACTGAGCAGGAACGCAAAGAAGCGCCGATGATCTATAAAGCATTGCAGCAAGGTGCCGAACTGATCAGAGACGGTGAAAGAAATCCGGAAACCGTTATAAAAACCGTCACCGGTATCATCGAAAACACAAGCGGCGTCATTGATTATGCCGAACTGTACGCTTATCCGGAGCTGACTCCGCTTAAAACATTAAACGGCAAGGTCATTCTGGCCTGCGCCGTCCAATTTTCTAAAGCCAGACTGATTGATAATATCATTATTGATATTGATGAATGGGAGAGATCATAATATGTACCGCACTATGATGGCCGGAAAACTGCACCGCGCTACCGTGACGGAAGCCAATTTAAACTATGTCGGCAGCATAACGATTGATGAAGATCTTTTAGATGCCGTCGGAATGCTCGCTAATGAAAAAGTTCAGATTGTGAATAATAACAACGGAGCGAGACTTGAAACGTATATTATTCCCGGTAAGCGGGGGAGCGGCGTCATCTGTTTAAACGGAGCTGCCGCCCGTCTCGTCCAAGAAGGAGATAAAGTCATTATTATTTCTTATCAAATGATGTCTGATCAGGAAGCAAAAAGCCATCAGCCGAAGGTGGCCGTTCTGGATGATCAGAATAAAATCGAGCAGATGCTGGGCCAGGAACCGGCACACACGATTTTGTAAAAGAGCCCCCTTCATGGGGGTTTTCTTTTAAGATTTAGGGGCAAAAGCTGTTTTTTCGCTCCATTTCTCAACAAAACGTGTTACACTTTTCTCGTATGCAAGAATTGAGGTGTCCATTTTAATGAACAAACAACGGTTCGTTGTCATAGATGTCGAAACAACAGGAAATTCGCCGAAAAAGGGCGATAAAATCATTCAAATCGCAGCGGTTGTCATTGAAAATGGACAAATAACTGAGCGGTTTTCAAAATATATCAATCCGAATCAGGCCATCCCGCCGTTTATTGAACAGCTGACCGGAATTTCGTCCGGAATGGTTGAAAATGAACTGCCGTTTGAAGCGGTCGCAGAGGAGATTTTTCATCTGCTTGACGGCGCGTATTTTGTTGCCCACAATATTCATTTCGACCTCGGATTTGTCCGGCATGAACTGAGCGAAGCGGGCTATGAGCTGCCGGATTGTGAAGTGCTTGATACGGTTGAGCTTTCGCGTATTGTTTTCCCGGGGTTTGAAGGATATAAGCTCGGTGAGTTGTGCGCAGAGCTGAATATTGTTCATGACCGCCCTCACCGCGCAGACAGCGATGCGGAGGTTACGGGACTGGTCTTTTTAGACATTTTACATAAACTGAAACATTTGCCTTTACCGACGTTAAAGCAGCTTAGAAGGCTTTCACAGCATTTTATCAGCGATTTGACGCTGCTTTTGGATTCCTTTATACATGAAAGCAGGCCGGCGGAAGAAAAGAGCTGCATTCCATACGCCTCTTTTTCAATCAAAGAGCCCGATCACATTCCGGTTTCCCGTCCGGTGAATGCGGCCATTGACCTTGAAAAGTGGAACGAAGAAAAAGAACAGATCTTATCCGGCATCATCCCCCGCTATGAAAAGCGGAAAGGGCAGCTTTCGATGATGGATGAAGTGCTTGGCGCCTTCCGCAATCGGGAGCATGCGCTGATTGAAGCGGCGCCCGGCATCGGAAAAACGATCGGTTATCTCGTTCCGGCTGTTTTATTTGCCAAAGCGGAACAAACTCCCGTGATTATCAGCACGTACTCTACTCTTTTGCAGCAGCAGATCATGTCTAAAGATCTTCCGCTTTTGGAGCGTATGTTTCCTTGGCCGGTCAAAGCCGCTATTTTAAAAGGGAAATCACATTATCTGTGCCTGCCTAAGTTTGAACATATTCTGCATGAGGAAGATGACAACTATGATGCGGTTTTGACGAAAGCGCAGCTTCTCGTCTGGCTGACGGAGACTGAAACGGGCGATGCCGCTGAGCTGAATCTTCCATCAGGCGGCAGATTGCTGTGGGAGCGCATGGCTTACGATGAGAATTCTTTTTTGAAAAAAGGGAAGGACTCGGCTGCCGGGTTTTATGAACGGGCTAAAGAAAAAGCGCAGGCCGCAGATCTGATTATCACAAACCATGCTTTGCTGTTTTCAGATCAAAGCAGTGAAACGAAAAAACTGCCTGCAAGCGGAACGGTCATCATTGATGAAGCGCATCATTTCGAACGCGCCGCCAGCGAGCACCTCGGGAAGAGAGCTTCATACATCGGACTGCACACAAAGCTCAGCCGAATCGGAACCTTAAAGGAACACGGACTGTTAAAGCGGATGAGAAAACTGTTTTATACGTATGAACTGCCGGCGGAAAGTTTTTTTGACGCCGATGAGTGGATGAAGCATATTCAATCGGAAAGCGACGCATTTTTCAGTTCAGTGCATTCTTTTGTCAAACGAAGAAAACCTAAAGACGATCTGAACCGTCTCGTCTATAGTCTCAATCATAAAAGCCAGGATAAAGGGTTTCACATGATAACGGACGGAGCGGAGCGGCTTTGTGCGATGCTGGATCAGCTGCTTGACATGTTTTCAGTACAGGAGAAACTGTTACATCAAAAGCTTGAACAGATGAAAAGCGGAGCAGCTTTTTTAGCGGCTGAATATGTAAAGTGTATCAGGGGGCTGAAAGAATATCGCGATACGTTCAGCAGGCTGCTGTTTGAAAATGATGAGAAAGAAGCCGTTTGGGTTGAAATTGATGCGAAGGGCGCAAAAAACGCCGTCAGCATCTATGCGCAGCCTTTGGAGCCCGGTGAAATGCTGGCAGACCAGTTTTTCGCCCGCAAAAAAAGCGTTGTGCTCACATCAGCGACCTTAATGGTGGAGCAGTCTTTTCAATTTATGATTGAAAGGCTCGGACTTGCGGATTTTTATCCGCGCACCAAAAGCATCCCGTCTCCTTTTTCTTACGATGATCAGATGAACGTCATCATTCCGAAAGAGATGAAATCCGTTAAATATGACGGAGAGCGGGAAGTCATTGAGCATATTGCCAAGTATGCAGAAATCATGTCAAAGGGAAAACAGCCGAAGATCCTTGTCCTGTTTACATCTCATGATATGCTGAAAAAAGTGTATCAGGAACTGAAACTCAGTATGGAGATCTCAGGCATTCAGCTTCTCGCCCAAGGTATTTCGGGCGGGAGTCCCGGTAAATTAATGAAAACTTTTAAAACGGCAAGCCGGGCGATTTTGCTCGGGACGAATCATTTCTGGGAAGGCGTTGATTTTCCGGGGGATGAATTGTCAACCGTCATGATCGCAAGGCTTCCTTTCAGGGCGCCTGACAATCCGCTTCATGCCGCAAAATGCGAATTTGCCAAGAAGCAGGGGAAAAATCCGTTTCAGACGATTTCCCTGCCGGAGGCCGTGTTAACGTTCAGACAGGGGATCGGGCGCCTGCTCCGTACGGCGGGAGACAAGGGAACAATCGTTCTTTTAGATCAGCGTGTAAAGACGGCGGGATACGGACGGCTGTTTCTTGAAGCGCTCCCGACTTCATCCCTTTTGGAGCTGACGGATGCCGAACTCGGGGCTTATGTCAGCCAAACGGAATAAAAGCCGCATAAACGCGGCTTTCGTGGTGTGGGATGAGGAATTGTTTTTATAGTAAAAGCGGGTTCATGCCGCCTTGTGATTTTATTATGCCGCGGGCGCATCCCGTTATGACTAACAAAATTTGTTCGACCGATGGAGGGTATAAAAATGGAAAGCAAAATTGAAATTCTGTCAACGATTAATGTGGAGCATTCAGATGATTTATATAAAATCGTCGATACATTAAACCGGACTTTGAAACGGGACAATCTGATGTTCGGCCTTGCGCTCGACGAAGAAAATCAAAATGAAGCGGTCTTCACCATTTATCGTACATAGGTGAAAAAGATGAGAAAAAAAGCATTAATATTTACAGCCGTATTTGGTATTATTTTTTTAGCAGTTCTTTTATTTTCGGCCGGCATTTTTAAATCTGCAATGGCTCAAAAAGAAGAAGGCCACGAAACAGCTGCCGCAGCGGCTAAAGAAAAAACGGATCTGACAGATGCTGAGAAAGTGGAGACCTTTGTCGGCAAACAGAAATATTATGTTGTTACCGGAACGGATAAACATGGAAAAGATATGTATGTATGGGTTCCGGCCGACAAAAAAGCAAAAATTCTCTCAAAAAATGCCAGTGACGGCATTTCAAGCGGCAAGGCTGCCAAGATCGTTCGGGACGAAGGGCTTGTTTCCAAGCTGAATGGCGTTCACCCGGCGAGAGAAAACAATGTTCCGTTATGGGAAGTGACCTATATCAACAAAAGCGGGCAGTATAGCTTTAGCTATGTGGACTTTACAAGCGGCAAGATTCTCAAAAACATCACACCGTGAGACGTATTAGGGGGAGTTCAAGTTGAAATTGGCAAAAAGAGTATCCGCATTAACACCGTCTGCAACACTTGCAATTACTGCAAAAGCGAAAGAGCTGAAAGCAGAAGGCCATGATGTCATCGGCCTCGGAGCAGGAGAACCGGATTTTAATACGCCTCAGCACATTATAGATGCCGCGGTGCGTTCCATGAATGAAGGCCACACAAAATATACGCCTTCAGGCGGTCTGCCGGCGCTGAAAGACAGTATCGCAAAAAAATTCAAAAACGATCAGGGGATTGAATATAAGCCGTCAGAAATCATTGTCTGCACCGGAGCGAAACACGCCCTGTATACATTATTTCAGGTCATTCTCGATGAAGGGGACGAAGTGATTATACCGACTCCTTACTGGGTCAGCTATCCTGAGCAGGTGAAACTGGCAGGGGGGCGTCCCGTCTATGCAGAAGGGCTGGAATCCAATCAGTTTAAAATTTCACCGGAGCAGCTGAAGCAGGCCATCACCGAGAAAACAAAAGCGCTCATTATCAATTCACCGAGCAACCCGACAGGTGTTATGTATACGAAAGAAGAGCTTGCGGAACTCGGAAAAGTGTGTCTGGAGCATGGCATTCTGATCGTTTCCGACGAGATTTATGAGAAGCTTACATACGGAGGAAAAAAACACGTCTCAATCGCACAGCTTTCAGATGAATTGAAAGAGCAGACGATCATCATTAACGGCGTTTCGAAATCTCACAGCATGACGGGCTGGAGGATCGGCTATGCGGCGGGTTCGGAGACGATTATTAAAGCGATGACGAGCCTTGCGAGCCACAGCACATCAAATCCGACGTCCATCGCTCAATACGGCGCCATTGCGGCCTATAACGGTCCGGCTGAGCCGCTGGAAGAGATGAGACAGGCATTTGAGCACAGACTGAACACCATTTACGCTCAGCTCAGTGAAATTCCCGGATTCACCTGTGTCAAGCCTGAAGGGGCGTTTTACTTGTTCCCTAACGCCAAAGCGGCCGCAGAAAACTGCGGATTCAAAGATGTCGATGAATACGTCAAGGCGCTTCTGGAAGAAGAAAAAGTCGCCATCGTGCCGGGCTCGGGTTTCGGTTCACCGGACAACGTCCGCTTATCTTACGCAACGTCACTTGATCTTTTAGAAGAAGCGGTCGAAAGAATCCGCCGCTTCACGGAAAAACACAGCTGATTCTGAAAAAGCGGCTTTTAAAGCCGCTTTTCACTTGCATTGACCCCGTTAGAGTAGAACGGGTATAATAAAGTGATGAAAAAAGAGATTCAGGCAGATTCCTGAATGTCTTTCTTGTTCTGGAGGGAAAGAGTTTGAAAACAACAATCAACCAAGTGTATAAACACACAGGCGAGGAAGTAACGATTGGAGCTTGGGTCGCTAATAAACGCTCAAGCGGTAAAATCGCATTTTTACAGCTGAGAGACGGTACCGGCTTCATTCAGGGAGTTGTCGTCAAAGCTGAAGTAGAAGAAGACATCTTCCAAATCGCGAAATCAGTGACGCAGGAAACGTCACTTTATGTAAAAGGAATTGTGAAAGAGGACGAGCGTTCACCGCTTGGCTATGAGCTTGCTGTTACATCCATTGAAGTCATTCACGAAGCGACTGATTATCCGATTACGCCTAAAGAGCACGGTACGGAATTCTTAATGGATCACAGACATTTATGGCTCCGTTCGAAACGCCAGCACGCAATTATGAAAATCCGCAACGAAATCATCCGTGCGACTTATGAATTTTTCAACAAAGAAGGCTTCGTGAAAGTTGATCCGCCGATTTTGACGGGAAGCGCTCCGGAAGGCACGACTGAGCTGTTCGCGACGAAATATTTTGATGAAGACGCCTTCTTGTCTCAAAGCGGCCAGCTGTATATGGAAGCAGCTGCAATGGCGCTCGGAAAAGTATTCTCTTTCGGACCGACGTTCAGAGCGGAAAAATCGAAAACGAAACGCCATCTCATCGAATTCTGGATGATTGAGCCTGAAATGGCATTTGTTGAATTTGAAGAAAACCTTGAAGTTCAGGAGAATTATGTTGCATACATCGTGCAAAGCGTGCTGGAACATTGTAAGATCGAGCTGAACACATTAGGAAGAGACACATCGAAGCTTGAACAAATCAAAGCGCCATTCCCGCGCATTACGTACGATAAAGCGATCGAATTCCTGAAAGAAAAAGGCTTTGACGATATTGAGTGGGGAGATGACTTCGGTGCGCCGCATGAAACAGCGATCGCAGAAAGCTATGACAAACCGGTGTTTATCACTCATTACCCGACATCATTAAAACCGTTTTATATGCAGCCTGCCAAAGATCGTGACGATGTCGTGTTATGTGCCGACTTAATCGCTCCGGAAGGCTACGGGGAAATCATCGGCGGTTCAGAACGCGTTCATGATATGGATTTATTGGAAGAAAGATTAAAAGAACACGGTCTGGATTCAGATGCTTACAAATGGTATGCTGAACTCAGACAATACGGTTCTGTTCCGCACTCCGGCTTCGGCCTTGGACTTGAGCGGACAGTGGCTTGGATCAGCGGAGCGCCTCACGTGCGTGAAACGATTCCGTTCCCGAGACTTCTGAACCGTCTGTATCCGTAATAGTTATGAAAAACGAAGTCTCCTGCAAGGGAGACTTTTTCTAAGTAAAGGGGAAAGCTCCCGGAGATAACCTTTTACAGTAAGAGGTGTAAGGATGAAAAAACAGCAATTTATAGATATGCAGGAACTCGGCACTTCAAGCATTCCCAACCTGCTGCTGACACATTACCGGCAGCTTGGGCTGAATGAAACCGAATTAATCCTGCTTTTGAAGATTAAAATGCATTTGGAAAAGGGCTCTTATTTTCCGACGCCGTTTGAACTTCAATCAGGCATGTCCATCTCTGCTGAAGAATGTACAAGCTGCCTGAGAATGTTTATTCAAAAAGGTTTTCTGTTTATTGAAGAATGTGAAGACCATAACGGCATAAAGTTTGAAAAATATTCTCTGCAGCCGTTATGGGCGAAGCTGTATGATTACATGCAGCATTCACAAAACGAAACGCAGGAAAGAACGTCAGAAAGAGAACAAAAAAGCCTGTATACCATCTTTGAAGAAGAGTTCGGAAGACCGCTGTCGCCGCTTGAATGCGAGACGCTGGCCATATGGCAGGATCAGGATCAGCATGATGCGATTTTGATTAAACACGCCTTAAAAGAAGCCGTTTTATCGGGGAAACTCAGTTTTCGCTATATTGACCGGATTTTATTTGAATGGAAAAAGAACGGCTTCAAAACGGTTGAGCAGGCGAAGGCGCACAGCCAAAAATTCCGGCGTGTTCAAACGAAACAAAATGATCCGCAAAAAGAGTATACGAGGCAGGTGCCTTTTTACAATTGGCTGGAACAATAACATGAGAAGGGGAGAAACGTGTTAAATTTAAAGCAGATTGAATATTGTCTTGAAAAAATCGGCGATATGTTTCCGCACGCAGAATGTGAACTTGTCCATTCAAATCCTTTCGAATTGGTTGTGGCAGTCGCATTATCCGCGCAATGTACGGATGCTCTCGTCAACAGAGTGACAAAAACGCTATTTCAAAAATATAAACGGCCCGAAGATTATCTTGCCGTATCGCTGGAAGAACTCCAGCAGGATATTAAATCAATCGGCCTGTACCGTAATAAAGCCAAAAATATTCAAAAGCTGAGCAAAATGATCATCGAAGAGTACGGCGGAGAAGTGCCGAAAGACCGGGATGAGCTTGTGAATCTGCCGGGTGTCGGACGGAAAACGGCAAATGTGGTCGTGTCTGTTGCTTTCGGCGTACCTGCGATCGCAGTAGACACTCATGTGGAGCGGGTCTCTAAACGGCTCGGTATCTGCCGCTGGAAGGACTCTGTTTTGGAAGTAGAGAAAACATTAATGAAAAAAGTGCCGAAAGAGGATTGGTCTGTTACGCATCACAGATTAATATTTTTCGGCAGGTATCATTGTAAAGCTCAATCTCCCCGCTGTGCGGAATGTCCTTTGCTTCCGCTATGCAGAGAAGGGCAGAAGCGTGACAAAAAAGGGCTGGTGAAACGGTGACGGCGATTGACATTCTGGCAGGCTATGAAACATACCTGCGCAGCCTTACGGACTTGGAAAGCCTCGAGATCAAAACGGCGCTGCGCCGCCATCCGCTGTATATGGATTTCAGCGGTCAGCCAACAGTGCAGCCATGGAGGGAAAGGGGCGAATATGTCCCGTTTCTGTTTCAGATTTGGAATGAAACGAAAGAAACGCTGCTTCCCGTTTTTCAAACAAGAAAATCGAGATGTGATCAAAATGACATGCTGAAGGGAATTGCCTGTCTGATTGCCGCTTTTCACTGGACGGCAGGGGAGCGGGTTACATCACTCGACTGGACTGTGCTTGAAACAAAACATTTTCCCGCCGAACCGATCAATTGGGCGGAGCGAATGGCGTTTATTTTAACGAAACCGACTCAATTTCACTCGTTTATTCAGCTGGATGAATTGATGACGGAGATGAAGAAACAATATCATAAATATGAAGCTATGAACAAATGTTAAAAACCTCCTTTTCTCATAAGGAGGTTTTTTTTGTATGAAAAAAATCCTTCACCTGTTTGAGGTGAAGGATTTCGTCCGCTAATGAGCGGAATTTGACTGGATGGTTGACGAATTGGACTGCCCGTTGATAGTTGAAGATGAGTCTTGGTTTTTGTCCGTTTGACCGCTGTCAGGTTTATTTGTGCCGTCTGAACCGGAATCATTATCAGAGCCGTTATCTTGCTGTCCGTTGTTATCCGTCCCGTTACCGGGCTGATTCTGATTGTTGTCATCCGTTTGATCCTTATCGGATTGATCCTGATTTTTATCTGAGTCATCAGTTGGTGTTTGATCCGATCCGTCAGACGTATCTGTCTGATCGTCATCTTTGTTTGAATCATCGGTTTGCGTCTTGTCTTTATCTTTATCTTCATCAGACTTCTGTTCATCGTCAGTCGCTTTATCTTTATCTGCATCGTCTTCTTCATCTTTCGGGACTTTGAAAGATGCTGATGCCGTATCGCTTTTTCCGTCATCGTTTTCCGCTGTCACCTGGAAGCTGTATGTGGAGCCTGGTGTGACATCTGAGACGACGGCTTCTTTTGCCGAACTGTTTTGAATGTCACTGTAGCTTCCGCCGTCAACGGATTGTTTGACATTGAATGTTGCATCACCGTCATAATTCCAGCTTAAGGTTAATGATTTTTTATCTTTGTCGTATTTCACTTGCAATCCTGTCGGTTTATCAGCTTTTTCTTTCGTGTACGTTTTAGAAACGGCAGTTGGCTGCGTTCCTTTCACGAAGTACTCCGTCACTTTTTTATCATCCGGTGTATTTGGTCCGGCTAAAGCGGCAGGATTCGAGCCTTTCTCAACCGTTTCTTTGACGACGCTGTCAGGCTGCTTGAAGCTTCCTTTACCGTCATCGACGTATGAGATCAGCTTTTGGAAAATCCGTTTTGCGACTTGCTGGTCAGCAGCAGACAGTGATTTCTTACCTGCTTTGTTGCCAGACTCAACTCCGGTCCAAACCGCCGCTGTATATTGAGGGGTGTATCCGACAAACCATGAGTCTGGGACTCCGCCCGGAGCAATGTTATATTTTTGAATATCCTCTTTAGTAAAGTTTGTCGTACCCGTTTTACCGGCGACTTCCACGTTCGGTACTTGAGCCAGTCTGCCTGTTCCTGACTGCACGACTGTTTTGAGCATATCGGTAATCATAAACGCTGTGTAGTCGCTCATAGCACTTTTCGGTTTCGGTGTTAAATCAAGCTTAGTGCCGTCATTAAATTCAATCGATGTGACCGCATGCGGTTCATTGTACGTTCCGTTATTTCCGAAAGCGCTGTAGGCGCCCGCCATTGTCATAGTAGATACACCGCGGTTATCCTGACCAAATCCTCCGATCGAATAAGATTCGGTTACACTCTCTTTGTTTAATCCCAGTCCTAAGTCATTTGCGAAGTCGACGGCATTATCTTTACCGGCTGCTTGATATGCTTTCAGAGCCGGAATATTACGCGAGTCTGAGAGGGCCTCCCGCATTGATATCATATTTCTGTATTTATTGTCATAGTCGTGAATCGGAGTGCCGTCAGAGTACGTATAAGCTGAGTCGTCAATCTGCTCATACGTCGACCATTTTTTATTTTCAATGACCGGGCCGTAATCAAGAATCGGTTTTATCGTTGAACCGGGCTGGGTTTTACCTTGTGTTGCATAATTGAATCCCCCGGTAGTTCTGTTCCTGCCTGCTCCGATGGCGCGGATTTCTCCGTTTGTCGTATCAAGGAGCGTGACGCCGCCCTGCATGCCTTCGGTAAATCCGGCTGTGTCGCCGTTCATCAATTGATCAAGATAATCTTGTGCTTTCGTATCAAGAGTCGTATAAATTTTCAGTCCGTCAGTTGAAATATCGACGTCTTTCTTTTCTTTTGTCTCAATTTCTTTCATAACTTCTTCGACAAAAGCGCTGTATTTATTTGTGTCCTTTTTATCGTATTCCTTTTGGCTGACGACGCCTTCATCTTTCATGGACACTTTCTTTGCTTTTTGGTATTCAGAATTTGAAATGAATCCTTGCTTTTCCATTAAGCTGAGAACGATGTTTCGGCGTTTTTCGGAAGCCTTCGGATTTTTAACCGGGTTATATCCGGTCGGGCTTTGCGGCATTCCGGCAAGCGTTGCCGCCTGTTCAACCGTAAGCTTGCTCAAATCTTTTACGCCGAAGAATTCTTCAGCCGCTTTACCGACGCCGTAGGCGCGCGGTGAGAAATAAATTCTGTTTAAATACATTTCTAAGATTTCATCTTTAGAATAATGGCGCTCCAGCTGCAGTGAAAGCCACACTTCCTGTGCTTTCCTTTTAATTGTTTTCTGATGGGTCAAAAGCGAGTTTTTCACAACCTGCTGGGTGATTGTGCTTCCTCCCTCTGAACCGAATCCATCCGTAAAGTTGGCGACCAAGGCGCCTCCGATCCGGATCGGGTCTATACCGTGGTGCTTATAAAAACGGGCGTCTTCAGTTGCGATAAATGCTTCTTTCACAACATCGGGTATATCCTTAATCGGGACGTAGGTTCGTTTTTCGCCGCCCACTTCCGCGATTTCTTTGCCGTTTTTATCGTAAATCGTTGAAGAGTAAGGCGTTTTCAGCTTGGCTTCGTCCAAAGAGGGCGCGCCGGAAACCAAAACGGCAAATGCCGCCGCTCCGCCGACTATGCCAAGGACAAACAGAATAACCAAGGACAGCACAATCTTTTTGAATAAACCGCCTTTACGCTGTTTCTTGCCTTTTTTCGGTGAAGAGGGCTTAGTGCTTTTCGTCTGCCTTGCCTTACGGCGTTCTTCACGGCTCGTAAATTGATCTGACATAACATCTCAACCTTTCGTTTATCAACCTTTCGCTCAGTCTACTGTTCCTGCGAAAAATAAAGCTGTTCAATAATACTAATATAATCAATTCTCGGTGAGTATCCAAGGGAAATCGGAAAGGAAGCATCTTCTAATTCGTCTTTGCGAATTGATTTTCTGCCGTTCTTCTCCTTTCTCTCCCAAAAGACAAACAGCTTGTCGGCTTCGAGGAAATAAACCTTTCCGAAAGCGGATATAATAACAAAACAAATGCCGTCTTGCCTGACCACCTGCTTCATATGCTCAATCTGATGATCATGAAAATTCTGCAGGGGAAATGCCGTTTTGTTTTTTGTTTCTTTTGCCTCGAAATCAATGTAGCGTCCTTTATAAATGCCGTTGTAGTCAGTTGTTGAAGACTGTTTAAAATAAGCTTCCTTAATGACTGCGGCGCTTCTTTTCGGATAGTGGACGTTTACAATCTGGACGGGTGTCGGCTTTTTGTGAATGACAGCAATTTGGTTAGCCAGATAATACTTATTCGTTTCATTCAGGTCGTCTTCGAGGGTCATGCCGCGATTACTGTATGAATGAGACCGTTTCTGGCTGTTTTGGGATGAAACCGTTTTGTTCGGCTGAAAAGTTTTTCCATTCGGGTACCGAATCACTTTTTCCATCCTCCTTATCAAACTAATAGTGACGGAAGTGAATGAACGTGCATAAACGACAGACCGTAACCGCCATTCTTCGCCTGATCGAAAAAGAGACGAAAATAAAAAATGCCGATAATATTTCCCGGACGAATGCCTATAAAGCATATTATGACCGCCATCCTGAGATCAAGTGGCCGCTTTTGGCATCCTTTGTGTCCCGCAATGCGGGCTGGTCGATGACTGATTTAAGAGGCGTCCTTTATCAGGAGGGCCTTGACAGCAGTCAGAAAAACTGGTTTTTCCTTTCGTATGAAAGGGCGAATTGGCTGATTTTTTCTGATGCCTATCCTCAGCTTCTGGTCTACCAGTGGTCAAAACAAATCGGCGAACCTCTTTTCCGTCATCTTCCTCATTTCCGCGTCTCGGCTTTTATGCAGGAAGAATGGTTCCGCTTTTGGCGTGACGGAGATACGGAACGGCTCATGTATGCTCTTATTATAAATGAACAAAACACTATCCAAGCACCTATTATACAAAATCCTTCGTTTAAAAAGAATGTTTTTGGCACGATTCCTTTTTATTTAAGTGATTGGTTTCACTTTAATACGGTGATATTCCCTTCATTTGACGGACATTTATACGGAATTTCCGTCAAACGGTTTTCAAAAACCGAAGAGAGAATTACGCTCGGAAAACAGCTGGCCCGCCTTCTGTTCAGCCCTGGTCTTCACGCTTCTTTTTACCGTTTTCTTGATACCGTTCCTCATACCGGTTCACGCTTTGATATGGAGAAAATGATCGGCATCAAAAAAAGAACATCACCGATGCTGAGGACAACCTATCCCATTGTTGCCCACCCATTAGACGGCGAAAGGGCGGATTGGTTTCAAAAAAGGTTAAGAAAAGGGGCTTTCTTACAGGAGAAAATGCCGAAACAGCTTGAACTGACGGACTGGTACTTCCAAAAAAGACGGGAGCTCCATGCGCTCTTCGCGGTTAAAGAGTGGCTGAAGAAATGAAAAAGCCCGAAACCGTTCGCTGGGGTTTCGGGCTGCTGATGTGTTACGTGGAAGGGCGGTTTGGGCCGCCTAATTTTTTATCAAGCGTATCAGTCGTTTTTGCTTCGGTTTTTTGCTGTTTACCTGCATTTTTCGGTCTCGTTTTCATACGGCACCTCCTCAACTGTATCGTTTGCATTAACGTGCCGGTTCATACAAAGTTTGCGGCACTTTTTTGTCGAAAGGCATGCCTTTTAGGATAATCTCTGTTTGTTTGCCGAACTGCTTCTAGTTTTGTCATGTGCAGAGGAGAGCGGTATGAAAACGAGAATTATATTCTAAAGAGACGCAAGTGATAAAAGGGAGGAACATGAATGTCTGTTTACACGAGCAAGGCTGATATTCTCCGTCTGCTTTCTGATATTGAAATCCGGATTTCTGCTGCTGAAAAAACGCTTACCCAGGCAGTCAGATCCTGTCAGGCGGAAGCTGAAGAAATCAGACAGGAGAAACTTTCCCGCCTTGAGGAAGAGGCGCGGGAGCTTCATGTTTGTATTGATGACCTGTTTTTGGCTGACCGGCGTAAAAAGGATTTGCCGAGAGCCTGCCGGATCAGCTGATTTTATGCAAAAACTTTGGTACCATATGTACTGAGGTGAGTCCGTTTGCAGACACAGTCGTTATTGGAGCTGACAGAACAAATGATAAAGGCGGTTCTTGAAGCCGAAAAAAGGTATCAGGATGGAAAAGAGTCAGGCCGTTCATATGATTTTTTTGAGACTATTAAACCCGATGTTGAAAAAAGAGACCGGCTTTGCGCGCTTTGGACTAAAGCAGCGCTTGCGTTTATTCAGGAAAACCGTCCGAAATACGTTCATCACGCACAGATTCAGGCCGTTACAGAAAATTTCGGAGAGCTGATGCTCCAATCATATGTTCATCATATTCATAAAAAAAGATACAGAGATTTAACTGAATCTGTTTTATATACGCTTCGTATATTAAGGGATGAAATTGAAAAAGAAGGCAGCTGAAAACGGCTGCCTTCTTTTATATAAAGGGGTCGGGTATGTTATTCATACGCCGGGTTTTCTGCTCCACTTGCTTCGAGAACCTTCATACTGTTTCGAAATTCGGTTGCGGTGAGATGGCCTTGAATATAGAGGAATTTTGCAAAGTCCATCAGTTTATCTGCACAATCTGTTTCATATTTTTTCACTTCAGCAAAACGCTTTCTTAAGTATGATACGTTCATAATGGTGCATCCCCTCTCATGTATGTTGAGATTATGGTAACATAACGATTCGACTTTTTTCTGTTTTTAAAAAATTAAGACTTTCGACAGCATTTGACAAAGATCAGAATCTCCGAAAGCACATAACCAAGGCGGAATTCATACATATATAGCAGAAACTTAGTGAGAGACAAGGGGGAATGTCATATGCAATGGAGAGCGCAGCCCTATCAAAATATGTACCAGCAGCCGGCGGGATATTTCTACCCGCAGCAGATACAGCCGCTGCAGCAGCCGAGTCCCCAGCAGATACAGCCATTACAACAGCCGAGTCCGCAGCAGATACAGCCATTGCAGCCGCCGCCATATCATCAGCAAGGGCAGTACCCGCAGCAATTTTATCCGAATCAGGAATACGGTCATGTGCAGCAGCCGTTTGCTCCCCCTCCTCCTCAGGCAGCCATGCCCGGGGGGCAGCCGGGGTTTGTGAATCCTTACCCCGTTCCCAGACCGAATCAGCAGCAGTCTTCCCAATTCTCAGGCATACTCTCCCAGTTTAAAAAAACGAACGGACAGTTTGACTTTAATAAAATGATAGATACAACGGGGCAGATGGTAAGCGCCGTAAATCAGGTCGGATCGCTGGTGAAAGGCCTCACCAATATCTTCAAATAAAAAGCATGAATGATATCCATCATTCATGCTTATTTTTTAGGGAAAAAGAGGGTAAGCGTCTGTTCATTCCAGGATGTTTCCATATCTTCTTCACTCACCTTATACGGGAGGACAACGGTTCTTGTCATGCTTGAAGACACGTGGGATGAATGAGCCTGTTTATGATCGTAGCGGATTGTAACGTGAAGGTAGCACCCTTTCGTTTCCACCAGCATATCCCCGTCACGGAATGTCTCGGGAACGCTGATATCAACCGCGAGGCCCGTCGGCTCTTCTCTGACGTCAATCGTCACTTGCGCTTCAGTAAAAGCCGAATTGACAAGGTGCTGAAAACCCTGCATCAATTCTGCGAAGGGACCTGAGTGAAAAAATTGGTCCATCGCATGGCTGATGATGTCCTCATTTCTTTGCGGATCAAGTTTATCGTTTTGTGATTGATCCATATGACCACCGCCTTTTTACAAACAGACTATGCGATGTTATGCCGTATGGTTAAGAATTGAAGGAAAAAAGAAAGTATGGTTAAATAGTGGAGAATAAACTGGTAACGGATTCACATTTAGGAAGGGGAGCACAACACATTGCTGAAAAAATTATTTGGATTGGGAGACAGCCGGAAAAAGCCGGCCGAAGAAGTGATTTTTTCTCCGGCTGACGGAGCGGTGATGGATTTGGCTTCAGTGCCGGATCCCGTATTTTCACAAAAAATGATGGGGGATGGGATCGCCGTCGAGCCTGCAAACGGAGACATTGTTTCACCGGTTGAGGGAGAAGTGATTCAGCTGTTCCATACAAAACATGCTGTCGGCATCCGCACCCTTTCCGGAGCGGAACTTTTGATACATGTCGGTTTGGACACCGTCAATATGAACGGTGAAGGCTTTGAAGCGCATGTAAAAGAAGGCGACAAAGTGAAAACAGGCGATCTGCTTTTAACGTGCCGGCTGGATTTAATAAAAGAAAAAGCAAGCAGCACCGTCATCCCTATGGTGATTATGAATGGCGATGCCGCAGAACCTTTGCAATTTGCAGGCGCAAATGAAGCGAAAAAAGGACAAACAGAGCTTTTTACGATAAAAATGAAGTAGGCAGGGGCTGATTCCCTGCTTTTTTTCTTGTGCAGGATTTTCATCTAGCCAGGCAAACAAATATTCGGTAAACTGTACCTCATAAAGAGGTGTGAACGATGAAGAAAAAATCACTGAGCGAACTGATACAGGAATTAAAAAATCATGAAAATATTGTGCATTGGCATGAAGAGGAACCGCGGGAGGCGAAAACCATGCCGATGCCGGAGCAAGTAGATCCGAACATTCGGGCGGCTCTCGAAAAGAGGGGGATCGAGCGGCTCTTTACACATCAATACTCCGCTTTTCAGACGGTTCAAAACGGAGAAAGCATTGTGGCTGTCACACCGACGGCCTCCGGAAAAACACTGTGCTATAATCTTCCGGTTCTTCAGTCTATCGCGGAAGATGCTTCAAGCCGCGCGCTTTATTTATTTCCGACAAAGGCGCTCGCGCAGGATCAAAAAAGCGAGCTGAACGAAATCATAGACGAGATGGGCATGGACATTAAAAGCTTCACCTATGACGGAGATACGTCTCCGGCCATCAGGCAGAAAGTCAGAAAAGCCGGGCATATTGTGATCACAAATCCCGATATGCTTCATTCAGCCATTCTTCCCCATCATACAAAATGGGTGAGTCTGTTTGAAAACCTGAAATATATCGTCATTGATGAATTACATACGTACCGCGGCGTATTCGGCAGCCATGTGGCGAACGTCATCCGCCGTTTAATGAGAATCTGCGCTTTTTACGGAAGCAAGCCGTCATTTATCTGTACATCCGCCACAATCGCCAATCCGAGGGAGTTGGCGGAGCAGCTGACGGGAAAATCAGTGCGCCTGATTGACGACAACGGTGCCCCGGCCGGAAGAAAGCACTTTGCTTTTTACAACCCTCCGATTATAAATAAACCGCTGCATATTCGAAAAAGCGCCACCGTGGAAGTGAACGAACTTGCCAAAACTTTTTTTAAAAATAAGATCCAGACGATTGTTTTTGCAAGAAGCCGTGTCCGGGTTGAAATTATTTTAAGCCACATTCAGGAGATCGTAAAAAAGGAAATCGGCGCGAAGTCTGTCAGAGGTTATCGCGGCGGATATCTTCCGAAAGAAAGAAGAGAAATAGAGCGGGGGTTAAGAGACGGCAGCATTCTCGGGGTTGTCAGCACAAACGCGCTGGAGCTTGGCGTTGATATCGGCCAGCTTCAGGTCTGCGTGATGACGGGGTACCCGGGCAGTGTCGCGAGCGCATGGCAGCAGGCGGGCCGGGCCGGACGGCGGCAGGGAGAGGCGCTTATCGTGATGGTGGCGAACTCTGATCCGATTGACCAATATATTGTGCGCCATCCTGATTATTTCTTTAAACGCTCGCCTGAATCTGCAAGGATTAATCCCGATAATCTCATTATACTGGTCGATCACCTGAAATGCGCCGCGTATGAGCTGCCTTTCAGAGCCGATGAAACATTCGGAGAAAATGATGCAAGAGACATTCTCGAGTATTTAGAGGAAGAAGGGGTGCTTCACGAAAACCGCGAACGCTATCACTGGGCGAGCGAATCTTTTCCCGCCTCCAACATCAGTCTCCGTTCGGCGTCACAGGAAAACGTGGTCATCGTTGACCGGTCAGAGACGGCTGATGTAAAAATCATCGGAGAAATGGACCGTTTCAGCGCGATGACGCTTCTTCATGATGAAGCGATTTATCTTCATGAAGGGGTGCAGTACCAGGTTGAAAAGCTTGATTGGGACCATAAAAAAGCGTACGTACGAAAGGTCGATGTCGAATATTATACAGATGCCAATTTAGCGGTGCAGCTGAAAGTGCTGGACATTGACAGAACGGACAGCAGAAAGAAAACGGCCTTACATTTCGGCGATGTAACCGTGAACGCACTTCCGACAATATTTAAAAAAATTAAAATGACGACATTTGAAAATATAGGATCAGGGCCGATTCATCTTCCAGAAGAAGAACTGCATACCAGTGCTGCCTGGCTTGAATTGAAAGAGACGGATTCGGAGATCGGCGAAAAAACGCTTGAACAGCTGCTTTTAGGCATTGCCCACGTCCTGCAGCATATCGTGCCTGTATACGTCATGTGCGACCGAAATGACGTGCATGTCGTGCCGCAAATCAAAGCCGCACATACCGGACTTCCGACAATCTTTCTGTATGATCATTATCCGGGCGGAATCGGACTTGCTGATGAAGTATATAAGCGATTTGATGAAATCAATGAAGGGGCTGAGCGCCTGATCAGACAATGTCCATGTCAAGACGGATGTCCTTCCTGCATCGGCTCCGAAATAGAAGGAATAGATGCAAAGAAAGCGATACTCCGGCTCTTGAATTACGTGTAAAAGAAAAGGGGGACGAAAGATGTCCTTGAAAAATAAATTAAAGCGGATGAAAAACCACCTGAATGTGCCGGAAGCTGAAAAAAAGCCGGCAGCTTCACAACTTTCGGTCCCGGATATTCAAGTCCCATTTAGAGAAGAATGGGAGGCATTCGGAGTGAAGCCTTTCTTTTTTGAGGATGAATACTGTCTTATCCGCGAAACCGTCTATCCGCTTTCGCACCGTCACGGACGGTACAGCTTCAGTGAACTTGATGACGTCATGGCATTATGGAATAAAGGCGGTTTGACACATACTTTATCAGCAGAAGGATACGAAAAAAGCCAGCTGTTCTTCTTTGATACTGAAACGACCGGCCTCGGCGGCGGGGCCGGCAATATGATCTTTTTGCTCGGTCATGCAAGAGTGTATGAAGACCGTGTCGCGGTTAAACAGCATCTGCTTCCTAAACCGGGAAACGAGACGGCTCTTTACAAAAGCTTTTTAAGTGAGGTTGACATTACGTCTCTTGTTACGTATAACGGAAAAGCCTTTGACTGGCCGCAGGTAAAAACTAGGCATACATTGCTGCGGGACAGGCTTCCGAAACTTCCTGACTTCGGACACTTTGATCTTCTGCACGGAGCGAGACGGCTTTGGAAACATAAATTAGAGCGTGTATCGCTTTCGGCGGTTGAAAATGAAGAGCTTGCTTTTAAAAGGGACGAAGACACCCCTGGTTATTTGGCGCCGATGCTGTATTTTCAATTTTTAAAGGCGGAGGACCCGGCTCTTTTAAAGGGAGTGCTCTCGCATAATGAACAAGATGTGCTTTCCCTCATCGCTCTTTACATCCATATGTCAAAAAAGATTTTTGCATCTTCTGATCAGACGTCAGAACGTCAGGAAGCATACGCCATGGCGAAATGGTTTATCGCTCATAAAGAAACCGATCGGGCTGTTTCACAGCTGGAAGCGCTGCAAGGCAAAGCCTTTGAAGATTCAGATCGGGCCCTTTTTGACTTAGCAATGCTTTATAAAAAACAAAACCGCAGGCAAGACGCCGTGCCCCTTTGGGAGAAACTGACGGGCTCTGAACTTCACATATGCAGACACCAATCAGCGGTAGAGCTGGCGATCTATTTTGAGCATCACGCAAAAGATTACAAAAAAGCTCTGCAGGCCGCGCAGCAGGCGGAAGAAGACGGGGAAATATCGGAAAAAGAAGCCGAGAAGCTCCATGTGAGAATTGCCCGGCTCAAGAGGAAATATTCCTCTTGAAATATTGCCCGGGAAAGCGCAAAAGCCGAGCTGTTTCGCCAAAAATATTTTTTTCTGAATCCGCATCGATTTTGTTGTAGAATGGTGCCGCATCTTGTAAAATAGCGTTAGTTATTTATAGGGGAGAGTTGGTATGTATAAAGGTGTTTTTTACTTGTTCTTTGTCGTGGTTTTTTTGATTGCGTTTGTATTTTCGAATTTTAAAGACAGCTTGCTGACGCACTTTTAAATTGGGTGATTGAATTAGAACATGCACCCTCTTTTCTTCATAACCTAACAGTGTAATAAAAGTTAATGGAGAGGGGATTTAGCATGTTTCATCATCATTGTTGCAGACCAAACGTGATGCCGCCGATTGTCCATCCGACTCATTGCTGTGAACACCATTGTTTTTCTAACACAGTTGTGCCGCATATTCATCCGCAACATACAACTAACGTAAATCACCACAACTTTGAGCACGTTCATTACTATCCGCACACTTTTTCAAATGTTGACCCGACAACTCACCAGCATTTTCAGTGCGGAAGCCCTTGCTGCGATCATTAGTATTGAACGCTTAAGCAAGATCGGTTAGGATATCAGCAAATCAAAATGGGGCCCGATGGGGAGCCCCATTTTTTAAGCAGGTGATCAATTGAAAGTATTAGCCGTAACAGGATACAAGCCGTTTGAACTCGGGATTTTTAAACAGGATGACCGGGCGCTTGTTTATATAAAAAAGGCGATAGAAACCAGACTCAGAAGCTTTATTGACGAAGGCTTGGAATGGATTCTCATATCCGGACAGCTGGGGACTGAGCTTTGGGCGGCAGAAACGGCGTACGATCTCAGAGAAGAGTATCCGGAATTAAAGGTTGCCGTTATCACGCCTTTCTACG
This sequence comes from Bacillus sp. EU63, assembly GCF_038592915.1. NCBI lineage: Bacteria > Bacillati > Bacillota > Bacilli > Caryophanales > Bacillaceae > Bacillus > Bacillus sp. EU63. The sequence continues at coordinate 2,189,561 of NZ_CP151944.1, read as the reverse complement.
GCCAGGAGGAAAAGTGGAAGGAGCCGAATAAAGAAATGTATGAAGCGGTGCTTGCTCAGGCAGATTATGAGGAGAGCCTGACGCATCGGCCGTACGAAAGTCCGCTCCAATTCCGGCAGAAAAACGCGTTCTTTATTGAAAAGTCAGATGCGCTTTTGCTTTTATATGATCCTGAAATGGAAGGATCGCCGAAATATATGCTGCAGCAGGCAGAAAAACGCCGTGAAACAGACGGATATCCGATTTATTCGATTACAATGGATGATCTCCGTGCCGCCGTTGAAGAAGAAGATTTCTTTACATAACACGTCAGAGAATATTTGACAACGGGACGTGTTTCTGAATAAAATATAACATGATGATTCACGATATGAGGTGAAAAAGATGCTTGCTGATAAAGTAAAGCTTTCTGCGAAAGACATTTTGGAAAAAGAATTTAAAACAGGCGTTAGAGGTTACAGACAAGAAGACGTTGACAAATTTTTAGATATGATTATTAAGGATTATGAAACCTTTCATCAAGAAATTGAAGAACTGCAGCAGGAAAATCTGCAGCTGAAAAAACAGCTTGAAGAAGCAAGTAAAAAACAGCCGGTGCAGTCCAATACGACCAACTTTGACATTCTGAAAAGGCTGTCCAACCTTGAGAAACATGTATTCGGCAGCAAACTTTATGACGAATAAGGCAGATGCACTTGTCAAATGAGACAAGTTGCTTTATAATGAACAAGTGTTCTTAACGTTCGGGTAATCGCTGCAGATCTTTGAATCTGTAGAGGAAAGTCCATGCTCGCACGGTGCTGAGATGCCCGTAGTGTTCGTGCCTAGCGAAGAAATAAGCTAGGGCAGCCTTGATAGGCTGACGGCAGGAAAAAAGCCTACGTCTCCGGATATGGCTGAGTATCCTTGAAAGTGCCACAGTGACGAAGTCTCATCAGAAATGGTGAGAGTGGAACGCGGTAAACCCCTCGAGCGAGAAACCCAAATTTTGGTAGGGGAACCTTCTTGAAGGAACTGAACAGATAGAAGGACAGAATACTTTCTGTAGATAGATGATTGCCGCCTGAGTACGAGGTGATGAGCCGATTGCAGTACGACGGAACAAAACATGGCTTACAGAACGTTAAACATTATTGATATGACAAATTAGAGCTCTCCTTTAAAGGGGAGCTTTTATCTTGAATGAAACGAAAGCTTAAAAGAGACAGGGTGATACGATGAAGAAGTACACACTAATAGCGACGGCGCCGATGGGAATCGAAGCGATCGTCGCCAAAGAAGTGCGTGATTTAGGTTATGAATGCAAAGTAGACAACGGAAAAGTCATCTTTGAAGGAGATGCGCTTGCGATCTGCCGCGCTAACTTATGGCTGCGGACGGCTGACCGCATCAAGGTACAGGTCGCCGAGTTTCAGGCGAAAACGTTTGATGAGCTGTTTGAAAAAACAAAAGCGATTGACTGGCGCGCGTACATTCCGGAAAACGCAAAGTTCCCCGTTATCGGAAAGTCCGTGAAATCAGTGCTTGCCAGTGTGCCTGACTGCCAGCGGATCGTCAAAAAGGCGATAGCGGAAAAGCTGAAACTTCAATCAGGAAAACAAAATGAATGGATTGAAGAAACGGGCCCTGAGTATAAGGTGGAGATTTCCCTTTTAAAAGATAAAGCCGTACTTACACTGGATTCATCAGGAACAGGCCTTCACAAAAGAGGATACAGGGTTGATCAGGGAGGAGCTCCGATTAAAGAGACGCTCGCTGCCGCGTTAATTCAGTTAACCAACTGGACGCCTGACCGTCCGTTCGTTGATCCGTTCTGCGGTTCCGGCACGATTGCCATCGAAGCCGCTTTAATCGGGCAAAACATTGCTCCCGGTTTTAACCGTGATTTTGTTTCAGAAGACTGGGAATGGATCGGAAAAGAACTGTGGGACAAGGCGCGTCTTGAAGTGGAGGAAAAGGCGAACTATGATCAGCCGCTGCAGATTTTTGCCAGTGACGTGGATCACCGGATGGTAAACATCGCCAAAGAAAACGCAGAAGAAGCGGGACTTGGTGACCTGATCGAATGCAAGCAAATGCGGGTGCAGGATTTTACGACAAAACTCGAATTCGGAGTAATCGTCGGAAACCCTCCGTACGGCGAACGTCTCGGCGAAAAAAGAGAAGTCGAGCAGATGTATAAAGAAATGGGCCGGGCATTTGAATCTCTTGATACATGGTCTGTCTACATGTTAACGTCAAATGAACAATTTGAAGAGGCCTACGGAAGAAAAGCAACCAAAAAACGGAAGCTCTTTAACGGTTTTATCAAAACGGATTATTATCAGTACTGGGCTAAAGTGCGGCCGCAGCGGAAAAAGCCGCAACAAAGAGAAGACGCCTGAAACAGCGTCTTCTCCGGCATCTTTACGTTTTATTCTGCCATTACCAGCGGTGCGCTTTTGCGTTGCTCCGTAAAATAATGTTGGTCTGGGACATTTCGGTGTGGCCGTTCACTTGCGATTTAGAGCGTTTCGGCCGCGTCCAATTGTGATGAAACAATTCAGAATGCTGATCTAATCGATCTTTATAACTCATGTAACCATCACTCCCGGGTAGAATAAATTTGTGAAGATGGATATTCGATCGAATATCTGTTGTAGTTTGTGCAGGTCAGGTGAGGATCATTCAGAATGGCATGTATAGAAAGTGAAACATCGGCATAGAATGATGATTATTTCTATTTGAGAGGTGATCTTATTTTATGCTGAACAGCGAGCACTTCAGTAAAATACAAAAGGCGTTAGACGCAACTGCTTTCCGGCTGGAGGAAGCTGGAGCGGAGTTCGGTCCTTCCGCCATGACACACGCACAGGAAGAACTTGAAAATGCGGTAAAACATACACATTCAACAGACCATCCGTTCCTATGTACACATATCATTAACCGGAAATGATCATGACAAAAACTTGGCGAGGCCAAGTTTTTTTGTTGTATTGAAAAGGGTTAAATGATATTATAGATGGTCTGAATGCCGAATAGTTAGGGGTTGGAGTTGGGTGACAACATCACGTTTGCCTTTTGCTTTAACAAAAGAAAAGAATTTTTACGAAGAATTGAACAATTGGATTGGTGACGTGTTTTACGATATCCTTCCCGAGAAAGGCTTTGACCTTCGGGATGAGCAGGTATTTATGGCGTTTCAGCTTGAACGGGCATTTAAAGAGAAAAAGGTCATGTTCGCTGAGGCAGGAGTCGGTACGGGGAAAACGCTGGTGTATCTGCTGTTTGCCATCAGCTATGCCAGATATACGGGTAAACCGGCCATTATCGCATGCGCCGATGAAACGTTAATTGAACAGCTTGTCAAAAAAGAAGGCGACATTTCCAAGCTGACAGAACATTTGGATCTGCAGATTGATACACGGCTGTCCAAATCCCATGAGCAGTATCTGTGTCTGAAAAAGCTTGAGAAAACAATGCAGCGTTCTGATGATGAAAAGTGGCTGGATCTTTATGAGTCGCTGCCTTCATTCGTACACGAATCACAAGCGATGCAGCGCTTTTATCCGTACGGCGACCGCAAACAGTACGCTGATTTGACGAATGAAGAGTGGGCAGGCGTCAGCTATGATTCCTTCCAAGATTGTTTAACTTGTGATATGAGACATAGATGCGGTTTAACACTTTCAAGAGATCATTACAGAAAATCAACGGATCTGATTGTTTGCTCCCATGATTTCTACATGGAGCATGTATGGACGGAAGAATCACGTAAAAGGGAAGGGCAGCTGCCGCTTTTGCCGGATCACAGCGCCGTCGTGTTTGATGAAGGACATCTGCTGGAATTCGCCGCGCAAAAAGCGTTAACCTATCGCGTGAAGCAGTCGACGCTCGAGCTGTTTTTAGAGCGTCTGCTTCAAAATGACATCAGAGAGGAATTCGCCGAACTGATTGAAGATGCCCTTGCCGCAAACGATGAGTTTTTCTATGTGCTGTCAGAGGAATCGAAGGAAATCGCCGGCTCTCACCGATTGGACATCCAAAACGACCAGCGCGTTAAGCGTGCGGCTGACGAACTGTGCCGTCTGCTCGATAAAATCGGCGAGGCGCTCGTATTTGAATCGGAAATGTATACGATCGATAAGTACGAGCTGTCAGTTGTAGAAGAATACGTCGAACAAATGGCATATTCGCTGTCGCTGTATCAGAAGGATGCCATCAGCTGGCTTGAAACGCGGGATACAGACTCAACGTTTGTCGTTATGCCGAGAACTGTAGCCGAAGTGCTGGGAGAAAAGGTCTTTTCTAAAAAGATTCCTTATATCTTCTCATCGGCCACTCTTTCTGAGGGCGGTTCATTTGATTATATCGCTGACAGCCTCGGAATCCGTGATCCTTTATCATTCACCGTTGAATCTCCGTACGATTACGAGGAGCAAATGTCTGTTGCGCTTCACGGTGACATGACGTCTGAGCAGAAAACAGCCGAAACGATTGAAACCATTAAGGAGAATGAAGGACGCACCCTCGTTCTTTTCCCTTCCTTTGAAGACATGAAAGAATTTAAAGAACAGGCTGCCGCGTGGGAGCTGCCGTATCCGATATACTACGAAGGTGACGAAGAGATCAGCAGTCTGGTCGAAAAGTTCCAGCGGGATGAAGAATCCGTGCTTTGTTCCGTCCACTTATGGGAAGGTCTTGACATTCCCGGTGACTCGCTCCGGAATGTGACCATTTGGGCATTGCCGTATCCGCCTCATGATCCGGTGTTTACCGCAAAGCGGAACGGAGCGAAAAAAGATCCGTTTGAGGAAGTTGATCTGCCATACATGCTCTTGAGAGTCAGGCAGGGAATCGGCCGCCTTATCCGTTCTAATCAGGACAGCGGAACCATATCCATTTATGCGGGCGGAGAAAGTGAACGGGTCCTGGCCGAAGTCAAAAAGGTTTTGCCTGTTACACCGAAAATCGTATAAAAACAAAAGCTGCAGGATTCTTATCCTGCGGCTTTTTTAAATCCGGGAAGTTGACTTTATCACGGCATTCCATTAGCCTGTAATTGATAGTGAAAAGGGAGGGGAACGGATATGGATTTACATACATATGAAAAAGAGTTTTTTGATCTGTTAAAAAGAGTATCCCACTATGTCGAAGCCATTGCGCTTATGCATTGGGACTTAAGAACGGGAGCCCCGAAAAAAGGCTCTGATGATCGGGCGGAAAGCATCGGACAGCTTTCGGCTGACGTTTTTCAAATCCAGACATCCGACCGGATGAAAGAGCTGATCGACATCCTTCTCGCGCATGCAGAAGAGCTCTCTGAAGATACAGTGAAAGCGGCGGAACTTGCGAAAAAAGATTATGATCATAATAAAAAAATTCCTGAAGATGAGTATAAAGAATATGTCATTTTAACATCAAAAGCTGAAACGGCTTGGGAGGATGCAAAGGCTGCCTCTGATTTCTCTATGTTTGCTCCGTACCTTGAGAAGCTGATTGATTTTAATAAGCGGTTTATTTCGTATTGGGGCTATGAAGATCATCCGTACAACGCATTGCTCGATATTTTCGAACCGGGTGTTACGGTAAAGGTGCTGGATCAGCTGTTTTCTGAATTGAAGGAAGCGATCATTCCGCTTATCAAAAAAGTGACGGAATCCGGCAATAAACCGGACACTTCCTTTATAACGAAAACGTTTCCGAAAGAACAACAAAGAGACCTCTCCTTGTATTTCTTAAAAGAGTTCGGGTATGATTTTGACGGCGGCCGCCTGGACGAGACGGTGCATCCGTTTGCGACGACAATCAACCGGGGCGATGTGCGGGTGACGACCAGATATGACGAAAACGATTTCCGCACGGCAATTTTCGGAACGATTCATGAATGCGGGCATGCGATCTACGAGCAGAATATTGACGAAGCGCTGAGCGGAACGAACTTATCTGACGGTGCATCCATGGGAATTCATGAATCCCAATCGTTATTTTATGAAAACTTTATCGCCAGAAATCAACATTTCTGGACCGCCTATTATGAAAAAATGGTTGAGGCTTCGCCTGATCAATTTCAAGATGTGAAAAGAGAAGATTTTGTACGCGCTGTCAACGAGGCGAAACCGACCTTTATCCGAATTGAAGCCGATGAGCTGACATATCCGCTTCATATTATTATCCGTTATGAAATTGAAAAAGCGATCTTCAGTAATGAAGTGACAGTGGAAGAACTGCCTGCATTGTGGAATCAAAAATATCATGATTATTTAGGCATTACACCGCCATCTGACGCAAAAGGCATTTTGCAGGACGTACATTGGGCGGGCGGCGATTTCGGCTATTTCCCTTCCTATGCGCTCGGATATATGTATGCGGCACAGCTGAAGCATACCATGCTTGACGATCTGCCTGAATTTGACCAATTAATAGAACGGGGCGATTTTGAGCCGATCAAACAATGGCTGACAGAAAAGGTTCATCAGCACGGAAGACGCAAAATGCCGCTTGACATCATAAAAGATGCAACGGGAGAAGAGCTGAACGTTCAATATCTCATTGAGTATCTCGTCGGTAAATATTCAAATTTATATTTATAAACGAAACACCTGGTATACACCGGGTGTTTTTCTAAAAATTCTAAAAAGACGAATAATCGAAAACCAATTCTTTGTAAAAGTTCGGAAATATTCAAATTTCACTATGCAAAAGAAGTGTATCTTGTTATAATTTGATTAATATCATACGAACACTCATATAATCGCGTGGATATGGCACGCAAGTTTCTACCGGTCACCGTAAATGTCCGACTATGAGTGAGCAATGGAACGGCTTTATTCGGCCGTTGCGTGTAGATCATTCGGCATTGCTTGCTCTTTTTATTGAGAGCGGGCAATGCTTTTTTTATTTTTTATAAGCGGGGGTAATCATTGTGGAAGCATTAAAACGAAAAATAGCAGAAGACGGAATTGTTCTTTCTGATCAAGTGCTGAAAGTGGATTCTTTTTTAAACCATCAAATTGATCCGGTTCTCATGCAGCAGATCGGCCGGGAATTTGCGCGCCGTTTTGAAAAAGACGAGATAACCAAAATCGTCACAATTGAATCTTCGGGCATTGCCCCTGCGGTGATGGCCGGCCTTGAACTCGGCGTTCCCGTCATCTTTGCGAGAAAAAGGAAGTCTCTCACATTAACGGAAGATCTGCTGACGGCATCCGTCTATTCTTTCACGAAAAAAACAGAAAGTCAGATTGCAATCTCCGGAAATCATCTGTCGAAAGAAGACCGCGTGTTAATCATTGACGACTTTTTAGCGAACGGACAGGCGGCAGAAGGGCTTTTATCCATCGTAAAACAAGCAGGCGCAGAGGTTTGCGGGATCGGAATCGTCATTGAAAAGTCATTTCAGCCGGGAAGAGATGAGCTGGTGAAAAAAGGATGCCGGGTCGAATCGCTGGCGAGAATTCAATCGCTTGAAGACGGAAAAGTGACATTTGTACAGGAGGTCCGCTCATGAAAAACGGCTATGCCAAAACACTTTCCCTCGGTATCCAGCACGTGCTTGCCATGTATGCCGGCGCCGTCGTCGTTCCTTTAATTGTAGGAGCGGCATTGGGACTGAACGCAGAACAGCTGACATATCTCGTATCAATTGATATTTTTATGTGCGGGGCGGCTACGCTGCTTCAAGTATGGAGGAATAAATGTTTCGGCATCGGCTTGCCCGTTGTGCTCGGCTGTACGTTCACCGCGGTAGCGCCGATTATTTCCATCGGTAAGGAGTACGGGATTTCAGCCATTTACGGAAGCATTTTGGCATCGGGTCTGCTTGTCATTCTGCTGTCGTTTTTCTTCGGTAAGCTCGTATCGTTTTTCCCGCCTGTCGTAACCGGATCTGTCGTGACGATTATCGGGATGACCTTAATGCCGGTCGCGATGAATCATATTGCCGGCGGGGAAGGCAGCGAGGATTTCGGTGATCCGTCTAACCTTGCCCTCGGATTTACGGTGCTCGTCATCATCGTGCTGCTTTATCGGTTTACAAAAGGATTTTTGAAATCCATTTCGATTTTAATCGGCATTGTCATCGGGACGGCCATCGCTTATTTTATGGGAAAAGTGCAATTTGACAATGTGGCGAATGCTGACGCAATTCAGATGATTAAACCGTTTTACTTCGGGACGCCGACATTTCATGCGGCACCGATTATTACGATGTCCATCGTTGCCATTGTCAGCCTTGTTGAGTCAACCGGCGTCTATTTCGCTCTCGGTGACCTGACAAACCGGCGCCTGTCTGAACGTGATTTAGCAAAAGGCTACCGCGCGGAAGGCCTGGCGGTATTCATCAGCGGCATTTTTAATGCTTTTCCGTACACGGCTTATTCCCAAAACGTCGGCCTCGTGCAACTGACGGGAATTAAGAAAAACGCGGTCATCGGTGTCACGGGCGCACTTTTAATGCTCTTCGGCCTTTTTCCGAAAATCGCAGCCTTCACGACCATCATCCCGTCTTCGGTGCTGGGAGGCGCGATGGTGGCCATGTTCGGCATGGTCATTTCCTACGGCATTAAAATGCTCAGTCAAATTGACTTTAAAAAGCAGGAAAATCTTCTGATCGTCGCGTGTTCGGTCGGATTGGGACTCGGTGTAACCGTCGTTCCCGATATGTTTAAGCACCTGCCGTCTTACTTAAATCTGCTGACCACAAACGGAATCGTCGCCGGAAGCTTTACCGCCGTGATTTTGAATATTGTTTATAATATGATTCCTAAAACGAAAAAAACCCTTGATGTGACAAGGGTTCAAGAGGGTTAGTTATCCGTTTTTCTTTAAAATAACATCTTATTTTATCCAGATCGAGGATGCTTCCGAAAGTTTGCTGAACTTTTTGTGAGGCATCCTCTTTCATTTATTATTTTCATTGTTTGAAAAGAAACTAAATTGAGTGATGCGGCATCCGCCTTATTTCACCGAAAAACCGTCCCGGACTATATGTACGTGAACGAGTATTTTGTGCACGGATCCTTACAAATGAGAGTGAAAAGAAGGGAAAGCCCCTTCTTTTAATTAATCCATCCTTCAAAAGTTGCGCGATAGAACCCTTCGATTATCTCTACTTTCTTAAGGTAATAAGTAACACCATTCTTAACAGTTGTATTTGGGATATCCCTGTTGAATATTACTGGCCTCTGGTGATCTGCAGCTTTTGAGTGAGTGCTTGCTTTAGATATTTCAATGCTTTTCCAACGGGGAAGGTGCGATATGAAATTTAACACTGAAACAATTGTACAAAAGTAAAATCTTTATTTAAAATGTTATAAATAAGAATTTTCAATATAGGAGGTTATCTGATGGCAGAAAAGAAAAAAGCTTTAATCATTGTGGATGTACAAAAAGCCTTTGATGATAAAAAGTGGGGAGAACGAAATAACGTAAAGGCGGAAGAAAATATCAGCAAAATACTGAAATTATGGAGAGAAAAAGGATGGATAGTCATATACATACAACATATTTCTGATAAACCTGGTTCTTTATTTTATCCAAAAAATGAGGGGGTTGCTATAAAGGAAATCGTTAAACCTATGGATAAAGAAGTCATTATAACCAAGAAAGTAAACAGCAGCTTTATTGGTACTAATCTGGAAGAGCTTTTAGAAGCAAATGATATAACAACTGTCGTAATCACTGGCTTGACTACGCCGCACTGTGTTTCAACAACCACAAGGATGAGCGGTAATTTAGGATTTGATACATACCTGATTTCAGATGCAACAGCAGCCTTTGGAATGAGAGACCAAAATGATACATATTATGATGCAGAGACTATTCACAATATATCTCTGGCAACATTGCATGATGAATTCGCCACAATATTAACGACTGATCAATTAATCAATGATTTTATAGCCGGCTGAAAAGCATATTCAGGCGCATACAAGGACCTCGTCGGAAAATACGGGGATTACCGACTCTTTTCATCATCGCAATATCGATTGAAAAAAGGCATCTGCTTCAGATGCTTTTTTTGTTTCTTGTAAACCGGTTTGGTAAAAAATGATCGGCGGTTAACGGTCTGATTCGGCTTCGGTTTTGAATAACAAAAGGCTTACTAATCAGCGAATTATTCAAGATTTTTTGGCTTGTGCTGAGTCTGGTGTTTTTTGATTTCCTCGAATATATTGGCTTGATCATCTTTTTGAGGCCGAGGCTCTTTGTTAAGACATTTTGGATCGATCACATTTTTAAGATCTTTGATGGTTTACAGTCATCTTTTAATTCGTAGCCTAATTGTCCATTAGTTTCTAAAGTGGCATATATATCGGATCAATTATTAAGGTCAGTGAAACTAGAAAAAGGGGACAGAGCCCCCTTCATATTCGTAACAGCGCTCATCATTCCCATACCAGATTCCGTTCCAGAAAGAAACTCCTTTTAGATACCAATTGTTGATACCGTCCAGCAGTTGCAAAAGCAGGAGATGCTGATACAAGTAGAGCAAGAGATAATACAGAATCTGTCATAATTTTCAATTTTGACACTTCTTAGATACATGTTAGCAATCATTTATTCTCTCATCTGCACGGTAACATACGGATTATTTTTAGTTGTTACTTAGAACAAACATTCCGCGTCATGAAAAATCAGCTTTTGTAGACGGCTGTCCAAGTGCCATCAGCACCATGGAAGGTGATGTTGTCTAAATTATAGGTGATTCCATTCCGATAAATTGAAGTAGGATAATCAGGGCCAGAACCATTAAGTATGAACGTCGCCAAAGCAGATACTTCCTTCGTTTTACTTTCTGCAGAAGGTGTATCAGCAGGACCTGCGGCAAAAGCAGGGGCGGCAGAACAGAGTAAAGCGAGTGATAGGGCTGAGCCGGCTAAAGTTTTTTTCATTTTCATTGTAAACACTCCTTTTCTTTTTTAATACAATTGTAATTATATGTATCATTTTATTTGTACAGGGGATCAGGTATTGGGCGCTATTATCATTAGGACGGTATTGGAATACGAAAATCCTTGTCGTGCCGGATGCGGAGCTTGTCAGAAAGGGGCCGTACAGGTGGATGAAACACCCGAACTACGCGGTCGTCATCTTAGAATTTATTTTTCTGCCGCTGTTATACGGAGCGTATTGGACACTGTTTCTCTTTTCGATTCTCAATGCCTGCATGCTCACTGTGAGGATTCGCGCCGAAGAGAAAGCGCTAGAAGAAAACACCGCAAAATAGAGATTGAAAATCATTCTCACTCATGATAAGATGTAAATATGAAAATGATTCTCATTCAAGGTGGTGCCGAAAATGACAATGTTATTTTTATTTGCAGCCGTTTGTACATACAGTGTTTTAATTGGTTTCGTATTGAAAAAAGTTTCGAATAAATCGATGTCTTCTTAAACATCTGCGGTTTTTCCTGCCGCGGGTGTTTTTTCTTTATCAGCTGCCGATATCGGCGGCTTTTTTGCGTTTCCTGAAGAAAAGTGTGCCATTCTTGTGTAAAATGGGGGAGAGGTTTTTTTCAGAGCTTTCTAAAAATGAAAACGTCATTTGATGCGACAGACACAAAGGGGTAAAGACACATGACAGAAGAAGAACGCCATAACAGGGAGATTTTCAGCAGAACGGGTGCCTTATACGCACAATTTTTGGATCATCAGGATAAAAAACGGGCCGATCAGCTCGCGGCCATTATGAAAAAAGCGGCTGATGAAGAGGTTTATATCGCGTTTACCGGGCATTATTCGGCCGGAAAGTCCTCTTTATTAAACACATTGCTCGGTGAAGACATACTGCCGACAAGCCCGATTCCTACAAGCGCCAACCTCGTTGTCATCCGGCACGGTGAAGATAAAGTCGTGCTTCATACGACGGACGGGGCTTATGCAGAGATCAAAGGAAGTTACGATAAAGAACAAGTGCAGCAATTCTGTAAAGATGGTGAGCAAATTGAGACGGTGGAAGTCTATGCCGGCTTTAAGGAGTCAGAGCCTTACGCGGCCTACATTGACACACCGGGAATTGATTCGACGGACGAAGCGCATTTTTTATCTGCCGCTTCGGTTCTGCATCAGGCTGACGCTTTATTTTACGTCGTTCATTATAATCACGTTCATTCAGAAGAAAATATGCTGTTTCTCAGCTCCATCAAGGACCGTATTCCGAATTTGTTTCTGATCGTCAACCAAATTGACAGACATGATGAAACTGAAACGAAGTTTGAAGAGTACCGCAGGCAGGTGGAAGATATGCTTGAAGGCGCGGGAATACCGAAAGAATCGCTTTTCTTTACGTCTGTCACTGAGCCTGACCATCCTTTAAACGGCATGGAACAGCTGAAAAAACATCTGCAGAAGCTGAAACAGCAGGCAAAAACAAATTTATGGTCCTTAACGGAGAGAAAAGTCGCACACTTAGTCAAAGAGCATACAGAGATGCTCATAAAAGATGATAAAAACGGCAGCGGAGAGCAGTTTGACAAACAAGAAGCACTTGTCCGTTCTGTTGAAGATGAGCTTAAAAAAGCCGTTCAACAGGCTGAAACAGCAGAGAAAGACATCAGAAAAGACGTGCAGAACATATTGCAAAACGCTAATCTGACACCCTTTGAGATGAGGGAGCTTGCATCTGCTTATATTGAATCACAGCAGCCCTCATTTAAAACCGGGTTATTCTTTTCAAAAGCGAAAACGGCTTCGGAAAAAGAAAGAAGGCATGCTGAATTTTTTGCCGATATTAAAAAAAGAACGGAAGGGGAAGCGGATTGGCATATTATCGACACATTTACGAAAGCGGCCAAGCGGTATGAAGCGGATTCGGACGAACTGATCAGGAAAATCCAGGCGTACCGCACACCGCTTTCTGATGATATCACCGCTCAGGCCCTTAAGCAGGGAGCGGCCTTTTCATCTGAATACGTATTAACTTATACGAAAGACCTCGCTGAAATGATCAGAAGGGAAGCCAAAAGACAGACAGCGGAACTCATTGAGGAGCTGACCGCTTATGTTCAGACAAAAAACGGACCGCTCATTGAGAACTTGAAAAACCGGCTCGAAAAAGAAAAGAAAATAAGGGATGAGCTCGCGCAATCGGCAAAAGAAGAACGCAATGCCTTGGAAAAAGCAGCCCGAGTCCGCGCTTTGTGGGAAGAAGAATTGACCTGTGATACGGGAAACGGCGACTGGTATACGCGAAAAAAACGCCTTGCAAAAGCGCCCGTCCAAAAAGAGAAACCAAAAGAGGCTGGACGGCATGAAGTAAGCAAGCCCGAAAAAAATGCGATGAAGGAACTTCCTATAAAAGAGCAGACTGATCGGTTCTATGAGCTTGCCGGGATTCTTGAATCCTCAAGCATATTAGGAAAACAGGCAGAAGCCTTTCGAAGCAGGATTGAGCGGCTTGAAAACCGCCAGTTTACCTTGGCGTTATTCGGCGGATTCAGTTCCGGTAAATCATCATTTGCAAATGCGCTTGTCGGTGAATACGTGCTTCCGTCATCTCCGACGCCCACAACGGCTACGATCAACAAAATAACGAAACCGCAAGACGGCAAACCGCATAAATCTGCGGAGATCGTTTTTAAAACGGAGGAGGAGCTGGACGCTGAAATGCTTCAGCTGACTGAGCTGAAAGACGCTGACGTAAAGGGGCGTTCACTGAAAGAGAGATGGAATTATGCCATTAAAAAGGGAAAAGTTCCGGGTGAACTTATTCCTGTGATTCAGACGATGCTGCAGGCGTTTGATACGTATGAAGAACAGATCCGTCAAAGGCTGACACTGACGGTGCCGGTTGAAGATGTAAAACCGTACGCAGCCGAAGAAAAAACGGCCTGCTGCGTAAAAGAAGTCACCGTCTATTATGATTCGCCTCTCACGCAAAAAGGCATCACCATTGTTGATACGCCGGGAGCAAGCAGTATCAATAAGCGCCATACGGAACTTGCCTTTCAATATATAAAAGATGCTGACGCGTTCTTTTATATGACGTACTATCAGCATTCTTTTTCAAAAGGAGACAGGTCTTTTCTGAAGAAACTCGGCCTCGTCAAAGAAGCATTCGGCATGGATAAAATGTTTTTTGTCATTAACGCCGCCGATCTGGCCAAAACCGAAAGCGAGCTGGAAACCGTCAAAGACTATGTCCGCTCAGAACTCTCAAAAGAGGGAATTAACCGGCCGAAATTATATCATGTCTCAAGTAAAGAAGAGCTTGCGGGTAAAAAAGAAGCTTTTTATAACAGGTTCTCTGATGTAAGAACCGGGCTTGAGCACTTTATTGAGGAAGATGTAATGAGGGCCAGCTGCGCCCAGCTGAAAACAGAGGCGGACAAATTGTGCGGTATGGTGGAACAGCTTCACGAATCTCTTCACCAGTCGGCAGAAGAAAAAGAGAAAAAGAAACAGCGTCTGGAGTCTTCCTATGAAAAAGCTCTCGGTGACATTTCAAAGCGCCGTACGTCTGAGGTCATCATTCGAAAAGTGATGAAAGATACGGAAGAACAGCTCTATCACATTAAACATCGCCTGACGTTTTATGCGAATGATATGCTGAAAACTGCCTTCCATCCGGGTCTTCAAAACGGTGATTGGAAACAAAATATATCAGCGGCGCTGAATGAAGCGCTCAAGGAATTCCGTTTTGAATATATTCAAGAGCTGAAAACGCTCGATATCCGGATGACCGGTTTTATTGAGCGCCATATGACTGAGGAATGGATGGAAAACTGTCAGAAGAAGCTTATGGAAGACGGAGATTTCTCCATTTATGTCAGCGGTGAAAACGAATTTGCCGTTCAGCTGAAAGAGGTCGCTCCGGTCATTGACGTCTCGGTATTCACACATCACATAAAAGAAGTTAAATCGCCGAAGCAGTTTTTTGAACAGAACGGAAAAGCAGCGTTTGTGGAAGGGCTCAGGCTCAGCCTGCAAAAAGTCACAGAAAAGTGGCTTGAGCAGGAGAAAGAAAGCCTTTCAGAGCGATATACTGAGCAGGTGCGCCGTCTGCAAGAAGACATGGCGGATAAAAGCCTGTCCCAGATCCGCGAGCAGCGGGACACTTATTTACAAGGTCTTGCGGAAAATACGAGTGCGAGGGAGATTGAACACCTTTACGAAGCCGAAAAAGCATGGAAAAAGAAAGATGAAATGCTGAAAATTTAAAAATCCGGTTGGCGGGCAGATATCAGTCGTGGTAGACTAAAATGAAAAAAAGCGAGATGAAACCTTTTATGTCAGAAGTCCATAAAGCAATTTCAGCACATTCCGCAAAACAGCATCAGCACGTCAAAACATTTGTACAGCTTGATTATGAGCGTGAACAGGCCATTGAAGAAGCCGTTGTAAAATGCAGACAGAATAAACCGTTCACGACAGATGCCATCAATGGCATCACCGCAAAAATGAACCAGCTGGCGAAAAAGGGCATCGTGCCGCAAAGACGATTCGTAAGTGAAGAGATGGTGAAAGAATTCGTCAGCAGACAGTAATGGATGAACCTGCCGCGTGTGTCATCAGCGCTTGCTGTACATACTATCCGTATCTTCTCTAAAGGGGGATATGACCATGGGCAGAACAAAACTGGGAAACAGAAATGCTCAGCAGAACAACAATGCCAAAAAGAAAAACGGCTTCGGACAGAAATTTGATTCTTATGCCGGCCGTGAAGCTGAAAAGCTGATGGCAAGCAATAAAAGACACGGTGAGTAACGTGACGGCAGCATCTTCCAAATGGGGGGATGCTGTTTTTTTACCGCCTTCTTTGGTAAAATAGGAACATTGAATAAAAAGGAGTTTCGATATATGAATAACAAATTACTGCTCGTTGACGGCATGGCGCTTTTATTCCGCTCGTTTTTCGCGACGGCCGTTCATCGCAATTTTATGATAAATGAAAACGGAATTCCCACAAACGGCGTCAACGGTTTTTTAAAGCATCTTATTACGGCGGTTGATACGTTTCAGCCCACACATGTCGTCTGCTGCTGGGATATGGGAAGCAAAACGTACCGCAATGATTTGTTTCAAGATTATAAGGCCAACAGAAGCGAACCGCCGCTAGAGCTGATTCCGCAATTTGATCTGGCGAAAGAAGCAGCGCGAGAGCTCGGTTTTTTAAACATCGGCATAAAAGGCTATGAAGCGGATGACTGTATCGGTACGCTTTCTGCCCTATTTTCCGGGGAAGCGGAAATTACGATTGTAACGGGTGATAAAGATCTGCTTCAACTGCTGAATCATCAAGTTCAAGTAGCGCTGCTGCAAAAGGGTATCGGCAATTATAAGGTATATACAGATGAGATATTCAGAGAAGAAACGGGAGTTCCGGCAAAAGCGCTGATTGACATTAAGGCGCTGATGGGAGACACGAGCGATAACTATCCCGGCGTTAAAGGGATCGGGGAAAAAACGGCGTACAAGCTGATCCGTGAATATCAAAACATAGACCGGTTATTAGAAAGCCTCGCTCTCTTGCCGAAGGGCCAGCAAACGAAAATTCAGCAAAGCTTGAAAGAATTGGAGCTGTCAAGGCAGCTTGCTGAAATACATTGCGAGGTGCCGTTAGTCTGTACGCTTGAAGAAGCACTTTTTTCATTGAAGATGGAAGAAGCATCCTTAATGCTCAGACGCCATCAGATAAAAGGAATTGAAAGAATGCTCGAAAAGCTGAACGCCAGAGAGATCAGCTGATCCCTCTAGCGTTTTGTATTGCTTTTTTTTGCGTTGTTTTCAAGGGCTGATTTCGGGTCTTTATGCGCGTTTCCTTCCATATTTCCCTGAGGATTCACGCCCCCGGTCAGCCGGCCTTTATTTTCTTTTCTCATAGCTGTTCACCTCATTTATAGGATGAACAGTGAGACGCAATTTCATTCCGGTTATTTATTCAGCCGAATCGCTTTTTTTGCGAGCTGATCGGCTGTTTGGTTTTGTCTGCCGGGAATCCACTTAATGAAAAACAATGGAAATCCGGCCTTTAAGCGGATGATTTCGTCCACAAACGGCTGGAAAGCCTTGTTTTTAACCGCTTCAAGATCTGCGGCCCGCTCCACGATATCCGAATCCGTCCGAAATGACACGGACTCAAATCCGCGGGCGGCACACAGCTTCATTCCTTCAATTAAAGCGAGAAATTCAGCTTCCTGATTTGAATGGTCGCCGATCGGAATTGAGAAAGATTCTGTTTTCCCGTCATGTTTAATAAAAATACCGATACCGGACGGGCCCGGGTTTCCGGCGCTTGCACCGTCTACATAAATTTCAGCGGGCATCATCCGTCACTCTCCATTCGGTGTCATTCGTTTTGCCGCATACGCATAAGGGACAGAAATGAGTGATACCGCAAATTTAATCAGGTAAGTTGAAATGAAGATGCTGAACCATACTCCCGCGGAATAAACGCCGATAAAGGCCACGGCAGTGAAGATAAATGTATCCAGGAGCTGGCTGAGCGCCGTGCTTCCGCTGTTTCTGAGCCAGAGAAGCCTGTCTGAAGGAAAGATTCTCCGAATGGCTGAATATACATAAACATCTATCGTTTGGCTGAAAATAAAAGCCAAGAGGCTTCCGAGCGCAACACGCGGCAGAAAACCGAAAATCGTCTCAAGGGCCGGCTGTGCGATATCTGACGCAGCCGGTTTATATAAAAGAGCCCCCTGCATGGCGCATGTCAAAGCGAGCAGAGTGGAAAACCCGAGCCAGACGGCTTTGCGCGCTTCCCTGGGACCGTATTTTTCATTCAGCACATCCGTTGCGAAGAAAACGGTGCCGTACATGATATTTCCCAGTGTCGCCGTAAGCCCGAACAGCTCGACTGTTTTGACAACCTGCAAGTTGGCGCACACCGTGGCGAAACCGATCCATACGAATAGGCCCGTTTTGCCAAATCCTTTATAAAACAGAAGAACAATGATAAAATGAATGACCGCAAATAAGATCCATAACACATCGTTAAACAAAACCTGCTGACTTCCTTTCAATTTGAGAATGGTTTGATTATAGCACACGCCCGTCAACTAATGAATGGTAAGGTGATTTCAATGAATCTTAAGCCGTATATCGAAATAGAAGCAAAAGGAACAGGCCCCGTCGCGTTTTTTTCCGAAGATTGGCTGACCGTTCCGAAAGCGCGCATGCTTGCAAGAGAAGTCAGCCGCTTTCCTTATATAAAAGACATTTATTTTGAGGATGAAAAAGGCGCGAGCTGGACGCTTAAAGAATTAGAAAAGCTTACTGAAGAACTTGCGCACGAACCCGACGACATTACAGTGTATTTCGACGGCGGCTTTGACAAAACAAGCGGACGCGCCGGACTCGGAATTGTCGTGTATTATTCTCTCGGCGGCAAGCGGCACCGCATACGGAAAAACAAAAGCTTAACGCTTCAGACGAACAATGAGGCTGAATATGCCGCTTTGTACGAAGCGCTTAAGGAAGTGCAGGAACTTGGCGCAAGCAGAAATTCAATCACGATAAGAGGGGATTCCCTCGTCGTTTTACATCAGCTTGACGGCAGCTGGCCGTGTTATGATGAAACGCAAAACGAATGGCTGGATAAAATTGAAGCGCTGCTCGAATCCTTAAAGCTGACACCGACATATGAAGCCGTAAACAGAAAGGAAAATCAAGAAGCGGATGACCTTGCCAGAAAAATTCTCTCGGACCGGCAGATTGAAAGCCGCATAACATTAGAAGGTAACGGAGATGACTGATATTGGATAAAAAAAGCATTTATAAAGAATTGACAGAGCTTCAGGATGAATATTGCAAAGACTGTTTCGTAAAAAAGCATTTCCGCAAAGAGTTTGGAAAAACGCACGCTCATTCTTTCTGCATCAACCAATGCACGGTGGGGGAGAAGCTGAAAGCCTACGGCAAGGTGCTGACAAATCAATAAAAAATAAAACCGCAGCTTCTGCGGTTTTATTTTTCGAATTCATCGAGCTGATGCTGGCAATCGTCGAGAAGCATTCGCTGCTTTTGCAGAAAATCCTGGTCGAGAGCCTGCAGTTCACTGGATTGTGACATCGTTCTGGCATCCTGAATCGCCTGGTGCGCAGATTCCACCAAAGTTGAATTTTGGCCCCGGGTAGCCGCTCCCGTTGTTTTCTGGGCCGTTTCCACCGCTAATTCAAGCTGGCGTTTATCCGTCAGTCCGTTTGGAAAAAATTCAGAGTCCATTAAAAAACACCTCCGCAAATAGTTTGGAGATTTTTTTTTGAAATATGTACGGAAAATAGAAAAAAATATAGAAAATAAGCCGATATAACTATTGAACCTGATTAATTAGGGCTAATTTACTATTATTCAGGGTATCTTGGGAGAGAAGGGAAAAACCAGCCGTGAATGATAAAGATTTAAAAACAATCCTTCAGCAGACATTTAAAGAAATATACGGTGATTTGGGAAGTTTAGCGGAAATGGCAAAAAAAGGAATGCCGTCAATGGAGAAACAAATTGAAGAAATCGAGCAGCGCTGCAAGCAGAATCTTGTCGCCATTGAGATTCAGACGGCAATCAAATAGGAGAGGCATACGCCTCTCCTCTATTTGTCATCTGATCAACATGTATTGAGTTTAGAGTTTTACAACATTAGAAGCTTGAGGTCCACGATTACCTTCGACAATTTCAAAAGAAACTTCTTGTCCTTCTTCTAATGATTTGTATCCTTCTCCTTCGA
Source organism: Bacillus sp. EU63 (assembly GCF_038592915.1). NCBI lineage: Bacteria > Bacillati > Bacillota > Bacilli > Caryophanales > Bacillaceae > Bacillus > Bacillus sp. EU63. Next base: position 2,169,907 of record NZ_CP151944.1, on the reverse strand, counting down.
TAGCAGTGAAGTGAACAAATACGTCGTCTCCGCCTTCAACTTCGATGAAGCCGAATCCTTTTTCGTTGTTGAACCATTTTACTTTACCGTTTTGCATATTGCTTAATTCCTCCTAGTACTGTAGCACCTTCGTGCTAAAAAAAATTTTGTCATCATCCAACCGTACGTATGTAAACGTTGTTAAATGATGGTTCAACTATACACCATATGGGAGCGGGCGTCAAGCGGCAGCTCCCTATTTTTTATCTTTATTTTTCCAGTAACAAAGCTTAACCGGAAAAAAACAAAAAGCACACGAATCGTTCGTGTGCTTTTCTTTTACGATAATGCCATATCCGCCTTCCCGGCCATCATTTCAGATTCTTTTATAATGTCCTGCAAAATGACTTCAGAAGAGTTGGGGAGGTGAAGGCTTTTAATATTGTCCTTCATCCGGTTCAGCTTCTCCTCATCCGCAAGAAGGGAGGTGACAGACTCTAAAATTTCTTCGTGGCGGTTGACCACGACAGCCGCACCGCGATCTTCAAAGAAAATGGCATTTTCTTTTTCCTGTCCGGGAACCGGTTTGTACAAAATAACGGGTACTCCGATCGCCGTCGCTTCCGTCAGTGTGATGCCGCCCGGTTTCGTGATCATGCAGTCCGTAATACGGAACAGCTCGTCAATTCTTTCTACATAGCCCAGCACTTTCAGCCGGTCGGCATTGTCACCTTCCAAGCTGCTGAGGGATTCTTTCAGCGAGCTGTTTTTGCCGCATACCACCACAACCTGCACCTGATCGTCATGAACGAGATTTTCGCACAGTTCTTTTACGTTTTTCAGCACACCATGCGCTCCCGCCATAATAAGAAGAACTTTTTTGTCGGGAGAGAGATTGTATTTTTTATAAATCGGCTCTTTCGGCATCGATTCCTCGAATTGAGGCCTGATGGGAATGCCCGTAATCTTTACGTTGTTCGGGTGAGTGCCGATTTCAATCAGTTTTTCCTTCACGTAATCTGTGGCGACATAATATTTATCAACATTTTCATGAACCCAGATTTTGTGAAGGCAGAAATCGGTCATAACGTTGAACGTCGGGATCACTTTTCCGGTTCTCCGTCTGTATTCCGGTACGACAATCATCGGAAATGTATTGATAATAATGTCCGGCTTATGCTCTTCGACGAGCTGGCCTAAACGTTTATTTCCCATTTTAAAATAAATATTGAATTTGCGTTTATTATAGATTTTGTCAACTCCGTAATAAAACAAACGATAAAACTGTTTTCCGATTGAGAAGCTTTTTAAATAAAGGTATTGAGTAACCTCTGAAACAATCGGATTTGACTCTTGATACAAATTGGAAACCGTCACATCTAAGCCGAGACGCAGACATTGTTCGTAGAGCGTTTTGGCCACTTGAACATGCCCGTTTCCGTAATTTGCAGTCAAAATTAATACTTTTTTATTGGTATTCAAGTAAATTCACCTCAATGTAATCAACAACAAGCAAGCTTCATGCATCGTAAGGAGTTATTGTCTATAGATAAACATAACACAAGTGCATCATTTTATAATAAGCGCGGCAACATATTTAAACTAAATTTAATTGATATGTTCCATTATTTTAAAGTTTTGTTATACGCATACTGAATCAAGAGTATTTTATCATATTTTTGTCACCGTATCACTCAAAACAAAAATTAATCCCATTCATACGGAGTTTCCTGATATACGTAATAATTCAGCCAATTCATAAACAATAACGTTGCATGAGCTTTCCAGCGGTTAACAGGTTCTTTCCCGCCGGGCGCAAAATAGTGCTTAGGAGCTTCTACGTTTGAAAGATTTCTCTCTATGTCTCTCTCATACTCCTGAAGCAGCGTATCGGTATCATATTCCGGATGACCCGTTAAGAAAATCTGTTTTTCGTCTTTTGAAACGATTAAACAGACCCCCGCTTCCTCTGAAACGCTGAGCACATCCAGATCCGAAGCCGATTGCAGCTGCTCCGTATTAATATCTGTATGCCGTGAGTGGGGCACATAGTATAGCTCGTCAAATCCTCTTACCAATCTCTCATGTTTTTTAAGAACGGTATGCTCAAACACACCGAAGATTTTTTTCGGCAGCTCCACTTTCTCAATGCCGTAATGATAGTATAAACCGGCTTGAGCGCCCCAGCAGATATGGAGTGTTGAAGTGACGTTCGTTTTGCTCCATTCCATGATTTCCTTCAATTCTTCCCAGTAAGAAACATCTTCAAACGGCAGGTGCTCAATCGGAGCCCCGGTAATAATCATTCCGTCAAACCGTTTGTGGCGGATGCTGGAAAAATCCGTATAAAATTCATCCAGATGCTGCCTTGCCGTATTTTTTGGAGTATGTGTGCTCGGAATTAAGAACGTAAAGTGAACTTGTAAAGGTGAATTCCCAAGCATCCTGAGGAGCTGGGTTTCCGTTTGGATTTTTTTCGGCATCAGATTTAAAATCACGATCTTCTGCGGCCGGATATCCTGATGAAAAGCCCGGCTTTCATCCATTACAAAGATGTGTTCACTTTCAAGCACCTGCTTAGCGGGCAGGTGATTTGGTATATTAATAGGCAACATGCCACCTCCGTTATTCCCCGTTAATTTTCTTCATTATAGAAATTTTTAAGCCATTTTTCAATCCATCCCGGCGTAATAAACCGTATTTAACGCATAATGACAGGGATAAAAGCGGCAAATGGGCATAAATTCGGAGCGGCTCTTTATTATGACGGGTAAAGAGCCGTTTGGTTCCTCGAAAAAAACGTTTTCCGTTAAGTGGAAGGAAAAAGCGGTTACCGTTTGTTTTGCAGTGTAAAACAGGTAAAATAAATGAAGAATGTAAAAAGGAGGGCCGCAGATGACAATTTACGATATAAACGTACGGACCATAACAGGCGAAGACATGACACTATCGGCTTACAGAGGCAAGGTGATGATCATTGTGAATACAGCAAGCAAATGCGGGTTCACATCCCAGCTCAAGCAGCTTCAGGAGCTCTATGATACATATCGGGAGGAAGGTCTTGAAATATTAGGATTTCCCTGCAACCAATTCATGAACCAAGAACCTGGAAACGAAGCGGAAATTCAAGAGTTCTGTGTGAAAAACTACGGAGTCACATTCCCGATGTTTGCGAAAGTTGATGTCAATGGAGCAGACGCTCATCCTCTCTTCACATATCTGACGGAACAGGCGAAGGGGATGCTCGGCACAAAAGCGGTCAAATGGAATTTCACTAAGTTTATCGTGGACCGAAACGGTGAAGTCACCGGGCGTTTTTCACCGAACGTCAACCCAAAAGAGCTTGAAGATACGGTGCAGAGGCTTTTGGCCCGATAAGAGGTGATACGGTGAACGAAAAAGAGCAGCTGGAAAGCGTCAGGAATTGGGTCAGAGACAAGCTTATCAATGAACGAACGGGCCATGACTGGCTTCATATTTCCCGGGTCGCAACACTTTCTGTTTATATGGCAAAAGAAGAAGGCGCCGACTTATTTGTCACTGAGACGGCCGCGCTGGTTCATGATCTGATTGACGCCAAGCTCGAAAAAAGCGAAAGGCTGACGGCAGGCGAAGTGACAGAACGGCTGGCTGCTTTCAACATCGCGGATGGCCCCATTCAGGAGATCACGGATATTATCACGAGAATGTCATTCAGACACAGGGAACTGCTGAAAAAGCGGCCGCTTTCATTGGAGGGGAAAGTTGTTCAGGATGCAGACATGCTTGATGCGATCGGCGCAGCGGGCATCGGCAGGGCTTTTATGTTTGCCGGCGCGAAGGGTCACCCGATGTACGGAACTCAAACAAGTGTGCTGGCCCATATAGAGGATAAATTAATCAAGCTTAAAGGCTTAATGAATACAAAAGCGGGGGCCGGTTTAGCAGAGGAGCGGCATCAATTTCTTTTGCAGTTCGCCGCCCGTATCCAAAAAGAGGCCGGCATCGGCAAAAGCTAAGCGGCGCAATAGAACGCTTGTGCCGACTATGTTAGAATAAGTGTCAGATTGCGCATAGGAGGACCAATATGAAGATTAAATCAATAGAACCGACGCCGAGTCCGAACACGATGAAAGTGATTTTGACTGAAGAGCTTCCGGCGGGGAAAAGCAACAATTACAAGCCCGATCAGGCAGATGATGCTCCGGCCGTCGTACGTGATATTTTAAACATTGAAGGAGTAAAGGGCGTTTATCACGTTGCCGATTTCCTGGCTGTGGAGAGAAACGCCCGTTTTGACTGGAAGGACATTCTGCCTCAGGTCCGTTCCGCTTTCGGAATGGAACATACGGAGCAGTCTGAGAGCCGTTCTGAACAGGAATCGTTCGGTGAAGTGAAGGTTTTCGTACAAATGTTCAGCGGAATCCCGATGCAGGTCAAATTGACGGACGGCGAACGTGAAGAGCGCTTCGGCCTTCCGGAACGTTTCCAAGAAGCCATCTTAAAGCTGCGTTCCGAAGCTTCAAATGTTGTATTTGAGCGGGCTTGGAAAGAACAAGGCGTGCGCTTCGGGGATTTTACCGAAATCGGACACGATGTCACAGAAGAGCTTCAGGCCGCCTACAGTGATGAGCGGCTCAAACGCCTGACAGAAGCAGCCGCACAGCAAAAGGGTGAGGCCAAACCGGCAGTGCAGCGGAAAGCTTATAAAGTGACTTTGGAAATGCTCGATGATGAAGACTGGAAACAGCGCTATGCCCATCTTGAGCAAATGGATCCGGATGAAGACGATTTACCAGTATTGGAAAAGGCGCTGCATGATCCGAAGACTTCGATCAGAAGACAAGCCGTCGTTTATTTGGGAATGATCGAAAAGCCGTCTGTGCTTCCGCTGTTATACAAAGCGCTTGAAGACAAAACGGTGACGGTCAGAAGGACGGCGGGTGACTGTCTGTCGGATCTCGGCGATGCGAGCGCCATCCCGGCTATGATGAAATCGCTCAGTGACTCAAGCAAGCTCGTGCGCTGGCGCGCGGCCATGTTTTTATATGAAGTCGGCGATGAAAGCGCGCTGGAAGCATTAAAAGCGGCGGAAGACGATCCGGAATTCGAAGTCAGCCTGCAAGTCAAAATGGCGATTGAACGGATTGAGCACGGAGAAGAGGCGAAAGGTTCAGTCTGGAAACAGATGACTGAAAGCAGAAAAAAAGAACAGTTATAACAAAAAGGTGCGCCATGCACCTTTTTTATTTGAATTCACTTTTTATAAAAATTATTTAGAATATTGTTGAAAAATGATTCAAAACTCTATATAGTAAGTACAATATTAATTGTTGGAGGGTTTTTATCGAAATACAGAAAGAATAGAAAAGCGAGACAGGGCAAAGACACTGTAAACAGGTAATTTGCAGAACGCACCCTATAATAAACTGAAAATTTTAAAAATAATGCACAGTCTAAAAACAGTAGGGGGATCACCATGGCAGAATTACGCAGCAACATGATCACACAGGGAATTGACAGAGCGCCGCACCGCAGCCTTCTTCGCGCTGCCGGCGTAAAAGAAGAAGACTTCGGCAAGCCGTTTATCGCGGTCTGTAATTCATACATCGATATCGTTCCCGGGCATGTTCACCTGCAGGAATTTGGAAAAATCGTAAAAGAAGCAATCAGGGAAGCGGGCGGTGTGCCTTTTGAATTTAATACGATCGGAGTAGATGACGGAATCGCGATGGGACATATCGGCATGAGATATTCGCTGCCGAGCCGTGAAATCATTGCCGATTCAGTTGAAACGGTCGTCTCGGCGCACTGGTTTGACGGAATGGTCTGCATTCCGAACTGCGACAAAATTACGCCGGGGATGCTGATGGCGGCTATGCGGATTAATATTCCGACCATTTTTGTCAGCGGGGGGCCGATGGCAGCCGGCCGTACAAGCGACGGCCGCAAAATTTCGCTTTCTTCAGTATTTGAAGGCGTCGGCGCATATCAAGCCGGGAAAATCGGTGAAAGCGACCTGCAGGAGCTGGAACAGTTCGGCTGTCCGACGTGCGGATCTTGTTCAGGCATGTTTACAGCAAACTCCATGAACTGTCTGTCTGAAGCGCTCGGTCTGGCGCTTCCGGGAAACGGAACAATTCTGGCAACTTCACCGGAGAGAAGAGAGTTTGTGAGAAAATCAGCGGCCCAATTGATGGAGACCATCAAAAAAGACATTAAGCCGCGTGATATTGTCACCGAAAAAGCGATTGACAACGCGTTTGCGTTAGACATGGCTCTCGGCGGCTCAACCAACACAGTGCTACATACGCTTGCGCTTGCCAATGAAGCTGGGGTTGAGTACTCTTTAGAACGCATTAACGAAGTGGCTGAACGAGTGCCTCACTTATCGAAATTAGCGCCGGCCTCGGACGTCTTCATTGAAGATCTGCACGAAGCGGGCGGAGTCTCGGCGGCCCTTAATGAATTGGCGAAAAAAGAAGGGGCGCTTCATCTTGACGCGCTGACTGTAACAGGCCGCACACTCGGAGAAACAATTGCGGGTCATGAAGTAAAGGATTATGACGTGATTCATCCGCTTGACAATCCGTTTACCGAAAAAGGCGGTTTGGCCGTCCTGTTTGGGAATCTGGCTCCGGACGGCGCCATTATCAAAACAGGCGGCGTACAGGACGGGATTACAAGACATGAAGGTCCCGCTGTCGTCTTTGATTCTCAGGATGCCGCGCTTGAAGGCATTATAAACCGCAAAGTAAAAGAAGGAGATGTTGTCATTATCCGTTATGAAGGGCCAAAGGGCGGCCCGGGCATGCCGGAGATGCTTGCTCCGACGTCTCAGATTGTCGGAATGGGGCTTGGCCCGAAAGTGGCGCTTATTACAGACGGCCGTTTTTCAGGAGCGTCCCGGGGCCTTTCAATCGGGCACGTATCGCCTGAAGCGGCTGAAGGCGGCCCGCTCGCATTCGTAGAAAACGGCGACCATGTCATCGTTGACATAGAAAAACGGATTTTGGACGTACAAGTGCCTGAAGAAGAATGGGAAAAACGCAAGGCCGAATGGAAAGGCTTCGAGCCGAAAGTAAAAACAGGATATCTGGCCCGGTATTCCAAACTCGTAACAAGCGCCAATACAGGCGGAATCATGAAAATATAAAACAGAGGCCTGAACAATTGAATTCCGGCCCCCTCTATAGTATCCTTGACTTCATATAAGGATTTTAGAGGGGGCTTTTTTATGTCAATGGCTTATGAAGAATATATGCGCCAGCTGGTCGTGCCGATGCGCCGTGAGCTGACGGGTGCGGGTTTTCAGGAATTAACGACTGCTGAAGAAGTAGAAAGTTTTATGGAACAGGCAGAGGGCACGACATTGGTCGTTGTCAACTCCGTGTGCGGCTGTGCAGCCGGTCTTGCCCGTCCGGCTGCGACTCAGGCTGTTTTACAGCATGAAAAAGCGCCTGATCATACGGTTACCGTATTTGCCGGTCAAGATAAAGACGCAACTGCAAAAATGCGTGAATATTTTACGGGGCAGGAACCTTCATCGCCATCAATGGCGCTGTTAAAAGGGAAAGAGGTCGTTCATTTTATTCCCCGCCACGAAATTGAAGGGCATGACATGGAGGAAATTATGAAAAATCTGACGGATGCCTTCGATGCGCACTGCTGAAATGCCCGATTTCCGGGCATTTTCTTTTTGGAGAAAAAAATGATCACAACGAGTTACAGACCAAGCGAATATACGATACACACAGCGCAGTCACTCAGTGTCAGGCTGGGTGACACTTACTGCAGCCGCAATAAACAGCCCATTGAAAAAATGCTGGAACGAGCGGCTGGTGATCTTTTAGTCATCGGAAAGGAACGGTTCGAACTTTACACGAAGCAAGGGAAGAAGTTCTTTTTTCACCCGAATACAGCGATGTTCCGTGCAAAGCGGTTTTTGAGAGGGGAAGCCGAGCCGTTGTTAAAAGCAGCCGGATTACGCGAGGGGGATTCCTTTTTAGATTGTACGCTCGGCCTGGCATCTGATGCGATTTTGGCAAGCCTGGCAGTCGGAAAAAGCGGACAAGTTATCGGCCTGGAGAAAAACAAGCTTGTCTCATTGCTTGTTGAAACAGGACTTCAAACGTGGGAAACCGGAATGGAGCAGCTCCAAACCGCCATGAAACGCATTCAGGTCAAACATGCCGACTGCGCCGATTATTTGCGGGAGCTTCCTGATTCATCGGTAGATGTCATTTATTTTGACCCGATGTTTCACGAACCTGTTGAAACGTCAGACGGCATTGCACCGCTCCGCGCGCTGGCAGAAGAGGGTTTTAACGAAGAGTGCATCACGCAAGCCGTCCGGGCGGCGAAAAAATGCGTAGTGCTTAAAGACCATTGGAAAAGCCCGCGGTTTGAACGATACGGCTTCAAGGTGCTGAAAAGAAAGACGGCGCTTTTCCACTTCGGTGTCATCCATGTAAGCTCATGATATCATGGGCTTCTTTTTCGTTAATCAGTGATTTCCATAACGACAAAATAAAGCAGCGTGAGAAGTGATACAGTCGCAAATAAAGCGTTAATCATCTCATCCCCTCCTTTTTCTCCTTCTTATTGTAAGCGGTTTATCCGCTCGGTCACAGTTACCAATTTCCCATATTGCATGATAATACGCTGCCGGACATGACGCCGCGCTTTCATCTATGCTAAAATAAAGGAAAAGAGGACAATAAAACAGAGGGGAACAATCTGTCATGAAATTGTGGATGAAAAAGACCCTTGTGGTTCTGTTTACCATTGTAACGTTCGGTCTCGTGTCTCCTCCGGCTGCTTTGATGACAGACAAGCCTTCAGGACAGTCGAGCAGTCTTGAGCAGAATGATTACACCGCTTTTTATGATGAACATGCCCTGCCGGGAGAAGAGAAGGCAGGGCGGGAGCCTGAATTACTGTTTCAATCGTATCAGCAGCAGCTTCTCGGTGATGCTGAAAATCAATCATTTTTAAAATTCGGCAGCAAAATCTCTCCGGTCATTGAAGATGATTACAGAAGTGAAATTCTGCCGAAAATCGAAGATGTGATCACAGGACATTTAGCCAAGTTTCAAGATGATGAAGCGTATCAGGATGTGGTTATTTCCAGTAAACCGTCGGCCGGAAAAACCGAAAAAATTTTTCATGTGTATAACAGGCTGACGGGTGAAGACCTTTTAAGGTTTCACGTCCGCCGGGACCATCCTCCGCAAGACGGCTACTGGTTTAATTTTCATTACCATACCGCTGAAGACGGATTTCAATCACATCATGAGCTCGGTAGCATTTACTGGGACCGCAATACGCCGCCTGACTGGATGAGCGTGTAATAGCGAGAAGAAATAAAAAAATCATTTCTGAGAAATTTTGCAGAAATGATTTTTTATTGTGTTACACTACTAAAAGACTACTTTAAAAGGATGAAAAAAATGAAACAATATAAAGATTTGTGCCGTCATGTGTTAGAAAACGGAGAAAAAAAAGGAGACCGTACGGGAACGGGTACGATCAGCACGTTCGGCTACCAAATGCGGTTTAACCTTCAGGAAGGTTTCCCGATGCTTACGACGAAAAAGCTCCATTTTAAATCCATCGCGCATGAGCTGCTTTGGTTTTTAAAAGGAGATACGAATGTCCGCTACCTTCAGGAAAACGGAGTCCGCATCTGGAACGAATGGGCGGATGAAAACGGAGAACTCGGACCGGTTTACGGCTCTCAATGGCGTTCATGGCGCGGAGCGGACGGCGAGACCATTGATCAAATCTCCCGGCTGATTCACGACATCAAGACAAACCCGAATTCCAGACGTTTAATCGTCAGCGCTTGGAATGTCGGCGAAATTGATCATATGGCGCTTCCGCCTTGCCACTGCCTGTTTCAGTTTTATGTCGCGGACGGAAAACTGTCGTGTCAGCTTTATCAGCGCTCAGCGGATGTCTTTCTCGGTGTGCCGTTTAATATTGCGTCTTATGCGCTTTTAACAATGATGATCGCGCATGTGACGGGACTTGAACCGGGTGAGTTTGTTCATACATTCGGAGACGTCCACATTTACCAAAACCATGTGGAGCAGGTGAATTTGCAGCTGACAAGGGATGTCCGTCCGCTGCCGAAACTGCGGTTTGCGCGAAATGTTGATTCTATTTTTGATTTTACGTTTGAAGACTTTATCATTGAGGATTATGACCCGCATCCGCACATCAAAGGAGCTGTCAGCGTATGATTTCGTTTATTTTTGCGATGGATGAAAACCGGCTGATCGGAAAAGATAACGATCTGCCTTGGCACCTTCCCGATGATCTCGCATATTTCAAAAAAGTGACGACGGGTCACACCATTGTAATGGGGCGGAAAACGTTTGAATCAATCGGACGCCCGCTTCCGAACCGGCGTAACATCGTTGTAACCTCACGGGACGAATCTTCATTCCCGGGCTGTATTACCGCCGACTCGGCTGAGGAAGTGCTCAAGCTGATCCCGGCCGATGAAGAATGCTTTGTGATCGGCGGCGCCCAGCTGTACAGTGCGCTCTTTCCTTATGCGGACAGACTTTACATGACAAAAATTCACCATGTCTTTGAAGGAGACCGTTTTTTTCCGGAATTTAATGAAGCTGAATGGGAATTGACATCCCGCAAACAGGGAGTAAAAGATGAAAAAAACCCTTACGATTATGAGTACCTTGTATACGAGAAAAAGAATTGAGTTTAAGCAGGGGGACAAGAATTGATTCGTTACGGCTGCCTTGTGATGTACGTTGTATTTATGTTCATGAAAAATATTCAGGAATATATCAATCAAAAAGAGCTTGACCCGCGGCTTTCTTTTCAAAAACAGATGAGGCTGGTGTATGAGCGGCCGAAAGCCTTTATGAGAGGCTGCATTGACGTGTCGGGATCGGCAATCGGCATTCATCATGATCAGCCGATACCGGACGGCCCCGTATTGTATGTGCATCCCAGATTGCGCCCGGCTGATCTTCTTCTGCTTGCGGGACATCTTGAAGAGCCGGCTGGTTTTATCGCTGGCGAGAAAGCTTTCCGGATGCCGTTTCTCGGAAATTGGCTGCGGCTGATGGGTGTCATTTGTGACGGAGACAGCCAGGATGCCGTGTTTCAGGAGGCGGAAGTCCGTCTGCAAAAAGGGCAAAGTCTGATTCTGTCCGAAGACGGCAAAATCAATCCGGAGGAACTGGCCCTTCGTTTCGATCTCCCGATTGTGCCTGTCAGCACTTCGGGAACAGACCAGCTGCTGCGGGGCAGATTACTGAAACGGCTGAAACCGGCTGACATTGAATTACATATAAAGCCTGCTTATTATCCGGCCGGTCAGAAACGGCTCCGTGCATAAAAAAAGCACAGTCTCTATACGAGAGGCTGTGCTTTTTTATTTCAGATAAAGGGAACTTTGACGCAATAAAACAAAATACAGAAAAACATCGAGGCGCTGCCGCCTAAAACAAAACTGTGCCAAATGGCGTGATGATACGGAACCTTTCTCCAAATATAAAATATTGTGCCGGCTGAATACAATAAGCCGCCGAAAAGAAGAAGGCCGAAACCGGGGCCTGACAGCGAAGCGTACAGCGGTTTAATGGCGATGATGATCAGCCAGCCCATCATTAAATAGACAAGCGTTGAAAAAATGATAAACCGCTTTACGAAAAAGATTTTAAACACGATGCCTCCGATGGCAAGCGACCAAACAATAATTAAAAGGGTCAGACCGAGCGCCCCTTTAAGGGGTCCTAATAAAAATGGCGTATATGTTCCGGCTATTAATACGTATATCGCGGAATGATCCACAATCTCAAGAATGTCTTTCGTTTTTTTGTGCTGAATGCTGTGCAAAAGAGTCGAGCTGAGATACAGCAGCAGCATTGAAGCGCCGAAGATTGAAAAGCTGACGATGTCTGTCGGCGAGCCGTATTTCACCGCGAAGATAATGAGAAAAATAAGCGCCGGAATCGACAGCAATACACCGATTCCGTGTGTGACGGCATTTGCGATTTCTTCTTTTATTGTGAACAATCAAATGTCCTCCTTTTTAAAGGATTTGTTTTTGCAGTGACTGCAAAAAGCTCAACCCTTCTAATGTAATTTTTGTTCCTGCGCGTCCTCGGCCTTTTGTCACATAGTTCATCTTTTCTAAGTAATCAAGCCTGTTTCTGACCTGCTGGGGCGATAATGTCATTGTGCTGTTTTCGCTTAATTCGGATATGCTCCGTCTGCTGGCGGGTTCGCCCTTTGTATTTAAGTCTTTAATTGATTCCAAAATAAACAAAAACTCTTCTTTCTCCATCAATGTCAGCCGTTTTTCTTTTTTCTTAGCTGTTTTCGCTTTCTGGCTGTTTTTGATATACAGCGGGACATCATCGGGATAAATCGTGCTGCCGGATGCTGCCGCGGCCATATAGTACGCCGCATTTTGAAGTTCTCTGATGTTGCCGTTAAAGGTGTGCCGCTCAAACAGCGGATAAACGGACGGATCGATATGAACATGCTGCCCCGTGGCTGTCAGCATATGCTGCAAAAGAAGCGGTATATCGCTTTTTCGTTCAGATAAAGCAGGGAGCGGAAGGCATAACACGTGAAGCCTGTAAAATAAATCTTGGCTGAACGTATTTTCTGCGCCGGTATCGCCAAGATCCGCCGTGCTGCTTGCAATGATGCGGGCGGAAAGCCCGGCGTCCAGCTCGGAAAGAAGGCGGGCCTGTACCGAAAGCGGCATGTCTCCGATTTCATATAAGAATAATGTTCCGCGGCGGGCCCTGTTTAATGCGCCTTCAGCGCCGAACAGTTCATACTCGAGCCGCTCTTCGCTTTGGCTGCAGTGAACGGTAATAAATAGTTCGCTGTTTCTGCGGGATTTATGGTGGATCGCTCTGGCCATTTGTTTTTTTCCGGTTCCGACTTCACCTGTTATGAAGACCGGAAAATCAGATAAGGCAAATTGCGAGGCCAATCGTTTCGCTTGTGAAAAGGTGTGATGTTCGCCGGCTAGTTGATAAAAAGGATCAGTTTGTTCAATTACACTCATGAATTGGCTCCTTTTGGTTCTAATTGGTTTAAGTATAACACGTTTGTGCGATCGAAAATATCTTTTTCTCTTGTATCGGTTTATTTATTTTTATTTACGAAATTAAAATAATTATCTTATTGTTTGAATATTCATGTTATAATGGCATATTAAATAGGGATTTAAATAAGAAAGGACTCTGTAAATGAAACCGTTGCTTAAAGAAGACTCTCTCATCCAGGTAAAAGACATTTTAAAAGCGCACCAAAACGTAAAGGACGTTGTGATCCATACGCCTTTGCAGAGGAATGACAGACTTTCTGAGAGGTATGGCTGCAATATCTATTTGAAAAGAGAAGACCTGCAGGTGGTCAGGTCATTTAAGCTCAGAGGGGCTTATAATAAAATGAGGCAGCTCTCAAAAGAGCAGACTGAAAACGGAATTGTATGCGCAAGTGCGGGAAACCATGCGCAGGGGGTTGCGTTTTCATGCAAACACCTCGGCATTCACGGCAAGATTTTTATGCCGTCAACCACACCGAGACAGAAAGTATCCCAAGTGGAACTGTTCGGAAAAGAATTTGTTGAAATCATATTGACGGGTGACACTTTCGATGATGCGTATAAGAGTTCTGCGGAATGCTGTGAAAAAGAAAACCGCACGTTTATCCATCCGTTTGACGATCCCGATGTCATGGCCGGACAGGGAACGGCTGCCATCGAAATTTTAAATGACATTGACGTTGAACCGCATTTTCTTTTTGCAAGCGTAGGGGGAGGAGGACTCCTGTCCGGGCTCGGCACGTACATGAAAAACATCTCGCCGGATACAAAAATCATAGCGGTAGAGCCGAAGGGCGCAGCCTCCTATTTTGAATCGAAAAAAGCCGGACAAGTGGTTGAACTTGAGAAAATTGATAAATTTGTCGATGGGGCGGCCGTAAAAAAAATCGGCGCCGAAACCTTTCAAACGCTCGAAACCGTCGTCGATGACGTTGTGCTTGTCCCGGAAGGAAAAGTGTGCAGCACGATTCTCGAATTATATAATCAATGCGCCATCGTAGCGGAGCCGGCGGGTGCATTGTCCGTATCAGCACTTGATCTGTACAAGGAAGAGATTAAAGGAAAAAACGTCATCTGCATGGTCAGCGGAGGGAATAACGACATCGGCAGAATGCAGGAGATGAAGGAGCGCTCGATGATTTATGAGGGGCTGCAGCATTATTTTATCGTTAATTTCCCGCAAAGGGCGGGAGCGCTTCGCGAATACCTTGATGAAGTGCTCGGGCCTGATGATGACATCACCCGGTTTGAATACACGAAAAAAAATAACAAAAGCAGCGGCCCCGCATTGGTCGGCATTGAGCTCAAGCATCGGGAAGATTACGGCGCGCTCATTGCCCGGATGAATCAAAAAGGATTTCATTACGTAGAGGTGAATAAAGATCAGGATCTGTTCCACCTGTTAATCTGACTTTTTTTAGAACGGCCGCGCAAAATGACAGACACGCTTTCTCAGATTGTATATAATAAAAAGAAAACAATCGAAAAAGAAGGATTGATATCTTGTTACTCAAAAGCCTAGAGTTCAAACGACAGGACGGGATTCAGGTAAAAGTGACAGAAATACCGGTTGTCACGGAAGGTGAACATTATTTTTTTCAAATTCATCAGCACCTTGAGCTTTATTTGAGAGAAGTTTTTGCTTCACAAAGTGTGAGAACAGTGTATTCATTCCGACAATATGTCAAGCGCCGTATGAAGTGGAAAGATTACGAGGCCGTTTTCAACCAAGAGATTTTAAAACATAACGCTTAACGGTGCATATTCCTTAGCGCCTTCCTTTTGATAAGGGAGGGTGCGGGAATTTTTTTATGATGAATGCTGTAAGCGTTTTATCCATGGGAGGAATGGAAATGAAAAAAATGAAAATCTTCGCTGCCGTCTTTTGTTTGCTGCTCTTGTGCGCCTGCGGGGGAAAAACGATAAAAGACCCGCTGAACTATCAGATTGAACCGTTTTCATATCAAAACCAAGACGGAAAAACAGTGTCACTGAAAAGCCTGAAGGGGCATGTCTGGATTGCCGATTTTATGTTTACAAACTGTAATTCAGTCTGTCCGCCGATGACGGCTCACATGACCGAACTGCAAAAAAAACTGAAGGCTGAGAACCTGGACGTGCGGATTGTGTCGTTCAGTGTAGATCCTGAAAATGATACGCCGAAACAGCTGAAAGCATTTGCTTCCAAATATCCGCTTTCGCTTCGCAACTGGGATTTTCTGACCGGTTACAGCCAAAAGGACATTGAAGATTTTGCGCTGAACAGCTTTAAATCAATCGTCAAAAAGCCGGAGGGAGAGGACCAGGTCATACATAAAACCTCTTTTTATTTAGTCGGACCTGACGGGAAGGTGCTTAAAGATTATGACGGCGTGCAGAAAGTTCCGTATGATGATATCCTGTCAGATGTCAAAGCGGCTGAGGAGCTCAAGTAAACTGGCAGATTAGACATTTTCAAATCTGAAAAAACATGTTACACTTTCCACTAGTAAGACGGGGAAGGAGCAACCAGATTGAAGCTGCGAATGTTCTCATTGATCGCCGGACTGGCTTTGCTTTTATCAGCATGTTCTGTCCAGCGCACCGGTTCTGACACTGAAGAACCGAAAACGAAAGATCATATTGTCATAGCTGCGGTCGGTGATTCATTGACTGAAGGAGTAGGAGATCCTGACGGTTCAGGATACGTCGGCAGGGCAGCGGAGTCTCTTAAGAAAAAGGGACATGTGAAAACGGTAGATATTAAAAATTATGCGGTGCAGGGGGACAAAACGTCGGACCTGCTGGAAAAGCTTGATAATAAAAAAGTTCAGAAATCATTAAAGAGCGCCGACTATATCTTTTTTACCATCGGCGGCAATGACTTAATGAAGGTGCTCCGCCAGAATATGATGCAGCTGACGGTTCAGCCGTTCCAAAAGGAAGAGAAACCTTTTGAGAAACGATTCAAGGCGATCGTTTCAAAAATCCGCAAATATAATGAAAACGCAGAGCTGGTGTATGTCAGCATGTATAACCCATTCACGTTTACGCTGCCTGAATTAAAAGAAATTAATGGGGTTGTAACGGATTGGAACAAGATCGCCGCAAAAGAGCTGGAAAAAGATCCCCACGCCGCCGCGGTGAATGTTGAAGACTTGTTCAGTCAAAAAAGCGGCAGCAGACAGATTTCAAAGGATGATGATTTTCATCCGAACGCAAAAGGGTATGCACTCATCGCCGATCGATTGTACGGCATCATTGAAAAACAAGGGTTACCAGCAGAATAGGGTGAAATGATGAAAAAGTGGAAATCGCTGTTTTTTGTTCTTCTCGCACTCAATGTGATTGCCGCCGCGGTAATTGTGACATTATTGGTTATGCCGGGAGAGCAGGCGAAAATACAAGATCAGACAAAAAGTGAGTACGGCTTTCATATCACAAGCTCCAAAGAATCTCTTGCCAGGTTTGTGAATGCGTACTTAAAAGAGAAGGCATCGAATCAGCTTGACTACAAAGTGGACATCAATAACGATGTGCACGTGGCAGGTAAAATCAAAGCATTCTCAACCTCCATTAACGCGGTCGTCACTTTTGAACCGTCCGTACAGGAGAACGGAGATGTGATTTTGAAAGTGACGAAATTTTCATTAGGCGAATTAAGTCTGCCGATCAGCTTTGTGCTGAATTATATGGACAGCTTTTATGAACTCCCGTCATTTGTGCACGTTCATTCCGGGGATAAAAGCATCGAGATCCGTCTGTCGGAAATGCCTTTAGACAACGGCATGTATGTAAAAGCGGATAAAATCAATCTCGACACGGATGAAATTGAATTTTCCTATTATCATCCGAAACAATAAGTTTTCATAAAAAAAACACAGATCCTTTCAGGGATTTGTGTTTTTTCGTGTCAGCGTTTTTTGTCCAGCTTGCTGAACAGTTTGATTAACGTTGCGAGCTCTTCATCAGAGTAGCAGTCAAACCGTTTAAAAAAGTATTCTGTTTTTTTCTGGTTGAAATGATCGACAATTTTCTCCCCGGCTTCCGTAATATGGATTCTGATAATTCGCCTGTCCTCTTTGGAACGGATGCGGGTGATCCATTCCTTTTCTACTAAAGCGTCGGTCACTGCGGTAATGTGGCTTGCGGAGACCTCAAGAATGGGGGCGAATTCCGTTACTTTTTTAGGCCCTTGTTCACTGAGAATCCGCAAAATGGTGAATTCGTTCCTGGACAGCTCTTTATCTAGAATTTCATTAACTTCATTTCTGATTTGTTTAAACACTTTTCGAAGCAAAGCTTCCATATCATACATCATTTGTGTCCTTACTTTCAAATCATGAACCTCCAATATGTAGTCAGCGTGGCATTCGTTTAGCTTCCCCTGAAAGCAGAATTATTTTTATTCTGTTTATACATGCTATAATATAATAATACCACGTATGAACAAAGGAGGGCACCCGTATGTCAGAAAAAAAAGAAATCGCCACATTTGCAGGCGGCTGTTTTTGGTGCATGGTGAAGCCGTTTGACGAACAGCCCGGAATTGAAAAGGTGGTGTCCGGCTATACAGGAGGCCATACTGAGAATCCGACTTACGAAGAAGTGTGCAGTGAAACGACCGGACACAGAGAAGCCGTTCAAATCACATTTCAACCTGACATTTATCCGTATGAAAAGCTTGTCGAGCTGTTTTGGCAGCAGATCGACCCGACTGATGCAGGCGGCCAGTTTGCAGACCGCGGAAGTTCATATCGGGCGGCGATATATTACCATAACGATGAACAAAAACAAATCGCTGAAGCCTCAAAAAAACAGCTTGAAGAAAGCGGCATATTTAAAAAGCCGATCGTGACAGACATTTTAAAGGCTGAGCCTTTTTATGAAGCGGAAGGCTATCATCAGCACTTTTATAAGAAAAATCCTGATCACTACGGGCGCTACCGTGTAGGTTCCGGACGTCAAGGCTTTCTGGATGAGCATTGGAGGGACAGATAAGATGGCTTTTAATAAAGAAGAAAAAATCAAATCATTAAACCGCATGCAATATGAAGTCACGCAAAATAACGGAACGGAGCCGCCGTTTCAAAATGAATTCTGGGATCACAAAGAAGAGGGGCTGTATGTTGATATCGTATCGGGAAAGCCCTTGTTTACTTCTCTGGATAAATTCGATTCTCATTGCGGCTGGCCCAGTTTTACAAAACCAATTGAAGAAGAAGAGGTTGACGAAAAACTGGACACAAGCCACGGGATGATCCGGACGGAAGTGAGAAGCAAAACAGCTGATTCCCACTTAGGCCACGTATTTAATGACGGTCCGGGGCCAAGCGGTCTCCGTTATTGCATTAACTCTGCGGCACTCCGGTTTATTCCGAAAGACAAGCTGAAGGAAGAGGGCTATGAAGCCTGTCTGCATTTATTTGAAAAATAGAGCTCAGCAATGAGGCCTGCCTATCAGACAGGCCTTTTTTCTATGTTTTTTTTTCTTCATGTAATCGTTCAATAATCTTTACGATTGTGTCTTTTGTGATGAGCGGCGCCTGATCGGATTGATATCTGGGGAGATTGACCTTCCGAAATTCCGGATGTTTGGCGGGTTCCGGCAATATTGCGTACAGATTGCCCCATTCATATAAAGATTCCGTCTCATGAGGAGAGGTCAGTTCTTCATGAAGCTTCTCACCGGGGCGTTTTCCCACTTCAACAGCGGCGGGGCGCGGCAGCCCGTGCCGGAACGCATATTCTTCAAACCCGTGAAGCAGTTCTTCGAGCCTCAGGGACTCCATTTTAAAAATAAACGTTTCTCCGCCCTTTGTGATCGCCGCAGATTGCAGGGTGAGCGTTGCGGCGTCATCAATCGACATAAAAAACCTCGTCATGTTTTTATCCGTAATGGTGAGCGGACCGCCTGCCATCAACTGCTCAAATAAAATAGGAATAACGGAACCGCGTGAACCGAGCACATTGCCGAAGCGGACCGAACAAAACACCGTACCGCGGTTTTGAACATGATGATTTGCCTGATGAAACAGCTTTTCGGACAACAGCTTCGTAGCTCCCATTGTGTTTACCGGGGAAACGGCTTTATCGGTACTGATATTAATCACATGCGTCACCTCTTGCAGCAAAGCGGCTTCTGCGACATTTTGTCCGCCGATAAGGTTGGTTTGAATGGCTTCAAAGGGATTATCCTCACATGTCGGAACCTGCTTCAGCGCAGCTGTGTGAAAGACAATATCAACACCTTTCATCACTTGGTTGACTCTTCTGTAGTCACGAACATCGCCGAGCACAAACGACAGTCTTTGTTCATCCGCGTATTTTTGTTTCATCACATATTGTTTGCTGTCATCTTTACTGAACACAATGACTTCTTTAGGGGTTAAGAGCAAAAGGCGTTTTACAATTTGGCTTCCGATTGACCCTGTCCCGCCGGTGACGAGAACAGTTTTATCGTGAAAAAACGGTTGTAGCTCTACTGCTTGCTGTTTAGGCATGGCTTATCCTCCAACTCTCGTTTCTCTACCATGCATCATATGTTGAACAATTTCAGCGAGTTAATGAAAGAAACCAATAAATCAAAAATTAGAGAAAAACATTAATCTGATGCGCTTTCATATCGCTTTATCCGATTAATAGAATAGAAATACAAATAAAACATTGTACTAAATATTCATTTTAAATATTTGCTCATGTCAATTTTTTCTCTCCATAAATTCTCACATGCGGACAATCTTCACAAAAACTTAACACTGAACTTCCTGTATGTATTTTACAATTAAAGTGAACGTTCATTAAAAGGAGGAAGGAAAATGAATCATTCAAAAACACTTTTGTTAACCGCGGCAGCCGGATTGATGCTCACATGCGGTGCGGTTTCTTCCCAGGCCAAGCATAAGCTGTCTGATCCTTATCACTTTACCGTGAATGCGGCGGCGGAAACGGAGCCGGTTGATACAGCCGGTGATGCAGCTGATGATCCTGCGATTTGGCTGGACCCCAAGAATCCTCAGAACAGCAAATTGATCACAACCAATAAAAAATCAGGCTTAGTCGTGTACAGCCTAGAGGGAAAGACGCTTCATTCCTATCATACCGGGAAGCTGAACAATGTTGATATCCGCTATGATTTTCCGTTGAACGGAAAAAAAGTCGATATTGCGGCGGCATCCAATCGGTCTGAAGGAAAGAATACCATTGAGATTTACGCCATTGACGGGAAAAACGGCACATTACAAAGCATTACAGATCCAGACCGCCCGATTGCATCAGCAATTGATGAAGTATACGGTTTCAGCTTGTACCACAGTCAAAAAACAGGAAAATATTACGCGATGGTGACAGGGAAAGAAGGCGAATTTGAACAATACGAATTAAATGCGGATAAAAATGGATACATATCCGGCAAAAAGGTAAGGGCGTTTAAAATGAATTCTCAGACAGAAGGGATGGCAGCAGACGATGAATACGGCAGTCTTTATATCGCAGAAGAAGATGAGGCCATCTGGAAGTTCAGCGCTGAGCCGGACGGCGGCAGTAACGGAACGGTGATCGATCGTGCCGACGGCAGGCATTTAACCCCTGATATTGAAGGACTGACGATTTACTACGCTGCTGACGGGAAAGGTTATCTGCTTGCCTCAAGCCAGGGTAACAGCAGCTATGCGATTTATGAAAGACAGGGACAGAACAAATATGTTGCGGACTTTCAGATAACAGACGGGCCTGAAACAGACGGCACAAGCGATACAGACGGAATTGACGTTCTGGGTTTCGGGCTGGGGCCTGAATATCCGTTCGGCCTTTTTGTCGCACAAGATGGAGAAAATATAGATCACGGCCAAAAAGTGAATCAAAATTTTAAAATGGTGCCTTGGGAAAGAATCGCTGATAAAATCGGCTTTCACCCGCAGGTCAATAAACAGGTTGACCCGAGAAAACTGACTGACAGAAGCGGAAAATAAACATGAAAAAAGCAGCTTATCAAAGCTGCTTTTTTTGATGTGAAGAGCGTTTCATGAGAAAGTCCTGGAACGGATAGCCGCAAGCACAGCCGGCAGCCGGTCATACGTGTACGCCGGTACTGTCTCTTGGTAATTAAGCGCCGCGATTTGTTTACGTTCACCCGGGTTTGTCATATAAAAATGGATCTTATCCGCAAAATCCGCAAACCCGCTGTAAGAAACAAATGATGAAAACGGGGGCGCGGGAGAAAGGTCTGTCAGCTGAAAGGCCTGACAAGCCGCAATGTCTAAGCTTCTCGTATTTAAACTGGTATTTTCGATGCCGCGTCCGTTCTGATTGAGCGCAAACCGATAAGAACGGTGAGGGTTTAAGACCACGTCTGCGCTGTTGTAATATAATGCGGCATGTTCGGGTTCAATCCATTCATCCATTACGAGCACATTTTGCTGCCTGGCGATTTTTTTAGGCAGATGTCTGCGCCATCCCTTCCCGATAATACGAAGCGTATACGGAAGCTTCGCCGCTGCTTTCACCAGTTCAACGCGGTTCGGATACGGGTATCCGATCAGAAGCAGATTTGTGTGAAGAGAGGCTTCAGCAGGTTGTTTCTTAAAAAGCCGCTGATTAACGGGGATCGGGACATAATATACGTGCTGTAAGCCCATTTGCCGGTAAGCATCAAGCGCGTTTTGTTCTATCGTTAAAACGGCATCGGCAAGCGGGGCGATTGTCATGCTCACATCGAAATAAAAAGGATCCTCCGTCATCCATAGATAAACGGGAATCTGTTCTGTCTTCAGCCATTGAAGCCATTCAGACGGAATACGGTCTCCCGTCATCATCAGACTGATGTCTGGTTTGAATGCCCGTATACTGCGGATGGTATCTTCCTCAAACTCAGAAACAGAAAAAAAGCGGACGGAAGACCGTAAAAAGCCTTCCTCGATCCAGCGGTCAAAATACGTGTATATGCCTTTATATCCTGAACGGATATATAAAACGTTCATATGCTGTTACGAAGTGAACGTGACACTTTCAACTTTGTCGACGTCAAGCAATGTTGTAGCAGAGCCTGCCGGTGTAACGGAATTTTCCTGCGTAACAAAAACGATTCCGTGAATTTCGTCAAAGGAAACAAATTGAACCGGGCCGATCATGTCTCCTGAATCCAATACAATGCTGATGACAGTGCCGGGCTGAATTCTTGCAAAAATCCATCTCGCCGCTAATGAAATACCGCTTCCCAATACTGATTGTGCGCTGAGACTGTCTTTCGCCGCTGCTTCATCTACTTTTGCATCAATTGCCGATTCCAATAATTCTTTTACGCTGTTTTTCACGTTATCTCCTCCATCTGTGCCGCCAGATAAAGCGCTGTTGTCAAATACAGGGGCTAAAAGAGTTTTCAATAAGTTCTTTTTAAGCTCCAAACGATCCTCGCTCATGCGGACATACACCTCCTTTAACAATTTCAACCTCACGTTTATTCATATTCCTGATTGAAGAGATTGGTATAAGTCGAATGCCGTTTTGCTTGTGTTTTTTTCAATATTTAATCAAACAGCTGAATTTTCGAATCAGGCTTTGTTTGCCTATGCGGATTGTAAGAGAATGACATACGTTGTATAGATTAAAAAATGAAGGAGAGGAATACTTTGGATTCAGAAGAAACTGTAAAACACGGGGGTTTTGAGGAGGAATTTCAGCTCGTACTGCTTCTTCTTCTTTTGTTATCCCGTCAGCCGTCCGGAGATCATTCAGATTTGCGGCGTCAGCTTGTAATGGCAAAAGAGCTTGGGGTTCCTGTATCACGCGTCAATCTGATTAACGGCAGCACACTGCAAAACGTAATTGTCAAAGAAGTGCTGTCAGATTTGGCCGTTTTTCAAAATCCGCTCAATAATACGAGATCAAACGTCGCGATTTCAAGCATCGTCAGCTGGGGTGCTTTTTAATAACGGATATCAGGCTCTGTCTCTTTCGGAGCCGTTTTTTACGTTTTACAGAAGGGGTGATGGGATGGAAAAGAAGATCTCAATTATCTTAACGAGTTACAACAAACCGGATCTTGTGAAACAGGCGATTGAAAGTGTTTTGCATCAGACCTACAGCAATTGGGAGCTGTTTGTGATGGATGATCATTCAAATGAAGAAACTTCGGCTGCCATCAGTACGTATATAAAAGATCCTCGCATATATTATGACAACAGTTTTATCAATCCTGCCGAACGGCTGAAGTCGACCCGGTATGCCGTTTTGATTAATGATGCGCTTTCACGGGCTAAAGGCGAATACATCACTTATTTGACAGACGACACCGTATTTCATCCGGATAGGCTCAGCCGCATGGCGGAAGTTCTTAATCAATGCAGCGGGTTTGATGCCGTCTATTCCAGCCAGAAGGTGATACATGTAAACGGGCGCGGAACAGAACAATTCCACTTCTATCGTTTTGCTGAAGAGGTGCTTGATCAGGCCGCTTTTCTCGTTGATCACTGTTCGGTGATGCACCGGAGATCATTGCTTGAGCGTGTGAAAGAGAAGTTCGGCAGCTTTTGGGACGAAGATGTTATGCATTGGAATCACGGAGACTCTGTTTTTTGGAGCAGGCTCAACACATTTACATCATTTCTGCCGATAAAAGAAGTGTTGGATACGACCTATAAAACACCCCACTCATTTCAGAACACGTATCAATCGCTTCCGTCTGTCCTGATCGACGGGTCCTTTGTAAAGGGGACGGATCAGAAAGTATATCAGCTTGACCGAAATAAAAGGAAGCCTGTAAACGAGCGCTGGCATACGTTATATGAAGGGCGAACCGTCGTCATTCCGGATCCGTTTTTATTTCAATATGAGGAAGAGAACTCCGTCAGTATTCCGAATTTTCAGCTCGTCAGGGATCAGTTTCATGTTTATTTTATAGAAGACGGGGAGAAAAGGCTGGTTGATCATAGCGCATTTCGCTTTTACCGATTTAAACGGCATGACATCCCGGCTTTAGAACGGGACGAAATACAAGCGTTTCCGGACGGTCCGCCGATCAGCCGGGGGACATCGGGCTGTATTCAACATCTGCCCGGGAGAATGCTGTTTCGCATTGAACGGGAATTTTATGTTTATTTGAGAGGGGTTCTCCATCCGATCAGTCATGACGTAGCGAAACGCTTTTTTGCGAATCAGAAGGCGATACCCATTTCCTTTCAGCAAATTAAACAATTACCAATTGGAATGCCGTTCTATCCGGTGTACGATGAAATTATGAGAAATCTCAATATAACAAAAGGTTGAGAGATGCAGTTGGATGTGTAAGGAAAAGGAGAGCTTTTATGACCGATCAATTTGATAAAACCGAGAAGCAGTATATAGAGCTTACTTCCGGCATTCAGAGGTTCGAGCATTTCAGTGTATATACGGACCCTTTTTTGCCGCAGATTTTTTCGCATAACTTTATTCAGCTGCACCATACATTTCCGTTAGACAAACTCCTGCCGTTTTTTTCGTCCGTTCCGGGCATGCTTCAAGCCAATTATATTCATGTGAAAGCGGCTCCGGAGCACACGTTTCCGCTTCTTCTGAAACAAACTCTGGTAAAGCAGGGCTGCGTAGTGGAAGATGAGCTGTTTTTTGCAAGGAAACTGGAAAATGGGGACCTGCAGGCCGGACACCCGCTCACTGCTTGGGGAACGGAAAAAAGCCTCGCCGACGGGTCGTCTATTATGAACATCTATGATGCCCTTTACATTGGCGAGGCGGCGGCCGAACAAAAGCTTGAGCGGAAATATCCTTTGTATAAGGACGGAACGGTTATGCTTGTCGTGTGCTACAGCGATGCCTCACAAACGATTCCGATCGGCTGCGGAGAGCTTTTCATCAACAAAGCAGATAAAACCGCAAAAATAGAAGAAGTCGCAATTCTGGATCAATTCCAACGAAAAGGCTACGGATCGATATTGATGAATGAGCTGATGGCGGCGGCAAAGCTGAACGGCATGGAAACCGTATACCTTGTGACGTCCGGGATGGACGGTGTAAACCGCTTTTATGAAAAACTCGGCTTCAAAAGATTTCGGCGCGTGCATACAATTTTTCATTATTTTCTTACATAGTTGGGCATTCGCATAAACCAATTGGGAGTTGGCCCGCATACAATGCCGTATATCGTAAGAAGAAAGGATGATCTGCGTATGTACGGATACGGATATGGCTACGGCTGCGGCAGTTTTGGCTATGGTTACGGGCACGGCGGCTGCGGAGGCGGAACCAGCACTTTTGTGCTGATTGTGGTATTGTTTATTTTATTAATCATCGTCGGTGCGGCTTTTATTTGTTAGACTGAAAAAAATCCTATAATGAAAATCAGCCTGCAGAGAACATCACTTTCTGCAGGCTTTTTGTTATTTCCATGCTGAAAAATCAGCTTGAAAAACATTTTAATACATATTACCTTTCTGGAGGAGGGGGCGAAAATGTGGACATAACGATTGAAGAATTACCTGAATCAAGAATTGCTTATTTCCGAAACGTCGGAGAGTATGGCGGAAAGCAAAACAAAGAACTGATGGAGTCATTTAAAAACTGGACACAATTGAATGGCCTGCTTGATCATTCTGTCATTTTAGGAATTCCGCAAAATCATCCGAATCGTATTCCTAAAGAGAAATGCCGCTATGATGTTTGTCTTGTTACCAATCAAGACCATGTGCCTGAACCAGCCCGGATCGGTACATTTTCCGGAGGGAAGTACGCTGTTTTCTTGCTTAGTCATACAAAAGAGGAAGTCAGCGGATTTTGGAACACTGTTTTTTCTGAGATCGAAAAAAATAATTTATCAATCAGAGAACAGCCCATTATCGAAAGGTATACTTTACAAAAGGTGAATCATCATTTGTGTGAAATATTGATTCCCATACAGTAAAGAAGACGGGAATTTTCCGCTTTCTGCTTATACTGATTCAGATCAAAAATGATGTGATGATGAGCTGAGCAAAGAATAAAATCAACAATAGGAATAGAATTTCCAGAACGCTCTTCAGGCTGTCGGACATCTCCGGCAGCCTGTTTTACAGAAAGGTATTTTCTGCAAAAAACTTTCTGAAGGATAAGAATGCGGTTATTCATCTGTTCATACAATGAAGCAAATGGGTTTTCGAGGTGGAAAGATATGGGGAGCTATTTAATCAAACCGGAGCTTGACGGGAATTATCCGTCAGTCAGTCATGGAAAGGGATCATATGTGTATGATCAGGAGGGGAACAAGTATCTTGACGGAGCATCGGGGGCGGTCACTTGCAATATCGGCCACGGCACGGAGGATATTATACAAGCTTTAAAAGAGCAGCTTGACTCCGTTTCGTTTGTGTATCGCTCGCAATTCACCAGTACTCCGGCAGAAGAACTGGCTTTATTCCTGGCCGATCATCTGCCGGGCGGGCTGAATTGGTCATTTTTTGTAAACAGCGGCTCAGAGGCAGTCGAAACAGCGATGAAAATAGCCGTTCAATATTGGCAGGAAAAAGGGCAATACCAAAAATCCGTCTTTCTATCAAGATGGGGCAGTTATCACGGTATTACTTTGGGAGCGCTTTCATTATCAGGATTCTACGAACGGAGATACCGCTTCACCCAACTGCTTGAACGGTTTCCGGCCGTTTCAGCGCCTAATATGTATCGTTCTGAGCTGCAGGGAGAGGAATTTGTGAAGGCTGCGGCGGCTGAACTGGAAACGGCTGTTCAGCGGGTCGGTTCCTCATTTATCGCGGGATTTGTCGCAGAACCGATTGTCGGAGCAGCCGGGGCGGCCATCACTCCGCCGGCAGATTATTATGAAGCGCTTGAGGATGTCTGCCGCAGGCACGGTATTTTGTTTATCGCGGATGAAGTCATGACGGGGCTCGGGAGAACAGGGCGGATGCTTGCTTCTGAGCATTGGAGGATCGCACCTGATATCGCGGTGCTCGGAAAAGGGTTAGGCGCCGGTTACGCTCCGATAGCGGCAGCTGTTGCGTCTGATGACATCGTTGAAACGATCAAGCGGGGCTCCGGGGTCATTATGAGCGGACATACGTACAGTGCCAACCCATACTGTGCAAGAGCGGCGCTTGAAGTGCTTCGCTATGTTAAGAAATACGAGCTGCTTCGGCAGTCAGAGGAGAAAGGCGTAATGCTGAAACGGAAATTAGAAGAAATCAAAGAGCGCAGCGGGGTGATTGGGGATGTCCGCGGTAAAGGCCTCCTGATCGGGGTTGAATTCGTTAAGGATAAAACGACGAAGGACGTTTTTTCGAAAAAACAGGCCTTCACCGAAAAAATCATTAAAGCGGCAAAAAAACGGGGCCTGCTTATTTACCCTGCAAAGCCCGGTATTGACAGCGGGGAAGGAGACGCCGTCATCATCGCCCCGCCGTTCACGATTTCATATGCTGAGCTGGATGAGCTGTCAGATCTATTTTCCCAGGCCGCAGAAGAAGTTGAAAAAATGATGAAGAAGGATTGAGCTGATATGTCTATTTTTCATAAAAAAACCGATATTCATGAAGCAATTGCCGATGTCAAGGACGAATCTGTCATCATGTTCGGCGGTTTTGGGGGAGTGGGTTCACCTCCGTCATTAATCGAAGCGATTTTGGAAAGCGGCGTTAAAGAGCTGACCGTCATCTGCAATGATGCCGGATTTCCGGAAATCGGCATCGGCCCGCTTATCGTTCATAAACGGGTAAAAAGGCTGATCGCTTCCCATATCGGCTCAAATCCTGTCGCGGGCAGGCAAATGACTGACGGAGCGCTTGAGGTGGAATTTTCGCCGCAAGGGACGCTTGCTGAACGGATTCGCGCAGGCGGAGCGGGGCTAGGCGGTATTTTAACTGATATCGGCATTGATAACGCAACCGTTTGTGAAAACAAAGAAACCGTAACGATTGACGGAAAGTCCTATTTAGTTGAAAAAGCGCTGACGGCTGATTTCGCTTTTGTGTCCGCACATACTGCTGATGAATTTGGGAATCTGACGTTTGACAAAACGGCGCGCAACATGAACCCTCTGATGGCTGCGGCGGCCGAAAGAACATTTGCTGAGGCTGCAGAGATTGTGCCTGCCGGCGAACTTGACAGCGAGCATATTGTAACGCCGGGCGTTTTCGTGGAGGGTGTCGTGCAAAGTGAAGGAGTGAAGTGGAGATGGGCTTGGGAATAGCGGGAAGAGAGAGTATTGCGAGGCGGGCCGCCAGTGAAGTTACCTCAGGAATGATCGTCAACTTGGGGATCGGCATTCCTTCTTTAGTGCCGAATTTTCTGCCGGACGGCATGGAGGTAATGCTGCAGGCGGAAAACGGCGTCCTGGGGATCGGCGGAAGTCCGGAGCGCGGAGAAGAGGATGAGCTTTTATGCAATGCGGCCGGATTTCCTGTCAGTACAGTTAAGGGTGCTTCCTATTTTGATTCAGCTCTGTCTTTTGCCATGATCAGAAAAGGGCTGATAGATATTACCATTTTAGGCGCGCTCCAAGTCAGCAGGACAGGTGATCTCGCCAATTGGCTCGTGCCGGGGAAAAAAGTGCCCGGAATGGGCGGGGCGATGGAGCTTGCCCAAGGCGCGAAAAAAGTGGTTGTCGTCATGAGCCACACCGATCAGAAAGGCCGGCCGAAGCTGGTCGAAAGCTGTTCGTTGCCGCTTACAGCAGCGAGCTGTGCAGATCTCATCATTACAGAGAAAGCCGTCATCAGCATAGATGATGGGGCTTTTGTTCTTGAGGAACTGCTGAATGGCACGACCATAGACGATGTCATTCAAACAACGGATGCCGAAATCAGATTGGGAGAATGTTTTCTTAAAAGGGGGTCTGTCCATGGATCAATTAGAAAAGAAAGTCACTGAGTGGGCGGAAGAAAACACAGCAAAAGCGGTAAGCTTGCTGAAACGGCTGATCGGGGAAAAAAGCACGTTCGGCCATGAATTTAACGCACAGGCAGTCGTTTTAGAAAAACTGAGACAGTTTGACATGGATATTGATGTATGGGAGCCGAGTGTCAAACATTTGAAAGAGCATCCTTATTTTGTATCGGAACGCGAAAATTTCCATGAAAGCCCGAATATCACAGCCGTAAAAAAAGGGGCCGGGGGCGGAAGATCACTGATACTGAACGGACATATTGATGTTGTCCCGGAAGGAAATCCCGCCGCATGGACGTATGAACCGTTTACCGCTGTTGAAAAAGACGGCAAAGTTTACGGCCGCGGTTCAACGGATATGAAGGGCGGCAATACAGCCCTCTTGTTTGCGTTAGAAGCGCTTGAAGCCTGCGGGATTACGTTAAAAGGAGATGTTCTGTTTCAAAGTGTCGTAGATGAAGAGTGCGGCGGCGCGGGAACGCTGTCGGCTGTTATGAGGGGCTACAAGGCTGACGGGGCGCTTATTCCGGAACCGACTAATTTAAAGCTGTTTGTTAAGCAGCAAGGATCTATGTGGTTCCGCATTACGGTAAGAGGATTGTCCGCACACGGCGGCACCCGCTATGAAGGGGTGAGCGCCATTGAAAAAAGCCTGCATGTCATCACAGCCCTTAAAGAGCTTGAACACGTCCGCAACGCCCGTATCACAGACCCGCTTTATCGGGACGTTCCGATTCCGGTTCCCATTAATATCGGCACCGTCCAAGGGGGAACGTGGCCATCATCGGTAGCTGACCGTGTGGTGATAGAAGGCAGGTGCGGAATAGCGCCGAATGAAACGCCGGAAGCAGTAAAAGAAGAATTGGCAAGCTGGCTGAAAGATTTGGAGTACCGGGATGAATGGTTTAAACACCACCCGGCGGAAATAGAATGGTTTGGGGCTCAGTGGCTTCCGAATGATCTCCCGGATGAGCATCCGCTGATTTCCGCTCTGGAATCTTCTTTTGAGAAAATGAAAGGGGCAAAACCGGTTCGTGAAGCGTCCCCGTGGGGAACGGACGGAGGGCTTTTGCAGCACGCGGGACAGACGCCGGTCATCGTCTTCGGTCCGGGAGAAGTCAAGGCGGCGCATCAGGCGAATGAATACATTGAAATCCGGGCGTTAATCGATGCCGTCAAAATCATTTCTCTTTTTATGATGGAATGGTGCGGGGTGGCAGATGGGGGTGACGGAGCTGATAAAGGAACTGAGGGCTGAAAAGGGGGCGGCTGAGATTGATGCAGACCGTTTCAATGAGCGGCTCAGAGTCATTCGTTATGACGGGCAGATTACGGCGCTTATTCCGGCCGTTTTGGCAGAAGCAAAGCAAGAAGGAGCCCAAAAGGTAATTTTCTTTGCTAAGCGCGGCGATGAGCCGGAATTTGTCAAGCATCTTTTTATTGTTGAGGGTGTCATAGACGGGTATTACAACGGGCATGAGGCTGTTGTGATGGTGCGCTATTTATCAGAGGAACGGAGACGGTCAGATTCATATGTATCAGAAGATTCGACTGTTGACCGTTTATATGAGACACCGCAGCGGGGACTGACTCAGACTGAAAGCGCGCTAATGTTCAGAAAAGCGGACGAAGATGATGCAGACCGCTTATCGCACTTATATAAACATGTTTTTCTTACCTATCCGACTCCTGTCTTTAATCCCCTTTATATTAAAAAAACAATGAGAGAAAACACCATCTATTATGCCGCATTTGATCAGGATCGTCTCATTGGGGCGGCAAGCGCAGATATCAATCCGGTATTGGGGCACGCTGAAATGACCGATTGCGCGGTTCTGTCAGATTACAGGGGGAACTCCGTAACAGCACACTTGTTTAAAGCGTTGGAGCAGGAACTCGCTGGCCGGGGAATCATTCATCTTTTTTCCTTGGCCCGTGCAGCGTCTTACGGGATGAATGCCGTTTTGTACCATGCGGGATACGGCTACAGAGGCAGGCTTGTGAACAACTGCCGCATTTCAGAAGGGCTCGAAAATATGAATATATGGTGCAAGACTTTACGTTTGGCCATTCATAAGGAGGAATTCGTTTGACAAACAAATGGTTTCAGCCAAAGCGTCATTGGAAGGAGATTGAATTGTGGAAAGATGTGCCGGAAGAAAAGTGGAATGATTGGCTGTGGCAGCTCACCCATACTGTAAGAACCGTCGATGACCTGAAAAAAGTCATTCATTTGACCGAAGAGGAAGAAGAAGGCGTCAGGATGTCTGTAAAAACCATTCCCCTGAACATTACGCCTTATTATGCTTCTTTAATGGATCCCGATAACCCGAGATGTCCGATCCGCATGCAGTCCGTGCCGCTGTCAGAAGAAATGCACAAAACGAAATATGACCTTGAAGATCCGCTGTTTGAAGATGAAGATTCACCGGTTCCCGGTCTTACGCACCGCTATCCCGACCGCGTTCTTTTTCTGGTGACAAATCAATGCTCGATGTATTGCCGATACTGCACAAGAAGGCGTTTTTCCGGACAGATCGGAATGGGGGTGCCGAAAAAACAGCTTGATGCGGCAATCGCTTACATCCGGGAAACGCCGGAAATCCGTGACTGCCTGATTTCCGGCGGAGACGGGCTTTTAATCAACGATCAGATTCTGGAATATATTTTGAAAAACCTGCGTGACATTCCCCACCTTGAAATTATCCGGATCGGAACGAGAGCGCCCGTCGTATTTCCGCAGCGGATAACGGATAACCTTTGTCAGATTTTGAAAAAATATCATCCGGTCTGGCTGAACACTCATTTTAATACGAGCATCGAACTGACGGAAGAATCGGTTGCGGCGTGTGAAAAGCTCGTTAACGCAGGTGTTCCGGTCGGTAACCAGGCCGTTATTTTAGCAGGCATTAACGATTCGGTGCCGATTATGAAAAAACTCATGCATGATTTAGTGAAAATCCGCGTGCGTCCGTATTATATTTACCAATGTGATTTGTCAGAGGGAATCGGCCATTTCAGAGCGCCTGTGTCGAAAGGGCTGGAAATCATTGAAGGACTGAGGGGCCACACAACGGGCTTTGCCGTGCCGACCTTTGTCGTCGACGCCCCGGGCGGAGGCGGTAAAATCGCCCTGCAGCCGAACTACTTGCTCTCCCAAAGTCCGGAGAAAGTTGTGATCAGAAACTTCGAAGGGGTGATTACATCTTATCCCGAGCCGGAAAACTATATCCCGAATCAAGCCGACGACTATTTTGAATCTGTTTTTCCGGGAACGATGGCCAAACAAGAGCCGGTCGGACTGAGCGCCATTTTCGCGGACAAAGAGGTTTCGTTCACACCGGAAAATGTATCGAGGATCGACAGGAGGAAAACGTTTACATCAAACCCTGATCATGAAACGCTGAAAGACCGCAGGGAAAAGAGAGATGAATTGAAAGAAAAGAAATTTATTGCACAGCAAAAGAAAGAGCAAAAAGCAGGATCGGAAGTCGGAGGTGAATCGCCGTGAAGCCATGCGAGTGGTGCGGCAATCAGAAGGCGTCAGCTTGTCAGGCGGCTGTGTACTGGGAGCTTCCTGACGGTACGAGGGCCATAGAAATTACAGAAACACCTGCATTCGCCTGTTCCTCCTGCGGTATGACTTATCAGGAGGAAGCGGTCATAGCAGAAATCGAAAATCAGCTCTTTTTAGTCAATGCAAAAAAATTACCGGAAACACTCACATATCAAGAGCTGATGGAGACAGAACGGATCTTGAAACGGAATTATTTTGACTTCTCCTAGTCTTCTTTTGTTGTAATTTCACACTTGAATTGTATAATAGTACAACAAAAGACAGTCATCAGGAGGGGAAACCCATGAAATCCTTTTATCACTATTTGATGAAATACAGGCATCCCAAACCGCAGGACGCAATCAGCCGGTTTGCGAATCAGGCATACGAAGATCACGGCTTTCCGAAAACGTCAAGCGATTATCACGAGCTCAGTTCTTATTTAGAACTGAGCGCCGACTATTTAGAAACGATGGCGACATTTGATGAAGCTTGGGAAAAATATGAGACCGAGGTGCATCACGCCTGACGAAAAACCGCACATTGTGCGGTTTTTTTCTGTTGAAATCACTCGCTTATGAGGTGCCGTATGATCAAATCCCGCAACGCCGTCCGTTTTGATCAGCACGTAAACAAATCTTCCTGACGGCACGTATCTTAAGGCAGTAGAATGTATAGCTGCAGAGTTCACCGGATCAGGCCTGCTGCCGGTGGGGTCCCGTGTAAGGAGCCTCTTTTCACGGAGAAATAATCAAACATTTAAATGAAGTGATTAGGTAAGACTGATGAGCCACTGACGTTTGGACGGAAAAGGGATTTTATGTGACAAGGTTGAAGCGGATTGAAGTTGTGCCTTCATTGAAAGCCGAAATGAGTTTGGTTCTTCATGATACACAAGCCATTGCAAATATGCAGCCGGAATGGGAGTTCCATACTCCTACGAATCTTGAACATCACGGCGGTGTGTCAACATGCCTTCGGGCCGGGTATTTTCCTTTGCGTCATAGAGAAAAAAACAAAAACTCATAAAAAATAGAAGCTTTTTGTCTCAGCATTGTTACTGCTCATTCGATCGAGAGCGGAATGTCATCGGACGCTTCTGTTTACGATAAGTGAAAAAACGCACAAGCATGTTGCGGTTTTTGACATTTTGAACAGGTGCAGAAATAGATATTTCCTGTGGTTTTCATGCCCATGCGAAATTATGGCGGCCGGCATACGATAGCGTATGACAGTCCGCGGCAAGGGGGAGACAGCATGAAGCCAGATAAACCGAAATTTCAAGTGGGAGACATCGTGGTCGTCGTGATGTACGGAACCGTCGGCACCATTACGAAGGTTCATCAAATTGATAAACATTATCTTTACGAAGTCAATCATAATGAAGTGCTTTATTTTGAATCGTCCATCCAGCTTTATAAAGATTATGAGGGCGTGATCGTCGATATGGAGAAATTGGATATTGAATATGAATTTCTGATCGGCGACGTCGTATATGTAAAGGACTACGGAAAGGAATTATTCCGTGTCATCGGCCACAGAACTGAAATATGGAGATATTTAGAGGATGGCTGGGAGGATATTATTTATGAGCTGACTCGGCTGAAAGACGGAGAGTGGCTTGAAACGGAGGAAGAGGATCTCACGCTGGTTCTGAGAAAATATGAAATGGATCAGTTTGTGCATCAGCTGCTGTTTGTCCACTATGTTGGGGAAGCATCTCATGAGATCGGCGAGGATACCGTCGCGTCTGCTCTTCTTCAGTTTGAAGGCGATGCTGATGATCCCGATACCCTGCATGTGCTGGCGGTATCGATTGTAGATGAGCTGCTTGATATTTATAACGATTATAAGATTCTTTATCATTTGTTCGGTGACGAAGAATATAAAGATATGATGAATTTTGTGTTGGAAAGCCTGCGGGAGCATTTCAGCTAGCCGGCAAAAAAACGGACGGTGACATATAAAAACCAGGGCAGACAGCCGGCAAAGATTACAAACGACATTCCTTTCAGCACTTTTTCCAATACGATATCAAATCCATCTCCGTCCAAAAAAGCCATCATTTTCGTCATCATCTTTTCTCCCTCCGGGGCTTGTTTTTTAAAAGTATATGAGCGGACAAAACGTTTAGAACTTTCGGGTATAATTTGAACGGTTTTTTCATAAAACATAAAAAAGGAGGCGGTGTTTGCATGAAAGAAATAGATCTTGTGATTGACACAGAAGAAATAGCTGATTATTTTTACAGTCAGCTTGCTATGCGCGGGTACATACCGAGTGAAGAGGAAATCTTCGAAATAGCCGACATCACCTTTGATTATTTATTAGAAAAATGTATGATAGACGAAGAGCTTGATGAAGACTGAAACTGCGGAACCGAAGTGAAAAAGCTTCGGTTTTTTCAATCGGCTCGGGAGAATGAAACATGGGGGGAAAACGTTGTACAAGCCAGCAAGTCTTTTCGCATTGTTTATTCTGCTCGCAGCAGCGATCCGGATAGAAGCCGTCCGGGCTTTTGATGAGCGTGTGATAGAAGCGGCTGTCAGGATCAGGGCTGCCTGGCTGAATGAATTGATGTTATGGATAACGGAGCTCGGCACGACCGCGGTGCTTTTACCGCTTCTTCTTTTGACAGGCGCGGCTCTGTATATGTACAAAAAAACGCCGGATGTTGTTTTTTTGCCGCTTCTCTTTCTCATTGAACGGATTGTAAACATAAAAATAAAAGAATTGATTGAAAGAGCCAGACCCGCTTTTGAACCGCTCGTCCATGAAACCTCATACAGTTTTCCGAGCGGCCACTCCATGAATTCGGCAGTGATGTATCCCGTCATCGCTTACTTTTTGATTAAGCATGTTCCGTTTTTTACGAAAAGAAAACGGGCCGTCACCGTCTTTACCGGAGTTCTCGTCATTCTGATCGGACTCAGCAGAATTTATTTAGGCGCGCATTTTCCGACGGATGTCCTTGCCGGATTCAGTCTCGGACTTTGCCTCGTTTCGCTTTTTGCGCTCTTTGACGAAAAGTATCATCCGTTTCGACAAAAATAGAGACAGGAAAAATGAGAAAAAACGCTAATACTATTAAGAAATAAGAGGGAGGGATCTTGATGCTGTTATCGCTGCCCGTGTTTAAAAAAAAGACTTGCGCCTATGATGTGACGATTTTTCAAACACCCCGCTACGGCGAGAAAAAGGGATACAGGGTCGTCTATCGGACAGAGCTGGCCGCTGACAATCATCAAGACGCACTGGAAAGGGCATTTTCTGTTTTTAATGTGCCTGATACGGTCCCAAACGACTATCAAGCCAGATTCATAGCGACCGGAGATGTCATACTCATAGACGAAGGAAGAAAAGGAAAGACCTATTACAGGCTTAACCCTGCGGGATGGAGCAAAATTAACCGGCTGCTCGTCCAGCCGAGGTAAGACGGGGCCGGCTGAATCTTCAGCCGGCTTCCGTATTGTCTGGGAAAGACAGTGTTAAGGCTTCCGTTTAGCGGCGGAATGCTCTTTTCCATGCGCTTCATCAGCTGCAATGACGTCTGAAACGGGCACATGATTGTTTTTTTTCTGGCCGGTCACCCGGTTGCGCTGTTTTTTGCCCATTATGTTCACTCCTTTTTCTTTAGGCTTGTCATCCCGCATATTCTGCCCAAGATCGCCCTGATCATGCTGATGATTGTCTCTTACCGTTATTCAGTGTACAATGGGTGGGAGTTTGAATAGGCAGGAGGAAAAGGAAATGAGTGTACATATAAACGCAGAAAAAGGCCAAATTGCGGATACAGTGCTTTTGCCGGGAGATCCGCTCCGAGCGAAATTTATTGCGGAAACTTATCTTGAAAATGTGGAATGCTATAATGAAGTCAGAGGAATGTACGGATTTACGGGTACATATAACGGCAAAAAAGTATCAGTCCAAGGCACAGGCATGGGTGTTCCGTCTATCTCTATTTATGTGAATGAACTGATTCAAAGCTATGATGTTCAAAACTTAATCAGAGTCGGCTCATGCGGAGCCATCCGTAATGACGTGAAGGTGCGTGACGTGATTTTGGCTATGACGTCTTCAACGGATTCACAGATGAACCGTGTCGCCTTCGGCAGTGTAGATTATGCTCCTTGCGCAGACTTCGAACTGCTTCATAAAGCGTACCAGGAAGCGCAAAAAAACAATCTTCCCGTAGCGGTCGGGAGCGTATTCACCGCCGATCAGTTTTACAATGAAGACTCCCAAATCGAAAAGCTTGCCAGATACGGCGTGCTCGGCGTAGAGATGGAAACGACTGCTTTATATACGCTTGCCGCTAAATACGGCAAAAAAGCGCTGTCTATCCTGACTGTAAGCGATCACGTATTAACGGGAGAAGAAACAACGGCAGAAGAGCGTCAAACGACTTTTCATGATATGATTAAACTGGCGCTGCATACTGTATCGTAAACTTGAGATGAGGGTTATGCTGATTAAAGCAGCCCTCTTCTTTATGCATCGCCCTGATTCAAAAAAAGAAAGGTAAGGGTAAAATGAAGAAATCCACTAAATGGTTCTCGCTCGCTGCCGCTCTCAGCGTAACCGCAATCGTGGGAACCGGCTGCAGCATTTCAGGCGGCGACAGCCACAAGGACACAAAAACAGCAGCTGAAACAAAACAATCCGATGACACATCAAGCAAAAAAACAACGAAGACAGAAAACAGCGATTTTGTATTGGAGAGCAAATATTTTAATGATGTTAAAGAAGTGAACGGGCTTGAGACCATTCAAAACCCGACAAATACACTTGCGCTCGTGAATAAGACATACACGCTGCCGGGAGATTATAAACCGAATGATCTCGTGATCCCGAAAGTCGAATTTTCTTTTACTGAGAAAATCGAGAAACGATATATCCGCAAACCTGCCGCCGATGCTTTGGCGGAACTATTCAGCGCCGGGAAAAAAGAAGGTTATGACCTGGTTGCCGTTTCAGGATACCGCTCTTATGACAGACAGAAAGTTATTTTCGATAATGAAGTCAGTCTGAAAGGTGAAAAAAAGGCGAAAGAAGCCGTCGCATATCCGGGGCAAAGCGAACACCAGACGGGGCTTGCCATGGACATTTCCAGCAAAAGCAACGGATATGAGCTGAATGAAGCGTTCGGAAACACGGCGGACGGCAAATGGGTGAAAGACCATGCGTATGAATACGGCTTTATCATCCGCTATCCTAAAGGCAAAGAAAATGTCACAAAGTATGAGTATGAACCATGGCATTTACGCTATGTAGGCAAAAAAGCGGCAAAAGCCATCCATGACCATCAATTAACGCTTGAAGAATATTTTAATGAAGTAAAGAAAGTGTAATGAGAAGAAGCCCGCTTGAAAAATAGAAAGCGGGCTTTCTTTATTACCAGAAGAGTAAACCTCCAAGCGCAAATCCGGTAATTAAACCAAGGCCGATACCGTAGGCTGCTCCCCAGCCTCCCCAGCCTCCCCAATAGCCGAACCCGTATCCTCTGTGACGGCCGCCGACAGGGGCGATATACACTTTGCTGTTAGTCACCCGTACGATTCTTCCGACGTGGACTCTGCCGTTTCGTTCTGTAATTCTTGCTACTTTTCCCTGGTGCTGCCGGCAAAGATGATAATAGTTTTGCATCTTTTCTCCTCCTATCCAACCTATCTTTCTATGTCAGCTTATGATAGAGTGCGGTAAAAAGGTTGGACGAAAACAGGAGGACAATCGCCGTTTTACTTGTAAGCGACAAAAGCGCAGTGTCCCATATATTCACGGTACGTCTGCATAAGCTCGTAATGAGCCGTCAGCGTATCGTAGTGAACCGGCTGAATAACGGGCGATAAATCCATTTCTGTAGTCGGCTCCTGCGCATTGTTTTCATAGACAGCGGGAATGAAATCCGCTTTCTGAAAGCCTTGCTGAAGCAATCTCTGTTTCCATGCCGTTTCATCCTGCAATACGGTAAAACCGTAGAAGTCTTTTATCTGCGTGATGGCGTTTTCCGGCATGGGCTTTTGTAAAGCAGCTTCAATGCCGATCAGCATACCCCCGGGTTTAAGGACCCGCAGGATTTCAGACAGCGATGAATCAAGATTTGAAAAGGTGAGAACTGATTCGGAAAGAACGGCGGAAAATTGATTTTCAGCAAACGGAAGCCGCTCAAGCTCCGCCAAATAGCCCGGAATGGTTAAGCCTTCAGCGGCAAATCGTTTTGCTGCTTTTTCAAGCATAAGGGGGTCCTTATCAACACAGGTGACGGGATACAGCAGGTGGCCGAGATAAGCGGCCGTCTGTCCCGTTCCGCAGCCGGCGTCAAGAATCGGTTCGCCAGGAGGAGGAGCCGCTTTTGTGAGAACGGCTTTGGAAAAAGCGAGTCCGCCGGGGTGAGCCCCTCCGACTCCGAATAAGGACAGCATATCTAAATATTTGCTCAAAGGCCGAATCCTCCTTTTTTCCTCAGCATATGTTGAGAGAAAAGCATAGGTTTGGGTAAACGGGAAAGAAGGGCGCCTCACGTTTGAAGTTGACGAATGAGCGTTCGTCTATGATAATAATGTAAGAATAAAAAGGTGGTGTTTTCTTGAAGCGGCAATTTAAACTGTTTTTTATTATATTGATCACCGCGGTCGCAGCCTCGGCGCTTACGCTGTTTATCACGGGCAATACGACCATTTTCGGACAAGGCTCGGCTGCTTTGACGAACAGCAAATTTGAGAAATTCAATAAAGCCTACGAGCAGATTAAAAGTGATTACTATCAAAAAACAGATGACAGCAAATTAGTAGACGGAGCGATAAAAGGCATGATCAGTTCCCTGGATGATCCATATTCTTCTTATATGGACCCGCAGGAAGGAAAGTCTTTTGAAGAAACAATTTCCGCTTCGTTTGAAGGCATCGGCGCACAAGTGGAAGAAAAGGACGGCAGCATCCTGATCGTATCGCCGATTAAAGGGTCACCCGCGGAAAAAGCGGGGGTTAAACCGAATGACCAGATCTTGAAGGTCAACGGCAAAAGCGTTAAAGGCCTTAATGTAAACGAAGCCGTCGCATTAATCCGCGGCAAAAAGGGAACAAACGTCAAGCTCGTGCTGCACAGAGCGGGTGTCGGCGATCTGAACCTGTCGATCAAACGTGACACCATCCCGGTTGAAACGGTGTACTCTGAAATGAAAAAAGGAGACATCGGCGAAATCCAAATCACATCCTTCTCCGAATCGACGGCAAAAGAGCTGAATTCAGCCATTGACAGCCTCGAAAAACAAGGAGCGAAAGGATACATTCTCGATTTAAGGGGCAACCCGGGCGGACTGATGGATGAAGCCATCAAAATGAGCAACATGTTTATCGATAAAGGGAAAAATATCATGCAGGTCGAATACAAAGACGGCACGAAAGAGGTCATGAAAGCGACGAAAGAGCGCAAAGTGACAAAACCGACAGTCGTCCTCGTCAATGACGGCACCGCGAGCGCCGCGGAAATCATGTCGGCTGCGCTGCATGAATCATCGGGCATTCCGCTGATCGGCGAGAAAACGTTCGGAAAAGGAACCGTGCAGACGGCAAAAGATTACAGCGACGGTTCTACCGTTAAACTGACAATCGCTAAATGGCTGACAGCGGACGGAGAGTGGATTCATAAAAAAGGCATCAAACCGCAATATCAGGTTAAGCTTCCTGAATATGCGAACCTGCCGTATTTAGATGCGAAAAAAACATACAAATACGGGGATTCCGGAGCCACCGTCACCAATGCGCAAAAAATGATGAAAGCGCTGGGGTACAGCGTGAAAGTAAACGGCACGTATGATAAAGCATTTGAACAAGCCGTTAAACAATTCCAAGCAAAAGAGAAACTGAAACAAACAGGCATTGTAACGGGAGACACAACGGCAAAATTGATGACGGATCTGCAAAAACAGCTTGCGGACAACGATACACAAATGAAAAAAGCCGTTGAAACATTAAATAAGAATATGAAATAGTAAAAAACACCCGATGCGTCGCTCGCGCATTGGGTGTTTTTTGTTTGCGAAAAGCCCGTCTTATGTCGTTTCCTGTTCAAAAAGGTGGCTGTTCGCCTGAATGAAAAACTGTGATTGCTCATAGTGATAGGTGACTTTTGAGTAGTCAAACGGCTGGCCGTTGGTTAAATGAAAAATCGTTTCAACGCAAAGCTTAGGCGCTCCTGTAAACAGACCTAAGTACTCCGCTTCTTCCTCATTTAACATCCCCGCGTACAGATATAAATCTGAAAAACCGCGCTTTAACCCGAGACCTTCTCTAATATAATCAAATATTGATTCTGCCACGATCTCTTTATTCAAATACGTAATAATCGATTTGTTGTAAAATGACTCTTCGATACACAATGTCAGCCCGTCAATATATCTGATTCGCTTAACATAATACACGTCGCCGTCAGGCGGCATATTCAGATTTTGGGCAGCCTCAGGCGTGGGTTTTCTCACTTCCAGAGCTAATAATTTGGAAGTGACATTAAAATCTTCAAGTGATTCTTTAAATCCCTGATTAGAAAGCAGACTGATATACCCTTTTCTTTTATTCCGTCTGACAAAAATGCCGCTTCCCCTCACTTGAAACACAATCCCCTTTTTTTCTAATAAATCCAAGGACTTGGTGATCGTGCTTTTGCTCACGTTAAACCGGGTCATTAAGGTTTGCAGCACAGGCAGTTTATCCCCTTGCTGCAGCTGATGTTCTTCTATGTATTTTTCAATATCTATCGCGATTTGCTGGTATTTTAACATATACATTCCTCATTCATTTATTGTCCCGCTTCTTTCAGAATTATAGCATAATCGTTTTTAAAAGCCATTTCGTAAATTAACTATAATTGTTTATGCATTGATAAATTATA
Source organism: Bacillus sp. EU63 (assembly GCF_038592915.1). Lineage (NCBI taxonomy): Bacteria > Bacillati > Bacillota > Bacilli > Caryophanales > Bacillaceae > Bacillus > Bacillus sp. EU63. The sequence continues at coordinate 2,128,565 of NZ_CP151944.1, read as the reverse complement.
CCGGTACAATTATAATGTAAACGTATAATATGAAAATAAAGGCAGGAATTCTTCTACACTATCGAAGCGGATGCAGTGCATTTATTCGGCTTGCAAGCGGCAGTCAAATAAAGGAGGATATAAACGATGGGGACATTGCCAAAAGATTTTTTATGGGGAGGCGCTCTCGCCGCCCACCAATTTGAAGGGGGATGGAATAAAGGCGGCAAGGGGCCGAGTGTAGTGGACGTCATGACGGCAGGCGCGCATGGTGTGCCCCGGAAAATAACAGATACAATTGAAGAGCGGGAATTTTATCCGAATCATGAAGCGATCGATTTTTATCATCGTTATAAAGAGGACATCGCATTATTCAGCGAGCTGGGTCTGAAATGTTTAAGAACGTCCATCGGCTGGAGCAGAATTTTTCCTAAAGGTGATGAAGCGGAGCCCAATGAGGAAGGATTGGCTTTTTACGACCGGGTGTTTGATGAATTGCTGAAACATGGGATTGAACCGGTAATCACGCTGTCACATTTTGAGATGCCGCTGCATTTGGCGAGGGAATACGGCGGTTTCAGAAACAGAAAAACAGTCGGATTTTTTGTGAAATTCGCTGAAGTGTGTTTTGAACGCTATAAACATAAGGTGAAGTATTGGATGACGTTTAACGAAATCAATAATAAGATGGATGTGAATAATCCGATCTTTTTATGGACGAACTCGGGCGTCGCCGTCAAAGAAAACGAAAACGCAAAAGAAGTCATGTATCAGGCCGGCCATCACACGAACTGCTGGCAAGCGCATTGGCTGTTTCGAAGGGAAGAGAAATCAATCCCGAGTTCAGGATCGGCGCGATGGTATCACATGTTCCGATTTACCCGTACTCATCTCACCCCGATGATGTGATGCTGGCTGAAGAAACGATGAGACAGCGTTTTTTCTTCCCGGACGTGCAGGTTCGCGGATATTATCCAAGCTATGCGTTAAAAGAATTTGAAAGAGAAGGCTATCAGATACACTTTGAAGACGGTGATGAAGAGATTTTGAAAAACGGCCGGGTGGACTACCTCGGATTCAGCTATTACATGTCTACAACCGTAAAAAGTGATGTATCAAACGATAATACCGGAGATGTCGTAAACGGAGGATTGCCAAACGGCGTGGAAAATCCTTATATTACAGCGAGTGATTGGGGCTGGGCGATTGACCCGACCGGTTTACGGTACACATTAAACCGCTTATACGACCGCTACCAGATTCCATTATTTATCGTGGAAAACGGATTTGGCGCCATTGACACATTAGAAGAGGACGGTTCAATTCATGACACTTCAAGAATTGAATATTTATCGTCACATATAAAAGCTTTGAAAAAAGCAATTACATATGATGGTGTGGATGTAATGGGCTATACACCATGGGGAATTATTGATATCGTGTCATTTACAACCGGAGAAATGAAAAAACGCTACGGCATGATTTATGTTGATCGGGATAATGAAGGCAACGGTTCAATGAGGCGGCTTAAGAAAGACTCATTTGAATGGTATAAAAAAGTGATTGAAACAAACGGCTCATATGTATCCTAAAGGTGTAAAAAGGGAAGGCTTCACCGTTGTGTGAAGCCGGCTTTTTATCAGTAATTTTGAAAGCGTATTCATTCAAGCGGGAAGGAGGTGACTGTCCGGCTTTTCATTTAGGATCGCTTATAAAAATAAGGAAAGGGATGGTGGCTCATGTTTTTTAAAAAAGGTCTGCACATGACGCTGGTTTTTCTTATGTTTTTCTTTTTCATATCAAGCAGCATGACCGAAGTGTATGCGGCTGATCGGAAGGCTTCAGACAAAAACAAAGTAAGGGTGTGGTTCAGTTCTGAAAAAGATCCGGCTTCCCGTACGTGGTATGACGGGCCGCAGGAAGTGAAATACGCCTTAGACGAACAAACACCGCTTACATTGACAAAAAAGAAGACTTCTGACTCCGCCGCCGTGTATATTGATCCGTCGCGCCGCTATCAAAGTGTGTTAGGCGTAGGATCGTCCCTGGAAGAATCCACAATCCATAATTTATCAAAAATGACACCCGCAAAAAGAAAAGAAGTGCTGAAAAAACTGGTTGATCCCAAAGATGGTATCGGCATGGACGTTATGCGTATAACGATCGGGACATCTGATTTTACGGCACAGGAATTTTATACGTATGATGATATGCCTGAAGGGCAAACAGATCCTAAGCTCCGTCATTTCTCGATCCAAAAGGATATTGATTTACACATTACAGCAACCATCAAGGAAGCGCTGGAGATAAATCCGGAACTGAAAATCATTGCCTCACCGTGGAGCCCGCCGGCTTGGATGAAAACGAATGAAAACCTTAAGCGGGGAAAGCTGAAAGATAAATATATCGGCGAACTGGCCGTTTACTTCCGCAAATTTATTGAGGCGTACGAAAAGCAAGGAATTCCGATTTATGCCATGACCCTTCAAAATGAACCTTTGCTGGAAATCGACTATCCGAGCATGTATATGCCGCCGTCTCAGCAGCGCAAACTGGCACTGGCCTTAAAAAAAGAAATGAAAAAACACGTAATTGACACGAAAATTTGGATTTATGATCACAATGCGAGCGGGGCGTGGAACTATATTCCGCCGATTTTAGATGATAAAAAAGGAAACCGGGCGGCAGACGGCATCGCTTTTCACGATTATGACGGTGACCTTTCCGTCATGTCGGAGATCGGAAAGAGATATCCTGATCAATCTATTCACTTAACGGAGCGGTCTGTCTGGGGGACGGCAGGGGCGGACCGGATCGCGCAGTATTTCCGCAACGGCGCGTCGAGCTACAATGCGTGGGTGACGATGCTCGACAGTCAAATCAAGACGCATCATTGGATAGGCACCCCAGACCCGACGCTGTTTATTCAGGATGCTAAAAACCCTGACCGCTATTGGAATATCCCGATCTTTCATATGACAGGCAACTTTTCAAAATTTATCGACCGGGGAGCAAAGCGGATAGAAAGTAATTACGGCTCCAAAAACACAGTCTCGAATGTATCGTTCCTTAATCCTGATCAATCCATTGTGACAGTCGTAATCAACCAGACATCCGCCGACCAAAAATTCCATGTCGTTTCAGAAAATCGGCAGTTTGAAGCCGTCATCCCGGCTAAAACCGTGGCTACCTACAAATGGAAGCAAAAAAAGTAAAAACCGGCACATTTACGTGCCGGCTTCTTTCTGTTAAGCGCCTTTTTGGTTCAGTTGATCAGAAGGCGCTTTATTAAATAAACCGTCTTTGACGGCGTTTGAAGCCGCTTTTTTTACAAAAAACGGGTTAAGAATAATAACGGCTGCCATGTTAGCGGTCAAACCCCAAAAGCCTTCATATATACCGTGGGCGGATTGGGTGATATTTACCGTGAATGTCACGATAAGACCGACGAGAAGACCGATAATTGTCGCTTCTTTCGTTTGATTCTTCCAAAACAGACTGACGGCGATAGCCGGAAAGATCTGAACCATGCCGGAAACACCGAGAAGCTGAAGGGTAACGAGCGCAGTCGGGAACAGCATGCCGAATAAAAGCGCGAGCCCGATGACGACAAATACCATTGAACGGGTGATCATTGTCAGCTTGCTTGGTGACACATTCGGGTGAATCAAATCCCGATATAAGTTATTCGCAAATAAGTTTGATGCTCCGATGGCCATGATAGAGCAGGGAATCAATGACGCAAGGGCAATCGTGGAGTAAGCAAAGCCCTGCGCGACTCCGCCGTAAGACGTTTGAATCAGCTTCAATAAAGCGAGCCGCGGATTGGTATCTTCCGGCAGGACAAGAAACGCGATAAAGCCGAGAAAAATAACAAGAATCAAAACAATATTATAAAGCGGCAGAAACATGCTGTTTTTGCGGACGGCATCTGCGCTTTTTGCCGTAAATACGCCGGTTGCCGCATGCGCCCACATAAAGAGCGCCAGCGCAGATACGATGGAAGCTGTGATAAACCAAGGAATTCCTTTCGGCCCCGAGTCCGGGATCGTTAGCATTTGCGGCGCTTTTTCAGCCAAAGTGTGAATCATCGGCGTCCAGCCGTGAAAATGGATCAGCGGGAGTGAGACGACCATAAACAGCATAATCACCCACACGAGAATGTCTTTAATAATCGCCGTAAACGTCGGCCCTTTAATTCCGCTGAAAAAAGTATACAGCGCTACAAGAATAAAAGAGATGATGACGACCATATTGACATTAATGACACCCGTTCCGGCCACCTGAAGCGTATCTTGAATTCCGCTCAGCTGGAGACAAATATAAGGAATGAGCATAAGAACGCCGACAATCGCGACAAGACTGGCCAAAAGTTTACTGTCAAAACGCTCACGGGCATAATCGGCAAGCGTCGTTAATTTGTGTATTTTTGCCACTTTCCACAGCTTCGGCAGAAAGAAATAAGCGATAAAATACGCCAAAACAGAATACGGGATTGCAAAAAAAGCAACGCTTCCCCCTGTGTAGGCTGTGCTTGTTAAGCCTAAAAACGTATAAGCCGTATAGAGATCCGCGCCGACTAAAAACCAGACGAGGAGCCCCCCGAACCGTCTGCCGCCGACAGACCATTCCTCAACAGAAGTGCGTGATGATTTGTCTCTCCCGGCTATAAAGCCGATGCAGACAACGGTTAAAACGATGACGGCTGTAATGATCAATGCTGTTATATTTGCGGGCATCAGTCCAGTCCTCCTTGTTTCTTCTGCAGCCTATAAATAAGAAACGAACATAATGGAGTGACTGCGATCCATAAAAGCAGCCAGAAATGAAAAAAAGGCAGCCCGATAATGATCGGATGAACCCGATTAGCGACTGACAGCAGGGCCAGCTGGCTGAAAGGGATTAAGATGAGAACGAAAATTAGTGCTTTTCTGACCATTTACTTTCCTCCTGAAACTTGATAATGCTCCTTATCATAGCAGGTGTCAGAAAAGATCACAAGATATTTTTCAGAAAAAAAAGAATTCTATTACTTTTTTAACTGAAACACTTTAGTTGCATCTTCATTCATATTAAATTAGAATAGTTAATATCTCGAAATCAAGATATTTAGGAGTGAATACATTGAATACACAAGGATTGCACCATGTTACCGCATTTGCAAAAGATCCTGCTGAAAATCTTCGGTTTTATACTGAAGTGCTGGGTTTGCGGCTCGTTAAAAAAACCGTTAATTTTGACGACCCGGCCACTTACCACTTTTATTTCGGCAACCAAAACGGAGAGCCGGGCACGATCATTACATTTTTTCCTTTTCAGGGAAGCCGCCCGGGAACCGTGGGAAAAGGGCAGGCCGGAAGAATTTATTTCTCCGTGCCGAAAGGAGCACTCGCGTTTTGGAAGCGCCGGCTTGAAGAAAACGGCTTGTCTGTAAAAGAGCAGATCATACTGTCTGAACAAGTGCTTCTCTTTAATGATACAGAAGACCTGCCGCTTGCCATAATGGAAGATGAAAGAAGCGGACAGAGTGAATGGACGCCTTCGGGCATTACTGAAAAAGAAGCGATCACAGGCATGAGAGGTGTTCTTTTGTACTCGTACCGTCCTGAAGCAACCATTCAATTTCTCATAGAACGCTTCGGTTATTCAAAGACAGGAGAAGAAAATCAGATTGTCAGGCTGCAATCGGAGGTCCGGATCGGACATATTATAGATGTTGATCTCGCGCCGAAAGAAGCAGGTATCGGCGGTTACGGGACAGTCCATCATGTCGCTTTCCGCACTACCGAAAAAGAGCAGGCGGAGTGGAAGGACATTCTTGCTGCTTCTCATCTTGCTTCATCTGACATTCTTGACAGGTCTTACTTTACTTCAATCTATTTCAGAGAAAGCGGCGGCATTTTATTTGAAATGGCAACCGATGAACCGGGCTTTATGACGGATGAATCCTTTGAAAATCTCGGAACAGAGCTGAAGCTTCCGGAATGGCTGGAAGAGCATCGCAGCCAGATTACAGCTGTTCTGCCCAAAATGGAGAAAGGAGAATGATGATGAAACATGTGTTTGAACAGGGGACGTCAGAAAATGTTCTGCTGCTTTTGCACGGAACGGGGGGAAATGAACATGATCTTCTGTCGCTCGGACGTTTTATCGATCCGAAAGCAAGTTTGCTCGGGGTCAGAGGATCAGTGTCGGAAAACGGCATGCCCCGTTTTTTTAAGCGGCTGAAAGAAGGCGTATTTGACGAGAAAGATTTAATTGAACGGACGGAAGAATTAAAGAATTTTATTGATGAAGCGGCGCAAATGTACGGATTCAGCAGAGAAAACGTGATTGCTGCCGGCTATTCAAACGGCGCCAATATTGCAGCAAGTCTTTTGTTTCATTATAAAGATGTACTGAAAGGAGCGGTTCTGCATCATCCGATGGTGCCGATACGCGGAGTGAAGCTGCCTGATATGAAAGGGATGCCTGTGTTTATCGGTGCGGGAAAACGCGATCCCCTATGTACAAAAGAAGAATCGGAGGAGCTTTATCAGTATCTGACAGATGCTCATGCATCCGTTTCTCTTGTTTGGCAGGAGGGCGGTCATCAGCTCACACAGCAGGAAGCAGAGCAGGCAAGAACCTGGTACAGTGAGCGATTCCTATAAAAAACCCTTAGTCTGCTTAAGCGGACTAAGGGTTTCTTTCATCTTACAGCCAAGTTGACACTTTAGATACAGGCAGCCGGTTGCTTTTATGCGCCGGCTTAACGGCTTTGCCGATTGAAATCAGCATGACGGGCACGAAACGCTCGCTCACGTCGAATTCCTTAACGAATTGCTCTTTATTGAATCCGCCGATCGCGCAAGTGTCGTAGCCTTTTGCTTTAGCGGCAAGCATCAGCTGCATCGCTGCTAAAGAAGCGTTTAAAAATGCTGAATCACGGGCAAACTGATCATTTTGGTATGCGCCGTTAATCTGGCCTAAAAGCGTTTGTTTAATCTCTTCTGTGATATTGCCTTGCTCAGCCAGTTCAGCATAAACGTCTTCACCATTTTCATTTGCTTTTAAATCGCCTAATACGGCAATAACTGCTGATGAATCAATAATCTGTTTTTGATTAAAAGCAACCGGAAGCAGGGCAGCTTTTGCTTCATCACTGTGAAAGACTTGAAAATGCCAATGCTGAAGGTTCCAGGCGGAAGGCGCTTGCGTTGTGATTTCAAGGAGTTCTGTTAATTCCTCTTTTGTAATGACCGCGTCTTTATCGTATTCTTTAACAGATGCGCGTTCCTTTAAAACGTCTAATACGGATGTCATCATGTTTCCTCCTTCGGATAAACGTGTTATCATAATAGAAAAGTTAGAAGCTTACTAAATGTAACTCGAAAACTAATTTTAATGGATCACAAAAAACTTGTCAATTCATAGATGAAGGGATGAACTCACGTGGGATATACAATGTGTCCTAAAATGGAATCCGCTTTTTCCCTTTTGGGAAAGCGCTGGAACGGCCTCATTATCCATGTACTGATGGACGGGCCGAAACGATTTAAAGATATGACCGAAACGATACCGACAATCAGCCAAAAAATGCTCGCGGAGCGGCTCAAAGAGCTGGAACAAAATGAAATCGTCGAGCGTCAGGTGCTGCCTGAAACACCTGTCAAAGTCATTTATAAACTGACTGATAAAGGCATGGCCCTGCAAGCCGTTTTTCAGGAAATGCAAAAATGGGCAGACAGTTTTTGCGAGCCCGGGGGATCTGCCAACGACACATGTGATGAATAACAAAGGCTGCCCAAGGCAGCCTTTTCTTAATAATAATGTTTACTCGTCATAAAAACCATTAATATCAAAATTGTTCAGATTGAGGTTCAAGCCTTTTAATTGCTTTAATAAAGCATCGAATGTAAGGAAATGATCATTTTTACATTCCGCCGGAACATCATTTGGAGAAAATAGTTTCATTCCCCCCTCAATCTACTGTTTCCGGTATAACTGAAATGCCGCTTCAATTAAATGATCAGGCGTTACAATAAACCCTAAGCTTACGTCATGGTCCTCACTGTAGCCGAATTCAAACCCGCAGCAGGGGCAAATATCAAATGTTTTTTGATATTCGCCGTTATAAACGGGACTTGTCTCTAATCCTTTAAATCCGCATATCAAACAAGGGTACAACTCACTAACCAACATACATCCCTCTTTTATTCAATTTGCAATCATTCAGAACAAGCGGGGAGGCCTTTTACAGTTTCCCGGTTAAAAACTGAGCCTCACCAAGCCCGAAGCTCCAATCGGCGTTCCCGTTTTCTGTAATGGAAATCATGACGTCCTCGGGTGATATGCCGCATTCTGTTTTAAGCTGATCAGCCATCAGTTGATATAATGTTTCTTTTTGATGTTCGGTGCGCGCTTTGCTGACAATGCTGATGATGACAAGATCTTTGCTTCTTTTGAAACCGAGCCCGGTATCTTCAATGATAAGCTCATGAGGCCGATGCTGGTGAACGATCTGATAACGGTCCGTTACAGGGACGTCAAAAGCTTTAACCATGGCGTAATGGGCGGTATCCAGTAGTTTTTTTAATGCTGCGTCATCCCGGCCTTCAATAACGTCAAAACGAAGTAATGGCATATTTTATTCCCCCTGATGGTTTTTTATAATGTCGCAACTTGTAAAAAAGTATAACAGTTAATCAAAATGTAATCAAATTATAACCAAAATATTTATACGTTAATGCAATATCAGAGAGAGGCACATGTTGTTACAATCGCCCAATCAATTTCCTCATTTTATGAATACGCTTAAGAATAGGCAGACATAAAGGAGGAAAAACATGTACCCTCGTCATGCATTGTATCGCGGGAATTTCGGTCCTGCCGGATTTCCGGCGAGAAGTCCTTTTTTGTTCGGCGCTCCTTTATTCGGCGGATTTTTAGGCGGTCTTCTCGGAGGCGTAATTGCCACAGGTTTTACAAGACCCCGCTATCCGTACGGGTTCGCCGGTTACGGATACGGAGGCGTCCCATACGGCGGCTTCGGTCCGGGAGCCGGCGGTTATCCGCCATTTTATTAAAGAAAAAACGGCCTGCATCGCGCGGGCCGTTTTTTTTATCTTAAAATCTCCACTTCCGATAAATTGTAGTCTTCCTGTTTTGAAAACATAACTTCAATCATCCCGTCTTTATAGACTGCTTTTGTTCCTTTCCGTTTGACGAGGCTCGGAAGGATGATTTCTTTTTTTCCTTCTCCCAGACTGCTGTTCTCTACAACGAGGCTGTGTGACGTATGCTTAATCCTGATACGGTCGAGTTCCTCTTGTTCTGCGGGAATTTTCGCAAAAACATGATCGGATGTTTCAAACAGGTCAATTTCCGGCTTGGGCGGTTCCGCTTCGACCGGATCGGCCTTTTTGGACATTGGGTCGCGAAAAGGGAACTGTCCGGCATAACCGGCGCCGAATACGCTTTCCATCACTCGGTTGACATATGTCTCGACATCTTTCGGATCAGCATTTTTAAACGTTTCTTTAGAGAACTGATTTTGGAAGGGAAAATATCTGTTCCAATCAAACACGGCATCTCACCCTTTCTTAACGGACAACATAGTATATGCCCGCCGGAAGCATCCCGTGATATAATATAATCTGTTTACAGAAAGGAAGGGGAAGGCCGTGCAAGGGAATAACGCAAGAAAAGGAATCATTTATACCGCTTGTTCTTTCGCCATGTGGGGGCTGTTTCCGGTCTATTGGAAACTTCTTGAACAAATACCCGCATTGGACATTTTAGCTCACCGGATTTTATGGTCATTTGTTTTCATGTGTGTGCTTTTAACTGTGCTTAAGAAGTGGAAAACCGGATGGCGTGAACTGCGTCTTTTGAAATCGGAAGGGGGCCTGCTGGCGCTTTTTTTCGCTTCCGTTTTAATTTCCGTTAATTGGTTTGTGTACATATGGGCCGTCAATCACGGCTTTTTGCTTGAAGCAAGTCTCGGGTACTACATTAATCCGCTCGTTTCCGTTCTTTTGGGCATCCTATTCTTAAAAGAAAAGCTTAACAAGATGCAAACAGCAGCCGTTTCTATTGCCGGGGCGGCCGTGATCATATCTGCGTTTCAATATGGCGCGGTTCCTTATATCGCATTGCTGCTTGCATTCAGCTTCGGCCTGTACGGCTTATGTAAAAAAAGAACCCGCATGTCCAGCACGATCGGACTGACGCTGGAGACGCTTTTGATTACCCCGGCTGCACTTATTTATTTAGGATATACAGCTGACGGGAGCACTTCCGGGTCCTTGGGGGCAGGAACATGGGCGCTCCTATTTTTCGCAGGCGTATTTACGGCCCTGCCGCTGTTACTGTTTGCGGAGGGGGCAAAGCGTCTGCCGCTGTATCAAGTCGGCATTTTGCAATATATAGCGCCGACCATTACCCTTATGCTCGGCGTATTTGTGTATCATGAACCGTTTTCCGGGCAAAAAGCGTTTACCTTCATTTGTATATGGGCAGCATTGCTTTTGTTTACCTTTTCACAGATCAAATGGAAGCGGCCGATAAAAAGCCGCTAAGCCTTTCGCTTTCCAGCGATAGCTTAAATTATGTATAATCATTACGAGTATGTAAAGGAGCTGTACAATGGGCACTGATAAAGACATAGCAAAAGCCTATCAGACACTGTGGAATAACCGCACTCTCCCGGCTTCAACTCTTGAAGAAGCGGAGAAGGCAATTGATCTTGAACTGCTTGATCAAAGAACACATCCGAGGCTCCGGAAGTCACCCGAGGAAAAGTTTGCTCTGGCGGTGCAGCGAATTGTAGATTCCCGGCTGCGGCCGATTGAGAAATATGAATTGGTTGAACTACATACGAAGCGTTTGCAATTTTTAAAAGAAGAAAGAGGGGAGCAGCTATGAAAGCGATCATAAAAGAAGATGTGCAAACTTCTTTAGAGCGATATGCCGATCGTCCTGTATATATCCATTTGGAAACAACGACCGGTTCTTATTCAGCGCATCTGAATGAGAAAAACATGACGGTTGTAGCCTATATACGCAATGCAAAAGTGACGTACCATCAGGCGAAAATCAAAGGAAACGGCCCGTACCGCGTCGGTTTGAAAACAGAAGAGGGCTGGATTTACGCAGAAGGTCTGACTGAGTATACAGTAGATGACGAAGACCGTCTGTTAATGGCAGGGCATCTGCCGGGCGGAAAATTGGCGATTTCGCTTCAAATCAGCGAAAAGCCGTTTACAGTTTAAAGAAAAGGGTGAAAATCATGAAAGAACATGTACTCGTCATCCTGCCTCACCCTGATGATGAATCATACGGAGTGGCAGGGCTGATTGCTTTACACAGACAAAAAGATATTCCCGTTACGTATGCATGCGCAACGCTTGGCGAAATGGGCCGAAACATGGGAGACCCTTTTTTCGCGAACCGTGAAACACTGCCGCTGTTAAGAAAGCAAGAGCTGATTGACGCATGCAAAGCAATGGACGTTACTGACCTGAGAATGCTCGGGCTTCGTGATAAAACACTTGAATTTGAAGATGACGAGTGGCTCGCGGATATGATGGAAGAGATTATCGACGATGTAAAACCGAGTCTGATTGTCACATTCTATCCGGAGCACGGCGTCCATCCGGATCATGATGCATGCGGCGAAGCGGTCATCAGAGCGCTTTACAGAAAGAAAAAAGAGGACCGCCCGCGCACGCTTTGCATGGCAATCACCCGCAACAGGGAGGAAGCCGTCGGCAAGCCTGATGTCATTCTTGATATTAAAGAGGTTGCCGATATTAAAATGAATGCCTTAAAAGCGCACCGCACCCAAACGGAAGGCATGCTGAGAGAGCTGGAAGAAAAAATAAAAAATAACGAGCCGGTTCTTCAGACATGGTTTGAAGAAGAAGTGTATTGGACATATCCGTGGAAAGACTGATAAAAAAAGGGATAAGGCTGAAATGCCTTATCCCTTTTTTTGTGTCAGATCGGAAGCGATCGCTTCCGCAAGCGAAGACCGTATTGATAAATTTGAAAAACTCAGTCCGAGCTGCACCGCGGTTTGGGCGATTTCAGGACGGATTCCGGATAATGTCGCTTTCACGCCGAGCATTCCGAGTGATTCAATTAAGGTGAAAAGCTGTTGGGCAACCATCGTATCAATCATGGCTACACCTGATAAATCAATGTACAGCTGCGTGATGCGCTTCTCTGAACACTGGTGCAGCGTATTCTCCAAAATCATTTTGGCTCTTGCCGTGTCAATATCCCCGATCAGCGGCAGCAGTCCGACATTGTCAAAAAGCACAATTACCGGCGAGCTCAGCTCGGTGATCAATTCTTTTTGCGCTTCAAGCTGAATGTTTGTGTTTTTATACATTTCCTCTATGAAAATATGAATGACCACATCAAACGATTTGATCAGCGTATGGAATATATCTTCGGCATCTTCTTCTGTCACGGTGTCCGAATGAAGTCTGGTAAACTGCTTGACATGGCCGACATACAAATCACGAACTCTGATAAACTCGCGAATAATATAATGGATGGGAGTTTTTAAATGTTCTTTATCCCGTGCGGCTTTAAACGCCCACTTTTCCAAGGCCGCTGTATATACTTCCTTCTCTTCAGAAAAAATCCGATTGAGCTGATAATTAAACGCCAGATTTTGTTTTTTCAGATTTGTGAGTACAGCCGGGTCAGTAGAAGCATAAACAGAATCAGGATCCGTTTCATGAAGCGTATCAAACCATGTCTGACTGATGTCCTCCGCCCGTTCAGTTAAATAATCGTACAGCAGTTTATGTTTTGGCATTGCTGCTCCTCCTTTATAAAATCATCATTTTTTTCACATAACGCTTTTGCAGTTTCATCAGTCTGAAGAATAAACCGACAGCTCCTGCGGCAAGTCCTGCAATTAACCCGATCCAGTAGCCGTATGCCCCGAGGCCCGTATAAGTGCCGACTGCGTAACCGAGCGGAAGCCCGATAATCCAATACGAAACAAAAGCCGCGCCGAGTGTATAGTTGACATCCTTATATCCTCTCAGAGCGCCTTGTATCGGAGCTGCTACGGCATCAGAAAGCTGGAAAAACAGCGCATAGATTAAAAAGTGCTGCGTCAACATGAGCACCGCCGGATCTGATGTATACATTCCGGCGATTTGCGGCCTGAACAGTAAAATGAAAGCCGCCGTGCATAAAGAAAAACTAAGCGCCATCACGATCCCGATATAGCTGTATGAGCGGGCATCTCTATAGCGATTTGCGCCTGCTTCAAAGCCGACTAAAATGGTCATGGCCATGGATACGCTGAGCGGCAGCATATACAAGAGGGAGGCAAAATTCATTGCCGCCTGGTGGGCTGCAATCGTCACCGTCTGAAAATGGCTCATAAGCAGTGTGACAGCCGCAAAAATGCTCGTTTCAAAAAATACCGCAAAACCGATAGGTAAACCGATTTTCAAAAGTTTTCTGCATTCAGACGGAGAAAAACGGTACAGTTTCCGAAATACAGAGTACCCGGCAAACGGCTCAAATCTGCAGACGATAAAAAAGCTGATGGCGCAAATACACCAGTAAGTCAGGGCAGAAGCGAGCCCCGCACCGACTCCGCCCAATGCCGGCATGTTGAATTTCCCGAAAATAAATACATAATTTAAAACAAAATTAATAGGCAATGAGCAAAGCGTAATAAGCATTGTGACTCGCGTTTTGCCGAGTGCATCAATAAACGAGCGCAAAACGGTGTACACAAACAAAGGAAAAATACCGAGGGATAAAAAGCCTAAAAAGTGTTTTGCGATCGTCCGGACACGAGGTTCCAGGCCCAAATGTCCCAAGATCATATCAACGGTGAAAAAGCCGATCAGGATAACCGCCGCACTGAGAACGGCCGCTACATAAACGGCCTGGATGACGGAAAACGGCACTTCCTTTTGTCTGCCGGCTCCAAACAGCTGCGAAACAACGGGCGTAACGGCCATTAATATTCCTGCAAGGCCCGTATAAACCGGCGTCCACAGGCTTGAACCGATTGCAACCCCGGCTAAATCGGCAGCGCTCACTTTCCCTGACATCACCGTATCCAAAAAGGTGATCAGGGAAAGGCCCGCCTGTGTGATTAAAATCGGAATGAAGATATGTAACAGCTGTCTGACCTTTTGGCCGATCGTGTTCGTTTCTCTCAAGTTAGGTTCCCCGTTTCTTTATTTTAACGAGAGAAATTATAACATTTTATGTATAAAAAGCAATGAAAGCCGGCCTACTCTTTTTTGTCCGATTTCGGCTTTTTAAACATCTTGGCATAAATGAATGAAAGTGAAATGACCCCTAAAAAGGTGCAGATATATTGCATCAGCCGTGCGAATTCCATATGATGTGCGCCTCCTTTCATGATTATGGTGCACACAGCGGCGCATATCCATGCGCACGATGCAGAAAATAGGGGAAAGGAGCTGATGTGACATGCGCCACACTCAAATGACGGAAAGCGCGTTTACCGCTGCCGTTCAAACGTATTTGAAACAAATTACAGAGGATGCCGGAATGATACTGCGGACATTGGATGAAAAAGACCAATGCCTTCTTTGCGAATTAGATGAACTGGGACATACGTTTCAGGAAATGCAGGCTGTCGCTTCGTCGTTTTACCTGCAGTCATATATCGAACATTTTACGCCTTCCTATACAGAGCTGGCGAGGGCCGTGCAGCATCTGGCGGAAGAAAAACACGGAGCGCTGATTGTGATTGAACGTGCAGATCCGCTGGACGGAATAATACAAAAAGGGACCAGCCTGCATGCCGAGATCAGTTCAGCTTTAATTGAGAGTATTTTTTATCCCGGCAATCCGCTTCACGACGGAGCCGTATTGGTCAGAGAAAACCGGGTTGTATCAGCAGCCAATGTGCTTCCGCTCACAACAAAACATGTCGATCTCAAATACGGGACGCGCCACAGGGCCGCGATGGGACTTTCGGCCGTGACTGATGCACTCGTGCTCGTTGTTTCAGAAGAAACGGGAAAAATGTCCTTTGCTAAAGACGGCGGACTGTATCCGCTTGTTTCGCCGCGGGCGCTTCATACGAAATAATAAGAAAATGGGAATATTGTACCCATTTAATATTAATAAGGTGAACATCTTTACCTTTTTCTGTATTGATGTTATCGTTTAAATATACATAAAATTTAAAAGAATAGGGAGTGGAAAGATGGCAAATGTATTGATGATCGGCTTTCCGGGAGAAGGCCATATCAATCCGTCTTTAGGAGTCGTAAAAGAACTGAAGGCAAAAGGGGAACATGTCGTATATTACGGCGTGAAGGAATATGAGAACAAAATCGCGTCAAGCGGAGCGGAATTCCGTGAATATGAAGATTTCCGAAAAGATGAATTCGGAAAAAACGCAACGGGTGATGAACAGCGGGACGCTACCGAGTTTTTACTATTAATGATTGAGACTTCCAAAAAAGCCGCTCTCCGTATTCTTGAAGAAGTAAAGGATGAATCCTACGACTACATCCTGTATGATCATCATTTTCTGGCAGGAAGGCTCGTGAGAAACCAGCTGAAACTGCCGGCATATTCACTTTGTACGACATTTGCAATGAATGAAGCATTTATTAAAGAAGTGTTTTCAAATACAAACCTTGTATCAGAGGAATCATCTCATTATCCGGCTTATACCGAAGCGGTCAGCCGGCTCAATGAAGAATTCAGCGCAGACATTAAAACGCCGTATGATATTTTCTCAAATGACGGCAGAAAAACCATCGTGTTTACTTCAAGAGCGTTTCAGCCGAAAGAAGAAGAGTTTGGCGAATCTTATCTCTTTGTCGGTCCGTCCATAACCGAAAGGGCGGCGGCTCAAGATTTCCCGTTTGAACAGCTTGAAGGAGAAAACGTCCTGTTTATTTCCATGGGCACGATTTTTAACAATCAGAAGGAATTGTTTAATAAATGCTTAAAAGCGGCCAGAAACTTTAACGGAAAAGCCGTCATGTCAATCGGCAAACATCTTGATCCGGCGGAGCTTGATGAAATTCCTGAGAATGTCATTGTAAAGCCTTATGTTCCGCAGCTTGAGATCCTGAAGAGAGCGGACTTATTTATCACTCACGGCGGAATGAACAGTACGAGCGAAGGGCTTTACTACAAAACCCCGATGATCGTCATTCCGATGGGCGCAGATCAGTTCGCCGTCGGAAGCCAAGTGGAAAACACGGGCGCGGGCAAGATGTTTAAAAAAGAAGATGTAACAGCGGAACTGCTCACTGAAGCAATAAAAGAATTGAGCGAAAATCCTGAATATCAGACAAAAGCTTCTGAAATCGGAGAATCCCTGAAAGCGGCCGGCGGAGCACAGCGTGCAGCGGAATTGATAGCAGAAGACGTGAAAACTGCCGAGACCCGGGTTCTGTAATCACAGCCGTCACCCGCTTCCTTTAAAGGAAGCGGGCTTTTTTTGATTGTTTTTCGGGAGGATTTTTCACGCCGTAAAGAGAATTGTATGAAAAACAGACAAGAAAGGTGGAATGTCGCGGAAAAAAGCCATGTTATGAAAATGATTCTAAAGTCTTTTGTGAAATGTTCTCAATTTATGTAAAATGTGTGGCATTGGTGATGATCTAAGGCCAAATGAATCGGAATTAATGTCGACTTCTGAATGAATCCTGCATAACAGGCGGCGTCCAAAGAAAAGGAACGTCCCTTTCAGCAATGATAAATAGGAGGTTTTTCGTTATATGAAGAAAAAAATCGCAGCCGGACTGGCTGTATCTGCAGTAATGACTTCAACCTTCGCCGTGCATCCCGCTGAAGCAAAAACCATTCAAGTAAAAAGCGGCGACTCTCTTTGGAAGCTTTCCCGGCAATATCATACAAGTATTTCAGCCCTGCAGGCGGAAAATAAACTGAAATCAACGATACTCCATCCCGGACAGCGGCTGCACATTCCTGACGGCAGCGGCACACATAAAACGGGTCAAAAAGGAAAACGAAGCACGGGTGCTTACACAGTTACATACGGAGACTCATTATGGGTGATCGCAAAAAAATACAAAATGAGCGTTTCTGAGCTGAGAAGCCTGAACCGTTTGAGTTCAGATGTCATCTATCCCGGCCAGAAACTGAAAATTAAAGGGTCTGCCGGCGGCACGGACGGAGGCGGCAGACAGACAAAGCCTGATAAAGGCGCATCAGGGACTTACACTGTGAAGCCGGGTGACTCGCTGTGGAAAATCGCCAATCAAACCGGCGTCACCATCGCCGAACTGAAAAAGCTGAATCAATTAACATCAGACATGCTGTATCCGAATCAAGTATTAAAGATCAAAGGTTCTTCACATAACGGAAACAGCGGCACAACACCGCCATCTCATTCAAACCCTTCTGAGAAGCCATCCACTTACAAAGTAAAAGCAGGCGATTCCCTCTGGAAAATTGCTAATCGGTTCGGCATCACCGCTCAGCTCATCAGAGAAAAAAATAAATTGACAACTGATGTGCTTCAAATCGGACAAGTTCTGGTGATTAACGGAACGGGAAAAACAGAAGATCCTGTGCGGCAGCCGGATAACAAACCGGCAAAGCCAAACAAGCCGAATACTCCCGAACCTCCGGTGACAGGGTCAAAGATTGACAGAATGATAGGCGAGGCGAAAAAACATGTCGGCGTGCCTTACCGCTGGGGAGGCAATACGCCTGCGGGCTTCGATTGCAGCGGTTACATCTATTACCTTTTAAATAAGGTAACCTCTGTTTCCCGTCTGAGCACGGCCGGATATTGGAATACGATGAAACATATCAGCCAGCCGTCAGCAGGCGACTTTGTCTTCTTTACGACATATAAAGCGGGCCCTTCTCATATGGGAATGTATTTGGGCGGAGGAGATTTTATTCACGCAAGCTCCTCCGGGGTTGAAGTTTCAAACTTAAGCAATCCGTATTGGAAAAAAGCGTATTTAGGAGCGCGCAGTTATTTTTAAAAAAAGCCTTTCGGGGCTTTTTTTGTTTACCATTTTCACGTTTTGACAAGACTGATGGGTAAAAAAATAAGGGGGAGGAAGCATGCATCGTCTCTTGCTTTTTCTCATGCTCGCATCAATTACGCTTTGCGGCTGCGGGGGGAGGCCCGCTCCTGTTCCGCCCAAAAAACATGAGGAAAGCCGCGCATTGGAAGCATCTGCATACCGTGAGCATGGCGGACTCATCAATCAAAACGGAAAAACGATCGGATATATCGAAGTGAGGGAATCTGATGATGAAGGGTCAGACATTCATATATCAGCGGGGCATCTGCCGCCCGGCGCTTCTCTCGGATTTCATATTTATGAAAAAGGGACATGTCAGGCACCTGATTTCGAATCAGCCGGGGGACCGTTCAACCCTTTGAGCAAAGAACACGGCTTCAACAATCCGATGGGTCATCACGCCGGGGATCTCCCCAATCTTGAAGTGGGGGCTGACGGTAAAGTGGATGTCATTATGAATGCGCCGCAAACTTCATTAAAAGAAGGGAGCAGACTCAGCCTGCTCGACCGGGACGGAAGCGCGTTCGTCATTCATGAACATACGGACGATTATTTAACAAACCCGAGCGGGAATTCCGGAGCCAGAATCGCCTGCGCTCCCCTGACAAAAAGCGCCCGCAGGGAATGAGCCCTTTTGTATTGAGTATACAAGGGCTTTTTTAGTATACTCGGTTATGGAATACAAATGGAAAGGAAACATCACCTATGACTTCAGAATTACAGCACCTATCACTTCCGGAAGATATACAAAACAAACTGCAGGCTTATCAAAATCATCCCGTTTCCCAAGAATTCCGGGATTTAATCGGATCATCAGGCTATGAGGCCGAAGATAAAGCGATTGTATTCGATGCCGTCATCGCTTTGACAATGGGAAAAAATATCTTATTAAAAGGACCGACGGGTTCAGGGAAAACAAAATTGGCGGAAACGCTTTCGAACTATTTTCATAAACCGATGCACAGCGTCAACTGCTCCGTAGACCTCGATGCAGAAGCGCTTGTCGGCTATAAAACGATTGAAAATGATCAGGGACAGGCGACAATTGAATTCGTTCCCGGACCTGTAACAACCGCAATGAACGAGGGACATTTTTTATACATTGACGAAATCAATATGGCAAAGCCTGAAACCCTTCCGATTCTAAACGGCGTGCTTGATTACAGAAAAATGATGACAAATCCCTTTACAGGAGAAGTGATTAAGGCAAGCGAAGGATTCGGTGTTATCGCCGCGATTAATGAAGGCTACGTCGGCACCGTTCCGCTGAACGAAGCCCTTAAAAACCGTTTTGTCATCATTGATGTTCCGTATATTAAAGGAAGCCTCCTGAAACAGGTGCTGACCTCTCAGTCTGTCTTAAAAGATGAGAAATTAATTGAACGCTTTATGACGCTGTCTTCTGATTTAATCGCACAAGCGCATAACGGACAAGTGTCAGAAGAAGCGGCGTCCATCAGGGCTCTCATTGATACGTGCGACTTGGCTGCGTACATCCCGCCGAAACGGGCGATTGAAAGAGGCATCGTGGAAAAACTTGATGACGACAGGGAAAAAGCCGCTGTCAGAAATATTGCAGAAACGCTGTTCGAATGAGGGACATACAATGAAGTTTATCAAATTTAACGACAGCACGATTGATTCGTTTTTGTTCATGATGCTGACTGACCTGGCCAAAACACTGACCAGAAGCAGTGAAGTTGAAGTGGAATACGGCGTGCAGTCTTACTACAATCCCTTTGAAAAGAAAATTTACATGAGCCACTTTTGGAAAGACCGATCAGCCGGGGATATGGAAGCCGGCCTGAAAAGCGATGTCTATTTGCGCGCTGTCGGAACACGCAGCAGCTCATTTCGGGAATTTGCGGGGTTTTTAAATGACGTTCACCGGCACTTCACCCGCCAAAGCTTTGCCAAGCAGCTGTTTATGCTGCTTGAGGATATCAGAATTGAAGAGCTGATCAAAAAAGAACGGCCGGGAACGAAACGTGTTTTTCAGAAGCGGAGGGAGATGTACAGGAAATATTTCACGACGCAGCTGACATTGAATTTAGAACGGAGCATTTTCACCGACGCTTTGTATTGCGCGATGTTTGTCAAGCTGACGGCTGAGTCTCCGCTTGAAGGCATTCCTTCCATGCATGAACATATTGATATGATGATACCGTATATTGAACGTCAGCTCATCCGGGTGTATGAGGCGGATTCTACGGAACAAATCGCAAGAATAACGGAAGACCTCATGGAAGGCCTTGATGAAGTGCTTGAGAAAGATATGCTGAACACGTACTTTTTTCTGCCGGAACTTGATTACGAAAAAGCGGCTGAAGAGCCTTTATTCGAAAGCGTAAAAAAAGCGCCTTCGTTAAGTGACGATCTCACGCTCCCTGAGTCTTCCGACGGAGATGAAGAAATCCTTGAAGAGAAAATGAATACGTGGCACCGGGAAACCGAAGCGCCGTCAAAAAGTTTCCTTCAATTTGATATTGAGCACGGCGCGAAATCAGATCTTGGGAAAGACGCGGCCAGAGAAGGCGATGACGGTGACCAGGCGCTCGGCTCCGTTCAAGGCTCCGCACGTCAGACGAAAAGAGAGGATTACTCCAAACTGGAAGCGCTTGAATCCATTCAGGATGAACATAAGGGCGCGGGGCTGGCTGACGGAAAAGAAAACAAATTTGCCTTCCCGGTTTATCAAACGCCTCATAAAGCGTCTCCTGAAGAGGAGCAGTCTTATAAAGAACAGGCAAAAACGATAGAATCATATCAAAAACGCCTGAAGCAGATGATACAAAAAACACTTGAGCACAAAAAAACGCTCCCGCGGACCGACCTTCACGCAGGCCGGCTGAATCGCAAACTGATCCGTTATTTTACGGAGCGGAACCCGCGCCTTTTCTATAAAAAGCAGGACCCGTCTTCAGACATTGACGCCGTTTTTACATTGCTTGTCGATTGTTCGGCCAGCATGTTCGACAAAATGGATGAAACAAAAAGAGGGATCGTTCTTTTTCATGAAGCCTTGAAATCAGTGTCCGTACCGCACCAGATCGTCGGATTTTGGGAGGATACGAACGAAGCGACCGAAACGAGCCAGCCGAATTTCTTCAATACCGTCATTCCGTTTGAAGAGTCGCTGCTGCAGGCGGCGGGTCCGCTGATCATGCAGCTTGCGCCTGAAGAAGATAACAGAGACGGGTACGCCATCAGACAAATGACGAAACAGCTGATGCGGCGGAGTGAGGCGCAAAAATTTTTAATCGTGTTTTCAGACGGAGAGCCGGCAGCATTCGGATACGAACAAAACGGCATCGTCGATACGAGCGAGGCTGTCATCGAAGCGAGAAAAAAAGGGATAGAAGTCATAAATGTTTTTCTGTCCAATACTGCGATAGAAGAATCACAGATGAAAACCATTCAGGATATGTACGGAAAGTACAGTATTTTTGTTCCGGATGTCGATCAGCTGCCCGATGTACTGTATCCGCTCTTGAAAAAACTGCTTCATAAAAGCATAGGATAGGCTTTTTCCTATGCTTTTTCGCTTTTTATTTTAAAATGATTTAATTTTTTCGGTATTGATCTGTTTTTTTTACTATTTTGTGAACAATCAAGGTAGAATCCAAACGCAATCAGTGGTAAAATATCCTTGGAAGCGTTTTTATTACATAATTTTGGGCACAGCGTTCAAAAGTTATTTCAAGATAGTGAATTGATCACTTGATTATCTAGGTTGGGGGTAATATTCAAATGTTTCAAAATAATATGAAACAAAGAATGAATTGGGAAGATTTTTACGGACCGAACCTCGGCTACGCACTGGAGCTGTACGACCAATATGCTGAAGATCCAGACAGCATTGATCCGGATCTGAAAGACATGTTTGACGAACTCGGCGCTCCGCCAAGCCAAATAAAAGAGGCATCGGGAACAAAGGAACAGGGACGCGTCACCGCAGATCTGATTCAAAAGATCGCAGCAGCAGTTAAACTTGCAGAAGATATTCGAACCTATGGCCATCTGAACGCTTCCGTCAATCCGCTCAGAAAGGATCCGAAAAAGAGCGAGCTCTTTCCGTTATCCGAGTACGGGCTTACAGAAGAAGAAATGAAAGCAATACCCGCGTCTGTCATCTGTAAAGACGCACCTGCCAATATAACAAACGGCTTAGAAGCCATCCAGCATTTACGCAATACCTATAAAAGAACCATCTCCTTCGAGTTTGACCATGTGCATGATTTCGAAGAGCGCGCATGGATTACAAAAATGGTCGAATCCGGAGAACTGTTCCGGAAAAATTCACCGGAAAAACTGTCAGCCGTTTTAGAAAGACTGACGGAAGTAGAAGGATTTGAACAATTTTTACACCGGACATTCGTCGGTCAGAAGCGTTTCTCAATTGAGGGATTAGACGCGCTTGTGCCGGTTCTTGACGACATTATCGCCCAGTCTGTGAAAGCGGGCACAACCAATGTCAATATCGGGATGGCGCACAGAGGCCGTTTAAATGTGCTTGCGCATGTGCTCGGCAAACCGTATGAGATTATTTTCTCGGAATTCCAGCACGCGCCGAATAAAGACCTTGTGCCGTCTGAAGGATCGACCGGCATCAGCTACGGCTGGACGGGCGATGTAAAATATCACCTCGGTGCAGACAGACAGCTTCAGGATGCTGAAACCAAAAGCGCGCGGATTACGCTTGCAAATAACCCGAGCCACTTGGAATTCATCAATCCGATTGTGGAAGGAAGCACGCGGGCGGCACAGGAAACAAGAACGCAAAAGGGGTACCCGGTTCAAGACGAAACAAAATCGCTCGCCATTTTAATTCACGGTGACGCAGCGTTTCCGGGAGAAGGCATTGTCGCCGAGACGCTGAACTTAAGCTCTCTGAAAGGCTATCAGGTCGGCGGGGCCATTCATATCATCGCCAATAATATGATCGGCTTTACAACAGAAAGCGATGAATCACGGTCCACGAAATATGCCAGTGATTTGGCGAAGGGCTACGAAATCCCGATCGTTCACGTCAACGCGGATGATCCGGAAGCATGCCTGTCAGCCGTTAAATTTGCGGTTGAATACCGGAAGCGGTTCAATAAAGATTTCTTAATCGATTTAATCGGGTACAGACGGTACGGCCACAATGAAATGGATGAGCCGTCAACGACACAGCCGATGCTGTATGACGCCGTCAGAAAACACCCGACTGTCAAGCGGATCTTTGCGGAAAAACTCGTAAGTGAAGGACTGATCAGCGAGGAAAAAGCGCAAAACATCGAAACGGCAGTGACAAAACGTATTGAAGACGCCTATAAAAAGGTGCCCGCCAAAAAAGAAGACGCCGTACGGGAAATTGAATTGCCGGAACCGGTGTCCAACGGTTTTCCAGACGTTGACACAGCCATTGATTTTGATGTTCTCCGCAAGCTGAACGGCGAACTTATCAACTGGCCGGAATCTTTTAACGTGTTCGGCAAGCTGAAAAGAATCCTGGAAAGACGTGCAAAAGCGTTTGATGATGACCGTAAAGTTGAATGGTCATTGGCTGAATTGCTTGCGTTTGCTTCCATTTTGAAAGACGGCACGCCGATCCGGCTGACCGGACAGGATTCAGAGCGCGGAACGTTCGCTCAAAGAAACCTTGTGCTGCATGACAGCGAAACAGGAGAAGAATTTGTTGCCCTCCATCACTTAGACGACTGCGCTGCTTCATTTACGGTGCATAACAGCCCGCTCTCTGAAGGATCGGTTCTCGGCTTTGAATATGGATACAACGTGTATTCGCCTGAAACGCTTGTGATGTGGGAGGCGCAGTACGGGGACTTTGCCAATGCGGCTCAAGTCTATTTTGATCAATTCATATCTGCAGGACGGGCAAAATGGGGACAAAAATCAGGCCTGGTCATGCTGCTGCCTCACGGTTACGAAGGGCAGGGCCCTGAACACTCCAGCGGCCGCGTCGAGCGGTTCCTGCAGCTGGCGGCGGAAAACAACTGGACGGTGGCCAACCTGACAAGTGCGGCTCAGTATTTCCACATTTTAAGAAGACAAGCGAAAATGCTGCTTCGTGAGGAAATCCGCCCGCTTGTGATCATGACGCCAAAGAGCCTGCTGCGTAACCCGAATACGGTATCTGAAGTGCAGGAACTGAGCGAAAGCCGATTCAAGCCTGTCTATGAGCAGTCCGGACTTTCCCATGCTTACGAAAAAGTGACTCGCGTCGTATTATCAAGCGGAAAAGTGTCAATTGATATCAGCGATCACTTCAACAAAATGGAAGGCGATAAGGATTGGCTTCATATTGCCAGAATCGAACAGCTGTATCCGTTCCCGGCAAAAGATACGAAGGAGCTTTTCGCCAAACTGCCGAACCTGCAAGAGATCGTTTGGGTTCAGGAAGAGCCGCAGAACATGGGGGCATGGAGTTATATCAGCCCGTATCTGACGGAAATCGCGCCAAAAGGAGTAAATGTCCAATACATCGGCCGAAGAAGACGATCCAGTCCCGCAGAAGGAGATCCGACAGTCCACAAAAAAGAACAGGAACGCATTGTATCTGATAGCTTGACTCGCAAAAACTAAGGGGGAAATGAAAAAATGGCGGAAATTAAGGTACCTGAATTAGCAGAATCAATCTCAGAAGGAACGATAGCCCAATGGTTAAAGCAGCCCGGTGATTATGTAGAACAGGGTGAGTACTTGCTTGAACTGGAGACGGACAAAGTAAATGTTGAATTGACAGCAGAAGAATCGGGTGTTCTAAAAGAGGTATTGAAAGATTCGGGTGATACCGTCCAAGTAGGAGAAATTATCGGTACCATTACAGAAGGCGCTGGCGAAAGTTCTGCACCCGCCCCTTCAGAAAGTGCTCCAGCCAATGAACAAACGAAAGAGGAAGCAAAAGCTGAACCTGCTGCACAAGAAGTCAGCCAGGAAGCACAATCAGAAGCGAAATCCAGAACGATAGCGTCTCCGGCTGCACGCAAGCTGGCAAGGGAAAAAGGGATTGATCTATCACAAATTCCGACGGGGGACCCGCTCGGCCGCGTGCGCAAACAAGATGTGGAAGCTTATGAAAAACCGGCTTCAAAACCTGCGGCACAGCCGAAACAGCAGGCTCAAAAAACACAGCAAAGCTTTGACAAACCTGTCGAAGTGCAAAAAATGTCCCGCCGCAGACAGACGATCGCGAAACGATTGGTTGAAGTGCAGCAGACTTCTGCGATGCTGACTACATTTAACGAAGTTGACATGACGGCCGTTATGAATCTAAGAAAACGCCGTAAAGACCAATTCCTTGAGCAAAACGATGTAAAACTCGGTTTCATGTCGTTCTTTACAAAAGCCGTCGTGGCTGCATTGAAAAAATTCCCGCTCCTTAACGCTGAAATTCAAGGCGATGAGCTGATCGTGAAAAAATTCTATGACATCGGTATCGCTGTCGCGGCTGAAGAAGGGCTTGTCGTCCCAGTCGTGCGTGACGCTGACCGCCTGACGTTTGCCGGCATTGAAAGAGAGATCGGCGAACTTGCGAAAAAAGCGCGAAACAATAAATTAACATTAGGTGAGCTGCAAGGAGGCTCCTTCACGATCACAAACGGAGGTACATTCGGATCGCTTATGTCAACACCAATCCTAAACAGCCCTCAGGTTGGGATCTTAGGTATGCACAAAATTCAGCTGCGCCCAGTAGCGATTGATGCGGAGCGCTCTGAAAACCGTCCGATGATGTACATCGCTTTATCATATGATCACAGAATTGTAGATGGTAAAGAAGCGGTCGGATTCCTTGTCACCATTAAAAACCTGCTTGAAGATCCGGAACAGCTGTTGCTGGAAGGATAATTTGAGACAGACAAAAAGTACACTGCCCTTACAAGCAGTGTACTTTTTTTATTGAGAGAAGGGGAGAATTTATATGAAAAGCTGTTATCCGCTTGAGATCGAATTTGAATATAATGAAGAATTGCATTCTATCACTCCGGTTCTTCTGCAAGACGAACATGACACGATATTAATAGACTGCGGATATCCCGGTTTTACAAACCATCTTCAACATGCTGCCGCCCGGCATGGAATGTCGCTTCATTCATTGACAAAAATCATTGTAACGCATCACGACATAGACCATATCGGTTCACTCGCTGCATTACACCGTTTGCATCCGGATGTCAGCGTGAGAGCACATGAGCGTGAAGCGCCGTATATTGACGGCTCTAAAAAATCTTTACGGCTTGAGCAGGCTGAATCAACGTTTTGTTCATTGCCAGAGGATGCAAAGCCTTATGCAAAACAGTTCATCCGCTCGCTTCAATCAGTCGAATCGGCTCCAGTTCACCGGACAGTTACTGACGGCGAGCTGCTGCCTTGGTGCGGAGGCATTCGCGTTGTAGCCACGCCGGGTCATACACCCGGCCATATCAGTCTTTATCTGCCTGCCGAAAAAACTATGGTCACAGGTGATGCGGTCGTCATTGAAGACGGAAAGCTGAACCTTGCTAATCCTAGCTATACGTTACATATGGATGATGCGGTCCGTTCTGTGCAGCGGCTGCTCGATTACGATATCCGCCAATTGATTTGTTATCATGGAGGTTTATTTCAGGGGGATGTAAAAAAAGCGCTTTTGCGTCTGTTTCATGATCTCCAGAATAAAAAAGGATAGGAGCGGCCAGTCTATCCTATCCTTGTTCAGTTATGAAAACGGAATCTTTGCCGTTTCTTCTACTTCGGCGCTGTTTTTCTCTTTTTTCTTAGACCAGTAGGTGGCAAGAACAGACCCCGACAGATTGTGCCATATGCTGAAAATTGCGCTCGGCACTGCTGACAAAGGGGAGAAATGCGCTGTCGCAAGCGCTGCGCCCAGTCCGGAGTTTTGCATTCCGACTTCGATCGCAATCGCTTTTTGTGAAGCATAATCCATTTTGAACAGCTTTGCAGTCAGGAATCCTAACAAATATCCGATTCCGTTATGTAAGATGACGACAGACACAATCAGCAGTCCTGATTGAAGCAGATGCTCACGATTTACGCTGACAACAGAGGATACAATCGCTACAATGCCGATTACCGACACGAGAGGAAGCGCGTGCACGGCTTGTCCGACCTGTTTTTTGAAGAACAGCTTCACAATCACCCCGAGGACGATCGGCAAAAGCACGGCTTGCATAATGGAAACAAACAGTGAACCGAAAGAAACGGGGAGCCACTCTTTCGCAAACAGCATAATAAGTGCCGGCGTTACAATAGGAGCAAGCAATGTTGAGATCGTGGTGACCGCAACAGAAAGCGCCGTATTGCCTTTCGCCAAAAATGTCATGACGTTTGATGCCGTACCGCCCGGACAGCATCCGACCAGAATGACGCCCGCGGCGATTTCTGCGGGGAGGCGGAGCCCGATTGATAAACAGAAAGCCGTAAGCGGCATAATCGTAAACTGGGCAGCGACTCCGATCACGACATGCCAAGGCTTTCTGATTAATTCTTTAAAATCGTCTGCTTGAAGAGTAAGCCCCATCCCAAACATAATAATACCAAGGAAAATCGTCATATAAGAACTGATCCAAGAAAACAAATCAGGGCAGGCGAATCCTAAACCGGCAAAGACGATAACCCACAAGCCAAAGGTTTGGCCCGCAAACCCGCTTATTTTTTTCAGCCATTCCATAAACACAGCTCCTTTTACATTCAATCAATCAGTCAGAAAATATGACTGACTTTTCTGTATTCCATTATAAATAATTTTCTGAATAATTCAATATTTAATATAAGTTTTCAATAAAATTATTATGTAAACTAACATCTTCTTGACTATTCAGACATATATTCTTACAATTGATTTTTATACTGAAATGAATTGGGAGTGCTGAAGTGAAAGAAGCTAATCAATGGTCATCTAAGCTGGGATTTATTTTAGCTACGGCCGGCTCTGCAATCGGGCTCGGCGCAATATGGAAGTTCCCTTACGTAGCGGGAACCAGCGGAGGCGGCGCTTTTCTGCTTGTTTTTATTTTATTTACTGTTTTAATCGGACTGCCGCTTTTGCTTGCTGAATTTATTATCGGCAGAAAAACACAAAAAAATGCCGTTGAATCCTATAAGGCGCTCGCGCCGGGGAAAAAGTGGCACTGGATCGGATATCTCGGAATCATTACGTGTTTTATTCTATTATCCTTCTACAGCGTAGTGGGGGGATGGATATTAATCTACATTATAAAAGGCTTTACAGGCGGCTTATCGCTTTCTTCGGGATTTGATACGTTATTTATCGATACCATTTCAAACCCTTATGCAGCCGTTTTCGGCCAGCTGCTGTTTATCGTGCTGACGATTTTAGTTGTGGCAAAAGGGGTGAGCAGCGGCATCGAAAAGGTAAGCCAGGTGCTGATGCCGGCTCTGTTTATTCTGTTTATTCTTTTAATGATCCGCTCCGTTACGCTGCATGATGCAGCGAAGGGATTAAAATTCTTCTTCATGCCTGATTTTGGCGCGATGGATGCCAATACCATTTTATATGCGATGGGACAATCATTTTTCTCGTTAAGCGTCGGAGTGTCCGTAATGGTTACATACAGCGCATATTTAGAAAAAGAAGAAAATATTGTTCAATCCGCCGTATCGGTGACGGTATTAAATGTCCTTGTTGCTGTGATGGCGGGAGTGGCGATTTTTCCGGCGGTGTTTGCATTCGGCCTCAAGCCGGATCAAGGCCCGCAGCTTTTATTTAACGTGCTGCCGACTGTCTTTAACCAAATGCCGTTGGGCATCGTGTTTTTACTCGCCTTTTTGCTGCTGTTTTTATTTGCGACGCTGACATCGGCTTTTTCAATGCTTGAAATTTTAGTTGCTGTTTTGTCAAAAGGCGATTCGGCAAAACGGAAGCGGTATGCATGGATCGGGGGACTTGCTATATTTATTGTCGGGGTCCCTTCGGCGCTGTCGTACGGAATTTTGAGTGATGTTTCTATTTTTCACCGCAGTATTTTTGACGCTGCGGATTTTCTGGTCAGCAATGTCTTAATGCCGCTGGGCGCGCTTTTAATTGCCGTTTTCGTACCGCTGAAAATTCCGAAACAGATGTTGTTTGACGAACTGAAAAGCGGTTCCGGTATAAAACGAAAATGGTTTGCAGTCTGGCTCCTATTAATCCGTTATGTGGCTCCTGTAGCCATTATTATCGTTTTTCTGCACGTGCTTGGTATTTTTTAAACCAAAAGAAGCACGCCCCCGTTCAAGACGGGGGCTTTTTTAATAAAGCGGCCATATCACGCGGTGCGCTTGCTCGAACCGTTTCTCCGCCTCCCGCCAATCAACGACATTCCACCATTGATCCACGTAAGCCGCGCGGTCGTTTTTATATTGTAAATAATAAGCGTGTTCCCACACATCCAGCGGAAGCAAAGGAATGACGTCCCACTGGCTGTAGAGCTGATGCTTCTCAGCGGCCAAAATCTCCAGCCGCCCGGCGCGCGGCGCCCAGACTAGGATAGCCCAGCCGACTCCTTCGACTTTTTTCGCCGCTTGAGAAAATTGCTCTTTAAAAGCGGAATAGCTTCCGAATGACACATCAATCATTTGAAAGAGTGCACCCGTCGGCCGTCTTTTTCCGTTTGGATTCATCGAAAACCAGAAAATACTGTGCAAATAATGGCCCGCGCCGTGAAACGCCAATTGCCGCTCCCAATGTGCCACTAAGTCGTACTGTTTCGTCTGTCTCGCTTTTTTGAGCTCCAGTTCTGCTTTATTCAGACCGTCAACATAGCTCTGATGGTGTTTGGTATGGTGGAGTTTCATAATCTCTCTTGAAATATACGGTTCCAGTGCGGAATAACTGTAAGGCAGTTTAGGGAGGACATGCTTGCCGATCGGCACATAGGCTCTGCGCTCATCCGGCTCTTCGGGTTCAGTAATGTCCCGGTAAAGTGCTGATGCCTGTTCGTACCATTCCGCCTCCGTTAATCCATCATCCTGAAGGGTGTGAAAAATCCGGTCGATTTGTGCCGCGAAGCGATCGAACCGACCTTGTTGAATGACTTGTTCCTTCAAGGTTTCACACCAATTCAGCATCTCGGTTTGATAAGCGTGCCTTTTCATTTTTCTTCCTCCTTTTCACTCATTTTCATAAAAGTGCTGAGCGCAAGCAAAGAAAACACATACGGGTAGCTGTGATATCTGATGTAAAACTGTTTCGGCAGGCCGATTCCAGTCGGATAGCTGAAAGCGGCGCCTTCGTAATGCCGGTTTTCAATAAGAAAAGATATGCCTTTTGTGACGGCTTGATGATGAGGTTTTTCGTATTGCAGCAAAGCTTCGGCCGCCCAAGCCGTCTGTATAAGCGTCCCGTAAGAAAGCGGAACATAGGTTTTCTCTTCTGCACTTTTACAGGATTCCCCCCAGCTTCCGTCCTCGTTTTGAATGGACTTCAGCCAGCGGATCGCTTTTTTTACGGCCGGGTGGTTTTGGCTCACGCCGCAAGCCTTCATCCCTGTCAGCGCCGCCCATGTGCCGTAAATATAGCAGACACCCCATCTGCCGTACCACGATCCGTCCTCTTCTTGATGGCGGATCAGCCATTGGACGGCTTTTTCAATCTGAGGGTGATCAGAAGAAAGCCCCGCTTCTCCTAAACAGTGCAGCACCCGTCCGGTTAAGTCGCTTGTTGAAGGATCGATGGCAGCTTCCTCAGCCGATTCCAGCGGCAGCAGGCGGACCAGCGGATGATTGACATTTTTCTCAAAAGCAGAGAAGCCGCCGTCACTGTTTTGCATGGACAAAAGCCAGCTCAGTCCGCGTTCCCATGAGGCGGGATAAAGTTTTCGCGGAATGGCTTTGAGCACTGCGGCTGTGTCATCACAATCAGGATTATTTGTATTAATGTTTGAAAAACCCCATCCTCCCGGTTCAGCATGCGGGTTGTGAACGGCCCAATCAGCGACTTTCGTCTGCTGCCGTTCACGCAGAAACCGGGCGGCGCTGGTTATCATCTGATCGTTATCTGGGATGCCGCTTTTCATAAGCGCATAGCTGAGAAGCGCCGTATCCCAAACGGTCGACGTTGAATTTTCCAGGTACGGTATATTGCCGCAAGACGTGAGCAGAGCTTTCGTGCCGGCAAGCGCTTTTCTGATAACGGGGGAGTGGCGCGATACACCGAGAGCGAGCAGGCCGTACACCATAAAAATAGTGGCGCTCGCATAGCTGTATAATGTGCCGTCTTCTTCAATCCGGTCAAGCATATACGTTTTGGCCGTACGCAGACCGAGCTGGTGAAAAGCGGCAGGAATCTGCAAAAGCCGCTTCCAGTGCGCGAAAAGAGAAGAGAGGTCTCTGTTCTCATCCTGATCGGAACGAAGCCATGTAAACGGATTTTTAGTCATATGCCGATCTAAATGCGCGAGAGACGGAACGTTGGGATTTTTCAGCGAAAATCTTTTGTTAAGCGTCACGGCCATCGGTACAAAATGAATACGGGCGTATGTACTGAACTGGTAAAAATGCAGCGGGAAGGATGGGGGAATGACTAAGAAAGATAATGGCAGATGCAGCGCGGGCCATGGATAAAGGCCGTTTGCCGCAAGCATCCACTTTGTCATGAAGTGTACGTTGCGCAAGCCGCCATTTGAGATGATAAAGCGTTCGGCCTGAATCATATGCGCCTCAGAACGGCTATATAAACCGGAAGCCAGCAAGCCGGCATAGCCCTGTACAGTGGCGGTCACATTTCCTTTCCGGTCATCAGGATAGTTGGCAAAAGTTCCGTCCGGGCGCTGTTTAGCGCGAATGCCTTCTGCAAGCTCAGCGATCAGTTCTTTATCATTGTCTCCAAGAGAAGCGAGGAGGAGGATCAGAAAGGCGTTTGTCAAAATCGGTCCTTCAAAACAAAATGACCATGAGCCGTCCGCATTTTGCGTTTCTCTTAATAGGGAGATGGTTTTCTTTTGGCGGCTTCTGACGTTTTCATGAATTGTGCTCACACTCGCTCAACTCCTTCAGAAGCATATATATTCATATGTAAAAGGCGGCATGACAAAAGAAAGAAACTGCTGACAGGCAGCAGTTTCTTGTTTGATTAATCTTCCAGATTGATCCAGACGCTTTTCACTTCTGTATAATTATCCAGAGCGTAAGAGCCCATTTCCCGCCCGAGGCCGGATTGCTTATAGCCGCCGAAAGGAGATGCCGCATCGAAAACATTGTAGCAGTTGACCCAAACGGTGCCGGCTTGGAGACGGTCAGCAATGTAATGGGCGTTTTTCACATTCTCAGTCCAAAGTCCGGCTGCAAGGCCGTATTCCGAGCGGTTCGCCCGCTCAATCACTTCATCTACCGTATCATACGGAATGGCGGCTAAAACCGGGCCGAAAATTTCTTCTTTTGCGATGGTCATGCTGTCATCCACATCCGCAAATACAGTCGGGGAGACAAAATACCCTTCTTCAAACGGGCAGCTGCCGCCCGCAACAGCTTTGGCTCCTTCCGCTTTTCCTTTTTCAATATATGAAAGCACGCGCTCATGCTGTTCCTGACTGACGAGCGGGCCGATTTGTGTATCCTGGTGAAGGCCGGCGCCTTGCTGAAGCGATTTCGCATATGAAACCATTTCGCTGACGACCTCATCATATTTGTCTTTGTGAATGAAGACACGGGAGCCTGCGCAGCATACCTGCCCCTGATTAAACATGACCCCGTTTAAAGCGCCGGGAATGGCTTTCTTCAAATTGGCGTCAGGCAAAATGATGTTAGGTGACTTTCCGCCAAGCTCCAGTGTCACGCGTTTAATTTTTTTTGCGGCTTTTTCCATGATTTTTTTGCCGATTTCTGTAGAACCGGTAAAAGCGAGTTTATCGACATCGTCATGGTTGGTCAGCGCTTCCCCGGCCGTTTCGCCGAACCCTGGGACAATATTGATGACGCCGTCAGGGAAGCCCGCCTGATCTATTAATTCCGCTAAATAGAGGGCAGTCAGCGGTGTCTGCTCCGCCGGTTTCAAAACGATTGTGCAGCCTGTGGCAAGGGCGGCGCCCATTTTCCACATCGCCATAAGGAGCGGGAAGTTCCAAGGGATGATCTGCCCCACGACGCCGACAGGCTCATGGCGGGTGTAATTAAAATATGAGCCGGCGACCGGAATTGTTTGTCCGGTTATCTTTGTAGACCACCCCGCATAATAACGCATATGCTCAATTGCGAGCGGGATATCCCCATTCGTCGTTTCATTAATCGGTTTTCCGTTATCAAGTGTTTCAAGCTGCGCGAGTTCCGTTTTGTGCTCTTCCATTAAATCGGCAAGCTTATACATCAGCCTGCTTCTGGAAGCGGCCGGCATAGTGCGCCATTCGCCGTGATCAAAGGCTTTGCGTGCCGCTTTCACTGCACTGTCAATGTCTTCTGACTGTGCCTCGTAAAGCGTCATCAGCGTTTCTCCGGTTGCCGGATTCGGTGTGACAAATGTTGATCCTGAAGCGCTCGGAACAAATTTTCCGTCAATATAAAGTTTCTTCGTGCCCTGTAAAAATGTTTCCAGCCTTTTTGTGATCTGCATCGTTAAAGAACTCATTCGTAACAAACCTCCCGAAATTTTTTTATGGTCTGTTTTGAGCATCTTGATGTCCGCGCAAAGTAAGCGCATACAGTCATTCTATAATAACAGCCCCGGTAAAATCAATCGATAACCGTTATTGCAATTCACAAGAAAAAACCGCTACAATAAGCTTATCGATTAAGAAAAGGAGTTTTATAAATGATTCATAATAATTGGCAGACAAAAGAAAGCGTCAAAAAGGTCAAATGCGTACATACAGATGCGAAAAAATACATTGTCAAAAATGTACTGACGCCGGGTAAAGAGTATGAAGTCAAAAATGAAACAGAAGAATTCATTTTTGTTGTAGACAATACAAACAAAGTCGGAGGCTTCTACAAAGAGTATTTTGAAGAAGTTTAAAGCGAATGAATTTATTTTGCCTGAGCCATACTAAAAAAGACTACATATAAAGGGCTAAAGGGTGGCTGCAAAATGAAAAAAACAGAGCAAGACAAACAAAATAAAACATCAGATCAGCTTCAGCAAGTGCAACCTGAAGAAGGCACCGACACGACGATGGAACAAATTTCAGATACCTATAAAGAAGGAACGATTGAAGATACGGATCGTTGATGTTTTGTTGAAACCGCGGCATTGGAGAAGCCGCGGTTTTTTATGGCGAAAATAAAAAACTGACTTTTCGAAAAAAATATCGTTTTCTTGAAACCTTTTCTTCCGCTGAACCGTATTACTTCATAACAGCGGCACCTTTCGCGAAGGGCTTTTTTGATGAACGTTCTAAAAATGTAATCTGTTCGTAATGGTTTAAATGCCGTCTATGTCGTATTCTTATATAGGGATAAAGAACTTATTTTTTTATGATTGTAATAAAACAATAGTATAGAAGCAGAAAGTGGGGTTCTTCATTGGGAATTTTTTCTGTCAGCAGATCAACCGACACAAAAAAGCTGGAGGCTTTGCTCGTTGAGGGAGAACGGATCGAAACGATTTATAAACTGCGGGTTGACCAAATATGCTTTACGAATAAACGAGTGATTTTCTTTGATAATAAAATGTTCTCCAAAAAGAAAGTGCGCGTATTTCTTCCATATAAAACAATTGAAAGCTTCGCCATTCAAGAAGCGGGGATGTTTGATCCAGATACCGGGCTTGTATTAATGACAAGGGGAAAAACTTTCGAATTGGAATTTGCAAAAGAAACGGACTTGACTGAGGTTCAAGCCATCTTAACAAAATACTTATGCAGTTAAATATCACATAAAAGCCATCCGAATGCATGCGGATGGCCTTTTTATTATATAATGCTTGTTTTTCCGGAGTTCGAATCAATGAGATCCGGATCAGCAATAGAACTGATGGGGATATAAATCGGCGCCAAATCACCATTTTCTTCACCGAATCCGTAGTTGATCTTATTGGATAAAAAATAATCGATTTGCTGATACGGGCCGATCGTAATGGAAGAACCGCGGTCGACTGCATTTACTTTAAAGCCTCCTACATTTACCAAAACCGGCGAAAACATCATAATGGGCCTCCTTTTCCGGCAGGGATTTTATCGCATGCAGACTCAAAGGCAGATGGAGAATCAATTTGATCCCGGTCATCCACTTTGCCGTTCGTGCCGATGAAGCCGCTTGCATCTCCGAAGTTCTGTCCGTATCCCTGATTCTTTTTATCAGAATTCTGCCATTCCGCCAGTAAATTTTGTCCGACATTCACCGCTGAAGCATTTTCAAAGGAATTAATTTTCAACATGAAAATATTAATATTGATATATGGAGTTGGTTGAACCACAGGCAAACCTCCTTTAATACAGGTGTATGCCGGCTGTTATGACCGTATGCTTAGACAGGGGGCGATAAAAATGGATTTCGATAAGATGAAGCAATGGATGGAAATGGCGCAAAACATGTCCGGCGGCGACTTTTGGAAAAACGTTTTTGATGATGAACAACTGAAATCATTTCAAAACGGCCATTCTCATTTTCCCTTTCAACAGGGAGATGGACAAATGAGAAGAAATGAGGATGCTTTTCCTCTTATAGATATTGTGGAAACCCATGATGAGCTCCAATTTTTGCTGTATCTGCCCGGCTACCGGAAACAAGATGTTCAGCTGCTGTCCTACGGAGAATATATCGTCGTAAAAGGCACGAGAAAATCCTTTTTTAATGAACAGGATTTTAAACAGAAGACCGGAAAATACGGCGATTTTGAAAAAAAACTCGACCTTCCGCATTCCGCTCAGGGAACGAAGGGAATGCAGGCGGTATTCAAAGACGGGATTTTATATATATCGATTGCTAAACATCTGGGGGATGCAAGCCAGATCATTATCGAAGGCTGATCTTGTTTGCTGTGCCATCTATCAGATCTGAATCATCGATACTCATGATAGGGATGACGACAACGGTGCAATCCCCGTTTTGTTCACCGTACCCTTCATTTCTTTTATTGGCTGCTGTGTTTCTCACCATAACGGAAGAGCCGGTGTTAAAAGCTGCTCCGCCGCTGATTCCGTTCATTTTTATATACTCAAAGTTGATAACGGATGGAAAAAACATCATGATTCGCCTCCTTTTTGTATATCATGTTTATATATTCGCAATGCGGGACGCATAGAACTTTCCAAGAGTGACGGGGAAAGAAGTGATTTTCTTTGAAAAAAATAATGAAAGAGATTTTCAAAAAAGTGTGTGAAGAAGAATTAGACCGGCTTAAGAAAGTGGAACAACAGCTTGATGAGCTTCAGGATAAGTGTCATTTTGAGCCGCAAACGGTTGAAGGGGAAAAAACATATGTCCATATTGAGCATGTCAAAGTGGACAAGGTTGAATACAATATTGATTTTGAAAAGCTGAGTATAGAAGAGCTGAGCGGTATGCTGAATATCGGCGCCACTTACCATACACCGGTGCACAGGCTCAAACAAGCCTGCGCTGAAGAATGTCGGGACAACCCGCAAAATGATGCTGCGAAAGAAAAAAGCCAGACAAAGCAGCAGACACCCAATGTCACCATCAGGGGAAGAAAGCATTGACTCCGTTGTTTCAGCCTCCTTTTTCGAGGGTATGTATTAACAGATGCAGCGAAGAATACAGACGAAAAAGGAGATGATGAATATGTCATTATCAAAAGAACAGCAGGACAGCCTTTATCATAAATTAATCGATTTAAAGGAAAGTCTTCAGGGAGAATCAAAAGAAAATCATTCAATGAGCGAAGACACAGGAGAACTGTCGAACGGAGTAGATAATCACTTAGCTGATCACGGAAGCATTTATTTGGACAGAGTCACGAATCAGACGCTGGACGGTGTCGATCAGAATCTTTTAGATGAGGTGCACGCCGCGCTTGAACGAATGGATAAAGGAACATACGGGATTTGCGAGAAAACGGGAAAAGAAATTCCTTATGAAAGACTTGAAGCTGTGCCGTACGCCAGAATGACCGTCGAAGCGCAGCGGGAAACAGAAGGGGATGTGAAAACAGACGCTCCGTCATATGAAAGGGAATTTCACGAGCAGGTGAAAGACCTCTCAAATAAAGAAACCGTTGATCAAAAAAGCTCACAAACTTACGAAATCCTGGATCGCGAGCAGGATTCACAATAATAGCAGCAGGTACATTCATATGTACCTGTTTTTTTATTCCATAAAAAATCTCAGAATCGAAATAAAATCATTGACTTTATATAAAAAAGAAAGTAACATACTATTTGTAAGTAAATATTAAAAGATTACCGGGAGGAATTTAGAATGTCTCAAGTATTATTTGTAAAATCAAGTGACCGTACGGCTGAAGAAGGCGTATCCGTAAAATTATACGAAGCGTTTCTGGCTGCTTATAAAGAAAACAATCCGAATGATGAAGTGATCGAACTTGATCTTCATAAAGAAAACCTTCCTTACCTCGGAAGAGATATGATTAACGGAACATTCAAAGCTTCAAAAGGAATTGAAATGACAGACGAAGAGAAAAAACAAGCGTCAACTGCTGACATTTACTTAAATCAATTCGTCAAAGCTGACAAAGTCGTGTTTGCATTCCCGCTTTGGAACTTCACAGTGCCTGCTGTGCTTCATACTTATGTTGATTACCTGTCTCGCGCAGGAGTTACTTTCACATACACGCCTGAAGGACCAAAAGGTCTGATGGGAGATAAAAAAGTAGCGCTCTTAAACGCACGCGGCGGCGTATATTCTGAAGGACCGATGGCATCTCTTGAAATGTCATTAAACTTCATGAAAACCGTTCTCGGTTTCTGGGGTGTCCAAGATCTTCACACTGTTGTCGTTGAAGGCCATAATGCTGCACCGGATAACGCTCAAGCGATCATTGAAAAAGGACTGCAAGAAGCGAAAGATCTGGCTGCAAAATTCTAATTTCCATTAACTCTTGCGCCCATACAGGGTGTGAGAGTTTTTTATATTATAGAAGAAACTGGCGGCAGCTTTCGATCAGATCTTATATTGATATATTGATGTTTTGTCGAAAAAACAATTTTTATGTAGAATAAAGCAGTTCTCACAAAGAAAAAAGGTTTTCTGTAAAAGAATTAACCCTCTTGCCAAAATACGACTGATGGTGTAGGATATAAGAGAAGCTACATTGTTCGTATTGTTAATTAAGTTTTAACCTTTAAGCTGTAATAGGGAGTTTTATATCGAAGCCGGAATGTCATGCCTCCATTGCAGAGGACGACAGGAACGCTTCTGCAAACACCCACTTTGAGGAGTGGTGGTTTAAAACTTTCTTACTTGCGTACGGCATACGTAGCGAAAGCCATTTCCCTTGCGGAGATGGCTTTTTATTTTGAATTGCCCTTGAGCGGCGTACTTTATCTGTATGATAAAATGAAAGAATCAAAGACAAAGTGAGGTTTTACAACTTATGCTGGATAAAGCCCAATCCCTTCTGGCGCATTATTTTGGCTACGACAGTCTTCGCGCGGGCCAAAAGCAGGCGATACAATCAGTTACAGAGGAGAGAAAAAACACGGTCTGCATTATGCCGACGGGGGGCGGAAAATCAATCTGCTATCAGATTCCCGCACTGCTGTTTGAAGGGACCACAATCGTTATTTCCCCTCTTATTTCCTTAATGAAAGATCAAGTCGACGCGCTTGAAGAAGCGGGTATCGCGGCAGCTTATATTAACAGCACCCAGACAAGCCGTGACATTCATGAGCGCCTGACCGGTTTGAAACAAGGGGCTTACCGGCTCTTTTACATCACACCGGAGCGTTTGACTTCTTCTGAATTCATTCACATCCTGCAGAATATTACGGTTCCTCTTGTCGCCATTGACGAAGCTCACTGTATATCGCAATGGGGACATGATTTCAGGCCGAGTTACCGGAATATCGAAATCCTTTTTAATGAATTAAAAGAACCGCCCGTCATCATCGCATTAACGGCGACGGCTACACCTGAGGTTCATGATGACATCTGCAAGCAGCTTCATATTAAGAAAGAACAAACTGTATATACCGGTTTTGCCAGAGAGAATTTAACGTTTAAAGTAGTAAAGGGCGAAAACAAAGATCGGTTTATCGAGCGGTATCTGGAAAAAAATAAACACGAAGCCGGCATTATATATACAGCGACAAGAAAAGAAACCGACCGTTTATATGATAAATTAAAACGCAGCGGCATCAATGCCGGCCGTTATCACGGCGGAATGGCGGATGATGACAGAAAAGACCAGCAGGAGCGGTTTCTTAACGATCAGATACAAGTGATGGTAGCTACGTCCGCTTTCGGAATGGGAATCGATAAGAGCAACATCAGGTTCGTTTTGCACGCGCAGATTCCGAAAGATATGGAGAGCTATTACCAGGAAGCCGGACGGGCCGGGCGCGATGGTCTTAACAGCGAGTGTGTGCTCTTATTTTCGCCGCAGGATATTATGGTGCAGCGTTTTTTAATAGACCAATCGGCCGCCGGAGAAGAAAAACAAAAGCAGGATCTCAAAAAACTGAGACAGATGGTGGATTACTGTCATACGGAAGATTGCCTGCAGCGGTTTATTCTGAAGTATTTCGGCGAGAATGAGGCGGAAGCTTGCGAAGCATGCGGCAATTGCACTGATACAAGGACCGCCCATGATGTCACAAAAGAAGCGCAGATGGTATTATCATGCATCATCAGAATGAATGAGCGCTTCGGAAAAACGATGGTGGCGCAGGTGCTTAGCGGCTCAAAAAATAAAAAAGTGCTGGAAAACGGCTTCAGCAGCCTGTCCACTTACGGCATTATGAAGCATCAATCCGCAGCGGAAATCAGTGATTTTATCGAATTCCTTATTTCAGATGAATATATCAGAATGGCGGACGGCACATTTCCGACGCTTATGGTCACCCAAAAAGGCAGGGACGTTCTGCTTGGAAAAAGCGCAGTCTCGAGAAAAGAAGCCTTACAGGCCGCTGCCGTAACTGAAAATGATGAATTATTTGAGCTTCTCCGGCGTCTCCGCAAAGAGATTGCAGCTGAACAGGGTGTGCCTCCATTTGTCGTGTTCTCAGATCAGACGTTAAAAGAAATGTCAGCGAAACTTCCGAAAACAGATCAGGATCTTCTTTCCGTAAAAGGGGTCGGGGAACAAAAAAGATTGAAATACGGAGCGGTTTTTTTAGAAGAAATCCGAAATTATGTAAGAGAAACAGAGTGAAAAAAAGTTTTTTTAGAAATTTGCACATTGTGTTTTTCATTGGCGCCGGAAAAATCATAAGCTTGAAAACCCTTGCTGTATCAAGGTTTCAGCAAGACTTACCAAGCGAGAGAAATGTTTCATGTAAAGGAACTGTAATCTAATTCAAATCGTTTTGTTATTGAACTGACATTTTCATATGTTACGATATCACCTGTTAGCCGCCAATAAAAAGCTAACAAGGGAGGATTTACTTATGAAGAAGACGATTATGTCCTTTGTCGCAGTTGCAGCAATTTCAACAACTGCATTCGGAGCTCACGCTTCTGCTAAAGAAATCACGGTGCAAAAGGGTGACACGCTCTGGGGGATCTCGCAAAAAAACGGAGTGAACCTAAAGGACTTAAAAGAATGGAATCAGTTATCTTCTGATTTAATCATTGAAGGAGAGAAACTGACTATTTCTTCAGTAGAAACAACCACATCTGGGCAGTACACAGTGAAGCAGGGCGACAGCCTCTGGAAAATTGCTCAGAAATTCGGAACATCAGTCGGCAATCTGAAAAGCTTGAATAACTTGCAATCAGATATAATTTACGCAGGCACAACGTTAAATGTGAAAGGTCAGGCTCAGGCTGCACAGCCGGCTCAAGAAGCCAGCCAGCCGCAAACTGAACAAAAACCAGCTGCCGAGACAGAACAGCCGAAACAAGAAGCTGTCAAAAACGAGCAGCCTAAACAAGAACCTGTTCAAGAACAACAACCTAAACAAGAAGCGAAGGCTGTCGAAGCAAAACAGCAGCCTGTTCAATCAAATACAAACCAACAAGAGCCTAAAAAGCAGCTGACAATGACTGCAACTGCTTACTCTGCTAACGACGGCGGCATTTCCGGTGTAACGGCAACCGGTGTTGACTTAAACAAAAACCCTGATGCAAAAGTCATCGCGGTAGACCCTAGTGTCATTCCGCTTGGCTCTAAGGTTTATGTTGAAGGTTACGGAGTGGCAACAGCAGCAGATACAGGCGGCGCAATTAAAGGAAATAAAATTGACGTATTTGTTGCAAAGAAAAGTGACGCTAACAACTGGGGCGTCAGAACAGTAAATGTTAAAGTATTAGACTAGTTTCATATAGAGATGAAGAACACAAGGCGAAATGCTTTGTGTTCTTTTTTTCTTCCCTTTTTTGACTGTATATAATCGTTATATGCGGAAAAAGAAAAAGCGTTTCTCTAATATATTATATAGAAGGAATGGATGTGAAAACGGAATCTGAAGGGGTGTATGAATCTGATGGAGCCGGAATTTATATGTTTATGGAATGCCTTCACAGAATCACCGGTGTTTCAAGCATGTATCTGTACCGCTTTGGCCATTGTGATCGTTATCGGACTGTCTATGCCGGCTGTCAGGCTGTTTCAGGCGCTTGACAGAGGGAGAGGAAGGCCAGCCGTTATTGAAAAGGTGAGACGTACTGGTGTGATGAAGAATGGCAGGCACGAGCTTGTGCTTATTTTAAACGTAAAAAACCAAGACGGAACGCATGATAAACGTGAACTGACACATGCCGTATATAATGAAGAGATCAGCCGTTTTTATGAAGGAGCTTCCGTATGGGTGACGGCAGCGGCTGGCGGACGAATTATGATCGCTCCGCGCACGCCGCGGCATAAGGCATCAAAATAAAAAGACGGGGCGGTTTTCCCGTCTTTATGTATTAATGCCGATCGATCCATATCCTTACGCCTTCTGAGCCGGCTTCTATTCTGCATGTTCCTCCGATCGGGAATGTCATCAAAGGGGAGGTATGGCCGAAATCAGCATTTGCGATAACAGGCATGGATGACAGTTCTTCTTTTGTACGGATGACGGCACGCAGAGCCTCCTCAGACACATTTGAAGCATGCTGGAAACGTCCGATGACAATTCCCTTCACAGCTGAAAAAGCGGGAAGGTGGATGAGTGACTGCAAATCCCGGTCAAACATATGAATGTCCGACATATGATCATCTTCTATAAACAGAATCACTTGTTCCATCTCCGGAAAGTATTCGGTGCCCTGCAGAAGATTCAGCGTGCATAGATTTCCTCCGATCAGTGTTCCTTCCGCATATCCGGGTTGAATAACGAGCGGTCCCGGATTCCGATAAAAACGTCTGTCCTCCTGGTTCAAATACCATTTATCATCACTCCACTCGGATGAAGGCTTTATCTCATACGGGTTGTCAGAAGCACAGCAGGCCAAGAAAGAGTTAATCGTATAGTCCAGCCCTTTTTTCATGGCAAATGAAGAAAAATGGGGACCGGAATATGTAATAAGGCCGGTTTTTTGATATATGGCATGACCGAGAGCGGTAATATCTGAATAGCCGCAAAGGATTTTCGGATGCCGCTTGATGTTTTCATAATCAAGATAGCGAAGCAGCTGATTTGATTGGAACCCGCCGAGTGTCGTCAAAATCGCTTTGATGTCAGGATCAGCGAAAGCTTCGTGCAGATCCTGTACACGCGATTCAATGGATGATGAATCAAATTCATTTATTTCTTTCGCATGCTCTGAAAAAGAGACACGAAAGCCGAGCTCCTCCAATTTTGACTTTGCGGCATTTATATTTTCATCTGACATAACGGACATGCTTGTGGCCGGAGACACAATACGAATGCCGTCACCTTTTTTCAATTTTTCCGGATACAAAAAAAACCCTCCTTATATGGTTTAATCTATTACACCATATAAAAGAGGGTTTCTCTATTATTTTTTTACAAGTCGACCCATTTAATGCCGCCTGATTGCGTATCATTGTCAATCCAGACATCAAATTGATGCTTTTCATAAAAATGAACGAGTCTGTCGACATGATCCCAATCACGCTTAGCGATGTCGCCCGTCACTTTCGGGATATTCT
Source organism: Bacillus sp. EU63 (assembly GCF_038592915.1). Classification (NCBI taxonomy): domain Bacteria; kingdom Bacillati; phylum Bacillota; class Bacilli; order Caryophanales; family Bacillaceae; genus Bacillus; species Bacillus sp. EU63. The sequence continues at coordinate 2,085,446 of NZ_CP151944.1, read as the reverse complement.
GCTCTCTGGCGATATGTTTTAAAAATTTCATGCAGATCGAGCCGTAGCCGTGGTTCGGCGGGCCTTTAATGTCTCCGATATGAATGGCATTGTCATAATAAGAGGCGATCAGTGAAAAACAGCCTCTTCCCCGGTAGGCTGATTCACAATCAGTCAGCATAATCTTACATGTTTGGCCATCATCAATCGAGGAAACAATGATCCAATCGTCATTGTTCGATTGATCAATACCAAGCACTCGCGCGTCTTTTGATACATCTATCAGATTTTCCCGCATTCTGAAAATCTGAAATTCAAGTTTATGAAGCTCTTTTTCCAGCTCTTTCTGATCTCTTTCTTCTGCAGTAAACAAAATCATACTCCTTTCACAGCGTAAAAGTCTTAGTTAAACACAAGTATCCATTGTAGTAAATGATGTCTTGGTTTGTAAATGGGTTTTGCAAAAACTTTTTTAGAAAAGTCTGCCGTTTATATGTGGATTGACGTTTTTAAGGCGGTGCGGATAGGGAAAGGAACAGTGAGCAGCGGAAAAAGGAGGAATCTATAATGGCAATTGACTCACTCATCGGCAAATTGAAGTACGTAATGACGGAATCTCCTGATAAAATGCTTTCCTTATATGTAAATACGGATATGAGAAATCCGGATCAGCAGGGGGGAGAGTGGAAAATCGCCTTGAAAACCGGTTTTCGGAGATTAAAAGAGTATCTGTCTGCCAGTGATCCGGAAGAAGAAAAATCTCTCGTCCGCATCATGGAACGTGTCTATCAATATATCGATGGGCTTGGTAAAGAGATGCCGCGAAGTCTCGTATTTTTTGCATCGGGAGAAGGCGGTATTTGGGAGACGATTGAATTGCAGGTGCCTGTCGAAACACGATTTTATTGGGAAGAAACGGCTGTCCTTGATCAATTAGAACTTCTCCGTGAACAATTTCCGAGCACGGCTTTTATTCTCACCCAGCAGAATGAAGTGAAGATCATAGAAACCGTACTCGGAAAAATTGAAGGGGTGGAGCATTATCAATACGACGTCATCAATGAATCGTGGAAACCGCAGGATGTAAGCGGAAGCTCCGCCTCAATGGACGAAGACGCCGCCAAAGCCCACGTCGAAGAAAACCAAAACAGGCTGTATAAACGATTGGCTTCAAATCTTGATCAAAAGGCCGCTTCACACCAATGGGAGCGTCTCGTAATCGCAGGGGACAAAGAAACAGCCGATATTCTCGATCAGCATATGAATAAACCGATAGATCGGATCATTCCAAAAAATCTGTTGAATGAAAACGAGCATAAGGTGATAGAAGAACTGTTGAAGGAAGCATAATATGACGAAAGGCCGGGTCTCAAACACCCGGTCTTTTTAGGGCTTAAGTTTGTCTAATTTCTGACGAAGCGGACGAAACCGTTGACATCAAAGCTGAATTCTCATACCATTTGGATAGTCAGTAAAATTGAGAGAGGTCATAAGATGAATCAGACAGAAAACAAACCTAAAAGTTATACCGGTATCGTGCTGACATTGACCGTTCTGATCAACGGGTTAATTGCGGTGCTGTTTTTTATGCCGAAATCGGGACAGGTCAGCATTGCCAATATTCATATTCTGCCGATGTTAAATGCCATTTTTAACAGCTTCACGTTTATCTTTTTGCTGGCAGCGCTCTTTATGATTAAGCAAAAAAACATTCAAGCGCATAAACGTTTTATTTTAGCGGCGTTTACGACGACTTTGCTGTTTTTGATCTGCTATGTCGTGTACCACTCGATAGCTGAGAATACTTTATTCGGCGGCCACGGCATCATGCGCGGGATTTACTTCTTTATTTTAATTACGCATATTTGCCTTTCCTTCATCATCGTGCCGCTTGCGCTGTTTACGCTGATCAGAGGATTCAGTATGCAGGTGGAGCGCCACAAAAAAATCGCCAGATGGACGATGCCGCTCTGGCTGTATGTCAGTCTGACGGGCGTCATTGTATACTTAATGATCTCACCGTATTATTAAAAAAAGCCGTGCTCTGCGCGGCTTTTTTCTATTGATTGAAAAAGGCGCCTCATCAGGGCGCCTTTTACTCTTCAAGCGTTTCAAGTGTTGTTACATTTAAGGATTGTTCAACGGTTTTTGTTTTTGCTTTTACTTTTTCTGCGTACGTGTAATCACCATAGCAGTAGGGATAACGGAAATTGTCTTTGTTCCCTCCGCAAGTGTAAAGTTTCGGATTCTTTTTGACCTGCTGCTCGGAGTATTGTTTTGCCAGTTCCTCAGTATGCGATCCTCCATGTTCAGCCACAAAATCAATATAGCCGGCTCCCATGTTGTAGCTTTGTATAATCGTATCCAAGTCTACGCCTTTTTTCTTGCCTGTTTGGTACATGAGAGTGAATTGTTTGATTCCCTGTTTGATACTGGTTTGAGGGTTTTTAATCTCATTTCGCTTTAAACCCAGAGATTCTGAAGACTGCATGGGATCATTTCCTCTTCCTTTTGACTCCTGATATATCATGCCGAGTACAAGCGATGTATATTTGGTGAGTCCTTTTTCATCCAGCTCGTCTTCAACAAGCGGTTTGTAATCTGTCAGCCGTTCAAGGACGATCGGTTTGACATCAAACGGAAGACTTTTGAGCAATTCATTATTTGAAAATAACAGAATGAGGAAGAAGGAAACCATGACAAAAACACATATCATCATAAGACCCGCGGCAGCGAAACAGCCTTTTTTCTTTTTCTCCACTGTGTTTCACCCTCAATTTCAGGAGCATTATGACTTTTTCATTATGACACAGATGAATGCGCGAAACCAAGCGGAAACCCGTATTTGAAACATAAATTTAAAATAACGGTTCTTTTGTCAGGCGCAGGATGTATCTGCATCAATTGACATTTGGTATAATTGGGCTACTTGAGAAAAGAAGGGTGAGGTATATGACTGAATTTCACGAATCCGGAAACACGAATGACCCCGCTGTCGATTTAGATGAGGAAACTTTATTTTTGGTTGCCCAGACTTTTAAGGCGCTGTCTGATCCGACCAGAATCAGAATTCTCCATTTGCTGTCACAGGGTGAGCACGCGGTAAATGATATCGCAGAAAAGCTGAATTTGCTGCAGTCTACCGTTTCTCATCAGCTGCGTTTTCTTAAAAATCTGCGCCTCGTCAAATCACGCAGAGAAGGAACATCCATCTATTATTCTCCTGAGGATGAACATGTGTTAGATGTGCTTCAGCAAATGATTCACCATACGCGGCACGATTAAAAAACATCCCTGCTTTTTAGACAGAGATGTCAGCCGTACTGACTGTTATTGGTTTGGTCTCTGCTCGTTTTTAAAACATAAAAAGAGAAGCCGCTGTAATACACTGCGATGAAATAAAAGATACTGATGGTCAGCGGATCGGCCCCGACCGTTTGGCTGTATGCCTCCGGATGGGTAAAGTCCGCTGTGACCCGGTAAATTTCAATAACGCGATAAACAAATCTCGATAGGAATAACGTTAATAGAATAAGTTCAATCCACAGGTGAGTGCGAAAATACATTTTTCCGCGGCGTTCTTCAAAAGAAATGTTCCGTTTGGCAAACAGGACCAGAAGCCAGCCGCAAAAAGTGCCGAATATAAGATGGCCGTATAAAGCCGGGTGTGTGATGCTGAAAAACGCCAGAGCTGCGGCCAGCAATGAAAACAAAATCATTCTGGTATAAAGCCAGCGGGGTTTCAAAGGCTGAAAGCCGACGGACCGTTTCACCTTTTTATACAGGAAAAAGGCAATCATTAAGACAGGGCAGATGCTTTGAAGTGTGATATGCATGGTGTGGAACTCCCCCTCCGTTGAGTAGTGTATGCTTATCCGGCTAGTTTTAGTAGTCTGATTTATTCGCAGGCTGAAAGCATCTTTTATCACAGTATGCGCGTTTCTTTTTTTTGCATAAGAGAAGCGCCCGCGCCTTTTTCAGGATTTAAACAGAAAACTCTTGATAAACTAACAGTATTAGTTATAATAAAACTAATGATATTAGTTTTAGGGGGATGTTGATGAGAATCTTACAATACGGAAGTGTTTGGCAGCTGACTTTTTTTCCAGCGCTTTTCCCGGTGAATTGTTATTTGGTTGAAGAAGAAGAAGGAGTAACCCTGATTGACGCCGGACTGCCTAACAGTCATAAAGGAATCAAGCAAGCATTGCGGCAGCTTGGGAAGCCGCTGAATGACATATTACTCACCCACGCGCACGGGGATCACATCGGTTCGCTTGACTCATTAGCTGCGGAATTTCCGGATGCTTCCGTCTGTATTTCTGAGCGGGATTCTTTCTTGCTGAAAGGTGACACTTCTTTATTTGAGCATGAAGCACAAACGCCGATAAAGGGGGGAGTGCCGAAAAATGTTCAGACCGAACCTGATCGCCTGCTGAAAGGCGGCGAGCGGATCGGATCTTTACTTGTCATTCCCGCTCCCGGTCATACGCCGGGAAGCCTCGCTTTTAAAGATATGAGAAATGATATGCTGATCGTCGGAGATGCCTTTCAAGTACGGGGCGGCCTTGCTGTTTCTGGGAAGCTGAAATGGAAATTTCCGTTTCCGGCTTTTGCTACGTGGAATAAAGAAGAAGCTGTAAAAACAGCAAGAACGCTTATCGCTCATCAACCAAGCAGTCTGGCCGCCGGACATGGAAATGTTCTCTGCAATCCCGTTGAAATGATGGCTGAGGCTGTTGAGGAAGCCGAACGAAGCCTGCCGGGAGGCCGATCATAATGTCACCGAGAGTCGGAATGAGCCTTGACATGATATTGAGAGCCGCAGCAGGCATCGCTGACGAAAAAGGGCTGAACGAAGTGACGCTTGCGGCTGTTGCAAAGTCCTTAAACGTAAAACCGCCTTCCCTTTACAATTTTGTCAATGGCCTTCAAGGAATTAAAACAGAGCTGGCTATCTCCGGTTTAACTATGTTATATGAAAGAATGGCGGCCTCTGCAGAAGGACTGACGGGTGAAACGGCTTTGCTTGCTCTTGCCGATGCCTATATCAATTTCGCCGAAGCCAATCCCGGATTATATGACGCAACATTTCAAAAGATAAAAGACGGCCGGATTGAGAATCTGTCAAGCCTGCTTGTAGAGCTTGTTGTCAGGCAGCTGACAGCGAACGGTTATGCACAGTCTGACACTGCGATTCATGCTGCGAGAGGACTGAGGAGCCTTCTTCACGGATTTGCCGTGTTGAGAAAACAGAGTGCATTTGAATTAACCGAATCAATTAAGGAAAGCCGGAAGTTTGCAGTTGTTGCTTTCTTAAGAGGTTTGCAGTCGAGTGAACAATAATATTATTATGTAAACTAAATAAAAAGACGCATCATATAAAAAGGAGGGACAAATGGATTCATTACAACATATCATTTGTGAGCGGCGCACCTATTCACATATTTTTGATTCTCATGCACACACATACTGCCAAATGCTTTTTCCGCTCGAAGGACAGCTGGACCTGGAGACAGAAAGACGTGAAATCAGATTAAAACCTGATCAAATGCTGTATATTCCGCCCGGGTATGAACATCGGTTCCGTTCTTTGGAGCGAAATGAATGTCTCGTTCTCGACATACCGGCATTTTTTTTCAAAGGTTCCTTTGACCCCGGCGTTCTGAATAAGCTTGATCCTTTTTGGACATCGATTCGGTTTCTGCTGACAGAAGAGACAAAGCAGCAGTCGGCTCATTCATTGAGTCTGCTTGCAGAATATATTGCTGGAAAGATACAAGAAAACCGTACGAATAATTCAATTGCGTATATCCGCCGAAATCTCTCAAAGACTTTTACAATTAAAGAGCTCGCCGCAATGGAACATTACCACCCGGCGTATTATTCCGACTGGTTTAAAAAGCAGACGGGAAAAAGCCCGCAAGCTTATATTGCTGAGCTCCGTATGAAGAAAGCGGAACAAATGCTTATTGAAACAAAATGCCGGCTGACAGACATCAGTCAGGAGGTCGGCTTTCAAAATTTGTCTTCCTTCACCAGATGGTTTGTCAGACATAAGGGAATAACGCCGCGCGTCTTCCGAAACACCTTTCAATCTGATAAATAATCCTGAAAATCGGTTAAATAAACTGCTTCTTTTTTTGGTATCATGATTGTAAAAAAGGAGTTTTTGATATGGCAGTCATCGAAGATTTTATCAAGCTTGATCTTAGAATAGGAACGGTCGTAAAAGCGGAAGTATTCCCGGAAGCAAAGGTGCCGGCCATTAAGATGACAATAGATTTCGGCGAAGAGATCGGCATGAAACAATCAAGCGCCCAGATTACAAAACGGTACGAACCGGGTGATCTGACGGGCAGACAGGTTACCGCTATTGTCAACTTTCCGCCGCGGCGGATCGCCGGATTTAAGTCAGAAGTTCTCGTTCTCGGCGGCATCCCGGAAAAAGGAGATGTTGTCCTGCTTACGCCAGAGCAGACAGTACCGAACGGAACGAAAATCGGATAATAAAAAAAGACGTTTGCAGAAGCAAACGTCTTTTGCGTATTGAGGCGATACACCACACGCCACATTCGTGTGTGCCGCAAGGGCATGTGCATCGGCTTACACAATTCAGCTCATCGCTATATCAATATAGCATGGCGGGTGTGGAAATGCAAGAGATTTTTTAACATATGTTATATCTGGCTTTGTTTTGCCGATCCCCGATTCCTTCGTGTAAGGTTTTGTTTGAAATTTTATGATCTTGATTAAAGCAGTTCGACAAATTGCAAGAGATTCATCTAATCTTATATACTATGGTAAAATTTAGACAGAAAGAAGCGGGAAGGAGACGTAAATGAAAGTATTTGAAGCAGCCTCGTTCATTTCAGAAGCGGAAAAGCGGGTAAAACAATACGATCAGATTAGAGAACAATTTATCAATCTCAGAAAAGCGTTTCAGGGAATGGCTGACTTAGATGACAGTGAGTTTTCAGGCAAAGGCGCCGACAACATTAAAGCCTTTTTTCAAGATCACGCCGGCGTCACAGACAGCTGGCTTGATCTGATCGATATGAAAATCGCATTTCTTAACAGTATTTCTGGAAAAGTAGCTGATGCCGGATTGGCCGATTCGTTTGTGGAAGAGTCATTTTTAGAACACGAGCTGATTCATGCGAAAAATAAATCAAAAGCCATCATGCAGGAACAGCGCAATGAAATGAAAGGTATCCTTGATGAAATCAGCGATATTGTCCATCTTGATGTTTTCTCTACAGAAGATGTCGATCAAAAGCTGGAATCAGCAGACAAAAAACGGGACGATACTGTACATAAGCTCGGCAAGCTTGATCACGATCTAACGAAAGAATACGCAGAAACCGAGGCAAACGAACAGTTCATCCAGGCCGATTTTCAACAGCTCCAAAATGCCACGGGCAAAGGGGAAAACGCAACACCACTTCACTATAACGCTAAAGCTTACAGGGAAAGTGACATACATAAGAAAAAAGGCGAGATTACAAGACACTCAGACGCTTATCTGACGATTAAGAAGGAAGAAGCGAAAGAGCGGGAAATCAAGGATCTAAAGAAAAAGCTCGCCGACGGTGTGACCGATCCGGATGAATATTTGGAAATTGCGAAGAAGATCGGCTATGAAAACCTTGAACCTTCCCAACAGCAATATGTCATTCAGCTTGAACAAGCAAAACAGATGGAAGAAGCCGGAGAAGTGACTTGGGATATTTTAAAAGGAGCCGGCGTTGGTTTATATGATGTCGGGAAAGACACGGTGACCGGTCTATGGGACTTCATAACCGATCCGGGGGAAACGCTGTCAGCACTGGGGAATGCAGTACTTCATCCTGTTAAAACATATGATGCTGTTAAAGCGGCAATTGAAGAGTCGTATCAAAAGGATATGGTGAACGGAGATGCGTATTCCAGATCAAGATGGGTGACATATGCGGTCGGTTCAGTGGCTGTGGCTGTTGTCGGAACGAAAGGGGCAGGAGCCGTTAACAAAGCTGATGCGGCGGGGAAGGTCATAAGCAAGGCAGGACAGGCAGGGAAGAAAATTAAAGACGTTAAACTTCCAGATCTGCTTCCTTATAACTCTAAGTATGATCTTGCTCTGGCCGATAACGTACCATACAATGTGGTTGACAGCCAAAACCTTAAAAATGAACTTTTGACCAATGCAAAGAAAATCCCGGATGGAACGAGAAAGCCGTTTACTGGTCAAGAAATAAACCTTCCTTGGTTAAATAAAGAAAAGTATGGTGCCTTTGAGGTTAAGGGCAAGGTAAAAGCAAAGGGAAAAGTTAAAGACATAAGCCGCAGAGTGTATACTATGAAAGATATTGATATGAACCAAAAAACAGAATTTGGCGTAACAAATCTTCAGCTTATGAAAAACGGTAATGCTCCTTATGCAAAAGATGGCACACAGATTAATTTACATCACTTGATTCAAGAAGAACCTGGCCCAATGCTTGAAATCCCAAACAGTTTACATACAAAATATAGTGATGTTATTCATAAGCTTAAGACTGATGGTGAAAGTTTTAGAAATGATAAGGTTTTAAAAGCACAATATGAAAGCTTTCGAAAGAGATATTGGAAGTGGAGAGCGAAACAATTTGAGAATGAGAATTGAGGTGTTTAAATTAAATGATTTATTCAAAGGTTGAAAACTTTATTAATGAAAACAAGCAAAATGCTATATTCACAGAGGGTGCAAGCCATGAAAACATAACTCGCATTGAAGAAATCCTCCAATGCGAACTTCCTATTAGCTATAAATGGTTCTTAGAAAAATACGGTGCTGGTGGTTTATTCGGGGTTTTAGTTTTAGGCTATAACTTCGATCATGCGTCAGTTGCAGATAAAACTAAAGAATATAAACAACATTATGGACTTGCTGATGGTCTTGTTGTCATAGAAGATGTTGATTTTTTTGCTTACTGTCTAGATACGAATAAAATGAAAGACGGAGAATGCCCTGTAGTGGAATGGGATAGGATAATTGGCTATCAAGATATCGCTGCAGAAAGCTTTATCGAATTTTTTTATAATAAGATTCAGGAAGCGAAAGATGACTGGGAAGAAGATGAAGACTGGGACGATTAATAAAAGAAAGCTCTCTTTTAGAGAGCTTTTTTCAGATTTTCAATTTTTAACAGGCTTTATAATGAGCAAACAGGCATTACTCAAAATACTCGCCGCGCCTATCCAAAGCAGCCATTGTGTTGCGGTCAGCCATGAGGCAGTTAGGATAAAGAGTCCGATGGCAATTGATATATAATTGCCGGCTCGGTCCAGTTTACGTTTGCAATGAATTTTATATTTAGCATGAGAAATAAATTGATCAATTTTATCTTTCAGCTCATAGCATTTTTCCTTCATCTTATCCTCTGTTTCTTTTACTTTTCGATAAAGCATATTATTCATCGTCTGCACCCCCATATCGCCGTTTTGAAAATTCAGCCATGATTTTTTCTTCATAGTCATCTGAGATGAATTGTGCCTGATCTTCAACTTTTAAATGTGCTTTTTCTTCAAAACCATCCTGTTCTTCACCATCAAAACGATAAAGTTTTTGCAATAGCCTCCAGAATGTTTCAATTTCATCAGTTGTGAAGTCTTGAAACATATCCGCTAAAAAATAGGTGGATTTTTCTGAACAGGAAATTAACGCTTTTTTTCCTTCAGCGGTAATCTCAATATTGATTGCACGTTTATCCAGTTTGCTTGGCACAGTGTGAACATATCCTTTTTTCGCGAGGCTTGAAATTAATTTGTTAGCGGTTTGTTTTGTTGTGCCCAGCTTTTTAGCGATATTCATAAGTGTGGTATCTTCCGTCGGTAAATGGGCAATAGCAATAAGAGTCATGTGCTGTCGGGAAGTCAACAGTTCTAAGTATTCGTCCCCCCGAGCCTGCACTTTATTGACAACCGAAAATAATGATGCGTAACTTTGTTGCATAACATGCAGTTCCTTCATTAGTAAATTAATATCCATAAGGTATCTCCTATCTGAATTGTCACCATGTTGACAATTACAATATACATCGAAATGGGAAATAAGTCAACATGGTGACTAATAGTAGTGGGTGCGGATGCAAAAATGTCACAGGCAGTCGGAGTGTTTACAAAAGGGGAAATAAGTATAATAAATGCGAAAAGGGCATTAATCCAAAGTGAGAAGGTGTTTGACATGCAGAAAGTGAACTGGTCAGAACAGTATGAATGGTTCAATAAACAGGATAAAAAAGACGGGCGTTTAATGGCGCTCCTTCGTCATGAGCTTACATATGAGGAAGTCATACGGTTATATAAGAAAGGGTTTTATTTGAAATCTAAAGAAGGGGATGTTTCGTTAAGTAAGAACGATATCTGTCGTATGTTTGGGGTTGAAGAGAGGCAGGGCGGCGTATCTTGATGAACGGGAAGAGAAAAACTCTTCCCGCTTTTCATGGCAGCTGTTATTCTTTTTCCAGCATAGAAGTCAGCCATTCTCTTAATGTATTCTTCTGCACATACCGCTTTCCGTTTCTCGTGATATGCGGAATGTCAGAGGTGTCGGGCACGATTTGTTTTGCTTCTTCCTTCGTAACTCCTAAATAATAACCAAGAAGTGCAGATCTTTTTCTTTAATGAGAATGTGGTCAGTGTGTTCATGAGGATCAGGTGATTTAAAGTTTTTCAATCCGTCTCCGATGAAATATCCGGCTAAAGCGATTCCGATGCCGGTAATGATATCCATACAGCAAACCTCCAATAAACGTTATCACTTTTTATACGGTGAAGCCGGCTGAAAGGATTCAGCCTTCATCAAAACCGCCCGGCGTTTATTGCGGGCGGTTTTGATTGCTGAGCTTTTCCACCTGCACCTTTCCGGAGAAGAAAACAGCGCCTCCGCCCATATCCGCCAGCCGATCGGGCGTGAGCGAGTTGACAAGCTGTTTTTTATCATCCATATCGGCCCAAAGACCTTGGCTGACTGCAACGCCGGGAAGCACCTGTTCGCCGACCGAAGCTGTTAATTCACACTCGCCGCGGTGATTCCAAACTCTAACGGTTTCCCCGTCTTCTATGTTCCGGCGTACAGCATCCTCTGTATGAATAAAAAGCTTTGGCGCTTTTTCTAATTTTACGTGTTTTTCATTATTCGAAAATGTTGAATTTAAAAAATTATGATTCGGTCCCGGGACAAATAAAAGCGGAAAATCATCATCGCTCTCAAGAGGGATGTGTGTCGGCAGCGCCGGATAACCGTCCTGTTTCATCTTTTCCGAATATAATTCAATTCTTCCGCTCGGTGTCTTGAGCTTTCCCGGAAAAAGCGGTTTTTTCCGTTTGGCTTTCATGAAGGAATGGCGTGAGAGCGCTTCGTAATCAATATCCTCGATATACGGATTGTCGGGAAAGTCCAGCGCCTGTCTGATCAACTCTTCATCGGAATCCTGAAGCTCCTGCTCGGTAAATCCCATTGCTCCGGCAAGCAAACGGAACACTTCCGTATTCGATTTGCTGTCTCCGTAGGGTTCGATCACCGGTTTTTGCAGCTGAATAAAATGATGCCAGTAAGACGTGTAAAAATCTGTGTTTTCAAATGCGGATGCAGCAGGGAGCACGATATCCGCATATTTGGCGGTTTCCGTTAAAAACAGATCGTGAACGACTGTAAATAAATCCTCCCGCAGCAGGCCTTTTCTGACTTTATTCGCTTCCGGCGCAACCACTGCGGGATTCGTGCCGTAAATAAACAGGGAGCGCACGGGCGGTTTTGTTTCTAAAAGAACGCTTCCGAGCCTGTTCATATTAAATGATCGCGGCTTCCTGCCGTAAAGCAGATCAGGCCGCTGGAGCGCTTGTCTGTTATAGTTTAATACCGCGCTGTTGTGCTTGATTGCGCCTCCTCCTGTGTTGAGCCACTGTCCTGTAACAGCCGGAAGGCAGGCGACGGTGCGGACGATCATTCCGCCATTGTCATGGTGCTGAATGCCGTTTCCGATCCTGATAAGGGAAGGGGAGGTTTCCCCGTACATTCTCGCAAGACGTCTGATATCGTCGGCCTTAACGCCTGTAATAGCAGAAACCGTTTCCGGATCATAGTGTTTAACATGCGCTTTTAATTCGTCACTGCCTTCGGTGTATTCTGTGAGAAATGCTTCATCGTGAAGGTTTTCGTCGAATAAGACATGCATGATACCGAGGGCGAGTGCGGCATCTGTGCCGGGGCGAATGGGAATAAACCAATCGGCAAGCCGGCCGGTTTGGTTCTTATGTACATCGATAACGACAATTTTAGCCCCTTTTTTCCGGGCTTTTTGAGCAATCATGACTTGATGCATATTCGTACTGACGGCATTGATCCCCCAAAAAATAAAGAGCTTTGCATGTATGGTCTCCTCCGGATCAGTACCCGCTCCTTCACCCATTGTATAGTTATAGCCTTCAGATCCGGCTTTGCTGCAGATCGTCCGTTCGAGATGACTCGCTCCGAGACGATGGAAAAAACGGCGGTCCATTCCCTCTGCCGCCAGTTTTCCCATATTGCCGTAAAAGCTGTACGGAAGAATGCTTTCTGCTCCTTCTTCGGCAATAAGCTCTTTCCAGCGCGCACTGATCGTATTGATCGCTTCCTCCCAGGAAATAGGCGCAAACGCGGCTTCACCTTTTTTACCGATCCGTTTTAACGGAACGGTTACACGCTTCTCATCATAAATACGCTCAGCCATGTGTCTGACTTTGTTGCAAATATTCCCTGATGTGACCGGGTGGTCGGGGTCTCCCTGAATGTTAACGATTTTTCCGTCTTTTTTTGTCACAAGCAAGCCGCATTGATCGGGACAGTCTAGTGAGCATACCGACTTAAAGACCCCGTTCGGCTGTGTTGCAGCAGAATTCATAGCCCATTTCTCCTCTTTGTTTATATTGTAAGCATTATAACATTTCAAAATCGAACGTCAATTCAGAAAAAAGTGTTGACATCACGGAAAGACTTTTCTATGATGAGTTTATTCTTTTAAAAAGCCTGACAATTTCATCATTTTATTTTCTATCCAGAGAGGTGGAGGGACTGGCCCTATGAAACCTCGGCAACATTTATTGTGCCAATTCCAGCAAGCGTATGCTTGAAAGATAGGAAAGAATGATCTATACATATTTGTGCGCTTCAAGCGCATAAAGACGGTATATGAATCTCTTTCCTTCTTTGGGGAAAGAGATTTTTTTATGAAAAAATTTATGTGAAAAGGATGTTTTGCACCATGACGGTTTTAATTACCGCACCATATCACGACGAGGGGCTGAAGGAGCTGACTGAGCTGTTCGGCCGGACTGTGCACCGGCCGTGGAAGAAGCACGGCCGGGCCTATCGGGAAGATGAATTGATCCGAATGATTCAAGAGACAAACGCGTCGGGGCTTATTACTGAACTTGATGAGGTGTCTGAGCGTGTTATTGACATATTGCCTGATTCCGCTTTTATCGGTGTCTGCAGAGGAATGCCGTCTAATGTGAATATTACGGCGGCGACTAAAAGAAAAATCCCCGTTTTCTTTACACCGGCCCGCAATGCCCAGGCTGTTGCTGAAATGTTTATCGGAAATGTGATTTCATTTTTGCGTCATACGTATTCTTCCCATCAGTGGCTGAAGGACGGGAAGTGGAATGGTGATTATTTGCAGGCTTACGTCAAATTCAGAGGAAATGAGCTGACGGGGAAAACAGTCGGCCTTATCGGTTTCGGAGCTGTCGGACAGAGAATCGCCCGGCTATTGGCCGCTTTTGACTGCGAGGTGCTTTACTATGACCCATTTGTCCGTCATGAAAACCGGGAGTATGAAAAAACGACGATTGAACGGGTATTTTCTGAAAGTGATATTGTTTCCGTTCACTTGCCGCGCACAGAAGAAACCATCGGCCTTATCGGCGCCCGGCACTTTCAATTGATGAAACAGGAAGCTGTTTTTGTCAATACGTCAAGAGCGGCGGTTACAGACAGGGAAGAGCTGCTGCGGGTGCTGAAAGAACGGCGGATTAAGGGAGCGATCCTTGACGTGTTTTATCACGAACCGCCTGAATCTTCTGATTATGAATTGATCTCTTTGCCGAATGTGTTAGCGACTCCCCATTTAGCGGGCGCAACGTTTGAAGTGGAGGATCATCATGTGAAGATTTTAAATGAAGCGCTTTTCAAATGGAAACAAGATCAAACCTGTTCAATACGTGAACTTTATAACAAAAGAGAACTTGAAACGGAAGGAGGAGGCTGTAATGGCTGAACAAAAAGGCTACCTTGTATTTGACATCGGGACGGGGAATGCGCGAGTCGCGGTCGTGACTGCCGGCGGCGAAGTGACCGCGCTTGAAAGGGAAGACATTGAATATGTGACGGATCCGCTTTATCCGGACGGACGATATTTCTCACCGGAAGGGTTATGGACGCAAATCAGCGCTATGGCAAGGAAGGTTATTGCCAAAAGCCCTCATATTACATTAATCGGAATCACCTCAACAAGCCAGAGGCAGGGAATTGTTCTGATCAATAAAGATAAAAAGGCATTTCTCGGTCTGCCCAACATTGATAACAGAGGCCGTGAATGGGAAGACGGGATTGATGCAAAAGAAGAAGTGCATCAGCAAACCGGACGTCTTCCGAGCGCTTTATTTTCCGCCATGAAACTTGTCGGATTAAAAGCTAGACAGCCGTCTTTATGGAAAGAAGTGAAGTACATCACAAGCATCAGTGACTGGGTGACATTTGAGCTGAGCGGTATTTTAAGCTATGAACCGTCACAGGCTGCTGAAACACTGCTGTTTGACGTAAGGAAAAAGGCGTGGTCAGAGACATTATGCAACATCTTCGGTGTGCCTTCTGCCATTCTTCCTTCACTCGTCCGATCTGGGACGGTTGTCGGAATGTTAACGTTTAAGAAAACGGCGGTTCTCGGTCTTTCTGAAAGAGTGCCTGTGATTGCAGGCGGGGGAGACACACAGCTTGCCATCAAAAGTGCAGATGCAAAGCCGGGAGATATCGTCATCGTATCCGGCACGACGACGCCGATTATAAAGATAACAGCTGAGACCGGAACTGAAAGTTTAAAGAATGCATGGCTGAATTGCCATACAGAAGAAGGTCAATGGCTCCTTGAAACGAATCCGGGTGTAACAGGACTCAATTATCAAAAATTAAAATCCATTTTTTATCCGAATGAATCCTACGGCGTCATGGAACGGGAAATCGCAAGTCTGCCGAAACATGATCATGCTTGTATTTCTGCGTTAGGCTCCTATTTATCGCCAGAGAAAAACGCACTGGCAAAAGGCGGATTTATTTTTGACGCTCCGCTGTCTCAAAACTTAAGCAGAGCCCATTTTGTCAAAGCCGCACTGCTGGAAATCGCTTTTTCAATCAAATGGAACTATGAGGCGTTAACAGAGGTGGCTTCCTTTTCACAAGATTATGTGAAGGTGTGCGGCGGCGGTTTCCAAAGTGATGCTTTGACGCAGTTTCTTGCTAACCTTCTCCAAAAGAAAATCTATAAGAGAGAGGGGTTCAGCCAGGCATCCGCAATGGGAGCGGCAATGATTTGCAACGAAGCTCTCGGTGTGAAAGCAGAGCTTTCGAGCCGCACAAAGGTAATTGAGCCGGAAGCGGATCAGACGGATCTCTTCCTATATGAAGAATGGAAACATACGCAAAAATTATTTACTCATTTTCAGCCGGCGGTGAAAGCCTGACTTGGGGATGAGATGACAACATGAAAGATTGCTGAGGAGGAACAAAAATGCTTAATAAAATAGGAATTCCGAAACAGCTCGCCTGGGGATTTTTAGGGGTCGTGCTGTTTATGATGGGGGACGGCCTTGAACAAGGCTGGCTCAGCCCGTTTTTAGTTGAAAACGGCTTGACGGTACAGCAATCAGCATCCCTGTTTACGGTTTACGGTATTTCTCTCGCTGTGGCGTCTTGGTTTTCAGGGGTCTGCCTCGAAGCCTTCGGCGCAAAGCGGACGATGTTTATGGGGCTGTTGTTTTACGTGATCGGAACAGCCGCGTTTATCGCATACGGATTTGAAAATCTTAATTTGCCGGTGATGTATGTCACGTATTTTATTAAAGGGCTGGGTTATCCGCTGTTTGCCTATTCATTTTTGACATGGGTGATTTACCGGTCGCCGAAAAACAGGCTCAGTACGGCGGTCGGCTGGTTCTGGATTGCATATTGCTGCGGGATGTTTGTATTCGGTGCCTGGTATTCAAGCTGGGCCATCAAATCCTTCGGCTATTTGAACACGCTGTGGAGTTCAATTTTCTGGGTCTGCCTCGGCGCGTTTTTTGCTTTGATTTTAAATAGGGACCGCTTTGAAAAGAAAAAGGCAGATAAGCGGGAAAAGGCGCAGGAATTAATGAAGGGAATCACCATCCTTGCTGAAAATCCGCGCGTGCTCTCTGGGGGGATCATTCGGATCATTAACAGCATCGGAACATACGGATTTCCGGTATTCCTCCCGATGCATATGGCGCAGCACGGCATTTCTACAAATGTATGGCTTCAAATTTGGGGAACGATCTTTCTCGGAAATATCGTCTTTAACTTAATCTTCGGCGCAGTCGGCGATGCCTTCGGCTGGAAAAAGACTGTCATGTGGTTCGGGGGAGTGGGCTGCGGCATTTTTACTCTTTTATTATATTATGCTCCTGTTGTATCACATGGGAACTTGCTTTTCGTCAGCATTGTCGGTTTTATATGGGGAGGGCTCCTCGCCGGGTTCGTTCCGATCGGGGCTATCGTGCCGACGGCGGCCGGCAGCGATAAAGGTGCTGCCATGTCTGTGTTAAATCTGGCTGCGGGCCTGTCGGCATTTGTCGGCCCCGCGCTTGCCTGGGCGTTCATCGGACTTGTCGGCGCACAAGGCGTTGTATGGATTTTCGCAGCGCTCTATTTCGTAAGTGCAATCTTGACAAATCAAATCAAAATACCTGAAGAGAAAACGGCAAAACACAATAAAGCATTGCCTGAATACGCTTCTTAACAGCAGCGCCCCGAAAATTCGGGGCGTTTTTTACAGCTGCTGAAGAAACCCGGCAAAGCGCTGAATTTGTTCACGTAACGATTGTTTGTTTTCGTGAAATTGTTTGAAACGATGTCCGTTTGCTCCGGACGGATGCGGGAAGCCTTCCAGAATGACCGCCTGCCTCATTCTGCCGTTCTTCTTCAGCATGCGGCAGGCTGATTCTGCTGCTTTTCCGAGAGGGATAAGCAGAATGTCCTTTTCCATCATTTCTATTTCATCCGGAAAACATCTCAGCGCGTAACGGCTGAGAAGAGCTGATCTGCTGATTGCCGGCCGATGTCCCGTATAGTTTTTCTGTTTATAAAAAACAGGGTGTTTGATAACGGACGTTGTATGAAGAAGCTCCCGTTTTGAATCAAATAACCGGGATGAATCCTCAACGTGAAGCGCGGCCGGCAGACTGCATTCATTAAGCATTTCGATGATGTTCTGTCTCATTGAACCGGAAAGTCCGGCCGCTTTTTTTGTTTCATACGCTATCGTTTCAAGAGTTTCGCCATCTTTTAAAAGCTGTGCCGCTTTTTTGTAAGCCAGCTGCATTTGAAAAAAACCGGGTGTGATTCCGGAAATGGCAACGACTGCATGAGGGTTAATATATTCATTATGAGGCGAATAATACAAATCCAGATCTCCGTCCTTGGCTAAATGGAAAGCCGGAGTCAGCAAATCCGATTTTGTAAACCCTCCCGAAGAAGATGGTGATTTAAGCTGCTGCAAAAAACGCGCAAGCCGCTCACGATCGCAAATCATGTTATGCCTCCTTGAATCCGCCGGTTTCTCTTAGTGTCGTCAAAAACGTCGGATGACATGCAGGCTCATACATCACTTTTACCGGCGTTCCAGAGCATCTTCAGGACATGAGACGTTCCTTTAACTTCGGCCGCCGTCGTTTGCACGGCTGTTTTTTTAGTGAGAAAATCTTCCTTCAGCTCTTTCTGCTTTTGCGATAACAGATCGGTTTCTGTTTTGATTTCATCAACGGCCGTCTGCATGGACGCTGTCGCGGCGTTAATTTTCTTTATATCAGGCGCTGTGTTTCTTTTAAAATGCACGGCGGATACGGCTGCATAAATTAATGCGGCAGCCGCAACGGCAGCACTGATATACAAAATGATGATCATCTTCTTTTCACTCCTTTTTTTCAGTTGATACCCTTTACGGATCGTGTTGAATCATTTTATTTGCTAATTGTTTTTTTTCTGCTTATAATGTGAAATCGTACATAAGGACATTCAGAAAGGGTGAAAGACGTGGAAAGCTTACAAAACAAAACGGCTCTTATCACGGGTGCGGGCAGAGGAATCGGCCGCGCCGCCGCTATCGCTTTAGCCAAAGAAGGAGTCAATATCGGTTTAATCGGCCGCACAGAAGCAAATGTCGAAAAGGTTGCGGAAGAAGTGAAAGCCCTTGGTGTAAAGGCATCATTCGCTGCTGCCGATGTAAAAAACCAAAAAGAGGTTGAGCAAGCCGTCTCCTCTATTAAAGAAGAACTCGGTGAGATTGACATCTTGATTAACAATGCCGGAATCAGCAAATTCGGCGGATTTTTGGATCTTACGCCTGAAGAGTGGGAAGACATCATTCAAGTTAATGTAATGGGTGTATACCACGTGACACGCGCCGTTCTTCCTGAAATGATTGAGAGAAAATCAGGAGATATCATTAATATTTCTTCTACGGCGGGCCAAAGAGGCGCCGCGGCGACAAGTGCGTACAGCGCTTCTAAATTTGCCGTTCTCGGTCTGACTGAATCTCTCATGCAGGAAGTCAGAAAACACAATATCCGTGTCAGCGCAATGACGCCGAGCACGGTTGCCAGCGACATGTCTATTGAATTAAATCTGACAGACGGCAATCCGGAAAAAGTCATGCAGCCTGAGGATCTTGCAGAATATATGGTTGCTCAATTGAAATTACATCCGCGCATTTTCATCAAAACTGCCGGTTTGTGGTCTACTAATCCTTAAACAAAAGGGGACCTGTCTTCGTGACGGGTCTTTTTTTTGTTTCCGCAACCCGAATAAATAGGCATAAAGATCCGTTTTTGCATAAAAAAGAGTGAAAAAGAAACCGATATCAGCTATAATTAAACTAAATAAACTATGTACCAAATGTTCATTAAGATTATTTTTCCCCGCTCTCCAAAAAACAAATCAATACAAATCAAACTGTCCGAACGATAAAAAGGAAAAACGGATATAAAGAGAATATTTAGTACATGGAATAATTTGTTAGAAGGAAGGGTGTGCACATATTGAAAGAAGAAAAAAGAAGTTCAACCGGTTTTTTAGTGAAACAAAGAGCTTTTTTAAAGCTTTACATGATTACAATGACAGAGCAGGAACGGCTTTACGGACTGAAGCTTCTCGAGGTGCTGCGTTCGGAATTTAAACCCATCGGTTTTAAGCCGAATCATACCGAGGTGTACCGTTCACTTCACGAACTTTTGGATGACGGGATTTTAAAGCAAGTAAAAGTGAAAAAAGAGGGAGCCAAACTCCAGGAAGTCGTTCTCTATCAATTTAAAGACTATGAAGCTGCGAAGCTTTACAAAAAACAGCTGAAGACAGAGCTTGACCGCTGCAAAAAGCTGATAGAAAAAGCCATTTCAGATAATTTTTAAATCCGGCCGGAACGCACCCGGCCTCCCGGGCTCAAAAGGTTTGTTCTGTGATTCATTATACATAATAACAGGCTCGGAACAATACACATCAATAAAACCTTCAAACTTGACATCGACTCCTGAAGTGGTAACATAAAAAACGTGTGAAAAATACGAACAAAATACGAACAAGGGAGATGTTACCGATCTTAGATCAAAAGAAAGTTGCTTTTATCGGAGCAGGATCAATGGCTGAAGGAATGATATCAGGCATGGTCCGCGCAAAAAAAATTCCCAACCAAAACATCTGCGTGACAAACCGCCGCAATACAGAGCGACTCGCTGAATTGGAACATCAATACGGAATTCAAGGCATTGCTTTTGACAGCATGAAAACCGAAGACATTGATGTCTTTATTTTAGCCATGAAACCGAAGGATGCTGAAATCGCTCTTGCTACGCTGAAACGGCGTATTCAACCTCATCGAATCATCCTGTCTGTTCTGGCAGGCATAACAACCTCATTTATACAACAATCATTACATGACCGTCAGCCAGTTGTAAGAGTGATGCCGAACACATCCAGCATGATCGGCGAATCGGCAACAGCTGCGGCTTTCGGAGACCATGTTTCTTACGGTTCAGCAAAAACCGCGGTATCCCTTTTGGAATGCCTCGGGGAAGTGTACGTGATCAAAGAAGATCAGATGGACATTTTCACCGGCATCGCAGGCAGCGGACCGGCGTACTTTTATTATTTAATGGAGTTTATTGAAAAAGCAGGTGAAGAAGCCGGCTTAGACAAACGGCTGTCCCGCAAAATCGGCGCGCAAACGTTATTGGGCGCCGCTAAAATGCTGATGGAAACGGGTGAAAAACCGGATGTGCTTAGGGAAAACATCACCTCTCCAAACGGCACGACGGAAGCCGGCCTCGATGCGCTCAGGTCAGAAGGCGGCGGAGAAGCCATTGCCAAAGCCATTAAACACGCGACCGAACGTTCTATTGAGATCAGCAAAACAATTGAAAAAACGGCAGCACTATAATCGTTAAAAAACAGGAGTGATACAGTGACGTCTCGGACGAAGATCAAAAGAGTCGCGGTGAAAATCGGCAGCAGCTCACTGACGAGCCTGCACGGGGAAATCAGCAGAAGAAAGCTGGAAGCATTGGTGGATCAAATCGCACAGCTGAAAGACAGCGGCTATGAAGTGATTTTAGTATCTTCCGGCGCAGTGGCGGCAGGTTATCGGAAGCTCGGATTTATTCAGAAACCGGAAAGCCTCCCTGAAAAACAGGCTTCCGCTTCCATCGGGCAGGGATTATTAATGGAGGCTTATTCAAAGCTGTTTTTAGCGCACGGTTATGTCGCATCACAAATATTAATTACAAGAAGCGATTTTTCCGATGAATGCCGCTACCATAATGTCCGCAATACGATGAACGTCCTTTTGGAACGGGGAATTATTCCGATTATTAATGAAAATGACACGGTCACAGTCAACCGGCTGAAATTCGGAGATAACGATACACTCGCAGCGAAGGTGGCAGGTTTAATTGATGCCGACATGCTTGTGATTTTATCAGACATTGACGGTTTATATGATGATAATCCGCGCAGCAACCCGAAGGCGAAAAGAATCAGACATGTAAGTGACATTACCCCGGAAATAGAAGCGAGCGCGGGAGATGCCGGGAGTGAGATGGGAACAGGCGGAATGCGTTCGAAACTGGATGCTTTTAAAATTGTGATGGCCTCGGGTATTAAAGGCTTTCTCGGGCAGGCTAACATTCCGGACATTCTGCTTCAAGCGGTAGATGAGGCTGCTGAAGGAACTTATTTTGAAGCGGAAGGAACCCTGCCGTTAAACCACAAAGAACAATGGCTTGCGTTTAATTCCGGTCCAGAAGGTGAAATTGTGATGGAAAAAGAAAGCAGCCGTGATGTCGCGAACGGAAATATGGAGCTGTCACCGCAGGACATCGAGCAGATTAAGGGCAGATTCAGCTGCGGAGCGGTTGTCAGGCTGCTTGATCAGCAGGGAGAAGAGCTCGGACTCGGCATCGTCAACTATTCCTCAGCCCAGCTGAAGACATTTAAAGAAACGCCGCATAAACAGGCCGATCAATCAGTCATTGATCCGGAAGCATTTGTCTGCCACGTTGAACTATCCATTCCGATCGGCTGAGAAAGATCTATAAAAATATGAAAAAGCCCGAGGCTTCGTTTTGAAGCTCGGGTTTGTTTTTTATTGATATTGTTCAAGTTTGGAGAAAAATTGAATGACAAAATGATAGAAATCATTTGCAGACGGAGCCAGTTCCCTTCCTTTTGGTTTAATAATGCCTACGGTGCGCTTCACTTGAGGAAATTCAATCGGAATTTTGACCGTAAACCGGGGTGTGGTTTCTGCAAAGGTGCTTTCAGGTAATAAAGTCACTCCCATCCCCGCGGAGACTAATCCTTTAATGGCATCTAAATCCTCGCCCTCCGTCGATACAAGCGGCGCAAAGCCGGCCTGTCTGCAAGCGTCAATCGCCATGTTTCGGAGAATAAACCCTTCAGGAAATAAAACGAATTGGTCGCCGCGCAGATCAATTAAATGAATATTTTTCTGTTTGGCAAGCGGATGATGCAGCGGAACAAGCGCGTAAATCTTTTCCGTGAATAAGATATGGCCTGTTATGTCGGGGAATTCCGTCGGAACGGGGCCGAGCAGCGCCGCATCTATATCCCTGTTTCTTACGGCTTCAATTAAAAACTTATAAGACCCCTGACGGAGCAAAAACTCAACGTTCGGGTATTCCTCTTTAAATGCCGAAATCACCGTCGGCAAAAGCTGGCTTGCAAGGCTCGTCGGAAATCCTATTTTGACGGTTCCGCGATTCGGATCAAGATATTCATCAATTTGTTCCTTCGCGTAATCAATTGCTTTCATCGCCGTTTTAACATGTTCTAAAAATTGCTTGCCGATCGGCGTTAATTTAATATTTCTGCCTTCCCGTTCAAATAAAGTGACTTTCAGCTCTTCTTCAAGATTTGCAATCTGCCTGCTGATGGCGGATTGTGCGACATGCAGATGATCAGCCGCTTCTGACACATGTTCCCGTTCTGCTACCTCCATAAAATACCGAAGCTGGCGTAATTCCATTGCGTTCACACCCATCTATCTCATTTTGAGATGTATTTGATCTAAATTATATATTGTTTATATTGTTTTGAAAACTTACAATTAATTTAAAGCTGTCAGATTTTATGACCGATAATTAACGGAAACTGATCGGGGGAGAGGAATTATGACTTACAATCAAATGCCGAAAGCACAAGGTCTCTACCGTCCGGAATTTGAGCACGATGCATGCGGAATCGGCTTGTATGCCCATTTAAAAGGGAAACCTTCACATGACATTGTCAAAAAAGGACTGAAGATGCTTTGTCAGCTGGATCACAGAGGAGGACAGGGCAGTGATCCGAATACGGGTGACGGCGCCGGCCTGATGGTTCAGATCCCTGATGCTTTTTTTAAGAAAGAGTGCGGAGAAATGAAGCTGCCGGAAAAAGGCCGTTACGGGGTAGGAATGGTCTTTTTCTCGCAAAATGAAGAGGAAAGAAAAAAGATCGAAAAACAGGTGAATGCATTCATTGAGCAGGAAGGACAGATCGTTCTCGGCTGGAGAACCGTCCCTGTAAATGTCGGAAAAATCGGAACAGTGGCACAAAGCACTTGTCCGTATGTGCGTCAAGTATTCATCGGCTCCGCAAATGATTTGAAAGACAGCCTTGCTTTTGAACGCAAACTGTATATCATCCGGAAGCAGGCGGAAAATTGGGGCATTCAAGAACAGCTTGATTTTTACTTCGCAAGCTTGTCAAGCCAGACTATTGTTTATAAAGGATTGTTAACGCCTGAGCAGGTTGACGCTTTTTATTTGGATTTGCAGGATGAAACCTTCGTATCTGCATTTTCACTCGTGCATTCAAGATTCAGCACAAATACCTTTCCTACTTGGGAACGTGCCCATCCGAACCGCTATCTGATTCATAACGGAGAAATCAATACGCTCCGGGGCAACATCAATTGGATGAGAGCGAGGGAGCAGCAGTTCGTTTCAGAAAGCTTCGGAGACGATCTTCACAAAGTACTGCCGATTTTAAATGCTGAGGGAAGTGACTCATCCATTCTTGATAATGCGTTTGAATTTTTCGTGATGGCGGGGCGGAAACCGGCACATACGGCAATGATGCTGATTCCGGAACCATGGACGGAAAACACTCACATGTCTAAAGCGAAACGGGCTTTTTATGAATATCACAGCTCTTTAATGGAGCCGTGGGACGGGCCGACCGCCATTTCGTTTACGGACGGAAAACAAATCGGCGCCATCCTTGACCGTAACGGCCTGCGTCCGGCACGTTACTATGTGACAAAAGATGACCATATTATTTTCTCATCTGAGGTCGGCGTTATTGAAGTAGAGCAGGAGAACATTCTTCATAAAAAACGTCTGGAGCCCGGAAAAATGCTGCTCATTGACTTAGAGGAAGGCCGGATTATTTCAGATGAAGAAGTGAAAACAGAAATTGCCAATGAATTACCTTATCAAAAATGGCTTGAAGAAGAATTGGTTCAAGTGAATCCTGACCCGGAAATCCGGGAAGAGGAACAATTCGATGATCTTCTCGTCCGTCAAAAAGCGTTTGGCTATACGTATGAAGATATTCAGAAGTATTTAATTCCTGTTATTAAAGAAGGCAAGGACCCGCTCGGCTCTATGGGAAATGATTCGCCGCTCGCCGTTTTATCCGATCGCGCCCAATCACTGTTTCATTACTTTAAACAGCTGTTTGCGCAAGTCACAAACCCGCCGATTGACGCGATCCGCGAGCAGCTTGTGACCTCCACGGTGACATGGCTCGGAGCTGAAGGCGATCTGCTGCATCCGAGTGAAAGAAATGCACGCCGCATAAAATTGTATACTCCTGTATTATCAAACGAACAGTTTTATGCGCTGAAAACACTTGTGCACCCTGACATTAAGAGCCAGAACATCCGCACGCTGTTTTCCGATGACCTAGAAAAAGGCCTGAAGGATTTGTTTCAGCAGGCGGAAAAAGCGATCAAGGAAGGCGTATCTCTGTTAATTTTATCTGACAGGGCAATGAGTAAAGAGTTGACGCCGATTCCGCCGCTTTTGGCCGTCAGTGCGCTGCATCAGCATTTGATCCGCCAAGGTCTGCGAACAAAAGCAAGCATTATCGTTGAATCCGGGGAAGCGCGTGAAGTTCATCACTTTGCGGCTCTCATCGGATATGGTGCCGATGCTGTCAATCCGTATTTGACTTACGCTACGTATAAGCAGGAAATCGATGAAGGCCGGCTTGATATTCCGTATGAAGAAGCTGTCAGCAAATACGGAAAGAGCGTAACAGAAGGCGTCGTGAAAGTGATGTCAAAAATGGGAATTTCAACTGTGCAAAGTTACAGGGGCGCCCAAATTTTTGAAGCGGTCGGCATCGGTGAAGACGTTATCGCCAAATACTTTACCGGTACTGCATCTCAGCTTGGCGGAATCGATATCGAGACGATTGCGCAAGAAGCGAAGAAGCGCCACCAAGCGGCGTACAAGGATGATTACAGCCAAACTCTTGATCCGGGAAGTGAATTCCAATGGCGAAACGGGGGAGAGCACCACGCTTTCAATCCGAAAACCATCCATACTCTGCAATGGGCCTGCCGCAAAAATGATTACAGCCTGTTTAAGCAGTATTCTCATGCAGCGGATGAAGAACGAATCGGATTTTTACGCAATCTGTTCGCCTTCAAAGAAGACCGCAAGCCTTTAAAATTAGAGGAAGTTGAATCAGCTGCGTCCATTGTGAAACGTTTTAAAACAGGAGCGATGTCATTCGGTTCATTAAGCAAGGAAGCCCATGAGGCTTTAGCGATAGCGATGAACAGGCTTGGCGGAAAAAGCAACAGCGGAGAAGGCGGCGAGGACCCGAAACGTTTCGTTCCGGATGAAAATGGCGACGACAGAAGAAGTGCGATTAAACAGATCGCTTCCGGCCGTTTCGGTGTAAAGAGCCATTATCTCGTCAATGCGGATGAATTGCAGATCAAAATGGCGCAAGGGGCGAAGCCGGGAGAAGGCGGTCAGCTTCCGGGCAACAAGGTATATCCTTGGGTCGCGGATGTCCGCGGTTCTACACCAGGTGTAGGGCTGATCTCACCGCCTCCTCACCATGATATTTATTCAATTGAAGATTTGGCGCAGCTGATTCATGATTTGAAAAATGCAAATCGAAGCGCGCGAATCAGCGTCAAGCTCGTGTCAAAAGCCGGTGTCGGCACGATTGCTGCCGGTGTGGCAAAAGGCACTGCGGATGTCATCGTCATCAGCGGCTACGATGGCGGAACGGGCGCGTCGCCGAAAACAAGTATTAAACATACGGGTCTTCCGTGGGAGCTTGGTCTTGCAGAAGCTCACCAAACGCTGATGCTGAACGGTTTACGGGATCGCGTGGTATTGGAAACGGACGGTAAGCTGATGACAGGCCGAGATGTCGTGATGGCCGCCTTGCTCGGTGCGGAGGAATTCGGCTTTGCTACAGCGCCGCTTGTCGTTCTCGGCTGTGTCATGATGCGCGCCTGCCATTTAGATACATGTCCTGTAGGTGTCGCGACGCAAAATCCGGAGCTCCGCAAGAAATTCATGGGCGATCCTGACCATATCGTAAATTACATGCTGTTTGTCGCAGAAGAAGTGCGTGAATATATGGCAGAGTTAGGCTTTAAGACGCTTGATGAAATGATCGGACGGACAGACGTTCTTCATGTCAGTGAACGTGCAAAAGCGCATTGGAAAGCGGGCCAGCTTGATTTATCCACACTGCTGTACCAGCCTGAAGGCGTACGTACTTTCCGTACGGCGCAAAACCATAAAATCGACGAGTCGCTTGATATGACGGTTATTCTTCCGGCGGTTCAGGCTGCAATTGAAGCCGGTCAGGAAGCGGAAGCTGAAATCAAGATCAATAATACAAATCGCGTAGCCGGAACCGTGACGGGAAGTGAAATTTCTAAACGCTACGGAGCGGAAGGCCTGCCGGATGATACGATCAGACTTCATTTTACCGGATCAGCCGGACAGAGTTTCGGAGCATTTGTCCCTAAGGGGATGACGCTTCATTTGAACGGGGATTCAAATGACTACGTAGGCAAAGGGCTTTCAGGCGGAAAAATCATCGTGAAAGCGCCTGATGCCTTCAATTGTGAAACACACGATAACGTTATTATCGGGAACGTCGCATTTTACGGAGCAACAAGCGGGGAAGCGTACATTAACGGGCGCGCCGGTGAACGTTTTGCAGTCCGTAACAGCGGAGTCAATGTCGTTGTAGAAGGTATCGGAGACCACGGCTGTGAATACATGACAGGCGGCCGGGTTGTCGTCCTCGGCGAAGTCGGCAAAAACTTCGGGGCGGGAATGTCAGGCGGTATCGCATACGTCCTGAGTGATGATGCCAAAGCATTTAAACGCAAATGCAACATGGAAATGATTTCATTTGAAAAGCTGACGGATGAGGCTGAGATCAAAGAAGTGCAAGAAATGGTCAAACGGCACGCGGCGCTGACAAACAGCAAAAAAGCCGCAGATCTCCTGGACAATTGGGAAAAAGCCGCAGAAACCTTTATCAAAGTCATTCCGAAAAACTATAAACAAATGCTCCTCAGCATCGAAGAACAAAAAGCGGCGGGTTTATCAGAAGAAGACGCAATTATGTATGCTTTTGAAGCCAATACAAAGGTCCTCCAAACGCCTGCGAAAGATCAAAAACAAGCGGTAGTACAGTAAGAAAGGGGAGAGGAACATGGGGAAACCAACTGGATTCATGGAAGAAAAACGAGAAAAACCGGCTGAGCGGGACCCTCTCACTCGCTTAAAGGATTGGAAAGAGTATTCGGCTCCATTTTCAGATGAAGCGTCAAAGCGGCAGGGGGCGCGGTGTATGGATTGCGGCACACCGTTTTGCCAAATCGGCGCTGATATCAACGGTTTTACCTCCGGCTGCCCGATTTATAATCTGATACCGGAGTGGAATGACCTCGTCTATCGGGGGCGCTGGAAAGAAGCCTTGGAGCGCCTTCTGAAAACGAATAACTTTCCTGAATTCACAGGGCGGGTCTGTCCCGCTCCTTGTGAAGGATCTTGTACGCTGGCCATTTCAGATCCGGCTGTTTCAATTAAAAACATCGAGCGGACGATCATTGACAAAGGTTTTGAGAACGGATGGATTCAGCCGAGAATTCCCGCGAAACGCACAGGTAAAAAAGTCGCTGTCGTCGGTTCAGGCCCGGCAGGTCTGGCAAGCGCTGATCAGCTGAATCAAGCCGGTCATTCCGTAACAGTCTATGAGCGTGCCGACAGAGCCGGCGGCCTGCTGATGTACGGCATTCCGAGCATGAAGCTTGAGAAAAATGTCGTTGAACGCCGTATTAAGCTTTTGACGCAGGAAGGTATAGATTTTGTGACAAATACCGAAATCGGCGTTGACATAACGGCAGATGAGCTGAAAGATCAATTTGATGCCGTCATTTTGTGCACAGGCGCCCAAAAGCAGCGCAATCTGCTGATTGAAGGCCGGGAAGCAAAAGGCGTCCATTATGCGATGGACTATTTAACACTGGCGACGAAAAGCTATTTAGATTCCAACTTCAAAGACAAACAATTTATAGACGCTAAAGGGAAAGACGTCATCGTGATCGGCGGAGGAGACACAGGAGCTGACTGCGTGGCAACCGCGCTGCGCCAAAAAGCGCGCAGCGTGCACCAGTTCGGGAAACATCCTAAACTTCCTCAGACGCGCACGAACGACAATATGTGGCCTGAACAGCCGCACGTCTTTACCCTTGAATACGCTTATGAAGAAGCGCAGGCAAAGTTCGGCAAAGACCCGAGAGAATATTCAATTCAGACGACAAAAATGGTGGCCGATAAGCAGGGCCGCTTACAAGAGATTCACACCATTCAAATGGAAAAAGTCAGAAACGAATTCGGAAAGTATGAATTTCATGAACTGCCCGGGACAGAAAAAGTATGGCCTGCTCAGCTGGTGTTCATCGCCATCGGTTTTGAAGGGACAGAACAGCCATTATTGAAACAGTTCGGTGTCGATTCGGCAAATCATAAAATTCAGGCAGCATATGGGGATTATAAAACGAATGTTGACGGTGTTTTCGCCGCAGGGGATGCGAGAAGGGGCCAAAGCCTGATTGTATGGGCGATTAATGAAGGCCGGGAAGCAGCGCGCGAAGTCGACAGTTATTTAATGGGGAGCACTGTTTTACCGTAAATAAAGGGGTTTATTTATAAAACCGGCTGGGATCAGCCGGTTTTTCGTATTGAAATGAAACCTCCTTCTTCCTGTATTGGTCATATAAGGGTAACGTGATGGGAATGGAGGATAACAAATGGAATTTTGTTTTACAGAGTGGAGAGATTATTTTCGTAGAAATCAATCAGCAGTCAAGGAACTAACTGTAAATATGATCAGCTTTCTGAAACTGAGCGCCGCGTTATTTGTTCTTCAGTTCAGCAGTTTCAAATCGGCGAAAGTTCAGAAGGTCTGTTTTTGATAGCTGCTGCAAAACGTTTCTTAAAGGATTGTGCTGACAAAAGTTATCTGGAAGCGCTGATTTTATTTATTCAGGATGAACAAAGGCATGCGGGTGAATTGGAAATATTCATGAACCGGCACAATATCCCAAAGCTGGAAAAGCATTGGGTTGATCAAGTCTTCCGCAGACTGAGACGATTTGCAAGCCTTGAGCAGTCGATCACGGTGCTGCTGACGGCGGAAATCATCGCCGCCGTTTATTATGACGCCTTAAAAAACGTGACGGGCTCTGTGTGTCTGCGATCAATTTGCGGGCAGATTTTAATTGATGAAGAAAAACATATTGAATTTCAAGCGGAAGCACTGCACAAGTTCGGCCGGCGCCGCTTAAAGATCACCAATACGTGTGCTGTGTTTTCCCGCTTTATTTTATTGACGGGCACTTTACCCGTCGTGTGGCTCTATCATCGAAAAGTTTTAAAAGCCGGGGGTAAACACTTTTTTGTTTATTTGAAAGAAGCCTATCAAGAGTATGTCAGAGCGGAAACGCTTATAAACACATAAGGAAACGGACGGGTCCGCTCCTCTTTTTTAGACATCCAAACGAAAGCCGATATTGCCAAACTGCCGTCCTTCCCGCATTCTGTTAAAAGCGGCAGCTGCTTCTCTGAGAGAATACATACGGTCGATAATGGGACGGATGCCGCAGCGGTTTATCAATTCCAGCATATCCGCGAATTCCTTATTGCTTCCCATTGATGTACCGAGAATATGAATCTGCGGAAAAAACAGCGAGCGAATAGGAAATCCG
Organism: Bacillus sp. EU63; assembly: GCF_038592915.1. NCBI lineage: Bacteria > Bacillati > Bacillota > Bacilli > Caryophanales > Bacillaceae > Bacillus > Bacillus sp. EU63. The sequence continues at coordinate 2,055,360 of NZ_CP151944.1, read as the reverse complement.
AGCTGATCGCCTGAACTGGCGCCAAATGTTACGATCCGGCCATTCGGTTTCATAATGTCAAGATAGTGTTGAAACAAGGCGGGGCCTACACCGTCAAGTATGATATCTGCTTTTTCGCCATTCAGCGCCTCATTCCAGTCACCGTAGCTGTCAATCGCCCGGTCTGCACCGTATGACAGTGCGGTTTGTTTTTTGTTTTCGCTGCGGGAAGTGACGCTGACTGTCGCTCCGATAGCTTTTGCCATTAATAAGGCATATGTTGCCACGCCGCTTCCGATGCCCGGAAGGATAAGGTGTTCGCCTTTTTTTAATTGTCCTTTTGTAAATAAGGCGCGATAAGCGGTTAATGCTGATAACGGCAGCACGCCCGCTTCCTCCCAAGTCAGGTGTTCGGGTTTTAAAACGGCATTTTCCTCAGGAACGATGACATAAGGTGAAAATGTTCCGTCGCTCGGACCACCTAAAATATCAGGGACGGCTGGTACGTCCTCAACAGTCTTCCAATTCAGCACCGGGTTGATGATGACTTCTGCATGCAGTAAATGAGACCGGACGCCGTGTCCTATTTCAGTTACGATTCCCGCGCCGTCTGAACCGAGAGTAAATTCATGGTTTCCGGTTTTGTGGTTTTTCATTAAAAACAAATCGCGATGGTTTAATCCGGCTGTTTTCAGCTTTATTTTTACTTCGCCGTTTCCCGGCCGTTTGTCAGGTGCCTGCCTGAAATCAAAGCCATTTTCGTGTATGATAAGGGCATTCATCATTCTTCTCTCCTTTATAATTGATGAGAAAGATTTTACAGGCTGTATCAGCTGCAGTAAATAAATGAAAATTGATAGCCGGCTATCAATAAAAATCATAGCAAGAAGGTGTCCTTACATGGAAAGCGGAGACTTAAAGATTTTTCAGGCTGTCGCCCGCAAAGGAAGTATTTCAAAGGCGGCAGAAAGCCTGCATTATGTTCAATCAAATGTGACAAACCGGATTCAGCAGCTGGAACGGCTATTACAAACACAGCTTTTTTACCGCACAAATCGGGGGATGACGCTGACGCCCGCAGGTGAAAACTTATTGAAAGACGCAGACAGAATCCTTCAATTGCTGCATGAGGCGCAAAAAACGGCGCAAGAGGCAGGCGATCCGAACGGCCCGCTTCGAATCGGTTCTCTTGAAACGGCGGCAGCCGTCCATCTCCCTCAATTTTTCACAGAGTATTGCAGCCGCTACCCGAAAGTACAGCTGTCTCTGTCAACCGGTGATACACATACCTTAGTGCAGCGCGTCTTACACTATGAGCTGGACGGCGCTTTTGTTTATGGACCGGTCGAATACGAAGATCTTGAGCAAGTCGCTGTATTTCAAGAAGAATTGGTCTTGGTCTCAAATAAGCGGGAAGGCAGTTTGCAAGACTTGTTGCGAGATCCGATTCTGTATTTTGCCGCGGGCTGTTCGCACCGCCGCAAAATAAAAAACATACTGAAAGAAGAGGCAGTGCCCGCATATAAAATCATTGAATTCGGTACGTTGGAAGCCATTATTGGGGCGGTGCAGGCGGGGATGGGGGTTTCCTTTCTGCCTGCATCAGCCGTCCGTTATTTTCAAAACAGGAAAAATCTTTTTCTTCATGAGCTCCCTGAACATTTTCGGAATATGAATATATCATTCATCTACCGGAGTGATTTATTTTTGACATCGGCGTTTGAAGAACTGCTGAATGGATTAAAAGCATTACCGAACGGAAGATGAGAAAACAGGACAGCTGTGTACGCCAATTTTTTTCGTTCTGGTTTTTCTTAAAAAAACTTTCTTTTTCGGAAAATTTATGTATAATAAAAGAAAGTTTTTCGGATAAAGTATCTGCAATGATAAGGACATGAGACATTTTAACCGGCCATACAGAGAGGGAGGGCGCGGCTGAGACCTTCCCGGCACGAAGAATGAGCTTACCGCCTTTTGAGCTGTATCGGTGAACGAAAGCAGCCGATACCGTATAGCCGCGTTACGGCAAAAATGAGCCGTCACTTGAAGTGGCGGGAATTTGGGTGGAACCGCGGGTCTGACACACACTCGTCCCTTTTTTGGGATGAGTGTGTTTTTATGTTTATATAAGAAAAATGGCAATGATAAAGGACATGAGACATTTTAACCGGCCATACAGAGAGGGGAGGCGCGGCTGAGACCTTCCCGGCACGAAGAATGAGCTTACCGCCTTTTGAGCTGTATCGGTGAACGAAAGCAGCCGATACCGTATAGCTGCGTTACGGCAAAAATGAGCCGTCACTTAAAGTGGCGGGAATTTGGGTGGAACCGCGGGTCTGACACACACTCGTCCCTTTCTTTGGGATGAGTGTGTTTTTTATTTTATTAAAAATAAAGGAGAGATCAGACCGTGAAGAAGCCACACATTGTGATTACTTTTCCTGATGGAAAACAAAAAAAATACCGGAAAGGCGTTACGTTAGAAGAGATCGCTCAATCAATCAGTCCGAGTCTGAAAAAGGCGTCTGCCGCCGGAAAGGTAAACGGATCGTTATATGACTTTAGAAGAAGCATTCATAAGGATGCGGCGATTGAACTGTGCAGTTTTCAGTCTGAAGCAGGACTGGAAGTGATGAGACACACAGCAGCACACGTATTGGCGCAAGCGGTAAAACGTCTGTATCCGAAGGTTTGTTTAGGGATCGGACCCGTTATTGACAATGGCTTTTATTATGACTTTGATATGGATGAAACGATTACTGAAAAAGACCTGGCCGTCATTGAAAAAGAGATGAACCGAATCATTTCGGAAAATCCGGAAATTATCAGAGAAGAAATCCCCAGAGAAGAGGCAGAGCAGCTGTTTGCTCATGAACCGCTGAAGCTTGAGCTCTTAGCGGGTATTCCGCAGACTGATACAATCAGTATATACCGCCAGAGCGAATTCATTGATTTATGCCGGGGTCCGCACTTGGCGTCTGCCGGACAGATAAAAGCTTTTTCGCTCACTCATGTATCAGGGGCTTATTGGCGCGGCGACAGCAACCAAAAAATGCTCCAGCGCATCTATGGGAAAGCATTTTCCTCAGAAAAGGAGCTGAACAGACATTTTCAGCTGTTGAAAGAGGCGGAGATGAGAAATCATCGGAAATTGGGAGCGGAGTTACAACTTTTTATGTTTTCGGAAGAGGCGCCGGGTATGCCTTTTTATCTGCCGAACGGTCAGTTTATCCGAAACACGCTTGAATCATTTCTGCGTTCAAAGCAGGATGCCTATCATTATCAGGAAGTGCGTACCCCTATGATGATGAACCAGCGTCTTTGGGAGCAATCCGGCCACTGGGATCATTATAAAGAGAATATGTATTTCTCAGAAGCCGATCATCAGCGCTTCGCGTTAAAGCCGATGAACTGCCCCGGCCACATGCTCATATTTAAAGAAAAGCTTCGTTCTTATCGTGATCTTCCGATTCGGATGGCTGAGTTCGGTCAGGTGCACCGTCACGAATTCAGCGGGGCGCTTAATGGCCTGCTCCGCGTCAGATCTTTTTGCCAGGATGACGCACACATTTTTGTAACGCAGGATCAGATCGAGAGTGAAATCGCTTCGGCGCTGCAGCTGATTCACGAGGTGTACACCGCATTTGGTTTTTCCTATGATATTGAGCTGTCAACAAGACCGGAAGATTACATGGGAAGCGAACGCTTGTGGAACAGGGCTGAGAGCGCATTAGAAAAAGTATTAAAAGAACAGGGATATCGTTTTCGGTTTAATCGGGGAGATGGCGCATTTTACGGACCGAAAATTGATATTCATATAAAAGATGCGCTGAACCGGAGCCATCAATGTGCCACTGTCCAACTGGATTTTCAAATGCCGGAGAAATTTGATTTAACATATATTGATGAAAAAAACCAAAAAGTCCGTCCTGTTGTCATCCACCGGGCGGTATTCGGATCTCTCGACAGATTTCTCGGAATCATTACAGAACATTTCGGGGGAGCGTTCCCTTTATGGCTTGCACCGGTACAGGCAAAAATCATCCCAGTATCAAACACCGCACACCTGGACTGCGCAGAACAGGTGCACTTGCAAATGAAGAAAGCGGGTATCCGGGCTGAGCTCGATCAGCGCGATGAAAAACTCGGCTATAAAATCAGAGAAGCACAAATGAAAAAAATACCGTATATTGCTGTTGTGGGAGATCGAGAGTGCCGCCATCAATCTGTACATGTACGGCAATACGGGCGGGAAAACACATTTGAAGAGAATGTGAGTGATTTTATGTCCCGGATCATAAGAGAGGCAAAACAAAAAATAGAGATTGAAGAAAAACAACATTGACATATCGTAAAATCACGATATAATAAAGCGTATGAAACCTATTGATGTTTTTAAAGCGTTGTCTAATGAGTCACGGCTTGAGATTTTACAATGGCTGAAAGAGCCGGACCGTCACTTCGCCCCGCATGATGGCATTGATATGAATGAGATCGGAGTATGTGTCAGCCAGATCACCGATAAGCTTCAGATGACACAGTCAACGGCGTCTCAATATCTTTCCATTCTTCAGCGGGCGGGCCTTATCCAAACAAAACGGATTGGCAAATACACCTATTATAAAAGAGATGAAGAAGCGATAAAGGCGATGGCCGATTATTTTCAGCGCGAAATGTAGGGCTGAATCCTTTAGAAGAGGGATTCAGTTTCTTTTTCCGACTACGCATCGACATATTGCGATTTGTTTCTGTTTGTTCAACTCTTTATATCGATATATCACAATATATCTTTATATAAATCATCAATGAAGGAGTGTGTCAGGTGCAAAATACCTGGAAGATTTACATTTTGGCAATTATCAGTTTTTTAGTGGGGACGTCTGAATATGTGATATCCGGGATGCTTGATAAAATTGCAGGTTCCTTGGGAGTTACTGTGGCAGCGGCAGGGCAGCTGATTACGATTTTTTCACTTGTTTATGCAATCGGAACGCCTGTCATGATGGCCCTTACAGCAAAACTGGACAGAAGGAAGCTCATGATCTATGCTCTGGGGCTGTTTGTTATCGGGAATATCATTTCTTTCCTTGTGCAGGGATTCGGCTTATTTGCGGGAGCACGGGTGATCATGGCGCTTGGAGCAGGAACTGTGGTGGTCACCGCGCTTACGATCGCAGCAAAAATCGCTCCCCCGGGAAAACAGGCAAGTTCTCTCGCAACCGTCATTATGGGGTTTACGGCGGCGCTCATTATCGGTGTTCCGATCGGAAGAACCGTGTCTGAAGCTTTCGGCTGGAAGGTGGTTTTCGCCGGAATTGCGGCAATCGGAATCATTGCCATGCTTATTATACGTTTCGCGCTGCCTGAGATAAAAGGAGATAAACCGGTGCCGCTCATTCAGCAATTTTCTCTTTTGAAGAAACGAAAGGTGGCTGTCGGGCTGGCCATTACGTTTTTTTGGCTCGGAGGCTATTCGGTTGCGTATACGTACCTTTCTCCGTATTTACTGAACGTCACTCATATCGGCAGCGGAATACTGAGTACATTGCTGCTTATTTTCGGTGTTGCAAGTCTTGCCGGTTCTAAAGCAGGCGGTTTCAGCGCAGACAAATGGGGGGCGCGTATGACATTAATCGGCGGAATGGCGCTTCATGCTATCATGCTCATGTTATTGCCGTTTGTCACATATTCTGCTTTCGGAGCGGCGGCAGTGCTTATATTTTGGTCCTTCGCCGCCTGGTCATCTGGGCCTGCTCAGCAGTATCATTTGGCAACGATGGAGCCTGAATCATCGGGTGTATTACTTGGCCTCAACCAGTCTGTGATGCAGCTGGCTATGGCAGCCGGGGCGGGCATCGGGGGCATTGTTGTCACTCATCTGTCTCTTGCGTCAGTGACATGGATCGGATCAGCGGGTGTTGTCATCGCGATGTGCGGCGTGCTTTCGCTTGCATCATTAACGTCTGAAAAACCCTCATCTGAATACAGTGCAGAAGAAACAAAAGCCTCATTTCTCAGCTTGAGAAACGAGGCTTTTTATCTTGTTATTTTTTATAATTTTTCAAGTTTACGCCGATTGCGGCTCCGTTTCGGCTTGAGTCGGCAACTCCGGTGAAGGTGCCGTTTTCACGGTCGATCAGGATGCTTTGCACATTACCGATATCAACCGGGCTGCTGCCGAATTTATGCCCCATTTCGTTCAGTTTTGTGCGGGCTTCTTCCGGCACTCCTTTTTCATATCGATAGGATGTCATGCTGTTTGTGTAAATTCTCGGCTCTTCGACCGCCGCTTTCAGATCCATGCCGTACTCAACTTTGTTCAGGATCGTTTGCAGGACGGAAGAAATGATCGTTGCTCCGCCGGGGGAGCCGACAGTCAGGACTGGTTCGTTATTTTTGAATAAAATAGTCGGAGTCATGCTGCTGAGCGGACGTTTATTCGGCTGCACTTCATTTGCGCCGCCAGGCACCGCATCGAAGTCTGTTAACTCATTATTCAGCACAACGCCGTATCCGGGAACCATAATGCCGGAACCGAACAGCTGTTCAATTGTTGTCGTATAAGATACGACATTGCCGAAGCGGTCGGTTACCGTGAAGTGAGTCGTTTGACCTTCCTGTTTGTCAGTCGGCTGCTCCACTTGTTTATAGTTTGCAGAACCTTCCTGATAGGACCAAGGATCGCCGGCTTTCGGTTTTTTATTGACTTTATCAATATCTATCAGCTGTCTGCGGGCATTGATATAATCTGGATTCAAGAGACCTTTGAGAGGGACGTTGACGAATTCTGGGTCCCCGGCAAATGCGGCGCGGTCAGCATAAGCCAAATGCATCGTTTCTGCGAGAAGCTGATATTTTTGCCAAGAACGGATATCATATTGAGAAAGCTTAAAATCATCCAGGAGGTTCAGCATTTGCAACAGGAAAACACCGCCCGAGCTTGGAGGAGGAGCAGTTGCGATATGATAGCCCTGGTAATCTCCCCAGATCGGTTCGTCAATCGTCACATTGAAGTTTTTAATGTCTTTTTCTGTCATTGAGCCGCCGAATTCCTGCACTGTTTCTGCAAGCTTTTTGGAGAATGCACCGTCATAGAATGCTTTTGTGCCTTTGTACTTAATAGCTGTAAATGTTTTGGCTAAGTCTTTTTGGATGAGTGTGTCTCCTTCTTTCAGAGGTTCTCCGTCCGGAAGAAACACGTCTTTTGCAGCAGTGTGTGATAATTTGTCTTTATAATCTGAGATGGCATCAGCTAAAACCGAATCGATCGGAAAGCCTTTTGAGGCAAGTTTAATGGAAGGGGTGATGAGTTGTTTCATGGAGCGTGTGCCCCATTTGTCTAGCGCTTTTTCAAGTCCTTTTAATGTTCCCGGAACACCGACTGCAGTCCCTTTCGTAACGCGTTCGGAGAAAGGAATGGCTTTGCCGTTTTCGTCAAGGAACATATCCGGTGTTGCGCCTGCCGGTGCGCGTTCCCTGCTGTCGATAATGGTGGTGTCTTTCGTCTTCGCATCATAAACCATCATAAATCCGCCGCCGCCGATTCCAGACATCATAGGTTCAGTTACGTTTAATGCGAATTGAATGGCAACCGCGGCGTCAATTGCATTGCCGCCTTTTTTCAGCACGTCGGCACCGATTTGTGAAGCGAGAGGATGGGCGGTGGCAACCATGCCGTCTTTGCCGACATCTACCTGTTTGTAGTCGTCATAGGAAAACGGGTGTTTCTTAGCCTGAGCGTGATAAGGGATGCTTCCGGCCGCGAGCAAAGTACTGAGCAGAACGATAAAACAGAGATTCATAAACTTTTTCTTTTTCATAGTCTGCCTCCTTTGTTTTCCGCTTACAATTATAGAGTAAGTAAAATGTGCTGTTTTCACAAGTGACAAACGGAATAGTCCGGTGTGCAAAAAGTTGGGGTTTCTGTGTGAATGTAATCAGTCGCAAATAGGCTAAATGGGAAACCGGACTGAAAAAGCTGTGAAACAAGCATAAAGACAAAAAATAAGCTACAATAAACAAAACAGAATTCACTCACATGACATATGAAAGGAACGTGAGCCATGTATTTAACGATCAAAGAGACAGCTGAGTTTACCAGTCTTCCTGAAGAATATGTGCACAATCTTGTTTTGACGAATAAAATAAGAGCCGTCCATGACGGACAGCAATATTTAATCAACAAGGAACAATTTCAAACCCATCTCGAACAGCTGGAAAAATATAAGGAAATGATTCAAGAGTTTTTAAATGAGCCGCTTCCTGAAGACATTGATGTAAAAGATGAAGATTAGGACACAATTTCATATTGTGTCTTTTTTTTTCATTTTTTTCGGTTGCTCACAAAAAAACGGATGCTCAGATTTCATTTTAAGGCCTTTTTTTCATTTTTTAATACCTTGAGTCTCTATTTGTTTAAAAGCTTGTCAACGGGCTGAAAATGATGTTTTTGAGGAATTCGTTGAAACTGCTTATCTGATTCACCTTATGTAACACTATGTATATTATGTTACATAAGACCCTTTATCCTTTATCATTCAACGGGTTTCGGTTATAATAGTAACATAATGCTCAATATGTTACTTTACCAATTATAAGGGGTTTTTTGATGCATATCGTACAGCCGATCCGAAGTTTGGAGAAGATCCAGGAAGTCAAACAGTATTTAATGAAAAAAAGTGATCGTGATTATTTTTTATTTATTTTCGGCATGAACAGCGCACTGCGGATTTCAGATGTTCTGCCGCTTCGCGTGAGGGATGTAAGGAACAAAGACCATGTGTGGGCAACCGAAAGCAAAACGAGAAAGAAAAGAAAAATTCTGATACTGGAGTCTTTAAAGGCCGACATATACGCTTATACAAAAGACATGAAAGAGGATGACTATTTGTTTAAATCGAAACGGACGAATAAGCCCATATCCCGGATTCAGGCATACAGAATATTAAAGGAAGCGGCTGCCGCTTGCGGGTTGGAGGAAATCGGGACGCATACGCTTAGAAAGACGTTCGGGTATCATTTTTATCAGAGGACAAAAGACATTGCTGAACTGCAGAGGATTTTGAATCATTCTTCTCCGTCTATTACAATGCGTTATATCGGAATAGATGAAGATACGACGAGAGCCGCCTATAAAGTGTTCGGAGGGCTGTAGACTTGAAAAAAACGGCCGCCAGCGTTACTATAATAGAAGCAGGCTCTAGTAGCACAGCGGATAGTGCAGCAGTTTCCTAAACTGCAGGTCGGGAGTTCGAATCTCTCCTAGAGCGTTTCCGGCATAAGATAGGTGCAGATTAATAATGGCGGTGAAACACAAAAACCCTTGTTACACAAGGGTTTTTGTCGTTTTTGCAAGCTTTTTATTTTTGTGAGAAACCGCTGAAAAACGATGCGATTTTATTTTTTTTTGCACATTTTTTGCACATTTCTATACAGATGTTTTCACGTCAGGCATTTTTTCAAATAAATCAAGGGTGTTTTGGGTGTCTTCTTCACGTAGTTCTTTAATTACATGTGAATAATAATTATGCGTGGTATCTATCTTAGCATGTCCTAAACGCTCTGAGACATAATAAATTGAAATCCTCTTGTAGAGTAACACGCTGGCATGTGTATGTCTCAACCCATGTATCGAAATTGGTTCTATTTTCAAGTCAGTCAATGTCTTTTTCAATATTTTGTTGACAAATTCGTTAGTGATGACTTTTCTAGAACTGCGAGGACTATAAAATACAAGATTATGTATGTTATCAGGCATTTCGGATAACAACTTTTTGAATAAATCCATTGTATTAGAATCCATTTTAATGGTCCTATTTGAAGACGCATTTTTTGTCGTAGCAAAACCCGTTCCTTTTTTATAATCCCAGGTTTTGTTGATTGTAATCTCATTTAATTCAAAGTTGAAATCCTCGAGTGTTAATCCCAACATTTCAGAAAAACGCATTCCTGAAGTGAGGGCCAGTATTAATAAATAATATCCGATAGACTGATCCTTGCGCACATATAATTCATTTAAAAGCTTTTGACTATCAACATAATTCAAGTGTTTTTCTTCCGGGCGTTTTGATTCCACGCTTCCAATCAATTTTGCTTTCCTGGTAAAATCAAACTGAATAATCCCTTCTTCAATTGCCTCTTGCACACAAGCTCTAATGTGCGTATTTATTTTTCTAACAGTTTCTTTTGCGTGTTGAGATCCAAACTTATTTAAAAACTCTTGATATTCTCGTTTAGTGATGTCATTGATATATCTTCCTGCAAAATTCTCTGAAATTTCTCTAAGTGTAATATAGTAACCTTCACGAGTGATGGCACCAATATCAGCTCTATAAACATTTACCCAACTTTTAAAGTATTCATCAAAGAGGACTTTTTTTGTGCCCGGCGTTTTATATTTCCTCAATTTATCTTCAACCTCTGCGGCAGCCACTTGAGCTTCCTTCTTAGTTTTAAATCCGCCTTTCCTGATGGGCTTGGGTTTAGCGCTAACGCAATACTGCCACGTTTTACCGCGTTTTAGGAAACTAGCCATTTCATTCACTCCTATAGGGGGAACTTTAATTCTCCAATAATAGGATAGCACTATCTTAATTTATTTAAAAGATTGTTTCAAATAAGGCTTTTCGCTTAGTTAACCATTGTAAAATAAGGTATAATAAGTATTGAGAGGAATAAATTATAACGTAAAAAATCAAAAAATTCTAAATCTTATCGCCATCGTTCGACAAAATTTTCTTTGTGATTATGTTAAATTTGAGGTGAAAAGGTGATCATATGGAATCAGTAGCAACTAGAGATATAAGGATTCATATAAAAGAATTGATAAAGTCATCCAATGAAAAGCAGAATATGATTGCTGCAAAAATTGGGATAAGTGAAGGTTATTTAAGTAAGTTTCTCAGTGGGAAAGAGATAAACTTTTGGATGGTTCGAGAGATCATAAGGTATCTTGACCCGGATAATGAAACTGAACTGATAAAGCAATATTGTTTAAACGGAGTTAAGAAGAAGAATTATCCTGCAGCATTAGAATATTGTTATGCCAAGAGACTCTTTTCAGTTATAGAAAACTTAATTGATAGGCAAATTAAAAAAGAGGGTAAGATCAGTTCGTGGTCTGGAATCTATAAATTCATGTTGGAATACAGATTGTCACTTGGAAGCTCGGAATATATTGAGAAACTTAACGACCTCAAATCAGATTGTCATGATACAAAAACACTACTTCTTGTCTTAGAAATGTATGCTAATTACCAAAGCAGAAAGTATGAATTAACAATTGATAAAATTGGAACGATTCAAAAGAATATCAATATGATATCTGATCCGTTTCTAAAAATGGCATTCTCTGCTCGTTTAGAAGAGGTTTCTGTGAATCTGTATTTGAAGCAGGATAATGCTGTTTTTAAGGCTAGGGAAGTTGCTCACTCTCTTCGTGAGAAAAACCTTAGTGTTAATTTAAATTTGACAGCATTGTACATATTAGCGTTGTCCTACATGAACGAATCTTATTTTCTATCTTATGAATACTATAAGAAGTGTATTCAACTGCTCAGCACTTTTCCAGACAGAAAAAAAGAATTAGTTCAGAATAAAGAAGAAATAGCCATCCTGCAAGCATTTTGGGATAAGGAGATTCCGGAAGATTATCAGGTGACTACTTTTGCTAAGTCACTAGCGAAAAAGGATTCATTGAGTTCTTTTTATCAGCATGATTTTTATAAAAGCTACGCGCTGCTTTTTGACGGAATTAGAGAAGAGTCATCAGAAAAGTTGCTGTTATCGCTTTACTTTTTTTCACAGCAAAAAGATCAATTTCGTTCTAATCTTCCAAAAATATACTTGATAAAGTTAGGATTTAATTTTAATATTTAGTAACAGGAGGTGTTTTAGATGAAAAAGATGTCAATAGTCTTGATCTTGGCGTTCGGTATACTGACTGCAGAGGCCATAAATGGTTCATTTGACCATTCAAATGCAGAAGGTGAATTCCAAACAGCCGAGATTATAGTAGGCGCATAATTTCATCAACACCCTGAAAAGTAGATACAGACTTAAAAAAAGACGATGCCTTTGTTGGCAACGTCTTTCGTGCTTTTTGGGGAAGTTTCCTGTTTTCAAAAAAAACGAAAACAGGAAATTGTTTAAAAACTATTTTTTTTAATTCTTTTTTAAAATATAATATACAGGAACAAATGTTCTTTCGGAGGTAACAAGAAAATGACAATTGTATTTGAAGAACTTTTAACTATTATCAAACCGAATAACAAAAACCAGCAAAATCAATCTTCGGCTAAGTCATCCAAGAATTTAGCCTTAGATTCACGGTAAGACTTTAGGGCGTTAAGCATAAATTCTCTTTCATCTTCTGTTATTATATTGCCTTCATTATCAATAATGTTTGCTTTCTTTATTACATCAAGAGTTAAATTCCTTGCAAATACTAATTCTTTTTCTTCATCGCTCATTTTATTTAATTCATCTTCGTCTGTTGCGAAGTATGAAACATCGACATTAAAATATTTTGCAATTGCGTTTAATTTCTCATAAGAAGGCTTTTTTATTTTATCTCCTGCTTCAAGTTTCGAGAGATACCCCTGCGTTACACCTGTTGCATCGGCGAGTTGACGGAGAGTAAGCTTTTTTTGCTTTCTTAATTTTGCTATATTCCGTCCAATAATCTTATTTTTTTCCATCAGAAAGCAATCACCTTTCCACTCAACAGATTTTGTTTTTTACTGTAGTAATATTATAACATGCATTGTTTCCGATAGGATAAAAATTCATAAATTAGGGGTTTACAAAGCTATAGGCAAGGTGATATATTGAGTTTGTAATATTCCTGTAGGAATAATAAAGGAGGGGAAACATTGGACAGCAATATGCTATTTGGTGAAAAAATCAAAAAAATTCGCAAAGAAAAAAACATGTCATTCAATGAATTTGCTAACTTTACAGGGTTTACTACCTCCTATATCTATAAGTTAGAGAATGGAAAAATAAATCCAACTTTCAAAAGCATTAACCAATTCTGTAAAAAACTAAATGTACCTGCAGGATATTTTTTTAATCAAAAAGTTTCTTGTAGGAATATTGAGGAGGGCAAATAATTTGGAACAACTTCTTGATGTTAGCCTGTCAATTCCGATCCCTGCTGACAAAATTCTCATCAGTAGGGTGGAGCTTCAGGAACTAAGAGAGCAATCACTGTCCGGCGTCTATTGGAACATGAAAGACCTTGAGAAAAAGACAGCGCGCAAAAGCGAGTGGATTAAAGAAAACATTTTATACCCAAGTCGGTTCCGCAAATTTTTAGATTCAGCAAACGGGGGTTTTGTATTTTATCCGCAAGCTAAAGGGCAAAACTGGAGCTTTCAAGCTTCTAAAATGGCTGCCTTTTTAGATAAACACTTTGCTGAGATTTTCAACAAATAATCGAAAGGAGAATACATGTGATTTTAGAAAGCCGCATCTGGCTACATAATCAAATTCACGTAGTTATAAGTGAGTCTGTTAATACTCATGAAAGGGCTATTGCCGAACTAAAAGCTCAAGGCGGCGCCTGCATGTCTGATCAATGTCAGCAAAACACCCTCGGCTCTGTAATTGTAAACGGCAAACGGTCTGTATGGCCTTTGACGAAGGCGGAAGGAGTTGATCCTATTGTCTGAGGTTAAATGGATCAAGTTAAGTACCAAGATGTTCGAGGATGAAAAAATCAAGCTCATTGAGCAAATGCCAGAGTCAGACACGATCCTAATTATTTGGGTTAAACTCCTTGCTCAAGCCGGTAAGACCAATGCATCAGGTTACATTTACCTAAATCAGAATATCCCGTATACAGATGAAATGCTGGCAACTATTTTCAACAGGCCTTTGCCAATTGTTAGAATGGCCCTCAACACCTTTCAACAATTCGGAATGATTGAAGTTGACGAAAATAAATTTATTTCCATCGCAAATTGGGAGAAACATCAGAACGTCGAAGGTATGGATAGGGTAAGGAAATTAGCTGCGGAAAGAAACAGACAATACAGGGAACGAAAGAAGCAATTGCAGCTTTCTGCACCAGAAAAAGAGAATGACGTTAGCGTGACGTCACGTGACGGTGCAGATATAGATAAAGAATTAGATAAAGAAAAAGAATTAAAAGATATATTGTCGGGTAAACCCGACGACGCATCTTCTTCCAAAAACGAAAAGGACGAGATTCCTTACAAACTGATCATTGATTTACTGAACAAAGTAGCGGGCAAACGATACCGACCTACTACACCAAAAACAAAAAAAGACATCAAGGCACGCTGGAACGAAGGTTTTCGCTTTGAAGATTTTAAACATGTCATTCTAGTAAAAACTGAGGAATGGCTCAATGATCCTGCTATGAATAGATTTTTGCGCCCTGAAACATTGTTCGGTACAAAATTTGAATCTTACCTAAATCAAAAAGGAGGATCAGCGAATGAAGGATTTTACAAAGGAACAAGCGGCCGCAGTCCAGGGCGAAATATCTCGGAGGATGACATTCCATACTGATGAGCACGGCAATCCTGTTTACTGCGATAAACACACCCGGATTATCGGTGGAGAAGAAAAGCCGTATCCAGTTCAGCTCATTAAACTTCGGGATGGCTCTGCAAAGTGTCCCATGTGCGAACGGGAACAGCGCAATAAGGAGATTGAGCATGAAACCGAGGAATGGCGCCGCCGGATGGATCAAAAGGTTTTATCTATGTATTCACTAATCGCTGATCCCACACTCAAAGAAGCGACGTTCTCGACATTCCAAAGTTATAACCATGAAGACGAGCGGAACAAGCGCCGGATGATGGAGCTTGTTAAGCAAGTGAGGGCAGGAGCCGTCATGAATATCTTCTTAACGGGTGAATCTAACGCAGGAAAAAGCCATCTCGCTATGTCAGCCATTAAAGAGCTGAACAAGAGGGACGCAGAAGGATACGCTAAATCAGCGTTGTTTGTAAACAGTGACGCCCTTATGAGGCGAATAAAGAACTCATTCAAGGACAGCTCTGAAAGGCTTACGGAAGCTTTTGCGATCGAACTGCTGACAAGGGTTGATTATCTTGTCATTGACGATCTCGGGGCCGAGGTGGGCGACACAGACAACGAAAACAGGGCGGCAAATGATTTTATTCATCGCGTATGGTACGGCGTCTCTACGGGGCGACAAGGCAAATTCACGATCGTTACAACTAATCTATCCGGCGTGGCTCTGACTAAACTTTATGACAAGAAAGTCGTAAGCCGGCTCACGGCACACTTGGAAACAGTCAAATTCGAAGAGAAGCAGAAGGAAAGAAAAGGCCGTACTGCGCCCGCCCTGTCCTTTTAAGGAGGTGAAAACAGTTGATACAGGCAATCATGCCCGGCGTGCTGCAGATCGTCCCTGAACGCAAATTAACGGATGACCAGCGCAAAAAAGAAATAGACGAGCTTATCAAGATTCTTGATCAAAAAATAGCAGACTATCAGAACTTTAGGGGGAATGCAGTGTGAAACACGGGAAGCGCCCGACGCGCGCACAGAAAAATGTCATTAAGGCAAACGGCTTAAACCCGAATAACTGGCTTGTAAGCAAAAATCTGCAGCATGAACACCGGCTTATTATCGTTCATCGGAATACAGGAACGGTCCGGAGGTGTTGGGCATGAGTCAGGCGGTCAATGCTGAACCGTTCGAACTGGCTTTGGAGGATATGAATTATGAATGGTCAATGGTCCAGCTAAAAAAGGTCGTTCAATACTGGCATGATGGGAAATCAATTCTTGATATGTCGGAATTATTAAACAGAGATTCGGATGAAATCATTTTGCTGGTCATGGACTTTGCAAGAAAAAACATCCTGCCCGCCCGTAAAAACGGCTTACGCGCTAACAAAAGAATTAGAATATCCGAGAAAACGATGAAAGATAAAATGTACCGACTACGCTATTTGTTTGAAGAAAGCCCGGTGTATATCCCTTTTCAGGACCTAAACTTCATGTTTTATGACAGTGAAATCAGGCGTTTCCGGGAGCTGTGGGCGGCAGATGAGTCTTACCTCAACATAGCAAAAGAGCTGAAACGGAATGAAGATGAAACGTTATTCCTTATCATCGACCAAGCAAAAAGAGACCTCATTGAGCCTCGGGAATCCGGCTTGCTCGGAAAGGAAGCGTCAGAAGATGAACGCAACAAGCAAAAGCTTCCATTTTGAAAAAGCAACCGTCCAGCAACTTATGGTCATCGTGCGATATGAAGACTGTACCCCAGAGGTAAGGAACGCGGCTTTACAAATGCTGATTATGAAGGGAGTGGCAGACGTTTGGGACAGGCAGAACGAAAGCATTTAATGGAATGGCTTTTGCTTATCGGCTCTTATGGCAGAGATTTTTTAAACCGCCAGACAGATGAAGAGCTTGAGCGCTTATATAATCTTCAAATCAAAGGTATGAACAAAGAATAGGAGGACAGCACCATGACAGAAAACAAAAACTTGCGTCAGCACGGCGAGGTTACAACACGGGTGATGAGCGAAGAAGAACGCGTTGAGTATATAAAAAAACACCCAATCATTTCGACGGAAAAACCAAAGGTTGGCATACAACTATTCCCGTCAAACTATTGGATGTAAGGACGGCCGCTAAAGCAACCGCCACTGTATGAATAATAAAACCTAGACACTTTTATTATACCATACGGAGGCTTTGAACATGCAGCCAAAACATATATCACTCAATCAAAATACAAGTGTTTCTCAATTTATTGAGCCGGGGAAGGTGTCTGTCATCGTGTTAGACGGCAACCAAAACGCCGCATATGTCGTTGAGGCACCGGAACACGGTAAAACAATCATTCAAACAGTAAAAGGCGGTCTGGCTCGTTGTGATTACGAGATCGGCCATAAATTCAATTAGCAGGGGTTTTCCCCTGCGGGGGAGGAACGGAAAATGTATCGAAACGAAATTGCCCGCAAGTGTGAACGCTGCGGAAAAATATATTATTCAGCTCATTGGGTTGTATGTAAAACATGTCTTTTAGACCGGGAGGCCCGGGCATGAAAGAATTCAAAATCAACTTATCAAAAGGTGAAGTTTTATATACCGGCTCTTACATTTGCACCCTTTCGAAAACGGCGGCCAGTGCACCTGAGCAAATTTCTTTAGAAGCAGCAGCCGAAAAGCTCGCGGAAGAATTAATCATGCAGCAGGCTATGAATCGGGAGCACCAGCGGCAGCAGGATGTCACGGTCATTCAGTTTCGGCAGGCTCAGGAAGAGATTAAGTTGCTGCAGGCGGAGAACC
The DNA here is from genome assembly GCF_038592915.1 of Bacillus sp. EU63. Classification (NCBI taxonomy): domain Bacteria; kingdom Bacillati; phylum Bacillota; class Bacilli; order Caryophanales; family Bacillaceae; genus Bacillus; species Bacillus sp. EU63. Next base: position 2,038,075 of record NZ_CP151944.1, on the reverse strand, counting down.
AAGAACTAAAATCAAAAGTCGAGGCACAGGAAGAAGAAATAAGAGATTTAGAATTGGAAAACAGCAATTTAGAGGACGTTATAGAGGAATTGGAAGGTAAAGTTGAAGCATTGGAGGGGGCTGCAGAATGATGCCATTACAAGTAGAACTTCAGCGGAACGTGAAGGCCACGAAGGACGAAGCAATGACCGTCGAGCAGGCGGCCGAGCTTTTAAAGGTTCACCCGGATTACATCCCGACGCTTGTCGCTCGGTCTGACGATCTGAAAATGATCGGCGACCATACCATTATCGCTAAACGGGATAAAACAAATATCTGGCTTGTCGGGGCATGCGTAGGGTTTTTCTTCTTCGCTATCTCCGTACTGCCGAATTTGATCGGGGGTTAAGGGATGATCAAACAGCAACTGGGACTTTTCAGAGAAATCATTGTCGATAACTTCGCGGGCGGAGGCGGGGCCAGTACCGGAATTGAATTGGCTACCGGGCTTTCGGTGGACATTGCGATTAACCATGATCCGGCGGCCATCGCCATGCACCAAGTAAACCACCCTGATACAGAACATTATTGTGAGTCTGTTTGGGAAGTAGACCCGAGGGAAGCAGCCAAGGGGCGGCCGATTGGTTTAGCCTGGTTCTCCCCGGACTGCAAGCATTTTTCAAAGGCCAAGGGCGGCAAACCCGTTGAGAAGAGCATCCGGGGGCTTGCATGGGTAGCGGTCAGGTGGGCGGCAACGGTAAGTCCGCGGGTAATCATTCTTGAAAACGTCGAGGAATTTAAGACGTGGGGGCCTCTTGGGAAAGACGGAAGGCCGGATCCGGACAAAAAAGGATATACGTTCCGTTCCTTTGTCAGAGCGTTAAACAGACACGGATACAAAGTCGAATGGAAAGAGCTGAAAGCGTGCGACTACGGCGCCCCAACAATTCGAAAAAGGCTGTTCTTAATCGCTCGACGGGATGGCCGACCGATCATATGGCCCGAGCCGACACATGGCGATCCAAAAAGCGTAGCAGTGAAATCAGGAAAGCTTAAACCGTGGCGGACTGCCTCCGAGATCATGGACTGGTCACTGGAAACACCGTCGATTTTCAACAGGAAAAAGCCTCTTTCTGAAAATACAATGCGGCGCATTGCCCGCGGCATACAACGTTTTGTCATTGACAGTCAAAAACCTTTTGTTATAGGGGAACGCGGTAATTCACTCATTCAAATGGGATACGGCGATCCGGAAGGCCGGCGGGTGTTCGATCTGAAAAAACCACTCGGCACCATAACGGCCGGCGGCAATAAATTCGCCATTGCCACAAGTCACTTGATCAAGCTTCGCGGCACTTGCAGAGACGGCCAAACGGTGACGAACCCAATGCCTACGATAACGGCCGGCGGCCTGCACGTCGGCGAAGTCAGGGCTTTTTTAACGAAATATTACGGATCGGATACGGGGCAGGCTCTCAGTGACCCTCTGCATACAGTCACCACAAAAGACAGGTTCGGTCTGGTCACGATTAAAGGCGAAAACTATCAGATCGCCGACATTGGGATGAGGATGCTTCAGCCTCATGAATTATTTGCGGCTCAGGGATTCCCGACTAATTACGTGATTGATAGAGATATAAACGGTGTAGCGTATTCGAAAAAGAAACAGATTGAGCGATGTGGTAACGCAGTTCCGCCGCCCTTCGCCGAGCAGCTTGTCAGGGCAAACCTTCCTGAATTCTGCGTAAGTGAACATATGACCAAGTTTACAAGACTAAAGGCTAATTAGGAGGGAATAGTGTGACTTTACTTGATGACATCGGCTTCACAGAGGAGCAATATCGAGAGCTTCGTGAACGCGGTATGTCTGATACGGAAATAGCGAGAGAGGAACTCCATTGCTCTCCATCCACTCTTTCCGTCTGGAAAAAGGCTAACGGGATAGTAATCCAGAAACCGTATCGCCTGTTTACTCTGGCAGAATGGACGGAGCTTCGTAACCAGAATTGGACACACTTCCAAATTGCACAGCATTTCGGTTTCAAATGTATTGATACTTATTTCTATCATGCAAGAAAAATAGGCATTCCGCGTAAACGGAGAAGGGAGAAAGTTGAATCATGAATCTACAAAAAATGTTTGAAATGCAAAAGGTGCTTGACGATCGGATCATCAAAGAAAAGGGGCTTGAGGGGCAGGACTTGCTCCCAAACCTCATTCTTGCTCTACAGGTGGAGCTGGCCGAGTGTGCGAATGAATGGCGCGGCTTTAAGCATTGGAGTAATAACCAAAAGCCAAGAACAAAAGTATCAACAAATGTTGGTGCGAATCCTGAAAACGCAGCCTTTTTCCGATGTGAAAATCACTATTGCGGAGAAAATTTAAACAAAGATGATTTTAAACACTTATTAGATCCGGATTATGAAATATGTCCTGTTTGTAACGTGGGTGATGTAACGGCTTTTCGTGATAAAAACCCACTACTTGAGGAATACGTGGACTGCCTACATTTTGTCTTGAGTATTGGGAATCGAATTGGATATGCACACGAAAATTTAGGGAAGTGGACTGACTTCACTATTGTAAACCAGTTTAACCACTTGTTTGGATATGCATCGGACTTATATAAAGCAATACATGAAGATTGGTTTGAAGAAAAGTTATTTGATACTTACGATGAGTTTTTTGCGGGTTTTATCGGTCTAGGTAAAATGTTTGGGTTAACGCATGAACAAATTGAAGCGGCTTACATGGACAAAAACGCCGTCAATCATCAGCGGCAGCAGGAGGGCAAATGAAATGAAAAAACACACGATTAGAACAAAAGACGGATTGCGGGTCGACTTCAAAAATGCAGAAAAAATATTAAAAGAGGTTCCTGAATTTTTGGAGGTAATGGCCGCATTACCTCTATGGGATGAATTGTCTTTGAAAATAGAAGGGACAACGAACGTTACTTTCACACACATTTTATCAGCCGATGTTGAGTATTTCTTTGATGAAGAATCTTGTGAAAGCTACCTTGAAGTAACAATTACGTCAAGTCCGCTTATGGATGATCAAGAGGAAATAGCGTTTGAAGAGCCGGAGGGGGAAAAATGACAAACGATCAGATGAGAGACAAGGTCAGACATATGATAAGTGCCGGATATGAAGACGGAGGAATTGCCGAATATGATGAGTACAATAACATGCTTCAGGACTTCTTTGAGAACGAACTAATTGACTTACTTCCGAAAAAAGCGCTTCAATGCATCATAGAAAAGTTTGAGGAGATACACGAATCCGGACCATGGGATGGTTGTCTTTTGACAGGGAATTATTGAGGAGGGCGCGGAACAATGACAGAAAACGAAGAACTGCAAGCAAGGTGCATCGAACTGGAAACGCGTAACGAAGATTTAGCGCGGACGATTCAGGAGCAAAACAAAATGATCCGGGGGCAAAACTGGCGAATTCTGTCTTTCGCCCTCTCTTGGATCGTATATGGCGCTGTGATTGCCGCGAATTATTTATGGGGGTGACGGAATGACAGGAGCCGAAAATGACTTAATGCATTGTGAATGTGGAAAGCGGCTCGAACAGTTTGGTGGAGGCACTTGCTCTGACTGCTTTATGAAATCCGTTCATGAATCTATCGCAAACAGGAATAAGAACAAAGAAATAAAAATCTGGCACTGGGATAAAATCCTGCACGCATTCGATAAAAAAGATGTTGCGGACATCGTGAGATTAGCGGATGGCGGCTCCCGGCTCGAATTGGCAGACGGCAGTTGGTTTGAGATCGGTAAGACAGTCGAATACATGAAAGAGATTCTCGGAGTGGAGGAAATGAAATAATGAAAAAAATATTCAAATCAATCATTCTATCAGCAGTATTACTTACGGGAGCCGCGGCCGTTGCGCCGTCTGCTTCCGCCGCATGGTCCGGCTGGCAAAATGAATCCGGGTACAGCGGCCGGGTGTTTACGGATGCCGCGACATACACGGCCGGCGCCTCAACGGTGGACTGGAAAGCCGAGAAAAAAGGCTCAAGCACTCTTTATTACACGGCTGGCGTATACAAGAAGCTCAGCGGCGGCGGGCTGACTGATACGAATCTGGTACAGCGGGGCAGCTTCAAAGCGGCAACGCCTCTGAAATCATTCAACGTGAAAACGATCCGGAATAAGACCGGAAAGGGAACCTATGTCATCCAGCTTGACTGCTACTCTGATTCCGGCAAGCGGAACTACATCGGAACATTTGAATCAGCTAAATTTCAAATCAAATAAGGGGGATTCGATGGCGCTGAGAATAGTTTTTATGCTGATGGGGTTAGGTTTCTGGTTTTATTTCCAGTACGAATACAGGCCGGACATGAAAGCAAACATCACGTTAATAGGCGCAATCATCGCATTCACGGCCGCGGCGTTTTTTCAAGATATTGATAAGTATATAGAGAAAGGAGAAGACAAGTGACAAAAGAGGAATTGCATAGCTATTATTGCGAGGAATGCGAAGAATGGACATATATTGAAGAGCTTAAATACCCGAATGGTGTTCATTGTGCACATTGTGGAACGGAGGGTGTTTCTATAAGCTCCGAGGGTTATAAAAAATTGAAATGGGCATCGGAACAAAACTAAATAAGTCCAAGACGGGAGAGGTCAGGAAATGAAGAAGTACGAGGAGAAAGAAGTCACAAAAACGCAAAAAGTCTTGAAAAAAGTGACATGCGATACTTGTGGGAGGACTATCGTTATAAATGATCGGTCAAACCATTACTATGAAGTCGCGACACATCATAGCAGGTGGGGAAACGAAAGTATAGACAGTTATAGGTATTTAGATTTTTGCAGTTATGAATGTCTTCTCGAAAACATGAATGACTATTTCAAAAATGGCGCTGATACAGATTGTTACGAAATTCAATTTGTATATGGAGATTAGTAGTCAGACATAACAAAAGAAGATGAAAACAAAATAAACGTCCAAGACGGAAAGCCTGCGGACACTGATCATTGCACAGAATCACTGTGCTCTGATTGGTGTCCGTTTTTTATTTGAACGGAGGGACGGCATGAAAACGAAGAAAAACGCCACGCTGAGCATTGATTTTAAAGAAAAACAGCCATCGTCACACAAAAGTATCGAAAAAAAGCCGCAGAAGCTTACTGAGAGAGAGTTGGAGAACCTCATGGGTGTAAACAGGCCTACATATAAAAGAGGCCGTGGTGGAGCTTTTAGACAGAAATAATAACGGGAGGGATTTTTGATGAATCAAATGACACTGAACATACCTCAAATTGACGAAGAAGCTACGAGAATGAAAGCTGAAAAGCTGCTCGAACAATATCGCATGTACTTACTACAAGTGCCGGAAGATTTTTTGCCGAAAGTGACCGCAACATACAGCCTTGTTCCACCCAGCTTTTCGAATGAATTTCATTCCTCCACAGAAGACGCAGCATTAAAACGCATGGATTGGGAAATTGAGAGGGAACGGTTTTTAAAGAGAATGCAAAGAGCGGTTAACCGGCTTTCCCAAAAGGAGCGGCAAATACTTGTCATGCTCTATATGCAGAATGAAGAAATGTATGATTATGAAGTCTATGCAGAGATGAGACTCAGTCAGCGGAGCTACTACCGGACGAAAGCAAAAGCATTTTACCGGCTGGCCTTTGCTCTTCGCGTGGAAGTTTATAAGGACGGGGGCGCGCCGGAATGAATTTTGTTCAGCCTATAAGGGACTTAGATCAGATATATTATATTAAAAAGTACCTGAAAGAACGGAGCGAACGGAATCACCTTCTTTTTGTGGCCGGAATTAATTCAGGTCTGCGTATATCAGACTTGCGGCTTTTAAGGGTTAGGGACGTGAAGCGCATGTATATCGACCTGCGAGAGCAAAAGACCAGTAAACAAAAGCGAATCAAAATCAATAAAGCATTAAGGAAGGCTTTTGCCGATTATATCAAGGACAAGGATGATCAAGAATTCTTATTCAAAAGCCGCGAAGGACTAAATAAACCGATAAGCCGCAGTATGGCATATAATATTTTAAGGGAAGCGGCTGATTATGTTGGTCTTGATGGTATCGGGACTCATACAATGAGAAAAACCTTCGGATACTGGCACTATAAGAAATTCAAAGACGTTGCCTTGCTGCAGGAGATATTTAATCATTCAAGCCCTGACATTACGCTCAGATACATCGGAATTACTCAAGACACCATGGATCAAACAATGGATGCATTCAGCTTATAAGCTCATCTGTTTAAAAAACAGACGGGCTTTTTTTATGCTTTTTCCTATGAATAAACCATATTGAGAAAATGTCAAACTCATTTCAGAGAAATGAATTAAACATAGTGGTGGCAAAGGATTCAGCGATTCGGGGAATTGGACACAATATAAGTTATGATTAATTGGGTTATGTGGAAAATCTTGTACACCTTTCGTGGTATCATCGTGTTACAGGAGGTGAGCGGCATGAGTAGAGGCGCAACAGGTTCAGCGTTAGAAGAGAAAGGCATGGTTTGATATAACGATACCAAGTAATGAAGGGGTGAGCGGGATGACTGCTGCAGAGCAAAAAGGAATGTACTAAAAAGATTTTGGCAGAAAGATGGCACGATAACGGCACACCATTTTGTTTTAGATAAGGTATTATGGTAATAGGTAATAAATCAAAGGAAGCGGCACTGCTGATGAGCGGGGTCGCTTTTTTATGTTCTCTGTAAACTGCGTCCGGTAAGTCTCAGGATAGACAATCGGCGGTTAACGGCTTGAGTGCGGGGGCAGTTTAGAAAGAATATGAAGGAGGATAAGCATGAGTGTTGTAAAAGGATTGACGCATTGCACCTTCAGACCATTGAAAAAGTGTACTGTGCAGCCGTTGGGTGTAATGCCCAATTGGTTGCATAATGAACGCAGAGCAGAAGATTTAAAGGCAGCTATTAATAGATACATTGACGCAAACTGCGAGATTCCCACTGAATGGATTGAGGAATACAATTTGTTGATTAGTTCGATTAGAGCTGAAGGGGTGAATGAGTAATGAAAAATATATTGAGAAACAAGGTCTATGAGCAAGCGCGTTATGCTTTAGAAGAGAAAATACCTACTCTTGAAGAATCAATTAAAGGCATAGATCAAAGAATTGAACGGCTAAAAAAGCAAAAGGAACGTCTTTGTGAAATGTTAGATGAAGACAAGGGCTTTGTAGAAGAGGCTATTGAAAAATTTGATTTTGTTAAACAATTCTTTTTAGGTGAACGGGGTCTCGATTGTGGCTATCTGCTGTTTTTGAATAAAGAATTCCTAGCCGATAAGGATGGATATTCATACCAAGATGCGATCAAAAAAAGAGATGAGGATAGACATGAAATGCCGGTTAATGATGCTGTAGCCGAAACACTTTATTGTGATGATCAAAAATTCACAACTATACATTTTCCTCATGGGGGCATTCAATCATGAAGAAAGCTTTAAAGCCCTGCAATGAACCCGGCTGTCCTAGCCTGACGCGAGAGGGCTACTGTGAACAGCATAAGCGAATCAAGTCGGCCTATGATCAATACCGGGAGTCTGCTGCCAAACGGGGGTATAACAGCAAGTGGAGGCAGGCGCGCGCTGGCTACCTGTCCAAGCATCCGTTATGTGCTGCCTGCTTGATGCAAGGCAGAAGAACCCCGGCGACAGTTGTCGATCATATCGTTCCGCATAAAGGCGACAAAAAACTATTCTGGGACTCGGGTAACTGGCAGCCTCTCTGCGGGCCGTGCCATAGCCGGAAGACGGCAAAGGAGGATGGAGGATTTGGGAACAGAACATCAAACGTGCGTGTGTGATCAATGCATGACCAGACTTCTTATCAAAGGCTGTTCAAAGATCAGGAAGCACGACAACGGAATCAAAGAGCATTACATCAAGTGTCCACGCTGCAAGGCAGAGTATACATCCTTCTATACAAACGAGGACATCAGACGAATGCAGCACAGAATAAGAAAGATGTTTGCTCTTCGTCGTAACATGAAAAAGGAATCAGCTGTTGATCTATATTCAAAGAAAATAGAAGCAGCACAAACAGAAATTCAAACAGCCATGAGCCAGCTGAAGAAGGAGATGGAGACCCCCCACCCTTAAATCCCTAGAGGACGTTTGCCGGAGACCGCGCTCCCCTCCCCATTTTGAAAAATTCCCTAAATGAAAATTCGGAAGGAGGTGAGGGAATGGCCAGACCGCGGGAACCTTTGGATTTGTTACTTTATAAAGGTAAGAAAAACTTGACAAAGCAAGAGATTGAGGAACGTCGGGAACAAGAAATAAAGGCACCAAACGACAAAGTAAAAGCTCCATCATATTTGCCAAAAGACTTAAAAAGAGAGTTTAAAAAGATAGCGGATGAGCTAAAAAACATCGGAATTATGACTAATTTAGATGTGGACGCGCTTGCCCGTTTTTTGTTTGCTCGAAAACAATACTTGGAAATGACCGAAGTCTTACTCGAAACGCCCATTACTGCATTAGTTGAGGATGATGACGGAAATAAATTTGAAGTAGCGAACAAGACATACAGTGATTTGCTTATCAATCAAGACAAGCTGTTCAAACAATGCAGGCAAGCTTCCAGTGATTTAGGGCTGACCATTTCCTCTCGCTGTAAACTTATTATCCCGAAAAAAGATGATGGGAAACCGAAGTCAAAAGAGGAAGAACGGTTTGGGGGCCGCATGTAATGGAAGAGATTACAGCCGAAATTCTCATTGAGCGGGTTTGGTCATATGCTGAGAAAATTCGCTCCGGGGAAATTAAGGCAGGCAAAAAGCAAAAATGGGCTGTAGAGCGATTTTTTAAAGATGTTGACCGGCTCGCAGAAGATGACTGCCCTTATTACTTTGATGCTGAAGCTGTTGTAGATTTTTATGAATGGTCGCGGCAATTTAATCATGTCGAAGGTATACTTGCGGGGCAGCCGATTGAACTAACAGACTTTCAGCTTTTTATTGCGGCCAATATATACGGATTCTATAAAAAAGAAAATGGCGCCCGCCGGTTCCGGAAAGCTTATATCCAGCTGGCACGTAAAAATGCGAAATCGCAATTTTTAGCTTTAATAGCGTCATATGAGATTTTCCCGACACAAGAAAAACACCGGGTATTTATCGCAGGCTGGTCCCGCGAACAATCAGATGAAGTATATCAAGCAATTCTTGAGCAGCTGCATCACGCGCCGATACTCAAAGGGAAATATACCTCTGCTAACGGCCGCGTGAAAAAATATAAAACAAACTCTATTATCCAGCCTCTTTCCCGTGAGGCCCGGAAGCTCGGGGATGGTAAAAACCCATCATTGGGAATTGTGGATGAATACCACGCACATGAAACAAGTGAGATTTATGACGTCCTGGACAGCGGGATGGTCGCCCGGCGCAGCCCGTTAATGGCTGTTATTACGACAGCGGGTTTCAACATGGAGCGGCCATGCTTTAAGGAATATCAATATACAAGCAAAATTCTTGATCCAGACATTGACACGGAGAATGATGATTATTTTGTTATGATCTGTGAACTGGACCCGGAAGATGACATAAAAGATGAATCAAACTGGATCAAGGCGAATCCGATTGTAGCAACGTACCCCGAGGGGATGGAATCATTACGTTCTGCTTTAAAAGTGGCTCTGGAGGTGCCGGAAAAGATGCGCAGTTTCCTTACCAAAAATATGAACCGATGGGTTGACAAGAAGGACAATGGTTATATGAATATGACAAAATGGCGCGCTTGCAGCGGGGGAATTCCTGATCTGCAAGGACTGCCCGTTTATTTGGGCCTAGATTTATCAATGACAACAGACTTAACCTCCGTTGGATATGTGGCCGTGCAAGACGGCTTTTTCTATGTCGGTCAACATTCCTTTATGCCTGAAGCCCGAGCCAAAGAAAAAATGGCGACGGATAAAGTGCCATATGATTTGTGGAGAGAGATGGGATTTATCACTTATACGTCTGGCGAAGCAGTTGACTATCAATTAGTCGAACAGTGGATCATTGAATTTATCCATAAAAACCGTTTTCGGCCACAAGAGACCGCGTATGACAAGTGGAATGCTCTTCATTTAGCACAACGGCTCGAATCAAAAGGGCATACAATGGTGGAACTGCCACAGAGAATCAATCATCTTTCATTACCTACAAAAAGCTTTCGTGAGAAGGTATATGAAGGAAAAATCGTACATGGTAATGATCCGGTTTTAACATGGGCGGTTAATAACGCAATTATAAAAATGGACCCGCAAGAAAATATCATGCTGGACAAAGCAAAATCACCGCAGAGAATTGACCCTATTGCGGCTGTTATAAATGCTTACGCCAGAGCGATGTATCATGACACAAACCATAGAGTAGATTTAAATAATCACTTCGGCTCTGGGAATTTCAGTTTTTAGGATGTGAGAAAATGAAAAAAGTCAGGAAAAAGATCAAAGCTTTTTTTAAGTGGTTTTTTCACCCCAAGTATATGAAAGCCCTGCTTTCTTTTTTCTGCTTGATAATAAATGATCTGCTGTTTATGGCGGGAGCCGCCTTTATTCTGACAGCTGTCTATAGATGGAGCACAAACATCGGTCTTATTCTGACGGGTGTCTTTTTAATGTTTTATGCGTACCTCATATCAAAGAAAGCGAGGTGATATAAATGCTGCTTGAACGAATGTTTGAGAAACGTTCTGGCTCGTCAGATCATGAAGATGGTTTTAACAACATTTTATTAAATATGTTCGGCGGCCGGAAAACAGCAAGCGGTGAGAGAGTGAGTGAAAGCAACTCACTTGTGCAGCCGGACATATTTGCATGTGTCAATGTATTATCGGATGACATTGCCAAACTGCCGATTCACACATATAAAAGAACGGACAGCGGCATAGAGCGGAAACCCGAGCACATGTCCGCGCATGCTGTTTATGCTCGGCCGAATCCTTACATGACAGCCTTCACGTGGAAAAAGCTCATGATGACTCATGTTCTGACTTGGGGGAATGCATATTCCTATATTCAATTCGGACCACATGGTTACCCGGAAGCGCTCTTTCCCTTGCGCCCTGATTACACGAATGCTTACGTTCATCCGACAACAGGCATGCTGTGGTATCAAACTGTGATAAACGGGACAGCCGTTGAATTATACGACTACGAAATACTGCATTTTAAAGGGCTTTCGACTGACGGAATACATGGTAAATCACCTATTGGCGTTGTGCGGGAGCATATCGGGGCGCAAGCGGCTGCCACAAAATATAACGCCAAACTGTACAAGAACGAGGCAACTCCTCGGGGGATATTGAAAGTTCCGGCGTTCCTGGATGAAAAACCAAAAGAGAACGTGCGCAAAGAGTGGAAACGGGTGAATCAAGGTGAAAATATCGCCATTATAGATAACGGACTGGAATATCAATCTATTTCCATGCCTCTGCAAGAAGCTCAATTTGTTGAGTCTATGAAGTTTAACAAAGCACAGATTTCCATGATTTATAAAGTGCCGTTGCATAAGCTGAACGAATTAGATAAAGCGACATTTTCAAATATTGAGCATCAGTCCATTGAATATGTCAGAAACACGCTGCAGCCGTGGATTGTGAATTTTGAACAAGAACTAAACGTTAAATTGTTCTTGGATCACGATCAGAAAAGCGGCCATTACGTGAAATTCAATATAGATAGCGAGCTGCGCGGCGACAGTAAGACGCAAGCGGAGTATTTGAAAACACTTCATGAAACAGGAGTGCTGAATAAAGACGAAATCAGAGAATTACTTGAGCGCAACCCTATTGAAAACGGCGATAAATATATCTCCAGCTTAAACTATGTGTTCCTCGATTTTGTGGAAGAATATCAGCGGCTTAAAGCTGGCGGCGCCATGAAGGGGGGTGACAACAAGAATGAAGGATAAAGAGGTGCGGCATCTGACGACGCCGATTGAACTGCGTTCCGAAGGTGAAGGGCAGAGTGAATATATCGAAGGGTACGCTCTCAAATTCGAAAAATGGTCAGAACGTTTGGGCTGGTTTAAAGAGATAATCAGCAGAACAGCTCTTGACTCAGCTGACATGTCTAACGTCATCGCCCTTTTCAACCATCAGCAAGATTTCCCCTTAGCGAGAAATACTGTTTCCGGGGATACTGGCCGCCTTGAATTAGAAACAGATGGGATAGGCCTCAAATTCCGATTCAAGCCCTCAGACACGTCATATGCGCGTGATTTAATGGAGAATGTCAGGAGCGGTGTGATCAATCAGTGCTCCTTTGCTTTTTCACTTGATTATGGGGATGCTGAGGCAGATGAATGGCGTATCAATGAAGATGAGGACATTTACGAGCGACGAATTAATAAAATCAATCGTATTTTTGATATTTCGCTCGTCACTACGCCTGCTTACAGCGATACTGAGGCGGTTGTAGGTGCCCGCAGTTTAGAAAAGGTAGAGCAGCTGAAAGAAAGACGTAATTCATCAGATGAAGCGTTAAAAATGGAATTGGAACTATTAGGCCTTGTACTCCCGGAGTAAGGTCTTTTTTAGTTCAGAAAACAAGGAGGAAATGATTTTATGCCAATGCAAATGAGCAAAAAAGAAATCGCATTAAGACAACAGTTTACTGAAAAGAAGCAGCAAGCAGACAAGGCACTGCAGGAGGGCAATACCGATGAAGCGCGTGCATTGCTTGATGAAGTGAAACAGCTTAAAAATCAAATCGAATTGATGACCGAAGGACGTTCACTTGATGTCCCGGATTTACCGGGCGGTGTAAACTTTGTGCCCGAGCAAGAGCGCAACCCAGAGGGGCAGCGTTCACAAGGTCAAGGAAATGAGGAAAGGCAACAGCAATACAGCAAAGCTTTCCTTAAAGGATTGAGAGGCAAAAGACTTACCGACGAAGAGCGTGACCTTCTGGATAGTCCAGAATTTAGAGCGATGTCCGGTATAAATGATGAAGATGGCGGAATTTTGATCCCAGAGGATATTGGAAGGCAAATCCATGAATTTAAACGTCAGTTTGAGCCGTTGGAACAATATGTAACCGTTGAACCTGTCACAACTCGATCTGGAACTCGTTTACTTGAGAAAAATGCTGATATGGTGCCGTTTTCACCTGTAGAGGAATTGGGGAATTTACCTGAGATTGATCAGCCTAGATTCACAAAAGTATCCTACTCAATCATAGATTATGGTGGCATCATGACTCTATCTAATTCAATGTTGAATGACTCTGACCAAGCGATCATGACATATGTAGCAAAATGGTTCGCAAAGAAATCAGTTGTTACCCGTAACAATTTGATTTTGGCTGCAATTGCATCATTGAAAAAAGTAGATATTGATGGTTTGGATGGTATTAAAAAAGCATTAAATGTCACGCTTGATCCGATGGTGGCGCCGGGTTCTATCGTGCTGACAAACCAAGACGGATATGACTGGTTAGACACGCTTAAAGATGGAACAGGAAGATACCTATTACAGCCGGACCCAACCAATCCTACAAAGAAGTTGCTTGATGGACGACCTGTCGTGCCTTTTACTAACAGAGTATTAAAAACTCAAAAAGGTAAAGCTCCTCTCATCATCGGGAATTTAAAAGAAGCGGTTGTTCTGTTTGATCGTGAACAACAGTCAATTGCATCCACAGACACAGGGGCAGGAGCATTTGAGACAAATTCAACAAAAGTCAGAGGGATTGAACGAGAAGATGTCCGTAAATGGGATGAGGATGCTGTAGTATTCGGACAAATCACGGTTGAATAAGGAGAGATAATATGAGCTATTCAACAAAAAACTACACTGCCGACGGGGGAAATCGTACCGTCATCGGCGGTGTTTTAGAAATTGCCGGGGGCAAGGTCATTAAAGATGGACAAGAGGTCAGTTTAGGCGGTAACCAATCTGAACCAGGACCCGGAAGCGTAACCAATGAAATGTTGGCGGATAAGTCGGTCCGCAGCAGGAATATCGGCACCGGCAGTGTAATGGAAGAACACTTAAATTCATCTGTTTTAGATCGTCTCAAGGCTATAGAAGATAAATTGAAAGAGCTTGCCGGTTCTCAGTCTGACGGAAAAACGGAATAAAAAATAAAAGGAAAAGGATGATTACAGATGGCTGAAGATTATTTATATGAAAGTAATGGAGTCAAAACTTCATCTGAAAAAGGAAAAGACGGCAAAGCGATAACGCCAGTCTATCTCAAAGAAAATAGCGAAGAAAATCCTCTTTTTGTAAAAGGGTTGCAGGGTGAAAAAGGTGAGCCGGGTCCTCAAGGTGAACCAGGCCCTCCAGGTGAGCCAGGTCAAAAGGGCGATCCGGCTGTTATTGAAGAGGGAAGCATTGTGCATGAAATGCTTGGGGAAAAATCCGTTCGGAGTAAAAACATTGGAACTGGCAGCGTGATGCCGGAGCATCTAAACAGCGAAATTACAAAAGTGCTTGATGAATTGAAACAAAAAATGAATAACCTTGAAAGTGACCTGGCTGCTTTGAAAGGAACCGAAGAAGAACCGACAGAATAGGCGGTGTGTCCTGAATGGATTTAGAGGCTATTAAAAATTATTTAAAAGTCGAGCATGAAGAAGATGATCGTCAGCTTTTGAATCAAATGGCGGCGGCCAAAAGCTATATTATCAACGGGATAGGCCGGTATATTGAAGGGCACCCGCAATTTGAGCTGGTGCTTCAAATGCTTGTCCAACATTGGTATGAAAACAAAGGGATATATGAGTCCGGGGGAACCGGCTTATCTATCCCTTTTACTGCTGAAAATATATTGACGCAGCTGCGTTATGTATCTGTGGAGGAACAAGAAAATGAGAAAAAAGATCAGTCAACTCCGGCACCGTCTGACCTTTCAAAAGAAAACCGAGACACAGGATGAAGAAGGTAATTGGAATGCAACCTATGTGGACTTATTCACGGTCTGGGGAGCTGTAGAGGGGGCTGGCTCTCTCGGAAATAGCGAAACTATGATTGCCGGGGCATTGGGAGTCAAGACCCCCAAAAAAATCACGGTGCGTTACCGGAAGGATATAAAACCGAATATGCGGATTGTTAAGCGCGTTCCTAAAGAAAAGACGGAACGCGTTTTTGATATTTTGGACACTAACGATCCGGATGATCAAGGGGAAGAGCTTGAGATTCTTTGTCAGGAGGTGGGAATCAATGGCTGATATGAGCTTTGACGGCATAGATGATCTAACGCAGTATTTTGAAAAAATCGGCGGAGACGTCGAAAAGGTGGAACCCGTAGCGCTAAAGGTCGGCGGTGAAATTATCGCTGAACAGCAACGCTCCCACGTTAACCGGAGTGATAAAAAACAACCTCATATGCAGGACAACATCACAGTCTCCAATGTCAGAGAATCCAAGGACGGAGTGAGGTTTGTGGCCGTTGGTCCGAATAAAAAGGTAGCGTATCGCGGGAGTTTCTTGGAGTGGGGAACTTCAAAAATGCCGCCGCAACCGTTCATAGAAAAAGGCGGGAAAGAAGGGGAGGGGCCTGCTGTGGAATTAATGGAGCGAATACTTACAGCGCCGATCAAATGACCTACTCTCCTAAAATTGAATTGGTGAGTACACTTAATTCCAGTGCCTTAATAAAAAGCCTTGCATCTGGCGGAATTCATAACCTCGTTGCGAATGATGTCAGCGCATTTCCAAGAGTAGTTTTTTCGGAGATTCAAGATGCTGATGCGGATTTTGCAGACAACAAGGTCTATTCGTTTGAGGTGCGTTATCAGATCAGCATTTTCACTCAAGCGAGTACCCGCGGCAAAGAAACAGCGATTGCTGCCGAAATAGACAGGCTTATGCGGGAAATCGGATACAGCAGATATGATTCTCAAGATTTATACGAAACAGATACAAAGGTCTTTCATAAGGCCAGACGTTATAAAAAAACCTATTATCAGGAGGGAAAGTAGATGGGGAAAGTATTATCCGGCTTGGATATGTTTCATATCGCCGAAGTATTGAAAGACACGAAAGATGAATTGAAATTCTCTGATCCGCAAGAATTACCGGGTGCCGTTAACTTGAAAATTGATCCTAAATCCGAACAAGAGGTTTTTTATGCTGACAACGTGGCATATGCCACTGTTAATAGTTTAGGTGATATTGATGGTGAAATGGAAGTTGCCGACCTCCCTCTTGACATGCAGTCAAGGATTTTCGGTAAGCAAGTGGAGAATGGCATCCATTTTTCTAGTGCTGATGATAAGACATTGGAGATTGCTCTTGGTTTCCGGGCCAAGCTCTCTACCGGCGGGTACAGATACTATTGGGTGCTTAAAGGAACCCCAGAATTAGTACCGGTTGAACACAAAACGGACGAGGGGAAAGCTACGCCCCAAACAGCGCAGGTCAAAATTAAATTCATGCCTCTTACTAATGTAAAAGAGGGTAAGCGCAGATGGGATGCAAAAGCAGAAGAAGATAAGGCCAATGGGATTAACGCTGAAACATGGTTCAAACAAGTTGTCTATAAGGACATCACGAAAGAGGGAACGCCTGTCGTTGATGTCGGTAAATAATTAATTGAGCGCCTGAGAGCGCTCTTTTTATATGAAAAAGGAGGAACTTACATGGAAGCATTGTCTATTACACTTCGACTTGATGGCAAAGATAAAAAATTTGTTACACCTGACCACATTACAGGTTTATTGTTCCGGAAGGCTGCAAAGATTGCAGACGATTTTGAATCACAAGATTCAGAGCGTCTTTTTACTAATGAACAGGTTGAATTTGTCTGTAATACCTTTGGCCAGAAATTTACGCCTGATGAGTTTGAAAAAGGAATTGATGCCCGGCTGGTAGGAAGAACAATCTATGCTGCTGCACAGTATGTGTTGGGGAATATTGCCGAAGCAACGGCTCTTTTAAATAGCGAGGGGATTTCCAACGGTGAAGAGCCGGGGGAGTAAGTCTATCCGAGTCAGTCCTTGATATGTATAACGCACTTGAGGAAGTCGGATATACACAGAATCAAATTGACGAAATGGACATTGTCTATCATCTGAAAAGACTGGCTCGGAGAAAATCACAAGAGAAGACACAAACGAAGGCCAAAAACAATGACGAACCTATGTATATCGATCAATTTCTCGGATAAGGAGGTGCCCGGTTGAGCAAAGACATAAAGGTCAGACTGTATTCGAATTCATCTGAGTTTAAAAAAGAAATGAGCGCTTGTGCTGTTCAAATGAAAAATTTGAAGTCGGAATTTGAAAAAAACCGTACGGCAGTGGGTGTGTGGGGAAACGAATTAAAAACTGCTCAAGTAACCGAAAAAACATTAACACAACAATTGGAAACACATAAACGCAGAGTAAAGGCTCTTGAGCGAGCTTATGCAGACGCGGCTATAAAAAAAGGGAAAGACATTAAAGAAACTCAAACCCTCGCCCGCCGTTTAAATAACGCTACTGCCGCAATGAATAAGACGCAAAACGCGCTAAATAGTACGACTCAGAGGATAAAAGCGTTAGAGGAGGCAGCGAAAAGAGCTTCCTCCCGTGTTCGGATCATGGGCGAACGAATGGATTCAATTGGCGGAAAAATGCGTTCCGTTGGTTCGTCAGTAGCTATGACATCGGGCATCGCCTTTGGTGCGCTGGCTCTGTCCCTACGTGATGCTGTTCAGGTCGGCATGGACTTTGAAAAGCAAATGAGTAAAGTCCAGGCCATTTCCGGCGGATCGGCGGCAGAGATCGCGAAATTGAGAGAACAAGCAAAAGAACTCGGTGCAACCACTGTCTTCACAGCAAGTCAGGCAGCGGATGCACAGGGTTTTTTGGCAATGGCCGGATTTAAGGTTAATGACATTTATGACGCAATGCCCGGGATGCTCAGTCTGGCGGCAGCTGGCCAACTGGAATTAGGCGCAGCCGCGGATATTACATCAAATATCATGTCTGCCTTTGCTCTAAAAGCAAAAGAGTCAGGACACGCCTCGGACGTCATTGCTTACGCCGCAGCCAACGCAAACACCAACGTCGAACAGATGGGCGAAGCCATGAAGTTTTTGGCGCCGAACGCTAATTCTCTTGGTTGGGGAATGGAAGAATCAGCGGCCGCCATTATGGCTTTTGGTGACGCAGGTCTGCAAGGTTCAATTGCAGGGCAGGCTTTTGGTACATCCTTAATCCGTCTCGCTTCGCCAACGGGGAAGGCTTCGAAGCTTGTCAAAA
This sequence comes from Bacillus sp. EU63, assembly GCF_038592915.1. Taxonomy (NCBI): domain Bacteria; kingdom Bacillati; phylum Bacillota; class Bacilli; order Caryophanales; family Bacillaceae; genus Bacillus; species Bacillus sp. EU63. Next base: position 2,019,884 of record NZ_CP151944.1, on the reverse strand, counting down.
AATTAGGTTTTGATTTCTTCGATGCAGCCGGAAACATGAAAAGCATGCCGGAAGTCGTTGAGGAAATGGAAAAAGGTCTGAAAGGCATGACCAAAGAGCAACAGGCGGCCGCATTAAAAACGATTGTGGGCGCTGAAGCATATAAACATTGGGCTGTCCTTCTTCAAAAAGGTTCAAAGGCTTTGGGAGATAATACTAAGGCGCTTGAAAAATCAGATGGAGCCGCCAAAAAGATGGCGGATACAATGCTGGATAATGCACACGGAAGCATAATAGCTTTTGAGTCAGCACTCGAAGGAGCAAAAATCAAACTGACGGAAAGCCTGCTGCCCGCCTTGGGCGATTTAGCAAACAAAGGCAGCGACTTGATTATGATGTTTAATAATCTGGATTCCGGCACCGTGCAAACCATAGCGAAAACAGCCGTTCTGGCGACAGGTGTATTAGGGGTTACGACAGCCGTTGCCACGCTTACAGCTGGAATAGGGGCGCTTTTAGCGTTTACCGGTCCTGTTGGCCTTGCGATTGTCGGAGGCACAGCGCTGCTTGGCGGCATTTCAGTTGCTACATACGCTTACACTGAGCAATTGAAGAACCAGAAAAAGCAGCAAGAAGAGGCGCGAGAATCCGCCTTGCTTTACGGTGAGGGGGTTTCTAAAGCAACACAAAAATCTGCTTCCGCCTATGTGGATTTAAGGGAAAAGGCGGAACTACAGCTATTTGAATTGACCCGGGTATCGGGTTCAGAAGCTGAAAAAATGTCATCTGATATAGTTCAAACTTATTCCAACATGCGGGACCAACTCATCCAAGAACTTGAGGGGTTAAAGAAGGATGCTTTAGTCGTCTTAAAAGGGATCTATGCTAATACCAGCGAAAAAACCAAAAAAGCTGGCGAAAAGATGACTGATAAGATAGTTGGCTCAATTGATAAAGATAAGCAAGAGGCTAGGGATAAACTTAAACAATTAAGAGAGTTAGAAAAAGAAACTGGGCTTATTTTAGCTAATATGAATGCCTCTCAGCGACAACGATTTGATGAAATTACCTCTTACTTCGCAAAGGCCAGCAGTAAATTTGCAGCCAATCAAAAAGAGGCTTTGGCTATGCAAAAGGCTGTAACAGAACAACAAGGGGAGCTCTCCTTTAAACAAGCTCAAAAATACTACAATGATATTAATAAAGTTTATAAAGATGGTGCAAAGGCAGCGCAGAAAGACATGGAGCACAGCAAAACTGTGATTGAAAAGTTATTTGCGCAGGGATATATGGAACCCGAGCAAAGAAAAGCTGCATTAGCAGGGATAGTAGCCGCAAACAACGAGGCAATTGCACAAAATACTGCTCAATACGAAAAGAACCTAAGCTCTCTTTTCTCTAAAATGTCTAGAGATGGAAAACTGCTTGATTTTGAAACCGGGAAAGCTTTTGAGAAGCAGAAAGAATTTGTTACTAACTCTCTGGGAATGGTGCAAGAATTTGATGAAAATGATGCCAATTGGAAAGAACGATGGGCAGCGCGGCAAATAGACTTTCTGCAGGAATTAGGAAACAGCAAAGAGCAAGCGATCGAGAAGGTGCAAAAAGGTTTGGAAGAGTTTAACCAAGGAATAGGGTTGTCAGCAGAAGATGCACGTGAAGAAGCCATTCAGATGGTTGCTAACCTTGAAAATGAATTAAACAAACCTACAAATGCCGGGCAATCAGGAAAGAAGGTTGCTGAGGACTTTTCCGCTGGCTTGAAGCAGTCCACACCAGCAGTTATTGGTGGGGGAACGGTCTTACAGCAAGCCCTTAACAATTCGCTTTCTGCAGATAACGCCACGCCCGCACAGGCCGGACAGAATAAAGGAAATGCCTTTCGTACCGGTATCAATTCTACAAAGCCCGGTAATGCACAGGCAGGATCGTCTATACTTCAATCTGCTTTAAATGAGATGAGGAAAGGCGGCGGGCAAGCAAATGCAGCAGGACAAAACAAAGGAAATAAGCATAAAGCTGGTTTAACGTCTACCAAAGGTGCCAATACATCTGCGGCCGGCTCTCTCAGCTCGTCGGTAACGAACAATTTAGCCAAAACCTCAGACGGCGGAGGCGGTAAAAAGGCCGGAACTGAATTGGCCAGCGGCGTTCTCAGTAAAAAAGGCACAGCAAACAGCGCCGGAAAAAGTGTTGCAAACAGCGCAAAAACAGGGCTGAAAAGCGTTAAGACACAAAGTGTCGGTTCTGACTTTGTAACCGGCTTTATAAATGGAATGGGATCGCAAAACGGCTCTCTCTTCAGCGCGGCATGGAACTTGGGGAAATCCGCCTTGCGGACTTTAAAGAAGTCAATTGACTCTCATTCTCCCTCCAAACTAACAAAAGCGGAAGGAAACAACTTTTCTGATGGGTTTGCGTTAGGGATAGAGGACAAAGCCAAAAACGTAAAACAAAGCGCTGCTTTTATGGCGCAGAACGCGATGACCTCGTTTAAGCAGGAATTAAATCAGATGGCTTTCAACATAAAGGGGGCTGCTGATCAGCTCATTTCAATGAAGTCGGAGCTTACCATTCGGAATGAAGTTGACACGCCTGCCTTAAATCAAAAGCTCGATGCTCTAATCACACTCCTGTCTCAGCAACAGTCTGGCGGGGCAGGCCAGGCCGCATTACCTCAGCAGCCTATTATCATCCATCCGGCTGCGGTGCATATGGACGGCCAACAAATTGCGACGATCGCTTTTGAAAAAGGAGATGGCAGGATACTTGATCAGAAAGCTGCAGACCGATACAACCAGAATGCCTATAAAGGCGGTGTCAGATCATAATGCTAGATTTATATATTGATTTTAATAACGGTATGGGGGAACAAAGTTTAACAGGCATTCTCCCCCGTTTTAAGGTGCGCAGCTTCACGCCTGACTCACCGAATATTGAACGAGAAACAACGACCCTCCCAAGGATAAACGGTTTAGTGCTGCCGCAGCACCCCCGGGACGTTGTCTACAAAGAGAGAGACATCAAGGTTGATTTTTTATTAGATTCCATCATTCCCGAAACCTTTTATCAGAACAGGCATGAACTTTATTCATTGTTAGTGCAGCCGTTTCCTTATTATATTTCGACGGACCTTCTGCCTAACCGTCGGTTCCTTGTTACGTGTGACGGGAATTTTACTATCACTAAGGACAAACAGAAAAATCATGCCACATTTACAGTAGGGTTCACGGACATTCTGGGGCTTGCCGAGTCGAAATATACCTCTTCTACCATCCAGAATTTCAATGGGGAGCATTGGAGTCCCGGCATGGGAATCCTTCGGAGAGATGATCTTGAATATCATTTCAAGAACCAAAAACGATTCAGCGTTTACAACCCCGGCGGCGGCGCGGTCAACACTCTGCAGCATGATTATAAGGTCTTTCTCTGGGCCAAAGGGACAAACGTAACCATTGCGAACCGAACGAACGGGGAAAAATTAAAAATTGAGCAGGAGCTAAAACGCTCGCAAAAAGTCACATTCATCAGGCAGTACACTGTAATCGGGGATAAGCGTCTGAAAACATCCGGCCGTCTGCCGACACTGGATGTAGGATGGAACGATTTTGAAATTATAAACTCAAATGACTTTGAAATTTTATTTGATACTCGTTTTTATTATAAGTAAGGAGGGGTGACATGGCTGCGGCTGACTTTATTAAAAGTCTGGTACCAGGAGCGCAGAAGGTACGGAAAAAATATAACGTCCTTGCCAGTCTTGTCATTGCTCAAGGCTGTCTGGAAAGTGGGTTCGGCACGAGCGGCCTTTCCAAACAAGCTTACAATTTGTTTGGGATAAAGGGAACCTATAACGGAAAATACGTTTTGATGTGGACCAGCGAGCAGGACAAATACGGAAATGTTGAGAGGGTACAAGCTAAATTCAGAAAGTACCCTTCATACGCTGAGAGTTTGGCCGATCTGGGAAGCTTATATAATCGTCTTGATCGGTATAAAGCAGTGGTAGGGGAAACGGATTATAAAAAAGCATGCCGGGCCGTTCAAAAAGCTGGCTACGCAACAGACATCAACTATGCTAATAAATTAATTATCATGATCGAACAGTATAAGTTGATGCAATATGACGATACGTCAGAATTGCCGAACGAGCCTGATGATCCAGAATCCCCGGAGACCCCAGAAGAGGAACCGAGCTTTCCGAGTAAAGAATATGCGGGTAACGACATCCCTCTTAATAAAAAACTGCCGTCAGATGTGGACTTTCCTCAGCTGCATGTTTCCACGAAAGACGGAAATGACGTTGTGGAAGTAACAGGCGTGATCGTTGATCTTACAGACGATACTACCGGGAAAAAGAGCTTTACCTTTACGATTACCAAAACAGAGAGCAATGCGACTGAATTCGATTTACTGATCAACGACAATATTCTTTACATTGACGAAAGGAGATTCAAACAACAAAAATACTATATTACAGATGTAGACTTGAAGCAGGCTAAAAACGTCCTGACAAAAACAATCACGGCCAATCATATATTTACCGTTTTGCTTGCTGAGAATCGAGTGGATGATACAGTAACGAAGAAATTGACCGTAAAAGAGGCCTTTGACATTGCGTTAAAAGGTACTGATTTTTCATATGTGCTGGAAGAGCCACAAAGCAAATTCGCCACCGCCGAAGAAGAGAATTTTGGTGATAAAAACTCTACCGAATTAATAGATCAGCTCATAAATGATTATGAGTTAGAGCTTGACGTGGATAATTATAAAATTCATGTCTATAAGAAAATGGGGAAAGAGATTCCTTTCACATTTGACTCTCGTTACAATATGCCGGGCATCAGTATCAAAACCAACTCGCAAAACTGCTCTACCCGTGCGTGGGGATATGGTGCGATGTCTAAAGACAGTAAGAGCACAGACAAAAAACCGAAATACGTATTTGAGCCGATCTTGTACATCCATCCAGAGGAAAAGAAATTCCTGCGGGAAGGTAAACCGAAGTGGGCCGACCCGATCAGAGACGAAACTATAAAAAAGTCGGGCAGCATGGTTTCTGCGCTGAAAAAACATGTGAATCCATATCCGGAAACAGTCGTCAGTGTGGATTATCAATATGTATACGAACCAAAATTGCTTAAAATTGAAAAGCCGTTCTGGAAAGGCGATACAGTCCACATTTTAGCCGACACAGCAGACGGAACGACTTATGAGGATGATGTGCGGCTCTTAACGATCCAATACAATCCGCTAAATCCATACAGCAGCCCGAAGCTGACTTTTGCCAATTTCAGAAAAGATATACAAGATATTGCGGTGAATCAAGCGAAGAAGCTGAGAGAACAAAAACGATATATTGATCAAATACTGACAGCGCTTTGATAGGCGTTTTTTATTTTGTCGAAAAGGAGAGTGAATACAGTGTTGAGGTTGAAAAAAAATTATGATACCACTAGAAACTCTCGTTATGAGGATGAGCTATCTGGTGATATGGAAGCGATCGAGAGTAGCATAAACGGACTTGAAAGTGAAATTACCCGTCATAAGAAAGCTGCTACAGCACATACTTCTGAGCAAATTGATCACGGGGGCTTTTCTTTACGAACTTATATTGACGGACTCTATAACCGGGTGCGTAATCTCATTCTTAATGCCGACGGGACAAATGTAAAAGAAGTAGTGGATGCCCGTGTTACTGCTGATGGGGAAATTGCCCCACTGTTGAAAGAGCGTCTTGATAAGGAATATAACAAACTTCTACGTAAGATCACCAGAAACGTTAACGTAGACGACTACGGGGCCGACCCTACCGGGGAGACAGACAGCACAGAAGCATTCAAAAGAGCGATCGGAAACGGAAAGGTGCGGCTCAATCTATCAGCCGGAGAATACGTGATAGGGGGCGTAAAGCTGCCGTCATGGACATATTTGATCGGCCAGGGCATGGGCGTCACCACGCTAAAACTGCACGAAGACACCCCGGCCAGTGAGTGGGTTGTCACAAATGCTGATCATGCGAAAGGCAACCGGAATATCGTTGTGGAAGGTATGTCGCTTGACTGGAATCCTGATCGTCAGGGCGGAGTAGGCGCAACGGGAGGTGTACATTCAAGCTGTCTTCTTTTCGCACAAGTAAAGTTTGGTATTGCGCGCGGCGTTGAAGGCATTAATCCCGGCTTACATTGTTTCGATGTATCAGCGCCTTCTTATGACATTACAGCAAAAGATTACACGGCAACGGGGAGCAAATATATTTGGATCGACAAGTGTGTCGGTTCGGGGTATGGTGATGACGGCATTACGACCCATTACAGCGAGTATATTTTCATCACAAATAATGTGATGACGAACCCCCGCGGCACTGCACACCGTAAAGGGGGAGCCAATTCAAACGGAATTGAAGTGGACGACGGCTCTAAGCATGTCTGGGTTATAGATAATTATACAGAGGGGAATGTGCGGGGCGTAGAAGTAAAAGCCCACAAGAAATGGCCGGCACCTTGTGACGTTCATATCCGCGGCCACGAATCTTTTCGTGACGTTCGCTCATTTGATTTACGGCATATTGATCACCATCTTGTAAAAGACCCTTGGAGCGAGACGGCTCGTGATGTGACGTTAGTAGATTGCACATCCCGGGAACCCGTCTATAATTCGCTTTATGAAGGATTAGCTCCGAAAGCCCTTGTCGTTTCGGCGTACCAGCGTGTTCAGATTATCGGATTCAAAGCCATAGGTGATCCAACATATGATTACAAAGACGGCTCGATCGTTGCTTTCCAGTATAAGAGTAGGAAGATAACAGTAAACAACTTGCATATAACCGGATTTAAAAAGGCTGATTGTGACATCTATATTACCGGCGGCGATCAGATGACTGACGACGTGTTTATTTCTGATTTTGTTATCCATGATTCCGCAAGAACCGGCATCGCGATAGGGGGTGGCGTATATAATGTCAACTTGTTAAATGGCCTTATGCATGTGGCAAGCGGAACGGCCGGCATTACATCCCCGAACACCCAGACCAATATTTTTCTTGTCAGAGCTTACGGCTATAAAGATGCGGCTGTCCTTGCCGGAGAAAAACATTCAGTCGTTCCGAATAACGTCAAGGGAGGCTTTCGAGCAGCTTCCAGCTCAGGACATGCACTTACGAAATACAGTGCGATTATTGCGTGTACGGGGCCGACGTACGCGAAAGGTGAGCGCAACCTGCTTGCAGGAAACGCCGGCGGCTCTTCCTCGGAAGGATCGCGCAACGGCGTCATGTTTTCATACGATTCTCATACAACAGGAGACGGGCCGTCCTCGGGTGTCATGTTCTCGAAGGCTACCAAGAATAGTAAATCTTACACATTGGCTTTAGGCCATGGAAACGGCAAAGCCTCGGAAGCCAACAAAAAAATTGAATTAAACGCAAAGAATGGAACAGTCAAGGCTACTGGCGCAATAGAAAGTGTATCGAATTTAAAAGACTTGGCGGAGTATTTTGAATCAGCTGACGGAGCAAAGATAGAGGCATCTTATCTTGTAGCGTTAGAGGGGGACAAAATCCGAAAAGCGCAAGAAGGCGACAAGATACTCGGGGTCGTTTCTAAGACTGCCGGCGTTGTGCTTGGCGGAGCTGCCTTCTATTGGAATGATCGTTTTCTTCGTGATGAATTTGGCGGCATTATCTACCGGGAAGTATTTGACGGTGAGGACATCATTACGATTCCAGCTGAGAACCCGAACTATGATCCGGAAGCTGAGTACAAGCCACGAGAGGAACGAGACGAGTGGCATATTATTGGATTGATTGGTCAAGTGTTTGTGCGCGTTGATGATACCGTTAACGTCGGTGACAGTGTTTCAGCAGTTGACGGCATCGCGACAAAGGCGGAAAGCGGCGGATACGGAACTGTGATGAGATTTGAATCCCCGTACGATGCGGAAAAAGGATACGGTGTGGCGCAAATGATGGTTACACCGCAGCACTAAGGAGGGATAAGAGACGATGTATAAAACGGGCAGCGTGCCGATCAACATTAATACAAATCCAATCAATGGCCGGAGTACAAATATACAATTTATGACGCAAGACACGGGCAGCGCAAAGCTGTTTTTTTCTTTTACAAAGGATGGTGTACCGTTGCCTCTGTCAGCCGTAGATGCAAAAATTGTCCTACTGTATGATGATGGATCGTTTTATAAAAAGAGCCTCACCATCACTGACAAGGTAAACGGCACAGCGGAATATGTGTTGTCCAATGCAGAACTCAAGCATTACGGAACGGTTAAGGCGGAAATCAAACTATATTACACGAACGGCCAAGCGCTGGCGACTTCATTTTTTACTTTCTCTATCGCCAAAACGTTAGAGGATCAGAACATCGTTCCGACAGCTGACTATTACATTGATGATTTTGAAACGCTGAGAGATGGGATAAACCACATTGTCGAAGAAATCAGTCAGACTGTCGAGGAATTACAGAAGAAATTTGCCGATCTGGAAGCTATTGAAACGAAAGAGGGCGCGCAGCAGAAGGCGGATGATGCAGAGGAAAAGGCCAGAGCTTATACGGATGAACATGCGAATGACGAAGAAAAGCACATTACAGCTGCCGAAAGAAAGGCGTGGAATGCCAAGGAAACTCCCTCCGGCGCGCAAAAGAAAGTAGACGCCCATGCGAACGATCAAGAAAAGCATGTTTCTTCAGCAGATCGGAAGGCTTGGGACAGTAAAGAAACAGAAAGCGGGGCGCAAGAGAAGGTAAATACTCACGCCAATAATACGGACATTCATGTTACCAAACCTTTCAAAGATACATTAGAAGAATTATCAAAGCTGTTCACAGCGGGTTTTAAAGATGAACTGGAAGAATTATTACGTCAGTTCACGGCCCATAATTACAACCAAGAACGACATATTTCTAAAGCTGAACGGAAGACATGGAACGGAGCTGCCACCTATGCCAACATCATGCTGAAGAATGGAGCCGCCGCAGGGACGCGGACACCGATGTACGCAAAGTGGGGGGCGTTTTTAATCTTACGGGGGCATGTGAAAACAGACGCCGAAATTATATTCGGCTCCATCCCCGCGGAATACGCACCTGCTGGCGGTTCCGTTATAACAGTGCCGTTAAGTGGTACAGGCGGCACAGCCGATTTGATCATTTATGATAATGGGGATTTAAAAATAAAATACCCGGACCCGGCGGACTCAAGTAAGATGGGCGGAGGCTACTATCTGGATGTGGTCGTCGGCTTTCAGGAAGGAGGGACAGCATGATTCAGGTTTATGAATACGATGAAAATTTCATTTTGACTAAACCCGTTCCGGTTGAGCCTGATGAAGAAGGGAACTACACAATCCCTGAGAATTGTACAACCGTCCAGCCTCCGTCTTTCATAAAGGCGATGTATCATCCCGCTGAGAAGACATGGACGGAGGCGGCCACCCAGGAAGAAAAAAAAGCCCTGGAAAAGCAAATTGAAAGCGGGCGGGTGCCTTTTACCGTTGATGAATTGAAAGCTCAGAACGCGGCCATTACAGAACAACTTGCGGAAGCGCAAAGCCTTGCCGAGTCACAAGCGCAAATGATTGCCAATCTTTATCTAATGCTGGCGGAGGGGGGGAAAGGGGTATGATGGATTGGTTTACAAGCGTAAAAACCATCTACGGATGGGGGCCGCAGTATTACAGTAATGCAGACGTGGCCCGTTTTGTTGAGTGGGGAAGAATTACAGAAGATGAATACAAACAAATAACCGGCTTAACCTATCCGATGACAAAACAGCCTGTCAGTGTGGATTTAGGCGGCGCCGCAAACTGATCAACACCCGGAGAGGTGTTTTTTATTTTGCCTCGAAGGAGGTGATAACAATTGGAGGGAATATACGTGTGGATGAATTTTGAGAGCTTACAGATCGCAAGAGCATATCTTTTTGGGGAGGTGAAATATCTTGATTTAATGCTGGTGCTGAACATCATTGACATCATTACCGGTGTGATAAAGGCATGGAAATTCAAGGAGCTTCGGAGCCGTAGCGCATGGTTCGGCTATGTGCGTAAGATGCTCAGTTTCCTTGTGGTTATTGTGGCGAATGCTATTGATACGATTATGGATCTGAACGGCGTCCTGACCTTTGCGACCGTTCTTTTTTATATTGCAAATGAAGGCCTTTCCATCACAGAGAATTTAGCGCAGATCGGCGTTAAAATTCCGGCCGTCATCACTGACCGGCTTCACGTAATTGAAAGCGACAACGATCAAAAAACAGAAAAAGACGATCAGGCCGCAGGTTAATCCGGCGGCTTTTTTATATTTCAAAACAGAATAGGAGACGATGAAACATGGTGAAAATCACTAAAGACTTTATTCCAGTGGGGCACAATAACAGACCGGGATATGCAATGGACCCGGCATATATCACCGTTCACAACACGGCGAACACGGCAAAAGGGGCAAGCGCTGCCATGCACGCCCGTTATGAGAAAAATCCGGAAACACCCACCAGCTGGCACTTTACAGTAGACGACAAAGAGATTTATCAACACCTACCCTTGAATGAAAGCGGCTGGCACGCGGGCGACGGAAATGGCACCGGCAACCGGAAATCTATCGGCATTGAAATTTGCGAGAATAGCGATGGGGATTTTGAGAAAGCCGTGGCGAATGCTCAATGGCTGATCAAAAAGCTCATGAAGGAGCAGGGCATTTCCCTTGGAAACGTGGTCCCTCACCAGCACTGGTCCGGCAAGTATTGTCCGCGCAAGCTGCTTGATCGATGGGACTCCTTTAAAGCAGGTATCAGCGGCGCCCCGTCTAAAACGGTAAATTCTCCTGTTGATAAAACAAAAGAATCTTATATTAAAAATACAGTTGTTGCTGACAGCCTTAATGTGAGAACTCAACGCAATGCCAACTCGTCTATTGTGCTTGCTCTTCCTAAAGGTTCGACTGTCCAATATAAAAAAGGATCGACTCAAAATGGTTGGGGTTACATTAAATATACCAATTCTAAAGGAGCCACATACAGCGGTTATGTTAATGTAAGATATATCAAGAGCGATGCAGAGTTAGGGAAAACCCCTTCAAAATCTGCTCCTGCTAAACCTTCAAACAAGACTAGCGGGGGTATTAAGTCTGTAGGCAAAATTAAAATTGTTGGTGTTAAAAGTGCTGCCATTATTATGGACAAACCAGACCGTAAAAACGCCAAGAATGTGGATACAATTGGTCTCGGCAAGACAATTAACATCTCAGGTTCTGTTAAAGGTTCAAACAACTCTAAAGGCTATTGGGAAGTCATCCACGGTGGCAAACGGCGGTATGTGTCTGGACAATATGGAAAAATGGTTTAAGTAAAGCAATAACGAAAAAGCCCCCTTTTGAGGGGGTTTTTATTTTGGTTCAATATTTATTATTAGCGATATTGATGGAATTTTAGCCATAGTAACAGAGTAGTCTCCATCAATTGCATTAAGAATTTCTTCGTCACTTTTTAAAAGGTCATATAAATGATCTTCATCAATTCCTAAAGTTTGAAAAACAGCAAATATATTAGCCAGACCTATTGGAGAAGCCATATTATCTGAACCAGAGGTGCTTAACTGTAAACGGTAGAATTTATGATTGTTGTCATACCATGCTGCCAAAGTGAAAGTTCCACCGGAGCCATCAGTATCTGTTTTTAGCTCTCTTGTGTAAACTGTAACATCTTTGACTTCGGTAAGTTTAAAATCTCCGATATCATCTTTATTAATTAGGCTAAGGTCATTGTTTTCAATATCTTGGGCAGTTTCATTGAAAGTTTGTACAAATTCATCAAGACTAAAGTTAAATTCTTTTTGGCTATCCTCAACTCTCTGAACGTAAGAGTCCCCCTCGTCTTCAGAATTCATTGGCTCCTCTGTAGTGCTTTCTGTGGCAGCAGTGACATCCTCGGTTTTGGATTTGTGAGAATCTCGATTTAACGTAACCATAATAAAAAAAAGAGATAAAGCCAAAACAAGGCTTATTGGAGCTATTTGTTTACCTATTTTCTTAGTTTTTTCAAAGAAGATAAAAATCAATGCTGTAATAAAGACAAAGGTTGCTAATGTTGCAACAATACCAAGAATAATCATATGATCCCCCTCTTATTTTAAAACGAACGTTTACATTTTAAAGCAAAGGAGGATTCATTTCTATGCTTTGTAAAGGATTTGATAATGATTGGAATTGCGAACCGAAGACAAAAGCAATACTGGAAATATTATCGAAATAACAAAAAACCCTTCTCAAAAGGGAAGGGCTTTGTTTATATGGACTTTTTGTTTCTATTCTTCGCAGAGCTTATCTACCAATTCCGTAAACGAATTACATATATGACTCAGAGCCCCCTCTGGATTTTCAAATGCAATTTCATGATCCCAAAAAACAAGAGGGGGATTACTATGATTCTTTCTAAAATCGAAACAGATCTCATTACCAAACACATCATCAGCAATAGGAATTACTTTATCAGGCATTCTGCCGTCTCGATAACGATTAGAAACGTTTATTATGTATGACTCACTATCCTCATGAAAACTATGTAAGTATCCGAAAGCAATCCCTTTTCTTCCTTCAAAATCAAAAGTCTCAGGAGTTGGTGTTGCGCCAGAATAACTTTTGACATATTCTAAGTAATCTTTTGGGAACTTTACTTGTAGCGTATTTTCTACTTCTTGAATTTCTTCGTTACTGATAGGATGTTCTCCGAAATCCCATTCAACCATGTTATTACTCTCCTTTTATCTGTATTCGGAACCTCCGCCCCAGATGTTTCTTCCACCAGTGTGACCTGTTTTACCATGTATATCTGAATCAACTAGCTGCATTATACCTTCATTTTGATGATGATGCCACGTAAACCCTTTTGGTTTTTTCCCTTTTAAAATTTGCTTCAACTGCATTTCTGTAAAGTGATTTTTCAACTCGGGATTTTTGTTGATTTCTTGCAACAGGAGTTCGGTTGCTTTTTTAAACTGTACAGTATCTTTTTCAAGATATAATGACTTATCAATTTTCACTTCTGCAACGGGCTCAAATATTGGAAAACCATCTTTATCATAGGGTATACCTGTTATAGGATGCACATCATTTTTTAAATGACCATTTTTTAAGTTAGTTGTTACTGTATTTCCAAAGGCATCTTTATGTGTGAACGGCGCGGCCTGTGTCAGCATATCTTGCTTTTTTTGAATTTCTTTCTTTAAAAGCGGGGTGTTTTTTACATTATGGGTGTTTTCAATATCTTTTGCTATTCCAACAAGGGCAGGTTCGTTTTTATTTTTCAATAAAGAGTTGATATAGTCTGTTCCGTTTTTTATTCCTGTGTGTACATGGCTTGCAGCGCCAGGCTCCAATAATTTTCCCACCTTGGAGAAGCCTGTTTTTGCGAGTTTGTTTGATACTTTAACCGTCGAGCCCACACCTTTCAGGCCGACAAGGCTGCCCACCGCATAGGAGACATAGTGCGCTCGAGAGTACGTATCACCATTCACCATTTGATCATTCCACGAATCGGCTAGGTTTGTCCATATGATTTTTGCGTAAGACGGAGTATTCAATACGGTAGAAATCGTTTTAACAACCTTTTGTTCATCAGAGAGCTGATAAAAGTCCCAGGCGCCGACAGCGAGGTCTTTCAGACCTAACACAGTATCTTTCCCAACATCATAAAGGCCGACTGCAACCCCTTTGAAACCGTCTGTGAGTTCTTGCGTGTTTTCAATTTGAGTGAAATAACGCTGCTGTTCTTTTGTCAGGTTTTCATAGCCGATTGTTTTAGCCATTGAGTAGAACTCATCGGCATTCGCATAGTCGAAATTGTTTAGCCTTTCTTTTAGTTTTTCAACCTCACGTTCTCTTGCTTCTTCTTTCTTAATCGTAAGGTAAGCATCCGAATGCCTAGCAATCTCGCCTTTCTTCTTATGGATGTCGCTTTCACGGTACGCTTTGGCGTTGTAGTGAAGCGGCGTGGCGCCTTTTCCTTTGCCTGTAGCGTTTTGGAACTGCTGAAAGTCGGCTTGGATGAACTGTTCGTTTGCTTCGGTTTCTGCGTATTCTTTCGTTAGATCGTGATCAAGTTTGCCGAGTTTATGTATCGTTTCGATTCTTTTTTTGTCAGCTGAAGAGAGCTTCTGATCTGTGCTTTCGGTTGAAAACAGATCAAGCGAGATGATGTCTTCGATCTCTCCGAGGATGGAGCGCATGTCCTTTTTCTGCTCTTCCATAATCGCCTTTGATTTACTGAGGGCATGGGTGAGTTCGTGCTCCAGAAAAGATTCTTCTACATGAGATTCGGAAAGGCCTGCGTCTTCGACTTTGCCGGGAAGGCTTGTGAGAAATGCGATTTTCATATCGATCAGATCAAGCCAGCTGTCTGTGACGCCGGCGTGGTCCTGGAAAAAGGCTTTGATGTTATCTGCGCCCCGGCCAGAGAAATCGCCGTCACCGAGATCAGCCATGCCTTGAAATGCTTTTTTCAGGTTAACCATCTGGCCGCGGAGTTCTTTATATTCGTTTGCGCGTTGTTTAGCGGCAGAAAGCAGGGTGGTTGCTTCAAAGATTTTCATGCTCATATCCTTTCGCGATAAAATGTTATTCAAAATTTTACCACGTTGAAACTCGGAGTAAAATAAATATCTTTAAGAATTCGAAATTCACACAGATAAAAACACTTAAAATATTTTTCACAAATTTAGCACAAGCATTGTTAAAAAAGCTTATATATCAACGTATATAGAGGTATATTGTACGTTCTCCTAGAGCGTTTTTTGTATAAGATAGGCGCAGATTAATAATGTCGGCAAAACAGAAAACCCCTTTTTATACAAGGGGTTTTTGAGTTGAATATTTTGTGAGAACCTGGTGGAAATGATGTGAAAAAAGCCCGCTGTAAGCAAGCGGGCTTTTTCTTATATGACAGCATCAAATTGATTGACTTTCCAAACGTTGTTTTCTTTTACGAATGTTACATCGCGTTTTGCTGACGGAGAACCGTCAAGAGTCGGTACAGTGAAGCGGTATGTTTGAGCGCTTCCTTTTTTAGAAAGAAGAGTCATTTTTGCTTTTTTCCAATTCAGGAGGTTATCTCCGTCGCCGACCGGAACAGCCAATTTGCCGTCTTTTACAGTGAAGTGGTAATCTTTGAGCCCTTTGTCAATCGCTTGCTTTGTAAAAGCGGGTGTCAGATATTTTACGGCTTTCGCTTTTGTTCCGAGGTCTTTGCACATAAATACATATTGCAGATTTTGATATTCAAACGGTTCAGAAGTGCAATTTGCGTTTGATTTAAGCGAACCGCCGCTCATTGTGTTCCAGAAATGTTCTCTCGCTGACAGGGCCAGCTGAAGCGCTTGTTTTTGTGTAAGGTCATTAGGTGCATTTTTTGCGGTCGCCGCAGTGCCCAGTGACAGAATCAATGTAATAGTAGTGAGGAATAATAGCCATTTTTTCATGATATAATCTCTCCTTCAATCAATCTCTTTCTCTTATGTTACAAATGTTACAATAATTACGGTAAGATTACAATACCTTTTCAGAAATATTTTCCGGACTTTTTATTTTTATGGTTTATTTCCATGTAAGACGTGAGAAAAAGATAAAGAGTTTCATTGAACAAAAGGTTTTTACAAGCTGTCTGCTGAATAATAAAATGGAAGAAAATCAAAAAAGGAGTCCTACATATGGAAGTACAAGATCATTTAGAAACAGCGGAAGGCCGCGGCCAGTCTGTCTGGCGATCGATGTCACTGTTTTTAGTGCCGCTGCTTTTAAGCAATGTATTGCAATCTGTCGGCCAATTGGTCGGAATGGTATTTGTCGGAAGGTGGCTCGGAGTTGATGCGCTTGCCGCCGTATCGTCTTTTTTTCCGCTGTTTTTTCTGCTGATCTCCTTTACGATCGGAATCGGTTCGGGAAGTTCCATTTTGATCGGGCAGGCTTACGGCGCGAAAAACGAAGAGAGGATGAAGGCGATTGTCGGCACTACACTGACTTTTACCTTTATGCTCGGTGTTGTTCTGGCAGTTGTCGGCAGTGTGTTTACGCTTGATATTCTGCGGCTGATGGGAACGCCGGAAAACGTAATAGATGTCAGTGTCCGATATGCGCGCATTTTGTTTTGCGCAATGCCGCTGATGTTTTTATATTTTGCGTATACGACATTTTTACGCGGAACGGGAGATTCAAAGACTCCGTTTTATACGTTAATCGTCAGTACAGTCATAAACATCGGGCTTTTGCCCTTATTGATTCTCGGGCTTTTCGGACTTCCGAAGTTCGGCATTTACGGTTCGGCGTATGCAACCGTGATTTCAAACATCGTGACATTTATCGTACTCATGGTTTATTTACGGAAAAGAAAACATCCATTGGCATTTGACCGGACTGCGCTCCGTTCTCTTAAAATGGACAAAAAGCTGCTCGCGCTTTTACTCCGTCTCGGTATTCCGTCGAGCATCAATATGATTCTCGTGTCACTTTCTGAAATTGCGGTCATTTCATTTGTCAATCATTACGGATCAAACGCGACGGCTGCTTACGGGGTCGTCAACCAAGTGGCGAGTTATGTGCAGATGCCGGCGGTAAGCCTCGGTATCGCCGTTTCAATTTTTGCCGCCCAATCCATTGGCGCCAATCAATTCGGCCGGCTGAAACAGGTCATCAAAGTCGGCATCGGCCTGAATTATTTGATCGGCGGGGTGTTGATCCTGCTGATTTACACCTTCTCCCGGCAGATACTGGCTTTGTTTTTAACAGATCAGGATACACTCCACATTGCCCGCAATCTGATTATGATTACCCTTTGGAGCTATTTGATTTTCGGTCACGCTCAGATCGTTTCAGCAACAATGCGGGCGAGCGGTACGGTGTTATGGCCGACGATTATCAGCATTTTTGCGATTTGGGGAATTGAAGTGCCTGTGGCCTTTATTCTTTCTCATTATACGAATCTCGGCATTCTCGGCATTTGGGTCGGTTATCCGGCGGCTTTTGTCATCAGCCTGCTGCTGCAATACGGATATTACCGGTTTGTATGGAAGAAAAAACAGATTACCCGGCTGATTCAATAAGGTTTTACCGCACATCGCTCAGTTCATACGGGCGATGTTTTTTTAGAGCAGGAAAATGAGTTTAGAAAATGGAATTCCTATACATGCTAGAAAACAAGGAAAGGGCAGGTGCTTATGACGATTGAACATACGACTTATTTAGGGGTTTCAGCCATAAAAGCGGAGACTGATCAGGCTGAATGCATCATTGTGCCGGAGTGGGGATCAAATGTCATATCGCTTCGGGATAAAAGAACCGGTATGCGGCTTCTCAGAGAACCGGAAACTGCGGAGCAATTCCGCGCAAAACCGATGCTGTACGGCATTCCCGTTTTATTCCCGCCGAACCGGATTACGGACGGGACGTTTCGTTTTGACGGCCGCGCGTATCAATTCGAGATAAACGAAGAGGATAAACATAATCATATTCACGGCTTTCTTCACAATCAGCATTGGAAAGCGGCGGCAGCGAAAGAAGAGGGGGATGGAATGACAGTCGAAACAGAAATTGATCTTTCAAAGATTCCCCGTGTTCATAAACAATTTCCGCACGATGTCATTGTCCGGATGACCTATACATTAAAAGACAATGTGTTTACGCAGCGGGCGCTGATTACCAACAATGGAACGGAGGCTTTTCCTTGGGGGCTCGGCTATCATTCCACATTTGTTTTCAATGAAGAGCGATCCCGTCTTTTTCTGACGGCTGACCGCATGTGGGAATTAAATGAACGTTTCGTGCCGACGGGCCGTTTATTGGATGTGCCTGATAAAGAAGCGTTCCGTCATGGGATGTCTTTGAAAAATAAACAGTTTGACGATGTTTTTCTTTCTTCCGGACGGAACGGCGGCAATAACGAAGCTGTTATTTCTCATCCGGATGAGAAATTATCCGTTTTGTATCAGGCAGACACGTCTTTCAAGCATTGGGTAGTATATAACGGTGACGGAAAGCAGGGGTTTGTCAGTCTTGAGCCTTATACTTCCGTTACAGATGCATTTAATCTGAATCAGCCTGCATCACTGACAGGGCTTCAGATTCTGAAACCGGGCGAAGAAGCGGCTGCGTCATCCAGGATCACCATTTTGCATGACGAAGAATAGGAAAGAGGCGGGATAACATTGAAAATATATGTGAAACGCTTGAGCGCGGTGATTCTGCTTTTGATCATTGCCGCAGTTCCTTATATTGATGATGCGGCTAAGGCGGCTGAACAAAAAAATACTTTGCAAAAAGAGCTGGAACACATTCTGGATGAAGAACCTGCTTTAAAGGGGGCTTCAGCGGGCGTCAGTGTCCGGTCAGCAAAAACAGGGGAGGTGCTGTTCGGCAGCCGGGAAGATATGCGGCTGAGGCCTGCATCACTGATGAAGCTGCTGACGGCATCTGCGGCGCTTTCCGTTCTCGGAGAAGATTACACCTTTAAGACAGAAGTACGGGCAGACGGCGCCGTGAAAGGAAAACAGCTGCGCGGAAACCTTTATCTCAGGGGAAAAGGCGATCCGACCCTATTGGTTTCTGATTTTGAGAAGATGGCTAAACAGGTCAAAGCCAGAGGCATCCATGTCATTAAAGGAGATCTGGTCGGGGATGACTCGTGGTATGACGAGACCAGGTATTCAGTTGATCTTCCGTGGAGCGATGAAGGCCAATATTATGGTGCGCAAGTATCAGCTCTTACCGCTTCCCCAAATGAGGATTATGATACCGGAACGGTGATTGCGGAAATCAGCCCGGCAAAACAGCCCGGTAAAAAGCCGCGCATTTCGATTTCTCCCCATACGGACGTCGTTCGTGTGAAAAATGAAGTGAAAACCGTCGCTTCTGATGAAAAGAAAGAATTGACGGTTGAACGGGAGCACGGTGGCAATGTGATTACGATAAAGGGAACCATACCTGTCGGCTCGGCACAGGCAAGAGAATGGGCGGCGGTGTGGGATCCGTCGTCCTATGCTTTAGATTTATGGAAACAAGCGCTTACTAAACAGGGTATAACTGTAAAAGGGAAAATCAGAACAGGGAGAATGCCGCACCGCACCCAACTTGTCACATCACGGACATCCATGCCTCTTTCAGAATTATTGATTCCGTTTATGAAACTGAGCAACAACGGGCACGCCGAAATTCTGATCAAGGAAATGGGAAAAGTGAAAAAAGGGGAGGGCAGCTGGGAAAAGGGCTTGGACGTGATGAAATCGGAGCTCAAATCGTTCGGGCTGAATCCGGATGAATTGATTGCAAGAGACGGATCCGGCGTTTCTCATATTAACGGCGTATCCGCCGGCCAAATCGGAGAGCTTTTGTATGCGGTTCAGAAAGAAAAGTGGTACCCGGCTTTCCTTCGTTCGCTCCCTGTCGCCGGTGCAAGCGACAGAATGACGGGAGGCACTCTTCGGAACCGGCTGAAGAATACTCCGGCAGAGGGCAAAATTAAAGCGAAAACCGGGTCACTAACATCAGTCAGTTCGATTGCCGGCTATGCAGACACAAAAACAGGAGATACGCTTATTTTTTCCGTGCTTCAAAACGGGCTGATTGACGAAGATGACGGAAAAGACATTGAAGACAAAATCGCAGTCGTGCTGGCAAATCAATAAGAAGGGCCGGATCCTTAGAGGGTTCGGCTTTTTTTTGATGTCTGTAAAACATTATATTGCGATTATGAATCAATCTTTTCAAAAAGTAATATCGCAATACACTTCCTTTTTTTTACATGCTACTTTCTTACTTGTTCACCGATTTTTCATTTTCTAACATGAAACTTCTTTTCAGGAGGAAAAACCTTTTTAAAAGCGCAATTAATTATACATTTTATTCCTTATTATAGTGTTTAAGAACCAGTTTGCAGTGTGCATACATACCGTTTTACATGGTATAAAGATATAGAAATGAAGAAATGAAGTGAGGAATATATACTATATTCTAAAAAATGTTAGAGAAAATTTAATTTTTTATTGTGATTTCTAAAATATGTTTTAAAATAATGCTTATATGGATGATTTAGTCATATGCTGTCGAAATTTAATTGTAATTATTTCACTTTCTTATTCTCTTAAATTGAAGCGGAGGGATTCCATTGAAGAACACTGTTTATTCTTTAACTCACGCACAAAGAAGAGTGTGGTTTACCGAGCTGCTCGAACCGGGCACAAGTATCTGCAATCTCGCGGCATGCGTCAAATTCAGGGGGGGACATTGATTTTGACGTACTGCGCCATGCTTTAGATTTTTCTATCTCGCAAAATGATTCGCTCAGGTTTCAACTGACAGAAGGGGACGGATCAGAACCCCAGCTGTATCTGGCGGGACATCGGCCGATTTCTTTAGAGACTGTTGATTTTACTCATACTGATAACTCAGAGCGGGACGCATGGATTGACACGCAGACCCGTGTTCCGTTCAAGCTGTTTCATTCACCTCTGTATCAATTTACTCTGCTTGTCATGTCAGACGAAGAAGTTTGGCTTTATTCAAAATTTCACCATATTATCATGGACGGCATCTCGCTCAACCTGCTCGGCAACCAGCTCATTGATATCTACCAAAAGATCATGCGGGGCGAGGATTTAGCTGAACATCACAGGCCTTCCTATCTCAGCTACATGGAAAAAGAACAGCAATACTTACAGTCTTCCCGTTTTCAAAAGGACCGTTCATTTTGGACTGAAACATACCGAACCGTTCCGGAACACCTTTCACTGGCGGAACGAACCTCTCATCTTAGACAAAGCACTGCGGCTTCCAGAGATACAATCACTCTTTCTCACTCCTTAGAACAATCAATCCGGCTTTTTTGCAAAGAAAATAATATCAGCATCATCTCTCTGTTTATGGCTTCGTTATACATATGCATCAGCCGTCTGACGGCTAAAAAGGATATTGCCATCGGCACTTATTACGGAAACCGGGGCTCCAGGCTCGAAAAGGATATGCTCGGCATGTTCGTCAGCACACTGCCGATCAGAATGACGGCAGATCCTGATGCAGAGTTCCTGTCCTTTGTCCGCAGCGTAGGAAAAGAGCAGCTGTCTGTTATGCGGCACCAGAAATATCCTTACAATCTAATCTTTTTGTGAATGAATTAAGGCAGACTCATCATGACCTGCAAAATATCATCGGGATTTCGATGCAATACCAGCCTCTCGCGTGGCGTCAGGCAGAAGGTTTCGATTATGAAACGGCCATGTTTTTCAGCGGACATACCGCAAACGAGCTCTCCATTTTAATTAAGGAGCGGACAGATACGGGATTGATTGAGCTGAATTTTGATTACCAATCCGCTTTATTTACTGAAACATCAATTAAACGCATTCAAACTCATTTGCTGACGATCGTTGAAAATGCCGTTAGAAATCCAGACCGGCTGATTCGGCATATTGATATGGCGGATGAAAAAGAAAAGAAACGGGTGTTATCTTCGTTTAACCGTACAGAAGCGGTTGAACCGCCGGCTCCGACGCTTCACGGGCTGTTCACCCGCCGTGCCGCGCTTTCGCCGCATCGTCCGGCGCTTTGTTTTCCGGGCGGTATGCTGACGTACGCCGAGCTTGACCAGTACACAGACAGACTCGCTGTTTGGCTCCGACAAAAAGGCGTCCGCAAAGAAAGCATGGTCGGCGTGCTCGCTGAACGCTCGCCGGAGATGGTGGTTTCTGTGCTTGCCGTGTTAAAAGCGGGCGGCGCCTACGTGCCGCTTGACCCGGAGTATCCTGAGGACAGGCTGCGTTATATGCTCGATGACTGCGGCGCTTGTCTCCTGCTTGCACAGCCGGGGTTATCCGTTTCCGGTTTTTCCGGCGAGACGCTTGAAGTGTCTCTTTCTTCTCTGACAGGCGAGACGGAGACAGGGGCTGTCTCTGACGAAGCGGATGCTGATTCGCTCGCTTATATCATTTATACGTCCGGTTCGACGGGAACACCGAAGGGAGTGGCTGTTGAACACCGTCAAGCCGCCGCCTTTTTATCAGGGATGCAAGGGCAGTTCCCGTTAACGGAAGAGGACATCATCGTGCTGAAATCATCCTTTTCATTCGATGCTTCCATCTGGCAATTGTTTTGGTGGACGATGTCCGGCGCTTCCGTGTATCTGCTTCCTGCCGGATGGGAGAAAGATCCTGTGCGGATGATTGAAGCGTTTGCCTCAGAAAAGGTGACGACCGCGCATTTTATTCCGGCGATGGTCAACAGCTTTTTAGACGCGCTGGAAACAGAGCCTGCAGAAACAAGAACACGCCTCGGCAGAACACTGACACGCGTGTTTGCCGGAGGGGAAGCTCTTTCCCCGCTTACGGCTTCCCGGTTTGCCGATCTTCTGCCTGAGACCATGCTTATTCACGGCTATGGACCGACAGAAGCGACGGTCGATGCGGCCTTTTACGTCTGTGACCGAAAACGGGACAGCGGACGGACGCGGCTTCCGATCGGAAAACCCGTTCCTGGTGCCCGTCTGTATGTATTAGATAGCGGGGGAACCATCCAGCCTGCGGGCGTGGCAGGAGAGCTGTACATCGCAGGGACAGGAGTGGCCCGCGGCTATCTGAACCGGCCTGAGCTGACGGAGGAGCGTTTTCTCGATGATCCGTTTTATCCGGGAGAACGCATGTATCAGACGGGTGATATCGCACGATGGACAGAAGACGGCCTTGTCGAATGGCTCGGCCGTTCAGACGGACAAGTGAAAGTCCGCGGCTACCGGATTGAACCGGGGGAGATCGAAGCGGCGATCCGGCGCATCGACGGCATTCGTGAGGCGGCGGTCACCGCCCGGACCGAACACGGCGAAACCGCACTTTACGCCTATATTGAAGGACGAAAAAGCGATGACGTGCGGGCGGAGCTTGCGGCACGCCTTCCGGCCTACATGATGCCGGCTCAGTTTATAGAGATGAGCGAATGGCCGGTCACGCCGAGCGGAAAGCTTGACCGCCGCGCGCTGCCGGCTCCCGGCAGATCGGCAGACAGACGGGCGTACACAGCCCCGCGGAACGTCACGGAAATGAAGCTTTGCGCCCTTTGGGAAGAGGTGCTGAAAAACGGACCCGTCGGCATCCGGGATCACTTTTTTGAGCGGGGCGGCCATTCGTTAAAAGCGACGGCTCTCGTCTCCCGCATCGCCAAGGAGTTCGGTGTTCAGGTGCCGTTACAGGACATCTTCGCCCGGCCGACGGTGGAAGAGCTCGCTTCGGTTATTCAGGACTTGGAAGAGAGCCCGTATGAAGCGATTCAGCCTGCGCAAACACAAGATACCTACCCGGTGTCTTCGGCGCAGAAACGGATGTATGTGCTCCAGCAGCTTGAAGACGGCGGTGTCGGCTACAATATGCCGGCTGTGCTGGAACTGACGGGCCCGCTTGACCGCGGCCGGCTGGAGGAGACATTCCGGCAGCTTGTGGAGCGGCACGAGTCGCTCAGAACGTCCTTTGAAACGGGGCCTGACGGCGAACCGGTGCAGCGCATCCATGACAGCGTGCCGTTTCAGCTCGATGAGGCCGAGTCAGCTGACGCATTCGTCCGGCCGTTTTGTCTGGAGGAAGGGCCGCTCTTCCGTGCGGCCCTCGTGAAAGAATCGGATGAACGTCATCTTTTATTAACGGATATGCATCATATTATTTCTGACGGTGTGTCCGTCAACACCTTGATTAAAGAATTCGGCGAGCTGTACGCAGGCCGTTCGCTTGCGCCGATGCGCCTTCAATATAAAGACTATGCCGTCTGGCAGCGGTCGTTTCAGGAGAAAGAAGGATACCAGAAGCAGGAAGCCTATTGGCTGAAGCGGCTAGAAGGAGAGCTTCCGGTGCTTGAGCTTCCGGCTGACAAGCCCCGTCCGGCTGTCAGAAGCTTTGCGGGCGGCAGCGTATCATGCACGCTTGACGCTGAAACGGCATCCGGCCTTCACCGCATCGCCCGGGATCACGGCTCCACTTTGTATATGGTGCTTCTCGCCGCGTACAATACGTTACTCGCGCGATTGAGCGGACAGGAAGACATCATCGTCGGCTCGCCGATTGCCGGGCGTCCGCACAAAGACCTTGAACCGATTCTCGGCATGTTCGTCAACACGCTGGCCATCAGAACGGAGCCGAAAGGAGACAAACGGTTTACCGATTATTTGGCGGAAGTCCGCCAGGCGGCGCTTGAGGCGTATGAGCATCAGGACTATCCGTTTGAGGAGCTTGTGGAACGGCTCGGCGTGCAGCGGGACATGAGCCGCAATCCGCTGTTTGACGTTATGTTTGTGCTCCAAAATATGGAGCGTGAATCCCTGGTGTTAAATAAGCTGCATTTGGCTCAAGCTGCGGATACAAGTCATAAAACCGCAAAGTTTGATGCCACGCTTTACGCGGCAGAAGGGTCTGACGGTTCCATCAGCTTTGACTTTGAATTCAATACAGATATCTATCAAAAACAGACAATCGAAAAATGGCTTTCTTATTTTACCCGTATTCTTACAAAAGTAATTGAAGACCAAACTATACCGCTTGGTGACATTCACGTACTGGATGATGCTGAAACAAATCGCGTCATTTATCAGTTTAATCAGACGAAAAGCGATTACCCAAGACACGAAACCATCAGCCGTTTATTTGAGCGGCAGGCAAAAGAAACCCCCGATGCCCGGGCAGTTGTATATGATGGACAAATCTTGACATACCGTGAGCTGAACGAACGGGCTAACAGAATAGCGGCGGCTCTCCGATCAAATGGCGTCGGTCCGGAAAGCGTTGTCGCCTTACTAACCGGCCGCACAACAGAGCTTGCCTCCGGAATCCTCGGAATATTAAAAGCGGGAGGCGCCTACTTGCCTATCGGTGACGATGTGCCGCGGGAACGGGCTGAATGGATGCTTAAAGACTGTAAAGCTGATATTCTTCTCCAATCTGATAAACTTGACGGTCTGCCGCTTTCAGGAAAACGTTTATTCATAGAGGATATTCAAACAAAGGCCGGCTTGAGTTCGGAAAATCCCGAACCGCTCGGCGGACCTGAATCATTGGCCTACATGATTTATACGTCCGGATCAACAGGTGCGCCAAAAGGCGTCATGATTGAACAGCGAAGCGTGATCCGCCTTGTGAAAAACAGCAATTATATTGATTTTACGCCGGAAGATAGACTGTTGTTTACTTCATCATGGGGTACAGTCAGGAAAATGCGGATTTACAACGCTAAGCCCATTTCCCCGACTATTCCCCCAGTTTTAACAACGTTAAGAAAGTTTCAAGGGTCTTAAAGAATCTAACGAGACCATTTTCTCCGAATTAAAATGGTATTCTCCAAGTAAATTAATATGTTCCCAACCTAGAGGTGACATATGGTGCAATAATTCTTCATTAAAACTACCTGACCGTTTTTGATATTCAACTGCCTTTGTTAGATGTAAAGTATTCCAGATACTGATGGCATTGATAATGATGTTTAAGGCACTGGCTCTTTGCAATTGATGCTGTATGGTTCGTTCCCTAAGCTCTCCTTGTTTTCCGAAGAAAATAGCTCTTGCCAGTCCATTCATGGCTTCTCCTTTATTCAATCCTTTTTGTATTTTTCTTCTTAATGATTCATCCGAAATATAATTCAAAATAAAGATCGTTTTTTCTATTCGGCCCATCTCACGTAAGGCTGTAGCCAAGCTGTTTTGTCTTGAATAAGAACCTAATTTCCCCATAATAAGGGATGCTGAAACTGTTCCTTCCCTTATAGAATGAGCTAATCGCAAAACATCCTCATAATTCTCTTTAATGACCTTTGTATTTATTTGTCCACGTAAAATGACTTCTAATTTTGGATACTCACTTGCCTTATCTATTGTAAATAATTTCGAGTCTGATAAATCTCGTATTCTTGGAGCAAATTTAAATCCTAATAAATGGGTCAGTCCGAATATTTGGTCTGTGTAACCAGCCGTGTCTGTATAATGCTCTACTATATTTAGATCCGTCTCATGGTGTAACAAACCATCCAAAACATGAATCGCATCCCTTGAATTAGTATGAATAATCTTTGTGTAATAAGAAGAAAATTGATCACTTGTAAAACGATAGATGGTGGCTCCTTTTCCAGTTCCATAATGTGGGTTTGCATCTGCATGTAGCGATGAAACGCCTATCTGCATTCTCATACCATCGGACGAGGATGTTGTACCGTCTCCCCAATAGGAGGACAATTGCAATTTGTGATGAAAATTTACTAATACGGCTTGGGCTTTATTCATTGCATCTTCATACATGCGCCATTGTGATACATTGGCCAATTGCTTATATGTAAGTCCGGGTGTTGCTTCAGCCATTTTGCTTAAACCAATATTCATTCCCATTCCTAAAAGAGCAGCCATAATAATAATTGTTTCTTCTTTATCCGGTTTTCGATTATTGGAAGCATGAATAAATTGCTCATGAAATCCTGTTATATAAGCAATATCCATCAGTAAATCGGTTAATTTTATTCTTGGTAGCATCTGATACAGGCTTGCGCTAAATTTTTTTGCTTCTTCTGGAACATCTTTTTCTAAGCGTTCAATTGACAGCTTTCCTTTTTCAAGAGAAACCCCGTCTAACTTGTTGGAATTGGTAGCTAACCACTTTAACCTTTTGTTAAGGCTGCTGGTTCTCTCCGTCATATAATCCTCGAATGATAAACTAACTGATAATCTTGTATTCTCCTTCGTTTGATTCCATGTATCTTCTGAAAACAAATATTCTTCAAAGTCTCTATATTGTCTGCTGCCAACAATGGAAACATCTCCTGCCCTAACATGCTCCCGAAGTTCTGTTAAAACAGCCATTTCATAGTAATGACGATTGATTGTTGTACCATCATCCTCGTATAAATGCTTTTTCCAACGTTTTGAAATAAAATCCACAGGTGAGTTATCAGGCACTTTTCGCTTTCCGGATTCGTTCATTCCACGGATAATCTCAACAGCTTGTAAAAGTGGCTCATTTGCTTTTGTAGAATGAAATTCCAATACCCTTAATAGCGTTGGCGTATATTTTCTAAGTGAATAAAATCGTTTTTGCAGTAAGTCTAAATAATCATAGTCGTCAGGGCGTGCAAGCTCCTGAGCTTCTTCGACCGAAGAGACAAAAGAATTCCATTCGATAACGGATTCTAAAACCTCAAAAACGTCTAATTTTTCCTTTTTTGCTTTGATTAAAGCTTGTCCGATGTTCGTAAAGTGTATAACTTTCTCATTCAGCTTTTTACCGTTTTGTTTCTGAATTTCCTCTTGAGCCTTACGGCCTTTTGATAACAGACTAAGTATTTGTCTATCATGAATTTCAAAAGCTTTATCCGTTAACTCTTGAGTAAGATGTAATAAATAGACGGTTAATATCGAATATCGCTTATTTTCTTGAAAGTCACGGAATGCATATGGCTCATATCTTGAGCCTAAGCGAGATAGTTGAAACAGGCGATTGCGATGCAAATGACTAATTTGTACCGTTTCTAATTCCATTCCTCGTATGTATTCGAGTCGTTCTATTACTTTTAGAAATGTTTCGGGTGAAGGATGACCCGGCGGTTCCTTTAACCAACCCAATATCGTTTTATTGGATTCGGATGGATGCTGCGAAGTAATGATCTCTTCAAGCTTTCCTTTTTGTTCATTTGTAAGAGATTGACTAACAGTATTAAACAGTTTCTTTTCAGCCATTGCCCTTGCCTCCCACACCATTCTTTCAAGTGTAGTAATAGCAGGCAGTATGATTTTGTTTTTTCTTAGAAAATCTATACATTCATGTAGTAGATGTATGGCATCGCCATTTTCAAAAGCTAATTGATGAAGATGCTTAAATGCTATTCGATATTCTCTTAGAGTAAAAGTTACAAAGTCGTATTCACTTCGAAGTTCTTTCAAATGATCCCAAAGTGTATTTTCTCTTTGAGGATAAAGACTAATCGAAGATGGAGTGGCACCGATTTGTTTCGATATATAATGTATGACTGATTCCGGGATGCTTTTGATATGAGTGTATGGCCAACCGGGATACCGAAGAACAGCTAATTGAACAGCAAACCCTAAACGGTTTTCTTCTCTCCTTCGCTTATTAACTATTTCTAAATCCCGTTTGGAAAAAGTGAAGTAGGTCCCCAATATCCATTCATCTTCAGGGATTTGCATAAAATCCTGCCTCTGTTCCAGTGTAAGCAATTCTCTACCTCTCGCAATTTTCATTCAGTATCATCCCATTTCCATAATTATTCAGTTAATTAGTTCAATTATATATCAATAGAGTGTACTCTATTGATACAAGTATAGTAGACTGATAAAATCATAGTTAAGAGTGTCTCATAAGACTTGTCTCAAAAACGAGGTGAAATTTTGCAGAAAATCGGTTATGTACGCGTCAGTTCGACTAGCCAAAATCCTTCAAGGCAATTTCGGCAATTGAACGAAATTGGAATGGATATTATTTATGAAGAAAAAATTTCAGGAGCCACAAAAGATCGTGAACAACTTCAAAAAATGTTAGAGGATTTACAGGAAGGTGACATTATTTATGTTACAGATTTAACTCGGATCACTCGAAGTACGCAAGATTTATTTGAATTGATTGATTTAATACGAAATAAAAAGGCAAGCTTAAAATCACTTAAGGATACATGGCTAGATTTATCAGAAGATAATCCATATAGCCAATTCTTAATTACGGTAATGGCTGGTGTTAACCAATTAGAGCGAGACCTTATTCGTATGCGTCAGCGTGAAGGAATTGAGCTCGCAAAGAAAGAAGGGAAGTTTAAAGGACGGTTAAAGAAATATCATAAAAATCACGCAGGAATGAATTATGCAGTAAAGCTATATAAAGAAGGAAATATGACTGTAAATCAAATTTGTGAAATTACAAATGTATCTAGAGCTTCTTTATATAGAAAGCTATCGGAAGGAAAAAAATAAGCATTCATTACTTATATTAAAAATTTCCGGGGATTGTGAAACAACGTACCTAACCAAGCAGGCTATTTCTATAAGGAAGTATCAATATTTGTTTATCTAACTAGGCACGATCATCAAAGGGTTCCGAGTACATTTTAACGGAGATATACGCTAAACTCAGATTTAAAGCAAGGCTGTATTTTTCGAGAACACTTTTAAAAAACAACCTTAGTCACAAAGGAAGGTTGTTTTTATAAAGTCATGGTCTAATTAAAACAATTGCTGTCCCAAGAGCATACTTGAGACTGAAAAGGCACCAGCAGGTGGTAAAACATTAGTATATATGGGAGGTCCCAAACGGGTTGTAAAGGTTGTAGCAATCCAATTTCCGTATTCACCAGCCAGCAAAGAGGGAGGTTTCATTATAAACCGTCCACTTAAAATGAAATGCCGAATGCTTATAGCGGTCTCATCAATTATTGTCAAGTTGCCAAAAAAGGAGGCATATGGTGAATCGAAACTTATTTGTTTAGCGCTTTCGTCCCAATACCCATTAATCGGAATAGGTATACCACGAAAATTAACTGTACCTACTACTTTGTTGTCTACAATGGAATCAATGGTAAGTATACCTCTAATAATGGATCTCCCCGCAATAGAAGCATCAATCCCCCATACGGATGGAAAGGGGATACTAACTTTGGCTGTCTTTGGAATTTTCAAAATTAACCTCTCCTTGATTATTTTATGTATGGATTGAGTTGTATTTAATCATAATCCTGTAGTAATGATACAGTATATGCACAGAGAATCACTTAGGTGTTTTGTTAAGAAAGAAGCATCAATAATCAATCAGCCTACTGTCTAGATGAACAAGAGTTTGCCTGACCCACGAAAAATATGGAACATTAATTGCTGCTCATACATATGGTCTCTACCAGTTTGAAACAATTATGTATCCAATTTTTTTATCAATTCTATTAGATAGCATACTAATATTTACTTTCTGTTTTTTGTTGTCTTGCCTTCCAGAATATAAAAGAATTTTTCCCTTTCACATCTTCAACTTTTAATTTGACAATGTCACCTACCTGTAATTCTGTATTAATCCCCATCAAATATAGCTATACATCTCTTTCGCCCAATCTCGGATTTTTGGTTTCCTTTTTTTCTCCCAGTTTAATCCCAAGTTTTATTTCTTCAATGTCCTTTTTTGGTTTTAACGTTAAACGTTGAAAGGATTTCCTTTTTTGTTTTGTTGTCATTTTTTCACCTTCTAAAATGTATGAAAAATTTGATGTTTAATAACAAAACAGTTCCTTTTTATGTATTAGACAAACCTTAATACGGCGACAAATGCATGCGTTTATCTTTGTTATTACATTTTCAATGTTAAATACCCATAAATAGGATGATTAAGAGGGAGAAACTCTTAAAACTTTGGGACAATATCCGAAAAATGGGAAAAATATTAGTCCTTTCAGGAAATACAATCATCTTATTTTATAAAGGTAGGGGTGTAAAAGAAATTGAAGTTGAGAAAAGAAAAAATGAAAAGTTATAAGAGCTATTGCTGTCAACGAGAAATAGAAGAAATGATGGGGATATGGAAAAGGGGTTATTATCGAAAAAATGGAGCTATACGTCAAAAATAATTTAGATTTAAATTTCCCAAAAATCATTGAATAAAAAATTCTCCATAAAGCAAAATAAAAGAGTAAAAAAAAATTCAAGAAGGAGGAAATTATCATGACAGTAATAAATGACGTTAAAACAGCTCTAGCAGGATTGAAAAGTGCTCAAGCAAGTTTTGAAACATTTGCTCTTAGTACAGATAATCAACAAGCTAAGCAACTTTACCAAGATGCAGCTAAGCAAACCCAATCCGTTGTAGACAGCATTGAACCACGTGTTCAACAAATCGAACAAGAAGAACCTCAATACAAACAACAGTAATTAGTAAGGCGAAAAAAGGTTGGCCTCTTAACCAACCTTTTTCAGCTGTTCAAATAATGGAAAAACATGGAGGTGATTTTTTTGAAAGATAAAATAACCACATTGAAAAAACTACTTTTTATTATAATGGTCATTGGTTTCGCATCAGGATGTAATGGTAATCAAAATGAATTTATTCAAGGTAATAGTACTTTTGGTATTTCGCAAGTACATACAAGTAAGCCAATTGATCAATCCGTTGCCAATCATGCGAAAGAAAAGATAATTGCCAAGGAAGATATTACAGACGTAAAAGCTGTGAATACTGATAAAGAGCTTATGGCAGCGATTAAAGTTGAGAATTTTGATCGATTTCGATTAAAGAGTATCGAGAAGTCAGTAAAATCCGACTTAGAAAAAAAATATCCCGACTATAAAGTTTTTGTTTCGACTGATAAAAAAATATTCTGGGAACTTGAAAAGGTCGAGCAAAGACTGAAAAAAAACGATATGAATAAGAAGAACTTAAAAAATGATTTGAACAAACTGAAAAGTCTTATGAAGGAACAAACCTAAAGAGGAAGGATCGAGTTATGTCTAACAATCAAAAGAAACAACTTACTCCTGTGCAACAGGAATATCAAAAATTGCAAAAACAACGAGAGATCAAAAGACCGGTTGTTAAAAATTGTATTAAGGCCTTTTTAATCGGTGGACTTATTTGTTTGATTGGTCAGCTTATTTCAGACTTTTACATTTATTATTTCGATTTTACTGAGCAAACGGCCGGAAATCCGACGGTGGGTACGTTAATTTTTATTACAATGCTTCTTACTGGTTTTGGCGTATATGATCGAATGGCCCAATTTGGTGGGGCTGGAACAGCTGTACCTGTAACAGGTTTTGGCAATGCGGTTATATCGCCTGCCATTGAGCATCGAAGCGAAGGATTTGTACTGGGCGTAGGTGGCAACATATTTAAATTAGCGGGGGCGGTTATTTTATTTGGTGTTTTTTCTGCTTTTGTCATTGCCTTAATTAAAACCACTTTAATCCAGTGGGGTGGTTTATAATGCTAGCAGGTCATCGTACATGGATCTTCGAACAAAAGCCTGTCATTATCTCCACTGGAACCGTTGGTGGACCATTTGAAGCCAATGGTGCTATCCCAGATGATTTCGATACTCTTCATGCTGATTTATGGCTTGGGCAGGATTCCTATGAGAAAGCACATAAAATCCTTTTTGAAGAGGCTTGCCAAAAAGCCATGGAAAAAGGGGGCATACAAAAGGATCAAGTTCAATTTATCCTAGCTGGGGACTTAATCAATCAAATCACCCCAACAAGTTTCGCTAGCAGAACGATTGGAGCGCCTTATTTTGGCTTATTCGGTGCTTGCTCTACCTCGATGGAAGGACTGGCTCTAGGTGCTTATATTGTAAATACAAAAGGAGCGAAATATTTGTTAACAGGAGCTTCCAGTCATGATACAGCTGTTGAAAAACAATTTCGGTATCCAACTGAGTATGGTGGACAAAAGCCACCTACGGCACAATGGACGGTTACTGGTGCAGGTGCAGCCCTATTAAGTGATTCTGGGGAAGGACCTCATGTCACATCTGCCACAATTGGTCGTGTAATCGATATGGGATTGACAGATCCATTTAACATGGGAGGAGCTATGGCGCCAGCTGCGGTTGATACCATTGAAGCCCATTTAAAGGAACGAAATGTTGAGCCATCTTATTACGATTTAATTGTAACCGGTGACCTTGGCCAAATCGGACAGGAAGTGTCCATGGATCTATTTAAAAAGCATGGAACTCCTATTAGTGAAGAACAATACCAAGATTGTGGCCTTATGATTTATCGGGAAGGACAACCCGTTCTTGCAGGGGCAAGCGGTGCAGGCTGTTCAGCAACGGTAGTTTATGGGCATTTATTAAACCGCATGAAAAATGGTGAATTTAAACGCATGTTAGTTGTGGCTACAGGTGCTTTGCTTTCACCGTTGTCCTTTCAGCAAAATGAAACAATTCCTTGTATCGCCCATGCAGTGTCAATTGAATACGGAGGTGAACAATTAACATGATCTATTTTTGGGCTTTTGTCGTAGGCGGTTTAATTTGTATCATTGGGCAAATTATGTTTGATGTATTTAAATTGACACCAGGTCATACCTTAAGTGCTCTTGTAGTGATTGGGGCGCTTTTAGATGGATTTGGACTATACGAGCCTTTGATTGATTTTGCTGGGGCAGGGGCTACCGTTCCGATTACAAATTTTGGGAATTCGCTTGTTCATGGTGCGATGCAGGAAGCAGAAAAACATGGGTTAGTTGGTATACTGACAGGAATGTTTGAAGTAACTAGTTCTGGTATTTCAGCTGCCATTGTTTTCGGCATGATAGGAGCTTTAATTTTTAAGCCAAAAGGATAAGGAGAATTAGGATGACAGTAGGATCAGATGTTAAACAGTGTTTTGCCAGTCTAAAAGGGGTAGAAGCAAGTCTCTCAAGTTTAGCATTACGGACTCTTGATGATGAATCGAAGCGAACTTTGCATGAGGCTATGATGGTAGTACACGAAGTAACAAAAGATTTAAAAAAAAGAGTAGGAGAACTAGAAGGAGAGGAACTTCAGTACAAAGGTTTCTAGAAAAACTATATTTACAGGAGGTGTAAGCAGTGCCTGAATGGTTAGATGTAGCTGTACGCTCAGCATTATTTGTTGCTCTTTTATTTTTCGTTACAAAATGGTTAAGGAAAAAGCAAATTTCCGAACTAACTTTCTTTGAATATGTCACCGGTATTTCTATTGGGAATATTGGTGCAGAAGTAACTATAGGACTTGAACGGAACATTTTTCACGGAATTATTGGAATTGTCATTTTTGCGGCTATTCCCTTTTTCGCTGGTTTAATTTCATTAAAAAGTAAACGTTTTCGCAATTTTATAGAAGGAAAAGCAACTGTATTTATCAAAGATGGGAAGATTATGGAAGATAATTTAAAAAAGGAAAGATATACGACAGATGAACTGTTAGATCTCCTTCGCAAGAAGGATGTCTTTCAAGTCTCTGATGTAGAATTTGCTGTTTTAGAGGCAACAGGTGATTTATCTGTGATGCTAAAGAAAGAAAATCAACCTTTAACAGCAAAGGATATAAACTTGAAGGTTGCTTCAATCAAGGAGCCTCAGACCATTATTATGGATGGTACAATAATGGATGAACCACTAGCCACGATTGGACGAAGTCGGGCTTGGTTACAAACTGAATTAGAAAAACTAGGGGTAACGATTGAAAATGTATTTCTGGGACAGGTTAATTCTTACGGAGAGTTAACGATTGATCTGTTTGACGATAAATTACAAGTCGCACCCCCACAAGAAAGACCCTTAATTCTTTCAACCTTGAAAAAATGTCAAGCAGACTTAGAACTATTTGCTCTTGGAACGGAATCAAAAGACGCCAAACAAATGTATAGGTTAAACAGTGAAAAATTACAAGAAGCCATTGATAAAGTGACCCCTATTTTAAAAGGATAAGGATTTAGCTTAGATTCATACATGACGAAAAAAAGATACCATTTTTAATTGAAATAAGTTTAAAAACCTTAGTCCAATTTCGGACTAAGGTGAATTTTTTTTACGAGGTGTTAGAAGTGTCTATTTTTTTAGTTAAAGTTATTTTTATCTATATTGTGTTTATTGTAGCAGTAAATATTTTAGGGAAATCAGCTCTAGCCCAACTTACCCCTCATGATTTTGGAGCGATTCTTTTTTTATCTTAATCGAAAGTTAAAGGAAAGTAGATATCCTTTACCTGAGCTGTTGTCTAATTTAAGAACAACAGGATATCCGGATATTCACGATAATGAATATGCGATTTTGGAAGCAACAGGTGAAATTAGCATTTTTCCAAGAAAAGAATTAGTTCCTATTACTCCAAAAGATTTACATATGAAAGTGGAATACCGCGGATTACCCATAGCCGTTGTCATTGAAGGGAAAGTGCAAAAGCGTAAATTAAAATTTATCAACAAAAATGAAAAGTGGTTAAAGGAAGAACTAAAGGCAAAGGGATATCTTCAAATCAAAGATTTTTTTTATGCTGCTGTTAGAGATACCGATCATTCATTAACCATTAACAAAAAAGATGTTAACGACTAATTTTAAGACGATTTCCTCCCAATATAAATTAATGTTTTCTCTTATTTACTTCTTATTGCATTTACCACTTTCATTTTCCAAATTTATAAAAAATTATACCTATATTTAGGAATTTACCAGATGGTAATTTTCAAAATCACTAAGTCTCTAGTTAGGACAGTGCCCAGATCATTACGCCTTTCTTGATGTCAGAACTTTCCCAACCTTAATTCTCTTTTTTTCGTTCTTAATATCTTATACAAGTTCTTATAAAGGTAGTCCATAATATATAACAGACAATCCCTTCATATCCATACGTATACTGGTTACATAGTTTGTACATGTTAAGAGTAACAGAAGGAGGGATTCCAGTTGGAGTGGATTTTTTATCTATACCTGTTAAATACGTTCTTTATCTTATTCATAGCAATTTGGGAAGTTCGTCGGCCTGCCAAGGCTTTGAATTGGATAATAATCGTCCTTTTTTTACCTGTCATTGGTTTCTGGCTATATCTTAGCATATCAAACCCTAAGTTTATTCATCGAAAAAGATTGACCTGTTCTAAAAATGAATCTAACAAATTACCTGAGACATTCGGTGCTTCAGCATCGGTAATTGCCAATGCTTTACGGCATTTCACTGTGAATGGGCTTCGAATGGGCCAAGTCCAAGTGTTTAACAATGGGATAGCAAAATATGATCAACTCCTTGTATCCCTGCAAAAAGCCCAAGAAACCATTGATCTGGAATATTTCATCTATCGGAACGACCAAATTGGTAATCGAATCACAGAACTGCTAATCGAAAAAGCATTAAATGGAGTGCAGGTTCGTTTTATGAGAGATAGCTTGGGGAGTTATAAATTCCCGCGTGAAAAAATCCGGCAGATGGTTGAAGCAGGGATAGAATGCAGGACAATATTTCCTCTGCGATTTCCCTGGATTTTGTCCAATTGGAATTATCGGGATCATTGTAAGATTGTGACGATTGACAGAAAGGAATCCTTTACTGGCGGTATGAACGTTGGGTATGAATATACAGGATTAAAGCCAGACGTAGGATTTTGGAGGGACACTCATTTGCAAATTATAGGGGAAGCAACAGGCGACTTGCAGACTGTTTTTGATGTTCATTGGGAAATCGCTGTGCCGGAAAGGATAAAATCAAAAACAAATTTGAAAACAAAATCAGAGGTAACGAAAATCAATTCAATCGGCAGAGCAGATCATTCCAAATGGTCAGCCGAATTGGGATCAGAGTTGAGCACCCTTGATGATAAAGAAATGGACATATCCGGAAAAACTAGGACATTGCATAAAGCGTATATCCATACGTTGGAAGGAAACCCTGGAATTCCTACCCCAGTCATTCGGCAAGCTTACTTTATATGTATAACACAGGCGACCAAGACTATTGATTTAACAACACCCTATTTTGTACCAGAAACGGATATTATCATGGCATTAAAGACAGCAGTAACTCGTGGTGTCCGTGTAAGATTGCTGGTTCCTCGCCACAATAATCAAAAAATCGTGGGTCTTGCAAGCCGTACTTATTACGGAGAACTTATAGAAGCTGGAGTTCAAATCTACCAGTACGACAAAGGAATGATACATGCGAAGGTGTTGACCATCGATGAGGAGATTGCTGCCGTAGGCTCAGCAAACTATGATATGAGAAGTTTTCGCCTGAATTATGAGGTGTGTCAAGTCGTGTACAGTGCTGATGTGGCAAGGGAACTCACAGAGCAGTTCGAGAGGGATCTTACTGATTCTGTACCATTAAGAATTGAAGACTTGTTGCAACGATCCCTGACCGAGCGCATTGTTGAACAGGGTGCTCGCGTGCTTTCTCCATTATTATAAGTTGAAAAAACCGGTATTATTTATCTTTCTGATTTTAATTAGCTTACATGTTGTAATATAAATATTTTAAAACATGAGGATTTTTGAAATCGAGTGAAATATAAAATGGAGGAATAAATTTTGGGTGAAGTTTTTTTGGGTTTACTGACAATCAAAGTCATAGTAGGTTTTGCAACTTTATTTTTTATCATTATCATAACAGGCAGAACATCCATCTATCAGTTAAACCCCGTTTCACTTAGTTTTTGTGTTAGTACTTGGAGATTTTTTAGGAAATAACATTTATGAAGATAAGGTAGGGATTTTTCATTTTTTATATGCCATCGGATTGTGGACGTTTCTTATGTTGGGAATAGAGTTTATGACTCTAAAAAATAAATCGACACGTTCTCTCTTATTAGGCAATCCTAACATCATCATTCGAGATGGTGTTATGGACAGAGATGTAAATCAAGTATTGAGTATACTCCGTCAAAATAATGTCTTTTCAGTTCGCGAAGTCAAATACGGTATATTGGAAGCTAATGGGCAAATAAGTTTATTATTAAAATCCAAGTATCAAAAACCAGATCTCAATCTTCCAGAAAGTCCAGTAGACCTCCCAACATCGTTAATTATAGATGGGGAAATTTTATGGGATAATTTACATGAACTCGGATTTGATCAACAGTGGTTAGATAACCAATTAACTACCAATGGATATGATAATGTAAAGCGTATACTTTACGCAGATTGGCGAGAGAGTGAAGGCATACATGTAAGTCCTAAATAAAATTTGTTAGGATAAGAGCACATCAATTTTCTTGGTGAATATAAACTTTAGTCTTCAACAATCAGGCGCTTTAATGAAGTAACTAAAGCCTAATTTTTCACTTATAACACCGAGAAATTAGACTTTTTATATTTTGGTTTCCTTAACGTTGTAAATCCGCATTTTCCTGACGCTACCCCATCATTAGGATTTGACGTTACGACATTTGAAATATTCGGTCCGCTTTTAAACGGCGCTTCTTTATATGTAAGTGACCAGGAAACCTATCTCGACTCTGATGTTCTGGAAACATTTATACAGCAAAACGGCATTACGACACTGTGGCTGACATCGTCTCTGTTCAACCATTTATCAGAACAAAATGAACACGTGTTTTCCGGATTATCCCGATTGATTATCGGCGGGGAAGCACTGTCCCCGAGCCATGTAAACCGGGTTCGGAATGCGCTGCCGCATCTCTCAGTATGGAATGGATACGGACCGACTGAAAACACGACGTTCTCGACTTGCTTTTTGATTGAACAATCATACGATCATTCAATCCCGATCGGCCGCCCTGTCGGAAATTCAACCGCATATATCATAAACAGCAGGGGAACACCGCAGCCGATCGGCGTCATCGGCGAATTATGCACTGGAGGAGACGGTGTGGCAAGAGGATACTTCGGCCGCCCTGAGCTGACGGAAGAAAAATTCGTCCCAAATCCTTTTGTTCCAGGAGAACGGATGTACCGCACCGGAGATTTAGCCCGCTGGCTGCCGGACGGAACGATCGAATATGCCGGGCGGATGGATGATCAAGTGAAAATCCGCGGTTATCGGGTCGAGCTGGGAGAGATTGAAGCCGCACTGAGGAGCCTGGACGGCGTGAAAGAAGCTGCCGTGTCAGTCAGAACCGGGCAGTCCGGCAATAAAGAACTGATCGCATATATGAGTCTGCAGGCGGACATGGATACAGAAAAAGTGCGTTCTTCACTGTCTAAGCAACTGCCGAATTACATGGTTCCGGCCTATATGATGGAACTTGAGAAGCTGCCGCTTACGCCGAACGGTAAATTGGATCGGAAAAATCTGCCCGAACCGCAGCTCGCGCTTCAAACCGCGTACACAGCTCCCCGCAATGAGCTTGAAGAACAGCTTTCCGTGATCTGGCAGGAAGTGCTCGGCACAAAACAAGTCGGGATTGAGGACTCATTTTTTGAGTTGGGCGGCGATTCAATCAAAGCGCTGCAAGTTGCCGCACGGCTCGGACGCTATGGGCGGAAAATGACGGCAAGTGACTTATTCCGGCATCCGTCCATTAAGGAACTCGCGCCTCTTATCCGGAAAGCGGAAAGAGTCATCGATCAGCGGCCGGTGGAAGGAGACATACCTTGGACACCCATTCAGCACTGGTTTTTATCACAGCGGATGGAAAACAGAAATCATTTCAATCAGTCCGTCATGATGTTCAGCTCTGACGCATTGCATAAACAGCCGCTCAAACAAGCTTTGGAGCATCTTGTCATTCATCATGATGCACTCCGGATCACCGTCAGTTCAGAAAACGAAAGTATCAGACAAATCAATCACGGTATTCAAAAAGATGAACTGTACAGCTTGGACATTTGGGATCTGTCTGAGACAGATACTTGGGAAAGAGAAATAGAAGATGAAGTTACTGCGCTCCAACAGCGGATGGATATTGAAAAAGGGCCGTTATTAAAAGCCGGCTGGTTCAAAACCCGGTCAGGGGATTATTTATTCATCACCGTACATCACCTGGCGGTTGACGGAGTGTCATGGCGTATTCTGCTGGAGGATTTATCTGCCGCTTACACACAAGCCGTAAAAGGTCAGCCGGTCCAGCTTCCGCCAAAGACCGATTCGTTTAAGCAATACGCCGTAAGGCTTTCAGAATACGCAAAAAGCAGCAAGCTGATGCGTGAAGAAGAATATTGGCGTTTTATTGAAGAGGAAACAGCCGCCGAACTTCCTTATGAAAAACCGCAGTATCAGACGGGAGCCGACAGCATTCGGCAAACGGTAAGCTTTACGCTTACAGAAGAAGAAACGTCCGTTTTGCTTCAGCAGGTCAACCGGGCCTACCATACCGATACGCAAGATATTCTTCTGACTGCCGCAGCTTTGGCTTTACGGGACTGGACAGGGGGCGGCAGACTGCGCATCGCGATGGAAGGGCACGGGAGAGAGCACATCATGCCGGAGCTCGACATCAGCCGCACCGTAGGCTGGTTTACCTCCATGTACCCGGTGCTCATTGACTTGAACACAGCAGGCGCTGAGCTTGGAACGGCTGTAAAAACGGTCAAAGACACACTCGGAAGAATACCGGATAAAGGAATAGGCTACGGCATTTTAAAATACATGACACCATCTGAACAAAAAACAATCCGCTTCAGACAAGCGCCTGAAATCAGCTTTAACTATTTAGGGCAATTCAATGATACAGAAGATCAGCACACATTCAGTTTATCCGGTCTTGCGAGCGGGCACGACATCACGCCGACATGGCAGCGGGAACAAGCGGTGGAAATGAGCGCGATGGCTGCACAACATAAACTGCACTTCAGTTTGAGCTATCCGCCGAGCCGCTTCCGCAAAGAAACGATGGAACATCTGCTGCAAACTTTACAGCAATATTTGCGTGATATTATGGCGCACTGCACAGGCAAAGAGGAAGCAGAAAAAACCGTTAGTGATTTTAGCAGCAAAACGTTAACATCTGATGATTTGGACAGCATAGCGAGTTTTGTCGAGGAACTGTAGAAAAAGGCGACGGGGAGATTATAACATGACAAAAAAGAATGCAATTCAGGATATTTATCCGCTGTCTTATATGCAGGAAGGAATGCTTTTTCATTCCCTCCTGCAAAAGGAATCACAGGCTTACGCCGAGCAGGCCTCCTTTTCAATAACGGGGAAGGTTGACACCCGCGTGTTTGAAGAGAGCGTTCATGCCCTTTTCGAAAGACATGATATTTTCAGAACGATCTTTATCAGCCAGAACGTGTCAGTGCCGCAGCAGGTCGTATTAAAAGAGCGGAACGTCAGCATTATTGAGGAAAATCTCACTAATTTAAATAAGGCTGATCAAATCAAGTATATCGAAGAAGCCAAACGAAGAGACCGTGAGAAAGGGTTTCATCTGCAAAAAGACATGCTGATGCGGGTGACGCTGCTTCAAACCGGAGAATGTGAATATACGTGCATATGGAGTTTCCATCACATCATTATGGATGGCTGGTGTCTCGGAATCGTGCTGAAAGAGTTCTTCCAGATATACGCCTCGCGGCTCCGCCGGACACCGTTAACGCTTGAGCCCGCTGTGCCGTACGGGACCTACATCAAGTGGCTGATGGAGCAAGATAAAGAAAAAGCCGCTTCGTACTGGGAGCGGTATCTTGAAGGCTTTGAGCAGCAGACTGTACTGCCGAAGCAGAAAAAAGCCGGTAAAAGCAGACAAGAGGAAGTGACGTTTTCCTTTTCAAAAGAGGACACGGCTAAGCTGAAAGAGCTGGCCGTAAAAGAAGAGGTCACGCTGAGCACCATTTTCCACACGCTCTGGGGCATTTTGCTTCAGGCGTATAACCAGACAGAAGATGCGGTTTTTGGTTCTGTCATTTCCGGAAGGCCGTCTGAAATCGAAGGCATCGAGCGAATGATCGGCCTGTTCATTAATACCGTGCCTGTCCGGATCAGCGGGGCGGACATCCCGTTTCAAAAGCTGATCAAAAACGTGCAAAAGGACGCTTTGAAAGGACAGGCTTACAGCTATCATCCGCTTTATGACATACAGGCGAATTCACAGGTAAAACAAGGCTTAATTGACCACATTCTTGTCTTTGAGAATTATCCGGTTGAACAGGAGCTTGATGTGCTGAACAGCAAGGGGGACACGAAAGACCTTTTTCACATCCATGATTTCAGCATGGAAGACGAAACCAATTACAGTTTTTACCTGATGGTGGCGCCGGGTGACGAGATTCACTTGAAAATGAGATTCGATTCAAGCGTGTATGACCGCCAATTTATCGAAAATATCAAAGGCCATTTGGCACACATCGTCTCCCAAGTTCTCGACAAACCGGACATCACGCCGGACAAGCTTGAAATCATCACTCCTGAGGAAAAAGAGCAGCTGCTTGCTCCGATTTCTGAAGAAACTGAAATGCCTGAGTATGACACGATTCATGCGATGTTTGAACGGCAGGCCGCACAAACGCCGGATCAAATCGCGATCCGGTATGAAGGCGGGTCAGTGACGTACAAAGAGCTGAATGAATCGGCTAATAAGCTGGCCCGTCTGCTGCAAAAACGCGGATTAAAGCGGGAGGAGCCGGTAGGCGTCATGCTCGGCCGTTCCCCTTCTTTAGCGGCGGCTGTTCTCGGTATTTTAAAAGCGGGCGGCGCCTTTGTCCCGATAGATCCGGGCAGTCCAAAGGAGCGTATCCGATATGTCATTGAAAACAGCGGCTGCGTCCATGTTGTAACAGAGCGGCATCAGTCAGTCCCCGCGGAACAAACGCTGCAAGTTACATACATAGAAGAGGCCGGGACGGAAGCGGACGGAAGCAATGTGCAATCCATTAATACGGCGGACGACCTCCTTTATATGATTTATACATCCGGTACGACAGGGAAACCGAAGGGCGTGCTGCTCGAACATAAAAATATGGCCAACCTGCTTTCTCACCAATTGACGAACACAGACATTGATTTTTGCACAAATGTGCTGCAGTACGCATCTTTGGCGTTTGACGTCTGCTATCAGGAGTTATTTTCAGTACTCTTGAGCGGCGGCACCCTCTGTATCGTGCCGGAATCAATCAAACGGGATGTTTCTCAGCTGTTTTCGTTTATTGATCAGCACAACACGGAAGTGGTGTTTTTCCCGACTGCGTTTGTCAAGATGCTTTTCAATGAAGAAGGTTATGCACAGTCTTTTCCCCGCTGTGTGAAGCATGTCATTACGGCCGGGGAGCAGCTGACCGTTTCGCGTTTGTTCAGGCAGACGCTCCGTTTACACGGTATGCATCTGCATAATCATTACGGCCCGTCAGAAACTCATGTGGTTTCAACGTATACGATTTCTGCGGGAGATGACATACCTGAACATCCGCCGATCGGGAAACCGATCCATCATAACAAGATGTATATTCTCAGCAAAAACAGGCAGCTTCAGCCTCACGGAATTGCGGGAGAATTGTATATTTCCGGGGCGAATACAGGAAGAGGCTATGTGAACAATCCGGCGCTGACCGAAGAGAAATTTTTGCCCGATCCGTTCAGAAAGGGCGCCGTCATGTACCGGACCGGAGATTTGGCAAGACTGCGTGCGGACGGCCAAATTGAATACATCGGCCGGACAGATGATCAAGTGAAGATCAGAGGGTACCGGATTGAACCGAAGGAAATTGAAACCGTCCTGGCAAATCATCATGCCGTGAAAGAAGCTGCCGTTCTGATTCAAACGAATGAGTCGGGCGAAAATGAATTATGCGCTTACTGCAGCGTCTCACAAGCGACTGATCCTTCTCAGCTGCGAAGAGATTTGGCTAAAGAGCTGCCTGATTATATGATTCCGGTCAAATGGGCTTTCGTTGACTCGATTCCGCTCACTGCGAACGGAAAAGTCGATCAGCGGGCCCTTCCGGAAGCTTCGGCGTACGCAGCGGGCCGTCGATATACAGCTCCCCGGAATGTGACCGAGCTGAAGCTTACCCGCATATGGGAAGAAGTGCTTCAAACCGGCCCGATCGGCGTTCACGATCACTTTTTCGAGCTTGGCGGCCATTCATTAAAGGCGACGGCACTCGTTGCAAAAATAGCTAAAGAGTGCAGTGTGCAAATCCCGCTGAGCGATGTCTTCAGCCATCCGACTGTAGGAGAACTCGCCAAAATCATCAGTGAAACAGAAGAACCCGTTCGCATCCATAGAAAAGACAGAAACGAAAGAAACATATCCTGTCTCATCCGCCCAAAAACGGATGTATGTCCTTCACCAGCTTGAAAATGGCGGTGTCAGCTATAACATTCCAGCCGTTTTAGAGGTGA
Organism: Bacillus sp. EU63; assembly: GCF_038592915.1. Lineage (NCBI taxonomy): Bacteria > Bacillati > Bacillota > Bacilli > Caryophanales > Bacillaceae > Bacillus > Bacillus sp. EU63. The sequence goes on along the minus strand of NZ_CP151944.1, from coordinate 1,976,172 downwards.
AGGGGCCATTTGACCGAGACAGGATGGAAGCCGTGTTCAAGGAATTGATCCGGCGGCATGAACCGCTCAGAACGTCCTTTGAAGAAAAAAACGGCCTGCCCGTGCAGAGAATTCATGACGAAGTGCCGTTTGCATTTACAAAAGAACAATCAGCCGAAGCGTTTATCCGGCCGTTCGATCTCGGCAAAGCGCCCCTTTTCCGGGCGGGATTTGTCCAAATAGAAAAAGATCGGCATCTGCTTTTAGCTGACATGCATCATATTATTTCAGACGGCGTATCCGTCAATCTTTTGATACGTGAATTCAGTGAGCTGTATGCTGAGAGAAGTCTGCCGCCGTTACGGATTCAATACAAAGATTATGCCGTCTGGCAGCAATCATTTATGGCGGGCGCCGCATATCGGAAACAAGAGGAGTACTGGCTGAACCGGCTTGCCGGTGAGATTCCCGTGCTTGAATTGCCGGCTGATAAGCCGCGTCCCCCGGTGCGGAGCTTTTCCGGAGACCGGGTGTCATTTGTCATCAATGAAAAACATACAGCACAGTTGAAAAAGCTAGCGAAAGAAAACAAATGCACACTGTATATGACGCTGCTTGGTGTGTACACGGTTCTGTTAGCCCGTTTAAGCGGACAGGAAGATATGATTGTCGGGTCTCCGATTGCAGGGAGGCCTCATGCCGACCTTGACGCCGTTCTGGGCATGTTTGTCAATACGCTTGCTTTCAGGACGCGTCCCGACGGAAGCATGACATTCAAAGAATATTTAAAGGAAATTCGCCAAACAGCGCTTGAGGCTTACGAACATCAGGATTACCCGTTAGAAGAGCTCGTCGATAAGCTCGGTGTGCCGCGGGACATGTCCCGAAATCCGCTGTTTGACACAACATTTGCGCTGCAAAATATGGAACAGCAGAAGCTTAGGGCAGCCGGACTTGAACTGCAGCCGGCAGACGTCAGCCTGCCGATTTCTAAATTTGACTTATCGCTGTACATCTCTGAAAACGCCGGTGAATTGTACTGCCAGTTTGAATACAGCACCGATTTGTTTAAGAGAAAAACGATTCAAAAATGGGCGGGATTTTTTACGACACTTGCCGAAAACGCCGCGGCTGATCCGGGCTTGGAATTAGACGATATATCTGTTTTGACAGAAAAAGAAGAAGCGTCTCTGCTTCAAGATTTCAGCCCCTTGCAGAAAACAGCGTTTCCGCTTCATCAGCCTCTTCATGATCTGCTGGAACAGCAGGCGGAAAAAACGCCGGACCGTCCGGCGATTTTAACTGATGACATTTCGATTACGTATCAGGAACTGAACGAAAGGGCAAACGAGCTTGCGCATCAGCTGATCAAGCGGGGGATAAGGCTGGAGGATAAAACTGCCATTATGGGCCGGCGTTCTCCTGACATGCTGATCGGCATTTACGCTGTCTTAAAAGCAGGCGGTGCATATCTGCCGATTGATCCGGATTACCCCAAAGAGCGGATTCGCTTTTTACTGAAAGACAGCGGCGTGAAATTCTTACTGGCAGAACCAGAACTTTTGGCTGCAGATCTTTTTGAGGGAGAAATGATCTCTCTGAAAAGCGGACAAACAGGAAACCCTGAAGCTGCGGCCAACCCCAATGTTCCGGTAAAACCTGATTCATTGGCTTATATCATCTATACATCCGGTTCTACGGGACGCCCAAAAGGCGTGCAGGTTGAACATCAGTCAGCCGTAAACTTTTTATACTCGCTGCAAACGCGTTATGGATTAAAGGATTCCGACACCATTTTGCATAAAACATCATACTCTTTCGATGCTTCGATTTGGGAGCTGTTTTGGTGGCCGATCGCGGGAGCTTCTGTTTTTCTCCTTCCGCAAGGCGGCGAGAAAGACCCTGAAATGATACTGAACGCATTGGAGAAAAACCGCATAACGGCAGCTCATTTTGTGCCATCCATGCTTCATGCTTTCTTGGAATATATAAATTCCAGAAAACAGCCGATCAAAAAGACCTGCTTAAAAAGGGTTTTTGCCGGGGGCGAACAATTGGGCCCGCACTTGGTTTCCCGTTTTTATGACCTTCTGCCGGGAACGGAATTGACAAATTCCTACGGTCCGACGGAAGCGACGGTAGAAGCGGCGTACTTCGATTTGCCGCAAGGAAAGGAATTTCACAATGTTCCGATCGGCAGTTCCGGACATAACATGCGGCTGTATATTTTAAATCAAAAGAAACAGCTTCTGCCGCCGGGCTGTATCGGAGAGCTGTACATCGCGGGGACAGGGGTGGCCCGCGGCTATCTGAACCGGCCTGAGCTGACGGAGGAGCGTTTTCTCGATGATCCGTTTTATCCGGGAGAACGCATGTATCAGACGGGAGATATCGCACGCTGGACAGAAGACGGCCTTGTCGAATGGCTCGGCCGTTCAGACGGACAGGTGAAAGTCCGCGGCTACCGGATTGAACCGGGAGAAATCGAAGCGGCGATCCGGCGCATCGACGGCATTCGTGAGGCGGCGGTCACCGCCCGGACCGAACACGGCGAAACCGCGCTTTACGCCTATATTGAAGGACGAAAAAGCGATGACGTGCGGGCGGAGCTTGCGACACGCCTTCCGGCCTACATGATGCCGGCTCAGTTCATAAAGATGACCGAGTGGCCGGTCACGCCGAGCGGAAAACTTGACCGCCGCGCGCTGCCGGCTCCCGGCGGAGCGGCAGACAGACAGGCGTACACCGCCCCGCGGAACGTCACGGAAATGAAGCTTTGCGCCCTTTGGGAAGAGGTGCTGAAAAACGGCCCCGTCGGCATCCGGGATCACTTTTTTGAGCGGGGCGGCCATTCGTTAAAAGCGACGGCTCTTGTCTCCCGCATCGCCAAAGAGTTCGGTGTTCAGGTGCCGTTACAGGACATCTTCGCCCGGCCGACGGTGGAAGAGCTCGCTTCGGTTATTCAGGACTTGGAAGAGAGCCCGTATGAAGCGATTCAGCCTGCGCAAAAACAGGACACCTACCCGGTGTCTTCGGCGCAGAAACGGATGTATGTGCTCCAACAGCTTGAAGACGGCGGTGTCGGCTACAATATGCCGGCTGTGCTGGAACTGACGGGCCCGCTTGACCGCGGCCGGCTGGAGGAGACGTTCCGGCAGCTTGTGGAGCGGCATGAGTCGCTCAGAACGTCCTTTGAAACGGGGCCTGACGGTGAACCGGTGCAGCGCATCCATGACAGCGTACCGTTTCAGCTGGATGAGGCCGAGTCAGCTGACGCATTCGTCCGGCCGTTTTGTCTGGAGGAAGCGCCGCTCTTCCGTGCGGCCCTCGTGAAAGAATCAGACGAACGTCATCTTTTATTAACGGATATGCATCATATTATTTCTGACGGTGTGTCCGTCAACACCTTGATTAAAGAATTCGGCGAGCTGTACGCAGGCCGTTCGCTTGCGCCGATGCGCCTTCAATATAAAGACTATGCCGTCTGGCAGCGGTCGTTTCAGGAGAAAGAAGGATATCAGAAGCAGGAAGCGTATTGGCTGAAGCGGCTAGAAGGAGAGCTTCCGGTGCTTGAGCTTCCGGCTGACAAGCCCCGTCCGGCTGTCAGAAGCTTTGCGGGCGGCAGCGTATCGTGCACGCTTGACGCTGAAACGGCATCCGGCCTTCACCGCATCGCACGCGATCACGGCTCCACTTTGTATATGGTGCTTCTCGCCGCGTACAATACGTTACTCGCGCGATTGAGCGGGCAGGAAGACATCATCGTAGGCTCGCCGATTGCCGGGCGTCCGCACAAAGACCTTGAACCGATTCTCGGCATGTTCGTCAACACGCTGGCCATCAGAACGGAGCCGAAAGGAGACAAACGGTTTACCGATTACTTGGCGGAAGTCCGCCAGGCGGCGCTTGAAGCGTATGAGCATCAGGACTACCCGTTTGAAGAGCTTGTGGAACGGCTCGGCGTGCAGCGGGACATGAGCCGCAATCCGCTGTTTGACGCCATGCTTGTCGTTCAGAATATGGAGCATGAGGAACTGCTGTTGGACGGTTTGCATATTCAGAATGCGGACGTGTCCCGTCCGGTTTCCAAATTTGATGTCACTTTGCAGGCTTCTGAAGGCGGGGGACAGATTCATTTTCTGTTTGAATATGCGGCGTCATTATTCCGGAAAGAAACGATGCAGCGCTGGGCTTCCCACTTTATGACGATGCTTGAACACATTGTCCGTGAACCGGAAACTTCTATACAAGCGATCAGCATGCTGACTGCTCCGGAACGGAACCGGATTCTTTCGGACTTTAACGGCATGGCGGATCAACAGCTGCCTGAAAAAACAGTTCATGAACTGTTCATCACCCAGGCGCGAAAAACACCGGATGCGGCAGCCCTTATCAGCGGGGAAACTTTAATCACATATAAAGAATTAGATGAATGGTCGAATAAAATCGCCAGAGCTCTGCAAAAACGGCAGATCGGACCGGATGCCGCCGTCGGCATTGTGATACCAAGATCACCGGAACAAGTCGCCGCAGTCTTCGGGGTTTGGAAAGCCGGGGGCGCCTACGTCCCGATAGATCCTGAATACCCGGAGGAACGCAAGCGATATATCATCTCAGACAGCGGCACAGCGCTTCTCCTTACCGTACACGGCGCAATAGATCAAGTGCCTGATCATTTTAAAGGTGAAGTGCTCGCACTGGAGGATATCCAAGAACAAGACGCATCACCGGTTCAGTCATTATCAGCACCGGAAGATTTGGCTTACATCATTTACACGTCCGGGACGACAGGCAGGCCGAAAGGGGTTATGGTCGAACATCGTTCCGTCAGCCAAACCCTTCAATGGCGGAGCGGATTTTATGATCTGAATGAGAAAGATACGATTCTTCAGCTCTTTTCATTTTCATTTGACGGTTTTGTAACAAGCATGTTCACACCGCTGATTTCCGGTGCGAAAGCGGCCGTTTTAGCTGAAGATGAAGCGAAAGATATTCTTGCTATTAAACACTATCTTGCATCTTACCGCATCACTCACATGATCATTGTTCCCGTGCTGTATCGCACACTGCTTGACGTACTGGAGCCGGGTGATGCCGAGTCTCTCCGGATTGTCACATTAGCGGGAGAAGCCGTCGACCAAAACGTTATCAGCCGCAGTTTATCAGTTTGTCCACACACTGAGCTTGCCAATGAGTACGGACCGACGGAAAACAGCGTCGCCACTACAGCGGCAAGACATATAGAACAAAGTGAGAACATCACGATCGGCCGTCCGATTGAGCATTCACACGTTTATATTTTAAACGGAGATCACCCGCAGCCGATCGGTGTAACGGGAGAACTTTGCATTTCGGGTTCCGGCCTTGCAAGAGGGTACCGCAATCTTCCTAAGCAAACGGCTCAAGCCTTTGTCCAAGACCCGTTCCGGAAGAACCGGCGCATGTACCGCACGGGCGACTTGGCAAAATGGCTGCCGGACGGCACGCTGCAATATATCGGCCGAATGGACGAGCAAGTCAAAATCAGAGGCTACCGGGTGGAACTGAAAGAAATTGAATCCGCCTTAACAGGCATAAAAGGTGTCAAAGAAGCAGCCGTCACCGCTCTGCCCGCATCAGCAGGCCAAACGGAACTATGCGCTTATATCGTGACAGAAGAAGGAACAGAAAGTGAAACCGTGCAGCAGGCGCTCAGAAATGAAATGCCCGCTTATATGGTGCCGGCGTTCTTTGAAACACTTGAAGCCCTGCCTGTCACACCGAACGGGAAGCTTGACCGCCGCGCGCTTCCTGAGCCGCAGAAAAAAGCGCACACCGGACGGGCATTTACCGAGCCTGAAAGCGACATGGAAAAAGAGCTTTCCGCGATTTGGAGCGAAGTGCTCGGGACTGAAAATATTGCCGCGGATCAATCATTTTTTGAACTGGGCGGCGATTCCATCAAAGCCCTGCAAGTATCAGCCCGATTACATCAGGCAGGAAAACAAATCGCCGTAAAAGATATTTTCAGCCGGCCGACAATTAGAGAGCTGGCGCCTTATGTCCGTACAGAGCGGCAGCCGGTCAGCCAAGCTCCTGCAGAAGGAGAAGTGAAGTGGTCGCCGGTCCACAAATGGTTCTTCACACAAGACATGAAGGAAGCAAACCATTTTAACCAGTCCGTCATGCTGACGAGAACAAATTCAATAGATGAAGAGGCCCTGAGGAAAACGTTAAAAGCCATTACCGTTCATCATGATTCCTTGCGCCTTGTCTGCAAAAAAGACGAAGAGAAAGGTCTTCTCCTCTTCAACAGACCGGCTGACCTCGCAGATGAACAGCTTTACAGCCTGACCATTTTAGAAACGGAAGGCGATGAGCATGAGAAGGAACGTTTTGTAAAACGCCGCGTCGCAGAGCTTCAGAGAAACATGGATTTAGAGAACGGGCCGCTGGTACAGGCGGGGCTGTTCCGCTCTGAAGCAGAAGATTACTTGTTTCTGACGGTCCATCATCTCGCTGTCGACGGGATATCATGGCGGATTTTATTGGAAGACTTGGCTTCTGCTTATGAACAGGCCATCTCTGGACAGGAAATCAAACTCCCTCCGAAAACCATGTCATTCAAAACATATACGGAGCAGCTGGCCGATTATGCCGAAAGTAAACAGCTTCTTCAGCAGGCGGAGTATTGGCGGGAGATTGAACACTATGAAACAGAAAGTCTTCCTTACGAACAGGCAGATTTATCTCAAACTCCTGCAAAAAAACGGAACACGGTATCCTTCACTCTGACAGAAAGTGAAACGGACGCCCTGTTGAAAGATGTACACAGCGCCTACAATACGGATACGCAAGATGTGCTTTTGGCTTCCGCCGTGCTTGCCATTCAAAAGTGGTCGCCGCGGCACGCTTTGAAAATCGCCCTTGAAGGACACGGACGCCAATCGGAGCAGGCAGGTGCGGACATCAGCAGGACAGTGGGGTGGTTCACTTCCATTTACCCGGTGCTTTTCCGGAGCGGAGCTTATGAACCTCTTGAAGAATATGAAATTCGCACATTGAAAACCGTCAAAGACACATTGCGGCGCATTCCGGATAAAGGGAACGGATACGGCGTCCTCAAATATTTAACACCGCCGAAGCTTGCCGGGATGACTTTCGGGAAAGCACCGGAGATCAGCTTTAATTATCTCGGACAATTCGATGCGCCCGGCGGGAACCCGGCAGAAACGGAACAGCCTGACGCGTTTCAGTTTTCTCCTTTGGGAGGCGGAGATGATGTGACAGATACATGGAAACGGGAGCAGTCACTTGAAATCAGCGCGATTGCGGCAAAAGGCCGGATGACCGTCAGCATTTCCTATGAAACGGAGCGCTTCCGGCAAGATACGATCGAACGGCTGTCCGAAAGCTGCCGATATTATCTCCTGAAACTGTCGGAACACTGCCTCGGCAAAACCGATACGGAGAAGACCGTCAGTGACTTTGATGATCGGGAGCTGACTGAGGAAGCATTGCAGGATATTGCCGACTTACTCAGCTTCCACTAAACCGAGCGGGAGGAACACATGGACAAAACAAAAAATATCCAAAATATTTATCCCCTCAGCCGAATGCAGGAAGGAATGCTTTTTCATTCCTTTCTGCAAAAGGAGGGGGCTGCATATATCGAGCAATCCGTCTTCACCATAAAAGGCCGGCTTCGTCCGGAATTGTTTGAGCAAAGCGTACAGTCTGTCATCAGCCGCCACGATATTTTCAGAACGGTTTTTTTACCTCATGTCGCTCAGCTGAACGGCCCCCGCCAAGTTGTGCTGCGTGAGCGGGAATTCCGGCTGCACCGCGAAGATCTTACACATTTGGACGAAGCGGAACAGAGCATCTATTTACAGCGATTTAAGGAACGTGACCGCTTAAAAGGCTTTGACTTGCAAAAGGATATGCTGATGCGTGTTTCTTTGTTTAAAACGGCTGACGAAAAATATGTATGCGTCTGGAGCCACCATCACATCCTTATGGACGGCTGGTGCCTCGGCATCGTCCTTCAGGAATTCATGCATATGTACCGGGCGATTGAATCAGGCTCACCCGTCACACTGGCACCCGCAAAGCCTTACAGCACTTATATTACATGGCTGACTGATCAGGACAAAGACGCGGCTTCTGAGTATTGGAAAGGATATTTAGCAGGCTGCGAGACACCCTCAGGACTCCCGAAAATATCGGCCCGTCCCCAGGAAAAAGGCTACCGCAAGGAAGAGCTGCTGTTTTCTATAGATCAAAACCTGACGGACAAGCTGAAAACCATCGCCAAAGAAGAGGGCGCTACGCTCGCGGTTCTTATGCAGACTGTATGGGGCCTGATGCTGCAGCGCTACAACCGGACGGACGATGCCGTATTCGGCGCCGTCGTATCAGGGCGGCCTTCCGTCATTGACGGCGTGGAAAGCATGATCGGGCTGTTTATCAATACCGTTCCGGTACGCATTAAAACGGGTGACGAAAGCTTTAGAGAACTGCTGGGCCGCTTGCAGAAAGAAATGCTTGACTCAGAGGCGTTCAGCTATCATCCGCTTGCTGACATCCAATCGCAGACTGAGCTGAAACAGGATTTAATTGACCATATTATCGTGTTTGAAAATTATCCGATTCAGCAGCAGATGAAAGACGCGGAAAAGGAATCGGATGCACCGTTCCGGATCGGGAATGTCAACGTTTCGGAACAATCGGGCTACGATTTTAACCTCATCATAGCGCCTGGCGATGAGCTGCTCATCAAATTCAGCTACAATGCGAACGTTTATGACGAAGTATGGATAGAGAGCGTAAAAGGACACTTGGAAGAAGCTCTGCGCGGCGCCGCCTTCAATCCCGATGTTCCGGCTGATCGGCTTCCGATGCTCGGACAAAAGGAAAAATCAAGAATAATCGGCGAATTTAATGACACGAAAACAACTTATGAAAGAGATGAAAGCATCATCAGCCTGTTCAGCCGACAGGTGAAGAAAACCCCGGACCATCAGGCGCTTCACGCCGGCGGGCTGACGATGACGTACAGGGAGCTCGATGAACGGTCAACTGCATTCGCCCGCACCCTGCTGGAAAACGGTTTGGCGCCAAAGGGAATTGCCGGGATTCTGGCCGAACGCTCACCGGAATTTATCATCGCTGTTCTCGCTGTATTGAAAGCGGGAGGGACGTACCTTCCTCTTGATGCAGAACTGCCAACCGACAGGATCGCCGATATGCTCACTGAGAGCGGAGCACAGCTGTTAACGGTACAAAAAGGAATTGAGACTGACATTGACTTTTCTCACATCATCTCTATCCCGGCTGCAGCTGAAAAACAAACACCTGATGCGGGAAAACTGAATACCGATACAGCACCTGATGACCTTGCCTATATTATGTATACATCCGGTTCAACAGGAAAACCGAAGGGCGTGATGATTTCCAACCGAAACGTCGTATCGCTCGTGTCAAACAGCAATTACACGTCGGCTGGCATGTCGGACCGTCTCATTCTGACAGGGTCCATCGGTTTTGATGCAGTGACGTTTGAAATCTTCGGAGCGCTTTTGAACGGAGCATGTCTTCATGTGGTTGACCGCTCGACAATGCTTGCCCCTGAGAGGTTCGGCAATTATCTTTCTTCCAACCGTATTACGATTCTGTTTTTGACGACGGCGCTCTTTAACCAGTTCGCCCAGGCAGATCCGGAGATGTTTTCTGGGTTGCACACCTTATATGTCGGCGGAGAAGCATTGTCCCCGGCGCTCATCAATAAGGTCAGACACCGCTGTCCGAATCTCAGCCTTTATAACATATACGGACCGACGGAAAATACGACGTTTTCCACCTTTTACGAAATCAGGCACGATTTTTCTCAGCCGATCCCAATCGGAAAACCGATCAGCAATTCAACCGCGTATATCATTGATAAAAATGGCGGACTTGCGCCGATCGGCGTGCCCGGTGAGCTTTGTGTCGGCGGTGACGGGGTTGCCAAAGGCTATTTAAACAGGCCTGACTTAACAAGTGAAGCGTTTGTCAGCCACCCGGTTCATCCTGAAGAAAAGATCTACAAAACAGGCGACTTGGCACACTGGCTGCCTGATGGAAGCATCGGATACATCAGCCGTATCGACCGCCAATTCAAGATTCGCGGGAAGCGGATTGAGCCGGCCGAAATCGAAGCGCGCTTGACTGAAATTGATGGAATCAGGGAAGCGGCAGTCATCGTGTCAGACGAAGGACAAGAAGCAATCCTTTGTGCGTATTATACAGGCGCACATGTTGAAGAAAGAGCCATTCGATCCCTGTTGGCCAGGTCGCTTCCCGACTATATGATTCCTCAGTATGTGATGAAGCTTGACCGTATGCCGCTTACCGCAAACGGCAAAGTGGACCGCCGCGGGCTGCCTGCGCCAGAACGGAAAAAAACGTCATCAAAAGCCGTTCCGCCACGAAACTGGGTAGAGCGTGAGCTGATCGACATTTGGACGCCGATCCTCGGCTGCAGGGAGCTGGGCATACAGGATGACTTCTTTGAGCTGGGCGGCCATTCTTTGAAAGCATTGCAAGTGATTCATCAGCTGAAGACCAGGCAGCAAATGGATGTGCCGATTGAAATGATATTTGAATATCCGACAATTGAACAATTGGCTGAAAAGCTGTATTCAAACACACTGACAGAAGCTGCAGAGCAGCATATCAGCAGACTGAACCAGTCGAAAGGCCGCAATCTTTTCTGTTTTCCGCCTATCTCAGGTTTCGGCATTTTCTTTAAAGATCTTGCGGCGGCATTAAATGGACGGGCTGCTGTGTACGGTTTTAACTTTATTGAAGAAGACAGCAGAATGGAACAATACATTGATAAAATGCTGGAAATCCAGCCGGAAGGCCCTTATATCCTCTTCGGATATTCGGCAGGCGGCAATACGGCATTCGAGGCGGCAAAAGCGATGGAAAAGCGCGGCTTAGAAATCAGCGACGTCATTATCGCAGACGCGTACAGAAAGCTTGACACATTGCCGCCGCAGCCAACAAACGCAACAGCCGAAAATGTCCCGGAAGCCGTCAGGGAAGCGGTCATCCGAAAAACAGAGCGCTATCAAACGTACTGGGCGGAACTGATAAATGACGGCCAAATCGCGGCAAACCTCCATTTTATCGAGGCCGGCATAAAGGAAGAGCACAGTGATAAGACCGAGCCGATGAAATGGGAAGGCGCCACAACGGGACTCTATCAGGAATATCAAGGCGGGGGCGCCCATAAAGATATGTTTGAACCCGCCTTTGCACAGCAGAATGCTGAGGTCATACTGGACATCATTGCAAACAGCGGAAGACGCTTGGCGCGGAATCTGTAACATCCGGCAGAATGGCTGAAGAAGACAAAGGGCAAGATAGGGGAATCAAACTCAGTTTTTTGGAGGCTTTGACATGACGAACCTATCTTGGCTTACGTATGTAATGATTATTCTTGCCAGCTACCGGATGACCCATTTGATCGTATTTGATAAGATTACGGAATTCATAAGAAAACCCTTTATAAAGCAAGAAAAAACCGTCGATCAAAACGGGCGCGCCGTCCAAAAAAAAGTCCCTTCCTCCGCATTCGGTTATATGCTGCAATGTTATTGGTGTGCGGGTGTCTGGTGCGCCATATTGATCGGCATCTGCTACTTGGTCTGGCCCCGCTATGCACATCCGGTTATTTTCATTTTATCCATCGCCGGAGCGCAGGCCATTCTTGAAACTTGTGTCGGCGTCGGAACGAAGATCATTGACGTGCTCGCCGCCATGAAACATAAAAAGTCCTGAAGCGTTTTATTCGCTTTAGGACTTTTTTCTTTCCCTTTTAGGCTGAGAGGAGCAAAGCAGGCTTTCTGATTCACCGCCCGGAATGCTTCGGAATACCGTAAAGCAGAGAGGGGGAAAAACATGAAAAGCTGCCGTTTTAGCATGATATGGTTTTTGGCCGTTGTACTGACAGCCGGCATCTTTACATTCTCAGCATCCGCACAAGCAAGCGGCACTCAGCCGGAGAGAGAAATGAGAGCCGTCTGGATCGCGTCTGTCACCAATATCGACTGGCCCTCTAAAAAAGGGCTGTCACCGGAAGAGCAAAAAAGAGAATACAGCAAGCTGCTGGATGACGTTCAGGAGATGGGGATGAACGCCGTTATCGTCCAAATTAAGCCTGCGGCTGATGCTTTTTATCCATCAGATTACGGGCCTTGGTCAGAGTATCTGACAGGAACACAAGGCAAAAATCCCGGCTACGATCCGCTTGCTTTTTTAGTTGAAGAGACACATAAACGGAATCTTGAATTTCACGCTTGGTTCAATCCTTACCGGATCACGATGAACCACACAAATTTGAATGCGCTTTCAGATGATCATCCCGCGCGTTCGCACCCGGACTGGGTCGCTGCATACGGAAAACAGCTGTACTACAATCCGGGCATTCCGGAAGTAAGACAATTTATAACGGATGGAATCAAAGAGGTGGTCAGCCGTTATGACATTGATGCGGTTCATATGGATGATTATTTTTATCCTTATAAAATTGCCGGACAGGAATTCCCCGATCAGGCGGAATACGAACGGTACGGAAAAGCTCACTTTGCATCAGTTGATGACTGGCGCAGGGATAACGTCAACCGGCTTGTAAAAGAAATCAACCAAACCATCAAACGAGAAAAACCTTATGTCAAATTCGGAATCAGCCCGTTCGGCGTATGGAGAAATGCCGCAGATGACCCGACAGGCTCCGAAACGGCCGCAGGGGTGCGGAACTATGATGATTTATATGCTGATACGAGAGAATGGATCCAAAAAGGATACATTGATTACATCGCACCGCAAATTTACTGGAGCATCGGATTTAAAGCGGCGGCATATGACGTCTTAGCGGATTGGTGGGGAAAAGAAGTGAACAATCGGCCGGTGCATTTATATATCGGGCAGGCAGCTTATAAAATCAACAACAACGCTGATCCGGCCTGGGCCGACCCGGGGGAATACGGAAGGCAGATTACTCTAAACAGGGGATCAGCATGGATAAAAGGCAGCATGCATTTCAGTTTAAAGGATTTAAACCGTAATCCGCTCGATGTGAAAAACCGTTTGATCAAAGACATGTACAGCCGGCCCGCATTAATTCCCGAGATGCCTTGGCTCGGACATTCCGCTTTAAAAAAACCGGCTGTCAAACGGGCGGAGAAGAACGATTCAGGCCATACACTCTATATTGAAGATGCGAAATCCAACGGTAAAAAAACGGCTTATTACGCCATTTACCGCGCAGAAAAGGGAAAGCAGCCTTATTTAGTGGATACAGTCAGAAAAACATCGTCACGGACGCAGACATTTTCAGATACTGATATTCGGGCGGAAGAAGCCTGCACCTATATCGTTACTTCCGTTGACAGGCTACACCATGAGAGCCGTCCCTCCGCAAAACGGACGATTAAATAGCCATTATTAATAAAACTGACAGTTGCGGCGCTGTCAGTTTTTTTGCGGCGGATGAGTCCGAATGTTCAGACTTCATTTGGATGGAATGAATAAAGACCCCCATTAATAAAATGTAGAAAGCAGCAGAAGGAGGAAGGTTAATGAATTTTCAACTGACAAAAGAACAGCAGATGGTGCGCGAAATGGTCAGAGATTTCGCCAAAAATGAAATTGCCCCGAAAGCCCATGAGGTTGATCAATCAGCCGTCTTCCCGATAGACACATTTAAAAAAATAGGCGAACTCGGGCTGCTCGGAATTCCGTTTCCGGAAGAATACGGCGGGGCGGGCGGTGATACCATTTCATATGCAGCAGCGGTCGAAGAAATCGGAAAAGCCTGCGGCAGCACGGGGCTGAGCTACGCGGCAGCCGTGTCACTCGGCGCAAGCCCATTATACTATTTCGGTACTGAACAGCAAAAGCAAGAACATCTTATTCCGCTTGCTTCGGGAAAAGCGCTCGGATCATTCGGGCTGACAGAGCCGAATGCCGGTTCAGATGCCGGCGGCACCCAGACAAGAGCCGAGAAAAAGGGCGATGACTATGTGATAAACGGAGAGAAATGCTGGATCACAAACGCAAATTACGCCCGCACGGTCATTGTCACCGCCGTTACGGGAAAAAACTCCGCCGGAAAACCGATCATTTCAGCTCTCATCGTCCCCACAGACACACCGGGATTTACGATCACAAATCCGTACGACAAGATGGGTGTGAGAGGGTCGGATACGGCCGAGCTTGTGCTTGAGGATGTCAGGGTGCCTGCCGATAACCTGCTCGGTGATCCTGAAAAAGGTTTTAAACAATTTTTATATACATTAGACGGCGGGCGGATCTCGATTGCGGCACTGGCTGTCGGTATCGCTCAAGGCGCGCTGGAGGCGTCGCTGTCATATGCGAAGGAACGCAAGCAGTTCGGCAGTCCGATATCGTCATTTCAAGCCATTCAATTTAAGCTGGCCGATATGGCGATGGAAATTGACCTTGCCAGACAGATGGTGCTTAAAGCGGCATGGCTGAAGGATCAAAACCTGCCATTTACGAAAGAAGCGGCATTCGCCAAGCTTTATGCTTCAGAAATGGCCGTCAGAACGTGCCTTCAGGCCATCCAAATTCATGGCGGTTCCGGTTATATGAAGGAATGCGGTGTCGAACGTATGCTTCGTGACGCAAAGCTGATGGAGATTGGCGAAGGAACGTCAGAAATTCAAAGAATGGTCATCGCAAGACAGCTTTTGAAGTGAAATGAAAACGTTTACCAAGACAGGGATGGAAGGGGGCAGGTCATATGGCTGAACTTATCCATTTAACAGCCGGAAAGCTGCTTGAGCGGACCGCGAAGCTTTTTCCGGATCATGAAGCGGTTGTTTACCCTGAGCGCAGCCTTCGTTATACGTATGCCGAGTTTGACCGGTTATGCCGGCAAACCGCAAAAGGGCTGATGAAGCTGGGAGTTGAAAAAGGAGATCATGTGGCCATATGGGCATCCAACATTCCGGAATGGCTCGCGGCGCAATTTGCAACGGCGAAAATCGGCGCCGTTCTGGTCACCATTAATACCAATTTTCAAATCGCAGAGCTCGATTACCTGCTGGCACATTCAGATGTCTCGTCCCTGATAATCATGGATTCCTACCGGCAGACATCTTATGTTGAGATGGTGAATAAGCTGATTCCGGAGCTGAAAACTTGTGAGCGCGGCAGGCTGCGTTCGAAACGTTATCCATTTTTACGGACGGTGTTATATATCGGTGATAAAAGCCCGACCGGGATGCACCGTTGGGATTCTTTGCTGAAGGATGCCGAGTCTGTAACGGATGCAGAGCTTGACGGAAGGATGGACAGCCTGGAAAAGGGTGATTGCATTCATATGCAATATACATCAGGTACGACCGGATTTCCGAAAGGCGTCATGCTCTCACATTTTAATATCGTAAATAACGCGGCCAATATCGCAGAATGCATGAAGCTTACTTCATGTGACCGTTTATGTATTCCCGTGCCGTTTTTCCACTGCTTTGGGTGTGTGCTCGGCGTGCTGGCATGTGTTTCCGCGGGTGCGGCGATGATTCCGATCGAACAGTTTTCTCCGCCGGCCGTTCTGAAAACGGTGGAGAAAGAAGCCTGCACGGCTCTGCACGGTGTACCGACGATGTTTATCGCCCTCCTAAATGACAGCCATTTTTCTGAATATGATCTTTCCCACGTCCGAACCGGGATTATGGCAGGCTCGCCATGCCCGGCGGAAGGCATGAGAGAAGTGATCGGCAAAATGGGGATGACCGACATTACCATTGCCTACGGACAGACCGAAGCATCACCTGTTATTACGCAGACAAGAACGGATGATTCATTTGAAAGAAGAGTGGAAACAGCGGGGCGCGCGCTTCCCCATATCGAAGTCAGAATCGTTCGTCCCGGAACATCCCAAGAAGCCGCCCGGGGCGAACAAGGAGAGCTCTGCACCCGCGGATATCATGTCATGAAAGGCTATTATAAAAATCAAGAAGCGACCGAAGAAGCGATAGACAAAGACGGCTGGCTGCATACCGGTGATTTGGCGGTCATGGACGAGGACGGGTACTGCAAAATCACGGGCCGTCTGAAAGACATGCTGATCAGGGGCGGCGAAAATATCTATCCGCGCGAGATTGAGGAAATGTTATATCGGCATCCCGCGGTAGCAGACGTTCAGGTCGTCGGCGTGCCTGATCCGAAATACGGAGAAGAGGCCGCGGCGTGGATCAGGCTCAAAGACGGACAAACCGCTTCCGCAGAAGACATCAGAGCCTTTTGCAAAGAACATATCGCCCGCTATAAAGTCCCCAGGTATGTTTTGTTTACAGATGAATATCCAATGACAGCCTCCGGAAAAATTCAGAAATTCAAGCTGCGGGAAAAAACGATTGAAGAGCTCAAGTTAACTTAATGAAAAAGGAGTGCTTCACATTTGTTTAAAAAAGTCCTGATTGCCAACAGAGGAGAAATCGCCTTAAGAATTATCCGCACCTGCAAACGTCTCGGCATCCCCTCGGCAGCTGTCTATTCAGAAGCCGACCGGGACGCGCTGCACGTAAAAGCGGCTGATGAGGCCTATCCGATCGGAAAATCGAGAGTAAATGAAAGCTATTTACATATCGACAGAATCATAGAAGCCGCTAAATCCGCCGGAGCGGACGCCATTCATCCGGGCTACGGGCTGCTGTCAGAAAACAGCCTGTTCGCCGAACGCTGCCGGAAGGAACAAATCACATTTATCGGTCCGCCCGGTGATATCATCGCCAAGATGGGCAGCAAGATAGAAGCCCGAAAAACGATGCAAAAAGCAAAGGTCCCGATCGTTCCCGGTGTTCCAGAGCCATTGCCCGATGTTCACTCCGCCTTAGCCGAAGCCCGTGCCATCGGTTTTCCGGTCATGCTGAAAGCGTCCGCAGGTGGCGGCGGAATCGGCATGCAGATCGTACATTCAGAAGAAGAGCTGGCCAAAGCGTTCGAAGGCAATCAAAAGCGGGCCGCCTCCTTTTTTGGAGACGGCGCAATGTACATGGAAAAGGTCATTGAAAATGCCCGTCATATTGAAATTCAGATACTCGCAGATTCTTTCGGCAACACCGTTCATCTGTTTGAACGTGACTGTTCAGTCCAAAGGCGCCACCAAAAAGTGATAGAAGAAGCGCCGTCACCGTTTGTTGACGATGAATTAAGACAAAGACTCGGTGAAACCGCCGTTAAAGCCGCAAAATCGATCGGCTACCAAAATGCAGGCACAATAGAATTTCTCGTCGATCAAAAGAAACAAATCTATTTTTTAGAGATGAACACAAGACTGCAGGTGGAGCATCCGGTGACAGAAGAAATTACAGGACTGGATCTTGTGGAAGAACAGCTGAAAATTGCCGCTGGGCAGGCGCTGACTTTCTCGCAGAAAGATATCAACCACCGCGGTCATGCGATAGAAGTGCGGATTTATGCGGAAGATCCGGTCACCTTTTACCCGTCACCCGGTACCATCTCGTCTTTTTCCGTTTTAAGACACCCGTCAGTGCGACACGAATGCGCCGTCGAAAAGGGAAGCGTCATTTCTCCGTTTTACGATCCGATGATTGCCAAAATGATCGTCACGGCGAATACGAGAAAACAAGCCATTGAACAACTGAAAACCGCCCTTGGCGAATATCATGTAGAAGGGATTAAAACCAACATTCCGCTGCTGACAAAAATTGCCCATTCAGAAGTGTTTGAAAAGGGTGAGGCGACAACCGGTTTTTTACAAACAATGAACGAGGGGGCGTCAAAATGAGCGTCATAAAAATTCAGATGGCGGGAAACCTGTGGAAAATTCATGTGAAGCCGGGTGATGTCATTGAAGAAGGACAGGAAGTGGCCATCTTGGAATCTATGAAAATGGAAATTCCGATTATCGCTGATGCAGCGGGTACGGTGAAAGAAGTGAAAAAATCAGAAGGTGATTTCACTGATGAAGGAGAGGTCCTGATTGAACTTCAATAAAACGGGAGGTGCAGCATGAACTGTCCGAAACATGTCCGCATCAATGAAGTAGGACCGCGTGACGGCTTGCAGAATGAATCGGCGTGGGTGGATACAGAAGATAAGATTGAGTGGATCAATATGCTTTCAAAAACAGGCCTTCCCTATATCGAAGTGACATCATTCGTGCATCCGAGATGGATTCCGGCTCTTCGTGACAGCCTGGACGTCGCAAAAGGCATTGCCAGATCTGAACATACGGTCTACGCGGCTCTCGTTCCGAACCTCATCGGGCTGGAGCATGCGGCAGAAGGCGGAATCGATCAGGCATGTGTATTTTTATCTGCAAGCGAAACCCATAACCAAAAAAACGTAAACAAACCGATTGACCGGACCGTTCAAGAGCTCAGGCGGGTTATTACTGAAGCAAAAGCTGAAAAAATGGCGACGAGAGCTTATCTGTCCACTGTGTTCGGCTGTCCGTACGAACAGAACGTGCCGGTCGAACAAGTCATCCGCCTGTCAGACACCCTGCTCGAAATGGGTGTTGATGAAATATCGCTCGGCGACACGATCGGCGCGGCAAACCCCTTGCAGGTCATAGCCGTGCTTGAAGCCCTTTTGCCGAGAATTCCCGCCTCAAAAATCGCACTCCATTTCCATGATACAAGAGGAACGGCTCTAGCGAATATCATTCCCGCTCTTGATATGGGCATCACATCCTTTGATACTTCCTCAGGCGGGCTTGGCGGCTGCCCGTACGCCCCTGGATCAGCAGGCAACGCTGCCACAGAAGATGTCATTTATATGCTCGAACAAATGGGGATTGATACCGGGACGGACATGAATAAACTTCTTTATGCCGCCGGCTGGATCGCGGATAAAATAGGCAAAGACCTGCCAAGCAGAAACCTGCAGGCATTCAGAACGAAATGAGAAAGGAGAAGCCATGGGAGATTGCGTCTTGTATTCCGTCTGTCAAGAAACAATCGGTCTGATCACGCTGAACCGCCCGCATGCGGCCAACTCGCTGTCTTCAGAAATGATTGATCATTTACAGCGTGTGATTGAAGACATCAAAAACTCGCCATCCATTCGTTGTGTCATTCTCACCGGCACCGGGAACACATTTTGTGCCGGTGCTGATTTAAAAGAAAGAGCGGGGATGAATCATGAACAAGTCAAACAAAGCGTCAGGCGTATCGGTGAAACGGCCGCATCCATTGAAGCTCTCCCGCAGCCGGTCATTGCAGCGCTGAACGGAACCGCTGTCGGAGGAGGCCTTGAACTCGCTCTCGCCTGCGATATCAGAATCGCCGTCAGCCGGGCGGGCCTCGGCCTTCCTGAAACAGGGCTTGCGATCATTCCCGGAGCGGGCGGAACGCAGAGACTGCCCCGGCTTATCGGCCCCGGCGCGGCAAAAGAATTGATCTATACCGGCCGAAGGCTTTCTGCCGAAGAGGGAAAAGACATGAAGCTGATCGAGCATGTTTGTGAAGCCGATGAACTTATGGAAAAAGCAAAAGCACTGGCCGGCCGCATCGCCGCTAATGGGCCGATCGCCGTCAGACAAGCAAAATCCGCGATAAACAAGGGTCTGGAGACAGATCTCAATACAGGGCTCGAAATCGAACGAAAAGCATATGAACAAGTCATCCCCACACTTGACAGAGAAGAGGGCCTGCGCGCTTTTAAAGAAAAAAGACCCCCTGAATACAAAGGAAAATAAAACATGGAGGGACTCGGATGGATTACGAAAAAGAACGGCAGACACGCAGCAAAACGATTGAAAAGGGAGGAGCCGCGAAATATCACGCAAGCAACGAAAAGAAGGGAAAACTTTTTGTAAGAGACAGGCTGAAGCTTTTATTCGATGACGGCATATCCGTTGAAGACGCTTTTTTCGCCGAGTGCATGTCAGACGGACTGCCGGCTGACGGGGTCGTTACCGGGATCGGAACCATCGGCGGCAGAACCGTTTGTGTGATGGCAAACGACTCAACCGTAAAGGCGGGCTCGTGGGGCGCGAAAACGGTGGAAAAAATCATCCGCATTCAGGAGACGGCGGAAAAGCTTCAGTGTCCGCTCTTGTACTTAGTCGATTCCGCAGGTGCGAGAATTACAGATCAGGTCGACATGTTCCCGGGCAGAAGGGGAGCCGGCCGCATCTTTTATAATCAAGTAAAGCTGTCGGGCCGCATTCCGCAAATCTGTTTATTGTTCGGCCCTTCCGCTGCGGGCGGCGCTTACATTCCGGCCTTTTGCGACATTGTCATTATGGTCGAAGGCAATGCATCCATGTACTTAGGCTCCCCGCGTATGGCGGAAATGGTGATTGGCGAGAAAGTATCGCTTGAAGAAATGGGCGGCGCCCGTATGCATTGTTCCGTATCAGGCTGCGGTGATCTCCTCGCCCCGACGGAACAGGAAGCAATCATGATGGCGCAGACATATCTCAGCTACTTTCCGGCAAATTATACTGAAAAAGCGCCCGTCAACAAATCTAAGAACCCGAAAGCTTTTGAAAAACCGCTCTCAGATGTCATCCCGGCATATCAAAACGCACCGTTCAACATGATGGATTTAATTGAACGTGTCATTGATGAAGACTCATTTTTTGAGATTAAACCGTTATTTGCGCAGGAATTAATAACGGGGCTTGCGCGGATTCACGGACAGCCGGTCGGCATTATCGCCAATCAGCCGCGTGTCAAAGGCGGGGTTTTATTTCTCGATTCGGCGGATAAAGCCGCAAAATTTATCGCTTTGTGCGACGCATTCCATATTCCGCTTCTGTTTTTAGCAGACATTCCCGGATTCATGATCGGAACGAAGGTTGAGCAGGCGGGCATCATCAGGCATGGCGCAAAAATGATCTCCGCAATGGCGGAAGCGACTGTTCCGAAGCTTTCCGTTATCGTCAGAAAAGCCTACGGTGCCGGATTATACGCGATGGCGGGGCCTGCTTTTGAACCGGACTGCTGTTTAGCGCTTCCGACTGCGCAAATTGCCGTAATGGGTCCTGAAGCAGCGGTGAATGCGGTCTACGCAAAGAAAATCAGCGAGCTAGCCCCTGAAGAAAGGCCGGCTTTTATTCAAGAAAAGCGTGATGAATATAAGGAAGACATTAACCTTTACCGGCTTGCCTCTGAAATGGTGATTGACGGCATTGTTCCTGCTGATTCCTTGCGGGAAGAACTCAATAAACGCCTCACTGCTTACATGTCCAAACAACTGACATTCACACACCGGAAACACCCCGTATACCCGGTATAAATAAAAAAAAAGACTGCATAGATCCGGCTCACAGCCGTTCTTATGCAGTCTTTTTTCACAGTCTTGATCTCATTTTCTTCACAACAAAATAAACAACAATAAATACGAGCGCCAAGATAATGATCGGAGTTGTATACATTCCGGCATAGCTGTCTACGTCTTTCCACTGTCCCCCGAGCTGATACCCGAGATAAACGAAAATGACAGACCACGGAATAATGGCAAGCGTCGTCAATATGACAAACTTGGAAAGAGGCATTTTCGCAAGGCCGGCCGGGATGGAAATCGCATGTCTGACGACCGGGATAAACCGCGCCGAAAACACAACGCCGGCGCCGTAACGGCGAAACCAGTTTTCCGCAACATCAACATGATGCTTTTTCAGAAGTAAGTACTTGCCGTACTTGTCCAAAAACGGCCGTCCCCCATAACGGGCGATCCAGTAAATAAAGCACTGCGCGATCGTTCCCCCAATCACACCGGCGACAATGGCGCCGATAAAGCTGATCGTGCCTTCTGACACCATATAGCCTCCGTAAGCCAGAACGATTTCACTCGGAATGATTTCGATCATTAATCCGAGCGCAATCCCTAAATAGCCCATACTTGTCAGCCAGGATAATATTTCACTAATAAAATTGCCCACACTGTTCACAACCTCTTTATCTTTTTACCCAATTATATGACTGATTGACAAGCAAAATGGTTACAAATTATTTTTTAACGCACGATTTCTTCAGATTCTCTTTTTAACACCTCTTCTAAATACGCTAAAAGTTTCGGTCTCATTTCTTCCCGCAGAAGCCCGATCTCCGTGCCGGCCTTAAAACAGCCGAACTTATCTCCTATATCAAACCGGCTTCCTTCAAGCTCCCGCGCGTAAATGCTTCGGGTGCGGCATACTTCGCGCAGCGCGTCTGTCAATTGGATTTCGTTGCCCGCGCCTCTTCCGATCGTCTTCAGCGCTTTAAAAATGGCAGGGGTTAATATGTAGCGGCCCATCACCGCAATATGAGAGGGCGCCTTTTCAACAGCCGGTTTCTCAATCAGATCCTCAACCCGGTACACATGACCGCTCTGCCGCCCCGTCTGTATAATACCATATTTGCTGACATCAGCAGGATCGACGGGCTGTACGCCGATCGTTTCTGTGCCGTGTTGGTTATAGACGTCTATGAGCTGTGAAAGAGCGGGAGTGTCAGATACCATAATATCATCACCTAAGAGAACGGCAAAAGGCTCATCTCCGATAAAATGCTCCGCACACAGCACTGCATGGCCTAGTCCGAGCGGTTCTTTCTGACGGATGTAATGAATATTGGCCAAATCGGCAATCCGCTGCATTTCCTTCAGCGTCTCTGACTTGCCTTTTTCCTCAAGATTGAATTCCAACTCCGCCGACCGGTCAAAATGATCTTCAATCGAGCGTTTGTTTCTCCCTGTAATAATCAGTATATCTTCAATTCCTGACGCTGCTGCCTCTTCGACAATATATTGGATGGCCGGTTTGTCGACAATCGGCAGCATTTCTTTCGGCTGCGCCTTTGTCGCCGGCAGAAATCTCGTCCCTAAACCTGCTGCGGGAATGACCGCTTTTCTCACTTTTTTTCTCATTCATCTTCACTCCTGATCCTGTATGTTTTTCAGCGAATCTCCAAATACCCAGATTCGGTTTCCGATAAAATTCATCATCATTCCGCCGATAGTGGCGGCTAACTTACTCACCAATAGCGAACAGCCGCCTTTTTGAAACGCGTAAAGCAGCAAAAAGGTGATTCCCGACGCGGCAAGATTAATCATGAGAAATCGCATGATCTCTTTCCCGTCAGCCTTGCGTTTTACACGAAACGTCCACTTCCGGTTCCATACATAGCTGTTGATGATCCCTGCCGAATAGGAGCAGATCTGCGCCGGAAGATAGGGGACATGACAAGCGGCGAGAAGAAAGAAGACACCAAAATCAATCAGCGTATTTCCGACGCCTACAGTGCAAAAACGGCCTGCTGTCTTTACTTTTTCTTTCAGCATAACGGCATCCGGCTTTGACCTCCCTTCATAAGTAAGATGCGGATCGCTGTCCTATTTGTTGATATGGATTACTTTAACGGACAGTGTTGAATAAACAATTACTAAAATATGAACAAAACATGAAAACGTAATGAGGCTTTGCAAAACTCATTAAGTTAACAGTTTGATAGTTTAGGTTGACATATTCCGTGAGGGGCACTAATATTCTGTATAAGTGTTAACCTTTAATTATTTTGGTTAACATTAATTTTCAAAGTAAGAGAAAGGAGGGGAATATATGCGGGAAGAAACCTATTACAGCGTCAGAATGAGAGCTTCCCGAAACGCCCCCCATGAGCAGGGCGGAAAACACATTTCCGGCGGAGAACGGCTCATCACTTACGGCGGTTTACAGGAAGCGGTAGATGGCTTATTACATAAAGGCTTCTCGCACTCAAGAGGGATACCTGATTTTATGCAGATTCAGCTTGAAAGCGTTAATGAACCGATCGAAACGATCCGCCCTTTGCCGGTTGCTTTCCATCAAACAGACACGCCGGAAAAAGGACAAGCGATCGCCCGCAAGCTTCTGCAAAAGGCGGGAATTCCCCCGCACATGATAGAGAAAGCGTACGAAAACATTGCGGAATATGCAGACGCAAGAGGAGCGGTCCTGTTTGATATCCGGGCAGGAAAACGCATTGACGGCAGAGGAAATAGAGGTGTGCGGGTATCTCGAGTGGATTGGCCGTCACATGATTTTCAAAAATGGGCTTTTACTCACAACATGCCGGAAAATTCACGAATAAAAGAAGCACATGCCATCGCGGCAAAAGTTTGCGCATATCCGGGGATTATTGCTGAATTGTGCTGGTCGGATGATCCTGATTACATAACAGGCTACGTTGCCGCAAAGAAGCTGGGATATCAGCGGATTGCCAAGATGAAAAATGCCGGAGATGAAAGCGGCTGCCGGATTTTCTTTACAGATGGCTCCATAGATACAGAGAGCTGTATCCATTTTTTGGAGAAGCAGCCTGTATTCATTCAGCGGGAGGAGAAATGATGAAACAATCAATGATTGAAAAAAGCAAACAGCATCTTTGGCTGCCTTTCACACAAATGAAAGATTACGATGAAGATCCGTTAATCATTGAAAGCGGAAACGGGATCATGCTGAAAGACATCAGCGGCAAAGAATATTATGACGGCTTTTCTTCAGTATGGCTCAATGTACACGGCCACCGCAAAAAAGAAATGGATGAAGCGATTCAAAAACAGCTTGAAAAAATCGCTCATTCGACTTTGCTGGGTATGACGAACGTTCCCGCAACAGAACTTGCCGAGATGCTGACAGGCATCACACCGGAAAAGCTGACACGCGTTTTTTACTCCGACAGCGGAGCGGAAGCAATGGAAATCGCTCTGAAAATGGCCTTTCAATACTGGAAAAACATAGGGAGACCCGAGAAACAGACGTTTATTTCTATGCAGAACGGCTATCACGGCGATACGATCGGAGCCGTCAGCGTCGGCTCCATTGAACTCTTCCACCATGTGTACGGCCCGCTGATGTTTGAAAGCTACAAAGCCCCGATTCCGTATGTATACAGATCTGAAAGCGGCGCCCCCGTACAGTGCCGGGATGAATGCCTTCACGCGCTCGAACAGCTGCTTGCAAAGCACCACGAAGAGATTGCCGCACTTACGATTGAATCGATGGTGCAAGGCGCATCCGGGATGATCGTCATGCCTGAAGGCTTTCTGGCAGGCGTACGAAAGCTGTGTACGGCATATGATGTGTTAATGATCGTTGACGAAGTGGCGACGGGGTTCGGCCGCACCGGAAAAATGTTTGCCTGTGAGCATGAAAATGTCCAGCCGGACTTGATGGCGGCAGGGAAAGGCATTACGGGAGGCTATTTGCCGATCGCTGTGACGTTTGCCACAGAAGCCATTTATGAAGCCTTCTACGATGACTACGACAAAATGAAAACATTTTTCCACGGCCATTCCTATACAGGAAATCAGCTTGGCTGTGCCGCGGCAATTGAAAATCTGCGATTATTCGAATCAGAACGCATCGTTGAACGAGTCGCCGAAAAATCAAAAACGGCAGCGGAATTTCTTCATGATCTGAAGCAGCTTCCCCATGTCGGCGATGTCCGCCAGCTCGGTTTCATGTGCGGCATAGAGCTTGTGCAGGATAAGGGGACAAAACAGCCTTATCCGCCTGAAAAGCGGATGGGATACAAGGTGTCCTTGAAAATGAGAGAGCTTGGTATGCTGACACGGCCGCTCGGAGACGTCATCGCCTTTCTGCCGCCGCTTGCCAGCACAACCGATCAGTTACAAGCCATGATCTCCATTATGAAAGAAGCGATAGCCGAGGTGACCGGCCGTGGATTTTGACGGATGGCTCCTCAAAAGGCTCGATGCGGTGAAAAGAGACGGGCTGTATCGGACGCTGCGAACACAGGAAACCGCTCTCAAAACCAAGGGGCAAAAGCGGCAGACCTGGGCGTCCAATGACTATTTAGGCCTGTCAAAAGATGAGCGGCTGATCACAGCTGCGCAAACGGCGCTGAGCCGGTTCGGAGCGGGAAGCGGCGGCTCACGGTTAACGACAGGAAATACTGTGTGGCACGAAAAACTTGAACAAACAATCGCGGACTTTAAACAGACGGAAGCGGCTTTATTGTTTTCAAGCGGTTACTTGGCGAATATCGGCGTGCTTGCCTCACTGCCTCAAAAAGGCGATGTCATTTTAAGCGATCAACTGAACCATGCGAGCATTGTTGACGGCTGCCGTTTATCAAAAGCGGAAACCATCGTGTACCGCCATATTGATATGGCTGATCTTGAGAAAAAACTTGCCTCCGTCCAGGCTCGGAACCGCCGCTTTATCGTCACAGACGGCGTCTTCAGCATGGACGGCACCATCGCGCCTCTTGACCGCATAATGGCGCTTGCAAAGCAGTACCAGGCATTTGTGATAGCAGATGACGCGCATGCAACCGGTGTACTCGGGGAAAACGGCGGAGGAACCAGTGACTATTTCGGTGTTTGTCCTGATGTTGTCATCGGCACATTAAGCAAAGCTGTAGGAACGGAAGGCGGTTTTGCCGCGGGATCAAACATTTTCATTGATTTTTTGCTGAATCAGGCGCGGACGTTTATTTTTCAGACGGCCCTCCCGCCGTCAATTTGTGCAGCTTCGCATACGGCACTTGACATCATATCAGATATGCACGATACGCGCCGTGAGCTGCAGTCGTCTGTCAAAACGATAAAAACGCGTCTGGCCGATATGGGCTTTACCGTAAGAGGCGGAGATACACCGATTATCCCCGTTATCATCGGTGATGCAAAAACAGCGGTTTCAGCCGCTGCGCTGCTGGAGAAAAAGGGAATCTGCGCCCCGGCCATCCGCCCGCCCGCCGTTCCGGAAGGCGAAAGCAGAATCAGGCTGACCGTTACGGCGGATCGCAGCTTACAGGACATAGACGAGCTGACAGAAGCATTTGATTCCATTAGAAAAGAGCTGAATATAAACAAATGAGAAGTTTTTTTGTCACAGGAACAGATACCGGCGTCGGAAAAACCATCGTTTCTTGCGGACTTGCCGCGGCATTCCGGCAGAAACAGGCGGATATCGGAGTGTTTAAGCCGTTTTTAAGCGGCGTGCCGCGGACTCATCCGGAAAGTGACACCTCGCTGTTGAAAGACATGTCACAAACCGCACTGTCTCATGAAGAAATTACGCCATTTGAATGGAAAGAGCCGCTTGCGCCGTACACGGCCGCCATGCTTGAGGGGAAATCCGTGAGCATGGATGAAGTCATGGCCCACTGGAGTAAGATCAAAAATCGTCATGAGTGTTTCATCGTCGAGGGGGCAGGCGGCATTTCCGTCCCGCTTGGTGAAAATTACTTAGTCAGTGATCTGATAAAAGCCTTGGAATTGCCGGCAGTGATTGTCACCAGGCCTGATCTCGGAACCATCAACCACACATATTTAACCGTTGAATATGCGAAAAACATGGGGATAGAGGTTCTCGGCATTATTATCAACGGCGTAAGGAGCAGGCCGGGGCTGGACGAAAAGACAAATCCGAGCATGATTGAAACATTATGCAAAGTTCCGATTTTGGGAATCACACCGAAGCTGGAACACGTTTCACCGGAAAACATTCAACACATGATTGAGAAACATATAGATGTTTCCTCTTTCATGAATCTGACACAAATGGGGAGATAAACATGAATCAATGGATGGATCTTGCAGAGAGAGTGCTGGACGGGGCGGAAGTAACGGATCAAGAAGCGCTGGCCATTTTAAATTGTCCTGATGAGGATCTTTTATTGCTGATGCATGCCGCTTTTCATATCAGAAAACGATTTTACGGAAAAAAAGTAAAGCTGAATATGATTATGAATGCAAAATCAGGCCTGTGTCCGGAAAATTGCGGGTACTGTTCACAATCTTCAATATCAAAAGCGCCGATCGAGTCTTATCGGATGGTGGATAAGCATATATTGCTGAAGGGGGCAAAACGCGCCCACGACCTGAATATAGGGACATACTGCATCGTCGCCAGCGGGCGGGGACCGTCGAACAGAGAAGTAGATCAAGTTGTTGATGCTGTTAAAGAAATTAAAGAAACGTACGGTTTAAAAATCTGCGCATGCCTCGGTCTGCTGAAGCCGGAACAGGCAGAGCGGCTGAAACAGGCAGGAGTAGACCGGTACAATCATAACATCAATACATCACAAAGGAATCACTCAAACATTACGACCTCCCACACGTATGACGACAGGGTCAACACAGTGGAAACGGCGAAACAATCGGGGATGTCACCTTGTTCTGGTGTCATCGTCGGCATGAAAGAGACGAAACAGGACGTCATTGATATGGCGAACAGCTTAAAAGCGCTTGACGCCGACAGCATCCCGGTTAATTTTCTGCATGCGATTGACGGAACTCCGTTAGAAGGGGTAAGCGAATTACATCCGGTGTATTGCCTGAAAGTGCTCGCCTTATTCCGTTTTATCAATCCGTCAAAAGAAATCCGTATCTCAGGAGGCCGGGAAGTCAACCTTCGTTCGCTGCAGCCGCTGGGACTTTATGCCGCAAATTCGATTTTCGTCGGAGATTACTTAACGACAGCAGGGCAGCAAGAAACAGAGGATCATCAAATGCTCCATGATTTAGGTTTTGAAGTCGAATCCGTTGAAGAAATGAAAGCCGGCCTGCAATCCGCCTGCAATACGGAGGTATAAGATGACGGCGGGCCTATCGATTGCACATCCGTCTCTCCATGCGGATTCGGATTTTTGGAATGACCCTTACCCGTTTTATGACAAACTGCGATCCATTGATCCTGTTTATAAAGGGACCGTATTAAAATATCCGGGCTGGTATGTCACCGGGTACAAAGAGGCGGCAGCGATTCTGAAAGACACCCGATTTAAAAACCGCATTCCTCTTCCGGAAGCTTCAACGAAATATCAAAATCTATCGCATATCCAGCACGATATGCTGTTATTTAAAAATCAATCAGACCATAAGCGGATGCGGATGCTTATCGGTAAAGAATTTACCGCAAAGACGGCGGAATCACTTCGCCCTTGTATAAAAGAAACGGTTCATGACTTGTTGGATCAAGTCCAAATCAAAAAAAACGCTGACCTTGTTTCAGAGTTTGCCTTTCCATTGGCAAGCCTTATCATTGCGGAGATACTCGGAGTGCCGAAAGAGGAGAGATATCAATTCAGACAATGGACGGCAGACGTCATTCAGGCCATTGACCTTACCCGATCAAGAAAGACGTTAGTCAGAGCCAGCGACACCGCAGGCAGGCTGACGTCATACTTCAGAGATTTGATTCACAAGCGGAAAGCTCACCCTCAGCAAGACTTGATCAGCAGGTTTATTATGGAGGAACAGCTTTCAAAAGAGGAAGTGCTCGCGACATGTATCTTACTTGTCATAGCCGGACACGAGACGACGGTAAACCTCATGTGCAACGGTGTGTTTACTTTATTGAAACACCCTGAACAGCTTAGCGCACTGAGAGAAAACCCCTCGCTTATTGAAACTGCAGTTGAGGAATGTTTGCGCTACGACAGCCCCGCGCAGCTGACGGCACGCACCGCTTCAGAAGACTGTGAAATAAATGGGAAGACCATAAAAAAAGGAGAGCAGGTATATATCCTTTTAGGAGCAGCCAATCGCGATCCAAGCATATTCGATCAACCTCACAAAATGGATATCCAAAGAAAGCCGAATCCGCATCTTGCATTCGGAAAGAACGCCCATTTTTGTATAGGCTCCTCATTAGCGCGTATCGAAGCACAAATTGCAATTCTCACACTGTTTGAGCGGATGCCTAAGCTTCGGCTGGCCGCACACCGCCTTGAATACCGCAAGCTCATTGGTTTTAGGTCGCTCAAAGAGCTTCCGGTTGTCATTGGCTGAATGACCATGCAGGAGGGCCGGATTTTATCGGTTCCTCTTGCAGGAAATAAATGAAAGAAAAAAGAATACATATTTATAAAGCAAAAATCCTCTCTGATCCATCTCACTATCCCTAAAAAACTCACTGCTCAGCCAATCAATATAATGCAGCAAGGGTCTCCTTTTCTTTCGCCCTAACGGAGAATTCACCATGATGCACTTTTTTTCAGCCTCAGAAACTGTGCAAAACCGGCATGTTTTTTGCTTTATTTTCTCAATTTTTTGTAAGCGCTTACTAACATGAGCAGAAAAGAGGGGGATTTGTGGACATTGTTATTATTTTATTGGCATTAGGCATGCTGATGTTTGCGGCTTACCGGGGCTTTTCAGTCATTTTATTCGCCCCGATTTGTGCGCTGTTTGCCGTGCTCCTGACAGATCCAAGCTTCGTACTTCCTTTCTTCTCGAATATATTTATGGAGAAGATGGTAGGATTTATTAAGCTGTATTTTCCCGTATTTCTTTTAGGGGCCGTTTTTGGCAAGGTTGTTGAAATATCCGGGCTCGCCGAGTCGATTGCAAAAACAATCGTCAAGCTTGTGGGAGCAAAAAGAGCCATTCTCGCCATCGTCTTAATGGGTGCGATTTTAACGTACAGCGGCGTCAGTCTCTTCGTAGCGGTGTTTGCCATTTATCCGTTTGCTAAAAACCTATTTATTAAAGCTGATATTCCCAAGCGTCTGATACCCGGTACGATTGCATTGGGCGCCTTTACATTTACAATGGATGCGCTTCCCGGCACACCGCAAATTCAAAATGTCATTCCGACCGCTTTTTTTAAAACAAACATTTATGCCGCTCCCTGGCTCGGACTGATTGGTGCAGCATTTGTGCTTACGGCCGGAATGATTTATTTAGAATCCCGGCGCAAAAAAGCGGCTAATGCCGGAGAAGGCTATGCTGGATTTCAATCTGAAGTTTCCGCTGCAGAGGAATCCTCAGGTCTGGCTAATGAAACACATACGCCTGTTTTACCGCAGGAGGCAGAACCCAGCCCCGCGCGGCAAGTTCTCGCCTTTGTTCCGCTTATCCTTGTGGGGGTCATGAACAAATGCTTCACGATGTGGCTCCCTCATTGGTACCCTAGCGGATTTGATTTTGCGCCGCTCGGGCTAGAAGCGTTCGGGAAGATTGACCTTTCCTCCGTCACTGCGATCTGGTCAG
Source organism: Bacillus sp. EU63 (assembly GCF_038592915.1). NCBI lineage: Bacteria > Bacillati > Bacillota > Bacilli > Caryophanales > Bacillaceae > Bacillus > Bacillus sp. EU63. The sequence goes on along the minus strand of NZ_CP151944.1, from coordinate 1,945,233 downwards.
TAGAACTCGCACTGTTCATCGGAATCATGACAACGATTTTGTTCGATTGGAAAAAAGTCCTCTTCAATTTGAAAGAAGGACTGAATGAGGGCATCGGGGGCGCCTTGCTGGCGTCGATGAATACAGGAGCCGAATACGGATTTGGCGGCATCATTGCGGCGCTTCCCGGCTTTAAAATGGTCAGCAGCGGCATATCGCAGACGTTTACAGATCCGCTCGTCAACGGAGCGGTGACGACCACTGCGCTTGCCGGGATTACAGGATCGGCATCAGGAGGAATGGGCATCGCTTTAAGCACGATGTCAGCAGCGTATACAGAAGCAATCAATACATTCCACATCCCGCCGGAGGTCATGCACCGGGTGATATCGATGGCCTCCGGCGGGATGGACACTCTTCCGCATAATGGCGCCGTCATTACGCTGCTCGCGGTCACCGGGTTGACCCACCGCCAATCCTATAGGGATATCTTTGCCATAACCGTCATTAAAACAGCCGCTGTGTTTGTCATCATCGCCATTTACAGTCTGACGGGCCTTGTGTAGCCAAAACAGAAAGGGGAAACGAATATGGGAAAAGGAAAAGTGATGGACTCTTATCAAGATGCTGCTGCACTGATCAAGGACGGAGACACCCTCATCGCAGGAGGCTTCGGCCTGTGCGGCATTCCGGAACAATTAATTCTCGCGATCAGGGACAGCGGCGTAAAAAACTTGACCGTTGTCAGTAATAACTGCGGTGTTGATGATTGGGGGTTAGGCCTCTTGCTTGCAAACCGGCAGATCAAAAAAATGGTCGCATCCTATGTGGGAGAAAACAAAACCTTTGAACGGCAGTTTTTAAGCGGGGAGCTGGAAGTCGAATTGGTGCCCCAAGGAACGCTCGCAGAAAGAATTCGCGCGGGAGGGGCGGGCATTCCGGCGTTTTACACACCTGCGGGCGTCGGAACATCAGTAGCCGAGGGAAAAGAACATAAGACATTTGACGGGCGCACCTATCTTCTGGAGAAAGGGATTACAGGGAACGCCGCCATCGTAAAGGCCTGGAAAGCCGATCCTCTGGGCAACCTGATGTTCAGAAAGACGGCGAGAAATTTCAATCCGCTCGCTGCAATGGCAGGCAAAGTGACGATTGCAGAGGCTGAAGAAATCGTCGATGCCGGAGAGCTTGATCCGGATCAAATTCATACGCCGGGTATTTTTGTGCAGCACGTGCTGCACGGCGGGATTCATGAAAAACGGATTGAACGCCGCACCGTCCGGCAAGCATGATAAAGGAGGCTGACAGAATGAGAGATAGCAGAAAACGAATGATCAAACGGGCTGTAAAGGAAATTAAGGACGGAATGAATGTGAACTTGGGGATAGGGATGCCGACGCTTGTAGCCAATGAGATACCGAATGATTATAACGTCCTGCTTCAGTCTGAAAACGGCTTGCTCGGGATCGGGCCTTATCCGGCGGAAGGAACGGAGGACCCCGATCTGATCAATGCGGGAAAAGAAACCATTACCGAGGTAAAGGGAGCCTCGTATTTTGACAGTGCCGAATCCTTTGCCATGATTCGCGGCGGCCACATTGATGTAGCGATCCTCGGCGGGATGGAAGTGTCCGAACGGGGAGATTTGGCGAACTGGATGATCCCAGGAAAAATGATCAAAGGAATGGGCGGCGCCATGGACTTGGTCCACGGAGCAAAACGGATTATTGTCATTATGGAGCACGTGAATAAATATGGGGAATCTAAAGTGAGAACGGAATGTACGCTGCCTTTAACCGGCAGGCAGGTGGTCGATCGGCTGATCACAGATTTGGCTGTATTCGATTTTCATGATGGCCGTATGACGCTCACCGAACTGCAGGAAGGTGTAACAATGGAGGAGGTCTTTGAGAAAACAGAAGGTCATTTTACTGTCAGCCAGTCGTTAAAAAACGGGGTCAGACCAAAATGAGGAGGTGCCGTCATGCATTCATTGCTTATTGAAAAAACAGCCGTTGTAACAGGAGCAGCCGGAGGAATCGGGCTTGAAATCGCAAAAGAATTCGCCCGTGAAGGAGCAGCCGTCATCATCTCTGATGTAAACGAACAAGCGGGGAAAGAAGCGGCGGCAAGACTGAAAGATGAAGGCTGTGAAGCAGTCAGCATCACATGCGATGTAACAAATGAAAAACAAGTGGCTGACATGCTGCAGACGGTCGAGAAACAATTCGGACGTCTCGATATCCTTGTGAATAATGCGGGCATTCAGCATGTCGCGCCCATCGAGGAATTTCCCACCGAACAGTTTGAACGGCTCATTCGTCTCATGCTGACTGCGCCATTTATCGCAATGAAGCATGCATTCCCCATTATGAAAAAACAGCAATTCGGTCGAATCATTAATATGGCGTCTGTCAACGGATTGATCGGTTTTCACGGGAAAGCGGCATATAACAGCGCCAAGCACGGCGTCATCGGTTTAACGAAAGTCGGCGCACTTGAAGGCGCGGCTGACGGCATTACCGTCAATGCGCTTTGTCCGGGATATGTGGACACTCAGCTTGTCCGCAATCAGTTAAAGGACATTTCCGCAACAAGGAATGTACCGTACGAACGGGTGCTTGAGGACGTCATCTTTCCGCTCGTTCCCCAAAAACGGCTGCTGTCAGTGAAGGAAATCGCTGATTACGCCGTATTTTTGGCCAGCGACAAAGCAAAAGGGGTCACAGGTCAGGCCGTAGTCATGGACGGCGGGTATACCGCTCAATAGTTCTTATACTTTTTAAAAAAACAGCCGCTCTGAACGGCTGTTTTTTTATGCCTGAAAACCTTGTTCACTCAATAGGCCGATTTACTGCGTCAATCGGTATCCGGGCAGGGTCATTCGCATGTTCTGCGGCGTATTTCGTCCTTGCGGATTTTCCCCATCCAGATCCATCTCTTGCACCACATTTATAATTAAGCGCAATCAGTTTACAATCCTTCACAGATATACAAATGAATTTTTACAATAAACAGAAAATATGTAATTTCTGACACAATTATGCCGATAGCCCTAAAACATATGAAACATAAAGAGCGCGTTCTAAGTGAAGAAGAGCCGGTAACAGGCTCCACCCCGGCTTTCATCATCTCTCTTTAAGACTGATTTTCGGCGAAACCCCCATGTTTTATTTTATGAATAAATATATCTAATTCGTTTGTGAAAACGAACAATAACTCCTCCGAAAGTATTCTATACACATTTGTTATAATCATGCTAGGATGTTAGATAAAGGGATATTTTGTAGGATATTGTATCCCCTGTTCAATATGATCGGAGGAATCTCATGAACAATCTTGCCTTTTTATTTCCTGGACAAGGGTCTCAATTTGTAGGAATGGGCAAACAATTTTGGAATGATTTTGTGCTCGCAAAGAGATTGTTTGAAGAAGCGAGCGATGCGATCTCCTTGGATGTAAAAAAACTGTGTTTTAACGGAGATATGAATGAATTGACAAAGACAATGAACGCGCAGCCCGCTATTTTAACGGTCAGTGTGATTGCTTTTCAAGTGTATATGCAGGAAATAGGGGTGGAGCCCCGCTTCCTGGCAGGCCATAGCTTAGGCGAATATTCAGCGCTTGTCTGTGCCGGCGCCCTTTCTTTTCAGGATGCCGTTACACTTGTAAGGGAGCGGGGAATTCTTATGCAAAATGCGGATCCCCAGCAGCAGGGGACGATGGCCGCCGTGACACAGCTCTCTCTCCAAACGTTGCAGGAAATATGTTCGAAAGTATCGACGGAAGACTTTCCGGCAGGTGTAGCCTGCATGAATTCAGAACAGCAGCATGTGATTTCCGGACACCGGCAAGCTGTGGAACGTGTCATCAAGATGGCGGAGGAAAAGGGTGCGGCATACACTTATTTGAATGTCAGTGCGCCTTTTCACAGTTCGATGATACGATCAGCCTCCGAACAATTCCAGACTGTTTTACACCGCTATTCCTTCCGAGATGCCGCATGGCCGATCATTTCAAATGTCACCGCGCGCCCTTACAGCAGCGGAAATTCGATCAGCGAACATCTCAAGCAGCACATGACGATGCCGGTTAGATGGACAGAATCGATGCATTACTTGCTTTTACATAGAATCACAGAAGTCATCGAAATGGGTCCGAACAATGTCTTATCCGGTCTGCTGAGAAAAACAACGAATCACATTGTACCTTATCCCTTAGGACAGACATCTGATGTTCCCCCGCTTTCCAATCCAGCGGAAAGAAAGAAACATATTGTCCATTTACGCAAAAAACAACTGAATAAATTGATGATTCAATCCGTCATTGCGCGAAATTACAACAAGGATTCAGCGGCTTATTCCAATATGACGACGCCATTATTTACGCAAATCCAAGAGCTGAAAGAGAGAATGAAAAGGCATGAAGACGTGCTTTCAGAACAAGAACTCGAACATTCGATCCATTTATGCAAATTAATTTGTGAAGCTAAACAGCTTCCGGCTTGGGAAGAATTGCGGATTTTAAAATAAAGCGCCCAGGAGGGGACCTATGTATACCAGTCAATTCCAAACCTTAGTAGATGTCATTCGGGAAAGAAGCAGTATCTCTGATCGCGGGATCCGTTTTATCGAATCCGATAAAAACGAGACGGTTGTCTCTTACCGCCAATTGTTTGAAGAGGCGCAAGGGTATCTTGGCTATTTACAGCATCTCGGCATTAAGCCGAAGCAGGAAATTGTATTTCAAATCCAAGAGAACAAATCATTTGTCGTTGCTTTTTGGGCTTGTATATTAGGAGGAATGATCCCGGTTCCGGTCAGTATCGGAGAAGATGATGACCATAAGCTGAAGGTCTGGCGCATTTGGAATATATTAAATCATCCGTTTCTGATTGCCTCTGAAAAAGTATTGGACAAAATAAAGAAATACGCTGCAGAACACGATTTACAGGATTTCCATCATCAATTAAACGAAAAATCTGACGTCATTCAAGATCAAACCTACGATTACCCCGCTTCGTTTTATGAACCTGATGCGGATGAACTCGCCTTTATCCAATTTTCTTCCGGATCGACAGGAGATCCAAAAGGAGTCATGTTAACGCATCACAACTTAATACATAACACGTGCGCCATTGGGACTGCCCTAGCCATTCATTCGAAAGACTCTTTCTTATCATGGATGCCTTTAACGCATGATATGGGGCTCATCGCCTGCCACCTTGTTCCCTTCATAACCGGAATCAATCAAAATCTAATGCCTACAGAGTTATTTATTCGCAGACCTATTCTTTGGATGAAAAAAGCTCATGAACATAAAGCCAGTATTCTATCATCTCCTAATTTCGGGTACAACTACTTCCTTAAATTTCTGAAAAACGAACCAGACTGGGATTTATCCCACATCAAGGTCATCGCAAACGGTGCAGAACCGATATTGCCGGAGCTGTGTGACGAATTTTTGAAAAGATGCGCAGCATTCAATCTGAAAAGATCCGCCATTTTGAATGTTTACGGTTTAGCGGAAGCTTCGGTTGGCGCAGCGTTCTCTAAAATAGGTAAAGAATTCGTTCCCGTTTATTTGCATCGTGACTATTTAAATCTTGGTGAAAGAGCTGTAAAAGTCAGCAAAGAGGACCAAAATTGCGCTTCATTCGTCGAGGTGGGACAACCTATTGACTATTGTCAGCTTCGGATCTCCGATGAAACAAATGAAAGAGTAGAAGACGGAATCATCGGCCATATCCAGATCAAAGGAGACAATGTGACGCAAGGGTATTATAACAACCCAGAGAGTACGGAAAAAGCGCTGACTTCTGACGGCTGGGTAAAAACGGGAGACCTCGGATTCATTAGTGAAAGTGGTAACTTAGTCGTAACCGGAAGAGAAAAGGACATTATTTTCGTGAACGGAAAAAATATCTACCCGCACGATATTGAACGGGTCGCGATTGAAATGGAAGAGGTTGACTTAGGAAGGGTTGCCGCCTGCGGTGTATATGATCAAAAGACACAAAGCGGAGAAATCGTGCTCTTTGTTGTTTACAAAAAATCACCTGAAAAATTCGCACCGCTTGTCAAAGAGATAAAAAAACATTTGTACAAGCGGGGCGGCTGGAGCATAAAAGAAGTCCTTCCGATCCGAAAACTCCCTAAAACAACCAGCGGAAAGGTTAAACGCTACGAACTTGCCAGACAGTATGAGGCAGGGAATTTTTCAACAGAGTCTGCCGCCATCAATGAATGTTTGGGGAGCAGCACGGAAACATCCGGACAGACACCCATTCATGAGATAGAAACGGAATTGCTGTCTATCTTTTCCGAAGTGCTCGATGGAAAAAAGGTTCACCTCGCTGACAGTTATTTTGATATGGGAGCAAATTCATTACAGTTATCGCAGATTGCCGAGCGCATAGAACAGAAATTCGGACGCGAGCTTTCCGTTTCAGATCTCTTTACGTATCCTTCTATCACTGATTTAGCGGTATATCTGTCTGAAAGCCGGGCTGAAATCAAGCAGGACGCGGCAGCGAAACCAAGCCATGTGACACCGAAAGATATCGCCATTATTGGGATGTCGCTCAATGTCCCGGGAGCGTCAACGAAAAGTGATTTTTGGAATCTGCTTGAAAAAGGTGAGCACAGCATTCGAGAATACCCCGAATCCCGGCTGAAAGATGCGGCGGATTATTTAAAGTCCATCCAAAGCGAATTCAATGAGAATCAGTTTGTGAAGGGCGGCTATTTAGATGAAATCGACCGCTTTGATTATTCGTTCTTCGGTTTAGCTCCTAAAACGGCTCAGTTTATGGACCCTAACCAAAGACTGTTTTTGCAGTCTGCATGGCATGCGATTGAAGATGCGGGCTATGCCGGCGGCAGCATGAACGGGAGCCGTGTCGGGGTATATGCAGGGTACTCGAAGGTGGGCTACGATTATGAACGTCTCCTTTCTGCGAATTATCCGGAGGAACTTCATCAATATATCGTGGGCAATCTCCCTTCCGTGCTAGCCAGCCGAATCGCTTATTTCTTAAATTTAAAAGGGCCGGCGGTCACAGTGGATACGGCATGCTCCTCATCGCTTGCCGCCGTTCATATGGCATGTAAATCTTTAATGTCCGGCGATTGTGAAATGGCTCTTGCCGGCGGTATCCGGACATCGCTCTTGCCGATCTGTATCGGACTTGATATGGAATCTTCGGACGGGTACACGAAAACGTTCAGCAAAGATTCAGACGGAACGGGCACAGGTGAAGGCGCGGCCGCAGTCCTGCTAAAACCTTTGCAGGATGCTGTTCGCGACGGAGACCATATTTACGGCGTAATCAAGGGAAGCGCGATGAATCAAGACGGAACAACCGCCGGGATTACAGCACCGAATCCGGCAGCTCAGACTGAGGTCATTGAGACGGCTTGGAAAGACGCGGGCATTGCTCCTGAAACACTATCTTTCATCGAAGCGCATGGCACCGGAACGAAGCTCGGCGATCCGGTTGAATTTAACGGGCTTTGTAAAGCGTTTGAAAAGTATACGGCAAAAAAACAATTTTGTGCGATTGGTTCTGTTAAATCGAACATCGGTCATTTGTTTGAAGCGGCAGGCATCGTCGGATTGATCAAATCTGTCCTCATGCTGAATCACAAGAAAAATCCGCCGTTAGCGCACTTTAATGAACCTAATCCGCTCATTCATTTTCACTCATCACCATTTTATGTGAATCAGGAAGCTGCGGAGTTCACATCCGGTGATGAGCCGCTGCGAGGCGGAGTCAGCTCATTTGGCTTTAGCGGAACAAACGCTCATGTGGTACTGGAAGAATATATTTCTCAAAGTGAGTATGCGCCCGAGGATGAACATGGGCCGCACCTATTTGTTTTATCCGCTCATACTGAAAAATCACTCTATGAACTCGCACAGCAGTACCGGCAATATGTATCGGATGACAGCCAAGCTTCATTAAAGTCCATTTGCTATACAGCCAGTACGGGCAGGGCTCATTTGGATCATGGCATTGCCATGATTGTATCCGGTAAACAAGAACTATCGGATAAGCTGACCCGCCTGATTCAGGGAGACAGAAACCTTCCCGGTGTATACATCGGTTACAAGAATATGAAGGAAATGCTGCCTGCTCATAAAGAAGAGCTGAATCAACAAGCAGCCGCTCTGATTAAGCAGCGTTTACGTACGCAAGATGAACGGATCACATGGCTGCATCGCGCAGCCGAATTATTTGTGCAAGGAGCCGTTATCGATTGGCGCGCGCTTTATTCCGGTGAAACTGTACAAAAGACGCCATTGCCCCTGTATCCGTTTGAACGGAGCCGATGCTGGGCTGAAGCTGACCAATTGCGCTTAAACGAGGGCGAAAAGAAAGGAGGAGCAGCATTGAATATCAATCAATCGAAAGCGCACATTGAATCCTTCCTGAAAACTGTAATCAGCAATGCTTCAGGGATCAGAGCGGAGGAACTCGATCTGAATGCTCATTTTATCGGGCTCGGAATGGATTCTATCATGCTGTCACAGGTCAAAAAAGCCATTGCGGATGAATTTGGGGCAGACATCCCGATGGATCGTTTTTTTGATACGATGAACAACCTTCAAAGTGTCATAGATTACTTGGCTGAGACCGTTCCATCGTCCTTTGCATCCGCTCCGCCTCAAGAGAATGTTCCGGCGCAGGAAATACAGGTCATTTCAGAAGCGCAGTCTGAATCGGATCGCAGAGAAGGTCATCAAGAGCATATGCTCGAAAAAATAATCGCTTCTCAGAATCAATTAATTCAGGATACCTTGCAAGCTCAATTAAATAGCTTTAATTTGTTGAGAAACAGCGGACATCATTCCGATGAGAAAGAATACGCTAAAACGCAAGAGAAATCAATTCCTTCTGTCAAGCAGGGGCATCCGACCGTCACTGCAGAAAAGAAAGCGGCTCAAGAAGCGAAACCCTATGTTCCTTTTCAGCCTCAGAACCTGAATGATCAGGGGCACTATACCGCACGGCAAAAACAATACTTAGAAGATTTCATCAAGAAATACGCCGATAAAACGAAAGGTTCCAAACAATATACGGACAACACCCGATTTGCTCATGCAAACAACCGCAATTTGTCCAGCTTCCGTTCGTATTGGAAGGAAATCGTATACCCGATTATCGCCGAACGTTCTGACGGTTCTAAAATGTGGGATATTGACGGAAATGAATATATCGATATCACCATGGGATTCGGGGTTAACCTTTTCGGGCATCATCCTTCCTTTATTACACAGGTTATCGATGATTCAACCCGTTCATCATTGCCTCCGCTGGGCCCGATGTCAGATGTCGCCGGTGAAGTTGCCGACCGGATCCGCACATGTACCGGAGTGGAAAGGGTCGCTTTCTATAATTCCGGAACAGAGGCCGTCATGGTTGCCCTGCGTTTGGCGCGGGCGGCAACAGGAAGAAAGAAAGTCGTGGCGTTCTCAGGATCTTATCACGGGACGTTTGACGGCGTATTAGGGGTTGCCGGCACAAAAGGCGGGGCTGCGTCTGCGAATCCGCTGGCTCCGGGCATATTGCAGAGCTTTATGGATGATTTGATTATTTTACATTACAACAATCCCGATTCGCTGGATGTGATCCGCAGTCTTGGTGATGAATTGGCAGCCGTACTGGTGGAACCGGTACAAAGCCGCAGACCGGATTTGCAGCCGCAGGCATTTTTGAAAGAATTGCGGGCGATCACGCGGCAATCCGGAACAGCTCTGATTATGGATGAAATTATTACCGGATTTCGGATCGGTCTCGGCGGCGCACAGGAATGGTTCGGCATTCAGGCTGATTTAGTGACCTACGGAAAAATCATCGGCGGCGGACAGCCGTTAGGGGTAGTTGCCGGAAAAGCTGAGTTCATGAATGCGATCGACGGGGGTACCTGGCAGTATGGGGACGATTCCTACCCGCAAGACGAGGCGAAGCGCACGTTTGTGGCCGGCACCTTCAATACTCACCCGCTTACCATGAGGATGTCATTAGCCGTCCTTCGCCATTTGCAAACCGAGGGAGAACATCTGTATGAGCAGCTTAATCAAAAAACAGCCTACCTGGTCGATGAGCTGAATCGCTGCTTCGAACAAGCGCAAGTGCCTATCCGCATGGTTCGATTCGGTTCTTTATTCCGGTTTGTCTCATCGCTTGATAATGACTTGTTCTTTTACCACCTCAACTATAAAGGGGTCTATGTGTGGGAAGGACGCAACTGCTTCTTGTCTGCCGCGCATACCGCGGATGATATCGAAAATATTATTCAAGCGGTGAAAGACACGGTGGAGGATCTTCGCCGAGGCGGATTTATCCCGGAAGGTCCGGATTCCCCTGATGGCGGAGGCCGTAAAAAGTCCGGGACGCGCGAGCTTTCACCTGAACAAAAGCAGTTGGTTATGGCATCCCATTACGGGAATGAAGCTTCCGCCGCTTTAAACCAGTCCATTATGCTGAAAGTGAAGGGCGAACTGCAGTATACATCATTAAAACAAGCCGTCCGGCATATCGTTGACCGTCATGAAGCTTTACGTACGGTGATTCATCCCGATGACGAGGTACAGCAAGTGCAGGAACGGATGAATATAGAAATACCTGTCATTGATTTTACCGGTCACCCGCATGAACATCGGGAGCCGGAAATCCAAAAATGGCTGACAGAAGATGCCAAGCGGCCGTTTCATTTCCATGAACAAAAGCCTTTGTTTAGAATCCATGTGCTTACATCGGCTCACAATGAACATCTGATTGTGCTCACGTTCCATCATATCATTGCCGATGGATGGTCAATCGCCGTTTTTGTTCAAGAACTGGAGAGCAACTACGCGGCAATAGTACAAGGAAAACCGATTTCACCGAAAGAGGCAGATGTTTCGTTTCGCCAATACTTAGACTGGCAGCAGGCACAGATTGACAGCGGCCATTATGAAGAAGGGGTCCGTTATTGGCGGCGTCATTTCTCTGAACCGATACAGCAGCCAATTCTGCCAAGCACAGCTTCTGTCCGTTATCCGAACGGGTATGAGGGAGACCGGTGTACCGTCAGGCTTGGACGGCCATTGAGCGAGGCTTTAAGGTCATTAAGCATTCAGATGAAAAATAGCGTATTTGTGACGATGCTGGGTGCATTTCATCTTTTTCTGCACCGGCTTACCAAACAGTCAGGCCTTGTGATCGGGATCCCCGCAGCAGGTCAATCGCATATGAAACAGCATGCTCTGATTGGAAATTGCGTCAATATGATTCCGGTGAAGAACACGTCTTCTTCAGAAAGCACTTTATCCGGTTATCTTGGCAATATGAAAGAAAGCGTGAATCTTGCAATGCGGCACCAAGCCGTCCCGATGACACTGGTGGCCAGAGAGCTTCCGCACGATCAAGTGCCGGATATGCGTATTATCTTTAATTTAGACAGGCCTTTTCGAAAACTGCATTTCGGAAAGGCGGAAGCGGAGCCCGTTGCATACCCGGTAAAATGCACCCTGTACGATTTATTTCTGAACATAACAGACGCACATCAAGAATATGTTCTTGATTTCGACTTTAATACGAACGTCATCAGTCCGGAAATCATGAAAAAGTGGGGAGCGGGTTTTACAAAATTGCTGCAAAAAATGGTTGAGGGAGATTCAATCCCTCTTGACGCCATGATGATGTTTTCCGATGAAGAACAGCATGCTTTACAAGCACTTTACGCCGAACACCAGAAGCGGGTCTCTTCAATAGGAAGCAATACGGCAAATTTTACTGAAGCCTACGAGGCGCCGGTAAATGAAACGGAGCGGCAGCTGGCGCGGATTTGGGAGGAACTTTTCGGCCTTGAACGGGTCGGCAGATCAGATCGCTTCCTGGCTCTGGGAGGAAACTCGCTCCAGGCGACGCTTATGCTTTCCAAAATTCAGAAGACATTTCATCAAAAGGTTTCCATCGGACAATTTTTCAATCACCAGACTGTTAAGGAATTAGCACGTTTCATTCAGAACGAAACGAAAGTCGTGCACCTCCCGATGAAGGCTGCCGAGAAAAAAGCGTATTACCCGACATCGCCGGCGCAGCAAAGAGTATATTTCCTGCACCAACTGGAACCGGATCAGCTGGCGCAAAATATGTTCGGCCACATCTCAATAACAGGGAAGTACGATGAGCAAGCCCTGATCTCATCTCTTCAACAAGTGATGCAGCGGCACGAAGCGTTTCGCACGTATTTCGACATTATAGATGGCGATATCGTTCAGAAACTTGAAAACGAAGTTGATTTTAACGTTCATGTCCGGACAATGAGCCGGGACGAATTTGATGCCTATTCAGAAGGGTTTGTAAAACCGTTCCGCCTGGACCAAGCTCCGTTAGTTCGTGCGGAGCTGATCAAGATTGAAAACGAGCAGGCCGAACTGCTCATCGATATGCATCATATCATTTCGGACGGTTATTCCGTCAACATCCTGACAAATGAATTGCTGGCTTTATATCATCAGAAACCATTACCGGACATTGAATTTGAATATAAAGATTTCGCAGAATGGCAAAACCAACGGCTGAATGACGATGCCATGAAGCGGCAGGAGACATATTGGCTGGAACAATTTCAAGACGAAATTCCCATCCTTGACCTGCCGACAGACGGTTCAAAAGCGGCAGAACGGTCTTCTGAGGGACAGCGTGTGACATGCTCCTTACAGCAGGATGTCATCCGTTCGCTTCAAGACTTGGCACAAAAGGCGGAAACGACTCTCTATACGGTGCTTCTGGCCGCCTATAATGTGCTGCTTCATAAATATACGGGACAAGAAGACATTGTCGTAGGCACGCCTGCTTCAGGAAGAAATCATCCCGATATCGAAAAGATCATCGGTATTTTCATACAAACCATCGGAATCCGGACGAAGCCGCGCGCCAATAGAACGTTTACGGATTATCTGGAAGAAGTAAAGCGGCAGACGCTTGACGCTTTCGAAAACCAAGACTATCCATTCGACCGGCTTGTGGAAAAATTAAATGTGCAGCGGGAAACAACCGGAAAGTCTCTGTTTAACACGATGTTTGTGTTTCAAAACATTGAATTTCATGAAATCCGGCACAATGAATGTACATTTAAAGTGAAAGAACGAAATCCAGGGGTCTCTTTATATGATTTGATGCTTACGATCGAAGATGCCGGTCAACAGATAGAGATGCATTTTGATTATAAACCGGGACGATTCACAAAAGACACCATTGAACAGATCACCAGACACTATACCGCCATTTTAAACAGTCTTGTTGAGCAGCCGGAGATGACATTGTCTTCCGTTCCTATGCTGTCTGAAACCGAACGGCATCAACTGCTGACGGAGTGTAATGGCACAAAGACGCCGTATCCGCATAAGGAAACGGTATATCGATGGTTTGAAATGCAGGCGGAACAGAGTCCCGATCATGAAGCTGTTATTTTTGGCAATGAGCGGTATACGTACAGACAGCTCAATGAACGGGCGAACCGATTGGCGCGGACGTTACGGACAAAAGGCGTACAAGCGGATCAATTCGTTGCCATCATCTGCCCGCATCGGATCGAGCTGATTGTCGGAATTTTGGCTGTTCTGAAAGCCGGCGGCGCATACGTGCCCATTGATCCTGAATATCCGGAAGATCGGATTCAATATATGCTGAGAGATTCAAGGGCGGAGGTTGTGTTGACACAGCGCAGCCTGCTGGATCAATTACCGTATGATGGTGACATTGTGCTTTTGGATGAGGAAAACTCATACCATGAGGATCACTCGAATCTTGAATCGGACAGCGATGCGCATGATTTGGCCTACATGATCTATACGTCAGGTTCGACGGGAAATCCAAAAGGTGTACTCATTGAGCATCAGGGACTGGCTGATTATATTTGGTGGGCGAAAGAGGTTTATGTAAGAGGTGAGAAAACCAACTTCCCATTATACTCTTCCATCTCTTTCGATCTGACTGTGACCTCGATATTTACACCGCTGGTTACGGGAAATACCATCATTGTCTTTGACGGCGAAGACAAAAGCGCTGTGCTTTCTGAGATTATGCGGGACTCAAGAATAGACATGATCAAATTGACCCCGGCACACCTGCACGTCATCAAGGAGATGAATATCGCTGGCGGCACTGCAATACGGAAAATGATTGTCGGCGGAGAAAATTTAAGCACCCGTCTGGCCAAAAGTGTCAGCGAGCAGTTTAAAGGCCGGCTGGACATTTTCAATGAATACGGACCGACGGAAGCTGTCGTCGGATGTATGATTTATCACTTCGACGCAGAACGGGACAAGCGGGAATTTGTCCCGATCGGCACTCCGGCTGCCAACACGGATATTTATGTGGCCGATGCAAGCAGAAACCTGGTTCCGTTCGGGGTAATCGGCGAAATATATATCAGCGGACCGGGTGTTGCCAGAGGGTATTGGAACCGCCCGGATTTAACGGCAGAGAAATTTGTTGAAAACCCGTATGTCCCGGGAGCGAAGATGTACAAATCAGGGGATTTGGCTAAGCGATTGAAGGACGGAAATCTCGTATATATTGGGCGCGTTGATGAACAAGTCAAAATCAGGGGACACCGAATCGAGCTTGGTGAAATTGAAGCAGCAATGCATAACGCGGAAGCGGTGCAAAAAGCCGCGGTTACAGTGAAAGAAGAAGAAGACGGCTTAAAACAATTATGCGCGTATTACGTAAGCGACAAGCCTATAGCGGCTGCGCAGCTTAGGGAACAATTGTCATCGCAGCTTCCGGACTACATGGTTCCGTCCTATTTTGTCCATCTGGAGCATATGCCGTTAACATCCAACGGGAAAATAAACCGTAAGGCACTGCCTGCACCAGAAGCGAGTCTGCAGCAGACAGCTGAATATGTTCCGCCGGGTAATGAGACGGAGTCCAAACTGACAGATTTATGGAAGGAAGTGCTCGGAATAAGCCATGCGGGGATCAAACATAATTTCTTTGATCTCGGAGGCAACTCCATCCGAGCGGCTGCCTTAGCCGCCAGAATTCACAAAGAGCTGGATGTGAATCTGTCTCTCAAAGACATATTCAAGTTTCCTACCATTGAACAATTGGCTGACAAGGCGTTACACATGGACAAAAATCGATATGTACCGATTCCGGCAGCAAAGGAAATGCCATATTATCCGGTTTCTTCAGCTCAGAGGCGGATGTATTTGTTAAGTCACACAGAAGGCGGCGAGCTGACTTACAATATGACGGGTGCCATGAATGTAGAAGGGACGATCGATCCCGAACGGTTAAACGCCGCTTTCCGAAAATTAATCGCGCGTCATGAAGCGTTGCGGACCAGCTTTGATTTATATGAAGGCGAGCCGGCACAGCGTATTCATCAGAACGTCAACTTTACGATAGAACGAATTCAAGCAAGCGAAGAAGAAGCGGAAGACCGTGTGTTTGATTTCATCAAAGCGTTTGACTTAGCCAAACCGCCGCTGATGCGGGCCGGACTGATTGAAATTGAACCTGCGCGGCACGTGCTTGTGGTTGATATGCATCATATCATTTCTGACGGCGTGTCCGTCAATATTCTGATGAAAGATTTAAGCCGAATCTACGAGGGGAACGAACCGGACCCGCTCTCTATTCAATATAAAGACTTTGCAGTTTGGCAGCAATCGGACATTCAGAAACGGAACATCAAGAGCCAGGAAGCGTATTGGCTGGATCAGTTTCACGGTGATATTCCTGTACTGGATATGCCTGCGGATTATGAGCGGCCTGCCATACGCGATTACGAAGGCGAATCATTTGAATTTCTTATACCAGAACACTTGAAACAGCGTTTAAGCCAAATGGAAGAAGACACAGGAGCAACACTGTATATGATTTTATTGGCAGCCTATACGATTCTTTTATCCAAATACAGCGGACAAGAAGATATTATCGTAGGAACGCCATCTGCCGGGCGGACTCATTTGGATGTAGAGCCGGTCGTGGGAATGTTCGTCAATACGTTAGTCATTCGCAATCACCCGGCGGGCCGTAAAACATTTGATGCCTACTTAAACGAAGTAAAAGAAAACATGCTGGACGCCTATAAAAATCAAGACTATCCATTGGAAGAATTAATTCAGCATCTGCATCTTCCAAAAGATTCAAGCCGTAATCCTTTATTCGATACGATGTTTGTGCTGCAAAATCTTGATCATGCTGAATTGACTTTCGATTCCCTTCAACTCAAGCCGTATCCATTTCATCATCCGGTTGCCAAATTCGATTTGACCTTGTCGATTCAGGCGGACCGCGACAACTATCACGGACTGTTTGAATATTCGAAAAAACTGTTTAAGAAAAGCAGAATCGAGGTTTTATCAAACGACTACTTACACATCCTATCGGCGATTTTGGAACAGCCTAGCATTCTAATCGAACATATCGGATTGAGCGGCAGCAATGAGGAAGAAGAGAACGCGCTTGATTCTATTCAATTGAACTTTTAGGGAAAAGCATTATTTCTTTAAATTATATAAAATGAGGTGCTCCAATGTCGGTATTTAAAACTCAAGAAACGTACTGGGAAAACCTGTTTGATGAAGAAGACGGCCTAAGCGCATTCCCTTACTTTAAAGCAGCGGATAAAGCATCGTTGGCCCGTACCGGCTACCAGGAAAAATGCATCTGCCGTTCCTTATCTCCGGAAGTATCTCAAAGAATCATCACAATGGCGAATCATTCCGATATGGCGGCCTATCTGATTTTATTGGCGGGTATTGAATGCTTGTTATATAAATATACGGATCAAACGAGCCTGATTCTTGGCATTCCAACGGTATCGAAGCAAAAAGCCGGCCAGTCAGCCGTTAACAACATTGTTCTCTTAAAAAATACGCTTTCAAATGAGAGCACATTTAAAACCGTATTCGGGCAGCTGAAAGAAGCCGTTAATGATTCTCTGAAAAATCAAAACCTGCCGTTTAGAAAAATGGTCCGGCATCTGAGCGTGCAATACAATGACGAGCATATGCCTCTGATTCATACCGTCGTTTCGCTTAACGAAATTCATTCCTTGCAATTTAAAGAAGATACTGCAGCCGATACGCTGTTTCACTTTGATTTGGAGAACAACGGGATTCATTTGAAACTTTTTTATAACGGCAATCTGTACGATGAGCGCTATATCAATCAAATTGTATCCCATTTGGATCAGCTGCTGTCTGTGATCCTGTTTCAGCCTCAAGCCGCGATCCATACGGCAGAGATCTTACCGGAAGCGGAAAAACAGAAGCTATTGTTTGATTTTAACGACACCGTCAGAGATTTCTCCGGGAGCAGAACAGTCTATCAATTATTTGAAGAGCAGGCAGAAAGAACGCCTGAGCATGCGGCCGTCAAGTTTAAAAACGACCATTTGACGTACAGGGAACTGAATGAGAAGGCGAGCCGTTTGGCAAGAACATTGCGTAATTGCGGGGTTCAACCCGATACGTTAGTCGCCATTCTCGCTGATCGTTCATTAGAGATGATCGTATCCATTATAGCTGTTTGGAAGGCAGGGGGCGCTTATGTGCCCCTGGATCCTGAATATCCAAAAGAGCGGCTTCAATATTTGCTTCATGATGCGGATGCAGACGTTCTTCTTGTTCAGCGTCATTTAAAAAACAGTCTCACCTTTGACGGCCCGGTGATTGATTTGAATGATGAAACATCATACCATGCCGATAGCTCATTGTTATCACCAGTAGCGGGACACAGCCATTTAGCCTATGTCATTTATACGTCGGGTACAACAGGAAAGCCGAAAGGAGTCATGGTTGAACACGGCGGCATTGTGAATTCGCTCCAATGGAAGAAGGCGTTTTTTAAGCATTCTCCGGCGGATCGCGTGCTTGTCTTGTACCCGTATGTTTTTGATGCGTTCATTTTAAATTTCTTCGGCCCGCTCATCTCGGGGGCAACTTTGCACCTTTTGCCTAATGAAGAGAATAAAGAAACTTTCGCCATTCAAAATGCCATAAAACAAGAGAGAATTACTCATTTCTCAACTTCTCCCCGTCTTCTGAAAATGATGATCGAACAGATGAACACAGAGGACTTCATCCATGTTCAGCATGTTGTTGTAGGCGGTGAGCAGCTGGAAACAGATACAGTTGAGAAGCTCCATTCTCTGCAGCCTCGCATTCGGATCAATAATGAATACGGACCGACAGAAAACAGCGTGGTATCTACATTTCACCCTGTTCAGTCCGCTGATGAACAGATCACAATCGGCAGCCCGGTGGCCAACCATCAAGCTTATATTTTAGGAGCGCACCATCAAATCAAGCCGATCGGCGTACCGGGAGAGCTGTATGTCGGAGGAGCGGGAGTGGCCCGCGGCTACCTCAATCGTCCTGAATTGACGGAGGAAAAATTTGTGGAGCATCTGCATGTCCCTGGTCAAAAGATGTATAAAACGGGTGATCTCGCCAGATGGCTGCCGGATGGAAGAATCGAATATTTACGGCGGATTGATCATCAAGTGAAAATTCGCGGCTACCGGATTGAGATCGGCGAGGTAGAGGCAGCCATGTTCAATCTGGAAAACGTTCATGAAGCCGCAGTCGCCGCGCGGGAAGACGCAGACGGGGCCAAACAATTGTATGCCTATTATGTCGGCGAGCCTTCTTTGACCGCTGCGCAGTTCAGAAAAGAATTATCCCGGGAACTGCCGAATTATATGATTCCCTCCCGCTTTATCCCATTGGAACGCATTCCGCTCACTTCCAATGGGAAGATTGATCTGAAAGCTTTGCCTGCTGCTGACGAAAATACGCGGGCGGAATACGAATACATAGCCCCGCGGAACACAATAGAAGAACTGCTGGCGTCTATCTGGCAAGAAGTATTAGGGGCAGAACGTATAGGAATTCTGGATAATTTCTTTGATTTTGGCGGAGATTCGATTAAGTCAATTCAGGTGTCATCCAGATTGTATCAAGCCGGATACAAGGTTGATATGAAGCATTTGTTTAAACACCCCTCGATTGCTGAACTTAGTCAGTTTGTAGCGCCGGTCAGCAGGGTGGCTGATCAAGGAGAAGTGAATGGCGGAACCAAGCTGACCCCGATTCAGCATTGGTTTTTTGAACAAAACATGCCGCATGCACACCATTACAATCAGGCCGTCATGTTATATTCGGCGGAAAGCTTTAAAGAGGCTCCGCTTCGCCGGACGATGGAACAGATCGCGTCGCATCACGATGCCTTGAGGATGATTTTTGAAAAAACGCCGGATGGATACGCTCCGCGAATTACAGGAACAGATGAAAGTGAACTATACCATCTGGAAGTGATGAATTATAAAGGGGAAACCGATCCGGCTCAAGCGATTGCCGATAAAGCGAATGAGATTCAAAGCAGCATGGTATTAGACAAAGGGCCATTGATGAAGCTCGGTTTGTTCCAATGTCCGGACGGAGATCATTTGCTGATTGCAATTCATCATTTGCTGATTGACGGAGTATCCTGGCGTATTTTACTCGAAGATTTTGCAAGCGGTTATGAACAGGCAGAACGCGGACAAACGATCCAGCTCCCGCAAAAAACAGATTCGTTTCCATTCTGGGCCGATCAATTGTCCAAATATGCGGCGGAAACCGATATGGAAGAGGAGATTGCGTATTGGACTGAGCTTTCAAGTATAAAGCCTCAGCCATTGCCTAAGGACACTATCAGCGAAAGATCGTTATTAAGAGACAGCGAAGAAGTGACGATTCAATGGACAAAAGAGGAAACGGAGCAATTATTAAAACATGCGAACCGCGCCTACAACACGGATATCAACGATCTGCTGCTGACTTCGTTAGGGCTGGCTGTTCACAAGTGGACAGGCACGGAAGACATTGTCGTGAATTTGGAAGGCCACGGGAGAGAACCGATTATTCCGGATGCTGACATTTCCCGCACGATAGGATGGTTCACAAGCCAGTACCCTGTCGTCCTGAGGATGGAAGCCGGAAAAAACCTGTCGCAGCGGATCAAGATCGTAAAAGAAGGGCTGCGCCGTATCCCTGACAAAGGAATGAATTACAGCATCATCAAATATATATCCGGGCATCCGGAAGCCGACAGCCTGCGGCTGAATCCGGAGATATCGTTTAACTATTTGGGACAATTTGACCAAGACCTGAAGCATCAGGCTTTGCGCATCTCGCCTTTTTCCACAGGGTTATCAATGAACGAAAACCAAGAGAGAACGGCCGTGCTTGATTTGAACGGCATGATTGCCGAAGGGACATTATCACTGACACTGAGCTACAGCAGCAAACAATACGAAAGATCTACTATGGCGCAATTTGCCCGGGGGTTGAAAGAAAGTCTGCAAGAAGTCATTGCGCATTGCGTAAGCCGGCAGCAGACTTCTCTCACACCAAGTGACATCCTGTTAAAAGATATCTCAATCGACGAACTGGAACAGCTTTTGGAGCAGACGCGTGAATTAGGCGAAGCGGAAAATATTTATCCATTAACGCCGATGCAGAAGGGCATGCTGTTTCACAGCTTATTTGATCCGAATTCAGGTGCTTATTTTCAGCAAACGATGTTTGATCTGCATGGAGATCTGGAGATTGATTCATTTTCAAAAAGCTTGGACGGCTTATCGCAAAAATATGACATTTTCCGCACGAATTTTTACAGAGGCTGGAAGGATCAGCCGCTCCAAATCATATTCAAAACGAAAAAAATCGGTTTTCAATTCAATGACTTACGAGAGATGAAGGAATCACAAAAAGAAGCGATGATTCAGCAGTATGCCAGAGAAGATAAGATGCGGGGGTTCGACTTAGAAAAAGGCGCGTTAATGCGGTTATTCATCCTTCGTACGGATGAAAAAACATACCGTTTTATCTGGAGTTTCCACCATATTTTGATGGACGGCTGGTGCCTGCCGCTGATTACAAAAGAAATATTCGAGAATTACTTTGCCTTGCTTCAGCAAAAGCAGCCTGAACAATCATCAATTACTCCGTACAGTCAATATATTGAATGGCTCGGCCGGCAAGATGCGAAAGAGGCCGCGGCTTATTGGGATCAGTACTTGGAGGGATATGAGGAGCAAACCGGCCTTCCTAAGGATCACCATGCAGCGGAAGACGGACGATACGTTCCTGAAAAAGTGGCGTGTGACATAAGCTCCGATCTCACTTCGAAAATGAAGCGGACGGCAGGCAAGCATCATGTCACGCTGAACACGCTGCTGCAGACAGCATGGGCGGTTTTGCTGCAAAAATATAACCGAAGCCGGGACGTTGTGTTTGGAAGTGTTGTATCCGGAAGACCTGCTGGAATTCCAAACGTGGAAACCATGATCGGTTTATTCATTAACACCATTCCCGTCCGGTTCCGGTGTGAAGCCGGGACAACGTTTGCCGGGCTTATGAAAGAGGCGCAGGAAAGGGCTGTAGCGTCTCAACAATTTGAGACGCACCCGCTGTACGATATTCAAGCGCGTACAACGCAAAAGCAAGATTTAATTACACATTTAATGATATTCGAAAATTATCCGGTTGATCAGTATATGGAAAGTATAGGCCGCCAGAACGGAACATCCATCAAAATTTCCAACGTACAAATGGAAGAACAGACCAACTACGATTTTAATTTGACCGTTATACCGGGCGACGAGATGAACATCTCTTTTGAATACAATGCAAATGTGTATGAGCGGGCAAGCATAGAGCGGGTTCGGGAACATTTCATGCAAATCCTGCATCAAGTCGTGACAGATGCGGATATCCGGGTGGATCAAGCGGAATTGTTAACGGAAGGCGAAAGAAAAACCCTTCTGCAGACGCTTAACGACACGGCCGCGCCGTTTCCGCAGACGCCGGTTCATCAATTATTTGAAGAGCAATCGCAGCGTACGCCCGATCAAGCAGCCGTCATTGATAAGGATAGGCAGCTCACGTACGGAGAGCTCAATAAGCGGGCCAACCGCCTGGCGCGAACGTTAAGAGCGAAAGGAGTGCAGACGGATCAGCCTGTAGCCATCATCACAAGAAACAGCATCGAATCGGTGGTCGGAATCCTTGCCGTTTTAAAATCAGGCGGAGCCTATGTCCCTATAGATCCGGAATATCCGCAAGACCGCATCCGGTATATGCTGGATGACTCCCAAGCCGGAATCGTTTTAATGCAGCGGGATGTCAGGAAACAGCTTGCCTATGAAGGCGCCACGGTTTTACTTGATGATGAAAGTTCTTATCACCAAGATGACTCTGACCTTGCTCCGATAAATAATGCGAGCCATTTGGCATATGTCATTTATACGTCAGGTTCCACAGGCCGGCCAAAAGGCGTACTAATCGAGCACCGAGGCTTGACCAATTATATTTGGTGGGCGAAAGAGGTTTATGTAAAAGGCGAGAAAGCCAACTTCCCATTGTATTCGTCAATTTCTTTTGATCTGACGGTGACTTCTATTTTCACGCCGCTTGTCACAGGCAATGCAATCATCGTCTATGACGGAGAGGATAAAACAGCTCTGCTTGAATCGATTGTGCGGGACCCGAGGGTGGATATCATTAAATTGACCCCGGCCCATTTGCAGGTTTTGAAAGAAATGAACATTGCCGATCAAACGGCTGTCCGAAGAATGATTGTGGGCGGGGAAAACTTAAGCACCCGGTTAGCCCGCAGCATTCATGAACAGTTCGAAGGCCGGATTGAAATATGCAATGAGTACGGACCGACGGAAACCGTTGTCGGCTGCATGATTTACCGTTATGATGCCGCAAAGGACAGACGGGAATCGGTACCGATCGGAACCGCTGCGGCAAACACGAGCATTTACGTTCTTGATGAAAATATGAAACCCGCACCGATCGGTGTCCCGGGAGAAATCTATATCAGCGGCGCCGGTGTGGCAAGAGGATATTTGAACCGTCCCGAATTAACGGCAGAGAAATTTGTCGATGACCCGTTTGAGCCCGGAGCGAAGATGTATAAGACCGGAGATTTGGCGAAGTGGCTGGCGGACGGAAACATTGAATATGCGGGCAGAATAGATGAACAAGTGAAAATCAGAGGCTATCGTATCGAATTAGGCGAGATCGAGGCGGCACTGCTTCAAGAAGAAGCGATCAAGGAAGCTGTCGTTACAGCCAGAGAGGACGTCCACGGATTTAAACAATTGTGTGCATATTACGTGAGCGGCGGGCAAACAACGGCAGCCCGGCTCCGGAAACAATTGTCTCAAACCCTTGCAAGTTATATGGTTCCGGCTTATTTTATCGAGCTTGATGAAATGCCTTTAACTTCTAACGGAAAAATAAACAAAAAAGGGCTGCCTGCTCCGGATTTCGAGCTGCAGGACAGAGCAGAGTATAAAGCTCCCCGAACAAAAGCGGAAGAAATATTAGTTTCTGCCTGGGAATCGGTATTAGGCGCTGAAAACGTCAGTATTCTTGATAATTTCTTTGATCTTGGCGGAGATTCCATTAAATCCATTCAAGTATCCTCCAGATTAAATCAGCAAGGATACAAAATGGAAATCAAAGACTTGTTTCAATATGCAACAATTGCAGAATTGAGTCCGCATATCAAGCAGAATCTGCGTATAGCCGATCAAGGTGAGGTCAAAGGAAAAGTCAGCCTGACTCCTATTCAGCATTGGTTCTTTGATCACATAACGACAGATCAGCATTATTACAATCAAGCCGTCATGCTGCATGCGCCGGAAGGTTTTCAGGAAACGCAGCTTCGTCAAACCCTTCAAAAGCTTGCTGAACATCACGATGCGCTCCGCATGACGTTCCGGACTACGGAAAATGGCTGTGAGGCACAGAATGAAGAAATCGCCCAAAGCGGACTGTACCGCTTAGACGTCCTGAATCTGAAAGAAGATTCCGATCCGGGGCGTACAATTGAAGTCAAGGCTGATGAGATACAAAGCAGTATGCGTTTAAGTGATGGGCCGTTAATGAAAGCCGGGTTGTTTCAATGCGCAAATGGAGATCATCTGCTCATTGCCATCCATCATTTGATTATAGACGGGATTTCATGGCGCATTTTACTGGAAGATATCGTTAGCGGCTACAAGCAAGCCGAGAACGGGCGAGTGATTCAACTGCCGCAAAAAACAGACTCTTTCCAATTATGGGCTAAGAGACTGTCAGAATACGCGCAAAGTGAAACCATAAAACAAGAACAGGAATATTGGACAAAGATCGAACAAACCGAAGTCAAACCGCTGCCTAAAGATTTTCATGAAACCCATACAACTGCAAAAGACAGTGAAACAGCAGCTGTGGAATGGACGAAAGAGGAAACGGAGCTCTTATTAAAACAAGCGAATCGCGCTTATAACACGGAAATAAACGATTTGCTCTTAACTTCTCTGGGTCTTTCCATATCGCATTGGTCAGGACTGGAACAAATTCCGATTCATTTAGAGGGACACGGCCGAGAACAGATTATACAGGATATAGATATCTCCCGCACGGTCGGGTGGTTTACAAGTCTGTATCCGGTTGTGCTGCACGCGCAGCCGGGCAAAGAAATCTCTGATTATATCAAGACGACCAAAGAAGGATTGCGTCAAATTCCGCATAAAGGGATCGGATATGGAATAGCAAGGTACTTAAGCGGCGGAATGCCATCGAAACTCAATCCTGAGATCAGCTTTAACTACCTGGGACAGTTTGACCAAGATTTACAGCAGCATGGGGTTCAATTATCTTCTTATTCTTGCGGTTCAGACTCAAGCGGAAATCAAGAAAGACCGTATGTATTGAATATAAACGGAATGATCACCGAGGGCCGGCTGAAGCTTACGATCAGCTACAGCAGCAAACAGTACGCAAAAGAAACGATCATGCGGTTATCGGAAACGATTCAAAGCCGCCTGCGGACCATCATTACGCATTGCGTTCATAAAGAACAATCGGAACTGACGCCAAGCGATATTTTGTTAAAAGGCATGTCCATTGACGAATTGGATCAGCTCCTCATTCAACTGCCGCATGCAGGTGAGGTTGAAAACGTGTATCCGCTCACTCCGATGCAGAAAGGAATGCTCTTCCACAGCCTGCTGGACGAGGCCTCAAGTTCTTATTTTGAACAAGCATCGTTCGATTTGCAGGGAGAGTTAAAGATTGATTGGTTTAAAGCAAGCCTTGAACGATTATTTGAAACATACGCCGTGCTCAGAACCCGTTTTTACAGCGGCTGGAACGATACTCCTTTACAAATTGTCTATAAAACGCAAACACCGCAAATTCATTTTGCAGATTTGCGTGATAGAGAGGAGCACCTGCGCGAGGATGCAATCGCAGCCTATCAAAGAGAAGATAAGGCAAAAGGATTTGACTTGGCTCGGGATCGGCTGATGCGCATAGCGATTTTCCGTATGGAAGACCGCAAATATCATTTGATTTGGAGCTTCCATCATATTGTGATGGATGGCTGGTGCCTGTCTCTTATCACGAAGGAAGTGTTTGATCATTATAGCGCCTTACAGGAAGGCAGGGAACCAGAACCGTCATCGGCAGCTCCTTACAGCGACTATATCGAGTGGCTTGACCGCCAAGATCAGGGAGCGGCAAAGCGGTACTGGAGCGGGTATCTTGAAGGATATAAAGGTGAAACCACGCTTCTTCATAAAATAGAGCAGCATGAACAAAAAGAATACGCCTATGCCAATGTGATCTGCCGATTTAATCACGAACAGACAAAACAATTACAGCAGATCGCAAATCAGCATCAGGTTACATTAAATACGTTGATCCAAACGTTATGGGGAGTTTTATTACAGAAATACAGCGGGTCCGCAGACGTTGTCTTCGGCAGTGTTGTGTCGGGAAGGCCGGCGGAAATTCCTGATGTGGAACAGATGATCGGCCTGTTCATCAATACCATTCCGGTTCGCATCCGCTGCGATGAAGACAGCACTTTTGCTGATACGATGCAAATGGTTCAACAAAACGCGCTGGGTTCCCAATCGTACGATACCTATCCTTTATACGAAATTCAGGCCCAAACGGAACAAAAGCAAAACTTAATTGATCATATCATGATCTTTGAAAATTATCCGATAGGGCAGCAAGTCGAAGAGGGTCATGATGCTGCGGATTTAAATATCGTGAATTTCCATATAGAAGAACATACTCATTACGATTTTAATGTAGTTGTCATTCCTGGCGAACAACTCACCATTCATTTTGATTTCAACCAAAATGAATATGGACTATCAGAGGCAGAGCGGATTCGCGGACATTTTGAACAGCTCATTCACCAAATTTTGCAGCAGCCGTCTGTCAAAATAGAAGAAATGGAACTTCTGACGCAGCAAGAAAAAGAACAGCTGCTCACTCCGCTTTCCGGGGGAATAGAGAAGCCTGAATACGAAACGATTCATACTATGTTTGAACGCCAGGCGGCACAAACGCCGCAAGAAATCGCAATTCAATACGAAGGGGCGGAGATTTCTTACAAAGAGCTGAACGAAACGGCCAATAAACTGGCGCGGATTCTCCGTAAGCGAGGTGTGAAGCATCAGGAGCCGGTGGCTGTGATCGCCGGGCGTTCACCATCATTAGCGATTGCTGTTTTAGGCATTTTAAAAGCGGGCGGTGCCATTGTTCCGATTGATCCGAGCCATCCTGCCGAACGAATCCGCTATATCATTGAAAACAGCAGCTGCACTCATGTTGTGACAGAGAAAGACCGGTCAGTCCCCGAGGCAGCAACGCAGATTGTCACATTCATAGAAGAAGCGGAGACAGAACCGGACGGGAGCAATGTGCAGACGATAAACACGGCGGAGGATCTGCTTTACGTTATTTATACATCAGGAACGACGGGGAAACCGAAGGGTGTGCTGCTTGAACATAGAAATATGGCCAATTTGCTGTATGACCAATTTACAAACTCAGGCATCGATTTCAAAACCAATGTGCTTCAATACGCATCTCCGGCATTTGACGTCTGCTATCAAGAGCTGTTTTCAGCCCTGCTCAGCGGCGGCACACTCCACATCGTGCCTGAATCAATAAAGCGGGACGCGGCTCAGCTGTTTTCGTTTATTAATAAACATCAGACGGACATCGTCTTTTTCCCGACTGCTTTTGCCAAAATGCTTTTTAACGAAGAGAGCTATGCATATTCATTTCCACGCTGTGTGAAGCATTTGATTACAGCAGGAGAACAATTAACAGTATCCCGTTTATTTCAGAAAGTGCTCCGCACACACGGCTTGCATTTGCACAATCATTACGGTCCGTCAGAAACTCATGTAGTGTCGACGTATACCATTCAACCGGGAGATGATATTCCTGAATATCCGCCGATCGGCAAACCGATATGCCATAACAATATGTATGTCATCAGCAAGAACAAACAGCTTCAGCCCTTGGGCATTGCGGGAGAACTGTATATTTCCGGAGCAAATACCGGGAGAGGCTATGTGAATAACCCGGCTTTAACGGGAGAGAAATTTTTGCCTGATCCGTTCAGAGAGGGAGCCGTTATGTACCGCACCGGAGATTTGGCAAGGCTGCGTGAGGACGGGCAAATCGAATACCTCGGCCGCATTGATGATCAGGCGAAAATAAGGGGCTACCGGATCGAACCGAAAGAAGTTGAGGTCATATTGGCCAATCACCCGGCGGTGAGAGAAGCAGCCGTCCTTATTCAAAAAAACGCTTTGGGTGAAAATGAATTGTGCGCGTACTGCAGCGTCTCAAAAGCGACTGATCCTTCAGCATTACGGAAAGATCTGGCCAAAAACCTTCCTGACTATATGATTCCCGTGAAATGGGCTTTTGTTGAATCGATTCCGCTCACGGCAAACGGAAAAGTCGACCGCAAAGCATTGCCGGCACCAGAAGGAGGCGTGCAAACGGGGGGCGAATACGTTGCTCCCCGTACAGCGGCGGAAGCGCAGCTGGCGCATATCTGGAAAGAGGTGCTTGGACTTCCGCGTATCGGCGTGAAAGACAATTTCTTCGACATCGGCGGTCACTCGCTGCGGGCAACGACGCTGACAGCGAAGCTGCACAAAGAGATGGGGGTCAGCCTGCCGCTGCGGGAAGTGTTCCGATCGCCAACAATTGATGAAATGGCAGAAACGATTACCGGAATGAAACACACAGCATATACATCTATCCCGACCGTTGAAGCAAAAGAATACTATGCCGTCTCCTCGGCGCAGAAACGGCTGTACATTTTGAATCAGCTGAAAGGCGGAGAGCTGAGCTACAACATGCCGAGTGTCATGAGAGCCGATGGAGCTCTGGATCGGGAACTTGTCGAGAAGGCGATCCGCAAGCTGATTCAGCGCCATGAAACGCTGCGTACCGGCTTTGAACTGATAGATGGAGAACCGGTGCAGCGGATTTATGACGACGTCCCATTTGCAGTGGAATTCACTCAGGCGAAAGAAGAACAGGCGGAAGCCCTCGTTCATGGGTTTGTGCGGGCATTTGACTTGGAGAAAGCGCCGCTGCTGCGGGTAGGACTGATCGAGCTTGCAAAAGACCGCCATTTGCTGCTGTTTGACATGCATCATATCATTTCCGATGGCGTATCTATCAAGAATTTGATTGAAGAGTTCGTTTCATTATATGAAGGAAAAGAATTGCCGCCATTAAGGGTTCAGTATAAAGATTATGCGGCGTGGCAGCTGTCGGATATGCAAAGCGAACGGATGAAGAAACAGGAAGCGTACTGGCTGGATGTGTTCAGCGGAGAGGTTCCGGTGCTGGATATGCCAACCGACTACGGAAGACCGGCTGCGCGGAGCTTTGAAGGAGGACAAATCGAGTTTGTCATCGGACCGGAGTTGACGGAACAGCTGAAAGGCTTGGCGGTGAAGAGCGAAAGCACGCTGTACATGGTGCTGCTGGCTGCTTATACGACCATGCTTGCCAAATACAGCGGGCAAGAAGACATCGTAGTAGGCAGCCCGATTGCCGGAAGAACCCATTCGGATTTGGAAAGCTTAATCGGCATGTTCGTGGGCACACTGGCGATACGAACGAATCCGGTCGGGGAAAAAACATTCCGGGAGTACGTGCAGGAAGTCAAAGAGCATACATTAAAAGCGTACGAAAACCAGGAGTATCCATTCGACGAACTGGTGGACAAGCTGAATGTGTCCCGGGATTTCAGCCGCCATCCGCTGTTTGACACGATGTTCATATGGCAAAACACAGAACGGGGAGAATTGAGCCTCGATGATGTGCGTTTTACCCCTTATCCGGACAACCATGCGATGGCGAAGTTCGACCTGACGTTCCAAGCGGCAGAAAATGAAGACGGAATTACAGGTATGATCAGTTACGCGGCAGCGCTGTACAAGCAGGAAACTGCGGAACGCATGGCAAAGCACTTTATCCAATTGATCGAGGCGATTGCGAATGATCCGCAGGCGCCGCTTTCATCGCTGGAGATGATCACCGCGAAGGAGAAAGAGCAGATTGTGGAGAGATGGGGTCAACCGGCGATAGACTGCCCAAGGGACAAAACAATTCACCAATTGTTCGAGGAGCAGGCGGAGCGCACGCCGGAACATACGGCCGCAGTTTACGAGAAAAGCCGATTCACATACCGTGAGCTGAATGAGCGGGCCAACCGCCTGGCGCGGATTTTAAGAAGCGAAGGCGTGCAGCCTGACCAGCCTGTGGGTATTCTGGCAGAACGTTCTCTGGAAATGATCGTGGGGATTATGGCGATCCTGAAAGCCGGGGGCGCGTATGTGCCGATGGATCCGGACAGCCCGCAGGAACGCATCCGCTATATTCTGGAGGATTCAGGAGCAAAGGTTCTGCTGGCACAGCCCCATTTACAAGATCGTGTATCCTTTGCCGGAGAGATTTTACTGCTGAATGACGAACGAATGAACAGCGGGGACGGCTCGAATCTGGTGACGGCAGCCGGACCGGATCACTTGGCGTATGTGATCTACACATCAGGCACAACCGGCAAGCCAAAAGGCACGCTGATTGAGCATCGCCAGGTCCTTCATTTGATGGAGGGGCTCCGCGGACAAGTGTACGGTGCTTATGATTCGGGATTGCGTGTGTCTCTGTTGGCACCGTACTATTTCGACGCATCGGTCAAGCAAATTTTCGCGGCACTGTTAGGGGGACATGCACTGTATATCGTCCCTAAAGCATCAGTATCAGACGGTTATGCCTTGTCAAACTATTATCGCACCCACCGCATTGACGTAACAGACGGAACACCGTCACATTTGCAATTGCTTATCGCTGCAGACAGCCTTCATGGGGTAACGATCCGCCACATGCTTATTGGAGGAGAGGCGCTCCCGCAGGCGACGGCGGCGCAATTGCTTGAATTGTTTGCTTCGAACGGGTCATCAATGCCGCTCATAACCAATGTATACGGTCCGACGGAAACCTGTGTGGATGCATCGGTCTTTCATATCGTACCGGGGACATTGGCATCCGCTGACGACGGCGGTTACGTGCCGATCGGCAAACCGCTGGGCAACAACCGTGTGTATATTGTTGATTCCCATGATCGGATGCTGCCTATAGGTGTAAAGGGTGAGCTGTGCATCGCCGGAGACGGAGTAGGACGAGGGTATCTGAACTTGCCTGAATTAACGGGTGAAAAGTTTGTGGCCGATCCGTTTGTAATCGGAGAGCGGATGTATAAAACAGGCGATCTTGCCCGTTACCTGCCGGATGGAAACATTGAATATGCCGGAAGAAAGGATCATCAGGTTAAAATTCGCGGTTACCGGATCGAACTTGGCGAGGTGGAAGCCGCTCTTCTCAACATCGAGCATGTACAAGAAGCGGTGATCCTGGCCAGAGAAAATGCAGAGGGGCAAAGCGATTTGTATGCCTATTTTACAGGGGAGAAGTCACTGCCGATCAATCAGCTTAAAGAAAAACTCTCCGATCAAATACCAGGCTACATGGTTCCTTCATACTTGATGCAGCTGGAGCAAATGCCGTTAACCTCCAATGGAAAAGTGAATCGCAGCGCGTTACCGCTGCCTGAAGCAGGCTTGCAGACCGGGATTGACTATGTTGCTCCAAGGACAAAGCCGGAAGAGCAGCTGGTTCACATCTGGAAAGAAGTATTGAAGGTAGAACAAGTCGGCGTCAAAGATAACTTTTTCGATCTCGGCGGGCATTCGTTACGGGGGATGACGCTCGTTACCAAGATCCATAAGCAATTCGACAAAAGCATTTCATTGAGAGAAGTGTTTCAATACCCGACGATTGAAGAAATAGCGAGGGTCATTGCAGGCGCGGAAACCAGCGGACCGGATGAAATCCCTGTTGCAGAAGCCAAAGATGTTTATCCTGTATCTTCTGTGCAAAAGATGGTTTACCTGTCTACACAAATTGAAGGCGGAGAACTAAGTTACAACATGCCGGGGATTTTGACATTGGAAGGCAGGATGGACATGAATCGTTTACAATCTGCGTTCCAAAGTCTGATCCAGCGCCATGAATCGCTACGAACCGGATTTGAAATGGTCCGCGGAGAGCTGGTGCAGGTGATCAAGCCGCAGGCGGATTTCTCTATAGAAAGGTACAAAGCAGCTGATGAGCAGGTCGAGGAGCTGTTCCGCAATTTCGTGCGGCCTTTCGATCTCAGTCAGGCTCCGTTGCTTCGGGCCGGACTCATCGAATTAGAACAGGACAGACATGTTTTCATGTTTGACATGCATCATATCATTTCAGACGGCGCTTCTATGAATATTTTTGTTGAAGAACTGATTCAATTGTATGACGGCAAAGAATTAACCCCGCTCCGGATTCAATACAAAGATTACACTGTATGGCAGCAGCAGGCGGAGCAGAGGGAACGCATCAAGAGGCAGGAGAACTATTGGCTGAACGTATTTCATGAGGAACTCCCGCCATTTGAGCTGCCGAAAGATTTTGCCAGACCGCGAATTCGAAGCTTTGAAGGCAAGCGATACAATTTCGCTCTCGATGAGACCGTGGTCCAGGGGATAAAACAGATGGAAGAATTGACCGGATCGACCGCTTACATGATCTTGCTGTCAGCCTATAACATACTGCTGGCCAAATACAGCGGTCAGGAAGATATCGTCGTCGGTACGCCTATTGCGGGAAGAATGCATGAAGATTTACAGCATATTATCGGGATGTTTGTGAATACGCTGGCCATCCGTACGGCCCCGGCTGGAGAAAAGACCTTTATGGACTATGTAACGGAAACAAAAGAAACGATGCTGAAAGCTTATGAAAATCAAGAATATCCTTTTGAAGAATTAGTTGAGAAATTGGGAGTGAAACGGGACTTAAGCCGTAATCCGTTATTCGATACGATGTTTGTTCTGCAAAATACGGAACAAACGGATATCGAATTGGACTCTCTCGCGGTCAGACCATATGAACAAACAAATACGGCGGCCAAATTTGATTTGCAGCTGACCTTCGTGATGAATCCGCACGAGATACAAGGAAGCTTTGAGTACTGCACGAAGCTGTTCAAACAGAAAACCATCGCTACGCTGAGCAAGGATTACGCCATGATTCTGTCGGCAATCATAAAAGACCCATCGATTCCTTTAAAAGAAATTCAATTAAGTGAGAAAGTAAACAAAAGTGAACACTTTGCAAGCGAAATCGAATTGAATTTCTAAAAACGGCCGGTACCGGCTGTCCCCGGCATGGTGTTTTTACGGGGACAGCCATCAGCCGGCTAAAACTTACTGGAGGGATATTAATGTCAGAATTTAAGCAACAGGAGTTGTTCTGGAGCAGCATGTTCAATGCGGAAGATCGTCCCAGTGCAATCCCTTCGTTTCAAATGTCGGACTCAACAATAGAGCACGATGCGCCGAGTGCACCCAACCGTATTCACAGTTCATTGAGCTCCGATGTATCCCTGCGCATCATGAAGATGACGAATAAATCGCCAATGGCCGTTTATATGGTTCTCCTGGTCGGAATCGAGTGTCTTTTATACAAATATACGGGGGAAGAGGGCGTTATTGTAGGTGTTCCGACCTTTGAAGACGAAACCGATGAAGACCTTCGTTTAGATCAAGTCATGTTAATCAAACAAAACATAAATGCGGACGGCACATTTAAATCCATATTTAATGAATTCAAGCATACGCTGAACGGAGCCATCTTACATCAGCACGTTCCTTTCGATAAAATGGCCGGTCCATTAAATCTGAACTACGATTCAAATCATTTGCCAATGATCCACACGATCGTATCACTAGATCAGCTTCACCCCATTCGTTTTATAGAAACGGCCGCTGCTGATACGTTATTTCAGTTTTCCATAGAAAATGATTCGATTCATTTAAAGTTAACTTATAATGAACAAGCTTATGATCGCCAGTATATGATGCAAGTGATCGAACATGTAAACCGGATTTTTTCGATTTTGTTATTCCAACCCGACCTTATGATCCGCCAGCTTAATATTCTGTCAGACTCAGAGACAAATCAACTCATCGCCTATAATCAAACGGCTGCAGAGTATCCAAGAGAAAAAACGATTCATCAATTTTTGGAGGAACAAGCGGGACGTACCCCTGATCAAACGGCTGTTGTCTACGAGGATAGCCGTCTGACGTACCGTGAATTGAATGAAAGGGCGAATCAACTCGCTCGGACACTGCAATCTGAAGGCGTGCAGCCGGATCAGCCGGTCGGGATTATGGCCGAACGCTCCCTGGATATGATTGTAGGGATCTTCGGGATCTTGAAAGCCGGCGGGGCGTATGTACCGATTGACCCGGGCTATCCCGAGGAACGGGTTCGATACATATTGGAGGATTCGGATACGAAGTTGTTACTCGTGCAGAATCAATCGCAAGAGAGAGTACCTTTTACGGGAAAAGTGCTGGATATGAAAGATCCGCAAAACTTTTGTGAAGACGGGTCGAATGTAGAGCCGGCTGCTGGTCCGGATCATCTGGCCTATGTTATTTATACATCGGGTTCAACGGGCAAGCCGAAAGGGGTTATGGTTGAGCACCGGTCGGTCATCAATCGGCTGGTGTGGATGCAGGAAAAATACCCTCTCGATGAGCGGGATGCGATTCTGCAAAAAACTGCGATCACCTTTGATGTATCAGTGTGGGAACTGTTCTGGTGGACGATGTCAGGTTCTAAACTGGTGCTGCTGCCAAGCGGAGGAGAAAAGAATCCCGAGCTGATTTTAGATACAATTGCACAAAAAGGTGTCAGCACAATGCATTTTGTACCGGCGATGCTGCATGCCTTCCTGGAATCCATGGATCAGAAGCCAAGCGGGATGTTGAAACAAAAATTAGCGTCATTAAGACATGTGTTTGCAAGCGGGGAGGCTTTGAAGCCTGTACATGTCGCAGGCTTCAAACGCATCATCACGTCGGTGAGCCAGGCTCAAATCATCAACTTGTACGGACCGACTGAGGCAACAATTGATGTATCATACTTTGATTGCCAGACGGAAGAAACGTATGCATCGATTCCGATAGGCAAACCGATTTCCAACATTCAATTGTATATATTACATGCTGATTTGGAACATATGCAGCCGACCGGTGTAGCGGGAGAACTGTGCATAGCGGGCGATGGGCTTGCAAGGGGCTACTTGAATCGTCCCGAACTGACGGCCGAGAAGTTTGTAAACCATCCGATTGCAGCAGGAGAACGGATATACCGGACGGGAGACTTGGCAAGATGGCTGCCGGACGGCAATATCGAGTATTTGGGCCGGATTGATCACCAGGTGAAAATCCGCGGTTACCGCATTGAAATCGGCGAAGTCGAAGGCGCTTTTTTTCAGCTGCCGGCGATCAAAGAAGCCATCGTTATCGCCCGGGAAATCGATGGGGAAACATCCTTGTGCGCCTATTATACCGCACAACATGCTTTAACTGCAGGCGAGCTCCGTGAAGAGCTGTCCCGGCAGCTTCCATCCTATATGATACCTGCTTATTTCGTTCAGCTGGAAGAGATGCCGCTTACTTTCAACGGAAAAATAGACCGTAAATCCCTTCCTTCTCCAAGAGAGAATCTTACAGGCATGAACTATGAAGCTCCTCGAACAGAACTGGAAAACATACTGGCCGCGGTGTGGGAGTCGGTCTTAGGCTTAGAACGGGTCGGAATCTCAGATCATTTCTTCGAATTGGGGGGCGATTCCATTAAGTCGATTCAAGTGTCCTCAAGATTATACCAAGCCGGGTATAAGTTTGAAATCAAACACTTGTTTAAATACCCAACGATCTCCGAGCTTGTTCCATACGTAGAGCCGGTAACCCGAATCGCAGAACAAGGAGAAATTAAAGGCCGGGCGCTGCTGACACCGATTCAGCATTGGTTTTTTGACCAGAAATACCCGGAATTACACCATTATAATCAAGCGGTTATGCTTTATTGGAAAGAGGGACTGAATGAATCAAAGCTTCGGGACGTCATGAAGAAGATCACAGAGCATCACGATGCTTTGCGCATGGTCTATGTTCCGACAGAAGATGGATATGAAGCCCGAAATCGGGGGATCGAAGAAGGTGATCTGTTCAGCCTTGAAGTGATCTCATTACGCGAAGAAAAAAATGTGTCCCAGACGATAGAAACCATTTCCAATGAGATTCAGCAATCCATTCAATTAGCCGAAGGACCGCTCATGAAACTAGGATTGTTCCGGTGTCAAGAGGGAGATCATTTGCTGATTGCGGTTCATCATCTGGTCATCGACGGCGTATCGTGGAGGATTTTACTTGAGGATATAGCGGCAGCTTATGAGCAGCTCCAAAACGGCGAAGCGATCCGGCTTCCGAAGAAAACGGACTCTTACCTGTTATGGGCTGAACAGTTGAATCGTTATGCAGAAAGTCAGGAATTCGAAGCGGAAAATCAATACTGGTTCAGACAGAAACATAATCCGCAGCATACATTGCCAAAGGACAATGAACAGGAGACCGGTCTGGCCAAAGACCGGGAAACGGTCATCGTTCAATGGACCGTTGAGGAAACCGAACGTTTATTAAAAAACGCTCACCGGGCTTATTCGACCGATATGAATGATTTATTACTGACCGGTCTGGGAATTGCTATTCATCGTTGGACCGGACATGAAGACATTCTCATTGATCTTGAAGGACACGGCAGAGAGTC
Source organism: Bacillus sp. EU63 (assembly GCF_038592915.1). Lineage (NCBI taxonomy): Bacteria > Bacillati > Bacillota > Bacilli > Caryophanales > Bacillaceae > Bacillus > Bacillus sp. EU63. Next base: position 1,909,134 of record NZ_CP151944.1, on the reverse strand, counting down.
TATCATCCCGGATCTCGATATTTCGCGTACGGTGGGATGGTTCACAAGCCTATATCCGGTTTCGCTTCAAATCAAAGCTGATCAGGATATCCCCGGGCGGATTAAAACAGTGAAAGAAAATTTGCGTCAGATCCCCCAAAAAGGAATAGGTTACGGCCTGATCAAATATTTATCCGATCACCCGAAGGCACATGAATGGACCGGACATCCGGAAATACGTTTCAATTATTTGGGTCAATTTGATCAAGATGTCCGGAACGGCAAGATGGAGGTATCCCCTTACTCAAGCGGGAAAACAGCCAGTGACAACCGTCCCTTGACCTATACACTTGATATCAACGGCATGATTTCAGACGGCCGATTGTCGCTGGCCATCAGCTATTGCGGTAAACAATATCAGAGAGAAACAATGGAAGCCTGTGCCGATCTCTTAAAAAACAGCCTGCAGCAAGTCATCGCACATTGTGATGCTCAAGATCAAATTCACCTGACGCCAAGCGATATTTCGTTAAAAGGTATAACGATCGGTGAATTGGATCAATTTGTGCAGCAAACGAGTCATCTCGGTGACATTGAAAATATATACCCATTAACCCCGATGCAGAAAGGAATGTTGTTCCACAGCTTGATCGATTCGGCTTCCGAAGCTTACTTTGAACAAGCCGCTTTTGATCTGAAAGGATTCTTGGATATCGATGCATTCAGGATGAGTTTGGCGCATCTTGCCGAAAAATATGACATTCTTCGGACTCTTTTTTATACAGAATGGAAAGATCAGCCTTTACAGATTGTATTCCGGCAAAAGCCGATTGAAACGGCCGTTGAAGATATTCGCAGCATGAACAGTCACCAGCGCAGCGAGTTTATTGCCGATTTTGCAAGAAGAGATAAGGCGCGGGGATTCAATCTCACCCGGGATGCTTTAATGCGCGTATCGATCCTGCGGACAGAGGAAGACCAAGCGCGATTGATATGGAGCTTTCATCATATTTTAATGGACGGCTGGTGTTTGCCTCTTGTTACGAAAGAAGTGTTTGAAACCTATTATGCGATACTCGAGCAAAGGCAGCCGAAGCGGGGAGCCGTCACTCCATACAGCCGATATATCGAATGGCTGGATCAACAAGACCACAAGCAGGCGTCAGCCTATTGGCGGAACTATTTAGAAGGTTATGAAGGGCAAACTGTTTTGTTACAAGAACAACCTTCCGGCCGGGTGAAAGGATACGAAAAAGGTGAGCATGAGTTTCGTTTAGGAAAGCGGCTCACAGACGAAATCAAACGGGCCGCAAGCCGCCAGCAAGTCACCGTCAATACATGGATACAAACCGCATGGGGCTTATTGCTGCAAAGATACAACGGGAGTCAGGATGTCGTCTTCGGCACGGTCGTATCCGGCAGACCGGCAGAAATTCCGGGAATTGAAACCATGGTCGGTTTATTTATCAATACCATTCCCGTACGTATTCATACGCAGCCTGAAATGACAGCTGCACAAGTATTGAAAATGAATCAGGAGCGGGCACTGGCTTCTCAAAAATATGATACATTTCCGCTGTATGACATTCAGGCTCAAACTGAGCAAAAGCAGCAGTTGATCAATCATATTATGGTATTTGAGAATTACCCGGTTGAGAAACAAATAGAACATATGAAGCAGGATGACAACGCATTAGACATTCTCGATTTTCATATGGAAGAACATACACATTACGATTTTACTTTTATCGTGATGCCGGATGGAGAAATTGACATTCGTTTTGTATACAATCGCGATGTTTATGATCAAGCAAGTGTCGAACGGATGCAGACGCATTTCATGCAAATTATGAAGCAAATGGCGGACGATCAGGAAATTCGCGTTCAAGACCTTGATATCGTAACAGCGGATGAACGTTCGCTCCTGATAGACAAGTTCAACGATACGGCGGCGGAGTATCCAAAGGGGAAGACGATTCATCAATTGTTTGAAGAACAAGCGGAGCGAACGCCGGAGCACGTGGCGATTGTTTTTGAAGATAAGGAGCTGACGTATCGGGTAGTAAATGAACGCGCCAATCAGCTGGCCCGAACCTTGGTTGCCAAAGGACTTCAGGCCGAGGAGCTTGTCGGCATTATGGCGGAACGTTCACCGGAGATGGTGATAGGCATCCTTGCTATTTTGAAAGCCGGGGGCGTTTACGTACCGATCGATCCGGATTATCCGAAAGAACGCATCCATTATATGCTTGAGGATTCTAACGTCTCTATCTTATTATTGCAGCACCATCTTCTGGAAGATACCGATTATCAAAGTCATACTGTCTTCCTTGACGATCCGTCATCATACGGCGCCGAAGCATCTAATCTCAATCTGAACGTGATGCCAAATCAATTAGCCTACGTTATTTATACATCAGGAACAACGGGGAATCCGAAAGGCACGCTCATTGAACATAAAAACGTGGTTCGTCTGTTATTTAACAACAAAAATGTTTTTGATTTTAACGCATCGGACACTTGGACTTTGTTTCATTCCTTCTGCTTTGATTTTTCAGTATGGGAAATGTACGGAGCGCTGCTGTATGGGGGCAAATTAGTGATTGTTCCGAAACAAATAGCAAAAAACCCGGAAAGGTATTTGCAATTGTTAAAATCGGAAGCTGTGACCATTTTAAATCAAACGCCGAGTTATTTCTATCAACTGATGCAGGAGGAGAGAGAAGATCCCGAATCCAATTTAAACATCCGAAAAATCATATTTGGCGGAGAGGCGTTAAATCCATCCTTCTTGAAAGACTGGAAGCTTAAATATCCTTTAACCCAATTAATCAATATGTACGGCATCACCGAAACCACCGTTCATGTCACATATAAAGAAATCACGGAACGGGAAATCGACGAGGGCAGAAGCAACATCGGACAACCTATTCCTACTCTGCAAGCGTATATTTTGGACGAATATCAGCGCATTCAGGTAATGGGCATACCGGGCGAGCTCTATGTGGCAGGAGAGGGACTGGCCAGAGGATATTTGAACCGCCCGGAATTAACGGCTGAGAAATTTGTTGAACACCCGTTTGCCGCAGGCGAAAAAATGTACAAAACGGGAGATGTCGCCCGGTGGCTGCCTGACGGCAATATCGAGTATTTGGGAAGAATTGATCATCAGGTGAAAATCCGGGGCTACCGGATTGAAATTGGCGAGGTCGAAGCGGCTCTATTGCAACTGGAATCTGTCAAAGAAGCGGTCGTCATCGCGATTGAAGAAGAGGGCTCAAAGCAGCTGTGCGCCTACTTGTCAGGAGACGATTCATTAAATACGGCGCAGCTGAAGCGTCATTTACTGAACAAACTGCCCGCTTATATGATACCGGCTTACTTTGTACAAATGGAGAAGATGCCGATAACCGCAAATGGAAAAATCGATCGAAAAGCTTTGCCGGCTCCTGAGGGAAATAGGCTCACCGGAACCGAATACGAAGCGCCCGGAACGTTAATTGAAAAGCAGCTGGCCGAGATATGGAAGAACATTTTAGCACTCAGTGACCCGGGAATTAAAGATAACTTCTTTGACGTTGGCGGCCATTCGCTCAAAGTATTGCAAGTTATTCATCAAATCAACGACCGTATGGGAATCAAAATGCATTATCAAGCCGTATACGATTTTCCTACCATCGAAACAATGGCACGCGCCATTCAAGCGGCAGTTTTCGAGTCCAAGACGGATAACGTATTCGTCAAGATGAATCAGAACGGTTCAATCCCTGTGTTCTGTTTCCCGCCTTTAATCGGGTACGGGCTGGTCTATAATGAAATGGCGAAAAGACTTGACGGCCGCTGCACCGTCTATGCCGCTGATTTCCTAGAAGAGCCGTCTTACGAGCAAGAGATCGTTGACCGGTATGCAGAAAGCATGATAGGCATTCAGGAACAAGGGCCCTTTCTTTTACTTGGTTACTCCTCGGGGTCGAATTTGGCTTTTGAGGTCGCCAAAGCCTTGGAGAAGCGCGGACGCATCGTATCGGACATTATGATGCTTGATTCTAAAAGAGCCGTTTCGGTGAATTATTTTTCGGAAGAGGAAACCGAAGAGATCATTCATCGGAATCTGGATATCATTCCGGATTATTATAGAGAATTATTAACCATTCCTTCCATTAAGGATAAAATCAGAAGCTATCTCACATATCACAATAAACTGATCAATTCCGGCGCGGTGAACGCCAACATTCATCATTTTCAATGCGGCGAGTTGACCGATAGAGGATGGACGCAATCAACCGCACAGCATTACCTTGAGTACAAATTAAAAGGAGACCATGTGACGATCTTTGACCCTCACAATATCGAAGAAAATACGGATGCAATTCGATCTATTATCAAAAGGATTGAAGAACGGCATCATCACGGACTTGTTCTTGAAGAACAACTGTCAATAGGATCGTTTGCCGGCGACACGAAGTTTGACAAAATGTAAATGATCCAGGGAAAAATGCCGCTGACTGCAATCGGCGGCATTTTTCATAAAAGAGGGTCAGATATTTGCAGCGTTTTCACTCTAAAAATCATTCATTTTACGCATTCTTCATGACCTGTTGTTATCATATTTTTTAAAAACCTAATATGCGGAAACAGGAGGATGTTAAGCAGATGAAAAAGTGCAGCGTATGTTTATTGATTCTTGCTTTATTATTGAGCTGTTTACCTGGGGAATATGCGAATGCGGTAAGCACTCCAATTGCAAAACATGCCGGGAATTCAAATCCGCTTATCGACCATCATCTGGGCGCAGATCCGTTTGCGCTGACCTATAACGGAAGAGTCTACATCTATATGTCAAGCGATGACTATGAATATAATAGCGACGGCACGATTAAGGATAATTCATTTGCCAATTTGAATAAAATATCCGTCATATCTTCAGCGGATATGGTGAACTGGACAGATCACGGAGCGATTCCCGCAGCGGGTGCCAATGGGGCGAATGGCGGCCGGGGGATTGCCAAATGGGCAGGAGCATCATGGGCCCCGTCAGCCGCGGTGAAAAAGATCAATGGTAAGGATAAATTTTTCCTTTATTTCGCAAACGGCGGCGGAGGTATCGGGGTTCTCACCGCAGACAGCCCGACCGGCCCATGGACAGATCCGATCGGAAAAGCGCTGGTAACGCCAAATACGCCAGGAATGTCCGGTGTTGTATGGCTTTTTGATCCAGCAGTATTCGTAGATGATGACGGTACCGGTTACCTATATGCCGGCGGAGGCGTTCCGGGCGGTTCAAATCCCACACAGGGGCAATGGGCCAATCCTAAAACAGCAAGAGTCATGAAATTAGGGCCTGATATGACGAGTGTCGCCGGAAGTGCATCGACCATTGATGCGCCTTTTATGTTTGAAGATTCGGGAATGCATAAGTATAACGGAAAATATTACTATTCCTATTGTATCAATTTCGGGGGCGCTTACCCGGCCGATAAACCTCCAGGTGAGATCGGCTATATGACCAGCTCAAGTCCTATGGATTCTTTTTCGTATAGAGGGCACTTTCTGAAAAATCCGGGAGCATTTTTCGGAGGCGGCGGGAACAATCACCATGCTGTTTTCAATTTTAAAAACGAGTGGTATGTGGTGTATCATACTCAAACTGTCAGCTCCGCTCTTTACGGGGCCGGCAAAGGATACCGTTCTCCCCATATTAATAAGCTTGTGCATAATCCAGATGGCTCCCTGCAAGAGGTAGCGGCAAATTTTGCAGGTGTCAAACAGCTGTCCAACTTGAATCCGTATCACCGGGTAGAAGCGGAAACGTTTGCCTGGAACGGACGGATTTTGACAGAGGCATCCTCAGCACCCGGCGGGCCGGTCAATAATCAACATGTCACAAACATTCATAACGGAGACTGGATTGCTGTTGGAAATGCAGACTTCGGGTCAGGCGGCGCTAGGACGTTTAAAGCAAATGTAGCGTCCGCTCTTGGCGGAAAAATAGAAGTGCGGCTAGACAGTGCAAACGGTAAGCTTGTCGGAACCTTGAATGTCCCTTCGACAGGCGGAACGCAATCCTGGAGAGAAATAGAAACTGCGGTAAGCGGCGCATCCGGTGTTCACAACGTATTCTTTGTATTTACCGGAACTGGTACAGGAAACTTGTTTAATGTTGATTACTGGCAGTTTACACAAAGATAAGCAAAGGGAGACAAAGGTACGTTTTCTATGTCCATAAACGACATATGAAGGAGAGGGAAAAATGATGTCGAGCGTAAAAAAAACAATTTGTGCATTATTGGTATGTTTCACAATGCTGTCCGTCATGCTCTTAGGACCGGGAGTTACTGAAGTTTCAGCAGCAAGTGATGCAACAGTTAATATATCTGCAGAAAGACAAGTGATTCGCGGTTTTGGAGGAATGAACCACCCGGCTTGGATTGGAGACTTGACTGCAGCCCAACGGGAGACCGCTTTTGGCAATGGACAGAATCAGTTAGATTTTTCGGTCTTAAGAATTCATGTAGATGAAAATAGAAACAATTGGTACAAGGAAGTGGAGACTGCAAAGAGTGCGATCAAACATGGAGCAATCGTTTTTGCTTCCCCTTGGAATCCGCCGAACGATATGGTTGAGACTTTCAATCATAATGGTGACACATCAGCTAAGCGGCTGAGATACGATAAGTACGCCGCATACGCGCAGCATCTTAACGATTTCGTTAATTTCATGAAGAGTAATGGTGTGAATCTGTATGCGATTTCTATGCAAAACGAACCTGATTACGCTCACGAATGGACATGGTGGACGCCCCAAGAAATCCTGCGTTTCATGAGAGAAAATGCCGGTTCCATTAATGCCCGCGTGATTGCGCCAGAATCATTTCAATACCTGAAAAATATATCGGACCCCATTTTGAACGATCCGCAGGCGCTTAGGAATATGGATATCCTCGGAACCCACCTGTACGGCACTCAGGTCAGTCAGTTTCCTTATCCTCTTTTCAAACAAAAAGGAGGAGGGAAAGAGCTATGGATGACGGAGGTATACTATCCGAATAGTGACAACAATTCAGCGGATCGCTGGCCTGAAGCTTTAGGTGTTTCAGAGCATATTCATCATTCAATGGTAGAGGGAGATTTTCAAGCTTATGTGTGGTGGTACATCCGCAGATCATACGGCCCTATGAAAGAAGATGGGATGATCAGCAAACGCGGATACAATATGGCTCATTTCTCAAAATTTGTGCGCCCTGGCTATGTAAGGATTGATGCAACGAAAAATCCTGAACCGAATGTTTACGTGTCAGCCTATAAAGGAGACAATAAAGTCGTGATTGTTGCCATTAATAAAAATAACACAGGGGTCAACCAAAACTTTGTGCTGCAGAATGGAACTGCTTCGCAAGTATCCAGATGGATCACGAGCAGCAGCAGCAATCTTCAACCTGGAACGGATCTCAAAGTAACGGACAATCATTTTTGGGCCCATCTTCCGGCTCAAAGCGTGACAACATTTGTTGTAAAGCGTTAAAGGCATCAGCATCGCAATAAGCCAATTTTCTTACTCGAAAAAGAAAATTGGCTTATTTTCTGTGGGAGAGAAGTGTTGATTTTTTTAACGATACACGGACATTGGGTATAATAATGACAATGACTTCAAGGAGTGATCAATATATGTCACGGCTTCACAGCAAAGTATTAATCATAGACGATGAAAAAGAAATTTTGGAACTGATCAAAACCGTATTAATAAGAGAAGGCATTGATCGCGTAGTGACCGCTTCGACTGCCCGTGACGGATTGGCTCAATTTCATCAAGAAAATCCCGATCTGGTGATATTGGATATCATGCTGCCAGACGGTGAAGGCTATGATATCTGCAAGCAAATAAGAGACATTTCACACGTTCCTATTATCTTTTTGTCTGCAAAGGGGGAGGAAACGGATAAAATTGTAGGACTTGCCATCGGCGGGGACGACTACATTACAAAACCCTTCAGCCCTAAGGAAGTTGCATATCGAGTCAAAGCGCAGCTGAGACGGGTCTCTTACTTACAGCCTTCTCAAACCGGAACCGTAATAAAAAAAGGGCCATTTGAATTAAACCAACAACAAGCCGAGCTCACCAAAAATGGAGCGGCTATTGAGTTAACACCTAAAGAACTTATGCTTATGACCTATTTTCTGCAGCATCCCAATCGGGTGATCAGTAAAGAAACACTCTATCAAGCGGTATGGGGAGAAGATTTCTTCGGTTCTGACAACACGGTGATGGTTCATATACGCAGGCTCCGTGAGAAAATAGAAAACACCCCATCAAAACCAGACTTTCTCGTCACTGTGAAAGGGTTAGGCTACAAATTTGTTGTAAAGGATGCGTAAGGATGAATTGGCGATTAACAGGCAGATATATGGTATCTGTCATCATAGTGACCATCATTACAGTCTTCATTAATTTATTTATTTTTATGTTTTGGCTCGTTTTCCAGGCGAACAGCCAACATGACGAAGAAAGTACACCGGAAACTTTCACAAGATCATTCCGGCAATATGTCACGTTATCGAACAATGGTATCACAGTAAACAAAGAGGGCCAAAAAGCTTTAAAAGAGCAGAATGCATGGATTCAAATATTAGATGAAAACGGACAAGATGTTTATCATGATAGAGAACCTAAAGGACTGAAGAAAAAATATACGCCTATTGAAATTGTAAATTTACATAAATATAAGGATGAACAATTATTATCAACCATTTACGCCGGCGGAAAAAAAGTAAACGGCAAGGAGTACAGTTACTTCATAGGGTTTAAAAATCCCTCTCTCGGAAAGTATGTCCTCTCATATGATACCAAGGAATTTGTGACGAAGTTCAATGCAGGGACCATCATATTATTATCAATAGACGCATTGATCGCGTTACTCATCGGCTATCTATTCAGCCGGCAGCTCACAAAACCGCTCGGCCGTGTCATTCAAGGAATCCAGCGGTTAGCTAATGGAGATTATACGATCAAAATGAAATCCAAAGGCATTTATAAAGATGTCTTCTATAATGTCAATCATTTATCGGAACAACTATCTTCAAGCAAAAAAGAAAAAGATAAATTAGAGCAAATGCGTGAAGAGTGGATCAGTCATATTTCTCATGACATTAAAACACCATTAGCATCTATTCAAGGCTATGCAGAAATCATCCAAGATCCAAATTACCATCTCACAGTCGAACAGATCAGAGAGTACGCTCAGATCATTGAGAGTAAATCCCTCTATATGAAAGATGTGATGGAAGATTTAAATTTAACGACAAGGCTGAAAAACAACGATGTGATGTTACATACAGAGCGGGTAAACCTTGTATCGCTGCTGCGGGAAACGTTAATTGATATGTTAAACGATTCTAGATATGCGGATAAGTCCATTGAGCTTCAAACGAACCTGGAAAAGCTGATGCTGAATCTTGATGCGATATTGATTCGGAGAGCGGTCACGAATCTCATTTTAAATGCCCTCGTTCACAATGATCCTGATGTGAAGATCGTTGTACGGCTTCAACAAAAAGAACGGACTCATGTGATAATTAAGGACAATGGCAAAGGGATAGAAGAAGAGGAGCTGGAAAAAGTGTTTGATCGCTATTACAGGGGGACAAATACAGGAACGACGCATGCAGGCTCTGGTCTTGGAATGGCCATAGCAAAGGATATTATCCAAAAGCACGGAGGGGACATCACCATTCACAGCACCGCGGGAGAAGGGACAACGATAGATATACAATTATCATAATGGCTATACAAAAAAAACGGTTCTGCTGATTAATGACAGAACCGTTTTTTCCTATTGTTCCGAAAATACTTTGATTCCTTTGACAATGTTCCAAATGAAAAAATAGATCGCCACAAGGAATGTAACAGCATACGTCGCAAGCAGGAAAGGCCCGGCGTGCCTGATGTCATTCATACCAAGTAAACCTGAAGCGATGATGCCAATTCCAAAAATCAAATAAGGAATCAGATGCGTCCACAAAGATTTTTTCGCATGATATTTCACATCGTCCTGTCCTAAGAAATAGACGATAATCGGAAACAGAAACGGCGCAAAAAATATACTGAAGTAACATAATGAAGACAAAATTTTATTTTCTCTCAAACCTTTTCACCTCTATGATTTATTAAAGGGGGAATTCTTCTGGCTGAATCCCTCACTAAAGTACAATCTTATTGTACAACTCCAACCTTAACCCGTATTAATCCAAACCTTACATCAACCTTACATTAACAAGGACGGGCAAGGGCTCGTCTTCTTACAGCAATCATAAGATTCAATGCCATATTGAGACTCATCACATTCAGCATGTCTGCGTTGGAAATACATTTAATTTTTCGATTCGATTGAAAAATGACGTGTAAAGTCCCGATTCAGTCCGGTTTTCTTTGTTCTATACGTGTCAGGTATGTCTTATTCAAGAGAGATAGAGCAAATTGACAGGCTTTTACACCTCTCAAAAACAAGAAATTAGGTTGATAGACAATCATGAGAAAGATTTTTACAATGAGTTCGAGCTCATAAGAAGTGAAGAGCATAAATGATGCGAAGGAGGAAAAGATCAGATATGAAACGGTCAATTTCTATTTTTATTATGTGTTTATTAATTGCGGTATTGACAATGGGCGGCTTGCTGCCTTCGCCGGCATCTGCAGCAGGGACAAAAACGCCAGTAGCCAAGAATGGTCAGCTTAGCATAAAAGGTACACAGCTCGTAAACCGCGACGGCAAAACGGTACAACTGAAAGGGATCAGTTCACATGGATTGCAATGGTATGGCGATTTCGTCAATAAAGACAGCTTAAAATGGCTGAGAGACGATTGGGGCATCACCGTTTTCCGCGCGGCGATGTATACGGCAGATGGCGGTTATATTGACAACCCGTCTGTGAAAAACAAAGTGAAAGAAGCAGTTGAAACGGCAAAAGAACTTGGGATATATGTCATCATTGACTGGCATATCTTAAATGACGGCAACCCAAACCAAAATAAAGAGAAGGCAAAAGAATTTTTCAAGGAGATGTCAAGTCTTTACGGAAACACGCCAAACGTCATTTATGAAATTGCAAACGAACCAAACGGTGACGTGAACTGGAAGCGTGATATTAAACCGTATGCAGAAGAAGTGATTTCCGTTATCCGCAAAAATGATCCAGACAACATCATCATTGTCGGAACCGGTACATGGAGCCAGGATGTGAATGATGCTGCAGATGATCAGCTAAAAGATGCAAACGTCATGTACGCGCTTCATTTTTATGCCGGCACACACGGCCAATCTTTACGGGATAAAGCAAACTACGCACTCAGCAAAGGAGCGCCTATTTTCGTGACGGAATGGGGAACAAGCGATGCGTCTGGAAATGGCGGTGTATTCCTTGACCAGTCGCGGGAATGGCTGAATTATCTCGACAGCAAGAACATCAGCTGGGTGAACTGGAATCTTTCTGATAAGCAGGAATCATCTTCGGCTTTAAAGCCGGGAGCATCTAAAACAGGCGGCTGGCCGCTGTCAGATTTAACTGCTTCAGGAACATTCGTAAGAGAAAACATTCGCGGCACTAAAGATTCGACGAAGGACAGCCCTGAAACGCCAGCACAAGATAACCCCACACAGGAAAAAGGTATTTCTGTACAATACAAAGCAGGGGATGGGCGTGTGAACAGCAATCAAATCCGCCCGCAGCTTCACATAAAAAATAACGGCAATGCGACGGTGGATTTAAAAGATGTCACTGCCCGTTACTGGTATAACACGAAAAACAAAGGCCAAAACTTTGACTGTGACTACGCGCAGATTGGATGCGGCAATCTGACCCACAAATTTGTGACGCTGCATAAACCTAAGCAAGATGCAGATACCTATCTGGAACTGGGGTTTAAAACAGGAACACTGTCACCGGGAGCAAGCACAGGGAATATTCAGCTTCGTCTTCACAACGATGACTGGAGCAATTATGCACAAAGCGGCGATTATTCCTTTTTCCAATCAAATACGTTTAAAACAACGAAAAAAATCACATTATATCATCAAGGAAAACTGATTTGGGGAACAGAACCCAATTAGTAAGCTTTAGGCGGACATCAGCAACGATGTCCGCTTTTATCATCTTAAACAGCAATACAAGGAGGTTTACGTGGCGGATGAAACTCTGAAACAGCATATGGGCCTGTACAAATGTTGTTAGCAATCTCAAGAAAGCCAAGGAGTAGATGTGATTCACTGAACATATGATGTAATGAAAAGCGTTTGTAGCGCAATGTATGTATTTCACATCCGCCACTTTTATTACGTAAGGGGGAACAAGAGAATGAAAAAGTATGACGCATTTCCAGAGCCAATTGGCGGCTATACTGTCGGCCGAACCCAGATGGATTTTGAGTACACGGCATCAGATCATATAAAAAGAGAACTGACGGCGTTTGTGTACTATCCGTCCGACAGCAGCGAAGGGAAGACTACATCAGCGTACATGTTTCCTGAAGTCTGCGAAATGCTTGATGAGCAGCCGCTTCTCACTGCGTTGAAGGATGCTTACTCTATAGATATCAAGACCCAATGTTACGACGACCTTGCTCTCTCCGGGAAGGAAAAACGCTATCCGGTGTTATTCTATGTTTGCGGCGGGGGCGGTTCTCCAGAATGGGGTACAGTGATCTGTACAGACTTGGCAAGCATGGGATATGTTGTGGTAAGCATCGGCCATCAGAATAGCACGATGTATAAGCGTAAAGATGGGCGAATGTTTAATGTATCAAAGGATTTTTCGGATGTCATTATGGCGTTTTCTGAAGATCCGGAGATGATGGCTTTGTCTGGTAAGATGGAGATGCGGCCCGACGATGAAACTGCCATTGAGATGTGCCGAAACGTGCTTACACTGCCGATACTTACCAAGTTAACAAAGCATAGTGAATTACAGGCAGAAGATGTAAGGTATGTAGCCGATTATCTTGTCAAACTGGACTCTGGAGAGCTGAATTCCATCTTTAAGGGCAGATTGTTGCTTGACATCGGCATGGGCATAGTCGGACATTCTTATGGAGGGCCTACGACGGCGATTGTTTGCCGGGACGACGAACGGTTCATCTGCGGGATTGGCTTGGATAGCGGTGCGTTCGGCCTTCAGGGCAGCGACCTTAAGAAACCCTTTTTGCTGCTGTTTTCTGAACCTAACTACAACATGAATGCGATCATTGGCGCTAACAATAGCATGGATACCTATTATTTCTCTGTTGATCGTGCTGCGCATTTAGATTACTGCGACATCGTGTTTACCAGTGTGAATGAGGAACTTAGAGGCGAACGGGATGCCATGGAGATGCGAAATCTTGTTACAGACTATACGAAGAACTTTTTTGATCATTACATACTGCAGAAGGCTGCAAGTGTGGAAAGTCCGGCATACGATGGCGTGGCCTTGATCAAGAAGACCAGCAACAAGTGACATAACCGATTAAAATACTCAAACTGAAAAACCTTTATGACCAATTTTAATTTATTAAGGACGTAGAGGTTTTTTAATATTACACTACAAAAAGGGGATGCTGTTAGAATAGATCTACTTTTATATTCTCTTCACAATTCTTAGTTTACATAATATATATTCTAGGAAGTTAAATCTTTAATGAAAATTCTGTCTCGTTATCTTAAGTATACTTAGTTGATGAGACAGAATTAAAAAAATAGGATGTATTACGATTTACAATTAATCTTGAACATAACACCGATCTTTAATAATCGCCTCGCACTTTACTTCGTCTACATCAGTTTTGCCATTGGATAATCTTGTGTACACATAAACCCATTTTTCATTTCCGTTTTTAATAAACATGTCGAATTTAAAAGCGTCAGTATATTTGTCCATGACCCAGATCAATCCCGGAAGAGTTTCTGCTTTTGCTGGCGACACAGAAACCAATAATGCTCCAGCAATTACAGCCGCACCGGCTATTTTTTTAATTTTACTTTTTAACATTAATATTGCCCCCTTGTGATTTATTGCCTGCTGCTTTCTCACTTAGCAGGTAATCTGATTTTACCATCTTGTACAAAGGGGATTTGTCATATTTTGTAGATGAGATACTTATTTTCACTAAAAATACATATATTGTCATGAATTTTATCCGAATAAGATCTCTTCTTTTTTGAAAGCGTACACAAAATTAAAACCATGTCTGGTAATACTTTGCCGCATCTTCCCTGCACTTTTCCGACGATTCTTTCGCATCGGCTCCCCACATATGAGCTGAGCAAGTATGACAGCCGCCAGCCCGAGCACCTGCCGCGAAATAAAATCCGGCTCTGAGCCCCAGCCAATCATTAAAAAATCCCTCGGCCAAAGGTCCTCCGAAAATACCGAGTGCATAAAGCGCCTGGTATGCCCCCATCGATGTTGCTCTCATGTCTGCCGGAACAGACTCAATCGACATTCCAAGCAGCAAAGGAAAGATAATGCCGAGTGAAAAACCTATTAAAATCTGAACCACATAAAGCGCCATCGGGCTGATGGTAAAAGGAATGATAAAAATAAAAACGGCTGCGAGTAAATAAAACAGCTTTAATGTTACCCGTTTCCGCACCTGCGAACTAATGTTCCTATCACTAGCGGAGCCAGTGCGTGGGGAGTCATAAACGAAAAGACAACAAGCTGAGCTAACACGAGAATAAATGAGATCCAGCGGATGACTCCTTTCGTGTCATCCGCCGCAAAATAGCTCGCAAATAAAATGGTGAATATAACCCATGTAGATGAGAAAAAGCCGCCTGATGAACAGACGGCTCTGCAGCTTGTTATTTGCTTCGGTTACCTGCGGAAGCATGAGTGATCCGATAATGCACAGTTAAAAATTTCAGTCCGAACAGCCACATATGATGAACGGCCTTCAGGCTTGTTTCGCTCTGGGCTGAAATAAGAAATGTCTCTGCCAGCGGAAGATGACACGCCCCCCATTTCGTCTGCAGGTAAATCCCTTCATCACCCGCTCCGCTTTTTCGCCGTCTGCTTGTCAAAACAAGATTCTGCTTACGCGCATAAGGTTTTAAAATGCCCGTCATTTGGCCGTACGGCAGCGGGAGAGAGATATTCATGTATCCTTCCCCTTTTGCCCTGTACGCTGAATACAGCGCAGTAAAAACGGTTTCCTGCTTTTCATTTGTTCTGATCCACGCACGGACATTTTTTCTGCCGTCTTTGTCAGAGTCAACGCCTATAATATCACTGTGCATAATATACCAATCTGGATTCATGGACAGGTGAATCTGCCCCGCTCTTCTGCTGAACGGCTCGTACACGCGCGCGAACGGACGAAACCATCTGCTCCACGTCACTTTTGCCATGATGTCATAATCAATTGTCTCTTCATAAAAGGAAATAACGGCCGGCGCCAGTTTTTCAATTGAAAAGTCTTCAGAATGCAGTTCTCTCATCTGATTCAGAAGGCCGGTATAATGGATGTCATTTGCTGCATGAATATCAGTCAAAAATTCTTTGCCTATCGTTCTCTTCCCGTAAATACGGCTGAACGTTCTATCACTGCCCTCATCAAACGGTCTCGGATTTTCCAACCTCCACCCCGCCAAAGCCGGCAGGATAACGCCGAATGCATTGACGGCCCCGTGAATCCAAATCATCTGGCTGATCGTGAGCGTTGCCTCCTCGCGGTAAACACCGTACGAATATATCAAAGAAAAAGCAATTGTGATCATTAACACAGCCGAAGAACTCCTGATCAAGATCCTGCCTGTTTTCGTAACAAACGGCGCCTTAAAGACGAGATATGCATTTACATACAGACCCGCCAGATACAGAGCGACAGCAATCACATCAAGTGTCTTTGAAAATGTAATCCCCAAGGCAATAAGGATCGGCGAAATCAAAATAATGACCGTGCTCCACTGGTAAAGTTCGCGTTTCTCCCGTATGATCCTGCCGAGCAATCCGTTAAAGATCGGAATGAGAAAAGCGGAATAATGAAAGTGCACCGCCGTCAGCAGAACGATAAGCGGGCCGAAATTCATGACGGGAATCTCAAGGACATATGTGAAGAACCAGAATCCGCCCCCGGCCAAATAAATGAAACCCGCCATAACAGACATCTCTTCTGTTCTGTGAATATTTGTTTTCATCAGCCGCCGGACAGCATACAGTGCCAGCCCAAACGTATAAATGAGCCACACAACGGCAAAAAAACTGAAGTCTGTGACAAGCGCAAGCACCGCACATAAAGCGGCAACAGGATAACTCCGTAACAACACATTCTCTAAGGTCTTTGACGGCCGAAAAGCAAAATCGAATACAGCAGGAACGAAAAAAAGTACAGAAAATAAAACAAACGTCTCAGCAGCTGATATATGCGGAGCTTCAGCCGCCGCAAATCCCAAAAAGCAAATCACGCTTACCATGAGATGACGCTTCAGCATGTTTCTCCCTCTGTTTCCCGGAAAGTCCCCCGGTAAGAGAAAAGCGTGCCGAGTATCCGATTTTTTACATGAACCTTTATGCTGAAGCAATTCATTTCCTCATCATAAGCCTCATAAACGGTTGAACTGCCGCACAGCCATGCCGGAAGCGGGATTTTCTTTCCGCCTATCAGGAGCCACTGCCTTCCGGATGTAATAACAAGCCCTCCTTCTGAAGACGCTTCTAAATGCAGTTCAGACAGTAGGATGTGAGGTTTGCCGAAGTAATCAAGAATTCTGTTTTCCCGCTCATCATATTCCATGACCGCATCAAAAAAACGCGTTTTGCCTTTAAAGAAAAAGGTACGATTCCATTCCACGCCATTTTGCCTGTTTTTGTTTTCGATAGTGAAAGGGATATCGTTTCCCCTCTCTGAGAAAAAACATCTGAAAAAAACACCTGTCTTTAAAAGCATTCTGACAAGAAAAGAACCTCCCTTTATTTCTGACATAACGCCTTCTCCGCAAAACGTGCGTGATCCGTCAAATCTGTACCGTTTCTGCAGCATCGGGTGCAGTGATTGATAATGAGTAATCGCTTTTTCATACATTGAATCCGTCATTTCACTTCTCTCTTTCGTTTTGTATGCCAGGCGCTCGGCAGCTTGAGCTTAAGAATCATGCCGGCTATCGTAAGTACTCCTAATGAGATCAAGAATCCGCCGCCGGAATATAGCAGTGCCGTTACACAAAAGAAGACTGACTGCCCGGTGTGAATCAGCCACTTTCTCCGCATGGGAAGCAGCCATAATACCCCTAACCCTGTCTCCAGCGCTCCCCTCACGATCTCTGCATCGGCACAGCCATCATGAAAGCCTTGAAAAAACCAATACAGACTGAAAACGAGACACATACAGACATAGACAAATCCGAAACGGACTGATATCTTCGGATGTCTGTTTTGTTCTATCCAAAGCCGCAACGCATCAAAGCTCCATGCGGTAGCCCAGCTTAGCAGCGGACGAAATAAAAACCGGTCTATCCAACTTCCCGGCAGACCGCGGGCCGTTTCATATTGATATTGAGTCAAAAATGCGGTTTGTCCGTTATCCCGCTCTATATACTTCCAGTAGCCCCTGCCTTCTTTTATAAGTGACAGCGGATGATCAGAGGCAAAAGCGAGCGAAGACACTCTTTCTGACGAGCGAGGCCTTATGTCACCTATTGATTCGCCCGTGCCGCATACCTTCAGCCCAAAACCGATTCGTGTTTCATATAGAAATCTCTGCGGTTCATCTGGCAGCCTATGAAGATATGTAATGTCAGAAAAACGCAGATCCCATTCCTTATGAAGATGCGGGGTTTGCGTATATTCCCAAAGCGTTTCTATATCAGATGCAATATAGATTTCGACATATATCGGCTTCTGTTTCATGCCCCCTCCTCTTCCCTTCTTTTGTAAACAATTCCTATATTATCATAGGAACAGATCAAGCGGCAGAACGAAAAGGCCATCCCGTTATCGGCAGGACAGCCTCAGTGACTTTGATGACTTATGAATAAGGTATCGTGTCTTTTTTATCTTCAGAAGCGGTTTGAATGATAATCGGACGCACGAAACGGATTACCGCAGCCGAGGCCAAAACGGCTAATCCGCCTGCAAGCAAAAACGCCCCCGAGAATGATCCGCTTTTGTCCGCGATAAAGCCGGTTAAAGCAGGCCCGATAATACCGGCCGTGTTTGCAAGAAAATGCATAAAGCCGCCGACTGACCCGACATTCCTTTGATCAACCACATCATGAATGACCGCCCAATAGATAGAGCCCGTTATATATAAAAAGAAGACTGATAAAGCAACGAGAATAACGGCACTTACGGTAGTGGTAACAAGTCCGGCAAATCCGATCAGTACAGCGGAAGCGAACAGACAAGTGACAAGAATGACTTTCCGTGAGAACAAAACCCCTTTTCCGGCGGTTTTTTTGAATACATAATCAGAAATCATTCCGCCTGCCGCCAAACCGATAAATCCAAGAATCCAGGGAATAACAGTCACCACGCTCATAAATTCAACACTTAAACCGCGTTCTTTCACCAGATAGCTCGGAAACCATGTTAAGAAGAAAAATAAAATGTAGTTGTAGGCGAAAAAGGCAAAAGCCGTGAAGAGAACCGTTTTTTGTTTCAAATAAAAGGTCATCGGGATATGCTGCTCATGCGATTGAATCGCTGCTTTCATTGCCGGGGCGTCTTCCGTCGGCGCCGGCCGTTCTTTGACAAATTTAAACCAGATGAGCGCCCAGACTAAACCGATGATCATGATCAGGACAAAGGAAACTTTCCAGCTGAACGCCACAGCAATCATCCCGACAATCGGGCCGGAGATCGCTCCGCCGAGCGGCGTTCCGCTGTTTGTCAGGCCGATGACCGTGGCGCGCTGAGACGGAGGAAACCAATTGTTGACCATTTTGCTTATGGCAGCCGACAGCGGCCCCTCCCCCATACCGAATAAAACACGGATAATCAAAAGACTTACAAATCCGAAAGCAAGCGCAACCGCTCCGCTGAAAAGAGACCAAACGATCATCGCCGTACACAATGTCAATTTAGCCCCGTACCGGTCAGATGCAACACCGCCGAGAAAGTTAAACACAGCGTATCCGACAGAGAAACTGCTGAAAATCAGCCCCATTTGGGTTGCCGACAATGTGAGATCCTGCTGTATGAACGGCGCTGCAATAGACAGCGCTGAGCGGTCTAAATAGTTAATCACCCCGGCTGAAAATAAAAGAAGAATAATAGGGAATCTATCCTTTGAGAACATAAAATCCCTCCCTCTTATTTCTTAATATTCAGATATTAAAATTGCCGGAGTAAACCGGTTTATGCAATGAAACCGGTTATCCGGATTGCCTTGCGAGCAGCGCCGGTTTATAGCGGTGAATCCGTTTTTCACCGCCATCTTTTTCTTGTATCTGGCGAAGAAGAAGGCTTCCTGCTTTTCGCGCCATTTCTGCCGCAGGCTGAACGATCGTCGTAATCGGAGGAGTAAAAAAACCCGCAAAAGGAACTTCATCAATTCCGATGACGGCTGCCTTATCCGGAATTGTCATATCATGCTCCTTCATATACTTCAGCACCTCAACAAGAACGATATCGTTTGCCGCCAATATCGCTTTCGGAGGCTCTTCAAGTGAGAACAGCTCTGACAAAACATTGGAAATATCAGCCGCATCGGCTGTTTTGATATATTCGTTCCGCACTATCATTCCGTGGCGGTCAAGCGCCTTCTTATACCCTTCAATCCTTTCTACCCTCGGACTGATTTCCCGAATAATGGACGTCGTAATAATCGCGATTCTCTTTATGCCGCTTTCGATAAACCGGTCAACGGCAAGACCGGCTGCATGATGATTATCAAGCATCACTGTCGGAATCCCGAGTTCTTCAATGGTTCTGTCCATAAACACGACCGGAAACGTATCGCGTTTCATCTTTTCATATAAAGAGAGATTTTCGCCCGTCGGAAAAATAATAATTCCGTCCACCTGCTTGGCCCGCAGCATTTCAATATATTTCTTTTCTTTTTCCGGTTCATCATCCGCATTGCAGACAATAATATGAAATCCTTGTTCATGAAAATAGTCTTCCACCGCCCTGATGACCTGAGTGGAAAAGGTGTGAAGAATATTAGCCACCACCACACCTACTGTAAATGTTGATTTCTGTTTTAAGCTGCGGGCGACGAAATTCGGCTGATAGTTCAGCTCTTGAATGGCCGCTTCTATTTTTTGTTTCGTTTTCTCGCTCATATAGTCATAGCGCTGATTTAAAAATTGAGATACGGTGCTTTTAGATACGTTTGCATATTTCGCCACATCAGAAATTGTAATGGTTTTCATAGACTCATCCCCGTCTGTCTTCATTTTTCACTAGTATAAGTCAGAAGTAAATGGTTTACAATCTGACAGGGACATGGATTCTGTCACACTCCGGAATAAGCCATAAAACCTCCGTCGACGGGAACGGTGACCCCGGTGACAAAGCCCGAGCATGAATCATCCGAAAGCCACAGGAGCGTTCCCAGAAGGTCTTCCGGTTTCCCGAAACGTTTCATCGGTGTATGTGCCATAATCTTATTGGATCGGTCTGTCAGACTTCCATCTTCCTGTAATAACAACTCACGGTTTTGCGCTGTCAAAAAGAAACCCGGAGCGATGGCATTCACCCGCAGCCCTTTTTTTGCGAAATGAACAGCCATCCACATCGTAAAATTCTGAATCGCCGCCTTGGCCGCGCTGTAGGCAGGCACCTTTGTCATCGGTGTATACGCACTCATAGAAGAAATATTAATAATCGCGGGACATTCCGCCTTCAAAAGGTCTTTTCCAAACACTTGCGATGCCAGAAATGCACCGGTAAAGTTGGTTGAAAATACGCTGGAAAACCCCGTTTCGTCCATATCAAAAAATGATGTGCCCTGCTCATCCTCTTCATACGTCTCACTGGCAGTGATCGCATCAGGGTGATTTCCCCCGGCTCCGTTAATTAAAAGATTGACAGAACCGAACCGGCTGATAATCTCGTCTTTTGCCTTTTCGAGCGAATCACGGGCTGAAACATCAGCCGGTACAGAAACCGCGGTTCCTCCAGCGTCAGCAATCTCGCCCGCCGCACGCTCTGCTTTATCAGCATTCCGGCTGACGATCGCAATTTTCATCCCCTGCCGTGAAAGCTCCTTTGCCATTGCTGAACAGAGAACACCGCTCCCGCCTGTTATGACAGCGGTTCTTCCTGATAAACGTTCATGAATCGGTCTCATCTCTTCACCCCTTTCTCATGAGACGAGAACGCATCCCACAGTCCGTTCAAGTACATAATTCCTAAGGCACGATCATATAAACCATAACCCGGCCGGCATTGTTCGCCCCAGATATGACGGCCGTGATCAGGCCGTACATATCCTTTATAGTCTTGGCCGTGCAATTCTTTTACCACACCGGTAATATCAATGGACCCATCACTGGTAAGATGCGAAGTTTCCGTAAAATCACCGTTATCGCAGATTTTCACATTTCGTATATGGGCAAACGGCGCAGCTCCCGCATAGTGTTTGGCGATCTTCACCATATCATTGGCGGGATCCGCTCCCATCGAACCCGTGCATAACGTAATACAGTTGGCGGGTGAATCTGAAATCTCTCGCAGCTTTTCATAACTTTTCTCACCGGTGATAATACGGGGCAGGCCAAAAATTGACCAGGGCGGATCATCCGGATGAATGGCCATTTGAATGCCGCGTTCCTCCGCTACAGGAAGGATTTCATGTAAAAAGAACTCAAGATTGGCCCAAAGCTGTTTTTCATCAACCGTTTGATAGGCCTCAAACAGTTCCTTGATCCGGGCCATTTTCTCCGGCTCCCACCCGGGAAGCGTCAATTCAGAAGATTCTTCAACCGTGCGGATCAGTTCCTCCGGAGGGAGACTTTCCACTTTCGCTTTTTCAAAAAACAAAGCGGTTGACCCATCCTCCAGCGCGCGGAACATATCGGTACGCGTCCAGTCAAATATCGGCATGAAATTGTAACAGATGACTTTCACGCCGAATTCGGACAGATTGCGAATGGTCTGTTTATAATGTTCAATATATTGTCCGCGTTCTTCATGACCGAGTTTAATGGCTTCATGAACATTCACGCTTTCCACGACCTCTGCATGAAACCCATAGGATTGAATGACTCTGACTTCCGCTTCAATGTCCTCCTTTTCCCATACTTCGCCCGCGGGCTTCTGGTGAAGAGCCCAGACGATGCCTTTGACCCCGGGAATTTGTCTGACATGTTCAAGAGTCACCGTATCATTACCTTGGCCATACCAGCGAAACGTGATATTCATGTTACACCCCCGTATATTCGTTTTTTCGGCAGACGTATTCTTTGCTGAGGGATACGGCAGCTTCATAGCCGCCCTTTTGATATGCTTTTGTCAAGTCGCTTCCCACACCCACCGCGACCGCTCCGGCAGAGAGCCAGTCATTCATGCTGTTTAATGAGATACCCCCGGTCGGCATAATGCGGACATTCGGCAGAGGACCGTTGACCGACTTGATAAATGAAGGGTCAAACGAATTAGCGGGGAACAGCTTTACCACATCACATCCGGCTTCGAGCGCCAAAGCCATATCAGACACGCTCATGCATCCCGGAAGATACGGTACGCTGTACTGGTTGCATAGAGATGCTATCTCTTTTACAAAATGAGAGCTGACGATAAATGAGGCGCCTGATAAAATGGCGTGTCTCGCCGTTTCTGTATCCATTACAGAGCCGGCTCCAAGAAGAATATCTTGATGCCGGAGTTCCTTAAAGACATCTTCCACTTCAGGAGTTGTGTATGTAAGCTCAATGGCGCTGATACCTCCTGAAATGGCCGCTCTTGAAACTTCAAGCGCCTCTTGGCTGTTTTGTCCCCTTATGACAGCCACCACTTGTGCATGCAGAAGTTTTTCGTAAATAGCGTACTTAGGCAGCATTCTCGCTCCTCCTTTAATCAAACGTAATGATTGCTTTTCCCACCTTGCCCGGGTGCTGTTCGATCAACTGAAATGCTTGATGGACGTCATCTGCTGAAAATGTATGTGTAATAAGACCGCCGTGCGTTAACAGGCCTTTATTCAGTAAGTCTGTAATGTACGGAAACTGATTCGTCTGCAATCTTGAACCGGTTATCGTGACTTCCTTTTTTGTGATCGGAAGCTGAGAAATGCCGGCAGTCCTCTCATCAAAACCAAGCACAACCACATGACCGGCCGGAGAAACCGCGTCAATGGACGTTTCAAACGTTGAGGGGAGACAGACGGCATCAATGACGGCATTGGCGCCTTCATTTTTGGTCCATTCGTTCACCCGCAAAACGGGATCTTCTTTTTGCGCGTTGACGGTAACGTCCGCACCGTTTTTTTCAGCGAATGCCAAGCGTTCATCATTCAAGTCGGTTATCATGACGGAAGCGCCTTTGAGCTTTGCCATTTTTAATATGCAGATTCCGATCGGCCCCGCCCCCTGAATCAAAACGGTATCTTCCTTCTCGACTCTGCCTCTCCAAACGGCCTGGGCGCCGATCGTATATGGTTCTGCCATGACCGCTTCCTCCCAGGGCAGATCGGGCGAAACGGCATGCAGCTGCTTTTCCGGAAGCACGATATATTCCCGCATCCCGCCATCTTCATGAACGCCGAACACCGAAAGCGCTTTGCAGACGTTCGGACGTCCTTTCCGGCAGGCATAGCATGTTCCGCAATAAGATATCGGTTCAATCACTACCCGGTCACCCGGCTTGAAACGCCGGACAAGAGAACCGGTCTTTGCGACTTCCCCTGTGACTTCATGACCGATTACTCTCGGCAGGGACGCTAACGGATTTGTCCCATGATAAATATGCAAATCTGATCCGCAAATTCCGACCCGCTTCACCTTGACAAGAACATCATCCGCGTGGACAACAGACGGTTTCTCACATTCCGTCACCACCAGATCAAAAGCTTTCCGTACTAGAACCGCTTTCATTTTCTCACCCGCTTTTTAAGTTGTGCTTGCTAACGTTCAATCACAGTCTCTTTGTTTACAAATGACAGAACCTCTTCTAGATAGGGAAGCCCTTCATTGTCACCGGAAACTGTGGTGACGAGCGCACCGACCGCATTGGCAAGCTCCAGACGTTTTTCCGGTTCAAAACCATGCAGATAACCGTACAGGTAACCGGCATTAAAGCCGTCACCCGCTCCTACCGTGTCAACAGGCGCAACCGGGAAAGCCTCTTTGTGAACCCACTTATGATCATGATACAGCGCAGAACCTGCTTCACCGTCTTTTATGACAAGCTGACTGATTGAATAGGTCTCTGCAAACCGGGCTAATGCTTCATTTTCCCCTAGACCTGTCAGCTGTTTCATTTCGTCCCGGCCCGCCAGAAGAATATCAGTATGCGGAAAGATTTGATGAAATGCCGCACGCGCCTCCTCAATCGTCCACAGCTTCAGCCTGATATTCGGATCAAAAGATACGGGAATCCCCCTTGCTTTGGCGATGGAAAGCACCCTTTCAGCAATTTCAAGGTTTTTCTTATCAAGCGCGAGGAACACGCCGGTAAGATGAACGATGTGAATGCCGGCAAACATATTCTCTGTTATATCTTCCGGTGCAAGAGTCAGAATTGGTGAATTGAAACGGTAATAAAACGTCTTGCCTGAACCGTCATTTCTGATCTCTTTGACATTTAAAGATGTAGGAAAGCCTTCAACATAGGAGACGTCAGTCACATCAATTCCTTCTCCTTTGGCAAACTGATAAATCACTCTGCCGAACTCATCCTTCCCCAGCCTGCTGACCCACTTTGAGTGCAGATTCAATCTGGCGCATGCAATCGCAAAATTCAGTTCAGCTCCTCCTGCTTTTCGTTCAAAATGGGTAACAAAACGCAAAGGCCCTGTGCTTGCGGGATTTAAGGTGATCATCGCATCACCGATCGTAAAAATGCCATAATCAGAAGCCACATTAATACTCCTTTCCTTTAAGACTAAATCGGTTTGGTAAACCGGTTTAGTTAAACTTTATATGAAAGCCCTTACACACACAAGAGAAAAATACAACAAATTCAAAAAAATCTGTTTTCGGCAAAAATAACCCGGTTTTTCACATAAAAAAACCCCTCACAACAAAATGTAAGGGGTTTTTTGAAAATTGTATGCATGTTTCCTTAGTTAGCAGTCTTACGTTCGGGGCTTGTACCTTCTTCTTCCGCCCATGTTTCAATATGCTTGAGCTCCGGCGTATTCTCGGCCTTGAATACAGGATCAAGACCTTTTTTGCGCTGAGCGGCATAATCCTTATAGATCTTGTAGGCTACATTACTCAGCAATAAGATTGCCACTAAGTTAATGAGAGCCAAGAGTCCCATAAACAAGTTTGCCATGTCCCAGACGATCTGGAAGTCAGCCAAACATCCGTATACCACCATCACTACGACGAATACGCGGTAAATATTAAGCCATGTTTTGCTTGTTTTAATAAATTCAATATTCGTTTCACCATAGTAATAGTTGCCGACGACTGAGCTGAATGCGAATAAAAACATCGCAATCGCAATAAATGTCGGCGCCCATCCGCCGAGGTGGTGCTGCAGTGCGGCTTGTGTCACTTGGATGCCGTCGCCTTTAGGCGTAAAGCTGTACAATAAAATGATAAAGGCAGTCGATGTACAAACGATAAATGTATCAAAAAACACACCGAGGGTCTGAATTAATCCCTGCTTAGCCGGATGCGACACATGTGCAGCCGCTGCGGCATTCGGCGCGCTTCCCATACCCGCTTCGTTTGAAAACAGGCCGCGCTGCGCACCGATAATAATGATGCTTCCTAAGCTTCCGCCGACGATCTGTTCAAGACCGAACGCATTTTTCACAATCGTAACAAACAGCTCAGGTACCGCTGTAATATTTACAATCACGACATACAGCGCGATCAGAATATACATACCCGCCATGACCGGAACGATTAATTGCGAGACGGAAACAACACGTTTCAGACCGCCGAATATAATGAAAGCCGTTAATACAGCTAAAATGATTGCGATAACTGTTTTATTCACATGGAATGCTTCGTCAAACGCGACAGAAATCGTATTTGACTGCACGGCGTTAAAGATAAGTCCGAAAGAAACGGTAATCAATACGGCGAATAAAATACCGAGCCAGCGGGCGCCCAGTCCCTTTGCCATGTAATATGCCGGACCGCCGCGGAATTCGTCACCGGAACGCACTTTATACAGCTGCGCCAAGGTGCTTTCCACAAAGCTGGAAGCCATACCGACAATCGCTACGATCCACATCCAAAATACTGCGCCGGGACCGCCTGTTGCAATCGCCAGCGCGACGCCGGTCAAGTTTCCGGTTCCGACACGAGAAGCGGCTGAGATAAAGAATGCCTGCATTGAAGACACTCCTTTATTTCCTTGCGGCTTCTCCCCGACGATTCTGAACATTTCAATAAAGTATTGGAATTGAATAAAGCGAAAACGGAACGTAAAGTACAATCCGATCCCGACTAAAATATAAACAAGATACTTCCAAATAAAATCATTTGGAACATTTATGATTTCACTGATGAAAGCCTCCATGTTTAACCTCCCTTTTACGTATCTTTTACTGTCATTTTTGCTGCATATGTTAGATCTTTTAACACAACGGGTATTATTATATCACAACAACAGTGGTTGAGAAGTTTTTTTAAGAAAATGTTTCGGTTTCTTCATCACATCTTTTGCTGTCATGCCCCGTTTTTTATCTTACAGCCCGAAAAATGTTGTCACGTCATAAGGAATGCGTGCATATCATAACAAATAGGTCTTTAAGAAAAAAGAGATGAAAAGATGGATGGAATGGTATATACTTAACCAGGATAATAATTTTTTAAATTTAATAAATGTGTTTACTTTACATTTAAATTAGGGTATTATAATAAAAATATTCAGACTTATGAAGGGGGGAGAACATTTGAAAAAAATCTTGTTTTTAAAAGCTTCTATTTTATTTTTAGCGATTGCAAGCTTTCATTTGCTCTCCATTCCCCATGCGTTTGATACCGCTCATCATTTTAAAGCGGTAGCCGACCAGCAGGAAATGCACGAAATGAAGGCCGGCCAAAATGCTGATGATGAGAAAAAATCGCTGACGGGCTCATATATCTTGACGGCGCTTTTTGCCGCTTCTGTCTCACTGATCGTGATATCAGACAGGAGACTCCCCGCTTCCCGGAGAAGACAGCGAAAGAAAAGCTTTTTAATCGCTAAATTTTATCAGTCCTCGTATTTCGATGAGCTTCATGTTCAACATCGCCTATCTATGTAACATAAAATGAGGAGGTTGTTAAACATGTTGTTTATCTTACGAATGGTGATTTTAGGGTTGTTTTCATTCACTGCGTTGAATTTATTTGTATGGCAGGGAATCGAAGTCATTCACGCTATCACTGACTTATTCGGCAGCCATGAAAGCTAAATAGTAAAACCTCCGCTCAATGAGCGGAGGTTTTTTATTTTAATTTTACTCTTAAACATCGTATGCAGGGATACGCCATACATCTGTTACCGGCCCTGTCTCATCTTCATCGGTAAAGAAGGAGCCATTGCTGTATCGGTCATTCGCCCGCAAGGACTTCACGGCGATTTCGATTCTTTCGCCTTTTTCTGTTTCCGCAGCGATCATATCGGCCAAAGCGCACGCAAATACGCCGACTGCCCGATGCGGGTTCTTTTTAAGCTCACGCAGCATGATGACACCGCGTTTCGCCCTGGATGTTTTTTCGAATTCAGATAGGTTCATCCGTTTGATTGCTCCCCGCTGTGTGACAAGGACGAGCGAATCTGTTTCATGCAGAATTTGCCCTGATACGACGGTATCACCGTCTTTTAAATTTATGCCCTTTACGCCGGCCGCACGGGCACCGACTACATTTACTTCATCTTCACCGAACCATAAACCGTACCCGAGGCGGGTGGCGATAAACAGCTGGCTGCCGCCGTCTGTGACATGAACATCAATCAGCTCATCATCCCCTTTAAGGTTAAGGGCAACAAGCGCTTTCGAGTAACGCTGCGCTTTGTAATGCGTCATTTCAGTTCTTTTCACCATGCCGTTTTTCGTCATGAACAATAAATATGAAGATGGATCAAATTCTTTTACCGGTATAGCTTTCACGATGGTTTCATCACGGTCAATCGTGATGATGTTCGTTACGTGCTGCCCCATGTCTTTCCACCTGATATCGGGAAGCTGGTGAACCGGACAATAAACATAGCTTCCCTTATTGGTAAAGAGCAGGAGAACATCCGTTGTATTCATTTCAAATTGGTGAATCAGCCTGTCAGTATCCTTCATACCGAAATCCTGGCCGTTAGAAGCGGCAAATGACCGCTGGCTTGTTCGTTTTACATAGCCGTCTTTAGTGACTGTCACATATACGTCCTCAGAGGCAACCATGACTTCAAGATTGATTTTAATTTCCTCAATCTTTTCTTCAATGACAGACCGTCTGCTGTCAGCATAGGTCTTTTTCAATTTTTTCAGGCTGCTTGTAATGACTTTTAACAGCTTTTTATCATGACTTAAAATGGCTTCGAGCTCCTGAATTTTCTTGCTGAGCTCTTCCGCTTCCTCTTTTAGCGCCGTAATATCCGTGTTTGTCAGACGATACAGCTGCAAGGATACGATTGCTTCGGCCTGAGGCTCCGTAAATGCGAATTTAGAAATTAAGTTTTGTTTCGCATCTTTCTTGTCGCTGCTTGCCCGGATGACCGCTATGACCTCATCTAACACAGACAGTGCCTTCATCAGTCCTTCAACGATGTGATGCCGCTCTTTTGCTTTTTGCAATTCAAAGACGGAGCGGTTTGTCACTACTTCCTTCTGGTGGGAAATATACGCATCCAGGATGGCTGTAAGACTCATCAGCATCGGCCGGCGGTTATGTATGGCGACCATATTAAAGTTATATGTTGTCTGCAGATCAGTGTTTTTATATAAGAAATTCAGGATGCCTTTTGCATCGGCTTCTTTCTTTAACTCAACGACCACCCGAAGCCCCGTGCGGTCAGTTTCATCCCGGACTTCAGAAATGCCTTCGACTTTTTTGTCTATGCGGTATTCGTCCATTTTCTTTACGAGATTGGCTTTGTTTACTTCAAACGGAATTTCTGTAATGACGATCTGCTCCCGTCCGCCTCTTACGGATTCCACTTCAGCCTTGCCGCGGATAATAATTTTGCCTTTCCCGGTTTCATAAGCCTTCCGAATGCCGTCGACTCCTTGAATAATGCCTCCTGTCGGAAAGTCAGGCCCTTTAATCACCTGCATCAAGTCATCGACGGTGCAATCCGGAGATTCAATCCGTTTAATGACGGCATCAATGACCTCACCCAGATGATGAGGGGGAATATCAGTCGCATAGCCCGCTGAAATCCCGGTTGATCCGTTGACAAGCAAGTTAGGGAACATGGCGGGCAAAACAACCGGTTCTTTACTAGTGTCATCAAAGTTCGGAACGAATTCAACCGTATTTTTATCAATATCACGCAAAAGCTCTGACGCGATAGAAGATAATCTCGCTTCCGTATAACGCATGGCAGCCGGCGGATCGCCGTCAATGCTTCCGTTGTTGCCGTGCATCTCAATCAGCACATTCCGCACTTTCCAATCCTGGCTCATCCGCACCATCGCTTCATAAACGGAACTGTCACCGTGCGGATGATAATTACCGATAACGTTTCCGACCGTTTTCGCCGCTTTACGGAAATTTTTATCGAATGTATTTCCGTCTGCGTGCATGGCGTATAAAATTCTCCGCTGCACCGGCTTTAAACCGTCACGAGCGTCGGGCAGCGCCCTGTCTTGAATAATGTATTTACTGTAGCGTCCGAAACGGTCGCCGATTACTTCTTCTAACGGTAAATCATGAAATAATTCTGGCTGTGCCACTATTAAACCTCCTCAGCGACCGACAAGTTTTCATTTTCTAAAATATTGCTTTCCTCATCTAATCCGAAGGCAACATTCTTTTCAATCCATTTTCTTCTCGGTTCTACTTTTTCTCCCATTAATGTCGTTACGCGGCGCTCTACCCGTGCCGCATCGTCGATCTTGACTCTGACGAGCGTTCGCGATTCGGGATTCATCGTCGTTTCCCAGAGCTGGTCTGCGTTCATTTCTCCCAGACCTTTATAGCGCTGGATGGTATACCCTTTGCCGACTTTCTTTAAAACGCCGTCCATTTCTTCGTCGGACCAGGCATATTCAATAATCTCTTTCTTACCGCTCCCTTTGCTCACTTTGTAAAGAGGCGGAAGGGCGATGAAGACTTTTCCGTGCTCGATTAAAGGTTTCATATAGCGGTAGAAAAACGTTAACAGCAAGACTTGAATGTGCGCGCCGTCGGTATCCGCGTCCGTCATGATAATGATCTTGTCATAGTTGATGTCGTCTATCTCAAAATCTGCGCCGACACCGCCTCCGATCGCATGAATAATCGTATTGA
Organism: Bacillus sp. EU63; assembly: GCF_038592915.1. Lineage (NCBI taxonomy): Bacteria > Bacillati > Bacillota > Bacilli > Caryophanales > Bacillaceae > Bacillus > Bacillus sp. EU63. The sequence goes on along the minus strand of NZ_CP151944.1, from coordinate 1,878,633 downwards.
TTTCTTCATTTTTGAAGATGTCTGCAAGCTTTGCTTTCTCTGTGTTGATGACCTTTCCGCGAAGGGGCAGCACGGCTTGGAATTTCCGGTCTCTTCCCTGTTTTGCAGAACCTCCCGCAGAGTCTCCCTCCACAAGATACAATTCATTCTTCGCCGGATTTCTGGAACCGGCCGGTGTGAGTTTTCCGCTCAGCGTCGCTTCTGATTTTTTGCGCTTTTTGCCGCTTCTCGCTTCTTCTCTCGCTTTACGGGCCGCTTCACGGGCCTGGCTTGCTTTAATCGCTTTTTTGACAAGCAGGGTCGCCGTATCGCGGTTTTCTTCCAGGAAATAAGCAAGATTCTCGGAAATGACGGCATCCGCGGCGGATCTCGCCTCACTTGTGCCAAGCTTCCCTTTCGTCTGGCCTTCAAATTGCAGCAGTTCCTCCGGGATACGCACGGAAATGATTGCGGACAAACCTTCCCTGATATCGGCGCCTTCAAGGTTCTTGTCTTTCTCTTTTAAAAGGGCAACCTTTCGCGCATACTCGTTAAACGCTCTTGTCATTGCCGTTTTGGCTCCTGATTCGTGGGTGCCGCCGTCCTTTGTTCTGACGTTATTAACGAATGACAGCATATTTTCTGAATACCCGTCATTAAACTGAAACGCGAAATCGACTTCAATGTCGTGATGCTCGCCTTCAAAGGAAACCACTTCGCATAAAGCGTCTTTTTCCTCGTTTAAATAAGCGACAAATGCTTCAATTCCGTTCTCATAATAAAATACTTCTTTTACGCCGTTCCGTTCATCAATTAATTCTATTTTCAAACCTTTTAACAAGAAAGCTGATTCGCGCAGACGTTCTGACAGCGTGTCAAAATTATAAACCGTTGCGCTGAACATTGACGGATCAGGTTTAAAATGGGTAAGCGTTCCCGTTTTTTTGGTGGTTCCGATTTTTTCAAGTGAAGTCACGGGCTTGCCGCCGTTTTCAAACCGCTGTTTATAAACATATCCGTCACGCTCAATAGTAACTGTCAGCCACTCCGATAACGCGTTTACGACAGATGCGCCGACACCATGCAGACCGCCGCTTGTTTTATAGCCGCCCTGTCCGAATTTCCCCCCGGCATGCAGCACGGTGAAAATAACTTCCGGCGTCGGCTTTCCGAGCTTATGCATCCCGGTCGGCATTCCGCGTCCTCTGTCCTGTACGGAGATGCTGTTGTCCTTATGTATCGTTACGATAATATGATCTCCGTAGCCGGCAAGAACTTCATCGACGGAATTGTCGACGATCTCATATACCAGATGGTGCAGGCCTCGTGCGTCCGTCGAACCGATGTACATTCCCGGTCGTTTTCTGACGGCTTCCAGGCCTTCAAGCACCTGTATGGCATCTTCGTTGTAATCAAATTGCTGTTTTCTAGCCAAACGTACAAACCCCTTTCAAAAAACCTGCTCTTAATCATTCTCTTTTTTAAATGTTTTCATGTCTTTGTTTTTCAGTATGCGCAAGCTTCGGTCCAATTCTCCTCGGACTCACAATTATAACCAATATGCTTGATTTCGCAACATATTTAAGCGAATGGCTCGTTTTTTAGGCCGCAAGACATACATTCGAACGGCTTTTCATCTTTTTGGTGCCCTTTTCGGCGGATAAGAACATGAGTTCGCTTTCTATTATATAGCTTTATGCCGGCCATCGCAAACAGACTGTAAACCCCCGTATAAAGGGGTTTCTAAAAAAGCTGTTCATGCTTTATTGTATCTGTTTCATCATCATACGCAAAGAGTATTCTTTCAATAAAAAAGCAAAAACCCCTGATTAGCCAAGGATTTTTGCCTTTTTTGTTCCTATTTTATAACAGCGCGGGCGACTTTTATACATAAATCCATAACAGCCGTCCGTCCTTTGTCTGTAATCATGCGATACGCTTCTTCATTTGCAAGACCCTGCTGCGCCCAAAAAACGGGAGCGTCCGTCTGTAAAAATTCTTCAGCGACGCCGGGAAGCTGCTCAGAGCGTCTGAACACATTCACGATATCAATCGGCCCCTCCACGTCTTTTAATGAAGCGACGGCTTTAACGCCAAGCGCCTCATCAATCGTTGGATTGACGGGAATAATTTCATACCCTTCATCCTGCATCGCTTTGGAAACCATGTAAGAAGTCCGGTCGGGACGGTCTGACAGCCCGACGACTGCGATCCGTTTGCTCCGGTCCAGAATTTCTTTAATCTCTGACTTTGAAGGATTTTGCATCTTTACCATCTCCTTTTGATATATTGTACATGACCGCTTCGCCGGAATCAAAAAAAGCGCTTTGTCAGCTTAATTCTCAAAAAACTTGTCATCAGACGGTAACAACTCGTGTTAAAATAGAGTGAAGGGACATTGAAAAGGAGAAATGTAGATGTTGATTGCTTTATTGATTATTTTGGCCTATGTAATAGGCAGCATCCCGTCAGGTTTAATCGTAGGCAAACTTGCGAAAGGGATCGATATTAGAGAACACGGAAGCGGCAATTTGGGCGCCACAAATGCTTTTCGCACGCTTGGCGTTAAAGCGGGATCTGTCGTCATCGCAGCCGATATTTTAAAAGGCACCTTGGCCGCGGCGCTCCCATATTTACTGCACGTCCCCATTCATCCTCTTCTCGCAGGGGTGGCAGCAGTAATCGGCCATGTATTCCCCGTGTTCGCAAAGTTTAAGGGAGGCAAAGCCGTAGCCACATCAGGGGGCGTCCTGCTGTTTTATGCTCCGCTGTTATTCGTTACGATGGTTGCAGTATTTTTCGTATTTTTATTCCTTACGAAATTTGTTTCTCTGTCTTCAATGTTAACAGGGATTTATACGATTATTTACTGTCTGTTTGTAAAAGACCCTTATTTATTAATCGTAGTGACGCTCTTGACCGCGTTTGTTATCTACAGACACAGGGCAAACATCAAACGGATTATAAACAAAACAGAGCCGAAGATCAAATGGTTTTGATGAAACTTCAATTTTGACATCAAAATGCCATATGCGTTTATAATAGAGATAATTTCTTTATATGAGAAACAAAAAGGGAGTGTTCCGGATGAACATGAAAGTAACGAAAGGCGCGCTGGATTGGTACAAAGAAGAGCTCGATCTGGAAACAGGCGACCATGTCCGTTTCTTTGTCCGTTACGGGGGATGCAGCAACGTTCAGAAAGGCTTTTCTCTCGGCATTTTAAAAGACCGGCCGATGAACATCGGCACCAGCACGGAAGTTGAAGGCATTACCTTTTTTATTGAAGAAAGCGACTTATGGTACTTTGATAATCACGATTTGTCAGTCACATATTCAGATCAGGCAGAAGAGCCGGTATTTGATTATGTGTAAAAAAAAAGAACGCAGCGGATGCGTTCTTTTTTTTTACAGCCTGAACCTTTTGAGATGATCAGTCAGATGTTCTTTTTCTAATATGCTTCTTTGCGTATCACCGAGCAGGTCAAAGTGGGGAAATTCATTTTTATGGTGAATCCACTCCGGCTTCAGCCCGTACTCCGCTCCCCATCTGATCAGTTTATTGAGATCGCTTGAACCGGCCTTCGTCACGGTCTTAGCCTCCGGAAAGCGGTCGTCCAGCCAGTAATGCGTTAAAAAAGCGATTTTCCCTTCCGATACATCCCGCTTCCATCTTTCCAGTTCCTTACGCGTAATTCCAAATGCCATAAGTGCAGCCGCTCCTTATTTTTTTGCCTTTTCGTAAGCGGCATGCCAATCAGGAAAAGCCTTGCGAAACTGAATCGGTTTGAAGCTCTCTTTATCAACGCATATATGAGAGGATGTCGCTTTGATGGCAAGTTCTTGATCCGGATTATAGATGTGGTAGCCGTAAACGGTTTTAAATCCGTTATATTCTTCAATCCAAGTATGTACGACAGCCGTTTCTCCGTAGCGGAGCGGCTTTTTATAAGAAATGCTGATATCCAATACAGGGGACAGCACACCTCTATCTTCCATATCCTTGTAAAGGAATCCGAGTTCCTTAATCAGCGCCGTTCTGCCGACCTCCATCCAGACTAAGTAATTGGCATGATAGACGATGCCCATTTGATCTGTTTCCGCATAACGCACTTCTATTTCTTTTTTTGACACATGCAACGTTCTCTGCTCCCTTATTATCAGATTAGCCCCATTTTATCACAACGAGCCGGAAAGAGAAAAAAACCAGGTTTCCCTGGTTTTTATTATGATTGATAGCCGTTTTCTCTTGCAGCCGATTCATCCTGGATTTCACTGCGGAACGATTCAATGCTTTCATTGCGTCTGGCATTCTTCTCTTGAATGCGCTGTTTTTCCTCATCTGTCGCAAATTCCATTGATTCTTTGGCTTCTTCTATATTTTCAATTGTATTCTGCACCATATCCTGCAGCTTTTCAACGTTATCGGAACGGTCATCCGGATTCGGTTTTTGATAATTGTTTATCATAATGTCTGCTCTCCTTTGATGATGTTATTCGCCTTTCGTCTGCATGACAATCGGATGTCCGTTTGACTTGTCATGAAACTTTTCCCCTTTGTTGCGTTTATATTTAACGGGTTTTGTCCCTAAGTGGCTCGGAGCGTATTGCGGCTGGCCGTCTTTCTTGTTTATGCCCATGTTCATCCCTCCTTAAGAGTATATTTTGCAAAAGGAGGTGCAAACATGACTGCAAATTAAAGGTTATTTTTGTTTGAACCGCTGCTCCAGCTTTTCTTCAAGCTGATTCAAATATTCCGTATTGGTCATCAGCTCACGTTTATTTTCCATAACCAATTCATGAAAAGAACGTTTTCGCATTTTTTTCAATCTTCTCACCTCCGTGTTTTCATTCATTTTTTCCAATTTTTCAAAACCTAAGCCCTTCACAATAAAAAAACTGAACCTCTATTCGAGATCCAGTTTTTCTTTCATTTCTTTTTTTGTCATCGTGCCTACGCGAATATGCTGAATGGTTCCTTTTTCGTCTAATATGTATGTTGTCGGATAAGAAAGCACGTTGAAATCTCCGTTAATTCCGCTTTTGTCAATCAGAATAGGAAATGTCAGCTGATAATGATCAGCAAATAATTTCACAGCCTGTATATTTTTTTCAGAGGACGTAAAATTAACGGCTGCTACCGCAATATCAGGATATTCTTTCTGCAGCTCCTGCATATCGGGCATTTCCATTCGGCACGGCTTGCACCACGTCGCCCAGAAATTGAGGAGCACTTTTTTTCCTTTATAATCAGAAAGGGAGATGCTTTTTCCTGACAATGTATCAAGTGTAAAGTCAGGGGCTTTCATCCCTTCTTCTGTCCCTTCTTTCGGACTTTTTTGTACAGAATAAATGTTCCAGCCCGCATACACTAACAACCCGATAAGTAATATTCCGCCCAGCCATTTCGCAAGCATCTCAAGGCCTCCCGCATAAAAAGAGAGAAAGCAGACTGCTTTCTCTCCTTTGTTCATTCTGCTACTGTTTCATTTTATCGCGAAGCACCATTTGTAAAATGCCGCCGTGGCGATAGTAATCAATTTCCACTTCACTGTCAAAACGGACAACAACTTCAAATGTTTTTACCGTACCGTCTTCACTGATTGCTCTGACAGTCAGCAAGTCGCGCGGACGTACAGATTCATCAACATCCACCTCGATGACTTCCTTACCGGTTAAGCCGAGTGTATCCGCGTTTTCACCCTGTTTGAACTGAAGCGGCAGCACACCCATGAAGACGAGGTTGCTTCTGTGAATTCTTTCAAAGCTTTCGGCAATGACTGTTCTGATGCCGAGCAGGTTTGTTCCTTTTGCAGCCCAGTCACGTGAAGAGCCCATTCCGTAATCTTTTCCGGCCAGGACGACAAGACCCGTTTTATCTTCTTTATACCGCATGCAGGCATCATAAATAGATGTCACTTTCCCGGTAGGCCAATGTGTTGTGTATCCGCCTTCTGTACCCGGTGCGATTTGGTTTTTAATGCGGATATTGGCGAATGTTCCTCTCATCATGACTTCATGGTTTCCGCGGCGTGAGCCGTAAGAGTTAAAGTCACGAGGAGAAACGCCTTTTTCCTGCAGGTATTTGCCCGCCGGTGTGTCTTTTCCGATCGCTCCGGCCGGAGAAATGTGGTCAGTCGTCACGGAATCGCCGAATTTGCCGACAACGCGAAGTCCTCTTAAAGGCTCAACTTTTCCAGGCTCTACAGACATTTCCTCAAAGAACGGCGGGTTTTGAATGTAAGTGGAATCCTGATCCCACTTGTACAGCGCTTCATCCGTCGTTTCGATTTCGTTCCAGCGCTGGTTGTCGTCAAATACCGTTTCATACTCTTTGCGGAATAATTCCGGCGTAACAGTCTGTTTGACGAGAGAATTGATTTCATCCATGGACGGCCAGATGTCATCGAAATAAACATTTTGTCCGTCATTTCCGACACCGATCGGATCCGTTTTCAGGTTGATATTCACAGTGCCTGCTAATGCGTATGCGACAACAAGCGGAGGTGACGCAAGGTAGTTTCCTTTGACAAGCGGATGGATCCGGCCTTCAAAGTTTCTGTTACCCGACAAGACAGAAGTGATCAAGAGATCATTTTTAGCAACCGCTTCTTCAATCTCTGGAGAAAGCGGGCCGGAGTTCCCGATACATGTCGTACAGCCATACCCTACGAGGTTAAAGCCGAGCTCCTTCATGTAAGGAAGCAGGCCTGAGTTGACTAAGTATCCAGTAACAACCTTAGACCCCGGTGCAAGTGACGTTTTAACATAATTCGGCACTTTCAAGCCTAATTCTACCGCTTTTTTGGCTACCAATCCGGCACCGATTAATACATAAGGGTTTGATGTATTCGTACAGCTTGTAATAGCGGCGATTGCAATCGCCCCTGTTTTCATAACCGCATCTTCACCGCTGTTAAGTTTAAATGAAATTTCTTTGTTCTCTTCAGCAGCATCCGCTCCGAATCCTTGGTTGCCGGCCGGGCTGACAAGATGTTTTTTAAACGTTTCCTGCATAACGGAAAGCGGGATTAAATCCTGCGGACGTTTCGGTCCTGAAAGGTTCGCTTCGATTTTTGACAGATCAATTTCCACAACGTCTGTAAAAATCGGCTCTTCCGCGTCAGGCGTATAGAATAAACCGTTGTTGCGGCAGTATGCTTCCACAATATCGATCTGCTCTTCTTCACGGCCGGTCAGACGCAGGTAAGAAAGTGCTTCCTCGTCAACAGGGAAGAATCCGCAAGTCGCTCCGTATTCCGGCGCCATATTGGCAATAGTCGCACGATCCGCAAGCGGAAGCTCAGCAACACCAGGACCGAAGAATTCAACAAATTTATTGACTACGCCTTTTTCGCGCAGCACTTGAGTGACTTTCAGCGCCAAGTCAGTCGCCGTCGTTCCGTTAGGCAATTTTCCGACAAGTTTCGCGCCGATGACCTCAGGAACAGGGAAATATGAAGGCTGGCCGAGCATTCCCGCTTCCGCCTCGATACCGCCGACACCCCAGCCGAGGACGCCGATTCCGTTAATCATTGTTGTATGGGAATCTGTTCCCACCAATGTATCAGGATATGTCACAAGTTCTCCGTCTTCCTCTTTCGTATGAACGACACTTGCCAAAAACTCAAGGTTTACCTGATGAACGATACCTGTTGCAGGCGGAACAGCCTGATAATTGTTAAACGCTTTCTTTGCCCAGCTTAAAAATTTATAACGTTCTGCATTTCTTTCGAATTCTAAGTCCATATTAATGGCTAACGCGTCTTCCGTACCGGCTTTGTCGACTTGTACGGAGTGGTCAATGACCAGGTCAACCGGAATTTCAGGATTGATTTTATCAGGGTCTCCGCCGACAGAAGCCATGGCTTTTCTTAAAGATGCCAGGTCAACTACGGCCGGAACGCCGGTAAAGTCCTGTAGAATAACCCGTGACGGTTTAAACGGCACATCGATATCTTTTAATTCAGCAGTACCCCATCTTGCTAAATTTTCAACATGTTCTTTTGTAATGACACGTCCGTCTACCTGACGCAAAACAGATTCCAAAAGAACCTTAATAGAATAAGGAAGTTTTGAAACATTGCCGACCCCTGCGTCTTCCAATGCTTTTAATGAATAGTAGTTGTATGTTTTCCCATTTGAAGAAAATGTTTTTCTTGCTTGGAAAACGTCTTGTGTTGCGACTTTTTGCTGATTTGTCATTCTCCAAAATCCCCCTTCAATGATCAAGATCGTTCTTTAGATGAATGTTCACATTCCATCACAATTTTCTCACAATTTCATCTTAGTATAAAATCATACATAAGTAAATATCAATGTTTTTATTAAATACAATAAGATCGTCTTATCAGATGATTTTCGGTAAATTTTGTCCGATTTTCCGCCTCATACAACGGGCTGTAAAGAGCCATATTAATGTTGAGGTGATGATCATGGTAAAACGGAAAGCCAATCATGTGATTAACGGCATGAATGATGCGAAAAGCCAAGGCAAAGGCGCGGGTTATATAGAAAATGACCAGCTCGTCCTGACGGAAGAAGAACGGCAGAACAATAAAAAAAGAAAAACAAACCAATAGCCGGAACACCTTAAAAAGGAGGCTTTAACATGACAAATAAAAATACGAGTAAAGATATGCATAAAAATGCTCCGAAGGGCCATAACCCCGGCCAGCCGGAACCGCTGAGCGGAAGCAAAAAAGTGAAAAACCGCAACCATACAAGACAAAAACATAATACAAGCCACGATATGTAAAACAGACCCCGGTGTCTGTTTTTTTGTGCCATTCACCCATTCAAAGCTTCTGCATACGTTATAGCAAGGCTTTTTAATATGGAGGAATGCTTCCATGAATCACTCAAAAAACGCTGAAGAATTTGATGATACGGAAGAATGGCTGCGGCAGTTTTACGAGGACCCGTATGCTTGGTATGACGAGACGCTGCCGATCGATCTATATGAAACAAGCCGTCAATATATCATTGAAGCCGACCTGACGGCGCTGAAGCAGGTGCAGGCGATCACCGTCACTCTTTCGGGAAATGAGTTTATGCTCTCTGTTAAAACGCTTGAACGGACGTTAAACAAACAAATGGTGCTTCCTTTTTATCTGAATGACAAACATATTTTCACTGATTTCACCAACCATATTCTGACCGTCTCCATGAACAAGGAGCCAAATGAGACTCCTTCCTCATTTTCCTTTCAATTTCCTCTATAACATAAAAAAGCCGCTTTCATCCCTCAATGGAAGCGGCTTTTTTGTCCGGTCATATCAGTCATATACCCTCAAAGTGAATCTCCCATGGCCAAATAGCAGAATCACTATACGATAGAATATGTTCTAGCAACCGGAATGACTGGACATCTATCATTTTTTCTATTCTTTTTTTCATGTGTTCTTCTATTCTGTCTTCGTTTACAATATGGTTAAAGTAAGGAGGAGATAGAACAATGCTGGAAGGCTGGTTTATGTGGTTTATTTTATTTTGGGTCATCGTGATGATCGGATTGCTGTCTATCGGCGGGTTTTTTATGTTTCGAAAATTTTTAAAACGCTTGCCGAAAGAAGACGGCCGGTCAGAACTGGATTGGCAGGACTATTATATTGAAAAAAGCAGGCACTTATGGAATGCGGGTGACAAGGCGTTTTTGGATGAATTGGTCGCCCCCGTGCCGGAGCTCTTTCGGGATGTAGCCAAAGCGAAAATCGCCGGAAAAATCGGTGAACTTTCCTTAGCGGAGGAAGCTGAACAAATAAACCGTGATTTAATCATCAGGGGTTACATACTGGCCACTCCTAAGCGTGATCATCAATTTTTAAAAAAGCATCTTCGCGAAAAACAGATTGATCTTACTCCTTATCAAGCCCTGCTCAAATAAAAAACCTTTCCGGCGGACGGAAAGGTTTTAATTCATCTGAATATCAGCGGTCTTCAGTTCATTCGAAAGTTTGCGGTAAGACAAAAACATCGCGATGCGCCACGGGACAATCATTCCGAAAGCAAGAATCCAAAACATCCCGCTTAAAGCTCCGTAATCAATCGTCGTGCTCAAAATGGATTTCATAGCGATTCTGATAACCAGCAAACCAATCAGGATAAACACAAACGCTTTTGACCGTTTTAAATAGATTTCATTATTTTTAATCTCAAATTTAGATGTTTTAATCAGAAAAATAGAGAAGATTACGCCCAGCGTAATGGCCTCCAAAAATTCTTCGCCCGACACTTTGAAAATCGGAAAAAGGAACATAAGCGCTCCCGTACTCATGAAAATCGGCGGGAGAATTATTTTTTTAGGTGAAGCGGGCTTGTCGGAGGATTTAATCCTGACGATCATCACGGAAATTGCCATGGCCGCTGCAATAACGGATGAAATTATAATCATCATCTTTATCATTCCTTTGCTTGCACGGAGTTTGATACTATATACTATACTCCAAAAACATAAAAAAAACCAATTTGAAAAGAGAACATGTTTACGTTCCCGTTACCCGGCCTACGGCCTCCAGCACTTTAGATGCTTCAAACGGTTTAACGATAAAGTCTTTAGCGCCTAATTCAATCGCTTCCAGAACGATCCGCTGCTGCCGCATGGCGGTGCACATGATGATCCGGGCTTTCGGGTCAAAAGCTAAAATATCCTGCAGCGCCTGTATACCGTTTTTGACCGGCATGGTAATATCCATTGTCACCAGGTCGGGACGGATTTTTTGATATACTGCCAGGGCTTCCTCCCCGTCAGCCGCTTCCCCGGCCACTGTGTAATTCGCCGATTCCAGAATCTCTCTGATTTTCACCCTCATGAACTTGGCGTCATCTACAACTAAAACTCGTGTCATATTCCCCTCCACATATTTAACATTAACTAGTCTTATTGTACCAAAAACGAAAGGGTATATAATAGTTCAAAAGTTATTAATCCGTTACAGACCCGTAAATCCTCCGAAAAGATTTGACAGAACGATCAGAATGTAGCTCATCCAGTTAAAAAACAGCATAACTCCGATCAGAATCATAAGAATGCCGCCGATTTTCATGATAAGCAGCTGATGCTTGCGAATCCAATTCATTCTGGTAATAAAAAATGAAAGAACAAGAAAAGGAATCGCAAAACCGAGAACATATAAAAACATATACGGCACTGCTGAAGAAGGATTTGTATTTGCCAGCGAAAACACGGCTCCTAAAATAGGCCCGCTGCACGGCGACCAGCCGGCTGCAAACGCAAGACCGATCAGAACCGAACCGATAAACCCCTCCGGACGGCGCTTAAAGTGAATGCGCCGCTCTTTCATCATGAATTTCGGCTGAAACACACCGGCAGTAATCAGCCCGAAAAGGATCAGCATGATAGCGCCAAACTGGCGGATCGCTTCATGATATTGGGTGAAAAAACTGCCGATAAATGAAGTTCCATATCCCAATGCGATAAAAATCACGGAGAAACCAAGCAAAAAACAAAGTGTATGCACGAGGCCGCGCTTTTGCAGCATCACCTTTTCTGTTTTCACCTCGTCCATACTGACACCAGTTATGTAAGATAAAAAGGCGGGGTACAACGGCAGACAGCATGGAGAAATGAAAGACAGAAATCCGGCCCCAAACGTCAGAAAGTAATTAAAACTCACGATGACACACTCCCTTCGAGTTATGACAAAATCATTTCATTTTTTTAACACTTTCCCGAGAAGGATTACTTTTTATAGAAAAAGCTTATATAATTTAATTTGACATCGAGATATTATACTCCTTCTTATTTGAAAAACAGTATAAATGTGGATATAATGATAGCGACTCAGGTGAAAGATTTATGTATGAAAGGATATATCCCTGTGATTAGAGAGCATCTATTAAATGAAATTGAAAAAAAACGGGCAGAGCTGCTTAAAATCGTCATGACAAACGGAATGACATCAAACATTACGATAGAACTCAGCCAGGAGCTTGACCACCTTCTCATACAATACCAAAAAGAACTGCACACCGGCAGTTGGGGTGAAACATGACACCAAAATAAAAAACCCTCTCCGGGTTTTTTATTTTTATAACCATGTATCTCTATATCATAATCTGTACGTATTATTTCGCTTGATTATTCATGGCTTTCATCATTTGATTAATTTTCTTTTGAGAAGGTTTCATTCCCATTTGCATCATCATCATGCGTAACATTTGTTCATTAATAGGCGGATTCTTTTTCAAATAGCTCATCATATATTTACGAGCAATAAAAAACCCGAGTGCAACACCTATGAGCAATGCGACAACGCCCACTAGGATGCCAACCCATAAAGTCATTTTATTTCCTCCTTCATGTTGTCTAGTTTAAAGTGTACTAAACCAAAGGCTATTATACAACATTTACATCTCTTTTTCCTCGTTTTTAGACAAAATTTCTTTCTCTGACCGGATTTAACCACCCGTAGCGCCGTGTCTTGAAATCCATTGCAAGAAAACAGGGGCTGATTTTACGCAGAATCTCAAAGAAAATCGTTTCCGCCTCATAATCTCCCGAAGCTGCAATCTCAATTAAACTGTCTTTCATCATGAAGGTGGCGCGGCCCTTTTCTCCGGGCAGTGTAAGCCGGTAAATGGAATCCAAACGGCTGTAACTCATTCGGTTTAAATGCAGCTGGAGACGCTGATGCATATGTATCACCGGAATCGGTTCCGTTATATATTGAACTTGCTTTTCTGTCATTTGATATTCCTGGGGTGTCAGATCTGTCCAATGATAGTCTCGAAACAACTCAAACATAGCCGTTTCCCGCCCGAAGTAGTGGTTCGCAAACTCATCCTTTATCAGGTGCGTATAGTAATGACGTTCCATTTCCTCATCCCCTTTTACAGCGCTTCGTTATTGCTTTCTATTATACAAAAGGAGAAAAGAAAGAATTGTCTATTACTGTTACGCCGCCCCTTCTATTTTTGTCGCATAAACAGGAAAAAGAGGATGATTTGACTCATCCTCTTTTGTCTCGTTATTTGTTTAAAAGTTTTTTCACGCGGTCAACCACGTTTTCTGCAGTAAATCCGTATTCTTTCATAATTGTTTCTCCCGGAGCTGAAGCACCGAAACGGTCAATTGCGAGAACGTCTCCTTCAAGACCGGTAAATTTGCCCCATCCGAAGCTTGAACCCATTTCGATCGCAAGACGTTTCGTCACATTCGGAGGAAGCACGCTGTTTTTGTACTCGGCCGATTGTTTTTCAAAGCGGTCCCAGCTCGGCATGCTGACTACAGATACGTGAATGTTTTCTTCAGCCAGTTTCGCTTGAGCTTCGATCGCAAGTCCGACTTCAGAACCTGTCGCTAAAAGAAGAGCGGCCGGTGATTCTGTTTGGGCTTTGGAAACGATATAAGCCCCTTTATCCACGCCCGCATACGCTTCTTCAGCCTGCTGATCAATCGTCGGCAGGTTTTGGCGTGTCAATACAAGAGCTGTCGGATGATCTTGGCTTTGAACGGCAACCTTCCATGCAGCTGCGGTTTCATTTCCGTCAGCAGGTCTGATCACAGAAAGGTTAGGAAGTGCGCGTAAAGAAGCAAGCTGCTCAATCGGTTCGTGAGTCGGCCCGTCCTCTCCTACGGCAATACTGTCATGTGTGAATACATAAGTGACGGGAAGACCCATCAATGACGCCAGACGAATGGCAGGTCTTAAATAATCAGAGAACACAAAGAATGTGCCGCCGAATACGCGGAGGCCGCCGTGAAGCGCCATTCCGTTTAATGCAGCGCCCATCGCAAATTCACGGACACCGAACCAGAAGTTTTTCCCGGCGTAGTCTTTTGCCGTGAAGTCTCCTCCATTTTTGATTGTCGTTTTATTTGAACCCGCAAGGTCAGCAGATCCCCCGACAAAGAAAGGAATTTTCTTGGCGATCCCGTTCAGCACCTCACCTGAAGATGCACGGGAAGCAAGGCTGCTGCCTTTTTCATAAACGGGAACTTCCTGATCCCAGTCTTTAGGAAGCTCGCCTTTCATGCCGAGTGACAGCTGTTCAGCAAGCTCAGGATATTTTTCTTTATAAGCCGCGAACAGTTCATTCCATTCCTGTTCTTTTTTCGAGCCGGCTTCTTTTACAGCTTGATTGAAATGCCCGTATACTTCTTCCGGAACATAAAAATCTTCTTCAAACGTCCAAGCATACGCTTCTTTTGTCAGCTTGCTCTCTTCTTGTCCTAACGGAGCGCCGTGAACGCCGGATGTGCCCGCGCGGTTTGGAGAACCGAAACCGATTGTCGTTTTCACTTCGATCAATGTCGGTTTTTTATCATTCTGGCGCGCTTTTTCAATTGCAGCCGTCAATTCAGCGATGTTGTTTCCGTCCTCAACATAAAGAACTTCCCAGTTCATTGCTTCAAAACGCTGCTTTACATTTTCAGAGAAAGAACGGTCTAAATCGCCGTCTAAGGAAATGTCATTAGAATCGTATAATACGATCAGACGGCCTAATTCAAGATGGCCTGCAAGAGAAGCTGCTTCGGAAGAAATGCCTTCCATTAAATCGCCGTCTCCGCAAATACTGTATGTATAATGATCAACTACGTTGAATGAATCACGGTTATATGTCTCAGCCAGATGGCGTTCTGCAATTGCCATTCCCACTGCCATTGCAATACCCTGTCCAAGCGGTCCGGTCGTAGCGTCTACTCCGGCTGTGTGCCCGAACTCCGGATGTCCCGGTGTTTTGCTTCCCCATTGACGGAACTGTTTCAAGTCTTCAATGCTGAGGTCATATCCGCTTAAATGCAGCATGCTGTATAAAAGCATTGAACCGTGGCCTGCTGATAAAACAAAGCGGTCGCGGTTAAACCAGCCCGGATTCTGCGGATTTACATTCATAAATTTCGTCCACAATGTATATGCCATCGGAGCGGCTCCCATCGGCATGCCCGGATGTCCGGAATTCGCTTTTTCAATTGCGTCTATAGATAGTGTACGAATGGTGGCAACTGATTTCTTTTCAATTGTATCCATTATAATCCCCTTCCTTATTGTTGTACCTTTTCATCATAAAGCGATGCTGACTTTTTCTCAACTCTTTCAGCTTAAATTTGAGATAAACTTGTTGAAAATTGTCGTAAAGCACATCCTGATATTAGTATATACGAAAAAAGAATACGTATTGCCGTATTCTTTCTGTTTAATGAAGATTATTTTTCTGTTGTTCTCTTTTTAATTTTTCAGGGGTGACATCGTTGCCTTCCGGATCAATCACTTTTACGCTCTTTAACGTATTTTTCATTGAGGAGCGGAATCCTTTCAAATATTCCTGGCGAAGCTTTTGCTGTTCAGCTTTTTCCTCATCCGTTATTGTGTTTGATTTAGCTTTTTGAGCCAATTCGTTAATTCTTGCGATTTTTTCTTTAGAAATCATAATAAGCTCCTTTGGTGCGTGTTGATTATATACTACTAAAACGCAGTCTTTTTTACAACTGATGCGCGTCAGCTGCCTTCTGTATCTGCGGTATATTCCTGAAACCGCCGGTGAACCGTGGCTTTGGACACATCATAGCCGAATCCTCTTAAGGTCGCTGCGATTTCTGCAAAGGTAAGCTTGTTGGCTCTCAGCCTGATAATTTCCGAAACCGGAACCTCTTTTTTTTCTTTTCCGCTGTTTTCATGCCTGTTTTTCAGATTCCGTTCAGGTTTGTAGCCGTTTTTCATGGCTCTTTTCATTCCCCGCCGGATTTTCATATTGTGAATTTTCCTTTGATATTCCTCAACAATACTGACGATTTCAAGTACCATCGTATCAGCTTCGGAAAGCTCCAGTTCACCTTTATGAGCCGTCGTATATATCTTTACGTTCTCCCTGTAAATGCAATGCAAAAGCGCAATCTTGGCGTTTCCTCTTCCCAATCTCGTTTCGTCCTGCACCAATATCGCGTCAATATGTGATTTTTTAATTTCATCAAGCATTTCAAATACTCCGTCGCGGTCCATTTCGTAACCGCTGGCTTTCTCAGAAATGACTTTCACGACTTCCATGCCGTTTGCAGCAGCGATCTCACTGAGCTCCTCTTCCTGTCTTTTTAATGACGTTTGCTGCTGTTCTTTGTTTGTGCTTACGCGGGCATAAATGAGCGCCTTCATTTCTCTCTTTCCTCTCTAATTGACAATGGCCAGCTGATATACGGCCGGATGCTTCTTCTTAACCGGAAGAATAAGTTCGTCTCCGGGCTTTATATCAGCAGTTTGGAGATGGTTATTCTCCGTCACCCACTCAATGAAATCTTCTTTATTAATGTGTTTCTTTTCTGCTACATGATCCGCAAGTGACCAGAGTGTATCACCGTCCTGAACCTTTATTTTAACATATTGGCTGAGGGACTGATCATTTCCCGCACATGAGACAAGTAAAATAGCGGCACTTAAAATCGCAGTAAACAGTCCGACAAATATAATAGATTCTTTCGCCATGTAAACAACCTCCAATAAGAATGTTTGTTCGCTTTTTATACCTTTCAGTATATACGAACAAACGTTTCTGTCAATCGTTTTTTCGAACCTATGTTTGTACTGTCAGGAAAATCATGCTATAATCTACTTAAAATCGACGTTTTGAGGTGCGAAATATGACGAAGCTATCAAAAAGGCAGCTTGATATCCTGCGTTTTATTAAAGAAGAGGTAAAAACGAAAGGATATCCGCCTTCTGTAAGAGAGATAGGAGAAGCAGTAGGACTGGCTTCCAGTTCAACCGTGCACGGCCATTTGGCGCGGCTGGAGACAAAAGGCCTGATCAGACGGGACCCTACTAAACCGAGAGCGATTGAGGTATTGGATGAAGAAGAAGTCCAAATTCCGAAAAGCCAGGTCGTAAACGTTCCGGTCATCGGGAAAGTGACGGCGGGTATTCCGATTACGGCTGTTGAAAATATCGACGAGTATTTTCCGCTTCCTGACCGGATGGTTCCTCCGGGCGAACATGTCTTTATGTTAGAAATCATGGGAGAAAGTATGATTGACGCCGGCATTTTTGACAAAGATTACGTCATCGTCAAACAGCAGAACACGGCCAATAACGGAGAAATCGTCGTAGCTATGACCGAAGATGATGAAGCGACGGTTAAGCGCTTCTATAAAGAAGACAATTATGTGCGGCTGCAGCCGGAAAATCCGACGATGGAGCCGATTATCCTGCAAAACGTAAGCATTTTGGGGAAAGTTATCGGCGTATTCAGAGCCGTACATTAATTCTATTAAACTTCATTTATCGTAAAAAACCCCTTACAGAGGGGTTTTTTTGCATAAAAAAAGCAGATTCGCCCTGGCTTAAGAAACGAATCTGCTAAGGAGGAAAAACTTACATTCTTATTATCCGACATCACACTTTTGAAGTCAACTAATAATGTTTCCCTAGAGAAACTTTTCATCCATTTTTCAACTTTGTATATTTGTGCGTGATGAATTTGTTTTTGTTTATCTTTTCTTTTGGGAGGGCGATCAAAAATTTATATATGAATATTTAGTACATAGTACAATAGGTTATATTTAAATATAAAAAAACCCGCTGCCTTTAGCGAGTACCTATTTTCAATCAAAATGATAATATTCTACACCGTATAACCCTTTAATATAGGCGGGGCCACAGACGTTTGAAGAACTTTCAACCAGAATTCTGTATTTGTGATACGGATCAATTGATTTTTTATCCTGGGCACTAAGGTTTAACCAGCTGCCGCTGTAGTTTTTAGAGCTTAATGTATAAAAATTTCCGTTCAGCGCCATCCGCTGGAGTTTCATGCTCAAACCGCACGAAGAGTTGTTCATTATGGTGAACTTATATCCTAAAAAGTAATCGTCGGCAGCTACAGCCCCAGGATTTTCAATATGAAACTCTTTTGCATTTCCCTCCAAAGTGAAGCTTGTTTTTGATCCGAATTCAGTGGTAGCCGCTTTAGCTGAGTGTATTCCGCTAAAACATAATAAAAAAACAGCAATACAAATCCAGTATTTTTTCATTTGCATCCCCCTTTTTACATATTTTAACTTGTGAATCCTGTGATGTCTATTCACATTTTATTAAAACGTATACTTTATAACCACTATATACCAGTTTAAAAATTTGCGGATTGCTTACAATGAAGACTAAACGAAATAACGAAGGTGGTTCAAATGAAACACGTAATTGCTTTCGCTTCTAAAACGGCGCTCACACTTGCTTTACTGTACATTGTTCTGGATCTTATGTACCAAGTAACCTTTTTAAACGTTCTGTTTATTACAGTGATCTTAAGTTTAATTACTTATTTTGCGGGTGATTGCATGATTCTGCCGAGAACAAGCAATTTCACAGCCGTTGCAGCTGATTTCGGAATTTCATTCATTGTATTATGGATATTCCTTATGAACATTGGCGGATTTAATGTCTCGCCTGCCGCGGCATCGGTTATCTCTGCACTTTGCATTTCTGTTTTCGAGGCATTTTTTCACCGGTATTTGCAGCAATATGTACTTCCCGAAGATTATCAGGACACAACAGAGACGGATAGCACGCTATGGAGCTATCAAACCGAGGCGTCTGAAGAATTAGTGCCGGAAAAAGACCCTCAGGAAAAAACATAAAAAGGAGGCAATCGCCTCCTTCTCTTTTTATTTTTGCTTCTGATCGTCCAGCGGCAGCTGCAGCAGCGAGTCTGTGCCTGTCGCTTTCGGCGTTTTTCCGTCCCATTTTTCAATCCATTTATATTTGATCATTTCATCGGACATTGATTTCTTTATGATTTGGTTGTAATCAGCGATCCCTTCCGCTTCAATTTTTTTCTTTTTCGCTTCGGCTTCGGCTATTTTAATTTCAGTTTGTGTCCGTTCAAGTTCCTGTGAAGACTTCACCCTTGCATCGATAGCTTCCTGTGTGGCTTTATCCGGCTTCGGTACGCCAAGCGTGAGATCATCAATTAAAAATCCAAGACTCTTCATATCATCAGCAAATCTCTTTTGAACATCGGCAGCGGCTTCTGCAGATTTTTGCCCGTATGTGTCAATAACCGAGTATTTGCTGATTGATTTTCGCGCCGCATCCCACAGCCTTGTTTTTAAATATGTATTTTCAATCGTTTCAACGTTTACCGCGCCGAATTTGTTAAACAGATCGACTACTTTATCAGGCTGCACGACATAGTTGTAAGCGATATCCATTTCTATATTTTTACCGTCTGAGGTTGCCACTTTTATATTTTCATTATTCACTGTCTGCATACGCACCGGATATTCCGTTACTTTATTAAATAAACCGACTAAGTGCCAGCCTTGGTCCAATGTGTCGGATTTTACCCCGCCATTCGGTGAGTATACAACCCCGACATAACCGTTCGGTATTTTTTCAATGAATAGTGACGCTGTAACGCCCGCAATTAAAAGGGCTGCACCTATAATCACACCGCCGAGAATTTTTTTTGTGTTTCCGCGCTTATTTTCGCTCATGCTGATCTTCTTCCTCCCATGACTTTTTGAATTTTTTGGCTCTGCTTCCCACTTGTTTAAAGATTGGACTAAGCATCAGCCATAAACCGAATCCGATGATGACAAGAAGAATGATAGACCCGATCATCACTTTCATTTGCCCACCTCTTTTCTTTCATCCTGTCAATTATGTATACGATCTTAAGAACTTAAAGTTTCATAAATTTCAAAAGAAAAAGCCCCGCCGACAAAATAGGCGTGCTTATTCATAATTGTCACTGATAAAATCAGAAATCGTTTTTGTGAATTGATAAAAGGTCCCGTTTTGTGTGGATGCTCTGCTTTTCAGCGTAAAAGTGTCAAATAGTGATTTTCTGAAGCCGGTGCTCATTTCGATTTGAATACTCAATCCGGATGAAGATTGATTGGCAAGGTTGTTCGGACTGACGCCTGCATATTTATCATTTATGCCAAGAAGAACGGCAGGATACCCGTGCCGTTTCAGCACATCGGTCAAAAGTTCGGCCCGTTCTCTGTCTGTACCGCCGATTTTTATCTTTTTATCATCACTGCCGTAACCGTGCAATGAAATGACATTAGAGTGCTCTTTCACCATTTGCACGGCCTTAGGTTCATCGAAATGCGAACTTGTCAAATGCAGAGCCGCATTACCGGCTGATTTTAACCCTTCAAATAAATATAAACTCCGGTTTTCGGCAATTTCTCTGGCTAACTCACTGGACCCCGGCTCTATGCCTCCGCCGTGTATAGCTAATATGAGGACAGAAGGGTTATGCTCTCGCGTTGAAATGGAAAAATCGGAAGGATTTTCATTCAACTTTAATTCCTCGAAACTGCCGTAAATATCTGAAGCGGCATTAGCCCGAAAGAACGGCAGAAGCAAAAACGGTAAAATCAAAACTAAAATTCCTTTTTTGGTTATTGATGGCATTTGTATGTTTATGTTACAATACAAATGCTTCAGCCTTTGAAGCGAACGGCAGAACAGGGTGACTTTGGACGGTTTCTTCTGCTCTGCCTCTTTGCCAGCTGCTTTATGGTCTACTCTTCTAACCCTTTTTGCCATAACATCATCCTTTCTTTTGTTTACACTTTTGTCACAATATTATATACGTTGGACAAAACCTCCGTTCATCTTGAAGAATAAAAACATCAAAACAACTTCTATCCTTTAACCTAAAAAAGTCTTTCTGTTCAAAGAGACGGAAGGCTTAAATATTTGCTCTTGGCATAGACGGTTACGGAGCGGCCGCTTATTTCGAAGTCAAATTCGAACGTGACGTATGATTTCCCAATTCAAGAATCCCCGAAACAAATTGAATGTAACTGCTGTTTCCATAAAAAAAGACTGCTGTTAAGCAGTCTTTTTTCGTTTTATTTCGTGCCTGTTGATCCCAGTCCACCGCGGTCATTGTTCCCGAGCTTGTCTACTTCGATCAGCTCCACTTCAGGCATTTTCTTCATGATTCTGAATTGGCAGATCCGCTCCCCCTTGGAAATGTCGGTATCCCGAAGCGCGAATGCAGGAAAAAACCAGAAGTCATTGTCGCCTTTATATGATTCATCAATGACTCCCATTGAATTTGTCTGAATGATACCGAAATGCTTATATGTACTTGAACGCGGAACGACATGGGCCTCATATCCTTCCGGCAGTTCCATCGCAACTCCAAGCGGGATAAGTTTGAATTCACCTTTTTTGATTGTGATATCTTCAGCTGCCCGCAGATCAATCCAATCGCCCTGTTCAATTTTACTGATTCTCGTTTGCGTATCATCTGAATATTTAATTTTGATTTTTAAAGTCATGTTCGCTGCTCCTTTTGCTTCCCTATTTCAGTCGTATTGATGACCAATCCGTGCCCCATTATACCATTTAACTGATAAGAATGTTGATTTTGGTGTATATGCAGCCGAAGAGGAAGCACGGCGAAGTCAATGAGAATAAACCTAAAATGAGGGCCCTTCCTATCAGTTTTTTCCTCCATTTTCACATGACAGCTTCAATTACAATAATGCAAAGCTTTATATCCGTTCTTTCAACAGAGCTTTTTTTAAATTTCACCTTGGTTTCAAAAGGAATTTCGTTCTGAATAAAGAATTTGAAGAATAAGCGCTTTAAAGGGCGCGCGACTCTTTTCTGTCCCCTGCCTCAGGCGCTTATATCAAAAGAAAGAGGTGTCTTTAGAATGGTTCAATTTAAAAACTTTCCTGATCCGTCTTTAAACGCCCCATTGCAGTCTCGCCCTGCACATCCCTCTGAATTGGAGCATCTCAAAGCAAGGATGCAGAATTTTATTAAGCATTCCGCAACGGATGATAATCTTGAGATCGCAGATGCCCGGGTGACGGCGGAAGGAATGGTCACCTCACTTTTAAAAGAACGGCTTGATACAGAATACGAAATGCTTATGAATAAAATCACCCGGGAAG
The DNA here is from genome assembly GCF_038592915.1 of Bacillus sp. EU63. NCBI lineage: Bacteria > Bacillati > Bacillota > Bacilli > Caryophanales > Bacillaceae > Bacillus > Bacillus sp. EU63. The sequence goes on along the minus strand of NZ_CP151944.1, from coordinate 1,856,777 downwards.
TGAATGTGGAGGACTACGGAGCGGTCCCTGACGGCCGGGACAATACGGAAGCCTTTCGGAGAGCGATCGGGAACGGCCGGGTCAAAGTAAATGTCCCCGCAGGAGAATTTTTGGTTCAAGGGATAAAACTCCCCTCATGGACTACCATTTCCGGTGAGGGACAAGGGATTACCGTGCTTAAGCTTCATGAGGACACTCCCGCATACGAATGGGTCATTACTAACGATGATTACGATAATGGAAACCGTAATATTTTTGTCCAGAACATGACTTTAGACTGGAATCCTGATCGTCAATGCGGGGTCAGGAACCCCGGAGGACAGTTTTCCAGCTGTTTAACGTTTGCTAATGTGCAATACGGCTGGATTAAGAATGTTGAAACGGTTAACGCGGGTCTCCATGGTATTGATATTACATCTCCGACTTACGATCATTTGCCTGAAACAGAATGGACGAAAGACGGCTGCCGATATATATGGATTGATAACTGTGTGGCATACGGCGCCGGAGACGACGGCATTACCACCCATTACAGCGAGTATATTTTCATTTCCAACTGCCATTCCGGAAACCCCCGCGGCACAGAGCATGCTGAGGGCAGCGCAAACTCGAACGGCATTGAAATTGACGACGGCTCTAAACATGTATGGCTTTTAAATAACTATACGAGCGGAAATATCCGCGGGATTGAGGTAAAGGCGCACAGCCTGTGGCCGGCTTCTCAAAATGTTCATATTATCGGTCATGTTTCGTATCGTGATGTACGTTCATTTGATATTCGTCATATCGGCCATCATCAGGCCTCAGACCCCGAAAGCACGACGGCTTATGATGTTACTTTAACCGATTGCACCGCGATTGAACCGGTATTCAATGCTCTCTATGACGGTGTGACCCCGAGGGCGCTGGTCATCTCTGCCTATAAAAACGTTAATGTAAACGGATTCACAGCTATTGGTGATCCCTCATACGACTATGGCGGGAATCCAGTCGTGGCTCTTCAATACCGCAGTCAAAATATTACGATTAACGGCATTAAAATACGCGGCTTTACACAAGCCGGTGTTGACATCAATATATCCGGCGGATCAAATAAAACCGATTATGTTAAAATTTCAAATTTTGATATATACAAGTCTTCTCCTAAAGGCATCTCAATCGGCGGAGGCCAATATAACGTAAATATTATGAACGGTACGATGATCGGAGACGGCGGTTCGGTCGGAATTACGTCCCCTAACAGTCAGGCCGTCATTCTCGGGGTGCAAGCGGAAGGTTACAGCGCGGCCGCATCTATAAAAGGACAGACTTATGAGCAGATCCCCGTCAATTTAAAGGGAGGCGCACAGCTCGCGACCAGCTCCGGTTTTGCATTCAACCCGACAAGCGCCGTTATTGCGGGAACAGGCGATATTACGGCCAGAGGTGACAGAAATGCGATCATCAGCTCTTCCGGAGGTTCAAGTTCTGAAGGTTCAAGGGCATTTATCGCCGCTTCAAACAATGTCCATATAACGGGCAGCAAAGTCTCCAGAACGATTCTGTCATCAGAAAGCATTACATTGGAAGAACCATACACGGTTGCCGGAGGGCATCAGTCCATCAAATGGAAACTGGATTCAGCGGGCGGCCACGGTACGTTCGCCGGAGCTGTCACCTCTTCCCTGTCAGGGTATGGAGAATATTTTGAAAGTGTAACCGGCCAGACAATTCCCGCCGGGACGATCGTCACAGTGAAAGGCGAAAAAATTGAATTGGCTCACGTCGGAGATTACATGCTCGGCGTCATTTCAGAAACAGCCGCTTTTATCTCAGGAGCCGCAAGCTTCGGATGGCAAAGCCGCTTTTTGACAAACGAGTTCGGCGGTTTCATATACGAAAATGTGACTGACGAAGAAACAGGAGAAACGGTACGCGTGCCGAAACAAAACCCAGACTGCAGTCCGGCTCTTGAAGCTGACTATGAAGCACGCGCGGCCAGAGACGAATGGCACATTGTCGGACTCAACGGCCGGCATTACGTACGGGTCGACGGTACGGTCAGCCCGGGAGATTATATCACGGCTCATAACGGAATCGGGACTAAAGCCGCAGAAGGCTGGAAGGTATTGAAACTGACAGCCTTATACAGTTCTGAAAAAGGGTACGGCATTGCAATTGCGGTTATCAAATAGGGACTCAATATCAGGATCATCTCCTCTCTTTTCTATCGGGCGGGTATGATCCTGTTTTTTATACCGAATGAGATGCCTCTTTTTCAGCATACCGTTTCATTTGTCCAAGCCATCCATGCTTTCTGTCATAGAATACTACCGTCAGATGAAAAAAGGAGGAATATGAGTATGGATATGGGTATGGATATGGACATGAACGGACATTATGATCACCACCCAAAGCAGCCTAAACAAAAAAAGAAGAAACAAGATAAAAAGCATCTTGATTATGATTACATCGTTGTTTATAAAAGAAAATGCAAAAAATGCAAAAAATGCTGCTAACTTGACATATCAACACTTTTTACACCCGGTAAACTCCGGGTGTTTTTCTTATTATGGCGTTTCTCCGGGCTATTTTCACCCAAAATCCGGTCATCCTGTCACAATACATAAAAAGACTCTATTATTTTCTTCCCTTTTCGCCTAATTAAAAGGTTTTCATTTACAGAAAACAACACAAATAGAATGACATGACTTTTGAGAAAATCTACTCTTTGCTTGGTCAATTTTTCTGCGATACCATGAATTTGCAACAATTTTTAAAAATTTCCTCAGGAGGTCATAGCCATGAAAATCGCCAGAACGGTAGTCGGATCATGCTTAGCTTTATCTCTAACAATTCCTTTCACAGCCAGTGCCTCAGCAGCCAGTCAGTCTGAACACGCAAACGCGCCTCACGTTTCACCCGTTGCAAATCCGTTAGAAAGTAAATTATCCCAAACAGCAGACCAAAACGTAAAAGCAGCGGGTGTTGATGCCGGGCTGAACGTAAACGTAGATGTTCTCGGAATCTCAGATCGCATTGCTGAAGCAGTTAAGTCAGATCAAAACCGAACCGGCTGGGTAAAAAATGTCATGGAAACAACATTTTACGCATCAGGACAGAAGTACAACGTCATGGTGTTCAATTTAAATCAAGAATATGAAGACCGCTTTAACGGCGTTCAGTTTTACGGATCAGCCGTTTATGACGGCATTACTTACGGAATCTGGGTCTTCGAAGACGGGTCCTTCGATAACAAAGGGGACGGGGGCTGGATCAATTGGGCATTCAGAGGGTGGTTCGATCGTGATAATCAGCATATTGAATTCCACAGACCTTAATACGGAGAAAACTTGCGGCAGCGCCCGCAAGTTTTTATTTTGATAACGGGATACTGCACATTTTTCACCGTTATAACGACTATACTTGAAGTGCGGGCTCCGATCGCAGCCCCGGTAAAGTCTTTCAAAGTGAGGGTATGCCATGTCAAAGTCTTTAAAAATAATGTTGTGGAGCATATTGGTGTTCATCATCTTGTTAGTGATTATCGGAATCGTTTCTTACAATCAAACACCGTCTGCAGAAAGCGCAGCGGAAAGAATGCTTTACAGCGTCTAATCAATGTTAAGCCTTCATCGGCTTTTTTTATTTACCGCAGAACACTTGAAGCTCTTCTATTAGATCGTTAACGTTCCCATTCGGAATGGAGTATACGCGTGTATCATCAGGCAATCCGTTTTGATACATGGTTCCGATTATGCCCTTCGCATCTTTTTTCTCGATTCCTCATCACATTCCCTTTTTTCTTGCTGCTGCTCTTGAAACCAACCAAAAGGTTCCAATCCTAATAGCTTGTTACTTTTTCATTTTAAAAAAAACGAGCAAACTGCGCATCCTCTTCGCAACTTCTCAATGTATGAGCATATCCGTTTCTATTACAGGAAGCAGTACGATTCCTCCTTTTACTCATTTTAACGGATGGTCATGTAAAGGAAATATAGACTAAAACCCTTTTTTCAAAAAGTAAACTAGCATCCCTATCAAACTTTTCATTTCGGCATAATATGTATTAATCCTCTTTAGGAGGTGAGATTATATGGGATTCTCAGGTGGTTATGGTAGCTCCTTTGCGTTAATCGTGGTGCTATTCATTTTATTAATCATCGTTGGGGCTTCTTTCCTCGGCGGTTATTAAGAATCCTCTTACCTCCGCATCCATGTCAGCAGCACCTCCATGATCGTACGGCGCCATAAATGAAATGTTTATGGCGCTCTGCTGTTTTTCCCCTTTTCATTCACACATTAAAACTAAAAAGATCGGCCGATGTATCAACATGCAGCCGATCAGTAATTCACAAATTATTGTGTAAGGTTTACATCGATGACGTTATAGAAGGCATTGGAAGTATCCGCAACGTCCCATACCCCTAAAATGACATGATACCCGCTTCGATCAGTCGGCACAAAAATCTTATGAGTCAAATTCGTATCTGCCTTGGAACCGTCGTGGTTTACCGTTCCGATTAATTCGAATTCATCTCTTGACAAAGGTTTATTCGGATTCCAGTTTTTCTTGGTGATATAATAGTGCCACTTTGATGTCGCATGAGGGGCCGTGTAGTACCAAGTAAAGGTGTTAAAACCGCCGCGGATGTTTTGTTTTACCCAATAATCTGCAGTCTGCTTGTCTAAACCGAAGTCAATTTGTCCCGATCCCCCATTTGCAGATGCAATTCTTCCATCCGGCGGACCTGCAGCCGGAAATCCTTTCGGCCCTTCTACAGACTGAGGATTATCAATGACGGAGCCATATTTCTGGGCAGCGGCCGTCCAGCCCAATGTTTGTTTCTCTAATGCTCCCATGTACGCTCTGCTGACGGGCTCTTTTATATACCCGTGCGCAGATGCATCACTTGAATAGAAAGCGCCTCCAATACCAAGAGTAACAGTTAAAACTGCAGCTTTGACTAAACCCTTCATCACTTCATCATCCTCCCTCTTTTGTTAATAAAAACCTTTCGGTATATACACTTCACGATGGAGGATGAAATGACCTTCCTTTTCTTGATAGGAAAAAGCAATGAGGTTCGCGCTTTCCCCTTTGTTTTTTATAATCATAAAGAAAAAGCCGGGCCGATTCTGTTGTCGAATCCGCGATTGCCAAAAACCGGCCCGCCCCTTTTGCTCAGAACTTCATTCGCTGGATTTGCCGGTTTCTTTTCGGATAACCGGTGCTACTTCCGCTGCTAATCGTTCGATGTTTTCCGCGGCTTTTTTAAACGGCATACCTCCTATATCGATTTGCGCGAGAAATCGCTGATGTCCGAATAACTCGTATTGATGCATGATTTTTTCAATGATCTGCTGTGAGCTTCCCACAAATAAAGCTGTTTCTTTTCCGGACGCCCGTTCAAAATCTTCCTTCGTTAAAGGCTCATCGATCCCGTGATATGAATGAACATGAGACCAGTAATTTGAATGATACGGGTAAAATTCTTGTATTGCCTGTTCATTCGTTTTTGAAATGAACATATGTCCGGTTACGGCAACCTTCACATTTTCCGGAGGATGACCGGCTTTAGAAGCCGCTTCCCGGTATTTGTCAACAAGCGGCTTAGATGACACCGGATCACCGCTCAGTACAGCTAATGCTAAACCCGCACCTGCACGCCCGGCCCGTTCTGCGCTTTCCGGAGTCCCCGAAACACCTAACCATAGCGGAATGCTTCCGCGAAAAGGCCGAGGAGAAATTTCTGCCTCGCGCAGCGGCGGCCGGTAACGTCCTTTCCAGGTAACCGATTCTTCCCCGGAATTTAATTTTAAAAAAAGGTCAATGTGTTCTTCAAACAGTTCTTTATAATGGCCTACGTCATAACCGAAAAGAGGAAACGAGTCTAAAAATGCGCCCCGTCCCGCAATGATTTCCGCCCGGCCGTCTGAAATCAGATCAAGCGTTGCAAAATCCTCAAATAAACGGACGGGATCTGCGGTGGATAATACAGTCGTGGCACTGGTCAGCTTAATATTTTCAGTGATCTGTGAAATCGCTGATAAGATGGCCGGCGGCGAAGATACCGCATAATCAAGACGATGATGCTCGCCTACACCGAATACATCAAGCCCTGCGTCGTCAGCCAATTTCGCCAGCTTCATCAATTCATCTATCCGCTGCTTTGCGCTGACTGTTTTCCCTGTCAGAGGATCGGGATATAATTCTGCAAATGAATAAATTCCAATTTCCATACAATCACGGTGTTCAGCCCTCACATTTCTCTCCTCCTGCACTGTGTAAAATAGCTTTTATGTTATTCTATTCAGCCGTTTTACAAATAGGAATTCGTTCAAAATAAATACAGTAGCTTAACATGCAGAAGGCCGGTATGAGAGGAAAAAAAGTTTCCGGCGCCCTTCAATTCTGCCCATTACACTCATGCAGCCCGACTAGGCAAGAACAAAGCCGGCACAAGCGGATTCGAATTCATGTGTTCATTTTCAGTCCAATTCAATCCAATCGTGATATTGATCATAAAGCTTTCGTATTCTTCCGGCATCAAGAGCAATGACTTCACACCCTCTGTCATCATACAGGAAGAAAATAATATCTTTTGTCATATTCACAAAGAAAACATCAGGATACCCAACGGAACAGCCCCCGAACCTTGGCTTCAGCGGAAAATCTTCGTGGACGGCTGCCTTAAGTAATTGGGGGATACGCAGATCTTTCCGTTTACATAATAAAGAAAACTGCTGCATTTCATATTCTTCTTCGACCGGGCATTGACAGGTCTTCACTTGAATCCGATATAAATCATCCTTACACTTCAGAAACGGCTGATAAACCTTTAATTTTCTCGCGTGATTACCTTGAGATTTGTGCTTATACACGTTGGCAACAAGGAACATGTCATCGCTATGTTCAAACAGCTCATTGAAAAGTGCGGCGGTTTGATGATGAACAAGCTGAAAATACTCAAGATTCAAAGCACCGCTTTCATTAAATTGATACATATTGCCGCCGAGAGAAAAATGAATTCCAACGTCCCATTGATGATAAATGCCGGGCACTAATTTTAAAGTCGGAAACCTTTCCTTCAGATAATCATTTATTTTCATACAAACATCTCACTTTCCGTTTCCCGCTCCAGAAGCAGAAGGAGCCGAGAACATTCCGCTTTTTTCTTTTTCACCCTTGTAATATTATTCCGATTGGAATACAATGAAATAGAACACTGTGAACCCCATTGATCAGGGTGGATGCTGGTCACATTCATCCTGATCCTTTCTTTTACACAAGATCGCCCCAACTTTGAACCCCTCCGTTTCCAACCTTATTCATTGATATTACATATATTTCAATGGTATTATTTTCTTATACATAAGCATCAAGAGGTGTCCGCTTTGAACAACATCAGAAGATTAAGAGAATATTTCCGGTCTCACCGTAAAATAAGTCTGGCTGCAGACTTGCTTACGGCTGTATTGCTTATCTCATTATCCATTCTTTTTAACGGACGCCGGCAGGGAGCTTTTAATGGTTTCTTTATGTATGTCTTAGTAAGTAATTTTATCGGCTCCAATGCCTCTTTTATCGACTTCAGCAAATCGAGGAAAAACAGACAAAAATAAAGGCTCCGCGTCAAAAAGAGGGTTATACCGCCCTCTTTTTATTCTTTCAGTCATACCAATGCGTTCTTTTCAGGTTGAATTTTTCTGAATAGGACTCATGATCGGTTTTCCATACTGCTTCAACAGTGATTTCATGACCGATCACTTCATTTTCCGGCATATATTCAAACGTCTGAATATGGTCTTCTCCCGTTCCGCCGCCTTCTAATTTCTCTCCGGTGTATTCTGAAAGATGATAGTCTTTATCTTCACCATATTTCCGGCCGTCAACAAATAATGTTAATCTCTTAATCACCGTGTTCTTTTCATTCACTTTATTACCTCTGTAATACAAATTCAAGAAATAGTTAGGGCCGATAGAGGTCTTGCCTGATTTTTCGATTGACGCTTCCCACGTCTTGCTTTGGCTATAGCCGATATATTTGACTTTTTCTCCTGAAATTAAAGAAAACAGTGCACATCCGGCTGCTATTATGAGAACAGTGATAATAACCAGCAATGTTTTAATGACTTTACGTTTTTTCATGACATCCCGCCTTTATCATTTAGAACGTATGAATATTAGAATTGTTACATTTAATTTGAAAGAATAATAAAAAGGGATTCTAATCCCAGGAATAAAAAAATACTAAGAAGATCATATTCCCCTTAGCCTCACATCCCAGATTGCCATGCAATAATGATAAAAGTCGTCCAAAAAGTTGTGACTAAAATAAGCATAACGGTTACAATCATTAAAATGAGACAACTTATTGTTAGAATTGAGTCTTTGTTTTTGTTAAGAATCAGAGTAACCACTGATCCTGCAGCAAATAGATACGACAAAACCGCACCGACCCAATACCACAACATAGAGTCATTGCTCCAGTAAGCCATTGACTGCATATAAATACTGAATATAAATCCTGACAATGCTAATAGAAACGAAACTAAATTTGATTTCAAGTTAGAGTTCCTTTCTTCATAAGTTTTATTATTAGGAACGGTCATACATCTGATAACACCTTTTATGCGATATGCTTCGCCGCTTTGTCTGCATATTTTAATTCCTATTTCGTTTTTAAATATGTTTACTAAAACAGAAATGATATAAAGTTCACCTGAAACGCCGATTTAAAATTAAATAGATGTTTTATACGCGTGAATTGCTTGATTTCTCAATTGTAAGAGTTATTTAGACCTTCCATAGCATTCACCCTCTCTCAAATTTTACAACGTTACTATAAATGATTTTCATTTTTTCCAAGCCCTTCAACTTGAATCTCATTTGAAGGAAGTTCGTTCATTGTAATTTCAATGTCTATCACTACCCTGTTTTGCCCAAGTATAGCATCATATTTGTATATGTTTGCTTCACCTTTGTATAACAAATTCCTTCCGCCTTTGGCTTTAATGACGGTTGAATTTGAGCCCATAAAGGGGCCTTTAAAATGTAACGGAAGAATCTGAAGACTGAAGCTTCAGCAGCTTCTGTATCAAAGTGACAGCTAGTGCAAGTATTACACACCTAAGCATTTTTCAATTCTGTAACTACCTGGTATTATTTCTCACGTTATTTATCGGTAATTCTATTGATAAATTCAACTCAAATACAAAAAGAACCTGTCTCTAACAAGGTTCTTTTCGTTTTGGTAACTGTATATTGTTTTTAACGACATATAAATGGAACTAGTGTATAATGTTTTCTGAATATTAGGCGTTTACGCTCAAGGGAGTCTTGCTCATCCCCTATGGAAAGGAGGTGATGCTTATGTCAACATTTCAGGCATTAATGTGAATGCTTGCATTCGGGTCGATTATAATCGCCCTGTTGACGTATATAAATAAAAAATAGACCTCCCTTGAGCCTGGAAACTTAAAGGGTTGGGCAACTTTTTGTACAGAGCCGGGGTGCTGCCAACACCCTGGTCTTTTTATTATGCATTTCTTATTAAAGAAATACACTGTACCATGGAACCATTGAAATGATTTGCAATACTTTTGTTTATTGGATATCACCGTTATTTTATTTAGAGCCGAGAAGAAGCTTTAATGTATCAATGTGCTTCAACACTTTCCAAATACTTTTCATGTTGTCTTTCTAAAACATTAATATCCTTTTTAATGATCTCAACTTTATATTCTTCTTTAACTTCCTCAGATAAGTTATCGTTTAAATAGCGCCGTAATTCTTCTTCACTTTTTGTTTTATCCATACCAATTGATATGACTGGGTCTGTTTCTCCAATCCCAAAGCTAAATAAGTCAAATTCATCCCATGCGCTTTCTAATACTTCCTCAGTGGATTTTTGATGTTTAAAAGAATGTGTAACTGCGCCATACATGAACACAGAAAAACAAACAATGATCAAGACCCCAATTAATTTCTTTTTCATTGTCTCCTCCTTTCATTTCAAGAATACCACAAAATACAATACATGGAAAAAACAATTCCTCAACCAACAGTATCCTATTTCATTACGGGTTGGTTTTGAGAGAATAAATGCTAATCCGCATCTTAAATAACGATCCAATTAGATTAGTTTAAGTTACCGTCTATCACCGTTTGTGAAACTAACCTCCCACACATTCACCATAATTCTCGGGAATTTTATTTTAATACTTTAAGGAGTTTTACATATTCACCATATTCATCTTCACCAAGAAATAATACGGTTGTAAAGCCCTTCTTTTCATATAGATGTCTTGCGTTTAAGTTATCTGTATCTACACCAAGTGTTATTTCCTCAAATCCAAGTTGTTTAGCATAATCAATCAAATAATCAACAATAATACCGCCTATCCCGCAATTTCGATATCCTTCTTTAACAATCATACGAGATAGATAAATGCGTTTATCCGGAATGGTATAATCTGGGTCATCATTTTGAAAAACTAACGATCCTTCTCCTATAAACTCGTCATTCACTGAGTAAATAAAAGTAATTCTGTTTCCGCTTACTAATTCGTCATAAAACACCTTAGCCATTTTCTTTTTCTTTTCCATGTCCCAAATATTATTACACTTATGGTATTCTTCGGGTTTTAATTTCTTTATTTGGTACGAATCCATAACCTCTCTCCCTTTTTATAATTAGTTTCTATCGAAAATAAAAAAGCTCTTTTTCTGAGAGCTTAACTTTGCAATACTTTTCCTAAAAATAAAAGCTAATTGTCCTTACCAAAGAGCAATTTTCCAAAATCATTGTCTAAAATCTCAATTTCCACATCACTCCCATGTTCATTAGTTTCAATTGGTTCATCTACTAAACTTAGAATAAACTCTTCAAAAGAGTTGGCAATAAGGAAAAAGTCTTTATCGGGGTGACTTAATTCATGATCCCAAAACAATATCTTTTCATTATCGATATCCATGCATATTTCATTCCCACCTGCCGAGCTTGCTATAGGAATAATATTTCTAGGAAAGCGATCAGAATATGTATCGATTGCTTTCTGAAGACTGCTATGATCGTTCGCTAAACCATAAAAACCCTCTAACAATTGTGTATCATCTCCCTTACCCATCCAAGGATCTTTCTCTATAGGTTTGTAGCAAACGTCATACTCAATCTCATCTGTTGTTTTTTTACTTTCTAAATAACAGCCTCCATATCCCTTCAAAAAATCCTTATAGTCGGAAGGCAATTGATTACCTAAATTTCTTTCAATTTCTTTGAGCTGCTCGTTTGTATTAATGCTAGGATCTGTGCCAGCATTAATCGTAAACTCTTTCAACTTTTGTTTGATCTTAGTGAAGCTCATTTTAATACTCCTTCATATGCTATGGAAAAACAGATATAGACCTTCTTTTTAGTTTTAATCGTCCCAGTCCTCATCATCGATCCAGTCGTCTTTCGATTCTTCAAGCTCTTCTATTAAAAACTCTTGGAATGTCCTAGCAACTTGTTTACCATATCCCTCTTGGTTATCCCAAAGAATGACTGGGCATTCTCCATCTATCATCTTGTTAGTGTCAAGACAATAAGAAAATTCATCTACATATTCGATCACTACAAGACCATCGGAAAGGTTATAATATTTTTTATATTCATTGGTCTGCTCGACAACTTCAGCGCCGTGAGAGTCATATCCGAGAATCATTGTTCCGTATGCTCCCCCTGAACCATACTCAGTTAAAAACCATTTATAGCTGTCTGGAAGAGTTACATTGAGATCCTCTTCTATTTCTCTAATCTGATCTTCAGTGACTCCCCCCGTGAGAATTGAATTTTCTTTATTTTCATCAAAGAAAGTTTTTATTTTCGAATAATCCATTAAACTTTCACCTCTTATTCTTGATTCTCAAATTGCTGAGCTCTCCATCTCCAATACCTTCTTCTGAAACTTTTATATTGTTTATCAAGCACAGGAGCATTTCTAAAACTCTGTCCATTCCCTTTTAATCCATGCAAAACATCACTGTACTTATTATGCCAGCTTTCAGGTATCTCCAGCATAGTACCAGGCTCTTCTTGAATTAAGTGATGTAAATTTATTTGCGTGCCATCTTTAGCAAAAGGAGCATTACCATTTTTCATCAGTTGAAGATTCGTAAAGCCTTTACGATTTTTTTGATTAAGGTCAATATCTTTCATTGTGTATACTCTACGGCTTACATCTCTAGGCTCTCCTTTAACTTTTACCTTGCCGTCTATTTCATAGGCCTCATACTTCTCTTTATTTAACCAAGGGACATTTACTTTCTGACCAGTAAATGGCTTTCTGCTTTCATCCAATTTCTTTGCATTGGACAAAAGTCCATTTTTAAGGTTTTGGCTGTTAACCACATTGTATGGTACGTTATCAGCCAGAGCAAGATCATACTTAGAGTTATAAGGAAGCAAATCTGAAATCTTAATGTCCTTAATTTTCTGACCTGCCTGTCCTGCCTTGTTTATGACCTTCCCCGCCGCATCAGCTTTGTTAACGGCTCCTGCGCCTTTTGTTCCGACGACAGCCACAGCCACTGAACCGACCGCATATGTCACCCATCTTGATCTGGAAAACGCATCTCCATTTACCATATCCTTTTGATATGATTCCTCAATAGCTGTTGAAATGGAATTATACGTGTTAATCGGATGAGCAACTGCCCCTATGATACCTTCAACAACTTCATCAGGCTTGCTGATCAGCTGCCATAAACCTGTTACCGTGTCTTTCCCGACATCATAAAGGCCGACACCAGCTCCTTTTAAAATATCCCAAGTCACTTCTCCGGCTTCTTCCATCTGTTTTGCTTGTTCAAGCTGAATGACATATTGCTGTTGGGAAGGTTCAAGGTTTTCATAGCCGATCTTCTTCGCCATTTCCAAATATTCATCCGGATCGGTGACACCAGCGGCCAGCTTTTTCTTCAGATCCTTGATTTCCCGCTCCTTCGCTTCTTCCTTTTTAATCGTCAAATAATCATCCGAATGTCTTGCAATCTCGCCTTTTTTCTTATGTATGTCACTTTCCCTGTATGCCTTGGCGTTATAGTGAAGCGGAGTGGCGTTTTTTCCTTGGCCTGTTGCGTTTTGGAGCTGCTGAAAATCTGCCTGAATGAAATGTTCGTTTGCCTCGGTTTCTGCGTATTCTTTCGTTAGATCGTGATCAAGCTTGCCGAGCTTATGTACAGTATCGTCCCGTTTTTTGTCTGCTGATTCCAGCTTTTGATCGACATCTTCTGTCGAGAAAACTTCTAGATGAATGATATCGCTGATTTCATCAAGGATACCTTTCATTTCATTGCGCTGCTCCTGCATGATGGCTTGTGATGTATTCTTCGCATGAATCAGCTCATGTTCTAAAAATGACTCTTCCACAAACGAATCAGCTAATCCGGCATCAGCCACTTTTCCTGAAATACTGTTAAGAAACGCAATCTTCATATCGATCAGATTAAGCCAGCTGTCTGTGACACCGGCGTGGTCTTGAAAAAAGGCTTTGATGTTATCAGCACCTTTACCTGAAAACTCACTGTCGTCTAGATCAGCCATTCCCTGAAACGCTTTTCTGAGATTGATAAATTGTTCTCTAATCTGATCGTATTCTTTTGCTCGTTTCTCCGCTGCTGAAATGAACGAGGATGCTTCAAATACCTTCATTTACGTCTCCTTTCCGCTTCTTTCTGTCTAAATTTTACCATAGGATATAATGCCTGAAGAACTTCTTTTTTGTTGCGTTGAACTTTCTCCGTTCATAAAAATAACCATCAAACTGATGTTTTCTCCCGCAAGTCAAATCGGGGAAAATGCATCGGCTGATGGTTATAAAGAATATGGATCCCAGTCTTAAATGCAGGGAAGTGAGATAACGAATACACCTAGATGCCTTCATATGTGACAACCCAATATTATTCATGCCAAAAACAGCTAACAGCGCAGTAAAGGCATTACAGAATTCATTTCCCTCGAAGTTATTCTTAAGATAGTTTAAATTAAGCTATTGAGTATTTTTTCAAACTTATTCACGCTCATCATCTCATGAGTGAGAAATGTCCCATTATAAAACACGCTGAAAGTCGTCCAAACTGCCGGGGATTTTTGCGCCATATCTTTTGACGTTATTCTCAGGGCCTGAAAATGAAGCCCTTTCTTTTCAGTCAGTTCCTTTAAATCCTTTAACACTCCGACTGCAAATGGGCATTGAGCTGTATAAAATATTATGATTCCCTCATCATTAACGGAATTACTTTTCACCTGTTTTTTTAAATACAGGAGGATGTGCATGTTCCTTCCACGTCAGTGACACCAACTGAAAATAGGGTTCTGCTTCATCTTGCACAGCAAATCCCATATGCTCGAAGAAATGCTTATCACTTAAATAAGGGAGTTTTTTCTTCCCCACTATATGAACTATCCCATCCATACCGCGGGATTTTGCATCTGACACACATTTTTCTAACAAGTGTTTCGCATGTCCGTTATTCTTATATTTACCTGAGACCCAAAGGCAATTAATAAACATAAAATTAGGTGCGCTTACCGGGACCCACGCTTCTTCTGCAGGTAAATATTCAATAAAAACTTTGGCCCGTTCGTTTAGGCGGTAGAACACCAAGCCATCACTCATCCGATCTTTGAGCCAGCTCTTCTTTTCATTTACCGCATCCTCATATTGTTTCGTACCTAATGCACAGCAAATATGATTGTCATCAATATTGTCCCTAGTCAACTCAATGTATTCCATTTTTCCTCACCCGCTTTCTGGGTTCATCACATGAATTTCAATTTGAACAATGCAGACTGGGCATGGCGCTAGTCGGTCTTTTTTAGAACATCAGCTTTACTTCTGGGGAGTATTGTAATTTCTCAGAAATATAGAGTCCCAGAACCAATATATGAACGCAGCAACAATGCTCATTATGTAATAAATGAAAGTGCTGAAAACTGAGAAATCAATTGGCGGATTATCTATGTACCAGAACAAGAACACAGCTAAAAAAGCGACTGCTGTATAAATGAAAAGATGAACCACACTAAACTTTTTAGGCTTCTTTCTTAGCCATAGTTGCACAGGAACAGCAAACAAAAGGTAAGTAATGAATGCGTAAAAAGCAATGATAACCACAGTAACCAATGCAAATGGCACAAAACCCGAGTATACAAACATATATAGTCCGAATATCAAACCATACGACAAACTTGAAAAAACCAATGTGTAGGTACAGCTTTGACTTTTGCTCCAAGACGCTGCTTCCATATAGTTCACCTGCTTTTTATCAAAATACATTTCTCATTTTTTCCTACTGTTTAAAATCAATATATATCCATCACTTTAAAAGATCTATGTTTTTTGGCAGATCATCAATTCACTATCTTAATATCCAGAAATTTTATTGCCATTAAAAAAGGTCAAGGAAATACCTTGACTGTGTATCTCTCACCAATCTGCATCCGGCTCATCGTGTTCGAATCCGTAAAAGCCTTTAATCCACACATCTCCGCAGCCGGCTCCTTTTGTGATCAATAAGTAATGATTTCTGTTTGCATCACCATTCACCTTATCAGCCGCGCTCAAGTTCAAATGATTACCCGTGAAATTCTTTTCACTAAGGGTAAAATCATATCCTGCCAGTGTAATTCTCTGCAGTTTAAGCTCAAATATCGGCAGAAAGATTATGACCACAAATTCAAAGCAAGAAACGACAGCCCCCATGCAGATAGACCAAACATTACAAAGAACCTAAGCAAAGCTTCGAATTTTGTAAGTCTTCGCTCCCTTTTCGTTTTACCCAATTTCCAATAAACGGCGTAGCAGGAAAACACCAAAATGAGTTGTCCAAGTCGCGACACAGATTCTAAGAATTCTATACCATTCATTGATTTTCACCTCGTTTATTTAAACAGAAAGTCTTTCTTACAGCGTTTATCCAAAGCACTAATTTCTTCGGTTATAAAAACAGCTTGAGGAATTTGTTTGTAAAATGGTTTGCCTGCTGCTTGATAAAAACGGCCCATCCTCACTCCCCCATGTATCAATCAATATGATTTTTATTATCTCAGATAGAAAGACGATTTCCAACAGTTATGTAAAAATAAGTAACTTGCAAGATGTCTAATTGTATAAGAAAAGTTGTCTTATCCAGCAGAACCATAAGTGCTGCATTTCTCCATTAAAGCGTTAAAGGCGAATTATAAAAGAGCCGCTTTTAGGCTCATTCGCGAAGCTTTATCATTTTATTTTTATGCCTGTCAGTCCTATTGGAATAAATTTGCGGGAAGATCAGTTTTAATCCGCCGCCCTGCTCACCTTCAACCCTTCTTGTAATAACGCTTTATAAGAAGCGGGGAATTCTTGATTTACGCGCTGCACTTCCAATGTAAATTCACGTTCCTCTTTTGTCACTCGTCTGAGTCTGTCAGCTTTTTTTGTGTATCTATGTCGGCACCTGGAGGAACGAACCGATTCGGTGCAATTCGTACACCATTTGTGATAACAGCATTATTTTAGGGTATCTTTGAACCGGATTAAATGATGTAACAGGGTTAGGGCTGATAAAGGGCAAAAACTTAGTGAGCCGGTGATTGTCAAATTTATCTTCCGTCAGCTTTTTATCGCTCAAAAAAAGGCCTCCTTTGAAAACGTATCCATTCATGTATATATGTAAATTCTATGCATTTGGAGATGACAAATCATCCATAGAATCCTCCCTGCACAGCTCCCTCAATTTTTATAGAGACACTTGTCCGCAAAAAATGTAAGGGTTTTCAAAAGAAGGGCAGTGTGCTAAATTGTAAGATAAGTAAAAATTTTCTGCTAATATTTGAAAGGGGTGTATGATTTGAAAGCAGTAGTAGCAACAAAAGACAAAAGTATAGCGATCGTACAAAAAGAATTACGTCCTTTGCGACATGGTGAAGCCAAAGTTAAGATGGAATACTGCGGTGTATGTCATACTGACTTACATGTTAAAAATGCTGATTTCGGGGATGTTACAGGCGTCACTTTAGGTCATGAGGGAATCGGCATTGTAACTGAGATTGGTGAAGGTGTAACAAGCCTGAAAAAGGGCGACCGCGTCTCTATTGCCTGGATGTTTGAAAGCTGCAGCTGCTGTGAATATTGCCTAACTGGCCGTGAAACCTTGTGCCGCGATGTAAAAAATGCCGGCTATACAGTTGACGGCGCAATGGCAGAAGAAGCAATCGTAGCGGTTGATTATGCAATAAAGGTGCCGGAAAATTTAGACCCTGCAGCAGCAAGCAGCATTACTTGTGCAGGTGTAACAACTTATAAAGCCGTTAAAGTCAGTGAAATTAAGCCAGGTCAATGGATTGGTGTATTTGGAGTCGGCGGTTTAGGCAACTTGGCTGTTCAATATGCAAAAAACGTCTTTAACGCTAAAGTGATCGCTTTCGACATTAGCGATGAAAAATTGAATTTTGCTAAGAGCTTAGGCGCTGATGCGGTTGTAAACAGTTTAAACGAAGACCCCGTCGCTAAAGCAAAAGAAGTGACTAACGATTCAGGGCTTGATGCTGTGGTCATCACGGCTGTCTCTAAAACCCCTTTCAATCAAGCGATTGATGTTGTAAAAGCAGGAGCCCGTGTAGTCGCTGTCGGTTTACCGGTGGACAAAATGGATTTAGATATTCCCCGTCTCGTGTTAGATGGGATTCAGGTAGTAGGTTCATTAGTAGGTACCAGAGAAGATTTGAAGGAAGCTTTTCAATTTGCCGCAGACGGTAAAGTTGTACCTAAAGTGACAAAGCGCCCGATCGAAGATGTGAATGATATTTTTGAAGAAATGGAGCAAGGTAAAGTGACCGGCCGCATGGTTATCGATTTTACTTCCTAATCATTAAGGCTGCCGGGAATGATACGGCAGCCTTTGATCTCGATTCTTGCTCAGCGCCCCACCCAGACTGAATGAGACTTTGTCATTTAGTTCAGATAAGAAGCTCTACAGACCATTCAGCGGACATTCATTTTGCGAGTACTGCCTGAACTAACCCTGATACCAATATAATGCAAGGTCATTCATTGCCGAAGCGTAGCCCTGCTGTCTTAACATAGTTGTTATGCTGCCCCGATGATAAGTTCCGTGATTGGCAACATGGAATAAAATTTCTGAGTAAGCAGTTTCTCTGTAACCTAACCAAGGATTATTTAAGTTCATTTTTTGTTCTAAATCTGTTTGGCTATTCATCCATTCTTCAAACTGTGAAGCCAGTTCTTCATAAGACGCCGCAAATTCATCTGCAGAATATAAATGAGCCCTTTCTGCATAAGCCATAGAACCTTCCAATGCTTCCTGCATGTCTATTCCTTTAAGTACTTGCAGCCACATAACATCCACCGCGCAAATGTGACTGAACGTTTGAACAATTGTAGGATATGAACTGTGAACCTCTTTATGCATGACGTCATTTGGTAATTCCTTTATTCTTTCTAATAACGCTTTATTCGCCCAAACATGGTACTGATACATATTTTTCGCATGGTTCATTTAACATCTCTCCTTTAAAGTTGATACTTGTGATTATAAAAAAAGATATATGACAGCAGATTGTCATACATCTTTATAAATTTTCATTATTTTTTCAGCTTCATCCATTAAAATTGATTGAAGTTCCACCGGTTTTATAATTTTAGCGCCACTGCCAAAGCTCAAAAGAATTGATTTAAGCCATCCGGCATGCTGAGGCCGATACACAGAGATTGTAAACGTCATACTTCCATCTCTGTTCATGACTTTTGAAGCGTTCTGAAATTGATCTAATACTTTAGCTATGGAATTAGGATTAACCCAAATGACTACATCCGCAAACCCTCCCAGGTCGGATTCTGAATAAGATGGTTCATCTTTCACTTTGTGACTGCGCAAAAACTCTTCTTGAGTAAGCGTTATATTCATCATACGTGATACTCTAAATTCTCTATCATCTTGACGTTCTCTGCAGAAGCCATATACATACCAACTACGAAACTTATACTGAAGGTGGATAGGTTCTACTTCACGTGATGTAAATTCATTTTTATTACTGACATAATCAAAGCGTACTGCCTTTTTTTCCTGTATAGCTTTTCGCAGCCGGATTAATGAATTCGGTTCTGTTCTAAGGCTTTCCAAGTTAACATACAAAGTCCTGCTGCTTTCGCTTGTATCCAGAGATTTTAATCTATCTATCGTGTGTTCAACTTCCTTATCTTCAAAAACACTCGACAAACTGCTTAATACTGTAATTAAATTCAATACATCATGAGAACCGATTAAACTTTTATCAAATTTGTATCCTCTCATTATCCCAAAACCGCCGTTAGCCCCTTGGTATGAAACGACTGGTATTCCAGCTGCACAAATCGCTTCGATGTCTCTATAAACTGTCCGCGTTGATACTTGAAATTCATCAGCTAAACTGGAAGCAGATAAAATTTCATTATGTAAGAGCTTGAATATGATTGATAACAAACGTTCTAATTTCAATTCTCAATTCCTTTCCTTATTAGAATTGGAAGTGCTCTTTTTGCTCTGACACATTTATGCCGCTCACCTCCTGTCACTTCAAGATACCACGCAGAAAGCTTAATTTTTTCACCTAACCGCATAATACGCGAATTACCATATGCTTTATACTTTGCGACACCGATAAACCCTTCTATTGCTTCATCTGATATTCAATAAAACGCCTGTTGAACCTTTGCTTATGTATACAGCTTCATCTTCACTGAGTAATTTGACGCCCAATTTAATCTACATAATAGTTCACTGAATCTCTCAACAATTTTAGATAAACATCTTCTTTTTATAGAGATGTTCGGTCAATCGACATCCTTGTGTTATATATGGTAAAATTTATAAAAACAAAGGAGCGTTGTTACATATGAGTCTTATCATTTTAGCATCCATGCTTTTATGGGGTGCAGTGATCCACGAGCTAAACAAACCTTCAAAAAAGCAAAGTAAACGAAAAATGATCCCTTTGGTATCCCTCAGTTCTTTATCTACTTTAATCATCACAATTTCGCTTTTTTCTAATTTAATTGGTTGATATTTGTTATGAGGAAACCCGCCAGAGGTTCCTCATAACACTAAAAACCTACTCACTGCACTTTTTACAGCAGACCTTATCAGAGTGTTTGCTTAACACTTTGTCCATTCTCCCCACAGGCATCTTCTTCTCACTCGGAAGTGTAAGATAAGCTGTTATCTCATCCCCTGATTTTAATGTTTTTCCGCAGATAGAGCATTTTAACTCAGTATTAAAGAAATTTTTTAATCCCATTCAGAAGCCTCCTTATTTACCTTTATAAAGTAATACGTTAATGCTTTATAAAAGTTTCACGTTAAAGAAATACTCCTTGCCCCAGAAAATTATTGCCGGCGCTCTTGCTTTTGGGTTAATTCCATTAATGGGGACTGCAGATGTTTCTGCAAAACCTTCGCCAAATCAAGATAAAATCATGAAACCTGCTGGTTGGTCATGTGACGCTCCGTATATTGCGTGTCAGCCTTTTTCTGGCGGTACCGGTAAGGTTTCATTCAACTATCAAGGCAGCTCTCCAGGAAAAATCAGAGTTTTTGTTGCGAATGACGGCAGCAAATCTTTCAAATTCACCATTAATTATCCTAATGGGAATACACTCTTATCCTCTACGACATTAAATGCGGGGAAAACGTTCATTCAAGAATTCAGCGTTAACCAAAAAGGAGAATACATCCTGAAATATGATAGCGGCACCGGTGATAGTGTCGATGGTTTCTTTAGATCTGTTGAGATCTAAATTCCGTTAGGAAAGTTGGCAGTTTTGCCGACTTTCTTTTACAAGCATTCTGCAGGAATAAACGTAAAGTGTCGAATAAACATATGACCTTTTTGAAATGGAAACTTTATCGGCACCACAAACCCGCAAGCAGGCTCCTTGTATCGTACCTTCCGTCCCTTTGTGATTTGTTTTGATTTGTCGTATACTGCGCTTGCCCGGGAAATGATGAATATTTTCGTTAACTATAATTTCCCTGAATCTCTTCGTATGTGGCTCTGCATGATGAAGTAACTTCATGCAGAGCCACTTTCATACACAGTTTTATTGCATGTTTAGCCATATCCCTCCTCTTTAAACAGCAAACCGTCCCATCCATTTCTCTCTTTCAGTTAACCTCCCATTATTTTATTGTCTTAGAAGCTCTTCATTTTAGACATAACATCCATTTTTTCTTATTTAGACTTAAATCTATGTCGAAATTTACCGTCCGGCATATTATGTATATCCTAACAACAGGAGGTGGCAATATGGGATACTACGGTGGGAATTACGGTGGAAATTATGGCGGAAACTCTTTCGTATTGATCGTTGTACTATTCATTTTGTTAATCATTGTAGGTGCTGCATTCCTTTTTTAGCACATTGACGATTCATATTCGTCTCCCAAACATTGCATCCCTTAGTTCGGACAGACGCCATAAGAAGTTTTATGGCGTTTTTACTTTTGAAAACAAATCCATTTAAAATAAACATTTTATTTTTACTCTGAAGTTTTTTCATAAGCAGGAGAGTTTCTTCCCCTGCCTACGGCTGCTAATCCTTTTCAGATCTTTTATGAAATACTCGGACTAATATTGCCGCTATGAATATTAAGGCGAACAATCCAAAAGCCATTGATCCATTCTTTAAAATGATCCCAAAGATCAACAATGCGCAACCAGACAAAATAAATAGTATCTTACTTAAAATATTAATCATTTACATTTCTCCCAATCAAAGCTTGCATTGACACCAATAATACCTGCAGTATTTATACAAGCATAGCAAGCAGTTCCACATAAAATAGTTAAACCAGTGATTGCCCATTGGCTAATATTCTTATCGCATAAACAATCTGATACACATCCAGTCCAACCCTTAGCACTCATCATGTTTGATGATGAGCCCGTTTTATCTTCTGCAGACTTTTCTGTCTCAAAGACACCAGACTTGTCTCATCTTTAACACAAGACTTGTTCATGAAAATAACCCCTTTGTAAAAAAATAATTGTCATCCGGCACCAATACTACATATCAAACAGACCATCTCATAAATCACCTTCTCTCTTTAATAAAACGCTACCATTCATATAAATAATTGTTAAGCAAAATGGCTTTCACATAAAAAAAGCCGGATTCCTCCTCTAAGAGGTTCCGGCTTTTCTTAGTAAAATGCAGGAAATATCTGGTGACGTGCTGCACACCCCCGCTATTATAATATTTCAATAGAGCCTTCTGTTCCATGAACGCGGATTCGCTGCCCATCTTTTATCAATTGGGTTGCATTTTCAACACCAACAACTGCAGGTAAGCCGTATTCACGCGCGATAACCGCTCCATGGGTCATCAGTCCGCCAACTTCAGTGACCAGGCCTTTTATGGATACAAACAATGGCGTCCAGCTGGGATCAGTATAGGAGGTAACTAATATATCTCCATCTTCCAAATCGGCATCTTCCATGTTTAAAATAACCCGTGCCCGCCCCTCTATGACTCCCGAGGAAACGGGCAGCCCTGCAATCGCTCCGGAGGGGAGATTTTCTCGTTTGTACTCGCCTGTAACGATTTCACCGTCAGACGTGATAACACGCGGCGGAGCTAGTTTTTCATATACTTGGTACTCGCCTTTTCGTGTGCTGATGATTTGGTAATCCAATTTATTTGAGCGTACGACTTCCTGAAGTTCTTCAAAAGTGAGATAGTATATGTCTTCTTTTTCATGAATAACGCCCGCTTCTGCGAGTTGTTCGGCTTCTTTCAATAAAGCCTGCTTATAAACGAAGTAGCGGCTGATCATGCCGTATTTTGGATATTCTCTGAACCCGCTGAAGTTCCGGATGATGCGGATCATTCGTTTGGTTTCTTTGGCTTTTTGTTCACCATCCGGTAATTGCTTCAATCGGTCTAATAACTCTTGTTCTTTCTTCAACGCCTCCTGCCGCCCTTGCTCAAATTTCCGCTGGCTGGCATTTGGCTCAAAGTTTTTGAGATTATTAAGAATCATAGGGACAAGTGCAGTTGGTTTTTCGCTCCATCGAGTTCTTGTCATATCAATTTCTCCGGCACATCGCATTCCGTACTTGCTGAGATAAGCATAGATAGCGTCACGGGTTTCCCGCCCGCCTTCAAACTTCACCAGCCCATCCAAAAAGTGATCATCTTTTACATTCTCTAAATAGGCAATTACTTCTGGATAAGGGCGGATCACATCGGCGACGTCCAATAGCGCAAGCCCCATTTCTGAGGTAATATTATGGGGTACAGATTGAGAAAGCGTATCTGCTGCGTTTTTTTCACCTAACCACTCGTTCATTTTTTCGTTAATCCATGATGAAGCATCCATTGCAGTTCGAATCAACACCGAACTTTTCGGGTTAAATAGAATCTTCTTTAATTCCTGGATATCTTCCAAAATAAAACGAAATAAATCAGATCCTGATTTCGTCTGGATGTTTTGTTTTAACTCTTCTATCGATGCCTGACTGCTCTTAATCAAATCAGAAACAATTGCCGGATCGTTTTCAGCTTGTTCCGGCATATCTGCATTGCCTTTGCCGGGAATCGGTGCCGTTTTATCAGGTATCGGCTTAATGAAATCATCTCGCTCTATTATGGTCATAAGTGCGTCTTTTAAGAGCGGATCGTGCTGCCCCATGCCTTTTAAGAAAACTTCTCTGACATTAGGAGATGCCAGTTGATGTGTGACATCAACGAATAGCCTTCCGCCGGCTTTACGCATGGGTGCAGCAGTCGTCAACAGAAAAAAAGACAATCCAAGGGGTTTTATGGGATCCGTCATCATTTGCTGATGACCAACAGAGATATAGACGTGATTTTCTTGATCGTTCGCTTCAGGAACGGGGTATAACGTTGTGATCGGACGACTTTGAACAATATAAAAAGTATCGCGGTCCAAACACCATTCGATATCTTGCGGCTGGCCGAAATGAGCTTCGATCTGTCTCCCGATACGTGCCAGCTGTAAAATTTGTTCATCAGTCAGTGTTTGAATCTTTTGCTGATCAAGAGCGATCTCCTGTGTTTCTGTTCCGCCTTCTTTTCGTCCATAGATAGCCAATTTTTTAGTTTCTATTCTCTTATCGACGATTTGCCCGTCCTGTACTTTATAACAATCGGCAGAGACTAAGCCGGAGACAAGTGCTTCACCAAGTCCAAAACCGGCATCGATGGATAGCAGCTTTCGGTTTCCGGTTATCGGATCAGCGGTAAATAAAATTCCCGAAGCCTGAGGGAACACCATCCTTTGGATGATAACGGATAAATAAACTTGGCTGTGATCAAATCCATTTTGCATACGGTAAATGACCGCGCGATCCGTAAATAGAGACGCCCAACATTTACTGATATGCTTCAAGATCGCATCGACGCCGGTAATATTTAAATAGGTGTCTTGTTGACCGGCAAAAGAGGCATGCGGTAAATCCTCAGCTGTCGCACTGGAACGTACGGCATAGGCATGTTCTTCGCCGAACCGGGAGAGATGGCAAGCAACTGCTTTGACTACATCTGAAGGAATTTCTGTTTCCATAATGGTTTGCCGGATTTTTTTGCTGACTTCACCAATTTGATCCCGATTCTCCACTTTCAGCATGGTCAGTTGATCCAACAGCGCTTGTAATGTTTCATTTTGTTCAATGGCTTTTTGATATCCTGCGGTTGTGACACAAAATCCTTCCGGTACTTGTATTCCTTGAATTTTTGATAATTCCCCTAAATGTAACCCTTTTCCTCCAACGAGCAAAGGCTGTGTTTTTTCAATTTCGTGAATGCCGAGAACCAAAGAACTCATTCTATATCTCCCCTTCAAAAAAATTTGACAAGAGCTTTTCAGCATGATATAATCATAATATAAGATGGATAACTATGACTTTTCACACAAAAAGCACGCGTGTTCTGATTATATCACCGTGTCTGTTTTTGTGCAATATAAAAAGAACCTGGCCAATTTGGCGAGGTTCTTTCTTCATTTTTGTCTAAAGCTCTTTAAAGCTGTATTGAGATCTTTTGTGTGAACGTAAATGTTCTTATACAACTCGAATAGTGTTTTATATTTTTGAACATTTTGTTCTTTTGGATAAAATGCAGCTGCTTCATGAATGAACTGCTCTGCACATTCTTCAAGAGAGTCAAACCACCCGCTTCCGAAGGCAGCTAACATCGCAGCCCCCATGGCGGGACCTTGTTCATTCTCTAACTTAACCACCCTCGTATTGAAAATATCAGCTTGCATTTGAAGCCACGTTTCATTTTTAGCCCCCCCGCCAATAGAGACAACCGTATCAACTGATTTTCCCGCTTCGCGGAATAGCTCAATTGATTCATATAAAGAGAATGTGATGCCTTCCATTATCGCCCTCAAAAAGTGCTCTCTTTTGTGGGCTCCGTCCATTCCGATCAAGCTTCCCCGAATAGAAGAATCAGCATGCGGCGTTCTTTCACCGACTAAGTAAGGAGTGTACAGCAGTCCATTTGCTCCTATCGGAACAGATTCCACTCCCCGCAATAATTGTTCAAACGATTCGTTTGGCGCAAACGTTTTTTTAAACCAGTCCAAGCTGTACCCTGCAGCGAGCGTGACCCCCATCGTATAAAAAGAATCCTTTTTTCCATGATTAAAAAAGTGCACTTTCCCTTTAAAATCTCTTTCTTTGTCTTCCTCACAGGAAAGTATGACTCCTGACGTCCCAATGCTGCATAACGTTTTTCCGGAAGAAAGAATACCGGCTCCGACAGCACCGCAAGCATTATCTGCTCCCCCGGCGTACACTTTTGTTTTTTCCAACAGCCCTGTCTTCGCCGCAACGCTCGGAAGCAGCGATCCTACACAGTCATGGGATTCAACAAGCGGAGGACAAATTTCCGCCGAAATACCAAATTGATTGCAAATCTCATCGCTCCACTCTTTGCGGGTCATATGTAAAAGTAACGTTCCCGCCGCATCGGAGTATTCGGTGTGAATGGCGCCAGTCATGCGGAATCTCACATAGTCTTTCGGAAGCAAAAAAACAGCGGTTTTGTGAAAAAGTTCTGGCTCATGTTCCTTCACCCATAACATTTTAGGTAATGTAAACCCTTCAAGGACACGGTTTTTTGTGATATCAAGCAGATGATCGCCAAATGTCTCGGTTATCCTGCTACATTGAGGCGTCGTTCTGGTATCATTCCAAAGAATCGCATGACGCAGCACCCGCCGATCTTGGTCAAGCAGTACTAACCCATGCATTTGTCCCGAATAGCTTATCCCGTCAATATCCCCGGCTTGAACGTTGGATATCGAAATCAATTCAGCCAATGCTTCAATTGTTTGCTGCACCCAGTCTTCAGGATTTTGCTCACTATATCCCGCCTTCTCTTGGATGAGCGGGTAACTTTTGGACGTTTCTGCACAAACCTTGCCGTTTTGATTGACTAAAATGGTTTTAACGGCACTCGTTCCAAGATCTATTCCAATGACATACTTCATTTTTTCACTCCTTCCTCTCTAAATAGATCCCCATTGAAATGACCCGCCATAACAGTAACTTCATGACGGGCAATTCCGGGAACTTGGCTGCCTGCATCTTTTTACAGCGGGATCTGGAGCTTCTTTTTTCATTATACCTGTAAAATGTATTGGTTTAATATCGCTTTTAACCGCTCCTGTCTCCCTGATTCGTTTTTAATTGGCTGATTGTTCAGCGCATATTGCTCAAGTGTCTTAAAATCAGCTCTTCCTTCTGCAATTTCAAGACCAATCCCTTCAGTAAAACTGCGGTAACGGTGTTGAATCACATCTTCAAACACACGATCTTCGATTAATTTGTGGGCGGCTTTCAACCCTCTTGCAAATGTATCCATCCCTGCAACATGGGCATATAGTAAATCATCAGGCTCAAAAGAAGATCTTCTGACCTTTGCGTCAAAGTTTAATCCGCCGCTTCCAAGACCGCCATTTTGCAGGATTTCGTACATTGCTAATGTCGCAGAATATAAATCTGTCGGAAATTCATCTGTGTCCCAGCCTAAAAGGGGATCACCCTGATTCGCGTCAACAGAGCCAAGCAGACCATGCACTCTCGCCATGCGTAATTCATGTTCGAATGTATGCCCGGCTAATGTGGCATGGTTGGCTTCGAGATTTAATTTAAAATGATTGTCTAAGCCATATTGCTTTAAAAAGGCAATGGTTGTTGCTGCGTCCGTATCATATTGATGGGTGGTCGGCTCTTTTGGTTTTGGTTCAATCAAAAACTGCCCTGTATACCCGATTTCCTTCGCATAATCCACTGCCATATGCATAAATCTGGCCATATTATCAAGCTCAAATTTTAAATCGGTATTTAACAAAGTTTCGTACCCTTCACGTCCGCCCCAAAATACATAGTTCTCCGCGCCAAGCTCTTTTGCTGTTTCTAATCCTTTTTTTACTTGGGCTGCGGCATACGCAAATACATCTGCATTACAAGAAGTCGCCGCACCATGGACGAAACGGGGATTCGTAAACATGTTTGCAGTATTCCATAATAACTTAACGCCGCTGGTTCTCATGTAGTCTTTTATCATGTCCACGATTATATCCAGATTTTGATTTGTCTCTTTTAACGTACTTCCTTCAGGTGCGATATCCCGGTCATGAAAAGCAAAAAATGGCGCATCCAGTTTTTCAAACAGCTCAAACGCTGCATCTACCCTCGCTCTCGCCAGATCCATGCCTTTATAGTGATCCCACGGTCTCTGCATCGTAGCTGCGCCAAAAATGTCTGTTCCGTCAGCGGTAAATGTATGCCAATAGGCAATAGAAAATCGCAAATGCTCTTTCATCGTTTTTCCGCCAATTACTTCTTGAGAATTATAGTATTTAAATGCTAAAGGATTCGTGGATTCTTTCCCTTCGTAAATCACTTTGTTTACGCTTTCAAAATAGTTGACTGAACCGGAATGAGAGTGAGCCATGTGTGATTTCCCCCTTAAAAATAAATTCTAAACATGATCATTCAAATACAAATGCTTTTATGTCATGTTATACTTTAGTTTGTTGCCTAAACAAACTAACTTATTTTCATCTTATATAACCTCATCAGTATTTTCAATATTTTTTTTAGTTTTTTACGAACACATTAGATATAATAAAGGTTGGATTCGCTATGTACTGCGTTTCGCACGATAACACAGAACGTTCAACTTAATTTAAAGATTATACAAATGGAGTGGATGAAGTGGATATCGCTGATCAAGCCTTTGTCAAAAAAGTTAACCAAAAGTTATTACTAAACGAAATACTTAAGAATTCTCCTATTTCAAGAGCAAAATTATCTGAAATGACCGGATTAAATAAATCAACTGTTTCGTCACAGGTAAACACATTAATGAAAGAAAACCTCGTATTTGAAATAGGTCAGGGACAATCCAGCGGCGGCAGAAGACCTGTCATGCTTGTTTTTAATAAAAAAGCAGGATACTCCGTAGGAATAGATGTTGGCGTGGATTATGTTAATGGCATTTTAACAGATCTTGAAGGGACGATCGTCCTTGATCAACACCATCGTTTGGAATGCAATTCTCCAGAAATCACTAAAGATATTTTAATTGAGATGATTCATCACTTTATTACGCATATGCCCCAATCTCCGTACGGGCTTATTGGTATAGGTATTTGCGTGCCCGGGCTGATTGACAAAAATCAAAAAATTGTTTTCACTCCGAACTCCAACTGGAGAGATATTGACTTAAAATCTTTCATCCGAGAGAAGTTCAATGTGCCCGTTTTTATTGAAAATGAGGCAAATGCCGGCGCATATGGAGAGAAAGTATTTGGAGCTGCAAAAAATCACGATAACATGATTTATGCAAGTATCGGTACAGGAATAGGGATCGGCGTTATAATCAACAATCATTTATATAGAGGGGTTGGCGGATTCTCTGGAGAAATGGGACATATGACAATAGACTTTAAGGGTCCTAAATGCAGCTGCGGAAACCGAGGCTGCTGGGAATTGTATGCTTCAGAGAAGGCTTTATTAACATCTCTTCAGACGAAAGAGAAAAAAGTGTCCAGCCAAGATATCATAGACCTCGCCCATCTGAATGATGTTGGAACTTTACAGGCATTACAAAATTTTGGTTTCTATTTAGGAATAGGCCTGACCAATATTCTAAATACATTTAATCCGCAAGCCATCATTTTAAGAAACAGCATCATTGAATCGCATCCTATGGTTTTACATTCAATTAAAAGTGAAGTGTCATCCAGGGTTTATTCCCATTTAGACAATAGCTATGAATTATTACCATCTATCCTAGGAAAAAATGCACCCGCTTTAGGAATGTCCTCTATTGTGATTGATCATTTTCTCGACATGGTTCATAACTGAAATGTACATACTTCTACGTTTACGCTCATCTTTAAAGATGGGTTTTTTTATTCTATGAGTATTTCTGAATCAATACTGACATAGGCACCTTCTAATATGAAAAAGGAGTTCTAAAATAGAAATCTCCTTTTTCATGTGCTAATTATTTTTCTTTATAACGGAAATATCTGAAGTCGGCCGGAATATGATTACCGCTCGTATCTTGGCATTGCATCCCTACAAAAGCTCCTGTAAAGAATCCCCCGCCGCGGATGTAATCATCTGATAATTTTTTCGATTCCAATGCAATGTCAATTTTGTGCCAATCTTCGTTGTTAAATGAATAGAAATAATAATATTTTTCGTTTTCAATATTCACTTTTAAATAGACATACTTGACTTCACGAGGAATCACAATTTTATTTTTTAACGGTTGTGAAAAAGAGAAGTTATCACATATCGTTAATTCAAGAATACGGCCAAGATCTTCATCATACGTGACTTGAAGAGCCGTCCAGTTCTCTGTATTGTAATAGTTCACCAATCCAGCGGCTTGTTGAAAATTTTCCGGATAAAACGCAACAGCAGTTTCGGCTTCAAAATGGAGACTTTGCCAGCGTCTGGCTACAAATGCCTGAGTAAATGTCGAAGTTAAGGATTCATGGCCGTATAATCGTAAATGATTTGGCACTTGAGTTAATGATCCTAATTTCTCCGTAAACGGAATTCTTAACGTTTGAAAATTAATATTTAATGTTGCATCCTCAAATTCATCAACTTCCGGATACGTGTCTTCAAACATTGTTTCAGGTATAGAAGGCGCATCCACCTCCAAGCTCCCTTCTTTTCCGCCTGCTACATAAGGCCAGCCATCTTTCCAATAGAGCTTTTGAATAGCTGTTTCTCTGCCCAGAGGACAATATCCTCTCTGCTGAAAAATTGAATCATTGTCCGGATGAATGGGACGTCCCGTTAAATGAGCTAAATACCACTCACCTGTATGTGTTTGTACAATGGATGCATGTCCGCATTTTTGCAGCGGATTTTCCGGCGCATGCCATGACGTTAAGATTGGATTATCAGGATGAACTTCATATGGGCCTTCAATATTTGCAGAACGGGCAATTGTAGCAGCATGTTCGAACCGCGTTCCTCCTTCTGCGGTTAATAAATAATAATAGTTCCCGATACGGTAAAGGTGCGGCGCTTCTGTCAGCTTTCTTTCGGTTCCTTTAAATATCACTTTCGGTTTACCGATTAGTTTTTGCTCCTCATCAGAATATTCCTGCATGACAATGCCTCCAAAGGAGTGCCGATCAATACGCTGATCCCATAACATATTTAATAAATATTTTTTCCCATCCGTATCATGGAATAAAGAAGCATCAAAACCCGAGCTGTTTAATGGTATCGGCTCCCCCCATTCACCATTAATCGTGTCACAAGTCACTAAATAATTGTGGCAATCTTTCCAGGCGCCATCTACGACCTTAACATCCGTATAGATCAGCCAAAACTTTCCGTCACTGTAACTTAAACATGGCGCCCAGACCCCGCCTGAATTAGGATTTCCTTTCATGTCTAATTGCGATACTCTCTGTAATGGATGTGCAACTAAGTGCCAATTGACTAAATCTTTTGAGTGGTGTATCTGGACTCCCGGAAACCACTCAAATGTAGATACAGCGATATAATAATCCTCTCCAACCCTGCAAATACTCGGATCGGGGTTGAATCCTTTAAGTACTGGATTGATAATCTTCATTTTGAACTCCTCCTCAGCTATTTTCTGTTGACTCATCATGTTTTAAGCATTGAAATCGTCAATATGATCCAAATAAACTTTGTCTCTATTCTCTAATTCTCGAACCATGCTTTTATATTTTTTCTCATCTAAGTTATAGAAATTAATATCAATCATGGCCAGAACCAGTAAGAACACGGGAATAATGGTTGTTGTAATTAAAATTCCCGTCAATGCCTCCGGCGTTTGCACCTGATTTGCCACATATCCAAACTGATCTAGAACCAAACCCGGTACAACCCCTCCCAAGGCCATGCCGAATTTAAAGAAAAATCCGATAATAGCGTATATGAGACCGCCCATTCTTTTCCCGGTCTTATACTCTCCATATTCTATTGTTTCAGGAATAAGCGCCCACATATATCCCCCGGCAGTGAGACTTCCGGCAGCGGCCAGTAATCGAAAGGAAAGTATGAGGAATACATTACTTGACGGAACGAAAAGTAAAGCTAAGAGGCCGATCATATTCAGTAATAATGCATAGTTTAGTAATTTCTTCTTCCCTAATAATTGATGAAGCTTTGGAATAAACGGTAAAATGACCAAAGCAGGCAAACTTCCCAACAAACCGTACCACTTCACCAAATCCGCTCTTTCTAAATTATACGTTACGTAATAGATGCCAACCGAATTACTGATTGAATTCACTCCAAAAATAATAATAAAGAAAATACTTAATACAACTAGAGGCCGATTAACACGAAATTGCTCAAATATATCCGAAAATTTAATTTTTTCTTCGGATTTTTGAAGCGTTACACGCTCTTTTGTGCTTTTAAAACAAAAGATTAAAAGGCACCCGCCTATAACTCCCATAATACCCATGGTTAGCTGCCAGCCAAGAGATTCGCTGCCGGAAGTATCGCTTAAATAAGCAGCCAGTAAGGGAACAAAAAATGCAACGACAAGTCCCCCAAGATTCGCAAATAACATACGGACAGACGTTATACTAACAACTTCTTGATTATTTCTGGTCATTGCAGATGTTAACGCGCCATATGGCACGTTTATCATTGTGTATGTAAGCGATAAGCCGACATAGGTGATATAGGCATATATTAATTTCCCCATATCCGAAAAATCCGGGGTTGTAAAACAGAGTATTGCCAATATGACAAAGGGAAAAGCTCCGAATAAAAGATACGGTCTAAAGCGGCCAAACCTGCTATTTGTTCTGTCAACTATTGTTCCGATAAAAGGATCAGCGAGAGCGTCGATGATTCTAACCACTAAAAACATCGTACCGGCTGCTGCTGCCGATAAACCAAAAACATCTGTATAGAAGAACAAAAGATACGTAGACACTGTTGCATAAATTAAATTACATGCAAAATCTCCAGACGCATATCCAACTTTTTCAACCATGCTGATCTTCTTTACATTTTCACTGAGCATGATTTCCTCCCCTTTTCGATCCTTTACATAAGGAACATGATGAAATGGTATAACATTTCTTCAATTTTATCGGCCAGTGAGCGGCATATAAAAGCGCTTTCAAAAAATGACAGCGGTTTACTTTCACAGAGCATTTTCAACATCCAAATGGTGATCAGATAGCAGTGAACAGGATAAAAGCTTGGCTTTCGCTTTTTATATACCTCCAATTAAATCGAGCCTCTTATCCCCCTCCCATTTAAGACCTTTACATGATGGACAATTAAAGTGGTTTTATTAGTTTGTTGATCGAACAAACTAACTTGATTTCATATTATAAAATCTTTTCTGCTTTTTCAACTCTTTTTTCAGAGAATTTAAAACCGACCAAAGGACATACCATGTTGTTTGCCGACTGCTTCGACAGACGTTAAGTAAAAACCCCCTGTGTCACCTGACTGACTTATAAAATGATAAGCACTTCCATCATCTTTTCGTATAGAAAAACGTATTAATAAACAGGCACTAGAAAAAATGAGAATCATATATAAGTGATATCCCGTTTAATTGGTTGAGGAGGATATTATGAAACCTATGCTGCCTTTTGAAAAGTATTTTGGTGATTTAGAACTGGTTTATGCATTTTATGGAGCTATGCCTACCGGTGTTACTGTTTCAGAAACCGGTCGTATTTTCATTTGTTTTCCGAAATGGGGAGACGATGTTAAATTTACGGTGGCAGAAATAGTTGGGGATAAATTGCAGCCTTATCCTGATTTACAAACTAATTTGGTTAACCCCGAGACTATCAAAATGACTTTCATCAGTGCCCAAAGTGTAGTTGCTGATGGAAGGGGAACGCTTTGGGTACTAGATACAGCGGCGCCCAATTTTTCTGAACCAATTAAAGGCGGGGCAAAATTAGTCGCTGTTGATTTAAAAACCAATACAATCAGAAGAGTGTATACCTTTACAGAAGATGTTGTCCTGCCAACAACTTACCTGAATGATGTCCGATTTGATTTTCGTGTTGGAACTGCAGGTTATGCCTATATAACGGATTCTTCTTCCAAAGGACCAGGAGCGATTATCGTCGTTGATTTGGAAACCGGAAATGCATGCAGACGGTTAAATGGAACAAATCCAACTTCACCGGATTCCTATTTTATACCGAAAGTAGAAGGCAAAATTTTGATGAATCGTAACAGGGATGGTTCAACTTCCCCATTTAGGCTGGCATCCGACGGTATTGCGATTTCTCCTGACGGAAAGGTATTATTTTTTTGTCCACTGACCAGCCGCCATTTGTTCTCGATCTCAACAGAAGCCCTGAGAGATAGAAATATACCGGACATGGATTTACTTTATCATGTGGCGTATTGGGGAGAAAAAGGTGCGTCTGATGGAATGATTACAGATGCAAAAGGAGCCATTTATGCCGGAGATTACGAGAACAATAGTATTCGAAAAATACTGCCGAATGGCACAATGCAAACCATCGCACATGATCCGAGAATTTTATGGCCGGATACTTTTTCGATTGGTCCGGATGGATACTTATACGTCATCGTGAACCAATTACATCGGCAGGCTAGATTTCATTATGGAAAAGACTTACGACAGAAACCTTATAGTTTACTTCGTATCAAAATTGATGAAGCTCCTGCTTTTTGAAAATAAAAATGGCCGGTTCCATTTTAGAGCATAATTGGCTTCATTTAGCCTTCATCCTAAAAGAAATCAAATTTCAAAAGAAAATGAAGAAATCTTATAATATCCTTATTTACATATAAATGGTTTATTCGAGCCATTTATAACGCACTGTTGACGTATATAAGAAAAAAACAGACCTCCCTTGAGCCTCAGAACCTGAAGGAATAGGTCTATCATGAATATCAGATGAGCAAGCCCTTTGATGGGCATCTTTTATTACAGAGCCGGGGCGATAACAACACCCCGGTCTTTTTATTAAGGGTAAAACACTGAAACCCGTCTGTATTTTACAGTTTGTCACGCTTTTCGAGTTGCTCTTTTTTATCAACTCCTTATGCTAATCGCTTAATAAGAATTGCGCCTCACACATACTTCGAGAGGAAGCCAAGTACAGTAAGATCGAAGGTAAAACGAAATTACTATTCCCCGATACGGCCGCCGCAGACTAGCTGCTATCCAGGTTCAGAATGTTCCTCTCGTTCGGCTTCATTCCTCAACACCTTTGTCCCGTATCCGGATACGCCATTAATAAGGGTTAGGCGCGTCACCCGTGTTTTGTTGATAGGTTAAGTTTATCGAGATTTCAAACATAAATAGTCCCCCTTTTCTCCCCCAATTTGTTCCCTGTTTTGTCGGAAATTTGACGCTTATTTGTCGTGTTTTACACCCAAATAAAATAAACAAAAAAGAGCAGACCTAAGTCTGCTCCCTTCAAAATTTTATGATTTGTCATTATCAGATAGCCTTAGAACCGTAATACTCAATAATATTAAGCCTATAAACGTGCCGTATTTTCCGGTATCTATATCTGTGAGTGGAGCTACAATATATTCAATCAGGAATATAATAATAGCTATTGAGACTAATATACGATTCATTTGACATTACCACCTTAATAATTAACCATTTCTCCAGGGTACAACAACAGGGGTACCAATTATCCAATTATAAGAAATTCCGTACTTTCCATTATCGGATACTTTTTTTATGGCATACTTACCAGCAAACATTGCCCCTGCAATTGCTCCAGCATATACTGAAATCCCAGGTTCCATATAAATATGGATGTCTTTCGTTTGGCTGGCTGCTAAGGATTTTTTCTCAATGATCATGCGTTCTTCATCGTCCAGGCTGTTTTCTAACGCCCTTTCCATCTGCTAACCTTCAGTTCATTTAATATATGAAAGAATCTCTGATTGAAGAAAACGGGCTGATGCAACGTCAACCGATTCCTTTTTATTCTCAAGCTGTATTTTTAATGCTCGATAATCTTTGAGTTGTTTGATTACAATTTTACGGACTGCCTTCAATTTACTGGATGAAGGAATGAAAGTTGTTCTGTCACACCCGTCCTCCTTTCATAATTAGGCAATGTTTTATTCAATATCAAGTTTATAAAAACCCAAGCGCGTGATTAAATACCTAAAACAAGAACGATAAAATTTACCAAACACATAATACATAATTTGGAAATAAGATGCCACTGTAAATAATTTTCCAAAGGAGCTGTTTGAGAATGTATCCAGTGTATTACCCTTATTTTGTTCCATATTCAGTTAACCAAGAATTTGATTCATATCGAATTCATGATGAATTCGATCAAAGAAAGTATGAAGGTCGCGTAGGCCAAATTGTTAGAGCCCCTGCAGACACTGAATTTTGGAAAGTTGGTACACGTGTATTTATTCACAGAGTATTCTTTGACTCGCGTGGTAGAGAACATTTATATGTAGTCTATCCAATACAAAACCCTTCAGGACAATGCAGAATAAACGGTGTACAAATCAGCCAACGAAAGTTTGATGGAGTAGCATCCTATAGTGCAATGGAGTAGTTTCTTCTTTCTAGAATAAATTTATTTGACATTTAAACAGAGTTTGCACATGCTCTGCTGTAATATTATAGCCCCTTTATCTTTTTATTAGTTTCATGCTTCTTAATCTTTTTCAATTACAACATTATTTTCCTAAGCATTGCTTCAATTCTTAAAGGGCCGTATATTTTATTTTTAATAACTAAAACAAACTCACGGTCGGTTCCAATGCACGCAAAATCTCCAAATACAATGTTCCTGACTAATCCCATTACTATTTCCTTCTTTTGATCTTCTTAAGATTTAATTCACACAAGCCCGCCTTTCAACAGTTCCCGGGCCATATAACGAAAGGGGTGGTAAATGTAATTTCCGGTAGCGTAGGTCTGATAAATACCGTTGAAAAATTGTAACGAACTTCAAATGTTTTCAAGCTACCCAGCAACGCTTTCGGTTCATACTTTGAACGATATTTCCCGATGAGAATCTTTTGGTATCCTTCCAGGTCTTCCACCAGAAGAGTGAAAGGATGCCTGGATGCCCGAATCAATTCATTTTCAGAACGGGAGCGGTCTTTTCTCGACTGCACCAGCTCGTCCACTCCGTTTTTCCGCAATTGCTGCATTCCAATTTCCTTTGAACTTAATTGCCGCTTTCTTTTTACGGAGATAATCAAGAACATGCTGATTTTTTTGCTCCCTCGTATCCACAATTATGACCATGCTGCCCAGAATTTCTTTTAACTCCGTTTCCGATTAGTTACAGTGAATAATTGTCATGCTTTCTTCCCCTTAAAATACGACATGTCCCCATCATAAATTTCTATGGAAAGCTGGTCCTTTTCCTCGCTCTCAAAGTTTGAAACGGATTCTTTTAGCTCCCCAGCCGTTCTCCCAAAAGAGAACGAGTAATTTCATCACTTTCATAACTGATTCAAAATCATGATTGAACCAGTCGTCTATTTTTCTATTAATATCTTGATCAATGCCCATGTAATAATTAATAATTTTATCTATGGTCTGTTTTACACTATGTTTATGATCCGAGTATTCACCTTTCAAATATCGAATAATACAAGAACGACTGGATCATAAAAGTATTCAAGTTACGTCAAATATTTACTCACACATCAGCAAAAAGATTGACAGAGATTCAATGAATAAGTACGAGGACTATATCTCCACACTTATGGAGTAATTTTTTATTGATTTTTTGTGGGTGTTTTGTGGGTGTTTTGTGGGTGATACTTGATTTATATTAAGATATTAAACTTGTTAAGAAACCAAAAAATCCCCTGACACCAATAGTGCCAAGGGATTGAGAGATTAATACTGAGACATGTATTGTTCGCGCTCCCACGGATGAACCTGTGTGCGGAACATATCCCATTCGATTTCTTTTGCTTCGATGAAGTGTTCGAACAGGTGCTCGCCGAGCGCTGCAACCATGACTTCGTTTGATTTGAATTCGTCGAGAGCTTCCGCCAGTGTCGCCGGAAGATCTACGATGCCGTTTTCCATGCGCTCTTCTTTGCTCATGACGTAGATGTTACGGTCAATCGGAGCCGGTGCTTCAAGTTTATTTTTGATTCCGTCAAGGCCTGCTGCAAGCAATACGCTTAACGCCAGGTACGGGTTTGCCGCCGGGTCTACGCTGCGGACTTCAACACGCGTGCTGATGCCGCGGGAAGCCGGGATACGGATCAGCGGGCTTCTGTTTTGCGCGCTCCATGCCACGTAGCAAGGTGCTTCATAGCCCGGAACAAGGCGTTTGTAAGAGTTCACCGTCGGGTTTGTGACAGCCGTAAAGCTTGTCGCGTGTTTTACGATACCGGCAATGAAATGTTTTGCTGTTTCACTCAGCTGAAGATCAGCGTCTTTATCAAAGAATGCGTTAACGCTATCTTTAAAGAGTGATAGGTTGCAGTGCATACCGGAACCGTTTACGCCGAACAGCGGTTTTGGCATGAATGTCGCATGCAGACCGTGTTTGCGGGCGATCGTTTTGACAACCAGTTTGAAAGTTTGGATGTCGTCACAAGAACGGATGGCACCGGCATATTTAAAATCGATTTCGTGCTGACCCGGAGCAACTTCATGGTGAGATGCTTCGATTTCAAAGCCCATTTCTTCAA
Source organism: Bacillus sp. EU63 (assembly GCF_038592915.1). Lineage (NCBI taxonomy): Bacteria > Bacillati > Bacillota > Bacilli > Caryophanales > Bacillaceae > Bacillus > Bacillus sp. EU63. The sequence continues at coordinate 1,818,549 of NZ_CP151944.1, read as the reverse complement.
GCTCAAGCACGATATCGCGGCGGCAGTTTTCTCCCAAGTCAGTCGGAGCCAGGTCGAAGTATCCGCCTTTATCGTTCAATTCAAGCGTCGGTTCGCCTTTTTCATCTAATTTAAACAGGAAGAATTCAGGCTCAGGTCCAAGATTGAAATCGCTGAAACCGAGTTCTTTCATTTCTTTCAGAATCCGTTTGAGGTTGTTACGCGGGTCACCTTCGAACGGCGTGCCGTCCGGATTGTAAATGTCACAGATGAAGCGTGCTACTTTACCTTTTTCAGCCGTCCATGGGAAGACTACAAATGTGTTCAGATCAGGATATAAGTACATATCAGACTCTTCGATACGGACAAAACCTTCGATGGAAGAACCATCGAACATGCATTTATTATCAAGTGCTTTTTCAAGCTGGCTCACAGGAATTTCCACGTTTTTAATCGTTCCGAGAATGTCTGTGAACTGAAGGCGGATATACTTTACGTTTTCCTCATTTACTAATTTTACGATGTCTTCTCTTGTGTACTTTGCCATTTTGTAAAACTCCTCCTCTAAAAGGTAAATGTATATAGCAAAACAGTTGCTAACGGATTAATGAAAGAATCGGGACATGTCACCTTGGCGGAAAGTATTTCCCCGCTGGAAACGGCCTGCCTGCATCAGTTCGTTTTTCAGAAGCTTTCTGAGTTCGTCATCAGACAGATCGTGCTTCATCGGTTTGGCGGTTTTTTCGGATTTTTCTTCCGGTTCGGCAGATGCCTTATCCAGAATTTGTTTGATCCCCGCCATATTGACGCCTTGTTCAATCAGATTTTTGATTTCTAACAGTTTATCTACATCATGGAATGAAAATAATCGTCTATTTCCTTCGCTTCTCGCTGGAAATATCAATCCATTTTCCTCATAATATCGAATTTGCCGGGCAGAAAGTTCTGTTAACTGCATGACAATCCCAATTGGAAATAAAGGCATTGAGCGGCGAATGTTATCACTCATCTCAATTTCCTCCTTTTCTTATCTTAGTCTCATTATAGGTGATGTTATATTTTGTGTCAACACAATGTAAGGAACCTTAACATCAAATTCTTTGAAAATTGCAAACGGCCTAGATCAGCTCTTTTTCCATTAAAGCATTTACGGCGCTGCAAATCGCATTTTTCACGTGCGCGTAGGTTAATCCTCCTTGGACATACGCCACATAAGGCGGTCTGATAGGTCCATCTGCTGATAATTCAATGCTTGCTCCCTGTACGAAAGTGCCCGCTGCCATAATGACATCGTCTTCATATCCCGGCATATAGCTCGGATAAGGCGTCACATGCGCATTAATCGGTGAAGCATATTGTATCGCCTGGCAAAAAGCAATCATCTTATCAGGGTCCTGAAACTCAACTGATTGAATCAGATCCGTTCTCGGCGCATTCCATGCAGGGTTTGACGTAAAGCCGAGCTTTTCAAGAAAACGGGCGGAAAATACCGCTCCCTTCAAGCTTTGTGCCACTACATGCGGAGCGAGAAAGAAACCTTGATACATTTCCTGCAGTGAATAAAGCGAAGCCCCGGCTTCACTTCCGATTCCCGGGGAGGTCATCCGGTAAGAGCAGGCCTCAATCCACTTGGCTTTCCCTACAAGATAGCCGCCCGTTTTAGCAAGGCCGCCGCCCGGGTTTTTAATCAGGGAGCCGGCCATAAGATCCGCTCCGACGTGGCAGGGTTCCCGCTCTTCTGCAAATTCTCCGTAGCAATTGTCCACAAAAACAATGACATCTTCTTTGATTTCCTTTACGAAACGAATCATCTCTTCAATTTCATTTATTCTGAAAGACGGACGATTCGCATATCCTTTTGAACGCTGGATGCCGATCACTTTTGTATTCGGCCGGATTGCAGCCCGGACCGCTTCAAAGTCCACTCTGCCTTCTGATGTTAAATCGACTGCATTGTATCCGATTTGAAATTCCTTAAGCGAGCCTGAATACTCCCCGCCTCTTACTCCGACGATTTCCTCGAGTGTATCGTAAGGCTTGCCTGTAATATAAAGCAATTCGTCCCCGGGTCTCAGCACACCGAAGAGCGCGATTGAAATCGCATGCGTTCCGGAAATGATTTGCGGCCGCACGAGTCCCGCCTCTCCTCCGAACACATCAGCATAGATCTTCTCCAGTGTATCTCGTCCGATATCGTCATAACCGTATCCCGTTGAAGGCGTAAAATGCGTATCGCTTACTTTATGTTTTCTGTAGCTTTGCAGGACTCTCCATTCATTCCGTTCACTGATTTCTTCTATTCCTTTATGAACGGCGGAGATTTCCGCTTCTGTTTCTTCGGCGGCCTTTTGTAAAAGAGCGCCGTGGGTCAGTGTGTCAAACATGTTGTGTATACCTTCCTTACATGAATTTCTTCAGTTCTCCGAGTATGCTTTGTTCTTCCTGTACATAACCTGAGACTTCGTAGCGTTCATTTTCTTCATTAAAATAAAGGCTGTCGATCATGGTCTCTGATTTGATGCGTGACATCAATTTGCCTTCGGCGGCAGGCACATGAACTTCATACGGCGTCATCAGCTCCTGGCGCAAATAAGCTTCGATTTCCGCTTTTAGTTTTGCTTCATCCCCGGCGATTCTGGCGCTGATCATGATGTGGCCTTCTCCCGCTGTCGGGATGAAGTCAGGAAGTGTCTCATCACGTTTGTTATAAGCGGTCAGCACCGGAATATCATCTGCCTCAAGCTCTTTTAACAGACCGAGGACAGTCTGTTCATGCCCGGCATAATCTTCATTGGATGAATCAATGACATGAATGATCAAGTCTGCTTCCTTCACTTCCTCAAGTGTTGAGCGGAAAGCGGCAATCAGCGTCGTCGGCAGATCCTGAATGAAGCCGACCGTATCAGACAAAAGGACGCTGTAGCCGCTTGGGAGCGCCATCTTTCTCGTCATCGGATCAAGTGTTGCAAACAGCAGATCTTCTTCATAGCTGTCTGAGCTCGTTAATTGATTGAACCATGTTGATTTTCCGGCATTGGTATACCCGACGAGTGCAGCCTGAAGCACGCCGTTCTTTTTTCGTCTCTCCCGATAACGGCTTCTGTGGCGGATAACCGTTGAAAGCTGCACGTTAATTTCGTGTATGCGGTTTCTAATGTGGCGCCGGTCTGTTTCAAGCTTTGTCTCACCGGGCCCTCTCGTCCCGATTCCGCCGCCTTGTCTTGAGAGATTGATTCCTTGTCCGCTCAGACGCGGCAGCGCGTATTGAAGCTGGGCCAATTCGATCTGAAGCTTTCCTTCTCTCGTCTTCGCCCTTTTTGCGAAAATATCCAAAATAAGCTGCGTGCGGTCGATGATCTTCGCTTCAATTGCAGTGGCAAGTGATTTAAGCTGGCTCGGTGACAGTTCATCATTAAAAATGACCAGATCCGCTTCAAGCTCTTCACACAGCGCCTTCAGCTCGTCTACTTTCCCCTTGCCTATATATGTAGCGGCATCCGCTCTGTTCCGTTTTTGCGTAATCCGGGTCAGCACCGTTCCGTCAGCCGTTTTTGTCAATGAAGCAAGCTCTTCCATGGAATGTTCAAAGTGCTCATCTGTCATGTGCGGAAGCTGGCAGCCGACCAAAATGACCGTTTCTTTTTTTCCTTCCTGTTCGTTCAAATGGATGTTCCTTTCTGTGTCGTATTGGGCAGTAGTACTATCATACCAAACCCGCAGGGCGTATACCACACATCCGGCGGGTTTTAAAGAGAGAAATAAAAAAGAGACCCCTCAGACCGGCTGAGAGGTCTATTCGTGAGCTGCCGCCTCATCTTTTATAAGTAAATCCTGGCTCTTGATCGTCATTAAATCGTTTTTTAAATATTGGTCTCCCATTAAAAGTCTCATAGCCTGAGCGCGGATCGATTTTTCAATCACGTTTCTGACAAAGCGCCCGTTGCTGAATTTAATGGGGCTTGTCGTGCTTTTCACTGTCATTAAGTAATCTTTTAACTTCCACTCGGCTTCCTGGCTTAATTGATACTCCCGCTCTGCTATCATGCGCTTTGCGATGTCCATCAGCTGAGTGACAGAGTAATCCGGAAAATCGATGCTGATAGGGAAACGCGATTGCAGGCCGGGATTTAATGACAGGAAATGTGTCATTTCTCTCGAGTACCCTGCCAGGATCAGAATAAATTCATGCTGTTTGTCTTCCATATGCTTGACAAGCGTATCAATCGCCTCTTTACCGAAATCCTTTTCTCCGCCCCTTGCAAGTGAGTATGCTTCATCAATGAATAAAATGCCGCCGAGCGATTTTTTAATCAGATCTCTCGTTTTTTGCGCCGTGTGTCCGATGTATTCACCGACCAGATCGGCACGTTCCGCTTCGATCAGATGTCCTTTGGAAAGCACGTTCATTTCGAAGAAAAGCTTGCCGATCAGTCTCGCGACGGTGGTTTTCCCGGTGCCGGGGTTCCCTTTGAACATCATATGAAGAGCTTGTTTTCCGACTTTCAGCCCTTGTTCGGCCCGTTTTTGGTTGACGAATATCCACGCGTAAATTTCTTTAATGTTGCGTTTCATTTCTTCCATACCCACTAATGTGTTCATTTCGTTTTCAATTTCTTTCAGAATGCTGTGCTTGGCTTCATTTTTTTGCAGGGCGGCCTGATATTCCGCCTCAGCTTCCGCATTTGTCAGCACTTGCTTTTGGCCATTAAGAATGATGTTAATTTGTCCGTTATTTTTATAGGTTACAGCGCGCTCCAACATGCTCACCTCTCTGTTCTCTCTTTATCTTACTCATGATGAAGCGGTTCCGTGACATCCGCCTATCATCATGAGACCTGTTTTCCTCTTTATCTGTCACTTTTTCCGTTCTCTTCGGGAATGATGTTGAATCCTGCGCTTTCCCGAGAAATATTTTTCATTTCTTATTGTATTCAGCAGAAACGGGAGGACAAACCATTTATTTTTATTTTCCGGGAAATGTTGGGTATATTTCTCATTTTTTTCATGAATGACAGCCGTACAAGCACCTTTTGAATATCATCATATGCTGTAATGAGGTGATGGAGAATGGTTAAAATTTTTATAGACCCCGGTCATGGCGGAACTGATTCAGGTGCAACCGGAAACGGACTTCAGGAAAAAGCGGTCACGCTGGAGATCGCGCTGGCTTTGCGCACGATTCTGACGAATGAGTATGAAGGAGTTTCTGTCACGATGAGCAGGACAAGCGATAAGACGGTCAGCCTGACGGAAAGAACGGATGCCGCCAACAGCTGGGGCGCAGATTATTTTTTATCCATTCATATTAACTCAGGAGGCGGAACCGGATTCGAAAGCTATATTTACCCCGGTGTCGGAGCGCCGACCTCGACTTACCAATCAGCCGTCCACACGCAAGTGATTCAAGCATCAGGTTTTAATGACCGAGGAAAAAAAACAGCCAACTTCCATGTGCTGCGAGAGACAAGTATGCCGGCGATTTTGACGGAGAATGGTTTTGTTGATACGTCAGCTGATGCAAACAAACTGAAAACAGCCAGTTTTATTGAAAGCCTTGCAAGAGGACATGCCAAGGGCTTGGAGCAAGCTTTCGGTCTAAAAAAAAAGGCTGACTTTTATAAAGTGCAAATCGGTGCATTCAAAGTGAAAGCAAATGCTGATGCGCTTGCCGCCGATGCGGTGTCTAAAGGTTTTGACGCGATTGTGCTTCCAAAAGGCGGCTTATTTAAAGTGCAGATCGGCGCATTCTCTTCCAGAGATAATGCTGAAGCGTTGGCAGCACGGGCCGAAAAAGCCGGATTTGATGCCTTCATTGTGCAAGACTAAATGAAAAAACCCCTGCTCTCCCTTTTTTGGGACGAACGGGGGTTTTTTGTTATTAAAGTATATCGGCGACAAACTGAGACCAAGCTTCAAGACGCTGATACACATTTTCCTCTTTCAGTTCGCTCAGTTTCATCCAGCGCCCGGCGATTTGATCTTTTTCTTTCACTTCGACTTGTGCCGCAGACGCTAACTGGAGCGCAGAAAGGATGCCGATATGCACCTTCCCTACATCGTTTTCATCATCATTGATCAGGCCGAGTGTGACAATGTTTTGTTTGTCCTCCTCGCGAATGTACAGTTCTTCCGCCAGCTCCCGGTCGGTATTCTGTTTCAGCACTTCCGAAAATGAAGCCGCCCCTTCCATAGGGTTCATGTGTCCGCCGAAACCGAGAGAAAGCTTATTATGGAGGCGCGATTCCCCTCCGCCCGCAAGCCGTTCATACACAAACACCTCATCATCGCGGCGGATGACGACATACGGAATCGGCTGTTTAAATCGCGGGTCCTCTTCCGCGTCGCCTCTTCTGATTTCAAAAAAATGCGCCTCAATTTGAGCCATAATGTTTACGATACGTTCATCCTCGCTGTTGACTCCCTGAAATGTCAGCATTTCGTTTTGAAAGACGTCACTCCGCGGTGCAGCCAAGATGATTTCATCCATTTTATTCATGCCCGTTCCTCCTGTCTTACCTCTCCATTCAAGCCAAAAGAGCAGATATTATATCTGCTCTTCATCTTGGCCAAAATAAAAATCTTCGTCCTTAATCGGTTCTACCGTCGCTTTTTTGTAGCCGTTCCCTTTCATGGAGAAGAAATCATGTGATTTTGTTTTGGTGTTTAATCCGTTTAATACGATCGGATTAATATCCTCTTCTTCAAAGTAAGGATCGAACCCTAAGTTCATCAAAGCTTTATTGGCGTTATAGCGGATGAATTTCTTTACATCGTGTGAGAGTCCGACTTGATCGTACAAGTCCTCTGTATATTCAAGCTCATTTTCATATAACTGATTCAGAAGGTCAATCGCAAATTCACGAAGCTCTGCTTTTTTCTCTTCTGTCTGTTTATTATAAATTTCCTGAGCAAGGAGACCGACATACACGCCGTGAATCGCTTCGTCACGAAGGATCAGGTTAATGATCTCACCGCTTTGCATCAGTTTTCCTTGTCCGTAGAAATATAACGGATAATAGAAACCGCTGTAGAAAAGGAAGCTTTCCAGATAGACGGAAGCAACCATCGCTTTGAACAGTGAAATTTCATCATCTTTTTGAATGGCTTTGTAAAGCCCGACAATCATTTGCGCTTTTTTCTGCAAATATTTATTTTGTTTAACCCATTCAAATACTTCATTAATCGTTTCAGTCGGTGCAAGGGTCATGAAAATATTAGAGTACGACTTCGCATGGACAGCGTTCTCCATCATCGCCATAAAGTTCAGCACCGCTTTCCGCTGATGGCCTTCGACGTGCTCGGCCACAATCGGCATGCCCGTGTTCCCCTGCTCTGTATCAAGCAGTGTCAGGCCGGCGAGCACCTTCATGTACGTATCCTGCTCATTTTTTCCCAAATACTTCCAAGTGAGAAGATCGCCGTTTAATGCGATCTCTTCCGGAAGCCAAAACTGCTTTACGTTTTGGTTGTAAAACATTTGGGTGAAATCATCTTCATGCTTTGACCAGTTTGCTGCGTCATAAATTTTTGTCACTGTAAACTCTCCTTTAATCAAACGACACAAGAAAGACAGCTGTCCTGCCCGGTATCTTTCGTTCTTGCATAGTAAATGGTTTTGATGCCTCTATGGTGGGCATACAGATCAATACGGTTCAGATCACGAGTTGTCATCGTATCTTTCAAAAACAGGGTAAAGCTGATTCCCTGATCGATATGCTGCTGGATTGTCGCGATCATATCCACCACTTTGAACATGTCCATATCATAAGCTTCTTTGTAGAAGAACCAGTTATTAGACGCTAACCCCGGCATCGGGTAATACGTTTTTGAATTTCCGTATGTTCTTTCTTCGATCCGTTCCATGATCGGCATAACGGACGCCGTGCTGGATTGGACGTAGGAAATGGAGCCTGTCGGCGCGATGCACAGTCTGTAGCTGTGGTACATGCCGTTTTCAGCGACAAACGCCTTCAGCTCTTTCCAGTCTTCGATTGTCGGAATGTGCATGCCTTCAAAGAGCGCAGCGATTTTTTCGTATGCCGGTGAGAACTCTTTTTCGATGTATTTATTGAAATATTCTCCCGTTGCATAAGTGGAGCCTTCATAATGCTCAAACGTTTCGCCTTTTTCTTTCGCAAGCTCAGCTGAACGCTGGATGGAATAAAAGTTCACCATCATAAAGAACGTATTCGCGAAATCTCTTGCTTCCGGGCTTTCATAAGCGATGCCGTTTTGGGCCAGGTAGCCGTGAAGGTTCATGGCGCCTAAACCGATCGACTTCATCGCTTTGTTCGCGCGTCTGACTGCCGGCGCGTTGCGGATATCCGTCGTCTCAGATACATGAGTCAGGGAATCCGTCGCGAGTTTCACCGTGCGCTCAATCGATTTATGTTTCATGACATTCAGAATATTTAATGAACCAAGGTTGCAGGAAATGTCCAGGCCGATTTCGTCTTCCTCGTCATAATCTGTGTAAGCCGAAACCTGTGACGCCTGAAGCACTTCAGAGCAAAGGTTCGAGAATTTCACTTTTGATACGTGGTTATTCGCATGCTCTTTGTTTACGTTATCCTGGAACATAATGTACGGATAACCTGACTCAGAACGGAGAACGGCAAGCTTTTCAAGCAATTTGCGCGCATTCACTTTTTCTTTTTTGACACGCGGGTTGTCGACAAGCTCCTCATACATCGCCGTCATGTCCATCTCATCCATATGCTGGCCGTATTCTTTATAAATCGTGTGCGGATAGAATACATAAGCCGCTTTGTCCTCACGTGCAAGCTCAACGAACTTATCCGGAATGACGACACCGATAGAAAGCGTTTTGACACGCACATCTTCATCCGCAGAAATCTTTTTCGTATCAAGAAAGTCATTGATATCGCGGTGGAAAATGTTTAAGTACGCCGCGCCAGAGCCTTGTCTTTGCCCCATTTGGTCAGCATAACGGAACGCGTTATCAAGAAGCTTCATGACGCCTACAACACCTTTTGTGGCGTTTTCAACATCTTTAATCGCTTCACCTTTCGCGCGAAGCTTGGACAGATTAAGAGAAACCCCGCCGCCCAATTTAGACAGCTGCATGGAAATATCGATCGCCCGTGAAATGTCGTTTAAGGAATCATTGACTTCGAGCAAGAAACAGCTCACAAGTTCTCCGCGGCGTTTTCTGCCGGCATTCAAAAATGTCGGTGTGCTCGGCTGATATTCCTGATTGATCATCAAGTTCACATATTCTTTTGCTTTCTCAGTGTCGCCGTTTGCGAAGAACAGCGCAACAATTGAGATCCGGTCCTCATAACGCTCGAGGATTTTTTTCTTGTCATTCGTTTTCAAAGCATAGTCATTATAGAATTTAAACGCACTCATGAAGGAAGGAAAACGAAACTTCTTAGCGTAAGCTGTCTTAAACACTTCTTTAATGTCTTCAAAAGAATAAAGGCTTAAGAATTCCTCTTCGTAGTATTGGTTTTCAATCAAATAATCCAGCTTCTCTTTTAAATCGTGAAAGAAAACTGTGTTTTGATTGATATAGTCTACAAAATAGCTATGTACAGCCTCTTTATCTTTATCAAACTGGAATTTTCCATCTTGTTGGATCATGATTTCGTTATTTAACTGGATCCATTTTGGCACTTGATTTTGTGACAACTCTTTCTACCTCCTGAGTAAACAATTCAACGTCTTTAGATGTGCCGCTGAGTTCAAATTTGTGCAAGATCGGCACCTGATATTGTCTAGAGATGGTATCGGCGCTTTTTGCAAAGTTATCGCCCCATACTTTGTTGCCGCTCGCAGCGACTCCTAATAAGAGATGGGCGTATTTTTCGAGAAATGATTGTGTTGATGCCGGTACCTGACCGAAGTTTGTCGTGTAGGTGACCAAAACAAACGGAGTGTCCACGTGGTCCGTTTCGTCCACCTTGCGGATCAGCTGAAAGTCTGTTTTATTCACAAAACGCTGAACATTCCCTGTCTTTGAATCAAATATGATTTGAACCATCCTTATCACGACCTATCAAAAATAATGAATCTCTTAACACTATATATAGTATACTAACCTCCCAGAAAAACACAACATATTGAGATCGATTTATAAAAAATTCATATTTTTGAAAGAGCGGACTTTGGCTCCGGCCCGATTAACGCCCAAAAAAGAGAGCAGAACGAGAATCATCTCTCATCCTACTCAAGGTGTCATGTGTAAGCCGATGTCTATCATAACATGAAAAAAAACTGCTTAGTAGTCTAGACTTTTATTCTTATTTTTTGTAAGAATCACATTTTTTTTCGCTTTCAACGGTTTCTTCAATCTCCACATCAGCACCGATTTCTTTCAGTACGGCTTTCAGAGCGCTTGTGATGGAAGCCTCTCTGATCAGTTCTTTGCCGTCAACGATGATGCTGGTTCCATATTCATAGCAGGAATCATCTTCACAAGTTTCTTCCCAATGGTTGATTATCACCTTGTGTTTCAATCGTCTCACCCTCTGCATGATCAATGTCAGTACTTAGTGTAGCTTGTGCGGCCCGCTTTGTAAATTCGAACGCTTGTGAAATTTATTCAAGCTCATCCAGCGCCGTTTCTTTTTTCAGTTCGATTTTATTCGTTTTTTCATCATAGCGGTATATTTTTAAGTAACCGTCCTCAACGATGCCGAAACGATTATGTTCCAGCTGCACCATGCCTTCTGTCTGCGGTTCAGTATCCGCCAAGCCGCCGTCATCATCCGTCACCACCGTCTCATGATTGCTGCAAGCTCCAAACAGCAAAAAAACAGCGATCCAAACGAGCGTAATCCTGATTCTTCTCAGTTCATTTTCACTTTCGAACACGATTTTCCGAACCCCCTTTTATGTTTCCGATATACAGCCTGCAATATACAGATGCGCATAGAAAAAGACCATTGTTCATGGTCTTTTTCAAAAAGTCTATTCAAGCTCAAGCTGGACGTTTTTTTGCGGGGCGAACGTGGAGATGGCATGTTTATAAATAAGCTGCTGCTTCCCCTCCGTTTCGAGCAAAACGGTAAAGTTGTCAAAGCCTTTTACCTGGCCGCGAAGCTGGAAGCCGTTGAGTAAAAACACCGTGACGAACGTATTGTCTTTTCGGATTTGATTCAAAAACTGATCTTGAATATTAATCGGTTTCATGTTTCGTCCTCCTTGGTTCTCAATACAATACTGTTTCGATTAAATTTCCAGTTTTCCTGCTATGCACTCGAAAATTTCCTTTTTTTTCTGCTCAATATCAACAGGCGGCGTCATATCTGTCCATGAAACGGGCATTTTATTGCGAAACCAGGTCAGCTGGCGTTTCGCATATCGCCTAGAATTTTGTTTTAATTGCTCCACAGCCTGAGGGAACGGCACTTTTCCATCAAGATATTCATACAGCTCTTTATAGCCGATCGCCTGAATCGATTGGCTGTCCCGGATATTCATATCATACAGCCGCTTTACTTCGTCAAGAAGGCCGGTTTCCAGCATCAGGTCAACGCGCTCGTTAATCCGGCCGTACAGCACTTCTCTGTCCATTGTAAGACCGATAAGAACCGCATTGTAAAGCAGCTCCCGTTTTTGGGTTTTAAGATGCTCTGACATTGTTTTTCCCGATACATGCAGGATTTCGAGCGCGCGGATGACTCTTCGCGTATTGTTTTGATGAATGGCTGCCGCCGCTTCCGGGTCGGCTGCCGCAAGCTTGGCATGAAGCGCTTCCGCCCCTTCTTCAGCTGCCAGTTTCTCCATGTGCTCCCGGAATACAGGGTCGCCGGAGTTTTCCGTGAACGTATAGTCATACAGCACGGACTGAATGTACAGACCCGTCCCCCCGACAATCATCGGCAGCTTTCCTCTATCGGCAATCTCGGTGATTTTTCCTCTCACCATTTTTTGATAATCCGCCGTTGAAAAAGTGTCGGACGGCTCCAAAATATCAATCAGGTGATGCGGCACGCCTTCTGTCTCTTCTTCGGTGACTTTGGCCGTTCCGATGTCCATCCCTTTATATACCTGCATGGAATCTCCGCTGATGATTTCCGCATTCAGCATTTTCGCGAGTCCGATGCTTAGTTTTGTTTTTCCGACTGCCGTCGGTCCGACGAGTATGACGACAGGCTGTTTTTTATTTTTCAATATGTATCACTCTCTTTTATAAATCTCCCCCTAATTATAGCATTCATTTCTTCAGGCACCTATCCATTTTGCCCTTTTTCCTGAGCGCTAAACGTCCACTACCACCCGATCGGCTCGTTTCCGACAACTTCTCTCGTTTTTCCTTTGAGTGTATGGCGGTGCGTTTTCCGTCCTTCCTCCCGCGGATCGTAAACGACGCCGCCGTGCTGGATCTGAATCGGCTCATTGTAGGCGGCAAAGGTGGTCTCTGAAAGCTCATGGTAATGTGTTCCGTCAACCCTCGGGATGGCAGGGCCGGAAATGCCGTAATACCTATGAAAATGGGCGTTTTCAAACGAGGTGATGCCCGTATAGAAATGTGTATGCTCATCTGTATTGCTGCCGTTCTCCGGCTGCGAAAAGCCTTCGATCAAATGGTAATGCCCCTGCACAACATCCGTAACCGCCCGGTATGCGTGTGTGTGCGGAGGTTTTTTTGACCAATCGGACTGATACAGACCCACAAAAGCTCACTCCTTTATTTTTTTGATAAACGCCCAATCAAAAATTGGTGGGCTGAATACTCTGTTATCATCTCAAATTTATTCTTGGAGGTACCTTAATTATGAATGAAGAATACACATACGCAGCAGATAGTGATATGAGACCGTTTGGGCGGCCTGGATTTGGGTTCGGACGGCCGGGCTTCGGATTCGGACGTCCCGGATTCGGATTTGGATTCGGACGGCCGGGTTTTGGATTTGGCCGGCCTTGGTTTGGTTATGGATTCGGACGGCCGTTTGGTTTTTACGGCGGACCGTTTTTCGGAGGGCTTGTCGGGGGGCTTGTCGGAAGCGCTTTATTCAATCCGTACTTGTACGGGGGTTACGGCTACGGCTATCCGTATTTCTATTGACGAATCAAAAAGGCTCCTCCCCGGGGGCCTTTTTGTATAGGCCTAATGTCTTGACTTGGCGGGCAAAGTTCGGATATTATTTTACTTTACTGCCTTAAACAAAAGGCATAAGGATTATGATGAGAGGGGGATTTGATATGATTCTGGGTTATATCTTCCTCACAATTGCTATTTTATCAGAGTCAATCGGCGCGGCCATGCTGAAAGTCTCCCGCGGATTTACGCGGTTTTTGCCGAGCGCGCTTGTAGTGGCAGGCTATTCATTGGCCTTTTATATGCTTTCACTGACACTGAATCTCATTCCGCTCAGCTTATCCTATGCAACATGGAGCGGAGCCGGAACGGTGCTCGCATCCATTATCGGAGCGAAATGGTTTCATGAAAAACTGGACAAGCAGGCCGTCATCGGACTCTTTTTCTTATTGGCCGGTGTCATTTTGATGAATTGGTAGAAAGGAGAGGCATGCTGATGAAAGGATTACTCTGCCTGGCATTAGCCATTGTATCAGAAGTGTTCGGGAGCACGATGCTGAAGCTGTCGGACGGTTTTACGCACCTGTGGCCCGCTCTCGGCGTCATTGCCGGAATCGGAGCCTCTTTTATGTTTTTGAGCTTCTCATTGAAAAGCCTTGATTTATCCGCCGCATACGCGACATGGTCAGGTGTCGGCACAGCTTTAACGGCAATTGTCGGCTTTTTTGTTTTTAAGGAGGCCATGACAGTCAAAATGATGATCGGGCTTGTTTTGGTCATCACGGGCGTCATCCTGCTGAACCGTTCCAAGTCCCAAAAAGCTAAAAAAAATCAAACGGCCCGGAGCTGACCGTTTGAACTCGTCAAGCGCGGGCAGCTTTTACTTCAACCTCAAGCTCCATCTCCACATTTCCTTGGACCGCTCGTGAAATCATACATGAGGACTCCGCTTTTTGCGCTAACTTCCTGGCGAGCGTAAAATCCGTTTCGGCTGCATCCGGCTTTAATAATATAAACGGGCGGTGAATGATTTTCTGGTACGTGAACACACCGTTCGTGACGTCTACAATTCCTTCAGATTCCATATGTAGATCTTCTTTATCCAGGCCGCTTCTTTCCATCATCGCCGCAAGCGTTATAATATAACAGGTCGCGGCCGCTCCAAGCAGCATTTCATCAGGATTTGTGCCTTCTCCGGGTCCGTCCATTTCCTTAGGAATGGACACAGCCGTCTCCAGCCGGCCGCTTTTAATATCGCCGACGTCGTTGCGATTTCCGGGCCAATTTGCTTTTAAATAAAAGTGATGTTTTGCCAAGGGACAAACCTCCTTTTTTTCAGTTTACTCATCTTTCACTGGTTTGTCTTTTTTTAAGCTCACGAATACTCTTGATTGATCACTCTTTTTATCGTACGGACAAACCGGTAAAATTCCTCCGTTTTTGTAAATTCCCTTTCGCGGTAATCAAAATTATCAAAAAACGCTTCCCGCTGTTTTCTGCTGATCTCAAGCTGTATGCTCAGCCCGGTTTGCGCCTGGTTATTGATATTTTCGGTGTCAACCCCGGCCAGACCGGTTTTTGAGGTTGCCAATTCTGCAGAAAATCCGTTTCGTTCGAGAGCTCTCACCAATTTTTTCGCCCGCTTCCGGTCGCTTCCTCCGACAAGAGTATTTTTCTCGTCGCCTTTATAACCGTGAACTGCGATAACATAATGGTGCTGCTTAATGCTTTCGACTGCTGAAGGCTCATCGAACTTGGTGCTCGTAATATGAAGAGTCTGGTTATCATGCGCTTTTAATCCCTCAAACAGGTAGGTTGAATAATCATCCCTGAAAGAGCGGACGATCTCGCTCACCCCGCCCTCAATTCTCCCTCCGTGCGGCGACATGATCAATACGGGGCTCCCCTTTCGCTTATTGTACGATATATGATAATCATCGGGGTCTTCGTGTTCAGCCAGATCTTTAAAATCTGTGTATGTATCAGAAGAATTCGAGGGATCAGGGTCTGACGCATAATGAGCACATCTTATTAGTAAGACCATTGCTACGATAATGATGACATTAAGTAAAATTCTTTTCATCAGCTCTCCTTCTTTGCTCCTTTCTGAAAAATGACATGTTCATTATATGGATTTTTGTCAATAGGTCTTATCTTAACATTCTATTAACATTATCATCAGTGAAAAACTTCCCGGTTTCGAAAAATCAATGGATTGTCACGGTTCAAGCGCTCAAATGCCGGGCATCAGTGAAAAAAGGTTGAGAGAGGGCAAAAAAAAAGGGAGGAACGCCCGAATTTTCAGGGGCGGGAGATTCACGGCCGGAAACGGACGGCATCAAGAATACGCTTTTAAAAATGAATATCCGCCTCCCGAAGCAAATGCGCAGGACAGAATGGAGCCCGTCAAAAAAGTTCTCATCTGCCTTTTTGTACAGCAAAATGCCGTTTCAGCCCGCTCATCCCCTTTTTTTATCATAATGGTCCGTTTTGAAATGGAGCCGTCTTTTTTCATATATATAATATCAATCGGAAGCTGTTTTTCCAAGGAATGTCTCAATATTATGTTCATGTATATACCTCCTTCCGCCGGCTTCATTATAAACGAACAAACGTTCCGTTTCAAATCGATTTCTTCTCCTGAAAAAGCCGCAAGTAACCAGCTCTCCTGAAGGACAAACAAACTGACCGAACATACGGCCTGTTCATATGGTATAGAGAGAATCGCCAGAATGGGAGGAAAAGTATATATGTTTGGTTACTCAATGGTACAAATGGTGCGGTCAAATGCTCATAAGCTGGACTGGCCGCTCAGAGAAAACGTCTTACAGTTATATAAACCTTTCAAATGGACACCTTGCTTTTTGCACAAGTTTTTCGAAAAAAAGGTGAAAAACAGAAAGAAAATGTCAGTCATCATTGAATTTGAAGAGGGCTGCCATGAATCCGGTTTTCACAGCACAGGACAGGTCTTATTAAAAGAAAAACGCTGCACCATAAAAAAGCAGTTTCAAACAATCAATTGCTGCAGCGCCGAAGTCACTCCGTCCGCCCTTCACATGCTTCTTTCGCAATGCCGGGATATCCGTAAAATCTATTTAAACCGTGAAGTAAAAGCGCTCCTTGATACGGCAGCTGAATCGTCTCATGCAAAAGAAGTGACCCGTAACGGCACCGTATTAACAGGAAAAGGCGTAACCGTCGCCGTTATTGATACCGGAATCTATCAGCATCCCGATTTAGAAGGCAGAGTTATCGGATTTGCGGACTTCGTCAACCAAAAGACAGAACCGTATGACGACAACGGGCACGGCACCCATTGCGCCGGTGATATTGCAAGCAGCGGCGCTTCATCTTCCGGTAAATATCAGGGGCCGGCGCCGGAAGCCGATCTGATCGGAGTCAAGGTTTTAAACAAATCAGGATCAGGAACCTTGGCTGATATCATTGAAGGTGTGGAATGGTGCATACAATATAATAAAGAACACACGAAGAATCCGATCAGAATCATCAGCATGTCACTGGGCGGAGATGCGCTCAGATATGATAAAGAAACGGACGATCCGCTCGTCAAGGCCGTTGAAGAGGCATGGAATGAAGGAATCGTCGTCTGCGTCGCCGCGGGCAACTCCGGTCCGGAAGCTCAAACGATTTCAAGCCCCGGTGTCAGCGAGAAGGTCATCACGGTAGGCGCCTATGATGACAATAATACGGCCGGCAATGAGGACGATACGGTCGCTTCATTCTCAAGCCGCGGCCCGACGGTGTACGGAAAAGAGAAGCCTGACATTCTTGCGCCCGGGGTCGATATCGTATCTCTCCGTTCTCCGCGTTCATATCTTGACAAATTACAGAAATCAAACCGGGTAGGCTCCTTGTATTTCAGTCTGTCGGGCACGTCCATGGCCACTCCGATCTGTGCTGGCATTGCCGCCTTAATCCTTCAGCAGAACCCGCAGCTTTCGCCTGACGAAGTGAAAACATTGATCAAACAAAGTCCGGATCAATGGACAAATGAAGATCCGAACATTTACGGAGCGGGCGCAGTAAACGCTGAAAACGCCGTGCCGAAAGAGTAATCTTTTTATCATGAGAACGGGGTCGTCTAAACCTGCAGATGACTCCGTTTTTCAGGTGAACAGATGAAACATTTATAATGAAGGAACTCGGAATGCTTCAGAACCGGCTGTCAGAAAAAAAGATCAATCAAGGCAGTGTATTTCTAAAAAAATAGGGAATAAGTATGGTGTAGATAAAAGGAGGAATCACAATGGCACTTACAAACACCGAATTGTCTGAATGGCTGCAAAAACAGATCGGACAAACGCTTGATATCAGAAAAGGAGAGCTGACAGACAGCCGAAACGAGATTTCTGATATGGACCAGATCATGCTTCACCTTGATGATGTTCTCGTCCGCCGGACAAACCATCCCGATGACTATGTAGCGGACGAAGAGCTCGTCTTAAAAGGGCACGGCACAACCTATACGGAGGAAGGAAATGTCCCGCTTCCTCAAGATGCGTATGAAATCCCTCTGCTCGGCGATATTACCATCCAAAAGGAGCAAGACGGATTAAAGGTACATACAGATCGGGCCGTGTATACAATCGGGACCCGGAAAGAGCAATAAAAAGAAAAAACGCCCTGAACCAGCGGCGTTTTTTTATTGGTTTTTTTCTTCAGAATATCCGTGGAACATCGTGAATGCGCAAAGCATAATGCCTAAAATAATGATAATCGGAAGCCAGATCACGGCAAACTTATAATCCGGTTCGGCAAAAGCGCCGATGACCGCCCCAAAGCAATACAGAACCAAGGCAAGCGCGCGCAAAACAGCATCTCTCGTAAACTGCTTCCGCTTGTCCGCTTTGTAAAACCTTGCGGTGAGATCTTCAAAAAAATTAGCGAGCGTTCCCGTTAATACGGTCGTGGAAATCCCCGCTACACCAAGTTTTCTCGCGGCTGTCGTCTGCATTCCCATTGCGAAGCTGAGCAGCATAATCAGCACATAAACAGAAATGGCATCTGCAAAAAAGCAGGAGAACAAAGCAAACAGCAGCAAAACAGCTCCTTCAATAGCTAAAGCGGCAGTTACCGCAGAGGGCCAGAATGATTTCTTTTTATTGCCCACAA
This sequence comes from Bacillus sp. EU63, assembly GCF_038592915.1. NCBI lineage: Bacteria > Bacillati > Bacillota > Bacilli > Caryophanales > Bacillaceae > Bacillus > Bacillus sp. EU63. The sequence goes on along the minus strand of NZ_CP151944.1, from coordinate 1,800,425 downwards.
GCAGGGCCGCGGCAATAACGCCGGCAATAAATCCGATTAACGAGGTTAATGATTTGAGTACGGCAAGGTGCCATGAGTTGCCGATCGCCAGGCCGAACAGAACGATGTTCCCCGTCATATTGGCGGTAAAGATATGTCCCAGGCTTAAATAACCGATCACATCCACAATTCCCGCTGTTAAACAAAGAAGTAAAAGTGCAATATTTCGGTATGTAGTCACTGTCAATGTGATCCAATCCTTTCTCATGCTGATTCCAACATATAAGTTTACTCTTTGCCATTTCATATGTCCAGCCGGCGTGCCGCTTTTTCAGAGCATAAAAAAACTCCGGCGAACCGGAGAAGCTACTGAACGATAAATAGTACTCTCGTGCCGTCGGAGTATCCGCTCATTTGATTTCCAACCCATGAACCGGCCCCGCGGTTATCCGACGGGGTTACATATCTGATATCAGCCCCCGCCCCGCCTTCTGTGCAGACTGCCATGGGCCATTCATCACGGTCAAACCCGGGCTTTGTCGGAATTCCTTTCAATGATTCTTTCCTTCTATTCTCCGCTCCGCCCCGATCAATTGTACAAATCTCAGAATGACCTGCCGAAATGGCGTCTTTTATATGATTTCCCGTCTCCGGATATTTTGACAGCGGGAAATACAGCACCTGATCGTATCGGGATGCGGCACGAGCAGCACTGTCCGAATGGATGCCGGCGCCCGTAAGGCCGAACTGAAGAGAGATCACCAAAAGCAGACTTGCCGCCCATTTCATAAACGCATTCATTCACATCCTCCTTAAGAAGTTGATATGAAGCGTAAATATGTATATTAGCCGGATTTAACACACATGATGAAATGGCAAAAAAAGTTTGCTGTTTTGTTGATAATCAACGAAAATGGCGGCTTTGCGATTTGTCTATTGAACCGGCTTCTGTTTCCTTATATATTTTAGACATACTTATGAGCCGTTGTGATCAGTGTCTTCGGCAGATAAAAGGAGGAATGCCGTCCGGTCGGCAGGCACCGGCTGTTTGTTATGTCTTTTCAAAAACATGAAGGCGGGGAAATCCAGATGGAAAAAACAATGTTTCACCCACACTCACCCGAGTTTCACGAAAACCCTTTTGCGGTTTTAAGCAGATTCAGAGAGCAGGACCCCATACATAAATTCGAACTGCAGCGTTTCGGAGGCACCTTTCCGGCTTGGCTCATCACGCGTTATGATGATTGTATGGCGTTTTTAAAAGACGGCAGAATTACGAGAGATGTAAAACGGGTCATGCCGAAGGAGCTGATCGCGAAGCTGAATGTCAGTGAAGATATCGATTTTGTCTCAGAGCATATGCTGGCAAAAGACCCTCCGGATCATTCACGTCTTCGATCTTTGGTGCATCAGGGGTTCACTCCCCGGATGATTGAGCAGCTTCGCACCGGGATAGAGCAGATCACAGAAGAGCTGCTGGATGAAATGGAAACAAAAGCAGACCCTGATATCATGAGAGATTTCGCCGCACCGCTTCCGTTTATCGTCATTTCCGAACTGCTCGGAATTCCGAAAGAGGACCGCGCCAAATTTCAAGTGTGGACAAACGCAATGGTCGACACGTCAGAAAGCGGACAAGATGCGACCAACCAGGCTCTCAAAGAATTTAAACAATATATGAAAACACTGATCGAAGAAAAAAGAAAACATCCGGCTGAAGATCTGACAAGCAAGCTTATTTACGCTGAAGAGGACGGCCAAAAGCTGAGTGAATCAGAGCTGTATTCCATGCTGTTTTTGTTAGTCGTTGCCGGGCTTGAAACAACGGTTAACCTTCTCGGCTCCGGCACCCTGGCGCTTCTTCTGCACAAAGACCAGATGGAGAAGATAAAGCGGCAGCCCGAAGATATCCAGACGGCGGTCGAAGAGCTTTTGCGTTATACCTCTCCCGTCATCATGATGGCAAATCGATGGGCGATTGAAGATTTCACCTATAAAGATGTTTCTATTAAAAAAGGCGATATGATATTTATCGGCATCGGTTCAGCCAATCGGGACCCGGAATATTTCGATGATCCTGATACATTAAATATAGCGAGAACACCGAACCGTCATATCTCTTTTGGATTCGGCATTCATTTTTGTCTCGGGGCTCCGCTCGCCCGGATGGAAGCATCCATTGCCTTTACCGCGCTTTTAAAACGGTTTCCGAATATAGAGCTGAAAGGCGCGCCCGAGAATGTAACATGGAGAAAAAATGTGTTTTTGAGAGGGCTTGAAACATTGCCTGTCAGATTTTAATATCGCCCCCTGTTTATCAGGGTTTTTTTTAATGTCTTATAAACGGAAATCAATATGACAATGAAAATTTAGTACATAGTGAATTTAGTTCTATATAGATAAAAAAGCGGCCGGATTGCTCCGGCCGTTCTCTATTACCGTTTTACCAGCTCATTTGTTTCGTCCAGCTTTTTTCTGAAAGATTTAAGGAAATTTGCGCTGATCGTTCCTTTGTTTGCGTACAGTTTTTCGCAGAATGCCTTAATGGCGTTTTGCGGCTTTGGTTCCGACAGCATTGTGACATGATTGGAAGAGTGAACGTCCAGCAGGTGAAACTGTTTCATCTGGCGTTCCCATTCTTTCCAATACGCATCATGGTCTAACGGGATTTGTTCTTCCTCTGCTGTCAGATAACGTTCAAGATCTCCGAGGAACAAACCGCTTTTATTACGGAAGTAGTAGCATTGCAGCGCTTCCGGATGAGGCAGCGGCTTCATGTCATACTCTTCCATTCCGTAAGCGAGCTGCGTCTTCATCATTTGCTCCAGCTGCATCCGGATCGCTTCTTCGGATTTTGGCAGACCGCGCTTTTTGGCAAGGCCGGTCAATTCTTTCAATACTTCTTCTTCCTCAGCCTGGACGGTAATGTCTTCTCTGCTGATTAATGCCTCTTCAAGGTTTTCAGGCTTAAGATATGCTGTAAGCATCGTATTGATCGTTTGCAGCATGACCGACTTAACAGATGGTTTTCTTTCTTTCCATTTTTCACTGTACGGGGTGTCGATCATGACGGCGCTTTTTACCGTATGACCTTCCTCCTGCAAGAGGCGCGCGGTTTCATATGCAAGCATTCCGCCCAAGGAATATCCGCCGAGGTCATAAGGCCCTTTCGGCTGTACCGCTTGGATGATTCTCATATAAGAAGCGGCCGTCTCTTCGATTCCTTGCAGCGGCTCTTTCCCTGTCAAACCTCTTGCCTGTATGCCGTAAAAAGGTCGCTGACTCTTTTTGGCGAATGGCTGGTATGCTTCAACGCCTCCCGTTCCGCCGTGAAACCAAAAAACAGGACGGCCTTTTTCTCTATCATTCAGCTTGACGAGTTCTGGAAAATTTCGGCCCGCCTCCTGCGATTGGTTCGTTTTTAACAGCATGCTAATCTCCTGAACAGTGCTGCATTTCTGAAGAGCCTCCAGACTGATGCGGCTGTCTCCGTCCTCAAGTTTCTTCAACAGCTGAATAGAGGAGATTGAATCGAAGCCGTATTCAGTCAGCGGCTTATTTTGATCCATTTCCGCTGGCTCCATCCCCAAAATGTCTGCCACAATGTCAGCCGCGCTCTCGCAGCGGATCTGAGGATTCTGTGATACCGGTGCAAGGCTGATGTCTTCTGACTGACCGCCGTTCCAATACTTATGGTTTTCAAAAGGATATGTCGGAAGCGGCACTCTTTGAACAGATTTGCCTTGGTGGAGTCTGTCCCACGGTATATCCGCACCTTTCACCCAGCAAAATGCAAGTTTTTCCAGATTGTTTTCAGCCAACAGCGTCTCCGTGACGACTGTACCGAGAGTCCCTTCCAGTAAAACGCCGATATCTCCTGATCCAGTCTGCTGACTGCCTGTAAAGAAGCTTTTCATTCCATTGCTTTCTTCGGAAAATGCTCTGTACTCTTTCAGTTTTTCCAGCAATTCATCTTGATTGCGGGCAACGAGTGCCAGGCGGCAGTTCATCGCCTCACGGCCGGTCTGAAGCGTATAAGCAATATCCCGCAATGACGGAGTATCTCCAGTTTGCACAAAATCAGCCAGCTGACCTGCGGCCGCCTTAAGACGTCCTTCGCTCTTAGCAGAAAGCACGATAAGCTGCGGTTCACACGCAGATTCTTTGTCTTTATGGCTCGGGCTGTACTGTTCCAAGACGACATGCGCATTCATGCCGCCGAAGCCATAGCTGTTAATTGCGGCCCGGCGTGGAATCGGTCTGCCCATATGGTCGGTGAGCTGTGTCCATTCCTGATTGTCTTCGGTGAAACGGAAGCGGCTTTTCTGAATGGCCATTTGCTCATTTGCAGCTGTAAATCCGGGAATGCCCGGGATGGTATGATGCTTCATGGCCATCGCCGCTTTTATAAGGGCGGCCAGTCCGGAAGCGAGTTCGCCGTGCCCGATGCAAGGTTTCACGGTGCTGATATAACAAGGCGCGCTTTCCCCTTGATTTGCAGACTCGCCGTAACCCGCTTTGATTGCATTAAACTCCAGCGCATCTGCCATTTCGGAGGCAATGCCGTGCGCTTCAATATAAGTGACGGTTTGCGGATCAACATCGGTGTCTTCGTACGCTTTTTTCATCGCGGCCTTCATTCCCGCCGGATTCGGTGCGTGAAGCGACATGCCTTTACCGCCGTGAGACACTCCTGTTCCTTTAATGACCATGTGAATATGATCGCCGTCTTCAATTGCCGCCTCAAGCGGTTTGATGATGATCACGCCCGCCCCTTCGCTTCTGACAAAGCCATCGGCATCTTTTTGGAACGATTTCGCCCGGCCGTTTTTGCTTAAATATCCCATTGAGTCAAAACCGATAAAGCCCTTCGGCGATTGCAGAATATTGGCGGCCCCCACGACAGCCTGCTCACATTCGTTATGACGGATTGATTGAACCGCCCTGTGCAATGCCACCAGCGTTGACGTGCAGGCAGCCTCGTAATATTCACTCGGTCCTTGTAAATTCAAGGCATATGATATTCTGTTCGGAATGATGGACGGGATGGCTGTTCCATTGTTCGGATCGCTGTTGCCCGCGGCAACGAAAACGCCTGTCGGTCTGCTTGATAACGCCTTATTTGTCAGGCCCGCATCCTCCATTGCCTTCCATGTATGCATCAAAAGCAGAAATTGCTCCGGCCCCATTTGTGATGCCTCTTTAGGGGAAATTCCGAAAAAGAGCGGGTCAAATTCGCCGACACCGTCAATAAAACCGCCCCATCTGAGACTCGTGTCATTCTCATCACCGGCGTAACGGCGCCAGTCCCAGCGGTCCGCCGGAATTTCGGTAATACAGTGATCCCCGTTTACGATGTGCTCCCAAAAAGACTGGATATCCGGGGATTGCGGAAACTGAGCTGACATACCGATAATCGCGATTCCTTGCTTGATATCGGCGTTATCACAAGGCGTATGCTGTTTCTTCGGTAAAGTGCGCTCTTCTGTTTCCGTGACCCTGGCCTCTTCTGAATGCTTATGATCGGCAAGCAATTGAGAAAACTTGCTCTCATATGCTGACGCGAAGTGGCGGGTCAGCTCCTCCGCGGTCGGATACTCGAAAAACAATGTTGGATTCACATCGATGTCCGCCTCTTGGCCGATCTCTTTTGTCAGCCCGATCAGGCTCGCTGAATCAAGTCCCAATTCCATGATATTCGCGTCAGAACGAAGAGATGGCGCGGGTTCATCCATCATCTTAGCGAGCTTGCCAAGGACGTAGCTGCGGATATCATCTGTCAGACTGCCGGCAGAAATCGGTGCTCCCGCATTCTTCACAGCCGTTCGGGCCGGCTGATTCATCTGTTCGGTTTTCGGGCGGAACCGTTTCAGGGCATAGCCTTCAAAACGCATCACCACTTCCGATCGGCTGCTGATGACATCTGCGTTAATCAGAATCATTTCCCCCGTTTGTTTGGCCAGCTTGATGTGCAGCCAGCAATCGGTAAGATTTTCCGGGCTGCTGAAGGTGACGGAATTAATGCCGAACGGCAGATAGCTTTCCGCCTCTGTTTGGTCCAATAAAGAAAGCGAGGCCAAGTAAGCACTGTTGGCGATTAACGGATTTATGGCATAATGATGCGCTTGTTGTGAGTCGCTATTGTTCAGGTTCACTTTCGCTAAAACGGCATCAGTGCCTTTGTACAGGCGGGTGATCGTTTTAAATTCTTCTCCCCACACGACGGTTCCCGTTCCGTCTCCGTATAACTCATCTATCCGGCCCACTTCCCGGTATGAGCGCTGAATGGCCGCCAGATCCGCGTGCTGCTTTTGAAACGGATACGGGCTGCACTCGGCATACGCCGCTATGCTCCAATCAGGAGACGTGCGGCTGCGGTGCATTATGCTCAGTTCAAATCCATCCCCGTTTTGTTTCGATTCTGTTTTCAGCTCGATGCGATCGCCTTTTTTTACGGTAATGGGGCTGACGTAATTCAGTTTTTTAATATGTCCTCCCTCTGCTTCAGGAAAAAGATCACAAAAATGATCGACTGCCAGACTGTTATATGTAGCGCCGACGAGTACCGGTTCTCCGCTGAATTGATGCCCTTTCACGTATGGGTCGTCATCACTGTATACCGCCTGAACGCCGGCAGCGTTTTCTGATTCACCGAAATGAAAAGAAGTCCCGTGGTCAAAAGCGTAGGCCGGCAGATGAACGGCGTGCTCTTGCTGCAACTGATCAAACGTGATATTCTCTCCTTTTTCCCATTGCCGCGCACGCCGGCCGATATCAGAATCGGAGAAATTGAGATTCCGCTGATCCATGCGGTAAGCGGCCAGTTTTTCCGACAGTTCCTGAACGGAAGCAGCCGTAAATGCCGCCCGATACTCCGGATGATGCGTTCTTTTTTGCAGCGCGGATGCGATGGCGGCCGGATGAAGAGATGGCGTCTTTTCTAAAAAGGCCGCCAGTCTCTCAAGATAGGCTTCAAAACTCCATTTTGTTTTCGCTGACACAGGGAAAATATATTCCTCATTGCCGTGACGGGCATGATTAGAATTCGGATTGATATATTCTTCTACGATGAGATTTGCATATGCCCCGCCTGCCCCGAAGGAATTGATCATGCTTCTCCGCGGTATGATGTCTCCCGTCTCGGCATCCTTCAGACGCTCCCAATACTCGGTTTTCTCCTGCAGGTAAAAGGCCGTTTGTTCAAGCACGATATTCGGATTTTGCGGTTTTGCATTAATGGTTGGAACTAATGTTTCCCGCTCCATTTGCAGCAGCACTTTCGCGAGCTGGGACATCCCGGAGGCCGCCTCTAAATGGCCGAGATTTGACTTGACGGATCCAAGCGCGCAAAATCGTTTTTTATCGGTATATTGCGAGAACGCGTTTGTCAGGGCAATGACCTCAATCGGATCTCCCAATACAGAGCCGTTTGCCGCTGATTCAACATAACTGATTGTTTCCGGATTGATTCCGGCCTTGTCAATGGAAGCCGCCATGAGCTTCGCCTGCTGTTTCGGATCCGGAGCCGTGTACATCTGCCTTCCGCCGCTATGGCACAACGCGCTGCTTTTAATGATCCCGTAAATATGGTCTTTGTCGGCAACCGCTTTGGAGAGCGGCTTCAAGAGCACTGCTCCGACTCCTTCTCCCGGCATCAGGCCCGTGCCGGTTCCGAAGCTTTTGCTTTCACTTCCCTGCTCAAGCAAATTCGCCCGTTCGAGCGCATCATATTTAGACGGTTCAAGCGTGAGATTGACCCCTCCGGCAATCGCCATGGAACAGCTGTTAAGCTTCAGGCTTTCACAGGCGAGATGAATGGCGCTCAGTGAGCTGGAGCATGCGGTCGTAACGCCCATGCTCGGACCCGTTAAATTGAAAAAGTGGGAAATGCGGTTGGCGATATGCCAATCCCCTCCGTTAGAGCTGAGTGCAGCTTTTTCCAATGACGGGATATTCCAGAAATATTGATTGTACATACTGCCCATAAATACACCGATCCCGCTGTCTGATTCCTGCCATTCGTTTACTCTTTCTAACGAGTAGCCGCCGTTTTCAAATGTTTCCCATACGGTTTCAAGGCTTAGACGGAGCTCAGGCGTCATCTCCATCACATGGTCTTCCCGGATGTCAAACAAGTGATGGTCAAAAGCGTCAATATGCTTCAGAAATCCGCCGTACCGTGTTTTGCGTTCTTCTTTTCGTGTTTCTTTTGCCATTGTTTTCAGAAGACCGGACTTCCATCTGTTTTCCGGAGCTTCCGTAATACAGCTGTCTCCGGCTTTTAAATGCTCCCACAGCTCATCGAGGGTTTCAGACTCGGGATAGCGGCCGCTGATGCCGATAATGGCAATGTCGTCACGATCTGAGCGATTATCGGTGACGGTTTCTGTTTCCGGCTTTAGCGCTTTTGGCTCTTTTTGTTCAGTGATAAATCGCCGTGTTTCCGTGACAAGCGGCACCGGTTCATTCATTGCAGGTTCCGGATGCTCCGTTTCAGGAGGCGCTTGATCGGCTCCGAATGCCTGTTGCAGCTTATCCGGGTAAGTTTCCAGCAAATACTCGGCAAGTTCTTTCGTATTCGTGTGTTCAAATAAGACCGTTTTCGGCAGCTCGCCCGTCAATGTTTCCAGTTCACGGATAAAATTCACCTGCAAAATGGAGTCGATGCCGTATTTTTCAAAGCTGGTTTCCGGCTGAATGCGCTCGGGAGCAAGCTTTATGGACTTGGCTAACGTTTCTTTTATGAATTGCACCGTCCGGTCTGTGACTGAGAAAGACGGTTCTGTGAAATCAGCCGGCTCTTTGGAAGCCGCAATTTCTTCAACCGCCGGCGCGTCCGGCTGCTTTTGCCTGATGACGCCGTCGCTTTCTGCCGCCACGATCTGCTGGCCGAGGTGATGTGACGATTCCGCCATAAATGTAACGTACCGATATCCCTCGCTTTCCAGCGCAGACTGCCATGCTTCAGGATACAGCCCAGGGCATCCGGGAATACGCAGTTTGGCGTCTTCATACAGCCACCAGCCTTCCAAAAGACCGAATGTCAGATGAGAATAAACCGAATGGCTGCTGATCTCATTTAATAGCAAAATCCCATTCTTTTTAAGCACCGCTTTGGCATTGCGAAGTGTCCGCCGAATATTTTTTGTCGCGTGAAGCACATTTGCCGCAATTACCGCGTCATATGCACCCGCCTCTATACCCTGCAAAGCCGGGGGCTCTTCCACATTAAACCGCTTATAAGTCAAATACGGATTGTCGGGACCGTATTCTTTTTCAGCATGCATGAAAAAGGCCTTTGACAGATCGGTGTAGCAATATTCTTTCACATGAGGTTTGACCTCTTTTAATCTTTTGAAAACGGCCGCGCTCGTCCCGCCCGTCCCCGCTCCGATCTCTAATATCCGGATTTCCGCGTTCGGGTCTTCTTTCAGGCGTTCTTCAATGAAAGCCGTCAATGTGTCAGCGAGCACCTCATTAAAGTAGTCTGCCGTTTCATTGTTTTTATAGATTCCTTCAACCAATTCCATTGAGGAATCAGGAAACAGAACATCAGTGGCAGAAACTCTGCCGGATAAAATATCCGGCAAAGCTCTGAGAGCGGTCTCCACTAAGGTGATCATCGCCCGTTTGCTGCTGTCCTTGAGTAAAGGAGCTTTCTTTTCATCCCATTCTTGCCACAGAACGTCCGCACGCTCTATCGGACCCGTTAACACATACGTACTGCCAGACTGTTTCAAAAAGCCTTTTTGCACCAAGATGGAGATGCTTTCTTCCAGCCACCTGCCGTAAAACCCCTGCATGACAGGCTGCGTTTCGTTTTCCGTAAAAAATCCGACAGATTTCAGCTGGCCTGCCAATAGTTTGTAAAGAAGATCTTCAGTGTTTTGCAAAGCCGTCCCCTCCTTAACTCAATTGTTGTACATGTCTTGTTACTTTAGGCTGATAGCTTCGCAGTTTTTGCATCGCCGAGCCGTGATGTTCAGGGTATACTTCTATCATTTCTTCCGGTTTTTCCTCCGGCTCTTCCGCCTGTTTCATCATGACGAACTGATTCAATGGGCCGCCGAGCAATCGTTCAAGCGCCGCCATTGCTTCGGGCGCTTCAATTGATCCGACTCCCGCCTGTTTCATCCGTTCTTGATAATCGGCAGATGATACGATTCCGACACTGCCCCAGTAGCTCCAATTCATCACTGCCGCCGAATACGGCCGGACTTGAGCCAAATGAGCGGCAAAGGCATCTTTGAAACTGCACCCGGCAGCATAATTGCTTTGTCCGGCCGCTCGTGCAAATGATTGAACAGATGAGAAGAACAAAGCAAAGTCCAGCGGCTCATTTTGGAACACGCGGGCCATATTCACGCTGACATTGACTTTTGCAGCGAGCACGCTTTTAAAACGGCTTTCCGGCATATTTTTCAGGCTCTGATCCTCTAAAACAATTGCGGAATGGATGATTCCGTTAATTTGCGGGTGCGTGCGTTTGATCGTTTCATACGCCCGTGTGAGCTCATTCGGATTTGCCGCGTCAGCTTCAATATAAATCGGCGCCGGGCCGAATTGGCTGAGTCTGTCGATTTTTTCCTGGATGGCGCTGTTATGTTTTCGTCTGCCGATCCAAACGACTCGCGCCTGATATGTTTTCACGGCATATTCGCTCCATGCCTCGCCGATGCCCCCCGCGCCGCCGATGACGACATAAACGCCGCCTTGTTGGTAAGCGGGCCGGCTTGACACCGGCTGCTGTACAGGAATAAGGCGCTGTTTGTACCAGTGATTGTTCCGGTACGCCCATGTATTGCCTTGCTCATCAAACGGCGCTGAGAACAGCTCCGCCTTTGAAACATCTTCCGGACATCCGGCATCAATCAGCCTTGTTTGCCAGTTCGGATACTCTTTTGCGAGCGAGCCGACCAAACCGTGAATGCCTGCATGAGCCGGATCAATAATGTCCGCCGGCTGTACGGACTGTGTTTTTATTGTGACTGCAGTCAAGCTGATTCGCTTGCCTCCGTATCCTAAAGCAAGCATTGCCTTAATCACTCTGTACATCTGGATGACGCCCGCATCCTGAGCTTTTACCATGTCGTCAGCGCTGTGAAAAGGAGCGATCCATACGATATGCCCGAAAGACCCTGTTGCTTTCAGTTCAGCCGCAACAGCCTCTATTTCATCCTCCGGGTTGATATTAAGCCGTTTCGCAGAAGGATGATGCAATTGAAAAACCGCGCTTTCCTCATCCCCCGCGATAAAGACAACCTCTTCCGTCTTATATGCCGGGCTTTGATCACGGAATTCCGCGAGATCCCACACCGGAGCCAGAAGGTTTGCTCCATTTAATGATGTTTCCGGCGCGGGGCCTTCCATCATTCTGGAAGAAATCCCTTTAATTCTGACACAGACCCGGCCTGTCTCATCGCATAAGTCAATGTCCATACGCTGTATTTTTTCATCCGTTCCCCGGGAGCTGACATACGCCCACATGCTTGTCGTGCACGGGCTGAAAATGTCCAGTTCTTCAAGGGCGAACGGCAGTGACAGCTGGTTATCATCTGCGTGCAGCTTCAGACCGATTGTCGCTTGTAAAGCTGAATCAAGCATACACGGGTGAAGAACGTATTGATCTGCCGTTTCTTCGAGGAAGGAAGGCAGCCGGAGCTCAGCCAATGCTTGATTGCTTCCGATATGAATCTGCTGAATTCCTTGTTGTCCGGGACCGTAGTCAATGCCGATTTTGCTGAATAAGCCGTAACACTGTTCAGAAGTCAGTATACTGAGGCCGCATTGAGCTTTCAGTGCGCCTATATCACGGTGCGGAGCCTCCCCGGCGCTGAGAATGCCGGCAGCCCCCTGACAGTGTATCTGCCTGCCGCTTGCTTCTGTTTGTGAATCCGTGTAAACGTCATACACGATTTCACCGTTTTCCCTCGGGTTCAGGCTGATCTGCGCTTCAATCGGGCGGTTTCCCGCTTCGATCGGCCGAACCCAAACGATGTTTTTCAGGCGGGTGACAGAAGGACGTTCCTTTTGACCTTTGACTGCCTGAGCAACCGCCGCCCTAGCCATTTCCAAGTAGGCAACGCCCGGCATAACCGGCTTGCCCTTAATAAGATGATCGGTGAAAATCGTCTCTTGTCCCGTAAATTCGGATCGGTACCGCTGCTCTGTTAAATCTGATACATTTTCGTGAAGCAGCGGGTGCAGCACCCGCGACGTCGGCACAGCTTGCGGTTTCTCTGCTTTCGGCCGGTTGTCCGTGATCCAGTACCGCTCTTTCGCAAACGGGTAAGCAGGAAGACTCAGCCGTTGAGGCTTGATATCAGAATATAAGCCGTCCCATTTGATATCCGCGCCCTGCACCCATAATTCCGCAAGCTTGTCATTCTCTCGGCGGCTTATCAGCTCTTCGATATCCGCCTCGCCGTTTGCACCTGCCAGAATGGATTTCAGGGAGGTTTTACCCGCTTTTCCTTTATAAATGCCCGCTATATCATAACGTCCTTTCGCACAGCTCTTTAGCTTGTCCCGCAGTTCTTCGGCCGAGGAAGCGATAATGGCCGCTCTTTCTTCCATGGCATCACGCCCCTGCTGAAGCGTGTAAGCAACATCGGCAAGATCCGCATCCGTAAAAGAAGCTTGCGCCAGCTGCTGCGCCTGTTCCTGCAGACGTTCTTCTTCTTTGGCCGACAGCACAAAGATTTGAGGGTGTGTGAAAACAGCTGTTTTTCTTTCTTCCTTCGGGATATATTCTTCAATGACGACATGGGCGTTTACGCCGCCGATGCCGAAAGAACTGATTCCCGCACGGCGCGGCAGAAGATTGCCGTTTTCGTCTTTCAATGCCGTCCATTCTCTTTTTTCCTGTACGATGTAAAACGGACTGTCTTTCAGCTTGATATACGGGTTGATGACCTCGCTGTGGAGGCTTTTTGCAAGTGTTTTATGCTTCATCTGCATCAGCACTTTGATCACACCCGCGACACCGGCTGCCAGTGACAGGTGGCCGATATTGGTTTTGGCCGAACCCAGACCGCAGTGACTCGCGTAAACGGCGGAATCGCCTGTTTTTTCGTACAGCTTTTGAAAGGCGGATTTCAGGCCGTTGATTTCGACCGGATCGCCAAGCTCCGTTCCGGTTCCGTGCGCTTCTATATAAGTGACTGTTCTCGGATCAATGCCTGCTTTGTCATAAGCCGTTCTGACGACTTCCGCCTGGGCTTTCGGGTTCGGTGTCGTCAAGGAGTTCGCGCGTCCGCCGTGGTTGACCGCGCTGCCTTTAATGACACCGTAGATATGATCTCCCGCTTTTTCCGCTTCTGACAGCTTTTTCAAAAACAGAATTCCGGCACCTTCACTGACGGCAAATCCGTCCGCCCTGTCGGAGAACGTTTTACATTTCCCTTCTTTGCTCAGAGCGCCGGCTTTGTCATAAGCGATGTGGCCTTGCGGTGTGACGACAGTATTCACGCCGCCGGCGATCGCCATATCGCAGTTCCCGTTTTCAATGGCGCATACGGCGTGATGAATCGCGACCAGCGAGCTGGAACAAGCCGTGTCGATCGGTTCACTCGGCCCGTGCAGATTAAGCATATAGCTGACGCGGTTCGGCCCCGCTGACGGACTCATATTTGCGGCTGACGCACCGCCGATATCCAGGTCGGAAAACAGTGAGCCGTATCCGGTATTCCCCGTGCCGATATACAGGCCTGTTTTCGTGCCGGAAAGGCTTTTAGCGGAATATCCCGCATCTTCTATCGCTTTCCACGCATACATCATTAACAAGCGCTGCTGGGGATCCATCTGTTCGGCTTCCAGCGGTGAAATTCCGAAGAACAGCGGATCAAAATCCGCAACTCCGTCAATAAATCCGCCCCACTTTACATTTGTTTTGTTGGCTTCATTAAGCGGGTCACCGTAATACTCACGCCAGTCCCAGCGATCCGCCGGAACCTCTGTTATACAATCTTTTCCCTCTTCTAAGTTGCGCCAATACTCATCAATATTTGCGGCCTTCGGAAACACTCCGCTCATGCCGACAATAGCGATCGGTTCCGGTTTATGTTCAGCCGCAGTCTGAACAGGCTGTACGGCAGTTTTTGCAAATCGTTTGTTCCCTGCCAGTCTGATGCCGCCATCATCAGTTACGCCGCTTTGTTTTTCTTCTTTCGGCTGTGTGCTGCCGGCAAATTGTGTTTGATAGTCTTCTGCTAAATGATGCGCCAGGGCTTGAATCGTCGCATATTCAAAAAATACGGTCGGTGTCAGATCAAGCTGATAAGTGTCATTCAGCTTGTTGGCGAATTCCGTCAGCGTAATGGAATCAAATCCGTATTGATTAAACTCCAATTCGATATCGATTTCTTCAATGTTTATTTTCAGAAGCCCGGAAACCTCTTTTGCCAGCAATTCCTGAAGTTTTGCCGTCAAGTCTTTCGGCGCAGGCGTTGCATCCGTTTTCTTAACCGGTGCAAAAGCGGCTGCAGGAGTCTTTTGAAGCAGCTTTTCCCGCATTACGTCTCGGTTTCCTTCCATGACGAGCACGCTTGTTTTCCCCGTGCTCCATGCTTTGTAAAGAGCTTCTATTCCCGTTTCAGTGCGCATCGGCGTTACGCCGGTTCTTTTTTCGGTGAGCTTCGCCATTTCTTCATTGACTTGCATTCCGCCGTTTTTCCACAGCGGCCAATTGACCGACAATGTGTGACCGTGGCGGTACATTGCGGTAACCAGTGCGTTGCGGTATGCCGCATAGCTGTCCATAAATGCGTTTGCCGCCGCATAATCCGCCTGTCCCGCATTCCCGGTGACGCCGGAAATGGATGAGAAAACAATGAAAAAGTCCAGCGCTAAATGCTCGGTTGCTTCATCAAGGTTGACAAATCCGTCCGTTTTAGGAGCCAATACACTGTAAAACTCTTCGGTTGTTTTCTTTGCGATATACTGATCTTTCATCACACCCGCGCTATGAATGATGCCGTGAAGGCCGCCATATTCCGTTTCAATTGTTTTGACCAGGTCTGCCGCAGTTTGAGCGTTTGTTACGTCAGCCTGCTTGTATTCCGCTTTTGCTCCGAGTGATTCAAGCGATTGCAGCTGCATCCGCTGATTCTCGCTTAAAGCGGAACGGCCTGTCAAAACCAGTGTCGGCTCTTTGACTTTGCGGGCGATTTCTTTCGCGAAAATAAAGCCTAAGCCCCCGGCTCCTCCGGTAATGAGATAAATGCCTCCGTCGTTCCACGGAATGCGTATTTTGCCGCCGGACACGGCCGTTTCTTTGACATCTGCGCTGTATCGGATGCCGTTTTCATATTTGACATGGCTGTCATCAGCCCGTGTTTTATTTTCTCTGATGATGTCTGTGATTCTTCCGTTTTCCGCCGGTTCTATTTCAATCAGCTGGGTTTTCAGTTTTACATGTTCCAGGCCGGCTGTTTTTAACAGAGCTGAAATCCCTGAGAGCAGCTGATGCTTATCAGTTTTAGAGAGAACCGTCTGGATGAGGACGTCTCCATCCGTCTCTTCCTTCAGCAGTTTTTGCAGCGTCTCCAATATCCGTCCTGTATAATCACGGAAGCGCGCCGCCGCTTTCCCGTGCTGGGAGGTCATTTCAATACATTCAGCTCCCGCGGCTTCAACGGCTTGTTTCAATCCGGCGTCTGTGTCACAAAGCAACACGATATGCCGGGCAAAAACCGGTTCCGTTTGAACGGCGGTTTTATCGCTTCGGCTCCATACCGGCTCAAGCATGAGCGTTTCCGGAGCTTTTTCTTTTTTCTCAGGTTCTTTTTCAGCCGTTCTGAATGACAAACCTTTCAGCCTTACGCAAACCTTGCCGTTTTCATCACAAATATCAAGATCGCGTTTTTCAATCTGGCCGGCTTTGTGGTCTTCAGAAAGTCTGGCGTAAACCCACATCTCGGCAGCGCATGCGCTGAATACTTCAAGCTCCTGAACCGCAAACGGAAGCATCAGTTTCTCATCATTTGTTCCGGTTAATATGCTTGATGCCTGCAATGCAGAGTCCATTAAGCCCGGATGCATGACATACTCCTGTACCGTGTCCGCACAAGCCGCATCAAGTGACAGTCTGCCCAATACGAAATCACCACCTGTATAAATCGCTTTGACACCCCGGAAAGCCGGGCCGTAATCAAAACCGATTTTGCGGTACATATCGTACACTTCATCTGCAGAAAACGGTGTCTCGGCGGATTGTGATCTCAGCTTTTGGAGATCAATGACCGGAGCCTCGGCGTCAGGGCGGACTGATACTGCCCCTTGGCTGTAAACGGACGGCTGACCTGTTTCCCGGCCGCTGTAAATGTCGAATTGAACGTCATTTGCCGTTTCAGGAATGAGACGGATGTTGACATGAACCGGCTCGTCTTCAATGGTGATCGGCCGCACCCAAACCGTATTCTTAAGCTTGACGCTTCCTTGTCCGGCCGGAACTTCAGATGCCTGTTCCATTGCTGCGCGCGCCATTTCAAGATGTGCCACTCCCGGTAAAATCGGTACGCCTTTTACAACATGGTCCGCAAGGTAAAATTCTTTTCCTGTATAGATTGAACTGAACCGCTGTTCTGCAAGGTTTGAAGTATTTCTGTGCAGAAGCGGATGAAGCGCGTCTTGTTTTCCGGCAGATACAGTGCTTGTTTTTTCGTGTTTTCCGGTATGTTTCGCCGCCCAATAGCGGTCTTTTGCAAAAGGATACGACGGCAGGCTCATACGTTTAGGCGGCCGGTCTCCATACAGCTTCGCCCAATCGACGTTCAGCCCTTTGACCCACAATTCAAGCAGCTTCGCGTATTTGCCGCGGGCCATCCATTTTTCAACGGCTTCTTGAATTTCTTCATCTTCCGTCAGCATTTGCAGCGTGCCTTTGTCTATTCTTCCTCTGTACAAGTCCGCGTGCTTATCTCCAGTGATAAACTGTGACAGTTTTTCCTGCAGTTCTTCTGCGGATCCGGCAATAACCGCCAGGCGTTCTTCCATGGCGTCCCTTCCGATTTGGAGGGTATATGCCATAGAAACGAGGGAGGATTGATCGTACCGTTTTTCAGTAAGCGCACGTTTCAGCTGTTTTGCCTGCTCTTTCAGGCGTTTTTCATTTTTGGCGGACAGAACGAAAAGACATGGATCGATATGAGAATCATCTGCTTCCTCTCTGTCTTCTGGGATGTATTCTTCGATGACGACGTGGGCATTTACGCCTCCGATGCCGAATGAGCTGATGCCCGCGCGGCGCGGCTGTTCGTTACCGCGTTCGTCCGTCTGCGTCTTCCATTCCATCGTCTCCCGCACCAGATAAAACGGGCTGTCTTCAAGCTGAATGTACGGATTTACCGTCTCACAGTGGAGACTTTTTACTAGTGTCCGATGCTTCATCTGCAGCAAAATTTTAATAATGCCCGCTGCTCCCGCGGCAAGGGATAAATGGCCGATATTCGTTTTGACCGACCCTAAGCCGCAATAGGCGGCCGCTTTCTCTTTTCCGTCTGCAAACGAGCTGAACGCTTGTTTCAGTCCGTTAACTTCAACGGGATCTCCCAGTTCTGTTCCGGTGCCGTGCGCTTCGATATAAGAGACTGTTTTCGGATCAATGCCCGCTTTTTTGTATGCGGCTTTAATGACTTCCGCCTGTTGTTTCGGGTTAGGCGTTGTTAAAGATGCCGCGCGGCCGCCGTGATTCACCGCGCTTCCTTTAATGACGCCGTAAATATGGTCCCCATCCGCCTCAGCGGCTTTCAGCTTTTTGAGGAAAAAGAGACCGGCTCCTTCACCATGGGCAAAACCGTCAGCCTGATCAGAGAACGTTTTGCATCTTCCTTCTTTACTCAGCGCGCCCGCTTTATCAAAGCTGATATACACATCCGGAAGAACAATCGTATTGATTCCTCCCGCCAAAGCCATGTCGCACGTTCCTTCTTCAATTGAAGAAACGGCATGGTGTATGGCAACGAGCGAGCTTGAGCAGGCGGTATCAATCGGTTCGCTCGGCCCGTGCAGATTGAGCGTATAGCTGACACGGTTCGGTCCGACAGACGGACTTGTATTCGCCGCGGATGACCCTTCAATCTCCGCATCGGCATTGGCTAAAAGAGAACCGTAGCCGGTATTTCCGGTCCCGATAAACACACCTGTTTTTGTGCCTGAGAGACTCTTTGACGCATACCCGGCATCTTCGATCGCTTTCCACGCGTGCGTCAGCAAGAGGCGCTGCTGAGGGTCCATTTGCTCCGCTTCCCGGGGTGAAATCCCGAAAAATAATGGATCAAATTCAGCAATTCCGTCAATAAACCCGCCTTGGTTGACGTTTGTTTTATTGGCTTCTTTTGCGGGATCCCCGTAATAGTCCCGCCAGTCCCAGCGGTCTTTCGGAATCTCGGTCATGCAGTCTTTGCCTTCTTTCAGGTTCTGCCAGAAAGCTTCAATGTCTTCTGCCATCGGGAAAATCCCGCTGATGCCTACGATTGCGATCGGTTCCGGCCCTTGGTCCCGCTGCACTGTCTGCGGAAGTGTCTCAGGCAGAGTGCGGCGTCGCTTAACGGCCGGGCGCGTGATTTGAGTCTCTTTTACCGGTCTTGCCGATTGAACCGTTTTTGTATTTACCGCAAACCGTCCGGCAAATTCCTCTTCGTATTCACTGATTAAATGAACGGCAAATTCATGGATTGTCGGATGATCAAAGAAAATCGTCGGCGTTAACGTAAGCCGGTACGTTTTGTTTAACTGGTTCGTAAACTCAGTCATCGAGATAGAATCCAGCCCGTATTTTGTCATTTCTTCATGAGGATCAATTTTGTCAATGTTTACTTTTAACAGTGAGGCCGTCTGCTGTTTTAACAGATGCTTCACTTTTTCAAGCAGGCTGTCAGCATCAATGTCATGACGTACGCCGGTCTCTGCTTCCGGATGATCATTCTCTTTGCGGAACAGTTTTGCTTTCATGTGTTTCACATCTCCTTCAACAACCGTCATCCGGGCTGTCCCGCTCATCAAGCCTTGATATAAAGCCTTGATGCCGGCATCTGTGCCGAGCGGTGCGATTCCCGCCTCCTGCATCAGCATATCTTCCGTCTGCTTTCCTGCCTGCATTCCGCCTTCTTTCCATAACGGCCAGCTGACAGAAAGCGTCTTTCCGTATCTTTGTCCTGCGGCTTGTAAAGAACGGCGGTACTCGGCATACATCTCCATAAAGACATTTGCAGACGCATAATCAGCCTGGCCGACGCTTCCAAGCACACCTGATAAAGATGAAAAGACAATAAAGACATCTAATTTCTCATGTTGTGACGCTTCATCAAGATACACAAGGCCCTTCACTTTCGGAGCGAGAACGTGTTGGTATTCCTCTGCCGTCTTCTTCACCATGTAGTTGTCTTTTATAATGCCGGCACTGTGAACAATCCCGTCCAGCTTGCCGTGCCGTTTGCGGATATTGCGGATCAATCGGTATACTTCTGCTTCGTCCGTGACATCAGTCTGCTCGTAGAAAACAGAAGCGCCGGCAGCACGTACTGTTTCCAGCATGTCTTTCTGCTTTTCTCTGAGAGCGGACCGGCCGGTTAGTATGATGACGGCATCTTTTGTACGGTTTGCGATCTCTTTTGCAAAGATCAGACCTAAACCTCCCGCACCTCCTGTAATGAGATAAACGCCTTCGTCTTTCCACGGAATGTCCGGCTCCGCTCGAGGTATATCCATTTCTCCCCAACCAGCGGCAAAGCGCTTGCCGTTTTCATATTTCACATGGACGCTTTCGGCATGCATACGGTTTTCGGACGCTTTTTCCGCTATGCCTTCAGCACTTTCTTCCTCCTCGGCTTCGATCATTTGACAGATCAGCTTGGAATGTTCAAGGCATGCGGTTTTGAAGAGTCCGGTAATGCCTGAGAACACCTGCTGTAAGCCTGCTGACCGCGTAACAGCCTGAAGAAGAACGCGGCCCATCGGCTTGCTTTTCATTATGGTTTTGATATGGTCAAACATCTGACCCGCATAAGAATGATACCGCTCTGCAATAGATGCGGGACGATCGTCCAAGATAATGACGCTTGCATGTTCAAGCTTTGCTTCCACGGCCTGTTTTACAGCTTCATCGTACTCACAAAGGAAAATGATATGCTCTTCATACGAAGGCTCGTGGGCCGCCGGTTCCGGCTGCTCTTTCCAGACCGGTTCAGCGAGCAATGTGTCCGTACGGCTGACCGAAATGCCGGCACCCGCGTTTTCTTCCATGATCCGCGTTGAGAAACCTCTCATCCGCACACAAAGCCCGCCGTTATTGTCATATAGATCAATATCGGCTTTTTGGATAGGATCGCCGGCTTTATTGTTCGCACTGAATGTGACGTGCACCCACATATCATCAGCGCACGGATTCAGAACGTCCAGCTCCTCTAAAGCAAACGGCAATGCGGCTTTGAATGGTTCCCCGCTTTCTGCAAGCAGCGCTCTCGTCACGTTTTGTAAATATTCGGCGGCCTGAAGCGCACCGTCCATTATACTCGGATGAAGGATATAATCAGCTTTTGTATGAGAGACGGATTCAGGAAGCTTCAATTTAGCAAGCAGCCGGTCTTCTCCTTTGTATACAAGCTGCACCCCTTTGTATCCGGGCCCGTAATCAGCACCGATCATTCCTTTGTAAAACGCTTGAGATTCGATTATTCCCTGTGTGCACCGGCGCTTCAGCTGCTCAATATCCGCCGCTTCCTCCGGTTCCTTCCGGATGATTTCAGCGATGCCCTGATTATAAAGAGGAGCTTCTTCACCGATAGAATCGTTACCCCCGTACATTCTGTAATGAATCTGTCCGTCCTCTTCTTCATAAAGTCCGATATGGACACGGACAGCGTCCTGATCGGCTATCACCGGGCGGACCCAAACAATATTCTTTAAGCGCAGGCCCAGAGATTCCTCTGTTGCCCCGCCGATGCTTTTCTCCGCCGCGGCCCGTGCCATCTCAAGAGTAACGGCAGCCGGCACGATCGCCATTCCTTTAATGATATGCTCGGCAATAAAATACTCTTTTCCCGTGAATTCCGAACTGAACCGCTGCTCCTGCAAGACAGATGTATTCTGATGTACCAACGGATGCAAAAGTTTGGTATCCGTTTGCTTCACAGTTTCCTCCGGCCAGAAGCGCTCCTCTGCGAACGGGTAGGTCGGCGCACTGATTCTTTGCGGCGCGGAATCCTGATACAATAAGCCCCAATCGACACGCGCTCCTTCAACCCAGAGCGCCGCGAGTGCTTTCAGCTTTTCATCCCGTGTCTGACATGACGCAAGCTCTTCCATCTCCTGAGCTGACACTTCTCTGCTTCTCACTTTTTCGCCCCGTAAGATGTTTTGGTCATTGCCGTTGATAAAATCCTGCAGCTGACGCTTCAAATCGTGACGATCATGACTGATAAAAACGGCTCTCTCTTCCATCGCTTCACGTCCGGTCTGATACGTAAATGCCAGATCATGCAAGGAAACATCGTTTTCGGCTTCATCCAGAAAGCCGGATAAACAAGATGCATAGGCAGTAAGACGCTGCTTATTTCTCGCTGACAGCGGAACGATAAAAGGCGGCTGTCCGTCCTTTGATCCGCTGATCGCTTTGTTTTCGTACTGTTCAAAAATGGCGTGTGCGTTTGTTCCTCCGAGTCCGAATGAGCTTAACGCTGCGCGGTGCGGCGTCTCTCTCTCCGGAAGCGGTTTTCGCTTATCCGCCACATAAAACGGCGAACCGCTGAATTTGATATTCGGATTCGGTGACGTGTAATTAATGGTAGGCGCCAACTCCCGGTGATATAAACTCATGGCGACTTTGATGCACCCGGCCAGACCTGCTGCTGTATCCAAATGTCCGATATTCGTTTTTACGGAGCCGATCCCGCAATACTGCTCCCGGTCCGTGTAACGTTTATACACTTGCTGCAGCGCGGACATCTCAATCGGATCACCCAATGTCGTTCCTGTGCCGTGCGCTTCGATATAGGAAATCGTCTCCGGGTGAATATTCGTGCTGTCTAAAACATGCTGGATGACGTCAGTCTGACCTTTTACACTCGGTGCGTAAAAACCGACTTTATCCGCTCCGTCATTGTTCAGACCGATGCCTCTGAGCATGGCGTATATGTGATCTCCGTCCCGAACTGCTTGTGACGCCTTTTTCAGCAGAATGACGGCCGCTCCTTCTCCGCCCGCCATACCGTCGGCTGAAGCGTCAAATGCTTTAACATGCCCGTCGCTTGAAAAATTCAATCCGTTTTGGTGCACATAGCCGATGCCGGCCGCTGCATGCAGAGTTGCTCCGCCGACGAGCGCGTATTCTGATTCTCCGCTCGTTATGCTTCTATAGGCTGAATAAAGACCGACTAATGATGATGAGCAATTGGAATGAACGAAATAGCTTGGCCCTTTTAATCCGAGCTTATGGGAAACCATCGTCGGAATCGTGCCGCTCTGCGCTAACACCCATGACACATAGCCGTCGGGAGATTCATGGCCTTCTGTCGTTTTTTCCGGCAAAAGCGACCGATACGAATTATTGCTTGCCGACATATATACGCTTGTCTTCGGAATCTCTTTCGATACATATCCCGCGTCCTCGACGGCTTTCCAAGAATGAAGCAGCAGAAGCCGCAGCTGAGGATCCATAAATTCTGCGTCTTTCGGAGAAATGTGAAAGAACTCAGGGTCAAAGAGATCTTTTCCTTCTATCGTCGATAATGCCGGCACATAGTCGGGATTTTCGATCAAATCCTCAGGCACACCGGCTTCCCGAAGTTCTTCTTCCGAGTAGAAACGGACGCTTTCTTTTCCTTCTCTTAACTGCTTCCAAAACTCATGATGATTTTTCGCACCGGGGAACTGGCAGGAAATCCCCACTATCGCCACACTGTCTTCAAAGTAAGACGGCATCCCGTTTTGCGGTGTATGTTCTTTTTCTCTTTCATCTTGGCCGGGCACCTCTGATTCAGCTGCCTGTTTTGTTTCAACAATAAATCGGCTGATCGCCTGAATGGTAGAGTGTTCGAATAAATCCGTGACGGTAAAATCGCATTCCAGCTCCTGTTTAATGCGTTCTGCCGCTGCAACAGCCAGAAGCGAGTCGCCTCCCACATCGAAAAAGCCGTCTTCGGTTTTGATGCCCGCCGTATTCAGCAGGTCTTCCCATATTGCGGTCACTTTCGCTTCCGCTTCTGATAACGGCAGTCTGCCCGTCTTTTCAGACCGGTGAACGATTACCTTGCGCTGTTTTAGGTCTTTGCGGTTCACTTTTCCGCTCGGTGTTAACGGCAGCGCATCCAGACGGATAAAATGGGCAGGCGCCATATAATCCGGCAGACTCGATAAAAGATGGTTGCGGAGCGCTTTTTCATCTGCCGTATGACCGGAGCGGGCCGTATAATAAGCAATCAGCTTTTTATGTCCGTTCTTTTCCTGAACAACTACCGCCTGATCAAGGATATCCGGATGTTCGCTCAATTTCGTTTCAATCGCTCCCAATTCGATGCGGAAGCCGCGGATTTTCACCTGACTGTCAATCCGGCCGGCATATTCTATATTTCCGTCAGGCAGCCATCTGGCCAAATCACCTGTCTTGTAAAGTTTTTCTCCTTCACTAAACGGATTATCAATAAATGATGCCGCCGTCAGCTCAGGCTGATTGTAATAGCCTCTGGCCAGACCGGCGCCGGCCACGCAAAGCTCCCCGGCCACACCGTCAGGAACGGGGCTGAGCTTTTCATCGACGATATAAAGCCGCGTGTTGTGAATCGGTTTCCCGATCGGCGTATTCCTGCTTGTGATTTCCTTTTGGCCGCAGCTGTAGTAAGCGGCATAAATGGATGTTTCCGTCGGGCCGTATATATTTTCAATTCTGGCATGTTTGAAGATGGAAACTGACTTTTTGACTAAATCTTTCGGAAACGCCTCACCTGCCACCATCACATACTTCACAGGGCCGTCTTCTGTAAATGCCGTATGCCGCTTTACCGTTTCCAGAAATACATTAAACACGGCGGGCGCAAAATTCAGATGCGTGACCTGGTGGGTTTGGATGTATTCCATGCAAAGCTGCGGATTTTTTTCTGCACCAGGCGGCAAAATGACAAGCCGTCCGTTTCCGATAAACCAGCCGAATAATTCAGAAATCGAAACGTCAAATACGTAATTCGTTTTTAACAAATAGGCATCCTCTTGAGCGACCGGGTACTCAGCTTCTAAAAACTGCAGCGTATTCATGATGGCTCTGTGCTCAACCATGACGCCTTTCGGTTTTCCCGTGCTTCCGGATGTATATAGAATATAAGCGAGATGATGCGGTTTTGAACGCGGCGTCAGTTGTGCCCCTCTGACAGAACGTCCGCGGTTTTCAATTTCCACCGTGCTCACACCGCCGATGGCCAACTGTTCAATCATGCCGCGCGTCTTTTCCTGCGTTAATACGATTGAAACGCCGCTGTCAGTCAACACGTGCGCCATCCGTTCGTTTGGAAAAGCCGGGTCCAGCGGCACATACGCGCCTCCCGCTTTTAAAATGGCGAGGATGCCGATGACCATCTCAAAAGAACGCTCCGTACAAATGCCGACCGGGCATTCCGGTGTGACGCCCTTTTCTTGCAGGTACACAGCGAGCGCCGTGCTTCGTTCATCTAATTCGCGATATGTAAGACTGTTTTCACCGAATGTGACGGCTTCTCTGTCAGGGTGGCGTCCGGCTTTTTCCGCAAACACTTCATGAATGCAGCGCTCATTCGGCTGATGGGATGAACGGCTTGCTTCACGTTTTTGATTAAGCAGGCCGGAACATGCTTCAAAAGCGATCTCCGGATCAGAAAGCACCTTTTCTGCCAGTTTCATATAATGCTCCGCCATTCGTTCGATGAAAGAAGGGCTGTAGACATCCGGGTTGTACAGAAATTGCAGGACGGTTCCCGTTTCTTTTTTATAGACTTCAAGCGCAAGCTCAAATTCGCCTTCCTGATGAATGTCTTCTATCATTTCAATGCCGAGTGATTGATATAGTTCCGCCAGCTTTTCCGCTCCTTCTGTCCGGAAGAAGTTTTGATAGAAAAACGCGGTTTGAAAAACAGGCGACACCGCAGGCGAGCGTTCCGTCTTCAATTCTTTTACAAGCGCGGGAAACGGATACGCGGCATGGTCCAGCCCTTCTGCCAGTGTCAGCTGCAGCTCCTTCAAAAACGACGTAAAAGATTTGGCGCCCGTCTCCCTGCTTCTGACCGCGATCATATTAATAAAGTATCCGATGACAGACTCAAATTGAGCCTCAGAACGCCCCATCGTCGGCATGCCGACGATGACATCTTCCTGATTCGTATATTGATAGAGCAGTCCTTTAAAAATAGCGAGATACACAACGGATTCATTGACATTATTTTTTTGGGCACAAACTTTAATCTGCCGGTTCAGTTCATCAGGAAGCAAGCGCTGATACGCCTGCCCCCTGCAAGTTTGAACCGATGATCTCGGATAATCCGACGGAAGCTCAAGCACCGGCAGCGGTCCTTTCAGCTGCTTTTTCCAATAAGACAGATGCGTTTTTCCCGCTTCGCTTTCCAGCAGCTCTTTTTCCCATTTCACAAAGTCATGATAATCTGCGGCCTGCTGAAGCATGACAGGTTCTTTGCCTTCACTTGCTTTTACATAAGCGTCCAGCAGCGCCGACATAAACGTCATAAGAGAGACGCCGTCAAAAATGATATGGTGAATGGTAATTAACACAATCGGCTCCCGCTTCGCCCGCCGGAATACTTGAACACGCAGGAGCGGCCCGGTTTCAAGCGAGAACGGTTCTTTTGCTTTTTCTTTAATAAACGTAAGCGCATCACGCCCGCTTAATTCGGAAAGATCCATTTCTTCAATCGGAAAATGCCGATCCGTATCTTCTATCTGATACGGAAGGCCGTTTTCCTCTTTTATCACACTGGTCAAAATAGGGTGCTGGCGCTGCACGGACAAAAGGGCGTTTTTGAATGTCTCGACATCCAGCTTTTGAAAACGAAAGCATAACGGAATGTTATATGCGCTCATCTCCGGAAACATTTTCTGAAGCATCCACAAACCTTTCTGGCCTTCAGAAAGCGGACGTTTTGCAGTTGTCCGCTTGAAAGCCTGAAGCTTTTGTTCTACTTCAGCGATGGTGAGCGTTCCTGATCTGTAGGCATCGAGAAGTTCTTTATGATTCATAGGTCTTACTCCCTTCTATGATGTCTTGCACTCTTTTAAAATCTAATGTCCCCTCAGAGACCTGTTTCATCATGGCGATGATCTCCTGATCCGTATACTCCTTGTTATCCGGAGCGGCGGCTTCTGTTTCGGTTTCTTCCGTTCGGTAAAACGTTTCGATCGTTTCTTTATGTTCTGTCAGGTAATAGCTGATGACGTCTCCGAGCGTGGCATAGCTGTAAAATAACGCCGGAGTGACTTCAATGCCGTAATGACTCGACAAAAGAGCGGCAAATTTGGCTAAATAGATGGAATCAAATCCGAATTCCGCCCAGTTTTTATGCAGGACGAGTTTATCTTTGGATATTTTCAGCAGACTGTGTATCAGCTCTTTCAAATCCGCTTCGAGCCGTTTTTCCGCGCTTTCTTCCGGGATGCGGCGGCTCACGGTTTCCAAAAGCGCATCCGTTTTTAATGAATCGTCCCGCCGTATGCCTAAAAATCGTTCGGCACGGCTTCTTTCGCCGGCAATGACAAGGCACTGGGTGTTGTCTTGAGAAATGATGCGCTCAAAAAGCTCAATGCCTTCATCTGTTTCTAACAGGCGCTGACCGCTTGATTTCAGGTACATGCCCGTCGTCTCTTCACCGCCGACGGCCATTCCGCCGTTTTTCCAGAGCGGCCAGTTTATGACAAAAGCGTTTCCGCTTTCGGATTGTTCGTTTTTATAGCGGGCATACGCCATTTGGAACCTGTTCGCGACCGCATAATCACAGCAGCCGAAATCCCCTAAAACAGCCGATGTGGATGAAAAGTAGCAGATGAAATCAGGCGTTTCGTTTTTCAGCCACTCGTCAAGAAGCAGGCTTCCGTTTATTTTCGGTTCAAGCGTACTGCGGAAATTCCCGATTTCATTTTCAAAGACGGATGTTCTGCTTTCGATGCCCGCCGCATGAATGACGCCGTGAATGGCTCCGAATCGTTCTTTCGCGCGCTTGATGCAGTCGCCCATTCCGATCGGATCACAAACATCGGCTTCGGCGTAAAGAACACCCGCGCCGAGATTTTCCAGATCTTTCATTTTTTCTTTCTTTTCTTCATTGATCGGCGACCGCCCCGTGAGAATGACATTTGCCTGGTAGTTCCGGGCGAGATGGCGGGCAAATAAGTAGCCGAGCCCTCCTAATCCGCCTGTAATGAGATATGTTCCGCCGGTTCTGATCCTGCTGTTTTCTTTCGTTAGTCCGGTTGGTTCGGTGTGATAGACATATCGTTTTCCCTCTTCCAAGAAAACAGTATGGTCTGTTTCAGCTTTCAGCTCGTCCCAAATGGTTCTCATCCAGTCCGTTATGGCCGCACCGGCTTTTCTGAAGTGGCCGGTAACACTTGTTTTCGGGAGAACAATGCCGAGCGAACGCTCAAAGCCGATCCATGATTCCAAGTAGCACCTTTCCAGACCGGATGCATATTCCCCCGCCAATAACAGCCTTTCCGGCTGCAGACCGGTCTCAGCCATTGCTTTAAGAATATGAACGATACATGAATAATCTTCGATGCAGCTTTTATCTTCAAGCGCCCATAAATACAAAATGGCAGAAGCCTCACCGTACTCTTTTTGAATATCCGCAAAAGCGTTCACATATGATTGCGGATCTTCCCGCACCACTTGGCAGCGGCCGGCGGACAGAGCCTCATGCCGGTCTCCCTGAGCGATAAAAATAACGTCAATGTCACTGTCATACGATTTGACCACAGAGACGGCTTCCTGCTGCTTCTTCTGATCAGATAAGAAAGAAATCACCGTTTTGACTTGCTTTTCTCCGGCTGCCGGCAGAGCCTGTTCTTTAAGAACTTCTCTAAAAGTCATTACTTCAAACTGCTCCGCCGGATCATTTTCGTCAGCCGGCGCGTTAACGGGCGCGGCCTTGCTTTGTACAGGCTGCTGATGCCAGAAGCGTTCTTTCGCAAACGGATAAGCAGGCAGGCTGATGCGGGCCGGAGGACGGTCTCCGTATAATTTCGCCCAATCGATGTCCAATCCTTTTACCCAAAGCTCAGCAGCTTAGAATATTTCCGTTTGCTGATCCAAGCGTCTATGATTGTTTCCATATCATCATCCGCCGAAAATACGGCAAGCATCCGTTTGTTTTCTTCCGTGCCGTCACGGTGCAGTCCGGCGCTGTTTTGTCCGGCGATAAATCCATTCAGTTTTTCCTCAAGTTCATGAAGTGAATGAACGATAAAGCCGAGACGCTCTTCCATCGGCACCCGGCCCGTCTGGAGAGTAAAAGCTATGCTCATAAGGTCGCTGCCGCTGTATCTTTTTTCACGGATGGCGTCTCTGAGCTGTTTTGCTTTTTCAGTGAGCCGTTCGCTGTTTTTCGCGGACAGGACGATGATGGCGGGCTGATCTGCCAGCGTTTCATCAGGCTCTTTGTCTGCCGTATATTCTTCTATGACGAGGTGGGCGTTTGCTCCTCCCGCGCCGAAGCTGCTTAACCCCGCCCTTCTCGGAAGCTCTCTGCCGCCGATGACGGGACGTTTCCACTCACCGAGCTCCTGCTGTACGGCAAACGGCGTATACGCGAAATCAATATTCGGATTCAGCTGTTCCGCGTGCAGGGACGGCGCAATTTGGCGGTCTTTCAGCTGGAATAATATTTTTGTCAGACCCGCAATGCCCGCGGCGCTTTCACAATGACCGATATTTGATTTTGCGGAGCCGATGGCGCAAAACTGTTTGTCTGTTGTATCCTCTTCAAATGCTTTCGTTAATCCGGCGATTTCAATCGGGTCTCCTAATGCGGTGCCCGTACCGTGGGCTTCAATATAACTGACGGTGCGCGCCGGAACGTTTGCCCTTTCGAAAGCTTCTTTTATTAAGGCGGCCTGCGCATTCGGATTCGGAACCGTGTATCCGTTCGTTTTGCCTCCGCTGTTAATGGTGCTTCCTTTAATCACACCGTAAATGTGATCGTTGTCGGCAATCGCTCGGTCTAACGGCTTTAACACGACCGCGCCCACCCCTTCTCCGTCGACAAAACCATCCGCGCGGTCTCCGAACGATTTGCACGTGTCACCTGCGGAAAGCATGTTCATGACTGACAGATTCATATAATGGATCGGATCGGTCACTATGTTTACGCCCCCAGCAATCGCGCATTCGCTTGAACCGCTGTATAGGCTCTCAAGCGCCAGATGAATGGCCGTCAAAGAAGAAGAGCAGGCTGTATCAACGGCAATGCTCGGCCCTTGGAAATCAAAAAGGTAAGATACCCTGTTGGCAATGGACCAGTAGCCGTAGCCTGTCGGGTAGTTTTTGTTCATCGCGCCGGCAAAAACACCGATTTTTCTGCTTTGGCACAGGTTGTCAGGCGTATAGCCGGCATCCTCGATACTCGCATACGCCGTTTCTAAAAATAATCGCTCCTGCGGGTCCATGCGCTCCGCTTCCAATGGAGAAATCTGAAAGAACAGCGGATCAAACTTGTCCATATCTTCAATGAATCCGCCCCATTTCGTATAAATAGAGCCCTCTTTACCTTTTTCTTCATCGTAGTAATCCTGCCAGTTCCAGCGTTCCTGCGGGATTTCTTCTATGCAGTTTTTTCCTTTTTTAATGTTAGCCCAAAGCTCAGCCGCTGTTTTTGCCTGCGGGTAGCGTCCTGAAACGCCGATGATGGCCACGTCGCGAACCGAACTTTGCCGGACGGCCTCTTTGGCTGCCCGTTTTTCTCTCCGCCGCCAGTCAGTGCGAAGCGGCTTAGCCGGCTGTACAGCCTGCGGTTCGGATGCCGCCTCTGGTTCTTCATGAAGAGGCGCTTGTCCCGTCAGTTTGATCATCGCGGCTTTTTTTGTTTTGATTAAGTGGCCGACGAGAGCCTCGATCGTCTGATATTCAAAAAATAAGGTGCTGCTGACTTGGTCTAACACATTTCGTAACGCATTTGTCAGCTGTACGACGACGATAGAATCAATTCCGTATTTTTCAAGCGGCGCTTTCGGATCAATTTGAGCCGGCGGAATTTTTAACGTTTCTCCGATTAACGTTTTTAAGTACTCAGTGCTTTTTTCTGTTAAAGCTGTATCGCTTTTTTCGGCCGTTGTTTGCGGCTGAAGTTCCGGCGCTTGTGCTGCTTTTGGCAGTGCGGCCGGTGTTACGCCTCCTGCTTTAAGCGTTTTTTGGCGGACAATGCCGTTGCTTTTTGCCGCTACAATCTGATGGCTTAAATCATGTGCCGCTTCTGCCGGGAAATAGACAGAATGCCAGCCTTCGCTTTCTAACACGCGCTTCCAGCTTTTTGGATACAAGCCCGGACATCCCGGAATACGAAGGTCAGAATCTTCATGCAGCCACCAGCCTTCAAGCAGCCCGAAAGTAATATGCGGGAACAGGCTGTTTCCCGCCATTTCATTTAAGAGCAGCAGGCCGTTGTCTTTTAAAACGGCTTTGGCGTTTCTCAGCGTCTGGCGTATGTCTTTCGTCGCGTGAAGCACATTGGCCGCAACGACGATGTCGTATGCGCCCGGCTCTATGTCCTGACCGGAAAGCGGCGCTTCCGCGTTAAAAAGTTTATAAGTCAGATAAGGATTCTGTTTGCCGTATTCTGTTTCCGCATGCACGAGAAAAGCTTTCGATACATCGGTGTAACAGTATTCTTTTATATGGTTTTGATACGGCTTAAGCTTTTCAAATATGCCTGCGCTTGTGCCGCCTGTGCCCGCTCCGATTTCCAGTATACGGATGGCAGTTTTTGAGTTTTTACTGATGGTTTCTTTCACATAGGCCGTTAATGTATCTGACAGGGCGTCGTTAAAGTAATCCGCGACTTGATTGTGCTTATAAATTCCTTCAACAAGTTCCATTGAAGAGTGCGGGAACATGATATCCGTGGCCGGCACGTCTTCGCGCAGAATGTCCGGCAGTGCTTTAAGCATCGTCTCGGCTAAAACAGTCATCGCTTTTGTATCAGCGTTATTGAGCCATTCCGCTTTTTCCTGCTCCCATTTTCGCCATAGCGAGGCGGTTGTTTTTTCGGCGCGGGCTGACAGTGTAAATGAATCGGCATTCCCTTCCAGATAGCCGTGTTCCAGAAGGAAGGTGATCGTTTGATCGAGCCATTTTTTAAAATATTCGTGTTCAGGCTCATACGCTTTAAGGCTTTGCGGCGTCAGCAAGTCTGCTTCTTTAAGCTGGGCGATCAAAAGCTGATACAGAAAATCATCAAGCTCCTGATGTTCAGCCCCTCTTACAAGACGTGCGCCGGGCGGAGCGGCCTTCGGCTGTTGTCCGGTTACAAGCGGCTGAGGCGGATAAACGGAAATCGTTTCTCGTTCATTCATCCCCTCTACTGCGACCGGTTTTGTCGTATGAATGAAGGCTGCTTGATCAACCGGCATCGTCATAAGTGTTTCAAGCGCCTCCATCGCAGCGTCCGGTTCGATCAATCCCAATCCGATCTGATCCATCAGCTGAATAAAATTGCCGTCTTCAGCCGCTTCGCTGTTGCCCCAATAGCCCCAATTCATGACTTTGACCGGGCAGTTCCATTTCTGAGCAAGTTCTTTCGCAAATGCGTCACTGAAGGCGCATCCTGCGGCATAATGGCTTTGTTTCACATTATGAATAAATGCCACAAGCGAGGAGAAGAAGAGCGCAAAGTCAAGCGGCTCCCGTCCGAATACCTCAGCCATGGACACACTTACATCGGCTTTTGCCCGCAGCACCGATTTGAACTCTTCTGTCTTCATATTATTTAAGCTTTGCTCAGACAGATCCATTGCCGAGTGGATAACGCCGTTTATTTTTGTGTGGCGCTCTTTTATGAACTGATAAGCCCGCTCTAAGGAAGAACTGTCAGCGGCATCGGCGGAAACATATTCAGGCGCCGGGCCGAATGCGCTGAGCCGGTCGAGTTTCGCCTGTATGGAATCATTCAGTGTGCTTCTTCCGATCCAAATGATGCGTGCTTTGTAGCGGCGGATCATGTATTCACTCCATGCCTCGCCAAGATACCCCGCGCCTCCGATCACGGCATAAACCCCGCCTGTTTGGTACAGCGTGCCGTTTGTCGGCATATTGTCAAGCGGGATCAGCTGCCGCTCAAACAGCTGCTGATTGCGGTACGCCCAAATTTGACCGTTTTTCCCGGCAGAAAGACTGAGCGCCTCTTCGATCGGCCAGCTGCCGTCCGTTTCTGTGTCAATCATGCGGATATGCCAATGCGGATATTCTTTCGCCATTGTTCCGGCAAGTCCGCTGACTGCGGCTTGTGACGGGTCGGCGCTGTCTTGATCCGAAAACGGCTGGGCATTTGCTGTGACGATGCACCAGTCCAAACGTTTTTCTCCGTACCCTAAGGCAAGTAATGCTTTCATCAGCTTGAACACATGAAGAACGTTCCTTTCCTGTTCCTTGAGGCTGTCAGCACTCTCAGCCTGCGGAGCAAGCCAAATGATTTGCTCCAGTTCTTTTTGTCCTTCAAGCATGTGCGTAAGAGATGCGATATCATCCGTGCTTCTGATCGGATAATAGGAAGCGTTCGGCAGATGTTCTTTTATGCGCGTATGTCTCGAATCCGTTCCGCTGAATACTGCCGTCTGCTTATCCACCGCTGCTTCCCCGGCTTTTTCAAGCGCAACAGGCTCCCAAGCCGGAATCAGCATCGTATGGCCGACAGGCGCCTCCGAGGTTTCTCCGCCCGCTGTTTGGCCTGTGTCAAGCGCCCGGACGGACGCGCCTTTCATCCGGACATAAACCGTACCGGCATCATCACACATATCAATGTCAAATTTTCTTACGCTGTCATCTGCTTTGCTGCCTTCTGTGTACCGGATATATGACCAGATATGTTCAGGACACGGTCCGTACACTTCCACTTCCTGCATCGCAAACGGCAAAGAAAGCTCGTGGCTGTCTGCATCGTCATGTATCGACCGGACAAGCAGACCGACGGAGGCGTGAAAAGCGGCGTCCATCATACTCGGGTGAAGCGTATACTGTTCTTTTTTGTCATGTACGGCAGCCGGGAGTGAAATACGGGCCAATAATCGGTCTTCTCCAAGCAGCAACTGCTGTACGCCCCTGTATGCCTCTCCGTAATCCAGACCGATCTTCTCAAAAGCACCGTAACATTCTTCCGCAGTCACGATTCCTAAATTGCAGGAAGCTTTGACAGACTCGATATCTATCTGGGCGCTGCCCTGTTCGGTAATGACCGCTTCACCCTGGCTGTGAATAACCGGATCTTCGTCGTTTTCCGCCTCACTGTATATTTCATAGGTAATCTCACCATTATCTTCTGGGTAAAGGGCAATATGTATTTCTTTCGGTTTGTCTTCAATCATGACCGGACGGACCCAAACAACCTGCCTGAGTGTGACGCTATGGCCTTTTTCCTTCACGGCAGCGGCCTTTTTGACCGCCTCTGCGGCCATTTCCAAATAGGCGACACCCGGCAGTATTTTTTGTCCGTTGACGACATGGTCAGATAGGAAAAATTCATCTCCCGTAAAAAGAGACGTGAAGCGTGCTGCGAAAAATCTGACGTATTTTCTTGTAAAAGCGGATGCAGCACTGTTCCTGACGGGCTTTTCTCCTGTTTTTTCTGCTGCGGAATCCAATAGCGTTCTTTTGCAAACGGATACGTCGGAACGCTTGTTTTACGCGGTTTATATGAACCGTACAGCTTATTCCAATCTACTGTTTTCCCTTCTGCCCATAACTCGGCAAGCCGTCTCGGATCATCCGTCTCGGGAGCGGGTTCGCTCAGTTCCGGCAGCTCGGCTTGTCCGCGCCAAAGACCGGGGATGTTTTCGTTTCCTTTTACGAAATCATTCAGCTTTTCTTTCAAGTCGCGGGTGTCATTTACAAGGAAGACAGCTCTCTCCTCCATTGCTTCACGTCCTGTCTGAAGAGTATAAGCCAGTTCAGACAGCACCGTCTTTTCTGAAAGCGATCGGGCTAGTTTTTCCGCATAGGCCAGAAGCCTGTCTTTATTTCTTGCTGACAGCGGGATGAGTTTTGCTGCATCGTTCTCAGGTGCAGGCGCTTTTTGTTCAGGCTGAATGTATTCTTCTAAAATGATATGGGCATTCGAACCTGATGCACCGAAGGAACTGAGTCCGGCCCGGCGCGGATAATGTGTGACTTTACCGTTTTCTTCGGCTGCCGGCTGCTTCCACGGAGCAGTCTGCTGCTGTACGTAAAAAGGAGATCCCTCAAATTTCAGGTAAGGATTTAATTCCGCAGAATGCAGTGATTTGACAAGCGTTTTGTGATGAAGCTGCAGCGCCGCTTTTGTTAACCCGCTGATCCCCGCCGCTGATTCTGCGTGGCCGATATTTGATTTGACCGAACCGATGGAACAAAATTGCTGATCCTGCGTCCCTTGGCTGAACGCTTTTGACAGACCTTCAATTTCAATCGGGTCTCCTAACGAAGTACCCGTGCCATGGGCTTCCACATAACTGACGGTCCGCGGGCTGATACCTGCTTTTTTCAGACAGGCCTTAATGACTTCTGCCTGTGCAGCAGGACTCGGGACGGTAATTCCGCTTACTTTCCCTACGTGGTTAACGGCGCTTCCTTTAATGACCGCGTAAATGCGGTCGCCGTCTTGTTCGGCTTTTTCCAGCGGCTTGAGCAATACCGCACCGACTCCTTCTCCGGAAACGTAGCCGTCCCCGCCCTCGCCGAATGTACGGCAGCGGCCGTCACTTGAGTGCATGCCCACGCTTCCGTAGCTGAGATATTTCGCCGGGTGCAGCGACAAGTTCACCCCTCCCGCAAGCGCGGCTTCACATTCGCCGCGGCGGATGCTTTCAATGGCCAGATGGACGGCGGTCAATGATGAGGAACAAACGGTATCCACCGCGATGCTCGGCCCGTGGAAGTCACAATAATAGGACACTCTGTTGGCGATCTGCGCATAATTCAGTGAAACCGGAAAAGGATCAGTTTCAGATAATTGTTCTACGCCGATTAAGGAATAATCTTTATGCATCACCCCTGCAAATACGCCGATCGGATGCTGTTTCTCCCCTTTATTTCCCAGCGTTTCAGGCGTATACCCCGCATCTTCAATCGTTTCCCAGCATGTTTCTAAAAACAGGCGCTCCTGCGGGTCCATCGTTTCCGCCTCACGCGGTGAGATTCTGAAAAACTGCGGATCAAAGCAGTCGGCATCGTCAATGAAACCGCCCCATTTTGATACTGTTTTTCCTGACGGGGACGTTACGTTTTTATATGTTTGCCAATCCCATCGGGACTTCGGAACTTCAGTGATACAATCCGTGCCTGCCTTCAGGTTTTCCCAAAACTCCTCCACACTTTTCGCTTTCGGATAGCGGCCGGCCATTCCGATAATCGCGATGTCTCCGGTGTTTTTATGATGTTCTGGCGCGTCCGGTGCTTCAGCTTCAGACCGTGATGGTTCGGCTGCACGTTCCGCACATTCAAATGAAACGGTCTTTTTCAAAAAGGCTGCGAGTTCTTTTATATTTGTATATTCAAAGAGAAGAGTGGGCGCGAGGTCCGCACCCGTCTTTTTACTGATATCCTGTACAATCTCAAGCAAAGAAGATGAATCCAGCCCAAGCTCATAGTAGCCTGCAAGAACGTCCAGCGTCTCCCAAGGCTGACCAAGCTTATCAGCCAAAAGCTTCTTTAAAAACAGAATGATGTCTTTTTCATCTGTGCTTTCCGGCTCAGCTGCAGCCTGTTGATTCTGTTCGGCTGTATTCGCGTCTTCTTCGAGCCGAACCGCTTTTCCCGTAATGTTTTTAAGCTCCGCCACCTTTTGTCCGGATCGGCTGAAGTACTCGATCGTCATCGTTGTGAGTTCTTTTTCCTGACGGACGCCGGAAGCGGCGATACGCGCCGTGCACTCTGATTGCAGCCTGTCGGCGGCCGTGAACGATTCATAATATAAAGGCAGGTGAAGCCGGTTTGTTTCAGAAAGCAAACCGCTCGCCCCGATTCCGCTCGCATCCAAAAGGGCCGGATGGAATAAAAAGAAATCTTTTCCTTCTTCGCAAGAAAGCTCAGCCAGCATGCCGCCTTCTGTTTCGTACAATCGTCCGTTCGATTTCATCATGCCGGAATGAACCAAGTCATGATCCAGGCAGCGGTTATACATGTCATCAAGATTCAGAGATCTGCCTGACTGCTTCACATCGCCGAAATCAATGGTTTCGTCAAATGTGACAGCGTCTCTTTTCACCATTTCAGCCGTCGCATATTGTATATTGTCTGACAGCTCGTCACCTTGCTGTTTCTG
Source organism: Bacillus sp. EU63 (assembly GCF_038592915.1). NCBI lineage: Bacteria > Bacillati > Bacillota > Bacilli > Caryophanales > Bacillaceae > Bacillus > Bacillus sp. EU63. Next base: position 1,763,979 of record NZ_CP151944.1, on the reverse strand, counting down.
CCCTGAAAGGGAGATGAGCCACTTTCCATCTCCGCTATCAGAACATTGAATGGTCAGAATGATTGCAGCCGTTTCACTGACGGTTAAAGGCTGATAAATCGTAACGTGCTTCAATTCGAGCTCATTGTATACATAACCGTGTTCCTGAAAAACCTGATAAATCAAATCGATATAAGCAAGACCGGGCAATACCGCTTCACCAAAGACCATATGGCCCTTCATGATGGGATGATCCAGTGAGATATTGATTTTTTCCGATATCATTCCTTCCCACTCCTCTCTCATTTAAATGCTTTCCAAAACATTTTTTTCGCAGGAAGCTCTTGTTTCTCCGCTCGTACGTCAGGTTCTTTTACCAGAGCCTTACGTCTTAATGACGGTACCGGCAGCGGCTTTCTTTTCATTCGGGTATCTTTTTCTTCCCAAGCTTCCAGAATGACGTGGGCGTTCGTTCCGCCGTCGGCAAAGCAGTTGATGGATGCTGACGGTCTGGCTGCATCCCATTCGCCGGCTGTTTTATGAAAGTGAAAATCTGTCTTTGTTATATCAAAATGCGGCATCGGTTCGTCTCCTGAGAGAAACGGAACCGTTTGTTTATGCTTCAGCATTAATACGACTTTAATGAAGCTAGCGATGCCTTCTGCGCAAAGCGGATGCCCGATGTTCCGGCTTAATTGACCCGATGCCGAGCGGAACATGCTGCCCTGAGCGGTATACGGATTGAATCGCCTTCAGCTCAAGCAAATCAGTCACCGCGGAACCCGATCCGTTTGCTTCGATATAACTGATGTCTTCCGGCTTTTTGCCGCTTTTGAAAAGCGCGCTTTGCATGACATCTTTTTGCGCCTGCATATTAGGAGCTGACGGGCCTGCCGTTCTGCCGTCATTGTTCATGGCGGCGGCCTTAATGACCGCGTGTATCGTGTCGCCGTCTTTTTGCGCCTGGCTTACTGTTTTTAACAGCACCATGCCGACGCCTTCACCGAGGACAACTCCGCCTGAACGCTTGTCAAATACGTGAAATGCCGGTTTTTCGTTTAACAGCCCGCGCTCTTGGAACATCCGGTGCGCCGCATCCGTGTTCAGCAGGCTGACGCCGCCAACTACCGCCGCTTTGATATCGCCGCTTCTCAGTGCCTGAACGGCCATGTTCATTCCTGTCAAAGCCGATGAACAAGCCGTATCAAGCACGATGCTCGGCCCGCGCAGATCAAAAAATTGCGAAACGTTTGCCGCTAAATAATTCTGCCCGCCCGCAACGATCGGGTTGCGGGTATTCGCAAGACTTTCAGGATCAGGCTGATGCTGGCTGCGGCCTCCGATATACACACCGGCTTCTATGCCCTTGATTTCTTCACGGGTATAGCCGGCATGGCACCAAAGTTTCAAGCTCTCTTCCAATACCGCCAACGCCTGAGGGTCCATCGCTTTCGCGTCGTTTTCCGGAATGAAAAAGAATTCGGAATCAAAGTGATCCATATTGTCAATCAATCCCGCAACGTATTGATTTGCATATCCGAAACGTTCAGCCGGGACGGAGCCGATTGCGGACCTGCCGCTTCTCAGCAAGTCCCAATATTGTTCTAACGATTCCGCCCCCGGAAAACGGCAGCTCATTCCGACGACGGCAATGTCTTCAGTTACGGCATCACGCTTTTGTTCAGTGTGAACCGTTTGTACGGCAGCCGGAACCAAGATTTCTGTATCAGGTTCCTCCCTTTCTGCAAGCAGCGGCTGCCCATTGGATACAAGCCATTCGGCAAACGCGTCAATCGTCGGATGTTCATATAAAACAGATGGGTCTAAGTCCTCTTTGAGCGCTTGATTCATTTGCTGTAAAAGCTGCGCTAAAATGATCGAATCAACCCCGTAATCCTGAAACGGTTCGTCTGTTTCCAGTTCTTCCGGAGCGATTTTCAGCTCATCGGAAAACAATTTCACAAGCCACGCCTTCGTATCAAGAAGCAGTTCTCTGTCTGAATGTTTTTCCGCGGCTTTGCCGGGTATTACGGCTTCAGTCTCTTTTTGTTTTTTCTCTTGACAGAGCAGCCTGTCAGGATGCCATTCGCTCCGATCAACGATAGCCGGCAGAACGGACGGGCGGATGTTTTCAGATAAAATGCGGTCCAGCAAGTCAAGTCCTTCCGCGTTGGACAGTCCCAGCAGCCCGGTCTGCTTCAGGTTTTCTGTGCGGACTTCACCTAATCCGGTTTCCTTCCAGTTCGGCCATTGAATGCTGACTAACGGATATTGATGCTGATGAGCCGCCGCGAAATAATCCATGTACGCATTTGCCATCGCATAATCCGACTGTCCCGCCGCGAGCGCCGGAACGACTGCAGATACTGAAGAAAATAAGACAAAAAATTGCAAAGGATCATTTGTGAAAAGGCTGCTTAATGTTTGAAGCCCTGCGACTTTCGGTTCCAGCACTTCTTGTATATCGTCGGCAGTCTTTCTGATAAACGCCGGATTTACTGAATTAACCGATCCCGCACAGTGAATGACGCCGCCGATCGGTCCCATCGTGCGCCGGATCGTTTCAATTTCCGCTGCCGCCGCATCATGATCAGACAAATTCAGACTGATCACCGCCACTTGCACTCCTTTTGCTTCGAGCTCTTCAATCGCCCGTATCTTCTCTTTCAGCCTCGTATTAACGGCTGACCGTTCATGGCGGGGAGGAATCGGCTCCCTGCCTGTCAGCACTACTTTTTTCACGCCGTGTTTTTCTGTGAAATGGCGGGCGCATAAGAGACCCAGTCCCCTCGTCCCTCCGGTAATGAAAAGCACATGGTCTTCAGGAAACGGTGCGGGCTTATGTTCTGCTCGCTTCCCGCTTGGAATCTCCCTGAATAAAGCACGGTATCTCTGTCCGTTTCGGCGGCAGATTTCCGGTTCTGTGCTGTCCGCCGAAAATTCATCTGCAATCTGTTTGGCAAGCGTCTGCTGATCCGTATCTGTATCGGCATCCATGTGTCTGGACGTCACGTTTTGATACTCATTTTGAAGCATTCTGTACAGGCCGCTTTTTGCCGCTCCTGCAAGATGAATCGTTTTCTGCTGAAATGGCTCCAAGCCTTTTGTTACATATAGCAGCGTCAGCGGCCGCGCTTGCCGGCGGCTTGTATCAATCAGAGTCTGGAGCCGGCTGATCCCTTTCAGTGAAGGGTCTTCGTCTCCGCATCCCGTCAGATCGATTGCGCCATCTATGTGATTCCAATCGCCAGCTGCAGTGTCAGCGGAATCGACCGGGAGAATGAACGAGTCAGTGAAATGCTTCGCAGTCTCTTCGGCTAGCTCCGCTGTTCTTTCATCAGCCAGAATCATGACCGTCCTGCCGCTTTTCTCACCGGCCGAATCGATCTCACACGGAACCCATTGCTTATCTAAAAGCACAGCCTTGCGCCGGTCTTCTGTTTCCTGCGGTACGGCTTTCGGCTCAGGCAGCCAGTACGGCTCCTTCGCAAATGGGTAAGCCGGCAGACTGATTCTGCGGGGTTTTTCGCCTTGATAGAGTCTGTCCCAGTCCATCTGAAGCCCTTTGGCCCACAATTCCGCTATTTTGGCGTATTTTTTCTTATCGAACCACGACCTGACAAGCTGCTTCAGATCATCGTCCGTTTCAAATGCTTTGATTTCTTTTTTTGCCGTTTTAATGTGGGCTTCATATATCCCTTCACCCGTATTTCCGTTTACAAAATCGGTTAAACGGCTGATCAGTTCTTCTCTCGAACCGGCTGTAACCGCAAGACGGTAATCCATCGCATCACGCCCGGTTTGAAGCGTGTACGCCATATCTGAAAGATTGATATTCTGATTGGCTTTTGCAAATTCGATCACAGACTCGGCATAGGTTTTTACCTGCGGCGCTTTTTTCGCCGACAGCACAAAAATGTTTGTCTCATCAGGCTTACGGCTTCCCCGGTCTTTCGGCTGATACTCTTCGATAACGAGATGAGCGTTTGTGCCGCTGTAGCCGAATGAGCTGACACAGGCCCGCCGCGGTGCTCCGGCTGTTTCCCAAGGTTTGAGTTCGGTATTGACAAATAAAGGCGAGTCATCGAAATCAAAATGTTCATTCGGCGTGCTGAAATGAAGGGTCGGTACAAGCTGCTGATGTTTCATCGACAGCAGAACCTTCTGGACGCTTGCTACACCTGCCGCCGCCGACGTATGCCCGATATTCGATTTAACCGAACCGATGGCGCAAAATTGTTTGCGATCCGTTTTTTCCTTAAATACAGAAGACAGGGCTTCTAATTCAATCGGATCCCCCTGCTTTGTGCCGGTGCCGTGCATTTCCGCATAGGTGATGCTCTCAGGGTGGATGTTGTGCGCTTCATACACTTGGCGCTCTAAATCCATTTGGCTTTTCGCGCTTGGTGCGGTAATGCCGTTGGTTTTTCCGTCCTGGTTAATTCCAGATCCGATAATGACTCCGTAAATATGGTCTTGATCGGCTTCCGCATCTTTCAGCCTCTTCAAAACGAGCGCCCCCGCGCCTTCGCCGGGCACAAATCCGTTCGCACTGTTATCAAATGCTTTACATTGGCCGTCAGGAGACAGCATTCCGGCTTCACACATGCTGATGTATGATTCAGGCGTTAAATACAAGGTCACGCCGCCGACAAGCGCCATGTCAATTTCATGATTCAACAGCGCCTGACGCGCCAAATGAGTCCCGACGAGAGATGAAGAGCATGCCGTATCAACCGGAATGGCCGGCCCTTTCAAATTGAGATAATAAGGCAGGCGGGCCGCCGCGATGCTGAAACTGTTGCCCGTCGCGCTTCCTCCTGTCTGATGGTTGTTTAACATCAAGCCGTATTCATTGTTCATAATCCCCAAATAAACGCCGCAATTTTTCCCGTTTAATTCTTTTGAGCTGTAACCCGCATCTTCAAAGGCTTTAAAACCTTCCTGTAAAAATATCCGGTGCTGCGGGTCCATAAGTTCCGCTTCAGACGGAGAAATATTAAAGAACAGCGGATCAAATTCTTCAATGCCGTCAAGCATACCGATTGATCTGCAGTATACTTTGCCCTTCTTGTTTAAGGCCGGATCATAGTATTTGTCTACATCCCAGCGGGAAAGCGGGATGTCGCGAATGGCGTTTTTCGCACGGGCTAAGTTGTCCCAATACGTCTTTAGGTCCGGCGCATCCGGGTACTTGCCCGACATGCCGACGATGGCTATCGCGTCCGCTATCTCGTCTTTAGGCTCCCGTTTGGCCTGCACCGGTTCAGGTTCCTTTTGAACCGTTAATCTCTCAGGCTCGGCAGGTGTTTTCTCCTGCAGGGCGTGTTGCTGTGTAAGCGGCTTTGGACGTACGGGAACCGCCTGTTTTTTTCTGCCGCGGACGGACGGCTGCGTACGCAGAAAATCGGCAAATTGGCGGATTGTCGGATAATCATACACTTTCGTTACGTTACAGTCCGTGCCGTACCGTTTATTGACGGCCTTTATCCATTCAAGACCGGTAATCGAATCCATACCCAAGTCAATAAAGGCCTCATCAATATCCACTTCATGCCGCTCCATGTACAATACATCAGCCAGTGCTTTTGATAACTCGTCATGCACCGCTTCAATCGGTTCTTCCGGTTCGGCGGAAGCTGCCGTTTCAGACATCGCCTCCAGAATATCCGCTTCTGCTTGTATCACATGCTGCTTATGAGCGTTTAAAGGCTGCAGCAGTATGTTTGACGGTTTTTTCACGGCCTCTGTTTTCTGCGGTTCGGTTGCTTCCTCAAGGATCGGTTCTGTCCCGAGCTTTTTTTGCAAGAAAGCCGCAAACTGGCGAATTGTCGGATAATCATATACTTTCGTCACCGTAAGGGACGTGCCGTACGTTTTATTAACAGCCTTTATCCATTCAAGACCGGTAATTGAATCCATGCCGATATCAATAAATGTGTCGTCTGCGTCGATATCGTCGGCATCCATATATAAAACGTCTGCCAAACTTTCGGTCAATACGGCACTTACTTTCTCAGCGGAAACCGCCGGACGGGAAACAGACTGTACGGTTCTTTTCGGTTTCGCGCCGCTCAAAGGCTGCAATGAAATGTTTGACGGTTTTTCTTTGGCAGTCTCCTCGTGAAGAGTTGTTACTTCAATGACCGGTTCCGGGACGGCCGCCGGTGCGATCGGCGCAGACTGTGTTTCGGCCGGTCTTTTGACAGCTGTATCAGCTGATGTGTCGATCCAATAACGGTCTTTTGCAAACGGGTAGGCAGGGAGACTGATTTTTTGCGGTCTGCCCATTTGATACAGCTTATCCCAATTCAGCGGAAGGCCCTTCACCCAAAGCTCTAATACCTTTGCGGCTTTGCCTTTTTCAAGCCATGCCTCAATTGTTTTTTCCATGTCCTCATCAGCCGCAAACAGCGCCATCGTGTCTTTATTCTGTTTGACTTGTCCGCGGTAGAGCCGTTCAATTGACTCCTTGCCGCCCGTAAATTCGTCAAGCTTTTCTTCAAGCTCGCGCAAATTGCTGACAATGATTCCGAGACGCTCTTCCATCGGTTCACGTCCGATTTGAAGCGTATAGGCGATCCGGCTCAGATCCGCTTCCCGGTAACGCCCGCTCCGCAGCGCATCAAGAAGACGTTCCGCCCGTTTTTGAAGCCTTTGTTCATTTTTCGCGGAAAGGACGATCATCGACGGATGAGGCGTGGCGAAAGCCGTCTCCTTATCCTCATCAGCGGTATATTCTTGGATGACGATATGAGCGTTGACACCGCCGGCTCCAAATGAGGAAAGCCCTGCGGTTCTCGGCAGTTCTTTATTTACTCCTTTTTCATTTATGACCGGTCTTTTCCACTCTTCAAGCGTCTGCTGCACTTTAAACGGCGTAGCGAGAAAATCAATATTCGGGTTAAGCGTCCGGGAATGCAGTGACGGTGCGAGTTTCTTATGTTTCATTTGCAGGAGCACCTTCGTCAGACCCGCGATGCCCGCCGCGCTTTCACAGTGCCCGATATTGGATTTCGCTGAGCCGATGGCACAAAACTGTTTATCTTGTGTTTGTTCTGAAAAGGCTTTTGTCAGACCCGTGATTTCAATCGGATCACCGAGTGAAGTCCCGGTGCCGTGGGCTTCAATGTAGCTGACCGCCCTCGGATCGGTTCCCGCGTCTTTTAACGCCTGTTTGATCACCGCGGCTTGGGCGTTCGGGTTCGGTACGGAATACCCGTTTGTTTTTCCATCATGGTTTACGGCCGTTCCTTTGATCAGGCCGTAAATATGATCACCGTCCGCTTTCGCTTTAGAAAGCGGCTTAAGGAGTACGGCGCCCACTCCTTCACCGGGCACATAACCGTCCCCGCCTTCACCGAAACTTTCACATCTGCCTTTGCTTGATAAAAATCTGTTCTGGCCGAGCATCAAATATTTATTCGGATGAACGGATACATTGACGCCCCCGGCAAATGCTGTCTCGCATTCCCCGTTCCGCAAGCTTTGGCATGCCAGATGAATGGCTGTTAAAGAAGAAGAGCACATCGTATCCAGCGCCATGCTCGGACCGTTAAAACCGAATACATAGGAAGCCCTGTTCGCAATTGATGACGGATTTCCGGTCAGCGCAAGCGATTTTCCGCGCGCCTGTTCTTCTGCTCCGTAAAGCTGATATTCCTCATACATGACGCCGACGTAAACACCGACATTGGCGCCAAGCAAATCACCCGATTTTTCCGTGAGCTTTTTGCGCGTGTAACCGGCATCTTCCATCGTTTCGTAGACACACTGCAGGAATAACCGCTCCTGCGGGTCCATCAATTTTGCATCCCGGGGCGAAATAGAGAAGAACTGCGGATCAAATTTGTCCACGTCTTTCAAAAATCCTCCCCATTTTCCGTACGTCTTGCCTTCTTTATCTTTATCAGCGTCGTAATAAAGACTGTGATCCCAGCGATCGTTTGGAATTTCAGTTATGCAGTCAGTGCCTTCACTCAAGTTCTTCCAAAATTCCTGAAGATTTTCGGCCTGCGGATATCGTCCTGACATACCGATAATCGCGATATCTTCACGCTCCGTCAGCTGCTGATTTTTCCGCGTGTCTGGACGGACATGCGCAAAGCCTTTTTTGCCTTCATTCCGTTTGGAAACGGGCTTTACTTTCGCTTTCTCAGACAGCGCCGGTTTGGCTGCAGGGGTTTCTTCTGTTTTCATCCCGGTCACTTCCAGCAGCGTGTCCCGGTGTGCTTTCATAAAATACTGCGCCAGCGATTCGATATTCTGATATTCGAAAAACAAAGTTTTTGACAATGAACCGAAGCAAGTTGACGCCTCCGGCAACTGCCGATTCACATTCCCCGCGCCGAATGCTTTCCGCAGCAAGGTGAACCGCAGTCAGCGAAGATGAACAGACCGTATCGACCGCCATGCTCGGCCCGTGAAACGTGGCCCTGCATGGCGGAAATGACGGGAATATCACATTCCAGCGCCAAAGAGTACATGCGGTCTTCCGTAAACTTCGTGATGCCCTGCTGAATCCTGAGCAGACCTTCCTGTGTGCCTCCGGAAGCAAAGTAATGGCCGTATCCTGTTAAAATCACAGCTTTATAGACTGACGATTTTTTTATACGGGTGAATGCTTCCATCAATCCATCCGTCAGTTCTTTGGAGAAGGCGTTTTTATGGGCTTTATCCTGCATTGTCACTTGGATAATATCCGGTTCAATTTCGAGCAGTTCAACTGCGGCGTTCGGCATGATATCCTCCTAACTGTTCTCCGTTTCCCAAGGAAGCCGCCCCGTTTCTGCATAACGGAAAATGGCTGATTGGTTATCCGGATCTGAAAACATCGCTTGATTTTCGGCTAGAGCAATGGATTTCGAACGATGAACAAGGTCGTTTAAGGAATCCATGTATTTTTTATAGCGGATGACTGCTTTTTTCGACAGCGGGCGAAGGCGCAGCAAATGCTTTCTCAGCTCTGTTGCTGAGTCCGGGACACATACGTCACAAAGTCCCCATTCAAGCGCCTGGCGTGCCGGCACGGGCTTTGTCATAATCGTCATATAATGCGCCTTTTGAAATCCGATTCTTTGAATTAAAAACGGCAGAACGCAGGCTGGATAAAGTCCGAATAACAGTTCAGATAAACTGAACGAAGCACTCTCCTCTGCAATGACGATATCGCACGCGGCGGCAAAACCGACACCTCCCGCATTTACTTTTCCGCGGACGCGGGCGATTGTGATGTACGGCCCGGTTTTTAATGCCAGCCACAAACGGTAAAGCGGCTCCTGCGATTCCGCATGCTGCATTCCCTGCCTCATTTTCCGGTACATCTCATCAAAATCCGCCCCGAAACAAAATACCTCCGGCTGCCCTTCAAGCACTACGGAGGTCACGGAGTCTTCACATTCAGAAAGAACGTGCAGGCATTCCTCCACTAAACGCTCATTAATCGTATTGTTGGCTTCAGGCCGATCAAAGGTGATGAAGCAGACATTTTGCTGAAAACGGACGTTTATCGTTTCATAGGTCACGATATCCACCTGTATTTCCGATGAAATTCCGTGATTTCTTCCAAATACAAACGAGGGCTTCCTGTATGATGGTCTAAAATGTTCGGCACCATATTCATATCCAATTTGACATTCCTGGTTCCGAACTTCACCAGACCGCTGCCTTTAAACAATTCTTCATACTCCTCCATGGACAGCCTGTATCTGTTGTTCAGGTGCTCTTCTATTTTGAAAGAATGCTGCCGCGTTTGTCCTTCAGGCGTCACAACGCCGCTGTAAAATTCTGAACAGCACCCGGAGCCGTACGAAAAACAGCCGATCCGCTTAGAAGTGTCGAATGCCCCTTGGTCAATCGTGCTTGCAAGAGCCAGTAAAGAGGCTGCTCCCATAATATTTCCAACTCTTTGGCAATAGCGGAGCCCCGGCTCTACCCTGGTTTGAAAATCCTGTTCGATTTCAGCGTTTTTCGCTTTTGCAAGCTTGCGCATCATCGTCCGGTGGGCCCCTTTGACCATGCCGCCAAACGGTGTATGGAAGGCAAGATAGTGAAACGTCTCTTTGTAGTCAGCGCCCGGCACACGGTTTTTGTACTCGCGAAATGTCTGTTCACAGCAATCGAGATAAGACATCAATGACAAGTCGGCGTCACCGGCTTCACTGTCCGGGATCGGACGGCATGTATCCATCACTTCATAGCCGTAATAGCCGTTGGCGCCCGCATCCGCCTGAAATACGATTGGATTTTCACCGATCAATAAGGCGACGGCACCTGCTCCGGCGCTCGGTTCTGCGTAAGACCAATCCTCGCTTAACGCATCGCCGCCTTCGGCAATTAAAAACCGGGAAATATCCGTCGCGACGACAAGCGCCTTCGCTCCGGGGGATGTCTGCGACAAAATAAAATTAAGCGCCATCTGCAAGCCCGCCGTTCCTGAATAACAGGCTTGCTTCAGTTCAAATAAACGGCAGTTCCGGTTGAGGCCTAAGTAATCATGAATATATGTACTGAGTGATTTTCCGAAATCGATGCCGGACTCCGAGCAGGTAATCAGCAGCTCGATTCTGTCTTTTTCAGCCTCTGTCAATCGGTCGATAATCGGCTTTGCCGCGTTAACGCCGAATGTGACGGGGTCTTCGTACGGAAGAGCCACCGCTTTTTCTTTCATCAGTAAATTCTCAAATCTGGCAGGGTCTAAGTTTCTGTACTCCGCCAGCTGCATGACATCAAGGTATGCTGTCCCGCCAAACACATTTATCGCTTCTATTCCGGCAGCCGCCATGAACTTCGCCTCCAATATGAATTTTGAGTTTCCGATTATTTCACCGTTTTATCAGACAGCCTGTACCTTTTCATAAAGCTTTGCCGCCAATTCGCCGATGTTTGACACTCCCGTCAGCTCAACACGCGGGATCTGCAGTGATAATTCTTCAAGCATCATCGTGATAATTTCGGCGCGGTCCACTGAATCCGCCCCCAGATCAACTAACCGGTCTTCCTGTGAAAGCTGTTCGCCTTCTAAATCAGGCAAAACCTCGTAGATTGTGTTCTGCAGCAATTCAAAGATTTTTTCTTTACTCATTGTCAGTTCCTCCCTGTTTCATCTTTTATGAATATTCCATGTTTTCAATCTATCATTTCGTCTTGTCAACACGTTTGCAAAAATGAACCTAACTTCTGATTCAAAAGCGAGGCCGTCTCTTCCATAAGCCGCAGGCCGATATCATCGGCATGGCGGTTTTTCCAGGACTCCAGCTCCGTACCTTTCACCCATTGATTAAAGGCGCCTAATGCCGGGCCGCAATGAATCTGGAAGTCTACCTTGGCCTCCGGGTCTCCTTTAATCGCCGAAGCAGAACTTTGCCTGAAATACCATTTGAATATGAGCGCCATTTTCTGTTTCGGATTCCGTTCGGCTTTTGAAATGTCTTCATTCGAATAATGAGCCTTCACTTTGTCATAAATACTGCTTACACTTGCCTTAAAATACTTCTCTTCTATTTGTCTGAGTGTCTTTTCATCAATTTCTTCAATTGAGCGGTGACGCTGATACAGTTCATGCAGCTTAGAGGAGCGGGTCGGAAAGAACAGCCCTTTCTTTAATACCTGCACCTTGCTGCCTGATTCAAACATATCGCCGGCCGGCGCGTAGGCCGTATCCTGTACATTCATCTGCTGCAGGAGGTCTTTTACGAGGCCGCTCGTCGCTGCCTCAACGGTGCATTGGTTAATGGATCCGGTCACAATAAAATCAGCGCCGAGCATAAATGCGGCCATGGCAGCCTCGGGCGTTCCGATTCCCCCTGCGGCTCCGACGCGGACGGTTTTGCCGTATCGGTATTTTTTCATCATGTCATCTCGTAAACGGATGATCGCCGGCATGAGGCTGTAAGCAACTCCGCCGTCAGTGTGGCCGCCTGAATCAGCCTCTACGCAGATGTCATGCGCAACGGGTATTTCTCTCATCAGACTTGCTTCTTCAGCGGTAATTTTGTTTTCGGCTGCAAGTTTCTGAAGAATGTGATCAGGCGCCGGGCTGAGAAACGCTTCCGCTACTTCCGGACGGGACAGCTTGGCGATAATCCGCTGACGCGCTATTATTTGTCCGCCGGCATCGCGTTTTAACCCCTTAGCGCGAAACCTTACTAAAGCGGGAGTAACCGCTAAAAACGCTGATGCTTCCAAGTTCTGAACCCCATGCTTCAATAAAAGATCAATCATTTTTTCTTCTGAATCTGTATGCTTCATGTTATGTACAATATTTATGCCGAAGGAACCGCCGTCACGAAGCTCATGCTGAATTGACAAAATGGCGTCCTCGACGTGCGCGATGTTCAAACCGCCCGTTCCGAAAAAACCCATCATTCCTTTTTCGGCCAGTTTGACGACCATTTCCTTCGAAGAAATTCCGCGGTACATGCCGCCGGCCAAGTAGGCGTATTTCAATTGATAATCGCGCTTAAACTCTTCATTTCCTAAAGACGCCGCCGTAATTGAGCTTTTTCCAGCCTCAGCCGGGACTTTGATTTCATCTGTTATCGGCTCCGCTTCAGCCGTAATTCTTTGGATCAGCCCCGTCAGCACTTTTCCGGGACCGATTTCCTCAAAGCTCATGTTCTTTCTTCCCATTAAGAAACGGATGCTGTCTGTCCAGTTCACCGATCCCGTTATTTGTCCGGTGAGTGTCTCTTTCAGCTCTCTCTGCTCATAGGGTCTTGCCGTCACATTTGAAATGACCGGAATGGACAGCGGCTTAAAATGGAAAGATTCGATAAACCGTGAAAATTCCTCCTTCGCTTCCAGCATGTATCTGGAATGAAAGGCGCCGCTGACATTTAAGCGGTGAACCATTTTTACGCCGTTTACGGCTTCAAAAACGGATGCGGCTTTTTCAATATCTTCTTTATAGCCGGAAATGACAATTTGCTGCGGTGTATTCATGTTGGCGATATCAATCATATCCAAGTGATTTTCTCTTAAAACATCCGTCACCTGCTCATGAGTCAGGCCGATCACCGCTGCCATGCCGCCTCCTTTTGCGCGGCTCATCAGTTCGCCCCTTTTTTTGACCAGCTGTAAGCCTTCTTCAAAATCAAAGGCTCCCGAAGCGTATAACGCGTTATATTCGCCCAAACTGTGTCCGGCGGTAAAATCCGGTTTCAAGCCGGTTTCTTCTGTTTTTTTCAAATAACTGAGGGCATTGACGACATAGAGCGCCGGCTGAGTGAACTGAGTCTGATTGAGACGTTCTCCGTCCCGGCACAGCTCCTGAATGGAAAATCCGAGAATGTGATCGGCCTTTGCGGTTAATTCAGGATAGCGGCCGAACAGGTCCTCTCCCATCCCGATTTTTTGCGAGCCTTGGCCTGGAAAAACAAAGCTGATCATCTTACAGTCTCCTTCCGGGCGGTGATAAAATGCTGCCTTCTATTTGCTGCAAATGTGTTTGTTCTTTATGAAACGGCGTCATAATGGCACGAATGCGTTCAGCCGATCCCGCGGGAAGAATCTGTTTGGCAAATGCGGCCAATGTTCCGGAAGGCCCGGCATCGATATACAATCCTTTTTGGCGGCTGTCTGCGAATTGAAGCGCTTCGCGGAATCGAATCGGCTTTCTTACGATATCCCAGAAAAAGTCCGCTTGTATATCGGTCTCAGCCTCTCCTGTCGCACTGGAGATGTACGGTATAAACGGAGTCCGGATTGATTTCTGAGCTAAAAAGCGCTTGTACGGCTGTTCCGCCTGATCAACCAGCGCTGAGTGAAACCCGTAAGATACCGGCAATAGCTGATGAGGAATCTGCTTTTCTCTCAGATCGTCCATGATCCTTTTGATATGCTCCCGCTCTCCCGAGATGACAAAGTGAGAATGATAGTTTACAGATGCCAATTCACTATGTTCGCCGAGCAGCGGATCATCTTGATATAAAGCCGGATCACCCAGTATCGCAAGCATGCTGCCGTTACGGCAAGTTTCCGTAATGATTCGGGCCTGTTCCAGCACGCAATCTAAAGCATCCTCAGCGCTCAGCACACCCGACACAGCGGCCGCTGCATACTCTCCAAGGCTTGCTCCGATCACATAATCGGGACGTATGCCTCTTTGCTCCAAAGCATATGCAAGTGCGTACTCAGCCATAAAAATGGCAGGATGGCTGAAAAGAAGGCGGTCAAATGGATCAGACAGACGATTGCCTGTATGATAAACCTCTTTCAGGACAGAGTAACCGAAACGGCTGACTGCAAAATCGTCCAAGTCAAGCATTTTCTGCCGAAAAGCGGCGTTATGTGCAAACAGCTCTTTCCCCATTTGATAGTATTGGGAACCCTGTCCAGAAAACATGAAAACAATTGGCTGGTTCATTTGTTCTCCTTTTTGCTCTTTATTTTTTTAAAATATTGATTTGTAAGTTTTTCGTGATGTCGTGTGCAGGTGAAGTGGTCGTGATGTTGTATGGCTGGCACTATTGTGTGAGATAAGAATTTTGACTTACGTTCCGCTACATGGCGGGTGAAGCTTCAGTTTCTTTTTTGATGCGGTGAATAAGTCCTGTCAGCACATGGCCCGGGCCGACTTCTTCAAATTCCATCCGCCCTTTGTCCAGCAGATAGCGGATGCTGTCGTTCCATCGCACTGAGTGGTCGATCTGATCGGCCAGAACGGAGTGGATTCCGTCTTGCTCATAAGGTCTGGCATGCACATTAGAAATGACAGGAATTGATATAGCAGAAAAATGAAATGACTGTAAAAATTTTTCGAACTCTTGTTTTGCTTCGCTCATATATCTCGAGTGAAAAGCGCCGCTGACGTTTAACGGATGAAACATCGTAACGTCTTTTAATCCTTCGAATACGCTTTTGGCTCTTTCAATGTCTTCTTTGCGTCCGGATATGACAACTTGGTGAGGAGAATTCATATTGGCAATATCAATCGTATGTAATCCGTTCGTTTGAAGGGCGTCTGACACTTGAGCTGCAGTTAACCCCATAACGGCGGCCATTTTTCCGTCAGTGGCCATACTCATTAATTCGCCTCTTTTACGGACAAGCTGAAGGCCGGTAATAAAATCAAAAGCACCTGCTGCAAACAGCGCATTATATTCTCCCAAACTGTGGCCGGCCACATAATCCGGCTTTATGTCATTGTCTTGGATTTTTTTCAAATAGCTTAACGCGTTTACAACATATAAAGCGGGCTGGGTGAACTGAGTCTTATGAAGATTGGAATACGATTCTCAAGACAAAGCCGTTTCATGGAATATCCGAGTGTTTCATCAGCCTGCTCCGTTAAGTCTTTAAATTCATCAAACAATGAGCTCCCCATTCCCTGCTTTTGAGAACCTTGTCCGGGGAATAAGTATGTGATCATTTTCTCAGCCATCCTTTCTCGGATTCAGATAAGAAGCATGTTCAAGTTGATAGTAACTTCACAAAAATACCATGTCAAGTTAATTTATCCTATGCGAACTCCTGAATAATGCCTATTTTTCCCTGCCGGAAGTCGGGCTCAGGGCTTTCGGAACAGGCGTAAGCAGAATGTCCCATCCGGCCTGCCCGGCGTTCTCTTCCGCAAACTCCCGTTACTCAGCCATTCATCACCAGAAATCTAGTAATAACTACCATTCCATTTCAGAAGTTCCTTGCCTCAAAAGGAAAGCTAGTTAGATAGAACTAAATTACTCATTACTTAAAATGAAACAGCCCTTTTTGATTTTTTCTGTTGCGAAAATTCACGAAATGTTCTTTTTTTTCAATCTGAAAGTAAATATTGTTTTTCAAAAGACTCTCCATTTTTTGACCCGGCTTCTCCCCGAAGGAGTGCCCCGGATACACACGCACATGCGGCGGAATGGAGGCTTTGATCCTCTGTATACTGTGAAACATATCTTCAGCTGAGCTGCCCCTGTCCTCACATATACCGCACCCTTCTGTAAACACGGTGTCACCGGTAAAAAGATGATCAGATAGCAAATAGCACATTCCCCCGGCCGTATGTCCCGGGGTCAGTATACTTCTGATGATAAACCCTCCGGCCGCAAAGGTTTGGCCGTCTTCAAGCGCTATTAAGTTTCTGCACCGGAATTGATAGAAATCGATTTCCGCCGACGACATGTATATATCAGAATGATAGATTTGCTGAAGCGGCTCCGCCAAGTTTACATGGTCATAATGCGAATGTGTTAATAAAATAGCTGATAAATCAACATCCAATTCATGCAGTTTATCGGTTATTTTATCGATTTCCCAGGACGGGTCCACCGCTATCGCAGATTTTTTTGAGCGGTCTGCGATAATATAACAATAGTTGGACCACATCTGGTGATAAGTTTTGATTTGATGCACTTCATATGTATGATCCATTGTCACCATTCCCATTTAAAAGATCCGGGCAGACTGCTGCCGCCGCCCAGCCGACTGTAACCACTTTACCAGATGACACCACGTTTTTCCATGGATTTTCCGGTAAAGATAAAAAACTGTTCAAATCAACCAAAAGAACCAGCCTCCGGTTTTTAAAATTTGTTATCGTAATATATAAGGAAATAAGAATATTCATTTACATGAATACTTTAGGAGGTTTTATTCAGAAAATGAAGAATGGTATAATTTTCGAATAAAAAGAAAGAAAAACAAATCGAGTTTTTATTTCGGAGAGGATACTCAGTCTTTAAATGACTCTCAATCTTGATTCTTATTTCAATCCTTTTCTTCAAGATAACCTAAACCCATACGGCTTCCCCAAAATATATCAGAATACCTTAGCTCCTTACCCGAATTTCAATGTTATGCTTATGAGTTAGCATTAACGCACAATTCGAATTAGAAAAATACGACGTAATTCACACACAAGATGTTGTTTCTTCACTTTCTTGGAACAGCCGGAGCATTCTCCCCTGAGTAATCTTTTATGCTAGAGTAAAGCATCTTCTGGACCAAACGGCACGTACGCCGCTTGATGGAACTCTTATGTTTCCTCTTTAAACGGGACTATTGTTGGTGATTATCAAATTTAACCTGTGTTAAGCTTTAGACGGGAGGTAATTATGGAAAATAAAAGTAACGCTGAACCGAGCCCAAAAGCTATAAGAATTCTAACTTACATTATTCCTATAGTTTTAATAGGGCTTATCCTTGTTCTTAAGAATATTAATACCGCAGCAGCAGAAATTTCATTTTATATCGTTGCTGTCGGTGTGGTTCTCTTAGTGGTTTTCAGTTTGATCAAAAATAGAAAAAACCGCAGGAAGAACTAAATGTAAGGGGGGCTAATTACTAGTCCCCCTTGATTCTTGCACATTGTCCACTCACCAAATTCCAATTTTATTTAAATTCTTCCCCCATGTCTTCCCCTGTAATCCCCCCAATCATATTCTTTCTAAACTGCCCCCGCACTCAAGCCGTTAACCGCCAATTGTCTATCCTGAGATTTACCTGACGCAGTTATAGAGAACATAAAAAGCGACCTCCTTCGGAAGCCGCTCACAGCATCATCTATTTTTCGGGAGCATATAAATGCCTAATTCTTTATTCCAGATAAGATCACCCTTAAACGGCTTTTCTTTCGCCACCGCTCTCACACCCCCCGCCATATAAAAAGCGCCCTCCCATGCGGGAAAGCGTCTGCCTGTTTATTACCTAATAGCATATTACCTTATCTAAAACAAAATGGTGTGCCGTTATTGTGCCAAGATTGTGCCATTTTTTCGTTTGTTTATAATAACAATCCTTTCGCCGTTATCGGATTCTTCCATTCTAATTTTATTAGTCTTTATAAAAAACTTAATTAACTCTTTTGCATGTTTTTTTCCAAACATAACAGTTAAGTTCTCTAAGAAGTCAGCATATTTTATCGGTGTTTCTGGGGTATACCTTTCATATAATATAAAGTTGCCTCTCTTGATATCGCCACTGGGGAATTATCAAATTGATCCCTAAGTCTAATTCTTTCTTTCAACCTTGAGTTTTCTCGATTCAATTCATCAATGAGTTCCTTGAAATCAGCATCATTATTTCCTTTTTGTTGGATGTACTGCAATTTATCAATTGTCTCTTCTTTGAAGGAAGATACCGCAGACTCAATTAACGATTCCTTAGTTTTTTCAAAATCAGCAAGACTATTAATTGCATTTTCAATCATTTCCTGTGCTACTGTATTTGACTCTTTAAGTCTTTCGGCCGTCTCCTTTAACTCTATTATTGATTGTCTTTGGCCAGCTACATCTACTAGAGTCATAATGATTGCTATAACCGCTAAAATAATTGATGTCACTGTGGCAGCTACGTTCATTTGATCACCAGCTTCCGGATTTTTACCAAAAGCTAGTATCGCAATAAAACTAATGAGTAACGTAGAAACAATAATTAAATAATAAAGGTGAACCGTACTTACTTGTTTTTTCATTTAGTACCTCAATTCTTTTATGTATTTTTTAACAAATATATTATATTCCTTTTCCTTACTATTCACCATGATTTATCCACAATATCCACAAATTACCCATATGTTATATACTGTGCAACTGCCCGAAGTGCCGTCAGCCCTTGCCATCCGTGTTTTCAAACAATATCCCTAAAATGAATTCCACGTTTGCTTTTTGAAGGGAATCAATAAAAATATACAGAAAAAAAGACTCATCTTGTTTATGAGATGAGCCTGCTTATATTTTGGATTTCTTCCTGGCGTTGTTCATGGTATCGGTTAATTCCAATGTATCGAAGGGTTGTCCGCTGGTCAGAGTGGTTGAAAATCTCCTGCAGCATGTCAACGTCTTTTGCTTGCTTGTAAAAATGGTACCCGAATGTTTTCCTCAGCGTGTGCGTGCCTATATCATCCAAATTGACATACTCAGCAGCAGTCCTCAGCATCTTATAAGCCATCGACCCGGGAAATGGGCTTGTTGATCCCTTCGCGGCTTTTGAAAAGATATTCGTGATCTTCTTTCTCCTCAATATACGCCTTTAATTCTTTTTGAAGAGCCGGCGTCATGTCAATTCTCTTTTTCTTTTTGGTTTTCTTCTCTATAAGGTTGAAATACGGCCGCTTGGCGTCTCTTACTCTCAGCTCCAGTATATCTGATATGCGGAGACCTGAATTTATCCCGGTGACAAATAGCATGTAATTCCGTTCGCTCTGTTCTTTTAAGAACCGTTTGATATAGAAAATGCATTCCGGGTCCCTTATCGGCTGAACAAAATTCATTCCGGCGCGCCCCCGTCCTTATAGACTTCCACGCGAAGGGCAAAAGCCAGCCGGTAAAACGCTTTTGCTTTCGTTCAGATATCAAATTTGTAAGTGAACGACTCGGTCATACCGATGTGAAAATGACGGCTGATGTCTATATCCATATCACGCAGAACCACAATCAAAAAAGCATTAACCGGTTTGACGAATACCTAAACAGGCAAAATGTGGGCACGAGGGGTACATCCCACACAGAACCCTTCTACATCACACGCTTAAACATCTTCTCCATCTCATACGTACTGTGATGGATAATGATCGGCCGGCCGTGCGGGCATGTGAACGGGTCTGTCGTTCGGCGCAGGTCGTCCAAGAGCGCTTTGATTTCGTCGTTTCGCAAATGGCGGTTCGCTTTGATTGAGCCTTTGCAGCTCATCATAATGGCCGCTTCCTCCCGCAGTTTCTTAATATCGATCTGTTTGGCGTCAAGCACCTGCTGAATGATTTCTTCAATCAGTTCAGCTTCTTCCCCTTTTGGAAACCAGGCCGGATGGCAGCGGACGATGTAGCTGTTCGTGCCGAATGCTTCTAAAAATACTCCGACGCTTTCAAGCTCATGCTGATGCTGGTCAATGATCAGCGCTTCATTTGCCGCATAATGAAAGGTGAGCGGCACGATCATATCCTGCACTTCAGGCTCGACCTGCCCGACTTTTTCCCGGAAATATTCGTATTTAATCCGTTCTTGCGCCGCATGCTGGTCAATGATATACAAGCCGTTTTCGTTTTGGGCTAAAATATATGTCCCGTGCATTTGGCCGATCGGATACATCACCGGAACTCTTTCTTCCCGTATTTCTTCAGAGTCAGCCTCCTCTTCAGGCTTCGGAATATCGGAAACAGGCGCTTCCGTTACCGGCATGCCGAGCTCCGGAGGCACTCCGTGACCCGCTTCATCCGGCAGGGACTCTTCTTCTATGACCGGCTCAGGCTCTTTTACGACCGAACTCAGCTTCATCGGTGAGTAAGACGGCTCCGGCGTTTTTTCAGGAAGTTTCCGCTCAGGCGCGCTTTCCTCGAATGTCATAAATTGCTGTTCGTTTTTGGCCGGTGCCGGCGCTGTTTTTTTCGGGAGCTGGGCGCTCGGAATAAGCCGCTGCTTTTGAAACACTTCCTTTATCCCGTCACGGATCAGCTCATGCAGCTCCGTCTCTTTGCTGAGGCGGACTTCAAGCTTCGACGGATGGACATTGACATCGACCAAAATCGGGTCCATCGTAATTTCGATAAACGTAATCGGATGGCGGCCGATCGGCAGAAGTGTGTGATAGCCCTCATGCACCGCTTTTACAAGCGGGAAATTCTTAATGTATCTTCCGTTAATGACAGATGACATGTAGTTTCGGGATGCACGCGTGATTTCCGGAAGTGCAATGTAGCCCTTGACTTCAAAATCAAGCGAGCTGACATGGAGCGGTATCATTTTTTTCGCAACCGCCGTCCCGTAAATTGCGGCCAGCACATGGCGCACGTCCCCGTTACCGTTTGTCTGCAGCAGATTTTTCCCCTGATGGCGGAGACGGATCGATACTTCCGGATGCGCAAGAGCGATCCGGTTAACAACATCCGTAATATTGCCGAGCTCCGTATGCACGGTTTTCATATATTTCAATCTGGCGGGTGTATTGAAAAACAGGTTGGTAACGATAATCTCCGTTCCTTTTCTGCTGGAGGATTTCTGTTCAGAAATGATATTCCCGCCCTGAAGAATGAGATGGGTTCCAGCTCCCTCACCGATGCTCGTTTTGATTTCCAGATGAGAAACAGACGCGATACTTGGCAAAGCTTCTCCGCGAAAACCGAGTGTTCTCACCCGGAACAGGTCGTTTTCATCTTTGATTTTGCTGGTCGCGTGGCGGCGGAAAGCCCGCTTGCAATCATCGGTTTCCATCCCTTCGCCGTTATCGAGCACCCGAATCGACGAAAGCCCCGCTTCCTCTATGTCGATTTCAATGACTGTGCTGTTTGCGTCAATGGCGTTTTCCACCAATTCTTTAACGACTGAGGCAGGCCGTTCGACCACCTCGCCGGCCGCTATTTTATTTGAAAGTTCATCTGAGAGCTGGATGACTTTTGCCAAGTCCGTCACCTCTTTCTATTTTAATTTTTTTTGCAGCTTGTACATTTCGTTCATCGCTTCAAGCGGCGTCATATCGAGAATATTGATTGACTTAAAGGCTTCAAGCACTTGTTTTTCTTTATTAGAAACAGCCGGTGCCTTCTGTTCTTTTTCACCGTCAGCAAAAAAGGACAGCTGTGCCGGTTCTTCTCTGACGGCGGACTTTTTCTCAGATACCGCCGGAAGCTCCGGTTTATCTCCTGACTGCTCAAGCTGTTTTAAGATCTCCTGCGCGCGGCTGATCAGATCATCCGGGAGCTCGGCAAGCTGGGCGACATGAATGCCGTAACTTTTATCTGCGGCTCCTTCTTTGATTTGATGGAGAAACACGACCGTTCCGTTATATTCCTCTGCGCGCACATGAACGTTTTTCAGCTGAGGAAGCTTATCTTCAAGCACCGTCAGCTCATGATAATGCGTGCTGAACAGTGTTTTAGCGCCGATATGATCGTGAACATATTCAATAATCGCCTGTGCCAGCGCCATTCCGTCGTACGTTGATGTCCCGCGGCCGATTTCATCAAACAGGATCAGGCTGTCTTTTGTGGCGTTCACAATCGCGTTTTTCGCTTCCAGCATTTCCACCATAAAGGTGCTTTGTCCGGAAATCAAATCATCCGCTGCCCCGATTCTCGTGAAGATTTGATCAAAAATCGGCAGAACCGCTTCTTTTGCGGGCACAAAACAGCCGATCTGGGCCATGATCGATAGAAGTGCGATCTGTCTCATGTACGTGCTTTTACCTGACATA
Source organism: Bacillus sp. EU63 (assembly GCF_038592915.1). NCBI lineage: Bacteria > Bacillati > Bacillota > Bacilli > Caryophanales > Bacillaceae > Bacillus > Bacillus sp. EU63. Next base: position 1,741,887 of record NZ_CP151944.1, on the reverse strand, counting down.
TTCGGACCCGTAATCAGGAGCATTTCCCGCGAATCGCCCATCAGGCAGTTGTTCGGGACGTATTCTTGACTGTCCATCACCTTTTCAACGACGGGGTGTCTCCCTTCAATGACTTTTACTTCATTATCAGAAAAGACGGGCTTTGTGTAATGCCTGTTTTCACTGATCGTAGCAAAGCATTGCAGTGCGTCCAGCTCACTCATTTGTTTGGCAAGACGCTGCAAGCGCGGAATAAATTGTTTCACCTTTTCACGCAGTCCGGCAAAAAGCTCATATTCCAGCTCGCAGATGTTATTTTCCGCTTCTAAAATAAGCGCTTCTTTTTCCTTCAATTCCGGCGTAATGTACCGTTCGGCGTTTGTGAGGGTCTGCTTCCGCTCATACCGTCCGTCTTCAAGCAGATGAAGGTTTGCTTTTGTGACTTCAATATAATAGCCGAACACTTTATTGAAACCGACCTTTAATGAACGGATGCCCGTATAAGCGCGTTCCTGCTGCTCCAGTCTGGCAATCCAGTCTTTACCGTTTTTGCTGGCGTCACGGTACTCATCGAGCTTCTGATGATAGCCGTCTTTAATTAAGTTGCCTTCTTTTAACGATAACGGCGGGTTTTCATGAAGGGCTTCTTCTAACAGGTCAAGCAAATCTCCGCACGGATCAATCAAGCCGGCGCGTTCTTTTGCTTTTTTATGGTTAAGAGACCCTACAAGCTCTTTAATGCTCGGCACTTGTTTTAAAGATTCTTTCAGCTGGATTAAATCCCTTGCGTTGACGTTTCCGAATGCGACCCGGCCCGCCAGACGTTCTAAATCGTATACTTCCTTCAGGCGCTCGCGCAGATCTTCACGCTCAAACAGATGATTGATCAGCGTCTCGACCATTTCCTGGCGTTCTTCGATTTGGGATGCCCTGATCAGCGGACGGTCAATCCATTGTTTGAGAAGCCGGCCGCCCATCGCTGTTTTCGTCTCGTCTAAAAGCCAAAGCAATGACCCTTTTTTGCTTTTCGAACGGATCGTTTCCGTCAGCTCAAGATTCCGTTTTGAATACAGGTCAATTTTCATCGCTTCTTCCAATTCATATACTTGAACCGGCTGCAGATGATCCAGGCTCCGTTTTTGCGTTTTCTGCAAATACGTATATAAACGCATAAACGTCTCTGTCAGCTCTTCGCCCGGCAAGTGCTTTGCGATTTCAATGCGTTCTGTTATTTCCCCGTCTTCGATGGAAATCGTGGCGCCGCACCGTTCTTTCAGCTGAGCAGCTGTATGTTCGTTAAACTTGCTCGATACGACAATTTCCCTTGCGCCGACTGAGTAAATTTCTGACATGACATCCTCAATCCGCTCAATAAATACGGCCAGGTTTTCTCCGGTCGTTAAGTCCGATAAAGCGAGACCGTATCCGTCACGGAATTCGGAAACGGAAGCGATAAAGTTGTTTTCCGATTCATGAATGCCTTTTCCATCCATCACGGTTCCCGGTGTGATCAGCTGGACGACTTCTCTTTTTACAACGCCTTTAGCCGCCTTCGGATCTTCAGTCTGCTCACAGATCGCCACTTTATAGCCCTTTTTAATCAGCTGTTCAATATAAGCCGCCGCGGAATGATACGGCACGCCGCACATCGGAATTTTATCAGCCGAACCTCCGTCTCTGCTTGTCAGTGTAATTTCAAGCTCTTGTGACGCTTTTTTTGCATCTTCAAAAAACATTTCATAAAAGTCACCAAGCCGAAAAAATAAAAAGGCATCTTGGTGCTCTGCCTTTATCTTCAAGTATTGCTGTATCATAGGCGTGTAACTAGCCATCATTTAATCCCTCACTATGTATCTTCTCTTATCCGAATCCCATTATAACATAAACAAAAGAGTGATATCTTTATATATAAAAAAGAGACTTGGGGTGTTAAACTCCCCTAGCCTCAACTTATTCTTCAGGATCTCCGACTAAAAATTCAGGGTTAATGTCCTCTAATTCTTCATCAAGATCGTCTTCCCAATCATCATCATCGTCTTCTTCCCAGTCAGGATTGACTTCGACGACGACTTTCGTTTCACCGACCACTTCTGCTAAAAATTCTCTCTCTGCCTGAACCACGATTTTATTTCCGTTAGGAGAAATGGTGACTTCAAGACAATTCGGCTGCTGCAGCACTTTGGCAATGACTTCGTGTTCGTCATCTAAGTAATTTGTGTCTCTGTATCTGAGTTTAATCACATCGACATACTTTACTCTCTCGGTTACAACTTCCGTTTTTGTATTATCGGCGTAAGAGTACCAGACGTTTATATCATAATACCCTTCAATTTCTACAGTCTTCCCGATCTTTTCGGCATCGTACTTGTGGTTGATAATCCAGCCGCCCAATATACTTGACGGTTTTTCTCCAGGTGAGATCGTGTTGGTGCATTGGGTGAATTTTCTTCCTTTCGCAACTACCGCTTTCGTAATAATTTCCCTGTATTCAGACATTCCGGCAGGCCTCCTTGTTCTTCTTCGTGTTATCTTATGCTGGGCATTTGTCTCATGTGCATTTTTATAATAAAAATATAAAAATACAAAGTTTCTGTTTCATTGTATGCAGCCCTGCCCAGAAACTTTACTTTTAAGTATGATAAAACTTTCCAGTAAAATGGGACAAAACGGTGAGCCGATAAAAATTTAGTACATATTACAATTAGTTCTCAAACAGCAAAAAAACACGGGCCGATGAAGGCCCCGTGTTTAAATAGAACAGCTGTTATTCGAATGTTTTACTTTTGAACCGGTTTCTCCCGTCAGCAGGTTGCCTCCGGTAGATGTAATGATTTCGTTTGTCACCTGATTTGAGATCGTATGTGCGACAAGCTGAAGAAGGTCATTGACCTCAATCTGGGAATCTCTGAATTCCTGAATGATCGGAATCCCTTCAAGCTCTTCCTGCAGGGCGTCAATTTTACTTTCCACTTGTTTCAGCGCTTCAAGCTTTTCGTAGTGCTTCAGGTTAACGGCTTGCTTTTGCAGGGTTTTAATCTGATTAATAATCGCGGAGACTTTTTCATTTTCGTTAATCTGCGCCTCGGCGCGTTTGAAAAAATCAACTTCTTCTGTTTCAGAAATCATTTTCGCAAGGTTCCTAGCCTGCTGTACAATGTCTTTCTTAGAGTAAAGCGTCATTATTATTTCACCTCGATTGCTTCTCCTGCCATCACACCGTCAAGCGACCATGTTTTCGCCTGTTCGATTTTGACGCGTACAATCTTGCCGATGGCGTCTTTCGGCCCTTTGAAGTTGACGAGCTTGCTTTTTTCCGTATAGCCGGCAAGAATGTCAGGGTTATTTTTACTTTCTCCCTCAACTAATACTTCGACAGTCCTGCCTTCATATTCCTTCATTTTTTTGGCTGAAATTTCTTTCACCAAATCATTGAGGCGCTGAAGACGTTCTTTCTTGACCCTCATCGGAACATTATCTTTCATCTTCGCTGCCGGCGTGCCTTCACGAGGAGAGTAAATAAACGTATATGCGCTGTCAAATTCCACTTCGCGATATAACGAAAGCGTTTCTTCAAATTGTTCATCGGTTTCATTCGGAAAACCGACAATAATATCGGTCGTCAGTGAAGCGTTCGGCATCGCCGCTTTAATTTTTCCGACAAGCTCCAGATAGCGTTCTCTGTCATATTTGCGCGCCATCATTTTTAACATCGCTGAGCTTCCTGATTGAACCGGAAGATGGATATGGTCAAGAAGGTTGCCGCCTTTGGCGAGCACTTCGATCAGATGATCATCAAAGTCACGCGGATGACTCGTCGTGAATCGGATTCTCGGAATATCAATTTTACGCAGTTCGTCCATTAAATCACCGAGACCGTACGTCATATCCTCAAAATCTTTTCCGTACGCATTCACGTTTTGACCGAGCAGCGTGATTTCTTTATAGCCTTCGCTTGCAAGTCTTCTGACTTCCTGGATAATTTCCTCAGGACGGCGGCTTCGTTCTTTTCCGCGGGTATACGGTACGATGCAGTATGTGCAGAACTTGTCACAGCCGTACATAATGTTGACCCAGCCTTTAATTTTTCCGTTGCGGACTTTCGGAAGGTTCTCAATGACATCCCCTTCCTTCGACCACACTTCAATGACCATCTCTTTTGATAAATATGCCTCTGATAACAGTTCCGGCAGACGGTGAATGTTGTGCGTGCCGAAAATCATATCGACAAACGGGTGCTTCTTAAGGATGCGGTTTACGACTGATTCTTCCTGTGACATGCAGCCGCAGACGCCGAGAATCAAGTCCGGGTTATTTTTTTTGAGCGCCTTTAAATGGCCGAGCTCGCCGAACACTTTGTTTTCAGCGTTTTCCCGGATAGCGCAAGTGTTTAATAAAATAACGTTCGCGTCATCAACCGAATTTGTCGCTTCATAACCGAGCGCCATAAAAATACCCGCCATGACTTCCGTATCATGCTCGTTCATTTGGCATCCGTACGTGCGGATATAAAATTTCCTGCCTTCACCGAGGCCTTTAAATTCTTCTGAGATTTTAAAATCGTTATGATATTGAACGGATTCTTTGCCCCGTTTTTTCGCATCTTTTAAAGAAGGCGGAATATATACGGCTTCAAAATACTTGCTGTAATCCTTTTCGGATTTTTTGTCCGCCGGATTCACTTGTCCGCTTTCCTGCTTTTGCTTTTCATTCATGTTCGAATGTCTCCTTTCAACCGAAACTTCCACCCTCAAGTATACTGGTTAAAAGCGTTTGGCACAACCGCCAGCCTATTATTGTACACCTTATTGAGAATAAGAATCAATAAGAAATAAAAAAGAGGGAATCATTTCCCCCTTACACAAGCTGAAGCTCTTTTGCGGCTGAACGGATTACTTCCAGTGCCCGGTCAAGCTCCTCTTTTGTATGCTCCGCCGTAATAATGGTGCGGATTCTCGCTTTTCCTTGGGCGACCGTCGGATACACAATGCTTTGTGCAAAGACGCCGCGGGTCAATAAAAGGTCTGATAATGCCTGGGCTTTTTCTTCCTCCCCTATTAATATCGGCACGATCGGTGTTTCGCTTTTTGTGAGGGTCAGCCCCATTTGAACCAGTTTGTCTTTGAAATACGCCGTGTTCTCCCATAGCTTTTCCATATGCTCCGGCTCTTCCAGCAGGACGTCAATGGCTTCTATGCATGCGGCCGTTACCGCAGGCGGATGAGAAGTGCTGAATAAGAAAGGACGCCCTTTATGGCGCAGGTAATCGATCAGAACCTGCGACCCCGCGGCGTAACCGCCAAGCACTCCGATGGCTTTGCTTAATGTGCCCACCTGTATGTGGACTCTTCCGTCAAGCCCGAAGTGATTAACCGTTCCCCTTCCGTTTTTTCCGAGTACGCCGGAAGCATGCGCGTCGTCGACCATCACAAAGGCATCGTACGCCTCTGCAAGTTTGACGATGTCAGGCAAAGGAGCGATGTTGCCGTCCATTGAGAATACGCCGTCGGTGACGATCAGGCGCATGCGGTAATTCATTGATTTTTTCAGCACCCTTTCCAAATCGTCCATATCAACATGGCGGTACACCTTTTTATCTGCTTTTGTGAGCCTGATCCCGTCAATGATGGAAGCATGGTTCAGTTCGTCAGAGATCACGATATCCTCTTTTGTAAGAATGCTTGATAGGACGCCCTGATTCGTTGTGAACCCCGATTGAAAAACAAGTGCCGCTTCTGTTTTTTTAAAGTTTGCCAATTTTTTCTCCAGCTCATTGTGCATTGTGAATGTTCCGGCGATTGTCCGGACGGACCCCGTACCCGCTCCGAATTCTTCCGCGGCGCGTTTGGCCGCTTCGACAAGCCTTGGATGCGACGTCAAACCGAGATAATTGTTCGATGAAAGCTGTATCACGTTTTCCCCTTTGACTTCCACCGACGGACCCTGCTTCGTTTCAATTTGTTTCATTTGCTGCCACGTTTTATTTTCTTTCATTTTATCAAGCTCGGCTTTTAGAAATTCAAATTCTTTCATTATAGAACCCTCCCCTTATGGAATCAAAATGACTTTGCCGCACTGGCCCTTTCTCATCAGGTCAAACCCTTTTTCAAAGTCTTCAAGCGGAAACTGATGCGTGATCACCGGCGTCAGATCAACAAGGCCGGATTCAAGCAGGTGCGATACCTTCCGCCATGTTTCAAACATTTTTCTGCCTGTGATGCCTTGGACGGTAAGTCCTTTAAACACCACGTCATTTGTCAGGTCAACCGTCACCGGACGTTCCGGCAGACTCAGCATGTGGAACCTTCCCCCGTTGGCCGCCATCTTTAATCCTTGTGTTATGGCTGTCGGGTGGCCGGACATTTCACAGACAAGGTCGATTCCTTCTCCGCCTGTTAAGGTGTCGATCACCTCAAGCGGATCTTCCTCGTCAGCTGGAATGGTGATCGTGGCTCCCAATTTCTTCGCAAGAGCCAGCCTGTAATCATTTTTATCAATGGCCGCAATATGGGACGCACCGGCCGCTTTAGCCACCGCCACCGCCATCAGTCCGATCGGTCCGCAGCCGATAATTGCAGCGGAACCGCCCGCAAGCTGGCTGCTTTCCAGCACCGTATGCACCGCGTTGCCAAGCGGCTCTTGAACAGAAGCGACGGCGGGGTCCATATCAGCGGGATTTTTCCAAACATTTCGAGCCGGCACTTTGACATATTCAGCGAAGGAACCGGCTGTATCTACGCCGAGGATCTTTGTATGGGTGCACACATGATGTTTTCCTGTTAAACAAGGGACACAAGTACCGCAGACGAAGTGGGTTTCAGCCGAAACGTAGTCACCTATTTTGACATTTGTGACGTGTTTGCCCGTTTCCGCTACGATACCGCTGAATTCATGTCCGAATACTTGAGGTGTTTTGATTCGTTTCTGCGCCCATTGATCCCAATTATAAATATGCACATCTGTACCGCATATAGATGCGGCCTGTACTTTAATGAGAACTTCATTCTCATTAATGGAAGGTATGGGAATTTCTTTCAGAGTTGCTCCGAAAGCGATTTCATTTTTGACGATAGCTTTCATCTTTCCTCCCAACATGTACACTCCTCCTCGAAAAAACACTGTAATAACTGGATTGTAACACGAGATAAAAAGGAGGTAAATACCAGTGTCCACTCCAAGAAAACAACTGCTTCCGTCCGGAAAAATGGGCGGGATTTTTTTGAATATTATATGAATAAAGCCATTTATCATCTCTTCGTACTATCAATATAATATTGTGAGAAAATATGACAACAATAAAAACAACCCGCTCGCCTTACGCAAGCAGGTTGAGAATGTCGTGTTTTTGTTTTTAACGGGGTTCGACGATTAACTTAATCGCCGTTCTTTCTTCTCCGTCAATCTGTATATCTGTAAAAGCCGGAATACAAATCAAATCTACGCCGCTTGGCGCGACAAAGCCTCTGGCAATCGCAACCGCTTTAACAGCCTGGTTTAAGGCACCCGCCCCAATTGCTTGAATTTCGGCGGCTCCGCGTTCCCTCAATACACCGGCAAGCGCGCCTGCTACTGAATTTGGACTTGATTTTGCTGAAACTTTTAAGATTTCCATTTCTGCTCCCCCTTAGTTTTACAATGGATAAGTGAGTGTTCATTAGAACAATCATTATTAGATGTTGCTATCCAAAAAGCCATCCCCACAATGCTTTTCAAAAATAGCGGGCTACCTTCCATTTCTACTATATTCACTAAGAAGTTGCTATATTCCTGCTTTTCCTTTTAATATTTTTATAAAATAAACACATGATCACCTATTCAAAGAACATATGGTCATCATTGATTAATATCCGTTCGATATTTACGGCCTTTTTCGTTTGATCGTCGATGTCAATGAGCACTCCGCTCAGCGTAGTTTTACCTTCCGCCACCGTAAACCGGACGGGAAGATTGGTTTTAAACCGCTTGATGACCGTTTCTCTGTCCATACCGAGAATTCCGTCGTACGGACCCGTCATGCCTACATCAGTAATATATGCCGTTCCTTTCGGTAAAATGCGGTTATCTGCCGTTTGCACGTGTGTATGGGTGCCTACCACGGCAGAGGCTCTTCCGTCTGTGTACCAGCCGATCGCAATTTTTTCGCTTGTCGCTTCGGCGTGAAAATCAATAAAAATGTACGGCGTGCGCTTTTTCGCTTCTTCTATTAATTCATCCGCTTTAGCAAACGGATCATCAAGCGGCGGAAGAAACGTCCGCCCCTGTAAATTAATGACGGCAAGCTCTTTTCCGTTCGATTTAATATAGGTAATGCCTTTGCCCGGTGTACCTTCCGGGAAGTTCGCCGGGCGGACAAGATGCGGCACATCATCAATAAAGTCGAAGATCTCTCTTTTATCCCACGTATGGTTTCCCATTGTAATGGCATCGGCTCCCGCTTCCATCAGGCTGTGGTAGATCTTTTCTGTCAGTCCTTTTCCGTGTGCTGCATTTTCTCCGTTAATAATTGTAAAATGCGGTTTATGTTTCGCTTTCAGTTTCGGGACATATTCTTTTACCATGTCGCGGCCCGGGGAACCGACAACATCTCCGATAAATAAAATTCTCATACATTCCATTCCTTCCTTTTCAGGGACTCAAAAAAATAAAGTGATGCGCTAAGCATCACTTTATTTTGCATACTCTACGGCTCGAGTTTCTCTGATTACGGTCACTTTAATGTGGCCCGGATAATCAAGCTCGTCCTCAATTCGTTTACGGATATCACGTGCCAAACGATGGGCTTCTAAATCATTAATGGAGTCCGGCTTCACCATGATGCGAACTTCACGGCCGGCCTGAATCGCAAATGATTTTTCAACACCTTCGTAAGACTCGGAGATTTCTTCAAGCTTTTCAAGTCTGCGGATATAGTTTTCGAGCGTTTCACTTCTCGCGCCCGGTCTTGCGGCTGACAGTGCATCAGCGGTAGCGACCAGAACGGCGATAATGGAAGTCGGCTCTTCGTCTCCGTGGTGTGACGCAATACTGTTAATGACGACTGGATGCTCTTTATATTTGGTCGCAAGCTCCACTCCGATTTCCACGTGGCTTCCTTCCACTTCATGGTCAATTGCTTTTCCGATATCATGCAGAAGACCGGCCCGCTTGGCAAGCTTTGCATCTTCTCCAAGCTCGGAAGCCATTAAACCGGCTAAAAACGCAACTTCCATAGAATGTTTCAGTACGTTCTGCCCGTAGCTTGTACGGAATTTCAACCGGCCGAGGATCTTGATCAGATCCGGGTGGAGTCCGTGAACGCCAACTTCAAACGTCGTCTGCTCACCCATTTCCCGGATATAGTCATCAACCTCACGGCGGGATTTTTCAACCATTTCTTCAATGCGCGCCGGGTGAATACGGCCATCCTGAACGAGTTTATCAAGAGCGATTCTTGCCGTCTCCCGTCTGATCGGATCAAATCCGGAAAGAATGACTGCTTCAGGTGTGTCATCAATAATCAGGTCAATACCTGTAAGCGTTTCAAGCGTACGAATGTTACGCCCTTCACGGCCGATGATACGTCCTTTCATCTCATCATTCGGAAGATTGACGACCGATACCGTCGTTTCGGCAACATGATCTGCTGCACAGCGCTGCAAAGCAAGCGACAGAATGTTTTTCGCCTTTTTATCTGCCTCTTCTTTCGCACGGTTTTCGGTTTCTTTTGTCATGATGGCGATGTCATGTGAAAGCTCATTTTCAACCCGGTCAAGAATGATTTGTTTCGCTTCATCCCGTGTCAGGCTCGAAATGCGTTCGAGTTCTGACTGCTGCATACGAATCATCTCATCCACTTTGCTTTCCATCTCTTCAATATGTTGTTGTCGTTCATTCAGAGAATGATCTTTCTTCTCCAACATCGCTTCCCGTTTATCAATTCCTTCATGTTTACGGTCAAGATTTTCTTCTTTTTGAAGTAAACGGTTTTCTTGTTTTTGAAGCTCATTTCGTCTTTCACGAACTTCCTGTTCAGCATCTATTCGAAGTGTATGGATTTCGTCCTTTGCTTCAAGCAGAGCTTCTTTTTTCAGTGCTTCAGCATCACGCTTTGCATCTTCAAGGATTTGCTCGGCAGCACCGCGTGCGCCCGCAATCTTTGCTTCGGCAATGGTTTTACGAACATAGTAGCCAACAACTAAACCGAGCAGAGTCAGCAAAATGGAGATGAGAACCGTCATTGGGGTCATACTTTCACCTCCTCTTGCTATGAACTTGGTTTTTGCTTAAATAAGTGCCGGCATGTACATTGTTTGATTTTCTCAACATACAGAACCTTCACAGGGAATGAGTCTCTCATGCCCTTGTCAAGTTTAAATGGTTTAACAATCATGTTAAAAAAACAAATGTTACAACTTCATTGTAATTGTGTCGGAAATACTTGTCAAGCTTGCCAGCTTAACGATTCGCCTTCAGCTCGGAATCTTCGCCATGTATATATCATACCATACCTAGATCCGCTTTTCGTGAATGACGGCTCTGTCAGTCCGCCTGGTTAAGCAATTGATAAATTCTATTGTTTACCTGTCCCAATTTGGCGTTATTCTGAATGTTTGACAGTAATATGACATATTTGCTTGCCGAATGGCTGAAGCTGTTCAAAATGTTGTAACCGGGCATAACACCGTGATTGGAATAGCTTCCCGGATCAATGTAAAACCCCATGCCGTAAGCGGCACTGCTTCCTGCTGTAAACATTTTTGTGAAGCTTGCTTTTGAAAGGAGCGTGTTGTTTACGATCGCTTTATCAAATTTATAGAGATCTTCAGCGCTCATATACATGTCGCCTGCCCCGTACAGCTGCGATAAGTCCAAAAGGTGCGGCGTTACAAGACTGCCGCTCTCATCGACTTTGTAGCCGACGGCAGGATATTTGGCTTTGGCAAATGTTTTGTAAAATCCGGCATGCTTCATTCCGGCCGGTTTGAACACGTGTTCTTTTATATATTGTTCATAAGGCTCCCCGCTGACCTGAGATACGATATAAGCAAGCACTGAATAGTTGGAATCCCTGTAATCCCAAACCCCGGGCTGCCGTTTAATTCCGCGGTTTTCTATATCCTTGATTAAATCAATTGGAGAAATCGGTCCCTGACCCTCAATATGCCCGTTTATGCCGGACGTATGATTGAGCAGGTTTTTCAATGTAATGCGCGTGCCGTTAGGAAAATTCGGCAAGTATGTACTGACGGGGTCACTCGTCTGCAGCAGCCCTTTTTCTTCAAGCTGCAGGACAGCCGTCGCGATTAACGCTTTTTGTGAAGAACCGATATAATATGATGTCTCCGGATTGTTTTTAATTTTTTGTTTTCGGTCCGCATAGCCAAAGCCTTTTTTCAGCACAACCTTTCCATCTTTTACGATCATTGCTGTGCCGCTGAACCCGATCTGTTGCAAGTAATTGCTGATCTGTTTATTGTGATCGATTGATTTAGGTGTTTTCTCTTTTTGCGTCTTTTCTTTTTTCTGTTGAGTCTGGTCTTTTGAAGTATCAGATTGAGCGGCGGGAGCGCTTTTAACGGATTCCTTCTCCCGGTGATGCGCTGTGACGGTCCAGATCATAATAAAAACAGTGACAAGCAGCAGAAAAAGAAACAGCCCTCCCGTTTTCATCAGCTTCTTCTTTCTTTTTTTATTTATTCTTGTGCGGCGGGGGCTCGTCATCTTTTTTCCTCCTCAGATATAATTTCAACTTTCGCCATGATGTTAGACGAGTGAAGGGTGAAAAAAGTTGTAACATTCCAGATAAAATTTTCCGAAACAGCCAGTGTTTTTTGAAACACACAAAAAAAAGAGCGGAAATTGCTTATTCCGCTCTTTTGATCGTGTTTTTATTCTTCTAATTCCATCTCTTCCTGAACTTCTTCCGCTTTGTCCGTTACACCGTTATTGTCCAAACCGTAATATTCACGGATTTGCTCCTGAATCATCAGCATGATGTCTTTATTTTCTTTTAAGAACTGCTTGGCGTTTTCACGGCCCTGGCCGAGGCGTTCTTCTTCATAAGAATACCATGAACCGCTTTTTTGGACGATATCCAGTTCAGTTCCAAGGTCGATGATTTCCCCTTCTTTGGAGATTCCTTCACCGTACATAATGTCCACTTCAGCCGTACGGAACGGAGGAGCGACTTTGTTTTTTACGACTTTAATTCTCGTTTTATTCCCCATGACGTCGTTGCCCTGCTTTAATTGCTCGGCACGGCGCACTTCAAGGCGCACGGAAGAATAGAATTTCAGCGCGCGGCCCCCCGGTGTCGTCTCCGGATTTCCGAACATAACGCCGACTTTTTCACGAATCTGGTTAATAAAGATTGCGATTGTTTTAGATTTATTGATGGCGCCGGAAAGCTTACGGAGCGCCTGAGACATGAGACGCGCCTGTAAACCGACGTGTGAATCACCCATGTCACCTTCAATTTCAGCTTTTGGAACAAGCGCCGCAACAGAGTCAACGACTACGATATCAACAGCTCCGCTTCGCACCAGCGCTTCAGCAATCTCTAGCGCCTGCTCTCCCGTATCCGGCTGAGAAAGCAGAAGCTCTTCGATATTGACACCGAGCTTTTGCGCGTAAACAGGATCAAGAGCATGCTCAGCATCAATAAATGCTGCCTGTCCGCCTTTTTCCTGAACCTCAGCGATTGCGTGAAGCGCTACAGTCGTTTTACCTGAGCTTTCAGGTCCGTATACTTCAATAATCCGTCCGCGCGGGTATCCGCCTATTCCGAGAGCGGTATCAAGTGCAAGGGAACCGCTTGGCACCGTTGAAATTCTTGTATCTGTTTTTTCTCCGAGCTTCATGATGGAACCTTTGCCGAATTGTTTTTCTATTTGCTTAAGAGCCATATCTAAGGCTGCCTGACGATCACTCATTTATTTTTTCCTCCTTTATCTTGCCACTACATATACTATACCTTGTTTACTGGCATTTGCCAAGAAAAAAGCGAACGCATATTCGGATTTTTTCCGCGTTCGCTTTTCTGCAAAAGAGCATAATTTCCCTTGTGAAACTTAAAAATCAGAGAAAATGCCTCTTTAAAACTTTATTTTTGATCCAGCATTTTTAAAATGAGATGGCAGCCGTATTTAGCGGCGCGCTTTCTGATTCCGGTTCTTGAGCCGGCAAAGTTAAATTCGTGCACCTCTTCTTTTCCTTCCGCCGAAATGCCGATAAAGACGCGGCCCGGAGCATGCCCTTCCTGCGGGTCGGGACCCGCAACCCCGGTAAAGCTGATGCCGATATCGCTTCCGGTCAGCTTTCTCACACCGGCTGCAAGCTCTTTCGCACACTCTTTGCTGACCGCTCCGCTTTCTGCGAGCGTCTCAGCTTTCACGCCGAGCACATGCTGTTTCACGCTGTCGGAATAACAGACAACGCCCCCTGCAAATAGTTGAGACGCACCTCTTAAATCAGTCACCCACTCTGAAAACAGGCCGCCTGTAAAGCTTTCGGCAGAAGAAATCGTGATTTTGTTTTGTCTGCATGCTTTTGAAAGCTCCTTCACCAGAGACGTATCATCATATCCGTAGAAAAATTCACCGACACGTTCTAAAATGGCGGCTTCCGTTTCTTTTAAAAGCCGTTCTGTTTCTTTTTCGTCGGCATGTTTCGCCGTTAAACGCAGCGTGACCTCACCGTCAGCAGCGAGCGGCGCAATCGTCGGGTTCGTCTGCGCGTCAATGATATCTTCTAAATCAGCTTCAAGCTGGGATTCACCGATTCCGAAAAACCGCAGCACGGTTGAAACGATTTTCTCATTAGAACCGAGCTTTTTAAGAAGCAGCGGCTTCGCTTCATTTTCAAACATCGGACGCAGCTCGCTCGGCGGCCCGGGAAGCAGCATATAAAGCCTTGAGCCGTGCTCTGCAAGCATTCCCGGCGCCATGCCGAAATGATTCGCCAAAACGTCTGAGCCCTCAATGACGAGCGCCTGTTTGCGGTTATTCGGCGACATGGTCCGTTTTGTTTTCACGAAATATTCTTCGATCGACCGGAATGCTTCGTCATTCAGAACGAGCGGGCGCCCCAGTGTGTTTGCAATGGTTTCTTTCGTTAAATCGTCCTTGGTCGGCCCGAGGCCGCCTGAAAAAATAATCAGGTCTGAGCGCTCTTCGGCAATGCGGATGACATGCTTAAGCCGCTCCGGATTGTCACCGACAGCGGTATGATAAAACACGTTTACACCGATTTCCGCCAGCTCTTTACTGATAAACTGCGCGTTCGTATTGGCGATCTGGCCGAGCAGAAGCTCCGAGCCGACTGCAATGATCTCTGCTTTTTTTGCTATTTCCATCTTTAAGTCCTTCTTTCTTAGTTAGATGTTTTTAACGCATCCCAGTTCTTCGCAAAATAATCCCAGCCGGAAATGACTGTGAAGAGCACAGCTACCCATAAAGCGATATCGCCGAACGGGAAAGAAACGAGCTCAAACGGAAGATTATGCAGCAAAAGCGCGGCAACAGCGATGATCTGAGCCCATGTTTTAATTTTCCCCAGCATATTGGCGGCTACAACTTCCCCCGTTCCCGCCAGCACAAGTCTTAATCCCGTTACGGCAAATTCGCGGCTGATGATGATGATGACCATCCACGCCGGCGCAAGGTCAAACTGCACAAGCGTAATTAATGCCGCGGATACCAGCAGTTTGTCAGCCAGCGGATCTAAAAATTTCCCGAAGTTTGTCACGAGGTTCAGTTTTCTGGCGTAGTAGCCATCCACCCAGTCAGTCGTTGATGCGATAATGAATAAAACAGCTCCCGTAAGATGCGCTACCGGAATCGATTCATCCCCTATATGAACGCTGCCCCACTGAAAAGGAACAAGCATGATAATCATAAATACAGGAATTAAAGCGATTCTTGCCAGTGTGATTTTATTCGGTAAGTTAAACATAAAGCCCCTCCAATAATATGTACTCGGACGTGAAGAAAAAGTCATCTTAATCGTTCAGATGACTTTTCCCCTTTTATTTTTTCATCTTGATTGTGATGGTCTGCGCCATCACATCATGCGGATTGAGTTCATAGGACAGAACCTCTCCGTTGATTTTAATTTTCAGGTTAGGGGCATAGCCCGTGCGGATTTCAATCTGCTTTTGATCCGTGACGTCTTTTTTAAAGGTTTCGCCTTTTTGCAGCGTTCCTTCTTTTAAAGAACCGCCGCTGTCATCACGGACGCGGATCCATGCGCTGTCAGAAGCAATCAGTTCAAGCTTATACTTATCTGCCCCGGAGACGTTGTATGAAGAAGCTGAGCCTTCCGTTCCGGCCGCTTTGATCTCCGTCGTTTCACTGCTTTTTTCTTTCTTTTTCTGCTCTGATGCTTTTGTGTCCTTTTTATCTTTCTTGCTGTCAGATTGCGCTTCGTCATTTGTATTGCCGTCGTTTTTCAGCGCAGAATCCTTAGGAATCTCATACTTGCTCTCACTTTGGGTGACGGCTTTATCTCCGTCTGTCTGTCCGGATTTGCTCATTCCGAGCTGAATAATCGCATAAATGATCGCGATGACGATAATGACACCGATGACGACAAGGACGGTCGGAAGCCATTCCGCCGCCTTTGAAGCGGACTTAGGAAGCTCCCTTTGCATGGCGAGACCGGAAATTTTTTCCGAAACATCGTCATGGTACGTGTTAGGGATGTCTTTTTTATATTCTTCAAATAACTGATCGGAATCAAGCCCGACAGCTTCAGCGTATTGCTTGATAAACGCCCGCACATAAAAATTGCCGGGAATGACGTCATAATTGCCTTCTTCCAGAGCGGTTAAGTATCTTTTCTGAATTTTCGTCGCCGCCTGGAGTTCATCCAATGACATCCCTTTTTCCTCTCTGGCTTCTTTAAGCCGGATTGCTAATTCTGTCACAACAAACACCTTCCAATATTAAAAATCAAAGCTTGAAAAACCGGTCTGATCAAACATTTGCGGTTCTTCTGCATGTTCATATGTAATGACTTCGTCAGGATCATTTCTGAGTTCGATAATATAATCGAAATCATCGAGCGTATACTCCGAATTTTGAACAAAAATATCGGGGTGCTCCACGACCTTTGTCGCCGGAAGCCGCATAATTTCACTGACGAGCTGAAGATGGCGCTCAGATCCCCGTCTTGTCGAAACGATGCCGTCGAGGATAAACACGTTTTCCGTGCTGTATTCATCGGCAACCAGCTGGCTCCGGATCGTTTGTTTTAGCAGCGTTGATGATACGAAAAGCCATCTTTTGCTGGCACAAACGCTTGACGCAACGATGGACTCCGTTTTTCCGACCCTCGGCATTCCCCGGATTCCGATCAGTTTGTGCCCTTCTTTTTTAAACAGCTCGGCCATAAAGTCAACCAGAAGACCGAGCTCGTCCCTTTCAAAACGGAAGGTTTTTTTGTCATCGGCATCACGCTGAATGTATCTTCCGTGGCGGACTGCGAGACGGTCGCGAAGCCTCGGTTCTCTCAGCTTCGTTACTTTAATGGTCTCCATTGTTTTTAAAATTGATTCCAATCGTTTAATTTGATCTATATGCCGGCATCTGAGCAGCATTCCCCTTCTGGAAAGGTCGACACCGTTAATTGTGACAATATTAATTGACAGCATCCCGAGAAGAGATGAAATATCCCCGAGCAGGCCGGGGCGGTTCACTTGAATTTCATATTCAAAATACCATTCGAGCTTTGCCAAATGATATACCCCCTCCATTGTGGCAAATTTTTACCTTCCTTTATCATAAAACATTTTTCTCTAATTAGAAAGAAGAATGTTGCTCTATAGAGGAAAACATAAAAAAAGAGAGGAGAAATCCCCCCTCTTAATGAGTGCTGTTATTTTCAACAAGCTTCACCATCATATTTGCGATGGCGCGCTGTTCATCTTCAGAAGCAACGCTCCAAAGATCAGCAAGCACTTTTTCCTGATGGTTTTTCGAGTCGACTTCGTTCGCAAGGTAACCGCCGATTTCTGTAGCGAGGTCAGTGATCGTTTCATCACTCATCCCTTTTTCCTGCGCATAGTTCAATCTGTCGCCAAGGAAATTCTTCCAATTATCCCAGTTTTCTAATACTGACATGTTGGGTTCCTCCATTTCATCTGTTGTTACAAAATTATTTTGTCCGTGCAGATGCAAACTATACACACATTTTTTTCAGCAGTGCCAGCCGCCGTTTACGGATAATATATGCCCCGTAATATAGGAAGCCTTGTCCGATAATAAAAAGGCCGCCGCTTCGGCGATTTCCTCCGGCTTTGCCAGCCGACCCGCGGGAATTTCCTCTGCCAACGCTTCTTTTTCATCAGACGTGAACTGATCAAGCATATTTGTATCAACGGCACCCGGCGAGACTGCATTCACGCGGACGCCGCTCGGAGCAAGCTCTTTGGCAAGCGCTTTGACGAACGAATGCTGCGCTCCCTTGACCATGCTGTATAATACCTCGCACGATGCGCCTGTTTCTCCCCAGACGGAACCGATCGCGACGATGCCCCCGCTTTTTTCCCGGATCATGCCGGGCACCAGATTACGCGCCAAAAGAAACGGACTCGTCACATGCAGCTGCACCATCTCCCGCGCCATGTCATCCGTAACGTCCGTAATCAGGCCGAAATGACTTTTGCCGCTGTTTAGTATCAGGGCGTCCACAGGCTGCTTAACGGAACGGCTGAGTGTCTCCGCGCCAGCCGGTGAGGACAGATCCGCCTGAATAACGGAGGCTTTTACGCCGAATGATGCGCTCAGCCTTTCCGCAAGCCTGTGTGCGGCTTCCTTATTAGAATGATAATGCAAAAGGACGTCATATCCGTTTTTTGCGAGGACTTCACTTATACTTTGTCCTATTCCGCCGCTTGCTCCGGTTACGAGCGCTGTCTGTTTCATCAATCAATACTCCTTCTTTCCCCAGAAAAACATCCCTCAGGGCGTGAGGGATGTTTTTGTTATGATTTTGGCACGACTTTGCAGACTGTCAGCCTGTCTTCTGATATTTCTTCTTTAATGACCCGCTTTACGTCTTCCAGCGTAATCTGCTCCAGTACGGTTACGACATCAAACAGACTCATATCTAAAAAGGCGTAGCGTGTAAATTGGTTGGCGATATATTCAGGCGAATTGAGCGCTTTTAAGAATGACCCGATCTTCTTTTTTCTCGCAAGATCAAGTTTTTCCGCAGTCACGGCTGATTCCGCATCAAGCAGCATGTGTTTTAATTCGTCAGCGAGCTTATCCGGCTCCGGTGTATCTCCTCCGACAGAGGCAAAACCGAATCCGTATTCAGCCGTGTAATCAAAGCTGAAGGTTTCATCAATGTAGCCTTTGTCGTACAAGTCACCGTAATGCGGTGAGCTTTTTCCGAAGAGACATTCAAGCATGAGGTTCATGCTGAGCTCGTGCTTCAACAGCTCCCGCCCCGTTTTATAAGGGTCTTTCGCCTTTAAGCCGACAAGACATTTTGAGCCTTGCACGTTCATTTTCAACTCCTGCTCCCGGCGGAAAACCGCTTCCTGCTCCTGAACTTCTTCACGTTTGATTTCAGGCTGGTCTGTAAACGGCTTTTTCTCCTGGTTTTTCCGCACCTGGCTGATGACCGCTTCAGGATCTGCGGGACCGACGATAAAGAGCAGCATATTGCTCGGGTGATAAAACGTTTCGTAGCACTCATACAGCAGATCTTTCGTAATATGAGAGATGCTCTCCACCGTTCCGGCAATGTCAATTTTCACGGGGTGGTCTTTATACATATTTTCGATAAGGCCGAAAAACAGCCGCCAATCCGGATTATCATCATACATATTAATTTCCTGGCCGATGATGCCTTTTTCTTTTTCAACTGATTTTTCCGTGAAATACGGGTCCTGAACAAAATCCACGAGTGTTTCCAGGTTTTTCTCCACATTAGAAGTGCTGGAGAACAGATAAGCGGTTCGTGTAAATGATGTAAAGGCATTTGCCGACGCCCCCTGCTTACTGAAGTCCTGAAACACGTCGCCGTCCGCTTTTTCAAACAGTTTATGCTCCAGAAAATGCGCGATTCCGTCAGGGACGTGTACCATTTCTTCCTTATTTAAAGGAACGAATTGATTGTCAATGGAACCGTACTTTGTCGTAAACACGGCGTATGTTTTATTAAAGCCCTGTTTCGGCAGCACATAGACATCAAGGCCGTTTGCCATTTTTTCATGAAACAGCGTTTCCTGAAGCTGTTCGAAGTTTATCGGTTTAGTCAAGATGCTCCCCCCGTCCCTTTTAAGAAATAAGTCGTATCCAGCTTAATGTTCTTTCCGACATTGATAATGTCCTCTTTTGTCACTTTCTCGATATTGTCAAGGAACCTTTCGATCGGTATCTCTACTTGGGCTGAGGCCTGCTGATACAGAAATTCCGCTAAACCGTATGCCGTATCAATCGTTTCTAATACTTGATTTTTAATAACGGCTTTCGTTTGGGCGATATCATCTTCTGAAAAGTCACCGTTTTGCATAGCCTGAAACTGTTCTTCAATGATGGTGACGGCCTGCTTGTAATTTTTCACCTCAATGCCCGACATGACCATCAAAAGCCCTTTGAAGCTTTCCACCCTTGAGGCTGCATAATAGGCGAGGCTCGCTTTTTCACGGACATTTATAAACAGCTTTGAATGAGAGAAACCTCCGAACAGCCCGTTAAACACCTGCAATGCCGGATAATCCGGATCTGTATATGTCGTATTGGTCCGGAATCCGATATTCAGCTTGCCCTGCTTGACGTCCTCTTCATCAATGACTTCCTTCGGATCGGGCTGTTCATTCGCCGCGCTTCTTTCAAAAGGCTGCAGCTCCCGTTCTTCCGTTTTAAAATACGTATCAACGGCCGTTTTCACCTGATCTGTATCAACATCGCCGATGACGTACAGGTCCAGCTGGTCTTCGCGTATGGCTTTTTGATAGGCTTCATACAAATCTTGCGGTGTAATGTGTTCAACATCATCGAACTCGCCGTTGACGTGAAGCGCATACGGTTCGCTTTTGCACATTTCCTGAACGAGACGCAGATTAGAATATCTCATCTTATCATCATATACGGCTTGAATCCGCTGTTTCAGCGTCCGTTTTTCCTGCGTGACATAAAGGGGCAGGAAGGCGCCGTTTTCCAAAGCGGGCGAAAAGACAAGCTCTGATAAAAGCTGAAGACCTTTTTCCAATAACGGTGTGCGGTCCTTCAGATACTTTTCATTAGGAATCTCAAGTCTGAACGTAATGACATGACGTTCTCCCTTTTTTGTCAGATCAGCTGAAACGGATGTGCCGTACAGCTCATCAAAATAAGACCGCAGATCAGCGGTTTTCGGGCGGCTTTCTGTTCCGCGCAGAAGCACATGCGGAAACAGCGCCCTTTTTGTTACGAGCTCTTTCGTTAAAGGAGCCAGCATTTTAAACGTCAGCGAAACGGTTTTAAATTTCTCGGTCTTTACGATGTGGGCGGTGATCCCGCCGTGCTTTGACTTCATTTCATTTACATAAGTCATGTGAAACCTCCTTCGTTCATTCTTTCATAGTATGTATTATGACCAAATTTCAGCATTCGCAAAAAAGAGTACGCAGATGTAATTATATCAACTGGAGGATTTATAAGGAAACAAAAAACCTCTGCCCGAAAACAGGCAGAGGCATTGAACGTTATTTTTTCAAATTGAAAGGCCACCAGTTGGCTCTTCCGAATATTTTCACCATGACCGGTACAAAAAACGGAAGGACGACAATTGCGTACATGAGAAGGCCTGTTAATACCACGGTTGCAATCTGTAATAAGGAAAGAACGCCTGACGGCAGCATGGCCGCAAAGGTTCCCGCTAAAATAATCGCCGCAGAAATGATGACGGAACCCATATTTTTCATACTGCTGATCATTGCGGGTTCCGTTCCTTCTTTTTTCAGCTCATTAAAGCGGTCCATTAAAAAGATGGAATAATCCACGCCAAGAGCCATCAAAATGACAAAGCCGAAGAACGGCACGGCCCAGTTTACGCCCGGATACCCGAAGAAGTGTGTAAAGATGTATTCCGTTACGCCGATGGATGCGAAATACGTCAGTACGAGCGACGCCACTAAATAAACAGGCATAATGAGGGAGCGCAGCATCACGATGAGAATCAGAAAAATTCCCGCCAGCATAAACATTGCCGTCCGTTTGAAGTCTGAATCCGATACTTCCTTCAGATCGGCATTCATGCTGGAGACTCCCGAAACGCCGAAGGAAGCATTCTTCAGATCCGTGTTCGGAATGGCCCTTTTCACGCTCGCTTTGATCGCTTGAATATCTTGAATGGCCGTATTTGAATAAGGATTGTTATCAAGAACGACAGTCAATTCTGTCGTTTTTCTGTCATCTGACATGTACGTATTAAACACGCTTGTGAAATCACTGTTTTTCAAGGCGTCTTTCGGCACAAACCAGCCTGTCATTTCTTTGTCTGACGCCTTGTGAAGCTCACCCAGGTAATCATTCGCCCCCATCATGCCGCTTGATACTTTCTTAAGCCCTTTTACACTGTCGTTAAGGCCTGAAGAAAGATCGCTGAGCCGGGAAGAAAAATCACCGAGACCGCTCTTCATTTTTTTCTGGCCCTCCGCGAGCTGTCCTGCCGCCGATTCAAGGCGCGGCATTTGTCCTGCGAGAGCCCCCTGTCCGTCTGACACTTGCTGCAGACCGTTTTCAATACTGGTCAAACCGTTGATCATTGCGTTAATTTGAGTGTCAATCTTCTTCTGAGCGGCTGCCAGCCGGGCAAATTGTTTTTCCGCTTGCTGCAGATGATCCTTTTGACTGTCGACCTGTTTAGAAAAAGCTTCTGCATCCGCGTTTGCCTTGGAAACGGCTGACTGTACACCCGTAAAGGCCGATTTGATTTCTTGGTAAGAGGGATCGGTTTTGACTGACGGTATTGACGCTTCCAATTTTGCAAACGGCAGCCGGGCAAGCTGCTTGTTCAAATCGGCAAGCTGTCTGCTGGCTTCATCTTTCATCGGCAGGACGGTTTTTACCAATTTTAAAGCGTTTTGCGTTTCTGAAGCGAGACCGCTATTTTGGCTGAGCTGTGAAGTCAGCATTTGTTTTTGCTCTTCAATCTGCTTTCTCATCTGGGCGACGCCGGCTTTATTCTCGTTCACGCCAGCCTGCAGTTTATTCAGGTTTTCTCCTATATCAGAAAGCCCGGATTTCAGAGACAATGTTCCGTCAATAAGCTGATTGACGCTTTTCCCCGACTCTTCGATCTGCGGCTGTGAATCAACTAACGACTTTGCGGCATGCCCTAATCCGTCCGTAATTTTTTCAAGTCCCGTATTGCCTTTATCAAGCCCTTCTTGAAGCTGCTTTGCCTGATTTGTGACAAATAATTGATTCAATCCGTTTCCGGCAGGGCGCGTGGCGCTTCTGACCGTTTTTACACCCTCTGTTTTTTCAAGTTCTCTGCTGATTTTTTCGATATCAATCAGGTGTTTTTCGGTATTTAGAGTCTCATCATTTTTGATGACGACAGTGGCCGGAAGAAGTTCTCCCGGGCCGAATGCGTCTGAAATCGTATTAAACGCGCGGACGGATTCATATTTATCCCCGATTTCGTCAAGACTGTTGTAAGATAGCGACCCTTTGTAAAGAAGGATAGGCGGGACGGTGAATACCGCAACGATTGCAAGACTGATGAGCGGCCTTTTAAATGAAAACCGCCCTGACGTTTCCCATGCTTTGCTTTGAGGATGGGAAATATCGCCCTTAACAGGCCAAAACAGTCTTTTTCCTAAAACAGCCATAAAAAACGGCACGATCGTCATGAGCGCAAGCAGCAGCACCGCGACACCGACCGCAACGGCCGCTGCCGACTGATACAGCTTAAATGTCGCAAATCCGATGCAGGCAAATCCGATCAGCACCGCACCGCCGCTGTACAAAACCGTCTTTCCGGCCGTTTTGTAAGTCACGACGATCGCTTCTCTTATATCAGCGCCATGCGACAGTTCTTCTTTAAACCTGCTGAGAAGCAGAATGCAGTAGTCTGTACCGATTCCGAACATAATCGCAACCATAAAAATCTGAGTAAAAGTTGAGAGCGGAAAATTCAGCTGATCGACTAAAAATGCGACAATCGACTGGCTGACTAAATAAGATATCAATACTGATAAAAGCGGCACAAACGGAGCGACCACTGACCGGAATACAAGGATCAGCACGATCAGGATAAAAGCAACCGTTATATATTCAGTCTTTTTCAAGCCGTCCTGTGAGCTTTTCAACACATCTTCGTCGATCAGCGATTGGCCTGTAATGCCGTATGATACGCCGTACGGTTTCAGCTCTTTATCAATTTTATTTTTTATTTCGATGATATCGTTTTTGGATGTATCAAGCTGCAGCTGAACGAGCATCGTTTGTCTGTCTTTTGACAGCAGCTGTTTTTTGATGTCGTCATTTTTCTCCCCGAAGTATGAGGTCACCGTTTTAATCTGAAGCGCTTTTTTATGTTCAGACAAAGTGCTGACGGCTTCTTCCAGACGATCTTTTTTGTCTGTCATTAAGCCTTTTTCGTGAAATACGATGACGGCAGAAGAAGACGGCGCCTCTGAATCAGACATTTCATCAAGCAATTCATGGGCGTAAGAAGAGGAATACCCGTCCGGTACGGAGATCTGCCCTTTCTCCCGTGTCAATTCAGCCATATCAGGCGCTGTAAGCATAAATATCACCGTTGCGGCGACCCACACCGCGGCGATGATCCAGCGGGCTCGGATAATGTTTTTCATTATGTCTGCTGATCCTCCTCTGTCATCATCAATCGATATAATTTTTCATATGTATTCACGAACATCTCCGCCTCGTCTTCATCAAAATACATAATATATGAACGGACGAGTTCCTCAATCCGCCGCTCCACACGGTGAAATACTTCCGTCCCCTTTTCCGTGACATTTAAAAGTATGCTCCGGCGGTCGCTTTGGCTGCGTTCTCTATTGATGTAGCCTTTTTCATACAGGCGGTTCGTCATAGATGTAATGGCGCTTTTATTGACGTGGCACACCGCGGCCAGTTCAATTGATTTGCAATCGGGATTGAGCATAATATAGCGGAGGATATAATATTGATCCAATGTCAGTTCTTTGTTCACTTTTTCAGCGATAATACTGTCAATTTTTTTTAAGACGTGCAGGTATACATCGGAATAACGCTGAATCAGCTGCTTTACTTTTTCTTCATGCACCTTTTCCCCCTCCTTCCGATAGTTAATATGTTTAACTATTAAAAAGAATAACGACTTGACGGTATCATGTCAATCTTCAAAATAAAATAAAAAAAGACAGTGCAGATTACACCGTCTTTAATGATTCCTTCTTTTCTTTTGCTTGTGATGAGATATTTAACAGCGCTAAAAATACAGACACAATGCCGCAAAAAGCGGATAAAATAAAAATCAGCCAGCCTGCATTTGACATCAGGGCAGCAAAGATCGGCGGTCCCGCCGCTACTCCGATAAACCGCATGCTGTTATAAAATGAGGTGATGGTTCCCGATTCCTCGTTGTCTACGCCTTCTGTGATGACAGCGTCTAAAGCCGGCAATGCCATTCCGATACCGATACCGCTGACACACAAAAAGATAAATAATAAATAAAAACTGTGATTCCACCATAGGCCGATAAACGACAGTGTCACGGCACTCATTCCGAAAACGATGCAAAACTTCATTTTGCCTTGGTCTTTTCCGATTTTCCTGCCTGATATATATGAACTGACGGATAGAAATAAAAGCGGGATTGCCAAAAGCGCTCCTTTAGCCACACCGTCAATGCCGTATTTCTTCTCCAGTGAGTCTGATAAATAAAAAAGAACCCCGAACAGCAAAAACATAATCACGCAGCCGATGATAAATACCGTAAAGAGCCAGCGTCCGTCACGTTTAAATATGCGGCCGACATTTTTCACAAATTCGGAAATAGAAGGCGCTTCTTTTTGTTCCTCCGGCTTTGCCACCAAAAACAATACGAGAAAAAAACTGATGAGCGAAAAAAACGGAATGAACCAAAACGGCATAAACCAAAACCATGCAGCCAAGAGCGAACCGAGAATCGGGCTTATTACTTTCCCGGCTGTGTTAGACGTCTCAATATCGCCGAGCCCCGCGGTAATCCGCTCATCATCCCCTTTGAATAAATCACCGATAAACGGCATCACTACAGGAGCCGCCCCTGCCGAACCGATTCCCTGCAGCACCCGCCCCGCCAAGATAATGGGATAAGGATGCTTGAACGCGGTGGAAGCTATCGCGGCAAGCGCTCCGCCCGCGCCGGCTATGAGAAGACAAGGCAGAAGAACCTTTTTTCTTCCGAATTTATCGGACAGATATCCGGCAATCGGAATACAAATAATCGCCACAATCGAATAGACCGTTATAATTAACGATACTTGAAAAGACGATATGGACAGCTTCTTTTCAATCATCGGAAGCACAGGAATCAGCATGGAATTCCCGAGTGTCATCACGAGCGGTACAGAAGCCAGAGCAATGATATTTTTCGTTCCATTTTTCTTCTTACTCAACTTATTCACCCATTCACTATACTTGGTTGTTTCCTGTTTTATTGTGCCTTGCAGAAAACAAAGTATGTACTGAAACGGCAAATAAAAAAACAGACACATGACGCGTCTGTCTTAAAAACGTTTTCTTACAACATGAAAACTGAACTTATCAGCCCGGAAATAATTTAATGAATACAGCACAGGTTCATCATTCTGATTATAGTGGGTTTGCTTCAGCAATAAAAGCGCCGTCTCCGGCTCGCATTCCAAAACCGGTGAAATCGTATCGTGATATCCGATCGGTTCGATATCAGCAACGGCATAGCTGATCACAGACCCGGAGTTTTTTTCCAAAAGATCAAAAATAGACTCCTGTTCATGACAGAAAGAATTCGGCAGAATGTGCATCGGAATCGTATCTAAACAGTAAACGACCGGAGTGCCGCTTGCCGTTCTCACGCGTTCCAAATAAAAAAGCTCCTGCTCAGGCTCAAGCCGGAATCTAGCGATATCTTCATCAGACGGCGTGATGACCTGAGACGACAAAAAAATCGTACCCGGCACCATGTTCGCCTGCTGAATCGTTTTCGTCACGCTGTTGAGCTGTTCAATACCTGAAAGAAACAGCGGTTTTGTATGGACGAAAGTGCCCACACCGTGCCTTCTGATAATCACATGCTCCTCTTCAAGGATACGCAAAGCTTCACGCAGAGTTGCCCGGCTGACACCCATTGATTTTGAAAGCTCAAATTCAGAAGGAAGCTTTTCCTTTTCGGTGTAAATTCCGTTTTGTATATCCTCTTTGATTCGCTCAATCACTTTTAGGTACAAGTGACGATTGTCAGCTTTTGTAGACATGTTTCCCCTCCGTAAACCACTTTCATAAATTATTGAACAATTGGGACAACTATATCATGTTTTGATAAAAAAATAAATAGGAATGATTTTGGTGATATCATTTTCAGTGAAAACTCTCTCCTTTTTAAGAAGAGAGCTCATCATATTGTTCCTTAGATAATAGTACTTCCCTCGGTTTGCTTCCTTCATACGGCCCGACGACGCCCCGTTCCTCCATTGCGTCAATCAGACGGGCAGCTCTCGTATATCCGATTCTGAACCGCCTTTGAAGCATGGAGACTGATGCCGTCTGCATGCCGATAATCAAATCGACCGCTTCGTCATAGAGGTCATCCGTTACTTCACTGTGTGTTTCCGAAACTTCTTCCGGAATCATCTCTTCTTGATACTGCGCTTTTTGCTGCGTAATGACATGATCGACGACATGCTCAACCTCTTCATCGGATAAGAATGCCCCTTGCACACGCACCGGCTTATTTGCGCCCACAGGCAGAAACAGCATGTCTCCGCGCCCCAGAAGCTTTTCAGCGCCGCCCATGTCTAAAATCGTCCGTGAATCGGTCTGAGATGAGACACTGAAAGCGATTCTTGACGGGATGTTGGCTTTAATAACACCGGTAATAACGTCGACTGAAGGCCTCTGTGTCGCGATAATCAAATGAATTCCCGCCGCCCGCGCCATCTGTGAAAGTCTCGTAATTGAATCTTCCACGTCGGAAGAAGCGACCATCATCAGATCGGCAAGCTCGTCAACGATGACGACGATGTATGGCAGCTCAGGCTGCTTGACTTCTTCTTCGGCATTTGACCGCTTAATATGGTCGTTATAGCCTTCTATATTTCTCGTACCCGTATGGGAGAACAGCTCATAGCGGCGCTCCATCTCATTGACGACCTTTTTCAAAGCCTGCGAGGCCTTTTTCGGATCTGTCACGACCGGCGCAAGCAGATGAGGAATGCCGTTATACACATTCAGTTCAACCATTTTCGGGTCAATCATCATCATCTTCACTTCATGCGGTTTAGCCCTCATCAGAATGCTCGTAATAATACCGTTGACACAGACGCTTTTTCCGCTTCCCGTTGCCCCCGCTACGAGCAGGTGGGGCATTTTGTTCAGTTCGGCAAGCACGGCTTCCCCGGAAATATTTCGCCCCAAGCCGATCAGAAGCTTCGCGTCCGGCTTGTCATTGAGCTTGGATTCAAGCACTTCTTTTAACGAAACCATCGCAACTTCAGCATTGGGCACCTCGATGCCGATTGCCGATTTGCCCGGAATCGGCGCTTCGATCCGGATATCCTTCGCGGCAAGCGCGAGCGCGAGGTCATCGCTCAGATTCACGATTTTACTGACTTTGACCCCGACGTCCGGATACACCTCATATTTTGTGACCGCCGGACCGAGATGAACCTGCGTCACTTTCGCCTTTACGCCGAAGCTTTGAAAAGTCCGCTCGAGTTTTCTTGCATTCTCGTAAATGTTTTTCTTATCGGTCTGCTGGCCTGTATGTTTCGGGTCAGCCAGTATGTCCAATGAAGGCATTTGATAATCTTTATTTTCAAGCTCTGTAAACGTCATCGGCGGAGCCGCAGCCGTTTCGCCACTGTCTTGAGCGCCGCCGGAAGGCTCAACTTTTGCCGCTTGCGCCGTCTCCTGCGTTTTTTCCGGAATCAGCGGTTCTTCGGCGGGCTCTTCCTGACGGTCTGAAAAGCTTGAAATAATCGGCTCTGAATGGATGATCGGCGAAATGATTTCATCATCCTCTTCCTCCGGTTCAGGCTCTTCTTTTTTCTTTTGAACCCGTTTTTGTTTTTTGCCCGATTTTGTTTTTGTTTTCGGCGAAGACATATTCGTTCTGACCGTCTTCATATCCTCAAGAAATGCCTGCCATTGACCGCGGATAAACCGGCCGACGGGGCTCGTCCACTTTTTGAGCGTTTCCTGCAGTGAACGGCCCGTTACAAGAATCAGCCCCATTAAGATCAGCACGATCGCCATGATTTGTGAACCCGTTGATGCAAATAGAAAGTGGGAAGCTGCAAACAGTACCGCGCCGATCATGCCGCCGCCCAAATCAGGGGAAGCAGCCTGCTGTTTCATGTCAATCATAAACAGCTCCCACGTGTTGCCGATGACACTTGCCGACCGAATCGACCCGTGATGAGACAGATTTTTAAAGAGCTGCACGTGAGACAGCAGCAATATGCTCGCGATAATACAGTACAACCCTGCCTTTCTTCTCGTTAAAAGGCTTGGACTCTTCTTTTTCCAAAACAGCGAAATTCCGAGAAGGAAGAGCGCAATTAAGCATAAAATAAACCACTCTCCGGCAAAAAAACGGAACAAGTACACAAATGTCTGTCCCACAACGCCGAGCTGCAAAACAGCAATAATTGAGATTGCAACACAGAGCAGTCCGCTTAGTTCGTATTTTAGATTGAGCTTACTCTCTTGTTTCTTTTTAGATTTCCGTTTTTTCTTTGCCACACTCATCACCTTACTGCGTTAAAAAATGTAAAATCATACCTCATGAAGAAAAGCAGCCTTTTGCCGGCTGCATTTTTCTGTAGGATTCCCCTATTATAGCATATTTTGCCCCCGAGAAACGGACTGAATGCCGGTTAGATTTTCAGCTTGATTTTTTGTCCCGGAGCGATGTCCGGATTCAGAAAATCCATCGGGTTCGTACTTAAAATCTGTACGACTTCAGCTTCATTTCCCTTCATCTCAACTAGCAGCGGCACGCCGGCGTAATCGACCTGTTCATGCACGCTTTGCTCTATATCCTGTCCGTAAACGACTTCTTGGGGCATGACGGTATAAAGGATCATTGAATCATCCTTCCTTCCTCGCCCTTTCGTTCCTCAATCAGCTGATTCAGCTTTTTTATCGCCTGTCCGACGCCGCCCACGGCATCAATTAATCCGTAATCAGCCGCATCTTTCCCGACTACGTTCGTCCCGATATCCCTGGTTAAGTTTCCTTTTGAAAACATCAGCTCTTTGAATTTTTCTTCGGAAATATTTGAATGATGGGTCACAAAGTTGACGACCCGCTCCTGCATTTTATCCAAGTATTCAAACGTTTGCGGAACCCCGATAACCAGACCTGTAAGCCGAACGGGGTGAATGGTCATAGTCGCTGTTTCCGCGATAAAACTATGATCACATGACACGGCGATCGGCACACCTATGGAGTGGCCCCCGCCGAGTACGATTGAAACGGTCGGTTTTGATAAGGATGCGAGCATTTCCGCAATCGCAAGCCCCGCTTCCACATCGCCTCCGACGGTGTTTAAGATGATCAGAAGTCCTTCGATTTTCGGATTTTGCTCAATCGCGACGATTTGCGGAATGACGTGTTCATATTTGGTTGTTTTATTTTGCGGCGGGAGCTGGACGTGCCCCTCAATTTGGCCGATGATCGTCAGGCAGTGAATATTGGTATCTTGGGACATTTGCGGCAGAGATGTCTCTCCCAGCTGCTGAATTTTGCTCATAATGCTGTCTTTCGCATCTGATTTTTCGGGCTGCTGTTCTTCGGTGTTTTCCATACGATGATCCATTTTATCTTTCACCCTTTCCGAATGTCTCTTTGTATTATGAACAAAGATGATGATTTCCATCCGGGACATGAACAAAAACAAAGCCGGAGCATCATGCGCTCCGGCTTTGTATACATTATACTTCCATAATGATCGGAATGATCATCGGCTTGCGTTTTGTTTTTTCATAAAGGAATTGATTCAGCGCATCACGCATTGCTTGTTTCAGCGTGGACCATTCTACGGCAGATGTTTCCGTCGCTTCAGTCACGATAGAGCGGACGAGCTCAGTAGCTTGTACAATTAAACCTTCTGATTCTCTGACATACACGAAACCGCGCGTAATGATCTCAGGACCTGATACGAGGTTCTTTTTCTGCTTATCGAGTGAGATCACGACGATGAGAATGCCGTCTTGTGATAATAAGCGGCGGTCTCTCAGCACGATGTTGCCGATGTCGCCGACTCCGAGGCCGTCAATCAGAACGTTTCCGTACGTGACTTTATCCCCGATTTTCACATTCTGACCGCGGAATTCAACGACGTCACCTTTTTCAATCAAGAAAATGTCGCTGCGTTTCATGCCGATCTCTTCTGCGATTTTGGAATGCGCTTTTTGCATTCTGAATTCACCGTTAACCGGAATTAAATATTTCGGTTTCAGCAAATTAAGCATGAGTTTCAATTCTTCCTGCGAACCGTGACCGGACACATGCACGCGTTTTTGGGCGAAAATGACTTGAGCGCCGGCGCGGGCAAGCAGGTTGACGGTTTTGGAATATATCAATTCATGCCCCGGAATCGGTGTTGATGCAATGACAACGGTGTCTCCTTCTTCAATGTTAAGCTGCTTGTGCGCCTGCTTGGCCATCCGCGTAAGAGCGGCCAGCGGCTCACCATGGCTTCCGGCTGTAACAATTGCCACGTCCCGCTTCGGATATTTTTTCACATCCTGCACAGGAATAAACATTTCATCTTCGGCTTCAATATAGCCGAGTTTGCGCCCAAGCTGAAGCACGTTTTGCAGATTTTTTCCGGCGATTGCAAGTTTGCGGCCGTTCTGGACGGCAGCCTGTATCACTTGCTGGATCCGGTTGATATTAGACGCGAATACAGCAATGATGACACGGTTTTCTGAACTGTTCATCGCATCGGAAATTTCACCGCTTACATATGCTTCTGACGGAGTATACCCCGGGCGCTCCGCATTGGCGCTGTCAGAAAGCAGGGCGAGCACGCCGCTGTTTCCGATTTTGGCAATTTCGCCAATATCACATGATTGGTGATAAGCAGGCGTCTGGTCAAATTTAAAGTCTCCCGTGCATACAATAGAGCCAAGTGATGTTTTGAAGCTGACTCCCACTGAATCCGGAATACTGTGAATTGTTTTAAAGAACGATACTTTCGTTGATTCAAATGTAATGACTGATTTAGAGTGAACTTCACGCAAATCAGCTTTTCGATTATGCCCGTACTGCTTGAGCTTTTCTCTCAGTAATGCAAGAGTAAGCTTCGTTCCGTATACCGGCACCGACAGCTTGTTCAATAAATAAAAGACGCCTCCAATGTTTTCATCGTGCCCGTGTGTCAGAAAGATGGCCTTCACGCGGTCAGCCCGTTCTACTAAGTAGGAAATATCCGGAATGACGACATCAATACCGAGCATTTCATTTTCAGGGTGCATCAGCCCTGCATCCACTACAAATATGTCTGAGTCAATTTCAATGACATATAGGTTCTTCCCAATTTCTCCGACGCCGCCAAGGGCGATAATTCTGACGTTTTCTGTATTTTTCTTTTTCAAAATCTGTATCCTCCTAGTCTCATACCCGTCCATCATCACTTGTTCCTATTATAACTGATATCAATTTTAGAAAACAAGAAGAAGCGGAAGGTTTAGGGAAAACCAATATGTATACAAAACGGTCAAACTCACGATAAAAATGAGAATGACCGCGTATTTTAACTGTATAAATTTTTTCTTACAGTTCGCTGATGACGCTGCTCAGGCTCAGACGTTCATCTTCATTCAGCGGGATAAGAGGAAGACGCACAGATCCGACATCAAGGCCTTTCAGCTGTAGCGCCGTTTTGACCGGAGCCGGATTAGGCGCTTTAAAGAGCTCCTTCATGATCGGCTGAAGCTTCTGATGAATCAGTGCCGCGGTTGCCGTCTGCCCGTTCGTATAGTTTTTAATCATCTGCTGCATGTCAGAACCTACGATATGGCTGGCCACTGACACGACTCCTCTTCCGCCGACTGCGAGAATAGGAAGCGTTAACCCGTCATCACCTGAATAGACGTAAAAATCTTCCGGTGTTTCGGCAATGATTTTCGTAATGGCATCAAGATCGCCGCTCGCTTCTTTAATCGCAGAGATATTCGGAATCTCCGCAAGTCTGATGGCCGTTTCCGGCGCAAGCGAAGCGACCGTTCTGCCCGGCACGTTGTAAAGCATCACAGGAAGAGACGTTTCTTCCGCAATGGCTTTAAAATGACGGTACATACCCTCTTGGGAAGGCTTATTATAATACGGCGTGACAAGCATAACGCAATCGACGCCGGCTTCTTCAGCTTTTTTTGTCAGTTTAATGGAGTCTTTTGTATTGTTGCTTCCCGTACCCGCAATGACAGGCACGCGTCCGTTCACTTCTTTGACTGTAAATTCAAAGAGTGCAATTTTTTCTTCCGTTGAAAGTGTCGGAGATTCGCCGGTCGTGCCTGCGACGACTAAAGAATCCGTGCCGTTTTTCAACAAATAGTCGATTAATGTAGACAGTTTTTGAAAGTCTACATTCCCTTTACTGTCAAAGGGGGTAATCATCGCTGTAGATATATTTCCGACATTCATTTTTTTCACCTCATCATGATTCAATCACATTTACTTTGAAAGTTCAAACACTTCATGCAGCGCATTTACGGCCGTTACCATATCTTTTTCATGAACGAGCACCCAGATCGTCGTATGGCTGTCGGCAGATTGCAGAATCGGAATGCCTTTATCAGAAAGTGCGGAGACGATTTTTGACGTGACACCCGGAACACCCATTATCCCGGCGCCGACCGCTGACACTTTCGCACAGCTCTCCGTCACTGTCGGCTCATACCCTAATTCAGCCAAGATGCTGCGCGCGGCTTCCGTTTTACTGCCGGCTACGGTATATACGATTTCACTCGGCGTAATGTTAAAGAAATCTACGCTGATTCCGGCATTTGCCATTGCTTTAAAGACTTCAGTCTGAACGTTGTATTGCCCCATTTTGGCGGGAACCTTAAATTGCGTCACATCTTTCACATGGGCGATCCCCGTAATCAGCCGTTCGAATACATCGCTGCCGATGTTAGACGAATGATGGGACGTCACCAAAGTCCCTTTGTCTTTTGAATAAGTGGAGCGCACGCGGATCGGCACCTTTGCCTGCATGGCGATTTCCACCGCGCGCGGATGAATGACTTTCGCGCCTTGATAGGCAAGGTTGCAGATTTCCGTATATGTGACGTTCGGAAGCGGCTTAGCATTTTCCACGATTCTCGGATCGGCTGTCATAACGCCTTCCACGTCCGTAAAAATGTCGATAAACTCAGCATCTACCGCCGCGCCGAGCGCCGCTGCTGAAGTATCGCTTCCTCCTCTGCCGATCGTCGTCGTGTCGCCTTTTTCAGTCGCTCCCTGAAATCCTGCGACAACGACAGCGTCATGGCTGGCGAGTGCAGCGAAAAGCCGCTCTGTTTTCATTTCTATAATTTTGGCGTCAGTATGCTGGGCATTGGTTAAAAAGCCGGCTTGGGCTCCTGTTAAAGCTGCGGCTTTTATGCCGTTTTCCTTCAGCATGCTGGAAAAAACAACGGACGAAATCGTTTCTCCGCAAGACAGAAGCATATCCTGCTCTCTCGGAGAAATGTCGGACTGGCTGCCGTAAAGGAGCCCGATTAAAGAATCTGTCGCGTACGGGTCTCCTTTTCTTCCCATCGCTGATACGACAACGACAACTTTATAACCTTCACTGATGGCATCTTTAATGTGTGCTAGCGCAAGCTTGCGGCCTTTGTCATCTTTTACGGATGTTCCGCCGAATTTTTGAACAATGATCTTCACTATTTTCACTCCAAATTAGTCTGACGTAACAGAAGAGAGCAGGCAGAGCCTTACTCTCTTCTATTCGCCTATAGAAAATACGTTTGTTTTATACGAGGTTCAGTTTTTGCAGGCTTTCCGCGATTTGGACTGAGTTCCAAGCGGCGCCTTTTAACAGGTTATCAGAAACAACCCACAAATGAAAACCGTTTGCTCTGTCCAAATCTTTCCGGATTCTTCCTACAAATACATCGCGTTTGCCGACGCAATCAGCAGGCATCGGGTAAAGCTGCTCCGCCGGATCATCCTGAAGCGTAACACCCGGAGCTTCTTTCAAAAGCTGTTTAATATCTTCAACGGTTGCGTCATCACGGTCAAGCTCAATGTAAACAGATTCTGAGTGCCCTGTTTCAATCGGCAGTCTGACACATGTCGCAGCCACTTCCAGCTTCGGCATATGCATGATTTTTTTCGTTTCATTAATCATTTTCATTTCCTCAAACGTATAGCCGTTGTCTTGGAATTTATCAATTTGCGGAATGGCGTTAAATGCGATTTGATAATGCTTTTTGTCACCTTTAACCGGCATAATAGACGGTTCTGCGGGTTCATTGTTTAAAATCGCCTTTGTCTGGCTGTACAATTCTTTCGCCGCTTCATTGCCGGCCCCGGACACAGCTTGGTAAGTAGATACAATGACTTTTTTCAAACCGTACGCTTTGCGGATCGGTTCAAGCGCAGCCACCATCTGAATCGTTGAACAGTTAGGGTTGGCGATAATGCCGTTATGTTTGTGCAGATCACCTTCGTTCACCTCAGGCACCACGAGCGGTGTATTTTCGTCCATCCGGAATGCGCTCGTATTGTCAATCACGATGGCTCCCCGTTTTACAGCCTCAGGCGCCAAGCTTTGTGATACGCTTCCGCCGGCGCTGAATAACGCGATATGAACGCCTTCGAAGCTTTCAGGAACAGCTTCCTGCACTGTATATTCTTCGCCTTTAAACATTACTTTCGTACCAGCAGAACGCTTTGAGGATAGTAGTGTGAGTGTTTCGATTTCAAAGTTTCTGTCTTCCAGTGTTTTCAGCATTTGCTGTCCTACGGCTCCCGTCGCTCCGACAACTGCTACGTGTAATCCTCTTCCCATCTGTAAAACTCCTTCCGCCAATTAAGCATCATTTATTGAATTGACTTTGCATTTTACGTTTTATTTTACCATAGAATAGTCACGGATTGACCGAATTTTTTTATTCCGGAATGATTTTCTGTCATCATTCATGATGGTGTACGAGCACCGGCTGAACCTGCTGGTGCAAAAGAGCTTTTTCTACCGTAATCGGAAGAAGATCCATTCTTGCGACGAGCGATGTCGGTTTTTTCACGTGGTCATCCTGGCCGAACGGGATGAAATATATGTTTTTTGCGGACATCAGCCTCATTAAATTCGTTCCGTTTAAACCGAGTCCGTCGTTTGTCGAAATTCCGAGCACGACCGGGCGGCCGTTGCGGATCGTGGCTTTCGCAGCCATAAGGACGGGGCTGTCAGTCATCGCATTTGCGAGTTTGCTCATTGAATTTCCGGTTAAAGGGGCGATGACCATGCAGTCGAGCGGAAGTTTCGGCCCGAGAGGCTCCGCTTTTACGATGGAATCAATCGCCTCAAAGCCTGTTGTTTCTTCAATTTTTCTGACCCAATCTCCCCCCTCCCCAAAGCGGGTATCGGTCGATTGAACGGTTGACGTCACGACCGGCCGGACTTCAGCTCCTTGACTGATAAGCGCCTCTATTTGCGGAAAAACTTCCTCATATGTGCAGTGCGAGCCGGTTAATCCGAATCCGATTCTTTTCCCTTTCAGAGACATGGTTATTCCCCCTCTTTCTTTAAGTCTGCCAAAAGCTTGCTCAATACGTTCGCAATAATCTGTCCGGCTGTTTTCGGGGCCACAATTCCCGGAAGACCCGGGGCAAGCAGCGCTTTAATGCCTTGTTTTTCAGCATATTTGAAATCCGTTCCGCCCGGGCGGGATGCTAAATCCAAAATCAAGGTCTTCGGCGTCATGCGCGATAAAACGCTTTGATTCAGAATCAAGCTCGGTACGGTGTTAATGCAGATATCAATATCATTTACATGTTCAGTAAGCTCTTCAAGTTGAAAAGGAGAAAGCCCCATTTCCGTTATACGGGCCAAATGAGCCGAACTCCGCGCGCCCACTTTTACCTTCGCCCCTAACGCCGCAAACGTCCGGGCGATCGTCATACCGGTGCGCCCCATGCCGAGAACGGCGACATTTGATCCGTGAATGGTATAATCCGTATGCTGAATCGCCATCATGATTGTTCCTTCAACAGTGGGAATCGAGTTGAATATCGCGATGTCGTCCCGTTCAAATAATTTCACAAGTTTGCGGCCCGCTTCGCTGGCGATCCCCTCAAGATACGCGTTGGAGATGCCTGAATAAATGACGCAATGCTCCGGTGTCCGCTCAAGATAGCTCTGCTTTAATACCACTTCTTCATTTGAAAAAACCGTGGAAACAACGCCTTCTCCGGTCGTTGCCGATACGGGCAGGATGATACTGTCTATTTTTTGAAAGGGAATCTCATCGATTTTGCATTTGACGGTTCCTGTAAAACCGTCATCCAATTGGTCAAACCCTGCAAGATAAATATCGGCATGCTGTTCTGTCAGCTTTCTTATAATCTCAAGCTGTCTTGCGTCACCGCCAATGATCGCAATTGTCAATCCGGTTAACATCTGAAACGTTCACCTTCTTTACAGTTACTGGATCTTTTAAGTGTCATCCTCCTCTTCATCGTATGTGCGAAGAGAAAGGGCGGTGAATGTACAGCGTCTTTTTCATAAAAAAAGCACCGGCTGTATGAGCCGGTGCTTGCAACAATTGAATAAGATCTACTCTTCGGGAGGCGTGATCTCCCCCGGAACGTCTAAAATGATCATGTCTGGCCCGATTTTTTGGATATGGTTCCAGGGGACGCGGATGTCGTGGCCTTGTTTTCGCAATCCGAACCATTTTACCGTCGGTATCAACAGCGCGGTAATTTGTCCGTCCTGTTCATTAATTTCCAAATCGGTCTGGCCGAGCACGCCGAGCCGCTCTGCCCGTTTAATGTCCACAATTTCTTTACCTGACAGTTCACTGAGCCTCATGATAGCCACCCCCTTGTACTATATGACCCGGAGCAAAAAAAAATGCCTGCCCCGTATAGAGGCAGACTGCTTTTCCGCTTAAGATGAAGCCGGCATATTGCCGGTCGGGCTGATGAGCGATAGTGCGTAATCATCCGTAAATAAGCGGCGGCTGAGGCCGTTGACGCTTTCCAGGCTGACCGCATTTAATTCAGTGATAATTTCATCCATGGTCTTATGCTTTCCGAGCAGGAGTTCGTTTTTCCCGTTCCGGCTCATTTTGCTGTTTGTGCTCTCTAAGCTGAGCATTAAGCTCCCCTTCATTTGCTCTTTGCTGTTTTCCAGCTCTTTCGGGGTGATACCGTCACGTTTTAGAACCGATAACGTTTCCTGAATGGTTTCAGACAGAAGTCCGAGCTGATTCGCGCCGGTGCCTCCGTAAATCGTCAGCATACCGCTGTCTTCATAGGAACTGTGATAGCTGTATACAGAATAGGCCAGTCCTTTATCTTCGCGCACATCCTGGAAAAGACGGCTGCTCATGCTTCCGCCCAGCACGTTGTTTAAGACGATCAAATCGTAAATGTCCGCATCTCCGACTTTCAGGCCTTTGAAACCGAGACAGAGATGCGCCTGTTCGGTGTCTTTTTTTCTGGTCAGCTTTTCATAATGAAACTCAGGCTCGCTGATGCCGCTTGCTTTGCCCTTCGCTTCGTATGTACCGAACCATTTCTCCACGTCTTTAATGAATTGTTCTGTTACATTTCCGGCGACAGAAATGACGACGCGGTCCGGCGTGTAAAAGTCATCCATATGCTGTCTGAGAGAATCGCCGTTAAATGACGAAAGCGTTTCCTCCGTCCCGAGAATCGGGTAGCCGAGCGAATGATTGCCGTATGTCGCTTTGCTCAGCAGATCGTGGACAATGTCATCCGGCGCGTCTTCATACATTTTGATTTCTTCATATACGACGTTCTTTTCTTTTTTGAGCTCATCTTCGTCAAAAGCAGAATGAAAGAACATATCAGCCAGCACATCAAGTGCGTAGTTTGCATGCTCATCCAGAACTTTGGCGTAATAGCACGTATATTCTTTTGAAGTGAAGGCATTCACTTGGCCGCCTATCCGATCGAAGGATTCTGCGATTTCCCGTGCGGACCTGGTATTTGTTCCTTTAAAAAACATATGCTCAAGAAAGTGCGAAATACCGTTTGTCTCCGGCGTTTCATGACGTGACCCCGTCCCGATCCAGACGCCGATTGCCACAGACCGCACCGTTGGATTATTTTCAAGCACAACTCTTACACCGTTTTGGCATGTATAGCGTTTTATCAAGTCTGTTCCTCCTATTCAAAGACAGGCAACTGCCGCCTGCTACTTCATCAGCCTGTTTTCATCCATTAAGTCAGACACTGAGCCGAGCGCGTAGCCTTTTTCTTTGATTTTTGCAATCAGTGTATCCA
Organism: Bacillus sp. EU63; assembly: GCF_038592915.1. NCBI lineage: Bacteria > Bacillati > Bacillota > Bacilli > Caryophanales > Bacillaceae > Bacillus > Bacillus sp. EU63. Next base: position 1,703,251 of record NZ_CP151944.1, on the reverse strand, counting down.
GGCTTTTCGCAGTCGGATCAGTCGGATGCATTAAAATCATGGCTCCGTTATGTATTTTGCTCAACACCCTTGTTTGTAAAACAGCGGGAGACGGTTTTTGCCAGTCAATGGTGTCAACGGTCCACATGATGGTGCCCATTCCTTTTTCCGCCGCAAGGTCGACCACGGCTTTTCTGAAGCTGCCGCTTGGCGGCGCAAACCATTTCGGCTTCATGCCGAGCGTCTCGCTGATTTGTGCATTGGTTTTGTCAAGCTGTTCGGAAATGCTTCCTGAAGTCAGTTTGCTCATATCAGGGTGATTGTATGAATGATTTCCGATTTCATGTCCGTCTGCCGCTATTTTTTTCCCAAGTTCCTGATTGTTTTTCAGCCATTTCCCTTCAAGAAAGAAAGTTGCTTTGACCTGGTGCTGCTTCAGAATAGGCAGCATTTGCTCCACGTATTCGTTTCCCCAGGCGACATTTATCAGGAAAGCGACCATCGGTTTGTCGGGATTTCCTTTATAAATGGGTTCGGGCGCGAGAGAATCAAGATGGACTTTCGGTTTCACCTGCTCATAGACAAGGCCGTCTTCGTGAAATTCTCCGTCCTTTTTCATTTGCTTATAGGATTTTTCCACATTGACTTTTAAACCGTTATATCCCGGTATACTCTTCCATATTTTATCAATCCGCGCGTCTTGCGGCTTCACTTCATACTCTGACGCTTTTTGCAGTAATTCTTCATAGAGCGGATCTTTTGATGCTGACACAGTTACAGCGTCTTTTTTCATTGCGTCTATGTAATCAACTGTATACGGATTTTTTAACATTTCAAACGAAACAAAAAAAAGAAATAAAAAAACGGCAAACGGCACGAATTTTTTCAACATGTCCTTCCCTCCTCATCACACATTATGTATGAGGAGGACAAGGTAGAACCCGTCTGTTGTCTTTCTCAAAATAAAGAAGCCGGGTCTCCCAGGCTCCTTGTTAGGTTTTCATTTAAGATTGTTGTTGTTCCTGTTCTTTTTCTTTCTCTTCGCGCAGCACTGCTTTACGCGACAGATTCACTCGTCCCTGTTTGTCAATTTCGGTTACCTTCACAAGGATTTCGTCACCGATTTTCACAACATCCTCAACCTTGCCGACCCGTTCGAGCGCTAGTTCAGAGATGTGAACGAGACCGTCTTTTCCGCTGAAGATTTCAACGAAAGCGCCGAATTTCTCAATCCGTTTGACTTTACCGAGGTAAAGCTGGCCGACTTCGACTTCTCTGACAAGATCTTCGATGATTTTTTTCGCTTTTTGGTTGCTGCTTTCATCAGTAGAAGAAATAAAGATGGTGCCGTCTTGTTCAATGTCAATTTTAACACCGGTATCTTCAATGATTTTGTTGATTTGTTTACCGCTCGGTCCGATAACGTCACGGATTTTATCCGGATTAATGTTCATCGTTAAAATTTTCGGCGCATATTGAGAAAGTTCTTTTCTTGATTCACCAAGCGTGCTGAGCATGCTGTTCAAGATTTCCATTCTTCCTTTTTTCGCCTGCTGAAGCGCTTCTTCAAGAATTTCTCTTGAAAGGCCTTCAATTTTAATGTCCATTTGCAGCGCTGTCACGCCTTTTTCCGTGCCGGCTACTTTAAAGTCCATGTCACCGAGGGCGTCTTCCATCCCTTGAATATCCGTTAATACCGTATAGTACTCGCCTGATTTCACAAGTCCCATCGCGATACCTGCAACAGGGGCTTTAATCGGAACACCTGCGTCCATCATGGCAAGCGTGCTCGCGCAAATGCTGGCCTGTGAAGTGGAACCGTTTGATTCAAGCACTTCGGATACGAGGCGGACCGTATACGGGAAGTCTTTTTCATTCGGAATGACCGGCTCAAGCGCACGCTCTCCAAGAGCGCCGTGACCGATCTCACGGCGTCCCGGTCCGCGCATCGGGCCTGTCTCCCCTACGCTGAACTGCGGGAAGTTATAATGATGCATAAAACGTTTTGATTCTTCCACGCCTAAACCGTCAAGAATCTGAACGTCCCCAAGGGCGCCTAATGTACAAACGCTGAGCGCCTGCGTCTGTCCTCTCGTAAACAGCCCGGAGCCATGCGTTCTCGGCAGAAGGCCGACTTCTGAAGAAAGCGGGCGGATTTGATCAACGCCGCGGCCGTCCGGACGGACTTTTTCTTCTGTGATCAAACGGCGCACTTCGTTTTTCACGAGTTTAGACAGTGTCTGTTTCACTTTTTTAATCGTATCTTCATCATGCTCTTCTTCTTCGAATTTCGCGACAACTGCATTTTTCACTTCATTGATCGCGTCTTCGCGAGCATGTTTTTCGTGAACCTGAATGGCGCTGAGAAGATCCGGCTCCGCAAGGCTTTTTACTTTTTCGCTGAGCTCTTCGTCAATTTCATACAGTTCGATTTCTGTTTTTTCTTTGCCGACTGCTGCGACGATTTCTTCTTGGAATGCGATCAGGCGCTTAATTTCTTCGTGACCGAACATAATCGCCTCAAGCATGATTTCTTCAGGAACTTCATCTGCTCCGGCTTCCACCATGTTGATGGCGTCTTTTGTGCCTGCAACGATGAGGTTGATATCACTTTTTTCAAGCTGGTCAACCGTCGGATTGATAACGAATTTCCCGTCAATGCGGCCTACCGTCACACCCGCGATCGGGCCTTCAAACGGGATATCGGAAACGCAAAGAGCGAGTGATGAACCGAACATTGCAGCCATTTCAGATGAGCAGTCCTGATCAACACTCATGACAATGCTGATGACCTGTACTTCGTTACGGAATCCGTCTGCGAAAAGCGGGCGGATCGGACGGTCGATCAGACGGCTGGCTAAAACGGCCTTTTCACTTGGACGGCCTTCTCTTTTAATAAAACCGCCCGGAATTTTACCTACTGCGTATAATCTTTCTTCATAGTTAACGGTAAGCGGGAAAAAATCTAGCGGTTTCGGTTCTTTTGATGCGGTTGCTGTGCTGAGCACTGCAGTATCGCCGTAGCGGACCATGACAGCGCCGTTTGCCTGTTTGGCAAGCTGGCCGGCTTCTACTGTAAGCTGTCTGCCGGCCCAATCTATGGTAAAGACATGTTTCTCTTGTCCCATTCGATTACGAGCTCCTCTCTTAATGTGTGAAATAATCAATTACTCCTATTATGAACGAAATGAATTGAACATATCAATGTCAAAGTAGTATGTAAAAGGATTTCATTGTTTTTTTATCATTATTTTTTTCGCTTTAATACGATAAAAAAGCGGGAATCCTCCCGCTTTTTACGATTATCGACGTAAGCCTAGTTTGTTAATTAACTCACGGTAACGAGTTACGTCTTTATTACGCAGATACGTAAGAAGATTACGACGTTTACCTACCATTTTAAGAAGACCGCGACGTGAGTGGTGATCTTTCTTGTGAGTACGCAAATGCTCGTTCAAGTTGTTAATTGAGTCTGTTAGGATAGCGATCTGAACTTCTGGAGATCCAGTATCAGATTCGTGTGTTTTGAACTCACTGATGAGTTGATTTTTACGCTCTTGAGTAATTGCCATCCTGTTTCACCTCCATATCATAATTAGCCCCAGTTACCTAGCAACCGTCGGTGACTTCGGATTGCCAAGCAATGGTTTTAAGACTACGAAACATATGATACTAAAAATCGCGCCCATATGCAAATCTTTTAGAAGAAAATTTGTGTACTTTTGATGTTTTTTCCGTTATTTGCTGAAAAAACGGATCGCTTCTTGTTTGTCTTTCCCGATCTGAGCCGTCAGTTCATCGATGCCGTTAAACTTCCGTTCGCTTCGAATTCGTTTGTACCACTCGATTTTAACGTCTTCTCCGTATACATCCTGCTGAAAATTAAACAAATGCACTTCAATTGACGGCTGATCGGGACGCTTTTCATAAAAGGTCGGTTTGTAGCCGATGTTGCAGACGCCTTCATACACCTCGCCTTTTATTTCGGCTTTCACTGCATACACGCCTGTCGGCGGCACGATATAGCTGTTGTGCAGGCCGACATTCGCGGTCGGAAAACCGATGGTGCGGCCTCTTTTGTCTCCGTGAATCACAGTGCCCCGGATAAAATACGGCTGGCCGAGAAGAGTGTGCGCAAGTTCAACGTCACCATCCTGCAACGCTGACCGGATATAAGTAGAGCTGATCTTTCTGTCCTGCTCGGTCAGTTTCTCGACAGTCGTGCATCCGGCCTTGCCGTTTAAATCGTCCGGCAGCGTCTCCATCGTGCCTTTTCCGTATTTTCCGTACGTGAAATCGAAGCCTCCCACAGCGTGCCGCGCGTTTAACCCTAAAATATACTCCTCGGCAAACTGTTTTGGAGACAGAGACGCAAACGCTTCATCAAACTTTACGACATACAGCACATCAGCGCCTAAACGCCCGATCTGGCTGATTTTATCTTCAAGCGGCGTAATCAGATCCTTTGGCTCTTTGTCCCTGCCCAACACATGGGAAGGGTGGGGATGAAACGTCATAACGGCCAGCGACAGGCCTTTTTCTTCGGCAATTTGTCTGGCTGTTCCGATTACTTTCCGGTGTCCCAAATGAACGCCGTCAAAGTAGCCGAGCGCCATGACAGACGCCGGCTGCTCTTCTTTTTGTAAATGATGCGGATGAGAAATATGTATCGTCTTCACAGAACGGTCACCTTTTTTCTTATTGTTCGCTTTTTTGCATGAGCACTTTAGCCGGTTTCAGCAGTCCTTTTTTTGAAGGATGCGGCATATAAATGGCCACACATTCTCCGTCTTCAGTACAGACCGCTATACGGGCGTCAGCTGTCATTGCAGAAAATTCCGCCGGGATGTCAAACACCGACCCGTTTTCAGCTTTCTTAGCTAATGTATCACTTATGACCCATTTCGGCAAATGATTGAGCGCTCTTTCAATCGGCACGGCATGCTCTGCAACCGTTCCGTCTGAAACCTGCTGTTCAAGTTCCTCAAACGTGAAACACTCATCAAGGCTGAAATCGCCGGAAGCGGTGCGGATGAGATGCGACATATGCGCGGGATAGCCGAGTTTTTCACCGATTGTCACCGCCAATGTTCTCACGTAAGTGCCCTTTGAGCACGTGACTGTAAAGCGGAATGATGCTGTGTCTTCTTTATAAGTGACAGGGGAAGTGAGCGCGATATCTTCAATCGTGATATTCCGCTTCGGCCGCTCCACTTCAATACCGGCTCTGGCGTATTCATAGAGCTTTTTTCCGTTGACCTTTACAGCGGAATACATCGGCGGCACTTGCTCCTGCGGTCCCTTCAGTTCGTCTAAAACGGCTTTGATATCCGCTTCTTTCAGCGGCTCCTTGACAGGTTTTACGCTGACCGTTTCTCCAGTCTGGTCTTCGGTCGATGTGGAGAAGCCGAGAGTGATCTCAGCATCGTACGTTTTTGACTTGTCGGTGACGTACTCAACGATCTTTGTAGCCCGTCCGACACAGATCGGCAGTACGCCTGACACTTCCGGATCAAGCGTTCCCGTATGCCCGACTTTCTTTGTTTTTAACAGTTTTCTTATTTTCATTACACAGTCGTGAGAAGTCATGCCGACCGGTTTATGTAAAAGGAGAACTCCGTTAACCATATGTCTTTCGCTCCTTTGTTATCAATTGTATCCCGTAAAACGCAGAAAAGAGGACAGACGACACTCGCCCATCCTCTTTCCTTGTTATTCAGACGGTTTATCTGAATGCAGTTCGTGAATCAATGTTTCAATACGGTTGCCGTACTCAATTGATTCATCAAATTCAAATTCAAGCTCAGGCGTTTTGCGGAGTCTGATTCGGCTGCCGATTTCGGAACGGATAAATCCTTTCGCTTTCTCAAGCCCTTTCAGCGCCTCCTCTTTCTTTTTATCTCCGCCGAGAACGGAGATATACACCTTCGCTATTTGTAAATCACCTGAAACACGTACGTCTGTTACAGTGAGAAATCCGATTCTCGGGTCTTTCAGCTTTCGGCTGATAATATCCCCGAGCTCTTTTTTCATCTGCTCGCCGACACGGTTTGCTCTCATACTCAATTCAATCACCTCTAAGTTAAAACCACTCTGTTCTAGTGATCGTCCGTTCTATTTCGGGAAAGGAGTCAATAAACGCGAGTACGCGCTGGATCTCCTTTTCCGCCTGAACGTGAGAGGAGGAGACGACGGCGATTCCGAAGCTGGTCCGCTGCCAAGTGTCCTGATAGCCGATTTCTGCGGCCGACACGTTGAACTTATTCTGAACCCTCGTTATAATCCGCTTCAGAACGGCTCGTTTCTCCTTTAATGATCCCGCATCATAAATGATGCATTCACATTCCGCAAATCCGATCACTTTCTTTCGATTTCCTGCATGACATACGCTTCAAGGATGTCGCCTTCGCGAATGTCATTGTATTTCTTAATTGTAATACCACATTCATATCCTTGTGAAACTTCTTTCACATCATCTTTGAAGCGTTTCAAAACGTCTACTTCCCCTTCGAAGATGACCACGCCGTCACGGATCAGGCGGAGTCCGCTGTCACGTGTAATGTGGCCGTCTGTTACATATCCGCCGGCAATCGTGCCGATTTTCGACACTTTGAATGTTTGGCGCACTTCAACCTGGCCGATGACTTTTTCTTCGTATTCAGGATCAAGCATTCCTTTCATCGCCGCTTCAATTTCTTCGATGACTTTGTAAATGATACGGTGAAGACGGATATCTACATTTTCAGCTTCAGCCGTGCTCTTAGCATTTCCGTCTGGGCGCACATTAAACCCGATAACGATTGCATTTGAAGCAGATGCGAGAATGATGTCTGATTCCGTAATCGCACCGACGCCTGTGTGAATGATTTTCACTTTTACGCCTTCTACTTCAATTTTTTGAAGAGCGGCTGTTAACGCTTCGGCTGAACCTTGAACGTCAGCTTTTACGATTAAATTGATGTCTTTGACATCGCCTTGTTTAATTTGTTCAAACAGATCATCGAGGCTCAGCTTCGCTTTGTCGCTGCGCTGTTCTTCCAGTTGCTTAGAAGCGCGTGCTTCACCGACAGAACGGGCTGTTTTTTCGTCTTTAAAGACGAGGAATTGATCGCCAGCCTGCGGTACGTCGTTTAAGCCCGTGATTTCTACAGGTGTAGACGGTCCGGCTGTTTTCACGCGGCGGCCGAGATCATTAACCATGGCCCGCACGCGGCCGAATGTATTTCCGACAACGATCGGATCTCCGACATTCAATGTTCCCGTTTGAACGAGAAGTGTCGCGACAGATCCTCTTCCTTTATCGAGCTCAGCTTCAATAACCGTTCCTTTTGCCTGACGGTTCGGATTGGCTTTCAGCTCTTCCACTTCACTGACAAGCAGAATCATTTCGACAAGCTCGTCAATTCCCTTGCCTGTAAGAGCGGACAGAGGAACGAAAATCGTTTCTCCTCCCCATGCTTCAGGAACGAGTCCGTATTCAGTCAGCTCCTGCATGACACGGTCAGGGTTCGCGCTTTCTTTATCCACTTTATTCACGGCAACGATAATCGGAACCTCAGCCGCTTTCGCATGGTTGATGGCTTCGACTGTCTGCGGCATAACGCCGTCATCGGCCGCTACGACTAAAATGGTAATATCAGTTACTTCCGCACCGCGCGCCCGCATTGTTGTAAACGCCGCGTGTCCCGGAGTATCTAAGAACGTGATTTTTTTGCCGTTTTCTTCGATCTGGTAAGCCCCGATATGCTGGGTGATTCCGCCGGCTTCTCCTTCAACAACTTTTGTTTTTCTGATGCTGTCAAGGAGGGTCGTTTTCCCGTGGTCAACGTGGCCCATGATCGTCACGACAGGCGGACGGATTTGAAGATCTTCTTCTTTGTCAGCCTCTTCATATTTTTCAAGCTCAGTTTCTTCAAGCACAATCACTTCTTCTGTTTCTACACCGTATTCAGATGCGATCAGTTCGATTGTGTCTTTGTCAAGCTCCTGGTTAATGGTAGCCATTACGCCCAGAAGCATCAGTTTTTTAATGAGTTCAGACGGCTCTTTGCCCAGTTCCTCGGCTAAAGCTCCGACTGTTAAAGAGCCGGAAAACGTAATTTTCTCAGGAAGCTCTTTTTTCGGCTTCAGCGGTTTTTGCTGATACTGATTTTTGTTGTTATGATTGCGTTTGTTTTTGTTTTTGTTGTTGTTGTTATTCTTCTTGTTTTTGTTAAATTGATTATTCTGCACGTCATTCTTCTTTCCGTCTCGAATTTTGTTTGGTTGATTCCCAGCAGGCTGCTGATTAATCCCTTGCGGCTTGTTTTTGTTCGTTTCCGCAGGCTTCTGAGATGTAACGCCGGCGCCGCCTTTTTTAAATTTCGCATCAAGCTGCTTAATGGTCTTTTCTTCAAGCATTGCCATATGGTTATTTACTACTATATCCATGTTTTTCAGCGCAGTCAAAATTTCCTTGCTTGAAACATTGATGGCTTTTGCATATTCGTAAACTCTCATTTTAGCCATTCGTTCACCCCCAAAAATATTAATCGAGCAAGCTGATCAGCTTATTCGCAAAACCTTGGTCAGTGACGGCGACAACGACACGTGATTCCTTGCCGATAGAGCGGCCGAGATCCGCGCGGCTTTCGACTTTTTTATAAGGCACTTTATAATAATTGCATTTATCGGATACTTTTTTTGCAGTATTCGCAGATGCATCTTCTGTCAGCAGAACAAGTTTTGCACGCGCATTTCTAATTTCTTTTATAACCAAGTCCTCGCCCGACACGACCTTACGAGCTCGATTGGCCAGACCCAGCAAGGGAAACCATTCCATTCCAGACATGTTATTTTTTCACCTTTTCCGCCAGTTCCAGCAATTCTTCGAAAATCTGGTCATCGATTTGTGATTGAAATTGATTTTGCAATGTGTTTTTCTTTTTTGCAGCTAAGATGCATTCTTTCTCAAGGGTGATATAGGCACCCCGCCCGTTCTTCTTTCCGGTCGGATCGACTGAAATCTCTCCTTCTTTAGAACGGACAATTCGGATCAGTTCCTTTTTAGGCTTCATTTCCCCCGTTACCACGCATTTGCGCAGAGGAATTTTTTTTCGCTTATTCACCTAAAGTCACCTCTTATTCATCCGATTCGGCTGTTTCAGGCTCCATAAAGAGCGGCTCTAAATCGTCATCTTCTTCATGCTCTCTCGGATAGATGCCAAGGTCTCTTGCATCCGTTTCACTTTTGATATCGATTTTCCAGCCTGTCAGTTTCGCGGCTAAGCGGGCGTTTTGCCCTCTTTTTCCGATTGCCAGAGAAAGCTGGTAATCAGGAACGATGACAGTCGTGGCTTTTTCTTCTTCGCTGACGATGACATCCAGCACTTTAGACGGGCTGAGCGCATTGGCAACAAATTCAACCGGATCATCAGACCAGTTGACGATATCAATTTTTTCGCCTTTCAGTTCATTGACGATCGCCTGCACCCGCTGGCCTTTAGGACCAACGCATGAACCGACCGGATCAACGTCAGGGTCATCAGTGCGGACGGAGATTTTAGAGCGGTCGCCCGCTTCTCTGGCAACGGATTTCAGTTCGACCGTTCCGTCATAAATTTCCGGCACTTCGATTTCAAAAAGACGCTTCAACAGGCCAGGATGCGTTCTTGATACATAGATCTGCGGCCCTTTTGTCGTTTTTTCGACTTTTGTGATAAATACTTTAATCCGATCGTGCGGTTTATAGCTCTCATTCGGCATTTGTTCATTGACGGGCAGCAGCGCTTCAATCTTGCCGAGAGACACGTAAATAAACTTGCTGTCTAAGCGCTGTACAATTCCCGTCATGATGTCTTCTTCACGATCGATAAATTCTGAGTAAATCACGCCGCGCTCAGCTTCACGGACACGCTGCGTCACCACTTGTTTCGCCGTCTGCGCAGCAATGCGGCCGAAGTCTTTCGGCGTTACTTCTATTTCAACGACATCTCCGACAAGGTAGTTCGGATGGATGTGCTGGGCGTCGTCAAGCGAGATTTCAAGTCTTGAATCGTATACCTCGTCTACGACATCCTTTCTTGCGAACACGCGGATCGTGCCCGTCTCACGGTTCAGATCGACCCGTACGTTTTGCGCCTGGTTAAAATTTCGCTTATACGCGGAAATTAAGGCAGCTTCAATTGCTTCGATGATAATGTCTTTACTGATGCCTTTTTCTTTTTCAAGAATAGTGAGAGCATCTAATAGTTCACTGCTCATGTTAGCGGTCTCCCCCCTTAAACACTAATACTTCATTCATTAAAATGTTACAGCTAATCTCGCGTTAGCTATTTTTTCATACGGAATATTGACCCGTTTCTTTCTTGTTTTGACCGTCATCTCTATTGTAACAGTTTGTCCATCAAATTCAGCCAATTTGCCTTCAAACACTTTTAAACCGTCAATCGGTTCGTACGTTTTCATGTACACATTTTTGCCCAGTGATTTTTCGAAGTCGGCTTTTTTCTTTAATGGACGCTCGGCTCCAGGAGAAGATACTTCAAGAAAGTAGTTCTGGGTGATCGGATCGGCCTCATCCAGCTTTTCGCTTAACGCTTCGCTGACTTTGGCGCACTCCTCAATATCAACACCGTTCTCGGAATCAATAAACACGCGAAGGAACCAGTTTTGACCCTCTTTGACAAATTCAATGTCTACGAGTTCAAGGTGAAGGTCATCCAGTATGGGCTGAGCCATTTCTTGAACGGTATCAGTCACTTTTTTGCTCATGTTTTTCCTCCTTGTGCTGTCGATATCATATCAGCCGTTCCTCTGCATAAAAACCCTGCTTCAAAAGAGCAGGGGCATTGAGAAAACGATGGACATGTCGAGGCAAAATTGCCTGTTCAATACAAAAGAGCGGGTTTCCCCACTCTTTGCCTCGGTAATCGTTAGCATTTCCAATAAAACTATACCATAACCATATATTTAATGCAAATCAAACTCCGCTCGGCGGCTGTGCACAAAGCTTAAAACAGAGACAGCTGATTTTGGTCCGGAAGGGACTCAAGACAGCCGTGACGGTCTAAATACTCTAAAATGGTTTTTGACACTTTTCCGCGTTTTTGAAGATCTTCTTTTGAAAGGAACTCCCCTTCTTCCCGCGCTTTCACAATATTGAGAGCGGCGTTGGTTCCAAGTCCCGGAATTGAGTTGAACGGCGGGATGAGACTGTCGCCGTCAATGATAAATTCCGAAGCGCTCGAACGGTATAGATCGACCTTCTGGAAGGAATAGCCGCGCTCACACATTTCAAGCGCAAGCTCTAATACGGTAAGGAGGTTTTTCTCCTTCGGCGAAGCATCAAGCCCTTTAGAGCTGATATCATCCATCACCGCTCTGATGGCGGTCGAGCCTTTAATCATTGTATCAATGTCAAAGTCATCTGCGCGGACGGTAAAATACGCAGCATAATATAAAAGCGCGTGATGCACTTTAAAGTATGCAATCCGCACCGCCATCAGCACGTATGCGGCGGCGTGGGCTTTCGGGAACATGTATTTGATTTTTTTGCATGAATCAATATACCAGTTCGGCACATTGTTCTTTTTCATTTCTTCTTCCCATTCCGGCGTCAGGCCTTTGCCTTTACGGACGAATTCCATGATTTTAAAGGCCAGTGAAGGCTCAAGGCCCTGATAGATCAAGTAAACCATAATGTCATCACGGCAGCCGATCACTTCGCTCAGTTCACACGTATTGTTGTGTATCAGTTCCTGCGCATTGCCGAGCCATACGTCCGTTCCGTGGGAAAGCCCGGAAATCTGGACAAGCTCGGAGAACGTCGTCGGCTTCGTATCCTCAAGCATCTGCCGCACAAATCGCGTCCCGAATTCAGGAATGCCGAGCGTCCCCGTTTTACAGCCGATCTGCTCTTCAGTAACGCCGAGCGATTCTGTGCCTTGGAAAATCTTCATAACTTCCGGATCATCTGTCGGAATCGTCTTCGGATCAATTCCGCTTAAATCCTGAAGCATCCGGATGACTGTCGGATCATCGTGCCCCAATATATCAAGCTTCAGCAGGTTGTCATGAATGGAGTGGAAGTCAAAATGAGTCGTTTTCCATTCAGACCCCGTCGCATCTGCCGGGAATTGTATCGGTGAAAAATCGTAAATATCCATGTAATCCGGGACAACGATAATCCCCCCCGGGTGCTGGCCGGTCGTTCTCTTAACGCCGGTGCAGCCTTGCACCAGACGGTCGATCTCCGCGCCGCGCATGTGTAGGTTGTGATCGCCCGCATAGCCTTTCACATATCCGTAAGCCGTCTTTTCCGCGACGGTGCCGATCGTTCCCGCGCGATACACGTTATCTTCACCGAACAATACTTTCGTGTAGTTATGGGCATGCGGCTGATACTCACCTGAGAAGTTCAAGTCGATATCGGGTACTTTGTCACCTTTAAAGCCTAAGAACGTTTCAAACGGGATATCATGTCCGTCCTTTTTCAAAGGCGTGCCGCAAGACGGGCAGGTTTTATCCGGAAGGTCAAAACCAGAACCGACTGATCCGTCATTAAAGAATTCGGAATATCGGCAGCTCGGGCACACATAGTGCGGAGCGAGCGGGTTCACTTCAGTGATTTCCGTTAAGGTCGCCACAAGCGATGAACCGACGGACCCCCGGGAGCCGACGAGATAACCGTCATCCAAAGACCGTTTTACAAGCTTATGAGAGATGAGATAAATAACGGCGAATCCATGGCCGATGATGCTTTTTAATTCTTTTTCTATTCTCGCTTCCACAATTTCAGGAAGCTCTTCACCGTAAATGCTTTTGGCGCGCTGATAGCTCATTTCACGGATTTCTTCATCAGCCCCGTCAATTTTCGGCGTGTACAGATCGTCTTTGATCGGTTTGATCTCATCGATCATCGAAGCGACTTTCTGCGTATTGTCAACCACGATTTCTTTCGCTTTTTCCGCACCGAGGAAGGAGAAAGCCTCCAGCATTTCATCTGTCGTTCTGAAGTGCACTTTAGGCAGTTCGTGTCTGTTTAACGGGTTGGCGCCGCCTTGGGAAGATATTAAGATCTTCCGGTAAATTTTATCCTCATCGTTTAAATAGTGGACATTTCCCGTAGCCACGACCGGCTTATTCAATTTTTCTCCGAGCTTCGTAATGTTGGCGATGATTTCTTTCAGCGCTTTTTCATCCCGGACGAGCTCAAGCTGCAGAAGGTGTCTGTATACTTCCGGCGGCTGCACTTCAAGATAGTCATAGAAGGATGCGATATCTTCAACCTCTTCAGGAGATTTTTGCATCATGCCTTCAAAGACCTCTCCCCTGTCACAGGCAGAGCCGATTAACAGACCTTCTCTGTATTTATTAAGCTGCGACCTCGGAATGCGCGGCACTCTGTAGAAATATTGAATATGAGAAATGGACACGAGCTTAAACAGATTTTTAAGGCCGGTCTCATTTACGGCAAGCAATGTAGCGTGATAAGGTCTTGATCTTTGATAAGCATTGGATTGTCCCATATTCTCATTCAGCTGATCATGATAAAAAATGTCTTTTTCAGCGGCATCTTTGAGCATTTTCAACAGCAGGTAGCCCGTTGCTTCAGCGTCAAAGACCGCTCGGTGATGCTGGGTTAATTCGATATCAAACTTCTTACATAACGTATTTAAGCGGTGATTTTTAAACTCAGGATACAGGAAACGCGCGAGTTCCAGCGTATCAATGACCGGATTTTTCGCTTTTTCCGTTTTCAAAAGACGCTTGTACGCCACATTTAAAAATCCCATATCAAAGCTGGCGTTATGAGCCACAAGCACGTCATCGCCGATCCATTCTTTAAAATCCCGGACGACGTCAACGACATCGGGAGCGTCGCGGACCATGTCGTCCGTAATCCCGGTAAGCTCTATCGTCGTTGCTGACAGCGGATGGTGCGGATTGGCGAACGCTTCGAATTTATCGATGATTTCTCCGCCTCTTATTTTGACTGCGGCAAGCTCAATGATCGTGTCATACACTGCGGACAGACCTGTCGTTTCAACGTCAAAGACGACGTATGTGTCTTCTTCCAGGAGACGGTGAGCTGGATTGTATGCGATCGGAACGCCATCATCTACGATATTGGCTTCCATTCCGTAAATCATTTTAATGCCGTGTTTTTTCGCGGCGGAATAGGCATCCGGGAAAGACTGCACAACGGCATGATCAGTTAACGCAATCGCTTCATGTCCCCATTTTTTCGCCTGTTCGACAAGCTTTCCGATGCCCGTTACAGCATCCATTTGGCTCATCGGAGAATGCAGATGAAGCTCAACCCGTTTTTCGCCTTCAGGAGCGGTGTCTTCACGGGTTTTGGCTTTTATTTCATTCACGTCATTTGCAATCATGACGAGGTCTCTGACGAATGTATCGTTTTGAATGCTTCCCCGCGCCTTCACCCACATGCCTTTTTTCAGCGTTTTCATCAAAGCGGCGTCTTCTTTTTCTCTGGCGAACATTTTTACTAAAATGCTGTTTGTATAGTCCGTGATTTTGAAAATGCAGAGCGTGCGTCCGCTTTTCAGCTCGCGTGTTTCAGCATCAAACACAAACCCCTGCACCGTAATTCTTCTTTCTTCATCCATGATGCTGTCAAGCGTCCGGATTTCTTCGTTCTCTTTAATTTGATAGCCGATGACAAGCGGTCCGGACGGTGCCTGATCCTCATCGCCCTCTTTTTCCTTCTTCTCCATCTCGATAAGCGCCTGCATCGCCCGCTCCTGATCTTCAGCAAGCTTTTGCTCGCGGAATTTCTGGACTTCTTGGTCAGATACGAAAATTTCGGTATCCAGCTGCAGTTCCGGAAAGCCGAATTGGCGATAGCTGTGCTGAATCAGTGCGCTGTATTTATTTTTGAGCGCAGATGCTTCTGTATCTGTTTTTGTTTTCACGATCAGCTTGTTTCCCTTGAGCTTCGGCTTCTGCTGATTCAAAAGAGCCACCATCGGCGGCGAGGTTCCTTCAAGCTCTTCAATACAGCGTGTCCAATAATCCTGTACAAGCTCCTCTGTCACTGTAGGGTCAATGACCTGAACAGACGATGTGACACGGGCGATGTGAGCAAACGATTGTGTTAACCTCATCATGAATGAGTCATATATTTGATACGGCAAAAGAGCCTTAAAGCGAAATTGGAAATGCCAGGCTTTTTCTGCTTTATGGATTGTCAGTTTATCAATCTCTCCGTCTTCAAAGTATGTCATGAAGGTATCATCTGTCATATTAAGCTGCTGCAGAAGAATCTGAAACTGTCTTCTGTTTACTGATAACTGTTCCATTCAGACAGTATCCCTCCCTTAAAACATCATAAGTGAAGGTACCTCCGCAGGTGATGAGGTACCTTCTTTTTTCTCTATTTTAACATGATTTTGTGTGATTCGTTATGGTGATTACTTCGTCTTGATAAATTCAGAAAGCTCATCCACTGAAACTTCGGCAGATTCACCGGTTTTGCGGATTTTCACTTCTACGATGCCTTCGTCGGCACGTTTTCCGACAGTGATGCGGATCGGAAGGCCGATCAGATCAGAATCAGCAAACTTCACGCCTGCGCGTTCAGCGCGGTCATCGTATAATACCTCATAACCTTCCGCCTGGAATTTGCCGTAAAGCTGTTCAGCAAGCTCTTTTTGCGCTTCGTTTTTCATATTCAGCGCCAAAATATGAAGATCATACGGAGCAACGCTTTTCGGCCAGATCAAGCCTTTTTCGTCGTGATGCTGTTCAGCGATGGCTGAAAGCGTTCTGGACACGCCGATTCCGTAACATCCCATCAGCATCGGCTGCGCACGCCCGTTTTCATCAAGGTATGTCGCATTCATCGCTTCAGAGTAACGCGTGCCGAGTTTAAAGACTTGTCCGACCTCAATCCCTTCAGCGAAACGGATCGTGCCTTTTCCGTCAGGTGACGGATCGCCTTCCTGAATGATTCGAAGATCGGCATACGCTTTTACAGACGCATCACGTTCGATGTTTACGTTTCGGTAATGACGGTCTCTTTCATTCGCGCCGCTAACAGCGTTTACCATTACTTTCACGGCTTGGTCGGCATAAATCTCAATGTCGCCGGCAGCGCCGATCGGCCCCGCAAATCCCGGCTCCGTGCCAAGTTTCTCCGCTACTTCTTCATGAGACGCAAGCTCAACCACTTCCGCGTTCAGAAGGTTTTTCACTTTCACGTCATTGACCTCATGATCGCCTCTCACTAACACGAGAACAAATCGGTCATCAGCTTTAAACAGCATTGATTTGATGCAGGCGCTCGGCTCGATCTGCAAGAACGAAGCGAGCTCTTCAATGCTTTTGACATTCGGCGTATCAATTTTCTCCAATGCCTCGGGTGTTTCATCTGACGGCTCGCTGTTCATGACAACTTCCGCCATTTCTGTATTGGCTGCGTAAGAGGATCCATCGGAATAAGCGATGGTATCTTCCCCTATTTCAGAAAGAGCCATAAATTCATGCGTATCTTTTCCGCCCATCGCGCCTGAGTCGGCAATAACGGGACGGACGTTTAATTCACAGCGTGCGAAAATGCTGCTGTATGCGCCGTACATGTTTTGGTACGTTTCCTCCAGACTTTCTTCAGAAGCATGGAAAGAATACGCATCTTTCATGATGAATTCGCGTCCGCGCAATAACCCGAAACGCGGGCGTTTTTCATCTCTGAATTTAGACTGGATCTGGTAAAGAGTGAGCGGCAGACGCTTATAAGATTTCACCTCATCGCGCACGAGAGAAGTAATGACTTCTTCATGTGTCGCGCCTAAAGCAAATTCACGGCCGTGGCGGTCTTTCAGACGCATTAATTCAGGCCCGTACGTATACCATCTGCCTGATTCCTGCCATGTTTCAGCCTGCTGAAGGGCCGGCATCAGCATTTCCACCGCGTTGATTTTTTCCATTTCTTCACGCACGATCTTCTGAATGTTTTGAATGACCCTGTAAGCCAGGGGCATGTAGCTGTAAACCCCGCTCGTATTTTGTCTGATAAATCCCGCTCTCAGCAGAAGCTTATGGCTTTTTGCTTCAGCATCAGCCGGCACTTCTCTCAGGGTCGGAATAAGCGTCAAACTTTGTCTCATGTCTTCGCACCTCTGATTTTTTACTAGTCAATTATAAGAATAAACGCTGGATATCGTTCCATGTGACAACCAGCATAAGAAGCATTAAGAAAGCTACGCCGATAAATACGACAAATGCTTCCTTGTCACGGTTTATCGGCTTGCCGCGGATTGCTTCAATGAATAAAAACAGCAGCCGCCCGCCGTCAAGCGCCGGTATCGGCAGCAGGTTGACGATTCCCAGGTTGATGCTTAAAAACGCCGCAAACCGCAATAAGTTGATGATGCCGGTTTTTGCAACTTGATCCGTCATATCATAAATGCCGACAGGACCCGAAAGCATATCAAGCTTAAACTGGCCTGTCACAATTTTGCCCAGATTGGTCAGAATCGCTTTTGTGACATCAACGGTAGATGTCGCGCCGTAGGCGATCGCTGCAAGCGCGCCTTTTTCAGTCGGCGCATAAGAGCCGAAGCGGCCGATTGTTTTTTTATTTTCATCTTTTACAGCTTCAGGTGTAACCGAGATATGAAACGATTTGCCGTCCCGTTTGACGGCGACATCGATTTTTTTCCCGGGATTTTCTTTTACCGCTGTCACGATGTCGGTCCATGACCTCATTTTTTCACCGTTAATGCTCTGGATATAGTCGCCTTCTTTTAAACCGGCAGCCGCTGCGCGTCCATTGTCTGTCAGCTTCCCGAGCTCAGGCTGATTCGAAGGCACGCCTTGAATGAATCCAAGCATGACGAGAATGACATACGCTAAGATGAAGTTCATTATCGGACCGGCAGCAATCGCCTTAATCCGCTTCCATACGGGTTTAGACCCGAATTGTCGATTGTAAGGCGCAATCTGCACTTCTTCTCCGTCTACGATAAAAAAAGAGGTCTGACTGACAGTAAAGCCCGCCAGTTCATCTTCTTTCCCCTGCTCGTACCCGGTAATCTTCATTTCGTGCTCAAGATCAGCCGTCTCCACCTCGATAATTAAAGCGTCAGGATATTTTTCCTTTTGATTAATGATGACTTTTTCCACTTCGTCATCTTTATTAAAAAGAAGCCCGACGGTATAACCGGGTTTGACTTCGATCATCTCCGGGTCTTCACCGGCCATACGGACGAACCCGCCGACCGGAAGGAGTCTGATCGTATACACGGTTTCATTCTTTTTAAATGAAAAGATTTTAGGGCCGAAGCCGATCGCAAATTCACGGCAAAGGATTCCCGCTCTTTGGGCGAGCAATAAATGCCCGAGCTCATGGAAAAAAACGAGCGTTCCGAAAATAATAATAAACGCGATAACTGTATTCACGAACATACCACCTTATGTGAGTATTGAATTAACGTATCCCCGGGTGTCTTTGTCCACTTCTTGGATATCCGCAAGACTCGGATCCTGAATTACGCTGTGGCGGTCCAATGCTTTTTCAATCAGGTCCTCAATCGATAAGAATGAAATCCGTCCGGCAAGAAAAGCGGCAACGGCTTCTTCGTTGGCCGCATTTAAAACCGTCGGCATTGTTCCCCCTATTTTACCTGATTCAAAGGCAAATTGTAAGCAGCGGAACCTTTCAAAGTCAGCTTTCGCAAAATGAAGGCTTCCGATCTCCCATAATTCAAGCCTTTTTGTTTCAGGCAGAGGCAGCCGGTCCGGATATGTCAGCGCATATTGAATCGGCACCCTCATGTCCGGATTTCCGAGCTGGGCGATGACGCTTCTGTCGTGAAATTCAACCATCGAATGAATGATGCTCTCCTTATGTAATACAACGTCAATCTGTTCATACGGAATGTCAAACAGCCAATGCGCCTCAATAACTTCAAGTCCTTTATTCATCATTGTAGCCGAGTCAATCGTGATTTTTGCGCCCATCGACCAGTTCGGGTGGTTAAGGGCGTCGGCAATCGTTACAGACTCAAGCTCCTGCCGCGTTTTATCTCTGAAACTGCCGCCGGATGCCGTAATGATCAGGCGCTCGATATTTTTGCTCTGTTCGCCTTGCAGCGCCTGAAAAATAGCGGAATGTTCGCTGTCGACCGGAAGAAGAGGAACACCGTATCGTTTTGCGTGTCCTTTCACTATATGCCCGGCAGTGACGAGAGTTTCCTTATTTGCAAGCGCAATTGTTTTTTTCTGTTCAATCGCTTTCAAAGTCGGGATTAAACCGACGCTTCCAAGCAGCGCATTGACCACGATATCCACTTCGTCCATGACTGCCGCTTCAATCAGGCCTTCTTCTCCGATGCCGATTTGGCATTCATGAGAAAAAGACGCTTCTTTCACTTTTTGGTATGTATCCATGTCGCCGACTGCTACATATTTCGGCTGAAACGTTCTGATCAACGGGATCGCTTTCTCGGCGTTTTTACCGAAAGTCATCGAGACGAGACGGAACTGATCTTGATGCATGCGCAATACATCCAATGTCTGCTCCCCTATTGATCCCGTTGCTCCTAAAAGACAAATATTCTTCAAAATGCCACTCCCATTCTATGCGTCCAGATCGGTCTTATTTTCATATTAGCCTTTCTCATGAAAAAAGCGCAAGCAGAAAGTACAAGAACGGCATGACAAACAAAAAGCTGTCAAATCGATCTAAAATGCCGCCATGCCCCGGAAGGATTTTCCCCGAATCCTTCACATCATAGTGCCGTTTCAGCGCTGATTCCACCAAATCCCCGATCTGTCCGAAAACAGACAGAACAAGTGTGATGACCAAAAGAACCGGGTATGAAATCGGAAGACCGGCAAACAGCTGAAAAACAGCCGTGAAAATAAGGGCGATGGCAATACCGCCGAGAAACCCTTCCACCGTTTTGTTAGGACTGATTTCAGGCCACAGCTTCCGCTTTCCGAGCGACTTTCCTACAAAATATGCGCCCGAATCCGTTGACCATATGACAACGCAGGCATAAAAAATATACAAAAGCCCGTTTGTTTCAATGTTTCTGATTTCGATAAAATAATGAAAACACAGTCCGATATATACCGTCGCTAGGACGATAAACCCGACTTCATCAAACGTAAAGGTGTTTTTCACAAGCACCGTATAGCTGAGCAATATCAAAACGGCGAAAATCGTTACTTCCATTTTCGCGTCAAAAAAATGATATTTGTCCGGCATCATATACAGCCATAATAACAGGAGGCTGATCAGACCCGGAAAAGAAAAAAACTTGAGCTTTTTCATCCGCAAAAGCTCAAAAAGCGCTATACTGCCCATCACATAAACAAATACGGTGAACGGCAATCCTCCGAAAATAACCAAAAATAAAAATAGTGCCGCTGCCAGAACACCCGTTAACAATCTTTGTTTCATTTCCACCATCCTCTAAATTCCGCCAAACCTCCGGCCCCGCTGCTGAAATTCTCCCACTGCCTTCAGAAAGTGATCTTCTTTAAAATCGGGCCACAGGACATCTGTAAAAACAAATTCACTGTAAGCCACCTGCCAAAGCATAAAGTTGCTCAGTCTGATTTCTCCGCTCGTTCTTATGAGCAGCTCCGGGTCCTGGATTGATTCTGTCATTAAATGCTTGGAAAAGAGCGCTTCATCAATGTCTTCGATATTCAGCGTGCCGCTTTTCACCTGTTCGGCCAGTGCTTTTGCCGCATTGACGATTTCCGTGCGTCCGCCGTAGTTCAAAGCGAAATTGAGAATCATACCGTCATTTTGTTCTGTATCTTTTACGGCTTTCTCAATCGCCCTGTACGTATGAGAAGGGAGCGCGGATTCATCTCCGATAATTTTCACCTGTACATTTTCCTCTATCAATTCAGGAAGATACGTATTCAGGAACTCTTCCGGAAGCTTCATCAAAAAGTCGACTTCCATCTTCGGGCGCTTCCAGTTCTCCGTTGAAAACGCATAAAGAGTCAGAACTTTAACGCCGAGCTGACTTGCGAGCTTTGTCACCCTTTTTACCACTTTCATTCCTTCATGATGTCCGGCAATCCGAGGGAGTGAGCGCTTCTTCGCCCAGCGTCCGTTTCCGTCCATAATAATGGCAATGTGTGCGGGAATTTCACCCTTCAGTATGTCTTCTTTTGTATACCGTTCTAAGTTGGAAGCCGCATTCTGCTGATTCTTCCAATTTTTGAGTATGTTGAGCATGAGATTCCTCCGTCACCCAAAAAGGTTGCGTTGCTGATGATCAATGTAATCAACAGTATTAACAAAAAAACCCCCTGTAAACATGAGAGGGTCTTTTCACATTATCTATTGTACATAGTTTTTCATTAAACTTCCATGATTTCTTTTTCTTTGTCCTTTGTGACACTGTCAATTTTTGACACATATTCGTCTGTCAGCTTTTGAACGTCTTCACTGGAAGCACGAAGCTCGTCTTCTGTAATGTCTCCGTTTTTCTCAAGTTTTTTGAGGTCATCGTTGCTGTCACGGCGGACATTACGGACTGCTACTTTCGCTTCTTCCGCGTATTTTTTCACGACTTTGACAAGTTCTTTACGTCTTTCTTCCGTCAAAGCCGGGATCGCGATACGGATAATTGTGCCGTCACTTGTCGGCGTTACGCCAAGATCAGCTTTCAGGATCGCTTTTTCAATATCGCCGATTGCCGTTTTGTCATACGGTGTGACAACAAGCATACGCGCTTCAGGCACATTGATGGAAGACAGCTGGTTTAAAGGTGTTTGGGCACCGTAGTATTCTACTGTCACTTTATCCAATAGAGATGGGTTGGCACGTCCTGCGCGGACTGACGCCAATTCGCGTGAATAAGCGGCAACCGCTTTTTCCATGCGTTCTTTTGTTTGTGTTAATACTTCGTTTGACAACGTTATTTCCCCCTTACGATCGTTCCGATTGATTCGCCGGTTACGGCACGCTTAATATTTCCTTCTTCCATAATAGAAAAGACGATCAGCGGAATATCATTATCCATACATAGTGAAGAAGCCGTAGAATCCATGACTTCCAGCCCGTCTTTTAACACATCGAGATAAGATAATTTTTCGTATTTAACGGCTGACTCATCTTTTCTCGGATCAGCATTATACACACCGTCGACATTATTTTTCGCCATTAAGATCACGTCCGCTTCGATTTCAGCGGCACGCAGCGCTGCGGTTGTGTCCGTAGAGAAATAAGGGTTTCCTGTTCCCGCGGCAAAAATAACAACGCGTTTTTTCTCCAGGTGGCGGATGGCTTTTCTTCTGATGTAAGGCTCAGCGACCTGACGCATTTCAATTGATGTCTGCACTCTGGACTGAATTCCGAGCGTTTCCAGGCTGTCCTGCAGGGCAAGTGAGTTCATGACAGTAGCAAGCATGCCCATATAATCGGCCGTCGCACGGTCCATTCCTAAGTCACTGCCTGTTTTTCCGCGCCATAAGTTGCCGCCGCCTACGACTACGGCCACTTCGACGTCAAGCTCAGCGATTTCTTTTACCTGTTTAGCGATGGATTGGATGACAGTCGGATTAATGCCGTTTCCCTGCTCTCCTGCCAATGCTTCTCCGCTAAGCTTTAAAACGATACGATTGTATTTTGGTTTTTCCATAATAACCTCCAAGTGTAAACATTGCCGTTTCCTATTATGCAAGAGAAAAAAAGGTTTGTAAATATAGTTTTAAAAATAGGGAACACAAGTAGTGTCCCCTATACTGCCTGAAAAGCCGCGAAAGATTCGCCAAGGCTTTCCGCCATTATTTTTTCACTTGGTTCATAACTTCTTCAGCAAAGTTTTCTTGGCGTTTTTCAATACCTTCTCCAACTTCGTAGCGGACGTAAGTTTTAACAGATGCGTTTTTCGCAGCCACAACTTGTTTCACTTTTTCGTCTGGGTTTTTAACGAAAGCTTGGTCTAATAAGCAAATTTCTTCGAAGAATTTGTTCAGACGGCCTTCAACCATTTTAGCTACGATGTTTTCCGGTTTGCCTTCTTGAAGAGCTTGCTGAGTCAGGATCTGACGCTCATGGTTTGCTTCTTCTTCAGACACTTGGTCGCGGGAAATGTAACGAGGATTTACCGCTGCAACATGCATCGCGATGTCTTTTGCAAGATCTTCGTCAGTTGTTCCGCTAAGAACGGATAATACGCCGATGCGGCCTCCCATGTGAAGGTAAGCACCGAACGCTTCGCTGTCTTCTTTTGTAATAACAGCAAAACGGCGAAGAGTGATTTTCTCTCCGATTTTAGCAACGTTGCTAGTGATGTATTCTTCAACAGTAGAACCGTTTTCCATCTTTTGACCCATTGCTTCTTCAAGATCAGCAGGAGCGTTTGCAAGAAGGTGGTCAGCAAGCGTGTTCAGAAGCTCTTTGAAGCCTTCGTTTTTCGCAACGAAATCAGTTTCAGAGTTTACTTCTAAGATAACGCCTTTGTTGCCGTCAGTTTTAATAAGAGTAGAACCTTCAGCAGCGATACGGTCAGCTTTTTTAGCCGCTTTCGCAATCCCTTTTTCTCTTAGAAGGTCGATTGCTTTGTCCATATCTCCGTCAGTTTCAGTCAACGCTTTTTTACAGTCCATCATACCAGCGCCTGTTTTTTGACGCAGTTCTTTTACCTGCTGTGCAGTAATAGCCATTTGAATTCCTCCTTATATGTGTAAACAAGATATGTATAGATACATTTTTCTTGAAAAAAGGTGATAAAAGGCAGTCCCTCTTATCACCTTTTGATTAGGTTACGCAGTTGTCGTTTCTGTTTCAGGTGCAGTCTCTTCAGCAGCTTCCGCTTCTTCTTCGCCTTGCTTCGCTTCAAGAATAGCATCTGCCATTTTAGAAGTAAGAAGTTTGACAGCGCGGATTGCGTCATCGTTTGCAGGGATTACGACATCAATTTCATCAGGATCACAGTTTGTATCTACAATTCCGATGATAGGAATGTTCAATTTGCGAGCTTCCGCAACAGCGATGCGCTCTTTGCGAGGATCGATGATGAATAATGCATCAGGAAGATCCTTCATGTCTTTAATTCCGCCGAGGAATTTTTCAAGACGCTCTAATTCTTTTTTCAATTGAACAACTTCTTTTTTCGGAAGTACTTCAAACGTACCGTTTTCTTGCATTTTTTCGATGTCTTTCAGACGCTTAATGCGTTTTTGGATTGTTTCGAAGTTTGTCAGTGTACCGCCCAACCAGCGTTGGTTGACATAGTACATGCCAGAGCGTACAGCTTCTTCTTTAACAGAATCCTGAGCTTGTTTTTTTGTGCCGACGAAAAGGATTTTTCCGCCTTCAGCAGCAAGGTTTTTCGTGAAGTTGTAAGCTTCCTCTACTTTTTTCACTGTTTTTTGAAGGTCAATGATGTAGATTCCGTTACGCTCCGTGAAAATGTAACGCTTCATTTTTGGGTTCCAGCGGCGTGTTTGGTGGCCGAAGTGAACACCAGCTTCAAGCAATTGTTTCATAGAAATAACTGACATGTGATTTCCTCCTAATAAAATGGTTTTTTCCCTCCGCTTAGGTCATTTTTGTGCAGAACTGCCGTTTGCAGCACCCTCTGCATAAATCGTTAAGCGTGTGTATTTAACACCAAGAAATAATATAACACAGCTTTATGCGACAATCAAGAATCCTTTACAGCTTTGCCGCGAAATTTTAAAAACAGCTCGATTTCTGTCTTTCCGCTCTGCATCCGTTTGGCAATTTCCGCGGGGGTGAGCCCTTGTTCATATAATTCTGAAACACGTTCTTCAAACGAATGCGCGCCGCTGTTTTCGTCACTTTCAGCCCGTTCCGTTGCACTGATGAGCTTTTCCATGTGGTCCGGAATATCAGGCTCTTCTTTCGGTTCCGGCCGGGGTTCGGCGTCTTCTGCGTCCGGCGCTTGACGGCTTTTTGCGTCTTCGAGTCTTTCATTTTCTTCTTTCAGCTCAAGCAGAAACGCTGCAAGGGTGTTTTCCGTCTCTTCAAGAATCTTCTTCTGCTGGCGCTCCGTCTCCTTGAGGGCTGAAAACCTCGTGTACAGAATAATGACGGCATAAAGCAGTACGCCGTGAAGCACAAAGCTTAAAAGCCATAATAGTGTTGACATGTTTTTCACTCGCTAACCATGAGTTCATTATTGAATTACTTTTTCAAGCAGGTGCTTTAATTTGAACAGCGCCTTTGAATGAATCTGTGAAATCCGCGACGTCGAAAGGTTCAGGACTTGTCCGATTTCGGTCAAAGTCAGTTCTTCTTTATAGAATAAACTGACGACAAGCTGCTCTTTTTCAGAGAGCTCATGAATTTTGCCCGCAAGCTGAGCGATCAGCTCGTCCTTCATGATTTTTTCTTCCGGCGGCACATTTTTGTCATCTCTGATCATCACTTGAATATTCTCACCGTCATCCTGGTCGTGAAGCTTTTCATCAATTGATAAGAGATTGGCAAAAAACCCTTCATTCATCGTTGATACTACGTCCTGCTCCGTCATCCCCAGCTCTTCTGCGATCTCTGAAGGCGTCACATTCCGAAGGTAGCGCTGTTCAAGTTTTTCGATCGCCGCTTCGACTTTTTTTGTCTTCTCCCGTGAAGTTCTGGGCAGCCAATCTTCTTTACGCAGCCCGTCGATGATTGCACCGCGAATTCTAAACGAGGCATAGGTATCAAATTTTAAATCCCGGCCGGGGTCAAATTTTTCTAGGGCATCATATAAACCAAGCATACCAAGGCTCATTAGATCGTCTTTATGCACCGATTTCGGCAGTCCGACGGAAATTCTGCCGACATGATATGTGACCAGCGGCATGTAACGGCGCATTAAATCATCACCGGCTTTAGGATCTTTCCACTCTTTCCAGCGCGACCAAAGCACCTGATCTTCATAATTCAAGGATTGCATTGTTATCCCCCTACCTCATACCTTTATTAAATCGTTGTTTCACCTTGTTTAACAGTTCGAATGTGCAGCATGCAGGACTTTGGCTCAAATTCAATCGTCCGGCCGCTTGAGCCGCCCGTATCTTCACTGATGACCGGAATGTTATACAATGAAAGCTGCTCTTTGATGGCCGCTACATTCCTCGGACCGATTTTCATCAGGTCGTTTGTCATTTTAAACTTAAACATCTCCGCTCCCCCGGCGAGTTTTGCCTTCAGGGCAAACTTGCGGCAGCCGGCTTTCAAAAGCATATCAATCGTCATCTTAACGGCGGTGTCCGCGTATTTTGCACGGTTGAGCTCCGCCGTTTTTGATAAACCGGAGTCCGGCAGCATGACGTGAACGAGTCCTGCCGTTTGTTTGTCTTTATCGTATAAAACCAGCCCCACGCATGAACCGAGTCCCGAGGTCCGGATTTTATCCGGGTAACGCGCGACTTGAACATCCGCAATCCCCACTTTAACGACTGCGGCTTCCGCACGGCTCATAAAGCCGCACCCAATGAGACGAAGAGCTTTTCAAAAGAATCATAGTCCGGGAGCATAAACATGTGGGCTTTGAGCTCCTGCCGGCTGCCCTGGTCAAAAATAGAAGTATCCACGACAATGGCATGCTCTCCGACTTGGCTGAGCTCCATCAGCCCTTCACTGATAACCGCGCCGAACATATCAAGTGAGATTTCCGGCACGCTCGGGTAAATCTCAAGCTTTGTCAAATCAGCCAATGCCGTTAAATAGGAACCTGCTAAAATATTGCCGAACTCATGTAAAGCAGAAGAACTCAAATGATCTTCGCCCAGCTGGTCAATATCAAAATCCGGATTTCCGATCAGCTCTCTGATAAACTGTTCCGCCTGATCAAAAGGCATGATGAGAAAGATAGAGCCGGTCATGTCGCCTTCCATTCTTAAAAAGATACTGGCGACCGGCGTTTCAGCCCCGCCGAAAAAATCAGCGAGCTCATCAAATGTCAATAAAGTCGCAAACGGCACTTCCATGTCTATCTTTCTGTTCAGCAGCTGAGCCATTGCAGAAGCCGAGTGACCCGCCCCGATATTTCCGACTTCCCGCAAAATATCCATCTGCTCTTCTTTGATCGCTTCAAACTTACTCATGTTGTCTTTTCCCCTTTAAGCATTAGGCTCTCCGGACGCAGATGCCGAAGCACCTTTATCCAGCACCGCATGCGCATCGATAATATTGAGGAGCCTGTTATCTTGCTTAACGATCTGTTTAATCCACACATCCGTTTCCTTTGTCTGGCTTTCAGGCGCGGATTCGATTTCATTTTCATGCACGGTGATGACGTCATTGGCCTCATCCACGACCCATCCGACATCAGCGTCACGGTAAGAAATGATGATAATCCGAGTCTCTTCTGTGATGTCCTGTTCAGGC
Source organism: Bacillus sp. EU63 (assembly GCF_038592915.1). NCBI lineage: Bacteria > Bacillati > Bacillota > Bacilli > Caryophanales > Bacillaceae > Bacillus > Bacillus sp. EU63. The sequence continues at coordinate 1,675,950 of NZ_CP151944.1, read as the reverse complement.
TGGTTCAGACGTTTTCTTAAATCAAGAACCGGGGTAATCACTCCGCGCAGATTGATAACGCCGCGGATATAAGATTCCACACCCGGGACCCTCGTCGGTTTTTGCCACTTTTCAATTGATTTCACCTGGGAAACTGAGATAGCGTATTCTTTCCCGTTTATCATAAACACAATCATTTTTTCACCTGTTTTGATTTCAGCAGTCATTCGGGCACCTCCTCGTGTCGTTTTAGTAGATCAGCGCATTACAATCAATAATCAGCGCCACTTCTCCGTTTCCGAGAATCGTAGCGCCGGAAATCGCAAAGACGTTCGTCAAATAGTCGCCGAGTGATTTCAGTACGACTTCCTGCTGTCCGATAAAAGAGTCCACGACAAAAGCAGTGGATTTATCGCCCTTTTTCACGACGATTACATGGAACTGATCGGCATCCTGTTTTGAATCCGTAATGCCGAATTCTTTTTTCAGATAGACGATCGGAACGATTTGGCCTCTGAAATCAATCACTTCTCTGTCATGCGTCTGCAGGATATCTTTCTTATCAATAACAGCCGTCTCTATAATAGAAGAAATCGGTATCGCAAACGTCTCTTCTTCCAGTTTAATGAGAAGAACAGATATAATTGAAAGTGTCAGCGGAAGCTGGATACTGAAAAGAGAACCTTGGCCTTCCGCGGATTTGACACTGACAGAGCCGCCGAGTGATTCGAGTTTATTTTTCACAACATCCAGACCGACGCCCCTCCCTGAAATGTCAGAAATTTGATCGGCAGTCGAGAAGCCCGGAGCAAAAATAAGCTCGTAAATCTCATTATCTTCAAGCGTTTCAGCATCACGTTCGGTGATTACACTCCGTTCGAGCGCTTTTTCAAGAATTTTCTTTCTGTTCAAGCCGGCCCCGTCATCTTCAACCTCAATAAAGACGTGATTGCCGCTGTGATATGCCTTAAGCACGACATGACCTGATTCTGATTTTCCTTTATTCACCCGCACTTCAGGCGATTCAATGCCGTGATCGATGCTGTTTCTGATTAAATGGACAAGCGGATCGCCGATTTCATCAATCACCGTACGGTCCAGCTCCGTTTCAGCTCCGATGATGGACAATTCGATTTTCTTGTTTAATTCCTTTTGAAGCTGGCGGATCATTCTCGGGAAACGGTTAAAGACGGTTTCTACCGGCACCATCCGCATATTAAGAATAATAGACTGAAGGTCGCCCGAGATTCTGGTCAGGCGTTCAACGGTTTCAGTCAGCTCATTGTGGTCAAGCTCCTTGGCGATCTGCTCAAGACGTCCGCGGTCAATGACAAGTTCTTCAAAAAGGTTCATTGAAGAATCCAGTCTTTCAATGTTGACGCGAATCGTTTTCGAGCCGCTGTGATGCTTCGGCTGTTCTTCCGTTTTCGCTTGCGGCTTTGGCTGTTTCTCAGCCTTTTTAACCGGAGCTTCCTTCACCGGTTCAGCCGCTTGCGGTTTTTCGGCCGTTTTTAACGGCGCACCGGCAGAAATTTCGACATTCTCCACTTCTGAAATGCCGCTGATGAGTTCTTTAATTTCTTCAGCAGGCTGCTTTGTCAAGAAACACACCTGAAAATCCGTTCCGAAATCTTCCGTCTCAAGCACTTCCGCGGCAGGTATCGTTTTTGCGACTTCTCCGGCTTCATTCAGCTTTTCAAAAATCATGTACACCCGCACGGCTTTCAGCATGCAGCTTTCATTCAGGGAAACCGTTATTTCATAGCGGCTGAATCCTTGCTCTTCCGCCTCTTCAATAACAGTCCGTTCGAACTCATCATAATTCCATTCAGTTGAAGCCTGTTGTTTTGAAGCCGGCGGTTCTGCTGTTTCGGCTGAAGCCGCAGTCTCATGCACCGCATTTACGTCGAGCTTCGCACTCACTTCAGAAATATCACGTTTGCCGTCTCCTCCGTCAATAATGGACTGCACCATCTCTTCAAGATGATCAAGCGCTTCAAACAGCACATCCAGCCAATCTGATGTAACGGGCATTTCTCCGTTGCGGATGGCGTCCAGCACATTTTCCATCAGGTGGGTTAAATGCGCCAGATCTGTATATCCCATCGTTGCGCTCATGCCTTTCAGCGTATGGGCAGCTCTGAAGATGTCATGCACAAGCTGAAGGTCTGCCGGATCTTTTTCCAACAGCAGCAGCTTTTCGTTACATGTCTGTAAGTGCTCTTTACTTTCATCAATAAAGACATCTAAATATTGATTCATATCCAATTGATTCACACCCTCTCTTTTTTCACACATCCGGTGATGGATGCCGCGATATCTTCCACATGTTTAATCTCATGAATGAGGCCCGCCTTTATCGCTGACTTCGGCATTCCGAACACAACACAGGATTCGTCCGATTCCGCAATCGTTTTAACGCCGCCTGTTCTGAGCATTTCTTTTACGCCTTCGGTTCCGTCGCTGCCCATGCCGGTCATAATGACGGCTACCTTTTCGTAATCGGATAAGCGGCTTGCCGACCGAAACAAATAATCGGCTGACGGTTTATGCCGGCTTTCCGTATCATGAACGTCAAGAATGATGCGGAGCCTTCCGCCTTCCTCTGCAACCGTCATATTTTTTCCGCCGGGCGCGATGTACACCCATCCGTCTTTCGCTTCTTCACCGTTTTCCGCTTCTTTGACCTGAATATCTGACAAATGGTTGAGTCTGTCTGCAAGTGAAGCGGTGAAGCCTTCAGGCATGTGCTGAACGACAAATACAGGCGCCTTTAAATCCTTCGGCAGTTTCGGAATCACCTTTTGCAGAGCCCGCGGTCCGCCTGTAGAGGTCGCGATGAATACGGCCTGCTTGGCGGATTTTGCTTTCGGTCTTTCAAATCCCGCTAAAGCCGGACGTTCCGGGATAGAAGACTCTTTCACTGCCGCCTCAGGTTTTTGTGCGCGGGACAGCCCGGCTGCAATCACCCTCTCAATCAGCTGCTCTTTAATTTTATAAAGATCAAGTGAAATCGCTCCGGAAGGCTTGGTGATAAAATCAAATGCGCCCATTTCCAGACAGTTGATCGTTCGGTCCTTCCCTTGCTGTGTCTGGCTCGATACCATGATTACGGGAAGTTTATATATGCTGATGATCTTCCGCAATGTATCCGTTCCGTTCATGACCGGCATTTCAATATCAAGCGTGACAACATCCGGTTTGAGAAGCTCTATTTTCTTCAGCGCCTCTTCCCCGTTTCTGGCTGTCCCGATGACTTCTATCTGCACTTCCGCAGCCAGAAAATCGGTAATCATCTTTCTCATAAAAGCTGAGTCATCAACGACAAGCACACGAATCACTGTAAAGTCCTCCTCAATAAAAAAGAAGATAATCTCTCAATAAATGCCGGTTTCTCTTCTCTTGGTTTGTTTTCTTCCGTTTGAAACAAGACATCCGTCAGAAGACGGACGGACCTGCTGGCTTTTGCTTGAGGACTTTTTATTAAAAAAGGCACCTGGTCAATGACGGCTTGACTTACTAGCGGGTCATCGGGTATGGAGCCGGCGAAACGCACTTCCGCGCCTAAAAACGTGTGAATCGCATGAGAAAGGCGGTTGTACGTGTCCAGCGCCTGTTTTTGGGAGCGGGCGCGATTGACGGCAATGTTTACGGTCAGCCGTTCATCCGCGAGCAAAAGATGTTTGATCGCGCTGTAGGCATCCATAATGGCCGTCGGCTCAGGCGTTGTCACGGCGAGAATGTCTTCCGCCGATAAAATAAACGGCAGCTGTTCGTTTGAAAGTCCCGCTCCCATATCAAACAGAACGTAATCAAAATCGCTTAATACAGCGGAAAGACCATTCATAAAAGCCGCCCACTTCTCTCCGTCAGCTTGATAGATCGCCTCAAGCCCCGTTCCTCCGGATATGTACCGAAGGCCTTTCGGACCGGAGGACAGTGATTGCGCCAATGCGTGCCGATTCTCCATCACATCAATAATGGTGCGGGAAGAAGCAGCGCCGATCAGCACATCAATGTTGCCCATTCCGATGTCAAGATCAATGATGAGTGCTTTTTTTCCTTTTTCCTGCAGGGCAACTGCCATGTTTAATGTTAAATTAGATTTTCCGACGCCGCCTTTACCGCTGATGACGGCTAATGTCTTCGCTTTTTTCTCATAAAGCTCCGGCTTGATCATTTGCCGCTCTCTCATTTTCCTTCTTAATGACTCTGCCTGATCGGGTTTCATGTCAAAAGCATCCTTACAAACTCTTTTGGTGAAGCCGATAGGATGTCCTCAGGCACATCCTGTCCATTTGTCAAATAGGCGGCGCCGATTCTTGATTCCGACAGCACTTGAAACACGGAGCCGAGTGAGGCGGTTTCATCCGTTTTCGTGAAAATGAATTGATTGACCGGCACACCGGAAAACTGTTTCAGCACCTGTTTCATATCTTCATATTTTGCAGATGCCGATAATACGAGAAAGGATTGTAATCCTGATTCAAACGGAATCATCTCTTGTAATTCCGTAATATACTGCTCTTCTTTAAAGTTTCTGCCGGCTGTATCAATGAAAACATGGTCATATTCAGCGAATTTTTCCAGTGCCTTCAGGCATTCTTCCTTTGAATAGCATACTTCAAGAGGAGCCTGAAGCAGCTCCGCATATGTCTTCAGCTGCTCGACCGCGGCAATCCGGTAAGTATCCGTCGTCATAAAGGCAATTTTTTTATGCTCTGTCAGCATTGATGAGGCCGCAAGTTTCGCAAGTGTAGTCGTTTTGCCGGCCCCGGTTGAACCGAAAAGCACGACGTATTTTGATTGAATCCCTTCCTGCCACCTGTCTGCCGAAGGGAGTTTTTTCACTAACAAATCCTGCAGTTTTGAGCTGACATTATCTTCAGTTAAATCTCCGGAAACAATTGAAGAACTGAGCAATTCACTAAGTACGGCGTTTTGCGTATGATCAGGAAGCCCGGCTTGCTTCAATAGTCTCTCGGCTTTTTTTAATGGTTCAGGGAGCACTTCTTTCAAATGCGCAAGTTCGCCGGAAATACTTTGATCCGGAAGACGCGGCGGCTGAACAGGCTCAGCTTTCTCCGCCGTTTCCGTCTTTTTCATTTCTCCAGCGGCAGCCGGCGGCGTTTTTCTCGCTTCCCTGACGTCACGATCTAAAACCGCTATCACTTCGACGGCCTGCTGCGACCGCAGCCCCAGCCATTTTCGTTTCTTTACTTGTTTGGAATGTAAAATAACGGCATCATTGCCGAGTTCCTTTTTGATTTGCTTCGCGGCATCCTGCATTGAAGCGGCTGTAAATTTTTTTATTTTCATTAAATATCCACCACTCCAATGCTCTGTACTTCAACATTTGCTTCCAGCTCATTATAAGAAAGAACCGGAAGATCAGGGAAATACCGTTCTAACAGCTGTTTTACATACATTCTGACAGCAGGCGAGCAAAGAAGAATCGCTGACTCCTGACGGATGGAAAGCTGCTCGGCCTCTTTAGCGACAGAACGGATGATGCTGTCTGAAACCTCAGGGTCGAGTGACAGGTAATTGCCCTGTTCAGTCTGCTGAACCCCGTCTGCAATCGCTTTTTCCACCCGGCCTGAGCATGTGATGACCTTCAGCGTTTCATGCTCTCTCGCATATTGTGCCGTGATTTGTTTGGCAAGCGACTGTCTCGCGTATTCTGTCAAAAGGTCTGAATCTGTCGTTAATCTTCCGTAATCGGCAAGAGTTTCAAAAATGGTCACCAAGTTTCTGATTGACACTTTTTCTCTCAGCAATTTGGCAAGCACCTTTTGAATATCGCCGACAGAAAGAGGGTTTGGCGTGACTTCCTCAACAAGCACAGGATAATTTTCCTTCAGATGATCGATCAGCTGCTTTGTTTCCTGTCTGCCGACCAGTTCATGAGCATGCTGCTTAATTTTTTCTGTAATATGCGTAGATACGACTGACGCCGGATCAACAACTGTATACCCCAGCATGTCCGCTTCATCTTTCGCAGCTTCGCTGATCCATTTTGCGGGAAGTCCGAACGACGGTTCAATCGTTTCAATGCCTTCAATGACGTCATCTTCAGGCGTCGGTGACATCGCTAAGTAATGATCCAGCAGGAGCTCTCCTTTAGCGACTTCATTGCCTTTAATTTTCAATCTGTATTCATTCGGCTGGAGCGCGATGTTATCCCTGATGCGCACAACCGGAATGACAAGTCCCAATTCAAGCGCAAGCTGACGTCTGATCATGACGATGCGGTCAAGAAGATCACCGCCCTGCCCCGCGTCTGCAAGCGGCACGAGTCCGTATCCGAACTCAAATTCAATCGGATCAATATGTAAAAGCTGCACGACGCTTTCCGGGCTTTTCAGTTCATCCGCCTGAGCCTCTTCTTCAAGAATTTCTTCCTCTTCTTCGCTCGGCTTATCCGTTTTGGACAGCATGTAAGCGCCGAATGCAAGCAGACCGGCGATCGGTCCCGTCAGCAGAATGCCGATCGGTGTAAGAAGACCGAGCAAAAGTACAGTTCCCGCGGCTACATACAAGAGCTTCGGATAAGCAAACAGCTGGCCTGTAATATCATGACCGAGGTTTCCTTCAGATGCCGCTCTCGTCACGACAATCCCCGTAGCCGTTGAGATGAGCAAAGCCGGCATTTGAGAAACGATACCGTCACCGACCGTCAGCATTGTAAAGTGAGACGCGGCTTCTTGTATGCTCATCCCCTGCTGCAGCATGCCGATTACAATTCCGAAAATAATATTGATCATCACGATGATGATACCCGCGATGGCATCCCCTTTGACGAATTTGCTCGCACCGTCCATGGCGCCGTAAAAATCGGCTTCCCGGGCGACTTTTTCACGTCTGTGCTTTGCATCCTGCTCCGTAATCATGCCGGCATTTAAATCCGCGTCAATACTCATTTGCTTTCCGGGCATCGCATCGAGCGTAAATCTCGCCGCCACTTCCGATACCCGCTCGGCGCCTTTTGTAATGACAATAAACTGAATAATAATCAAGATAATGAAGACAACAAGCCCTACCAGCACATTTCCGCCGACAACGAAATTCCCGAATGTCTCAACAACCTTTCCCCCTTCTCCGTGAGAAAGAATCGAACGTGTCGTCGACACATTGAGCGCAAGCCGAAACAGCGTCAATAACAGCAGCAATGACGGGAATATCGAGAATTGCAGCGGTTCTTGCATATTCATTGTGGTGAGAAGCACGATCAACGCAAGAGAGATATTAATGATGATCAAAATACTTAACAACCATGGAGGGAATGGAATCACCAGCATTGCCACAATGAGGACAACACTTATTAAAACCGATAAATCTCTTGTTGACATGCTGTTTTTCTCTCCTTTTGAATCTGAAATTCACTATACTTTTTGTTTCGTTTTATATACATAAGCCAAAATTTCCGCAATGACTTTGAAAAACTCTTCCGGCACAGCCTGGTCAATGTCAACCTGATCATATAACGCACGCGCGAGCGGCCTGTTTTCAATCGTCATGACATCGTGTTCTTTGGCGATCTGCCTGATTTTTAATGCGAGATGGTCGACCCCTTTGGCAACAATGTAAGGGGCGTCCATTTTCTTTTCATCATATTTTAAAGCTATCGCATAATGGGTCGGGTTGGTAATGATGACATCCGCTTTCGGCACTTCCTGCATCATCCGCCTCATCGCCATTTCCCGCTGCTTCTGCTTAATTTTGGACTTGATTATCGGATCACCCTCCGATTTTTTGTATTCATCTTTTATATCCTGCTTTGACATTCTGATATTTTTCTCATAGTCAAAACGCTGATATAAATAATCAAGCCCGGCCAGCAGCATTAAAGCCCCTGATCCCGCAAGCCCCATCCAAAGCGTGAGCTTAGAAACGAAAGTGAGCACTTCCGCAGGCGTTAAAAGAGGAAGGCGGAGAATATCGCCATAATGAAGCCAGAGCACCATAAAGGCGGCAAAACCGACCACAGTAATCTTCAAAATAGATTTGACCAGTTCAACAATCGCCCTCATGCTGTAAATCCGCTTAAAACCTTTCAGCGGGCTGAGCTTATTCAAGTCAGGCTTGAGGACTTCCGCAGAAAACAGAAAACCCACCTGCATGTAATTGCTCACGACACCTGCCACAAGCGCGACCAGCATAATCGGCGCGAGGATGAGGCTGATATCTTTCACCGTATCCACGAACAGTTCATGCACGGCAGATGCTGACAGGTGTAATGTTATCGATTTCGTATAAAACGTTTTAATAAAGGACAGCAGCCTGTCCCGCATATAAGGACCGAGCGCGATCAGCGAAAGAAAGATAATCAGTAAAGAAACGGCTGTATTCACATCCGTACTTTTCGCGACCTGTCCTTTCTTTCTTGTATCCTTCCGTTTTTTCGGAGTGGCTTTCTCCGTTTTTTCACCGGCAAAGAATTGCAGATTCAGTCTGAGTCTCATCATGTCACACCGACCAATGCCAATAGATTCCGCATGGTTTCAACGGTAAGGCTGAAGATGTTGCGGACGACGACAAACATCACCGACATACAAACGATCAGCATAATAAAGCTCACGGCTATTTTCAGAGGAAGCCCGACAACGAAAACATTCAGCTGCGGCACCGTTCTCGCTACAATACCGAGCGCCAAATCAACTAAAAACAGACTGGCCACAACCGGCGCAGACATTTGAAAAGCGATAATAAACATGGCACTGAAGCTTTTTGCGATAAAAAGTCCAAACTGATCATTTCCAAACGACGGAAATGCCTGGTCAAGCGGGATATACTGAAAGCTGTAATAAATCCCGTCCAATAAAAGATAATGGGCGTTTACGCTGAGCATAAATAACAGCGCAAGCGTATAAACGAATTGTCCGATCAGCGGGCTTTGCGTTCCTGATTGCGGATCAATGACATTGGCGATGGAAAAGCCCATCTGAAAATCAATAAAGGAACCTGCTATCTGAATGGCTGTCATCATCATGAAAGCGATCAGCCCGAGGCTCAAGCCCACAACGGCCTCTTTTATGACAAGCAGCATATACTGTTCCCCTATTTCTATTTCCGGCGCATGTTTCAGCGTGCTGAAGCAGATCACCGAAAGAAAAAAAGCAAAGCCGATTCGGTGAACCGCCGGCAGATTCCGATGTCCGAACACCGGCACCGTTACAAAAAAAGCAGAGATTCTGATAAAGACCAATAAAAAAGCGGGAAATAAATCAATGATGGAATTCATTTGATTCTACCCTGCAAATCGGTTCAGATGAGAAAACAGATCAGTTGTGAACGAAAGAATCGTCGACAGCATCCAAGGACCGAAAAAGATCAGTCCAAGCATCACCGCCACGATTTTCGGAATGAACGCAAGCGTCTGTTCCTGTATTTGAGTTGTCGCTTGAAAGATACTGACGAGCAAACCGACGATCAGCGCGATCGCAAGCAGCGGCCCACTGATCATTAGTGTTACATATACGGCTTTTTCCGCCATGGAAATTACAAATTCTGAACTCACAATTAGCACCTACCCTAAAAGCTGTCAAGCAAAGATTTCACGATTAAATACCATCCATCGACCAAAACGAAAAGCAATATTTTAAAGGGCAGAGAGATCATAACCGGCGGAAGCATCATCATTCCCATTGACATTAAGACGCTCGCCACGACCATATCGATAATTAAAAACGGAATAAAAATCATAAAGCCCATTTGAAAAGCGGTTTTGAGTTCTGATATCGCATAAGCGGGCACCATCGTCGTCAAAGGAATATCCTGAATCGATTCAGGTTTTTTCATCTTGGCATAGTTCATAAACAGCGCCAGATCCTTCTGCCTTGTATGCTTGCTCATATACTCTTTAATCGGCTTCTCGGCTTTTGTATATGCTTCATCGAGACTGATTTTGTTGTCCATCAGCGGCGTTAAGGCTTCCTTATTAATCTCTGAAAAAGTCGGCGCCATAATAAAAAACGTCAAGAACAGCGCAAGGCCGATTAAAACCTGGTTGGGAGGCATGTTCTGCGTCGCCAGTGAGGTTCTCACAAAAGACAGGACGATGACGATTCTCGTAAAGCAGGTCATCAAAATCAGAATCCCCGGCGCCACTGAAAAGACAGTCAAAAGCAGCAGTAATTTAACAGTGGAGCTGACTTCGGTCGGACTGCTTGAATTAAAAAGATTAATAAATTCATTCATGATGATAAGGGCCTTTCTTCTTTCCTTCAGAACGGCTTTGTTTCAGCTCGTTCAACTGTTCTTTCAGCGCTTTTGAAAACGACGGAAGCATCGTTTGCGGCTTTTTTTCTCCATCCTTACGCGGATTTACGAGCTTGGTCCATTCCACTTTTGAAGACATCGACTCTTCGTATTGGCTCAGAATCGCCTCGCGCTCTTTTTCATCTTCAATTTCTTTTAAAAGCTGTATCGTTTCGCCCACACCGACTACGAGAACGCTGTTTCCCACTTTAATCAGCTGCACGGAACGGTTTTGGCCGACTGACGTTCCGCCGATATTTTCTACATATTGAAACGGCTTCAACAGACGGTTTCTTCTATTCATCAGTTTGACAAATCCATAGATCAGCAGAATGACGAATAATAACGCCCCAATCATCTTTACAAAATCAAAAGCGGAGACAGAAGATGCAGAAGCATCCCCTATCTCTTGATCAGCCGTTTGTTTCGATGTATCGCTTTTTTTCTCTGTTTTGTTTGTTGATTGTTTGTCAAACCATTCGTTGACGGTGGAATTGTCAGACTCCGCCGCAAAAGCAGGGAACGGATGTACATTGAGTAAAACGAAACAACAAATCAAAGCTAGTAAACCATGACTCTTTTTCAACAGTCGTACACCCTTTAGCTTAATGTTTTATTAATGGCTTCAAGCACGCGGTCCGCTTGGAACGGTTTCACGATAAAGTCTTTTGCGCCGGCTTGAATCGCGTCAATAACCATTGACTGCTGGCCCATAGCCGAACACATGATGATTTTCGCCTGCGGATCGATTTGTTTAATTTCCTTTAGAGCTGTAATCCCGTCCATTTCAGGCATTGTAATATCCATTGTCACAAGGTCGGGGGAATGCTCTTTGAATTTTTCGACCGCCTGCGCTCCGTCTGAAGCTTCAGCTACAACGTCAAAACCGTTCTTCACTAAAATATCTTTGATCATCATTCTCATAAATGCTGCATCGTCTACAATTAAAATTCTGTGTGCCATAATCTGTTTCTCTCCTCTATGTTCGCTTATTTTAAATTGTTAAGGCGGTCTGCCTGACTTAAAATATCAGTGACTCTCACGCCGAAGTTTTCTTCTATGACGACGACCTCGCCTTTTGCCACGATCCGCTGGTTGACCAGGATGTCAACAGGTTCACCAGCCAGCTTGTCAAGCTCAATAATGCTTCCCGCAGAAAGTTCAAGGATTTCTTTGACGCTTCTCTTCGTTCTGCCGAGCTCAACCGTAACGGAAAGCGGAATATCCATCAGCATATCAAGGTTATTCCTTGATCCTTGCGCCGCTTCGTTATGATCAAACGCCTGGAATTCCACCGGAGCGACTTGAACAGGAGCAGCTTTTTTTGCGGTTCCCTGTCTCTTCGGAAGCTCGGGTTTTGCCTGCGGCTCCGGCTGCATGGCAGGTTCCGGCTGCGGCGTTTCGTATGTTTCCTGTGGTTCTGATACGGTTTCTGCGGCCTCTGACTCATGCTGGTCTGCAGTCATCAGTTCTGCGATCAGATCTTTCGCAAACGTAATCGGATAAAGCTGCATGATGCTCGAATCGATTAATTCACCGACTTTCAGACGGAATGACACTTTTACGAGCAGGTCATCCTCAGGTATTCTGTCGGTCCCTTTTTCTTCCGTCAAATCCAGAAGTTCAACCCTTGGCGGAGAAATGTCAATCTTTTTACTGAACACGGTCGACATTGACGTAGCAGCCGAGCCCATCATTTGATTCATTGCTTCCTGAACGGCGCTCAGGTGGATTTCACCGAGTGACGGATCGGCGCCCCGGCCGTCTCCGCCGATCATCAAATCCGCGATGATGGCCGCGTCGCTTTGTTCGACGACGAGCAAATTGCTGCCGTCAAAGCCTTCTGTGTAGTTCACTTCAATGGCAACATACGGATGAGGAAATTCATCACTGATTTTGCTTTTTGAAATGACGGTCACACTCGGTGTTGTAATGTCCACTTTTTGATTTAAAAGAGTGGACAGCGCCGTAGCCGAGCTGCCGAACGAAATATTCCCGATTTCTCCGATCGCATCGCGCTCAAGTTCAGACAAGTTCGCCCCTTGAGGCTGTTCTGTATCCTCTGATTGACTGCTTGTGCCGTTAAGAAGAGCATCGATTTCATCTTGAGATAATCTATTGTTCATCTTGTTCACCTCTTATGTCGTGATCTAAAATTTGCACTGCCTGTCTTCGATTCACCCGGCCGGCCTGCCCTAAAAACTTCGGTTTGTTTCCGACCAATACAGTAAGAGGATCAGTCACTGATTTGTCCAGAGTTATACAGTCCCCGACTTCCAAACTTAAAAATTCTTCTATTGTCAGTTCAGAAGCGCCCAATAGAGCCACAACGGGAATTTGAGCCGTCATGATGCGCTTTTCAAGCAACTTCGTTTCTTCGGGCTTCGCTTCATTCCGGTCTGATTGCATCCAATAATGTACGGAAAGCTTAGGGATAATCGGCTCAAGTACGACATGGGGAATACAAAGATTAATGACACCGCTGATTTCACCTATCTGTGTATTGAGAGAAATGACAACGACTGTTTCATTTGGGGAAACCATCTGTACAAACTGAGGATTCACTTCAAATTCAGTCATTTCAGGGTCAATATCAGCAATCGATTGCCAAGCTTCTTTGTAGTTGCCCAGTGCATTTTCAAATAAATTAGAAATAATATTCGTTTCAATTTCCGTAAGGCTGTCAGCTTTGTTATGAGTGATGCCGATGCCTCCCATGACGCGGTCAAGCATTGCGTATGCGATGGTGGGATTAACCTCCATCATGATTCTGCCTTCCATCGGATGAACATCGAATAAATTTAAAATCGTCATGTTCGGTATGGAACGGATAAATTCTTCATACGGCACCTGATCAACTGAGCTGACGGATATATGAATATACGTTCTGAGCTTGGCGGAAAAGTGTGTTGTGAGAAGCCTCGCAAAGTTATCATGTATCCGGGTTAAACTGCGTATCTGATCTTTCGAGAATCTGAGAGCCCGTTTAAAATCATATACCTTTACTTTTTTCTCTTTTACTTCCTTTTTCAGCTCTTCCGCATCCGCCTCACCCGTGGAAATGGCGGAAAGCAGTGCGTCTATTTCATTTTGGGAGAGAACTTCTCCTGACATTTTCTTCACCTCCGTATTCTGTCAAATTTGTTTTTATTGCAGATTAAAGGAGGTAATGTACACTTTCTGAACTTTTCCTTCTTGGAGATAGCTGTTTACTTTCTCTTTTAATGATTGTTTAAACGCTTCTCTTCCTTTATCTCCCTCAATCTCTCCGGCGCTTGTGTCGGCTAAAATGGAAATGATGTTGTCTTTCACCTGAAAATCGCGTTTTTCAAGTTCTTCCTTCGCTTTAGCCGAGTCGGTTTCAAGCTTGATGCCGATACGGATGATGCTGTCAGACTTTAAGTTTGTCGTGATATCGTCGACAGACACAGTGGCTGCAACGACTTCGTCAATTGTCGGCTTTTTATCTTTGCCCGAATTTCCGCTGACGACAAAATATGCTGCCGTTCCGAGGCCGGCGATGACAATTAAAATAATCAGCAAAATGATGACTAATTTTTTCTTCATTCTTCTTCCTCTATTCCCTGATCCAGTGAAAATATTTGTATGCTATGGTAAAACGATATGACTTTTTTGAGAACTGCTTCTTCCGGTTCTTTCACTACGAACTTTTTGCCGTTGGACAGTGTAATCGTCGTGTCGGGGAAGCACTCAATCTGTTCGATAAACAGCGCGTTCAGCGTAAAAGGCTGGCCGTTTAAACGGGTGACTTGAATCATGCAATCCGGAGAAGCGGCTTAACCGCCTCTCCTCCCTCCTTACCGTTTCAGATTAACCAGCTCCTGAAGGATTTCATCTGAAGTCGTAATGATTTTTGAGTTTGATTGGAAACCCCGCTGAGCAACGATCATTTCGGTAAATTCATCTGTCAGATCTACGTTTGACATTTCAAGATAGCCTGCCAAAAGCTTACCCGTTCCGTTTTCGCCCGGAGTGGTGACTGCGCTCGCAGCTCCTGAACTTAATGATTCTCTGTAAAGGTTGCCTCCGATTTTTTCCAGACCGGCGCTGTTAGGGAACGTGACCAGACCGATTTGTCCGGCATCATGAACCTCATCCCCTGCATCAGTATATGTAACGGTTCCGTCTGCACCGATGCTGTAATCTTTCGCATCAGTCGGAATATTGATTTTGCCGCCGCCGATTTTTTCAAGATAGTACCCGTCAGTCGTAACAAGGTTTCCTTGATTGTCCTTTCCGAAATTCCCCGCACGTGTGTAAACAATTCCCGCACCTGTATTAATCTGAAAGTAGCCGTCTCCGTCAATGGCTAGGTCGGTTTTATTCTGTGTAGCCTGCGGGGCGCCGGTTGAATGAACGACATCAATGGAAGAAGTCGCGGCACCCAAGCCGATTTGTTTTGAATTGGTCACGTTTGAACCGCCGGCGACTGTCTGGCTGATCATATCTTTAAATGTAACGCGGCTTTTCTTAAATCCCACTGTGTTGACGTTGGCGATGTTATTGCCGATTACATCTAGTTTTGTCTGAAAGTTTTTCATGCCGCTGATACCGGAATATAATGAACGTAACATGTTAAATTCCCCCTGGGTTTCTTTTTATTTAGATGTTTCGCTGACGGCCGTGACATTCCACGGACTGACCTCTTTGCCATTTTCAAGCACGAGCACGTAATTGCCGTTTGAATGCTTGACTGAATTGACCGGGCTTGTCTGATCCTTCCCGTCGCTGTCGCTGAATGTGACATTTTTGCCGATCCAGTTCACATACATCGTAAACGGATCTTGATTTTCTACAAATTTAGTCATCGTCGTATTCATATTCATCATTTGCTCCAATGAAGAAAATGTCGCCATCTGGCTGATGAATTCTTTGTCATCAACCGGATTGAGCGGGTCCTGGTTTTGAACCTGTGTCATTAAGATCTTCAGGAATTCGTCTTTCCCTAAATTCGTGCTGCTGTTTACTGCGGAGGTGCTCTTCGCGCTTGATGTGGTTGAAGCGCCCGCCGCGGCATAATCCGAGTTTACTGATGTCAACTATTCTTCCTCCATTTCATTGAGAGAAAGCTCCTCCAGCATATCTCCGAAATCGCCTGACTGCTGCTGGTTCTTCTGCTCTCTCTGTCCCTGATGCTGCTGTTTATTGTGATCGGCCGTCTGTCCGTAAACAGGCTGCTGATCCCCGCTTTGAAGCGGGACTGTAAAACGGTCGACTTGGACCGCCATATTCGGAAGCGACTGTTTCAGCTGAGGAAGATGCTGTTCCAGCAGCTCTTTCGCAGACTGGCTGGATGCGATTATTTTGCTTTGAAACATCCCGTTTTCGTTTGTCACCTTAATTGTGACAAATCCGAGGTTCTCGGGATTAAGACGAATCGTAAAGCTTCCGGTTGTTTTCCCGAAAGGCGTGTATTTCATCTGTTTCCAGCCGCTGATGACCTGATCCGTTAACGGTTTATTTTCTGCCGGCTGCTGTTCCCCTGCGGACGTTTGCTGAATGCCGGCAAGGCTTCTCGTTCCCGAAAACAGTATATGTGCAGACAATTTGCTGTCAGGCTCCTTTGCGTGAGAAACCGTGCCGCCGTTTTGCTGTTCTGTTTTCCCGGCTGACTCTTGGAATGATTCAGATGATTGAGATAACACAAAAGCTTTCAGCTCAGTTTCAGCCATATCCCAATCCTTTGTTCCCTTTTGAGAAAGGCCCGCAAGCTGCTCCGTGACGCTTTGAAAGCTCTTCAGCTCAGCGGCTGTCATGGAGTAAAGTTTAGATGCAGATTCGTTTTTCGGAAAAAATGTCTGCCGCAGGTCTTGAATCACGCGGTCCGGGACACCTTGTTTTTTCAATGCCTCTAATAAACGGGCGCCTTCCTGGTAAACCGCCTTTGCCTGCGCGCTGTCAGGCAGTTCCTGCTGAGATGTGAAGAGCTGGGATACGGCTTCTTGAATGAACAGCAGCCCCTTCTCAAGCGCATCCTTGACGGAATCCCCGTCTTTTGCGGAAGAATCCGGCTCATCCGTTTCAGGCTTCCCCCCATGCTGTTTTCCCGCTAACATGTCTTCAACAGATTCGGCAAGCTGTTTCAATAAAGGAAGAGCTGTTTCAGCCGTCTGCTTTCCTTCAAGAGCTTTTACCGCCTCAAGCAGCTGTTTTAGCTGCAATTCTTTATCTTCCGGGCCGGCTTTCAGCCAATCACCGATTTTCGATAGGGCATCATTCAGCTCTGCATCACTTGTTTTTGTTTCATCTCCGGGCTGCCGGGGAGAAGTGATTTCCGACAGGAGCCAGTTCTGAAATAGACCTAAGCTGTTTACATTCATCTTCATATTGCTGTTTTGCGCAGTCTGCGTACGATTACCCGTTAATTCAAGCAGCTTCAACTTACATCACTCCTTATTTCCGTCAGCGGATAGTTTTTCTGTATATTTAGCCGCTTGTTCAGGAGTCATTTTCGTCAAGATTTCAGCAAGCTGCTTTTTACTTAATCCGTTTAAAATATCGAGGGCTTCTTTTTCTTTCAGCTTTACGATAATGCTTGCCGCTTTACCGCTGTCCATACTTTTATAGATGTTGATCATTTTATCTTTTCCGGCTGAATCCGCAGCGTCTTTTTTCGTTTCATCCGTCTTCGTTTTCTGCTGCTGTTCAGCTTCCTGTTTCAGTGAACGGATTTTCTGATTCAGATTATCGATTTCGGACTTGCTTGTGTCTAAATCTTTATTCAAAATGTTAATTTCACTTTTTTGTTCCTTTATGGTCTTTTCAAGAGAAGCCGTTCTGTCTTCCTTCTGCTTTTCCGCCGCGCTTTTCATTTCTTTCGTTTCGGGAACCAATTCTTTTAAAACAGGCGTTTTAGCGGCTGTTTCCTGAATCGGCTTCATCACATCAACGCCGGCAGCCCAAAGGATGATGCTTGCGACGATGATCAGAAAAATCAGCGGGATCATGATAAAAAGCAGGATTGAACCGAACTTTCCAGATCTCTTTTCTTTATCGGCCATTTCATTCGCTCCTAATGCCCCTGAATCATAAACTGCTTGATTGAAATGTCGTCCATTTCCCTCATCTCTGCAGCTTTGTCTTCAAGTGCGAACATGTTAAATTGTTTTTCCCGCATTTTTTCAAATTTCTTTACTTCAATGTTTTTTTCGGTGAGCTGTTCCTGCTTCTCATTCATTTCATTTCGTTTCATGATGACAAGCTTTTGATAATGATAGATGGTGTTCTCAAGATTGGAAACGAATTGCTGATAATGTCTCATTTCCTGAACGCTCATCCCGCATTTCAGCTTTGATTCTTTGTCTTTTTCGAGCAATTCTTTTTTGCTCATATTTTCATATAGTTTTTCAGCCACTGTCTCAAATTCAGAAACCGATTGTCTGTATTCAGTCAATGTTTGGTCTTTTTCATTTTCTTTTAATTCCAGCAGCTTTTGAAATCTGAATTGGTATGCCACGATGTTTATTCCTCTTTTCCTGTCAGACTCGTCAATGCCGCAATGCTGTCTTCCAATTGAGCAGGTTCTTCCGTTCCTTGTTTTAAAAATTGAATAAGCTGCGGATAAAACTGAATCGCTTCATCAATTTCTCTTGATGACCCTCTTTTGTAAGCTCCGATATTAATGAGATCTTCAGAGTTTTGATAAGTTGACAGAAGATCGCGGAATTTGTTGGCCGCCTCTATATGCGATGTGTCTGAAATATTAGACATGACCCTGCTGATGCTTTTCAGGATATTCACGGCCGGGAACTGCCCTTTGTTGGCAAGCGCCCGATCGAGAACGATATGCCCGTCTAATATTCCGCGCACCGTATCGGCAATCGGTTCGTTCATATCATCTCCGTCAACGAGAACCGTATAAAAAGCGGTTATCGTTCCTTGTTCATTCGCGCCCGTTCTTTCCAGCAAACGGGGCAAAATAGCGAACACGGAAGGTGTATATCCTTTTGTTGTCGGCGGTTCTCCCGCTGCCAGGCCGATTTCCCGCTGAGCCATCGCGACCCTCGTGACGGAGTCCATCATGAACATCACATTCCGGCCTTTATCGCGGAAATACTCTGCAATGGCGGTGGCCGTATACGCCGCTTTCAAACGCATTAAGGCGGGCTGATCAGAGGTCGCGACTACGACGATCGAGCGTTTCAGGCCTTCTTCGCCTAAATCCTTCTCGATGAATTCACGCACCTCGCGCCCCCGTTCACCGACGAGTGCGATAATGTTTAAATCAGCTTCAGTCTGCTTCGCGATCATTCCCATCAGGGTGCTTTTTCCGACCCCGCTTCCGGCAAAAATCCCGATTCTCTGCCCTTTTCCTACCGTCAGCAGACTGTCAATCGATCTGACGCCGACACCCATCTTTTCCCGTATCGGCGGGCGTTTCATCGGGTTTGGAGGCGGCTGTTCCGTCGAAACGGGGGACAAACCTTTCGGAAGCGCCCGGCCGTCAAGAGGTTCGCCGAACGCGTCGACAACTTGTCCGATTAAACCCGCGCCTACTTTGATGCGGAGCGACTCGCCAGTGGCCTCCACAATGCTGCCCGGCGCGATGCTGGCCGCTTCCAGATAAGGCATTAACAGAATGTTTTCATCCTGGAAGCCTACAACCTCAGCTTTAATCGCTTTTTTCGCATGGCCTTTCGGATAAATGAGACAAACATCTCCGATTGAGCTTTCGGGCCCTTTTGATTCAATCATCAGCCCGATGACCCGTTTAACCTTGCCGTAGCGCTTGTACGGATCCGCTGTTTCAATTGAGTCTATTAAATACTGTGTCTTCATTGCTCCGCTCCCGCCTCAAGCGCCGTTAAAAGTTTTTGCTTTAATTGCATCAGCTGGGTATCTATGCCTGCATCGACACGTCCGAACGGAGTTTCTATCGAGCACGTTCCCTTCGCGGCTTTTTCATCGGCATATAAGCTTAATCTGCATTCTTTGTATAACAGCTGCTGAATTTCGTCCATATGCTGATGAACCGTCTCATAATATTCAGGGTCCACATAGATGGAGATGTCATCATAATCTTTTACTTCGGCTACTACCTGTTTGACCAGCAGAAGGAAAGCCTCTTTATCATCACTTTTTTGCCGCCATACTTTTTTAGCGAGCGCAACGGAAAGCTCAATGATTTCTTCCTCAGCGCTTTCCAGTTTTTCCTCGACTGACTGTCTCGCCATTTCCATAACGGCATTGGCCCGGCTGATGAGATTGGCGTATTCAGCTTGAGCCTCGGCTTTTCCCAATGCCATGCCTTCTTCATATCCTTCTGCCTTTGCTTCTTCTATCAATCTTTGTTTTTCTTCCGCCCAGCGGTGTTTCTCTTCTTCAATCTGACGAAGAGTGTGCTCAAATTGATTTTTCGCTTCTTCAGACACCCTGTCGGCTTCGGCCTTGGCAAAGGCCATGAGCGCCTCCGGATTTTCAAGTTCCTCCCGGTCTGGCTGGGAATGTGTTTTCCTGACTTCCTGCAAGGAAAGCTTACGCCGTTTTTGTTCAGGAGAAAATGATGATTGCTGTTTAATGATATTAGACAATAATATCGTCTCCTCCGCCTCGCGCGATTACAATTTCTCCGGCTTCTTCCAGCTTGCGGACGACGCCCACGATTCTTGATTGCGCCTCTTCCACATCACGCAAACGCACAGGCCCCATAATTTCCATTTCCTCTTTAAACGTTTCAACCATACGCTGTGACATATTGCTGAAGACGATCTCTTTGACTTCCTCGCTCGCAACCTTCAATGAAAGCAGGAGGTCGTCGTTTTCAACGTCTCTGATCACGCGCTGAATCGCACGGTTATCAAGGGTGACAATATCTTCAAAGACAAACATCCGTTTTTTGATTTCATCCGCCAATTCAGGATCTTGGATTTCTAATGAATCAAGGATCGTTTTTTCCGTTCCTCTGTCTACGCCGTTTAACACTTCAACAACGGCTTCTATGCCGCCGGTCTGCGTATAATCCTGCGTAAAGGAGGAGGACAGCTTTTGTTCAAGGACCCGCTCCACTTCATTTATGATTTCGGGAGACGTTCTGTCCATAACCGCAATCCTTCTTGCCACCTCAGCCTGAACGTCCGGGTTCAGCTCAGACAAAATCTGTCCGGCCTGAACCGGGTCAAGGTAGGATAAAATCAGCGCCATCGTTTGCGGATGTTCCTGCTGAATGAAATTTAAAATCTGTTCGGGCTCCGCTTTTCTTGCAAAATCAAACGGCTTTACCTGCAAAGAAGAGGTGAGCCTGTTTAAAATGCTTACCGCTTTGTCTTCTCCGAGCGCTTTTTCAAGCACTTGGCGGGCGTAATTTAAACCGCCTTGTGAAATATAGTCCTGAGCGATTGCGATATTATGAAATTCTTCAATGATTTCATCTTTTCTTTGATGATCGACGCTTCTGACTCCCGAAATCTCGAGAGTCAATCTTTCAATTTCTTCTTCAGACAAATGCTTGTACACAGAAGCTGATACATCAAGGCCTAAGGAAATCATGAGGATGGCTGCTTTTTGTTTTCCTGTAAGCTTGTTCTGATCACGTTTCGCCATTTTCCATTCCCCCTAATCCTCGTCCAGCCAGCTTCGAAGCAATTTAGCAAAGTCTTCCGGTTTTTCTTTAGCCATTTTTTCAAGCTGTTTTCGTCTGACTGTTTCTTCCGTTTCAATTTTCTCTTCGTTGATATCAGGCAATCGAACCGGCTCCGGCGGTGTTTCATATTCATATTCTTCGTATTCATCCTCTTGTGAGCGTTTCTTTCTGATGAGGAGAATAATAAGCAGAATAATGGCCGCAAGCAGTACGCCGCCTGTAATGTATACCCAGATCGGAAGACCTGAAGATTGTGCCGAATCTGTGTTCAGGCTTGTTTTTCCGTCAAACGGCTGAACGGATACAACGATTTTATTGTTGATATCATTGTCTGTCAGGTTTTGATTTTGCGTTTCGTTTTTATCAAGAGACGTTCTGACGACCGTTCCTAAAATCTTCTGTATATCAGCCTGTCTCTGCGCTGATAAGGAAGCGGCATTTTTCGGATTAGGCGGCTCCACCATGACCTGAATGCCTAAATCACGCACTTTATACGGGCTTTCAGCGATTTCTTTATGAATGCGGTTGACTTCATAGTTGATTTTATTGCTGCTTTTTTCGTAGTCGCCGCTGTTTGAACCGCCGTTTGTCTCGGCATAGTTCGCGGTGTCATTGCTTCCCGTTCCGGCCGTGCCGCCGTTGGCCGCGCCGTCGCCTTTATACGTTTCCGCAACTTTTTCGGCGCTTACCGCTATGCCTTCCATGTTATCTTTATCGACAGGTTCGACAGTGTCTTCAGTGCGTTTTTCCTTCGTGAAGTCAATATCCGCCGTCACGGAAACAACGACCTTATCCTGCCCCATCATTGTGCCGAGCAGTGACTGAACATGTTTTTGAACGTCCTTTTCGACCTGCGACTTAATACCTTGCTGAGAAGCATAACTGTCAGAAACGGACCCTGCACCGCTGTCACTTTTGTCATAATATGTAGAATTTTGATCCATTATGACGATATTATCTTCTTTTAAGTTCGGAACACTTTTAGAAACGAGATGGTACAGCCCGTTGATCTGGTTTTGATCAAGCGAGTAGCCCGGTTTCATCTGCAAAACGATTGAAGCGGATGCTGCCGGCTGATCTTCACCGACGAACACGGCTTCTTTCGGCATATTGATCATGACCTTCGAGCTTTTAATACCGTCCATTTCATTTATCAGGTTTGACAATTCGGTCTGAGTCGCCTCAACCTTTAAAACGTCAAACTCATTATCCGTCAGGCCGAAGCCCGCATTTTGTCCGAAAAACGAATAATCAATTGATCCCGTTTTCGGCAGGCCTTCTGCGGCAAGCTGGACTTTAAGCGAATCCACTTGGCTCTCAGGAACCTTAATGACCGTGCCGCCGTCAGCAAGTTCAGAAGACACCTTTTTCGTATCGAGCTCTTCTTTAATCTTCCCCGCTTCTTCCGCGGACAAATCTTTATAAAGAGGCACCATCTTTTCAGACGAAGTAAAAATAATAACGACGATGAGTAAAATAATGAATGCGGCCAAGCCGCTTACCATGAGTATCTTCTGTGTTTTTGATCTGTTGTTCCAAAACGCTGCCGTTTTGGTTTTCATTTGCATTAGAGTACGATTCATGTTAACCCCCGGTCATTCCAGTCATTCTCTTCAATCTGACCACTACATCTGCATTCTCATGATCTCCTGATAGGCTTCCACGGCTTTATTGCGGAATTCGGTAGCGGCCGTCAGAGAAATATTTGCTTTTTGGGCAGCGATCATGACCTCGTCAAGGTTTACATCCTTTCCTGCAGCCAGTTCGTTCGTTATTTGGTCAGATTTCACTTGTGACTCATTTAACGAATCAATAGAGTTTTTTAAAAGCTCCGAAAAGTTTGTTTGGTTTGAAGAATCAGTTTTTTGAGTTTGGTTTAATTGATTCGTTACGTTTTGAGTGTTTTGGGTTTGTTGAAGCTGAAAAGGAGTAATAGCGTTAACCACTTACATCACCTTACTTTCCGATTTCTAAAGCCTTCAAAAGCATGCCTTTGGAGGCGTTTAATGCAGTTACGTTTGCTTCATATGATCTCGTGCTGCTGACAAGATCCACCATTTCCTTTAATGGATCTACATTTGGTTTTTGTACATATCCGTCTTTATTCGCATCAGGATTCTCCGGATCATAAACGAGATTAAAAGCGGACGGGTCTTCCGTAACACCAGATACCTTTACGCCATTTCCCGCGCTCCCTGTTCCGTTCATCTTGGAATGTAAAAGGGACGAAAATGATTCGCCTCCGGATTGGAGAGATACCAGCTTTCTTCTATAAGGCACCCATTCGCCATTTACCTGCTTCGCTCTCGTTGTATCCATATTGGCCAGATTGGACGATACGACGTCCATCCGGACACGCTGTGCAGTTAAAGCGGAACCCGAAATATTTAAGCTTTGAAAGCCACTCATTATTTTCCTCCTGTCAAGACGGTTTTCAGAGAATTGAATTTGCCGCTCATTCTTTCAACCAAAGCCTGATAATTAATTTGGTTTTCGGCTAAATCTGTCATTTCTTTGTCGATATCGACATTGTTTCCGTTTTGCTGGTACGATGTATCACTGCTGGACACGATAGAATAATCGTCCCCCGAACCCGTAAAGTCAACGTGCCGATAGTCGGTTTTTACAGCCTCAAGATTGGATGTTTCCTGATCTAACAAATTTCGGAAAGAGACTTTTTTTGCCTTATAGTTCGGTGTATCTATATTGGCGATATTATTAGTTAAGACTTTTTGCTTAATGTCCGCTCTCCCCAAGGCATTCTCAAGATTTTGTATAGTTCCAGAAAATAAGTCCAAATCCACTTACCTCCATTTCAGATATTTTTCTCCTAAAAATCCTTGTCGAGAATTGTAAAACCATATGCTTATTGTAAGAAATAACAGGCTTAAAGTCTATGAAGTTAGGCTAAAAAAAAGTGCTCAATTATATCTATTTTACATGTAGGTATTAAGTCCTAGAATATTTGTACTACAAGGATTTGTTTAATATAAGACTGAAAATAGCAGAATTTCTGTATCTTCCTCCTTTTTTCACACAGCAAGATGGATTATCTCAGATCAGATTCCAATAAGCAACTTTAAACTGCAACTTTTCACCTATTGTCCATAAAAAAAGCAGGACCCCCATTTTCAGGGATCCTGCTTTTTTCTTAATGAGATTTAAGGTTTTCCAATTCAATAAGGAATTTGTTGTTCAGAACTTTAATGTACGTCCCCTTCATTCCCAGTGATCTGGATTCAATGACGCCTGCGCTTTCCAGTTTTCTCAGCGCGTTAACGATGACTGAACGCGTAATGCCGACACGGTCCGCAATCTTACTTGCCACAAGCAAGCCTTCGTTTCCGTCAAGCTCTTCAAAGATATGCTCAATCGCTTCAAGTTCACTGTAAGACAGAGAACTGATCGCCATTTGAACAACTGCTTTGCTTCGCGCCTCTTCTTCGATTTCTTCCGCTTTTTCTCTTAAAATCTCCATTCCTACAACGGTTGCTCCGTATTCAGCAAGAATTAGATCATCATCTTCAAATTGATCCTGCAGACGGGACAGAATGAGCGTGCCCAGTCTCTCTCCTCCGCCGATGATCGGCACGATCGTTGTTAAGCCCGCTTGGAACAGGTCTCTGTTTTCCACAGGAAACGCCGTGTATTCGCTGTTGATATCAAGGTTTGAAGACGTCTCCGGAACATTGAACAGATTTCTCGTGTACTCTTCCGGGAACTGGCGGTCTTCAAGCATTTTTTTCATGCGGTCATTTTCAATCTGCTGATTAATAGAGTAGCCCAAAAGCTTTCCTCTGCGGCTGACGACGAAAATATTAGAATCAATGACGTCACGAAGCGTTTCAGCCATTTCTTTAAAGTTTACGGGTTTGCCTGCCGCAGCCTGCAGCATGCTGTTAATAATTCGTGTTTTTTGTAGTAAAGCCATGATAAATAATCCTCCTAGAATTCCTCTTATTAAATTTTCACAATATAAATTGACTTAGATCTTTGTTGTTTGCAATCGTTCCGAGCTTTTCTTCAACGTATTGCGGCGTGATGGCTACTTTTTCCATCGTTACGTCCGGCGCTTCAAACGACAGGTCTTCCAAGAGACGTTCCAATATCGTGTGAAGCCTTCTCGCTCCGATGTTGTCCGTATCCTGATTCACATGATAAGCCACTTCGGCGATCTTACGAATAGCTTCGTCAGAAAATTCAAGAGATATACCTTCTGTCTGCAATAAAGCCTGATATTGTTTTAACAGCGCGTTATCGGGTTCGACGAGAATCTTCACAAAATCATCTACCGTCAGCTTGCTCAATTCTACACGAATCGGAAAGCGGCCCTGCAGCTCCGGAATCAGATCAGACGGTTTTGCCATATGGAATGCCCCGGCTGCGATAAACAGCACGTGATCTGTTTTGACGGAGCCGTATTTCGTGACGACGGTAGAGCCTTCGACAATCGGAAGGATATCTCTTTGAACGCCTTCTCTCGATACATCTGCTGAGGAAGAAGCCCCTCCGTTTTTTGCGATTTTATCTATTTCGTCAATAAAGATAATGCCGCCCTCTTCAGCTCTTAACACGGCCTCTTGGCCGACTTCATCCATATCGATTAATTTGCCTGCCTCTTCATTGGTCAGAACCTTCCTTGCTTCTCTGACCGTCATTTTGCGGCGTTTTTTCTTTTTTGGCACCAGATTGCTCAGCGCATCCTGCATATTCATGCCCATCTGCTCCATCCCGGAGCCTTGCAGCATGTCAAACATCGACGGCTGCTGCTCTTCCACCTCTACGGAGACGTAATGGTCTTCGAGCTCTCCCAATGCGAGCTGATGCGCCATGCGCTTTCTTTTCTCTTCAAGGCTTGCTTCTTCCTGCTGGTCGGTTTCATCATCATTTGCCGCCTGGCTTCCTCCGAAAAGCATTTCAAACGGATTTTTCACACCCGCTTGTTTTTTCTTTCCCGGAACGAGAAGCCGCACTATACGTTTGTTTGCATTTTCTTCAGCCTGTTCTTTCACTTCGCTGATTTTTTCTTCTTTAATGAGCCGCACGGATGTCTCAACGAGGTCTCTGACCATTGATTCAACATCTCTGCCTACATAGCCGACTTCTGTAAATTTTGTCGCTTCAATTTTTATAAATGGCGCACCGG
The DNA here is from genome assembly GCF_038592915.1 of Bacillus sp. EU63. Lineage (NCBI taxonomy): Bacteria > Bacillati > Bacillota > Bacilli > Caryophanales > Bacillaceae > Bacillus > Bacillus sp. EU63. The sequence continues at coordinate 1,649,965 of NZ_CP151944.1, read as the reverse complement.
TAAGCTTGGCGATCCGTCTGGCGATCTCTGTTTTCCCCACCCCGGTCGGGCCCATCATCAGGATGTTTTTGGGAACGATCTCGTCTCTCAGTTTTTCATCAAGAAGACTTCTGCGATAGCGGTTTCTTAATGCCACGGCGACAGCTTTTTTCGCATCCTGCTGTCCTACAATGTATTGATCCAACCGATCTACGATTTGTCTCGGTGTTAACGGTTTGTTTTCCATGCGCCTCAAGTCCTTTCTATTCAAGTTCTTCCAAAATGATCTGATCGTTTGTGTACACACAAATCTCGCCCGCGATTTTCAAAGCGGCTTTTGCAATATCTTTGGCGGACAGATTCTCTCCGGCATAGGTTTTCAGCGCTCTTCCTGCTGACAGGGCGTAGTTTCCGCCGGAGCCGATGGCCAAAATACCGTCATCCGGCTCAATCACTTCACCTGTTCCCGATACGAGAAGCAAGGTATCCTGGTTCATGACAATCAGCATGGCTTCCAGCTTGCGCAGCACTTTATCGCTGCGCCATTCTTTCGCAAGCTCAACCGACGCACGTTTTAAATTGCCGTTGTATTCTTCAAGCTTCGCCTCAAACATTTCAAAAAGTGTGAAAGCGTCTGCAACAGATCCCGCAAATCCGGCCAGAACCTTTCCGTTAAACAGCTTTCTCACTTTTCTCGCGGTATGTTTCATGACTACAGCCTGACCGAATGTGACCTGGCCGTCTCCTGACATAGCGCTTTTCCCGTTATGCTGGACGGCAAAAATCGTTGTCGCATGAAAAGATGACATGAGAAGGGCCTCCTTTTAATTTTCTTTAAAAGCTCTCGGGTGGTGGGACATATATGTGTTTCTCAGCATTTCCTTCGATACATGCGTGTATATCTGCGTAGAAGACAGATTGGAATGGCCCAAAAGCTCCTGGACGCTTCTTAAATCAGCCCCTTCATTCAGCAGATGAGTCGCAAACGTGTGCCGAAGCATATGCGGGTGTATATGTAAAGTGCCGGATGCTTTTTTTACAAGCCCGCTTAAAATATACCGGATTCCTCTGGCGGTCAGCGGGCCGCCTCTTTGATTGACAAACAGCACATCATGAGGCTCTTTTGCTTTTTCAAGCAGGCACTGCCTTCCGCTGTTGATATACAGCTCCAGCGCATCACGGGCATATGAGCCGAACGGGATATAGCGCTGCTTCTTGCCTTTCCCGTGAACGAGCACCGTATCCATGAACAGGTCAAGATCGCCGACAGTGAGCGTACAGCACTCACTGACCCTCATTCCGGTCGCATAAAGAAGCTCAAGCAGGGCCTGATCGCGCATCCCTGACGGCTGACTTCTGTCTGAGACAGCGAATAGTTCCTCAAGTTCTTTTTCATAAAGAAACTTCGGAATCCGTTTCTCTTGTTTCGGCAGATGAACAAGCTGAAACGGATTCTCTTCAACAAGCTTTTCCCTCATTAAAAATTTATAGAAGCTTCTCAAAGCTGAAATTTTCTTGCTGATTGTTTTTCTTGACAGGCCTTTTTCATAAGCCTCTGTCAAAAATATTCTCACATCATGATATGCAGCTTCTTTCATTCCATTTATATTTTGAGCATGCAGAAACATCCCAAATTCTTCAATCGAATTAACATAATTCACAATAGTATATTGTGAATAATTTTTTTCAATTTGTAAATATTCAACGAATAACTTTAAAAAAAAGTTAACATTCTCAGTCATTATGAAGACCTCCCTCTCCGAAGGGCTTTTAAATGGTATCATATAATGCATCGAAGTTGCAATGAAAAGCTATATCGTTTTCGAAATAGTTTGAATAGTCTCAATTGCGCGTTTAGCGTATTCTTCATTTCGTTCTTTTTTGTTTTTAATTTTTACAGGCAATTCTTTTAAGAGGCCGAAGTTTGCATTCATCGGCTGGAAGTTCTTCTGATTTGTCGTCGTAATGTAGTGAGCCATGCTTCCGATCGCCGTCTCCTGCGGGAATGTCACAAGATCCTGACCGAGCACAAGTTTGGCGGCATTGATTCCCGCTACAAGACCTGAAGCGGCAGATTCAACATAACCCTCTACACCGGTCATTTGGCCCGCGAAAAACAGATCGTTCCGCTGTTTAAATTGATATGTCGGGTTCAAAAGGCTCGGCGAGTTGATAAATGTGTTTCTGTGCATGACGCCGTATCTGACGATATCAACATTTTCAAGGCCGGGGATCAGTTTAAGCACTTCTTTTTGGTCTCCCCATTTTAAATGTGTCTGAAAACCTACAATATTATAAAGCGTTCCCGCCGCGTCATCCTGTCTGAGCTGAACGACTGCATAAGGGCGCTTGCCTGTTTTCGGATCTTCCAGTCCGACCGGTTTCATCGGTCCGAACAGCATCGTTTTCTTGCCTCTTTTCGCCATGACTTCAATCGGCATACAGCCTTCAAAGAAGATTTCTTTCTCGAATTCTTTTAAAGGAACCGTCTCAGCCGTCGTCAATGCTTCATAGAAACGGTCAAACTCTTCCTCTGTCATCGGGCAGTTTAAGTATGCCGCTTCTCCCTTGTCGTAACGGGATTTCAAGTACACTTTCTCCATATCAAGGCTGTCTTTTTCGACAATCGGCGCCGCCGCGTCATAAAAATACAGATACTCTTCTCCCGTGAGCTCTTTCAGCTGCTGTGAAAGCGATTCTGACGTAAGCGGTCCGGTCGCGATCACCGTCGGGCCTTCCGGAATCTCTGTTACTTCCTCAGTAAGAACTGTTACGTTCGGATGGTTTTTCACGAGATCCGTCACGCTTTGCGCAAATTCATGGCGGTCAACTGCAAGCGCTCCCCCTGCGGGAACCGAGCATTTATCAGCAGATTGAATGATTGCTGAGTCAAGCGCCCGCATTTCTTCTTTTAATACGCCTACCGCATTGGCGAGTGTATTTGAACGGAGGGAGTTGCTGCATACCAGTTCAGCGAATTTATCAGTATGATGGGCTGCCGTCTGCCTGACGGGCCGCATTTCGTATAGTTTTACTTGAATTCCTCGTTTTGCAAGCTGCCATGCCGCTTCACTTCCGGCAAGGCCTGCTCCGATTACATTAACTGTTTGCTGGTTCATTTCTTTTCATCTCCTGTTGTTTGTCCCTTCCACACAAAGAAGGTGAGCAAGGCTCTGCTCACCGCTACTTCTGTGGTTCTTCCTTATAATCGCATTCGACGCATTGGACTTGTATGCCTTTTTTAAGCTTTTTCTCTACGAGCATATTTTCACATTTCGGGCATTTTCGTTCAATCGGTTTGTCCCAAGATACGAAGTCGCATTCAGGATAACAGTCACAGCCGTAAAAGACGCGTTTCTTTTTTGATTTTCGTTCGACAATGTTTCCTTCATGGCACTTAGGACATTTTACGCCGATTTGTTTGACAATCGGTTTTGTGTTCCGGCAGTCAGGGAAGTTGGAGCACGCCATAAATTTGCCGTATCGGCCCATTTTATAAACCATCCGGGAGCCGCATAATTCACAATCTTCATCGGCGTATTCAGGTTCGATTTCCACTTCTTTCATTTCGGCTTCCGCTTTTTTCACGCGTTTTTCGAAGTCGGTGTAGAAGCTGTCAATGATTTGAACCCATTCTGTCTGGCCATCTTCAACATGGTCAAGGTCTCTTTCCATTTTAGCCGTGAATTCAACGTTGATGATTTCCGGGAAAAACTCCATGATAAGATCCAGCACGATCTGCCCAAGCTCAGTCGGCACAAACCGTTTATTGTCTAATCCCACGTAACCGCGGCGCTGGATGGTGTCAAGAGTCGGCGCATATGTCGAAGGACGGCCGATCCCCAGTTCTTCAAGTGTTTTAACCAGGCGCGCCTCTGTATAACGCGGAGGCGGCTGAGTAAAGTGCTGCTCAGGCTCAATATCTTTTGATAAAACCGTGTCTCCCTCTTTAAGGTCCGGAAGCATGCGGTCTTTTTCTTCCAGCTGATCGTCTTTACCCTCTACATAGACTTTCATGAAGCCGGCGAATTTGACTTTACTTCCGTTTGCCCGGAATGTCAATCCGTTATTGCTGAGATCGACGCTCATCGTATCAAGGACGGCAGGCGCCATCTGGCTTGCAACAAAGCGCTCCCAAATCAGCTTGTATAGTCTGAGCTGGTCTCTTCCAAGCACCGCTTTTAAGTCGGCTGGTTTTCTGAGCACTGAAGTCGGGCGGATCGCTTCGTGGGCATCTTGAGCGTTTTCATTTTTCTTTGCCGGTTTCCGTTTTCCCGCTAAGTACTCTTTTCCGTATGCCTGATCAATAAAAGCTGACGCCTCTTCAACGGCTGTATTGGAAATCCGCGTTGAGTCCGTTCTCATATATGTGATGAGTCCGACTGTCCCTTCTTTGCCGAGATCAATTCCTTCATATAATTGCTGAGCGATCATCATCGTTTTCTTCGCTCTGAAATTCAGCTTCCTGGCAGCCTCCTGCTGCAGAGTGGACGTTGTAAACGGCAGAGCGGGATTTCGTTTGCGCTCTTTTTTCGTCACCTTGTCAACTGTATACTTATTGCCTTTCAGCTGAGCAAGGACGGCTTTTACGTCTTCTTCGCTTTTTAAAGGAAGCTTTTTGCCGTTTTTCCCGAAAAATCCGGCTTCAAACGTCTCTTTTCCCTTTAAAAATGAGCCGGTAATCGTCCAGTACTCTTCAGGTTTAAAGTCGTTGATTTCCTTTTCCCGGTCGATGATCAGCCGGAGCGCAACGGATTGCACACGGCCCGCACTGAGGCCTTTTTTTACTTTTTTCCAAAGAATCGGGCTGATTTTGTATCCGACGAGTCTGTCTAGTATGCGGCGCGCCTGCTGCGCATCGACAAGATCCATATTAATCATGCGCGGATGTTTAAATGATTCTTTAATGGCGTCTTTCGTTATTTCATTAAAGACGACCCGGCAGTCCGAGCTGAGATCCAGATCAAGGCTGTGTGCGAGATGCCATGCAATCGCTTCCCCTTCTCTGTCGGGGTCGGCCGCGAGATAGACTTTTTTTGCTTTCTTTGCCGCTGTTTTTAATTCTTTTAAAACAGGGCCTTTTCCGCGGATCGTAATATATTTCGGTTCAAAGTTCTGTTCGATGTCAACTCCCATTTGACTTTTCGGAAGATCCCGGACATGTCCCATTGAAGCTTTGACTTTATATTTCTTCCCTAAATAACGTTCAATCGTTTTCGCCTTTGCCGGCGATTCCACGATGACTAGATAATCAGACATTTTCATCCCCCTCAAGAGGTGTTCTCTCTCTTTTCAAGTATCAATTCATTTTAGAGCTGCCTTTTTATGGCTTTCAACATTTCATTCTTTATGATGAACGTCATTTTATACATGAAAATAATGTGCAACTTTAAATCCTCACTATTATTAAATATTACAATACCGTTTGTCAAACGATATTTCAAAAGGGTTCCGTATACTGAACGCATCGGGCGGTCAGCTCTCCGTCAATATCCTCTGCGCATAATACAGCTTTCGCCCCTTCTTGAATGAGTTTTATAGGTCCTCCGGAATATGGATTAAATATGGAACCCGGAACGGCAAATACCTCTCTGCCTTGATCGAGGGCCTGGTAAGCTGTGATTAATGAACCGCTTTTTTCTTTTCCCTGCACGACCACAATTCCTTCACTTAGTCCGCTGATTATGCGGTTTCTCATCGGAAAGTGCCATTTTTTCGGCTTTGTTTCAGGAGGATGTTCTGAGAGTAGGAGATGGTGTTCAGCCATGTATTCTGCTAACAGGAGATTTTCCCGGGGATAGATATGATGGAATCCGCCGGCTATCACGCCGATCGTAAGTCCTTTTGCCCTGATGCTCGCCTTATGAGACAATCCGTCTATACCGGATGCAAGCCCGCTTACAATGACCCAGCCTTTTTTTGAGAGTTCGGCGGAAAGATGCCCAGCCGCTTTTATTCCGTCTTCCGTCGGTTTCCGCGTTCCTACAATCCCGATTTTTCTGCCTTTTTCAAGAAGCAGCGTGTTCCCTTTTGCATACAAGACAGCCGGCGGATCATAAATCGCTTTAAGCCATGTTGGATAGCGGCTTGATGAAATCGGAATGACAGTAATGCCTTTGCGGCGGTAATCGGACAGAACTTCATCAAGTTCCGGTTCCTTGCGCTCTATTTCCCGAAAAATTGCTTCCGGGGCTGTTTTCCCTTCTGATAAAACAGTTAATGGATGCGGATCCGGTAAAAAAGACAGAGAGTGGTCAGCTTTCCACCATTTTAATAGAAGAGACGGGGAAATGATTTGATTAATACTGCAGACCATTAAACAGCGCGATGCTTGATCCAAATCTGGCAACCTCCTCTTTTTTCAGCAAAAACAGGAACAGCCGTTACGGCTGCCCCTGCTTCGATCAGTGCGTTTTGCACGTTTCAAATAAGCCTTTTTCTTTTAACACCTTAATCAACGTTTCACCCATTACAGAAGGGGTTTCCGCGACTTCAATTCCGCAGGCGTTCATCGTTTTGACTTTTTCTTCTGCCGTGCCTTTTCCTCCGGAGATGATGGCGCCCGCGTGGCCCATGCGTTTTCCCGGAGGCGCGGTTTTACCGCCGATAAAGCCGACAACAGGCTTCGTCATGTTCGCTTTCACCCACTCAGCCGCTTCTTCTTCAGCTGTGCCGCCGATTTCTCCGATCATGATGACGGCATGTGTTTCAGGATCTTCATTGAACGCTTTTAACACGTCAATAAAGTTCGTGCCGTTGACCGGATCGCCGCCGATCCCTACAGCGGTAGATTGGCCTACGCCGGCTTCTGAAAGCTGATGGACGGCCTCGTATGTCAATGTTCCTGAACGGGATACAACGCCTACATGGCCCCTTTTATGAATGTATCCCGGCATAATGCCGATCTTGCATTCTTCAGGTGTAATAACACCCGGGCAGTTCGGCCCTATTAATCTCGTTTTCTTGCCTTCCATAAAGCGCTTCACCTTCACCATGTCCAAAACCGGAATGTGCTCAGTGATACAAATGACAAGATCAATTTCCGCGTCAACCGCTTCCATAATTGCGTCCGCCGCAAACGGAGCCGGAACGTAAATGACTGACGCATCAGCGCCCGTTGTATGAACCGCTTCTGCGACCGTATTGAATACCGGTACGCCTTCCGCTTCCGTTCCGCCTTTTCCAGGTGTTACACCGCCAACGATATTCGTGCCGTATTCCAGCATCTGCTTTGTATGAAATAAAGCGGTAGAACCTGTAATCCCCTGTACAATAACTCTTGTATCTTTATTGATAAAAACACTCATTATCTGGTCCCCTGCCTTTCATTCTTTCCTAAACTAAGGATACGATTTTCTGTGCGCCGTCTGCCATTGATTCCGCAGATGTGATGTTTAAGCCTGATTCATTCAGGATTTTCTTTCCTAAATCTACGTTTGTCCCTTCAAGGCGCACGACCAGCGGCAATGTCAATCCGACTTGTCTCGTCGCTTCAACAACGCCCTCGGCGATGACATCACACTTCATGATGCCTCCGAAAATATTAACGAAAATTCCTTTTACGTTTTGATCGGAAAGAATGATTTTAAAAGCTTCCGTCACTTTTTCTGCGGTTGCGCCGCCCCCGACATCAAGGAAGTTTGCAGGTTCTCCGCCGTAGTGTTTAATGATATCCATTGTAGACATTGCAAGACCCGCGCCGTTTACCATACAGCCGATATTTCCATCAAGGGAAATGTAGCTTAAATCGTATTTTGACGCTTCGATTTCTTTCGGATCTTCTTCATCTAAATCTCTGTATTCCATAATGTCTTTTTGTCTGTATAACGCATTGCTGTCGAAGTTCAGCTTAGCATCCAGCGCCATGACGTTTCCGTCCCCCGTAACGACGAGAGGGTTGATCTCGGCGATGGAGCAGTCCTTCTCAACAAATGCTTTGTATAAACCGAGCATAAATTTAGCGGCTTTGCCGACAAGCTCTTTCGGGATGTTAATTGCGAATGCAATTTCCCTTGCCTGATAGCCCTGAAGGCCGACAGCCGGATCAATTACCGCTTTTTTAATTTTTTCAGGTGTTTTTTCCGCTACTTCTTCAATCTCCGTTCCGCCTTCTTCAGACGCCATTAAAACGATTCTTGAAGTAGCGCGGTCAAGTACAAGCCCGACATAGTATTCCTTTTTAATATCGCAGCCTTCTTCAATAAGTAAGCGTTTTATTACTTGTCCGTCCGGACCCGTTTGATGTGTGACGAGCGTCTTGCCTAACAGTTCTTCGGCATACTCTTTCACTTCATCTTTTGTTTTTGCAATCTTTACCCCACCAGCTTTGCCGCGGCCGCCAGCATGGATTTGCGCCTTTACGACATAAACCGAGCTTGACAGGCTCTCTGCTTTTTCAACTGCTTCCTCTGCTGTAAAAGCCACTTTACCTTCAGGAACAGACACCCCGTATTTTCTGAGGACTTCTTTTCCCTGGTACTCATGGATATTCATTTCCCATCCTCCTAACTTATGTAGCAAAACTAAAAATAGACTGCGCTTTCATTCTATATAATACTGGAAGAATTGTCTAGGGTTCAAAACAAAATCTTTATATCCTTCCAAACATTCTAACTTTTATTTTATTGAAAATATAAATTTAAACGGAGTCCGGGAAATGAATGGTCCTTATTTTTCGTTTTTCAGGGTTTCGTCCAGTCTGTAAACAAATGAAAAAATTTCGGCAACGGTTTCATAAAGCGCCTCCGGTATCTGATCGTCAACCGTCAAATGGCGCATTAATTCGACAAGGGTTCTGTCTTCCTGAATGGGGACCCCAGCCTTCTCAGCTTCTTTTATAATATTTTCCGCCACGTGCCCCCTGCCTGTTGCGACAACCTTCGGGACTTGGTCTTTCTGCCGGTCGTAATGCAGGGCGACAGCTCTTCTTAACGGCGTTTGCTCTTTCATATTTTCACATCCACTTTTCTTCCGCCGTCTTTTTCTATAAACTCTTCCACAAGAGCGCTCTGGTCTTTCGGGCGCCGTTTTTTAGCCGTGACGCCTGACAGACTGAAGCCCGTTTCTTTTACGGCTTCTTTTAAAGCCGGTACGAGAGGGTCGATGGCCGCCTGAAGCTCAAAATCAGTCTCAACCGTAATAGTCATTACATTTTGCTGAATGATGCAGTCCACAACGGTTTCTTGCAGTGTTTCAAGATGCAGCAAAAACAGGAGCCTGCAATGTGACGGATCGAGTTTTCCGTCCGGCTTCTTCCGTCCTTTAAAGAGAACTGTGATGTCATTCTCATACGCGGACGCTCCCAGCGGAAATGACAGCACCATCTGCGTAAAAGAAGGGTTATGCTGCTCAATAAACAGCTGGCCGTTTAATTTATGAATAAGCGGTTCCGCCTCTTGTTTAACGGATTGGGGCGCTTCTTGAAGCGTCCGGACGGCTTGGAGGGCGGTTTTCAGCGCTTGTTTCTCCGGCTGAAGAGATACGCCTTTTTCAAGCGCTGTAATGAATGATAATTCATCACGCGTGCCCAATCCTTTTTTGATTTTCTGCAAAAGGCTTAATACATCATGTTTTTCCGCATATTTCAATTCGGTGAGCTGAACGGCTTTTTCGAAAACAGCCGCCTCCTGTTCTGTCAGATGTGCTTTTTGAAGAACAGGTGCTGTTTTAAATGTTTTTTCTTGAGAAATGAAAGCCTTAATGATCTCCGCCGTTACTTTTACGGGGCGGTTTTCAGTTTTTTCTGCCGATGTCATTAATTTCTCTATAATCTGTTTTGCCGTTTTTTCAGGAAGTTCCGGATCTGTCCGCGCACTCGGAGGAGAAGGTTGGCTTGAGACTGCCTTTCCGTTTTCACGAGTCTCTCGGACAAATGGTGATTGTTTGGATTCCGTCCGTTCTTCTTCATCCATCAGCCCGGTTTCTGGGATCGGCATGCGTGCAGCCTCGGCAAGCTTCTTCAAGAGACGTTCTGCATGAAGATCCGTTTCCGCGTTTAATACGTCAGAAACCGCCTCTTTGAGCACAGACAGCTCTTTTGCCGATTGCGGAGCCTGATTGATTGCCTGAAGCAGTCCTGAGAGGAGGCGACGGGTCGGAACCGGATATTTAACGGCATGAATGGCTGACAAGACTTCCGGATGTGCGGGCAGTTCCCGTTTCAGCGCAAATACGATTGTTTCCGCCGCTTTTTTCAATTCGGCGGCCGGAAGCGATTCAGCCCAGCGGATGCAGGCTTTGAGGCTGTTTTCCGTCATCGGCAGCTTCTGCTGCATAAACGTTTCGGCAATCTGCAGAGACACAGGGCCCGGTTTGACGGAAAGAGCGTTTAACAGTCTACCCGCTGCTTCCTGAACGGTTTTCGGGCTTCCTTCGAATTGGTCGATGACATGAAGCCGGCCCGTTTTTTCCGCCGGCTGTTTGTCATAAGAAAACCAGTAATACGCCTGCGGTCGGAGGGCGGTTTCAAGCTTTCCCTGCATCGTCCGGCCGCCGATCTGGATAAGAGCGCTTTGATCGTCCAGCAAACGGAGAACCTTCCCTAACAGCAGCCTTTGAGCGCCGCTGTCTTTACCGCCGTCCTGCCGGTCCGGAGGGATTTCCGCCGTCAGCTGTCTGAAAGCCGCTTGGATTTCGCCGCTTATGTTCATGTCTTAAGCCTCTTTTCTAACAATAAGATTGAACGGGAGCGAACGTTTTTCGGTGAATAGTTGTCGGTCCGTATGCCTGAAGAGCTTCAAGATGTTCTTTCGTTCCGTAGCCTTTATTTTTTTCAAAGCCGTACATGGGGTAGGTTTTGGCGTACTCAGCCATGAGCCGGTCCCGCGTTACTTTTGCGATGCAGGCTCCGGCGGCAATTGACACGCTTTTGGCATCCCCTTTTATAACTGATGACTGCGGAATGTCAAGCGGAAGGGTCATGGCATCAACAAGCAGATAATCAGGTGTTTCCGTTAAAGCATTGACGGCTTTTACCATCGCCAGTCTCGCGGCCTCATAAATGTTGATCCGGTCAATGACGTCCGCATGGACAATGCCGACTCCTACAGCCGCCGCTTCTTCCGTGATCCGGCTGTAATACTCCTCGAGCTTCTTTTCCGACAATTTCTTCGAGTCCGTGAGACCGAGAATCTCGCATTCTGCCGGCAAAATGACGGCGCCGGCGACAACCGGTCCGGCAAGCGGCCCTCTTCCGGCTTCGTCAACACCCGCAATCAGGCGGAAGCCCTTTTTGGATGACAGTCTTTCGTATGCCGTCATGTTCAGCCATTGCTCTTTAAGAGCTTTTTCCTTCGCGTGCTTTTTCAGCCATTGCTCTAAAAGCGTCTGTACGCTTTTTCTCGGGTCTTTCTCACATTGGGCAAGGAAGGGGTCGCTTTCGTCCCTGACCTCTTGCAGGCGTTCTTTTACGCTTTTTACGGTTAATGTATTCACGTTCTCTTCTCCCTTACATTATGTATATCGGTATTCTGCGGAAAAAATAAAGACCCGCATCGCTGCGCGTCTTTATTCTGATGGTGTTTCAAATGAAAGCCTGCCGAATTTTTCCGTCCGGATGTCCCGAATGATGACTTCCGTTGTTTTATCATAGTCAACCATTCCGCCGCCCATCAAACAGCCGCGTTTTTCACCGATCGCGTCGAAAAGAGCGGCGATATCCTCAGGGATTTCCTGAAGTCCGTAGCGCTCCTTCAAGCGGTCGGGATAATGCTCTTCCAGAAAGCGCAGCCCGAAGACGGCCACATCCTGCAGGTTGATAATCGTATCTTTAATCGCCCCGGTGATCGCCAGGCGCAAGCCGACAAGCTCATCTTCAAATTTAGGCCATAAAATTCCCGGTGTATCGAGCAGCTCTAATTCCTTGCCTACCTTTACCCACTGCTGTGAAGTGGTAATGCCGGGCCTGTCTCCCGTCTTGGCAATGTTTTTCTTGGCCAGCCGGTTAATGAGCGTAGATTTGCCGACATTCGGAATGCCGATGATTAATGCGCGGATTGCTCTCGGCCTAATGCCTTTTGCTTTCATTTTATCGAACTTATCTTTCAGCAGCTCTTTCGAGGACGGCACGATTTGATGCAGTCCCTGCCCGTTAACGGAGTTTATTGAAAGAGAGGGAATGCCCTGTTCCTGAAAGTGGTCCTTCCACTGGGCAGTCACAGCCGCATCCGCCTTATCGGCTTTATTTAAAAGCATAATGCGCGGCTTATTTTTCAAAATCTCCTCAATCATCGGATTTCTCGATGACATCGGGATTCTCGCATCCACCAATTCGTATACGATATCAATTAATTTCAGTTTTTCTGTTACTTCCCGTCTCGCTTTAGCCATATGGCCCGGGAACCATTGAATGGTCATGTGACTTCGACACCTGCCTTATTTACCGGAACCGGATGTTCCGATGATCTCTTATGTATTTTACGTTGCTTGTTCCGCTTTTACAAATTTCATATAAAAAAAGAGCCTGTTACGGGTAACAAGCTCTTTTCGTTCGTTATCATTATCGTCTGATTTCTTTAATACGAGCCGCTTTTCCGCGAAGTTCACGCAGGTAGTAAAGCTTAGCGCGACGTACTTTACCGTAACGTACAACTTCGATTTTCGCGATTTTTGGTGTGTGTACAGGGAATGTACGTTCAACGCCAACACCGTAAGAAATCTTACGAACTGTGAACGTTTCGCTGATTCCACCACCACGACGCTTGATCACAACACCTTCGAAGATCTGGATACGCTCACGGTTACCCTCAACAACTTTTACGTGTACACGTAAAGTGTCACCAGGACGGAACGCAGGAAGATCAGTGCGAAGCTGTTCTTTTGTGATATCTTGAATTAGTTTTTGCATCGTTTTCAACTCCTTCCAACAGATGCTCTTGGCCACAACTGCAAGGCACAGCGGAACATCGTTTTCAAGCTTCTGAAGGATAAGCCTCCTTAAGCCACAAGTAGTATCTTATCATATCTTCATCACCTGCGCAATAGAATCTATTCGTTTTCCCACTCGGAAATCCATTTTCTTTGCTCATCAGTGAGAGGATAGTTTTCAAGAAGATCCGGACGTCTTAAAAAGGTTCTTCTGATTGATTCTTTATTGCGCCATTCTTGTATTTTGGCATGGTTGCCGGACAGAAGGGTCTCGGGCACTTTTAAGCCTTTATAATCTGCGGGTCTCGTATAGTGCGGGTGCTCTAAAAGCCCCGTGCTGAAGGAATCCTCCACGTGGGATGCTTCTTTTCCGAGGACGCCCGGCAAAAGCCTGACAACGCTGTCGGCAATCATCATGGCAGGGAGCTCTCCCCCGGTCAGCACAAAATCCCCGACGGAGATTTCATCAGTGACAAGATGTTCCCGGATCCGTTCATCATACCCTTCATAATGTCCGCAAATAAACATGAGATGTTCCTCTTCCGCCAGCTCCTCGGCTTTCTTCTGCGTATAACGCTCACCTTGCGGGCAGACGAGAATAATGCGCGGCTTGGCGTCCGTACCGGCTGTCAGCTTTTCAACCGCATCAAATACGGGCTGCGGCTTTAACACCATTCCGGCTCCCCCGCCGTACGGGTAATCATCAACTGTTTGGTGTTTATTATCCGAAAAAGCCCGGAAATTGATGACGTCAAAACGGACAGCCTCTTTTTCCTGTGCTTTTTGCAGAATGGAGGAGCCGAGCACCCCTTGAAACATTTCGGGAAACAGTGTTAAAAAGTCGATTTTCATTCGTCTATTAACCCTTCCATTACATGAATCTTAATTTTCTTCTCATTTATATTAATATCCTTTACCACAGAAGCAATATACGGAATGAGCGCATCTTTTTTGCCTTTTCTTGCAACCACCCATACGTCATTAGCCCCGGGCGTCAAGATTTCCTTCACTGTGCCGATCAGTTCCCCGTCTTCTGACACAACCTCGCAGCCGATGATTTCATGAAAATAAAATTCATCTTCTTCAAGCTCTCCCAAGTCTTCTTCAGGGACTTTGATCACCATGTTTCTTAAGTGTTCGACTTCATTGAGACTCGGCATTTCTTTGAATTGCAGCAGGTGAAACTGTTTGTGAAGCCTGTGGGCGCTGACCGTTACTTTGATTGGCTCCGCAGCCCCTTCCGCAAACAAATAGAGCGTATTGCCGGGCTTGTACCGTTCTTCGGCAAAGTCCGTTTTAGAAATGACCCGCACTTCGCCTTTAATGCCGTGGGTATTTACAATTTTGCCTACATTAAACCATCTGTTTGTCATATTATCACCTCGGGCGGATTTCAATTACTACCCCGTCTTTTATGACGATGGTATTTGCCGCTGTTTTTTCATGCCAGTTATCACCGACATTGATTGAAAGCAGCGCATCGATCTCCTTTTCCTTCACTTCGCTTCCAAGCGGGAGCGACTCTGTCTGGCTTATTTGGAAATCGATCATTTTGATTTTGTCTTGTCTTTTTTCAATGGCTTTTTTAAAAGATTCTGCTACATCGGGATTCTGCTGATCTTTTTCATGTTTTCTAAGCTGAAAATAGAGCTGGCTGCATTCTCGTTCAAGCGTTTGCTTTTTTTCTGCAAAAGAGGCCAAAAGCTTTTCCTTGCTTTGCTCGGTCAGAACCTGCATAACGGTTACCCTGTGAATAATCTGCATAGGACCAGACTCCCCACTCTTCCAACATATTTCTGTTCATTTGCCTTTTTTACGTGTAAAAAAAGGGGAGGTGCCGGCCCTCTCCCTTTTTCAGTCAAATATTTCAAATTGAACTTTCTTAGAAGACTGTGCGCCAGCTGCAAAAACGACGGTTCGAATCGCTCTTGCAGTCCGGCCTTGCTTTCCGATAATTTTACCGGTATCTGACTTATTGACAGATAAGCGCAGCGCAATCTTTTGATCAGTCTCTTCCTTTGTGACCGTTATGTCTTCCGGATGGTCGACAAGCGGAGCCACAATGCTGACAATCAAATCTTCCAAGTTCTGATCAGTCATTACTTGCCTTGTTTAGCGTTGTGGAATTTTTCCATAATTCCTTGGCTTGAGAACAAGTTGCGGACTGTATCAGAAGGTTTAGCTCCTGTTTGAAGCCATTTAAGAGCAAGCTCTTCGTTGATTTTCACTTCAGCCGGCTTTGCAACCGGGTTGTATGTGCCGACTGTTTCGATGAAACGGCCGTCACGCGGTGAACGAGAATCTGCTACAACAATACGATAGAAAGGAGATTTTTTTGCTCCCATACGTTTTAAACGAATTTTTACTGCCATTTTACTAGCACCTCCGAAAATATTTCAACAAGATAGTATATTAACAATGATAAAAGTGTTTGTAAAGTGTTTTTTCTTAACAACGGTTTTATCATGTATAACCGATTACATAAAAGGTAATTTAAAGCCTTTTTTCTTCCCTTTTGTCATGTTGGTCATCTGCTTCATCATTTTTTTCATTTCCTCAAACTGCTTTAAAAGACGGTTGACTTCCTGAACGGATGTTCCGCTTCCTTTGGCAATCCGCTTCCGCCGGCTGGCGTTAATGATATCCGGCTGTTCTTTTTCAAGAACAGTCATTGATTTAATGATCGCTTCCACATGATTCAGCTGTTTTTCATCGACTTGGATGTTTTTTAAGCCTTTCATTTTGCCTGCGCCGGGCATCATTTGCAGCAGTTCGTCAAGAGGCCCCATGTTTCGGACCTGGCCGAGCTGCTCCAGAAAATCATCCAATGTGAAGCTCATCGTTCTCATTTTCTGCTCAAGCTCTTTGGCTTTGTCTTCATCAACGGTCGCCTGAGCTTTTTCAATCAGCGTCAGCACGTCACCCATTCCGAGAATCCGGGATGCCATCCGTTCAGGATGGAACGCTTCAAGAGCATCGAGCTTTTCTCCCATTCCGGCGAATTTAATCGGCGTTTCGGTGACCGCGCGGATAGAAAGCGCCGCACCTCCGCGGGTATCCCCGTCAAGCTTTGTTAAAATGACACCCGTTAAACCGAGCTGGTCATTAAAGCTTTTGGCGACGTTTACCGCATCCTGACCGGTCATTGAGTCGACGACAAGGAAAATTTCCTCAGGATTTGCGACTTCCTTTACGCCGGAGAGCTCATCCATCAGTTCATGATCGATATGCAGCCGTCCGGCGGTATCTAAAATCACATAATCATGATGCTCTTCCTTCGCTTTTTCAATCGCCTGTCTGGCAATTTCCACCGGGCTGACCTGATCGCCAAGCGAAAAGACCGGCATATCAAGCTGTTTCCCCAGGGTTTCCAGCTGTTTAATCGCGGCGGGGCGATAAATATCCGCAGCCACGAGCAGCGGTTTGCGGTTATGTTTTTTGCGCAGCAGGTTGGCAAGCTTCCCCGTGGTTGTCGTTTTACCGGCACCTTGGAGCCCGACCATCATAATAACGGTCGGCGGGCGTTTGGCGACGGCAATTTTGCTTTCTTCGCCGCCCATCAGCTCGGTAAGCTCTTCTTTTACGACTTTAATAACCTGCTGACCGGGTGTCAGACTCTGCATGACGTCCTGTCCGACAGCCCGTTCACTTACTTTTTTCACAAAATCCTTTACGACTTTAAAGTTAACGTCAGCCTCAAGAAGCGCAAGACGAACTTCACGCATCATCTCTTTTACGTCTTGTTCGCTGACTTTTCCTTTTCCGCGGATTTTTGAAATCGTCTTTTGCAGTCGGTCGGCTAATCCTTCAAATGCCATTGTTTGCCGCCTCCTAATCTAATTTCTCAAGCGCTTCAATCAGAGCCGTCATTTTTTCCTCTTCCTGCAACCCGGAAGCAAGCTCTTTCAGCTTTGTAAACATTTCTTTACGCTCCTGAAACTTTTTAAAAAGGAGCAGTTTTTCTTCATATTGTTCAAGCATCGCTTCAGTCCGTTTGATGTTATCGTAAACGGCTTGCCTTGAAACGTCATACTCTTCGGCTATTTCACCAAGGGAGAAATCGTCCAGATAATAAAGCGACATATAGCTCTTTTGTTTTGACGTCAGCAACGACTGATAGAAGTCAAATAAATAGTTCATTCTCGTCGTTTTTTCGAGCGACATTTGAGCTCTCCCCTTTGTTAAGTCAAATCCCTTTACAAAAACTTAGTTTACATGGTTTCAGAGCGTGTGTCAAGTTTTTATCTTGTCAAAGCATGATGCTCTTTTTACATCATAAGTTTTTTCAAAAAAATTCATATAGACCGTCGTTAAAATACTCGAATTCTTGTTTTGATACACGGTAGCGGCAATAGCCTTCGTAAAAAGCATTGAGGCATGCTTCATTTGTGACAAAATGACTGATCGCTAATGATTCATCATATCGCGGATCTCCCGCCGATATTCCCGCAGCATCGATAAACAGATAGACCTCTCCGTCTTTCACCAGCACATTATCAGTCGGGCAGTCACCGTGAATCATTGTCTGCTGAACAGGAACAGGCCTGTACCTGTCCAATTCCTTCAAAAGCTCTGCACTTCCTTCAGCCTGCCCTTTTTTGACATATTCCCCGGCTCGTTTGATTTGCAGATCGAGCCAGTCTGTTTCCGGCTGTAAACCAGGGACCATTTCGGTTTCATGCAGCCGTTGCAGAAACCGGCCGAAACTTTTGATCAGCTTTTTCTTTTCAGTATCCCCTTTTGCTTTTCTTAAAGCCGAAGTCAGGGTGATTCCATCCTCAAATGACATGATGATATGGCTGGCATGCTGTTCCTGTATCATCCCATAATAAACAGGAACAGGCAGACGACGAGTTTCCGTCAGTTTTTGTAAAACGAAGGCTTCTCTCATTAACCATTCCCGATACTTCTGTTGAAAAGAACTTTTCAGCAGAAATGCGTCTTGACCGGTCACTATTTTTCGAACGGTTGAAGTGCCTCCCTGTTCATCCAACAGCGACATATGGTTTATCGCGCCGATCTTACTTTCCAATTCAGCTTTCAGCCATTTGTCCAACAATTGCCCCCTCCATTCCGATCTATCAATGCGTATAAAAAAACGAGTATAAAACCGTCCATTTTATACTCGTTTTTTATTCATTAATCCTCGGCTTTTTCAACTAAATCCGAAAAGAGACCGTATACGTAAGATTCTGCATCAAACCGCTGGAGATCGTCAACCTTTTCTCCGAGGCCGACCAGTTTCACGGGGATGTGAAGCTCATTGCGGATCGCCAGGACGATACCGCCTTTTGCGGTGCCGTCAAGCTTCGTTAATGCGATACCCGTCACATTCGTCGCTTTGGAGAATTCTTTCGCCTGCGCCATCGCATTCTGACCTGTCGTCGCGTCAAGCGCGAGGAGAACCTCATGCGGAGCCTCAGGCACTTCGCGTTCGATGACGCGTTTGACCTTTTCAAGCTCTTTCATTAAGTTAACTTTATTCTGAAGGCGGCCGGCCGTATCACAAATCAGCACATCCGCTCCTCTTGCTTTAGCCGCGTGTACGGCATCATAAATAACCGCCGCAGGGTCGCTTCCGGCAGCCTGCTTAATGACAGGCACGCCTGTACGCTCTCCCCACACTTCAAGCTGTTCAATCGCCCCGGCTCTGAAGGTGTCTCCGGCAGCGAGCACAACCGATTTGCCTTCATTCTTCAGCTTATGGGCAAGCTTTCCGATCGTTGTCGTTTTTCCGACGCCGTTTACCCCGACAAGCAGAATAACGTTCAGGCGCCCGTCCTGAATATTTAATTCAGAAATCTGTTCGTCACCGCTGTTATAAATGTCGACAAGCTTTTCAGAAATGACGGACTGCACTTCCTGAGGATCCTGGATGTTTTTCAGCTTCACTTCTTTCTTGAGCTCATCAATCAGCTCCATGACGGTTGTAAAACCTACGTCAGCGCCAATCAGCACTTCCTCAAGCTCCTCGAAGAAATCCTCGTCGACTTTCCGGTAGCGGGAGACGAGTTCGTTCACTTTATTTGAGAAGGAATTTCTTGTTTTTTCAAGACCATCTTTAAATTTTTCAGAGACGGAGTCTGTCTGTTTCGTGATTTTCTCTTTTAATTTTTTAAAAAAGCTCATCTTTCAACCTCTTTCCTCGTTACTGAACGAATTCTTTTGTTTCTTCCAGTTTGACCGAAACCATTCGGGAAACGCCGGATTCCTGCATCGTAACACCGTAGAGGACATCCGCTTCTTCCATGGTGCCTTTTCTGTGGGTGATGACGATAAACTGGCTGTCGCCGCTGTATTTTTTTAAATATTGCGCAAACCTGAATACATTGGCTTCATCAAGCGCAGCTTCCACTTCATCAAGGACGCAGAACGGCACGGGCCTTACTTTCAGAATAGAGAATAAAAGGGCAATGGCAGTCAGCGCCCGTTCTCCCCCTGACAAAAGATTTAAGTTTTGCAGTTTTTTGCCCGGAGGCTGCGCGATAATGTCCACCCCGGAATTAAGAAGATCATTCGGATCAGTCAGCTTCAGTTCAGCCCGTCCTCCTCCGAATAAAGAACGGAACACATCGTTGAATTGAGAACGGATCTGGATAAACGTTTCATGGAATCGCTTCGTCATTTCAGAATCCATTTCTTCAATGACTTGAAACAGTGTGTTTTTCGCTTCCGTCAGGTCATTTTTCTGCTCTGTTAAAAACTGATACCGTTCGTTTACTCTTTCAAATTCATCGATGCTGCCGAGATTGACCGTTCCGAGCTCTTCAATTGAAAGCTTGATCAGTTTGACCCGTTTTCTCGCCTCTTCAGGCTCGAGTTCAAGCTGATATTGTTCTTTTGCCCCTTCAAAGGATAAGCTGTACTCCTCGCGTAAATATTGCAAGAGATTATCAAGCTCAACTTCCATCCGGCCGAGTTTTACCTCTTCATCTTTCAGAATGTCCGTTTTTTGCTTGTACAGACGCTTCATCTCTTTCAGCTCAAGCTCGTTCGTATCAAGCGCCCGCTGGAGCTTCACACGCTGGTCGCGCCGGCTGGCGATCAATTCGATCGTTCTCGTTTTATCGTGAAGCTTATGATG
Organism: Bacillus sp. EU63; assembly: GCF_038592915.1. NCBI lineage: Bacteria > Bacillati > Bacillota > Bacilli > Caryophanales > Bacillaceae > Bacillus > Bacillus sp. EU63. The sequence continues at coordinate 1,630,038 of NZ_CP151944.1, read as the reverse complement.
GGCTGCTTCTTCAAGCTGCTCCTCACCGCTTGTGCTGGACGTCATCTCTGAGGTCAGGAGGCTTAAATCTTCCCGTGTTTCTTTCAGAGCGAGCTGCGTTTCTTCAAGCTCTTTTTTCAGCCTTTTGAGATTGTCTTCCTCACTCGAGCACGCCTGTTCTTTTTTCGCAGCGGCCACTTTACATTCCGTCAGTTCATGAGAGAGCGTTTCTTTTGTTGAGGATAGGGTCTGCTTTTGTTTTGTCAGCCTTTCCATCTCTTCCTCAAGCTCTTTCAGCTGGCCGGATGCCTCACTCAGCTGTTCTTCCAGAGCTGATTTGCGCGTCTCTTTTTCCCGGCTGCTTTCCGTCAGTGATGCTTTCTCCTGATCGTAAAGCTCCAGATGGGTATTGATGTTCTTTTCAGCAACTTCGAGTTCATACAGCCTGCCTTTTACATCCTGCTGCTTTGTTCTGAAAGCTTCACCGTCTTCACGGAGGCCGCTCAGCGTATGTTCAAGCTCTTGAATGGCCTGCTTCAGCGCTTTGACCTCTTTTTCGAGCAGAGCTGTTTTTTCTTCCATTTCGGCAAGCCGCGCAGTCACCGTCTCAAGCTCGCGGCTTCTGCCGAGCAGAGAATTGTTTTTCTTTTTGACCGCGCCGCCTGTCATTGATCCGCCTGGATTGACGACATCGCCCTCAAGCGTCACGATGCGGTAGCGGTGCCCGAGAAGCTTGGCCAGTTCATTCGCGCCTTTTAAATCTTCAGTGATCAGCACGGTGCCGAGAAGGTTTTGAATGACATTCCGATACGCCGCATCATATGTGACAAGCCCGCTCGCTGTGCCGAGGAAAGACGGATGCTTCTGAGCCGTCTGTTCATCACGGGTTTGGAGCTGGCGCGGTTTCATAACCGTAAGCGGCAGGAACGTCGCGCGGCCGAAGGAATTCTGTTTTAAATATTGAATCGCTTTCCGCGCCGCCTGCTCATCGTCTGTGACAACGTGCTGCGCCGCTGCGCCGAGTGCAATCTCAATCGCCGTTTCATATTTTTGTTTGGTGGCAATCAGTTCGAGAACGGCGCCGCGGATGCCGCCAAGCTGCTCTTTCTGCTTCAGCACTTCTTTTACGCCTTGGTAAAATCCTGAAAAATCGCCTTGCATCGTTTCAAGCATATCTTTTTTGGATCTGGCCTGCTGGACGAATTGATATGCCTGATACAGCGCTGATTCTTTCTTTTCATACTGGCGTTTTTTCTGTTCATATGCTGTCTGGACTTCGCGAAAGCGGACGACCTGATTGTGAATATCCTCTTCAACGGCGGCCAATTCTTCTTCGCACGCCGCTTTGCGGACTGCAATATCGTTACGTTCTTCAAGGTATTTTTCATTGTTTGCGGTCAGTCTCGCCTGCTGGACCGCAGATTGGGACATCTGATCATCTAAAAGCTGCAGCTCGTTGCGAATCGACGCCTGGCTGTTTAACAATTCAAAGTAATCGCTTTTTAATTGTTCGATTTTCTCTTCTACATTTTCATTATGCAGACTGAGAGCCTGCTGCTTTTCTTTCACCTGGGCGTTTAACCGCTTCACTTCCGCACGAAGTTTATCATAGACGGCAGACTGCTTTTCAATGTCCGCTTTCAGTTCGGCTTCTTTGTTCGTGTAATGTGTAACGGATTCCTCAAGCTGTTCCCGGTTTTGCGCGGCGTTTTTTTTGCGCTCTTTCAGCACTTCTTTCCGGCCTTCCAGCTTTTCCAGCTCTTCACTTGTCACGAGCAGAACCTGCTGCAGTTCGTTGACGGATTCATCAAGCGCGTGGATTTTATCTCTCGTCTCTTCTATCATCGCTTCTTTTGCGGACAGAGCCGATGATTCCGCCAATTCTTCTTCTTTTGCCGCCTGCACCTTTTCTTTTAAACCCGACCATCTGCCATGCAGTTCTTCGATGTCAAAGGCGGTAAGGGCGATTTCGACATGTTCAAGCTCTTTCTTTTTTTCTAAGTAGTCTTTGGCGATTGAAGCCTGGATTTTCAGCGGTTCGACCTGATCTTCAAGCTCGTGGAGAATATCTTCCACCCTGTTTAAGTTATCCTGCGTCTCAAACAGTTTGTTTTCCGCTTTTTTCTTTCTTGTTTTATATTTCAGCACGCCGGCCGCTTCTTCAAAAATACTGCGGCGGTCTTCCGCTTTGCTGCTGAGAATCTCTTCGACTTTCCCCTGGCTGATAATAGAGAATGCTTCTTTCCCGAGCCCGGAGTCCATAAATAAGTCAATGATATCTTTCAGGCGGCACTGCTGATTGTTGATGAGAAATTCACTTTCTCCGGAACGGTACACCCGTCTCGTCACGCTGACTTCGTGGTAATCGATCGGGAGAAAATGATCTTCATTATCAAGCGTTAACGTGACTTCGGCAAGGTTCAGCCGCTTGCGCGAATCACTTCCCGCAAAAATGATATCTTCCATTTTTCCGCCCCGAAGCGAGCGGGCTGATTGTTCGCCGAGCACCCAGCGGATGGCTTCGGTAATGTTGCTCTTTCCGCTGCCGTTCGGACCGACAACGGCCGTGACGCCTTTTACAAAGTCAACGGATATCCGTTCTGCAAATGATTTAAATCCTATAACGTCTAAACGTTTGAGGAACATCCCAGATCCTCCTTATCGTATAAGTATCTCAATATTATCATAATCACCCGCTTATATCAGGCGCAGACATACTGAAATCCCCCTAGGGAAACAGGGGGATTTTATTGTTTCGTATGATGTTTTTGCATTTTTGCAAGAGCTTCCTGTGCCGCATGCTGCTCGGCTTCTTTTTTGGAACGTCCGTTCCCGATACCGAGCGCCTCACCTTTAAGAGAGACAAGCGCCTCGAATTCCCGGTTGTGGGCAGGCCCTTTTTCATTGAGAATTTTGTACTCAAGCGATCCTTTTCCGTCCCGCTGTACAAATTCTTGAAGCTGGCTTTTGAAATCCATCACATGAGAAAAAGCACCATCGTTTATTTTAGGGAACACGTACACTTTCAGGAATTGCTGAACCGGCTCAAGGCCCTGATCCAGATACAGTGCGCCGATAAACGCTTCAAACACATCCGCTAAAAGCGCAGGACGCTTTCTGCCGCCCGTCATTTCTTCTCCTTTTCCCAAGAGAACAAGATCGCCGAATGACAATTCATGGGCAAGTGAGACGAGTGACGGCTCGCATACGATAGCGGCTCTCAGCTTCGTCAAATCTCCTTCACTCATGGCCGGATATTTGGCAAATAAGAATTGGGAGATCGTCAGTTCCAAAACAGCGTCACCTAAAAATTCAAGCCTTTCATTGTCTTCATACGGCTTTTTCCGATGCTCATTCACATAAGATGAATGTGTAAATGCTTGATACAAAAGTTTCTCGTTTTGAAAATGAACCGAAATCCGTTCTTGGAACTCTTTAAATTGCTCTATTTTTTTATAGAACTTTTTTTTATCTTTAAAATGTGAGTGTTTTGACATAGTAACCTCCATAGGCACATCAGGTTCACCGCGCTCCCCGCCGTAAACGGAATCGGCAGCGCGTACAGCGTCAGACGCCGGTAACCGAACGATTAAAGGGCTAAAGCCCCGCTGTCAGGCGGGACTTTTAGCATCAGCTTATTGCTGGTTTTGTATGTAGTTCACAGCGTCGCCGACTGTTGCAATCTTTTCAGCATCTTCGTCAGAAATCTCCATATCAAACTCGTCTTCAAGTTCCATAACAAGCTCAACTACATCTAGGGAATCAGCACCTAAGTCTTCCTTGAAAGAAGCTTCAAGTTTGACGTCAGCTTCATCAACGCCAAGGCGGTCTACGATGATTTTCGTTACACGCTCTAATGTATCTGCCATAGCAATTCACCTCCCCTCAAGTATTATAGAGGATTCGTTTTTAAAAAACTAGAGAAAGTAGGATGAAATTTTAAAAACAAATCTTTACATCACCATTCCGCCGTCAATATGAAGGGTTTGGCCCGTCATATAACGCGATCCTTCAGAAGCAAGGAACGTAACAACGCTGCTGATATCGGAAGGATCACCGAAACGCGCGAGCGGAATCTGCTTCAGCATTTCATCTTGGACTTCTTTAGAAAGCTTGTCCGTCATATCTGTAGAAATAAAGCCCGGAGCAATGGCATTGACCGTAATATTGCGGCTCGCAAGCTCTTTGGCTGATGACTTCGTTAAGCCGATTACACCGGCTTTTGCCGCCACATAGTTCGCCTGGCCGGGGTTTCCGCTGACGCCGACGATTGATGATACGTTGATAATCCGGCCGGAGCGCTGTTTCATCATCTGTCTTGTAACGGCTTTCGTGCAGTTGAATACACCTTTCAGGTTAATGTTAATGACATCATCCCATTCATTTTCTTTCATTCTCATCAGAAGATTGTCTTTTGTGATCCCCGCATTGTTCACGAGAATGTCGATTGAAGAAAATGCAGCGACAGCCTCTTTCATCATGTTTTGTACTTCTTCGGAATTTGATACATCGGCTTTTACCGCGATCGCGTTTCGGCCCAAAGATTTGATCTCATCTACGACTTCGTTCGCTTTCGCTTCATTCCCGGAGTAGTTGACTACTACGTTACAGCCGTTTTTCGCAAGATCAAGCGCGATCGCCCGCCCGATTCCGCGGGACGCCCCCGTTACCACTGCTGTTTTTTCATTAAGCATCCTGATTCTCCTCCTTCAGCGTTTGAATCGCCAGTTCGATGGTTTCATGGTCAGAAACCGCGATTGTTTTAAGGCGGCGGTTCACTTTTTTCACAAGGCCTGAAAGCACTTTTCCGGGCCCGATTTCAACAAACGTCGTGACGCCTTCGTCAATCAGTTTGTTAATGGTTTCTTCAAAGCGAACAGGCGAATACAGCTGTTCGATCAGTTTTTTCTTGATATCGTCTTTTTCTGTCATAACGTCAGCCGAAACGTTTGAAATCACGGGAACAGCCGCATTTTTCAACTCACAGGCGCTGAGCACCTCCTCGAGTTTTTGCGCTGCCGGCTTCATTAATTCAGAATGGAACGGTCCGCTTACTTCTAATGGGATCGCCCGTTTTGCTCCGTTGTTTTTCGCTTCCTCTGAAGCCAGCTCCACGCCTTTTGCCGTTCCGGAAATGACGATCTGGCCGGGGCAGTTCAGGTTTGCAAGCTGTACGAGATGACCGTTTTCCGTCACTTGATCCGTCACCTTTTTCAAGGACTCCGCATCCATTCCGAGAATAGCTGCCATGGCGCCTTCTCCGGCCGGCACGGCTTCATTCATGAATTCTCCCCGTTTTCTTACCGTGTAAACGGCATCTTTAAATGTCATCGCTCCCGCCGCAACAAGCGCCGAATATTCTCCGAGGCTGTGGCCGGCGGTGAAATCAGGGGTGATGCCTGATTCTTTAAACTTTTCCAATACGGCGATGCTCGTTGTCAACAGCGCGGGCTGCGCATTGTATGTAAGGGTCAATTCTTCGGCGTCACCTTCAAAAATGAGCGAGCTCAGCTTTGTTTCAAGCGTTTCATCCGCTTCATCAAAAATACGTTTTGACGCTTCTTCGCGTTCGTACAGGTCTTTTCCCATACCGATATATTGTGATCCCTGTCCGGGAAATAAAAATGCAATCTTACTCATGATGCGGTAACCTCCAGACTACTCATCTGTTTTTTCTTCTTTTACTTCTTCTTCTATAAATGCGGCCACGTTTTGGCTGACCATTTCTCTCGCCTGGCGCAGCGCATGGTAAACAGCGCGTGCGTCAGAAGAGCCGTGCGCTTTAACGACGGGCGCTTTCAAACCGAAAAGACTCGCCCCGCCGTACTCAGAATAGTCCATTTTCAGTTTCATTTCCATCAGCTTCGGCTTCAGCACTCCCGCTGCGAGCTTAGAAACAAAACTTGAAGTCAGTGTATCTTTCAGCATTTTGAAAATCGATAACGCTGAACCTTCCAATGTTTTCAACGTGACGTTGCCCGTAAAGCCGTCTGTGACGATGACGTCAGCAGCACCTTCGAGCAAGTCTCTCGCCTCAACGTTTCCGACAAAATTCACGTTTGTTTCTTTTAATAATTCAAACGTCTTTTTTGTCAGGTCGTTTCCTTTCTTTTCTTCCGTGCCGACATTTAACAAGCCGACGCGGGGCGAGCTGATTCCGAGAACCTGCCGGGCATATACAGATCCCATAATTCCGTACTGGACGAGATGCTCCGGTTTGGCATCGACATTGGCTCCCACGTCCAAAAGAAGGAAACCGTCGCCTGAAACGGTCGGAAGCGTCGGCGCAAGCGCAGGCCGGTCGATTCCTTTAATTCTGCCGACGATAAACAGTCCCGCTGTCATGAGTGCGCCTGTATTCCCCGCTGAGATGCAGGCGTCCGCTCTGTTTTCAGCCACTTCCTGCGCCATCAGCACCATAGAAGAGTTTTTCTTTCTGCGTACGGCGCGGACCGGTTCATCCGTCGGTTCAATCACTTCATCGGCGTGCAACACAGTGATGCGGTCTGATGTTGTTGGCAAGTGTGATTCTATCGTTGTCTTGTCACCGACCAGCGTAATATGAAGATCGTCAAATGCCTCAATACTCTTCATTACTCCGTCAATAACAGCTTTGGGTGCGTTGTCGCCTCCCATTGCATCTACAGCTATTCTCATGCATGCTCCACCTTTATGATTGTTTTGAACGGTACATGTCAAAGCTGCCGGAGAACACGACTTCTTCTCCCACATAGCTGTTGACTTCAACTACCGTTCTGCCTTTTTCTTTTTCGACTGCCGTCACTTTGGCTTTCGCAACGACGCGCTCGCCTTCTTTCACCTGTCTTGTAAAGCGGATATTTGCGCTTGCGGTCAGCGCCAGCTCATCATCAATGACGGCTACGGCGAGTGAGTTCGCCTGCGCAAACAAATGATGCCCCCGCGCAATTTGATTGCGGCTGAAGACATGTTCGCGTCTTACTTCTAATATGGAAATGGCCTGGCCGTCAAGCTCCAGATCAATAATTTCACCGATCACTTCGTCTAAAGACAGTGATTTCACTTCATCATCAAGCGTTTGTTCTGCCACGTTTTTAATTCTTTCCCTCAGCTCCGGTATTGAGAGCTCTAAGCGGTCTAAACGGATCGTCTGAATGCTGACGCCGAATTTCCCCGCTAATTCTTCATCTGTGATGAAGGGTGTCGATTTGATCGTCTGCTGCAATAATTTTTGGCGTTCTTTCTTGCTTCTTCTCATCTGTAAACACCATCCGGACAATTAAGACTAGGTACTAATAGTAGTATATAATCTCATAGATTGGAATGCAATGATTGTTTTTTGAAAGCCGCCGAATTTTACAGAATCAACTTAATTTCTCCCCTTCTAGGACGCCGCTTGAAAGTAATTGGCCGCGCAGCATGCGGTATTCGTCATCTTTCCAAAAAGCCTCTGAAGACACCAGATTGGCCGCATCCTGGCGGGCCGTCTCCAAAGCTCTGTAGTCATGAACCATATCCGCCACCTTGAACTCGGGCATACCGCTCTGTTTTTTTCCGAAGAAATCCCCGGGGCCGCGCAGTTCAAGGTCCTTTTCAGACAGCTCGAAGCCGTCGTTTGTCTCTGACATGATTCTCATCCGTTCCTTCCCGGTTTCGGATTTCGGATCGGCCATCAAGATACAGAAAGATTGGTGGTCTCCCCGCCCGACCCGGCCGCGGAGCTGATGAAGCTGAGATAATCCGAAACGGTCGGCGTCATAGATGACCATAATCGTCGCATTCGGCACGTTCACCCCGACTTCTACGACGGTTGTTGACACAAGTACCTGACATTGATTGGCGCTGAATTCTCTCATCACCTGATCTTTTTCATCAGAATGGAGCTTCCCGTGCATCAGGCCGACATTCCATTTACCGCGGTAAACGTCAGACAGCATGTTATATACGTCAATCGCATTCTGCACATCCAGTTTATCCGACTCTTCAATGAGCGGGCAGATAATATAGGCTTGCCTTCCCTGTTTCAGCTCTTTTTCTATAAAAGCCAAAATCCGCTCCAGCATGTCGTGTTTCACCCAATACGTTTCGATTTGTTTTCGCCCCGCGGGCATTTCATCTATCACGGAAACATCCATTTCTCCGAAGACGGTAATGGCCAACGTTCTCGGAATCGGAGTGGCTGTCATAAACAGCACATCCGGATCCTGACCTTTATTCTTGAGTTTTTTGCGCTGTTCGACTCCGAACCTGTGCTGCTCGTCCGTAATAACAAGGCTCAGCGCTTTAAATTCCACTTCGTCCTGGATTAAAGCATGGGTCCCTACTAAAATATCAATCTCTCCGAGAGCAAGCCGCTCCAAAAGCTCCCTGCGCCGCTTTCCTTTTACAGAACTCGTCAAAAGCGCGATATTTACATCTTCATTTGCAAACAACGATACGAGAGAATCTGCATGCTGTTCGGCCAGAATTTCAGTCGGCACCATTAATGCCCCCTGATACCCCGACAGAATCGCAGCGTACAAAGCGATGGCGGCGACGGCCGTTTTCCCTGAACCGACATCACCTTGCAGCAGACGGTTCATTCGGTAAGGGGATGTCATATCAGCGATAATTTCCCGAAGCACGCGCGTCTGTGCGGTTGTGAGCGAAAACGGCAGGCTGTCTGTGAAAGCAGCGAGCTTTTCAGCAGGAAACACATGGCTGATGCCTTTTGACTGTTCCCTTTCCGCTTTACGGAACGCCTGCATTTTCAGCTGAAATAATAAGAATTCCTCGTAAACAAACCGGCGTCTTGCCTGCTGTAACGATTCCCTCGTTTCAGGCTGATGCATCGTCTGCAGGGCATGTTTGTAATCAGGCAGCTTGTAGCGGATTCTCAATTTTTCAGGAAGCGGATCGGCCGCACTGTCCAAATGATGCTGCAGCGCTTCCTTAATAAACCGTCTCATCATTTTTACGGTGACGTTTTCTTTAACGGAATAAACAGGCTCAATGCTTTTATCTTCTTGATGAGGACCGTTTTTTAATTCCTGCACGGAAACGGTCTGTCTGTGTTTATCCCATTTCCCCGATATCGTGACGACAGAACCTAACGTCAGTTTCTTTTTTAAGTAGGGACGGTTAAAGCAGACCGCGGTAATTAAATAATTGCCGACAAGCACCCTGAATGTCAGCCTGTTTCGTTTTTTGCCGTAATAGGTAAGAGAAGGTTCTGAATGAACCTTCCCTTCTACCGTCACTCTTTCTTCATGTTTTACTTCTTCTAAATCCCTCAGCTCATAGTCGTCATAACGGTAAGGGAAATAATTCAGAAGATCAGAAATGTCATAGATACCAAGTTCGTGCAATGTTTTTTCTGTTTCCGGCCCAATGCCCTTAATTTCCGCTATACTAGTTTGCTGATGGTGTGTCACTTGATTTCAGCGCTCCTCCGAAAATTTTTTTCTCTAATTCTCTTCCCGTCGGTGTCGCGGCTAAACCGCCTTGTCCCGTTTCACGCAGTGCTGTCGGCATTGTCTGGCCGATTTTGTACATCGCGTCAATCACCTCATCGCAAGGAATGCGGCTTGTAATCCCGGCCAGCGCCATATCCGCCGCGATCATCGCGTTGGATGCTCCCATTGCGTTTCGTTTGACACACGGCACTTCTACCAATCCGGCGACCGGGTCACATACGAGACCGAGCATATTTTTCAGTGTAATCGCCATTGCTTCCGCTGATTGCTGAGGCGTTCCGCCCGCCATTTCCACAATCGCAGCCGCTGCCATGCCTGATGCTGACCCGACTTCCGCCTGACAGCCTCCTGCCGCTCCTGAAATACTCGCATTGTTTGCTACGACAAAACCGAACGCGCCGGCTGTAAACAGAAAACGGATCATTTGTTCTGTCGTAGGGTTCAGCTTATGCTTTACGGCGAATAACGTTCCCGGCACGACCCCGGCAGAGCCGGCGGTCGGTGTAGCGCAGATCGTTCCCATCGCCGCATTGACTTCATTTGTCGCGACAGCTTTAGAAACGGCGTCTAAAATCAGATTGCCCGACAGGCTTCTTCCCGATTGGATGTATGCCTGAAGTTTCACGGCATCTCCGCCTGTTAAACCGGTCTGACTCGTGACGCCCTTCAGCCCTTTTTCAACAGCTGCTTCCATGACGGAGAGATTGCGCTCCATTCCTTGAAAGATTTCTTCCCGCGTTTTTTGCGTCACTTCCATCTCTTGCGTGATCATCACTTCCGAAATCGGAATTTGTTTTTCTTGAGTGATTTCTATTAATTCTTTTACATTACGAAACATGTCATTTTCCTCCTGACTTTTTAGTCAGCTATCTTAGTAACCTGTATAATATTAGGAAGTGTTGAAAGCTCGTCAAGCACTTCTTCTTCAATATTCTGATCGACCTCAATCGTCATCAGCGCAAGCTGGCCGACGTCCTTACGCGCCACTTCCATATGTCCGACGTTGATGGAGAATTTCGCAAGCACATTGGCAACGCCTGCAATCGTGCCGAATTTATCATTGTGAACGACTAAAATAGCCGGATGGTTTCCGGAAAGACGCAGCTCAAAGCCGTTGAGCTCCGTGATTTCTATTTTTCCGCCGCCGATGGAAATACCGGTAAGGGCAAGCTCTCCCTCATCATCAGAAATGACGATACGCGCTGTATTCGGATGAACGGGCACGGCATCCTCTGTACGGAACTCTACATATATGCCCTTCTCTTCCGCAATTTGAATCGCTGTTTTAATCCGTTCATCAAATGTATCAAAATCAAGCAGGCCGCCGATAATCGCGACATCAGTGCCGTGACCCTTATACGTCTCCGCAAATGATCCGTAAAAAGACACAATGATCCGGCGGGGCTCCCGCCTGAATAGGCTTCTGGCCACTCTGCCGATCCGGGCGGCGCCTGCGGTATGTGAACTGGACGGACCGATCATTACCGGGCCGATAATATCAAAAACGCTTCTATACTTCATGCTGGTTTGTTCCTCCTTAACATCACTTCATTCAGCGCTTTTCTTTAGACTAATTGAACATTTCTCAATTGGCAAGCAGGCACACTGCCGCACTGCCGCAGGTAAATAAAGACATAAGAATAGAAGGGCCTGATAAGCCCTTCTATTCTGCCGCAAATATATATGGATACAGAGGCTGTCTGCCGTTATGGATTTCAACCTCGATATCTTCACAGACGCTAGCAATATACTCAGCGAGTTTCTCAGCTTCTTCTTCCGGAGCGTCCTCTCCGTACAAGATGGTGACAATTTCATCTTCTTCCCCGATCATTTCATCCAGCAGCAATTTTGCCGCACTCATCCGATCTTCGGCGCTGCCGATAATTGAACTGTTTAAAATGCCGATAAAATCACCTTTTTTAATATCTTTGCCGTCAATATGGGTGTCTCTGACTGAATATGTCACCTGTCCGCTTTTCACATTCCGGATGGCCTCAAGCATATTGGCTTCATTTACGTCAGCCGGCTGGTCAGGGTTAAACGCAAGCAGGGCGGTCATGCCTTGAGGGACCGTTTTTGCCGGAATGACAATGACATTTTCTTCAGCCACGCTCGCCGCCTGATTGGCAGCCATCACAATATTGGAATTGTTCGGAAGAATGAAAACCGTCTCCGCATTGACAGACTGAACGGCTTCAACAATATCTTCCGTGCTCGGATTCATTGTCTGGCCGCCTTCGATTACGTGTGAAGCGCCGATGCTCGTAAACAATTCAGAAATGCCCTCTCCCATTGCCACAGTCACGATGCCAAAAGGCTTGCGGGCTTCTTTCATAACGCCGGCCGGCTTTTTTTCATCATGTTCTTGGCTGATGATTGAAGTATGCTGTTCCCTCATGTTTTCAATTTTAATTTTAATCAAATCGCCGTAACGCTGTGCGAGATTGAGTACGTTCCCTGGTTCTTCGGCATGAATATGGACTTTCGCCAGCGTATCATCAGCCACGACCAGCAATGAATCGCCGAAACGGCTCAGTTCGTTTCTGAACGTCTCTTCCTTGAACGTCCGTTTATCTTGATCCAGCCTCACCATCACTTCCGTACAAAATCCGAATTCAATGTCTTCTGTACTCAGCATGCTTTGCGCGCTTTTATGATGCTCGGCATTCACCATATCATCGAGTGCCGGAAGAACCGCTTTTTTCGGTACGGCCTCTCCTTTTAAAGCAGCCAAAAAGCCTTCATATACACAAAGCAGACCTTTTCCGCCGCTGTCAACGACACCGACGTCCTTTAAAACAGGAAGCAGATCCGGCGTGCGGTTCAGCGACGCTTCCGCTTCTTCAATAACGGCCTCCATGACCGAAATAATATCGGTTTCTTCTTTGGCCGAGGCGACCGCTTTTTTAGCCGCATCCTTAGCCACGGTTAAAATCGTTCCTTCAACCGGTTTCATGACCGCCTTATATGCCATATCCACTCCCGCTTGGAGTGCTGCGGCAAATTCTTGGGCGTCTATTTGGTTTTTGTTTTCAATGCTCTTTGTGAAACCTCTGAACAATTGGGACAAGATCACCCCTGAGTTTCCTCTCGCTCCCATAAGCAGGCCTTTTGACAGGGCGATGCCGACTTTGCCGATGTCGGGTGAGTCAATGTGCTCTACCTCTCTTGCACCGGATGACATCGATAAATTCATATTTGTTCCGGTATCGCCGTCAGGCACGGGAAACACGTTCAGCGCATCCACCGCGGATGCGTTTTGAGACAATGTCTCAGCCCCCGCCAGAATCATTGCCGCAAAAGCTCTCCCATCTAAGTTTCGTCTAGACAATACTCATCCTCCTCACTACGGGTTCGTTACTCGTACGCCTTGGACATAAATATTTACAGAATCAACTGCAAGTCCGATTGTTTGATTTACTGTGTATTTTACCTTCGTCTGAACATTGTGGGCTACTTCGGATATTTTAGTGCCGTAGCTGACAATAATGTACATGTCGATATGTATTTGTTCGGCTTCCTGACGGACATGTACGCCTTTTGCGAAGTTCTCTCTCCGGAGGATTTCAGACAAACCGTCTTTAATCTGGTTTTTTGAGGCCATCCCCACTATTCCGTAACAGTCAATGGCAGCGCCTCCGGCAACCATTGCGATGACTTCGTTGGATATATCAATCTGTCCGTATTTTGTCTTCATTTCAATGGACACACAGGTTCCTCCTTCAGGTGCATAGAGTTATCATTATTCTACTATATGTATCCCATTATGAAAAGAAAAGATACAGACAGCGGCCTTCAGCGCGGAAATGTGATTGGTTTTACATGTCAAGTGATTTTTCTTGAAAGTAAGGGAAACAATAGTTGCAAACGGTTTTTAGCTGTGGTAAATTATTTAAAGTATTGTATAACGAAAGCATCTGAGAAACTATGTTTGAAAAGATGTTTCGCGCAGTTAGGAGGGAAACAAATGGCACGTAAATGTTTTATTACAGGTAAAAAAACAAAAGCCGGAAACAACCGTTCTCACGCAATGAACGCTTCTAAGCGTACTTGGGGCGCCAACCTTCAAAAGGTCCGCATCCTCGTTGACGGCAAACCTAAAAAAGTGTATGTATCTGCCCGGGCTTTAAAATCCGGTAAAGTTGAGCGTGTATAAGCAAAAATGAACGCCTGCCCTTTTATGCGGCAGGCGTTTTTTATGCGTTCAAAGAGGGCAATTTCAGCTTCTTGGGCTTACTCTTTTCTAAATGAGCCCAGCATCGCCCGGACAATTCCTCCTAAAAACTTCGGCAATTTAATGGTATAAAATTTCATTTTGTCCCCTCCTATAAGTCCCGTATCCGCTGCGTTCATCACTTTAGGATTCATGGTTTTTTCCGCATATGGCAGAAGCCGCTTTTTAATCCGCGCTCCTTACCATTATTAATATGCCTTTTGCAAACGAAAAAGTACCTCGTGAATGAATGAGTTCGTTACTAATACATAGTGTGGAACCCAGAGGAATATGACAATTATCAAGGGGATATTTAAAACCGTCGAGTGTCAGGCCGTCTGCCGCTTCCGTAAATGGAATGAAAGAAATATAGCGTCTGCGCGCTTTTTCTTCAATTGTATAACGGCCGGGCCCGAACATCTGAATGTCATTCTGCCGGTCGATCAGCTCGACATCGGTATTCTTATGTAAGGCTTTATACAGCAGCTGGATGTTCCCTAAAAAGTGATCGGCTCTTCCGCCCGTCACACCGAACATCCGAATGGTTTCCGGTTCTTTTTGTAAAGCCCAGTCAAGGGCGAGTTCAAGATCGGTATAATCTTTTTCCGCCTGATACACATGGAGGGCCGGCGCCGCTTTTTGAATCTGCATGAGCTCCTCTTCCGTAATGCTGTCAAAATCACCGAAAGCTTCCTGCGGAATGATTCCGGCTTCCAAAAGAGAAACCGTCCCTTTATCGACTCCGACCCACGTCGTATCTCCGTCTGTGTATTCGGATAGATCGGGAATAAGTTCCCGCGGGCCGCCCGCAACGATATTGATTGTCTTCATATGTTTTCCTCTCTCTTAGACGCGAAAAGAGCCGGCGGCTTTCACCGGGCTCTTTTTCAGCATGTTTATTACGCGTTTCGGATGTCAGCGATGGCTTTTTTCCGATCCGGCTGATTATATACGGCAGACCCGGCAACAAGCAGATTGGCGCCCGCTTCAGCGCATAAAGGGGCTGTTTCTTTATTAACGCCTCCGTCCACCTCGATTAAAAGCTCAGACAGGCCTTTCTCCTCAGCCAGCTGTTTGACCTGACGGATTTTCGGCAGAACCGAATGAATGAAGCGCTGGCCGCCAAAACCGGGGTTAACCGTCATTAACAGCACAAGGTCAAGTTCCTCGATCACATGTTCAATCATTTGGACGGGCGTATGCGGATTGAGCACAACTCCCGCTTTTACCCCCTGCTCTTTTATCAATTGAATGGTCCGGTGAAGATGCGGACACGCTTCAGCATGAACGGAAAGGATGTCCGCGCCGGCTTTTGCGAATGCCGGTATGTAGCGGTCCGGGTTTTCAATCATAAGATGGACATCCAGCGGCAGATCAGTCACCGGACGGACGGCTTCAACGATAAGCGGCCCGATTGTAATGTTAGGGACGAAATGGCCATCCATGACATCAATATGGATATAGTCCGCCCCTCCTTTTTCCACGTCTTTAATTTCCTCGCCCAGTGAAGCAAAATCGGCGGAAAGAATTGATGGCGCAACCTTAATCATATTAATACCTCGGCTTTCTCTCTTTTATTTCCTGCATAAATTCTTTGTAATGCTCATAACGGTACGGCTGAATCTCTCCTTCTTCCACCGCTTGCTTTACCGCGCATTTCGGCTCCTTAAGATGCAGACAGCCTCTGAATTTGCAAGAGGCGCTTATTTCTCTGATCTCAGGGAACGTGCTGCCCAGCTCATCTTCCTCAATGCCGGTAAATTCAAGCGAACTGAACCCCGGAGTATCCGCCACCAGACCGCCTGATGTATGAATGAGCTCCACATGGCGCGTCGTATGTTTTCCGCGTCCCAAATGCGCGGAAATCTCGTTTGTTTTCAGCTCAAGCTCCGGGCTGATCGCATTTAAAAGCGAAGATTTTCCGACTCCCGACTGACCGGCAAACACCGTCGTTTTGTTCTCGAAGTGTTTCACAATGCCTGTTAAACCGCTGTTTTCTTTTGATGACGTCACATATACGTCATAACCGATCCCCTGATAGTCTTTCACGTAAGAAAGTATCGCCTCTTTCGATTCCCCGTCTGCAGCTAAGTCCATTTTGGTTATGCAGATGATCGGGTGAATGCCGTTGGCTTCCACAAGGACGAGAAAACGGTCCAATAAAGACGTGCTGAACGCCGGCTGAACGGCAGAAAAGACGAGAACGGCCTGATCGACATTTGAAATCGGCGGCCTGATCAGCTCGTTTGTTCGTTCTTTGATTTCCAGCAAGTAGCCTTCTTTATCATTTTCAGCCTGATAAACGGCATAATCGCCGACCAGGGGCGTTATTTTATTTTTTCTGAAAATGCCCCGGCCCCTGCATTGAATGATCTTGTCCTGTGATTCATCCAAGACATAATAGAATCCGCTTAACGCTTTTATAATTTTGCCCTCAGGCATAGGGTCCCTCCTTGTCAGTCATTATCTTTCGGGTATTCAATCGTTTTGTAGCTGACGACTTTATGATCGACCATCACTTGGTAATACCCCTTCTGTCCCTGATCAATCTTCAGTTCAATTGTTTTTTCAGTCGGCTCTTTTATTTTAAATGAGTCATACGTATCAGAGATGCTGTGGTCCTTATCATCGATGGCGATTTGCACTTCAAGCTCGTCCCCTTCATGTTCGGGTTCGTAAGGAATGCTGATTTTTTCTTTTACCGTTTTCGCCGGTTTTTCTTCAGGTCCGAGCGAGAACGTCACTTCAACATTACTTCCCGGCTTAACCGCAGTGCCGGCTGCCGGCTCTTGCTTCATGACTTGTCCTTTTGGCACGTCATCTGAATGGGCTTGTTTTTCAACAAGCTGCAGGCCGTTATCTTCAAGATACCCTGAAGCCGCTTCTTTGCTGTAAGTCTTTAAGTCCCTCAGCGTAACGTCCGCCGGGCCGAGGCTGACCGTTAGATTGACTTCATCGTCGCTTCCGACCATGTCGGTGCCGGCTGACGGGTCCTGATCAATTACGGTGCCGGCCTCGCTGTCATCGTTCTCTTCTTTGACATTGACATGTTTGAAGCCTTTGTCCTTCAGCGCTTTTTTTGCGTCGCCGATCTGCCGCCCTTTCACGTCGATCAGCTGGGTTTTCGGTTTTCCGATGCTTTTGTACAGTTTTACAGAAGAGCCTTCTTTAACGGTAGACCCCGCTTTTGGGTCCGTTTTGACCATTAATTCCTCTTCTATTTTGTCATCTTCAATGTCCGTTATATCAGGATCCGCCCGGAGCCCGTTCTTTTCAAGCAGTGCTTCCGCTTTTTCGTACTTCATGCCCCGTACGTCGGGGACGCTTACATCTTTAGGCATAAATAAAGACGGGAACACAGTGACAGCAAGAACAGCCGCCATAATGAAAATGAAACAGACGGACAGCAAAACCCACGGCCATTTCCGTTTTTTCTTTTTGGCGGGCTGCTGTTCCTTATCATCCGTCTCCCCCGGCGTTTCCGCCTGAGGCGCGGCTTTTGCGCCGTCAGCAATAACGGGAATGGCTTTTGTCATTTCCTCATCATCCTGAACGGAAAATTTTTGTTCATTCAGCCTGCCGGCGTCAAAAGCCGTTCTGATGTCCGCTTCCATGTCCTCGGCGCTTTCATAGCGGTGAAACGGGTCTTTAGCGGTTGCCTTTAAAATAATGTTTTCGACGCTCTGCGGAATGGAAGGGTTCCACTTTCTGGCGGAAGGCGTTTCTGTTTGCAGATGCTTTAGCGCTATGCTGACGGCTGATTCTCCGTCAAAAGGGATCTTACCTGTTAAAAGCTCAAACAGCACGATGCCGAGCGCGTAAATATCTGATTTTTTCGTTGCCAGACCGCCTCTCGCCTGCTCCGGAGACAAATAATGAACCGAGCCCAGCACAGAATTCGTATGTGTGATTGTCGTAGACGTAAGCGCTGTGGCGATGCCGAAATCCGTCACCTTGATATGCCCTAAATGATCTATCAATATATTGTGCGGTTTAATATCCCGGTGCACGATATGGTTTTGATGGGCATGGGCGATGGCCGAGACGATCTGCTCCATAACGGACAGCGCTTCTTTCGGATGAAGCGGCCCGTGTGCGGTTATGTATTCCTTTAATGTCATGCCTTCCACATATTCCATGACAATGTAATAAATATCGCCTTCCTCCCCGATATCGTAAATACTGACGATATTCGGATGATCGAGGCTTGATGCCGACTGTGCTTCTCTTCTGAAACGCCTGATAAAATCAATGTCATTCACAAAGTCAAACCGCAGAATTTTAATTGCGACTTCACGTTCGAGAATGATGTCCTCAGCTAAAAAAACGTTTGCCATTCCGCCGCCGCCAATGGGCCGGAGGATATGATAACGCCCGCTGATCCGCTTGCCGGTTAGCACTTGTCTTCACCCTCTTTTGCATCTGCGGAAAACTCAATCAACACAGCCGTGATGTTATCTTCGCCGCCGTTTTGATTCGCTTTGCTGATGAGAAGGTCTACTTTTTCCTGAGGATCAGATTCGGCTTGAAGCATTTGTTTGATCTCGTGATCTTCTATTTTATTTGACAGTCCGTCAGAGCATAAAAGCAGCTGATCGCCGTCAGACAGTTCAAAAGAACGGGCGTCGGAACTGATGGTTTCATCTGTCCCCAGCGCTCTCGTCAATACATTTTTCCGCGGATGGTGCTCGGCGTCCTCTTTCGAAATTTCCCCCGTCTTGACCAGCTCATTCACAAGCGAATGGTCTTCAGTCAGCTGAGTGAATTCCCCATCTTGAAGCAGGTAGCATCGGCTGTCACCGATATGAGCCACAGTGACAAACTTCCCGGTGAATAAGGCGCAAACAACGGTGGTGCCCATTCCCCGGCATTCTTCATTCGCTTTAGCGTGGTCATGTACTTTGACATTCGCCTCATGAATCCGGTCTTTCAGCCAATCCTCGCAAGCAGACGGCAGAGAAGGAACCGTTTCGGTCCGGTTCCACTGCTCTTCCATCGCCGCAACCGCCATCCTGCTCGCTACATCTCCGGCAAGATGACCGCCCATGCCGTCGGCGACAACCGCAAGCACCGCGTCTTCTTTTGTGAAAATGCCCGCCGCATCTTCATTATGCCGGCGGACTTTACCTGTATCTGTTTTCAAGGCTGTAATCAACCTCTTCACCTCGTCTCGTCTTGACGCTCCTTCGCGCGAAGCTGACCGCAGGCCGCGTCAATGTCATGGCCTTGCTCTCTTCTGATCGTGACATTTACACCGCGGGATTTTAACGTTTTTTCGAATGCGAAAATCTGATCTCTCGGTGTGCGGACGTAATCCCGTTCAGGCACATAGTTTACCGGAATTAAATTGACATGGCATTTCACGTCTTTTAACAGTTCTGCAAGCTCTTCTGCATGTTCGACCTGATCATTTACGCCGCCGAACAGCCCGTATTCAAAGCTGATCCGTCTGCCTGTTTTCTCGATGTAATATTTGACGGCCTCCATAAGGTCAGGAAGCTTATAGGCTTTGTTAATCGGCATCAGACGGCTTCTGATTTCCGTATTCGGAGCATGCAGAGAAATCGCGAAATTGATCTGCATTTTTTGATCGGCGAAATCGTAAATCTTCGGAATGATTCCGCTGGTGGAAACTGTGATATGACGCGCTCCGATGTTCAGCCCTTTATCGTGGTTAATGATTTTCAAGAAAGCGAGCATTTCGTTAAAGTTATCAAAAGGTTCACCGATTCCCATGATCACGACTGAGCTGACGCGTTCATCCGTTTCATCAAGCGCCTTTTGCACTTTCACGACTTGAGCGACGATTTCTCCCGCTTCAAGATTCCGTTTCAGACCGCCGAGCGTTGACGCGCAAAATGTGCAGCCGATCCGGCAGCCGACCTGTGTCGTTACACATACAGAATTACCATACTCGTGTCTCATTAAAACCGTTTCGATCGTATAACCGTCATGAAGCTCAAATAAAAATTTCATCGTGCCGTCTTGAGATGTCTGTTTTACAGCCGTTTTCAGCGTTGTCAGCACAAAATGGCTCTGGAGTTTTTCACGCAGGCTTTTTGAGAGGTTTGTCATTTCATCAAATGAAGAAACCCGCTTTTCATAGAGCCATTCAAAAATCTGTGCCGCGCGGAACGGCTTTTCGCCATTCTCAGTCAGCCATTGTTTGATTTCATCTAATTCAAAAGAGTAAATGGACGGCTGCTCAGTCCGCAGCTCTTTCCGTACGCTTGTCTTTTTTAATTGTGTCATTTTTTATCCCTTCTTTCTCATGCTGCTAATAAAGAAACCGTCTGTTCCGAAATAATGCGGAAGAATTTGAAGGCTTCCATCCTGAACAAAGGGTCTCGCCTTTTCAGGCAGCCGCTTTTCAAGAGACAAATCGGGTTCAAACTCAGGGTGTTCTTGTATAAACGCATGCATAACTTCTTCATTTTCTGTCCGGTCCATTGTACACGTACTGTATACGAGTGTGCCACCTTTTTTTACTAATGGGGCGATTTCCCTTAAAATGCCGAGCTGGATTTCTGACAGCCGTCTGCTGTCCTCCGGCGTCTTCGTATATTTCATATCGGGTTTTCTTCTGATGACGCCGAAACCTGAGCAAGGGGCATCAACGAGAATACGGTCAAACCGTTCTGCGCCAAAGGCCTCTCCCGCTTTTCGCGCATCCATCGTTTGTGCATCGATGATCGTAAGTCCGAGCCGTTCTGCGCCCTCTTTAATCAGCTTCACTTTATGGCGGTGAAGATCAAGCGATGTGAGGCTCCCCTCGTTCTCCATCAGTTCCGCAATGTGAGCCGACTTTCCGCCCGGTGCGGCGCATGCGTCTAAAACGGTTTCGCCCGGCTTCGGGTCCAGCGCCCGCGCGACAAGCATTGAGCTTTCATCCTGTATGGATACCCGGCCGTTTTGGAAAAATGCCGTGTTCGCGATGCTTCCTTTTAAAAGCTTAATCGCATCAGGAGAAAGGTCTCCGGCTTCTGCTTCCAGACCGGCATTCTCCATCTCATTCAGCACCGTTTCCCTGTCGCTCTTTATGTGATTGACACGGAGCGTCTGCTTCGGCGGAATGAGATGAATCCGGCAGATCTTTTCAGCCGCCTCAAAGCCGTACGCCTCGACCCACTCTTTTACGAGCCATTCGGGATGGCTTGTCTCTGTGGAAAGACGGAGAACCGGGTCTTCAATTTCAGCGAATGACGGCGCCCCCTCACGCTGCAGGGAGCGGAGGATGCCGTTGACAAAGGACGCAATGCCCTTATGCCCGCGTTTTTTGGCGATTTCAACCGCTTCATGGATGGCGGCGCGATCCGGAATTTTTTCTAAATACTCCATTTGATACGCGGACAGACGAAGCAGCTGAATCACCCACGGCTTCACCTTATTCGGCTTGCGGATAAAAGGCTTCAGCATATAGTCTAAGGCGATTTTATTTTGCAGCGTTCCGTAGACAAGCTCTGTCAGCAGCCCTCTGTCCTGATCGCTGAGCGTGTTCGTTTTGATAACCGATGTAAGAAGCAGGTTGCTGTATGCCTGATTTTGCTCAAGCTTCTCAAGCGCTTCAAGGGCGAGCTCCCGGACATTAATTTTCTTCATTTGCTTCTCCTAACACGTCACCGGGCTGCACATTTTTGCCTCTTACAAAATCTTCGCCCTTCATCCGTTTTTTTCCCGCCGGCTGCAGCTCAGTGATTAAAAGGGCTGTGCTGTTTCCTGATGCGACGACAATGCCGTTTTGCTCCGTGCGGATGACTGTTCCGGGCGCAGCTTCAGTTTTTGCCGCAACTTTTTCAGAAGCCCATACTTTAATATTTTGACCGTTCAAAGTTGTATAGGCGACAGGCCAAGGGTTTAAACCTCTGATCTGGTTGTAAATCTCTTCTCCGGGCTTTGCCCAATCAATCAGCTCCTGCTCACGCTTAATGTTAGGCGCGTAAGTCGCTTTTGATTCGTCCTGTTTGATCGGTTTAATATTCCCGGAAATGACGTTCGGAACGGTCTCTGACAAAAGCTTTGCCCCCGCTATGCTTAATTTGTCGTGAAGCGTGCCGACGTTATCCGTTTCATCAATTTCCACTTCGATTTTAGAAATCATATCGCCCGCATCAAGCTTTTCAACCATATACATGATCGTCACGCCCGTTTTCTTCTTGCCTTGGAGAATCGAATAATGTATCGGCGCTCCGCCTCTTAATTCAGGCAATAGTGACGCGTGTACGTTGATACAGCCGTATTTCGGGCCGTCCAGCAGCTGCTTGGGGAGGATCTGTCCGAATGCCGCCGTAACAATCAGGTCCGGCTTCAGGCTGAGCACTTTTTCTATTTCTTCTTCGAGCCTTACTTTTTCGGGCTGAAGCACGGGAATGCCGTGACGTTCAGCTTCAGCCTTTACAGGAGGGGGCGTCATGATTTTTTTTCTGCCTTTCGGGCGGTCAGGCTGCGTAACGACACCAACCACTTCATATCCGTCTTCAATAAGCGTGCGCAGGACGGGAACTGAAAAGTCGGGCGTTCCCATAAAAACGATCCTTGTCATCCAATCATCCTTCCATTTCTGCCAGTTCTTCTTCAGTGTAGTAAGCCGTAATTTTTGATGTGAATAAAATGCCGTCTAAATGATCCATTTCATGCTGAACGGCTCTGGCCAAAAAACCCTCCGCTTCTAAAATAAACGGTTTTCCTTTACGGTCATAGGCTTTTACCTTTACGTAATCCGGGCGGGTGACATCGCCGTAAACCCCGGGAAAGCTTAAGCAGCCCTCGACTCCGGTCTGTTCACCGCTCTTTTCAAGAATAACCGGATTTACAAGGTCGATCCGGCCGCTTTCTTCACCGATGTC
The DNA here is from genome assembly GCF_038592915.1 of Bacillus sp. EU63. Lineage (NCBI taxonomy): Bacteria > Bacillati > Bacillota > Bacilli > Caryophanales > Bacillaceae > Bacillus > Bacillus sp. EU63. The sequence continues at coordinate 1,607,569 of NZ_CP151944.1, read as the reverse complement.
CACGACGGCCGCTCTTTTTAAAATGCCGATTTGCGGCGCGGCGAGGCCGACGCCATCCATTTCGAGCATCGTATCGTACATATCATCAAGCAGTTTTTTTAATTTTTTATCAAACACTGTCACTTCTTCGGCAGGTGTTTCCAGAACCTCCGCCGGGTGTGTGACGATTTTTTTCACAGCCAAAATTTTGCCCTCCAAAAACTAATGTTACATCAGCATGTACGGATTCATATCGATTGAAATCATTACATGCTTTTGCGCAATGTCGCGTTTATAGTGCTCCAGTATCTTTTTCAACTGAATCTGCAACTCGTTTTCCTGTCTGTATTTTATCACGCATTGATAGCGATATCTATCTTTGATCCTGGCGATCGGGGAAGCCGCCGGCCCGAGAATTTTCGTATCAGGCCCGCATCCCGCTCTTAAATAGTTTGTAATCTTTTCTGCGGTGACCGCGGCTTTTGCCGCTTCTTCATGAGAAACGGTCACCAGCGCCACGTAATAATAAGGCGGGTATGACTGGGCCCGTCTGTGCGCCATTTCCTGCTGAAAAAAAGTTTCATAGTCGTGCGTTTTCGTCAGCTGAATGCTGTAATGAGACGGTGTATACGTTTGAATGACCACCGTTCCCGGCTTTTCATGCCGCCCGGCCCGTCCGCTTACCTGCGTCAGCAGCTGGAATGTCTTCTCCGCAGCCCTGAAATCAGGGATGTGAAGCGTCGTATCTGCGCTTAATACTCCGACGAGCGTCACGTTCGGAAAATCAAGCCCTTTTGCGATCATTTGCGTACCGAGCAGGATATCCGCCTTCCCTTCACCGAACGCTGACAACAGTTTTTCATGGGCGCCTTTTCTTGAAGTGGTGTCCACATCCATCCTGATCACGCGCGCCTGAGGCAGCACTTTGGTAAGCTCCTCCTCCACACGCTGCGTGCCCGTGCCGAAAAAGCGGATATGTTCGCTGCCGCATTCCGGGCATGTTCCCGGGACAGGTTCCTCATGGCCGCAGTAATGGCATTTCAGCCTTTGTCCGTAGCGGTGATAAGTCATTGAAATGTCGCAATGCGGACATTGCGGCACATAACCGCAGTCCCGGCACATCACAAACGAGGAATACCCCCGTTTATTCAGGAAAAGGACGGCCTGCTCTTTTTTTGCAAGCTTCTCTTCCAGCTGTTCCATCAGCTCTCTTGAAAACATTGATCTGTTGCCGTTTCTCAGTTCTTCTCTCATATCAACGAGAGAAACGTCAGGCATGAGCTGGCGATTTACGCGATGTTTTAACGGAAGCAGCTCATAAACGCCTTTTTTCGCCCGCGCAAATGATTCCAATGTCGGCGTGGCGCTCCCGAGGACGACCGGACAGCTGTGATGCTCGGCCCGGTGGATGGCTACGTCCTTTGCATGATACCGCGGCATTTCCTCCTGCTTATAGGAAGATTCGTGCTCTTCATCAATAATGATCATGCCGAGATTTTCAAACGGGGCAAAGATGGCCGATCTGGCTCCGACGACAAGCCGGACTTCCTTGCGCTGAATCTTCCGCCATTCATCGTATTTTTCACCTGTGGATAATCCGCTGTGCATGACCGCAACCTGCGAGCCGAAGCGGCCTTTAAAACGGTTGACCATTTGCGGTGTCAACGAGATTTCCGGAACGAGCACGATAGCTTCTTGTCCTTTTGCCAGCACTTTTTCAATGGATTGCAGGTAAATTTCCGTCTTGCCGCTTCCCGTGACGCCGTGAAGCAGAAAGACGTGATGGACATGATCGGCTACGGCTTGTTTAATCGGCTCAAAAGCGGCCTGCTGCTCTTCTGTAAGAGAGAGCGGCTCTGTTTTTTTGAACATTCTGTCCTGATAAGGATCGCGGTAAACCTCCTCAAAGCTTTCCGTAAGAAGCCCCTTTTTAAGAAGCGTTTTCAGCGTCGCGGAACTGGAATCGGTCTTTTTGCAAAGCTCGGCCGCGGAAATCTTTGCTCCCCCGCCGATAAAATAAGTAAGCACGGCGAGCTGTTTAGAAGCCTGTTTTGTCAATGAACCTGCGTGCCGGGCGAGTTCTTCTTTGTCTGCCCCCGCTTCGATCATGCGGATCATTTTTTTATTCGTTTTTTGGGCGACTTTATATGTGACATCAATGCTTCCTTTGCGCACGAATTTCTGAAGTGACGAAAGAATGCTTTCATCGGTAATATCCGAGTACAGAAGACTTTTTTGATTCCTGAAAAGCTGTTTGATGTCCGGTGTCAGCGCTTCTTCGTCAACGACTTTCAGCTCTTTCTCGTACTTCGCCTTCAGTGCGGCGGGCAGCATTGCCTGAAGCGCCGTGATTTTAAACGACAGCGTTTTGTCAGAAAGCCATGAAGACAGCTGCATCAGTTCCTCAGTCAGAACGGGCGTCAAATCAAGAAGCTTCTCGACTTCCTTCATTGAGCCGCCGTTTAATTCAGACGAATCTTTCAAACCGGTCACAAATCCTTGAAGCTTGCGCGGGCCAAACGGGACAATCACCCGCATGCCGACTTCGATCATCCCTTTTAAATGATCGGGAATTTTGTAATCAAAGGGTCTGTCAATGTTTTTGGAGCTGACATCGACAATGACTTCTGCTACATTCATACCGGTTTTCGGTCCTCGGCTTTCAAAGCGGTCATTTCCTTCAGCATTTCAAAGGAAACATCAAGTTTAGACATAAGCGCAAGCTCCCGTTTTCTTCCGTCCCGGAAATAGAAGGTGACGACATTCGTATCCGTGCCAAATCCGGCCCCTTCCGCTTTCACATTATTCGCAACGATCATATCAAGGTTTTTCTGTTCGAGTTTTCTGCGCGCATAGCGTTCGACGTCTTGCGTTTCAGCCGCAAATCCGACCAGCAGCTGGTGTGTTTTCCGTTCGCCGAGTTCTTTCAGTATGTCTGCCGTACGGTTGAATTCGATCACGAGCGAACCGTCTTTCTTCTTCATTTTGTGATCAGAAACAGCCGCCGGCGTAAAATCGGCCACGGCCGCCGTCTTAATCACCATGTCGCATGAATCAAACACAGAAAGCACGGCTTCTTTCATATCAGCTGCCGATTGCACAGGAAGAAACTGATACAGCCCGACTGGCGGCTCTATTGACACCGGACCTGAAATCAGCGTCACCCGCGCTCCGAGACGGACGGCGGCTTCAGCAGCGGCGTAGCCCATTTTGCCGGTGGATTTATTTGTGAAGAAGCGGACAGGGTCCACGGCTTCGCGCGTCGGACCGGCCGTAATGACAATATGTTTTCCTTTCAGCGGCGCATCGTCTTCAGGCTCCTTAAAATGCTCTCTGACACGCTCAACAATAAGCTCCGGCTCCTCCAGCCTTCCTTTGCCGACATATCCGCATGCCAAATAGCCTTCACTCGGCTCGATAAAGCGGACCCCGTCCTGATAAAGCACAGAGATATTCCGTTTCACCGCCGGATGATCATACATATGGACATTCATCGCAGGCGCCACCCAGACCGGGGCCTCAGCCGCCAGCACCGTCGTTGTGAGCATATCGTCAGCAATTCCGTTGGCAAGCTTGCCGATGATATTTGCCGTAGCGGGCGCGACAATAATTAAATCCGCCCAGTCAGCGGCATCAATATGAGAAATCACCTTCGGATTTTGTTCATTAAATGTATCTGTATACACTTCATTCCGGCTCAGCGCCTGAAATGTCAGCGGAGAAACAAACTCACGCGCGGACTCAGTCATAATCACTTTGACGTTTGCGCCGGCCTGAACCAGCTTGCTCGTGAGTGCGGAAGCTTTATAAACGGCAATTCCTCCGCTTACGCATAGCAGAATGTTTCGGTTTTTCATGAAGTCTTCTCCCCTTTATGAAAGCATTGGACAAATCCCAAACGGAAAAAAATAACAACCTATGTAGAGATAGGTTGCTACGTGTGCTTGTTATTCGCTGTCTTCTCTTTCAAACGAAAGCAGGCCCGCGTCAATTTCTTCTAAAGCTTTGCCTACATATTTGTGAGAAATGGTATGTTCAATCTGCTGGTCTTTTTTGATCTGCATTTCACGCGCGCGTCTTGCAGACACGGTCACCAGCGTATATTTAGAATCTAATTTATTCATTAAAGAGTCAATTGACGGATCTAACATAAGTTATTCTACCTCCAGCATTTTCTTATATCTCGGAGCGACGCGTTCACGTTTTAAGTGCTCGGCGAGAACGATTGCGTTAATCTTATCGCAAGCCGTTTGGATATCGTCGTTTTCAACGACATAATCATACGCGTCCATCATTTCGATTTCAGCTTTTGCGGCATTCATTCTGTTTTCGATTAAATCGTCGGTTTCAGTCCCTCTTGTCACGATTCTGTTTTTCAGTTCAGAAAGACTCGGCGGCGCTAAGAAGATAAACAGGCCTTCCGGAAATGCATTCCGCACTTGGAGCGCGCCCTGCACTTCAATCTCTAAGAAGACGTCTTTTCCTTCTTGAAGCGTCTGTTCGACATAATCAACGGGCGTTCCGTAATAGTTGCCGACATATTCCGCCCACTCAAGCAGTTTGTTGTTTTCAATCATGCGTTCGAATTCATCTCTAGATTTAAAGAAATAATCGACGCCGTCGACCTCGCCCTCTCTCGGGTTTCTCGTCGTGACTGAAATTGAGTATTCAAATTTTGTGTCCTGTTGTGAAAATATTGCTTGCCGAACCGTTCCTTTTCCAACTCCGGAGGGACCTGAGAGAACGATTAATAACCCTCTTTCTTTCATGCGGCAATTACCCCTGCCCTTCATCCATAATTTCTTCTTTCACAGAAAGTCTGTGTGCAACTGTCTCAGGCTGGACGGCAGATAAGATAATGTGATCACTATCCATGACGACAACTGCACGGGTTCTTCGTCCGTATGTAGCGTCTATTAGCATTCCGCGGTCTCTTGCATCCTGGATCATTCGCTTTATTGGCGCAGACTCCGGGCTGACAATCGAAATCATCCGATTGGCGGAGATGATATTGCCAAATCCGATATTAATCAGTTTAATCGTCATCTTCTACGTTCCCCCTGTAAAATAGACGTCTCTAGTGTAACCTGAAGAGACCGTCTGTAAACAATACGCACAGTCGCTATTCTATATTTTGCACTTGTTCCTTCAATTTTTCAATAGAACTTTTCATTTCAACGACAAGCTTTGTGATTTGATGATCATTGGCTTTTGAGCCGATCGTGTTCGCTTCCCGGTTAAGCTCCTGAACAAGGAAATCAAGTTTGCGGCCGACTGCCCCGCCTTCTTTTAATATATCACGGAATTGAACAAAATGGCTCTTCAATCTGGTAATTTCTTCCGTGATATCAGAACGGTCGGCGAAAATGGCGCATTCCGTGATCAGCCTGCTTTCGTCGAGTGCGTCCTCCGTCCATTCCTTCATTCGGGCGTAAAGACGCTCGCGGTATTGAATAACAACGGCCGAAGCGCGCTCTTTCACCTGTTCGGACAGCGTCTCAAGCCGCTCAATGTGCAGAAAGCAGTCTTCCGCCAAAAGCCGTCCTTCTTTTTCCCTCATGTCACAAAGTTCCTTTACAGCCAGCTCAGCGGCTTCCCTGATGACTTCTTCAAGCTTGTCATCACGCATCTGTTCTTCGTGTATCTGCGCAATATGTTCAAATTTAAAGAAATCCATTGCATCGGGTTCTGCGGCCAGGCTGTAGCGCTCTTTCATGACGCGTGCGGCGCTCACATATTCATCAAGGAGCTCCCAATCGATGTTCAGGCTTCTTTTTATGAGCGCGTCACTGTTTACAGTGAGAAACAGCTCTACTCTTCCGCGCTGTATATGCTGCAATATCGTTTGTTTCAGCTTATCCTCTACATATAGCAAAGGCCGTGGCAGGCGGGCGTTCACTTCTTTGAACCGGTAATTGACGGATTTCAATTCAACGGTTGCCGAGAGATCGCCTTTTGTGCTGCTTGCGCTGCCGAAGCCTGTCATACTCCGTATCATATGAAACACCCAATTCTTTCCCGTTATCAAAATAAAAGGGCAATAGACATGCTATTACCCCTAAGATTATATCATATGGAATTATTTTTTTCTTGTCAAAAGTGAACCCGCCAGCAAAAAAGTAGGTATGCCCGACATCCCGATAATCAGCATCCAATCGCCCGGCGTAATCGGCACTGTTTTGAAAATCGGCTGCAGCGGCGGATAATAGATGACGATGACCATCAGGAAGATAGAAGAAATGATGGCGCCGAGCAGATAGATATTTTCAAACGGATTCCGGGAGAAAACAGACGTTTCGCTCCGGCAGTCAAACACGTGTATAAGCTGAGCCAGGACAAGAGTCGCGAATGCAACGGTCTGTGCGTAGGGCAGATTTTCAGGATTGCGGTGATAGACGATGATAAACGCTAAAATGGTTGCGGCTCCGATTAAAAACCCTCTTGATACGACTTTCCAGCCCAGTTTTCGCGCAAACACTCCTTCTTTCGGATGCCGCGGCTTCCGCCTCATCAGATCTCCTTCCGGCTGATCCATACCGAGGGCCATCGCCGGCAGCCCGTCAGTGACTAAGTTCACCCACAATATCTGAATCGGAACGAGCGGCAGCGGCAGAGCGAGAAGCATCGCAAACAGCATCACTAAAATTTCACCGACGTTGGAGGCGAGCAAATATCGGACGAATTTTCTTATATTTTCATAGATATTCCGTCCCTCTTTTATGGCTGATTTAATCGTAGCAAAGTTATCATCCACCAGAATGAGAGAAGAGGCTTCCTTTGCCACATCCGTTCCCGTCACGCCCATGGCAACACCGATATCTGCCTGCTTTATGGCCGGCGCGTCATTAACCCCGTCTCCCGTCATGGCGACGACGTGTCCGTTTTCCTGAAACGCTTTGACGATTTTCAATTTATGTTCAGGTGACACGCGTGCGAAGACGTAGACATCATCGACCGTTTCGATAAGTTCTTTCTCCGTAAGCTCATTCAGCGTCTTGCCGTCCATCACACGCCCCTTTTTCGGAAGAAGACGCAAATCTTTTGCAATGGCCTTTGCCGTTTCGACGTGATCTCCTGTGATCATAACCGTTTTAATGCCGGCCTCACGGCATTCTTTAATGGCCTGTCTGACCTCCGGACGGGGCGGATCAATCATGCCTGACAAGCCGAGCATCGTCAGATTTTTTTCCGCCTGCTCCATTGTCGGCTTTTCTCCGGGCTTAAGCGGTTTATAAGCAATCGCGATCGTACGCAAAGCTTGCGACGCCAGCTCTTTCAGAACCGCTTCCGTTTCTGCTTTCTTTTCTCCTGAAAAAGGCGTACTTCTTGCGCCGTGCATCAGATGTGACGAGCGGTCAATCAGCACATCGGGCGCTCCTTTAGTGATGACGAACTGCTTTTTTTCCTTATCCTCTATAATGACGGTCATCATTTTGCGGACGGAGTCAAACGGAAACTCGGCAACCACGCGGTATTGCCCGCTGAGCCAATCGTTTGAATAGCCGCCCTTTCTTGCAGCCGTCAGCAGCGCTCCTTCTGTCGGATCACCGTCGAGTACATAACGGCCGTCTTTCAGTGAGATTTCAGATGTGTTGCACAACGCGCCGAAAACCAGCATCTGTTCAAGAATCTTCTCATCTTTCGGCTTGATTTCCCGCTCATCGCGAGTGAAAACGCCCTCCGGCACATAGCCGATGCCCGACACTTTATAAATTTTGCCGCCTGACCACATATGGGTGACGGTCATTTTGTTTTGTGTCAGCGTGCCGGTTTTATCAGAACAAATGACAGAGGCGCAGCCCAATGTTTCAACCGCCGGGAGCTTTCTGACAATTGATTTTTGTTTGATCATGCGCTGGACGCCGATTGATAATGCCACCGTAACAATGGCGGGAAGCCCTTCCGGAATCGCGGCGACGGCCAATGACACCCCGGCCAAAAACATGCTGTAAAGATCATGTCCCTGTAAGACGCCGACTGCAACGACCAATACCGTTAAAAGGAGCGCGACGATAATTAAAATTTTGCCGAGCTCTTCAAGTCTTCGCTGCAGCGGTGTTGAAAGGCTGCCGGCGGATTCCAGCATATCGGCGATTTTCCCCATTGCCGTATTCATTCCTGTACCGACAACGACGCCGACACCGCTGCCGCGCGTTACGATCGTACCCATAAACGCCATATTGCTGATGTCGCCTAACGAAACATCCGGCTTTCTCAATTTATCGGCTTGTTTAACCACCGGAATTGATTCCCCGGTCAGCGCCGATTCCTCAATTTCAAGGCTTTTCGCTTCAACGATCCGCACATCCGCGCCAATCCGGTCGCCGCTTGAAAATTTCATGATATCGCCGGGAACGAGCTCCTTGGACTGAATTTTCTTCCAGCTCCCGTCCCGCAACGCTGACACATACGGCGTTGACAGCTCTTTTAATGCATGTAAAGACTTTTCCGCCCGCCGCTCTTGAAAAAAACCGAGAACCCCATTGACAAATACAATCGCCATAATCGCTACGGCATCTACATATTCGCCTAAAAACCCGGATATTAAGGTTGCCGCCAGCAGCACGAGCACCATAAAATCTTTAAATTGGGCGAAAAACACGGCGATCGCCGGTGTCCTCTTGCCCTCCTGAAGCTCGTTCGGCCCGTGCTTTTCAAGGCGTTTTTTCACCTCTTTTTCGGTCAACCCCTGTTTAATGGACGTATTTGTTGCTTTCAGCAAATCGGTTTGTCCCATTTCATGAAACTTCATTCTTCTCGTCCACTCCCCTGCCTCGCTTTAGAGATGTCACTCTGTAAACAAGCTTATTCTGACTCGTCCCTTTTCATGCTATAATTATCGAATGCAGGAAGAAGGAAAGGGTGTTTTATATGTCTTTTGATGGCATGTTTACATACGGAATGACACATGAATTAAACAGCCGGATTGCCGGAGGCCGGATCACGAGAGTCCATCAGCCTTTTAAGCACGATGTGATATTCCATATCCGCGCTAACGGAAAAAACCATAAATTATTATTATCGGCGCATCCGAGCTATTCACGGGTGCACATGACGAATCAGGCCTATGAAAATCCGAGCGAGCCGCCGATGTTTTGTACGCTGCTCAGAAAGCATATAGAAGGCGGATTTATTGAGAAAATAGAACAGGCCGGATTAGACCGGATTATGATATTCCGCATAAAAAGCAGAAATGAAATCGGCGACGAAACCGTAAGAACGCTGTATGTTGAAATTATGGGGCGGCACAGCAATATTATCCTGACTGACGGAGAAGGAGCCATCATCGACGGGCTGAAACATTTATCTCCGTCGATGAACAGCTACCGGACCGTTCTGCCGGGCTATGATTACAAGCTTCCTCCCGCTCAGGAAAAAATTTCGCCGCTCGCCGCGGACGAAGAAGACGTTTTGCGTTATCTCAGTTTTCAGGAAGGACGGCTTGACCAGCAGATCGTCAGACATTTCTCCGGTGTTTCTCCGCTGTTTGCAAAAGAAGCCGTTCACAGAGCGGGTCTCGCTAACAAAATAACGCTGCCGAAGACGCTGATTGAAATGTTCCATGCCGTGAAAGATTGCAGGTTTACACCAAACATTACAACAGCCGGCGGAAAGGAATACTTTTATCTCCTGTCTCTCACACATGTAAACGGAGAGGAGCGCACCTTTCACTCACTGAGTGAGCTGTTGGACCGGTTTTATTTCGGCAAGGCGGAACGCGACCGCGTCAAACAGCAGGCTCAGGATCTCGAGCGATTTGTCGCAAATGAACGGAAAAAGAACGCCAATAAGATAAAAAAGCTGGAAAAGACGCTCGACTACTCAGAGAACGCGAAGGAATTCCAGCTATACGGCGAACTGCTGACGGCGAATTTATATATGCTGAAAAAAGGTGACAAAGAAGCGGAAGTCATCAATTATTATGATGAAGAAAGTAAGACAGTGACCATTCCTTTAAATCCGAACAAAACACCGTCAGAAAACGCGCAGATGTATTTTACAAAGTATCAAAAGGCTAAGAATTCCGTCGAGGTGGTAAAAGAACAGATCCGTCTGGCCGAGGAGGAAATCGCTTATTTCGATCAGCTGATCCAGCAGCTCTCCTCCGCCTCCACAAAGGATATTCACGAAATAAGGGAAGAGCTTGTGGAAGGCAAATATCTGCGACCGAAACAGCAGCGAGGACAGAAAAAGCAGAAGCAGCACGTTCCTGTTTTGGAGCAATATGAATCTTCACGGGGATTGACGATTCTTGTCGGCAAAAACAATAAACAAAATGAATACTTAACGACAAAAGCTGCCGCAAGGGATGATTTATGGTTCCACACGAAAGACATTCCCGGTTCCCACGTTGTGATTAAAAGCAGCGATCCGGATGAACAATCCATACTGGAGGCGGCTGCGATCGCCGCTTATTTTTCCAAGGCGAAAGATTCCGGCTCCGTTCCCGTTGATTATACAAAAATCAGACACGTGAAAAAGCCAAACGGCGCAAAGCCCGGATTTGTCACCTATGACAGCCAGCATACCGTATTTGTCACACCTGATGCCGACCTTGTCATACGGCTGAAAAAATAAACGCACCTCCAAGCTGAAACCCGCACTCAGCTTGGAGGTGTTTTTTATTACTTATAAACGGAGACGAAACTCTCCCAGCCGTCAGAACCGATCTTTACAGTATCTGATCAGTTTCCCGTCATGTCTGCCTGATCCGCCGGGGCCGTCTCTGATTAAAACGGTCACACCTGATTTGGCGGCGGATACTGTCACCTTCCCTCGCCGAACCTGAGCACATCCGGGCGGGTCTCTGACCTTTCCTTTGTATGCGGGCGGAATCCAGGCGGCATCGGGACCAGATAAATATTCCGCGTCACTTCGCAATCCTGACCGCTTGTCGGCATATAACATTCAAACTGCCCGCTTTCGTTTTGAATTGTTCACATTCGGGGACTGTCAGGACAGTATAAAAAATACCCTGCCTGATGACAGACAAGGTGTTTTTTATGATCTTCTTCTTTTCTCAAATAAACGATCCACTTCTTCAGCCAAATCAGCAGTAATGAGAGGCTCTATGTCCTCAGCCAGTCTTTTCGTATGTGCCGGGCTTGCGCCGCTTGTTGATACGGATACTTGAATGCGACCTTTGCGGATGATCTTCGGCATATACACGCTGCCCTGTTCAGCCTCGCTTACACAATTGACCAGCTGCGTTTCAGAAGCGGTCGCGGCTATCTCCTGATTCACGCTGCGGTCATTTGTCGCGGCAATGATGAAAAAAGCGGGCGCGAGATCCTTCATTTCAATTTTACGGGAAACCCAGCGAATACGTCCTTCATCCGCCAGCTGTTTCATTTCAGGCAGGGCATCGGGACTGATTACAGTAATATCCGCGCCTTCCGGAAGCACCGTTTTGAGCCTTCTTAAGGCAACATTGCCTCCGCCCGCGATGATAATTCTTTTTCCGCTTAGATTAATGTGCAGAGGCAGCATACTGTCCCCCCTTAAAATCAAACTGGCCGCCGGGGTTTCGAACAGCTTCTGACACACGGTTCAAAAACGCCTGCTTAATATGCGGGTGAAAACCTAAGTATGAAGCGAGATGAACATTTTGATTGATCGTTTGAAGCTTTTGAACTTCCCGTTCAATCTCAGTCATTAAAAGCCCGGTAAACAGAAGATATGGAACGATAAAAACGGGTGCTCCGTCATCCTCTTCAAGGCCGGCAAACACTTCTTTATAGTGCGGGTCACATGCTGTTAAAAAACAAGGGATGACTTCTTTAACAGGTGTAATCGCCTCAAGTTTTCCGGCAATCTTACTGACGGCATGTTTAACCGCCGGATCTGTGCTTCCTCTTCCGATCAGCACCACTTTCGCCTGCTCAATGGGCACTCCGGTATCTTCAATGCGATGATGCACCGCTTTTACGACTTCATCGTCCACTCCGATCGGAACACCATATGTCACTTTTATATCGGGATGCAGGGCCGCCGCACGGGCGATTTCAGCCGGAATGTCATGTTTTGCGTGGGCAGCGGTCAACAGCAGCAAAGGCACGGCCGCAATATGAGTGGCGCCTTGTCTGACACATGCTTCAAATCCCGCTTCAATAGACGGTTCCTGCAGTTCTAAAAAACAGATTTCCTGAATGGGAGCGTCAGCGTGCGGCATGCACCCTTTTAAAAACGCCGCCGACTCTGTCTGCGCTTTTTTCAGCCTGCTTCCGTGCCCGATGTATAAAATCGCCTGCTTCATTTACAACGCCTCGCTCAAATCCAGATTTTTCTGTTCAGATGCATACCAGTCCAGTTTGCAGTGATAATTGACGACATCACCGATAACAATTAAGCTCGGGTTTTTGATTTCTTCTTTTATCACTGTGTCTGAAAGCGTGCCGACGGTGCAGACGACTGTTTTTTGCCTGTCCGTCGTTCCCCAATGAATAAAGGCTGCCGGGGTGCCGGCGTCTCTGCCGTTTTCCAGCAGCATTCTTTCAATCTGCCGGATATTTTTAATTCCCATATAAATCACCAGCGTATCAATACCCGTCGCCAGCGCTTTCCATTTTTCTTCAAAGTCGTCTTCTTGTTTATAATGCCCCGTAACGAATGCGACATTGGAGCTCGCCTCTCTGTGCGTCACGGGAATGCCGGCATAAGCAGCAGCCGCGATTCCTGATGTAATGCCGGGAACGATCTCAAACGGAATGGCGTTTTGCGCGAGAGCCTCCGCTTCTTCGCCTCCGCGGCCGAAAACAAACGGGTCGCCCCCCTTTAGCCTTACAACGGTTTTTCCTTTTTTCGCATACTTCACAAGGAAACGGTTGATCGTATCCTGTTTCATAATGTGAAAATCCGGGAGCTTGCCGCAGTAAATCAGATCCGCTTCTTCTCCGGCATACTGTAAAATCTCTTTGCTTACCAATCTGTCATATAATATAACGTCCGCTTTCTGTATGGCTTTCATTGCCTTCACCGTTAATAAGTCCGGATCTCCCGGACCGGCTCCAACGATAAATACTTTCCCCATAGCATGTCTCCCCGATCCGTTTTGAAATCTTCCCAGAACAGCCGCGAGGCCGCACTTCAGCTATTTTACCATATCCCGCCATTAGGGGGGATATCCGGTTGATTGCGCGGCCTTTTTGGACCTATTATGCTAAGCTGTTTTTCACAAAGTCAACCAGTCTTCCGGTGCATTCTTCGCGTTCACATTTGCCTGAATCAAGTACGAGCTCAGGCGCTTTCGGCTCTTCATACGGTGAGTCGATCCCCGTAAAGAACGGAATTTCACCATTTCTTGCTTTTTTATATAAACCTTTCGGATCGCGTTTTTCACATATATCGAGGTCGCATTTCACATAGATTTCATTAAATTCGCCCTCTGCCACAAGCTCTCTCACCTGATCTCTGTCCTCACGGAACGGAGAAATAAAAGCCGTGATGACGATGGTTCCCTGCTGAACGAAAAGCTTCGCCACTTCCCCGATTCGGCGTATATTTTCCTTGCGGTCATCATCGGAAAAACCTAAGTCCTTGTTTAAGCCGTGGCGGATGTTATCACCATCAAGCACGATGACTTGATAGCCTTGTTCAAACAGCTCGCGCGCTGCGGCGTTTGCAATCGTGGATTTCCCTGAACCGCTTAAGCCCGTCAGCCAGAGGATAGAGCTTTTATGCTTGTTTTTCTGCTGGTATTCTTCTTTCGTTATTGAGGCTTCATGCCACACGATATCACGATTTGTCACTCTATTTTCCTCCTTAAGAAACGCCTGATTCTTCTTTCGTTTTCAGCCCTTTAATCAACACCTCGACAACTTCAGGACGGCTGAATTCCGCCGGCGGCATGACGCCGCTTCGCAGCATTTCTCTAACCTTTGTTCCTGACAGAATGACGTGGTCTTCTCTGTCATGCGGGCATGTTTTGGCCGTTCCCATGTTGCCGCATTTCCGGCAGAAGAAGCTGTGCTCGAATTTCATCGGTGTAATCCCGAGTTCATCCGCTGTAAATTGATCAAACAGCTCTTGCGCTTCATATGTGCCGTAGTAATCACCGACGCCGGCATGATCGCGGCCGACGATAAAATGCGTGCAGCCGTAGTTTTTGCGGACAAGCGCGTGGAAAATGGCTTCTCTCGGCCCCGCATACCGCATTGCCGCCAAAAATACGCCGAGGAAAACACGGTCTTTCGGATAATAATGATCGAGCAGCACCTGGTAGCTTTCCATTCTGACATCCGCCGGAATGTCATCTGATTTTGTTTCACCGACGAGCGGGTTCAAAAACAGGCCGTCAACCGTCTCAAGCGCGGTTTTTTGGATATATTCGTGGGCGCGGTGAACCGGATTTCTCGTTTGGAAACCGACGATGGTTTTCCAGCCCTTTTCTTCGAAGCTTCGTCTTGTATCGGCAGGTTCAAATGTAAACTCGGGAAACTGCTTTGACGCTTTTTTAACTAATGTGATCGGCCCGCCGATATACGTATCGCCGCGTGAAAATAATTTTTTCACGCCCGGATGCGCGGCATCATCGGTTTTATATACGTGAACAGCTTCTTTTTGTTTATCCGGCGTATAAATATCTTCGATGTCGACGACGCCATATGTTTCTCCGCCGTAAGTCAGTTTCACCGTGTCGCCGACGGCAAGCTCAGCCGCTTTTTCTGAATCGACCGGAAGCGTGATCGGCAAGGACCAGACAACCCCGGATGCCAGACGCATATTTTCAACGACTGACACGTAATCTTTTTCTGTGAAAAATCCTTCAATCGGGCTGTACCCCCCGATGCCGATCAGCTCTAAATCAGCGAACGAAATCAAATCAAGCTCAATTTCTTTTTGGACGGATGTAAGATCATACTGCTCATTCACCCGATTAATTAATGTTCCTCCGTGCGGTGCTAAACTCATAATACATGACTCCTCCCAGTTAACAGATAAATAAACTCAGATTAATAGTTAAATGCCTCCGCCTTGTTCATGGACAGAGCGTTTCTCTTTTCGGATGGCTTTCATCAGACTGGCGGCTCCGCCAGCTGCCAAAAGCACGCTGGCCATCATAAAGATGGAATAGTAATCTCCTTTTAACAGCAGGGAGACAAGCAGATACGAAATCGACAGTGACAAAAACGGCGAAACGACCCATACTTTGAGCATCGTTTTCACGACTTCTTTATGAAAAACGTTCGGCCCGTTTTTGGCCATTCCGATGCCGATAATTGATGATGATGTGACTTGCGCCAATGGGACCGGCAGACCGAAGACGGAACTGATAATGACAAGCCCCGCGCCGGTTCCTGAAAGCAGTATGCCTTCTCCGGCTGAAAATCTCGTAATCTTTTTCCCGTTGGTTTCAAGCACTTTACGTCCTAAAAGCAGAGCGCCGAGAGCGACAAAGATGCCTCCGTACAGCGTTCCTTTGGACACGCTGAGCACGCCCGCAGCAACCAAAGGGCCCACCGCATTTGCGACATTGTTCATTCCGGCTGAAAAAGCTTCCCAAAACCCCGCAATCAGCAGCACAATCCCTAAAATCTTCTGTTTCCGATTCGAAATGACTCGAATATTCAGAGAACTGAATACCTTCGAGACGAGAAACGTGAAACAGAACGCGACGAACGGTACGAGCACCCAAAAACTCACGATGACCAAAAGATGCTGTAAAAACAATACTTTGTACGCGACGCCGACACCGACAATCGCCCCGACAGTGACCTCACTCGTCGACAGCGGAATGCCGAGCACATTCGCCGTGAATAACGATAGCGCCGCCGATCCGATAATAATGCAGACAATGGTGAGCGTAATGGTTTGTTCGGGAATGATTCCGCCGCTGATCGTCTTAACGACTTCTCCGCCGCCGATAACCGCCCCTGACAGGACTCCGGCCGCGCAAATGATCAGCGCATACGTTTTCTTTTTAACGGCGCCGGACCCGTAAGCGACTCCCATTGAAGCCGCGGCTCCGCTGGCTCCGATATTCATGGCAAAAAACAGGCAGAATAAAATAGCGGCTAATTCCATCGTGCAGCTCCTTTATTCATGCAGTCCGCATTCTGTTTTCGCCATGCCGTTCCATCTGCCGCTCCGCAAATCTTCCGCGGTAAATGCAGGTGAAGTGCACGGTTCACAGCCGATGCTCGGATACCCCTGATCGTGGAGGATATTGTAATCCAGCTCATGCTTGGAAGTATATCTCCAGATGTCTTTCCATGTCCAATGGATCAGCGGGCATACTTTAATCGATTGAAACTTGTCGTCTTTATTCAGGAAATTCGTATTCGCCCGGCTCGGCCCTTGATCCCGGCGAAGACCGGACAGCCATGCCGGATGCCCCGCGAGCGCTTCTCTTAACGGCAGAATTTTTCTGATGTAGCAGCACTGGTTCGGTTCTCTTTCCCACAGTTTATCTCCGTGAGCCTCGGCCTGTTCCTCAAGAGTAAGGCTTGGCTTTTTCAGGATAATGTTCAGCCCCGGGTAACGCTCTTTCACTTTTTCAATCGTTTCATATGTTTCTTTAAAGTGAAGACCCGTATCAAGAAACACGATTTCCGCGTCTTTCTTTACTTTAGAAATTAAATCGATCAGGACGATGCCTTCAATCCCGAAGCTGCACGCGTAAACAAGCTGGTCTCCGTAGTGGCCGTATGCCCATTTTAAAACGGACAGCGCGCCTTTATAGGAATCGTCTTCCGGAAATGTAATCGCCGGCTCTTCCCATGTGTCATACGTTAGCATTTTTTCTTTCCTCCTCCCGGAGACAATCAAACAGCTGTTGTTTTCTGCCGGTTGTCTTATCCCTCAATCTTTTTTTCATATAAAAAACTTTCAATCCAGCGGAATGAAAGACAGTGACCCGGTATAGCCCTTATCTTCAAAATGCTGTGCATTTTTCTGGATGCGGCACCTTGCAATTCACGCAGGTTGCCGGGCGTCATCGGTCCAGTCCCTCAGCCGCTCTTGATAAGCTTTTTAGATTTGTACTAAATTTTAGCACAATTCTAACAGAAGTCAACCCGAGTTTTTTGATAGGAATAATAAAACAGGCCCTGAGGCCTGTTTTTATTGTCATTATTTTTTAAACCAATCTTTTGACTCGGGATTTAATTTCCATGATTTCAGTTTTTCAATGTCAGCTGAATGAATCGTTCCGTTTTCAAGCGCGACTTCAATCAGCGTGTCATAATCCGTTAACGAGTAATAAGGAAGACCCGCTTTTTTAAAGGCTTCTTTTGCTTTCGGCAGTCCGTATGTAAAAATGGAAATGACGCCGAGAACTTCCGCGCCCTCTCTTTGAAGGGCCGCCGCAGCTTCAAGCACGCTGCCCCCGGTAGAAATCAAGTCTTCAATCACGACTGTTTTTTGTCCTTTCTTAATGGCGCCTTCTATTTGATTTCCTTTGCCGTGCGCTTTCGGTTTGCTTCTGACGTAGCACATCGGCGCGCCTGTACGGTCTGCGAGAAGCGCAGCATGCGGAATGCCCGCCGTTGCAGTGCCCGCGATCATCTCCGCCTCGGGGAAATGCTCTTTCAGCAGTTTTCCGAGCCCGTCCGCCACATCATTTCTCACTTTTGGATACGACAATGTCAGACGGTTGTCACAATAGATCGGTGATAAAATGCCGCTCGCCCACGTAAACGGCTCATTCGGGCGTAAAAAGACAGCTTCAATGTGTAATAGATGTTTTGCGATAGCCTGTTTCATCGGCGAACGCCCTCCCATTCCAGTTTAATTGCTTCATATGCTTTAACGGGGTTTTCCGCTTTTGTAATTGAGCGGCCCACGACGATGGCTGACGACCCGTTTTCTTTCGCAAATAACGGAGTCGCCGTCCGGACTTGATCGTCAGCTGCGTCACTGGCCGTGCGGATGCCCGGTGTGACTGTCAGAAATGAAGGCCGGACCGCTTCATAAATGGCTTTTGTTTCATGTACCGAACATACCACTCCGTCCAGCCCGCACTCTTCCGCCATTTTGCCGTAATGCACAACCGTTTCTAACAGCGGCTTATGCAGCAGAAGCTCTTCCTTCGCCACCTGCTCTGAAGTGCTGGTCAGCTGAGTCACCGCGATTAAAGACGGTCGTTTTCTGCCTGCCGGCGTGCCTTCTTCAAGCCCCTCTAGGGCCGCGCGCATCATGCGTGCGCCCCCTGCCGCATGCACATTGACGAGATCAACGCCGAGGCCGGCAAGCCGCCTCATCGCTTTATTGACCGTAGTCGGGATATCATGAAGCTTTAAATCTAAAAATATATCACAGTTCCGTTCTTTTAATTGGTGAATGATGGCGGGGCCTTCCTGATAAAAAAGTTCCATCCCCGTTTTGACAAAAAGCCTTTCCTTTTCAAACAAGTCTAAAAACGTTAAAGTCTCTTCCCTTGATGCAAAATCAAGCGCGAT
Organism: Bacillus sp. EU63; assembly: GCF_038592915.1. Taxonomy (NCBI): domain Bacteria; kingdom Bacillati; phylum Bacillota; class Bacilli; order Caryophanales; family Bacillaceae; genus Bacillus; species Bacillus sp. EU63. The sequence goes on along the minus strand of NZ_CP151944.1, from coordinate 1,589,192 downwards.
GATGGGCAGGTTGTTTTTCATGTTTCCAGCTCCTTCCGATGCATTCACTTACAGATTGAAAGCCGTGTTGGCGCAGCACACGGGGGAGCTGTTCTATGATTTCCGGGCAGACGAACGGATTGACGAAGTTCGCCGTGCCGACGGCAACCGCACTCGCTCCCGCAAGAAGAAATTCTAATGCATCCTCTGCGGTCTGAACGCCGCCCATCCCGATAATCGGGATTTGAACGGCCTGGCTGACTTCGTATACCATCCGGATGGCGACCGGTTTGATCGCCGGGCCTGACAGTCCGCCCGTTTTATTTGCTAAGATCGGCCGTCCCGTCTTGAGATCGAGCCTCATCCCGATGAGTGTATTAATCATCGTCAGACCGTCAGCACCGGCCGCTTCAATCGCTTTGGCAATTTCGGCTATGTTTGCGACATTAGGCGAAAGCTTCACATACACAGGCACTGCGGAAACTTCTTTCACCGCTTTTGTCAGTTCGGCCGCCATGACGGGATCAGTGCCAAAAGCAATCCCCCCCGTTTTGACATTCGGACATGAAATGTTAAGCTCAAGCGCATGCACATTCGGCGCTTGGCTGATGTGCTCGGCCACTTCTTTATAGTCGTCCACCTGAGAACCGGCGACATTTGCGATAATCGGCGTGTCAAATTGTTCGAGCCAAGGCAGCTCATGATTGAGCACATGCTCAAGCCCGGGATTTTGCAGTCCGATGGCATTCAGCATTCCCGCGCTTGTCTCCGCCACTCTCGGCGTAGGATTTCCGAAGCGGGCTTCGTTCGTCGTTGCTTTAATCATAATGCCTCCGAGACATGATAAATCGTAAAATCCGGCATATTCTTTCCCGAAACCGAAACATCCGGAAGCGGGGATGATCGGATTTTTCAATTGGAGACCCGGCAGATTCACTTCTAACATTACAGCGCCACCTCCTCAGCTTTAAATACCGGCCCGTCAAGGCAGACCTTTACATAGGATGTATCGCTTTCACCCGTGCGGCACACGCAGGCGAAGCAGGCCCCGATGCCGCAGCCCATCCGCTCTTCCATCGAAAGGTAAACCTCTTTATGGCCGTACTGCTGCTTCAGAGCTTTCAGCATCGGTGTCGGTCCGCAGCTTAGCAGGACATCGAATTCGAGCTGCTTTTCACGGATGATATCGGTGACAAATCCTTTCTCTCCATATGTTCCGTCAGCCGTCGCCACATAGGTGTCTCCGTACGCACGACATTCCTGTTCGTAAAAAACATCCTTTGCTGATTGAAATCCAAGCACATGAATGACGTTTACGCCTTTTTCCGTCAGGCGCTTTGATAGTTCCTGCAAAGGCGGAACCCCGACTCCGCCTCCGACTAACAGCGCGGTTTTGCCGGGTTCAATCCGCCGGACGGGGAATCCGTTGCCGAGAGGGCCGAGAACGTCTATCCTGCCGCCCTCTTTTTTCTCGGACAAAAGACGCGTTCCCTCACCGTCAGCTCTGTAGATAACGGATACTTCATTCGCGGCGAAATTGACGTCCGCAATGCTGAGCGGTCTTCTTAATAGCGGCGTGACCGCGTCACTCACCTTCAGATGAAGAAATTGACCCGGCTCGGTAAGGTGCCGGACAAGCTCTCCTTTCAGCACCATCTTATAAATCCTGTCGGCAATCTCTAAGTTGGATTGAACAGTCAAATGCGCTTTTTTCATATCGTGACTGCCGCCTTTTGATTGGTTTCGGATGCAGGCATATGATCCGCCCGGAATGTCATGCTTTCCAATACCCGCAAAATGGCTTCGGCCGTATCTAAAGATGTCAGGCAGGCGACTCCGTTCTCAACGGATTCGCGGCGGATTCTGAAGCCGTCTCTGGCCGGCTGTTTGCCCTTTGTCAGCGTATTGATGACAAATTGCGCTTCGCCGTTTCTGATGACATCGAGCAGATTTTTCCCTTCTTCGCCGATTTTTCCGACGACCTGAGCCGGAATCTGAGCGTCTTTCAAATAAGCCGCCGTTCCTTCCGTTGCCAAGATTTTATAGCCGATGGCGTGGAACCGCTTGGCGATCAGCAGTCCTTCTTCTTTATCTTTATCGGCAACAGTCAACAGCACTGAGCCGTAGTTCGGGATTTGAATGCCAGAAGCAATCAGCGCTTTATAGAGCGCTTTTTCCAGGGTTGAATCTTTGCCCATGACCTCTCCCGTCGACTTCATTTCAGGGCCTAACGTGATATCCACTCTTCTCAGCTTCGCGAATGAGAAGACAGGCGCTTTCACGAATACCCCCTGCTGTTCAGGCTGCAGCCCCTCTTGATAGCCGAAATCAGCAAGCTTTTGGCCGAGAATGACCTTTGTCGCCAGGTTCGCCATCGGGATTTTTGTGATTTTGCTTAAGAACGGCACGGTTCTGCTTGACCGCGGATTTACCTCAAGCACATACACCTCGCCTTTCGAAAGTACGAACTGGATGTTCAGCAACCCGATGATGTTAAGGCCTTTTGCCAAGGCTACAGTGTATTGTTCGATTTTTTTCTTTATGTCTTCGCTTAAAGACTGAGGCGGATATACGGCGATTGAATCCCCTGAATGGACGCCGGCCCGCTCGATATGCTCCATAATTCCCGGAATAACGACTGTTTCGCCGTCAGATACGGCATCGACTTCGATTTCTTTCCCCGTCAGATAACGGTCGATTAACACCGGATGCTGCGGGTTGATTTTGACCGCATTTTTCATATAGTGAAGCAGCTCTTCTTCGTGATAGACGATTTCCATCGCCCGGCCGCCGAGCACATACGAAGGGCGGACAAGTACCGGATAGCCGATGGATGCGGCGATTTTGACAGCTTCGTTCACCGACACGGCGGTTTTTCCGAGCGGCTGCGGCACATTCAGCGCCTCAAGCGCCTGCTCGAACTTATCCCGGTCTTCCGCACGGTCTAAATCTTCAAGTGATGTGCCGAGAATTTTGACGCCGCGGGCGCTCAATTCTTCCGCAAGATTGATCGCCGTCTGCCCGCCGAATTGGACAACAACGCCTTCCGGCTGTTCCAAATCAATGATGTGCATGACATCTTCAACCGTCAGCGGTTCAAAATACAGTTTGTCTGATATGCTGAAATCAGTGGACACCGTCTCAGGATTGTTGTTGATAATAATCGCTTCATAGCCTGCCTGCTTGATCGCCCAGACAGAATGAACGGTCGCATAGTCAAATTCGACGCCCTGTCCGATACGGATCGGCCCGGAACCGAGGACGACGACGCTTTTTCTTGAAGTAACCTCAGATTCGTTCTCTTCCTCATATGTGCTGTAGAAGTACGGGGTTTCTGATTCGAATTCCGCCGCGCATGTATCCACCATTTTATATACAGGCTTGATGTCTGCTTCTTTTCGCATTTGGTACAGCTCTTGTTCCGGCATATTCCATTCCCGGCTGATATATTTGTCGGAGAAACCGAGTTCCTTCGCTGTCTGAAGGACGGCGAGGCTGCCTTTTTCCGCTTTCAGCTCTGTTTCAAAAGCGACCAGCTTCCAGAGCTTGTGCAAAAAGAATACGTCAATTGCGGAAAACTCATGAAGCTGCTCCACTGTATAGCCTCTTCTGAACGCTTCAGCAAGATAAAACAGGCGTTCATCCCCGGCTTTTCTGATCCGTTTTTCCAAAAGTCCGTCCGAAATCTCTTCCGCATCCTTCAGTTCCAGGTGATAGACATCGGCTTCCAGTGAGCGGACCGCCTTTAACAGCGATTCTTCAAGGGTGCGTCCGATGGCCATGACCTCTCCGGTGGCTTTCATTTGCGTCCCGAGCCTGCGGTTTGCCGACTCAAATTTGTCGAACGGCCAGCGCGGGATTTTAGAAACGACATAGTCAAGCGCGGGCTCAAAAGCCGCATATGTTTTTCCCGTTACGGGATTCATCATTTCATCAAGAGAAAGCCCGACTGCGATTTTCGCCGCAAGCTTTGCGATCGGGTAACCCGTCGCTTTTGAAGCGAGGGCAGATGAGCGGCTCACCCGCGGATTCACTTCGATAATGTAATATTGGAAGCTGTCGGGATCGAGCGCGAGCTGAACATTACAGCCGCCTTCAATGCCGAGCGCGCGGATCAGCTTTAATGAAACATTGCGCAAAAGCTGATATTCCCGGTCGCTCAAAGTCTGGCTCGGGGCAACGACGATGCTGTCGCCCGTATGGATGCCGACCGGATCGATATTTTCCATGTTGCAGACGACGATCGCGTGATCTCTGCTGTCTCTCATGACTTCATATTCGATCTCTTTGTAACCGGCAATGCTTTTTTCCAGAAGGCACTGATGGACGGGGCTGAGTTTTAATCCGTTTTCGACGATCTCTTTCAGTTCCGCTTCATTCGAGCAGATGCCGCCGCCCGTTCCGCCTAATGTGTAAGCGGGGCGCACGATAACCGGAAACCCGATCCGGCCGACAAATTCCTCGGCTTCCTGTAAAGTGCGGATGATCTCACTTTCCGGCACCGGTTCATTCAGCTCATTCATCAGCGTACGGAATAAGTCGCGGTCTTCCGCCTGCTGGATGGCGGACAGCTTTGTGCCGAGCACTTCCACCCCGCATTCCTCAAGAACCCCGAGTTCAGACAGCTCGACGGCAAGGTTCAGTCCGGTCTGTCCTCCCAGAGTCGGCAGGATGGCGTCCGGCCGTTCTTTTCTGATAATACGCGTGAGAAACTCCGGCGTCAGCGGCTCTATGTATACCCGATCAGCCATTTCCGTATCCGTCATAATCGTTGCCGGATTCGAGTTGACGAGAATGACTTCATAGCCTTCTTCCTTTAAAGCGAGACACGCCTGTGTGCCCGCATAATCAAATTCCGCCGCCTGTCCGATAATAATCGGGCCTGATCCGATCACTAAAATCTTTTTAATATCTATGCGTTTTGGCATACCGCTTCCCCTTCTTTCTCAGTTGTTTCGATCAAGTCAATGAATCTGTCAAATAAATGATTGGCGTCTTCCGGCCCCGGTGAAGCTTCAGGGTGGTACTGAACCGTAAATGCCGGCAATGTTTTATGCTTGAGTCCTTCGATCGTTTGATCATTGATCGCAATGTGCGTCACTTCAAGCTCTGTCTCATCTATTGAAGAAACTGTATATCCGTGGTTTTGGGCGGTTAAAGCGACTTTCCCTGTCGCAAGCTCTTTAACCGGATGATTGGAACCCCTGTGTCCGAATTTCATTTTTTCCGTTTCCGCTCCGGATGCCAGCGCAAATAATTGGTGGCCGAGGCAGATTCCGAATAACGGCACCTTCCCGAGTATGCCTTTTATCATTTCAATGGCTTCCGGCACATCTTTCGGATCTCCGGGTCCGTTAGAAAGCATGATGCCGTCCGGCTTGAGCTGAAGCACTTCTTCCGCCGTTACATTGTACGGCACAACGATGACATCGCATTTTCTTTTGTTTAACTCTCTTAAAATGCCGTGCTTCATACCGAAATCGACGAGTACGATGCGTTTGCCGCGGCCCGGACTCGGATATGCCGTTTTCGCAGATACTTGAGCGACTTGATTTCTCGGCAGTTCCGTTTCTTTCAGCCTTGCAAGAACCTCACCGACATTCTCCTCGCTTGAAGCAAACGTTCCTTTTAATGCGCCGGCCGTGCGGATCATTCTTGTGAGCTTTCTCGTGTCAATCCCTTGTAAGCCGGGGATATTTTTCATTTTCAAATACTCGTCAAGCGTGTAAGCCGAACGCCAGTTGGAAGGCAGCTCGCACAGTTCTTTTACGATCAGCCCTTTTACAAAAGGAGTGATGGATTCAAAGTCATCTCTGTTAATTCCGTAGTTGCCGATCAGAGGATACGTCAGCGTCACGATCTGCCCGCAGTAAGAAGGGTCTGATAAAATTTCCTGATAACCGGTCATTCCCGTGTTGAATACAACTTCACCCGCGGTATGTTCCAGGCTCCCGAATGCTTCACCCTCAAATACCGCTCCATTTTCCAGCACTAGTCTTCTTTTCATTTGACGAGTCTCCCTTCTTCATATGCAAGCTTACCGGCAGCCATCGTTGCAACAGGCCAGCCGAAGCACTTCATCTTGTTGAATGGCGTATTTTTTCCTTTAGATAAAAATGTATCTTTGTCAATGGCCGCTTCTTTTTCCAGATCAATCAGGGTAATGTCAGCCGGCGCCCCCGGTGCAAGCGTTCCGTACGGAAGACCGAATGCCTCGCAAGGTTTTACCGTCATGAAATCAACCAGCTGCTTCAGCGTCCACGTCCCGTTTTTCACAAAATGTGTGTACAGAAGCGGAAAGGCTGTTTCTAAACCGACGATACCGAAAGGCGCAAGCTTCATATCCGTGTTTTTCTCTTCTTCTGTATGCGGCGCATGGTCAGTGGCGATGAAATCAATCGTGCCGTCTAAAAGCCCTTCAATCAGCGCCTCTCTGTCCTCTTTGCTGCGAAGGGGCGGATTCATTTTAAAATTGGTATCAAGTCCCGGGATATCTTCGTCACAAAGCAGCAGGTGGTGCGGCGACACTTCCGCCGTCACGCGGATTCCCGCTTTTTTTGCGTCTCTTACGGCTCTGACGGATTCTTTCGTGCTGATATGACACACATGGTAATGGCAGCCCGCCGCTTCCGCCAGCAGGACGTCACGGGCGATATGTACCGCTTCACAAATGGAAGGTATGCCGTTCAGGCCGTTCGCTTTTGAAAAAGATCCTTCATGCACGCTTCCGCCGTAAATAAGCGAGTTATCCTCACAATGAGCGACAATCGCTTTATTCATTGAAGCCGCCCGTTTCATGGCTTCATACATCATTCCTGCCGTCTGAACGCCGACGCCGTCATCGGTGAAGGCGAATGCGCCCGCTTCATGAAGCGCCTCAAAATCTGTCATTTCTTCGCCGATTTGTCTGATCGTAATTGATGCGTAAGGAAGGACCCTGACAGATGAGGTTTCTTTGATCCGGTTTTGCAGCCATTCCATCTGCTCTTTCGTATCCGGCACCGGCCTTGTATTCGGCATGGCTGCGACTGTAGTAAAACCGCCCCGCGCCGCGGCTTTAGAGCCCGTCTCAATGGTTTCTTTTTTCTCGCCGCCCGGTTCTCTGAAGTGGACATGAAGGTCTACGAGCCCCGGTGAAACGAACAGTCCCTCAGCGTCGATCACCGTTTCTCCGTCTTTCGCTGTCAGAAGCCCGGTTTCCGTAATGAATTCACCCGTTACCCGGATATCCTGTGCCACTTTTTCTCCCTGTTCATTTAACATCCAGCCGTTTTTAATGAGATAAGACATAAGCCGCTTCTCCCCTTTTCACATTGGTTTGCAGTGCTCTTTTTAAGACTGCCATTCTGATATACACGCCATTTTCCATTTGTTTAAAGATTCTTGATTTTCCGCATTCCACTAATGTTGTGTCAATTTCGACTCCTCTGTTCACCGGTGCGGGATGCATGATGATGGCATGCCGCTTCATGCTCCCCGCCCGCTTTGCGGTCAGCCCGTATGCTTCCAGGTAGCCTTTTTGGTCGGCTTCTGTCTGATGCCTTTCATTTTGGATGCGGAGCAGCATGACGACATCTGAAGCTTGTATGGCTTCATCCGTCTGAACACAGGTGCCGAAGGCGTTTTTCTCATCCTGCCATTGCGGCGGACCAGAAAACAGCACGCGTGCGCCGAGCCTTGTCAGCACCTCGGCATTCGACCTTGCCACCCTGCTGTGTTTGATATCGCCATGAATGGAAACCGTCAGGCCCTGAAAGGACTCAAATTCCTCTTGAATCGTCATTAAATCGAGCAATGACTGAGTCGGGTGCTGGCCGCAGCCGTCGCCGGCGTTTAAGATCGGAATATTGACTCTGCCGGTCAGATCTTTGTAATATTCATCCGTGCTGTGCCGGATGACGCAGGCGTCCGCTCCGATTGATTCCAGTGTTTTGACCGTGTCATATAAGGACTCGCCTTTTTGAACGCTTGTGCTCGTATCGTCTAAGCTGAGCACGTTCATTCCGAGTTTCTTTTCCGCCACTTCAAAGCTGAACCGCGTTCTCGTGCTCGGTTCAAAAAACAGATTCGCAACGAATTTCCCCGCGAGATCGGGGCGGACTGTTCCCTCTTTTATCGCTTTTGCCTCACGCAGCAGTTCTGTAATTTCAGCAGTGCTCAGTTCAGACATTGCCGTTAAATGATTCATATTTTTCTCCTCCGTTTCCGCTTGAAGGCCGTAAAAAAACACCCCGGTCTATAGACTCGGGGTGCGGTTAAAGAGAGAAGCGGCGTACAGCTTCTTCCCGTTATAACCCTTCCAAGCCTCTCTGGACTTTCTTTAAAAGGTTTACATATGATTTTGTTTTTCTGATGCAATCGCGTCTTCTTCATTTGCATGCGGCAGGATAAGGTTCAGGATGACTCCGACAATTGCCGCAAGCGCCATGCCGGATATTTGGAACCCACCTTTTGATACTTGAATAAAAGCCCCTCCGACGCCGATCACGAGGATGACGGACGTGATAATTAAATTTCTCTTGTTTTCATAATCAATGTTGTTGTCAATCAGCATTCTTAAGCCGCTGGAGGCGATAATTCCGAAGAGCAGGAAGGAAACGCCTCCCATAACCGCGGACGGAACAGAACTGATCAGCGCTGAAACTTTTCCGATAAATCCGAAGCACAGCGCAATCACACCCGCGCCGCCGATGACAAAAACGCTGAAAACTCTCGTAATTGCCAGTACACCGATGTTTTCGCCGTATGTTGTCGTCGGCGGGCCGCCGATTAACGAAGCGATAATCGTCGCTACGCTGTCCCCCATTATGGAGCGGTGCAGTCCCGGCTTTTTAATGAAATCCTGTCCGACGACTTTACTCAGCACCATTTGGTGGCCGATATGTTCTGACATCGTCACGAAAGCGACCGGCACCATCGCAGCCGCAATGCCCAATGTCACTGACGGCGTATAGTCTTTGAAAGGGATGATAAATTCAGGAACGGCGAACCACTTTGCATCAATGACCGGCTGAAAATTGACGATGCCCTGTGTCAGCGCAAACAGATATCCGCCTATAATGCCGATCAATACCGGAATCAGGCTTAAAAATCCTCGTAAAAAGATGGCGCAGATAATGGTGATTGCCAAAGTGACGCCGGCTACACTGAAATGTTTCAAGCTGTAGACGAGTTCCTTCGCATTCGGATCAGCATACATTGCCATATTGACGGCTGTGCTTGCCAGTCCGAGGCCGATGACGATGATGACCGGCCCGACGACCACCGGGGGCAGCAGCTTCATCAGCCACCCCGTTCCAAGCTGCCTGATGAGAAGTGCGATCAGGCCGTACACAATTCCCGCCAGGAAAGCGCCGACCATGGCAGCCCCCGGCCCTCCCGTCGCCTTCACTAAGATAATCGGTGATATAAAGGCGAATGATGAGCCGAGATAAGCGGGAATCTGGCCTTTTGTCACCAAGAGATAGGCGAGTGTCCCGATTCCGCTCGTGACAAGCGCCACAGCCGGGCTCATTCCGACCAGTTTCGGCACGAGTATGGTTGAGCCGAACATGGCGAATAAATGCTGCAGGCTGAATGACAGCCAGGACAATGGATTGGGGACGTCCCTGACTCCCAGGTTTACTTTTTTCTTACTCATGGCGTTTTCCTCCCGGTTGACTTTCAAATGGTATAAAAAAACCTCTTTGCTTTTTGCGCAAAGAGGCATACAAAACCCGGCCGCGTCGATCCGCCCGGCTTTGTGTTTTAAAATCCTCTTTGCAAACTCTCTGGAATGCATTTAAAAAGGGTGATTATTCATTTTCATAAATGGCGACCATATCAGTCTGATCAACTTCGCTCAGCTGAACCATCACTTTTTCAGCTTTTGAGGTCGGAATGTTTTTCCCGATATAGTCCGCTCTGATCGGCAGTTCCCGGTGCCCTCTGTCGACAAGCACGGCAAGCTGTATCGATGACGGCCGCCCGACATCAACGAGGGCATCCATCGCAGCTCTCACCGTCCGGCCGGTATAAAGCACATCATCAACCACAATGACCTTTTGGTCTGTGATATCGGCCGGAATGTCCGCGCCTTTTACAAGCGGCTCTTCATTGCTCGTTTTTTTCGTGAGATCGTCACGGTAAAGGGTGATATCGATTTCCCCGACGGTGACCGGATTCCCTTCAATCTGTTCGATTCGCTCGGCCAGCCGCTTCGCTAAATAAATGCCTCTTGTTTTAATTCCTACAAGAATGCAGTCATTCATTCCTTTATTCCGTTCGATCATTTCATGGGCTATCCTTGTGAGCGCCCTTCTGATCGCCTGTTCGTCGAGAATAACAGCTTTTTGATTCACTCGTGACACCTCTCCATTCGTATATAAGAAGAAAAAACCCCTCCTGCCAGAGCATAGAGGGGTTCCTTTCCAGGACGAAGACACATGCGTATCTCTTCTGTCCTATCCGTTATCCTTCTCAGCCTCTCTGGACTGTGTTAAAGAATCTATTCAGCTTGTTTTTATTATTTCAGAAAAGAAACTCGCTGTCAACGGCTATTTCTTAAATCTTCAATGAGTTTTTTCATATCTTCAGGAAGGGGCGCTTCAAACTCAATGTATTCGCCCGTCCGCGGATGGTCAAAACCTAATATTCCGGCATGAAGCGCCTGACCGTTAAAATCAACGGTTTTTCTCGGTCCGTATTTCGGATCGCCCGCCAAAGGAAACCCGATATATTTCATATGAACACGGATCTGATGCGTTCTTCCGGTCTCAAGACGGCACTCTACGAGCGTGAAATCTTGAAAACGCTCAAGCACGTGGAAATGCGTGACGGCGTTTTTGCTGCTTTCTCTTGTTACGGTCATGCTTTGACGGTCTTTTTTATCTCTCCCGATCGGAGCGTCAATCGTTCCGTCATCATGTGAAATCATCCCGTGGACAACCGCTGTGTACTTTCTGGTCACGGTTTTATTGACGAGCTGATTAACGAGTGATTCATGCGCCATATCGTTTTTAGCGACCATTAACAGACCGGAAGTATCTTTATCAATCCGGTGGACGATTCCCGGGCGCATGACGCCGTTAATGCCGGAAAGGTCGTTGCAGTGAGCCATCAGTCCGTTTACAAGCGTCCCTGTCACATGGCCGGGCGCCGGGTGTACAACCATGCCCCGCGGTTTGTTCACAACCAAGACATCCTGGTCTTCATAGTAAATGTCCAAATCCATCGGTTCTGCAAGCACGTCCAATTCTTCCGGTTCAGGAATGGTGACGTTTACCTGATCGCCGGGCTGCATTTTATAATTCGCTTTTACGGATTTGCCGTTAACGGATACCAGTCCCTCTTTTACCCATTGCTGCACTTGAGTGCGTGACCAGTTTTCTCCCGTTGAAGCCAAAAATTTATCAATCCGTTCGCTCTTTTGTTCAGGCTGAACGGTTATCTCAAATTGATTCATGTTATTGCTCCTTCTTTTTCCCGCTGTCAAACAGCATATGAATAAATAAAAGTATTACACCGACGCACAGTGAGGAGTCCGCGATATTAAAAATCGGATAGTGATAATCCACGATGATGACATGAATAAAATCCACCACTTCCTGGCGCGCCGCCCGGTCAATAAAGTTTCCGGCCGCACCGCCCAGCATTAAGCCGAGAGAAATTCCGAGTAACATCTGCCCTTTTGCATAACGCTGTATGTAATAAACGATTCCGATAATCACGGCGATGGTAATGACGTAGAAAAACCACATTTGGCCGGCTAAAATACCCCACGCCGCTCCCGTGTTGCGATGAGATGTGATATAAAGCACCTGATCGATGACAGGTATGCTTTGTCCCAATTCCATATGGCTGACGACAAGCCATTTGGTCAATTGGTCGGCAATAATAATAAAAAGAGCGATAAGATAATAAAGCACACACGTTCCTCCAGTATACAGTTACTTTTATCCTTTATGAATTTTATCAGTAAAAGATGCCAGAGTAAAGGCAGATCATAAGCGCATGCAAACAGACGCTGTCACTCATACAGCGCCTGATCATATGCATAATCTCCGGGTTCCCAATATGGAAGGGTTTTCTTTTCAAATTGAGCGGGATAATAAAAATCATCAGCGGTTCTGGCCGTCGGCAACACCGCAAGTTTTTCAATCGGAATGGGGGCGCCTGTTTTTTCACAATAACCGTACGTATTGTTTTCAAACTTAGACAGGGCAAGAAGAACGTCCTGAAGTTCTTCTTTTATATGATAGATCAGAGTTGCTTCTTGGTCGTTCATTGAAGGTTCAACAGATGCTGACATTTGAAAGCAAGAATATTCGAATAATCTTGATTGAAGTTCTTCTTTCATCATGAGAAGCTCCGTGTGGATTGCGGTCAGTTGATCATTCATTCATCACAACTCCTGCTCTTGATGTTATGGCTTTATTGTTGCCCCCAGAGCGCCATTTGAAGCCCATAAGATTTTTCCTGTCGTTCTAATCGATGACATTAGTGGCATGTAAAAAAGCGCCCGGCTGACACCAGGCGCTTTCCCATTTATTATTTTTGATAATATTTTTCAACGATTTCCGCATTGCGCAGTGATAATGTCGGATATTTCGGATTGGCTCCGACATCTTTAGAAATGACGCGGGAACGTTCACACATCTGGCCTTCCGCTTTTTCTACGGTCATTTTTCCTGTTGTGAAACTTTGCGCGTTTTCAGGCGCTTCACTTTCGTCTTTTACTGTCAGTTCTGAGACGATAAACAGCTGCGCGATGTTTTCTTTAATGGATGACAAGAGGTCGCGGTTTTCTTTGTTCGGATACAAAGTCAGGCTCGCTTCCAATGATCTTCCGATAATTTTTTCGTTACGGGCTGTTTCCAAAGCTTTCAGCACGTCGTTTCGAAGCTCCATGAAGCGGTCGAACTTTTCTTCTGTCGCTTGACTGTCCGGAACAGCAATGGTTTCCGGCATATCTGTCAGCTGCACGCTTGCTTCTTCAACAAATGATAAGTGAGACCACATTTCATCCGCCGTATGCGGGAGAATCGGCGCCGTCAGCTTCACTAAAGCCAGCAGCGTTTCATAAAAGACGGTCTGCATGCTGCGGCGGTCCGGATGATCCGCATGCTCGATGTACACAACATCTTTTGCAAAATCAAGATAGAAGGAGCTGAGCTCGATCGTACAGAAATTGTGAATGCTGTGATAAACAACCGCAAATTCATATTCATCGTACGCTTTTTTCACCTTATCAATCAGCTTATTCAGCTTGATCAGCATATATTGATCCACTTCGCGGAGATCTTTTACATCAACGGCATTGACGCTTGGATTGAAATCGAACAGGTTGCCGTGAAGGAAGCGGAACGTGTTGCGGACTTTCCGGTATACTTCCGCAACCTGCTTCAGAATGGCGTCAGACACGCGAACGTCCGCCTGATAATCCACTGACGATACCCATAATCTTAAGATGTCGGCACCAAGCTGTTTCATGACTTTAGCCGGAACAACAACGTTACCGATTGATTTACTCATCTTGCGTCCTTCTCCATCCAGTGCGAACCCATGGCTGAGCACACCTTTATACGGCGCTTTTCCTGTTACGGCTACTGCTGTAGAAAGAGAAGAGTTAAACCAGCCGCGATATTGGTCAGATCCCTCTAGGTATAAATCAGCCGGGCGAACGAGGTCATCACGTTCTTCAAGCACTGCTTGATGTGAAGAGCCTGAATCAAACCAAACATCCATGATATCCTGTTCTTTTGTAAATGTGCCGTTCGGGCTGCCAGGATGCGTAAAGCCTTCCGGAAGAAGATCCTTTGCTTCTTTTTCAAACCAAATGTTTGATCCGTGCTGTCTGAACAATTCAGAAACATGTTCAATGGTTTCATCTGTAATAATCGGTTCTCCGTTTTCAGCGTAAAATACCGGAATCGGCACACCCCACGCACGCTGTCTGGAAATACACCAGTCTCCGCGGTCCCGAACCATGTTGTGCAAACGCTGCTCACCCCATTCAGGAACCCATTTGGTTTCTTTAATGGCATCCAGCAGGTCTGATCTGAAATCTTTAATAGACGCAAACCATTGCGCTGTCGCTCTGAAAATGGTTGGTTTTTTGGTTCTCCAATCATGCGGATAAGAGTGAGTAATGAATTCAAGCTTCACAAGTGCTCCTTTTTCATCGAGCTGCTGTGTGATCGCTTTGTTTGCATCATCATAGAACATGCCTTCAAACCCAGGAGCTTCGCTTGTCATTACACCTTTTTCATCAACCGGGCAAAGCACATCTAAACCGTATTTTTGGCCGATGATAAAGTCATCTTCCCCATGTCCTGGCGCTGTATGAACACAGCCTGTTCCGGCATCAGTTGTTACGTGTTCACCAAGCATAACGAGAGAGTCTCTGCCATATAGCGGGTGTTCAGCGATAATGTTCTCAAGTTCTTTCCCTTTGACCGTTCTTGTCACTTCATACTGATCAAATCCGCATGCCGATGCAACATTTTCGACTAAGGCACTTGCTACGACAAAGCGATCTTCACCTACTGCAATCACGCTGTACTCAAGATCAGGGTGCACTGAGATTCCGAGGTTCGCCGGAATTGTCCAAGGCGTTGTTGTCCAAATGATGATGCGCTCGCCGTTTTCAAGAACGCCTTTTCCGTCTTTTACACCAAAAGCGACGTAAATAGATGCTGAACGTTTGTCTTGATATTCGATCTCGGCTTCAGCCAGAGCAGACTCACTTGAAGGTGACCAGTTAACCGGTTTAAGGCCTTTGTAAATGTAGCCTCGTTTTGCCATTTCACCAAATACGCGGATCTGCTGCGCTTCGTATTCCGGTTTTAATGTCACGTATGGGTTTTCCCAGTCACCGCGGACACCAAGACGTTTGAATTGCTCACGCTGTCCCTCGATTTGCTTCCAAGCGTACTCTTCGCATAGTTTGCGGAATTCCGCTACTGACATTTCTTTCCGGTTGACTTTTTTGTTTTTCGTCAGCGCCGTTTCAATCGGCAGTCCGTGCGTATCCCAGCCCGGCACGTACGGTGCGTTGTAGCCGCTCATTGATTTATAGCGGACGATGAAGTCTTTCAGGATTTTGTTCAGGGCATGGCCCATGTGGATGTCTCCGTTTGCATAAGGAGGTCCGTCATGCAGCACGAATTTCGGGCGGTCTTTCGTCCGTTCTTGAACAAGACGGTAAATGTCCTGCTCCTCCCAGTCTTTTTGCATGTCCGGCTCACGATTTGGCAGATTTCCGCGCATCGGAAAATCTGTTTTCGGCATTAACAGCGTATCTTTGTAATCCATTTTCATTCCTCCACAACATTTTTCAGAAAATAAAAAAAGCCCTCTCATCCCATAAGGGACGAGAAAGCTTATCTCGCGGTACCACCCTTTTAGAAAAAACGGATCATCCGTCTTTTCCTCTCGAACATCGTAACGTGATGGAACGTCCTTTCCTACTCTCGGTTCAGAAAGGAAACTAAAGGGCTGATCTGCATGATTCCGGCCATCCCGGGCTTTCACCTTCCCCGGGTCGCTTTATAGCCTGTTTTGAGTCATGCCGGTCCCTTTCAATCGTCTTTTCATCTGAATTTATGAACGTATTATATTCGAACGGGCCGGAGAATGTCAAGAAAATCAGAAAATTATTCTTTTTCCTCAAATACCGCGTCGACTTCGTATTCCAGCAGATGATCCCAATCATCGTTCTTCAGCAGATCGAGCTGCGCTTCAATCAGCATTTGGAAACGTGTTCTGAAGACTTTAGACTGTTTTTTCAGCTCTTCGATTTCCATTGCGATTTTTCTTGATTTGGAAAGCGACTCATTGATGATGCGATCAGCATTTTTTTCTGCTTCACGGACGATCAGCTTCGCTTCTTTCTGCGAGTTGCGCTTTACGTCTTCTGCGGCTTCCTGGGCTACGAGAATTGATTTATTCAGCGTTTCTTCGATATTGGCAAAGTGGCCGATTTTTTCGTCCAGCTCGTTCACTTTCGCCTCAAGCTCCGTTTTTTTACGGAGTGCGATTTCGTAATCTTTTCTGACCTGCATTAAAAATTCATTTACTTCATCTTCATCATATCCGCGAAAACCTTTTGTAAACGTTTTGTTATGGATATCATTCGGCGTTAATGGCATATTGCCACCTCCATTTTTACATTTCAGTACGGTTATCTAGTTCACATTATAAAACAAATACGGCACAGATGGAGAAAAAAACTGAAAAAACGACTCATTTTTGCCGTTCAAATGTAACTTTCCATTTGTCTTTTTTCGTTTTTCCGTCAACTTTTGCCAAACTGCATCGTCCGAAGCCGCGAATCGAGAGCATGTCCCCTTCAGCAACCTGAAAAGACGGATCTTCAATGACTTTCCAATTCACCTTAACGAGGCCGTTTTTCACAAGCGCCTGCGCTTTCTGACGGGATTGCCTGCTCATTGAAGCGCAGACGGCGTCGAGACGCAATGAAGAAACCGTGTCATCCCTTATTTCGACATCTGAAGCGGGAATGTGAAGAGCGGAAAGCTCGATTTTCTCAAGCTTTACCGGCGCTTTGCCCGCTTTGGTCAGCTGAGTGCTGACAAAATCGGCGATTTCACCGGAGACGATCAGCTGCACGGCTTCCTCTGAGAAAATCAGATCGCCGTATTTCTGCCGCTTTAAGCCGATCCCCATTAATGATCCGAGAAGAGAGCGGTGGTCAATGCTGACGAATTTTTCAGCGTATTGAACGTCAAAAGCCCGAAGCTCAAAATCATCCTGTTCAGGTTCCATATATTCAGGGTATAAAATCGCGCGTTTGCGCTCAGCTCTGTCATATCCTCCGAAAAACGCAAGACCGCAGGCGTCGCCGATAACGGCTTTTACAATCACCTGTTCTCTGGGATCTAAGAAATCAGTCAGCTTCATCCGATACTGGTCCAGGACAATCTGTTTCCATTCAAGCGCCTGATCAATAAAAGGCCGCTCGTCTTGTCTGAAGTGCTGGTAAATATCGCTCATGTTCTTTCCTTTCTATGTAAAGAGGCTTGGCTGGTGCCAAGCCCGTATCAAACTGTCGCATTCAAGTATACATTGCGATCATGCGGTATAGGCCCCAAAGTCCCGTCGTGGCAAACCGAAGCACGATAATCGCTACAATCGGGGATATATCCAACATGGCAATGGGCGGAATGATCCTTCTGAACGGCTCTAAATACGGTTCGCAAATCGCTGCGAGAAACCGTCCGACCGCCGTTTCTCTCGTACTCGGCACCCATGACATAAAGATATAGATGATCAGGGCAAACGAGTAGATGTAAATTAAATAACTCAGAACGGAAAAAATTTGATAAAGAATCATCCTGCTTTACCACCTCTGATGTTCGTCTTCATTTATAAGCTCCGAAATCGTGCCGGAAACGTCGACATTATCAGGCGTGCACAGAAAAATATCTGAACCGATTCTCTGAATGTCGCCGCCGATGGCGTAGACGGTACCGCTTAAAAAGTCGACGATTCTTTTCGCCTGATCATGCTGGATGCGCTGCAGATTGACGACTACCGCCCGCCTGTTCTTTAAATGATCGGCGATTTCCTGCGCTTCCGCATATACACGCGGTTCACTCAACACCACTTTAGAGGATTTCTGAACACTTTGCAAGCTTACTACGTTCTGCTTGCCCTGCGGCTTCTGAGCGTAAGCAGGCTGTTTATCTTTCTGCTGTTCATGCTCTTCCGGATGATCCTGCTCCGTTTCAATGTATTCGTACTCGTACTCCTCCTCATCCATTGAGAAAAAGTTTTTCAGTTTATTTTTCATGCTCATTTGTTTACACCCCCCGGTTCATTTCCGACTAATGAAGAGCCGATTCTGATAAAAGTTGCGCCCTCTTCAACAGCGATTTCATAGTCATTTGACATGCCCATTGACAGTTCCCGGCACGGTGCGTTTGTCTGATTCAGTTTTTGCACCTGATACCTCATATCACGCAATTGCCGGAAGCAGTCTCTGATCGTTTCTGTATCGTCTGTCAGGGGAGCCATCGTCATCAGGCCCTCTACAGAAATGTTTCTAAATTCAGAAAGCTCTCTGATAAAGGGGATGACCTCCTCTGTTTTCAAACCGTGCTTAGACGGCTCAAGCGAAGTATTCACCTGCACAAAACAGCGAACCGTATGCTGCGCCCGTTTTTCAATCTCTTTTGCCAATGACAGTCTGTCTAAGGAATGAATATAAGACACACGGTCAACGACGGCCTTCACCTTTCTGGACTGAAGACTGCCGATAAAGTGCCACTCCGGGCTGCCTTTGATGACTTCCTGCTTATGGATAAGCTCGGCATCCCGGTTTTCTCCCAGACTTGTAATACCAGCATCAACGGCCTCTTGAGCCCTTTCGGCTGATACGTATTTTGTAACCGCGATGACGGTAACATCTTCGGGGCTTCGGCCCGATCTGTTACATGCTTCGTTTATTCTTTCGTTTATATGTCGTAATTGATCAGCAACACGCAAGATCTTACGCCTCCTTCATTCCGATAAAGGACATCATGCGTCCCGTTTTCCCTTTGTCGCGGCGGTGTGAAAAGAATAGTTCACGCTCTCGTTCAGTGCATAAACCGCTGACTGAAATGTTTTCTTCCGGAATGCCGCAATGTATCAGAAGAAGACGGTTGACCTCTTTTAAATCAAGCTGATACTGGCCTTTTTCCGTTTCGCATATGGCGGATTCAGCCGTAAAAGGCAGCGCCCGCACTTCATTGATGACGCGGTCGTCGACTGTATAGCTTCCCGCGCTGATGGACGGACCGATGACAGCCTGAATATCTGTTAAACGGGAGCCTTCTTCGTTTACCCAGCGTTCCGTCATGATGCGTCCGATTTGTTTGACCGTCCCCTTCCATCCGGCATGGGCAGCGCCGATAATGGATTTCACCGGGTCATAAAAATACAAGGGCACACAGTCCGCAAAACAAAGGGCCAAAAAAAGATTCGCATCTTTCGTGTAGAGCCCGTCCGTCCCGCGGAATGCGGAAGAATAGTCTCTCGCTCCTTTTCCTTTATCCCCGGCTGTCACGCGCCGGACGCGGTTTTCATGTGTCTGGTCGGCGAACACCCAGGAATCCAGATCAGTACCGCATAAGGACGCTATGACTTCACGGTTTGTCACAACATCATGAGCTTCGTCCCGGACGTGCAATCCGGTATTTAATGACTCATACGGAGGATTGCTGACCCCGCCGTTTTTCGTCGTGAATCCGGCGATGACCTTTGTGTTAAGCTGATTCACACAGTTCCAGTCTTCTATCATGAGTGCCGAGGGGGTGGTAAGACTAAACGGGTGATATGTATTCATGGAGATCCAACCTTTCGACAAACATTAAAAAAGCGTAATTTCCCACTCATTTTAACACAATTTTAAGCATACGTTTAGCGGCTGATTGAAAAATGAGATAAATAAATGTGCCGGAAACATTGAGATTTCCGGCTTTTTACAAGTGAAGGGAGGATTACGCTCCCCCCTTTGGTTCATTTACACGCACTAAGATGACATCTTCCCCAATTTTAACTATATTTCGCCAAGGAATGATCATTTCCTCTTCTTTTCCGAAAAAACCGAGAACTTTTCCGCTTCCGCCTAAAATAATCGCCTGAATTTTTCCCGTTGTCACGTTAATATCAATATCACCGATGCTTCCGAGTTTTTTTCCGTTCGACACGTTTACCACATCTTTTATTTGAAATTCAGATATGCTGATCATCCGTATCACGCCCTTTGCCCGTTCTTTTTCCTATTATATGAACGGCCGGGCTGAACCTTGTCACATCGGGCAATCTTTTTTGCGGCTGCACCAGCCGAGGATAAATCTCAGTATGATTTTCGTATAGTCCATAAGCTCATCAACGGACACTTCCTCGTTTACGGAGTGGGCGTTTTTTAAATCGCCGGGACCGTATATGACGCTCGGAATCCCGGCATGATAAAGCCACCCTCCGTCAGTTACGGTTTGGGAAACATCAATGACGGGCTCCTGTTTTTTGACGGCTGAGTGTGATGCAGCCAAGACAGAAACTGCCGGATGGTCCGGGTCGATTTCCAGCGCCGGAAACACCTCTCCTCTGTCTTCAATCATCGAAGATCCGCCCCATTTGAACACCGGCCTGTTTTCTTTGAGCCACAGATCACTGTCAGCGACACGATTAATATAGTCTTCGATTTCTGCGGCTGCTTGTTCGTGCGTTTCGTTCGGATAAAAGTGGACGGTGATCCATAACCGGCATTCATCGGCGACAAACGCTGCGTGTCTTCCGCCTTCAATGACGGCGGGGTTGATCGTATTGGTGCCGGGCGCAAAGCCGGGATAGCTTTTCGTTACCGCCCAGTGGCGCTCCAGCTCTCCCAAGGCAGCGATGATTTTCGCCATTTTTTCGATGGCGCTCGCTCCGAATGTGCCTCCGCCTGCATGAATCATATTGCGCCTCATGCCGTCATGAAATGTTTGTTTGCTTTTCAATTCTATCCAGCCGGTGATGACACCGCCCTGCCCTTGAATATGCAGGCTGCTCGTATCCGCGACAACCGCAAAATCCGCGTGATAGCCGCGTTTGCAGCATTCCAGCGTCCCCGCCTCACCGACTTCTTCTCCGATTACAGACTGTACAATGAGGTCGCCCGGAAGCTTAATGCCGGCATCATGGATCAGCTTCAGAGAGAAAAGAACACACGCCAATCCCCCTTTCATATCAGCGGCGCCCCTTCCGATCAGCATGCCGTCTTTTACGAGCGGCTGAAAAGGATCAGAGTGCCAGTCTTCGCCCCCGGCTTCTGCCACATCAATGTGTCCGTTTAAAATCAGGCTTTGATGCCTGCTTGAATCTGTCCCTTTTAAAACACCGACTACATTCGGGTCTCCCGGATACACATCCCACATATCGACCGAGCAGCCCGTTTCTTTTAAAAAGCCGGCCACCCACTTTTGGGCTTCTGCCGTATTTCTTGCTGGCGGGGCCGGAGTGGGAAAGGCTATCAGTCTTTCAGCAATATGTATGAAGTCGTGCCGCCGTTTCTCCGCCTGGTGTAACAGCATATCAATCTGATGCATTGGAAATCTCCCCTTTGGCTGTATCAAAAAACCCGTTCATTCATGAAATGGAACGGGTAAAAAACGGATCTTCCTCCGCTTTTTTCACCGCTTCCCTCCGCCGGCATGATCCGGATCAGGTCCGTTAAGGGTTGAGACAACGCCTCTCTCAGCCGCGTGGCAGCACCCCCAGGGTGAATTTATGTTATTTTACGGATGATGCCTCTTTTGCACGTGTTAAAAACGGGCGGCCATTGTTCCATAAGACATTGACAGGCATATCGAAAAACGCTGTAAGCCGCTCGTCAGAAAGCATGTCCCTGATTTTCCCGGAGGCGAACACCTCGCCCTGTTTTAAAAGAAGCGCCTGATCAAATACCGGCAGAATTTCTTCAGCGTGATGGGTGACATAAAGGATGGACGGCGCATTTTCTTTTTCGGCGATCGACGTAATCGTGTCCAGCAGCTGCTCCCTTGCCATAAAATCAAGACCCGTCACGGGTTCGTCCAAAATCAGCAGTTCCGGATCAGCCATAAGCGCCCGCGCAATCAGCGCTCTTTGTCTTTCCCCTTGTGATAATGTTTCATACCGTCTGTCGGCGTAACCGATGGCGCCCAAATCCTTCAGAAGACCGATCGCTTTTTCCCTTACTTGCTCACTCGGAGTTTCGTACAGCCCGATTGAGGCGTACGCGCCGCTGAGGGCGATTTCAAAAGCGGAGTCCGCGGCATATAATTTGTGCTGAAGACCTGCCGAAACAAGGCCGATTTTCCTTCTGAGCCTGTCACCGAGCTCTGTTTTGCCGAATTGATGGCCGAGCACCTGCATCTCTCCTGAAGTGGGGAAGTAATAAGAGCATAACATATTCAGCAAAGCCGTTTTTCCGGCTCCGTTTAATCCGTACAGCACCCAATTTTCGTTTTTCTCGACGCGCCAGTTAATATCTTTCAAAATCCATTTCCCGTTTCTTTTTAATGACACACTGTCCAGCTGTAAAATCACTGCAATTTCCCCCGTTTACTTTATTTAAATTTTCTAAAAACTTTTACACATTAGAATACATCACTTTTTTGCAAACGTAAACCATCGCATGAAAAAAGCCTTTAAACAAGGTTTAAAGGCTTTTTCCGTTATTGATGGATATTCTTATTCATTTGTTTAATGGCTGCCTTTTCAAGCCTTGAGACCTGAGCTTGGGATATGCCGATTTCTTCAGCGACTTCCATTTGGGTTTTCCCTTGGAAAAAGCGCTTTCGCAAAATCATTTTTTCCCGTTCGTTCAGTCTTCTCATGCCTTCTTTCAGAGCCAGCTCCTCAATCCATTGTGTATCCTTGTTGCGCTCATCGCTGATCTGGTCCATCACGTAAATCGGATCGCCGCCGTCATTATAAATCGGCTCAAACAGTGAAACCGGATCCTGGATGGCGTCAAGGGCAAACACAATTTCTTCATGGGGCACTTCAAGAACTTTGGCGATTTCCTCTGCTGTCGGCTCCCTGCTTGTCTCACTGATTAACCGCTCTCTTACTTGAAGCGCTTTATATGCGATATCGCGAAGCGACCTCGAGACGCGGATCGGATTATTATCCCGCAAATATCTGCGGATTTCTCCGATGATCATCGGTACAGCGTATGTTGAAAACTTAACATTATGGCTTAGGTCAAAATTATCAATGGATTTCATTAGTCCGATGCAGCCGACCTGAAATAAGTCATCAACATACTCTCCTCTGTTGTTAAACCTCTGAATGACGCTTAAGACAAGGCGCAGATTGCCGTTTACAAGCTTTTCCCTCGCTGAATCATCGCCCTCATCCTGTAATTGCCTAAACAGCTTTCTCATCTCTTCATTCTTGAGCACCGGTAATTTGGAGGTATCCACCCCGCAAATTTCGACTTTATTTCTTGACACGTTTTTCCCTCCCACTAGGAGCTGCTGTACAACGTTAAGTATCTCCTCGGGTGGGAAAAATATGCACCGCCATTTTACAGAAATAAACATCCGGCTGCGGCAATCCTTGCAGCAGTAAGGGCTGTCAGATGGAAAAATTTTACACCATTTTGTTAAACTCTTTTCTCAGTCTTTTGATAATCCGCTTTTCGAGCCGGGAGATATAAGATTGTGAAATCCCCATCATGTCGGCTACATCTTTTTGTGTTTTTTCTTCTTCTCCGACAAGCCCGAAACGCAGTTCCATAATCTGCTTTTCTCTTTCGTTTAATTGCTCAAGCGCTTTTTTCAGAAGTTTTTTATCCACATTGGCTTCAATGTCTTTTGTAATAATATCATCATCTGTGCCGAGCACATCCGAAAGCAGCAGTTCGTTTCCGTCCCAATCAATGTTCAGCGGTTCATCAAATGATACCTCTGAACGGATTTTGTTGTTACGGCGCAAGTACATTAAAATTTCGTTTTCGATACATCGCGACGCGTAGGTGGCGAGTTTGATTTTCTTTTCCGGATTAAAAGTGTTTACCGCTTTGATCAAACCGATGGTGCCGATGCTGATTAAGTCCTCGATATTGATGCCGGTGTTTTCGAATTTGCGGGCAATGTAAACGACAAGACGTAAGTTTCTCTCAATCAGGATGGCCCGCGCCGCCTGATCCCCGCTCGGCAGCTTTAATAAGAGCACCTGCTCCTCTTCTTTAGACAAAGGCGGCGGCAGCGCCTCGCTTCCTCCTATGTAATATACTTCATCGCTTTTCAGTCCGAGTTTCATCAGCCATTTATACCACAAATATGTCAGACGCAGCTTAAGTTTTTTCATCTTCCTCCCCCTTCTAAATACAATGCATTTTGAGTATGATGAATAACAGACTTTTCGTCAGGAAACATGTTTTACAGCCTTCCCTGTCAGCATCTTCGGATGAACGATTCCGTCAAATTCACCGTCCGCGGATAATGGTTTCGTGCTGATGCCGATCAGGCATTTTTCACAAGCGATCATTTCGTCTTTTGTTAAAATCGTGACGTAATCCGGCTTTAAACAGAGTAAAAATTGATTGTCCTGGCCGACGCCCCTGTACGGAATCAGCCTCAGCTTATCCGCATGGCGGAACGAATCATCAAGCTGCTCTATCACTTCAAGCGGACTGGCGGATTTGATGAGGTCCGTTTCCTTTTCGCTGAGAATCGGAGCGAATTTGTCAATGCAAAGGATCATGACCGGCGTTTTCGTCAGCGGATCATACAGCTGATTCCCGGAATCCACCAATCCTTTCGCGCGGATTGTCTGTCCGCTGAATTCCGCCTGCACCATGACAAGTTCATCGTACTGAATGGACTTCGTCTCGATGTCTTCAATTCTCTTTTTCGAAAAAAACCATATGGCCGGAAATCCGATAACTACAAACATCCAGCTGATCGGGTCGCCGAATCCGGTCTGGCTTGTGACCATTACGCCTTGCTGCACAATTGATTCTGTCTGCAGCAGGGAATGTACGCCGATCATTCCCCCGCCGACGAGAAAAGTCGCGAAATAAAAGGCGAACAAATTTTGAAAAAAGTATCGGAACCGTTTAAAGCCAAAAGCCGTAAGCACGATGACTACCGAAAACGCCATTTTTCCCGCCGGATGCTCCACAAAGGGAGAAACAGGCGTAAACATCAGAAGCACAATGGCTGACCCGATGAAACCGCCGGCGGCCACTCTTCTTTTTTTCACCTGGCGTTTTAAAATAAAGGCGGTCAATAAAAGCAAAAGAGAATCAAAACAAAAGTTCAACAGCCAAATGACATCCAGATAGATTTTCACATCTGACCCCTTTCCTCTTTTGTCTTACTTATCTGTTTCTCTCTCTTGTTTCATAAGTATAAAGCAAGCTCTGTGGGAAAGTCTGTCAATTAATGTTGAGGGTAAAGTACAATTTTTAAGGGATAACCGTTTTATTTGTCGAGGGCCGAAAGGGTTGATTTCCTATTGTCCCCTTCAACTAAAAAAGCGCTGCCGTGATTTGGCAGCGCTCTGTTTTTACTCATTGATATAAAGTTTTCCTTTAGCCGTCTGTCTCGTTTCATTTCCGTAGTCATCTCTTGCGATAACGTCAATTTTTGCTCCGCTTGCTTTGATGGAAGAAGTCGCCGTCCAGTAACCCTCATATCGTCCCGGAGAAATTTCTCTCAGCGGAAGCTCTGTTGCGTTTTGGCTCCCTGCCCGGGCGTTTGTCAGAGGCAGACGGATCACGAAGGAAGCGTCTAATTTCTTTCCGCTTGAAAAAGCGATTTTCACTGATTCTCCGGCTTTTAATTCCTTATCCGCTCCGGGAACCAATCCGGAAATGACGGGAGCATTGTAATTGACATCGATTACCGTCTTTTTCGTTGTTTTGTTACCCGCTTCATCTGAGGCCGTGACCTTGATCTCATTGCTGCCGTTTTCCAGAAGGGTTCTCGCTTGATAAGAACCGTTATTTACTTCAGCTTTTTTTCCGTTCACCTTTACCCATTCTAAATGGGCGTCGTGCACTTTTCCTTTTACGGTCACTGCTTCTTTATTTGTTTTATCACCGTTTGCCGGACTGTCAATCGTCACATCCGGCTTATCCTCATCCAGTATGACCGTGACAGGGCGTGACTCATCGGTTGACCCGCTGTCTGTCACAGATGCCGCCGTCAGCCGATTGGCATCTTCAGTGAGTGTGACGCCGGCCTGGAAATTGCCGTCTGCATCTGCTTTCGTTTCTGCGGCGGTTTTACCGTTATTGGTAAGACGGACAGCGGTTTTTGGTGAAGCCGTTCCTTTCACCGTGATTGACCTCTTGTTTGTAAATGACCGGTCTTCAGGCGACGTTATGTCAGGCACAGAAGCTTCGTAGTCGACCAAAGCCCTGATCATAAAGTTTCCGTCTGATTTATCGGTTTTAGACCAGCGGCCGTCGAGGTATTGCCAGTTTCTGTTCGAGTACGGACTGCCGTCATCAGATGACAGGGCAGGTGTATAAGGATCGGGTTTCGTCTGGCGGAACACAAGATAAAAATTCTTTCCGACCGCGATTCCTTTTGAGCTGAGATCCACTTTGGTCCATTCGCCGTTTCGAAGCGCTTCAGCTTGGAACGGGCCGGCAATTTTGCTGCCCGGAGCTCCATCAGGGCCGGATGCATCATATACTTCTGCTTGGAATTCGGTACCGCCCGGATCAGGCCAGTCGGCGCCCCAAAATTTAAAAAGGCCTTCCGTCAGCATACCGTGTTCTTTTCCGTCTTTAAGCGTCATCTTTACGGCAGATTTGCTGCCGGCTTTAAAATATGACAGCGCGGCTTCTTCCGTTCCGTTATCATAGGCAATTTCCCCTTCATAACCGATATACGGCTTAAGCTTGACGTTTTTTTCAGCATCTCCTTTGATGTCAACGGAAAATTCGCTATTGTAAAAGCCTTTTGCCGCTACTTTGATTGTGTAGGAGCCTTCGTACGCCTTAAGCGAATATTCCCCTTTATCGTTTGTCACCGCCGGTTCAATTGCGGCATCCTCAGCCACATAAAGCGCAGCCCCTTTTACCGGTTCGCCTGTTGACTGATTGGTGATGGTTCCTTTTAGCGTGCCGGACGGCATTTGCTCCAGTGTAAAGTCTGCCTGTGCGGTTTTGTCTGATTGAATAGAAACTTGTTTCGAAGCGGACTTAAATCCGTAAGCCTCGGCTTTCAGCGTATAGCTTCCCGCCTTATGCGACAGGCTGTAGCTTCCGCTTGCAGGGTCGGAATATACGGATTTCCCCGTCTCGGAGACACTGATTTGCGCTCTGAGCGGCAGGAGGTTTGTTTCACGTTTCACTCTTTTTCCGGGTGATTTCACTGCCGGTTTGGCCTGTTTCGGACTGACGGCTTTTTTCTTCAGGTGGCCGGGAGGTGTTTGTCTTTTGTGTTTATTTTTTTTGGCCGCCTTGCCGAGAGGGCTGCTTGAAAGCCGGACATCATCGATATACCATCCGTCTTCATTCAGTACTTCGTCTGACTGCATATTAAACATGAGCTTTATGTTTTGGCCTTTATACGCAGATAAATCAGCCTCTTCATCGTTCCATCCTGCGGAGTCACCATTGTAAACGGCCGCCTGCTCCCAATTTGATTTTCCTTCCGGCAGAACGAACACATACCCGTAATCAAAAAATTCTTCGAGCTTGTGCCAGCTTTTAAATTGTAAAAACAGCCGTCCTGTTTCCGGAACTTGAATCGGAGGCATCACCAAATTCATGTTGGCTGAATCGGCATAAGGGCCGGACAGATTCGTCGCATACACTTTATCTCCGGAAAATGCGGTGCCGGGCCCTGAACCCGGGGTACCCCATTCCCATTGGTCATGTGTCCCGTAACTGGACCAGCCCGCCGGCTGTGATTCAAAATCCTCTTTGTATCCCGCCGTAACGCTCGGTTTCACGTCAGCCCGGTACGTATCAGATTCTACAGAATGACCTCCGAAATCTTTTATGGTCCATTTATAACTTATCTTGCTTCCCGTTACATCCGGAATTTCCGCCTGGTATGTTCCCTTTTTTTCATCACCGCTTTTTTGAACGGCGGCTGTCGTTTTCCACTCTCCTTCATCAAACTGATAGGAAAGGATGACTTCAGTTACGCTTACATCGTCTTCTGCTGTAACCGTTAACGGAAGGTTTGCCCCTTTGTAAGCCACTGAGACCGGTTCATGATGAAAGCTGGGCGGATTGTGATCTTCGCCCGCAGAAGAGACCTTGCCTGCTACGCTTCCGATTCCGTCCGTTACGGCAGAAACGGCATCAAAAGCGTTAACGAGACCGTGGCCGTAACCGTTATTCGGTGATTCCGGAAAAACGGAATCTGTCAGCTTTTCCGCGGTGCGCGTCAAAACGTCTTCCATTTCATCGACCGTAATAGAGGCGTTCGCCTGCCTTAACAAAGCCGCCGTCGCCGCCACATGCGGCCCGGCCATTGAAGTTCCGTCCCAGCCGCCTTCGTATGTTCCTCCAGGAATCGAAGAACGGATATTCACTCCCGGAGCCGAAATGTCCGGTTTTGTTTCATGATACGGTGAGGGGCCTTGAAGTGAGAAATCAGCGAGTTTCTTGTCGATGTCAGTCGCACCTGTCGCAAATGCTTCAGGATAATTGGCCGGATTCGCGATTGAACCCGGTCCTCCCGGTGTAAATAAGTCTTCATTTCCCGCAGAGAATTCCGGAAAAATCCCTGCCGCTCTCCACGCATTCACCATATCGCGGTACCACTCGTCCATTCCCGAACCGCCTGCCCAGGAATTATTAACAACATCCGGCGCCATCTCGGGATGCGGCGTGCCGTTTTTATCTTTAGGCGCGAGCACCCATTCACCGGCATCCAAAATATCGGCATCGGTTCCTCCGTCATCTGAAAATGCTTTTACTGCGATCCATTTCGCCCCCGGAGCCACACCGATTTGATTTGAGCCGTCAGGTTCTGAACCCGTCATGGTCCCTGTTACATGAGTGCCGTGTTCAAGATCATCGTAGGGAGCGTCTTTATGGGACACGGCATCATACCAGTTCATTTCATGATTCGGCGCTGCGGGATTTTCAGGATCGTAACCCCGGTATTTTTCCTTAAGCGCCGGATGATCCCACTGAACTCCCGTATCAATGGAGGCGACAACCGTGCCGGTTCCGTCGTATCCTGAGGCCCAGGCCTGCGGCGCATCAATTTGGCTGATATTCCATTCGATGCCTTCCTTTGCTTTGATCTCTTTTTGTTTTTTCTTCATTTGAAAAGGAGCTTTTGATTGTCGTTGAGTAAGCTGACGTTTTTCATTCGGAAGAACTTTTTCTACTTCAGGAAATGAGGCGGCTTTTTCCATTACCTCTTTCGAAGCAGTGACTGCCATTCCGTTGACAATATAATAGGAATGGATGTGATCAGCCTTGCCTTTCTTTTTTTGTTTTTCCAAATATGTTTTCAGATTCTGCTGCGCATCATGAGCCGCCAGTTTTAAAGAAGAAACGACGGCTGACCGCTTTTGATATTCGGTTTTTGCTGCGGAAAGCGATTGAGACTTGGCGTTTTTTTCTGCTTCTTTGACCGCTTTTTTCGTATTGGCTTTCTCTTTAAATTTGATAAGAAACGTGACTTTATCATTTTTTTCAAAACGCTTCTTGACTGAATCGGAAATCTTATGCTGAATGCTCTTAGAGGAAGAAAGATCTTTGGTGAAAGAAACTGCCCCCGGTGTGCTGTTCGCTCCGGCTGCACCCGGAAACAACAGTGAACTGACGACAATCGCGCTTAAAACGGAGCCTGTCCATCTGTTTCTCGTTTTTTTCTTCAATCGTATCCCCCCTTATTTGGTAACGCACTATAAAATGTGTATCCCTCCTTCATAATTGGAATCGTTTGTCATTTCGATGCTGTACGTTAAATGTAGACAATCTTCCATCCAGATATTGTCACATTCTGTAGAAAGCCGTATAAAACTAAAAAACAATCAATTCGTCATAGGTATAAAGTTGCTTTTTTCACTGTATAGATCATGGGGATAGGAAGGAAGACTGGCACAAAAAAGAAAAAGGACAAAACCATGTGGTCTTGTCCTTTTTTACATCAGCCGCGTTTGTTGCGGTTTCTTAAAAATGTAGGAATGTCGAGGGCATCATCCGCAGGCTGTGATGTATGGCGGTTCGACGTGTTTTGATGCTGTGTTTCTTCTCGTTTCGGCTCACGTTTCGCAGCGTTTTGGCTTTGAGACTTCAATCCTTGGTTTAAAGTCGGGCGCTGCGGTTTTGAGTCATCTTTTTCCTGTTCGATAAAACCGGTCGCAATAACGGTGACGACGATTTCATCTTTCAGATTTTCATTGATAACTGAACCGAAAATCATATTGACATCAGGGTCAGATGCAGAAGCGACGATGTCGGCTGCTTCCTGCACTTCGTAGAGGCTCAGGTTTGTACCTCCCGTAATGTTCATCAAAACACCTTGCGCTCCGTCGATTGCCGCTTCCAGTAACGGACTGGAGATCGCCTTTTTGGCAGCTTCAGCAGCACGGCTTTCGCCCGTAGCGATCCCGATACCCATCAATGCTGAACCTTTGTTGGACATGATGGTTTTGACATCGGCAAAGTCCAAGTTGATTAAACCAGGCGTCGCGATGAGGTCAGAGATACCTTGCACCCCTTGCCGAAGCACGTTATCAGCTTCACGGAATGCTTCAAGCATCGGTGTGTTTTTATCGACAATTTCAAGAATGCGGTCATTCGGAATAACGATCAGTGTGTCAACGGCTTCTTTCATTGCCGTGATACCGCCTGCAGCCTGCAGCTGGCGTTTTCTTCCTTCAAATGTAAACGGTCTTGTTACGACACCGACAGTCAAAGCGCCTAAGTCCTTTGCGATCTGCGCGATAACCGGTGCGGCTCCCGTTCCGGTACCGCCTCCCATTCCGGCTGTAACGAACACCATGTCAGCGCCTTTTAGCGCTTCTTCGATTTGTTCCTTACTTTCTTCAGCGGCTTTTTTGCCGACTTCCGGATTCGCTCCCGCTCCGAGACCGCGGGTCAGCTTTTCCCCGATCTGCATTTTCACTTCCGCTTTTGACAGGTTAAGAGCTTGCGCGTCCGTGTTTACCGCAATGTACTCTACACCCTGTACTTCATTTTCAATCATTCGGTTGACCGCGTTATTACCGCCGCCTCCTACTCCGATTACTTTAATTGATGCTAAGCCGTCTATGTTTGTTTCGAAATCCAACATGCTAAATCCTCCTAATCTGCCGAATGACTATCAATCTATTCCCAAAACATGCTTAATAGTTTTTTCATTTTGCTCGGTTTGTTGTGTTCGGCTTGTGTTTTTTGTTTTGCTTTTGGACGCTGCTGCGCCTCTGGCCGCTGATGATGTTCTTCTTCGTGAGAGACCGCGATTTCCTGCACGGCTTCTTCCGGCATATGAAAGCCTATTTTTCTTCCCTGAATTCTGGCATTTCGGCAGGCAAATTGTATCAAGCCGACACCCGTCATATACTGAGGGTCTCTTACACCGATATAATTCGGGCTTGCGACCCTTACATTGTGCCTCAGCACTTCCTGTGCCAATGAAAGCACTCCGGGCATAGCGGCCTGTCCGCCGGTCAGCACAAAGCCGCCGGGCAGATCTGTAATTCCCATATGCTCAATTTCGGCTGCGGCAATCTCAAGAATCTCTTCCACTCTTGCTTCAATAATATTGGCAATTTCCTGCTGTGTAAAAGATTGCTTTTGATTCGTTCCTATGACGGTGACTTCAAATACTTCATCTTCTGAAGCCTCATCGTAGAATGCATGTCCGAATTGTTTTTTTACTCTTTCAGCCTCTTCGGTGGAAGTGCGCAATCCGATCGATACATCTTTCGTGATGTTTTCGCCTCCGAGCGGAATGACGGCTGTCTCCTTCAGGTGTCCCTGTTCAAATACCGCCACCGTCGTCGAGCCGCCTCCGATATCAATCATGGCGACTCCGAGGTTTTTTTCGTCTTTTGACAAAGCCGCCGAACCGGCCGCAAGCGGCTGCAGGCAGATATCAGTAATTTCAACGCCCGCTCTCTCCACACAGCGAAGTAAATTATGTAAGATCGTTTTGGAGCCGGTAATCAGCGTGCCTTCTACTTCCAGGCGCACGCCGAGCATTTTTTTCGGATCGGTAATTTCGTCTCTTCCGTCAACGATAAACTGTTTAGGAACGACGTCTACGATCAGCTGCTCATGCGGAACTGACACGACCTGTGCCGCTTCCATTACCCTGCGGACGTCTTCAACGTGAATTTCTTTGTTTTCACTGGAAACAGCGACAACGCCGTTCGTATCTTGAATATGAATATAATTTCCATTAACGCCGACAATGGCTTTTTTCAGCGGAAAACCTACCATTCTTTCAGCTTGGTCAAACGCTTTTCTTATAGAATGAACGGTTTCATCTATATCAACGATTGAGCCTTTTTTCAACCCTTCAGACGGTACATTTCCCACTCCGATAATGTTAAGGGAATCATCTGTCATTTCTCCGACGATCACTTTTGTATTGGACGTACCGATGTCAAGACTGACGTAAAGTTCATTGTTGTTCATTCTATGGCACCTCCTCACATTTCGATCAAATTCTATTCTATTATTTGCGGAACAACAATACAATGAATGTGGCTTTACAAGTGTGTAACAAAAACAACAGCATCAACAAATTCTTATCTGATTTCTCACAATTTATGTTTAATGAAACTATTCGTTATATTCTATGTATATCCTCTTTTATATCGCATTTTTTTTATTTTTTTTAGAGACGGCCCACCTTACCGTAAGATTTCCTGTCACGGTGCCATAATGTGCAAACCAGATGCAAATATACCCGCTTTCCATTAGTCTACACTAAGATGAACCTCCAGAAAAGCTATAGATATTGCCAGAAACATCCGAAAAAAGAAGAAACAGGAGGAAAATTCCAAATGCAATGCTCATTGCAGAAGACACGCCCATTGCATTGAGAATTTTCCGCTTGTCCGGCAGCCATATCCCGGGCAAAAACAAACATAGTCATAATGATTCCGCTATCGGTTATATCGGCTGCCCCGCTGATTGTAATAGATTCTTTTGAATCACCTTTAAATTAGTTCTTTAGAACTATTAATCATTTTCTTTTTTCTTGCCGGATTTACCTTTGTTAAATTCTTCAAAATACGTAGCGACTTCTAAGTGGATAATCCCCTTTTTCCCGCCGTCCAGCTGGGAAACGATAGAAGGATAGGTCTTCATCCGGCCGGCAAACGTTTTAATAGAAGCGGTAACTACATACCCGTCGTTCATATACAGCTTGATCCGGTCCTGATCCATTTTTACCGGTGTATAATAGATTTCAGAAATCGACTGCTTAAGCGAACCGGAAAGCTTATCAAGCTGCTCCGCCATTTTGACCCGCTTTTTCGCGTTTGTCCAGTCAACCAAAATCGGGCCCGCGTCATCCGGTGTGACTTCGTTCGGCAGCACAGTGCCGTTCTCCAGCACTTCATAATACACATCATGTCGCTGCAGATACGCGATCGTCTTGTATTCTTCAATGTGAATGCTGACTTTGTTAGGAAATACTTTTGAAAGTTCCGCCTTTTTCACCAGCTTATTCTGCTCAATCTTTTCTTCTGTTTGTTTCTTGTTCAGACTCCAGAACTCGGTTTGTCCGTTATGTATATCAGAAAGCGCGTTGATCTCTTTTACAGAAACGTTTTCGTTTCCGGAAACGGTGACAGAAGACACTTTGCTGATCGGCATCTGCAAGTACACGATGATCAGCACCATCATAAAAAAGAGCACAATGAATGAAATCAGCCGGCGGTTTGCTTTTTGTTTCCGCTGCTCTTTGATTTTCGGAATCCGCTCTTCAATATTTACGATTTTTTCTCTTTCATGATTTGGGTTCACTGCCTGTCCACCTCACTAAGAATGAAACAGCTTGACATTCGTCTGATTGAAAAACAAACGGCATGCTGTGATGCCGTTTGACATTTGTTAAAAGTATATCACATGAGCTCATGTAATCAGAGAACCTTTTAACGATTCCCTCCGATGATTTCAACTTCTGTATGCATGTCAACATCATACTGCTCACGGATTGTCTTTTTCACATACTCAATCAGGTCTAGAACGTCCTTGGCAGTCGCTCCGCCGGCATTGACGATAAAATTCCCGTGCATTTCGGATACTTTCGCTCCGCCGATCTGATGTCCTTTTAATCCCGCTTTTTCAACGAGGTTTCCGGCATGATTCGG
Source organism: Bacillus sp. EU63 (assembly GCF_038592915.1). Taxonomy (NCBI): domain Bacteria; kingdom Bacillati; phylum Bacillota; class Bacilli; order Caryophanales; family Bacillaceae; genus Bacillus; species Bacillus sp. EU63. The sequence goes on along the minus strand of NZ_CP151944.1, from coordinate 1,555,430 downwards.
CAGCGGATTTCTGAATATGCTTCCGGCGCAGGGGCTTGAATACGGCTGAGTATTTTTTCTGTAATCTTTGTTCTGCTGCATTTGCGCCGTAATGGCTTCCCGTTCCTTCTGCTCAAGCTGAAGAACTGCCTCGAGACAGACGCCGGGGCGTTTTTTCTGCAAAACAGACGTTCTGTAGCTGAAATCCATCTCTTCGTTTGTCAGCCATTCGATTGTGCCGTCTTCAAATAAGATACGGGCTTTCACAAGAATCTCACTCATATCAGATCCGTGCGCCCCGGCATTCATATAGACGGCTCCGCCGATTGATCCGGGAATGCCCGCTGCAAATTCGAGACCGGACATTCCTTTTTTACTCATGGAAGTCGCAAGCCGGACGACCGAATAGCCGCCTCCGACCGTCACTTGATCACCGTCAATCTCCAAATGATCCAGACCCGCGCCCAGTTTGATGACAACTCCTCTTATGCCTTCATCAAGCACGAGCAGATTTGAACCGCGGCCGATAACCGTCCATGGCAGATCATGTTTTTTCACAATATCCATAATATCTTTGACCGCTTCCACACGGTTGGGGATGATCAAAATGTCCGCCGGACCGCCGATTTTCATCGTTGTATGGTTCGCGAGCGGTTCTTGTTCCAGCACTTTGCCGACTTCGCGGTCTCTTAATTCCTGAATTACGTTCTCCATCATAAACCTCCGCATTCCATTTGCTCTATTTTTTTATGTCTTCCATGATACTGTACAGTCTGGCTGCCGCATCCGGAACACCGAGTGATTTTGTCCGCTCACTCATGTCTTTTAAGGTTTCTTCATTCATGACGATTTTGTCCAGCGCAGCGATCAGTTTTTCTCCGCTGAGCTCGGTTTCCTTCAGTACGATTGCAGCGTCATGCTGGCTGAGCGCCTTCGCATTGACTTCCTGGTGATTGGCTGTCACATACGGGCTCGGAATAAGCACGCTCGGAATGCCGAGAGCGGTGATTTCCGCAATCGTCGTCGCTCCGGCTCTGGCCACAATGACATCAATTGATTGTAAGTACTCCGGCATTTGGTGCAAAAACGGTTTTGTCACCATATTATCAGCGGCTTTTCCGCCTTTCAGCTCAGCCGTTACCTTCTCGTAATGCACTTCCCCGGTAATATAAAGCACTTGGTAAGGTCTCGTTTTCAATTCTTCCTGCATATCTATAACGGCACGGTTAATGGGAGCCGCGCCTCTGCTTCCGCCGAAAATGAGCACCGTTTTTTGATTGTCTTTCAGCCCGAACTCAGTTAATGAGCGGCCTGTCTTAATTGAGACGACTTCAGAGGCTCTCGGGTTTCCCGTAAACACAACTTTTTCAGCAGGAAAATGCGATTTTGCCTCTTCAAAGCAAATTGCTACCTTATTAACATATTTCGAGAGAAACTTATTTGTGATGCCGGGCAGGCTGTTTTGCTCATGAATGATCGTCGGAATTCCCATTTTTGCCGCCGCGTATACAACCGGACCGCATACATAGCCGCCTGTACCGATAACGGCATCCGGTTTAAACTCTTTTAAATATGATTTGCTTTTCGTCACGCCTTTTAAGAAACGCATGACGGTTTTTACATTTTCAAAAGAAAGTTTTCGTTTGAAACCTGTAATTTCAATGGCGCGGAACGGGATATTTTCCCGTTCAACAATTTTTTTCTCAAGGCCGTTCTCTGTTCCGATATACAAAAATTCCACATCCGGATGCCGGCGCTGAACTTCTTTAATAAAGGCCAGGGCCGGATAAATATGTCCTCCGGTTCCGCCTCCGCTTACTGCAATACGCATTCGTATGTCCCCCTTAATCACATAGCGATAACCCTGTTTTTTAGGACAGGGTTATTGATGTTGTCTGTTTTTTTATAGATAACGAATAAATCATGAGTGATGAGGCAAGATACAGATCAATACCTCGAGTACCGGCTGACATTTAAAAGCACGCCGACCGCTGCGAGCATCAGCGTCAGTGATGAGCCTCCGTAGCTTAAAAACGGCAGCGTAATTCCTGTTACCGGGATCAGCCCCGTCACAACGCCGATATTAATCATGACTTGAATAGCTATCATAGAAATAATACCGATGGCGACAAAGCTTCCGTATAAATCCGGCGCGCCGAGGGCAATCCTGACGCCCCGCCATAATAAAATACTGAACAGCAGCAATATGAGCGAACCGCCGATAAAGCCGAGTTCCTCAGATAAAATAGCAAAAATGAAATCGGTTTGCGGCTCCGGCAGGTAAAAAAACTTTTGCCGGCTTTGACCCAGCCCCATCCCGAACAGACCTCCCGGACCTACGGCATAGAGCGACTGAATGATCTGAAATCCGCTTCCAAGCGGATCCTCCCACGGGTTTAAGTAAGAGGTAATCCGTTTAATCCGATATGGAGCGGACAGAACAAGCGCCGCAAATCCGCTTAAACCGATGAGTCCGAGAAACGCGAAATGAGCGATTCGCGCACCGGAAACAAAAATCATCACGATGCACGTGCCCACCATTACCGTCCCCGTTCCCAGGTCGGGCTGGCACATGATAATAATAAATGCAGAAAACACGATTCCGAGCGCGGGAACGAATCCGCGTCTGAATGACGTAATGTTCTTCTGTTTTTCAGAAAGAAATTTAGCCAGAAACGCAATCATCGCGAGTTTCATAAACTCCGAAGGCTGAATGCTGAACGCTCCAACTCCGATCCAGCTTCTTGAACCGTTCCGCACCATTCCGACTCCCGGAATCAGCACAAGCACAAGCAGAAAAAAACAAATGATCAGAAGCAGCTTCGACCATGTGCGCCATGTCCAATAATCCACATTCATAATGAAAAACATGGCAATGACGCCGATCCCCGCAAACAGCAGCTGCCGTTTCGCGAAGAAAAACGAGTCGTCAAATTTATAATCCGCCCATACCGCACTTGCACTGTAGACCATAATTAATCCTATTGTTAAAAGCAATAACGTAATGATAACTAATAACAAATCAGGCGCTGTTTTTTTAGTAGTCAAAGCAATCGACACCCCAAGCATAAGTCATTTAGGGCTGCCGATGAACAGAGACAAGCCCTTACTTAAGCATATGCACGGCATCTATAAACATGTCACCGCGTTCTTCAAATGTTTTGAACTGATCCCAGCTTGCACACGCGGGTGACAAGAGGATGACGTCTCCTTCATTTGAGAGCGCAAACGCCGCAGATACTGCTTGTTCAACATTATCGACACGTTTGACATGTTGTATTCCCAGCTCATTGCCCAGTTTTTCTATCTTCGGCGCTGTCTGTCCGAACGTCAGGACCGCTTTGACATTGTCCATATACGGTTTCAGATCGTCAAAACCGTTGCCGCGGTCCAGTCCGCCTGCAAGCAGAATAACCGGAGCTTTGAACGCGGAGAGCGCTTTGCTTGTGGCCAAAATATTCGTCGCTTTGCTGTCATTATAAAATTTACGATTCTGGATCGCAGTTACATACTGCAGACGGTGTTTGACACCGGTAAAGCTTGTCAGCACCTTCTGAATCGCTTTATTAGACGCGCCCGCCGTTTTTGCCGCGGCTACAGCGGCCAATATATTTTCTAAATTGTGCGCGCCCGGCAGTACGATGTCATCAACAGGCAGAATCGCTTCATCGCCGAACATCAGCATTCCGTCTTTAATGAATGCGCCGCTTGACAGTTCCTGGTGAACTGAAAACGGAACGGTGCCGGCTTTTCCGCTTTCGGCAAGCCGCACGACTGTTTCATCGCTTTGATTCACGATGGCCGTATCACTCTCAAGCTGATGAAGATACACGTTCTGCTTGGCTTTTTCATAGTTTTCACGGCTGTGATGGTAATCCAAATGAGCGTCGAACACATTTAAAATCAGGCCGATTTCAGGTCTGAACGCATGAGTCCCCATAAGCTGGAACGAAGAAAGCTCTGTGACGATCCATTCATCACCGTCAGCATGATAAGCCACTTCACTGGCGACAGTGCCGATATTCCCTGCGATCAGCGCCTTTATCGAGTCAGCTTTCAGCATTTCATAAATCAGGGTCGTCGTTGTTGTTTTCCCGTTTGAACCTGTAATGCCGATGAATTTTGCATTGGTGATATAATACGCAAGCTCGATTTCCGTCCAGACCGGGATGCCTCTTCTTTGCGCTTCCTCCACCATGATATTTTCATACGGGATTCCGGGATTTTTGATCAGAATGGTAATGTGATGCTGATCAAAAAGTGACGTCGGATGCTCACCGCAGATGACTTCAATTCCTCTTTCTGCAAGCCTTTGGGCAGGTTCGTTCTCTTCAAAGGCTTTTTGATCATTCACGACGACGTTAACGCCTTTTTCATGAAGAATCGACGCAGCCGCATATCCGCTTTTCGCCAGTCCGAGGACCAGAAAGTTTTGTTTTTGCAAAAAAAGTTCGTTTTCCACTTATAACCACACCTCGATGTAAATTCCTAAAACGGCAAGCAGCAGTCCCGCAGTCCAGAATGTGACGACAACTCTCCATTCAGACCATCCGACCAATTCGTAATGGTGGTGAAGCGGACTCATCTTAAAGATTCGTTTTCCTGTCGTTTTAAAGCTGATGACTTGTAAGATAACAGATAAGGTCTCAATAACAAATACTCCGCCGATAATGACGAGCAGAATTTCAAGCTTCGTCAGAATGGCAACGGTCACGATCGCTCCTCCGAGCGCAAGCGAACCGGTATCCCCCATAAATACCTTGGCGGGATGGGCGTTGAATACAAGAAAACCGAGAACGGCGCCGACAACGGCAACCGAGAAAATCGCAACGTCATATTGTGACTGGTTCCACGCAAGGATGGCGAAAGCGCCGAATGCGATAGCCGCGGTACCGGACAAGAGACCGTCCAGACCGTCTGTCAGGTTGACGGCATTTGAACCTCCGACAAGCATAAAGAGAACGAGGATAAAGTATCCCCAGCCGAGATCGATTGACAGATGTGTGCCCGGCACCCTGATGCCGGTTGAAAAATGGCAATAATGATATACTCCGTAAAATACAATGGCAATAATGATCTGGCCGATCAATTTCTGCTTCGACGTCAATCCGAGATTCCGTTTCATTACTACTTTAATATAGTCATCCAGAAAGCCGAGCAGGCCGTATCCGATCGTGACAAACAGCAGAAGAAACATTTCCGCGCTCAGATGCGAAAATTTCTGCGTCATGACAATCGCCGTAATGGCGATGGATACAATAATCATGACCCCGCCCATCGTCGGCGTCCCTGATTTTTTCATATGTGATTTCGGCCCCTCTTCCCTGATACTTTGGCCGAATTTTAAACGTCTTAAAAACGGGATAAGAATCGGAGATATCAGAACACTGATTAAAAATCCCATTATTATTGTAAATAAAATCACTTGCTCAAGCATTGCTCTTTTCTCCTCCCGTTTCGTTCAAACGACATACGTATTTATCATATTCACATTGTGTCCCCGTAATTCTTTTCATTTCCCTCATTCTAACACTCTTTCCTGTTTTACTTTTTATTCAGCTCAACAATAGCTCTACCCGCTACTTCGGCGTCATCAAAGTCGAATGTTTCATTGCCGATCTGCTGATAGGTTTCATGCCCTTTCCCGGCAATCAGAACCACATCTCCCTTTTTCGCGTTGGCAATGGCAAAAAAGATAGCCTGCTCGCGGTTTGCGATACTGTGATAGTAGGTGCCTTCTACCCCTCTTTCCATATCTCTTAATATGGCCAGCGGGTCCTCGCTTCTCGGGTTATCTGAAGTAAAAATCGGTTCGTCGGCAATCCGCACCGCAATTTCGGCCATTTTCGGGCGTTTCGTTTTGTCCCGGTCTCCGCCGCAGCCGACGACGACGAAAAGCTTGCCCTCTGTCATGTCTTTACATGTATTCAGAACGTTTTCCAGACTGTCAGGCGTGTGCGCGTAATCGACGACCACAGGAAACGGCTGATTATGATTCACCAGTTCAAACCGGCCTCTGACACCTTGAAGCTCTTCAAGAGCGCTTGCGATCGTATCAAACGGCAGTCCCGCTGCGATCGCTGTCGCCGCTGCAGCCAGTACGTTATACACGTTGAAGCGGCCGACGAGTGAAACCGTGATCTGCTTTGTTCCTTTTGGCGTAACGAGTTCAAAGCTTGTGCCTTGCGCAGAGATCTCGATTTGTTTCGCCATGACATCGGCATCGTTCTCGATTCCGTATGTAAGGATGTGCGCCGCCGTCACTTTTTCAAAATAAGCACTGGCTTTGTCATCTGCGTTTAAAACGGCCCGCTTCGGCTTTTCGTGGTTAAAGGAGCCGCCCAGCTGGGAAAACAGGAGGCTTTTAGCCTGTCTGTAGTCTTCCATCGTCTTGTGATAGTCTAAATGGTCCTGCGTCAGGTTCGTGAATACGGCGATATCATAATCGCAGCCGTGAACCCTGCCGAGTGACAGAGCGTGAGAAGACACTTCCATAATAGCTGTGTCAACATGCTCATCATTCATTTTCTTGAACGTTTTTTGCAGTGTGACGCTTTCGGGCGTTGTATTTTTGACCGGGAATGTCTCATCCCCGATTTTAATGTACATCGTTCCGATTAAACCGGTCTGCCTTCCCGCTTTTTTGAAAATCTCATCAACCATGTGCGTCGTTGATGTTTTGCCGTTTGTGCCGGTGATGCCGATAAGCTGAAGCTGCTTTGTCGGCTGCCCGTAAAACGCGTCAGAAAGAACGCTGAGCGCCCGCTGTGACCGGCGGACGATAATGACAGGAACATCGACGTCAAGCTCTTTCTCGGCAACGATGGCCGCTGCGCCGTTTTCTGCGGCTTTTTGGGCGAAATCATGTCCGTCTACCGTATACCCTTTTATACATACAAAAAGACTCCCTTTTCTCACTTCCCTGGAGTCCATCTCAATTGAAGTTATGTCAGGGTCATGAAAGTCATTTTGAACAGGTTCGGCCATTAAATATGTAAGCAGCTTTGTAAGTTTCATTGTATCAAACCTCTCAGAAATTCTATTCATTCTTTTATCATGATAACCGTTTATAAAAGTCAGAATGGCTTTTAAACATACAGTTCATATTTTAGCGTAAATAAAAGGATACATCCAGTTAATCTTAAAAGTTATCTTCTTTTTTTCTCTTTATGATAAGAGGCAGCCGAAAACAATCCGGCTGCCTCAAAAAGACTCATTCTTCACTCAAGTAAACACGGATCTTTGAGCCTTCTTTTACTTTCGTTCCGGCTGCAGGTGATTGTTTCACAATTTTGCTTCCTTTTCCTGAGGAGTCTATATTCAAATTGACAAGCAGCGACTCAAGATCAGAGACAGACATCCCTACAACATTCGGAACCTCTATTGTTTTTGTGTCGTTCCATTGATATTTTTTCTCGATTTGATTTTTTCGCGGTTTGACGCCGAGCTCAGGCAGACTGTCTCTCATCATATTTCCGACAATCGGCGCGGCGACGGTTCCCCCGAATTGAATCGTACCTTTCGGATTATCAACCGCGACATATACGACAAGGCTCGGGTCATCAGCCGGCGCAAAACCGATAAAGGAGACGATATGGTTGTTTTCGAGATATTTGCCGTCTTTAACCTTTTGTGCGGTACCTGTTTTTCCGCCGACGCGATATCCTTCCACAAAGGCATTCCGCCCCGTTCCCTGAGCGACGACGCTTTCTAAAGCATATCTGATCTGCTTTGACGTTTCCTGGGAAATAACTTGCCTTTTCGCAATCGGCGATTGTTTCTTAACGGTTTTTTTCGTAACGGGATCAACCCACTCTTTGGCGATAAACGGAGTATAAAGCGTTCCGCCGTTTATTGCCGCGGAAACGGCTGCCACCTGCTGAATCGGCGTGACGGAAACCCCTTGTCCGAAAGCGGTTGTCGCCTGTTCGACCGGTCCGACTCTGTCAAGCGGGAATAAGATCCCCGTTCCTTCCCCTTGCAGATCAATGCCTGTTTTCTTTCCAAAGCCGAAGTCCTTAATATATTGAAACAGCTTTTGTTTTCCGAGCCGTTCCCCCAGCTGTACAAACCCGGGGTTGCAGGAATTTTGAACGACTTCAAGATAAGATTGCGAACCGTGGCCGCCCTTTTTCCAGCATCGGAGGCGGGCGCCGTCGACCTCGGCAAATCCTTTGTCATAAAAGTGGTCTCTTTGCAAGTTTACTTTTTGCTCTTGGAGAGCCGCCGCAAGCGTAATAATCTTAAAGGTCGAACCCGGTTCATATGTGCTCCATACCGGCAGGTTCCGGTTGTAAACGGACGGATCCACCGATTGATAGTCAGCCGGATCAAAATCAGGACGGCTTGACATGCCGAGCACTTCCCCGTTTTTCGGATTCATTGCGACCGCAATCATTCCGTCCGGGTTATATTTCGCCGCTGCATTGTCGAGCTCCCTTTCTATAATCGTCTGAACCTTGGCATCAATCGTCAATTTCATATCAAGTCCGTCTTTCGGAGGGTTGTAATCATCCGCTTCATCAGGCATTTTCTTCCCCTTGGCATCCGTATAAAATTTCACAGATCCCTTTACACCTTTTAAGTCATCATCATAATAAGCCTCCAATCCGAGAAGGCCCTGGTTATCAATACCGGCAAAACCGAGAACATGGGACAAAAAGCTTCCGTACGGATAATGGCGGATGCTGTCTTCAGCCACATAAACCCCTTTTAAGTCGAGCGCTTTGATTTCTTTCGCTTTTTTATTGGAAATTTTCCGACCCTCGGGTGAGATTTTTTCTATGGAGGTTTTCTTAGTAATGTGTTTGTAGACCTTCTCTTCCGACATATTTAAAACTGACGCGAGAAGCTTGCCCGTTTTTATGGGATTTTGGATCTGGCGCGGTACGACAAAGACGGTCGGCGCGCTTTTATTAGTAGCCAGCTTCACGCCGTTTCGGTCAAGAATCTCTCCCCGCTCAGGCTCAAACGGCAAATTCCGGCTCCAGGAATCCTTAGCCAGTGAAGTCAGCTTTTCTCCCATCACAAATTGGACATAGCCTAATCTGCTGTCAATGATCAAAAAAATGATTACGCCAAAAAGCAAAACCAGTAATAAACGTTTTCGAACCGTTACATTTGAAACGCGCAAGGGACCGTCCACTCCTTATTTAGGCTTGTTTCAATTTATGCCTCAGCTTGGACACATAGAACGGCGGCGCATAAAAAAGAAGCCCGCGGGCATCCGCGGACTTCTCTGTCCCGTTAATCAGGATTTTTAAATTTCACCTTGATCACGGTATTTTCTTTCAGTTCTTTTCCTTTTTTCACACTTTGGCTTGAAGCGTAACCTTCACCGCTCACATCAATGTGAATGCCTGATACTTTGCTGAATTGAAGCACTTCCCGTCTCGACCATCCGGACATATCCGGCATCGTCATCTTTCCGTCTGTTTTTAAGAAGATTTTCTGATTGGTGATCACATCTTCTCCAGCTGTCGGATACTGCTCTTTTACGGCAACATCGCTGCCGATGACAATCGGTGTGAGATGTTCATTTTTCGCTTCCTTCTCAGCGCTCTTGACCGTCTTATCTGTCAGGTCAGGCATCTTTTGGCTTTTCGTTTCTTCCTGACCGGAATCTGTTTTTTCCGTCGGTTCGATATTCATGTAGTGGAGGCTGTTTTTCATCGTCGGGTTAAAGATTTCCGCGACAGGATCAGTGCTGCTTTGACCCGCTTTTAATTGCGGCTGCTGCACGGCTACATAGATGACGAGCTTAGGATCATTTTTCGGCGCCATGCCCATGAATGAAAACACATAGTTGCTCGTTCCCTTTAAATATCCGCCCGTCCCGGCGATTTGCGCGGTTCCCGTTTTACCCGCGACGTCAAATCCTTCAATTTTATAAGGTTTTCCCGTTCCGATGTCTGACGTCACGACTTCTCCGAGCAGGTTCCGGACTTTTTTCGCCGTATCGGCTGAAATCGGCGTGCCTACTTGCTCTGGTTTTGTCTGCTTGACGACTTTTTTCGTATCGGGGTCGACAATATGATCAATGACGTAAGGTTTCATCATTTTGCCGTTATTGGCAATCGCCGTGACGGCCTGAAGCTGCTGGATCGGCGTTATCGCCGATGCTTGGCCGTAAGCCGTAGACGCTTTGTCAAAATCATATTTGTAGTTAATTTTACTTGATACTTCACCGGGCAGATCAACCCCTGTTTTTTGATAGAGCCCGAATTTGTGCAGGTACTCATTAAACCGGTCAAACCCCAGTTTTTCGTTGGCCAGTTTGGCGAAAGCAACATTCGATGACCTCATGAGGCCGTCACGGAAGCTTGTCATACCCCAGCCGGCGCCTTCGTTCCAATCTTTAACAGGTTTGCCTCCCACTTTATATGTTCCTGATTTATATTTCTCGTTTGCAGAAAACACATTTTCCTGAATCGCCGCGGCAAGCGTAAAGATCTTCATCGTTGAACCCGGTTCATACGCGTACGACACTAAGTCATTGTAATAATTGGTGACGTTTCTGATATTCGGGTCAAAACTCGGACGCTGCCCCATCGCGAGCACTTTGCCTGTTTTCGGTTCTACGACAGCCGCCATAATTTTTTTCGGTTTATATTTTTCCGCTACTTTCGTCATGCTGTCTTCTAAAAAGGTTTGAATTTTCTGATCAATGGTTAAATATACATTGTCACCGTTTTTAGGTGCGGTGATTTTTTCTTTGCTGTTCGGAAGTTTCCAGCCGGATTTATCACTTTCGTAAGTGACAGATCCGTCGCGTTCCGTCAGATAGTTATTCAGTATTTTTTCAAGCCCTAAAGAGCCCTGTATCTCGTTTGTTTTTTCATTCACATCGGCATAGCCGAGAACATTTGACAAAAATACACCGTTCGGATAGTAGCGCTTCGTATCTCTTAAGAAAGAAATACCCGGAAGATTCATTTTTTCGATCTTTTGTTTTTTCGCATAAGAGATATCGCGGCCGGCTGAACCGAATTCCACCTGCTTCGCGCCATCCCTGTTTAAGATGTCCAGAATCTCGCTTTTATCAAGATTGATAACGGTCGCCAGCTTTTCCGCCGTTTTCTCTTTGTCTTTGACATGCTGAGGATGCTTCTTGTCGGTCGTCATCTTTTTATCAAGCACGGCAATGAGCTTATATGTCGCCGTGTCCTCTGCAAGCACTTTGCCGTTCCGGTCAAAAATAGAGCCGCGGCTCGCTTCTATCGTCCGCTTTTTTTCGTGCTGCTCGGTCGCTTTTGTTGCAAGTTCTACACCGTTTGCTTTACCGGTTAATTGAATGTACGCCATTCTCCCGAGAATGACAAAGAAAAAGAGAGCGAAACAAATACTGAGTATCGCTGCTCCTCTGTTCATAAACTTATTTTTTTTCGGCATGGGTTATCATTCCTGTATGTTTTTCACTTTTTTATCTTTCAGATTCAAACCGTGCTTTTTGGCGATATCCATCAGGCGTTGCGGCTGGCTTAAGTCAGCAGCCGTCTTTTCGAGATCACCGATCTGCTTATTCTGCTCAGATACTTTCTCCTCCAGTTTTTGCACCTCAATATTAGATTGGTAAGCCGCGTATGCCTTTGATACGATAAACATTGATGTGGAGAGAACGGCAATGGCAAACAGGACGAGCAGCACCTTTTCCCCGAGTGTAATGGAAGCCCTCTTTTTGACAATCACCTTTTTTTCGGGACTTATCACTGGCCGTTGTTGTTTTTCCTGCTGGTAAGCTAAGTTGCTCATAGGCTGATGACCTCCTTTAATGTTGTCATTTGCTGCCCGTTATTTTCGTTTCTCCGCAATGCGGAGCTTCGCTGACCGGGCGCGGTTATTTTCTTCAAGCTCCTCTTTTGATGCCGTAATGGGCTTTCTCGTAATCAGTTTTAATTCCGGTTCAAATTCTTCCGGTATCACGGGAAGACCCGGAGGCAGTTCGGGAAGTGATGATTTTTCCTTGAATGTCGTCTTGCACATTCTGTCTTCCAGCGAGTGAAAAGTGATCACAGACACCCTTCCGCCCGGCTTCAGCACCTCTATCGCTTGCAAGAGGGCCTCTTCAAATACTTGAAGCTCGTCGTTTACGGCGATTCGAATGGCTTGGAATACACGTTTGGCCGGATGACCTCCGCTTCTTCTCGCCGGAGCCGGTATCGCGTCCTTTATTAGATCGACCAGTTGGCCGGTTGTTTGAATAGGCGATTTTTCTCTAGCCTCTTCAATTTTTCGGGCGATCTGCTTGCTGAATTTTTCTTCTCCGTATTTAAAGAAAATCCTCACAAGGTCCTCATACCGCCATTCATTTACGACTTCTTTCGCCGTAAGGGCGGCCGACTGGTCCATCCTCATGTCCAGCGGTGCGTCATGATGATAGCTGAATCCCCGTTCCGGTGTATCAAGCTGCGGAGAGGATACTCCTAAATCAAATAAAATTCCGTCAACACTCGTAATGCCGTGTTCATGTAAACACTCTTTTAAATAACGAAAGTTGCTTTTCACCAGAATAAGCTGTCCTTTGTATTCGGACAATGTTTTCTTTGCGTTTTCAAGTGCTGTGTCATCTTGGTCAAAGGCGATCAAGCGTCCTTTTTCCGATAATTGCTGCAATAAATATGTACTGTGCCCGGCGCCGCCAAGGGTGCAGTCCACATAGGTTCCGTCCGGTTTGATATTTAAACCGTCGACGGTTTCACGAAGAAGTACTGTCTTATGCTGAAACATTTGTGTCGGTCCCACCTTTATCAGGAATGAATTGAATTGTCAGTTGTTGTTGTGATGCACGAAGATCCATTATATATCAAATCCAATCATGTTTTCAGCAATTTCAGCGAATGAATCTTCTTGCTCTTCTGTGTATTGTTCCCATATTACCTTACTCCACAATTCAATTCGATTGGAAACCCCGATGACAACACATTCTTTTTCCAGTTTTGCGTAATTCAGAAGAGATGACGCAATATTAACCCTTCCCTGCTTGTCCAGTTCGCATTCGGTCGCACCGGAAAAAAAGAATCGGGTAAATGCGCGGGCGTCTTTTTTGGTGAGCGGCAGAGCCTTCAGCTTTTCTTCAATCAGCTTCCATTCATTCATCGGATAGCCGAAAAGGCATTGGTCCAGTCCTCTGGTCAGCACAAACTGCTCACCGAGGCCTTCTCTGAATTTTGCGGGTACGATCATGCGGCCCTTTGCATCAACAGTATGCCGGTATTCACCCATAAACATGATAAGGACCCCCACTTTCTCCCCTAAACTCACCACTATCCGCCACTTCTCTCCACAACCTCATTTTACACTGTTTACACATAAAAAAAAACCCTGAACTATTCAGGGTTCTTTAAAACTTTATTTCAAAGTTTGACAATCTGATGTTGGTTTTGAAAAGAAAATGGCAGATGTTTGAAGGTTGTGAAGAATTTTGGACCGTAGCGGTTCAGATAATACATCACATTCCAAATCCGTTCCTGCGGAGCGCCGAGCGGTCTGATGCTGTTTTGGATTCTTTCATAGTCACGCAGCACAAAGCCTTCTTTTTCTTCAATTCTTTTCGTTACCGTCCGTTCTAAAAACAAGAGCTGATCTTGAATGAAAGCGGCATTCTTCTGTAAGAGCGGCTCAAGGCTTGAATCGACCTTCAGCGCTTCGTCCCTTGCGCTTTTATGGACAGCTTCAATCTGAGACTTCGCCTGCTCCATTACAGAAGAAAACTCTTCCGGAATCTGCTCTTCAAAATAATTGTCTTTCAGGTGTCCGGTGCCGTGTTCGATCGCTTCCTGAAGCGGGATATTCCGTTCTGAAAGCTTCTTTTCAATATGGCGCTCAAGAATCGTAATGTTCAGTCTCGGCACTACCGGCGTCATGCGAAAGCCCATTAATGAGAAAGCCTGCTTCAGCTCACCCCAATAATTGATCTCCCCCGGTCCCGCGATAAACGCCAGAGTCGGGATGAGAAACTCCTGCATAAGCGGCCTTGTCACAACGTTATTGCTGAAACATTCCGGTTTTTCTTCCATATGGGTATGAAGCTCGTCGTTCGTCCACTTCAGGTCAAGCTCTTTAATCATAAAAACGCCGTTTTCTTTTTCAATTAAGAAACGCTCTCCCTCGTGTTCGTAAAACAGATTGGCCTGATCTTTGTCCGATTCAATAATCGGGTGATAACCGGCTTCCCGCATAAAACGCTGCTGGTCTGAAACGGCTTTGGCAAGCTCATGATTGTGTTTTAAAATCTGCTGAAACATACCCGTTTCGAGCTTTTTAATCCCCGGATCTCCCGAATTCATCAGAATAAGGCCTTCTTCTTGAAACAAGTCGGCGATCAACAGCTCAAAAAAGTCCGTGAATGTCTCTGATGAGCGTAAACATCGCTTCACGTTTTGAAGGAGTGTGTTTGTGTGATCCGTTTCCTCAAAAGCAGCGAACACTTCATCAATCCAAGCCGCGCATTTTTCCTGATCAAGCTCGGTTTTAGCCGCCGATGTTTTTTTCCAGTACGACTGCGGCAGTTTCTGTTTCACCGGACCTTTATTCTCTGTTGACGTATGCACAAAATTGATTTCTTCCAGATCGTGATCTTCACCCGCCACCCAGAAAATCGGAACGACAGGAATCTGTAACGCCTCTTCCTGCTGTCTGGCAAGTACGATAATGGAGATAATTTTATGTATGGTGTAAAGAGGCCCCGTTAAAAGACCGGCCTGCTGGCCGCCTACAACCGCTGCGCTTTTTGGATCTCTCAGTTTTTCGATGGAGGCCTGCATGGCGGCGGAGTGAAATTTTTCGTGATAGGAGGATAAATAATCCGCTAATTCCTCTCTGGCAAACGGCCGCGAAGACAAGTCATGGAGCCGCTTTTGCCATACGTCCTCTGAATGAATATCATAATCAAAAAATGAAGACATGTTTTCTCCATCTATATAGTGCTGCACAAACTTATTTTGACTTTTGATGGAAAGTTCAGTTAGCTGCATCTGTCTGGAACTTCCTTTCTCCAATAAATAGTTAGGTTTCCGAAATGAGTATAGCATGTTACCGGAAAACCTCAAAAGACTTTGTTTCAGTTTCTTTCTAACGCTTTTATGCTGCGGTGTAAAAACGTGAGATGAACGGCCGGCAATCCGCGGCTTTCCGCTTCTTTTACAAGGTAGCCGATAATCGCATCAACCTCTGTCCGCCTGCCTGCCATGATATCGACGAGCATCGAAGAATGATTTTTTTCCGTCAGTCTGCACACTTCGCAAACCTTGTTCCACGCTTTTTCTCTATCGGCGAGGCCAAGAATTGTCTCCGCTTCTTCAAATACGTTTCTCATATACTTTTTGTAAGCGTCATTTCTTAACAGCTCTCCGTTTTTCACGCGAAGCAATGCAGTTAACGGGTTGATGCATACATTTATGATCAGTTTTCCCGTTAACAGCCGATACCAGTCGTTTTCATCATATACGGGAAAATCCCGGTGCATGCCGGAAAAGATGCTTTTGATCGTTTCCGGCCGGGAAGCGCTGAATACACTCCATCTTACGGCTCCCGCTCCCGTATGTTCAACGGCATGATCTGATATCTTTTTTGCTCCGTGCTCAACTGTGCCGGCATAAAGCGAATGATCTGTTTGCCAATCTTTCATGTCGTGTATGTGTCCCATACCGTTTTGCAAAAACAGCACATTCGTCCCTTTTATCGTCTCAAGGTCCCGCAGCACAGCACTGAGCTGGTGCTGTTTAACGGCTGCGATTAAGAGGTCGAATCCGGAAGTGATGCCGGTTTGCGCTCTGCATGCCGCCGTACATTCTATTCCGTCTTTCAAAAGCCGTATACCGCCTGAGTTAATCGCATCAGCCTGCTCCGTCCGCCGCGTAATGACCGTTACCTGATGGCGGGACGATAAGTAGTAAGCACATAAAAGGCCTACCGCTCCGCCGCCGATAATTCCGATTTTCACACTGTCACACCCTATATCTGCATTTTTCCATATTATCATAGCAGAAGCCGCCGCAAATTACTTCAATTTCGTTTTGAGCAAAAAGACTGGCAAGCATATTATAGTTGGAATTTTCAATTAAAGCGTTTACAATAATGGTAGAACACAACAAAGGGGGAGTTTGTGTTGAAAATAGAGCGACTGCTCATCAACTTTAAGACACTCGAAGAATTTAAAAGGTTTAAGGAATACGGGATGCAGGAGCTGTCGATGCTTGAAGATCTTCAGGATAATATCATTGAAAATGACAGCACCTCGCCTTTTTACGGGATTTACTTCGGGGATAAACTAGTGGCGAGAATGAGTTTATATCAGGTAAACGGAGGTGCGAATCCATATTTTGATCAGCGTCAGGACTTTTTGGAACTTTGGAAGCTTGAGGTTCTTCCGGGCTATCAAAATAACGGATACGGAAAAGCGCTTGTTGATTTTGCAAAATCCTTCAGAATGCCGATCAGGACAAATTCACGCATGAAATCAGCAGATTTCTGGGATAAGATGAATTTTGAGCCCGTTAAATATGATATGGCGCGTGATAAAGGAGAAAATCCTTATATCTGGCATCCCGATATGGACGGTGAAATGACATCCGGAGAAACGGCATAATAAAAAACCGGCGGGGCCGCCGCCCCCAGGCCGGTTCATTTTACAGGCTCTGCGCCGATTTTCTGTCGTCTTCTTTTGAATTGACCATCCTTCTCGCTCTGTCCATAATGTCAATTAGCGCTTTATAATCTTCTTCCGTCATCTCCAGCTTGTTTCTCAAGCTTTCATTTTCCTCACGCAGATCCTCGACTTCTTTTTGCAGCGCGGTCAGCTGTTCTGTGAGTTTTTCTTTTTCATGACGCACATCCGCTGCGGCCGGCGACTCTTTAAATTGCTGAAGAAACAAAATGACATCATCAATGGACAGCTCTTTTTCTCCTTCCGCCCTGCGGATCGGAGGCTGTTTGACGGTTCCCGGCAGATTGGCGGAATGCACCCCGATCTGCTTTCTTAATTCCTTCCGCTGTTTTTTCGCCAGTTCTATCCCTGACTGATATTGTTTTCTGACATAAGAATTCCATCTGAACCCGCAGGCGGCAGCCGTTCTCGTCAGCGCTCTGCCGACTTCTTCAAAAGCGGAAAGCTGGGTCCCGCCTTCCCGAATATGCCTGAGCACCACTTCGGCCAGCAGCAAATCTTCATCTTGCGTCCACGCGTCTTGTCTCGTTATCGTCAATCGTATCTCCCTCCATATTTGCTCATTTACCTCATACATATGCCGCTGATAGATTAGATAGACTACTGGCGCTCACAATTTTTTCGGCGGAAGCAGGCCGGAGGGGCAAAAAAAAAGAAAAGCGCAGGAACCGAGATTCCCGCGCTTTTCTTCATACATTAATTGCTTTTAACATTTATGTCTTTGCCGTTGTATGATCCGCATGCTTTACATACACGGTGAGACAATTTCATCTCTCCGCATGACGGGCATTCTGTCATACCAGGTACATTTAGTTTGAAATGTGTACGGCGCAATCTTTTTTTCATTTTAGAAGTTCTTCTAAAAGGTACAGCCATTATTCCCACCTCCTTAAAGAGTTAAGATTCATCATCTTGTGTTAAGAGCTTTTTCAGATCCGCAAGTCTGGGGTCGATTTGATTTTTCTTGTCTTCCTCAGAAATCACTTGCCAATCCTTCCCCACTTGGGGAGCGGCTCCTTCTTTTTGTTCAGTTTCACAAAAGACTTGCATAGGAATTTCTAAAAGAATCTCTTCTTTTACGATCGGAGTTAAGTCGACGATATCGTCTTCAGCAATATGAACGTCCTCATCTTCTATATCATCCGACTTATGAAATCTAAACAGTTCTTTTGTCGCGATTGTAAATGGATACGGCACATCAACTAAAGTTCTTGAGCACGGCAAAACCATTTCGCCTGAAATCGTAAAGTCAAACGAAACTTGCTTGGATTCAATCTCCGCGCGGCCCTTCACCCGGACGGGAGAAATGCGGCGGATGTCAGAATTCAATTTTGTCAGCTCATTTAACTCAACTGTTTCATCAAATTCAAAGCTCTTTTTCGCCATTTGATGAAGCTGATAAATCGTCCATTTCATTTGTATCACCTCAGGAAAGCAACAAACATGATTATAGCTTTTCAGAATGTTTTTGTCAATATTTTTTCTTTACAGCATAATGCCGCCGTCATGCAATCGTTGACAGCCGGATAGGCTATGCATACACTAAACGAAACGGACTAAAATATGCACTTCATTTGCAAATGTACCACACGAAGCAAAACATAGCAAGAAAGGCGGGACAAATATGAAAGCAGTCGGCCTGGTTGTTGAATATAATCCCTTTCATAACGGACACCGCTATCATGCGGAACAAGCAAAAATCAAAACGGACAGCAGCGTCGCGGCGGCGGTGATGAGCGGCCCTTTTTTGCAGCGCGGAGAACCGGCCGCCGTCTCAAAGTGGGCCCGGACAAAAATGGCGCTGGAAAACGGCGTGGATATCGTCATTGAGCTCCCTTATATGTATGCCGTACAAAAAGCAGAATTATTCGCGCGCGGCAGCGTTTCGCTTCTTCATCATTTAGGATGCAGCAGCTTGTTTTTCGGCAGCGAAAACGGGCGGATCGAACCCTTTATTGAAGCGTCTGAAGCGTTCAGCCGAAAGGAAGATGACTGCAGCCTGATTCTGAAAGAGGAGCTGAAAAAGGGTCTCAGCTATCCTGCCGCCGCCTCAAAAGCTTTTTCACACATATTCAAAGGGCGGGACATGCTCGATTTGTCCAAGCCGAACAATATTCTCGGTTTTCACTACGTTAGAGCGATACACACCTCCGGTTCCGCTATGAAGCCTTATACAACAGCCAGAATCGCTTCCCAATATCATGACGCCGAGCTTCCCGGAGATAACAGCCGGATAGCCAGCGCAACAAGCATCCGGAAAGCGCTGATAGAAAAAGGAACGGCGGCCGCAAGGAGCTTTCTCCCGGAAGCGTCTGCGCGTGAGCTGGAGGCATACAGAAATTCATACGGGATATGGCACAGCACGGAAGACTATTTTTCATATGTAAAATACAGCCTCAGCACTCTGTCCGCTGAAGAATTGAGCCGAATCTATGAAGTGGAAGAAGGCCTTGAGCACAGAATTCTGCGCACCATCAGACAAGCCCGATCCTATCGCGAAATGATGGAACGATTGAAAACAAAACGATACACGTGGACGAGGCTGCAGCGGATGAACACGCACATTCTGACACGGACGAAAAAAGAAGACATGCATCGGCTCTTGCAGCCTTCAAGCGCTCCTTATATCCGTCTTCTCGGAATGACGAAAAAAGGACAGGCGTACCTGTCGGCAAAGAAAAAAGAGCTTACCGCACCTCTCGTCAGCAAGCTCTCTTCTTTCTCTCATCCCGCTCTGGATCTGGACATACTGGCGGGACGGGTTTACAGCCTGCCGATAAAAGAACCTGAACGCACATTGTTTGAGAAACAGGAATTTTCACAAGCGCCGATCCGCTATGATGAAGACGAAAAGCGTTTTTTGAATGCGTAAAAAAAGCACCTGCCAGTATCAGGTGCTTTTTACTTTCAGCTGATCCAAATAGTCAAGTGCGTCCTGCATGGTGTCGACAGGGACGATCTTCATATCGGACTTGATTGCTTTCGCCGTTTTTACCGCATTTTTGTAATCAGAATTTTCAGCTCCGTTTTGATTCGGCGCAAAGAAAATATCTTTTCCCGCTTTGTCTGCGGCGACGACTTTCTGATCGATTCCGCCGATCGGTCCGACCTTGCCGTCCACGTCGATTGTCCCCGTTCCGGCTATATTATAGCCTTTTGTTTCGTCAGGTTTTGTCAGCTGGTTGTAAATTTCTAAAGACATCATGAGACCCGCAGAAGGCCCGCCGATGTTTTCAATGCTGAAATGGAGATCCGGCTTTACTTTCACGTTCCGGTCCGTATATAACGCTACGCCGATTCCCGCTCTTTTCGGGTCGTCCGGGAATGATTTCAGCACAATGTCAACGGTCTTTTCTTTCGTGTCCCGTTCAATGTGAAACGTTACTTTTTCCCCCGCTTTTTTGCTGCTGATATAATCAATCAGCTTTTCAGCGGATTCGTATGTTTTCCCGTCCGCGCTGATGATTTTATCACCGACCTCTATTTTTCCTTTTGCCGGCATGTCAGAGACGACTGAGCTGGCGAAAATCCCGTTAAATGAGTATTTCACCTGTTTCCCGGCTTTTTGATAAGCGGCAATGACCGCGTTTTCTTGGGAGCTTTTCATCATTTGCAGCTGGCGCTTCATATAATCCGAGTCCGATTCGCCCTCTTCTTTTATGCTTTCATCAGGGACGATTTCATCGTAAGGATGCACTTTCGCCCAAAGATATGTATACGGATTGGCGGGGCCTACTTTGACAGTCATCAAGGAAAGGCTTCCTTTTTCAGGATAGCCTCCGTCCACCTTAATCAGCGGTCTCAGCTCTGATGCTTCTCCCGGCTGTGTAATGTAATACGGAAGCTTAATAAATGTAACAGCAATTAATAAGATCAGGATGATAAACACCCAGCGAAAATGTTTTGCTTTCATATGAGTTAGCCCTCCCAGTTCTCTATTTCTTGTTTAATCCGGCCGATCATCCGGTCTGCGGCTTCTTCGCCCGCTGTGATCATATGATCAATGTTGGCAAAAGAACTTGAGCTGAATGATTCAAGAGAAGGGCGGATCATGACGTCTGCAGCAATGGTCTGGTGACGGACCAATTCATTTTGCAGTATATCCATACTTTGCATGATTACATCAAAAATATGTGCCGCTTTTTCCGTTTTTTTCACCCGGGATACGTCAGAGGCGATGACGATATCAGCACCCATATCTTTTACGGCGGAAACCGGGATTCTGTCAACTACCGCGCCGTCGACTAACATACGTCCGTTCATTTTTTGCGGGACGAAAACGCCCGGTATGCTGATGCTCGCGCGGACGGCTTCGGACACTGAACCTTTCGTAAAAACGAGTTTTTCGCCGGTCTGAAGGTCGCAGGCCACGATGCCGAGCGGGATCTGCAGTTCTTCTATCGGCTTGCCGTACGTATAGGCATGAACAAGCTGCCTGATGCGGTCTCCTTTTAAAAATCCGAGCCTCGGCATCGTATAATCCGCGTACAGCCGCCGCTTAAATGCTTTGGCGACTTTTTTCATCGTCGCCACGTCATGCCCGGCCGCATAAAAGCTCCCGACTAATGCTCCCATGCTGCTGCCGGCAATCATATCAATTGGAATCTGATGCTTATGTAAACTGGATAACACTCCGAGATGAGCGATGCCTCTTGCCCCTCCCGAACCTAACGCTAACCCGATTGTAGGTTTGGCCAACGCGACGAACCCCCTAATAGACATCCTATACATGAATTCTATGGTCTAAATTGAACCCCTATGCTCGTATATTAGTACAGGATGACAAATAGGTACTTGCCCGGCCGCCTTTAAGGTCTGTTCTATATTTTATCATGATATAAATGTCAGTGTGCAATTTTAGCATCGGGGAGGTAAGAATGAATTTGTCTAAGTTTCATACATTTTTGATTTCATTGTTTTTCATTTTTTTGACGGCGACGGTTATTTCACACCCTCAGGCCTCATTCGAAGCCTCCAAAACCGGTCTTTCCATGTGGTGGGAGGTAGTTTTTCCTTCATTGCTTCCGTTTTTTATTCTATCTGAGCTTTTAATCGGATTCGGCATTGTCAAGTTTGTCGGCCTTTTACTCGAACCCTTTATGCGTCCCATTTTCAGAGTGCCGGGGGTCGGCGGATTTGTACTGGCTATGGGCATGGCTTCAGGCAATCCGGCCGGCGCGAAGCTGACTGCACGGCTGCGCCAGGATAAACAAATCTCCAGAGTAGAGGCTGAACGCCTCGTCTCTTTTACCAATTCATCCAATCCGTTATTTATATTCGCTGCTGTGGCAGTCGGCTTTTTTCATAACGCGTCTCTCGGCATTCTGCTGGCATCGGCTCACTATCTCGGAAACATCGCCGTCGGCCTGACGATGCGTTCATACGGACGGAAAGAAGAAGCGGCGTATACTGGTAAAAAGACGATCGCTCTCCCTTCTCTGAAGGAAGCATTTCTGGCCCTCCACAAGGCGCGGCTTTCGGAAAAGCGGCCGCTCGGAAAAATTTTGGGCGACGCCGTCACCTCTTCTGTACAAACCTTGCTGATGGTGGGCGGTTTTATTATATTGTTTTCGGTTTTCAGCCGGTTATTATCAATCGTACAAGTCATGGATGTGCTTTCTGTATTTACAAACGCGCTGCTTTCGCTTTTTCATCTTCCGGCAAATCTGGACATCCCTCTTATCAGCGGGATGTTTGAAATTACACTTGGGAGCAAACTGGTCAGTGAAGCTGATGCCGACTTGCTGCCGAAAGCCATGATTGTGAGTTTTATTCTCGGGTTCAGCGGCCTTTCCGTACAGGCCCAGGTAGCCGGCATTTTATCGGAAACAGATATCCGCTTTAAACCGTTTTTCGCGGCGCGTATCCTTCAGGGCATTTATGCCGCACTCTTTATTCTCTTACTGTGGAAGCCGCTTTACCTTGCATTGGACGAACCTTACCAGTCCGTATTCCTCCCTTTCCGCGATCAGGAAGCGGGATCTGCTGCCGTCAGCGGATGGAATACACTTGTTGAAACCGGGCCCGCCATCACGCTGACAGCTCTCGCCGTATACGCATTGATTTATTGTTACAGGCTGTCAGCACGGACAAAAAAAGGATGAGACGCCGATCAGCGCTTCTCATCCTTTAAATTTCTGCTTCAGCGCCTGTTCAACTTCCGGAGGAACAAACTCTGAAACAGGCCCGTTATATTTTGCGACTTCTTTTACGATGCTTGAACTTAAAAAAGAGTACTGATTGTTCGTCATCATAAAAAAAGTTTCTATTGATTCGTCAAGCACGCGGTTGACGGAAGTCCCCTGCATCTCATATTCGAAGTCAGAAACAGCTCTGAGCCCCCTGATAATCGCTTTCGCCCGCTTTTTTTTCGCATAGTCGATTAACAGTCCCTGTGACGTCTCGACCGTAATATTCGGAATGTCTTTTGTCACTTCTCTTAACAGCTCACAGCGTTCCTCGACTGTAAACAGCGGCTGCTTAGAAGAATTATTGAGCACGCATACGTACACATGCTCAAACACGTTTGCCCCCCGTCTGATAATGTCCAGGTGTCCGTAGGTGACGGGATCAAAACTTCCGGGACATACAGCTATACTTGCCACATCATTACCCCCTATTTCGGTATATCGTCACTCCTGTAAGCCCGTAAATTTCCCTTCTTGTTACGGAAAGCGCGCCGACGGCTTCAGGAAGCACAACGGCTTTATCATGCTCGGCTACGACAAAACCGCCTTCATTCAGCATGTTCTGCTCATCAATCATTTCGATAAGCGCTTTCAGCTTTTGTTCCTTATACGGAGGATCTAAGAAAATTCCGTCAAAACCTTTTTCCCGTTTCGCCGCGGCATAGAGGGCCCGCTCTGCATCATTGCGGTATACTTCCGCTGAAGACAGCAGATCAAGCGCTTTGATATTCGCTTTTACCGTTTGGATGGCTTTGAAATCACGATCCACAAAGATACAGCGGTCAAATCCGCGCGACAGCGCTTCAATCCCGAGACCGCCGCTCCCCGCAAACAAATCCAGCCCCGTTCCTCCGTCAAAATACGGGCCGATCATATTAAAAATAGACTCTTTTACTTTATCCGTCGTCGGCCTTGTTGATGTGCCCGGCACAGCCTTTAAGGCTCGTCCTTTTCTTGAACCGGAAATTACTCTCATTATTCACACCACTTTTTCTGAAAACTTTGATGTTTCTCATCGGCTGAGCCGTTATGTATCAAAACAATCCCTATCTTATCATAAAGCATTCTTTCAAACAATGAACGTGAAATCGTGTATACATATTCACATTCCTGTCAAGACTAAGTGTAACAGCATCAATGAATGATGTTGTTGCCAACCGCGGAGAAGACTTACGTTTCCCCATAAGTTCTTCCTCCGGTTTCTCCTCTCCCTTTTCCTTCTCCTTAACTTGTTAAGGAATAGAAGGACCCCGCAGGTATCTGCGGGGATTTTTTTATATGCCGATTTTATAATCGTACTCTTTCGCTTTATCAAGCTTTGATTCAAATTCCAGCTTTAAAAAAGGTTTATAAGAAGGCTCTACCTTCTTCACATAAGAATAAGAAGAAATCTTTTCCATTGTTTTTTCGATTAGATCCATATCGCAATACAGCACAACGTATTTCAGCCGCTTGGAAACATAATGAACGTTGCCGAATTTTCTCAGCATTTTGCTGTGTTTTAAAGAATGCAGATATACGATTATGCCTTGGCGCTTATTTTCCATCATGATCACCCGCCTGACTTTCTGTTCATTTTATGTAAAAGACGAGACGGCCGTCTCGTCAGGAAACTTTGCATCCGCAGCCGCCGCCGGAACCGCACCCGCCGCCGCAGGATGACAGGCCGTCAAAATAAGGATTCCCCGTCGGAACTTTTACATGCTCCGAGACGGCCGTTCCGAGTTCAATGCTGATCTCGTCAAGCAGCGACTGAAGCTCAGTCTCCGCTTTTTTAAATTCGGCCACCTTATCGTTTAAATCCAGTTCCCGCTTCATTTCTCTCATTTTGCGGGAAATCTCTCTATAATCAGGATGGTATTTGCCAAAGCGCTGCACATCCTCATACTGCTCTTTAACGCTCATAAAAGAACGAATGATCCGCCCTGCCTCTTCATCTTCACGGAGACGCTTGTAACAATCGCGGTAATTTTCAGCCGTCTCAGACTGCAGAATCATGCCGGCAAGCTGCTCCGCTTCACTTTGAAGCTTGACGGACTCAATTGTTGCATACATAAATACGCACCTCCAGTTGCTAGTTTACCATGAAACCACCCAATTGGAAAATGCGGCGTTTAAACGCTTTTTAATCCTGTGAACGCATGGCGTGAACCATCTGCATCATCATCTGCGCCATTTGAATCCCGTTTGAGAATTGGCTTACCCGATGCGGTATCGTCTTTTCATAAAAATTCATCATGTCAAGCTGAAAGGAATTGAGATCGTCCGGTTTTCTCGCAAGTCTGCGGTACCAGACGGGACGCTGCCGTATAAACCGTTTCCGTTCCTCATCTGCGGATATGAATTCCTGAACCTCTTTTCGCATACACGATCCCCTTCTTTAATCCTTTCTGAACGAAAAAGGATGTTGTCCGGAGCCTTGCCGGGGCTGCTTCGTGCTGCTCCCCGAAAATTGGCTTAAAAGGCTTTGCAATGATGAAATGGACTGGCTCATTTTATTGATCTGCTCATTCATTTGGTTGATATCCATCTTTTTGACGGCAGTGACCATTTTTGAAACGAAATCGTTTTTTTCAGCTGGTTCCTGTTTGGTTTCCGCGTCGGAAGAAGGCTGAACGGCCTCGTCTTTAAAAGGATCCCATATCGGATCATCCTCGCCCAGAAGAACCCAATTTTCATAGACTTCCTGCCAGCTCCTTTGTTCCTTGCGAACATTTTGGATCAGTTTGGGATGCTTTTTTACGAATTGTTTAAAATCATCGATTGATTGCCGTGATTGCTGATTCGCCACAATTCTCACTCCCTCCGAAAAGTTTTGCCTGCTATAATGTATCGGTTCATTCGCCTTAATGTTCGCCTAAATTGCGAAAAAAAGCAGGTATATTTTTTTCAGCAGGAGCGCCGCTCGCGAAAAAACATAAAAAAACCGCGGGGGACGCGCCCCTCTGCGGTTTTTTACTGCCAAGGCTTAATGAAGTTTTGCGTATAATACTTCCGGTCCACGCCGACACCGAGGTGCGTATAATCCGGGCTTAACAGCGCCTTTCTGTGGCCTTCGCTGTTCAGCCAGCCCTCCACGGCGGCAGGACCGTCCACATAGTTGTAGGCAATATTTTCACCGGCCTCCCGGTATTTCACATCGCCTTTTTCTAAGCGGTCCTTCAGAGTCCCGTATTTCTTTGAGACGTGAGAGAAATACTTGTTATCCTTCATGTCCTTGCTGTGGCCGAATGCCACTTTTGCGGCGCCTTCGTCCCATTTCAGCCTTGCCAGTCCGTGTTTCACGCGGATGACATTTGTAATGTCGAGAATCTGCTGCTCACTCGCTCGTTCAATGTCGTTCCATTTTTCATCAGAAACTGGCTCGGGTTCTGTCAGCTTTCCTCTGTACATGACTTCATACGGCCTTTGTTTCACAAGTGTTTCCGCATCAAATGCCCTGATGCTTGACAGATTCCCGTCAAATTTGTCCATGTACAGCTGAACATACATTCCGCCTATCTTGACGGTGGGACGGGTATTGATATCTTCTTCAGAAAACTCGAACCGATACGTGTTTCCCTTGTCAGTCACATTGACAAAAGGAGAAACCTGCGTCGTTTTAAAAACTTCGCCCGTCGATTCGCCGATCTTAAACGGTTTTGCGTTGATGCCGCTTCCCGAAGCGTACAAAGTCACGGCTTTATCATTCAAAATACCGACTTGTACGTATTGGTCTTTCCCCTGGTTGTACACCCACCACTCGTAATCGTAGGCAGAAGGATCTTTCCGGGACGGTTCCCCAAGTTTCTTTTTCACATCGGCGGCAGATTTCCCCATGAGAGAAAGCAGTCCGGATGACGGCATTTTCAGCCGTTTTCCGCTCTCTTCTTCATTGGAAACCTGAGGCTCCTCCTGATCCGTCTTTTTCTGAGGAGCCGATCCATATTGTATAAACAGAACATACGCTCCGTAAATAAGCAAAAGGATAACGAGAGCCCTTGCGATATTTTTCAACCTCTCACCCCCATATGTTCAAACCGTTCTGTTTTTGTTTACTCTTATACAGTACAGCCTATTTGCATCGTCCGTGATTTATGTTTAATGGATAAACCCCTCCGGACCGCCGTCTTCAGAAATGTCAGACAGCACCCGGCCTGCTTGCTCATTTGATTGCTCGGCCAACGAAAGATCGCCGAGCGTAACAATGCCGACCAGTTTTTTATCCTTTGTGACGGGAATTCTTCTGAGCTGATGTTCAGCCATCAAATGGAGCACCTCCTCCACAGAGGCGTCTTCTTCTGCACTGATAACCCGCTCTGTCATTGCGTCGGTTATTTTTTGAGAGTTCGGCTTTTTTGAAGCAATTCCCCGTAATACGAGATCTCTGTCTGTCACGATCCCGACAAGGGTCGCGCCGTCTTCATCCACTATCGGAATGGCGCCGACATCCGCGTCTTTCATCTTCACCGCAGCTTCATATACATTATCTAATACTGTACAATATTGCAAGTCTGACGTCATGAGCTTATTGATCTTTGTCATTGCGGAATTCCTCCTTTTTCTGCTACTATTGTCGTCAAATTTTTCTTTTTGCATACTTTCACCGTATGAATCATTGAAAGTGTAACGCTTTCATACTATGATTGTCAGGAAAGGGCATTTTTAAAAGGAGGGGGAAGGTTTGAAGTTTGAAAACAGCGGTCTTGAAGGGGTAACAGCGGAACTCAGCCGCTTGAATGATCTGATGGAAGGCAAAGGACTCATTCTGGCTGGACAATGGGATTATGAAAGAGTGACTTACGACAAAAAGTTTTCAGTACCTGAGGGGACATTTTATCTGCGGATTCAAGGAACGGCAAAAGAGGGCGATGTCGGCGGCAGCCGGGCCGTGATTCAGCTGAAGGCCCCTCTTTTAGGAAAGCATTATTATCCGCACGGCGTAGAATACGGCAGCGCTGAAGAATTTCCGGAACATGTCGTCGCTGAAAGCAAAGCTTTACTGCTTGAATTGGAAGAGTCATTAAAAACAGTGCAAATGTAATAAAAAAGTACAGCATATTCTGCTGTACTTTTTTTACGAGACGGTATGCTCGATATACGGCGGCTCTGACAGCGTATCTTTTTCCCGTTCCGTTCTGACCCACTGAAAAAAGATGACAGCCAAATATGTTCCGTAGACCGCCTCTTGAATGATTTTCATCAGTACTGCACCAAGCTGCTGATCTTCCAGAGGAGGGAGCGTGTTAAACATCTCCGGTCCGGATAAAGGGATCTCCTCCAACAAGTCTAAAGGAACGCAAAGCTTCATTGCTTCGGCCCAAGCCGCCGGATCTGTATACGTGGCATACATGGGCGCCCCGCTGAACATAATGAGCGCGCAGGCCGGTGTTAACAGAATCCCGTCTGCCATAATATACCCCAGCTTCATTAAACCGCTGAGACGGGGCAGACCGTCCACCTTATGCACAAGCGGCCACCACATAAAAAACGCCGTTACAAAGATGAGTCCGTTCATCAGCGTATGATACAGCGAATCCGTTTTGACGAAATCAAATATAAACGGGATGTGATACAGTGAAAAAATACCGTTAAACAGCACTAATGCGATAAGCGGCATTGAAAAGAACGAAAACAGCGGCTTTACGACAGGACGGAAGATCAGTTTTTTCCATGCCCAGCCGGGAATTCCGGAAATCAACAGCGGCGGTACGACTAAAAACAGAACCGCCATCTGCGTCATATGGGCGCTGAACATCACATGGCCCAATAAATCAACCGGACTTCCCGCAGCCGTGTAAAAAAATAGCGCGGAAAGCACAAACAGCACCTTCTCCTTAGCGGCCACACGTCCTTTATGCCGGCTGCACCAGTAAAAGTAAACACCTGTTATCACGGCAGTTATGCAAAACAGATACGGGCTCCACATTGCGCGAAACCCGAACATTTCCAAATTAATCAAATCTCTCACTCCCCGCCGCCCCGATTACCACCAAATAATCGTGACAAATGCAAGCACGGTGATAAACGCGACAAATATTCCCGAATACAGAAATAATGACGGCGCTTCATGCCCCTTTTGGCTCATATGCATAAAGTAAAACAGCTGAAAGATGACCTGGATGACCGCAAGCAGGATCAGAAACGGCATCGTAAACCATCCGGCAATGCCGTCAGCAGCCACCGTCAAAAACGCGACAAGCGTAAGGCCGATCATCAAACCGAAGGATATGACCTGATATTTCATCTCCTCGGCATTTTTCTTTTTCCGATATTCGAGATCCGTACTGACAGTCCCTCTGTTTTTGTTATCGTCCATCGTTATCCCACCATCCCCATCAAATATACAACGGTAAAGATAAAGACCCACACGACATCGATAAAATGCCAATATAAGCTGGCCACATAATATTTCGGCGCATTATAAAGGCTGAGCCCTCTTTTCGCATTCCGGATCATCAGCGCGCTGATCCACAACAGCCCGAACGCCACGTGTGCTCCGTGTGTGCCGACGAGCGTGTAAAACGCTGAGCCGAGCGCAGAGCTTGTAATGGTAAAGCCGAATTCGTGAGTGTAATGCATAAATTCATAGATTTCTACCCCTAAAAATCCCGCTCCCAATAATACGGTAACCAGAAGCCACACCTGCATTTTTTTAAAGGAGAAATTTTTCATATGATACATCGCATACACACTCGTTAAGCTGCTCGTTAAAAGAAGCATCGTCGCGATAAACACGATCGGCAGCTCAAACATCTCAGACTTTGACGGCCCTCCGGCTTTAGATTCCCGTAAAGCAAGAAATGTCGCAAATAGCGAGGCGAACAGGACCGTTTCGCCGCCGAGAAACAGCCAAAATCCCAAAAACTTATTTTTCCCCTCCAGCGTTGCTTTTTCAGGAGAAGCCGGAAAGGTTTCAGCCGTCATTTTTTCCTGCAGCTGCATTACGCCTTCACCCCTTTATCATCATTCGGCAGATCTTCTTTGTGAATATGATAGCCGTAATCATCGACCACAGAGCGAAGCAGCATGGTAAAGAATGTGATGCCGAGCCCTATGAAGATAACCGGAAGCCCCCATGAATAATCGGAGTGGTATAAAAACCCAAACGCTGCGACAAACAGCCCGAAAGATATGATAAACGGCATGATGGAGCCGTTCGGCATATGAATGTCCTCTACAGGCTCTGCAGGCGCCATCCCTTCATTTCCGGCCTGCTTTTCAATCCACAGCGGGTCAAGTCCCCGGACAAACGGAAGCTGTTTAAAATTATATTCCGGCGGCGGCGAAGAGACCGCCCATTCAAGCGTACGACCGTCCAGCCACGGGTCGTTCCCGACGTATTTCCCCTTTATTGAGGTATAAATAATATTGACGACGAGTAAAACTGCCGCGCCCGCCATGAAAAACGCGCCGATTGAACTGATCAGGTTGCCGGTATCAAGCCCCTGGCCGGGCAGATATGTGTAAACGCGCCGCGGCATTCCCATCAAGCCGAGGAAATGCTGAATGAAGAAGGTAAGATGAAACCCGATAAAAAATAAGACGAACGAAATTTTTCCCATCGTTTCATGAAGCACCTTCCCGAACATTTTCGGCCACCAGAAATGCACGCCCGCCAGGATGCCGAACACAACGCCGCCGATAATGACGTAGTGGAAATGCGCTACGACAAAATACGTATCATGGAACTGATAATCTGCCGCTGCGGCCGCCAGCATGACACCCGTGACTCCTCCGAGTACGAAAGAAGGAATAAAGGCGACGGCATACAGCATAGGCGTCGTGAATTTGACATTTCCTCCCCAGATGGTCAAAAGCCAGTTGAAAATTTTAATGCCCGTAGGCACCGCGATCGCCATCGTCGCAACCGCAAATATCGCATTAGCGATCGGTCCGAGTCCCGTCGTAAACATATGGTGAACCCAAACCATGAACCCGAGAAAGCCGATCAGCACGATCGCAAAGACCATAGACGAATAACCGAACAGACGTTTCCTCGCAAATACGGGAATGATTTCTGAAAAAATCCCAAAGGCGGGAAGAATTAAAATGTACACTTCCGGATGCCCGAAAATCCAAAACAGATGCTCCCAGATTATCGTATTGCCGCCCAATTCAGGATTAAAGAAATTCGTTCCGAACAAACGATCCAGCATCATCAGCGCCAAACCGACGGTGAGCGGAGGAAATGCGAATAAAATGAGTGCCGACGCCACAAATGTCGTCCACGTAAACAGCGGCAATCTCATATACGTCAAACCCGGCGCCCTCATATTAATAATCGTGGCGAGAAAATTGATCCCCGCAATCAGCGTACCTAAGCCTGATATTTGCAGGCCGAGCACGAAAAAGTCTATGCCGTGCCCTTTCGAATTCAGCGCAAGTGACGCGTACGACGTCCATCCTGCATCAGGAGCGCCCCCTAAAAACCAGCTCAGATTCAAAAAGATGCCTCCGAAGAAAAACAGCCAAAATCCGAGCGCATTCAAAAATGGGAATGATACGTCACGCGCCCCGATCTGCAGCGGCACAACCGCGTTCATCAGCCCGAATAACAGCGGCATCGCCGCCAGGAAGATCATTGTCGTGCCGTGCATCGTCATAATTTCATTAAACTGCTGCGCACCCATAAAATCGTTCCCCGGCCTCAAGAGCTGAATCCTGATAAGCATGGCCTCAAGTCCGCCGACGACGAAGAAAAATCCCCCGGCGATCATATATAAAATCGCGATTTTCTTATGGTCAACCGTCGTCAAATAATCCCAAAGCAAAGAGCTTTTTCTTTGCTGTCCTGTAAGCGTATTCATCATTTGCGACCTCCCCCCTGATATCTCCCTGTCCTCACTTGTTCTCCGCTTTCAGCCCTTTTAAATATTCATACAGCGCATCCGTTTCAGCGTCCGAGAGCTTCGGATAAGTGCCTGTCATTTTATTGCCCGGTTTAATGCTGTCCGGATTTTTCAGCCAGGCTTTTATATTCTCTTTATTCGCATCCTTAATGCCGGCCACTTTGACCCGTTCACCGAAGGTAGCGAGGTTCGGAGCCGTTCTTGCCGCTTCAGCCCGTTTATCATTGGGCTCAACCGCATGACAGCTCAGGCAGTTTTTTTCCTTAAAGAGCTCTTCTCCTTGCGCGGCTAAACCGGAATCTGTTGTATGCTTATAATTTTTCATCGCTTTCGTCCATTGTTTAAATTCTTTTGACGGCAGCGGTTTCACTTTGAAATCCATCAGCGCATGTGAAGGTCCGCACAGCTCTGCGCATTTCCCGAAGAAATATTCTCCCGCTTCTTTGCTGCGTTTAGAATCGAAGGTCAGAAAGAAAGTATTGTCATTATCCGTATTCGTATCGATTTTCCCCCCGGCTGACGGAATCCAGAAAGAGTGTTTCACATCTGAGGACTTCAGCTTGAAATAGACGCGTTCATCTGTGGGAACGATCAGCTCCTGACTTGTCACAAACCCGTAATCAGGATACTCGAATTCCCACCAGTATAAATTCGCCCTTACATTAATCACGAGCGCATCCTCTGCTTTACGGTTTTTCTTATCCATCGGCGACGTATCCGCCAGCGCCAATGTGTCGATGACAACCGGAATGACAAGAATAATCAGAAGCAGGATCGGAATAACGGTCCAGGTGATTTCTAAAAAACGGTTCCCCTCCACCTGTTTCGGTATCGTGTCTTCCCCTACACGCGACCGTCTGAATCTCACAATGACGTAAAAGAAAATAACTGCTACGACCGCAACGACGACAACCATGATAAGTGTGCTGAGCACCGTCAGATCATATTGTTTATCAGCCACTTCGCCGGCAGGCTTGAGTGTGGACAGAAACGGTTTTCCACAGCCGCTCAATAAAAGCGGCACTAAGGCTAATAATGATAAAAGACGCCAACGCTTTAACATTTCACCCAACCCCTTTTTTTGAATCAGTACGAGATGCACAAGCAGTAAATCTGCTTCCAGCCGAAATACTTCATTTCCTCATTTCTTAAAATATGAGATTTTTTACTTAAAATTCCATCTATGTATAAAAGCAAAGCCGCCTGATTAAACAAAAGGTCAAGGCGGCGTTTACTAGTTGTCATTGTTTGTTTTGGCGATCAAACAAGCTCATTATTCAATTAAAACAGCGTGAAGACCACCATCGCTACAAAATAAATGGTCATGTAATTAAGCGAATAGACAAACATAAGAGTTGCCCACTTCATGATGTTTTTCATGCGGAATCCCATCAGTCCGAGAACAAGCCATCCGACATTCAGCAAAGTGCCGAGAATGACGATCGGAAGACCGAGACTGCCGAGGAAAAACGGAAGAGGCAGCAGGCATGCGACCCAGACGATAATCTGTCTTTTCGTCACTTCAAAGCCGTGCACTACCGGAAGCATCGGGATATTCGCTGCTCTGTAATCTTCCGTCTTTTTAATCGCAAGCGCTAAAAAGTGCGGAATCTGCCAGATGAATAAAATCATGAATAAAACCCACGCGACAACACCGATGTGCCCTTCAACCGCTGTCCAGCCGATTAACGGCGGCACGGCGCCTGATACACTTCCGACAACCGTATTAATCGTATAACGGCGTTTCGTCCACATTGTATAAAGAACAACGTACGTAAACACGCCGATAAAACCGATGACTGCTGCCATCACAGTGGTCATCAAGAGCATGATAAGTCCTAAAGCAATGAGTAAAATTCCTGACCACAGCGCTTGATTCGGCTGAATCTTTCCGGTTACCGTCGGTCTTACTTTCGTGCGTTCCATTAAATGATCAATATCACGATCGTAATAGTTGTTAACCGCACAAGAACCGGCGATGATCAAAGAAGATCCTATTAATGTAAGAAGCACGGTGTTTAAATTGCCTAAAAAACTCAGACCGGATATATGTAACGCAAGCCACATGCCGGTAAAAGTCGTAATTAAATTCGAATTGACGATTCCTATTTTGATAAGCGAAAGGAAATCCTTCCATGCCGTCGTCTCTTCAATCTGTCCGTCTATAGCTGTATCGTTTAAAATTCTGGAATTAGCCATAACGTAAACCTCCCTTACAAACCTAAAGCAGGTTTTTTAAGACCTGCAACTCTATCATACAAGATAATGACCTGTAAAAAAACATCCTCTTAAATATTAAACGAGAAACAGGAATTTATTTGTGAACTTTTTATGAATTTTACCAAATCCGCCGGTTTCTTAATAAAGCGGTTACTTTATTTCTATCAGACCCATCTGGAATAATCAACCCCATTATCTAAGAAGTCCTGATTCTATTATATTTTTGTGAACAAACAGAATTGAGAATTGCCACAAAACACATATTCGCTTACACTTGGTACGTATATCATTTTGTCCAGTTTGTTAAGAAGGTGAATGTAAAATGAATAAAGCTTTGAAAGCGCTCGGCGTACTGACGACATTCGTTATGCTCGTCGTGCTGATCGGCGGCGCTCTTGTCACAAAGACAGGATCGGGTCTCGGTTGCGGAAGGCAGTGGCCGCTTTGCCACGGCCGGTTTTTCCCGGAGCTTAACGCCGCTTCTATCATTGAATGGAGCCACAGACTCGCAAGCGGTGTCTCAATCGTTCTCGTGCTGAGTCTCGCTTTTTGGGCATGGAGAAAAGTCACGCCTGTTTTCCGTGAAACAACCTTTCTCGCCATTATGTCCATTATCTTTTTATTTTTACAGGCGCTTCTCGGCGCATTAGCGGTTGTTTTCGGATCAAATGCGCTCGTTATGGCGCTTCATTTCGGCATATCGCTGATTTCTTTCGCTTCTGTTCTGATTTTGACGCTGCTCATATTCGAAGCTGATAAATCAGACAAAAAGCTCGTCAAGCCGCTCAGAATCGGCAGAAAAATGCAGTTTCATATGATCGGCCTTTCGATTTACACGTATATCGTCGTTTATACGGGGGCTTATGTGCGCCATACGAAATCAAGCCTTGCCTGCCCTGACGTTCCGCTTTGCAGCAGGCTGAATCACGGGCTTCCGTCCCATTTTCAGGAATATGTGCAGATGGGCCACAGAACGGCAGCACTGCTTCTGTTCGTATGGATTCTTGTCGCTTTTGCGCATGCGGTGCGCTCCTACAAAGATCAAAAACAGATTCTTGGGGGCTGGATAGCGGCTCTTGTCTTTGTTTTATTACAGGCGCTGTCCGGAATCATGGTTGTTTATTCAGAAATGGCCACCGGTTTTGCACTTGCCCATTCGCTCTTTATTGCCGGCCTGTTCGGCGTCTTATGCTATTTCTTATTATTAATCGCCCGCTTCCGCTATGAATCAAAACAGCGGAACATCTGAACACATGAAAAGGCCGAAGCATTAGAGCTTCGGTCTTTCTACATATAAAAAACCTGATCGCACACGGGGGCGGATCAGGTTTTTTATATTCATTTTTTACGCTTTTTCAATTTCGATCAGTAAATCACCTGTCTGAATCGGTTCACCGTTTTTCACATGAATCTGCTGTATCGTCCCGGAGAACGGCGCCTGTACCGTCGTCTCCATTTTCATCGCTTCATTAATCATCAGATGATCGCCTTTATTTACCTTTGCCCCGGTTTCCGTTAACAATTTAATGACGGTTCCCGGCATGGATGCCGCAATGTGGCTTGGGTTTGTCCGATCTGCTTTTAATTTTTCCTGTACGGACGATTTTATGCTTTCATCTTTAATGACCACCTCGCGCGGCTGGCCGTTCAATTCGAAATAAACGACACGTGTCGCATCTGGCTGCGGTTCACCGATAGATACAAGCTTCACGATCAGCGTTTTTCCGCGCTCGATTTCCACTTCGATTTCTTCACCGAGTGTCATGCCGTAGAAGAAAGTCGGTGTGTCCAATACGGAAATATCACCGAAGCGTTCAGCTGTTTTAACATATTCTGTAAACACCTTCGGATAAAGAGCATACGCGATTGCGTCCTGATCACTCAATTCCATCTGATGTGTTTCTTTCCATTCTTCTTTAATGCCTTCAAAAGATACCGGTTCAAGCAGCTCACCCGGTCTTACCGTGATCGGCGTCTGTCCTTTCAGAACGAGCTTTTGCAGTTTTTCCGGAAATCCGCCGTGCGGCTGGCCGATCTGCCCTTTAAAGAGCTCAACGACTGAATCCGGAAAATCAAGCGTTTCGCCTTTATCATAAACATCTTGTTCTGTTAAATTGTTTTGCACCATGTAAAGCGCCATATCTCCGACGACTTTGGAAGAAGGTGTTACTTTCACGACGTCGCCGAACATGCGGTTGACGACGCTGTACATGTCTTTCACCTCATTCCAGCGATCACCGAGGCCGACTCCTTTTGCCTGCTGCTGCAGATTGCTGTACTGGCCGCCCGGCATTTCATGATTATAAATCTCAGTATGCGGAGACTTCATCCCGCTTTCAAATTCACTGTAATACTGACGGACTGATTCCCAATATTGTGACAGTCTTTCCACCTGGCGGACATCCATTTCAGGACGGCGGCTGTTTCCTTCAAGGGCATGATAAAATCCGCTTGCGCTCGGCTGTGAAGTCAGACCCGCCATTGAGCTGACGGCGACATCCACGATGTCCACACCCGCTTCAACAGCTTTGGCATAGAGAAAGACGCCATTGCCGCTCGTATCATGCGTGTGAAGATGAACGGGAATATCAATCGTTTCCTTCAGCGCTGAGATAAGTTCGTATGCGGCTTGAGGTTTCAAAAGACCGGCCATGTCTTTAATGCCGAGAATGTGCGCACCAGACGCCTCAAGCTCTTTCGCCATAGAAAGATAATACTTCAAATCATATTTCGTCCGGGTCTTATCAAGAATATCTCCCGTGTAACAAATCGCAGCCTCCGCCACTTTTCCGGTTTCACGAACGGCATCGATGGCCAGCGTCATCCCTTTTACCCAGTTCAGGCTGTCAAAGATCCGGAATACGTCAATACCTGACTCCGCTGACTGCCGGACAAATTTTTGGATGACATTGTCCGGATAGTTTGTATAACCGACGGCATTTGATGAACGAAGCAGCATCTGGAACAATGTGTTCGGCACTTCCTTGCGAAGATCTTCAAGGCGTTTCCAAGGGTCTTCTTTTAAGAAACGGTACGCTACATCAAATGTCGCGCCTCCCCACATTTCAAGGCTGAACAGTTCAGGCCACAGGGCAGCCGTAGGATTCGCGATTTTTTTCAAATCATTGGATCTGATCCGGGTTGCAAGCAGGGACTGATGGGCATCCCTGAACGTTGTATCAGTCAGAAGCACGGATTTTTGCTCTTTCACCCAGTCTGCAAGCCCCTCAGCGCCTCTTTCATCAAGGATCTGTTTCGTACCGCTTGCCGGCTTTTCTTCGATACCTAACGTAACGGTCTGAGGCTTATCAAATGCAGGTTTTTCTTTTTTCCCGATTCCCGGAAAACCGTTCACCGTGACATTGCCGATATAGGAAAGCATTTTTGTTCCGCGGTCCTTCTGTTTTGGGAAAACAAACAGCTCAGGCGTTGTGTCGATAAACGATGTGTCGTATTGGCCCGTCAGGAATTTTTCATGCTTTGCCACGTTTTCAAGAAACGGAATATTGGTCTTAATGCCTCTGATCCTGAATTCCTGCAGGTTGCGGACCATTTTCGCTGATGCCTGTTCAAACGTCAGCGCCCATGTCGACAGCTTGACGAGCAGTGAATCATAATAAGGCGTGATGACGGCGCCCTGGAAGCTGTTTCCCGTATCAAGGCGGACGCCGAAGCCGCCGCCTGAGCGGTAAGCCATAATTTTACCCGTGTCAGGCATAAAGTCATTCAGCGGATCTTCGGTGGTCACACGTGATTGTATCGCATACCCGTTTGTAAAAATGTCTTTCTGCTCTGGGATATTGACGGCACGGCTGTGCAGTCCGTGGCCCTGCGCGACGAGGATTTGCGTCTGAACGATATCAACCCCCGTTATCATTTCCGTAATCGTATGCTCCACTTGTACGCGCGGGTTCACTTCAATAAAGTAAAATTCACCGCCCGCTACGAGAAATTCCACGGTCCCCGCGTTGATATAGCCGACATTTTTCGCAAGCGCCACAGCCGCTTCACAGATTTCGTCCCTTAATTCAGGCTGCAAAGATACACTCGGCGCCACCTCAATGACCTTTTGATGGCGTCTCTGAACGGAACAGTCCCGCTCATACAGATGGACGACATTGCCTTCTTTATCTCCGATCACCTGAACTTCAATATGCTTAGGATTTTCGATCAGTTTTTCAACATACACTTCATCGTTTCCGAATGCGGCTTTCGCTTCTGATTTGGCCCGCTCAAACGATTCTTTCAATTCGCTTTCGCTTCTGACGATTCTCATTCCGCGGCCTCCGCCTCCGAGCGATGCTTTAATAATAAACGGAAATCCGTGTACTTTTGCGAATTGTTCGACATCTTTTAATGTTTCAGCCGGTCCGTCACTCCCCGGAATAACGGGGATGCCGGCTTTTTCTGCCTGCTCCCTCGCCTTTACCTTATCTCCGAACATATCCAAATGCGCTGACGTCGGTCCGATAAATACGATGCCCTCTTCTTCACAGCGCCTCGCAAATTGGATATTTTCAGAGAGAAATCCGTAGCCCGGATGAATGGCATCTACGCCGTTTCTTTTTGCGATCTCAATAATCCCTTCAATATCAAGATACGCGTCAATCGGTTTTTTGCCTTCTCCCACAAGATAAGCTTCATCCGCTTTATAGCGATGATAGGAGCCCGAATCTTCTTTTGAATAAACGGCTACCGTTCTGATGTTCAATTCTGTGCACGCCCGGAAAATCCGGATCGCAATTTCTCCCCTGTTTGCTACTAACACTTTTTGGATGGATTGTTGTGACAAACTTTTCTCCCCCTTGGCCTAATAAATATGTAGTTTATAATAAAGGAATATCCGTCCTGTGTATACACTTGTTTTTTAGAGATACACAGATTTTTCCGTCTGCCGTCTTTTTACCCCCTTAGACGGAACGGGCTCCCTCTTTTTCTTCTTTTCTGAGTACTTGACATGCATGCTGACATTCACCAATATACCGGCGCTCGTTAATAACAAAAACATTGATGAGCCCCCGTAGCTGATAAATGGCAGCGGAACACCTGTGATCGGAATTAAACCGCTGACACCGCCGAGATTGATAAAGGTCTGAATCGCAATCATGCTGGATATCCCGATTGCCAAAAGGCTCCCGAACGGATCTTCACATTTTCTCGCAATATAAAAACCTTTTAACACGACAAAAGCCAGCAGCACAATGACAAACAGGACGCCGAAAATGCCGAGCTCCTCTGAAATAACCGCCATAATAAAGTCTGTATGCGATTCAGGCAGATAACCGTATTTTTGAATGCTTTCTCCAAGACCGAGACCGAAAAAACCGCCTGAGCCGATCGCATAATACGAATTTATAATCTGCAGGCCTGATGTGCTGGCGTATTTAAAGGGATTTTCAAGGCTTTCAAACCGGCTCATACGCCCGGGTGTCAAAATATCGTCCCATTTCAGATAGATGATCGGGCTGACAAGGAGCAATACGATTCCCGCCATGAGAACCAGCTTGAGCAGGGTCCTTCCGCTGAATCCCGAACACATAATAACGCAAAGCGCGATCAGACCGATAATCATCGCCGTTCCGAAGTCAGGCTGAATAGCGATAAGCGCACAAATGACTACGGTGACGATCACCGGCGGCGCAACCCCCGTCAAAAGCTGATCGATATAGCTTTGTTTCTTTGCGTATACCGCGGCAAGGTACAGTATCAGGGTCAGCTTGACAAATTCCCCCGGCTGAATGGCCATTCCGCCGATTTTAAACCAGCTTTGCGCGTTTCCGGCAACATGTCCGAAAACAAACAGCGCGCAAAGCGCAGCCACTGACGCAAGCAGTACGAATTTCTGAATCTTTTGATGAGCGAACACTTTGTACGGAAAAACGGCCGCGATAATAAACAGCACAAACCCCGCGATGACGGCGAACAGCTGCCGTTTAAAGAAATAGTCGCTGCTCACGCCGTAACGCATAACGGCGGTAATCATGCTTGAGCTGTATACCATGACCAATCCGAAACTGCACAGCAGAATGATAGCGCATATCAATGAATAATCGTAAGATTTTAACATTCTTTTAAACATAACATCCTCTTTCCTGCTTAAAGCTTACGTTTAATACCTATTGCGTATTATATTTTACTATAATTCATAAACAATTTACGCAGTTTCTTTATAGTTTTTCGGATGAAATGCAGATTAAGAGACCGTCTTACGAAAAGAAGATGCAAAAAAACGGTTTACGGTTATAAAAAAACCCAAACCGTTGAATAGTTTGAGTTTGATCATTTATTTTCCTGTAAACGCGTCATGCAAAGCAGACAGTTCTCTTTCAAGTCTGTCCAGCAGCTCTTTGCCGTCGTTTTCGTCAACTAATCCCAGGCGGACAGCAAAATCGATTTCCCTCGACAGTCCGAACATCTGAGTATCCAAGACCTCTTCATACAGAGGACATTGAGGCATCGTTAAGTTATCCATTTGTACTCGGATCAGCTTCAAAATCTTCTCAGCATCTAACTTCAACAGCTCGAATGCTTTCTGCTGATGGTCGACTATAATCTCTGAAGCCAAAAGTATCCCTCCGTTCCCCAGGCGAGTACCTAATTCTTCTATTTATCATAAAGGGTATCAGGTGAAATTGCAAGAGGATTTAAGCAGATGTTATGATAAAAAATGTTTCAAAAAATACTCAGCCTGTATTTCTCAGACATGATTTCCAAAAGCTTCACACCCGCGATGCTGTTGCCTTTTTCATCAAGCGCCGGGCCGAATATACCGATTCCGAAGTTGTACGGCGAAATGCCCATGATTCCTCCCGAAACGCCGCTTTTAGCGGGAATGCCGACCTTGATTGCGAATTCCCCGCTCGCATTGTACATGCCGCATGTCACCATAAACGTCTTGCAGATTCTCGCCACATCTTTTTTAATGACCTGCTCCCCGGTTTCCGGATGCTTGCCGTCAAGGGCGAATACACAGCCGATTTTGGCTAAATCCAGACTGCTCATCTTAATCGCGCACTGTTTTGTATACAAATCCATGACCTCTTCAACATCGCCTTTAAAAATGTCATACTGCTTCATGTAATAACACATGGCCCGATTAATCATGGAAGATTTGAATTCCGATTCCGCGACATGGCTGCAATATGTAATGTCCTGATTATTCGCAAGTCTTCTGATGAATCCGAGCAGGTAATCCAGGCAGTCTTTCGGCGAATGCCCTTTAATTAAACCCGTAACGATGAGAGCTCCCGCATTAATCATCGGATTTAAAGGCTTGCCCGGATTCATTGTTTCAAGCTTAATCATGGAATTAAACGGGTCGCCGGTCGGCTCCTGACCCACGCAGCTGAACACCTTTTCCTTTCCGTAATCCATCAGTACGAGCGCCAGAGAAAGCACTTTCGAAATGCTCTGCAGCGTAAATGTCCGGTCGGCGTCTCCTGCCGACAGACATGTATTTTCCGCATGATAAATCGTGACCGAAAGGCTGTCTTGTTCAGATTCAGCCAGAGCTGGAATATAGTCTGCCACTTTGCCTTCTTCGGTCCTTTTTTTCGCTTCCTGAACTAATGCGTCCAGCTCTTGGTAATGCCGGCATACCATGTCGATCACCCTCACTTCGCTGCCGTTGTATACATCTAATTTGCGACGCAAAGTGACAATTCATGCGAAAACTTTTATACTTTAAGTAAAGGGGGGCTTCACCATGAGCGTTATTCAAGTAAAAGGCAATGTTACATACCCGATTACAATTGATCCGAGTGTCTGGATTTTCGATGACCGTAAGTTTCCGTTTGAAAACAATCAGCCCGTTCATCCGGACGGCTCTGCAGAAACCCAGGAGCATACACTTGATCCGGAACGGGTGATCAGAGAAGGGCGCATTTCGCCGCCGACTTTAAAAAGCGAAAAACGTTATGAAAAAGAAAGACTGATGAACGGCAGCTTCGCCATGAAGCTCGGCGCTGTTTTAGCAAATGCCGAGCCGAAAGAAAGCGCTGTCCTGTGCGCATTTATTTCAAAATCAGAAAGAACCGAAGTGCCGCTCGAAAAGGCGATGGACGCAATCGCGCATTTCAGCGATGCGGGGAAACCGCTTCAAGACGGCGGCCCGGTCCATTTTTACGTGGACGGAGACTTTGAAAAACCGATAACGGGCGTCACAGAAATCGAAGTTTTATAA
Source organism: Bacillus sp. EU63 (assembly GCF_038592915.1). Lineage (NCBI taxonomy): Bacteria > Bacillati > Bacillota > Bacilli > Caryophanales > Bacillaceae > Bacillus > Bacillus sp. EU63. The sequence goes on along the minus strand of NZ_CP151944.1, from coordinate 1,513,367 downwards.
CAAATCGGCGGCAAGCTGTGCAAGGCCGGATCTCTCACCTTTCACAAGCTTCACGCTGCCGGAGACGGTTTGTCCTTTAAACCGCTCTACAACATAAGCAAGTCCGTTGTTTAAACTGTCTAAGTATGGGTGATCTATTTGCTCCGGATCGCCCATCAGGACAATTTTGCTTCCCTCTCCCACCCTTGTCAAAAGCGTTTTGACCTCGTGTCTCGTCAGATTCTGGGCCTCATCAATAATAATAAACTGATCCGGAATGCTTCTTCCCCGAATGTATGTCAGCGCCTCCACCTGAATCGATCCGATTCCTGCCAAAATCGCTTCAAGTTCACCCGGCTTTTTCGCATTGAATAAAAATTCAAGATTATCAAAGATCGGCTGCATCCACGGCTTGAGCTTTTCCTCTTTTTCGCCCGGCAAATATCCGATATCCTTTCCCACCGGGACGATGGGACGCGCGACGATCAGCTTTTTATAAATACCGAGATCCTCAGTCTGCAGAAGCCCTGCCGCGAGAGCAAGCAAGGTTTTTCCCGTTCCCGCTTTTCCGATCAGGGTGACAAGCGGGATATCTTCCCTCAGCAGGAGTTCAAGCGCCATTGTCTGCTGGACGTTCTTCGGCCTGATACCCCATACGTGCTCATCATCGAAAACAAGTCTTTTTACGGTCTCTCCTTTCTTATCCGCCATGCCGACCGCAGACGAAGATCCTCCTAATTCATCTTTCATCAGCACAAATTGATTCGGATAAACCTGATGCTGCTGAAGCTCCTTGACTGGAATTTGTTTGTTTTTATAAAACGAGGCAAACCGCTCTTTATTCATAAATATATCTTTGTACCCGCTATATATTTCATCATGGTCAACGACTCTGTCGTTTAAAAAATCCTCCGCCAAAAGCCCGATGGCATCCGCCTTTACCCTGACAAGCACATCTTTGCTGACCAGGATGACGAGGCGGCCGTTTTCTTTCGTTTCCTCCTCAAGGCTTAAATTTTTTGCCACCGCCAAAATGCGGTTATCATTCGTTTTTTCGATAAAAATTTCTTGGAGCTGATGAAATGACCGGTGGTTCAGTTCAATTCTGAGCGTTCCTCCGCTTTCAAGCGGAACTTTCTCATGCAGCCTACCTTTCTCCCTGAGCCCGTCTATCAGCTTAGATACGTGCCTCGCATTTCTCCCGACCTCGTCCATATACCGCTTTTTTGAATCGACCTCTTCCAGCACGACGGCGGGGATGACAACTTCGTTTTCTTCAAAGGAAAAAATGGCGTTAGGATCCTGCAAAAGTACATTCGTATCTAACACATAAATTTTACTCAAGTCTCAGCCTCCTGAAATAAGGATCAAAGCCCATCGTGTGCTTCTCTTTCCGCGAAAAACGGGGATGCCTGCTAAAATATATGATTTGGTGAATAAAGATAGAAGGTTAATTCAACAATAAAATAAATGAAAGCATTCAAGGAGGGAATCTGACGTGCGAATTCTTTTCATTATCATACAAGCCTTGTTTATCCTGACCGGCTGCACTGCTGTACAGGACGGCCGAGGCCGCAATATCCAGAACGAATCAACCGATCAGCGTGATGCAAAACCGATTCATGTGAAAAATACGGCTCCTGAGACAGCTGAAAATCCCGGCCGGACAGACATCGCTAAGCATCTCGTCGAAGTAACCGAAAAAATCCCCGGCATTTCAGATGCCACCGCGGTTGTACTCGGAAGATACTCCGTTGTCGGAATCGATGTGGATGACAATTTAGAAAGAAGCAAAGTGGAGAGCATTAAATACACCGTTGCCCAGGCGTTAAAAAACGATCCTTACGGCGCCAATGCCGTTGTCGTGGCTGATCCTGATACGGTTTCCCGTCTGAGAGGCATGGGCAGCGACATTAAAGCCGGCCGCCCCGTTTCAGGCATTTTGGACGAACTTGCCGCCATCGTCGGTCGTGTCATGCCGGAAGTCCCGAATGATGTGACCGACAATGAAAAAGAATCACCGACTCAATCGAATGATGATCAGCTGAACCAAAGAGACCAGAACAAGCTGCAGAACGAACAGAACGATCAATCGGATCATCATATGAAAAACCGCCAGTAAAAAGCAGCGCCCGCTCCAAAGGAAGGGCGCTGCTTTCTTTCCCTTTGGCAGGAGGGGCATCCATGATATAATGCTTGTCATAGTGAAAGAGGTGAAAATCAATGAGAGTAAAATGTTCCATTTGCGACAAAATCGAACAAATTGATGATGAAACACTGACAGCCAAACGCCTCCGCAATCGTCCGATTCATACATATATGTGCCGGGAATGCCATGACCGAATCAAAATCAAAACGGAGGCGCGGCTGAATACCGGACACTTTTCCTTTCATCCCGGACAAAAAGCGAAAAAAGATAAACTGAAAAAATAAACCGAATAAAAAATGACCCGCCGGAAGGCAAGGTCATTTTTTTATTGCGGTTTAGCTGACTGGCTTTTTTTGGACTGGTGCAGACGGATTTTGTAAATGATCAAAATCAAGGCGGCGACAACAAGCCCTTCTCCGACCGGCAGAAACACACCGAAAAAAGTCAGCACGGTGCAGCCGAGCACGAGAAAGAGATAAACTGCCGCAGCCTTCAACACCGGCAGCCGTTTGGCAAAGCCGAGTTTAAATACAATCACCGAAAGCACGACGATCGTTCCGTATAACAGCCACATTCCCGCCAGCGGATGCTCATCCACTTGGTAAAGAGCCGCAAAGAACGACAGCCGTTCACTTACTTCATTCAAAAAGATCCCCCTCCCCTTTTCCGTTCGGGTTCTACCTTTTCAAATTCTGCAAGTGATTAAGACATTCCTGCTGTTTTTTTCTTTTTCGCCGCTTTTTCACGTTCGTTTTTATTCAGGATTTTCTTTCTTAAACGGATGGATTCCGGCGTTACTTCGCAGTATTCATCCTCGTTTAAGTACTCGAGTGATTCTTCAAGCGACATAATGCGCGCTTTCTTAATCGTAGTCGTTTGATCCTTCGTAGCGGAACGGACGTTTGTCTGCTGTTTCATTTTGCTGACATTGACGACAAGGTCATTGTCACGGTTATGTTCGCCGACAATCATGCCTTCATATACTTCTGTTCCGGGCTCAACGAAGATGACGCCGCGGTCTTCAATACCTTGAATTCCGTAAGATGTCGCTTTTCCGTTTTCCATGGAAACGAGCACACCTTGACGTCGGCCTCCGACTTGGCCTTTTTGCATCGGCTGATAGCTGTCAAACGTGTGGTTCAGGATACCGAAACCGCGTGTCAGTGACAGAAACTCAGTAGAATAGCCGATGAGTCCGCGTGAAGGTACGGTAAAGATCAGGCGGACCTGGCCGTTTCCGTTATTAATCATATCAAGCATTTCGCCTTTTCTCGCACCCATTGATTCCATAACAGAACCGGTATGCTCTTCAGGCACGTCAATCTGCACGCGCTCAACAGGCTCGCAGCTGACGCCGTCGATTTCCTTAATGATAACTTCAGGTTTAGACACTTGAAGCTCATAGCCTTCACGGCGCATGTTTTCAATTAAAATGGACAGGTGAAGCTCACCGCGTCCTGAAACAACCCATGCGTCTGGTGATGCAGTCGGTTCGACACGAAGACTGACGTCTGTTTGAAGCTGCGCGTTCAGACGCTCTTCAATTTTACGGGCTGTGACATATTTGCCTTCACGGCCTGCAAACGGGCTGTTGTTTACGACAAATGTCATTTGAAGCGTAGGCTCATCAATGCGCAGAACCGGCAGCGGCTCATGGTGGTCAGCCGGACAAACCGTTTCACCGACGTTGATGTCTTCCATGCCCGAAACGGCAACAAGGTCTCCCGCTCTCGCTTCTTCAATTTCCACGCGTTTCAATCCTTGGAAACCGAAGATTTTCGTTACACGGAATGATTTAACCGTTCCGTCAAGTTTCATCAATGAAACCTGCTGACCCACTTTCATCGTGCCGCGGAAAACGCGTCCGATACCGATACGGCCGACATAATCATTGTAATCAAGCAGCGCCACTTGGAATTGAAGAGGCTCTTCGGCGTTATCTACCGGGGCAGGGACATGTTCAAGAATCGTTTCATACAGTGATTCCATGTTTTCGTCCTGCTTTTTCGGATCCAGACTTGCCGTTCCGTTAATCGCAGAAGCGTAGACGACAGGGAACTCAAGCTGTTCTTCGTTTGCGTCAAGCTCGATGAACAAATCAAGCACTTCATCAATGACTTCTTCCGGGCGGGCGAAATCACGGTCGATTTTGTTTACGACGACAACCGGATTTAAGTTCTGCTCAAGGGCTTTTTTCAGTACGAAACGGGTTTGCGGCATGCAGCCTTCATATGCGTCAACGACTAACAGAACGCCGTCAACCATTTTCATAATCCGTTCTACCTCTCCGCCGAAGTCGGCGTGTCCCGGAGTGTCCAAAATATTAATGCGTGTATCTTTATAGTTAATCGCAGTATTTTTCGCAAGAATTGTAATACCGCGTTCACGTTCAAGATCGTTTGAATCCATTGCGCGCTCGGCAATATTTTCGTTGGCACGGAATGTTCCGGCTTGGTGAAGCAATTGGTCTACCAAAGTCGTTTTCCCATGGTCAACGTGGGCAATAATCGCGATGTTGCGAAGATCGTTTCGAAGTTTCACATTTTCATCTCCTAAAAAAATTAGATAACTTTCATATTATACCACACATCCTCTTTAAAAGCGTTACGTTTTTCTGTAAACTGAAAGTATGACGTTAAAGGGGATGGAAATATGAAAAAATTGAATTGGCTCTTATTATTATTTGCATTCGCAGCAGTCTTCAGCATGATGCTGATCGGCGTATCAATCGCTGAGAAAAGCGCATGGGGCATCATCGGAAGCATTGTTCTCGTTATCGCCATGATGGGAAGCGGTTTCACCGTAAAGAAAAAAATGCGCGAACAGGGACTGCTTGATTAAAAGCATGACCCTTTGCAAAATTCCGTAAACATGAAAAGCACAATATCTAATAAAGCCTGAATCAAAGATTCAGGCTTTTTTACATCCTCAAAACAGGCTTTAGATGTAAGGCTTATCTCCCCCGCCGCCTAGTCAGGAAGCCGGAAATGACGGCCCCCACTCTAGTTACATCAGCAGATTCCCTCAGAATATACAGTCTGAAATAGTCCGGCATCGTTATGCAGAAAATACCATACCTCCTATATCAATTCCATCATTGTCTTTTTATACTTGTGACTGTAAGCAAATACACATGACAAGGAGAGAATGAAATGAAAACATCTTTTTTGAAGAAAACCGCTGTAACTGCCGCCGCAACCGCCTCAGCCGCCTTGCTTGCATTCAGTCCGCTTGATTCTGCCGGCGCAAAAACGATCCAGGCAAATGAACCGCATGCTCTGCAGGCTTCCGGAGAGAAAACACCGGAAGACGCGGCAAAACTCATTGACATCATCAGCCAATCCATTTACGAAAAAGACGGCGTCTATTATTTTGACGGTGAAAAAGCGGTTGAATTGGGATTAGATAAAGAAACCGCACAGACCATTCAAAAGCTGTGGGACAGTTCAACCGAATTTTTAACCGTTCTTTCTCAATGTATTGAGAAAACGGACGGCGAATATACATTTAATAAAGAAAAAGCGGTGGAGCTCGGCTTTACGGAAAAAGAGGCCCTTATCGTTGATCAGCTGTTCACCGCTTTTTCCCAAAGTCTTCATATCCTTCAATCTGCGCTGATTGAAGAAGACGGTGTGTATACGTTTGATCAGGACCTTGCTGAAAAAGCAGGAGCAGGAAAAAAAGAAGCAAAGCTGTGTGCCGGATTCTTTAATTCACTGCCGCAGGAATTGCTTGAAGGCATTTATACAGCCTTTCATCCGGCTGAGTAAACGGATAAAACGCCCGGTCATTCAGCCGGGCGTTTTTTTAAATCAGCATTTTAAGGATCAGCATGATAAAGAAAACAGCGCCGAACAAACCGGCTGCTTTTATCAGCAGCTTCCCGTAATACCGTTCCTTAAACCGCCTTTCTTCTTCTGCATAACAGGGGGGCGCCTTCATCTCAGGGCTGCCGAGGTCAAGCGGCTCCTTCATCATATGATATAAACTCCCGCACTTACCGCATGATTCAAGATGGCGGGAAATAAACCGCTCCGTTTCTGTTTCACAATCGCCTTCAATATATAAAGGCAGTAAATCTCTCACTAAACAGCAAGTCATATCTGTCCGTCCTTCCTTTTTTCCGCCAAATGCTGTTTCAGCTGCATTCTCGCCCTGTACAGGGTGCTCTTCACCTTCGAAAGACTCCAGTCCAAAACATCAGCAATCTCTTCGTAAGACAGCTCTTGAAATTCCCTTAAAATTAAAACGGTCTGCTGATCGCTTTTCAGACGCTGAATCTGCCCGGTCAGCGCATTCTGAGTGTCTGTCCGGGCGACGTAATGCTCCGGCAGTTCATATGTTGTTTGCTGAAGCCCTTCATTCAGGGTGATATCTGAAAATTGATATTTTCTATCACGTCTGTACCAATTGATGAAGGTATGATGGGCAATTGCATAGAGCCACGTTCTGATAGACGAATGTCCCTTAAACGACTCAAGCCCGTTAAATGCTTTCATAAATGTATCCTGAGCGAGGTCCTTAGCGGTCTCAGCATGTTGTGTGCGTCTGTAAAGGTAATACATAATATCTTGATAATGTTCACGGTACAGCTGTTCAATTGACATCTTGTTTTTCATTTAAAAGTAAAACCACACTGTCATCCAGATTGAGAGCACAATGAAGAATCCGTACAATCCATACGTCAGGCATTTCATGTACTTAATCTGGCGGATATCGCCGGACGGCGCATTCAAACCATGTTCATTCTGCCCTTTTCTGTTTTCCGCCTCAGCTCCGAATAAAGGCTCATGTTCTTTCATCCACTGGAGCGTGCCGCCTTCGAGTTCCCCCTCCTTATATAGGTCGTATAAATCGAAGAAGACAGCCTTTTTTTCTTTATTGTTCATAAAGGTTCACCGCCTCGTAAGTATCCGCGTTCACTACATATACGTCATGACGGTTTGAACCGAACGGCTGAATAATGACAAGCCATGCGTTATATGTTACGCCGTCTTTCACCGCTATGACAGGCTTCACCCGCTTTTTGTAAATGATGCCGTTATAAGCTGCCGCCACTTTTTTGAATGCTGTTTGTCCGTCTCTGTATGTATGCGGGAATGTTTTGGCACTTCCCTGTCCGTAGAATGAGGCCTCTTTCATGCCTTCTTCATTCTGGAGCGTATAAACGAATGTGCCTTCAGAGTTTTCAAAAACGAGATTGCCTTCCGATTTGTCAATCTGTCTAAGCTTTGAAGTATCCGCACCCAGCAATGAAAAAAGCTTTTTCTGAAGTTCTGTTTTTGTTAAAACGGTGCTGTCAGGTGAGACTCTGATTTTCATAAGACGTCCGGATACTGCATCAAATATCAGCTCCGTTCCGTTATTCGCAGTTACGGTCAAACTGCTGCCGATCAGGCTGTTTATATCTGTATTTGTGATTTCAAATGTCTGATCAGGCATTTGAAGCGTACGAAAGGCGGCTTTTGATGCTTTCACTATGTCTTTTTCCGTCATATGCACCTGCGGCAGGGACTCAAGCTGATAAATAGACGGATCTTCTGAAAAACCCATAATGGTGTCTTTTTCCCAGTAAAATACTGTGCCCGAATCTTCGTGTTTCGTCCCTTGTGTTTTCGGCGCAATCTCCACGACAAACTGTCCGTTTTCTTTTCTCACTGTTGTCTGAATGCCTTGTGTTTTTATTTTTCGGCCGTGTGCCGATAAGAAATCCAGCGACTTTTTCCGGTATTCCTCTTCTGTAAAAGTGCGGCCTTCCGGTTTTTTAAGATATTGATAATTTGTAATCAATCGGGAAACCTCGTCCACTTCCGCTTCATAATCTTCCGTTTTAAAACGGTAAAAGTAATGGAGGTCCTGATTGGTTTCTGTTAAATAAATCGGATTCTCAGCCGGAAAAAATGAAGTAAGGATCCGTTCCGCTTGGTCTGAAGTGATATGTTCACCCACATTATCAACAGAATCTTCAGCTATCGGCTTTGAAACCGCAAAAGCTGCATCGCCCGCATTGTATACCGGATTCAAAAAGACAATAAAACCAGCGGCCGTTGCCGCCGCAAGAAAGCTTTTCGTCCGCTGTCTGATCCTGTCTGACCGATGAAATAAATGATGGGTCATCAGAAAACCGACCATCGTTAAATACACCGTAAATGGGAGAAGTCTGCCGTAATCTTTTGTTACACCTGCCGAGGGCGCAGCGAGCACCCACACCAACAGCCCGATGACCCCGGCATAAAACACGCCGATAAAAACGGGTCTCGGTTTCCAATACATTTTAAAGAATAAAACATTCATAGAAATCAGAAGTAGTAAAACAACCGTAATAAAACATAGCATCGAAACTATATCCTCCCCCGCCATCGCATCGGGACTGTTATTCCAGAAAGTGAAAAAACTGAAGATCAGCTGAATGACGGGCAGTGTCACCACAGTGAGATCAAAGGTATAAAATATGCCCTTTCCCCTCTGCTTCTGCGGCATGAGCATATAGTGAAACGCGGTGAGCAGCACATACCCATACATTAAGAGATGAACGATCGGAAGAAGCTCTCTTTCTTCCGATATCAAATAGTTCGCGCTAAAGCGAGTACTCTGCACCTGATGAACCAATTCAACTGTTATGCCCGCCAATAATACGGCCCTGAGCAGAATTCCTGAATAAAACCAAACTCTCTCACAGCTGATTTTCGGATGAAAAGTCAGCGCGTATAAAACAGCAAGGCAGACGGCTGACCACTGAATGATCAACACGCTCTGTCTGCTTAAAATGAAATATCTGTCGAAATGCTGAATAAAATGACTGAAAATCTCTGACATCTGAAACAATCCTTTTCGTTTATTAAGGCCTCACCCGTTTAGACAAACGGCTATAAAAAAAGTTTTACAAATCGGAACATTTTTCCCCTATCATTTTTCCCGACTTCATTTGTCATTTTTTTCAGAATAAATCGCATCATTCGACTCATGTCTGATTCAACACGTGCCTCTCGGCTTATACCCCGATGCTGGCCGCCGGAAGCCTTTCCGGGACGATTCTATCAATTCATCAGCGGAGTCTAGTTTTATATTGCAGAATGAGAGAATGCTGGTTTATTATAACAATATAAGTTTTCATTATTTTCAAAAAGGGGGATTTATTGTGGGTTTAGGTAAGAAATTGTCTGTTGCTGTCGCCGCTTCCTTTATGAGTTTAACCATCAGTCTTCCGGGTGTTCAGGCCGCTGAGAATCCTCAGCTTAAAGAAAACCTGACGAACTTTGTGCCGAAGCATTCTTTGGTGCAATCTGAATTGCCTTCAGTCAGTGACAAAGCAATCAAGCAATACTTGAAACAAAACGGCAAAGTCTTCAAAGGCAACCCTTCTGAGAGACTGAAGCTGATTGACCACACGACCGATGATCTCGGCTACAAGCACTTCCGTTATGTGCCTGTCGTTAACGGTGTGCCTGTGAAAGACTCGCAAGTCATTATTCACGTCGATAAATCCAACAATGTCTATGCGATTAACGGTGAATTAAACAACGATGCTTCTGCCAAAACGGCAAACAGCAAAAAATTATCTGCAAATCAGGCGCTGGATCATGCTTTTAAAGCAATCGGCAAATCACCTGAAGCCGTCTCTAGCGGCAACGTTGCAAACAAAAACAAAGCCGAGCTGAAAGCAGCGGCCACAAAAGACGGTAAATACCGCCTCGCCTATGATGTAACCATCCGCTACATCGAACCGGAACCAGCTAACTGGGAAGTAACCGTTGATGCGGAAACAGGGAAAGTCCTGAAAAAGCAAAACAAAGTGGAGCATGCCGCTGCAACCGGAACAGGTACGACTCTTAAAGGAAAAACGGTCTCATTAAATATTTCTTCTGAAAGCGGCAAATATGTAATGCGTGATCTTTCTAAACCTACCGGAACGCAAATTATTACGTACGATCTGCAAAACCGACAATATAACCTGCCGGGCACGCTCGTATCAAGCACTACAAACCAGTTCACAACTTCTTCTCAGCGCGCTGCCGTTGATGCGCATTACAATCTCGGCAAAGTGTACGATTATTTCTATCAGACGTTTAAACGCAACAGCTACGACAATAAAGGCGGCAAAATCGTATCTTCCGTTCATTACGGCAGCAAATACAATAACGCGGCCTGGATCGGCGACCAAATGATTTACGGTGACGGTGACGGCTCATTCTTCTCGCCTCTTTCCGGTTCAATGGACGTAACGGCCCATGAAATGACACATGGTGTTACACAGGAAACAGCCAACCTGAACTATGAAAATCAGCCGGGCGCTTTAAACGAATCCTTCTCTGATGTATTCGGATACTTCAATGATACTGAGGACTGGGATATCGGTGAAGATATTACGGTCAGCCAGCCGGCTCTCCGCAGTTTATCCAATCCGACAAAATACGGACAGCCCGACCATTACAAAAATTATCGAAACCTTCCGAACACTGATGCCGGCGACTACGGCGGCGTGCATACAAACAGCGGAATTCCGAACAAAGCCGCTTACAACACGATTACAAAAATCGGTGTGAAAAAAGCGGAGCAGATTTACTACCGTGCACTGACGGTATATCTCACTCCGTCATCAAGCTTTAAAGATGCAAAAGCAGCTTTGATTCAATCAGCGCGGGACCTTTACGGCTCTCAAGACGCTGCAAGCGTAGAAGCGGCCTGGAATGCGGTCGGCTTGTAAACAAGAAAAGAGACCGGAGAAATCCGGTCTCTTTTTTATATCTGAAACATTTCACAATGGCTTCACCATGATCATATATGTTTTTTCCTGATCGTCTTTTTCAAGCTTAAGCTGTTCAAAGCCGCATTGGCTTAAAAACAAAACCCATTCCTGCCTGTCCAGGGGAACGGCTGAAAACATCGCTTTATGCTCCCCTCTCAGCCGGCCCGCAATCTCTTCAATGACCGCGCGTCCGATTCCTTTCTCTTTTGCCTCCGGAGCGACGGCCACGGTTCCGAGCCACGGTTTTCCGTTTGAAGGCGCCCATTCCAAATGAAAACTGACGGCGGCAGGAGCGCCGTCAATCTCCCATACGAGCCACGTTCCATTGTACATGGAGTATGCAAGCATAAACTCCGCCGCATTTTTTGTTCCGAACTCTTCGTTTTTCCACACCGGGTGTGATGCCGCCAGCTGCTCCAGAAACCCGAGATCTTCTTCTTCAAAATCTCTACCTGTCAGCATGTAAATAATCGTCAAAGATAATTTTATGTATTGCCGGATTGCCCGCAAGCACGCTGTGGTTGTCTAAAAACGTAAACGGTTCGCCGTCTGTGGTCGTGTAAATGCCCCCGACTTCGTTCAGCAGCACGCAGCCGGCAGCGTAATCCCACGGCGCGAGCCTCATCGTAATGTATGCGTCAATGCGGCCGGCCGCAACACTGGCCAGCTCAAGTGCCGCCGAACCGTAGGAACGCGTTCCTCTGACCCGTTTTACGAGCGGCGCCAAAATACTCGGGTCAATCCTTCTGTTTTCCGTCACCCATGTGGCATTGATTGCAATAATGGCTTCTTCAATGGAAGCTTCTTTTAAAGGAGCAAGCGGCGTATTGTTCAGATAAGCCCCTTTTCCGCTGAATGCGTGATACAGTTCGTCCTGCATCACATCATAAATTAAGCCGATTTTGCCTTTTCCGTCTTCAAAGATGCCGATGGAGATCGCGAAATGCCGCTTTTGATGGACAAAATTCATCGTTCCGTCAATCGGATCAATGATCCAGACAATTCCGTCAAGGGAGCGGAGTTTATCCCCCTGCCCTTCTTCTCCGAGAATCCGGTGTCCGGGAAAAGTTCCTTGTATACGGTCAATGAAAAAGCGTTCCGTCTCTTTATCAATATTTGTGACTAAATCATTCGGATTTGATTTTGTTTCAATCGTCAAGCTTTCCTGCATGGATTGTCTGATTCTCGCTCCGGCTTCTTTTACCCATTTTTTTGCGATATCATCAATTTCCGTCCAATTTGTCATACCGTGTACCTCTTTTCTATGTATAGCTTATTCTATAGCATACTGATAAAGGCGATGAAAAAGCAAGGAAAATGAAAAAAATGCCTTCTCACGTAAAAACGAACCATTTCCTGCGGTTCGTTTTTACTATTCTTTATCCGTTAAGCCGAATCCATTCTTTTCTGAGACGTTCCAGTTTTCTTTTGCTGAGATCGATTTGATCTTCATTCTCTTTTTGCATGGCCTCATACAGGGTTGCCAATTCATAATCAACCTCTAGTCTCCAGACAGCTACACGGTTATTTTTTTCCTCCCTGAATCCTTCCTTCACCACTTGCCTCATTGTCTTTCGCCCCTTCCAGAGATCATTTGTTAAAAAAGCATCCCATTTTTCCAATTTATTAATGATACTTCTTATATCGTATGGAAACTTATATTCGGCTGTAACAACATTCTTAAAATTGTGTGTTTACCTATTCGTTTTTTACCCCAATCCTCTCGGCTCAAACGTTCTCAATGTTTTTGCGGCCGGCGGCGGCTGTGGTAAAATATGAATACTTACGATAAGGAGGAAAAAGATGACTCAGATGCGTTTTACAAAAGAAGACTTCGATACATTTACAATAGAAGGTTTAGATCCGCGCATGGAGGTGTTAAAAGAACAAGTCCGTCCGAAGCTGACCTTGTTAGGAGAGCATTTCGCACCGACATTGTCAGCATTGACAGGCGATGAAATGTTCCCGCATGTCGCCAAGCACGCGAGAAGATCTGTCAACCCGCCGGCTGACAGCTGGGTTGCCTTTGCCAACAGCAAACGCGGGTATAAGAAACTCCCTCACTTTCAGATCGGTTTATGGGACACCCATATGTTTGTATGGTTTGCCATCATTTATGAATCTCCGATAAAAGAGGAATACGGCAGATTGCTGGAAGCGAAGCAGGAGGACATCACAAAACAGATTCCCGGTCATTTTGTATGGTCGCCGGATCATACGAAGCCAGGGGCGTACAAGCAGTCCGACATGGATCAGGAGCAGCTGAAAACATTATTTGAACGCCTGCAGACAGTGAAAAAAGCAGAGCTTTTGTGCGGCATTCAGCTGCAAAAAGAAGACGTGATCAACATGAACAACAATGAATTCCTGCAAACCATTGAAGATGCTTTTAGGAAGCTTTCCTTTTTATACACACTGACTCAGAAAGTCTCATAACATAAAAAGCGGGCCGATTGCCGGCTCGCTTTGTCTACATTTTGATAATCGCTTGATCTGATTGTTTCGCCTGTTTCACAGTCCGATACGGGGAATAGGTGCTGTCAGCTTCAAATTGGCTGCAGATTTTCTTTTCCTCCGCTTTCCCGGGAACGATTTCTTTAAAGCGGCGGTACGCATTCAGAAGTCTGTCTCGGTCAGCTCCTTTTTCATAGGCGTTTTCCACCTGCTGAAAAAAAGCAATGACATCCACGGCCTCCTCTGTCGTCCAGTCCTCATTCATCGGATATTGATATTCCAAATGTCTTCACTCCTTTATAATCATGCTCAAAATAAGCATCTTCCATAGATCATAAATTGTTCTTTACTTTCTTTCAAGTTCATAATATAATTCATTTGTTTTACGTTTAAAAAACGGGTAATAAAACTGAATGTAATACAAACTAATCCGTAGGTATTATGATAAAGGTGGGAAAACAATTGCCGCAACATGAAACACCCCTGTACAGCGGACTGAAAAAGCACGCGGACAGACAGCCTGTCCAATTCCACATTCCGGGCCATAAAAAAGGCGCGGGAATGGACCCGGAATTCAGACAATTTATCGGAGAAAACGCGTTAAGTATAGATTTAATTAATATCGAACCTCTGGATGATTTACATGCGCCAAAGGGCATCATTAAAGAAGCCCAGGATCTGGCCGCTCGAGCATTCGGCGCAGACCATACCTTCTTTTCCGTACAAGGGACGAGCGGCGCCATTATGACGATGGTTATGGCCGTATGCGGACCCGGAGATAAAATCATCATCCCGAGAAACGTTCATAAATCCATTATGTCGGCCATTGTATTTTCCGGAGCGGTGCCGATTTTTATTCACCCGGAAATTGACGATGAGCTCGGAATTTCTCACGGCATTACGCTTGAGTCCGCCGAGCGGGCTTTGACGGAGCACCCTGACGCAAAAGGCCTGCTTGTCATAAATCCGACGTACTTCGGTGTGGCAGCTGACTTAAGCAGCATTGTAAAGCTCGCGCATTCTTTCGATGTGCCTGTGCTTGTCGATGAAGCGCACGGCGTGCATATTCATTTTCATGATAAGCTTCCTCTGTCCGCCATGCAGGCGGGCGCTGATATGGCAGCCACAAGCGTGCACAAATTGGGAGGCTCCCTGACGCAGAGCTCCATTTTAAATGTGAGAGAAGGTCTTGTTTCCAAAGAAAGAGTACAGTCGATTTTAAGCATGCTGACGACAACGTCAACATCCTATCTGCTTCTCGCTTCACTGGATGTCGCAAGAAAACGCCTCGCTACAGAAGGCCGCGATCTTCTAGAAGATACGATTCTGCTGGCGGATCAGACACGGGAACGCCTCAATCAAATTGAAGGCATCCGCTGTGTCGGCGAAGAAATCACAGGGTCTAAAGCTGCCTTCAGTTATGATCCGACTAAATTAATCATTTCGGTCAAAAACCTCGGACTGACGGGTCATGACGTTGAAAAATGGCTCCGCGAATCATATAATATCGAAGTCGAGCTGTCCGATTTGTATAATATTTTATGTATTTTCACCCCCGGCGACAGAGCGGGAGATGCCGACCGTCTTGTAAGCGCGCTTACAGACATTTCAAAGCAGGCTTCCGACAATGACTATGCTCATCAGCAAACCGAAGTTCTGCTTCCTGAAATTCCTCTGTTAGCGATGACGCCAAGAGACGCGTTTTACGCAAATACGGAAGTCATTCCGTTAAAAGAATCCGCGGGACGGATCATCGCAGAGTTTGTCATGGTGTACCCGCCGGGAATTCCGATCTTTATTCCGGGTGAGATCATTACTGAAGAAAATATCAGCTACATTTTTAAAAACTTGGACGCCGGCCTTCCTGTGCAGGGTCCCGAAGATGCAACGCTTGAAATGATCAGAGTCATCAAAGAGCAAAGAGCCATCCAATAAACATAAAGATGCCCGAAACGAAATCGTTTCGGGCCTTTTTACGCTTTTTACTCTTCTTCAAGATGACACTGGCATTGTCCGCAGCATGTTCCGTATAACGTCGTGACCTTCTCATCCTCAAAGTAATGAATCGCTTCGTTACAGTCTTGGCAAACAATTGTACCCATCTGTCATTCCCCATTTCTCAGAATTTGAAAACGCTTAATTTTCACTTGTTGTTATTATATTATTATGTCACATTTAATATGTCAACTGATAAATTGTATAACACATTTATTTTTTACGGTCTTTTTATAGCTCGAGGGTCAATCACAGTATATCCTTTATGACGCAATCCTTTTACAATGTCCGGCATGGCTTCCGCCGTCCATTTCCGGTCATGCATCAATATGTTGGCCCCGTCCCGCAGATAAGGACTGTTCAGTGTGATATCGGTAAGCGCTTTTTTGGATTGATATTTCTGATCCCAATCATACCCGAAGGTCCAGTTCATTTTCACCATACCTTCTTTTTTTATAAGTCTGTCACTGTAGTCCGTATTGCTTCCGAAAGGCGCCCTGAAAAATGCGGGTTTCTCTCCTATTACCTTTTCAACCGCTTTATTGACGCCGATGATTTCTTCCCGTTGTTTTTGTTCGGAAAGATCTTTTAAGTTTTGATGAGTCATTGTATGATTACCGATCATAAAACCTAACTCATGAATATGCTTAAGCGCTTTCTTATTTTCATCTTTTTTCAAAAAATGTCCGTTTACAAAAAAGATCGCTGACGCATTGAGATCGTGCAGTTTGTCCGCAATCTCAGCGGCATGCTGATCAGGCGCGTCATCGATCGTTACCAATGCGATCGGTTTTTTCTCTTTCTGTTCATCCATTTTTTCCACAGAAAAGCTTTTCGGATTGATATAGTAACGGGGCTCCGCCTTCTGTTTTTTCTGTTTTTCCTCTTTTGTATGGTGGTTTTCCCGTTTGGCATGATTGGCCGCGGCTTGAGAATGGGGTTTGTTTGTTTGCATCTTTTCATTTGATTGGCAGCCGGCGAGTAAGCACATACATATGACAGCTGCAGCGGCTTTATACATGACAATCCCTCCTGATATGGTTTTGCTCTCAGTATAACGAAAAAACAGCGCTCTCACGAAAAACAATGTGCCTTTTTTACACATCGGCTGCGCAAGTTGTCACACGTATTATTTCTTCATTAAAAACGGTTTCAATTATATAACAATTCAGTAACAAGCCTTAGGTTTTTCACCTCTCGTGATACACTTGATATAGTCCTTTTAAATGGATGAACCCATATATTATATAAAACAGAGGAGTAAGATAGATGCGCTACCGTACGGTGATTCCCTTTTTTTTGATGCTGTTCGTTCTGTCAAGCTGTTCGGTTTCTACTGTCAGTCCATTCAAAAAAAACCGGATCGACAGCATTCATCACACTCAAATCTTGTTTTTTTCCGATGAAAATCATATAGATAAAGAAGTGCCTTATTACGATGCGATCCTTGATTTAGAAAAGAAATATCCCCATCATGTCGATCAAATGAAGGTTTATGACAACAGAAAGGGATGGGAAGAGGAAATCAATACGTTCCCTGCGCTGATGGTGATCAATCATCGGCATGTGGTCATGAAGATTGAGGGATCCGTAAAGAAAAAAGAGGATATCATCAAACCTATGCAGCATGTGCTTGCACAATAAAAACAGCCCCCGCTTTTACAAACGGGGGCTGTTTCTTTGTTACATTATTATTTTACGATATGGATCGGGCTTCCGATTGCTACTTCGGCAGCTTCCATAGTGATTTCGCCCAATGTCGGGTGAGCGTGAATTGTCATTGCGATATCTTCAGCAGTCATTCCGCCTTCGATCGCCAGGCTCAATTCAGAAATCATGTCAGAAGCGCTTGCGCCGGCAATTTGCGCACCGATTACAAGACCGTCTTCTTTACGGGTGATCAGCTTCATGAAGCCGTCAGTTTCGTTAAGAGACAGCGCACGTCCGTTTGCTGCAAACGGGAACTTAGCTGCAACGACTTCAATGCCTTCTTCTTTCGCCTGTGCTTCAGTGTAACCGACAGAAGCCAGTTCAGGCTCAGAGAATACAACCGCCGGAATACCGAGGTAATCGATTTCAGCCGGCTCTCCTGAAATAGCTTCCGCAGCGATTTTACCTTCGTAAGACGCTTTGTGAGCCAATGGAGGTCCGTCAATGATGTCACCGATTGCGTAAATGTTCGGTACGTTTGTGCGGCACTGCTTGTCTGTTTTAATGACACCGCGGTCAGTCATTTCGATACCGACTTGCTCAAGGCCGAGCTCGTCAGTGTTCGGACGGCGTCCGACAGTGATTAATACGTAATCAGCATCAACCGTTTTTTCTTCGCCTTTTACTTCGAATGTAACTGTTACGCCGTCAGGTCTTTCTTCAACGCCTTTAGCCATAGCGCTTGTATGGATTTCAACGTTGCCTTTTTTCTTCAGTCTGCGGGTAACGAGAGAACTCATTTGTTTTTCGAAGCCAGGAAGAATTTCATCTCCGCCTTCTAAAATAACCAATTCAGTTCCGAAGTTCGCATACGCTGTTCCAAGCTCAGTACCGATATATCCGCCGCCGATAACAACGAGCTTTTTCGGAATTTCTTTAAGCGCAAGTGCGCCTGTAGAGTTCAGAACGCGTTCGCTATATTTGAAGTTTGGCAATTCGATAGGGCGAGAACCGGTAGCAATGATTGCGTTTTTAAATGTGTATGTTTGCGCAGAGTTCTCATCCATTACACGGACAGAGTTGCTGTCTACGAAATAAGCTTCCCCTTTTATAACGTCCACTTTATTTCCTTTTAAAAGACCTGCAACACCGCCGGTAAGCTTATTTACAACAGAAGCTTTCCATTCTTGGACTTTTGTAAAGTCAACTGTTACGTTCTCAGCAGTGATTCCCATGTCATCTGAATGTTTTGCATTCTCGTAACGATGGCCTGCATTGATGAGCGCTTTTGAAGGAATACAGCCGACGTTCAGACAAACGCCTCCAAGAGTTGCTTTTTCAACGACTGTTACTTTTTGTCCAAGCTGAGCAGCGCGGATGGCAGCTACATAGCCGCCGGGTCCCGCACCAATCACAAGAGTATCTGTTTCAATAGGGAAATCTCCTACTACCATAACATTACGCCTCCATTAAAATAAGTTGTGGATCGTTCAGTAAACGCTTGATGTGGTTTAACGCATTTTGTGCAGTTGCTCCGTCAATCATACGGTGGTCAAAGCTGAGAGAAAGAGCTAAGACAGGAGCAGCTACAATTTCACCGTCACGGACGATCGCTTTTTCAGCAATACGGCCGATACCGAGAATCGCAACCTCTGGGTGGTTGATAACCGGTGTGAACCATTGGCCTCCGGCAGAACCGATATTTGTGATCGTGCAAGAAGCGCCTTTCATTTCCACAGGTGCAAGCTTGCCTTCACGCGCTTTTGTAGCAAGGCTGTTGATTTCATCAGAGATTTCGAAAACGGCTTTACGGTCGGCATTTTTCACTACCGGCACAAGCAGGCCTTTTTCGGTATCCGCTGCAATTCCGATGTTGAAGTAATGTTTTTGGATCACTTCATCTGTTTTATCATCAATAGATGTGTTTAAAACAGGGAATTTTTTCAAAGCGGATGTTAATGCTTTGACGACGTAAGGCAGATAAGTCAGCTTGATGCCTTGATCAGCAGCAACTTGTTTGAACTGTTTGCGGTGAGCAACAAGATTTGTTACGTCAACTTCATCCATAAGAGTTACGTGCGGTGCAGTATGCTTAGAGTTCACCATTGCTTTCGCGATCGCTTTACGGATACCGCTCATTTTTTCGCGTGTTTCAGGGAATTCGCCTTCAGGAGCCTGAGCCGCTGCAGGTTTAGCTGTTTCCTGAGGTGCAGCTGTTTCTTGCGGTGCCGCTTCTTGAGCCGCTCCTCCATTTGCAAAGCTGTCGATATCTTCTTTTACAACACGTCCGTTATTGCCTGAACCTGTTACTTTACGGATATCCACGCCTTTTTCACGGGCATATTTGCGTACGGAAGGCATCGCGATCACGCGTTTGTTCGGATCAGCTTCCGCTTGGTCCTGCTGTCCTGCGCCGGTTTCTTTTGCAGGCTCTTTAGGAGTCTCTTCTTTAGCGATATCCTGCCCTGCTTCAGCAGACGACTGAACTTGAGCTTCAGTTTTCGCATCTCCTGAATCATGGCTTCCTTTAAATTGAAGATCTTCGTAACCAGGTGCGTCAAACGTAATAATCGTTTGTCCAACAGTTGCAACTGTTCCCTCTTCAACTTTTAATTCTAATACTTTTCCTTTAACAGGTGAAGGAATTTCTACCACTGCTTTATCATTTTGCACTTCAGCCAGAACATCGTCTTCTTCTACCTCGTCGTTCGGCTTAACAAACCATTTTACGATTTCGCCTTCGTGGATACCTTCCCCGATATCCGGAAGTTTAAATTCAAATGCCACAGTTTTCGACCTCCTAGTTGATTAAGCAAATTTTAGTTATGCATTCGCAAGCATTGAACCTAGTAAACAGACTCCTTCATATAGAGAAAAGGACTCTCTTTACCGTCTTTTATGATGCCTGATTAAAATTCAAGAACTTTTTTCGCAGTTTCAAGAACGTCTTTATGGTTTGGAAGCCATACGCTCTCAGCAAGCGAGAAAGGAAATACTGTATCAGGCGCCGCAACACGCAGAACCGGAGCTTCCAGGCTCAGAATCGCGCGGTCATTGATTTCAGCTACAACGTTGGCAGCGATGCCGGCTTGTTTTTGAGCTTCTTGCACGACAATTGCGCGGCCTGTTTTTTCAACAGAAGCAATAATCGTATCAATATCAAGCGGACTTACAGTGCGAAGGTCGATAACTTCAGCAGAAACGCCTTCTTTTTCAAGCTCTTCAGCAGCCTTAAGCGACTCATGAACCATCGCGCCGTATGTGATGATAGAAAGGTCAGTACCTTCGCGTTTCACATCAGCTTTGCCAAGCTCGATTGTGTATTCCTCCTCAGGAACTTCCTGACGGAAAGAACGGTAAAGTTTCATATGCTCTAAGAAAACAACCGGATCATTGTCTCTGATAGAGGCAATCAGCAGTCCTTTTGCATCGTAAGGAGTGGAAGGGATAACAACTTTAATACCCGGCTGCTGAGCGATAAGGCCTTCCAAACTGTCAGCGTGAAGTTCAGGTGTATGAACCCCTCCGCCGAATGGAGAACGGATTGTCACCGGAGAAGTCCAGCGTCCGCCGGAACGGTAGCGGAGACGAGCCATTTGTCCTGAGATTGAATCCATTACTTCATATACGAATCCGAAGAATTGGATTTCCATAACAGGACGGTAATCTTGCAGGCCTAAACCGAGAGCGAGACCGCCGATACCGGATTCAGCAAGCGGCGTGTCAAATACGCGGTCCTCACCGAATTCTTTTTGAAGGCCTTCAGTTGCACGGAATACGCCTCCGGCAACGCCTACATCTTCCCCGAAAAGCAGAACGTTTTCATTGTTTTTCAGTTCTGTGCGTAACGCATCAGTGATCGCTTGAATCATTGTCATTTGCGCCATGGCTTACTTCGACTCCTTCGCTTTGTAAATTTCAAGTTGTTCTTTTAAGTTGAACGTCGGCTCTTCAAACATATTCTCAATCAGCTCTGTTACTTTCGGTTTTGATTCGCCGTCAGCCTTTTTGATAGCTTGTTTGATTTCTTCTTTGGCCTGTTCAATCACTTTGTTCTCTTCTTCTTCAGACCATAGTCCTTTGTTTTCCAAGAACTTGCGGAAACGTACGAGCGGGTCTTTTTGCTCCCATTCATTTTCTATTTCTTTCGTACGGTATTTAGTCGGATCGTCACCGGACATTGTATGAGGTCCGTAACGGAATGTAAGAGTTTCGATCAGAGTCGGACCTTCACCGTTAATTGCGCGCTGGCGTGCTTCTGCGGTTGCAGCGTAAACGGCAAGTGCATCCATTCCGTCTACTTGAACACCTGTAATACCGACGGCAACTGCTTTTTGGGCAATTGTCTGTGCGGATGATTGCTTTTCTACAGGAGTTGAAATCGCATAGCGGTTATTCTGAACAACGAAGATCGCTGGCGCTTTAAATGCTCCGGCAAAGTTCATTCCTTCATAGAAGTCACCTTGAGAAGCTCCGCCGTCACCAGTGTAAGTAATAGCTACCGCTTTTTTACCGCGCTTTTTAAGACCTAAAGCTACACCTGCGGTTTGGATAATTTGAGCACCGATAATAATTTGAGGTGATAAAGCATTTACTCCCTCAGGCATCTGATTACCTTTAAAATGGCCTCTTGAGAACAGGAATGCCTGATGTAAAGGAAGCCCGTGCCAAATCAGCTGAGGAACGTCACGATAACCCGGAAGGATAAAGTCGTCCTGTTCAAGCGCGAAGTGTGATGCAATTTGAGAAGCTTCCTGGCCCGCTGTCGGTGCATAGAAACCTAAACGTCCTTGACGGGAAAGAGAAATTGAACGCTGGTCTAAAATGCGGATATACACCATTCTTCTCATTAATTCCTTTAACTGATCATCTGAAAGATCAGGCATTGCGTCTTTATTTACGACTTCTCCTTCAGCATTTAAAATTTGGAACGTTTCAAACTGCTTATGAATAGCATCAAATTGTTTTTTGCTATCAACAATTGAAGTTTTTGTCTTTGCAGCCATTTTTTAAACCACCTCTTCTTTTGATTTAACAGGGTTAGGATACCGTTTAGCCATCCGTATTAAAAACAGTCTTATCATGCTCTGCAATTCTAAAATTAATCATTCAGAAATTCACATAGCGCTTAAGCAAAGATAAGGACGTTTAAACTGTACTAATAAAAAAAGATTTTTTATTAGTACAATATGATCAACAACCATAGTTTACAGTAATTAAACAAAGCCGTCAATCATTTATAACCTCATTTTGAAACCGCTTATAAAACTTAAGATCATATTGCGCCAAACTGTACTATAAAAGACTTTAAACTGTATTATAAAAATGCTCTACTGTACTATAATTAAAAAAAATTACAAAGAGTAAATTAAGTTATTTAACTTAGGGGCGGGCTTTGAAAAGATGCCGCGGGATAAAAACGGGCAGTTAGCAATCGTCCCGCCTGCCGAACAGACGGAACGATGCTTTTGTCTAATTATTCAATACCCGCCCACACGATATTCAGCGGCGTCAGCACGGCATGAGGATGAAACTCGGAAATCGGAGTGAAAAATACATACGTAAAATCTTCGGCTGGATCAGAAAACATGCCGCACCAACCCATTCCAAGATGTGAAAAGGTGCCTTCTGTCATGAAATAATGGTCGCCGGCCGGCCACAAATTAACGCCTAAACCAAAGCCGCCTTCCTCTCTGGGCGCTCCGAAGAAGTAAAAAGGAAGACCGGGCTTTATTTGATTTCTCAGCATCGCCTCGACTGTTTTTCTTCCAAGCAGCTTCTTATCTTTCAATCTGCCTTTATTTCTAAACATTTCAGCCAACTTCCAAATATCCCGCAACGAAGAGTACAGACCGCTTGTCGCTTTATTCGGAAAATACGGGTGATGACTTTTTTCCAGCTGTACGCACTCGTGTTCATTGATCACACAAACTTCTTCTTTTAAAGCATCAGGCACATAAAAATACGTTCTTTCTAATCCGAGCGCTTCAATAATATGCTTTGTTACATACTGTTCGTAGGATACGCCTGTTACTTTTGAAATAATGATGCCAAGTATAACAAAACCGGTTCTGGAATAGTTCCACGCTTCATCCACTCCGTACTCCAAAGGCGTACTGACGAGATAGTTTATCCATTCTTCCTCATTCGTTAAGTCAATGCCTTCAGCCTTTTGAATATCCAGCTCAAAACTTAATCCCGCCGTATGAGTCAAAAGGTGCAAAATTTTAATTTCTCCGAAACCCGGTTTATCAAACGCAGGCAAAATGAGCTTGACCGGCATTTTCAGATCGAGCAAACCTTTTTCGACGAGCTGCATGACGGCTACAGCGGTAAACACTTTTGTCAAAGAACCGATTTCTCTGATTGTATCAAGCTGAAATGTTTGCTTTTCGTTTTGTCCGCCGGTAAATTCCCCTAACGACTCAGCTGCAAAAACCTCACCTCCTCTTGACATCATATAACTCGCACATTGCAGATCTCCATTGTCTATCATCGTCTGATAATGGCTGTTAAGAGCGTTAATTTGTTTCATATCAAATGCCGGATTGCTTATTGTTTGTTTCATTGTTTTCTCCCCCTGTACTGTATGTATCGTTTTCATCCTTTACTTACTGATTTCTTGATGAATTCTGACACCGCTTTATTAAATTCTTCCGGATGTGTGATGTTCGGAAGATGCCCCGCTCCCTTAATTTTCTTTAATTCTGCATTGCTCAGCAGTTTTTGCAGCCTTTTTGTTTCTTTCTGATCAACTACGCTTTCCTTCTCACCCGTAAGGATAAGCGTTCTTGTATGAATGTCTTTTAAAAAGCCGATCGTAGAATAGCCTTCTTGTTGATGTATCTTCATAAAACGTTCAATAGAAGCATTTAAGAATTGATTACTGTATAAACTTTCATATTCATGCGATTTTCCTATAGCTATAAAATCATTTTTCAGTTTTTCCTCGACACTGCTTTCAGGGTCTTCTTCGTATTCGGTGTAACTTCCGGAAAGAATGAGTGTTTTTACTTTTTCAGGGTATTCATAGGCTATCCTCTGCCCTATCATGCCTCCCCAAGAAGCTGCCGCAATGTGGATCGGCCAAGCAACCCCTATCTCGTTCAGCACTTCGATAAAAGTCTGAGCCAGCCCGCTCAATGTAAAATCGGCGCTCCCCTCACTCAGCCCGTAACCCGGTGTGTGGATGACAATTACATTAAATTGGTCTGCCCACTCCTTCATTTGTTCTTTCCACATGTAAGCAGTGGTAGCAAAACCGCAAATCAGTAAAATTGTTTCGCCCTTACCGCTCATCAATATCTCCATATGCCGGGCATTTTCTGTGTTTGCCAGAAAATGAACGGTTTCCGTTTCTTCTGTCTGGTAAAAAGCGATGAGTTTTTTTGCGGCATCGCTTTGATTGTGCTGAAGGGCTCCTTTCTTCAGTCTGCTCCAATAATGCAAATAATCATCGAGATGACGATTGGAAGCCGTGCCGAGTATCCGGAAAGGACTTTCAGCTTCCGTAACGATTGACGAAGCATCAAAATCGGCTGCAATCGCTGAATCTCTTACCAGAGGCGGTGCTGAACGGGCGGATAACGGCTTGAAATCGTTTTGTATTTTTTCTTTTTCTCCGTATAACACGATCAGCTGGTGGCCTTGGCCGAGAAGCGAGTGTTCAAAAGCTTTGATTCCGGCAGTATTTTCTAATGGGTGAAGTCCGTACTCCCTTTTCATAATATCTTGGATGCCGGGATCAACTGACATGCCTCCGTCTTTCCAGAAAGGCCAATTTACAGCGATGGTTTTTCCTGATCTTCCCCCCGCCTTTCTCATACATTCCCTCCACTCGGCAAAATGCTCCAGAAAACGATTGGCGTAGGCATAATCGGCTTGACCCAGACTTCCGATTTCTGAGGAGATGGAAGAAAACAAAACAAAAAAGTCTAAAGGCATATCTCTGAGCGCTTCATCCAAATGAATCACACCATTGACCTTTGATTGCAGCACCGCTTGAGCTTCCGCGTCTGTTTTATTCATAATGAGAGAGTCTTTTAACACGCCTGCACTGTAAATGACCCCGTTGATTTCGGAATAATCAGCACGAATTTTTTCCGCTAACTTGATGACCTGCTGTTTATCTGACATGTCAGCCTGGATATAAGAAATGCTTGCCCCGTCATATCGGATGCTGTCTAATTTTTCTTCCATGTCTGCTGTCATTTTCGATCGCCCGGCAATGATAACGCTGGCTCCGTGATTTGCATAAAGAAACGCTGAAATAATCCAGCCGATGCCGCTTAACCCTCCGATGATGAGATACACCCCGTTTTTTGCAAACTTTGCGGCCTTTTGTCCTGTTTGCAGCGAAGCGTCTCTATATGCTGTCACCCACCTTTTTTGATTGCCGTCATATTTCACAGTCTGATGATGTCCGGCACTTAATTCATTGAGAAGCAAAGGTGCTTTTTCAATGGTTTGTCTTGAAGAAATCTCAACCGTTTTACACTTTATATTCGGCTGCTCCGCATTCAGCGTTTTAAAAAAGCCTCCAATCGCGGCGTAAACCGGATTTGTATATTGATCCTTGTCATGTACGTACAGAATGTTGATGTTTTCTTTTGTTTTTTGACGGATCAAAGCTTTACTTAAATAAAGGATTGAATAAAAGCTGTGAGTCAGGTCTAACGCCGCTTCAGTATAAGCTTTTTTTGACAGGTAATGAATGATTGACGCCGGAAACGCTCCGGACTTTTTCATATCATCTAACAGTCTGGTGTAATGAGCAGACTGCTCCGGGTTAAATTTATAATGCTTTTCATTTACCATTTCATATTCAGCGGCGGCTGCCGCATAAATAACATTTTCACTGCCGGTGTAGTTGCGGATTTCATCACTCAATGAACTGTCGAAATCGAAAATCAAAGTATTTTCCTTAGACACTTCTCCGGACTTTAATGGCGACTCAATCCATTCTTTTTGTAAATACAAAGATTCAAGCATCGGCTTTTCAGACGGCTCTTTCGTTTGCGTTTTTTCTTTAAAAGCTGCAGCCGGTGTATTACGCACATCATATTTTTCTTCTAAATAAGCCGCTAAATCATGAATATTGTTATAATCAAAAAGCAATGTCGGATACAATTGTGTATCCAATCTTTCCTCGAGCATTTTCGATATATGCAGCAGCTGTTTTGAGTCAAGACCCAGTTCGTAAAAAGATTGGTGTTTGTCCGCTTTATTTGGCGGTGTGTCTGTAACCTCTCCAATAATGGATGACAGCTCATCTGTTAATGTTTTTTGACTGTCTTGGTGCAAAACTGTATCAGAGATAGAGTCTGTAATGTCAGCTCCGTATTTCTCCTGCAGATATTCCGTCAATTCACCGATTGTGGAGTAATCAAATAATAAAGTCGGGTACAGCTTTGTATCTAACATCAGTTCTAATTTTTTGGATAAGTCTAATAATTGTTTAGAATCCAAGCCCATCTCGTAAAAGGAAATATCATTCTTCACTGTTTCAGCAGGTTTTTCAATCATGCCGGCTATCTCTTGGATCAAATTATTTCTGATCATTTCTTTATTGTTCGTTGCGCTGCCAACCTCTTTAGCTTTTTGGGAATGCTCCAGCCTTTGTATTGATTTTTCATTTCTGACTCTTTTCACACCGAATCGCTCATAATAAAAAGCAAGCTCTCCATCAGGCCTGTATACTTCTATGTCCGCATATAAAATGTCTTTAGAAGGCGGCTGCGTTATACTGTTTTTATCAATATACACAAAACAAGACCCAGTTGTTTTATGCAGTGCCCGGAATGTCTCAATATATATAGGGATAAACGCATTTGTTCCTTCATCCGGCAAGTCTGATGTAAGGATTCCCAACAAGCTGAGAGACCCATCCAAAAATGCGGGATGCATGTAAAAGTCATCTGTATATTCTTTTGAAAGTCCGCTTAAACTGACCTCTCCCAGAATATAATTTTCACCTTCATATACTGTACCTTCCAATTTCATAAAATCTTTATGAATCAGGCCGCCCCTGCGCAAATTACGATAGGCGGATTCAGCATCCGAAGTCCGGACGGCTCCTTTCTTTAATTCTTCGATTGAAATTGTCTTTTCGTTTATCGCATTTTTTCTTATGATTTCCGCCTGCAAGTTGACTGACGCTTCACCTTCCGCCTTTTCAGCGACCCATTTCCTGCTTGTTGTTTCAACAAGCCAGCCGTTTTCTTGTTCCGTAAACTGGAAGGTGACTTTTTTATCAAAATGGACTGACGTCGCAACAGGTTCACGGAATAAAAC
The DNA here is from genome assembly GCF_038592915.1 of Bacillus sp. EU63. Classification (NCBI taxonomy): domain Bacteria; kingdom Bacillati; phylum Bacillota; class Bacilli; order Caryophanales; family Bacillaceae; genus Bacillus; species Bacillus sp. EU63. The sequence goes on along the minus strand of NZ_CP151944.1, from coordinate 1,486,101 downwards.
ATGTTTGATTTCAAAACTTCGGGGGGATATCCCTTTCTCAGCTAAAAATCGTGTTATTAAATCCAGATACGTTACGCCGGGTATCGTACGCACTTGATGAAGGACATGGTCTGAAACAATATAATCGTCATGTTTGACTAATACGCTGAACCTCATGCAACTCGACAACCTTTCTTCTTTTACAAAGTAAAGAAACAGAGCAGGTGCTACTCTGTTTCATCAATAATTTCAAGAAGCCGTTTTTTATTCTGTTTGATTTGTTTTTTTCGATTTGAATCCGGCCAGTACTCTTTTCTGACAAACTCGGCAGGCGGCAGCGGAGTTCTGACGGCATGATATGAATCATCCAGGCCGCTTACCAAAAGGTGGGCGTTTGTTCCGCCAAAACCGAAAGCGCTGATGCCCGCCCTCCGTTTTCCATCCTTCCAGCTTCTCAGCTCTGTATTCGGATAAAAAGGCGACTTTTCAAATTCAAAGCGGGGATTTGGCGTTTCACAATTCAATGTAGGCGGAATTTCCTTATGCCATATTGATAAAATCACTTTAATGAAACTTGCCGCTCCGGCAGCGCTTAATAAGTGTCCGATATTGGTTTTTACACTTCCTACTCCGCAAAATTGCGTTTTGTTTGTGTCTCTTCGGAATACTTTTGTCAGAGCCTGTAGCTCAATCGGATCTCCAATCATCGTGCCTGTGCCGTGAGTTTCGACGTAGCTGACTGATCCGGGAGTGATATCGGCTTTTTCAAATGCATCTTGAATAACCTGCTCTTGAAGCTTAGGATTCGGGGTCGTAATTCCCATTGTCGCACCGTCGTTATTAATAGCTGATGCTTCAATGATACCGTATATCCGATCTCCGTCCGCTTTCGCTTTCTCGAGCGGTTTTAACAGAACAGCGCCAAAACCCTCTCCGGGTACAAAGCCGTTTGCCCTTTCATCAAAAGTAAAACACTGACCGTCCGGCGAAAGAGCTCCTCCTTCTGTTAACATCAGGTAAGGAATTTCATCCAAAAGCAGATCCGCCCCTCCTGCCAGCGCCATCTCTGAATCACCGTTTTTTATGCTTTGGCAGGCTAAATGAATGCTGACTAATGAAGAAGAACAAGCGGTATCAGAAACCATGCTTGGACCGTGAAAATTAAAGAAATGCGACACGTGTGAAGCAATAAAGTTTTGACTAAGCCCGACGATGTGGCTGCTGCTTTCTTTCGGCAGTTTGTGACCGTAGCCGCCCATTCTGGAACCGACAAATACGCCGACTTTTTTTCCCGATAATTCTGTTTCTTCATAACCGGCATCCCGTACAGTCTGTACACTCGTTTCTAAGAAATGTCTTATCAGCGGGTCCGTTTGGATGGCTTTCTCCTCTTCCATGCGGAAATACTCCGGATCGAAGCTGCCGATTCCATTGATAAATCCTCCCCATTTGCTGATGCTTTTTCCCTTTTGCTGCACCGGAGAGTAATTTTCTTCTATATTCCACCGGGAATCAGGTACTTCTTTAATATGATTCTTCCCTTTTCTCAGATTGTCCCAAAATTCCTCTTTATCAGCCGCTCCAGGGAACTTACATCCGATTCCGATAACAGCTATCTTTGCAGAGGAAGCCGTCTGCGGTTCTGTATTTCGGCTCGTCACAGACTGCATATCATGCTGATTGCTGCTTTGAGAATCAGTCTGTTCGATTTGTTTTTTCAACGGCGGCGCCGTCTTACCGATATATTCCGCAAGACCATGAATCGTGTTGTGTTCAAGAAGCACAGTAGGGTCAATTTTTTTCTGAATCATTGCTTCTATACGATGTATAATGCTGACAAGAAGTATAGAATCCACACCGTATTCCTGAAAATTCGTATTTGGGTTAAGCTTTTCAAGGGGAATGCTCAATTCCTCGGCAAATACGGCAGAAAGTTCACTGACAAGCCCTTCTGAATGATCAAAAGTGTCGGGAGTCTCCTGTCTTCGCACTGGAAATGAAGCCTTGCCGGTTTTATTGATATTCAGGAGACTGTCTGCATGAAACACTGTTCCTTTTTTCACGATAGGAATGATATTGGCCGATTTTTTCTCCAGTGCATGATACAAAATCGCCAGTCCTTCCCGTGTGGAAAGAGAGTCCAATCCCAATTCATCATATAAAGGACTCGTCACAGTACCCATTCCGACTTCTTTCCAGCTCGGCCAATTGATGGACGTGAAATACGTTCTCCCCTTTTGAAAATGATAAGCCGCGAAATAGTCCATATATGCGTTTGCAGACGCGTAATCAGTCATTCCTTTCGACAGTTTGGGTGACTGTGCAGCAATTGATGAAAATAGAATAAAGAAATCCAGCGGCCTATTATTAAAAATCCGCTCCAAATTCTGAAGTCCAGTGACTTTCGGCCCGTACACCGTCTTAAATTCACTCATTCTTTTATGAATAAAGGCCGGATTTCCGCCGCTGTGCAGTCCGGCACAGTGTATGACACCGCTTATATCTTTAAATTCAAGGCTTACTTGGTGAAAGAATGAACGCAGCTTCTCTTCATTTGTGAGAGAACCGCTGTAATACAGATAGTTGACACCTTTCTCTTCAAAACTTTGAAACAGTTTGATATTGCTGACTGTCTTTTCGTCCTGTCTGCCCTCTTTCAGCAAATGATCCCATTCACTTCGCAAAGGTAATGGACGCGTCCCCGTCAGCACGAGTTTTTTCACTCCCCGTTTCACCAAATCTTCAGCTATTGCTCTGCCAATACCCCCTGTCCCGCCGGTAATCACGATGGCTTTATCCGCAGGAAATGAAACAGGCCCGCCGGTATGGATTCTTTCTTCTTCAAAATACGGAACATATCTGACGCCGCTGCGGTAGCATACTTCATTCTCTCCGGTACATTGCGCCCTTTCATTCTCAAAGATTTGTTTCAGCTCATGCGTTTCTTTCATGCTGTCTATATCTATTGTTTTCACATGAACAAAGCCGTATTCCGCAGAAAGGGCTTTCAGAAAAGCCGCTGATTCCGCCCCCGTCAGCTTTGGTTTTTCCGCTTTAAATACCTGCAAGCCATTGGTGATTTGTAAAATGGATAATGGTGTTTCCTTTTTACTCCGCTTAATTATTTCTTGTATAAATAAGAATTTACCATATGGGATGCCGTTCTGATTGTCACTCTGGTTTCCGATATCTGAGAAATCAAATATATTTTCGACCTGCCGCTCACCGCCCGAGAAGATCTCACGGATAACGTCGTATGCGTGGTTTTCATCTAATAAAGAACACTCAAACATTTGATCAGAGTGTTTTATAAATGAAGAGTGATGTTTTATGACAATCAGATTCTCCTGATCTATATCCGAACAAATGGTGCGGGCAATTGATTCTGTGTCTTGATTTACAAATGCTACTGTCAGTCCGTACTCTTTTGTTTCGGATGGATTTACAAACGGATTCTCCCTCCATTTTTTTTGCAAATGATGTTGAAAAGAATGCTGAGGGATCTCTGCCTTCTCAGTCCTGGACGGAACCCAATAACGTTCTTTTGCAAACGGATAAGTCGGAATTGAGATCCGTTTACCCGGCTGCTGTAAATGTTGATGAACGGATTTCCAGTCGATATCCGCCCCCCAAACCCATAATTGAGCCAGCTTTTCCGCTTCACCGTTCTCAATAATGGTCTTTACAAACAATTCACCTGCTCTGCCTTCCGTTAACGCCTTCATTTTTTCAGCGAATGCATCTGCTGATTGCTGATTAACATATACGCCTGGAACTTGCTTGTCACCGCGGCAAAACTCAAATAATTTATCTTTCATTTCTTTAAGAGAGGTACCGGTAATCGCCGCTCTGGCCTCCATCGCTTCTCTGCCCGATTGTGTAGTGTATGCCAGATCCCGTAAAACGACGCTTTCCGATTGGCCGGCTTCCATCACTTCATTCGGGAACATGTTTCTTATCGCTCCGGCATATTCCTTCAATAAGTATTCAGTAACCGCTTGAATGGAGGCGCAATCAGTTAATTCATACATCGTGAGTTCAATATGAAACATTTCGTTAATAAAATCCGCCATCCGGCTTAATTCCAAAGGCCCTACGCCAAATTCACTCAGGTGATCAGCAATATTAATTTCTTCCGGATGGATATGAAGCAATTCCGAAACAAACGGTTTGAGTACTTCATACACCTTTTCTTTCATATCAGGCTGTTTATCCTTTACTTCAGGACTTAGTGAACGTTGAATAAAATCTTTCATGTTTTCGGCATACTCAAGAAGACGTTCATTGTCTTTGGCAGATAACAGGACAATATGCGGTTCGTTCTCAACATGTTCTGTTGAGACGTTTGTTTCTTCATATTCTTCTATAATGATATGAACATTCGTTCCTCCGGCTCCGAATGAGCTGATCCCCGCTCTTCTCGGAACAGTTACTGTTTTTCCGTTTTCCTGCAGTTTCGGTTTCTTCCAGTCTTGCAATGACCGCTGTACATAAAAGGGAGATGCTTTAAAATCAATATTTGGATTCAACGTCTCCGCATGTATGGAGGGAAACAGTTTTTTCAGTTTCATTTGCAAAAGAACCTTTGTCAAACCGGCAATTCCCGCTGCGGCCTCAAGATGGCCGATATTTGATTTGACAGAACCGATTGAACAATATTGAGTGTGCTCCGTAAATTCCCGAAACGCTTTTGTTAATCCGGTGATCTCAATCGGGTCTCCCAGAGAAGTTCCCGTTCCGTGAGCTTCAATATAACTAATTGTACGAGGGTCAATACAAGCTTTCTGAAGCGCGTCCTGTATCAGTTCAGACTGACCATTTGGATTAGGAACCGTAAAACCGTTTGTTCTCCCTCCGTGATTGACCGCTGTCGCTTTAATCAGCGCATAAATATGATCTCCGTCCCTTACCGCTTCCGCCGCCGGCTTTAAAAGTACGGATCCCACTCCTTCTCCCGGTACATAACCGTCACCGCCCTCGCCGAATGTACGGCACCGGCCATCACTTGCAAAGAAGCGGCTTTGATTTAATAATGTATATTTATTCGGATGAAGCGTAAGATTGACCCCGCCCGCAACAGCAAGTGTGCTTTCTCCTCTTCGTATACTTTCACAGGCTAAGTGAATGGCGTTAAGAGAGGATGAACACATTGTATCAACCGCCATACTCGGCCCCTTAAAGTTAAAGAAATATGATATTCTGTTTGCTATTGCAGAAAATGGAGACCCGACGGCCAGTTCATTTCCTTTAAGTGATTCTTCAACGCCGAAAAATTGATAGCTTCCATATGTGACGCCTGCAAATACTCCGACCTTTTTGCGGGTCAGATCTGAAGGTTTATAACCCGCATCCTCTATGGTATTGTACACTGTCTCTAAAAAGAGGCGTTCCTGAGGATCAAGAAAAGCCGCTTCTTTCGGTGATATCCGGAAAAATAAAGGATCAAACCGGTCTGGATTTTTCAGAAAACCTCCCCACTTATAGCAGCTTCCCTCCAGCATTTCCTTCCGGTCATCGGGAATTTCGCTTACGCAATCCCGTCCATTCATCAGCACATTCTGGAACTCCCTGATGTTTTCCGCACCCGGGTATCTGCCGCTGACACCGATAATGGCTATATCAGCAGAAAGGGGATCGGCCGCAATGTGCTCTTTTGAATCTTCTCCTTCAGAGCGTACCGGCACTTTTGTTTCCACTGGTTTTCTTTTTTGCTTTTTTTGATATGAGACAAGTTCAGATGTGCCGGCCGGGTTCAGCAGTTTCATCATTCGTTCGCTGTGATGACTCAGGAAATATTCGGCTAACTGCGATATTGAATGATACTCAAAAAATAATGTTTTCGACAATCTGCCGATACTTTGCTCCAGCTTTTTAGTCAGACGCATGATCATCACTGAATCAATGCCGTATTTCTCCAGATATTGTTTTTCATCTATGAGTGAGGCCGGTAATTTCAATTCCTCTGACATTATATTTTTCAGATAAATAATTATATTTTGTCTTAATTCATCGTTTTGCAAATCAGCATCTTCCTGCTGCTCTGAATGAAAGCTGATTGTGCCGGCACGCTTCAGCACATCCTCAATCTTTTCTTTACGGCCTTTCAGGGCAATCAGCTGTTCAGATGATTGACACAAGCTGTTCTCCAGAGCCTGTATTCCGTCACTGTCATCTAACGGGTCAAGACCGAGTTCCTGTTTCATGTAGGATACTCCTTCATCGTCAATATTCATCCCGCCGGAAGTCCATAGCGGCCAATTGACTGACACTACCCTTTCGGCAGACTCTGTCGCGGTCATAACTGCTGCATACTGATCCAGAAAGGCATTGGCGAAAGCATAGTCACATTGGCCGGCTGAGCCGAAGACTGCCGATGTGGATGAAAACAAGACAAGTAATTCAACTTTCATTTTTTTGATTTCTTCCGCCAGCCACAGCGTGCCATAAACTTTCGAACCTGTGACTTGATCAATTTCTTCTTTTGTCTTTCTTAAGATAAAAGAGTCACGGAGTACGCCGGCACTGTGAAATACTCCATGTAAGGTGCCGAACTGCTCTTTTGCAAAAGCAAATATCCGTTCAGCATCACTTTGTTTTGAAACATCAGATCGGATATATTCAACTGTTGAACCTGAACTTCTTAAATATTCGATCTTTTTCTCCTGCTCTTCAGTTAAATCAGAGCGCCCCGTTAATATGAGATTCGCTTTCCATTTTTCCGACAGATGTTTTGCCAGAATATAACCGAGACCGCCCAGGCCTCCTGTAATCAGATAATTCCCATGATGTTTCAGCGGCTGAGTTAAATCGAATGAGCCGGCTTTATTATAGCTTTTCGTAAAACGTCTGCCGTTTTCATAGCGCACTTCAAAATGGATATCCCGTTTTTCGTCACACTCTCTCTGATATATGTCCGCTATTGCTGGAAGAGCGGCTCCCGCACCCTCTGATTGCGTGATATTGATAATCTGATAGTGAAAATTGGGGTGTTCTTGGTGAACGGTTTTCACCAATCCGCCGAGCGCATGATGCAGCGGCAGTTGTTCTTTATTCTCTGTTTGAAAAATATGCGTCAGCTTTATTATCTTTTTCCATTTTAGTTCAATCAGCGCCTGTGTAATATACAGAAGAGAAAACAATCCGTTTTCCAATTGTTTCTGTATACCTCCTTTACTCATGTCAGCCTGAGAATCAGACCACAAGTGAAGAATCTTTTCGGGCAGCTGATAATGATCATGAATGTATCGGAACAGCTTTAGATAATCGTGTTTTTTCACGTGGTTCATACAAATCGTATCATCATGTAAAACAGCAAATTCTTTTCCGCGGATGACAAACAAGAGAGTACAGCCCTTAAACAAATCGCTCAATTCTTGTATTTGCCGTTCATTTTCTGCAAAAATCAGGAGCAATCCCGTCAAGGGTACGCTCTTCTTACTCGGAATGAACGATTCTGTCCATTCCGGCTTGTAATAAAAAAGCGGATGGTTCGATGCCCGTGATTTTTGATTCTGAATGGATGTCACACGGGCATAGCCTTCGTCAGCCGATATTTGTCCTGTTTGAATCAGATCAAGAATATCGCTGATTTGTTCACGTTTTCCGTTCATCATTCTTCCCCCATTAATTGTTTCAATACAGCCTTCTGATCAATATCATTGGTTTCCAATTGACGCAGGAGACGAATGAGTTCATCGTCCGTCTGAACAGTGTCTTTTTCATGACCATATCTGAATCTCACATCTCTGCACTCTGCCAGAATGCTTCCGTTTCCATCTGTAAATGTCATATGACACGTTACATCACGGCTGTTCTGCCGGTTCTCTTTTTGAGTATAGACATAAAAATTTTGAGCGAGAGGCTGATAGACATCCGCCGCTCCCATTCCGATCAATTCCGGGAAGGTTTCTCCGCTGACAAAAAACGCACTGGCTTGAATCGCGGACTCAAGCGCTTCAGGAGAGATCGTAAAATTCTCTCTTTTTGCATAAAGCTCATCCGGCAATGAATGAAACGACAGCATTCCGTCACTGTTTTTCGCTGATTCAATGACAAAAGGCGCTTCAGCCGGATGTTCAGTCATTTCTGATTTGATTTCAGCAATATCAAGCGCTTCAGGAAGCCTACCGCTTTCAGGCTTAACAATATGCGCATTTCCCCTGGCAAGACGTACTTTATTCTCATTTTTTGTGTTTGCATATATGTCAAACCGCGCAAAGCCGCGCTCAGGCGTCAGCGTAATCATCAGTTCCCGTATATCAGTCATTCCGTTCATGCTTTCGGTCCACAATAAATCAGTCAATGTATGAACTGGTTGTCCAAATGCCTCCGCTGCATTGACGATAGCCATTTCAGCCAAAGATGCATAAGGGAAAAAGGACACGTTTCCTTCAGACAGACTTAGTGCAAACGGATGATTACGGCTGATTTTTTTCGTGAAACTGAACTGATTAAAATCGGACGTGTTACTCCCCAAGAAAGGGTGACCCGGCTTACTCACATCCGCTGAAACAAGTGCTTCCCCTTTTTCCGCTATCCAATACCGCCGTTTGATCAGCGGTTGTCCCGGAATAGAAATCCTGCGAGCATTCCGATTCACCTCAAAAGTCTCCCAATCTATCTTTCTTCCGTTTACCCATTTGGATGCTGCTTCGGCGTAATCTGAACAAACGTGAGGCATTTCATTGTGAACTTCTGATTCGAATGTATGACCGGTATGGCTCAAGCTGCTTTTTTCACCCCTGATATAAGCTGAAAGCTCTTCAGCAATGACCTGCCCGGAATCTGCCACTATCGCCAGCCGTTCTTCCATATGATCGCGTCCCGTCTGAAGTGTATAGGCAATATCCTGAAGACGCAGTTTATGATTGTTATCCTTCGATTCATTTTCTGATAGAAAATCAGCCATAACCTTTGCATATTTTATCAGCCGTTGTTTGTCTTGAGCCGATAAAACAAAGATCACTCGGCCGCTTTGATGATCAAAAGCTTTTGGCGGCTCATACGCTTCCAATATAAGATGCGCGTTTGTTCCTCCTGCCCCAAAAGCGCTTACCCCGGCTCTCAAAGGGTGAACAGCATTGCTGTTTTGCGGAATATTCCATTCAGCCGCTTTCCGCTGCACTTGAAAAGGAACCTGATCAAAATCTATAAACGGATTAACAATATCGGAGTGCAGAGAAGGAACAAGCTGCTTATTCTTCATTTGGAGAAGCACTTTCGTTACCGCAGCGATTCCTGCCGCAGATTCTAAATGTCCGATATTTGATTTCACCGAACCGATGGCGCAAGGATGGTTCAATTGATAGGAATCTTTCAGTCCTTGAATTTCAATCGGATCGCCTAATGAAGTCCCTGTTCCATGCGCTTCAATATAATTGACGGTGTTCGGATCAATGTCAGCTTTACGAAGCGCTTCTGAAATGACCTCCGCCTGTGCATCCGGATTCGGTATGGAATATCCGCTCGTCTTTCCTCCGTGGTTAACGGCGCTTCCCTTAATCACACCGTATATTTGATCTTGATCTTCTATTGCTTTTTTCAATGGTTTTAACAATACGGCTCCGACTCCCTCACCGGGAACATAACCGCTTCCGTCTTTTCCAAAACTCCGGCATCTGCCGTCACTTGATAGAAACTGTCCCATGCTGAGGAACTTATATTTATTCGGATGTATTGACAAATTCACTCCGCCGGCTAATGCCATATCGCTCTCTCCGCAATGTATGCTTTGGCATGCATAATGAATAGAGGTCAGTGATGAAGAGCACATTGTATCCAGAGCCAAACTCGGACCTTTTAAATGAAAATAATAAGACACCCGATTGGCTATTGAAGAATAGACGGACGCCGGCGAGAAAGCCACTCCGTTTTCTTCCCCTTCAAATAGTTGATATTGGCCCCACATTGCACCGACAAATACACCGACTTTCATCTTTTCCAGCATGTTTCTCGGGTACCCTGAGTCTTCAAAACAATTTTTGGCCGTTTCTAAAAAGAGCCTTTCCTGGGGATCCATAAGTTCTGCTTCCCTTGGGGAAATATGAAAGAAAAGCGGATCAAATTGATCGGCTCCGCTGATAAAACCTCCCCACTTGCTGTAAGACTTCCCTTTCATATCTCTGTCTTCGCTGAAGAAATCATCCATATTCCAGCGGTCAGGCGGGACTTCTGTAATACAATCTTTTCCGCTCTTTAAATTCTCCCAAAATTCAGGTAAATCTTCAGCCATCGGATACTTTCCGCTTAATCCGATAATGGCAATGTCCTCATGCCTTGTATCAGCTGTTTCATTTATTTGGATCTCACGGTTTTCATCCTCCATGAAGGTATCTTGAAGTGCAGATTCTAATTTTTCTTTGTCACCTTCAAACACGATCAGCTGTGATGCGTTCAGAGAGAGTGAATCTTGAAAAGCTTTGATCCCATTGGTTTTACTAAGAGGAACCATACCGATTTTTTGTTTCATCCATTTTTCAGTTTGTTTATCCACTTTCATGCCGCCGTCTTCCCATAGCGGCCAGCCGATGGCTACTGAGACGCCGGAGCGTTCTTTTTTCCGCCTCATTCCTTCACGCCACTCAGCGAAAAGATCAATGAAGCGGTTGGCCAATGCGTAATCCGTCTGTCCGATATTCCCGTACATCGAGCTGCTTGATGAAAACATCACAAAGAAGTCCAAAGGTTCGGTTTGCAGCAAGCTGTCCAATAAGACCGTCCCATTTATTTTCGGAGCGATCACTTCCTGAATTTCATCTTTTGATTTTTGAATCAATAAAGCGTCGTGCGTCACACCGGCACTGTGTATCACACCGTTGATTTCTCCGAATTGCCTTTTAATGGTTTTTATGATTCGCTCTGCATCGCGGCTATCTGAAAAATCACCTCTTATATATTGAACCGAAGAACCGCCTGCTTTCATTCGGCTGATTTTGTTCTTTTTGTCTTCCGTAAGTTCAGAACGGCCCGCTAAAATAATATTGGCTTTCGTTTGGGCTGCGATATGTTCTGCAAATATAAGGCCTAAGCCGCCGGCCCCTCCTGTAATCATGTATACTCCGTTTTCTTTAAAGGAGAAACCTGAGTTTTGAGCCGGTTCCGCTTCCCGTAAGGCACGGACCCAGCGCACATTTCTTTCATAATAAAGATCGGTTTCTCCCGGATGCGCTTCCGTAGATTCGACTCTGATGATTTCAGCTGTAAGTTCCGGCAACGATGACTTGTCTGAAACTGATATCCCGATTGTCTTAAGGGCCAGTTTCGGGTTCTCAAGCAAAATAGACTGCCCTGCGCCATGGACTGAAGCGTAAAGCGGCTGATCATTTTTATGGTCCGCCGGATAAAGGAAAAGCGATACAACCTTTTTTTCCGCCTTGCTGCGCATCAATGCCCGGCTGAAAAAGAATAGCGGGTAAGCCCCTTTAGAAAGCTGTTCACTTATTTTTTCCGGGCCGGCAAATGACCCTTCCGGCCACCCGTAAACCACGGTGTCGGGCATTTGCCCCCTTTTTTTCAGATCAGCTGCAAGCCTGTCAAAGTGAGCTTCCTCCCTGTGATCTATCTCATAAACACCGTCTCCGTGATAGGAGAAACGATTCCCTGATAAAACGAGAATGATCTGTGTATTTTCGAATCCATTTTCAGCATTTTCCCGCATAAAATGAAAAAGCTCTCTGTCATATTGAAACAGCAGGCATGTTCTTTTCTTTTTATTTCCGCAATTCGGGTCCCAAGCGGCAGCCTTTTGTCTCCAATGCGGCGTTAAATAGGTCAGAGCCGTATGATTCTCTCCATGATGAAGAGGGCGGTCTTTTTCAACGGAAGTCTTTTCGCCGCTCTCTGCAAAATAATTTGCAAGTTTTTGAATCGTCGGATACTCAAACAATAAAGTAGGGTACAGTTCCCTGCCTGTTTTCTCTTCCAATGCCTTTACGGCTTGCATAAGTGTTACGGAATCGAGGCCTTGTTCATAAAAACCTTTTACAACAGAGAGTGTTTCAGGAGCAGTCCCTTTGATATCTGCGATCAGCTGCTGAATGTCTCCTTCTGTTATAAGAGCGGAAAGATTTTCGTTCTTACTTTCTTTCATGTCAGGCTTTTCAGCCGGTTGATTTCGCGTTAAGAAATAACTGGACATTTTTTGATTTTCTTTAATATACGCGGCGAGTTCCCGGATCGTTTTCTGCTCAAACAGGAGTGTAGGATACAGCTGTTCCCCTGTTTTGTTTTCAAGTTCTTTGACAATGGCAAGCAAAGAAGCTGAATCCAGGCCCTGTTCATAAAAACCAATGTCTGTCCTTATGTCACGCAGATCTATATTTGAAACCCCGGATATTAATTCTTTAAGGTGTGTCTCGATGCTTTCGCTTCGATTTATGATTGAATCTTTTCTGATCAGGCTGTCTTTTGGCTGAGAAGCCGCTTCAGTTTCCAAACGAGTCTGCTTCAGGTTTTCAATTAAATCTTTTGAGCGGATATGTTTCACAGACAGCCGCGTAAAATAAGCGATCATCCCCCCGTGTGCATCGTACAAACCGTAACTTACTTGGATGACATCCCCTGAATCATGATGTTGGTCTTGCTTCTCTATGTACACATAACACCTGTCTTCCAGGCGCTTCCTCATACGGAAAGATTCAATATGAATGGGAATATACGTTTTCATCCGGCTTGCCGGAGATCCTTGTGTAAAATATTCGGGACATGCCTGATAAAGGATCGATATGATGGTAGACGCATCAAGAAAAGTGGGATGCAATTGAAAATAGCCAGTATATTGATTGGCAATTTGGCTGAGCGTCAACTCTGCAAGTACAGAATGGTCAGACGCATAAACCTTCCCCAAACTCTTCATAAATTCAAAATGCTCTATATCAACCTTTTTTAAATAGTCATAACATATCTCCATATCGGCTTCACGGACGGAGGCATGTTTGATTTCATCGATATGGATTGAACTCATGCTTTCCGGGAATTTCTGCATGAGCCTGCAGGTCATATTCTCATCCCAGCTTTCATCCAGAATGCAGTCATCTTTTACCTTTCTGCTCTTCGCCTGAATTTCCCATCCCTGTTCCAATCCCTGAAAACGGATGCGGATTTCTCTGTCAAAGGTATCCGATGTTGCTACAGGTTCCAAATACAAAATATTCTGACACTCGAGTTCTTCAATAGGCAAACCTTTGCTCAGCGCCATACGGTATATCATATCTAAAAATGTGACACCGGGTATAATCCGGGTGCCATGCACCCGGTGATCCCTGACAATATAGTCCGTATGTTTAATTGTTAATGTGAACTGATAGTTTTGATTACTGGCCAACTGTCTCATTCCTTTTCTTTTCTTTATAATTCTTTGAAATCAAGTAAAGGAATCAGCAATTCTGACTCTTCCTTTTCTGGAGTTTCTCCATTGTCGATCCAGCATTGTTCCTTATTGAATATAACCGGAGAAAGCGGGTGTCTTTTTGTCTCTCCATATCCTAATGTGAGATGGCTGTCGCTCAATATCATATGTGCGTTCGTGCCCCCGAATCCAAAAGAACTGATTCCGGCTCTCAAAACCCCTTTTCTAGGACGCCATTCTTTTAAAGACGTGTTCGGAAAGAATGGCGACTGATCAAATTTAAAACGCGGATTTGGCGTTTTACAATGTAATGTCGGCGGGAGCATCTGATTTTTTATGGATAAGGCAACCTTTATAATACTCGCTATCCCCGCTGCGCTCATTAAATGTCCGAAATTCGTTTTTACGCTGCCTACTCCGCAAAATTGCGTTTCTTCCGTAACCTCCCGGAACACTTCAGTCAGCGCTTTTAATTCAATCGGATCTCCTATCATCGTACCGGTGCCATGCGTCTCGACATAACTGAGAGTATCTGCATCAATTCCGCCTTTTTTCAGGGCTTTTTTTATCACTGCGCTTTGCGCTTTCGGATTAGGTGTTGTCATTCCCATTGTCTGTCCGTCATTATTAACCGCGGATGAGTCAATTACCGCGTAAATTCTGTCACCTTCGGCAAGGGCGTCATCAAGTCTTTTCAAAAGGACTGCGCCGCATCCTTCTCCCGGTACAAATCCATCTGCCTTTTCATCAAATGTATGACATTTTCCTTCAGGTGAAAGCGCCCGAGCCTCACTCAGCATGACGTAAGGCTTTTGATCCAGCAAAATGTCAACCCCGCCCGCAATCGCCATATCTGACTCTTTTGACATCAGGCTTTGACAAGCGAGATGGACGCTGACCAATGAGGAAGAACATGCCGTGTCTACAACCAGATTCGGTCCTTTCAGATTAAAAAAATGTGAGATATGCGCGCCTATGAAATTTTGTCCTATACCCACGATCGTATTTTTTGAAGGTGAACCTATTTTGGACATAAACGTCCCGGTCCGCGAACCGATGAAAACGCCGACTTCTTTGTTTGATACTTCTTCTTTTGTATAGCCGCCGTCTCTCAATGTCTGGACGCTGACCTCAAGGCATTTTTTGATTAACGGATCAAGCTCTGATGCTTCACTTTTGTTCATATTAAAAAACGCGGGATCGAAAGACTCAATATCTTGAAGAAATCCGCCCCACTTACTGATACTTTTTCCTTTTTCATAGGTGTCAGAGTAGTATGAAGAAATATCCCATCGCGACGCCGGGACTTCACGGACACTATTTTGTCCTTTCTTCAAATTTCTCCAGAACGTTTCTGTGTCCGGAGCATCCGGAAACTCACAGCCCATTCCGATAATAGCGATTTGGTTCAGACTGGTTTGTTGCATTTGAGATCCGCTGTCCCGTACTTCGGAAGCATTTTGATTTATATGTTGCTCTTTTTTCCGACCCTCAATGTTTTCTGAATTAATTTGAGGACTGATCCCCTCACTTGCAAATAACTCGTTCAAATAGGCGCCCAGTTGTGAAAAACTCGGATACTCCAGAAAAGCCGAAGGTTCAATTTTTATTTGAAATGCATCTTCCGCTTTTTTGACAAGCTGAACCAGTAAGATTGAATCAACTCCGTAATCCGCAAAAGACGTATCCTGATCCAAATTCCCGTAAGGTATTTTCAGCTCCGCGGAAAAAATCTCCATTAACTTCCTGATCATAGCTTCATTGTCTCCATGACCAGAGATCACTTTTTCCTCAGCATCCGGGTTATTTTTAGCAGCTTGAATTCTTGTCTGAAGCAGCTGCTGCAGCTTGAATTTCTCCTGATGTGTCTTTGCCGGTATAAGGCATGGATATCCGTTTATCGTCATGATTTCATCCAGCATGGAAATACCTGTTTCTGTTGAGTGTGAAAGTAAACCGAGTGCCTGATATGATGGACTTGTCACCTCGCCCATTCCAATGTCCTTCCAACTCGGCCAGTTAATTGATTGATAATATGTTCTGCCGGCTGCATGCTGATACGCCGCAAAGTAATCCATAAAAGCGTTCGCCGCGGCATAGTCACTTGTTCCGGCGCCTAATAAAGGAAAAGCGCTCGCAACAGATGAAAACAAAATGAAGAAATCAAGTTCGTCATCAATAAAAATGTCATGAAGTACTTGCATCCCTTGAACCTTTGGCTCAAATACTTCTCTTATTTCTTGATCAGATTTATGGATAAAAGCCGGATTCGAATGATTGGCTGCACCAGCGCAATGAATCACCCCGCCGATTTTGCCGAACTTCATTCGCACCTCTGAAAAGAAGCGATGTAATTTTTCTTTTTCCGTGAGCGGCCCGGAATACACTTCCACCTGAACTCCCTTTTGATCCAACTCATGCAGCAGTTGTAATTTCGAATAAAGAGGTGACTTTTCATCGGTGTCTTTTAACATGCCGGCTATTTTATCAGATTCCGGAAGGTCGGTTACTCCCATCAACACAAGTTTTTTGACTCCCTTGCCGGCATAATGTCTGGCAAGTTCTGCTCCGATCCCTCTTGTTCCCCCTGTAATAACCAGGGTTTGATCCGTACGGCATACTGGCAGACCGGATCGTTTCCGGTTTATTTCCGCTGCATGTAATTTCTCGACGTATGGAATATAACGTTCACCGTTCCGGTAGCAGATTTCACTATACAGCCCGTCAGCGCAAGCTTCATCTGTGATTATCTGTCTCAATTCCGCCGCAGTCCCGACATGCCCGTCTACATCTATTGTTTTTGATTTTATCTTTTGATACTCCGCACTCAGCATTTTATATAGTCCGGCTGTTTCGGCTCCGGCTAACGACGGCTTGTCATTCAGAAATGTCTGCAGCCCTCTGGTCACATGTAAAACGAAAAGCTGTTTATGTGTCTTTATGATTTCCTGCAGCAGTGTCAGCTTCCCGATTGTGCCGGTGCGTGCCCCGTTTTGATCACTCCGGAAATCTGACAGGTCAATCATGCCGATGATTTCCGGATTTTCTTCTATGACTGCTAGAGCCGTTTTTTTGGCTTCCCCATCCGAATGATCCCAGTTATCTGCGCAAATGACAGCGGATTCAATCATAGGGTCTGAATCAAACAATTCGAATGCAAGCCGCTCACTTTCACTATTAGCCAGGATCATCACCTGTCCTTTCGTAAAAGCGGAAGGCGCAGCCTTTTGTTTTTTCCACGATTTTTTTAATACATCAAATGATAAGTCAGTCGGTGCATGGGGCAGACTCTGCGGTACGCCTGTTTTTTTCTGTTTCTGTGCTGCTTTTGCGGCAGGCACCCAATATCTGTTCCGTTCAAAAGGATATGCAGGAAGAGAGATAAGCTTCGGCAATTCGGAAGTGTACATCTCTTCCCATTGAACATCTCCTCCGTTCACCCAGTGAATGGCCATTTCTCTTGCACTATTAAAGTGAGCGGCTGACATGGCATCCTTTTGACCAGAGCCCCGGCGGGCCTTTCCCCTATATAAACCGTTTAACTTATGATCTGACCGCAAATACATCGTCAGCTTATTGCGAAGGTCGTCAATGCTGCTAACCTCAACAGCGAGCCGCTCTTCCATAGCGTTTCTCCCGGTCTGCGAGGTGTACGCAGCATCAGCTAGTGACGTTTTTGGCTCGAGTTCTTTTATATATGCATCAATCAAGAGTCTGAGCCGTTCTTCATTTTTGGCAGAAAGCAGAATAATTTGCGTCTTGTTGCTCTGTACCGTTTCCATCTTTTCTTCATTCTTATACTCTTCGATGATAATGTGGGCATTAGATCCTCCAGCGCCGAAAGAACTGATGCCTGACCTTCTGGCTTGATTTTGCGGCGTCTCCCAATCGGTCAGTTCAGACTGCACGTAAAACGGTGTTTCCTCAAAATCAATATTAGGATTTAAGTGATCGGAATGAAGGGAAGGAGCAAGCTGTTTATACTTCATTTGCATCAGCACTTTTGTAATAGAAGCAATTCCCGCCGCAGCCTCTAGGTGTCCGATATTTGACTTAACCGAACCAATTGCACAACGATAATCGCTTTTCGAGCTGTGCAAAGCTTTGGTTAATCCTGAAATTTCAATCGGGTCTCCCAAAGATGTCCCGGTGCCATGCGCTTCAATATAACTTATGCTGTCTGCATCAATCCCCGCCTTATCAAGAGTTTCACTGATGACGTTTGCCTGCTCGCCCGGATTTGGCACAGTGTATCCGTTTGTTTTTCCGCCGTGATTTACAGATGTTCCCTTAATCACACCGTAAATCCTGTCCCCGTCAGCCTTTGCGGCAGAAAGCGATTTCAAAAGAACGGCCCCGACTCCTTCTCCCGGCACATATCCGTCTCCTCCCGCTCCAAAGCTTCTGCAGCGCCCATCGCTTGAAACAAAATGATTTTGTGAAAGCAAAGTATATTTATCAGGGTGTAAGGATAAATTCACTCCTCCGGCAATAGCGAGGGTGGATTCTCCCCTTTTTAAACTTTCACATGCAAAATGAACAGCAGAAAGTGAAGAAGAACACATTGTATCAATTGCAAGGCTGGGTCCGTGCAGGTCAAAGAAATATGACACCCGGTTTGCGATAGACGAATAAGAAGACAGGAGCGCCTGACGTTCCTCATCATCTGAAGCACCGGCTGCAAATAACTGATAGTGGCTGTAGGTGACGCCGACAAATACACCTGTCTTATGCCGTTTCAACTTTTTCTTTGTGTAACCCGCATCTTCAAACGTGTGCCACGCTGTCTCTAAAAATAACCGTTCCTGAGGATCAATTAACTCGGCATCACGGGGCGAAATTGAGAAGAACAGCGGATCGAATTTATCAGCGTCTTTTATAAAACCTCCCCATTTGCTGTCATGACGGGCATTGTCACCTGTGTGATAATATTTCCGAAAATCCCAGCGCTCTTTCGGTATTTCCGTTATACAATCTTTTCCGGAACAAATATTTTCCCAAAACTGTTCCACATCCTTCGCCATCGGGTAGCGGCCGGCTATACCGATAATTGCAATATCTTCCTCGGAAGGTGCGGATGGTATGCGGGAAATGGAAAGCTTCTCCCGTTTCGCCGGCGCCGAATGATCAATTCGCTGTTCGGCTGCCGGTAAAAACGCCTTCTTCAACTCATGATGATAGTGTTCAAGAAAATACTCTGACAGCTCTTCAACACTGCTGTATTCAAAGAAAAGAGTCTTAGACACTCTTCCAAAATATTTTTCCAGACGGGAGTTAAGACCTAAAATCGTTAGAGAATCAATTCCGTAACGGTCAAACGTATCCTCGGGTAAAATACTGTCCGCCGGTCTTCCCGTTTCCGCACCGACAATCTCTGTCAAAAGACGAACCGTTTGTTTTTTCAGATCCCTTTCATTTAATTGCGGCAGATTACTGTTGTTTTCAGGCACAGTCTCTATCTTTTTATGGTCAGTTGAGAGTAATTCACTTATTCTATCTTTGTCTCCGCTGATAACAGCCAGCTGAGAAGCAGAGCGGCTCATACTGTCCTGAAAAGCGGCAAGCCCTGCTTGGGCGGATAAAAGTTCCAGCCCTGCATGTCTTAAAGCTTGCAGCTCTCCCGGCCCGACTGTCATATTGCCCGCATCCCATAACGGCCAATTAATAGAAAGTGTTTTCCCGGGACGTCCTTTAATGCTTCGATACTGGGTGAATCCGTCCATACATCCGTTAGCGAAGGCGTAGTCGCTTTGACCCGCATTAGGCAGAACGGCCGAAAGGGATGAAAACATAACGAAGAAATCAAGAGGCTCTTCTTCAGCTGCTTTATCCAGCCAAACGGTTCCGAATACTTTAGGCGCTATAACTTCTTCTATGCTTTCTTTCGTTTTTTTTATGATAAATGCATCCTTAACAAGTCCGGCGCTGTGCAAAATTCCGTTTAATTCTCCGAATGTCTGCTTAATGTGCTTAATCAAAGCGTCCGTCTCTTTTTCCTTTGAAATATCTGCCGGGACATATAAGGCTTCAGCGCCAAGATTTTCAAGAGCGCTCAATTTTTGCGCCGTTTCACGGGAGGCCCGGGAACGCCCGGTTAATACCAGCTTGACTTCTGCCTGTTTCGCCAGATATTCAGCAAACAGATACCCGAGACCGCCGGCTCCTCCCGTAATTAAATACACACCGTTCTTTTTTACACTGAAACTTTGTTTCTCCCCATCTTCTTTTTTTACTCTTTGAAGCTGCCTTTTATAATAATGCCTCGGCTCATAGCAGGTAAAGTGGTCCGTTTTACATTGATTGTTCCATTCAAAAGAGATGACATCTGCAATATGCTGCTTTGTAAACGGCTCGTCAAACATTGATTTCAGCTCTGCAGCCTTACATGTGAAATTCGGATTTTCGGCCTGTACGGTCTTAAGAAAACTTTCAACCGCGTTATAAATCGGCTGAACCTCGCCCTCGGTATTTTCATACAGGTACAAAATTTCTGCTTTCGGACAAAGTTTGTTCGCCATTAAGGCCTGAAACATGTGAAACAAGGAAAACAGACTTTTATTGAGCTGCTTTCTCATTGCATCTTCCGTATTTTTGAAGAGCCCGGCAGCCAAAAAATGAATAATATGGCGGGGTCTTATATTTTGAGAACGCAGAACCCCGCATAACGCATCATAATCCTCACCTTTTGCAAAGTTCATTGTAAAACGACCGTTCCGGCAATCTTCGAAACGCTCGCCGGAAGTCACGTAAATGAAAGGTGCCTCATAGCCTTCAAGCTGCCTCTTCATTACGGTATACATGCTGTCGTCTTCGCAAAAAAATAAAATTGGCTCTTTCGTATGCGGGAATTTTTCACTGCCTTTAAATTCATGTCTATCCCATACCATTTCATATAGATGGGTTTTCCCCAAGCTCTTAATGAATTCCAGCCCTTCTTCAGGCGTCAGGCTGCGTTCTTTCACCTTTTTCACGATTTGCTCAATTTGCATCGTTTTTTCATTCATGGAAAAGCAACTCCTCTATCAGCTCTGATGTCTCTTTCGTATTCATCTCACCTGTTTGTGCTTTTTCAAGAAGCGACATGATTTCTCCATCTGCTGTATCTTTATTTGAGTTGTGAAGCTCAGTGTTCGAGAAAGCCTCAGCCTTCTGCGCTTCATCTTTATTTAAATGAATCCAATGTCTGTTCTTGCTGAAAGGATAAAGAGGAAGAGACAGTTTAACCGGTTTGAGTTCCTCCTCATACAAGTCTTCCCAGCTGATTTCACAACCGATCGTCCACAACTGAGCCAGTTTGGCCGGCTTGTTTTGCTGAATTAGTGATTGAACATATGCATGACCTTCGGGGCCGCCGAATAAAGGAGCGTACAGACTATCAAAATCCGTTACATTTCCTTCATAAACACCTTGCAGCCTGCTCCCCTGGATGTAACCGTTTAATTTTTCAAGAAGATCTCCGGTATTCGAGCAAGTGATCGCAAGGCGGCATTCAAATGGTTCCCTTCCGGTTTGCAGCGTATATGCTATTTCTTCAAGACCGAATCCGGACTTTTCTCTAAAATTGCCGTTATGCGGTTTATCAGCTGATCGATTCCGGATGCGGCTGATATAGCGGCACAGCTCGCTCAGTGTCTTTAATTCCTGAAATATGTCAAGTGATATTTCTGTGCCGTACATTTGGTTTATAAAAGAGATTAATTCGGAATAAGCCAACGGATCAAATCCGAATTCCGAAAGAGGTGTCTTTGCATCTATATCTGCGGTATCTAAACGCAGGATACCCGCTGCCGCTTCCCGAACCGCCTCTTGTAAATCACGTTCCTGCACCTCTTGCTGACTGAATTGAACTGATCGTTCTTCATGTAAAAACGTTGTTAACTCTTTGGCTTTAACCATCAGCCTTTCCTTTGTTTTGGCCGATAGAACAATGATTTGTTCCCGCTCGGCAGTTACTGCTTTATCTTGTCCGTATTCAAATTCTTCCACAAGGACATGAGCATTTGCCCCGCCGAATCCGAAGGAACTGACTCCGGCACGGCGCGGAATTTCATTTCCTTTTCGATCTTTTAATCTGGCCCACTTCATCGTTTTATTGACAATATGAAACGGTGTTCCGCTTAATTGAATGTAAGGGTTCAGCTCCTTGACATGAAGTGTGGCAGGCAATGTTTTATACTTCATGGATAGTAATACTTTAATCAGCCCCGGCATTCCAGAGGCGGGCTCTAAATGACCGATATTCGTTTTTACTGAACCGATGCCGCAATATTGGTCATGATTCTTTCCTGGATGCGGCTCAAAAGATCCAAACGCTTTTTTCAAGCCTTCAATCTCAATCGGATCTCCCAGTTCTGTCCCGGTTCCGTGTGCTTCAATATAAGATATCGTATCAACAGGAATACCGGCATTTTTGTAAACAGACGTTAACAGTTCAGCCTGAGCTTCCGGGTTCGGAGCGGTCAATGAAGCAGATCTTCCTCCGTGATTTTCTCCGGTTCCTCTCAGGACTCCGTAAATATTGTCTCTGTCATTCATTGCCGCCTGCAATGGTTTCAATAACAGAACAGCTGCACCTTCACCGCGGACATAACCGTCGGCAAGTTTATCAAACGTCTTACACCGGCCGTCCCTAGACAAAATACCGAGTTTATCAGTATACATATGTGTGACTGGATCTAAGAGCAGCGAAACCCCGCCTGCTACCGCCAGCTCACTTTCGCCATTTTGAATCGAGCGCACAGCTCTGTGGATTGCTGCAAGACTGCTTGAGCAGGCTGTATCAATGGACTCACTCGGACCTCTGAAATTAAAATAGTGGGATACACGATTGCTGATGAGCGCCTGGCTGTTTCCGGTTCCCGCAAACGCGTGCGCCCCGTCCGAATGCCTCATCAGCAGCTGGCGGTAATCATTAAATTGAATGCCCGTAAACACCCCGATATTTTTGCCAGACAGCTTTGAAGCTTTGTAACCCGCATCTTCTATCGCTTTCCAGGTTTCCTGCAAATAAATTCTGTGCTGAGGATCCATGAGTTCTGCTTCCCGCGGATTAATATTGAAAAACGCCTCATCGAATTTATCGGCATCTGTGATAAAGCCGCCCCATTTCGAATGTACTTCGCTGCTTCCTTTGCCTTCGGCGTATTTTTTCCAATCCCAGCGATCCGGGGGAATTTCCTGAATCAAATCTTTTTCATTGATTAAATTGATCCAGAACTCATCTGCATTTTTTGATCCCGGAAAAACACAACTCATCCCGATAATGGCAACTGGCTGCTTCTCTGGATGATGGTCAGCCTGTCTTGTTGTCTTTTTTTCAAACGGAAAACTTCGCGGCGGCTTCACGGTTTTCCCGGCGGTTTTCCCAGCGTGCACTACTTTCCTTTTTTCAGAAATGTTTTTTTCTGCATCTGTATTCCCTTTTGCAACAGTACGCAGTTCACTGTTTAGAAATTCTGAAAGAGACTTAATATGGCTGTAAGTAAAGAAAACGGCAGGTGTCAGCTTAAGCTTGTATTTTTTATTCAGCCGGACAGCTAATGTTTTCAAACTGATAGAATCAAAGCCGAGATTGCCGAAATTCTCTGCCGTATCCAGCTGTTCAATGTTAATTTTCAATAATTCCGATACCATTTGCTTCAGTTCTTCCAGGACATTGTCTGTATAAGCCGGTGCTGTATAAGAAATTTCCTCTTGACGAACCGGAAGCGTATTTACTTTTTGATGCGGCAGATCTTTTTTTGCTGGTGTCGTTTCGGCATCCCCGGTAACAACCGAAATTTGCGGACAGTCACTTGCCAAAATCGCCTCAAAAGCCGCTATCCCTTCTTCCGTTTCCAAATAATCAAACCCGGATGCGGAAAGATATGCTTCTTCAGCTTCTTTGTTTAAATGCATTCCGCCTTTACGCCACAACGGCCAGTTAATCGAAATGCTCTTGCCTTGTCTCTCTTGCCGGCGGCTCTGTTCGGATCTCCAATTTATATATTGATCTTGAAAATAATTGCCCAACGCATAATTAACCTGTCCAAAATCTCCGAAGACCGCAGAAATAGAAGAAAATACGATAAAGAAATCAAGCGGCTCATCTTTCGTTAATTCATCTAAGCATACCGTTCCTTCAATTTTAGCAGTCATGCCTTCTGAAAAATCAGCCAGATTCATCTCTGTAAATAACCGATCATCGGCATGACCAGCTGAATGAATAACGCCTTGAATGGAGCCCCAAGTCCGTTTCGTTTCTTCTATGACCCGTCCCATCGTCTTTTGATCTGCGGCATCAGCTTGATAATATACCGCATCTCCTCCAAGCGCCTGCAGCCGGTCAATGTTATGTCGTTTATCAGCTGTTAACGGTGACCTTCCCGTCAATACTAATTTTGCTTGATACTGAGAGGCTAAATATTTTGCGAAAATCAGGCCCAGACCGCCCAAACCGCCCGTTATGAGGTAAATCCCTTCCTGTTTCAGCTGATGAGGGTGCTCTGTATGATTGAATACATACTCCTTTAATGTCTTAACATACCTCTTGTCATTTATATATTTAACTTCTTCCGCCTGCCGTTCCACGCCTGAAACCATTTCGTTAAGACAAAATTCAGCCATTTTTTCAATTGATATACGTTCTGAAAAACCGATTGACTTCACATTCTCTGCGGATGGCACCAACATATTCGCCGTTTTTAAACAGCCTGCAAGAGCGCCCGTATACGGATCATTCACGCCTTCTTTAAAAGAGTGAACAAGAAGCAGAGAATGAAGATAAAGAGAGGCGTCACTGCGGGCGCTCAGCGCTTTTAATAAATAAAAAATTGCTTCCAGGCCGCTGAGAAGGCGGTCACCCGCGTAAAATGTTTCTCCCGTGTGCAAGATGACATCCGGAGAAAACCCCTTTTTCTCCAATTCTTCGAATAAACGAATATAATCTGACGTCACTTCCGGGTTTACACAGAATGTCAGCAGATTTTGATCGGTCTGCCGCTGATCCGGCGTGACGAGAATGACACGGCTGTCTGATTGATTTTTCAGAGCTCCAGCCAATGCTTCATCTTTTGCAAAGACCAGAATTGTTTTTGGCTCCCTATCTTTCATTTCAATCAGAGGGTTTTTTTGATCCCACTTATGCTCATAAAAACGTACATTTTTATTAGGCTTTCCGCCAAAAACCAGTCCGCTCAGTTCCATCAAAATCCCGCCGGCATTGTCTAATACATACACATCATAAGCCGAATCGCTTTCTTCAGTTTGTTCTGCATATACATAAACGGGTTCAGTCTCATGATCAAAAATCGTACATTCTTTAATATTTTCCGGGAGCTCTCCGGCATTTTCCCCCGCAAGGTATATGACGGCTTGATATACGCTCTCAATAACTTCCGGTTTGATTATGCACCCTTTCGGCTCGGCCTTTGCTTTTATCTTTAAAAGTACCTGTCCGTTCCTGCTGACACATTGCTCTGCGGCTTTCAGACTGTCACTGCAGCTGTATCCGAATTCGGCAAGCCGCTGATAAAATGCTTCATACGGTATGCGGTCTGCGCGCTGAGACAGGAACGGCTCAAGATGAATATTTCCGTTCTCGTACGCCCCGCCTTCTAATTCGAGCCGCCCTGAGGAATAAATGGATGAGTCGCTCTGTTTTTCTATAGAATACGATGCACCCTGATTATCCGCGGTTAATACAATCCGGATCTGCTCATTGCTTCCGCTTTGTAACATCGGTTCTCTAAAGGAGAGCTCTGTTAATTTAATAATCGGATTCCCTGAAGCCATTGCTCCGGCAGCTCTCGCCATTTCAATCTGGCTGAGAAACGGAAACATTTCCTTGTCTTGATACTTTGTTTTTATATACAAATCGGTATCGCTTACATTGATAAGAAACTTCTGTGCTTTAAAATCAGATATATTGCATGAAATGTAAGGATGCAGATCGTTATTACCGTTCATCCGGCGGCTTCCCGTATTTTGCGCATCTATTCTGCATAGCTCTTTGGCAAATGGATATCCGGGTGCTGATACCCGTCTCAGAGTGGCACCTTTATAAAGTGACGGCCAATCTACCCCGTTTCCGGCAACCCAGTATTCAGCAATCTTCACAAGATCCCTGTTTGCGGCTGCTTCTTCAATCTCAGCTTTGTTCATCCTTTTTGCTTCTGTTGTGTCTTTGCCGCTTGTAAAAATATGATCCATCGCGTTTCCGAGGGTATAGTCTGTCAGTCCTTTAAGCAATTCATCTCTTGTGGAGGCGATAACAGCCAATCTGTGCGGCATTTCTTCTCTGCCGGTTTGTAAAGTAAATGCTGTATTTCTAAGTGTTTCTAATGGATAATCTCTGGCTGCTATATGTTCTTTTGCGCGTTTTGCATATTCTGCCAGCCTGTCGGCATTTTTTGCAGAAAAAACAAATAAAAGCTGTTCAGGTTCTTCAGCCGCGAGAGGAGAGATAGCTTCAGCCGCAAATTCTTCTAAAATAACATGGGCATTAGCTCCTCCTGCCCCGAAAGAACTGATTCCGGCACGCTTGGGAACGGATGACTCCCATTTTTCGGCACTGTCCGGTACATAAAAAGGTGTTTTTTGAAACGGTATATTTTCATTCAATTCAGCAGAATGAGTCAGTGACGGAACAATTGTTTTATGTTTCATTTGAAGAATAACTTTCGTAATGCCCGCTATGCCTGCAGCAGCCTCAAGATGTCCGATATTTGATTTAATCGACCCGATCGCGCATGTCTTCTTATCGCGTTCGGCACCTGAAAATGCTTTGGTCAGACCGGTGATTTCAATCGGATCTCCTAACGCGGTGCCTGTTCCGTGAGCTTCTATATAGCTGATGCTGTTTGGATCAATAAACCCTTTTTTTAAGGCTCTCGTAATGACCTCACTTTGAGCTTTGGGATTCGGCACGGTATATCCATTCGTCTTAGCACCGTGGTTGATGGCTGTTGCCTTAATAACTGAATAAATCTGATCACCGTCGGCAATAGCCTTTTTTACGGGTTTCAGCAGCACGGCACCTGTCCCTTCTCCCGGCACATAGCCGTCTCCTCCTGAACCGAAGCTTCTGCACCGGCCATCACTGGATAAAAATCCGCCTTGAGTCAGGAGTTCATATTTATGAGGATGAATGGATAAATTGACGCCTCCTGCAATTGCAATTTCACATTCATTCCTGATTAAACTTTCACAGGCAAAATGAACAGCCGTTAATGATGAGGAACACATCGTGTCCAAAGCAATACTTGGCCCGCTGAAATTAAAGAAGTAGGATACCCGGTTGGCGATTGATGCATATGAGGAAGAAACGGCCGCTTCGTGACCAACGCTGTACAGCTGATATTGGCCGTACATAACCCCTGCAAAAACACCGACGTTTTTTCTTTCAAGCGTTTTCTTTGCGTACCCCGCATCTTCTATGGTGTGCCAAACCGTCTCTAAAAACAGTCTCTCCTGCGGATCAATTAATTCAGCTTCGGCAGGAGAAATATTAAAGAACAACGGATCAAAATGATACACATCGTCAATAAATCCCCCCCATTTGCTTTGGTTTTTCACTTCATCGCCCGCTGCGGGCTGATAGTGCAGCCCCGAATCCCACCGATCCTTAGGTATCTCAGTTATACAGTCTTTACCGTTCAATAAGTTTTCCCACAGAGTATCAAGATCATTTGCCATCGGGTAACGTCCGCTGATACCGATAATCGCGATATCATTGTCATGATACTTCTCCTGCTGCTGCACCTGATTTTTCATCTGGATTTTCTGTTTCCCGTTAACTTCGGCTGTCTGTTTATTGTCTTTTTTCTTCTGAGATGGGGTGCTGCTCCTGTTTTCTCCTAACCGGAGTTTATGAAGAAGAGTATCCCTGTGCTCCTCAACGAAATACTGTGACAATTCTGCCGCAGTCTG
Source organism: Bacillus sp. EU63 (assembly GCF_038592915.1). Taxonomy (NCBI): domain Bacteria; kingdom Bacillati; phylum Bacillota; class Bacilli; order Caryophanales; family Bacillaceae; genus Bacillus; species Bacillus sp. EU63. The sequence goes on along the minus strand of NZ_CP151944.1, from coordinate 1,458,869 downwards.
ATATTCGAATAACAGCGTTTTTGAGAGCGCGCCGAAATGTTTTTCAAGCTCATTCGTCATATTGATAATCATAACGGAATCAAGTCCGTATTTTTCCAATGCCTCTTCTGCATCTATTTTGTCCGCAGGCATCCTGAATTCTGCAGCAATCATTTTTATAATAAAATCAGATGTTTCAGCTGTCAGTTTCTCTGAATCAAATGATTCGATATTTCTCCCTGTTCCTTCATCTGCCTGAATATTGTCTTTTCGTTCATATAATTGCTGAACATGATTGTCAATTTGCTCATCTCCGTAAAATACAGTAAATTGCGAAAAACCGGAGGACAATGCGACTGCAAACGCTTCTTTACCTTCCTCTTTTTCTAAAGGATAAAAACCCGCCTTTTTCATTGTCTCTACCGTGCGCTCATCCACTTGCATGCCGACTTCTTTCCACAGCGGCCAGTTCAGAGAGAGAGAAATCGTATCAGAATCCTGGGCAGAACGCATATTCATGAAATGATCCATATAACTGTTTCCGAACGCGTAATCAGATTGCCCGACATTTCCCAACACTGCGGAAGTAGAGGAGAAGCAAATGAAAAAGTCAGGATTTTCTTTCTCAACAGCATCATTCAGCCACATCGTACCCAATACTTTCGGTCTGATTACCTGATCGAATTCCTCTCGTGACTTGTTAAGAAGGAAAGAATCACGGATGATTCCCGCGCCCTGAATGACCCCGTTTACTTTTCCATAAGAAGTTTTGGCTTTTTTGACTACATATTCGGCTTCTTCCTTATTGGTAATATCAGCCTGAACATAAACAGCTGAAGAACCGGCATCCTCTAATCGTCTCAGCTGTTTTCTTATATGATCTGAAAGCGGAGATCTCCCCGTTAAAACAAGGCAGCATTTTGTTTGAAAAGCCAAATATTCTGCAAAGGTAAATCCTAATCCGCCCGCGCCTCCTGCGATAATATATACTCCATTTTCTCTCAGCGGCACATCTCCGCTTCCGGAATTTTTTTCGGGTTCATACGTTTTGAGCTGTTTAACATAACGCTGCATGTCTTTATAACGGATCTCTACATCTGAAGGCTGGAAATCACTCAGCTCATTGCGTATGATATCAGCCGCGTGAACGGCTGCTATTGACTGCTCCAATTCAATGCTTTTTGCTGAGATTAACGGATTTTCCAGCTGCAATGTCCGCAAAAATCCGCTTGCCGCCGCGTAAAGAGGCTGTTCTCCGGAAAGATGCGAAAAATATCCGTATAACAGCTTGATCGGTTTGCGGCAGTTATTTTTGAAGAGCGCCTGTTGCAGTAAAAACAAAGAATAGACTCCGCTGTCGCATTGTTCACGAATCGCTCTCTCAGTCTTTTCAAACGGCATGTCTGACCATAAATGCACCGCTTCCCGTATATCTGACTTCTCTTCTTCTATAAGCCATCCTAACAGGTTTATGTAATCTCTTTCAGAGCGGGGGTCGATTTCAAATACACCGTCCCCGGTTTTTCGAAACTCTTTCCCCGGCTTAACCAAAATAACCCTTGTATCATGCAATGCAGCAAGTTCATTTCTCACAATTTCATTTTTATCAAATAATAAAAGGCTGCCCTCACGCCGGCCGCCTTTTACATGAATGCTGAGATCTGTCCGCTGCCAGACCGTCTGATAATATATCGCCTGTCCGTTACCCCCTGCGGAATGAGAACCAAGCTGCTGTATCCGCTTTACTCCTTCTTCCAAAGAAATGATGCCGCTTTCTATGTCAGAAAGTACTTTTTTTCTAATATGACGGGCTTCTTTCATAAAAATCTTCATCCCCTTTACAAATGGCACTGCCGCAAAATGATAAACTAATCCTGCATACGCTCCAGCGCATAATCTGCTTCCTCCGCAGTCAGTTCGCCCGCTTTTAATTGTCTGAGGAGCTCTTTTACTCTCTCGTTCTTTCCATTGGAATCCGCTGTTGCACGAGTCTGTGTCTCCGCGGAAAACGTTTCTTTTTTACGAATGGTTACATCCTTCAAACCTGCAAGTCTCTCTCCGTGTTCATTAAGCAGCTGAATATCGTAAATAAGCTCGGATTGACCTTTTTGGCCTGTTTTACGCGCATAAGCCCAGCATTCTGCTGAAACTTTTTTCCGAATCGTAATCTCTCCTATTGAAAAAGGAACATAAACAGATGCCTCTTCTCTTCCGTCGGTAATTCCGAACAAAGATTGCAGAGCCCCATCAATTAAAGACGGATGCAATGTATAATTTTCAAGAGCATATGCGGCTTCTTTTGGCAGCAATAAGTGTGCAACCGCTTCCGTTCCGCCGCCCCATAAACGTTGAATCGGCTGAAAAGCGCGCCCATACAGGAACCCGTTTTCCCGAAAATACTCGTAACATTCATCTTGTTCACGGACAAAAGCACTTCTGTTTATCATCTCTTGTCTGTCGATGTTCTCTATATCATCATCACTGTAATGATGATCATAATATAATTCCCCCGTCACAAATCCAGTCCTTACAGCAGCATCCTCGTCAGGTGACATGTTAAATAATATGCTGCCGTCTTTTACGGAAATGTGAGTGTAAATGGTCAGGCTCTCTTGCAAAAGCATGGCCGGTCTGGCAAATATCACGTTTTTTAAACGAGTGACCTTTTTCTTTCGATATGACCGCGTTCCCGCTGCGCATGCCATTTCAAGAAAAGCAGCTGCCGGGAGAATGCTCTTGTTTTTTACAATGTGGTCTTTTAACCAAATCTCTTTTTCTCTTAATGTCGTTTTAAAAAACTGCTGTTCCAGAGTAGATTCATTCGAATCCAGAAGCGGGTGCAGTGAAGACTGTTGCGGCAATGTTTCCGGAAATATTGCACTTTGGCTTCCAGGCACCCAGTAAGACTCCTCAGCAAATGGATATAAAGGAAGCTTGACCTTTTTCGGGGTATATTCTTCATATAACTCTCTCCATTGAATATCAGCCCCGAAAGACCATAATTTTGCAAGAAGATTCAAGTCCTTTGTCTCCATCATCACCTCGAGGAATTTATCTTTCATCTTTTGATCATGAAAGATAAAGACTTTATCAAAATCTTTCGTAACATTGCCTTTGTATACGCCCTCTCCAATTGTTCCTTCAGTCCAGAAAGTTCTCAGCTTCTCCTTAAGTTCCGGCAAATCGGAAGCTACAACAGCAAGTCTGTCTTCCATCGGTTCCCTGCATGTCTGCAATGTAAAAGCGATATCAGCTGCCGAGGCCTTTGTCTCCCGCTCTGTGAATTGCAGAAGGCGCCGGGCGTATTCTTTCAGTCTGTCTTCATTTTTGGCAGAGAGAACTGCGGCAAACGGACCGCTTATTGTTTGTGTGTCAGCATGGTTTTGATATTCTTCCACAATGACATGGGCATTTGCTCCTCCCGCTCCGAACGAACTGATTGCTGCTCTCCTGTTGGAGGCGCCTGATTCTTTCCGCCACTCTTCTTCTTTCCGCTGAACGTAAAAAGGCGTCTTTTCAAATCGGATATTTTGGTTCAGCTGTTCCGAGTGAATGGATGGCGCCAATTTCTGATGCTTAAATTGTAAAAGAACTTTTGTAAGAGCTGCTATACCTGCAGCAGACTCCAAATGTCCGATATTAGACTTCACTGAACCTATAGCACAAAATTGTTTATCATCCGTAAATTTCTCAAACGCTTTTGTCAATCCTGCGATCTCAATCGGATCTCCGAGCGAGGTACCCGTTCCGTGTGCTTCCAAGTAGCTGACGGATCGCGGACTGATGCCTGATTTCTTGAAATTTTCAGCAATCAGCTCAGCTTGTGCATTCGGGTTCGGAACCGTAAATCCATTGGTTTTTCCGCCATGATTTACAGATGTTCCTTTAATCACTCCGTATATATGATCCTGATCAGCAATTGCTTTTTCCAGAGGTTTCAACAGGACGGCTCCCGAACCTTCTCCCGGGACATAGCCGTCTCCGCCCTCTCCGAAACTTCTGCACAATCCTTCGGTGGAAACAAAATTACCTTGACTCAGCCAAAGGTATTTGCTGGGATGTATGGACACATTAACGCCGCCCGCAAGCGCAATTTCACTTTCCCCTCTTTTAATGCTCTCACATGCCAAGTGAATGGCCGTCAGCGATGATGAACACATCGTATCCAGTGCAATGCTCGGGCCGGAGAGATTAAAAAAGTATGAAACCCTGTTCGCAATAGATGAAAAGAAGGAACTGAGCGCGATCGGATTGCCCCGCGCAGTTTCTTCTGCGCCGAATAATTGATATTGTCCGTACATGGCTCCGACAAACACACCGGCTTTCATACCGTCAAGCTTCTCTTTTGTATATCCTGAATCTTCAAACGTATGCCAGGAGGTTTCGAGAAAAATTCGCTCCTGAGGGTCCATCAGCTCAGCTTCTTTATGAGAAATGTGGAAAAACAGCGGATCGAATTGATCAACACCGCTGATAAAACCGCCCCACTTACTGTTGATTTTCCCCTTCTCCATTCTGTCGGGACTGTAAGTCGATCTGAAATCCCAACGTTCCTCGGGGATTTCAATAATACAGTTTTTCCCTCCGGCAATGTTTTCCCAGAACTCCTCAAGAGTATCGGATTTCGGATATCTTCCGCTCACACCGATAATGGCAATATCCTCACCCGGCGGAACCATGCTCGGTGCAGATGCAACCTTCTGCTGCCGGTGCTGTTTTTTACTCAGATTTTCTCTTTTCTTCGGCACTCTTGTTACCGGAGCTGCCCCTGCGGCCTTAAGCACTTTTTCTTTAAAAGATGTTAGGAAGAAGTTTGAAAGCTCTTCAATGTTCTGATATTCAAAAAAGATTGTTTTTGGAAGATCCCCGAAAGTATCTTCAAGCTTTGAAATAAGTGACATGATCATAAGTGAGTTGATTCCGAATTTCTCAAAAGAGTCTTTCGCATTTATTTTATGAGATTGGATTTTCAAGACACCGCTGATGATCTTGATTAAATAGTCATTGACTTTTTCTTTCGCAGCATATTCCTCTTCTTCATCGTGTTCCGCCGTGAGTGTATCTTGATCTGCTGCAGCTGTATTTCTATGAATCGCTAGCGCTTTTATCATTTTATCCCGCTCTCCTTCTGCAGGCATTAAGCTGGTAAATGAAGACCGCAGCATTTTCAGAAACGCTTCCAAAACAGAGGAAGTTCGCATCGGAGTCATTCCGTATTTTTCTTTTATTTGAATGATTCCATTGCTGTCGAGACTCATCCCGCCATCTTTCAATAACGGCCAATTGATTGAAAGGGTTTTTCCGTTTCGGGAGAGCTGAGATCGAAGCACTGCAAAACTGTCCATAAAATGATTTGCGTACGCATAGTCACTTTGGCCGGCATTTCCGTAAGCGGAAAAAGAAGAAAAGAGAACAAAAAAATCAAGATCTTCGTCTTTTGTCAGCTCATCCAGCCAGATTGTCCCGTAAACTTTCGGGTTCAGTACGTCCGTAAAATCACTGAGACTTTTATTTACAAGAAATGAGTCACGAAGGATGCCGGCAGCATGAATGATCCCGTTTATGCTGCCGTACCGCTGTTTAACGCCGAAAATGAATCGCTCTGTCTCGGTTCGATTTGTTATGTCCGTCCGCTGATATTCAACAATAGAGCCGCTCTCATTAAGCTTACTGATCCGTTCTTTTTGATCAGCTGTTAAAAAAGAACGGCCTGTAAGTATAATCACGGCTTGGTTTTCTTTAGCGATGTGTTCCGCAAACAGCAGCCCGAGTTTTCCCGCTCCTCCGGTAATGATATATATGCCGCCTTTTTGATACGTTACAGATCCGTTATCGTGTTCCGGATTATCAATATGCTGCAGCCCTTTCACATAACGGGTATGTGAGTCTATTAAAACCTCACATTCATCGGATTGAAAGTGCTGTATTTCACTGATTGCAGCATCCCACACCTTGGAAACCGGAGGATTTATCTCAGAATGCTCATGGCGAATCTGTATGGTTTTCGCTTTAAGCTTGGAGCTTTCCATGTTTACCGTTTTCATGAACCCTCCGACAGCTTCATGAAACGGCTGATTCAGACCGCTTGTCCAATAAATATGCAATAACGTAACAGGTTCGTTTCTTCGCATTAAAGCTTTTGATAATAAAAAGAGCGAGTTTATCCCTCTGCGAAGAGTTTCGTTAACGGATTCTTCAGTGAATTCTCTGATTTCTCCGTTCCATAAATAAAGCACGACATCAGGTGTAAATCCGTTTTCAGCCAAATCAGACAGCAGCATTTCGACATGATTTTCATCAGAAGGATTGATTGTGCATCTATTCCGCTCAATTCTATAATCAGAATCGGGCGTTACGAGAATGACACGGTTATGTTCTCCATTCATCATCTCGGCATGCTGAAAAAGACGGTTATCCTGATCAAAAATCAGCATATTTCCCGGTGCCTGCTGATTCGGCCTATCAATGTTATTTGTCCTTACCCATTCGTTCTTAAAAAAAATGGTTGGGGACGGAGCTTGTGATTCCGGCTCCGCCTTTTTTTCCATTTGTTCTTTTCTGTAAGTGCGAATTAGCTCCAGTCCTGCATCAGGAGACATTTGCTGTTCTTCAATTAAGGAAAGTATTTGTTTGATCTGCACTATTTTCCCTCCAGCAGCTGATAAACTTGGTCAGCAGAAAGTTCACCGTTTTTCAATCGTTCTAATAAGAAGAGAATTTCCTGATCTTCATTTTTACGTCCTGCGGTTAATTCTCCCCCGGTCACTTTTCTGACAGAAAAGTCTTTCATGCTCACGGCTATTTCGCCGCTCTCGTTAATAAAATCAATGTTATACGTATAAAAACCGGTTTCTTTCACCGAGACATGGCATCGGGCAGTAAGCGCCCTCTTAATGTGAAGCTCTCTAAGTGAATATGGAACAAATAAGCCCTCTTTCTCATTATCTCTTAACAAAAATGCCGCCGCTTGAAAACCGCCGTCAATTAATGAAGGATGAAGTGTAAAATGTGAAAACCCGTTCGCTAAATGAGCAGGAAGCTCCAATTCTGCCATTAACTCCATATCACCGCGATATACGGCTTTCAATGTTTGAAAACTGCTATGATATGTCAGGCCCATACGGCTGAAGCGGTGATAACACTCTTCCCGGCTTATGACCGGCTCACTGCTGCGTATGAACTGATCAATATCGACATACTCAGGATTGCTGTTTATGTCTCCGAATACTGTTTCACTTTGTGTGCAGATTTGCTGCACGCCATCCGGACCCTCTTTACATATCATTACGTTCAACTTATCTTGTTTCATTTCCAAGTCGGTATAAATGTGCAGCGTTTTTCCTTTATATAATATAGGTCTGTTCCACATCACGTCTTTTATTTTATATACTTTACTTTCTCCGCTTATTTCCGCACAAACAAGAGCCATTTCAAGCGAAGCGGCTCCTGGCAGCACATAGTCTCCTGAAACAAGATGATCAGTGACGAAAAATTCAGTTCCGGAAATAACAGTTTTAAATGCTTGTTTCTTTAATGTTGAGACATTCTCGCTGATTAATGGGTGAAGACTTTTACTATTAACCTCGCTTTTGTTCTTTTTCGGAGTAAACCAATAACTCTCTTTTGCAAACGGATAAGTTGGCATCGGCACTCTATTCAATTTCTTATTGCCGATTGTCTTCCATTCAAACTCGGCTCCATTGGCCCACCATTGTGCGAGCAGCTCCTCTTTTCCGCTTTGAAGAGCCTCCTGAATCATATATTCAGAAACAGCTGTGCGCTCTTCAGTGATTTCGCTTATAAATACGCCTTTTTGCACCTTGCTGTCATCAAGAAAGCTGACGTATTTATCTCTCAGCTCAGTCAGACTCGCTGCACATACGGCAATTCTTTCGTTCATTGCTTCCCGGCCGTTTTGCAATGTAAATTCCATGTCACTGGCATTAACGGTCATGTCACCGGCAATCACGCGATCCAAGTACTGAACCATATGCCGGATATACTCAAGTAATTGATCTTTGGTTTTCGCAGATAAAACAAAAATATGTGTGTTACCGTTGTTTTCCGGCACTTCTTTTTGAGGTTCCCTATATTCCTCTAAAACAATATGCGCGTTCACACCGCCGAATCCGAATGAGCTGACGCCTGCTCTCCTCGGCAGATCTTTGTTCTCTTCATCTTTTATCGGATTCCACTTTTGAGCGGTTTCTGTGATATAAAATGGCGTATTTTCCAGTTTGATGTATGGATTGAGTTCTGAAAAATGGGCGAGTCCCGGAAGTTTGCGATATTTAAAAGCCAGTAACACTTTCATCACTCCGGCTATTCCGGCAGCGGTTTCGAGATGGCCGATGTTTGTTTTCACAGACCCGATTCCGCAGCATTTCTGTTTCGCAAAAGGAATGTCCCATTCTTGATATAACGTTTTAAATGCCTTTATGATGCTGTTCACTTCAATCGGATCGCCAAGACTTGTCCCTGTGCCATGCGCTTCTATATATCCCGCAGTGGCAGGGCTGACCCCCGCCTTCCGCCAAGCTTCGGTTAATAAGTCCGCCTGTGCGTTCGGATTCGGAGCTGTCAAAGAATTGGCGCGGCCGCCGTGATTTACAGCTGATCCTTTAATCAAACCATATATATGATCACCGTCTGCCTGTGCTTTGCTGAGCGGCTTGAGCAATACTGCAGCCGCCCCTTCACTCCTTACATAGCCGTCAGCGCTTTTATCAAACGTTTTGCACTTTCCGTCTTTGGAAAGCATACCTGCTTTATCAAAAGCTATAAACAGAGTAGGACTTGTCATAATATGCACTCCGCCTGCAATCGCCATTTCAAAATCGCCTCTTTGAATCCCCTCAGCCGCACGATGAAGCGCAACTAACGAACTTGAACAGGCAGTGTCAATCGGTTCGCTCGGACCCGTCAGGTTCAGCTGGTAAGAAATACGATTTGCCAATATACAATGATTTAAACCGGTTGCGGTCTGCGCCTGAACAGAGATGCCATTTTCATTCAGACGTTCAGCATAATCCGTTGTGGCGACCCCTGCAAACACCGCGGTTTTCGTCCCTGCCAAATCAGACGGCTTATAGCCCGCATCTTCTATTGTTTTCCATACAGTCTCCATAAAAATTCTTTGCTGGGGATCCATTAATTCTGCTTCGGCGGGAGAAATCCCGAAAAACAACGGATCAAAACTGTCAGCGCCTTTGATAAATCCGCCTTTTTTTATTTTTGTTCTATTGACGTCCCTGATCGGATCGCCGTCAAACTCTTTCCAGTCCCAACGGTCTTCAGGAATGTCTGTAATCATATCCCGCCCTTTTTCAATTCCTTCCCAAAAGTCATCCAGCGTATCTGTTTGGGGGAAACGGCCGCTTATTCCCACTATTGCCACCGGCTCATTTATATGTCTTTCCTCTTGCCTAGTTTTATTTTCAGGCTCAGGGGAATGTTCATAAGATTCCGGCGGAGGCGTGCTGTACAATGTTTTTTCGTCAGCTGCAGAAAAAGATTCTGTCTCAGCAAAAAGGATTTCTCCGTATTCCTCGATTACATAATCAGTCATTTCAGCCAGTGAATTGCACTCAAAGAAAATGGACGGCAATAATTCCGTACCATATTGTTGATTGATTTCATTTCCGAGTCTGGTAAACGTAATAGAATCAAATCCGTACTCGCCGAATGAAGTCTCTTCTTCTATTTCCTTTCTGTCAATCTTCAAAATACTTGACATCATCTTTGCGATGCCCTCAATCAGATTTTCTCTCCGGTCTTTCGCCGCAGATTCATCTGAAGAAAAAGAACCGCAGAGATGAAGCTCCTCGGAATACTCACTCTTTAAAAACTCAAGAAGTTCATTAAAATCAGTAAGACCGAAAAAATCTGACGGCATCATTGATATTCCTAATGACTCGTTTAATTCGCTGCCCAGCATTGTAAACATAATTGAATCAAATCCGTATTCACTTATCGGCAGTTCAAAATCAAATTCCCGTTCTTCAATTTTTAATACGCCGGTGACGATGCGCGTCAAAGTGCTTTTTAAAGATTCAGTTATTGACAGCTCTTTCGGTTCGTGATTTTCGTCGGCGATTGCCGGGTCACTTTTTCCGCTGTCAATCGTTATCATTCGTTCCAGCTTTAATTCATTACCGCTAAATACCATTATTTGATGTTCACACCCTGTCATTGCTTGATCAAATGCTGCAAGGCCTTCCCGTTTTCCCAGAGGCAGCATTCCGAAACGGTCATAAAGGAACTTCTCTGAATGAATATCAATTCGCATACCGCCTTCTTTCCATAAAGGCCAATTCATCGAGACTGTTTTTCCAGGTTTATTTTCCGCCGCTCTCATTTCCGCAAAATAATCCATAAACCGGTTTGCATAAGCATAATCGGTTTGTCCCGCGTTCCCGATTATTGCGCTGATAGATGAAAACATTACAAAAAAGTCCAGAGGTTCTCTGTCTGTATACCGGTCAAGCCATATCGTTCCGTAAACCTTGCTGGCCAAGACTGAATCGAGATCCTCTTCACGCTTATTGATGAGTAATGAATCTTTTATCACACCGGCGCTGTGAATAATTCCTTTAACAGGACCTAATTTGTTTTTGACGAGGTTTATCAGGTTATTGACATTTTCCTTATCAGAAATATCGGTTCTTACATAAAAAACCTCTGATCCGTTTTTTTCCAGCTCTTTTACATTGCTTACGGCTTCCTCAGAAAGCTCTGACCTGCCGATAAGGACAAGTTTTATTCTCCCTTTTCGCACAAGATGTCTGGCGAAAATCAGTCCCAGACCGCCCGTTCCTCCTGTAATGAGGTAAACTCCCCCTTCTTTTACTTCCATCTTTTTGGGGGGCTCGGCACTTTCAATTTCTGCAGAGTGCTTGACCTGCCTGATTCCATCTCTGTATCTGATTTCTGAAGTATCATCGCTGATGATTGTTTCTTTCACAAGGTTTTTTAATTCAGGCAGACCGGTGTTCAGCTGTAACTGAATTTCATCGCTTTGTATTTCAATATTTTTACCGGACAACATTGGATGTTCTAAATGAAGTGACCTAAAAAAGCCGCTGATTGCCATTTGATAAGGTAAGATTTGATTTTCCCTTGTGAAAAATACATGTGATATCAGGATTTTATGTCTTGGGATTGTTGCTAGCAGAGCTTTCGTTACATTGAAAACCGGCAAAACAGCCTCTTCCAGCTTTTCATGAATGTTCTGCTCAATTCCCGTTTCAGGGCACATCCCGATTAAAATGACGCGGTCAATTGTCACTTGTCTTTCTTTAAGAATCGCCAGCAATTTCTGATAGCCGTCAAGTTTGACGCTGTTCAATTCAAAGGAATCAGCTCTTTTTTCTTGAAAACTGCCGCCATGGCGGACAAAGATCATGTTCAAGCCGATATCTTTATATGCCTGGCGGATCAGCGGTTCTGATATATCCCGACGGAGTGAAATCACAAGGCAGCTGTTTAAACCGCTGGCTTCAGGCTGATGAAGCAGAGGAGCCCGCTTCCACATATCAGTGTAGTACTTAACTGAATGCCGCTCATCCTGAGTCTGCGGTGCAGCCCTTAACGCCTTCAACGCTAAGTTTTTTATTTTAAGACTTACAGATCCGTTTTCATCCATAAATAATATATGAAACCTTTTGACATCATCATGTTGTCTTTCATCGGCAGCTGTAATGTAAGCATAGCCGTTTGCCGAAGGTGCATGAAGAATCTCCAGCTCACCTAATTCAAAAGGCAAATATGCGGTGTGATCCCCTTCTTGACGGGACGTAAACCCGGTTGTGGATTGAAAAATGCCATCCAATAAACACGGTTCCAGCAGCGTGCCGGATTTTTTATGAATGCTCTCAGGAAGTGATATTCGTGCAAGAACAGCATTTTCATGGATAAACAGCTGTTTTATTACCTGAAAACTGGTTCCATAGTCCAAACCGCTCTGCCGGAAATCCCTGTAACACTCAGCGCCGCTGATTAATCTTTTCTGTCCGGTTAACCAGCTGTCCAATTGAAAACGCTCTGTTTGAGAGGCATCTTGATCTCCGCATGTGATAATGTTTCCTTGGCAATGAACTGCCGCTTCAGGTTGCATATCGGTTTTCACCACAAATCTGCCGTCTTTTTGATTCGGCAGCAGATCTATCATTATCGTCTTTTCTTTTTCAACGTTTATCGGAACCGCCCATACAACCTGACTCAGTTTTATGACTGATTTTCCGTACAGCCTCTCTCCCGCTTCTCTGGCCGCTTCGATGATTGCCGCTCCTGGCAGAACCATATTCCCATGCACAACATGATCTTTTACATAATATTCAGAATCAGAAAGCGTTTTATAAAATCGGCACTCACCTGCAGAAAAATCAAATAAAGGAGCTTTATCAGCTGTTGATTTTGATTGCGCCTTATTTGACACCCACAGTCTGTTTTTTAAGAAAGGGTAAGTCGGCAGGGTAATTTTCGCCGGTTTTCTGCCGGTGCGGAAATCTTCCCAGCTTAAATTGCCTCCTGATACCCAGAATTCAGCCATTTCGGCTAATGTGGTTCTGCCGGATTTGAGCGGAAGATCCGATTGCTGCTGTCTGCGTTTATGATTCAGTTTTTTCCCTCTAAATATTTCGTGATCGTCAATTCCATTATAAAAGTGATTTAATTTCAACATCAGATCATCGATATTATTTGAAATGACAGCAAGCCTTTCCGGCATGGCTTCACGCCCTTCAAGAAGGGTATACGCAATATCAGAAAGGTGAAGCGGCTTGTTTGTTCCCGCTTGCTGCAAAAACTCGCCCTGTTGTTGACGGGCCTTTTGAAGATATTCCACCAGCTGTTTTGCCGATTCCCGTAAACTCAGTGAATGCTTGGCTGAGAGTACGATAAGTTCCTCACTTTCCTCACAATCCGTATAACAGTCAGCAGCAGACTCATACTCTTCCACAAGAATATGAGCATTCGCCCCGCCCGCTCCGAAAGAACTTAATCCCGCACGCCGCGGATATTTGCTGTCAGAATGTTTTTCATTCGCGGGTTTTATCCAGTCGGCGGTTTCCTGCTGAAGGCAAAAAGGTGTCTCTTCCAGATAAAGATCCGGATGCACCCGTTCAGCATGCAGTGTTGCGGCTATTTTTTTATACTTCATTTGTAAGATAATCTTTGTCAGGCCGGCAATACCCGCAGCCGCTTCGAGATGACCGATGTTAGATTTAATCGATCCGAGAGAGCAATATGAAACATCTTCGGTATAAGCTCTAAACGCCTTGGTCAGGCCTCGGACTTCAATCGGGTCACCCAGCGGCGTTCCAGTGCCGTGGGCTTCAATAAAGCTGACACTTCTGGCGCTCCAACCGGCCGCTTTAAGAGCTCCTTGGATTAAATCGGCCTGTGCGGCAGGATTAGGCACCGTATAGCCATTCGTCTTTCCGCCGTGATTAATTGCCGTTCCTTTGATGACGGCGTACACAGTATCATTATCACGTATGGCATCTTTAAGCGGTTTAAGAATAACGGCCCCGACACCTTCCCCGGGTACGAAACCGTCGCCGCCTTCTCCAAAACTTCTGCATTTTCCCGATTTTGAAAGCATCCCCATCTGACATCGGTATAAATAGTCAGAAGGATGAAGATACAAATTTACTCCTCCCGCAACCGCAACCGAGCACTCACCTTTTTTTAAACTTTGGCAAGCCATGTGAATTGCCGTTAAGGATGAAGAGCAAGCCGTATCTACAGGGACACTGGGACCTGTAAAGTCAAATGTGTAAGACACTCTGTTCGCGAGAGACCATGGGAACGAATTTGGAAGTACATCGTTTTTGTCCGTCGGTATTCTTTCGCCGAGCAGCTTGTAAGAATTGGTCGTCACTCCCGCAAATACACCGACATGTTTTTCGGTCTGCTTTCTCAACCCTTCAATGGTATATCCCGAATCTTCAAATGCTTTCCACACGGTTTCGAGAAATATTCGTTCCTGAGGATCCATCGCTTCTGCTTCTCTCGGCGATATTTGGAAAAACAAAGAATCAAATGATTCAGCGTTCTTTAAAAATCCGCCCCATTTGCAATAAATTTTCCCCTCATGCGCTTTAGCGGGGTCTGGATCATAGTAGGTCTCATAATTCCAACGTTCCTTCGGAATTTCTGTGATTGCGGTTCTCTCTTTTGATAGAAGTTCCCACAATTCTTCGATATTTTCAGCCCCGGGATAACGGCCGCTGATACCGATTACCGCTATCCCGTCAAGATGTTCTTTTTCCTCCGCCGCAGGTGCAGTGATGTTTTGTTCCGGCCTGGCAGGGGTAATGCTCTGAATCTGTTTTCCTTTTTCCTCCCGTGAAAATAAACGCCCCAGCCGATCCGGATATTCCTTTACAAGATGATCTGCTAAATCTCTGATTGTATGAAATTCAAATAAAAGCGTTTTCGAAATTGCTCCCAGTGACTGCTCCAGCTTTGTGTTGCATTGATGAATCATAACCGAATCCATTCCATATTCAGCCAGATGCACATCTTGATCGATCTCTTCCCGTTCTGCACCGACCTCAGAGGAGATGATATTGGTTAAAAACAAAACTGTCTGATCCAAAATATCGCCTTGGGCCAAAGGAATGGCACTGCCTGTCTCTGTTTCGTCCGTCAAAAATCTCTGCCGCATAAATTGTTCAAAGCGCTCATGATCACCGCAGACTGCAATATTATGCAGCTGACCCGAAGTTACAATCCGCGAAAACCATTGCGTTCCGTCTTCAGCAGGAAGTTCTTCGAGCCCGGAACCATGAAAAAGAGACGTCCGCCCTTGACCTGACAGGTTCGCCCCCATTCCGATGTCTTTCCATAAAGGCCAATTGATTGTCAGCGTACGGCCGCTGCGCAGAGAATTTTGCCGTTTCCATTCCCGATATTCTGCAAAATGATCTAAAAAGCCGTTTGCATATGCATAATCACACTGGCCTTCGTTCCCTGCAATAGAGACGACTGAAGAAAAAACGGCGAAAAAATCCAATTCCAGCGACTTCGTTGCATGATCAAGATTCAACGCACCATGAACTTTCGGAGCAATCACCTCTGAAAGTTCCTGCTTTGTTTTTTGAAAAAGCAGCGAGTCTCTGATAACTCCTGCGCAATGAATGACGCCATGAAGACCTGCATGCTGATCGGTAATACCGTCAATCATTTTTTTTACCGCTTCTTTATCGGATATATTCGCCTGTATATAATAAACCTTGGCTTTAAAGCTGTTCAGGTATTCTAAATGTTTCTGCTTATCTCCGGTTAAAGCAGATCGCCCCGATAGAATAATGGTGGATCTTTCAGTTTTCGCGCAATATTCAGCGACTTTACTGCCAATCCCCCCAAATCCCCCTGTAATTAAATATACTTTATCTTTTTCAGGGTATTGAATGGTCTTTGTGTATGTTTCTCTCTGCTTCTCTAACATCCGTGCATATCTTACGCAGCCTCTGTAAGTGATATGAATATGCCGATCAGGTGCTGTGTTTATTTCTTTATAAAGAATGGCAGCCTTCTCTGAAAATGAAACGGCTGCAGAATCATGTTCAAAGCAAACCGTCTTACAATGCAGCTGCGGATATTCTTGTTTTACCGATTTTAAAAAACCGTTCACACCTTCAAAATACGGCAATTTTTCTTTTTGATCTGCGCTGAATGTATAAATGAACGTTACTTTGTTTATAAGGTTCTCGCTGATTAAAGCCTTAGTCAGATAAAACACGGAATAAATTCCTGATTCGAGTGTTTCTTCCAGTTCAGGCTGTTTTTCAGACCACGTATGCAAAATTGCATCAGGCGCTGCGCCTTTTTCTTTTAACAGACGAATGACACTTTGATAATCATCGGGACGCTGCCTGTTGATCGTGAAAACACTATCGCTTATCTGCTCTAAACGGTCACCGGGCATAATAAGATATGCGGACGTATTCTCTCTTTTTTTCATCTCTTCAAAATAGTCTTTATTCTCGGAGAACAGCAAAATAGTACAGGCTTGTCCGCTGTCCGCTTCATTCTCAAGTGCGGTTTCTTTCCATATCGGCGTATAAAGTGCCTGATTCTTCTTTGCTGAAAAAGCCGCGTCTGATTTTACCTGCTGAGGGTTTAAAGAAAATTGACAGCGCTCAAACGGATAAGGCGGAAGCGGGGCTTTTCTTTTATGATAGTCACCTAGTTTCGCCCATTCAATCTCTTCTCCTGAAAGCCACATTTGCATAAATGAATGATAAAGAGCCTCATCAGCTGGTTTGTCCGCTTCAAAAGCAGCCGCTTTGTTTAGTTTTGCTGATGGAGGGAGCGATCCGAATTGAAAAACTGAAAACTCAGAAATACCCACATCCGGCTCCGTTCCCTTTTCTTCCGTGTGAAGCGGCATATGATCAGCTATCTCCTGAGACACGGCATCCATTTGATTGTATTCTGTCATCAACGGAAAACGATCCTTATCATAAAAATCTGCCGGCTGCTCATTCATACAAGCAACAGCCTGTTTAATTCCGTCTTGCTTTTTCAATAACATGCTCAGAAAAAGTTCTTTAGACAAAATCCCTTCATCAAGTAAATTTAATATTTCCAGAACATAATCATTATTAAAGAATCCATCATAATCTGTTAAATCCCATCTCTTATACAGTCTTCTCATAGAGGCAAGGATAGCCATGATCGCCGCTTCCTCATCAGCCGGCAGTGCGTTTCTTTTATCCGCCGTGCGATTCACAATATAAGATAAAATCTCGATTTCCTGAGTCTTTCCCGCTTTATCCCACTCTTCTAAAAACCCTTTAAACGTATATTGGTGCTCAAGAAGCAGCCGTGTTTTCCCGTACAGGCGGTCTGCAAAATCAGCCGGGAAGCTCAGACCGTTCAGCAGCATCCTTACATATTCTTCATTTAATCGAACCGGCGGGTACGTTTTTGAAGTGTACGGATTGACAAATGGAATGGACGGCGGCTCACAGGATAAGTGCGAAGGTTTTTCAGCGCCTGTGATGACAGAAATGGCCTTTTCAATTTTGATGATACCCGCTGCTGCAAGAGCGACGTAATATCCGTCTCCGGCGCCTGTAATGAGGCTTGGCTTAAAACCGGATGCCAGGATACTTTTTATGATTTCCGTATTGATAACTAAAGAATACAAGCGGATTTTCTCAGGCGTCCATTTTCTTTTAAATGAACTGTGCAATGTCGGTATACCCTTCAGCACCGGCCTTACGTTCTTTTCTAAATCAGGGAACACCCGTTTCAAAACGGCAAATTGTTTATAACTTTCCCATTTGAAGTCACCGATGGCAAGCGCCCATTCAGAATCTTGTTTCCTCCGAAAACTCAATCCCTCTTTAAGCTGATTTTTAAATTCCTCCTTGCTGCCTGCCAATAAACCAGCCCTGTAATCAAACGATGTCCTCCCTGTTAAAAGGGTGCTGCTGATCACTTCATTTGATATTTTGCAAAATTCCTCTGAATCGTCAGCAAAGGTTCTCCAATGATGTATCATTTGTTTCATGCTTTCTTCACTTTTAGCGGAAAAAAGGAAGGGTACCCTTCCTTTTCTGTCAGATTCGTCTTTTGTATGTATAAATTCTTCGATGATGACGTGAGAGTTGACACCCCCAAAACCGAAGGAGCTGATTCCCGCCCTGAGCGGAGCCCCGTCTGCCGCCTTCCAATCACTTGAATCAAGTGCCGGCCTAAACGGTGTTTTTTCAAACTGTATAATTGGATTTACCGTATGTACATTCAGGCTTTTCGGCACCCTCCGGTGTTTCATCATCATTAGAACTTTTATCAATCCGGCCATTCCCGCCGCTGCTTCTGTATGACCGATATTTGTTTTCACACTTCCGATCCTGCAATATTGAGTATCCTCAGTATATTGCCGATACGCTTTTGTCAATGCTTCTATTTCAATCGGATCGCCCAGAGATGTTCCTGTGCCATGTGCTTCTACATAAGAAACCGTCGCAGCATCGACAGCAGCGTTGTGTAAAGCTTCTGAGATGACCCGGCTCTGCGCTTCTGCTCTGGGAGCGGTTATGGAACGGGATTTACCGCCATGATTAACAGCTGTCCCTTTTATGATCCCGTATATATGGTGACCGGCTTTTACTGCATCACCAAGGCGCTGCAGCAATACAACGCCTGCCCCTTCTCCGGGAACGTACCCGTTCGCCGCTGCGTCAAAGGTTTTACATTTGCCGTCAGGACTCAGCATTCTGGCTTTGGAAAAAGAAATATATTTTCCGGGTTGGAAATTCAAGTTTACTCCCGATGCGATTGCATAATCGCTTTCTTTTGTCCGCAATGACTTAACCGCTTCATGTAAAGCAACAAGCGACGATGCACAAGCGGCATTTACAGACATGCTTTTTCCGGTCAAACCGAATGTGTATGAAAGCCGGTTGGAAAGCATAGCTTCGAAACTTCCTAAACAGGCGTAACTGTCGATTTCCGATTCAGCATGACCTGTCTGCCGGTAGTCAGAATTCATAATACCCGCAAAAACAGAAGTGGTTTTACGCTGGAGATCCTGCAAAGAAACCCCGGAATCTTCGATGCACCGCCAAGTTTCTTCTAAAAGGATTCTTTGCTCAGGGTCCATGTTTTTCGCTTCCCGGGGAGAGATATTAAAAAACTTATGGTCGAAATGGTCAGCTTTATGAATAAAACCTCCCCACTTGCTGATTGTTTTGTTCGGTATACTGATATCGGCTGAATAATAAAGATCGGGATTCCACCGTTCAATCGGCACTTCCCGGATGGAATCTTTGCCGCTATTTATGTTTTCCCAGAATTCATGATAATGATCTGCATCGGGGAATCTGCAAGCAACCCCGATTATCGCGATATCCGCACTCTGTTTATTCAAATGAACCATTGGCCTCCACCCGCCCCTTCTTTAGTCTAGAAATAACGTATCCAATCTGCGCCTCAGCAGACTTTCGGTCTCATTCATCAATTTTTCACCAATGTCATCGACATGTCTGTTTCTCCATGATTCCAAATCCGTGCCCTTTACCCAATGATTAAAAGCGCCTAAAGACGGGCCGCAATGAACTTGGAAATTCACCTTTTGTTCTTCCTGCCCTTCCAAAGCAAGCAGACATCCTCTTTGCAAATACCACTTAAATAGTAACAGCATCTTATATTTTTGATTGCGCTCAGCTTTTTGGGCCAGGTTCGGCTGTTTTTCTATTATGCTTTCGTAGTTTTCATCAAAAGTCTTGTTAAAATAATCATTTTCGAGCTGAATCTTTGTCTTTTCATCTATCTCATTCAAAGACTCGTATTGTTGGTAGATTTGAAATAATTTATTTGCCCTGACCGGAAACAGCGTGCCCTTTTTCAGCACCTGAACCTTTGTTCCGAACTCAAACAGAGTCTCCGAAGGCGCATAAGCAGTATCGCATATTCCTGTCTCACTCAGCATTTCTTTAATAAAACCGCTTGTTTCGGCTTCAACTGTACATTGATTAATGGATCCCGTCATAATAAAATCAGCGCCCATTAAAAAAGCAGACGCGGCAGACTCGGGAGTCCCGATTCCTCCCGCAGCCCCGATCCTTATCTTCCTTGCGTATTTGTGTGTTTCCATCATTTCATCCCGCAGGTTAACAAAAAACGGCAGCATCGCCGTCAATGAGCCCTGTTCAGTATTACTTCCGCAATCTGCTTCAATAATGATATCGTCTGCTGCCGGAATACGGCTGAGCCACTCCGCCTGCTCTTCCGTCAGCATACCGTTCTGACACATTCTCTTTACGATACTTTGAGGAGGCGGACTCAGAAATGCGGCCGCAACTTCCGGCCGTGAAACTTTGGCAATGATCCGATTATGAGGTATGACGCTGCCGCTTTTGTCTATCTTCAACTGATGCGCTTTGTAATAAATTAATGGCGCGCTGACGGAAAGATACGAAGACGCTTCTATTACTCGTACGTCATGCTTGATATATAAATCTATCAATTCCTTTTCTCTATCTTGATGATCCGGCTCAAATCGCAGATTCATTCCGTAGGGCTGGCCATTTTTGAGTGTCTTCTTAATAGAAATAAGGGCCTGTTCAATTTCCCTTATCGTTAAACCTGCTGTTCCAAAGAACCCCAGCATTCCTTTCTTCCCGAGGCGGATCAGCATTTCAGCGGAAGAGATCCCTCTATGCATCGCACCTGCCAAATACGCGTATGTCAAACCGTAATCTTCTTTGAAAGATTGATCACCCAATCGGGACACCGGTGAAGCTGCACCGCTCTCTATATTTTCGGCCAAGAGGCTATGCTCTTTCCCGCTTTCCGAATTGTCCTTGTTCCCTTCAGAAAAAAAGAGACTGTCTTCCGGCGCACTAATAGTAAGCGGTTCCTCATCTCTTTGTATGGTTTGAATTAATTTAGTCAGAATGTTTCCGGGACCGATCTCTTCAAACACAGTAACGCCTTGTCCCATTAGATACCTGATGCTTTCAGTCCATTTTACCGAGTTTGTTATTTGTTCAATTAAATTCCGTTTGATATCTTCTTGTTTATAAGGTCTTGCCGTGTAGTTAGAAATGACCGGGAAATTCAATTCAGAAAAATGAAACTCCTCGATAAATTCCGCAAATTCACGCTGTGCACTTTCCATGAAACGAGAATGAAAAGCTCCGCCGACCTGCAATACGATATAAGCTTTCGCCCCTTCTTTTTCAAAAAAAGAGGCTGCCCGCTTTATCTCTTCTGCAGCCCCTGCTATCACAATTTGTGAAGATGTATTGTAATTGGCGATATCTATTTGGCCGAATTCATACTTTTGAAGTATTTTTTTTATGTGGTGCTCATCCAGTCCGATCACGGCAGCCATTCCGCCCTCAGAAGCCTCACTCATTAACTCGCCTCTTTTAGCAACCAGCCGGAGACCTGTTTCAAAATTAAAAACACCGGCCGCAAAAAGCGCAGTATATTCACCCAGACTATGTCCTGCAACAGCATCTGGGCGTGTATAACCTTCTTTTAAACCCTTTAAATATTGCAGTGCGCTCACTGTATAAATTGCAGGTTGTGTATACTTCGTATCAGTCAGCCTCTCTTTTTCGTCTGAAAGGCATAAATCCTTTATGGAGTATCCTAAAATATGATCTGCCTTTTTAATGAGCTCACTGAATTCATCGAATAAGTCTCTGCCCATTCCTTTAAACTGCGCTCCCTGTCCGGGAAAGACGTAAGCAAGCATTTGTTTTCCTCCTGTTCCGTATTTCTGCCGTTTCTTTTCGTTCCGATTTTGAAATTGTCGTTTACTTTCAGCACCCTTACTTAATAAGCATTACTAAGCAAAATAAAAAAACCTTTATGCCGGATAAAGGTTTAAAAGCAAAAAGCATGTACAAATATCATATTGCCGTAAATATAAATAGATAGAATTTTCTGATAATTAAAATCACATTTTCATTCTGTTTTTATATATATATCAATATAATAAAAACATTCCAACGTGCCGAAACAACGATTGGTTTTATGTGAATATTTCCCTAAATAAATACTATACCATGATTTACTTGTTGTCAATGGGAAACACACGTATATACCAATTCTTCAGCCGCCTTTTTACAGGCGGCTGAACTCGGTTGTTATCAGTTCATCAGCCCATGCCGATATGCCTTCACTATACTATTTGCGGAATAATAGTTCTTTCTCTTTGTTGTAGTCTTTAGTAAATTGATTGAACTCATCTGCTTGTTTATGCACCTTTTCGTAAACTGAGTTTACTTTGCTGATTTGCTCTTCCAGCTCCGCTAATGTGAGCTTTTTATCTTTAATCAGTTTATAAAGGTCCTTATCAAGTGAAATGGCTTTTTCGTACTTTTTGTACAAAAGGTCATAAGATGCATACCTTTTCTCCATTAAAGCGACCGCATGCCCGGCTTTTTCTTTTACTTTCTTATCCTTTATTTCTTGAGAAGTTTTTTTTGCGGATTCAAACGCTTGTTTTGAATCATCAATACTGTCTTTTTCTGCTTTCAGATGTTTTTTTCGCTGATTTGCATTGCTCAGAGCCTGATCAGACAGTGTGACAATTTTCTGGTAATCATCCATATTCAGTTTAACCGCGCTGTCGTATAGCTTATGCTCTTTTTTCTCCAATTTTTCTAATGTTTTCTGCTCTTTTTGAAACGGTTTTTCCGCTTGAACGGCTTTTTCCATCGACTCATGAAGCGATTCAACCGGATCTTTTCCCCCGCAGCCGGCAAGCAGCATACTTGCGGCGCCGAGCGCTCCGATTCCTGCTAATACCTTTTTTTGAATCATATTCACTTAAAATCCCCCAATCTTGACAATTTCCACTATAGAAGCCCGAACGCTTTTTGACAATAGCTGAGCTGTAATTGGCATGACCGGGTAAAGACGCTTACGGTGCTTTCAAAGAATACTTGCGTAAAAAATTGAGAAAACAGGGCGGATGACCATACATCTTTTTGGCTTTTACATAGCTTATAGTAGACGCCGGCCCTGCTGACAGAGGGTCAGCGTAATTAAAAGAGGAGGTTTTTTTATGTACGGATATGGATTTGGCGGCGGATTTGGCGGCGGTTGTTGCGGCGGCGGATATGGTTATGGCGGCGGTTACGGTTACGGCTGCGGCGGCGGATACGGCCGCACATTCGCATTAATCGTCGTATTGTTTATCTTATTAATCATCGTCGGTGCCGCTTATTTAGGCTGCGGCTGCTGACCTTATACACCATGAACATCGGCCGGCCTGCTATGGCCGGCCAATTGTTTCGTTGCGCCGCGATAAAGAAATTCGCTATAATTTACATATTAAGCTTTAGGAGTGAAGTTTCTTGATTACTATGGAAAATATTGTTCGCGACGGACATCCCGCGCTCAGAGAGATCGCTGAAGAGGTTCAGCTTCCCGCTTCTGACGAAGAAAAACAGCATCTTGCTGATATGATTGAGTTTGTGAAAAACAGCCAAAATCCTGAATTAGCCGAGAAATACAAGCTTCGTCCGGGCGTCGGTCTTGCCGCTCCGCAAACAGACGTAAAAAAACGGATGATCGCCGTCCATGCAGAAGATGCGAAAGGCACTTTATACAGCTATGCTCTTTTTAACCCTAAGATCGTCAGCCACTCAGTGGAAAAAAGCTACTTGACGAGCGGAGAAGGCTGCCTGTCGGTAGACGAACCCATTCCCGGCTATGTGCCGCGCTACGCCCGCATCCGCGTAAAGGCGGTGACGCTTGAAGGAGAACAGATTGACATCCGCCTCAAAGGTTTTCCGGCCATCGTGTTTCAGCACGAAATCGATCATCTGAACGGCGTGATGTTTTACGACCATATCGATAAAGAAAATCCGTTCAAAGAACCTGAAAACGCCATTGCCATTGACCGTTAAAAATAACCGGCACTTCCCAAAGTGCCGGTTTTCTCTATTTCAAAAGGCCCAGTTCTTTGACGGCCCAGCTGATTCCTTCCTCATCCACCGGCTTTGTGACGAAATCAGCGGCAGCTTTTAATTCCGGAACCGCATTTCCCATCGCCACCCCGGTGCCGACAAAATGGATCATCTCAAGGTCATTTAGTCCGTCGCCGAATGCATAAGTGTCACTTACGCTGTACGGAAGCCGCTCAAGCACTCTTTTAATGCCTTCCGCTTTTGAACCGCCTTTCGGAAGCACATCCGTTGACAATTCGTGCCAGCGGACATAATCAAACTCCGGAAAAGCGGCATATGCTTTTTCTTCATGACCGCGGCAGAATAAAAGCAGCTGATAAATTTCTTTTCCTTTATAAAAAGTTTCATCCACTTCGGATAAGGCGCTTTCAGACTGCCGATACCTTCCGAGACGTGCGGATGTCCGGGGACGGTCGTTTTCATCGTGTCTTCCGCCATAAATACGACGGGGTGCTCCCCTTCTGCCGCCTGCTTTAATAAACGCGCAACCGCATCTTCAGGAAGCGGATTTTTATAAATGACCTCACCTTCAAATACGACATACTGGCCGTTGTATGAAATAAATGATTCAATCTCAAGCTCTTCCAGAATCGGTTTTACCATAAACGGGGACCTTCCGCTGGCGATAAAAACGTGATGGCCAGCCTCTTTAAGCGCCGTCACGGCGTTTCTTGCGCTATCGGGAATATGTTTATCATGGTCATAGATCGTGCCGTCAATATCAAAAAAAATCAATTTTGGTTTCATGTCAATTTCTCCTTTTTCCCGTTTATCAGTCGTGTCTTTTTCAATATCATCATACAGAAAGTTTTTCTTCCGGAAAACCGCCTTGATGAAATTCCAGTTTTACCCACGAAAACAAATTCAGTTTTTCCGCATACTACTGCTATAAAGGGCTTCAAAGGAGGTATACAATGCTGCGCCGATTACGGAAGAAACTCAGAAGACAGTGGGGCGGAATGCTCCGGAAAAAAGTCATCGCGTAGAAGGGATCTTTCGGTTTTTGAAAGTCCCTTTTTTGCTCGAGACTTTCCTTATAATCCGTTTTCGAATATAATAGAATAAGCGAGTCTAACATACGGCATTTAAGGAGAGATTTGGATGATTTATAAGGTATTTTATCAAGAGAAGGCTGACGAAGTACCTGTTCGGGAAAAAACAGATTCACTTTACATTGAGGGCGTTTCAGAACGGGACGTCAGAACGAAACTGAAAGATCAGAAATACAACATTGAATTTGTTCAGCCTGTGGACGGTGCTTTTTTAGAATATGAGAAGCAGAGCGAAAATTTTAAAGTATTGGAGTTATGAGCGGAATGAAATTTGTAAAAAATGACCAGACTGCCGTTTTCGCCCTCGGCGGATTGGGCGAGATCGGGAAAAATACGTACGGGGTGCAGTTTCAGGATGAAATTGTACTGATTGATGCGGGAATCAAGTTCCCGGAAGATGAACTTCTCGGCATTGATTACGTAATCCCCGATTACACGTATTTAGTAAAAAATGAAGATAAAATTAAAGGTCTGTTTATCACCCACGGTCACGAAGACCATATCGGCGGTATTCCGTACCTGCTCAGACAAGTAAATATTCCCGTTTACGGCGGTAAACTCGCGATCGGCTTACTTCGGAATAAACTTGAAGAGCACGGGCTGTTAAGACAGACCAAATTAAACATCATCGGTGAAGACGACATCGTGAAGTTCCGCAAGACGTCTGTATCCTTCTTCAGAACGACACACAGCATTCCGGATTCATACGGAATCGTCGTCAAAACACCGCCGGGCAATATCGTACATACCGGGGACTTTAAGTTCGATTTCACACCGGTAGGCGAACCGGCAAACTTGACTAAGATGGCTGAAATCGGGAAAGAAGGCGTTCTGTGCCTGCTTTCTGACAGTACAAACAGTGAGGTTCCTGATTTCACCATGTCAGAACGCCGCGTAGGCGAAAGCATTCACGATATTTTCCGAAAAGTGGACGGCAGAATTATATTTGCGACATTCGCTTCGAATATACACCGTCTTCAGCAGGTGATTGAAGCAGCCGTTTTAAACGGCAGAAAAGTTGCCGTATTCGGACGCAGTATGGAATCGGCTATTGAAATCGGACAAAATCTCGGTTACATTACCTGTCCTAAAAATACGTTTATTGAGCATAACGAAATCAATCGTATGCCTGCCAATAAGGTAACGATTTTATGTACGGGAAGCCAAGGTGAACCGATGGCGGCGTTATCACGCATCGCTAACGGGACGCACCGGCAGATTTCCATTAATCCCGGAGATACGGTCGTCTTTTCTTCCTCTCCGATTCCCGGAAACACAATCAGCGTAAGCCGCACCATCAACCAGCTGTACCGTGCGGGCGCAGAAGTCATTCACGGTTCATTGAATGACATTCATACATCCGGACACGGCGGACAGGAAGAGCAGAAATTAATGCTCCGCCTGATCAAACCGAAGTTCTTTATGCCGATTCACGGTGAGTACAGAATGCAGAAAATGCACGTCAAACTCGCGACTGATTGCGGCATACCCGAAGAAAACTGCTTTATCATGGATAATGGCGAAGTGCTGGCCCTCAAAGGCGAAGAAGCCGCTGTGGCAGGCAAAATTCCGTCCGGCTCCGTTTACATTGACGGAAGCGGAATCGGTGATATCGGCAATATCGTGCTCCGCGACCGCCGCATTCTTTCAGAAGAAGGCCTTGTTATCGTTGTTGTCAGCATCAATATGGACGACTTTAAGGTTTCAGCGGGACCTGATTTAATCTCAAGAGGTTTTGTATACATGAGAGAATCCGGTGATTTGATCAATGACGCGCAGCAGCTCATTTCGAACCATCTGGAGAAAGTAATGGATCGGAAAACAACGCAGTGGTCCGAAATTAAAAACGAAATTACCGATACGCTTGCTCCGTTCCTATACGAAAAAACAAAACGCCGCCCGATGATCCTTCCGATCATTATGGAGGTCTAAAAAAACTGCACTCATTACGAGTGCAGTTTTTTTATTGCAGCGGAATATGCTGAAAGGCTTTGACATCAAACAGACCGGCTGCTGTCATTTTAATATCCGGAATCACCGGAAGCGCTAAAAACGATAATGTGAGAAACGGATTGAAATCACCGGTGAATCCGAGCAGCGGAAGCTTTTCATGAAGCACGCCCAAGCTGTCATTGACCCATTCCGCCGACTTATCAGACAAAAGCCCGGCGATCGGAAGCGGAACGGAGTGAAGCAATTCTCCGTTTTTCACGGCTGTTAATCCTCCTCCGGTGTCACGGAGCCTGTTGATTGCTTTTGCCAAATCGGCATCGTTTGTACCGACGGCGATGATATTATGGGAATCGTGAGAAATGGTTGTGGCGATGGCGCCTTCTTTTAACCCGAACCCTTGTACAATCCCGAGTCCTATCATTTTTTCGCCGCTGTGCCGCTCTGCGACGGCGATTTTTAATAAATCATTTTCTGTATCAGGACGAAACGCGTCAACAGACGGTGCAGGCACTTCTTTTTTTCTCGTCTCCAAATGATTCGGTATCATTTCGATTACATTCATTGTCTTGCCCTCTTGAATCGGTATATGAAAATCCGATTCAGTCAGCGGCGCTTTCAGCCGCACTGTATCCAACAGCGCCTGGTCCGGCGAATAGGAACCGGCAGACTGTTCATAAACCGTGCGTCCATTCTCGGCAACGGTCCGGCCGGCGACCATGGTCTTCGTGACGGCAGCCTCCCGTACATCTGAAATGAACAGCAGATCTGCGTCAAAACCCGGCGCTACCGCCCCTTTTGTTTCAAGACCGTAGCACTCAGCCGCATTTAAGCTGGCAAGCTGATACGCAAGGAATGGATCAAGTCCCGCCTTCATCGCCATTTTGACTTGGTGGTTCACACTTCCTTCTGAAAGCAGATCATCTACATGCTTATCATCCGTGCAAAAGAAAAAGCGCCGCGCGTTTTTTTCATTCACCGCCGGCAGCACATTGAGCGTATTTTTTGCCACCGATCCTTCGCGCAGCATGACATACATTCCCCGTCTGATTCTGTCCAGCGCTTCTTCTTTTGTCGTCACTTCATGATCATTTGACACCATTGCGGTTCTATATATATTGATGATATCTGAAGAGAGTCCGGCTAAATGCCCGTCGATCCGTTTTCCGTGACGCTTGGCATCAAGCAGTTTCTGAAGCATATCCTCTTCACCTTCCGCAACAGACACATAATCCATTACTTCCGCAAGTCCGAGCACCTCTTTCTCCTGATAAAAAGGCTTTAAATCCTCGGCTTTTAATACGGCTCCTGAGCGTTCAAAGCTAGCGGCGGGAACACAGGAAGGAAGCATGAAACGGATGTTCAGCGGCGCCTTTTTCGCCTGCTCTATCATAAATGAAATGCCTTTTGCTCCGGAAACGTTCGCAATTTCGTGAGGATCAGTAATGACAGTAGTCACTCCGTGTGGGAGGACGGCTTTAGCAAATTCAATCGGAGTAACCATAGAGGACTCGATATGAACATGTCCGTCAATAAAGCCCGGAACGATCATTTGGCCTTCTGCATCAATGACTTCTTCCCCTTCATATTCGCCCAGCCCGACGATCACTCCGCCCGTAATGGCGATATCTGCAGAAATCCATTCCTGGTTAAATACATCCATGATTTTTCCGTTTTTAATGACGGTATCGGCTTTTTGTCTGCCGGCTGATGCATTCAGCCGTTCAGCCAGTGTTTCTTTGTTCAAAATGAGGCCTCCTCTTTTTCTTTATATGGTACAATATGCTATCGGATCGCCTGATCATAGTCAATAAAAATCGCAGAAAATAACGCTTACACGATAAATGTCTTATTATTCTGACATAATAAAAGACCGTCCTTTTACGGACGGCTTTTCACTTTGTATGAAGCACTCTTTTTTCAAATCGGGAAATGTCCGTAAGAGAGCCGATAACGATGAGAATATCTTCTTTTTGGATCATTTCAGTCGCCAGCGGAGATACGATCACTTCTTTTTCTCTCTTGATGGCCACGATATTAATGCCGTACTTCGCCCGGATGTCCAGATCAAGCAGTGTGTTGCCCGCAAGCCTGCTGTTGGCCACGATCTCCACAATGCTGTGTTCGTCGGACAGCTCCAAATAATCAAGTACATTATTTGATACGATGTTGTGGGCGATGCGTTTTGCCATGTCACGTTCAGGGTGGACGATGTGGTCGGCGCCGATTTTCGCAAGCACTTTCTCATGATAATCGTTCTGCGCTTTTACCGTGATCGTGTTCACGCCGAGTTCCTTTAAGATCAGCGTCGTTAAAATGCTCGCCTGTATATTTTCGCCGATTGCCACAATGACGTGGTCAAAGTTGCGCAGCCCTAAGTTTTTCAGCACCGATTCATCGGTTGAATCGCCGATGACCGCGTGTGATGCGATTTTGGCGTATTCATTTACTTTATCTTCATCAATATCCATTGCCATGACCTCAAGGCCTTCTTCACTTAATGCTTTGCAAATACTTCCGCCGAAGCGTCCGAGACCGATAACGGCAAACTCTTTTCTCATAACAGTACTCCTTTAAACAATATCTCTAATAGGAATAGTATCACATTTTCGGCAATGAGTTCATATAGCGTTTAAGCTTTTCTGAAAAGGCGGGCGATAAATACAGGTCCGCTCCGCGTTCGATTTCTTCCTGATAGTGACCCGGAGGCGCAATTTCCTCAGCTTTATCAAGAACGAGAAACGTCAGGACGCCTCTGTATACACGGCCGCCGGCACACACTTCTATGAACGCGGGACGGTATGTGTGGTTATCAACACCTTCTCTTTTGTACAGATAGGTTGCCGCTTCAAACGGGAGCTTGTACAGCACGCCTTCAGTTCGCCCCCCGTCTTCAACAAGATCGGCTCTGGAACCGTCAGGACGCCTTAACGTGAATCTCGTCGAATACCCTTCAACAACCGCCCCTCCGACCGGCTCGGCAAAAAAGTGGTCGACCCCCGCCTGTTTAAACCGGGCATTGTCCATACAGGAGCCGTAAGCGAAATAATAAACCGGACTGTCATCCTCCCGTTTCATAAAACGGTATTCTTTCCAGTCTCCGCTTTTGATACGGCTGAATGAGGCACACTGGCCGGGCTTTACGACATATGCGAAGGCGGTTTTATTCCCGGCATCCGTCGTCACGGCAACCTCTTTCCGATCAAAATCAGCATAATACGCATCCAGCTTACGGATCATCTGATGATCTGTTTCATACAATTCCCCGTACACAAAAGCTGTTTCTGCTAAAGACGCCGCAGGCTGACCTTTATCCGTTTCGTACAGCACGCCGTTTATCGCGGCCTGCTCGCACACACACGGAGCGCCTTTCAGCAGTTCATGGTTTTCTTCACGCTTCCGTAACAAACCGTATACAAAAAGAAGCAAGTTATTTTTCCTCCTTTTGGACAGCAGCCGCTTCTAACGGCAGAATCACCTGAAACGTACTGCCTTCTCCATTTTTGCTCTTAATGTTAAGTTTACCATTATGCTCCTTCAGAATTCGTAAACAAATCGGAAGACCGAGACCCGTTCCCTGATCTTTTGTTGAGAAAAACGGTTTCCCGATGTTTTCAAGCTTTTCTTTCGACATACCGTTCCCTTCATCCTGTATGCTGATCACCGCGTATTCTTCATCCCGCTTTGTATAAATATGAATATTCCCGCCGTCAGGCATCGCTTCAATCGCATTTTTAATAATATTGATAAATACCTGTTTCAGCTGGTTTTCGTCACCGTTGACCATACAGGACTCAGTCTGCCTGAAATCCTTCTCAATCACAGTGTTCGACAGCACCGCGTTCGTGTCAAGAAGCGTCGCCACCTGCCTTAAAATATGGTTGAGATGATGAGCGGTAAACGTCACGGTCTGCGGCTTGGCGAGCAGAAGCAGCTCCCCCAGCACGAGATCAATCCTTTTAATCTCCGAAAAAATAATATCAAAATAATCCGTTCTTTCCGGATACTGGGCTTTCATCAGCTGGAGAAAGCCGCTGACTGACGTTAAAGGATTTCTTACTTCATGGGCGATTCCTGCCGCAAGCTCCCCGGCAATGGCCAGCTTTTGAGATTGCATGGCAAGGCGTTCGTTCGTTTCCAGAAGCTCGTCGACCGCTTTTTTCCGTTCACTGATATCAGACATCGTCCCCAGGCTTCCGACAAATTTCTGTCTGCGGTCATAATACAGCTTATAATGGACTTCTCCCCAAAAGATCGAGCCGTCTCTTTTAATATATTTGGCCGTAAACATTCCTGACGGGGACTGCTGCTTGATTTGGGAGATAATATAATCAATGATATGTTTTTCTTTTATAAAATAATCATTATACATCGTGCCCATACATTCGCTGATGGAGTGGCCCGTAATCGCCGTCCAGGCCTGATTCAAATATGTAATATTCCCTTGTGCATCCGTCTGAAAAACGATTTCCTGCAGATTGTCCATGATCCGGTTTTTCTCATCTGAAAGCGCCTTTGCTTTCTGCTCGCTGTCCTTCAGCTCCGCCAGCAGCTGCTTTTTATTGTCCACATAATAAGCCAGCAGCCAGACGCCGATTAATGTGACGGCGGTAAAGGTGATGTCAACTGGCCAGTTAATCGGATTCCGTTCAATCATATAAAATAAATAATCCCAAAACATAATAAAAATCATTGCCAAGATTAAGGAAATGATACGCGCTTGATATTTTCCCATAGTCCCACCTGCCGCTAGCATTTCTACATATATTGTAACATTGTTGACTGCATTATTGACTAAAAAATGATAACTATTCCCAATTAATTGAGCAGGTTCGCTTACTTTTCCCGTGAGTTTTTGCACAAGTTCATAATAAAAGGACGGAATGATGCTCCGCCCTTTTTGCCGATTATGATCTACCTTTTAACGCTTCCTCGATTTCCTCAAGCAGCATTTTCGCTCCTTCAGGACTTAAAATAATTTTGCCGTTGCCGTACTCCTGATTTTCGGAGGTAATTTCCCCCGTCATTAAGCAAATGCCGTGCGGCTTGTATTTTTTTAAGACAATTTTGTCTCCGTCAACGAAAAATTCAATACTATCTTTAATAGCGATATCCAATGCTCTTCTCAATTCAATCGGCATGACAATACGCCCGAGTTCGTCTACTTTTCTTACTACACCAATTGATTTCATAGAAATCCCCTACTTCCTTTAATGTCTCTTCTTTATGTCCAAGGAAAATCCTTCATAAACGTAGACGAAAGGAACGGAGCAAAAGTTTCTCAGCATCCGGAACTGAATGTTTTTTTACAAAAGAAAATCCTTTTGAAATATGGGATACAGACTTTCCCTCCTTTTTTACAAAAACATTTCATTCCCGGCGGAAACCCCCAAAAATCGTGGTTTTTCTCAGAAACTTTAAATGTAGAATCAATTAAATCAGGATAGGGATTGGGTGAAAACATGTTTCAATCAACTGAGATCGGAATCGACTTAGGAACCGCTAATATACTTGTTTACAGTAAAAATAAAGGAATTATTTTAAACGAACCTTCCGTTGTCGCTGTAGATACAACAACGAAAGCGGTGCTTGCCATCGGAACGGATGCCAAAAGCATGATCGGAAAGACGCCGGGGAAAATCGTCGCCGTACGGCCGATGAAAGACGGTGTCATTGCTGATTATGATATGACAACTGACTTATTAAAACACATTATGAAAAAAGCCGGAAAAAAAATCGGAATGACTTTCCGCAAACCGAATGTCGTCGTCTGCACGCCTTCAGGCTCAACAGCCGTTGAACGCCGCGCCATCAGTGACGCTGTCAAAAACTGCGGAGCGAAAAACGTTCACTTGATTGAAGAACCCGTAGCCGCTGCAATCGGGGCCGACCTCCCTGTTGACGAGCCGGTCGCAAACGTCGTCGTAGATATCGGCGGCGGTACGACTGAAGTCGCCATCATCTCATTCGGGGGCGTCGTATCCTGCCATTCGATCAGAATCGGCGGCGACCAGCTTGATGAAGATATCGCCTCGTTCGTCAGAAAAAAATACAACCTGCTGATCGGGGAACGTACGGCAGAACAAGTGAAAATGGAAATCGGTTTTGCATTGATTGAACATGTGCCGGAAACGATGGAAATCCGCGGCCGTGACCTTGTAACCGGTCTGCCGAAGACAATCAGACTGCAGTCTAATGAAATTCAGCACGCGATGCGTGAGTCGCTCCTGCATATTCTTGAAGCGATCAGAGCGACACTTGAAGATTGTCCGCCGGAGCTCAGCGGTGATATTGTTGACCGCGGCGTCGTGTTAACCGGCGGAGGCTCCCTTTTAAACGGGATGAAAGAATGGCTGACAGAAGAAATCGTCGTTCCCGTTCATTTGGCGGCAAATCCGCTTGAATCAGTGGCTATCGGCACGGGGCGTTCATTAGACGTCATCGACAAGCTGCAAAAAGCGATTAAATAATAAGATTGTTCTTCTTTTTTCTCCGGCCGGCTCATATTGTGAGAACTGGAGAAACATTAAGGAGGAAGCATATGCTTAGAGATGTGGGAAGACGCGTAGCAGTAGCCGTCATTTTAAGCGGAATTATTTTGGGGGGTATGAGCATTTCACTGGCCAATATGCCCCATTCTCCGGCCGGCGGCGCCGTAAAACTGAATCACCCGTAAAGACGCAGCAAAAGCTGTGTCTTTTTCGTTTGTGCTCCTTTCTTTCCTTTATGAGGCGATATTTGATATGATGAGAAAAACCGATGAGGAGGAATGAACGATGAGTTCGTTTACTGAAAAGTTACATACATATGCTCAGCTGGCGGTAGAAGTCGGCGTCAATGTCCAAAAAGGACAGCATGTCGTAATCAATGCCTCAACTGATGTTCGGGAACTAGTCAGACTGCTTGCCAAACATTCTTATGAAAAAGGCGCAAAAAACGTCACCGTAAATTGGCAGGACGATGAACTGTCCAGATTAAAATACGAGATGGCACCGTTTGAAGCGTTTGAAGAGTATCCTGAATGGGAAGCAAAAGGAAAAGAAGAGCTCGCGAAAAAAGGGGCTGCGTTTATTTCTGTTGTCTCATCCGACCCCGACCTGTTAAAAGGCACTGACGGCAAACGGATTGCAGCGTTCCAAAAAGCCGCCGGAAAAGCATTGCATACATACAGACAATATATTCAATCAGATAAGGTCAGCTGGACGGTGATCGGAGCGGCTTCAACAGGCTGGGCGAAAAAAGTGTTCCCGGATCAGCCGGAAGAAACAGCCGTTCAGCTTTTATGGGAAGAAATTTTCAAAACGACCCGCGTAAATGAAGAAAACCCTGTGGAAGCATGGAAAAAACATGATCAAAATCTTCATGAGAAAGTGGAACACCTGAACAAAAAACATTACAGCGCCCTGCATTATCAAGCTGAAGGAACAGACTTAACCATTGAACTGCCGAAAAAACATGTATGGGCAGGCGCGGGAAGCGTGAATGAGAGCGGGCACGAATTCATGGCCAACATGCCGACAGAAGAGGTTTTCACCCTCCCGCAGCGTGACGGGGTGAACGGCACGGTTTCCAGCACGAAACCGCTGAGCTACGGCGGCAACATTATTGATAACTTCACTCTTACCTTTGAAAACGGCCGCATTGTCGATGTGAAAGCTGAAAAAGGCGAGGAGATTTTAAAAGGCATCGTCGAAACCGATGAAGGCTCACACTATCTCGGAGAAGTGGCCTTAGTGCCGTACGATTCACCGATTTCACAATCAAATATTTTATTTTACAACACACTGTACGATGAAAACGCCTCTAACCACTTGGCGATCGGCAGTGCGTATGCCTTTAATATTGAGGGCGGTAAACAAATGACACGGGAAGAGCTTGTCAAAGAGGGCTTAAATGAAAGCATTACACACGTAGATTTTATGGTCGGTTCCAAAGATATGAATATCGACGGCATTACGGCGGACGGCAAAAGAGAACCGATCTTCAGAAACGGAAACTGGGCATTTTAATAAAAAAGGAGGCGATCAGGCCTCCTTTTTATTTCGCTTCATACATTTGCAAGTTGGCGCAGACGGTTTCCAAAACAGGTGTATCAACTGACAAGCCTTTCGCTTTCTCAAGCAAAAATCCGTGTAAATGATCACCTTCCGTCACCCTGCCCTTTTCCATATCTCTCAGCATCGACGATTTCATATGGTAAGACATGCTTGTCAATGTGCGATAACTCTCTTCTTCCAGACCAGGATCTTTCGGGATGCCGGCAGCCTTGAAAATGGCTCCGATTTCAGCAAAGAGGCGCTTTGCCGTGTTGCGGCCGCCTTCTGTTTCTAAAATCGGTCCGACCGGCTGTTGAAACAGAGTGGTCACTCCCGCCTGCGCGGCAATAAACATATATTTTTTCCAAATGTCCTTTTCAATATCCCGGCTGATGATGACATCCGCTTTCACACCTGCAAATGCGTTTTCCAGCTCGTTCATACGTTCTGTGCGTTCCCCGTTCCATTCACCGAAAACAAAGCGGTGGGCAGCGCTCGTATGAAGAATGTCCCCTTTGTCGTTAAGGGCGCTCTCAATAAAGCAGAGGCCGCCCAGCACCTGCCGTTTTGAAAAAGCTTCAAACAGCTGGTTATAGTGCCTGTATCCGTTTAAAAAAGGAATAATGACCGACGAAGGTTTGACAAACGGTTTGACATCCCGAATAACGTCCTGCAAAGAATACGCTTTTGAAGCGATAATAACGGCGTCAAATGCTCCTTCTTCGCCCGCCATCATTAATTTCGGCTTGATTGAAACATCACCTTTTGCACTTTTGACGGTCAAACCCGTTTCTTGTAATTGTTCCGCCCGTTTCTTGCGGACGAGAAACGTAACGTCATTTCCCTTTTCTGCAAGACGCGCGCCGATATATCCGCCCACTCCTCCAGCTCCGACAATTAAAAACTTCATGATGCATTCCTCCGTATCTTTTCAAGTTATGTATTCATTTATTGTAACGGGAAGTCAGAAGATTGAAAACTTTTTTCATAAATAAAAAAGCAGAGTCTCCCCTGCTTCTTTATTACGCGTATAGCTCTTCAAGCTTTTTCTGTACATCCGCGTTTTCAAGAAATTCGTCATAAGACATTTGTTTGTCAACAATGCCTTTAGGCGTTAATTCAATGATGCGGTTGGCAATTGTCTGTACAAACTGATGGTCATGAGATGAAAACAGCATAGCGCCTTTAAAGCTGATTAAGCCGTTGTTAAGCGCCGTAATGGATTCCAAATCTAAGTGGTTTGTCGGTTCATCCAGAATTAAAATATTCGCGCCGGAAAGCATCGCTTTTGAAAGCATGCAGCGCACTTTTTCTCCTCCGGAAAGAACGTTTGATTTTTTGTTGACTTCTTCTCCTGAGAACAGCATGCGTCCTAAGAAACCGCGCAGAAAGCTTTCGCTTTGGTCATGCGGCGAGTATTGGCGGAGCCAGTCAACAAGGTTCACATCGCTGCCGTCAAAATACTCGCTGTTGTCTTTAGGGAAGTACGCCTGAGAAGTGGTCACGCCCCATTTAAATGTGCCGCTGTCAGCTTCCATTTCCCCGGAAATGATTTTAAACAATGTCGTAACGGCAAGTTCGTTGCGGCCCGTAAAAGCGATTTTATCTTCTCTGTTCATAATAAAGCTGACGTTATCAAGCACTTTTACCCCGTCAATCGTTTTTGTTAAGCCTTCAACCCGCAGCACGTCATTTCCGATCTCGCGTTCCGGCGTGAAATTGACATAAGGATAACGGCGTGATGACGGTTTGATATCATCAAGCGTGATTTTATCAAGGAGTTTCTTTCTTGATGTCGCCTGCTTTGATTTAGAAGCGTTGGCGCTGAATCTGGCCACGAACTCCTGAAGCTGTTTAATCTGCTCTTCTTTTTTCTTGTTGGCTTCCTGAGAAAGCTTTAAAGCAAGCTGGCTGGATTCATACCAGAAATCATAGTTGCCGACGTACACTTGAATTTTATTAAAATCAAGATCGGCGATGTGCGTGCACACTTTATTTAAAAAGTGACGGTCATGGGATACGACGATGACTGTGTTCTCAAAGTTGATTAAAAACTCTTCCAGCCACTGAATCGCTTTCAGATCCAAGTGGTTGGTCGGTTCATCAAGCAGCAGAACGTCCGGCTTGCCGAACAGCGCCTGTGCCAAAAGCACTTTCACCTTTTCTGAACCGCCTAAGTCCGCCATTTTCTTCGTATGCAGGTCTTCAGAGATGCCCAGGCCCTTTAACAAAATAGCGGCTTCACTTTCAGCTTCCCATCCGTTTAATTCCGCAAACTCTCCTTCAAGCTCAGCGGCGCGGATGCCGTCTTCATCTGAAAAATCAGGCTTCATATAAATCGCGTCTTTTTCCTGCATAACTTCGTATAAACGTTTATGTCCCATAATGACGACTTTCAGCACTTCGAAGTCTTCATATTCAAAGTGGTTCTGCTTCAGAATGGCAAGACGTTCACCCGGGCTCATATGGACATCGCCGGTCTGCGGCTCCAGCTCACCGGATAAAATTTTCAAAAATGTTGATTTTCCGGCACCGTTTGCGCCTATTAATCCGTAGCAGTTGCCCGGCGTAAATTTAATATTGACATCTTCAAATAACTTGCGATCCGCAAAACGCAAGCTCACATTATTTACAGCAATCATTTAGAATCCTCCATCGTGTCTATCATCATTAAAAGTATACCATGAATAAAGGGGAAGAGAAATGTTTCCCTGCGAATATACGGGTTTGAAAAGATGCAGGCGTCAAACCCGGAGCGCTGTGATACAATAGATATATATACATATTCATCACGGAGGAACAAGTTGAAGCTTTTAACACTCACAGAATACTGTCTTATGATTTTCTTCACCGGGGTTTTTCTGGCCGTCACAGGCTTTACGGCCCGTGACATCGGCTTGTACATCGGAATCGCCCTCATTTATACGTTTTCGCATCTCTTTTCAAAACGGATGCTTGAAAAACGCGGCAAAGAGAAGAAGCAGGTGAATCTTTTTTTCAGCGTTCTGGCCATTGTCGGATCAGTGCTGGCCACGGTATTGTTCATTGCCGTCGCCGCCTCGTTTGCCAAATAAAAAACGCCTGCTGTCCAAATCGGGCAGCGCGGCGTTTTTATTTTGTCTGACGCATATCATGAAACGGGAAGAACACAAACTTCGAGGTGCCGACGATCCGGTTTTCGGCAATTAAACCGAGTCCGTTCCGGCTGTCCATTGAGTTCAGCCGATTGTCACCCATGACGAAGTATTTGCCTTTCGGAACCTTTACGGGGCCGAAATCTCCCGTCAGGTTGACTCCCAGTTTTTTCGCTTCTTTTTTATTGCTCGCGAGGTACGGTTCTGCGATTTTTTTGCCGTTTATATAAAGCGTGTCATTTTTCATTTCCACCGTTTCTCCCGGTTTTCCGATGAGCCGCTTTACATAATGGACTTTCGATGTATCGCCGTTAATAATGACGATGTCCCCCCGCTCGATTTCTCCGATATAATTGACGCTTTTGTTGACAAACAGCCTTTCACCGTCATGTAATGTCGGGTACATTGATGATCCTTCCACTAAGTACGGTTCAAACAGGAAATGGCGGATTAACAGCGCAAGTGCGACCGCTATAATGATGGCCTTTCCCCATTCCCAATATGTGTTGGATTTTCTTTTTACCGATTTTTCAGAAGTAGGTTTTTGTTCTTCAGTCAACGTGGTTCCTCCTAGACGATCACTGTTTCGGTTCATGTACCATCTTTACTTTATCATAACTCATCATAAAATACATAACGCTTCTATGCGCACATGATTGAAAAAAGCGCCCGTAAAGGACGCTTTTTGCTTATTTCTCTACAACCGGTTTTTTGACGATTCCCAAGATAACCGCCGTTACAATCGCTCCGATCACGATACTCATTAAGTAAAGCAGCGGATGGTTCGTAATGAATGCAACGAATATTCCTCCGTGCGGTGCAGGAAGCGTTACCCGGAAAAACTCTGTCAACCCGCCCGCTACCGCAGAACCGACAACGGCTGCAGGGATGACGCGAAGCGGATCAGCCGCTGCAAACGGGATGGCGCCTTCTGTAACGAAAGCTGCTCCCATGAAGTAGCACGTAATACCGGCTTCACGGTCACGTTTAGAGAATTTGTGTTTAAAGAATGTTGTCGCCAGTGCGATTCCAAGCGGCGGAGCCATTCCGCCCGCCATGATGGCCGCATGCGGCGCATAGTTTCCGGCATCGATCATCGCGATACCGAAAGTGAAGGCCGCTTTATTGAGCGGGCCGCCCATGTCGATAGCCATCATACCGCCTAAAATAATACCCATTAAGACAAGGTTTCCAGTTCCAAGGCTTTCAAGCCAATTTGTTAAGAAATTCATGAACGCTGCTACAGGAGTGTTTATGACAAATTGCATCAGAACTCCTGTGATAAAAATACCGAGCAGCGGATAAATCAGTACAGGTTTTAATCCGTCAAGAGATTGAGGGATAAAGACAAACAGCTTTTTCAGCAGGATTACGACATAACCGGCTAAGAATCCGGCAATCAGTCCGCCCAAGAATCCGGCATTCGCCTGCGTAGCCATAAATCCGCCGACCATACCCGGCGCAAATCCCGGACGGTCCGCAATACTCATTGCGATGAATCCGGCAAGAACGGCAACGATCAGTTTTAACGCATTATCGCTGCCGATAAAGTTCAGCGCTGCGGCAAACGTGTTGTATGTCGGGTCTTTCGGATCAGCTGAATGAATTCCCCAGAAGAATGAGATCGCAACGAGAATTCCGCCACCGACGACAAATGGCAGCATGTTGCTGACACCGCTCATTAAGTGTTTATAGAAAGTGCTTCCGATACTTGTGCCTGATTTCTGTTTCGGGCCGTCTTCATTTGAAGCGGAAGATCCGCCGCCGCTGCCCTCGTAAATCGGCGCATCTTGGTTAACGGCTTTTTCAATCAGTTCCTGAGGACGTCTGATACCAGCTGTTACAGGTACTTGAAGAACATGTTTGCCTTTAAAGCGCTCCATTTCAACCTGTTTATCAGCCGCCACGATGATCGCAGGCGCGTCTTCAATTTCTTGAGCCGTCAGCTTATGTTTGATACCGCTTGAGCCGTTTGTCTCGACTTTAATGTCAACGCCGAGCTCTTTCGCTTTTTCCTTCAGTGCGTCAGCTGCCATGAACGTATGGGCGATACCTGTCGGACATGCCGTAACGGCAAGGATTTTGCCTTTTCCTGACGGCGCTGCCTGTTCTTCCTGCTCTTCTTCTTCCTCATCGTCATCTTTGTCATGCTGATTGATGATGTCAATGATCGCGTCTTCTGATTCAGCTTCAAGAAGCTGTTTGCGGATTTCCTCACGCATAAGAAGCGTTGAAAGTCTTGATAATGCCTCAAGGTGCGTATTATTCGCTCCTTCGGTTGCCGCAATCATAAAGACCAGGTGTGCCGGCTGACCGTCTAATGATTCATAATCCACACCATCTTTTGAACGGCCGAATGCGATGGCCGGGTTAATGACGCTCGCCGTCTTCGCATGAGGAATGGCAATGCCTTCGCCGATTCCCGTCGAGCTTTGGCTTTCACGATTTAAAATGGCTGCTTTGTAAGCCTCTCTGTCATTTAATCTGCCGGCTTTGTCAAGCACTGTCACCATTTCATCGATAACGTTTTCTTTCTCTTTGCTTTCTATATTGAGATGAATTGTATCTCTTGTTAACAGCTCAGTTATCTTCACTTTTCTTTCCTCCTCTATAGACGTGTGACTTTAACTTCAGGAAGAAGCTGCTGTACAAACTCTTCAGTTCCGAGTTCTTCAGAAAATGCCGTCGCGCTTCCGGAAGCAACTCCTAAACGGAACGCATCTTCCAAAGGCAGCTGTTTTGAAATTCCCGCAAGGAATCCCGCGACGACGGAATCACCCGCGCCTACGGAATTGACAAGCTTTCCTTTAGGAACATTGGCGAGGAAAACCGCCTCTTTCGTAAATAAAAGCGCACCGTCGCCAGCCATCGAAACAATCGCGTGTTCAGCGCCTTGTTCAATTAATTTTTTACCGTAAGGAACGGCAGCTTCGGCTGAATCAATGACCGTATTAAACATTTCCCCAAGCTCATGATGATTCGGCTTCATCAAAAACGGTTTCATTTCTGTCGCTTTCATCAGCGCTTCACCGGAGATGTCCACCACTACCCGGGCATTCTGCTTTCTGCATGCCTCAGCAATTTTTTCATACGTGTTATGCGGCAGGGAAGAAGGAATGCTTCCCGCTAAAACGACGATGTCTCCCTCTTCCAGAGCGGAGAACTGTTCTAAAAAGGCATTGAACACTTCGTCTGAAATCGTCGGGCCCTGTCCGTTAATTTCCGTTTCATCGCCCGTTTTCAGTTTTACATTTATACGCGTGTCTTCATCTACCTCAGAAAAAGCCGTTTCCAGACCTTCCTGCTGCAAAAATGACGTGATATAATTTCCGGTAAATCCGCCGACAAACCCCAATGCTTTTGACGGCACATGGTGTCTTTTCAGTAATCTCGAAACGTTGATGCCTTTTCCGCCGGGATACTTCGTGTCATAGCTGGAACGGTTTAAACCGCCTACGGCAAAATCTTCAACGTGAACGATATAGTCAACAGACGGATTGAGGGTTACAGTGTAAATCATGGTTTCACTACCTTTACGACAGTTTTTTCTTGGTAATTATCGAATGCAAGTTCTTCAGCTTCAGTGGTAATGATAGCGGCATCGCCCAAGGCGGCGAACGCTGCGAAAGAAATCTCGCCGAATTTAGAAGGATCGGCTAAAACATACGCATTTTTCGCCTGTCTCACAGCCTTTGTCTTCAGAAGAGCCTCATCCGGATCGGGTGTTGTAAAGCCGGCTTCAATGTGCACGCCGTTCACCCCGAGAAAGCTTTTGTCAAAACGGTACTGGCTGACCGCCGTTAATGAGGCGCCGCCGATCATCGCACCTGTTCTATGCTTCACATATCCTCCGAGAAGATAAAAAGGAATCCCTTTCCTTATTAAAGCGTCGATATGCATAACTCCGTTTGTGACAACCACAATGTCCTTTGTATGATCTATAAAATCAATCATGTGCAATGTAGTTGTTCCCGCATCGAGGTAAATACAGTCACCTTCTTCTAATAAAGATGCCGCTTCTTCTGCGATCTTCAGTTTATCTTGAAGGTTTTTGGAGGATTTTTCAAGCATATCGGGTTCTTGCCTGCTGTTGGAAAGTTTAGACGCCCCGCCGTGAACGCGCTTTAAAAACCCGCGCTCTTCAAGTGTTGATAAATCTCTTCTGATCGTTGATTCAGAAGCGTTTGTCATGCTTATCAGCTCTTGAATCTTCACCACATCTCGCTTTTCAATCTGATCCATAATCAGCTGATACCTTTCAGGAGTGAGCATATTCCGCCTCCTTTGAAAACGTATTCATTTCGGCTGCAAGATAATTGTAAACGCTTTTTTTACTTCAAGCAACTAAAATCACTCAAATTCATTCAATAACTATCAAAATCTTTCACATTTGT
This sequence comes from Bacillus sp. EU63, assembly GCF_038592915.1. Taxonomy (NCBI): domain Bacteria; kingdom Bacillati; phylum Bacillota; class Bacilli; order Caryophanales; family Bacillaceae; genus Bacillus; species Bacillus sp. EU63. Next base: position 1,416,874 of record NZ_CP151944.1, on the reverse strand, counting down.
TCATATTAACGTATGTACATAGGGTTTGTAAACTGTAAATTCGACAAAAAGGGGGACAATTGTATGACATTTTCTTTTTATCATAAATGAAAAAAGTCTATTATATTCATTCAATCATTAAAACACAAAAAACCCCATGCAGACTGCATGGGGCGCAGGTTATTCATACCTTAATGCTTCAATCGGATCTAAGCGTGATGCTTTGTTGGCGGGCAGCATGCCGAAAATGACACCGATCAGCATACTGAACAGTACGCCGATACAAACCACCTGCCAGGAAACGAGCGACGGCCAGCCTGCGATAAGAGAAACGAGTGATGCTCCCCCGTAGCCGAGACCGATTCCGATTAAGCCGCCGATTAATGTAAGCACAACAGATTCAATTAAGAATTGTGTCAGAATCTGTCCTCTCGTGGCACCGAGCGATTTGCGGATGCCGATTTCTCTTGTCCGTTCCGTCACTGATACGAGCATAATATTCATGACCCCGATCCCGCCGACAATGAGAGAAATACCGGCGATCGAACCGATGATCGTCGTCATGACGGTCGTGACCTGACCGATTCCCGCCGCGATTTCTTCCATATTCATGACTTGATAGGCCTCTTTTGTACCGTGATTGTCATTTAAGAGACGGGCCGCTTCTTTTCCTGTTGTTTTGATTTGATCAGCGGACTCCGTCTGAACGGAAACGTTGCTGTAGTCGTTAGTACCGAAAGACGTTTTCAGCATGTTGAACGGCACATACATTTCACTGAGTCCTAACGATAAAAAACCGCTCTCTTCTTTCAGTACGCCGATTACTTCAACGGGCTGTCCGCCGGCCCAGACGATTTTTCCGAGCGGAGACGTTTTCCCGAACAGCTTTTCAGCCATTTTTTTCGAGATGATTCCCGCTCTTTTCCCGGAAAGAAAATCATTGTCCGTAAATGTCCGTCCATCTTGAACGTCCAGCTTTTTTACGTCCATGTAGCCGCTGTTAATGCCGTTCAGCGTAATATCCGTGTCTTCTTCATGGTAACGGGCCGTCATGGATTTTACCGCGGAAGCGACAACCTGCTTTACGCCGTCCACTCCTTTTAATCCATTAATATCTTCTTCTGTAAAACTCGCTTCCTGTAAGGCGTTCGGATTGGCTGTTAATTCTTCATCACTCGGAAGGTAAAACAATTCAATCGTATTGCCCGGCCCGCTGATGGATTGCTTCAGCATTTGCTCTCCGCCCTGGCCGACAGCCACAACAACAATTACTGAACCGACGCCGATAATGATTCCGAGCATCGTCAGAATCGATCTCAGCTTGTGAGCTCTTACGGAACTGAGGGCCATCCGGAGATTTTCTAACAGGCTCATTCTCCCACTCTCCTCTGCTCAGCATCGCGGGAAACGATCATGCCGTCACGGACGAAAATCACTCTGTTTGTACAGTCCGCCACTTCAGGCTCATGAGTGACAAGCACCACGGTCACGCCCTCTGCATTAAGCTCTGTGAACTGCTCCATAATAGAAATGCTTGTTTTCGTATCCAGCGCGCCGGTCGGTTCATCAGCTAAAATGAGCTTCGGTTCGTTCACGATGGCTCTTGCAATCGCGACACGCTGCTTCTGGCCGCCTGACAGCTCATTCGGCATGTGACGCATCCGATCCGCCAAACCGACTTTTTCCAGCGCATGCTCAGCCCGTTCCTCACGCTCTTTTTTGCCGATACCGGCGTAGATCATGGGGAGTTCGACATTTTTTCTTGCATTCAATCGCGGCAGCAGCTGAAATTGCTGAAAGACAAATCCGATTGATTTGTTCCGGACCGCCGCAAGCTCTTTTTCGGTACATGAAGAAACATCTTCGCCCGCAAGCCTGTAACTGCCGGACGTCGGTCTGTCCAGACAGCCGATGATATTCATGATCGTAGATTTTCCCGATCCCGACGGTCCCATAATTGACACATATTCTCCTTCTTCAATCGTCAGGTCGATTGAACGAAGAACATCAAACGTCTCCTTGCCGATCTGATAGCTTTTTTTCACCTTTGAAAGCTGAATCATCTATGCTTTCACATCCGTTCCGTCAGTCAAACCGTCAGCCGGATTCAGAATGACTTTATCATCCTTTGAAAGCCCCTCTTTTATCTCCGTAAGCTGATTTGCGGTATCGCCGACTTTAACTTTCACGCGTTTGGCCTTCCCGTCTTTTACCGTAAAGACCCAGTGCTCATCTCCGTCTTTTTTGACCGCGGAGGACGGCAGCGTATCGGCTTTCCGTTTGTCGGTTTCAATGTTCATAATTAATTTAAACCCCGGCTTGCCCTCCGGAAGGTTTCCGATCAGCTTAACCTGGAACGGATACTGCACGGCCTGTTCCGTGCTTTCCCCCGAAGCAGCGCTTGACTTTTGATCAGGAACGAGGCCGACAGCCGCCACTCTCCCTTTCCACGTTTTACCGGGAATGGCGTCTGAGGTAATCGTAACGCTTTGGCCCTTTTTCACTTTCAGCGTGTCGTATTCGGACAAATTGCCGGCAACGATCAGGTGTTCCGGGTCTCCTATATGTATAACCGGTTCTTGAATATCCGATTTTTTAGAAGCCGCTTCTTGATTTACCGAGATAACCGTCCCGTCCATCTCACTCTTAACATTGAGATTCGCCACTTGATTTTCAAGAGACTGCTTTTGCAAATCAGATTGCTTTAATTCGATTTCCGCCGTTTTTTGCTGAAGCTGCAGATCAGTCCGTTCGGATTCAATTTGTTTTTTGGCTTCAGCTTCTCCCACTTGTTTTGCCAGATCTTGTTCCTTGCTGTTTAATGCTCTGAGTTTTTCTTCAACTTGTTCGATTTGCATCCGTTTTGATTGTTCTGTCAACTCATTTTGTTCTTTATCAAGATTGAGCTGCTCATTTGTATACGTGACTAACGACGACCCTTTTTTTACTTTGTCGCCTTCTTTTACTTTCACTTTATCAAGAGTTCCTTTATCCGCTTCATAAAAAACATACTGTTCTTTAGAGAATTTAAGTGTTCCCGGAACCATGACCGTAGAGGAGATTTCTCTGTTTTCCAAGGTTCCGGTTTCGATTTTTTTCCCGGCGCTGCCGCCCGCGGGAGCGGCAGACTTATAAATATTGATACCGATGAATACTGCAACAATTACGGCGATGCCGATTCCGATCCAAATTTTTTTCATGTTATACACCTGCTGTCACTGAACTTAACAGTCCTCCGACTGCCGAAACCAAAAGCATAATAACAAACAGGACAATCGCGGAAGTCCAGGCCGCTTTTTTTGAAATGCCGCCTGTATAGCGAAGTCCCAAAGCGAGCAGAATATAGCTCCAGATGCTGAAAATGTCGAACGCGCTTAAAAAGACCGCGACGCCGTCTCCGGCCGGTATGACACTCGCCAAAGATGTAACGGCGTACAGTGAGCCCGCACCGGTAAAATAAGTGACAAGACCGTTAATGACTAAGCCGATATTGGTAATGAATGCCGTAAACAGGCTGAGTGAGAGCATTTTTTTGTAAGTTGTCACGCCGCCTGAAATTTTGACGCACAGCCAGTAAATGAGCGGAACGATAAACAGAGCGATAATGCCCCCGAAGATTCCTCCGAACATCGAGCCGAATTTAGCAATGGTTTTGGTCATTTCAATCTGATCATCCGACAATCCGTCAAGAGATGTGCTGTTCAGCACTTCTTCATAATTCATCCCCAGTCCGCGCAAAATACTGCCGGCCGCGATGAGAATGATGACAATCAGGAGAGGAATGCCGATGACCGGCTTTTCTTTTAATCTTTTAAACTGCACAACAGGACTTGTAATGACGCCGAAAATTGACGGCTTTTCCGTTACTGCCGTATTGCTTTTTTCCAGGTTTGGTTCCATATTGCTGATGCCTCCTATGTATTATTCTGTTTATACGTACGCTTTAGGCTGAGAGAAGTTTCAATTTTTTTGCCGTTTGCGTATTTATGCTAAATTGTAACACAAATTCTTAGCTTTACGTTCCATAATTATGTAAAAAAAAGTATTGTCAGACCGGTATGACGGGAGGCTCAAAGCCTTGTGAAGGCACTGTCTTCAGCCTATTCATCTAATCAAAACCGTCTCAATCACAAATCCCTTTAAATCCCATTTAGATATTCTCTGGAATTCAGCTCCTATATACAAAAAAGCCGGATGGCAATGATGCTCATCCGGCTCTTTTTTCACCCTCCGCTTACAGGAGGGATAAAGGCAATGGTATCACCTTCTGTTACGATGCTGTTGTCTTTTACATATGTTTCATTGATTGCGATCATGGCATTGTCAATCGTCTGAAGTCCGTACCGTTCCTTTAACAGTGTTTTTACAGCAGACGCCGCCGTCTCTTTTTCGTCAAGTTCAATGACCGGTGTTCCCGCCTGCTCCGCAAGCCCGGCAAACAATAGTACTTTAATCATCGCGATTCCCCTTTATCCAAATCCGGTTCTCCGTTCGGATAGGGCGTTGTTTCCAGCTGATCGCCTATCCATTCTTCGCCGTCTTCCCAGATTTCTTTTTTCCATATCGGCACAATCTGTTTTATCCGTTCAATTGCATATTCATTCGCCTCATATGCCGCCTTTCTGTGCGGTGAAGACACGGCGATTACGACCGCTGCTTCTCCGATATCAAGGACGCCGACACGGTGTGTGATTGCAGCTTCGGCTCCTTCCCATTTCGCACTGATTTCATCGCCGATTTGAGAAAGCATTTGAACAGCCATCGGTTCATACGCTTCATATTCGAGCCGTACCGTCCGCCGTCCTGCAGTCCACTCTCTGACCGTGCCGATAAACGTTGTGATGGCGCCGGCTTCACGCTTTTCAACTTTTTTTACGATATTTTCCGCAATGATAGGTTCCCTTGTAATTTGAAAACGTTCCATTTATGCAGATTCCCCTTTCAGCTGCGAAAGCACAAACATAATGGCAGCCGGATCATCCGCATGGAATACGGGCATGCCTGCATCTGCCGGCATATGCTCCATATTTCTGCTGATAACCGCGATCACGCGCTCCAAATGTTTGAGCTTTTGCCAATCTTCGCTGTCTTTGATCATAATGATTTTCGGATGCGGCGCATGTTTAAATCCCTCTATGAGAAGACCGTCAATTCCCAGACATTCATACAGACTGATCAAACCCGCCAGATCCCATTTTTTTCGCGCCGTAAGCTGCAGGACGCCGTCCCCTTCTACTGCCGTAACCGCGGCTCCGGCTTTTGAAAAACGCTCCGAGTCTTTTCCGTCAGAAAAAGGTTCCGGTTCTCCGCCATGTCCGTGATGTTTTAAACATCCAATATCGCACTCTTTCGGCGCCGCTTTCAGCACACGTTCAATAAACGTTGTTTTACCGCTGTTTTGAAAACCTACGATCTGGACGATCGGGAAAGAATTGACCACGGCCATTCACTTCCATTCTCATCACGGATGAGGAGCACGTGAACCGTCCGGCCCGCTTCATACCCCCTCGTTCCTCCCGGCAGAAGGATAAACGCGTTTGCTTCGGCTAGAGATGTGACTGAGCTTGATTTGTCGAGACCGACCGGTGACGCCATCATCTTTCCGTCCTTATGATAAACAAATGCCCTCACAAATCTCGTAAACGGATTCGGCTTCGGAAAGTCGTTTGTTAACACGGCTTCCGCCCATCCGGAATGAGGTTTTTCATTCAAAAGCCACGTCTGAATCATCGGTTTGACAAACAGGGTGAATCCGACATAACATGCGGACGGATTGCCTGAAAGGCCGAACAGCAGCATGTCATCGGCCCGGGCGACAGTTGTCACGCTCCCCGGGCGCATTGCCACTTTGTTAAAAAGAACTTCCGCTCCGAGCTTATTATAAATGTCTGGAAGAAAATCAAAATCGCCGACTGACACGCCGCCGGTCGTGATCAGAAAATCAACTTTTTTCATAGCTTCCTTCACCGCAGCATAGCTGTCATCAAAATCATCGGAAATTTTCCCTAAGTTCAGCGGTACCGCGCCCGCTTCAATGACCTGGGCATACACCATGGCAGCGTTGCTGTTGCGGATTTTCCCCGGCTCAAGCGGATCGCTGACATGAAGAAGCTCGGTTCCCGTTGCGATAATGCCGACAACCGGCTTTCTGACCACGGGAACGGAAGCATAGCCGAAGGTTGCTAAAAGAGCGGTTACGCCCGGCGTGATTTTCGTCCCTTTTTTTAATAGCGAGCTGCCCTTTTTCGCATCTTCTCCTTGATATGAAATATTATCGCCCGCATGAAAAGGGCGTTTCACTGACATGTAATTCGTCCCGTTTTCAGAAAACGTTTTTGTCAGCTCAAGCATCACTACGGCATCCGCGCCTTTTGGAATCTGCGCCCCCGTCATAATGCGGACCGCTTCATAAGGCCCGAGTTCTTTTTCTGACACGGCGCCGGCTCCGATATGGTCAATGACTTCAAAGGTGACGGCATTGTCACGGGAAGCCGTTTTTGAATCGCTCGCCCTGATGGCAAACCCGTCATACGGGGAACGGTTAAAGGCCGGCACATCATGATCCGCCTTAAGATCCTCCGCCAAATAGCGGTGGAGACTGTCCTCAAGCGCCACCCATTCGGTATCCCCCTGTTTTTTATACCGGCTCACCCGGCGGACTGCTTCGTCCACCTGAATCGGCGTTCTTTTTTCAAGCATAGCAATATCTCCCCTTCCTACAGTCCGATCACCCTGGCCAGAACTGAATTTGCTTCTTTTATATCGTTTGTACCGTGAATCAGAGCCCGGCCATCCTGAAAAATAACGATTCTGAAGCGCTCATACGCCATGTGCAGCAGAAATTCATTTGCTTCCACTTTACCGATCTGCTTCAGACGTTTGACAAGCTCTTCTTTATCCAGCCTCTTTAAGGCTTCCGATCTGATTTGAACGGTGTCTCTTCCGCACAGCACGCTTGCTTTCGGCCTGTTTTCAGGCTGCAGATACGGATATACGGGCTCCGCGCCGCAGGAAGGGCAATGATCCCGTTTGATCTGATCCACATTTATGCTCATATTGGTGTTATTCCACACGTCAAACGTGAAAAAGCGCCGATTTACCGCCGCATGATTTCCTGTCAGCAATTTCAGCGCCTCAGCCTGCTGATAAGCGGAGACGATATGAACCGCCGGAGGTATGATACCTGCTGTATCACATGTCGCTCCGCCCACGGGCATTTGCTCAAACAGGCAGGATAAACACGGCGTAACCCCCGGAATAATCGTCATGCACATTCCCTGACTGCTGACACAGGCACCGTAAATCCAAGGTGTTTCCGTTTTCAGCGCCAGATCATTGATGACCATTCTCGTTTCAAAATTATCTGTCGCATCCACGATGCAATCCGCTTGTTCGATCAGCGGTTCGAGCGTTTCCGCCGTACCTTCCGCCGCGTAAGCATCGATATGTATATCACTGTTTACCGCCAAAAGACGCGCCTTGGCCGCCATTGCTTTCGGCAGGCGCTGTCTCGCGTCTTCTTCTGTATACAGCTGCTGTCTTTGTAAATTGCTCCATTCCACATAATCCCGGTCAATAATCGTCATACGGCCCGCTCCGGCTCTTGCCAGGCCCTCTGCCGCGGCTGTTCCGAGGGCTCCGGCTCCGACAATCAGGACACTGCTGTCAGCCAGCGCCTGCTGCCCTTTTTCCCCTATCGGCTTAAATCTTGTCTGCCGCGAATAGCGCTCTTCCATCTGTGTTGTCCCCTTGCATTTTTATTTCCATCATACCATGTTTCTTCCCGATCAGTCCTGATTTGAAGACTCGACATGCGCCAAAAGTCTGGTGTAATCGTCCCGTGTGTTGATATTAGCGAACTCCTCCGGCCCGGCGCCGATGTCTTCAGCCTGCACATAACAGACAGACAGCCGTTTCAGCGTGTCTGTCATTTTCAGTTTGTTTTGTGTCAGCTGATCAAAAAGCACACCCTGCACCCGTTTATGGTAAACCGCCAAGAGGGGCTGCTCTCTGTTTTCACAAACCGGTATGACAGCGTCCAGATTTCCGGTCAGCTTCATTTCAAGTGCAGCCATCGTCTTTCTTGTCACGAGCGGCGTGTCACAGGATATGACCGTGTATGTTTCGCCTTCCGTTTGTTTCATTGCCGTATATATGCCGGCCAGCGGGCCCATTCCCCGAAACCGCGGCTCATCGGCAAAAACATGCCGCTCCCTGTTTGATAAGAACTTTTTTATATGCTCAGGGCGGCTGATAATTACCGTTTCTCCGCCGCCGAAGGCTTTTTTCGCCTGTTCATAAAACATGCCGCCCTTCCACTTTGCAAAAGCTTTCGGTTCTCCGAATCTTCGGGAAGCTCCCCCCGCTAATATTACATTCACCCGTTTCATGTCATCTCTCTCCCATTCTATATAAAAGCATAGCAAACGCCTCAGCCGAAATACAATATTACGGTGCTTGTCTGTTTAATTAAGAGGAATAGCCGTTGATCCTTTCCCATATTGTAGTGTTAACATCATGAGGGAGATGGTTCTTATGAAAATATCCGGTCCGTTTTTCCACGACACTTCTCAAGAGAACCTTTACTTGAAATCCGAACTTTCCAGATGCAGAAAATTAATTTCAGAATTTGAAGCAAGCTACTTCCATCAGAAAAATAATAAGCTTCAGGAGGAAAACGCCAATATTAAAGAGCGGCTTCACAAGCTTTCTGACGAATTGGAAGCCATGGCTCAAAAACACAAACAGACAAGTGACACGGAACGTTCTTTGCATGAAATCAGAGCCGGGCTGCTCGATAAAATCGTCATTCTGCAAGAACTGCTTCAGCAGGAAACGTTTCGGCGGAAAAATGAGATGGAAGAAAAGCACCGTCTGCATCTTACAAATGTAAAATTTGAAGAAGAAAACAAAAACTTACATACCCGCATCCGCTCACTTGAGACCGCCATTCAAACTGAACGGACTTCTCACGAAGATATGAAACAGCGTTATCATGCCGCTGCAGACGAAAATACCCGGCTCCAAACACAAATGATAGAAAAAGAATACCAGCTCAAACATATTAAAATAGAAATTAATCATATGAGAGATCGAATACTAGAAACAAAAGAACGGCTTGTAGAAATAGAAAAAACGAAAGAAAAGTTATTTCAAGAAACCATTCTTTCGTATAAACGGCAGCTGGACGAAAGTGATGCTTGGATTGCCGGCCATTTTGCTGATATTGACAGCCGCACGGCGGAACCAGCGGAACAAGCTCTGGAAATCCCTTCTGTTTCCAAAGAGACTGTTCAGGCAGAAGACTTGCTTAAAGCCGTTACCGAACAAGTCATCTCCCTGCAAAAACAATTTGTACAATCAGAGTCCCGCGATCAGTCGCTTGATGAAAAACTGGATGCGTTGAAAGAACGTGCTGACGGCGAAAAGCCTTTCCAAAAATATGTCGTCAAGCTTGAAAAAAAGCCTGGAAAAGATGCGTCACTTCCGCAGAATAAGCGGGAAAACGCAAAAAAACTGCTTGAGTAACGCAAGCAGTTTTTACTGTTTTATTCAGCAGCCGTATCATTTGCCGTTTCTGCTGTTTCCTGAGAAATTTCTCCCTCAAGAATATATTGGCCGCGATATGGTTTTTTCACTTCCGGATACATTTTAATTAAGCTTTGCATAAATGTTGTCATATTAGGAATTTCAAGGCCGCTTTCCTTTTCAATTTCCTTTTGCAGTTCGGAACTTTTGATCGCTGCATTGTGGCGTTTCAACGTTTTAATCGCTGCTTCGCGCAGTTTTGCCGCTTTTGATCCCGGTCTCGCCGTCCCTCTTCTTCTTCTTGTAGAACCGTCTGGAATGCCGGCGGGAAGAGACGTAATAGACTGCATCTGCGGCTGGGAGGATTGAGGCTGTGTCTGCGGCTTTTGATAGCTTCTCATTTCCTGTGCCGCAAGCTCTGCAAGCACCGGGAGAGAGTCACTTTTTTTCTCCGGACGAAACTCTTTTTTTGTATCGGACAGGCTGCCTGTATTGTCTAATTCTCTCAGTTTTGCATATATTTTATCACGTTCTATTTGATATTCACGAATGACTTTTACCTCTGCTTCGTTTAATTGTTCTAAACGTAAGCGCAGCGCTTCTCTTTCATTAAACATGTGTAAAACCCCCTGTCAAAAATTTAAACGCTTTTATTAAGATATTAGATTACAAAAGTAATTTTATCAACTATTATTTTATCATTTTACTATTTTATTTACTCTATGAAAAATTGCTTATTTTCTGAAAATGGTACTTTATATACAAAAATCCTTATCATATAGGGGATTCTGGACAAAGTTCCAATTTATTCAACCATTTCAAAATATAACTTGAAATTACTTGTTTAATGAAAATTAGCGTGATATCTACAATTTTCGACTATAATATGTAAAAGATAATGATATGGATAAAACAAGCGGTACAGCGTGTTTACGGCTGTTTCTCTTATTTTTTAAGCCACACATGTCATATTGGAATTTTTTGTCCAATAGGCACAAAAAAACCCTGTTACCTAAACGGCAAAGGGTTTGCGGAACCGAGACAATAGTCCGACGGAGATTGCCCCGATTACTCAGATGCCTGCTCCGTTTCTGAAAGTACTCGGCTGACGCGTTTTTCAAGCATTTTCATCCCGCTTCCTCCCGCTTGAAAATGGCGGAGCTGTCCGCTTTTATCAAAAACGTAATAAGCCGGCACATATTCATTTTCAAATGCTTCAGTCAGCGTATGATCGCTGTCGACGTAAATCGGCTGAGAGATATCATGTTCAGCCGCTGTTTTCTTGATTTTCTCAAGATCAAGATCATCTTCGGAACGGGGCATGTGAACGGCCACCACATTCAGCTGATCTTTATATTTATCACGAAACCCGTTCACCTCAGGCATCGCTTCTTTACACATGCGGCAGCTGGCGGACCAGAAGTGAATCAGTGCCGGCTTTCCGCCGACCAGCTGTTCCTTCGTGACTTCTCTGTTAATCCATGCTTTAGCGCCTGTCAATTCAGGCATTTGCTGACGTAATTTCATCTTATTTCCCTCCTTACGAAAAAGGTTTTTTGCCGGGGCTTTCAGTCCGCCGGGCAACGTTATCCTGTTTTCCCTCCAAAGGATATGATTTGGCTGAATCACCATGTTAAAATGAGTGTGGCGATTCCTTAGTTCATATCTTCACAAAAATGATCATATTGAAACCGGGCAATATGAACAAATCATAAATGAAATAACTGATTTCTATTAAAAGGTTTATTTTATTTTAAAAACGGGTATATCACTTTTAGCTTTTTCCGCAATAGACTTGAAAGGAAGACATCACTATGATTGATCTAAAACACTTTGATTGGGCCGGGCTTCTCACATCTGCCGGGATTTTCATCATAAAGCTGGCTCTCATTATTTTAGCGTATTTTATTTTCCGGACGGCAGGAAAAAAGCTGATCAAGCATCTGTTTCAGAAATTCGAGCAACAAAACAACCTCTCTACAGGCCGCGCTTATACTTTGCGAAGCCTCGCGCTTAATGTATATGGATACATCCTGATTTTCGTTTTTATCGTAATGATTTTGGATTTATTTCACTACAATCCGAGCGCTCTCATTGCCGGCGCCGGCGTGGTCGGTCTCGCAGTCGGCTTCGGGGCTCAGGGGCTTGTCAGTGACATCGTCACCGGATTTTTTATCCTTTTGGAAAAACAGATCGACGTCGGTGATTATATTACGGTTGCCGGCTACAGCGGCATTGTCGAGCAGGTCGGTCTCCGTACGACGCAAATCCGGAGCTTTGACGGCACGCTTCACTATCTTCCCAACCGGGGCATTACGAATGTGAGCAACCATTCCCGCGGAACGATGCAGGCGCTTGTCGATATTAAAGTGCCGCTTGAAAAAAATCTTGATGAAACCATTCAAATCCTGCAAACCGCGTGTGACAAAGCAGCCGCTGAGCTCCCGCAGATTAAGGAAGGGCCGGACGTCATCGGGGTTCAGGATTTAAGCTCGTCAGAAATGGTGATCAGAATCATTGCCAAAACAGAAAATATGGAGCAATGGCGGGTTGAACGCGTACTGCGGAGAGAAATGAAAATCGCGCTCGACCGTTTTAAAAACGCCGCTTCCGCCGAATAGAAAAACCGAAGCGTAAGCTTCGGTTTTTTCTTTTTAATGAAATTTTTTTTCCACTTCGCTGCAGATTTCGTCGGCGGTCATTCCGGAAGCCGTAATGACGGGAGCCTGAGTTGACGTATCGGCAATTCCTTGGACATTGCTGTCAAGTCCGGTTACGACACAGCAGTCACAATTCTTCGCATCCTCAGGAGTCTTCATCATCACTACGTCATATCCTTTTTGTTTTAACGCCTGTTCTACATCCGATAAAGATTGTTCAATTCCAATTTTTTTCGTCATATTGAACACCTCCGTTATGTAGAATGCTCAATTTTTGTTAGATTATTCTTCTTTTCGGATTTAATTGGCATACTTCGAAAAATATCCGACCATGACATTTACCGCGGTTTCCATTGCATCTTCATCCGGGTTCAGCTTTGCGTGATGAAGCCCATGGGATGAATCGGCCCCCAGCCAGAACATAAAGCCGGGATATTTTTTCAGCATATATCCGAAATCTTCTCCGGTCATCGCCTCTTTCGCCGTTTTCACGTCAGCAAGCTGATGATCGCTGACAAATTGCATAAATTCTTCGGTCAGGCCGCTTGTATTATAAACTTGATGATAAACGGACGGATACGTGACTTTTCCTTTGCATCGGAAGCCGATTTCAATTCCTTTGACAAGCTCTTCAATCCGCTTTTTCACCATACGCATTGATTCCTCGGAAAGCGTCCGGATGGTTCCCTCCAGATGAGCATGCTCTGCGATGATATTTTGCGCCGTGCCCCCGGTAATCGTTCCGACAGTTATCACAGCGCTGTCAAGCGGATCCGTATTTCTGGATATGACCGTTTGCAGCTGCGTGACAAGCGTGCTCGCGGCAACGACCATGTCGTCTGCTGTATGCGGATATGCCGCATGCCCGCCTTTCCCCTCAAGATCGATGACGAGTTCGCTCGTATTGGCAAACAGCAATCCGCTTTTGGTGGAGATTGTGCCTACAGGAAGCTCAGGTGCTATATGGAGAGCGGTAATCAAATCCGGCGTCCATTTTTTCAGCACATCGTTTTCAAGCATCGGTTCCGCTCCGCCCGGTCCTTCTTCAGCCGGCTGGAATAAAAAGAGCAGATCATGTTTGACGGGATGATGGACAAAATGATCAATAATGCCGAGCGCGATGGTCATGTGCATATCGTGGCCGCATGCGTGCATAAAACCGGGGTGTTCAGATGCAAACGGAAGTCCCGTCTGCTCTTCAATCGACAGAGCGTCTATATCCGCTCTGTAGGCGAGCATTTTTTCCGGAGCCGTGCCGTTGACTTTGACAAAGATGCCGGTTCTCCAAGTTTCAATTTCAATTCTTTCCTCCGGATATTGGTTCAATAGATTCAGCAGGTACTGCTGGGTTTTATATTCCTGAAAGCCGATCTCCGGAATGCGGTGCAGATCTCTTCGGATGGCAATGAGCCGCTCTTTTTCCATATGTATTCCTCCTTGAGATAAGAATAAGGCGTGGATTTTATCATCCACGCCCATTCTATCAAACCATTCCTTACAGCTGGCGTAATTCCTGTTTGATTTCTGTTTTGCCTTTTGTTTTTTCATCGATATCTTTGATTTTTTTCGCAGGTGTTCCCGCTACAACGGTATATGGTTCGACATCGTTCACAACGATGGCTCCCGCAGCGACAACCGCGCCTTTACCGATTGTTACGCCTTCAAGCACAACCGCATTTGCGCCGATCACAACGTCGTCTTCCACGACAACAGGCTTAGCGCTAGGCGGCTCAATAACGCCCGCTAATACAGAACCCGCTCCGATGTGGCAGTTTTTGCCGACAGTCGCGCGCCCACCGAGAACAACGTTCATATCAATCATCGTACCTTCGCCGATGACTGAACCGATATTAATAGACGCACCCATCATGATAACGGCATTGTCGCCGATTTCGACTTGGTCGCGGATAATAGCGCCGGGCTCGATTCTCGCTTTAACATCTTTTAAATCAAGCATCGGGATCGCAGAGTTGCGGCGGTCATTCTCAATGACATAATCCTCAATTTTGTCTTTGTTTTCTTCGATTGCGCTTTTAATTTCAGCCCACTCGCCAAAAACGACGCCGGATTGGCCGTTCAGGAATGTTTTAGCGGAATCGCCAAAGCTGATTCCTTCGAGATCGCCTTTTACATACACTTTTACAGGCGTTGATTTTGTACTATTTTGAATAAATGAAATAATTTCATTTGCATCCATCATTTTCATATGTATTGTCCTCCTCTGATTTTCTACCTCATTACTGTAACAAAGGAAGGATACAAAGACAAGAAAAAAAGGAACAAGCCTTTATTCTGCCGGCTGGCTGCACAGCGCGGCAAACTGTCTTCCGAATTCCCGGAGCTCTTCTTCCTCACTGCCCTCAGGGTTGTTTTCAATTTTGACCGACGGCAGCACCACCCGCCCGCCGCGGGCCGTGATTACTTTTTCCAATTCGTCAACCGCCCCGAAAAAAAACTCATAGGACGTATCTCCGGAACCGAACAAAGCAAATGTTTTTCCCGTAAACTCCAGGTTTTCCATATCTTCAGCAATATCGAGCATTTCATCAGGAAGATCCCCGTCTCCCCACGTATATGTGCCTAATAAAATATACTCGTAATCATTAAAAAGTTCGGCATGAATATCCATCGCTTCATATCTGTCTACGGATGCTTGTGCTTGGATCAGCCCTTTTTCAATTAAATCCGCCATCGCCTCGGTGTTTCCTGACATTGTAGCGTAAACAAGCAGTACATTCCCCATCTTCGTCTCTCCTTTATGCATAAAAACTAATGTGCGAGCCGAACCGCCTCATACGGTCTGACAAACTTACTTTCGTAAAGGCCCGCGCAAAAAAAGTTTTCTTCCCGGTTTGCCACCCGCCATCCGTGACCGCGGATCGTATCAAACCACTTTAATTCACCGGCGGCGAGATCAGCTTGATAAATACGCGAAAATCCGTTTTCGTCCTGTGATGATGTAACATAAATAATCCCGTTATCCTCAGAAACGTCGAGAAATGATTTTTCCCGTACGGCGGGCCCGGCTGTAATGGCAAACTCCTCTTGCGTCCGCACGTTTCGGACGGCAACCTCCCCCCGTTCTCCCTTTGCCGCGCCCTTTGCTGCAATGAGCCAGTCATTCTGATACATCATCATTGAAGCCGTCATGCGCTGCCTTTCGCGGCTTATACGCCGGATGCGGTCTTCCGTCAGATCATACGCCCAAATGCCGCCATGATTCATATGAATCCGGGTGCCGATATAAATCGTCTGACCGTGTAAACAAAGCGAACGGATGACAGGCGGCTCCTTTAATTGTGAAAAGGGCTTAGCCACATGCCAAGTGACGCCGAAATCATCAGATAAGTAGAGGCAATATGTGCCGTGCGCACAGACAAACCCGTCATTCCGCCCGGCAACGGCCCATACGGAGGCGCTGGTCGGAAATCGGGAGGCCGTCCAAGTCTTTCCCTGATCGGCTGATCTGAGGACGGCGCCTTTTTCTCCAGCCGCGAATATGTAGGGCCCTATGTAAGTCAGCACATGAATCCTGCTTTTCACTCGGAACAGTCTTTTCCAACCTTCTTCCGCCGAAAAATGAAAAATACCTTCGTCTTTCACCGCGACAAAATATCCTGAGGTCACTGATGCCATGACAGCCGTCGCGCCTTTATGAAACATGGCACCGGTCTCCGTGGCGAGCGGCCCATGCAAGAAAACCGCGGACAAATTCTTTGCAGCATTCCTGATCCTCAGCCGTCTCGGGCGCCAGCTCGATTTTCAGCGTTTCCGGATATAAATTGGCTCCGGCCTGTTCAAACGCATCGCAAAACAGCGTGACCGCTTCGCAAAACTTCGGGTAGGCGTGATCGCCTGAACCGAAACAGGCCGTTTTCAGTCCGTTGAGCTGGCTGTGCAGAATATCTTCGTAAAAATCTTCCGCTTCGTAAGGAAGATCACCATCCCCCCATGTGTACGTGCCGACAAAAACATAATCATATGCTTCGAGAGAATCCGCATTTGCCTCATCCATGTCGAGACAGTCAACTGCTATCTGATGCCCGCTCAGTGTTTCTTTTATAATACCGGCAATATCCTCTGTATTCCCCGACATGCTTGCGTATATCATTAATGCTTTCTGCATAAGATCACCTCGTAATTGATAATGATTTTCATTAACATATATAACACTTTAAATGATAATGATTTTCATTGTCAATAAAAAATAAAAAAAAGACAGCATGATTGCTGTCTTTCTAAAATGGGCGTTCCTGCTTCAGCATATCTTTAATGACAGAAACAAAAGCCTGCACCTGTTTTAATTCAAATGCCGGCTCATAACCGAGCAGCCATGTGTCACGGCCGATCGGATGATCTTTTGTATCAAGCAGGGGCATTTTATTTACTTTGTCTTCCTCTTCTAAAGTGACTGACGGCAGAATGGCATAACCGATCCCATGCAGCGCCATCTGCTTGCACGTTTCAATCTGATCGACGAGGATGGTCTGTTTCGGCGAGGTTTTGAATTTTTGATGCCACCAATGCTGAATTTCCTGAAAATATGTACTGTCACTTTTGAATTGGATAAACGGCCGATCGGTATGGGCAATATCATCAATACAGGAAATTTCCGTATCAACCAAATATAAATGATCGGTCATTAAATAATCTTTCCGGCCTTTCCATTCCGGATTTCCCCGGATAATGCCGATATGTACCTGATCTTCATACAGACTTTTCAGCATTTCGCTGCTCCACCCTGTAATGAGAGAGACCTTTGCATTCGGATATCGTTCCACATATGTTTTTAACACTTTCGGAAGCCAGTGCTGCCCGATAATGGAGGCGACGGCAAGCTTTAATGTGCCGTGAATCTCACCCTCAAGTTCATCAATGTTTTCTCTGATTCTTTCTTGCCGATCCGTGACGTCATTTGCAAATTGTATGATTTTTTCTCCTGCCGGCGTTACCGTAAGTCCTTTTTGAGATCTTAGAAAGATCTTTGTTCCCCAGGCTTTTTCAATGGTCTGCAATCGCTGGGACAGAGCCGGCTGTGACACGAATAACCGTTCGGCAGCCTTCCTCATGTTTAATTCCTCAGCTAAAACTACGAGCATATGAAGCTCTTGAAGCTGCATGTCGTCCTCCTTTTCAATGCCTTTCGTATTTCTTATCTACCATTCTAATAAAATAAAGGCTGCCGAGGCAAGCGCCACTCATATGTATGCGTTTTCTTTTTCCGGCATACAAAAGAACAAATAGGCTGATCGTGCGAGCCTACTTATTCAATGACCTGATATGGCTGCTCAACTGTTTTAACACGACTCTTCTCGTGAAAATGCCTTCAAAGACGCCTTCATCATTTTCAACGCAGACAAAGCCGTTGTTAATGACCATGCTGAATCCTTTGATAATCGGATCATTGATGTGGAGACGGGGAATGTCTTTCAGCATGACTTCCTCAACCGTAATTTGATCCAGCTTCTCAAACTCGATCCGTTCAAGTCCGAAAATGCTGTTCATAATCATATTTGTCCCGATCAAACCGTGCAGACGGTACGAAGCGTCGAGGACGGGAATGGCGGTATAGCCGGTTTTGGTCAGCACTAAAAGAGCATGCTCAAGGTTGTTTCCGACTTGAACGTGCGCCACTTTATCCGCCTCGATCATAAATTGTCCGACTGTTGCATCAAGAAGCTGATCTGATTGTAAGCTAATCATGTCACTTCGACCCCTTTACATTTTTCATCAAAGCATGTATTCCCTATATTGCAATAATATAAACATTATCATTTTTTGTCGAAAAGTTTCCGTCAATAAAAAAGATACTCTTTGCAATCGAGTATCAATTTATAGGCCGCTGATTAATTTTCGTTCCGAAAACGGTCATAGAGCGTTACGAGTTTTTTATAAGTGGTTCCATCAACGCTTTTTGACCCTGCTTCTATATCGTTGATTTCGCTGGTCAAAAGCTCAATGGCATATTCTTGATTGATCAGGATATTCAGCAGAAGTTTCTGTTCTTCTTCCGTAAATCGTTCACTGATAAGACTCATACGTAATCAGGCCCCCTATTTTTAACTGAATACCTCTGAAAGCAAGGTGAAATTTGCTTTCAGCTCTACCGCTAGAATAAGTAAACAGAAAAAAATCGTCAACCGCATAATTCGACATTTTGCGGATTCTGTATGAAATATTATTTTGTGTAACGATTGGCATAACTGAATGCTGTGCAGGAATCGGGCTTGATTTTCGCTTCAATGCCCATCGAGGTAATGCGGCCGGTCATTTCTTGTATCAATTCTTTTGTCAGCCCTTTTTGACCGATATCCAGATGCACTTCAAATGAAAGATCCGCCCCTTCATCCGCAAAAGGCAAGAGCAAATCTGTCATTTCCATAAGACGGCCGTCGAGGATATGCGCAGCCATCTCCTGGCTGAACGCGGTTTCCAGCGAAATTTTTTCGCGAAGGCTATGTATCGGTCTTGCAAGATCGTGATTTTTCAAACAGCCCCAAGCTCCCTTGCCTGTACGGTGCAAGTGTATAGCCGTAATAAACTTTGTGAAGTCGCGGTAAACTTGTGAATCAGTCCCTACAGACAGCACGTATGCTGAACGGGGGTCTTTATTGACAAAGCGTTTCAGCCGCTCCGTCACGTCTTGAAAGGTCATCTGTGCCTCAGAAAGATTATAAAACAGAAAAGAATCAGCCATGTACGGACACTCCTCTTTCCAGAGTCTACAACCAAACGAACAAGCACGTTCCTTTGCATCATTTAATAAAGCTCCGCTTGCGGAAGACCGGAAGCTTGGTCAGCCTGAAAAATCAAATCAAATTACTGAAGGAGCTCAAAAATTTCAATAGAAATCATGTCAATGTTATCAAACGGATATGTGTTAGGTTTTTCACCTTTTTGGAAAACCGTCAGTTCAAACGTTTGATTTTTTTCGAAATATTTAACACTGCAAATTTTTTCGCCGTTAACTTCAAAATAACGCTGCATCGGCTCGTTCGCCGCTTCCGCTGTTTCTTGCAGACTTTGCAGCCGTGTGATGATACCCATTAATTGTGACATTCTAAAAAAAGACTCCTTTCAAAAAACAACTTCAAATCAACAAGTATTTATTATAATACAAGTTCTACAGAGCATCATACCATAAAGTAGACCGGGATGGCATTTTCCCGCTGGATTTTCAAAAAGAAATAAACGGGAAAACCGTGTTTTCGAATAGTTTGAAGCTTTTTTCGGAATGTCATACACCTTTCAAAAAAAATTTTTCGCTTTTTGAGCCGCCATTGTCAGATGTATGTGAGAAGAAGCCTTTTTATGCGCAGACGGCATAAAAAAACTTGGCGGGGGTAGCGCCAAGTTTTTTCGGATCTTGATCTGATAGAGGGGTTGGGGAACAGAGAGTAACTTCTCTCTATAACTAAATGATAATGATTATCAGTATCATTGTCAATCGTTTTTTAAAACTTTTTCACACTTATAAAAAAAGCGGCATACAGCAGCCGCTTTAAAGTAATCCGTCCTGTTCATATAAATAAGAGTAAGGCAGATCGATAAATAAATACATATTGTCATCCATCGGGTATGAAAAGGTTCTGATCATCTCACCCGTCTCAATATCACTGTACAGGTCACTGAAAAAACCTTTTCTTGAATTCCGCATCTTCATGATGTTTTCTAAAAAGTACGGACGCCAGCTCCAGTTTTTCTCCATATATTCAGGCTGATAAAGCCATTCGCCGGACTGCTTGAACACATTTCCCGTCAGCTGATAGCCTTCTTCATCACACATATAAATTCTGAAGCAGCAGTCGGTCAGGTTTTCCGCCAGTTTTTTAATAAACTCATCGTCCGCCTGATGGGTTTTCTTCAGCTCGGAAACTGCCTGATTGACCCGCTTATAAAAATTCTCAGAGTGTTCATATACCGTTTCCAGCTTCTTTTTTTCTCTCGTAATAAATTGCTGAAACTCCGTTTTCAAGCGTGCTTTTAACAGGCTCCGGTCTATAAAATCGCCGCTCGGCGCCTGCAGATAATAGCCTTGAAAAAATCGGCCTCCGTTTCTCCATGCGTACTGGAGCTGGAAATCAGCTTCTATATCTTCATACAGCAGCGCGGCGCCGATTTTTCTCGCCAGCAATGAAATGCTGTACAGCACATGCTCATATGATGGTGACGGCTGAGATACCTTCAGCGCCTGCAAATCTATTTTCAGAAGGTCCGGTGAAAGGAGCGCGATTCTGTCCAGGTTGCTGCTCTCCTTACCTATATTGTCCACCGCGATTTTAATGCCGTATGTACGATAGTAGGCAAGCATATGGTACAGCTGTTCAATGTCGCCTTCGAAATTGTGCTCGGTGATCTCAAGCACAATACGGTTCAATTCGATGCCCTGCTCTTCGTATTCTTTCAAAAGCTCAAGAAAGCTTTCGCCGTGGTCAAGCATCAATACATTCGCATCCTGATTGATAAAAATCAACAGATCACGATCAGCTTCTTTAAACCGCTCCAGCGCCTGCCTGATGACTCTGTCATCGACCTCAAGCTTATATTCTTCCGGAATGCCGGAATCTAAGAAAAACGACCCGAGGCTCTCAATCTCCGCATCTGCCAAAATACGCCCAAGCACCTCATAGCCTACGACTCTTTGTTCTTCAGCGTTAAAAATCGCTTGGTAATACGGAATGACATCATCAATATTCGTCAGTATATCAAGTGGGTCCAACATGTTATCACCTGCTTCTCTATCTTTGTCTGATTATACACAATTATATCAGCACCACAAATGTTTAGATTAGGGGAAAAGGAGGCAGTATGGCAGCAGCTTAAAATAAAAGGGGGATATTTTTAAGATCACTCTTCAGACCGGTTAATTAAGGACGTTATTCATTTGTTTCACAATCACAAATAAAAGGATAAATATAAGAGCATTATAACCGGCAGCTGTCCAAAAATAATGGCTCCAATCAGTGCTGTTAAATATCCAATCATCATCATGTTTCAACTGAAAGAAAGTTCCTTTTTTATCTAAAGTGCCAAATGTAAGAGTTGTTAACCCGCCAACACTCTCGGAAACGTCAACTCCATACATTGAACCGGCATGATCAGTATGATTTACTGGCATATACGTATAATCAGATAAAATTGTTTCCGCCAGCTTGGTTGGCAGAGACACATATAATACAGCCGATGTATCGCCTCCGAGCCCACTCAAATACTCCCTGGCTTTAATACATTTCGTTTCATCAGGAAAATCGATGTGATATAGCTTTTCAAATCTGATTATTTCATCAGATGTAAGATTGGTATTTTGATAATACTCCGGAGTAAAAGCACAAATAATAAAGTACCAAATATTAAAGATGATAGCTAAACTGCTTACAAATAGTACAACGAACCATTTTAATAATTTCTTCAATTAACCGCCCCTTAATCTTTCAAAATTATATCATAATTTCGAATAGAAAATAAAACAAGCGAACGCCGGCTTTAACGTTCGCTTGTTTTGCAAAATCATCAATATATGAAAAATTAAAACGGATAAGGATTCAGCCATTGCCCCCCGTCCATTGTGATACAATCCCCGTTTATATAGGACGCTTCATCAGAAAGCAAAAATGCTGCCAACGCGGCGATTTCCTCCGGTGTGCCCAGCCGGCCGAGCGGCACACTGTTCATAGTGCGGGACACCGCTTTTTCCGATTCAAACAGCTTCTCCGCACCGCCTGTCCGTTCAATCGGGCCTGGGGCTATCGCGTTTGTGCGGATGCCGTATTTGCTCCCCCATTCAACGGCCAGCGTTCTTGTCAGTGACAATACCCCCGCTTTGGCTGCAGCGGAATGAACGACACCCGCTCCCGCTCCCCATGCGTATGTAGCGGCCATATTTAAGATGACGCCCTTCTGCTCCTGCTCGATCCAATGCCTTGCCGCGGCTTGGCTGCAGAAAAATGTGCCGTTTAAAACAATCTCAATAACAGCTTTCCATCCATTGGGCGTCAGCTTCTCTGCCGGGCAAATAAAGTTGCCGGCCGCATTGTTAATCAGCGCATCGAGCCGGCCAAAGACTTTTTTCGCTTCTGTAATCATGTCTGAAGCGGCGGAATCAGAACGGACATCCATTTGAAAACAGGCGACCTGCCCCTCAAAGGTCTCAATTTCTTTTTTTGTTTCCTCAAGTGCTTCATGGTTCCTCCCTGTCACCATGACGTGCCATCCTAATTCAGCCTGTTTTTTCGCCATTGCTTTTCCCATGCCGCTTGAACCGCCTGTAATGATTACCGCTTTCTTATCCATAACAAACCCACCCCTTTTATTGAATGAATAATCATTCATAATTTTATCACAGATGTCTTTCCGCGTCATTACATGCTGAGAAGGGATTTTTCAGCCAAGCTGATGATATAATAGAAAAACTCTGACAAAGGTTGGTTTTACATATGGAGAAAATGACCAGAAGAACATTTTTAAAAAGAGGATTCGGTGTTTTGGGTGCAGCTCTTGCAACGGCTTGCGGTGGCTACGGCTATGCCCGGTATATTGAACCGCGCATGATTGAAATCACCCGGCATACAATCACCAACCGCCTGATCCCCCGCGGCTTTGACAATTTTAAAATCGTTCAATTCAGCGATACGCATCTCAGTGATGTGTATACATCCGGTGACTTGAATAAAGCAGCGGAAAAAATCAATCAGCTGAAACCCGATCTGCTCATCTTTACGGGAGATTTAATTGATAAGCCGCATTTATTTAATGATCACCAGCATGCACTCGCCGTGCTGCAAAATCTTGAAGCTCCCTTCGGCAAACTTTGTGTTTACGGAAACCATGACCACGGAGGCTACGGTACGAACACGTACAAGGCTCTGATGGAAGCTGCTGATTTTCAAGTGTTTCGAAACGGCTATCGTCAGGTGCAGCTGACAGACGGAAGCCGGATTGAACTCGCGTTTTTGGATGATGTAATGCTCGGAAAACCCGATTATGAAGGCACCCTGTCCCGCCTTTCCGAAGATGCGTTTTCCATTTTAATCGTCCACGAGCCTGATGCCGCTCTCGAGATAGGCGGATATCCCGTAAACCTCCAGCTGTCGGGACACACTCACGGCGGCCAGGTCCAGCTCCCGTTTTTCGGCCCTCTCATTACGCCTCCTTACGGAAAAACGTATACCGACGGCATGTATACGCTTCATGACACAGCCGTTTACGTCAATCGCGGGCTCGGTACGACAAGACTGCCGTATCGATTTTTAGCCAGACCGGAAATCACGCTGTTCACATTGAAAACCGAGCAAAAATAAGACTTTTATCCTGATGCACAGACACCCCCTCCGTAATATGTATATGGAAAAGAGCAAAAAGGAGGGTGATGAAACTGCTGACATATCAAGTGAAACAAGGAGAAACCATCTCAAGCATTGCGCAAGACTTCAGAATAAGCACTGCTGCTCTCCTTCAGGCAAATCCCTCAATCCAATCGGTCATATACGCGGGACAGCACATTATCATACCGAATCTTCCTGACCCATCCACCATTCCCTACTCCATCATCGTGTATATCGGAGCGAAGAAACTGGAGTTATACCGCCTTGGCAGGCTCATCCGTACGTACCCCATCGCAGTCGGAAAAATATTGACGACCACGCCGACCGGAGAATTTTACATCGTGAACCGCCAGCCTAAGCCCGGAGGCCCGTTCGGCGCTTATTGGCTCAGCCTCTCTAAAATTCATTACGGCATTCACGGGACAAATAATCCTTCCTCCATCGGCAAAGCGGTATCAAAAGGATGCATCCGGATGTATAATCAGGACGTCACTAAACTTGCCGCTACCGTTCCTAATGGAACAAGGGTGACTATTATAAGATAGAAAGATCTTATTTGTTAATGGAACGAGCTGATGATAATATATTACAGTGGGACCTTTAGGGTAAGGAGCGTGTTTATGGATATATTTAAAAATCGCAATTTTGTTCGTCTCTTTTTCGCAGCACTCGCTTCTCAAATGGGAACGACTGTAGGTAATATGGCTTTCGCTTTTTACTTGCTGGACCATTTTTCAAATCAGCCGGCATACACGACTTTGGCTGAGCTGATGTATTCACTGCCGACAGTTTTCGTATTTCTGATTGTCGGTGTCGCAGCTGACCGGCTTGACAGGAAAAAGGTCGCAGAGAATTGTGACTGGATCAGAGCCGGACTGACGATCGTATTGTTTGCCGCACTATACACCGGGAGCATCCCTCTCGTGTTCTGTATTTTGTTCATCAGAAGCGCCGTGACCAAGTTCTTTTTCCCGGCGGAAGCCAGCCTTGTACAAGCTATTCTGCCTAAGGAGCATTACGCGAAAGCGGCGGGACTTAACCAGATCCTGTTCAGCATCTTCATGGTATTCGGCGTCGGTATAGGCGCGTTTATGTATAAAACGATCGGTATTCACGGAGCCATTATCCTTGATTTTGTCAGCTTTATTGTATCAGGCTTTCTGATCCGCGCCTGCCGCATTCCGAAAGAAGCCCGTCAGCCGAACGGCCCTTTTAAATGGGGAGATTCGTTTCTGAAAGACTCGGTCGCTGATTTTAAGGAAGGGATCGTATATATTGTTAAAAACAAATTGCTTGCTTCCCTTATTTTCGGCTTTTTTATCTTTGGTTTTGTCAACGGCGGCTTTGCCGTACTGCCGATGTTTACGATGAAATACGGACTTGCGCCTGATCATTACGAATCACATACTTCCATCTTCACCGTCGCACTCGGCTTCGGCCTGCTTGCAGGAAGTGTGATCGGAACGATGATCGCGAAAAAAGTCAAACCGCATCATTTGATGTCGATTCCTATTTTGGCAGCCGGACTGCTCATTTTTGTCCTCGGCTATACGGATAAGCTGTGGATTTATTATGCGGCGGCTTTCGTCCTCGGCATGTGCATCGGCCCTGTCAATATCGCCATCGGCGGCTGGATGCCGAAAATTGTTCATCCGAAAATAATGGGCCGGGTCAGCGGCTGGCAGGACCCTTTTATGATGTTTGCCCAATCGATTACACTCGGACTGGTTGCCCTGTTATTTCCGAAATTCGTTTCCAATATTGATTACCTTTATTACGGCATGGGAATCGTGATTTTAGCGGTATTTGTGTTCTATTTTATCGCTCTTCCGAAATACAGCGCCGAGGCAGCAGAGGTCGATGTGCAGCAATCATTAAAGGCTGATTCCGAAAAACATGCGAATACTGTCTAATAAAGGAAAAAGATGCGCCCTTTTCATCAGAAAAAGGCGTATTTTTATAATCAATATTTGCATTTCAACGCTAAAAAAGTATAATCTATATATGAACTTGATCAATGCAAAGGAGAGAAATAATGGACGACCACGCTTATTCGAAAGAGCTGCAGCCAACCATCGAGAATCTTTCAAAAGCTGTTTATACTGTGAACCGCCATGCAAAAACCGCCCCCAACCCTAAATACCTTTATCTGCTGAAAAAACGGGCATTACAAAAGCTTGTGAAAGAAGGCAAAGGGAAAAAAATAGGGCTTCACTTTTCAAATAATCCCAGGTTTAGCCAACAGCAGTCAGACGTACTTATCTCTATCGGAGACTACTATTTTCACATGCCTCCAACAAAAGAAGACTTCCGGCATCTTCCGCATTTAGGTACGTTAAATCAATCGTACCGCAATCCTAAAGCACAAATGTCTTTGACAAAAGCGAAAAACGTATTGCAAAAATATGTGGGCTTAAAGGAAAAACCGCTTGCCGCCAACAGGCAGCAGCCCGCTTATCATAAACCCGTATTTAAAAAACTTGGTGAGAGTTATTTTTAATTCCGCCGCAAAAAAGCCGATGCGTCATGCATCGGCTTTTTTCTATTCAATCACGTACGTATCCACTTTTTTAATGAGCTCGCTGATTTCAGGCTTGCTGATCTGTTCATCCGCTCCGACTACTTCGCCCCGGTGGCGCAGGTCGTCCGTAATCAGGGACGAGAAAATCATAATCGGCACATCAGAGCTTTGCGGGTTATCCTTAAGGAGCTTCGTCAAACGATGCCCGTCCATTTTCGGCATCTCAATGTCACTGATAATCATGTCAATATGGTCTGACAGGTTTTCTCCGTTATCCGTCAGTTCCACGACGTAATCATACGCTTCTTTTCCGTTTTCAAACGTAACGATTTCACTGTACCTCGCCTCAGTCAGCTCATCCGTCAAAAGACGCATCAGAAGCGGCGAATCTTCAACGATGATCAGTTTTTTACCCGCCCGTCTTTCATCAAATCCTTCCTGATGGACATGATAAGTCTCAACTCCCGATGCCGATTCAATATCGTAAATGATCTTTTCATAATCAGGCAGAAAGATCATCGTGTCTTCCAGTTTGATGATTCCCGTTAAATGCCGCTCCATGCCCTGGTTCAGGGAAGTCGGCTTTTCAATCGCCTCCCAGGACACCCTGTGGATTTGTGAAACGGAACCGACGTGAAAGACGATTTTCCGTTTGTTGAATTCCGTTACGATATATTTATCGTCTTTTGCTCCTTCGGCATCAACGCCGAAAAAGGAATACAGACTGATGACGGGAAGAATTTCGCCTCTCAGCTTAATCATCCCTTCTACGTCTTTATGAGACTGAGGCACAGATGTGACATCTACCGGCTGAATGATTTCCCGGACTTTCATCACATTTATGCCAAATGTATTGACGCCTACTTCAAATTTGACGATTTCTAATTCGTTTGTGCCTGAATCCAATAAAATATCGTATTGTTGTAAAGACAATTCAATCCCTCGCTATCCGCATTCAGTATTGTACTGTATATATCGGCTGGAAACGGAAAAAGTGAATGTATTCGGTCCAACTGGCCATGAACTCTTTATAAAAAAATGCTTTTTTCTGATATCCCATTGACTTTTTGACATCGAGTGGTAAAATAGTCAAGGATTTTTCAGGAAGAAGGGTGTAATAAATGGGTACAGTAGTCATATTCGACCAAGATCAAATGACGGTGTTAGAAGATATCAGCAAAACGGCTTACCTGCAAATGAAAAAAGAGGCGAAAGAGCGTCCCGACAAGCCCGCTCCATACATCTTATGGCGGGAAGACGTCAGCTTTGAATACGGGTATTAATGACATTCGCCACATATCACAATAGATAGATCATGATACAATGAAGACAATCATTTCAGCTGGTTGTCTTATTTTTTTCTGAAAGAAGGTATGTTTTCACATATCGGACATATACTCGGGATAGTTCAATAAAAAGATGACAAATGCTCAGCTAGTGGTAAAATAGGATAAACTCAATATATAGTATAAGGTGATGAATTATGGAACATTTGCTTAATCCGAATGTAAAAGAAATTGAAATTTCAGGAATTCGCAAATTCTCAAATCTTGTAGCTCAGCACGACAATGTCATTTCGCTTACGATCGGCCAGCCGGATTTCTTCACGCCGCACCATGTCAAAGCGGCTGCCAAAAAGGCAATCGACGAGAACGCAACGGCGTATACTCCGAACGCGGGCGGCCTTGAGCTGAGACAGGCCGTACAGCTTTATATGAAGAAAAAAGCTGACTTGAATTATGAAGCTGAAACTGAAATCATCGTCACAACCGGGGCAAGCCAAGCGATTGACGCGTCTTTGCGGACGATTTTATCTCCGGGCGATGAAGTTATTCTCCCCGGACCGATATATCCGGGCTACGAACCGATCATTCGCATGTCGGGCGCCGTTCCGGTCCATGTGGATACGACGACACACGGATTTAAGCTGACGGCGCGGCTCATTGAAGAATCGCTGACACCAAAAACAAAATGCGTCATTCTTCCTTATCCGTCAAACCCGACCGGAGTGACATTGTCTGAGGAAGAGCTGCAAAACATCGCAGCCGTCCTGAAGGGCAGAAATGTTTTTGTCCTGTCTGATGAGATTTACAGCGAATTAACCTATGACAGACCGCATTATTCGATCGCGTCTTATTTGAGAGACCAGACGATCGTCATCAACGGCCTGTCAAAATCACACAGCATGACGGGCTGGAGAATCGGTTTCATTTTCGCACCGAAAGAAATTGCCAAGCACATCTTAAAAGTTCACCAATACAGTGTGACATGCGCGTCTTCAATCTCTCAGAAAGCGGCTCTTGAAGCGGTGACAAACGGTGTTGATGATGCGCTTATTATGAGAGAACAGTATAAAAAGCGGCTTGACTATGTATATGACCGTCTTGTTTCAATGGGGCTTGACGTCGTAAAGCCGTCAGGCGCATTTTATATCTTCCCTTCCATTAAGTCATTCGGAATGTCATCGTTTGATTTTAGTATGGCTCTTTTAGAGGATGCAGGTGTGGCTCTAGTGCCCGGCAGCTCGTTTTCAAAATTGGGTGAAGGGTATGTGAGGCTGTCATTCGCATATTCACTGGATACATTGAGAGAAGGCTTGGACCGGCTGGAAGCATTTATTTTAAAAACGAGAGAATCCATGCAGACTATTTAAACAACGGCATAACGCCGTTGTTTTTTTATTGTTTCGGGAATGTAATGTGAAAGGCCGTGCCTCTATCCGGTTTGCTGTCTACTTGGATGGCTCCCTGGTGGTTTTTAATAAGGTTGAATGTGACCATCAGCCCCAGGCCGGTTCCTTTTTCTTTCGTTGTCAAAAACGGTTCGCCTATTCGTTTCAGCACGTTTTCCGGTATCCCGTCACCCTCGTCTTTCACCGTCACATTAACGGAATACTCATCTTCTGTCATGATGATGTGAACCGTTCCCCCATCCGGCATCGACTCAACGGCATTTTTAATCAGATTGATAAACACCTGTTTCAGCTGATTTTGATCACCGTTAATATACATGCTGTCATGTTCGTAATCCGTTTTGATAAAAATCCCTTTAAGATTCGCCTGCGTCTCTAAAAGAGCGGTCACTTCACTTATAATTTTCTTTAAGTTTACACGCTCTTTCACGGCGTTTTGCTGAGGTTTGGCAAGCATTAAAAGCTCACTTAAAATTAATTCGATTCTGCTCAGTTCAGAAAACACAATTTCAAAGTAATGTTCGTTTTCCCCCATCGTCGGCTTCATGAGCTGTAAAAATCCTTTGATCGCCGTCAGCGGATTGCGGATTTCGTGAGCGATTCCCGCCGCCAGCTGCCCTGCGATAGACAGCTTTTCCGACTTCAGCATTAATTCCTCCGTCTGCTTCCGCTCAGAAATGTCACGCAGAATGACCTGCACGGCCGTTTCTCCGAAAAACGTCGTCGGAATGCAGACCATTTCCGTGTAGATCAGCCGGTTTTTAAAGGTAAACCACGATTGCTTAATAATTTCTGACTCGGTCTTTCGGTTGATAATATTTTGGATCCGCTGTTTCACGCCGTCATGATCACAGGGATGAAGCTGATCATAGACGTTTTTCCCGATTAAATCTTCATATGTTTCAGCCTCAAACAGCGAAATGCCCGACTCATTCATGAATACCCATTTATCATTGTGAATCACGGCGATCGTATCAATTGAATTCTGAATGAGGAGCTGATAACGCTCTCTGCTTTTTTGCAGAATCGTTTGGAATTTTTTCCGTGAAGAAATATCAATCAGAAGCAGCAATTCCGCCCGCTGATTTTTATATGTCGTCGGTGCCGCCTTTACTTCTAAATGAACGGGCGTGCCGTCGAGCCTTCTCCACGTCTGTTCGATCATTCCGACTTCCATTCCTTTTTGCATCCGCACAATTCGGTTTTTCACAATGTCGTGATACTCTTCTTCAATAAACTCATAAGAGCGCCTGCCGATTACCTCGTCTTTGCTTTCGGCTCCCAGCATGGCAAGCATCGCGTTGTTGGCGTATGCGATTGTGCCGTTGATGCTGACATATAAAGGATTCGGCAGCATTTCGACAAGACGCTCGAATTCGCCGTTTCCAGCCGCATCTTCCGACTGTTGTTCTGCCTTTTGCTTCTTTTGTTCATACATATAAGGCCGGCGGGGCGTCTTCTCCTCAAGCACCTTGATTTTGAGGATGATTTCCCGATCCGTCCCCTCCATTTGCGGTGTGACAATTTCCACACCCGCTTCAAGCCATACGATGGTATGATCTTTTTTAATAAGACGAAAGGTGCAAGGCATCAAATGATGCTCATTATAGAAGTAACTTTCAACCAAAAATTGATCTTCTTCATGCAGGAACGTTTTGAGAAATGACCCAATCATCTCTTCCTGAGAATAACTGAAGTACGATTTGCAGTTTGCAGAAATATACATAATACGCCCGTTAGACGTCAAAACGGCATGAAGATCGGTTTTCGATTGAAACTGTTTGACATGCTGAGTATCCTGTTCCACAGAATCCCTCCTTTGCATTATACTCGCACTGCAGGCTGGCCACGGACTGGTATAAAAAGAAATTCCACTAGATTGATTCGCTAAAAAATGAGCATTCTCCTTCTATTCTTATTGTGAACGTCAATTTTCCTGAATGAAAGAAAGGGCGCACGATATGTTCGGCCGCCCTTTCTTTTGTTATTTTTTATTGTATTTCTTTTCAAGTTCTTTGTAAGCGTCAATTGCTCCCTTAGCAATGTTTTTGCTTACATGATCTTTATCATTTCCAACAGACGGAACGACGACGCTGAATGCCACTCTTGGATGTTCTGACGGATAATAGCCGACAAAGGTCAGGTTATACGTGTACTTCCCCCACCAGTTTTTGTTCGTGCCGTAATAGTGCGTCTCCGCGGTTCCCGTTTTTCCGGAAACATCAGCGCCGGAACCTTGGAATGTTGAATAAGCCGTTCCTTGAGGTGAGCTTGTGACCAATTTCATTCCTTTATGAACTTGGTCAAAATCGCTCGGACTGTTATTTACTTTGTTTAAAATTTTAATATCCCGCTGTTCAATCGCTTTTCCAATCTTATTTTTGCTGTCCGGTTCATGAATGCTTGTGACGATCCGCGGCTGGACGCGATA
Organism: Bacillus sp. EU63; assembly: GCF_038592915.1. Taxonomy (NCBI): domain Bacteria; kingdom Bacillati; phylum Bacillota; class Bacilli; order Caryophanales; family Bacillaceae; genus Bacillus; species Bacillus sp. EU63. The sequence continues at coordinate 1,385,742 of NZ_CP151944.1, read as the reverse complement.
CCCGCCGTTTGCGATGGCTGAAATATATTGAGCCATTTGAAGCGGCGTATATGTATCAAATTGTCCGATCGCAAAGTCAAGCAGCAATCCCCCGACCATTTGCGGATTTGACTGCATGCCCGCTGATTCCTGGGGAAGATCAATCCCGGTCTTCACACCCAAACCGAATTGAGCGTAGTAGTTGCGCATTTTTTTAATATCATCTAATCCGGCCGGCAGCGTGCCGTGCGGAACGTAAGTAATGCCCGCGATATGCATGGCCACATGAAACATATATATGTTTGAACTTCTTTGCAGCGCGGTCAGCTCAGTAATGGTCCCCATTTGTGTCCACGATTGCTTTTCCGTGCCGTCTTTAAACTTAAGCGGTGCGTCGACAAACGTTTTATAATGCGGGAGGCCGCTTTGGTAACCTGCAAGAACAGTCGCTCCTTTAACAGAAGAGCCCATCTCATATTGGGTCGTAAATGCTCCGATCGCAAAATCCTGTGTTTTATTTGTTTCGAGATCGATTCGTTTCCCCGCCATTGAGAGAATGTCCCCGTTGTTCGGGTCCATCATGACGGCAAATCCTCTGTCAACCATATAGTTGCCTGCGGCTCGGCTTCTTCTCAGCTCTTTTTCAATGACTTTTTCGACTTTCGACTGTAGTTCCATATCGAGCGAGAGCTGCAGATCGTAGCCTCTGCTGCCTTCATCGACGGGCTTTTGGCTGACGACCTCACCTTTGCTGTTTTCCACATACTCTACTTTTTCTTTATGCGCGTTTAAATAGTCTTCATACTGATATTCGATGTAGCTTTTTCCCACTCGGTCATTCAGTGAATAGCCTCTTGTGACATAGTAATCTTTCCGTTCGCCCAACAATCCCTGTTCCGGTGTCGTCACACCGCCGAACAGAGAGTACAGTGTTTTGTCGTACGGATATTTCCGCGTCCAGTCATTGATTACGTCAATGCCGGGGAGCTCTTTCAGGTGCTCAGATACGACGGAAACTTCTTCATATGTCAGGTCGCTTTTCGGTTTTTGCTTGTTGTTTTCATGCTCGTCAAGCAGTGAACCGCTGTTTCCGTTTCCGTTCAGCTTATTCGGGTCCATTGATTTGACGACTTGCGGCTGATAAGCGTTGCCGCTTGAAAAACGCGTATAAATCGCCGCGATTTCCAGCTCTTTTTTATCTTTTTTGATCGCATCAATCTCCTGCTTCGGGACGCGTTCAATCTGGCGTTTGTACACTTCTTGGGATTTCAGGCTGTTTTCTGAATCCTTCATAAGCTTTTCCGCCTTCTTCGGATGTGCAGCAAGCCAGTAATCAATGATATTTCGATCCTTCATAAATTCAGTATCAATATGAATCAGTGCGGCGAGATTTTTTGCCGTTTTCAATTTGTCCTTTGCCGAGGTTTTTGAGGTGGATACATATACAATTTCAGGCACAGCCTGGTTATCAACCGCCACCCTGTTCCGCTTGTCATACATCTTTCCCCGCGGTGTCGGATAATAGGCGGTTTTTGCATTTGCCTTCTCCGCATCCTGGCGGTGTTTATCCCCTTCGACAATCTGGACGATGCCGAGTTTAAAAATCAGTGCCGTAAAGAGAAGAAAAACAATCAAAAAATAGAGATTCATTCTCAGCGCTCTGTAACGTTTCGTTTTTTTCTTTGGTTCGCGCGCGACTTCAGCCACTTTCTGTTACACCTCTCAAATCATTGAATATATTTACATAAACAGATTTTAATTGTAACATTTTTGTAAAAGTTGTTACAGCGAAAACGGGTAAAAAAAACTGTCAAGATCAAATTATCTTAAAATATATCTAACACTTCAAATAATTTGAAGAGATGTAACGGATTTTAAAAAATAAATACAGATCGTTTTTCCCGGTATAGAGCCGTTTTTCTGCGCTCAATTACAATTATGACAAGAGTTTGTTGTCAAAGGAAATGGCTGCCTGCATTATGACAAAAAAGCTGTGATAAGATTTTTCATGTAGAAAAAAACAACTTCTCTGGGAGGCTATAAACTTATGAAAAAAGCATTTCTCTTATCTGCCGCCGCGGCAGTCAGTTTGATTACATTCGGAGGCATTCAGCAGGCATCTGCCAAAGAGCTGTCATGCCAGCACGTCGTTACTGTGAAAAAAGGAAACACCGTACAGCATCTGACTCTTCAAGAGGCTGTTGAAAAACTACATATGAAAACGAGCGTGAAAAAGCTGAACGTTAAAAATGAGAAAGAACTGACTCAGCTGCTGCAAAAACACGCAAAGCATTCTGATATGACAGTTAAAGACGTTCAAAAAGAAACACCGGCAAAAACGGCTCCGACAGCTGCCGAAAAACCGAAAGCCGATCAAAACCAGACGGCTGACAATGCAAAGCAGACAGATAACACAAACAACAGCAGCGAGAAAACTCCTTCATCTGTCAGTGCGTACGAAAAGAAAGTCGTTGAATTGACAAATGCAGAGAGACAAAAGCAAGGCTTAAAACCTCTGCAGATTGATGAAAAATTAAGCAAATCCGCTCACGCAAAATCACAAGATATGAAAGACAAAAACTATTTTGATCACCAAAGTCCTACTTACGGCTCACCTTTCGATATGATGAAGTCTTTCGGAATCACTTATAAAACCGCCGGTGAAAATATCGCCAAAGGACAGCCGACTCCTGAAGCTGTCGTTAAAGCTTGGATGAACAGTGAAGGCCACAGAAAGAACATCATGAATCCTGAGTTCACTCAAATCGGTGTCGGTTATGTAGAATCAGGAAACATCTGGACACAGCAATTTATCGGAAAATAAATAATAAAAAAGATTGCCCCTGCGGGCAATCTTTTTTATTTCACCCAAAGCTTATAAATGCTTTGAGTTCCGCTGTTTTCTTCACCTTGCGCGGAAAGCTTGTCGTATAATGATTTGGCGAGCGCCAATCCGGGCATCTCTTCTCCCATGAGCTCCGCTTCTTCAAGAGCAATTCCCATGTCTTTAATAAAGTGTTTCACGTAGAATCCTGGTGCAAAATCGCCTTTCAGCATACGGGGGGCGAGATTTGACAATGACCAGCTGCCAGCCGCTCCGGTTGTAATGCTTTTCAGCACTTGTTCCGGGTTCAGACCGGATTTTTCAGCGTAAGCCATCGCTTCAGCCACTCCGACCATTCCCGCTGCAATCGCGATCTGATTGCACATTTTCGTATGCTGGCCGCTGCCAGCCGGCCCTTGATACTGAATGTTTTCCCCCATAACGGAGAAAAGCGGCAGGCATGCTTCAAACGCTTCTTTTTCTCCTCCGGCCATAATGGCAAGCGTTCCGTTCCTCGCGCCGATGTCTCCGCCGGAAACGGGTGCATCCAGGGCGTGAATGGACTTTTCTTTGGCTTTCTCCGCTATTTTCTTCGCCAGAGATGGTTTTGATGTCGTCATATCAATGACAAACGCCCCTTCTTTTGCGTGCCGGAGAATGCCGTTTTCGCCGAGATAGATTTCCTCGACATCACTCGGATAGCCGACCATGGTAATAATGATGTCAGCTTTCTCTGAAAGGTCTTTGACCGTCTCCTGCCAGACCGCTCCCTTATTCAGAATCTCTTCCGCTTTTTGTTTCGTCCGCGTGTAGACTAAAACAGGATAGCCCGCTTCTAAAATGTGCGATGCCATACTGTTTCCCATGACGCCTAAACCGATAAATCCGACCGTTTTGTTCACTGCGCTTTCCTCCCCTGATGCGATTCATATATCACTCTTTCATGTCTATATTACCATATTATAGGCTGATAGAGTCCGCGTTACAAGGTGAATTTAGAAATGGCGCTGATCAGATCTTCGCTTGCGCTCTTTAACATATCAGTCGATTGCTTCACTTTTTCAAGCGTAACGAGCTGTTCATCAGTAGAAGCATTCACTTCTTCCGCGGCTGCCGCTGATTCTTGAGAAATGGCGGAGATGCTTTGAATCGCTTCTTGAATCGCGGCTTGTTCTTCACTCATTTTTTGAATGTCATTGTAAATATGATCTATACCTTGAACGAGAGACTGCATTTCCGTCGTGATCAGATTGAGAACCTCACCCGTTTCATGAATGGCGCTGTTTTGTTCATCATTCATTCTGCTCGCCTCAATCATCGCGTGTGACGCTTCTTTTGTCTCAGATTGAATCAGACGGACCGTCTCACTGATATGGCCGGAAGAAAGAGCTGATTGTTCAGCAAGCTTGCGGACTTCTTCAGCGACGACGGCAAAGCCCCGTCCGCTTTCTCCCGCTCTTGCGGCTTCTATGCTCGCATTCAGCGCCAAGAGATTCGTCTGGTCTGAAATAGCGGATATTGCCGTCACGACTTCTTCTATGTTTTTCGTTTGTTCTTCCAGGTCATTCAGCATTGCCTCTACTTTTTTCGTTTCTGAATTGGCTTCGTTTGACTTCATCAGCAGCTGCCCGAGCGCGTCCAGTCCTTTGTAGCTGGCATCCTCTGAAGACTTTGAGAGTTGTTTTATGCTGCCTGCGCGATCTGCGATTCCTTTTATTTTGACTGAGAGATTTTCCGATTTTTCGTTGATCGTCTCAACCTCTGACGCTTGCTCTGTCGCTCCGGCGGCGACTTCCTCTATCGCTTTTGCGATTTGTCCGCTCGTTTCATTTGTCTCCTGTGAGATGACGGTTAGCTGGTCAGATGTATCAGACACATTTTCTGAGGAGGCCTTGACCTGTTCGACCATCTCTTTCATATTTTCAACCATTTGGTTAAAGTCTTTTGTTAACTCGCCTACTTCATCTTTTGATTTCGTCTGAGCGCGGACGGTTAAATCTCCCGCTGAGACTGAATTTGTTTTTGCGATCAGCTGCTGAATCGGCCCGGTTATCGTTTTTGCTAGGAAATAGCTGAGTCCGATCGTAATCACAAGGGCGATCAGTGACATAAAAATGCTCACCGTGTTCATTTTGTCGGCTACTCCCATCAGCTGATCTTTTTCAAACTGCGTTCCGACTTTCCACCCTGTTTCTTTTACCGTTTGGTAGACGACCATGTTCCCCTGCAGCTCTTTGATGCCTTCTTTGTCCGTAGTGATGTCTTTTAACGTCTGATCTTCCGAAATATTTTTCCCCTGTTTTTCCGGATGCGCCAGCAGAGAACCGTTTTCATCCGCCAAAAACGCAAATCCTTTATATGGAACCTTTTGCTCGTTGACCATGCTCTGAATGGAGGACAGCTTCAGATCTAAGCTCGCCACTCCGACGACGGTTCCGCTGTTTTGAATGGCTTTTGACGCCGTCACAATCATGTCTCCCGTCACTGCATCTTTATAAGGGTCAGTCCAGACAACTTTATCGGGTTTTTCGGCCGCCATCTTATACCACGTTCGATTTGTCGGATCATAGTCTTTGGCAAAATCGGCCTTTGGATATGTAAACATTTGTTTGTTTGCGGTTCCGACATACGCAAGCGCGACATATTTGTCATTCTGTCCGATCTGTTTTAACTCATCGTTAAAAAGCCGCGCGGTTTCTTTCTTCCCATCTGATAGAAAAGACCGGGACAATTCACCGCCTGCTAATCTCATTAATACGGTCTCATCATTTTTCAGCTGAAGCTCAATGTTCTGACCGAGTGAATTGGTGACATTCTCTGTCGTACGTTTTGCTTCCTCCGTCATCATCGGCTTTAATGTCAAATATGAAGAAACCGTTAAAAAAGCAACCGTTACAATAAGCATTGCCGAGACAAACACAGCAATTTTGATATGCATTTTTTTAAACATAACCATCCCCTCCTGAGAGTTATATCGGTCTTTCGGCCAAGAAAATGAATAAACCTTGAAATAAATATCAAAAATTTCCGCCATTTGGCGCAGCAAAAAAAGAGCCGTCATGCCGACAGCTCCGCCTTACGTAAAATATTCGATTTTCGCTTTCGGGAAATAGGTTTCGATATAAGACTCCAGTGTTTCCCTTAAAGCATGCTCTTCGTCTTTTTGGTATATATACTTGCCGATTCCGTAGCGTCCCCATTTGTATCTGCGCTTTTCTTCATCAAGCTCAAGCTTTGTTTTCGGATAGTTCTTCTCAATCACCCGTTTGGCCGGTTTTGTAAAACGGTGCTGGATCAGTTCAAATGTGATGTCATGCCGAACGCCTTCATCAAGCGCCGCGTCAAGTTTCTCAAACAGTTCCTTATAGCCTTCCTCCCAGCCATCGTGAATATAAATCGGCGCCACGATGAAACCGAGCGGATAGCCCGCTTTAGCGACTTTGACGGCGGCTTCTATCCGTTTGTCGAGCGGAGAAGTTCCCGGTTCAAAGTTTTTAATGACATAGTCCGCATTGATGCTGAATCTGAACCTAGTCTTTCCGTTATGTTTTGCATCAAGCAAATGATCGACGTGGTGAAATTTAGTCACGAATCTGAGCTGTCCCAATTCGCTTTGTCCGAAATGTTCAATGGCTCTTTTTAATGTATGTGTCAGATGATCGATTCCTACGATATCAGACGTACAAGAGGCTTCAAATCTTGTAAATTCCGGCGCCCGTTCTTTCATATACTCATCAGCCTGATCCAGAATCTCTTCCACATTGACATATGTCCGGATGTAAGGCTTTGACCCCATCGTCGTCTGCAGGTAGCAATAGTGGCAATGCCCCATACAGCCCGTCGCAAATGGAATGGCATATTCGGCGGACGGCTTTGAAGAATCGAATTTCAGTGTTTTCCGGACGCCGATTACCAATGTTGATTTCGCGTTCCGGTATTGCTGCAAGTGATTTTTTCCCGGAATATTCCGGACTTGATTATGCGATGTCGTTTCTCTGATCTCAAGCCCCATGTTTTCAAACTTATTTTTCAGCTCTTGTCCTAACGGGTATTCGAGCGCTCTCGGTTCTATATAAACAAGCTGGGGAACAAACGGCTTCAGCATAGACAGACACTCCCTTTACATATTCTCATGTTGTTACTTTCCGTCCAAAAGAGAGTGAATATGCGTTGTAAACATTTCCTTTGATCAATGATACCGGTCTTCTTCAAAAAGCTCGCTGTAAAGCGCTTCCGCTTCCTCATATGTCGAAAAGACCGCGTCATCTTCGGCCAGCGGATGATAGGTTTCGTATAAAAACAGAGAAAGTTCTCCCTCATGATACGGGTGATGGACGATCTCCGCCTCTTTAATATGGGCAACATTGGCGGCATGCGGATTGCGGTAAATCACATAGACCGTATCCCCCGCTGCAAATGATTTTGTCATAATAATCCCTCCTGTTGAAAGTTATTGTTCCCCCCTTTTTTCCGAATATGAAAAAAACCAGACGGCTTACACCGTCTGGCTTTTGTATTACTTATTGAATGTTTCTTTAACGAATGCGACAACCTCTTCTGTCGTGCTCATAGACAAGATTGTTTCTTTGAATGATTCAGCTTCTTTTTTAGAAAGCTTGCTGATCTGCGTTCTTGCCGGAAGGATGGATGTAGCGCTCATTGAGAACTCATCTAAGCCTAAGCCGAGAAGAATCGGAATCGCAATTTCGTCTCCCGCCATTTCTCCGCACATGCCGACCCATTTGCCCTCTTTGTGAGCAGCTTCAATAACAAGGGTGACCAGACGAAGGATCGCCGGATTGTATGGCTGATACAGATAAGCTACGCGCTCGTTCATGCGGTCAGCAGCCATCGTGTATTGGATCAAGTCATTTGTTCCGATACTGAAGAAGTCAACTTCTGTGGCAAACTGATCTGCGATAACGGCTGTAGACGGAATCTCTACCATCATACCGACTTCAATATCGTCAGAAACCGCTACGCCGGCTTCAACGAGTTTTTCTTTTTCTTCGAGAAGAATCGCTTTCGCCTGTTTAAACTCGTTTACTGTCGCAATCATCGGGAACATGATTTTTAAGTTTCCGTATGTACTTGCACGAAGCAGCGCACGAAGCTGAGTTCTGAAGATTTCTTGCTCTTCAAGGCAAAGGCGGATGGCTCTGTAGCCTAAGAACGGGTTCATTTCTTTAGGGAGCTGCAGGTATGGAAGCTCTTTGTCGCCGCCGATATCCAATGTCCGCACGACAACTGATTTTCCTTCCATACGCTCAAGAACCGTTTTATAAGCGTCAAACTGCTCCTCTTCCGTCGGAAGCTGGTCGCGTCCCATGTAAAGGAATTCCGTACGGTAAAGCCCTACAGCTTCTCCTCCGTTTTCAAGAACGCCTTTTACATCATCCGGGGTGCCGATGTTTGCGGCAAGCTCTACATGATGGCCGTCTTTAGAAACAGTCGGTTCATTGACGAGCTTCGCCCACTCAGCTTTTTGCGCCAGGTAAGCACTGTGCTTTTCTTCATATTTCTTTAACGTTTCACTGGAAGGATCGATGATCACATCACCATCGATGCCGTCTACGATTACCGTAACACCGTTTTCAATTGTCCCTGTAGCCGCTTTTGTGCCGACAACAGCCGGAATTTCAAGCGAACGGGCCATGATCGCGGAGTGTGAAGTGCGTCCGCCGATATCAGTTGTAAAACCTTTTACAAACTGGCGGTTTAATTGCGCCGTATCAGACGGTGTCAAATCTTCAGCCACGATAACAACCTCTTCTGAGATCATGCTCGGGTTCGGAATTTCCACGCCCAGCAGGTGCCCCGTCACACGTTTTGTTACGTCACGGATATCCGCCGCACGCTCTTTCATGTACTCGTTATCCATTGATTCAAACATAGTAACGAACATGGAAGCTGTTTCTTTCAGAGCGAATTCAGCATTGACTGAATCTGTGCTGATTTTCTCCTTTACCGGGTTCAACAGCTCAGGATCACTCAGAACTAAAAGGTGCGCGGAGAAAATGTCAGCTTTGTCTTGTCCCAGTTCTTTTAAAGCATGCTCTTTAATTTTTTCAAGCTCTTCTTTAGAACGTACAATCGCTTCATCAAAACGGCTTACTTCAGCCGCAGCATCAGCAATGTTTTTCTTTTCAACCGTTAAGTCCGGCTCTTCAAGCCGGTATGCTTTCGCAATCGCAATTCCGGCTGAAGCGCCTATTCCTTTTAATTCTTGCATTACTCGCCGAGTCCTTCGCTTTTCATTGTTTCTTCTAAAGCGTTAAGAGCATCGTTTTCGTCAGCGCCTGAAGCGGAAATTGTGATTTCAGCGCCTTTAGCGATACCTAGAGACATAACGCCCATGATTGACTTAAGGTTTACTGTTTTGCCGTTATATTCTAAGTTTACGTCAGCATCGTATTTGCTTGCAGTCTGTACAAGAACTGTCGCAGGACGAGCGTGGATTCCGGAATCTGCTGTTACTTTAAATGTTTTTTGTGCCATGATTATCATTCTCCTTTAAATTAAAGCTATTTTACTACACAATATTATATCATACAGCCGTACTTGTCATCTGACAAGCACGGCGTATTTATATGCTTATTTTCCGATTTTCACAATATCTTTTTGTTCCCGTTTTACGGTACCTTCGGCCGAAAGGGAAATCGCTTCACCCTCGGCAAGATTTGTAAAGACAATCGGTGTCATTAATGAAGGAACATGAGGTTTAACCGCTTCAAGATCAACTTCAAGCAGTTTTTGCCCCGGTTCAACCCGGTCACCCTCAGAAACAAAAGAAGTGAATCCTTCACCTTTCAGGCTGACTGTGTCGATTCCGAAATGAATCAGGATCTCTCTTCCGCCGTCAGACTGAAGGCCGATCGCATGTTTTGTCGGGAAAACATTCAGCACTTTTCCGCGGACAGGCGATACGACGATTCCTTCTTCAGGAAGAATCGCAAAACCGTCACCCATCATTTTTCCTGAGAACACCTGGTCAGGCACATCAGTAATCGGATGGATTTCGCCGGTGATCGGAGAAGCGAACACTTCTTCACCCTGCTCGTTTCGGAGCGGATCTGCGATAACCTCTTCAACCTGCTGGCTGACTTCTTCTTGCGCGGATACTTTCGGTTCAGGGCGCGGCGTGCGTCCGGCAATAATATCCTGCATCTGTGTTTTTAAACCGTCAGAACGCGGGCCGAAAATGGCCTGAATGTTGTTTCCGACTTCAAGAACGCCTGAGGCGCCAAGCTGTTTCAGACGGGCCTTATCCACTTTCTTCTGGTCGTTGACCGTAACGCGGAGTCTCGTGATACAAGCGTCAAGGTGCTTAATGTTTTCCTGATCACCCATTGCCTGCAGGATTTCATAAGGAAGGTCGCCGGCTTCGCCTGAGGCGCCCGCACCTTCATCCGCAGCCTCTTCTTCACGGCCCGGCGTTTTCAGATTGAACTTTCTGATCGCAAACCGGAAACCGAAGTAGTAAATGACGGCTAATCCTAAGCCGACCGGAATGACAAGCCACCAAGCCGTCCGGTTAGGCAGAATTCCGAACAGGAAGTAGTCAATCAGACCGCCTGAGAAGGTCATACCGATTTTTACATGCAGCAGCTGCATGACCATAAAGGAAAGCCCCGCGAATACGCAGTGAATCGCAAACAGGATAGGAGCCACAAACAAGAATGAGAATTCAAGCGGCTCGGTAATTCCCGTTAAGAAACTTGTCAGAGCGGCAGAACCCATGATTCCGGCTACAAGTTTTTTCTTTTCAGGCTTCGCTTCATGATAGATTGCAAGCGCTGCCGCCGGAAGACCGAACATCATAAACGGATATTTCCCCGTCATAAATGTTCCCGCCGTCAGCTGCACGCCGTCTTTGATCTGAGCCATGAAAATCCGCTGATCTCCGCGGATGATGTCTCCGGCGGCATCTTTATAGCTGAAAAATTCATACCAGAACGGCGAGTAGAAAATGTGATGAAGACCGAACGGAATCAATGACCGCTCAATCATCCCGAAAATAAAGGCCGCCAAGGTTGGATTCGCTTCCACAAGACCCGTGGAGAAGGAATTCAGACCGTGCTGGATCGGAGGCCAGATCACTAACATAATAAGACCGAGAATTAATGCGGAAATTGATGTGATAATCGGGACGAACCGCTTACCCGCAAAGAATCCGAGGTACTGCGGAAGTTCAATTTTATAAAACTTGTTGAACAATAACGCGGCCAGAACCCCGACGATAATACCGCCGAACACGCCCGTCGCCAAAGTGGGTATCCCCAGCATGTTAATATAGGCCGGATGGTTTTCCGCAAAAAACTTTGCCCGTTCAATTTTGTCAGACGGAATACTGCCGTTTGCCATAAGCACGGCGCTCATGGATACGTTCATGACCAAGTATCCGATAATAGCCGCGATTCCGGCAACACCGTCTCCGTTGGCAAGACCGATCGCAACCCCTACTGCAAAAAGAAGCGGCAGGTTGTCAAATACGATTTGGCCGGCGCTTTCCATGACGTTCGCCACAAGCTGAACGTTATCATTGCTTAAGAAATGCATGACTTGAATCATATCTTTGTTCTGCATGGCATTCCCTAACGCAAGCAAGATCCCTGCAGCCGGTAAAATCGCAACCGGAAGCATAAGAGCACGGCCGATTTTCTGGAGAACGCCGAATAATGCTTTAAACATAAAAGATGTACCTCCTCTGTTAGCTAGTGTGACCTTACAGCGAAAATTCATGACAACGAATTCACTGGCGCAAGTCTTCAGTTTAACCGTTTACATTTGCCCTTTTACACAACAAAAAAGGCATGAGTAAAAAGGGTGTGCAAAATAACGGGATCGTTCTTCCCGTTTTTTTACCCTCAATCACTCATGCCTGATCGAATCAGTGACACGTTTTTAAGGTTTCAACTGAAATTATGAAATTTTATTGGTTAATCGGTACAAATGAAGCGTGAGATAAACCGCTTCCGCCTCATGAACTGGTTTTTTCAGTATTTGCTGCAAGATTTTTATCAGTTTCCAAGCAGTATTGTAGCATAGCGGGTATTCATTTTTCAATAATAACATTAACTTTTCTGGTTCTTTTGTCTGCTCTTCCCGATTAATCCTGTCTATGGTAAATCTGATATGCCGGATCAGCCGCAAATAGTGGACGCTTTCTTTATTCACTTTCATCTGGAAAGATTCCTCAATCACCTGAACGAGGCGGGACATCAGCTGTGAATGCTGATTGACCTCTGAAAGGGGCCGATTCGTCAGGGCGGAATGGATATGCAGAGCGATAAAGCCGATCTCTCCTTCCGGAAGGCAGATTCCCGTCTTTTCATTAATCATGCCGACGACTTCACGGGCAATTTGAAATTCTTCCGGATAAAGCGTTTCGGTTTCCATGAGAAACGGGTTTTTAATGTCAAAACCCTGCTGCAGCCGCTTTACCGCAAAGGCGATATGGTCAGTCAGCGCAATATGGATATGCTCATTTAACGGTTGGCTTGTCCGCTTCTTGATATGATAAATGACGTCATTGGAGATGTCGACAAGTGTCTCGTCCACATAACCGAGGAGCTTTTTAAATTGTTTTTGTTCTTTTTCATCCTTTAAGATGAACATCTTGTCATACCCTTTATCTTCAATGACATCCGCTTGTTTTTTTCCAAAGCCGATCCCTTTTCCGATTAAGACGACCTCACTGTATCTATCATGTGTTGCGATGAGCACATTGTTATTTAATACCTTTTCAACTGTAAAGGACCCCTTCATGATCCTCAGCTCCTTTGTCATTCAATACCTCATATCGTACAAAACGAACGGAAAGCGCGTCAATTCTTTTTTTAGACGGTTGATCGTTCAATAAGGCGGTAATCAAGAACTTTCCTTGCCGGAGGCCCGCCGCTGATCCTGTTCTCAAGCATGTGAAAAGCCTGCTTTCCCATTTCTTTTGTTTGTATATCTATTGTGGAAATACCTAACATCTTGCTGATATCATGATTGTCGATGCTCAAAATCGCAAGCTCTTCCGGGATGCGTATCCCGTTTGCCTTAGCTTCAAGGTAAAGACCTGCGGATACTTGATCATTCGCTGCAAACAGCGCAGTCGGTTTGTCATCCCAGCTCTTCCATCTATGAAAAAGGGCTTTCCCGTCAAGCAGCGTCAGCGCCTTTTCCACAACCAGCTCTTCCCTGTAAGGCTGCCCGATCTTCTTCAGCGCCTCTTTGTATGCGGCAATGCGTACTTGACTGTTTTTTCCCTTTTTTCTGGCCAGGCTGATCGCTATTTTCCGGTGTCCCTTTTCTATCAGATAATCCAGACCGTGCCGAAATGCTTCCCGATGCGGATTACTGATGGAGGAAAGCCCCGCCGCATCAGTGTACTGGCAGAGGATGAGCGGTTCTTTCACGGTAAGCAGATGCTCATCAGGAATTGCTTTGGAGCAGATAATCAGGCCGTCCACTTGGCGCTCCTGTAATTGTGATAAAGCAAAACGTTCTTTTTGCTCCTGATAATCTGTCTGGTATAAAGAAAGATGCACGCCTGACGCTTCGGCAGCCTCGGCAATACCTGCAACAAGGTCTGCAAAATACGGCAGATTCACCGACGGAAGCACCACGCCGATCATATCGGAAAAACCTTTGGATAAATGCACAGCATGAATGTTGCGCGTATATCCGAGCGATTGCATCGCTTTTTTCACTCTTTCTCTTTTGTCCTTACTTACATAAGGATGATCGTTTAACACTCTTGATACCGTGGTAACGGAAACCCCGGCAGCGCCGGCAATGTCTCTGATCGTAGCCATGGCGTCCCCCCTTTCTTTTTTTCCCTTGATCTGGAATGCGTTTCATACAGTAAGCTAGAAACAGATACAGCCTATTCGTTTGAAAGGAGAAGAACAGCGATGGGGATTCTTTGCTTAATCGGTTTGTGTCTGGCCATAATCGGCGGCAGTTACCTTGCCATGCGGCCCCTGAATGAAAAGCATGACATCAAACCATTTCAGCATTTTGATGATTTTTTCATTTAAAAGGTGATAAAAAAGGACGCTGCGTTCCAGAACCGTCCTTTTTTATCACAAAGCTTTCTATTTCAGAATCGTTAATTCTTTCGGATACTGCGTTAATGCTTCGGCGCCGTCTTTTGTGACGAACACATCGTCTTCAATGCGCACGCCGCCGACATCCGGCACGTAAATCCCCGGTTCTATCGTGTAGACCATGCCTTCTTTGAGGAGTGTGTTGTTCGCGCTGCTCATTGATGGATATTCGTGAACCGAAATCCCGAGTCCGTGGCCGAGGCGGTGCGGGAAATAGTCTCCGTATCCTGCTTTTTCAATAATGCCGCGGGCTTTTAAATCAAGATCGCCGATTCTGACGCCGGGTTTGCTTAATTGAAGCGCCGCCTGTTCAGCTTTAAGCACCGTTTCGTAAATCTCTTCCTGTTTCGGGCTGATTGATTGGTATGCGAATGTTCTCGTAATGTCTGAACAGTAGCCGTCAAGAATAACACCCAGATCAAACAGAACGAAATCGCCTTTTTTCAACCGGTCTGCACCCGGATTTCCATGGGGCTGGCCTGATTTTTCCCCGAACAGCACCATCGTTGAAAATGACATGCCCTGCACGCCTTTTTTCTTCAGCTCAAACTCAATCTGCGCGAGTACTTCGGTTTCACTCACACCCTCTTTAAGCGCCGCGACACCGACTTCAACTCCGTAATCCGCGAGTTTTGCCGCTTCCCTGAGAATGCTGATTTCCTTCTCATCTTTTACGAGACGGAATTGGTTGAGCGTTTCTTCTGCCGAAACAAATGCCGCGCCCCCTGAAGCTTGTTTGAGCTGTTCTGAGCGGGAAAGAGAGATCGAATCCTTTTCAACCGCGATGGAATCAAGCCGCACATTTCGTTTTGTGAGCTCGGCTTTGATCAGCTCCCACGGGTCTTCGTGATCGCCGTAGCCGATAATACCATGCTCCCACCCGGCGCTTCGGGCTTGTCCGGCTTCCATTCCCGGGCAAACGAAAAACGGCTCCTGTTCCTGAAACAGGAACAATCCCATTAACCGCTCATGCGGATCCGTGTAAAAATCAGTTAAATAAAATACGTTTTCCTTTGTATGTATAAACGCCGCATCATGTCCTTCTTTTTTCAGCCAAGATGAAACACGTTCTAATCTGTTCATTTTTTGCTTTTCCTCCTTACCAAAGTGACTCTTTATTCATTCTATCAGTTTTCCGGCGTTTATGCTGTGAACGAACATTAAAAAAACAGCCGCCCGATGTGCGGCTGTCATGTTTATTTTAATAATCTCAGTCCGTTCAGTATGACCAGAATCGTGCTCCCCTCATGCCCGATCACGCCAAACGGCAGTTCCATCACCTGCAGAAAGTTAGCGCAGATCAAAAGGCAGATGACCGAGAGCGAGAAAACAATATTCTGCTTAATAATCCGGTTCATTTTCCTTGAGAGTCTGCACATTTTCACAAGCTTGTGAAGATCATTTTTCATAAGGACTAAGTCAGCCGTTTCAAGAGCCACGTCCGTTCCCCCGCCCATCGCAATACCGACGTCAGCGGTTTTCAGAGCGGGCGCGTCATTAATGCCGTCCCCCACCATGGCGATTGTGCCGTACGTTTCTTTCAGCTTCTTCACTTCTTTTGCCTTTTGGTCCGGCAGACAATCGGCAACAACCGTCGTCATGCCCGCCTCTTTTGCAATGGCAGCCGCAGTTTCAGACTGATCGCCGGTGAGCATGGCTGTTTGAATGCCCAGTGATTCAAGCTCAGCCATCACGGCTTTCGCTTCAGGTCGGATTTGATCCTTTAAGGCAAAGCAGCCCGCAATCCGGTCATCTTTCTTGACAAAGACCAGTGTAAAGCCTTTATCCTTTAATTCTTTTCCCGATGTCTGCAAAAAAGCATCTGCCGCATCTTCACCTGCAAATCCCGCTTTTCCGACCATCCATTTGACGCCTTCTATTTCAGCCTGAACACCGAATCCGGACGTCTCGTCAATCGATAGATGTCCTGCGGGCGCGGCGCCCCGGCTTTCGGCAAATTCAGCTATCGCTTTTGCAAGCGGGTGGCTTGATTGCTTTTCTATCCCATACACCGCCTGCATGATCTCATCTTCACTCACATTTTCCGCAGCTTGAAATGCCGCGACTGCCGGCTGTCCCTTAGTGACCGTGCCGGTTTTGTCAAAAGCGATCATCCGTACGCTTCCCAGCTGCTCTAAAAACACACTTCCTTTAACCAATAATCCGTTGCGGGCCCCATTTGAGATAAGGGAAAGCGCAGCGGGCATAATAGAAGCGACAAGCGCGCACGGGGAGGCGACCACCATAAACACCATCGCCCGGTAAAAGGTTTCACTCCAGCTCCAGCCTAAAGCGAAATGAGGAACGAATAAAAGCAAAGCCACGGCTAACAGCACGCCTTTGACATAGACACTTTCGAACCGCTCAATAAATGCCTGAGCCGGTGACACGCTGTTTTGGGCTGATTCCACCAGCCGGATGATTTTTCTGAATAAAGACTGTTCATTTGTTTTCGTCACACGGACCGTTAAGGAGCCGTTTCCGTTTACCGTTCCTGTAAACACAGAATCTCCGGCTGTTTTTTCCGCCGGCATCGCTTCACCCGTAAGCGCCGATTCATCGAGGCTCGTCACGCCAGACTCAATGATCCCGTCTGCCGCTACGCGTTCGCCCGGCTTAATGACGATCATGTCACCGATCTTAAGTTCAGCAGCCGGCACCCGCTTTTCCCGTCCGTCCGCAAGCAGAGTCGCTTCCTCCGGTTCCAGTTTCATCAAAGAGGTTAAATCACGGCTGCTTTTATTCATCGTGTATGTTTCGAGCGCGCCGCTTAACGAAAAAATAAAAATAAGAACAGCGCCTTCCGCCCAATAACCGATCAGGGCGGAGCCGACAGCCGCAAAAATCATCAGCAGTTCCACATTTAACGCCTTCGTCTCAATGGTATCCTCAATTCCCTCTTTCGCTTTTGCAAATCCCCCGATCAGGAAGGCAAGGATATACAAAGTGACGGACAGGCCTTTTGTTTCGGTAAAAAACCAGGCCGCAAGAATAAGGACGCCGGATACGAGCGCCGCAATGAGTTCTGCATGCTGGAGCCACTTTTTTCCGGCCCGCTCTTCTTGTATGTGCTGTTGTGAATGGGTTTGTGTCATCACTTGTTCATTCATTATGAATTCTCCTCTCTAATTGAGAACGCAAATCATCTTCAATTCCCCGATAAAAGCAAAACAGCCGCCTGACAGGCAGCATTTTCACAGTGTTATCGCAGTGTTTTCTTTATTATAGCATGCCGGCGGAAGATTTCAATTATAATTGTTTTAATTTCTTTTTGATAATAATTATCATTAGTGTTTCTTCAGCTGTTCATTATATTCAAAAAAGGTGCGGGAAGAATTCCTCCCGCACCTTTTTATTTCTCTGACCATTCTTTTAATTGTGAGGCGGTCATCGGACCGACGATCTTTTTTTCGATTTCTCCTTTTTCATTCAGCAGAAATGACGTGGGAATCGTCATGACATCGTATTCCTTCATAAGCTCGCCTTTCGTGTCAAGAACAATCGGGAAAGTGAGATGGTGCTGACTGACAAAGTTTTGAACGGTATTTTTGTTTCGCTCGGCATTCATCAGATTTACCGTTACAAGGCTTACATCATCGGACTGATGCTGTTCATAATACGTTTGGAATTGCGGCAGTTCTTTTTTGCACGGCGGACACCACGATGTCCAAAAATGCAATATCGTTTTCTGCCCTTTATTCGGAATCGATATCTCGTCTCCTTCAATCGTCTTCATCAGAAACACGGCGGGAACTGCCTGTTTTTCTGATGAGGCGTTTGCTTCAGGCATCCAGACGGCGGCAGCTATCAAAAGGACTGCACATACAATTAGGCGGTTTTTATGCATATGATCTTCCTTTCACGCGTTTCGGATAGCTTGCCCTTCCTTATTGAAATGTATCAGCCTTTTCAGCTTTCGATCCGGGGCGCTGTTCTTCCGCCGCCCGTCAAAAACACGGAGACACCGAGGTCTTTGCAGATCGTCGCGTAATGTAAACTTGTCAGAAGAATCATCCCGGTATTCATGCCGAGTATAATGCCGAGCATTTGCAATTCCGGCATAGAACCGAGCACATACATCATCGAAAGCCCTACAATGCTGCTCCATACGTTATGATAAAACGCCGTTTTCACGTGGCCGATGCCGATCAGACAGGCCTGAAGCGGCATCACAAACAGATGAAAAAGAAAAAACGGCCACAAAAGCTGCAAATAATACTGCGCTTCCGGAGACTGAAAAAACAAATGGGTCAGCGGGCCCGCGAACTGAAACATGACCCAGACTGCCGGAATGCCGTAGCCGAATGTAATAAAAATCGCTTGTCTCAGCCGTTTCAGCACAATATCATATTGGGACAGCGCATACGCTTCTGAAATGCTGGGAATCATGACGACCATCAGCGAATGGGCGATAAATGCGGGAAACGAACCGATTGTCATCGCTACACCGGCAAGCATGCCGTATTGATCAATCGCGGCTGTCCCGGCTGCCCCGGACGCCAGCAGCGCTCCTTTCACTAAAAAGGGTTCAATGGCGTTTGTCACCGCATGAAATATACGAAGTCCCGTTGTCGGGATGGATACGGCCAGGAGGCGTTTCCGCACGTCTTTCCCGCGAAGATGAATGTGCTGATGGCCGGAAAGCGCCCTCCGCGCCAAAATAAACTGCGTATACAAGTAAACGAACACCACAACATCGCTTGCGACCAGCACAAATAACGAAATGAGCACGGCCATATCAATTTCAAAAGAGTACCATTGAAAAAAGATAAACAGACAAAGCACTTGAATGATTTTTTTCAAGACATTCGCAACCGCGATTTTTCCCATTTGCTGCACACCCATAAAATAACCTCTGGCGATGGATGTAAAAGCGACGACTGGAATCAGCCCGATGACAATCCCTTTAATAAACGGGTGATACGTATCGAATACAGGAATGAACGGCAGCGCGATGCTTGCGGCCGCGGTTGAAAACGCGGTAAAAACGGCGGTCATTCTGAAGGCATGCCGGAGCATGCTTTCATGCAGCTTCTGATTGGATTCCGCGATGAATTTTGAAATAGAGATCGGAAGCTCCAGACTGGCGATCACGATAATTAAAAAAATGGTGGGCAGAATGCTCATGTAAAGCCCCATCCCATGCTCGCCAAGCTCCCGCGCCAGTATCATATTCACGACAAATTCCAGACATTCCGCGAAAAAGGCGGCGATGGATAAAAGAATGATCCCTTTCACAAATCGATTCATGGTGTCTCTCCTTGTCTCTCGTTCTTCCATCATCATATGAGACAAGTTCTGAAAATATTTTCGATTTCTCAAAATTGAAAAAAGCATAGCCGGGATATTTTTGATCCCGCTATGCTTACATCGCAAATACGTGTCTGCCGATCCGCTCGATAATTTTTCGCGAACGGATCCAGTGGTCAGATGCCGTTTTCGGATTGTAGAAAAACAACGCGTTCGTTTCTCTGCCCGGATGATCAAGCGCCTCATTTGCGGCGGCGACGGAATCCTTATCCGGCTTTTGATTAATGCTTCCGTTTGCTACCGGTTCAAATGCATTCCTTTGATAGATCACACCCCGAATGGTATCCGGGAAGCCGTTTTTTTCAGTGCGGTTCAGCACTACGCTGGCTACCGCAACCTTCCCTTTATAAGATTCACCTTTCGCTTCTGCGTGAACGAGACGTGCCAGAAGTTGTCTGTCAGCGCGGGAATACGTTTTTTTCGGCGGCTGATAAGCCGTCTCTTCCGGTTTTGCTTTCTTCTCTTGGTGAGATGACAGCTTTATCGGTTGGATAGAATGCTTATGATCCGTTTTTGAAAGCTTCGGAACCGAGCTTTTTTTATTTAAATCAGCAACCAGTGTGCTGGGTTCTTGCTTTGGCTTCTTCGCAAAAGTAAACAGAGCTTCTGTATGTTCAATTTTTGATGCAGGCATAAAACATAGAAAAAAGACAGCCAAGGCAGCAAATTTTGTCGTCATACGATTTCCTCCTTAAATACTTCACTACCTTAACAAGAGCTGTGCGCAAATTCACGGTTAAAGATTTTCCAGTGCTCCCAATCAGCTTTTATGATGGAAGAAGTTCGTTAACAGCCTTGTTATTGGCAGGAAAACAGCCGTCATTTTCACAACATTAACCAAATAGCAGTAAAAGTATCCATCGGAGGGATTTTACATTTTGTTTACATCTGTTACAGCCAGATGAAATGAGAAACTGAAACCCCAAAAAAGACTCCTCAAGTGCGAGGAGCCGTCAGCTTCTTGGCTGTTCTAAATACTGAAATATAACATCTCCGCCCTGCTGGGCAATACCGCGGAAATGCTTAAAATCTTCCTGCTTCGACAAAACCGCTCGAAATGCAAGAAAATGTTCTTTCTGCACCCTGAATTCTTTGATTTCACCGGTGCGCATTTGGTTGATACGTTCTGAAATTTCCTCAGGCAGCAACGAATACAGCCTCCTTTTCTCGGCTTTTTCCCGAAAAACAATATACCATCTTTCCCCCGCTGGGACAATGATTGAGCGGGCTGATACCCATATCGCTTTACTTCTTAAAGAAAATACTGCAAAATATTTTCAAACAGGATTTATGATAAAGGAGAGGAAGCTCGTGAAAATTGCTAAGGTTGGAAACGTCATTGAATTTAAAAACGGATTAACCGGTATTGTTGAAAAAGTAAATGAAAACTCCGTCATCGTTGATGTAACCATCATGGATAATTATCGTGACCTTGAATTAGATTCCCTCACTGTCGTCAACCATAAGAATTATAAAATCATCAGAGACTCCTATTAAACCCCCCCGAACATCCGAACCATTTACATATCCCGCACAAAAGCTGCCGCCCGGCAGCTTTTTCAAATGAATTCAGATCTCGGTCATTTCTACATAAAAATCACCGGTCTCATCTTTATTGTAAAGATTTGTGACGGATGTATAGTAGTTGGTTATTTTACCGCGGAATTCAAGCCCGCGCTCGGGCGCCTTGATGTCAAATGTTTTTTCATACAAAAGGACGGCAATATCATGATACGTTTCAGAGGTCACCTTCAATACAAATGAAATCATACGGCCGTTTTTGCCCGCACTTTCTTTACAATCATACATTTTCAGCCTTACACCGTTTAACTCTAACGGCTCCATAACGAACACTCCTTCTTTTTACAGGACATGCTATCATGCTGACCATTCCTTTACAATTGATCCGCTCCGAATGAGAAAAAACAGCGCAGGTCTTTACAAACATACGTTCCCTATTTTATAATGAAACAGACGAGCTGCCATCCAGCACCCGTCACGTAATGAAGCGGCGAGTACACTCCCCCGGGTTTACTCGTCTTTTTAATACTGAACTTTCATGTACTATTTATTCTTTGGCAGGAAAATCATGCATGGAAAAGGAAAAGTGGAAACTTAATTTAAATATCGTTTTTGTTATACAATGATTACAACTCACCCACTTTAGAAAAACCGCTAGTCAATTTCAATACTTATCTTTCGATGTCATTACCCAAATTCAATATCACATCAATTTAACTCCAAAAAATCTCCTTTTCGATATCAATATCCCCTTTATAGATATTTAACATTAATAATACTCACAAAACCAAACAAGGGGTATATTGTAATAACCCTGATCTACTCTTATTTTCTTAAATAGAAGCGACTTTAAATCACAATACTCTTACATGTGGAATACACTCAACTTATATTTCTAACCAATACATTTCACTCGATATTGTTCAATTCAAACGACCCTCGCAAAAACAAACTTATGGATATAATGTAATTAATTTGATATTGTTATTAACGACTAATTAAAATTGAAAAGAGTGAGAATTTTGAGTAACCAATTGACTTTATTAAATGTTCATTTAGATGATTATATAAATAAAAATGGCAACCAATTTCAAACAAAAGATAAAGCATTTGAGGTGTTCTCAACCGAACAAATATTTAAAAACCAAGACATTGCATTTGACGAAGCATTACTTGGTTTAGTTGGTGATAGTAAGGATTACGGGATTGACGGAGTCTATATTTATTTGAATGATGAATTAATCAATAACCTAGAAGAGGTTGAAATCCAAAGTAAAATGAAACTAGACCTCCATTTTCTTCAATATAAAAATACTAACACCATTAATGAATCTGTGATTGATAAATTTATTGTAGCAACGAACATTATATTTGATTTAGACAAAGATTTAGAATCAATAAAAAAAGCTGTTTCTGAAAATCTTATCGAAAAAATTTATTTAATACATAATATAATTAAGAAAATAGCAATAAAGCATCCAACATTGAACATTAATTTTTATCATGTTTGCAAAGGAGATAAACAAAAGATATATGGCCCCAAGTATAAGAACCATTCATATCTAAATAAAATCAGTATTTTAAGAGAAAAGACACTTCAATCAAATCTAGGCAAAATGAATTTTAATTATAAACTTATTGATGCTGAATACATATTAAACCTTTTACGTAAAGAACCAGACTATTCGCTTGCATTAAAACTAAATGAAAACCCAATTGCTATAGATTACAGAGAATCCGATCAAAGGGGTTATATTGCTTCTGTAAATGTGAAAGAATATTATAAATTTCTATGTGATGGAGATAATACTTTAAGAAAATATCTGTTTGAATCTAACATTCGGGATTTTCAAAACAATACATCTGTAAATAACGACATAGCAGAAACTCTTAGGGAAAAAAATGAATTTGATTTTTGGTGGTTAAATAACGGGATAACTATTATTGCAGAAAATGGGACATTGATTGGAAAAACACTACAATTAGAAAATATCCAGATTGTAAATGGTTTACAGACTTCACATACTCTTTATAACGCCTTCAGCGTTGATCTTCCTAAAAATGATACCCGTTCGATATTATTAAAAATTATAATAACAAATAAAAAAGAAACAATGGACACTATTATCAAGTCAAATAACTCTCATAACCCTGTACCTCCAGCCTTATTAAGAGCTACTCATAAGGTACAAAGAGACATCGAAGATTACTTCTTAGCGAACGGCTACTTTTATGATAGAAGAAAAAATTATTATAGAAATCAAAACAAGCCGATAAAAAAAATAATTTCTATAAATTATCTATCTCAATGTATAACATCAATTGTTGAAAAAAACCCATCAAAAGCAAGATCAAACCCAACAATTCTTACTAAAAAGGAGAGTGATTATAATAGACTTTTCCCAGATAATAGACCGATGGAAACTTACCTTCAATCAATAAAATTGATGAAACGAGTTGAACAATTTATAAAGCAAGTGTTTGCACCAAATGACGATATAGATATTGCTCTATCAACACATTACAATTTCCATATATCTAGGGTGCTTGCTTCTGTAGTATTAGATAAAGCTCGGTTCAATGGCGATAGAGATTTATGTAACATAGACGTAGAACATATAACTGATGAAATAATCTTTACAGCGTATAGCTTTACAAAAGAATTAGTTTTAAAATATTCTGAGGAAATCTCCCAAACAAACTTAACCTACGTTTCAAAACAAATCGCATTAAGTGACTTTATAAATGAAAATATTTCAGACCTAATTACAAAATGAATAACAACATCTTAAGTGTTTTAGGGGGTAACTTGAAATTTTACCCCTTTTTTATCTCTGAGTTTTATCGAAGACTACAAATTAAAAATGACAGTCCCACACTAGATATAGAAGACATGATCTAAAAAAAACCGGTAATTGTGACCCTGTCCAGTCTAAATTGAAAGGTAATTTCTTGGCTAACCTCACCGAATAGTCTCCCTTCTCGTTTATGAACCGATTATCGAATATGTACATCTTCTTTTGAATAGTCTTATTTTTATACAAGTTTAATGGGATTGCTGATTTTAATTGACTCCAGTACCTTCTATCCATTTACCCGTGTTTTAACTTGTATTTTTAGATTTTCATCTCCAATATGCTACAAAATCTTTTTTCAAGCTGGCTGGCTCAAATTCAAAATGACGATCTCTGAAATAGCAAATCTGCTCCGACTGGTCTTTCTGAAGCTTATCCGATCACTCCTCTACTATTTATGCGGACCCCTCTTTTGACACACCTGCTTTTAATCTGCGGAAACTTTCGATAACCATCAGAGAACTGCCGCCCGTTTTCTCCTATGTATCGATTTTCACATTGTGTTTGCGTATACCTTAAAAGCGACTGGATGTGCTTGAATATGCTAGGCCGAATTTAACCATTGGAAATCTTCGGATCGAGCACTCTTCACTTTAATGCAAACAAATTTCCATTTTGAATGACTGCGATATAACACTCCGTATTGCCTATCTTAGGGTACGTAAATCTCTAATCGGCAGGTCGCCTTTTACAAAAAGCTCGACGGCCGCTCGAATTAATTTGCGGTAACCCCGCCCCCTTTTTCTGATCGTTATCTATCGGCTTAGAATCTGTTTGCCTTTGTATAATGTGTAAGTGTTGAATGATTTTTCGACAAGGTCGATGAAACTTTTTTCATCCGTTATTTATTAATTGTGAATATACACTTCGGAAAATGGACAAAAAAATAACCCCGCCTAAAAAGACGAGGTCACTTCAGTCACACTTACGTTCATTATCGACTCTATTTTATTCTAATTACGGGTCACACTGCGCTGTGACTCGGTCACATTTCCGTCTAAAACTGACGCTAAATGTTCGGGTTTTACCGTGACCTCACTCCGTTTCACACTTCGTATCACAACCAGGGGTATTTAGGTTATATTCCGAGACCGTACTCCGTCTGAAAATTAACGGTTGTCAATCGTCTCCGGGTACATATCATGATTCTTCATCCGATGTTCGGCCATTTTTTCATATTTTGTTCCCGGTCTGCCGTAGTTTGTATACGGGTCAATGGAGATTCCGCCTCTAGGCGTGAATTTGCCCCATACTTCAATGCAGCGGGGGTTCATTAATTCGATCAAGTCATTCATGATGATGTTCATGCAATCCTCGTGGAAGAAAAGGCAGGTCAAAGTCTTGTCCCATAAGTACTTGCTCTAGACATTAATCATGAAGTCACACCAATTTCACACCTTACCAAACGATTGATTTTAACCTTTTTTGGGGACTATTTGTAATCTCTACGAAGTGAAATTATACCTGTGCTAGCCCGCCATCTACGAACAATTCAACACCCGTCAAGTAACTGCTTTCGTCTGAAGCAAGGAAAGATACAGCGTTTGCTACTTCTTCAGGTGTCCCAACTTTTCCAGCTGGAACAGTATTTCTGCTATTTTCCATTACTTCTTCAAGTGCATCACCAAAAAGCTCATCGTAGGCAGGTGTAAGAATAGCTCCTGGACTAACCACATTTACACGGATTTCAGTACCTTTTAGGTCAAGAATCCAGTTGCGAACTAGTGCTCTTAATGCTGCTTTAGATGCTCCATATACACTAAACGCTGGGTTGCCAATTGATCCAGCAGTAGAGCCCGTTACAATAATAGAACCTGCTTTTTCCGGGAATAGTGATAACGCTTTTTGAACAGTAAAGATGGTTCCTTTAACGTTAATGTCGAACGTTCTATCAACCTGCTCTTCAGTAATTTCACCTAATGGAAGGAAGTTGCCGATGCCTGCATTAGCAAAAAGAATGTCCAACTTACCTTTTTCCTGCTTTATAATGTCATATAGTTTGTCTAAGTCTTCAAGCTTAGAAATATCACCTTGAACACCGGTTACGTTCTTGCCAATTTGGTTAACAGCTTTATCAAGTTCGTTTTGTCTACGTCCCGTGATATAAACATATGCACCTTCGTTTACAAATTTTTGTGCTGCAGCAAGACCAATCCCACTTGTTCCACCCGTTACAAGCGCTATTTTACCTTCAAATTTACCCATACTTAACACTCCTTTAGAATTAATTTTATTTTATGTCTAGTACCTTTAAGTACTTGAAGAACAACTTACAAGATATAGTATCCTTCAGTAAGCACATTATCGGAAGTACCCACTTTTTTGTGATATAGTAACTAAAAAGTAATAAATGTGGAATGGAGAGCTTTAGACATGAAAAAATTTAGTTGTGGGTTTGAAGTGACAAAGGAAGTTATTGGCGGAAAATGGAAAGGCCTTGTATTATACTTTTTAATGAATGGACCAAAGAGAACGAGTGAATTAAAGCGCATTATCCCAAATATAACTCAGAAAATGCTGATTCAAACACTTAGAGAGCTTGAAGCCAGTGGACTTGTGAGCAGAAAGATGTATAATCAAGTACCGCCGAAGGTTGAATATTCATCCACTGAACTTGGAGAATCTCTTAAACCTATCTTGCAGGAGCTCTGTCAATGGGGAAGCCATTATGCGGAGCAAGAGTATGCAGAAGGTGAATATGAAATTGTACAACCAGAACAACTAAAGTTAGGATTGATGTAGCTGCTGAAGTAAATGCTAAACAACTTCAATACCATCACCTAACAGATGAAGAACAGTCAGAAATAAATGAGATATTCAATTTTGAAAGTGAAGTTCTAATAAGAAGTGTCATAGACTATATTCAGGAGAACTTTGATGAAATTCAAAAAAGAGCTGTTTCAATTGTTAAAGAGAAGGTTCAGAAACTTAGCCAAAAAATAAATGAAGATATTGATAATAATATTTAATGCCTATGATCTCTAGATAGGCATTTTTTCATTCGGATAAAAAAGAAAAGACGTACAAATTGTACGCCTTAATCTGCTTCTGTACTATCAATTTTTCACTGCATAAAAGTCACAGTTCAGGTTGCACCTCAGGTCACACTTTTATTGAGCTTAGTGCGGGTCACACTCCGGTCACTTCGGGTCACACTTCGCTGTGACTCGGTTACAATTCCGCTGAAAATTAACGCTGAATGTTCGGATTTTACTGTGACTCCACTTCGTTTCACACTCCGTATCACACAACGGAATAATTACCGATTATCAATCGTCTCCGGATACATATCATGATTCATCATCCGATGTTCGGCCATTTTTTCATATTTTGTTCCCGGTCTGCCATAGTTTGTATACGGGTCAATGGAGATTCCGCCTCTTGGCGTGAATTTGCCCCATACTTCGATATAACGCGGATCCATTAATTCGATCAAGTCATTCATGATGATGTTCATGCAGTCCTCGTGGAAATCTCCGTGGTTGCGGAAGCTGAAAAGATACAGCTTCAGCGATTTGCTTTCCACCATTTTTTCATCCGGAATATAGCTGATGTAGATGGTTGCGAAGTCCGGCTGCCCTGTTTTAGGACATAAAGATGTGAATTCCGGACAATTGAATTTTACAAAGTAGTCACGGTTTACATGTTTATTAGGGAAGGATTCCAGCACGTCCGGTGCATATTCGAACAAATAATTTGTACCTTGGTTGCCTAGTAATGTTACACCTTCTAATTCTGATTCTTTTCTTGTCGTCATGTTCATCTTCCTTTCTATTATACTCCGCGTTTGTTGCCCCATAACAGGGTGTGCAGCTGCGGGAGCACTCTGACGAGATTCAGCTCCGCATCGACAGCTACCTTATCAACAAGCGCTTCATATTTCCCAAGCAAATGTGCAATCAGTGACTGATCATCTGTCGTATGGACGTTATCGTTTCCGACCTGAAGGTAAAATGGAATATTCGGATACCGCTTGTGCACGGTTTTCGCGAATTGCAGATCTTCATCATTAAAAATGACGACCTTTAAGCTGACCGCGTTAAGCCTTTCTGCCGCATCAAGCGAAGACACAATGTGATCGAGCTTTGCAAAATCGGTTGTCATCCCCGAACTTGGCGGCTTCGGTGAAATCGTCAGGTCGTTAATCATTGTGAACCAATCCTGATAGACCGTTCCCTGCGTTTCTAAAGCGGCGCGCACCCCGTGCTCTTTCAGCAGCAGAATCAGCGCGTCAAGCTGCTTTAACAGCGCCGGGTTTCCTCCTGAGATGGTGACATGAGAAAAGGCGTCTCCGCCGATTTCTCTCAGCTCGCGGTAAATGTCTTCCGCTGTCATCCAGCGGATATCTTTTTTGGCTGAGCCGTCCCATGTAAAAGCGGAGTCGCACCAGCTGCAGGAGTAGTCGCAGCCCGCCGTGCGGACGAACATGGTTTTCTGGCCGATAACCATGCCCTCCCCTTGTATCGTCGGGCCGAAAATTTCTAATACCGGAATTCCTTTAGCCATTCCTATCACCTTTTTTCGGGCGGTATACGCAATAGCTTGTCGGGGTTTCCCTGACAAAAACCTGCACGCAGACCGGCTGATTCTCCAGTGTTTCGAGGTAGGACTGCACCTTATCATAAATCGTTTTGGCCACGACCTCGGTCGTCGGCAGTGAATATCTGTCATCTTCAGAAAATTCCTCATGGTCATTCAGCAATGTATGGTCATAAGCGCCGTGCACCAATTTCTTCAGCACGCTGAAATTCACGAGAAAGCCTGAATCATCCAGTTCATCCCCCGCAACTGTAATATTTACCGTATACGTGTGCCCGTGGACTCTGCTGCACGCTCCGGCGCTTTCGCGGGGAATAAAGTGCGCGGCTGAAATGTGCATGTCCTTATTCAACTCAAACGAATAAGGATGCTGAACCTGCGGGTAAATTTGAGAAAGCAATTAGTTCCGCTCTCCTTTCATTTTCATATATTCATCATATCCTTTATTGCGGAGCAGGCATGCCGGGCATTCGCCGCATCCGTCCGCAATGATGCCGTTATAGCAAGTCAGTGTATTATTCTTTACAAAATCAAGCGCGCCGAGCTCATCCGCAAGTTTCCACGTTTCTGCTTTGTTCAGCCACATAAGCGGCGTATGAATGACGAACGGCTTTTCCATCGCCAAATTGACGGTGACATTGCAGGATTTGACAAACTCGTCACGGCAGTCCGGGTAGCCGCTGAAATCAGTCTCGCAAACACCGGTGATAATGTGGCGCGCACCGATTTGATATGCAAGAATCGATGCAAAGGATAAAAATACAAGGTTGCGTCCCGGTACAAAGGTTGTCGGCAATTCCCCGTCCTTCGCTTCAATTTCGATATCATCTCTTGTCAGCGCATTCGGCGCAAGCTGATTTAAAAGAGACATATCAAGCAAGTGGTTTTTGACACCGAGCTTTTCGGCAATCGATTTTGCCACATCGATTTCTTCTTGGTGACGCTGATTATAATGGAATGTAACAGTTTCCACTTCTTCAAAGTTTTGCAAAGCCCATAATAAACAAGTCGTGCTGTCTTGGCCTCCGCTGAACACCACAACTGCTTTTTCTTTTTTCATGTCTTTCTCTCCCTTATCTATCATTCCATAAAAAAAGCGCCTTTTTCGGAGAAGGCGCCCTAAAAAACATAAAAAAACCGTATCCAAGGATACAGCTCGTCCTTAGTTTTTTATAGAGGGTGTAGCTAGAACCTCTCCCGCATCAATACGGATTTTCTTCTTTTTTCACTTTTGCTATCATACCATAATATTGTTTCCCGTGACAATAAAAAAACAGCCTGAAACCTGTGTCAGGCTGCAAAAGCGGATTTAAGCCCCGCGTTTTTTCCCCGGAAATACCATCAGCGCAATCCCGATCAGAACAAATAAAGCAGGCCAGAAAACAGAAACCGGAATGATCGGCTGATACGTCATCATAAAGCAAAGTGCTGTCAAGGTCAGCACCGCAACCGGGATGAGCAGCGCCTTCTGTTTCCCGCCGAACAGCCACAGCTCAAATAAACCGAATGCCGTTGCCAACAGGTAAACAGGCCATGTCACATCGGAGTAGAACCAATTGGTTGCCGTTTCAAAGACAAACAAGAACCCCGTAATCAATAAGATGCCGCCCGGTACGAGAAGCCCCGCGTTTTTGACAGGTTTCGGGCCGAAAATCGGAATGTGAAAAGCGGCGCCCAGCAAAAGAATGAGAACGGGCCAGCCGCGTTCGCTGATGACTTCATTTGCATTGGTGAATATGCCGAAAATGCCCGCGGCGCACAGAACCGCAGCAGCAGTCAAAAGCCCTCTTTGCCTTCTGCCGAACAGCCAGGCTTCAAACAGCCCGAACGCAACGGCAAAGAGGTAGACAGGCGATGTCACATTTGCGTATGTCCAATCCGTCAGCGTTTCAAACCATAACAAGCCGCCCGTCACAAGCAAAATGCCGCCCGGAATAAGAAGGCCCGATCTTTTTTTCGGCTGCATAAAGGCAGCGGCGTGAAACAAAAGCCCGGCTGCGATGATCAAAAGCGGCCACAGCCCCGTCATCAGCATTCCGGCAAAGCATAGTGCTCCCGCGGCTGTCAGGATGAAAGCAGGAATCAATACGCCGATCTTTCTCCCGCCGAAATACCACAGCTCAAACAGACCGAGAGCAGGCGCCCATATATAAACAGGCCACGTCACGCCTGAATACGTCCATCCCGTTGCGGTCTCAAAACAAAACAGGCAGCCCAGCACAAGAAACATACCGCCGGGAACGAGCAGTCCCGCCTGTTCAGGCGTTTTTTTCGCAAAAATAAATCCGGCGTGAAATCCTGCGGACATTATAATGAAAAGAAACGGCCACGCCGAACCTGCGGATATATGTATAACTCCCGCCTTCTGTAAAAAAAACGCAATGCCGATACAAATAAAAATAAATCCCAATAATACACGTCGATCCTTCATCTCTTACTCCTCCCCATCATTTCCCAATTCATTATACAGAAATGGCAGGAAAAAAGAAGGGGAATTCCCAAAAAATACAGACATTTTCCTTATATCCTTATTTTTCTTTCGGGATTTTTTTGCAAATCAATGCGCCGATAAAAGCGAGGCTCACATATCCAAACACCGGGTAAACGGTGGAAATCAGCTGTCCGTAGCCGATTTGGCTGATAATGAAAGCAAACGCCAAAATGCCGCCGTAAATATATGTACTTTTTATATGAAGAAAACTGTTTAATTGTTTTTCCAATCCGTATAGATTGCCGATGACTGACGTAAACACTTCCCCGAAAATAATAAACAAATAAATGATATGAAGCGAACGCGAATACGAATAGACAACTTGAGCCATCGGAATGTCAAACTCCAGCACATCCGGCAGCACCGATAATGATAAAAAGCTCGCGGCAAGCACCAGTGTCAAAAGAACACCGCCTAAATAAGCCCCCTTTCTGATCACCTTCTCTGAAGACATTTCGTTCGCAAGCGGCACAAGGACGGCTTGGGCGAGCGATAAATTTAACGCGCCGTAAGAGACGGCGGACAAAAGCCAATTCCACTTGTCAGGCCATACCCATTCGTCCGCGTTTCTCGTGCTTGTAAATACAAATGAATCAGCTGTCACGATAAAAGAGAAAGAAATTAAAAGCGGCACAACCAATATATTGACGCCGAACACACCTTTAACACCGCTTGTCATGACGGCAAAGCTCAGTACGATCGTCAAAAGGATCCCCGCTTGTGCGGACCATCCAAGCTGTTCATGAAACAGCGCCCCCGCTCCGGACAGCATGACAGAGGTCACTCCCAGCAATATAAACATCATAAACATGTTTACGGCACGGCCGATGGACTGGCCGAATAAATATGTGTTCAATTCCTGATAAGACGCTGCGTGAATCCGTTTGGAAATGATCATGATTTTGGCGCCTAAATATGTAAACATCAGACCGCTTACCACGATACCGAACAGACCGATCCAGCCAAACTTCAGAAAAAACTCAACGATTTCCCGTCCCGTGGCAAAACCGGCTCCGACAACCGTGCCTACGTATACAAATGCAAGCTGACTTGCAGAACCTTTTGTTTGTCCCATTTCTCCCTCCGGCTAAGCGCAGATTTGTCCAGGCCTTTATATATGCTTATGAGACAAGTCGCCCGAAAAGACGAACAAATCGTCCTTCCCCGGAGAAAACAGATTCAGCTCTCTCCTCTAAGCAAAAATATTGAAAGAAAAAAAGGGCCGGCGTATACTCTTCATCAAGAAAGGTCAAAGCATTTCATTTCCTTTCTGACTATATTGGTCAAAAATAATCAAACCTCACAAATATCACTTATCATGCTGTAAACATTTATTTTTCGGGGTTTGAAACAAAATACTTGAAAGTCAAAGAAGGTCAGAGTATACTATTAATCAAAGAAGGTCAAAGTTAAGACCTTATTTTCTAATCCATTTGGTCAAAGATGATCAAACATTTTTCAAGGAGGTTTTGGCAAATGCGTTGTCAACATTGTCAGAAAAACGAGGCGACGATTCGCCTGAACATGCAAGTCAATTCCATTCAAAAACAATTCGTTTTATGTGAAACATGTTATACAGAATTAACCCGAAAACCGTCTATGAGCATGGGGCCGCAATCATTCGGATTCCCGTTTGAGCAAGGTTTCGCTCCCAATCAAAATAAACAGCAGGCCGGCCCTGAAAAAGGCCTGCTCGACGAGCTCGCTCAAAACGTCACAAACGGCGCAAAAGCAGGTCTGATTGACCCTGTGATCGGCCGCGATAATGAAGTGGCGCGCGTAATTGAAATTTTGAACCGCCGGAATAAAAACAATCCGGTGCTGATCGGTGAGCCGGGCGTCGGTAAAACGGCTATTGCAGAAGGCCTCGCGCTTAAAATCGCTGAAGGCGATGTGCCGAACAAATTGAAAAACAAAGAGCTTTACCTGCTTGACGTCGCTTCTCTCGTCGCCAATACAGGGATCAGAGGCCAGTTTGAAGAAAGAATGAAACAATTAATGAACGAATTAAAAGAACGGAAAAACGTCATCTTGTTCATTGATGAGATTCATCTTCTTGTAGGCGCCGGCTCTGCCGAGGGATCAATGGATGCCGGGAACATCCTGAAACCGGCGCTTGCCAGAGGCGAGCTGCAGGTCATCGGGGCGACAACGCTGAAAGAGTACCGCCAGATTGAAAAAGATGCGGCGCTTGAAAGACGCTTCCAGCCTGTCATGGTTCACGAGCCTACAATAGAACAAGCCATCAGCATTCTGGAAGGCATTAAAGATAAATATGAGAAATACCACGGCGTCACATTCAGCAATGAAGCGATAAACGCCTGTGTTACGCTTTCATCCCGTTACATTCAGGACCGCCACCTGCCGGATAAAGCGATCGACTTATTAGATGAAGCCGGCTCTAAGGCGAACCTGGAGCTTGATACCGTAAATGAAGAAGATGCGGCTGAGAGACTCAAAGCAATTGACGCGGAGAAAACAAAAGCGCTTCATGAAGAAAATTATGAGCTTGCCGCGAAACTGCGTGATGAAGAAGCGGCGTTGGAAAAACAGCTGGCGCATGAAACACCGGCCTCTTCACCTGAAATCGGGGCGGAGCATATTCAAGCCATCATTGAACAGAAAACAGGCATTCCGGTCGGAAAACTCCAGGCTGATGAACAAGTAAAAATGAAGGAACTTGAAGAGCATCTTCATCAGCGCGTCATCGGTCAGGAAAAAGCCGTGAAAAAAGTGGCGAAAGCGGTCAGACGAAGCCGCGCCGGCTTAAAATCCAAAAACAGACCTGTCGGCTCCTTCCTCTTTGTCGGACCGACCGGAGTCGGAAAAACCGAGTTATCAAAGACACTCGCAGATGAACTGTTCGGTACAAAAGATTCCATTATCCGTCTCGATATGAGTGAATACATGGAAAAACACGCCGTATCAAAAATCATCGGTTCACCGCCGGGATATGTCGGACACGATGAAGCCGGTCAATTAACGGAAAAAGTGCGCCGCAATCCGTACAGCATCGTGCTGCTCGATGAGATTGAAAAAGCCCACCCTGATGTCCAGCATATGTTTCTGCAGATTATGGAGGACGGCCGTCTGACAGACAGCCAGGGCAGAACGGTCAGCTTCAAAGATACCGTTTTGATTATGACAAGCAACGCTGGAACCGGCGAAAAACAGGTGAAAGTCGGATTCCAATCTGAAGAGAGCGTCCTGGAAGAACAAACGCTGATTGATTCACTGAGCGCGTTCTTCAAACCGGAGTTTTTAAACCGATTTGACAGCATTATTGAATTCCAATCCCTGAAAAAAGAACATCTCGTGAAAATCGTCAGCCTGCTTCTCACAGAGCTTGAAGACACATTAAAAGAGCGCGGCATCAGCCTGAGCGTCACCGATGATGCGAAAGAAAAAATCGCTGAAATCGGCTACCACCCCGCTTTCGGAGCACGCCCGCTCAGAAGAACCATCCAAGAATTGATCGAGGACGAAATGACAGATCTCTTATTGGATGACAACGAAATAAAAGCCTTCCATGTCGTAATGGAAGAGGACGGCATCAAAGTCCGGGCACAATAAGAAAAAAGCGGTTCCCTCCTTTCGGGGAGCCGCTTTTTTGTTTCTTTCTCCATGCCGGAAGGGAGAAACTGTGAAGAATTCGGGAACAATTTCTCAATCACCCTAAAGTTCCATGCACTGCCACCGATATTAACCATAGAAAGCTAGTATAAAGGATTTGGTGAAAACTATGGATAAAACATCGATTATCGGTATCATCCTCGCCTTGATTGCTTTAAGCGTGGGCATGGTGCTGAAAGGGGTCAGCTTAAGCGCACTCGCTAACCCGGCAGCTATTCTGATTATTTTGTTCGGTACGATTTCTGCGGTGATCATCGCATTCCCCGGAAAAGAAATCAAAAAAGTGCCTGCCCTTTTTAAAGTGCTGTTTAAAGAAAACAAACAGCTGACAATTGCGCAATTAATTCCTATGTTCTCTCAATGGGCGCAAATCGCCAGACGTGAAGGTCTGCTCGCATTGGAAGCAAGCATTGAAGACGTGGATGACGCATTTTTGAAAAACGGCCTGAGCATGGCGGTTGACGGACAAAGCGCAGAATTTATCAGAGATATTATGACTGAGGAAGTTGAAGCGATGGAAGACAGACACCAGGCCGGCGCAGCCATCTTTACACAAGCCGGCACATATGCGCCGACACTCGGCGTTTTGGGTGCGGTCATCGGCCTTATCGCCGCTCTTTCCAACATGAACAACACCGAGGCGCTCGGACATGCCATCAGTGCGGCGTTTGTCGCCACCCTTCTCGGGATTTTCACAGGATATGTACTATGGCATCCCTTCGCCAACAAACTGAAACGCAAATCAAAGCAGGAAGTCAAACTGCGTGAAATCATGATCGAAGGCGTTCTGTCAGTGCTTGAAGGACAGGCTCCGAAAGTGATCGAACAAAAACTTCTCATGTATCTTCCTGCGAATGAACGCGCAAAAGTCGCTGAACAAGAAGGAGAGGCAAACAATGGCGAGAAAAAAGAAGAAGAAGCATGATGACGAGCATGTGGATGAGTCTTGGCTGATCCCGTACGCGGATTTGCTCACCCTTCTTTTGGCTCTGTTCATTGTATTGTTCGCCATGAGCTCGGTCGATGCGGCGAAATTCCAAATGCTGTCTAAATCATTTAACGCCGTGTTTACCGGAGGCACGGGTGTTCTTGAATATTCAAGCCTCACCCCTCCTGAAAACGAAAAAGACGGCGTTGATCAGTTAAAAAAAGACAAGGAAAAAGATAAAGAACAGAAAAAGAAAGAAAGAGAAGCAGCCGACCGCGAAGAACTTGAAGGCGTGCAAAAGCAAGTCAATCAATTTATAAAAAATAAAAAGCTTGAAACTCAGCTTGAAACAAAGCTGACTAAAGAAGGACTCTTAATTACGATTAAAGACAGTATCTTTTTTGATTCCGGACGGGCGGATATCCGTCAGGAAGATATTCCGCTTGCCAAGGAAATCTCGAATCTCCTTGTGCTGAATCCGCCGAGGAACATTATCATCAGCGGACATACGGACAATGTACCGATTAAAAACTCACAATATCAATCTAACTGGCATTTAAGCGTCATGCGGGCCGTCAACTTCATGGCTATTCTGACAGAAAACCCGAAACTTGACGCAAAAGTTTTCAGCGCCAAAGGTTTCGGAGAGTATAAACCGGCCGTGTCGAACAAAACCGCTGAAGGGCGCAGTAAAAACAGGCGCGTCGAGGTATTGATACAGCCTAGAAACGCCGCGACTGACCAAAATCAGTAATATAAAAAAGGAAGCCTTTCAAACGGCTTCCTTTTTTATTTCTGATGAAAATGTTTAGCGTTTAACCCCACTCTTTTCAGCATTTCCGTACACATTTCTATCTCTTCATCACTCAGCACACTGATCATTTCTTTAATTTCTTCAGCATGATCGGGGAAAATATCGTCCAAAAGACGGATTCCCTTTTCGGAAATTTGTGCGAAAGTCACTCTTCTGTCAGTCGGCGAGGCTTTTCTGATGAGAAGTTCTTTTTTCTCTAATTTGTCAACAACGTATGTAATACTTCCGCTCGCTAATAAAATTTTGTCGCCGATCTGCTGAAGCGGCTGGTTGCCTTTGTGGTACAGCAGCTCAAGCACCGCAAATTCCGTCGGGTTCAGACCGTGCTTATGAATATGTTTATTCATATGGTCGTTAATAGATCGGTACGCACGTGACAGTACAATAAATAATTTCAATGAGTTTTCTGTTTTATCCGTCATACATTCAATCATCCTTTTACAAAAGAAACCGTTACAGAGAAACATTAATAAACAAAATGAAAAATGTCAACAAAAATGTTTCCAAAATTTCTCTTCTTTTTGTCTGGCCTTAATAAAATAATTTGTTTTTCTATCATTTTGGTTATTTTTTCTTATTAAAGAAGTATAAAAATGATATAATACCTCTATTCAAGTGTAATGTTGGAGCGATGCAGAGTGAATACATTTAAAGGTGCCCGGGGAAAGATCAAACTTTATCTCATATTGGTGATCATCCCGGCACTTATTATCAGCTTTTTCATTAATGAAAAAGAAAAGCAGAAAATAGCCGATAAACACATACAGGAAGCCAGTATGATGCTCAACCTTCACCGCAATAAGCTCAATTATTTAATCGGTGAAACAAAAGCCCGGATGACAACACTTGCGATCGCTGTCGATAAGCCTGTCAATGAAGAAAAGATCATTGATATTCTCGATCAGGCTTTTGAGGATGAACCCAGATTCAGCGGTCTGTATATGCTGAATTCCAAAGGTGATGTCATCGCAAGCACGACTGATCTGAAATCAAAGGTGAATTTGGCCGACCGACCGTATTTTACGAAGGCGAAAAAGACGAAAAAAACGGTTATCACAAATGACTACTCCAGCAGAATTACAGGCCAGCGCATCTTCACGATCTGCGTGCCGGTGTTAGACGCAAAACGGGAAGTCACGGATTATTTAGTAGCCGCCATTCAAGTCGATTATTTGAGAAATATGATCAATATGCTGAGCCCTGACGTTTATGTCAAGGCAACCAATCAGAATAAAGTGATATTTGCCAGCGGACGGGCTGATCAATCAGAAGGGGTGCAACCGGTCAGCGGCTATCTGGATGATATTAATTGGAATATCAATGTTTATCCGAAACCGGTTGAGCTGAACGAGCTGACCAAAAGCGTGCTGCTGCCGATGTCCAGTATTGCCGTGCTGCTGAATATTCTGTTCATCCTCGTTCAATATTATCTGCTTAAGCGCAAGACCCAGCTGGAGCGCGCTCAAAATGAAGCGCAGAAATTGGAGCTGATCGGAACGCTTGCCGCCAGCACCGCCCATGAAATCCGCAACCCGCTTACAGGGATCAGCGGCTTCATTCAGCTTTTGCAGAAAAAATACAAATCGGAGGAAGATCAGCTGTATTTCTCAATTATTGAGCAGGAGATTAAACGGATCAATCAGATTGTCAGTGAGTTTTTAGTGCTCGGTAAACCTACTGCTGAACGGTTGGAAGTGAACTCGCTGCAGGATATTCTTGATGAAATTATGCCGATTATTTATTCTGAAGGGAATCTGTATAATGTGGAAGTGAATGTGGAGATTCTCGTCAATCGGCCGCTCAAGGTCAACTGTACGAAAGACCATATTAAACAGGTGATTTTAAATGTCGCGAAAAACGCACTGGAATCCATGCAGGAAGGCGGCCGGCTGTCCATCTATTTAGAAGCCCGCGACCATAAAGCAGTCATTAAGGTGGCCGACAACGGAATGGGCATTTCTGAAGATATGCTTGAACACATTTTTCTTCCGTTTGTCACGTCAAAGGAAAAAGGCACCGGCCTCGGCCTTGTCGTATGTAAACGAATCATGCTGATGTACGGCGGTTCGATTGACATTCAAAGCGAAGTCGATAAGGGGACAGAGGTCACCATTACCCTCCCTGCCGCTTCACGATGAAAAAAACACCCTGGATCGGGGTGTTTTTTATTTAAAGAAGAATATGTGTAAGAGGATATACCAGAGGAACGGCATCATAGCCGGCAGATAGTACGAGGCGCTTCGTGAGCCGTGCCAGCGGAAAAATCTGCTGACTGTACGCGGTCATCTTTCGGATGCGGCGCTTGATCAGGAAGCGCATTCAGTCTTCGTTATCTGTTTTATCATCAATCATTTGTTTGCTTCATATGCAGGCATGACGTCACCGCGGGAGAACAAGCCTATTTTCTTCACAAGGCCCTGTATTCCTTGGTGATGTGTACGATCACGGTTTACCAGCTGCTGATACGCGTTCATCAGACAGTCCAGTTCCTGGCTGTGCCTGATCGTGTCATATCCTGTAAACCCTTGCCTGTTAGCCGCATCTATCATCATTTTTCTTTTTTTATCAATAGATACAAGCAATTTTTCTTGTTCAGAATAACTGCCCATTCACTTCACCCCTCACCGCTAAAAGAATAGGAAACAAGTTTGATTGGGTTATTGAGCATTATTACAGATTATACTTTATTTGTAAACATTTTTTTACTAAATAACTTATTTTTTCATTTCATATTGGAATCTTTAGCATGAATACGAGAATAATTCCCATTCGGGTAATGATATAAACAGAATGCGGCATATTCAGGAATTAAAAAACAGCCACAGCTGACTTTATATTACAATAAAAAACCTCTCATGCCGGTGGGTGCATGAGAGGTTCGGGCGTCTATCAGTTTTGCACACTTTCATTTTCGTAAATCGGCACCCAGCCCTCAGTCGTCACAAAGATTCGGATTGCGACGACCCGGCGGTCTTTCTGAAGCGTAAAGTAGTGGCGGATGTTCTCCGGAACTGAAATCAAATCTCCCGGATTTAAACGGACGTCGAAAAATGTGCCGTCTTTGCCTTGAATGACGAAGATGCCGTGTCCGCTGACGATAAAGCGGACTTCATCATCCGTGTGGTGATGTTCTCTTTGGAAATTTTTTAATAATTCATCAAGATTCGGCGTGGTATCTGATAAAGAAATGACATCCTGAGACTGATATCCGCGCCGGGCTGAAATGTCCTGAATCTCCGTGTCAAACGCCGCGAGAATCCGTTCTTTTTCATCTTCGGTTAGATCGTATTTTTCCGAAAGCTCAGACGGAAGTTTTTCAATGTTCCACTGCTCATAGATCACCTCTTGCTCGTCTAAGAAGCGCGCTACTTCTTCCTGATGTTCAATGATCGTATTCTTTTCGTCATGAATTCTGATGGTCGCCATTTTCTATTCCTCCTTTTATTTTACCAGCTGCGGACGAAGTGACAGAAGCTTGAGGTGACAGCTGAATAAAAATTCATAGGCTTCCAGCACTCTTTTCGCTTCAAATGCGGTCCGTCCCCATGCCGTAATGCCGTGATTGCGGATTAACACCGCGCCTGATCCGGCGTCCGCATGGTGCGCGAAATTTTCGGCCAATGCCGGGATGTGCGCCGGATTGTCAATGATCGGAACGGTCACGGACGCGTTTTCCTCCCATAATCCGAGCGCCTTAATCATCTCCTGCCCCTGAAAAGTGATTTGTTTTTCATCCCCGTAAAGTTCTGAGATGACATTATTATTGACGGTATGGACATGCAGACAGCAGCCTGCGTCTGTCTTTTGGTATAAGTAAGTATGGAGAAGCGTTTCCGCTGAGGGTTTTAAAGAATGGCCGGTCTCAGCGGGCTTCCCGTTCTCATCGATCAAGAGAAAATCTTCGTCTGTTTCTTTTCGTTTGTCTTTTCCGCTCGCCGTAACGAGAAAAGTCAGCGGCCCGTCAGATACTTTGATGGAAAGATTCCCGCTCGTTGCCGGGAACCAGTCTCTTTCGGCCAGCTCGCGTTTTACCTCGGCAAGTTCGCGCCAGCGTTCTTCTTTTGCAGCCATGCCTGCACCTCCCCGATGTTTTCAATGCCTGTTTTCACCTCATGAAAATCTTGAAAAGGCAGATGCCGGAGGCCGAGTTCTTTGCATTCAGTCAAAAGATAATCTCTCGCAAAACACATATCGGATAACTTTGCAGCCTCGACATCCGTGACCGAATCACCGATCATAACGAGAAATTTCTGCTGATCGGATAGCTTCCGGATGACTGACGGTTTGCAGCAGCCGCATTGATTGGTACAGTCTCCGTCACAGGCGTGCGGCCAGTCTATATGAATATATTCATTGTCAAAGGATGCATGATTGCAGAAAATCCGCTCCTTTTCTACGATCCCTTCCAAAAGCGGATGCACAAAAAAGTCCATTCCCCCGCTTACGATATAAAACGGGAGATCGTTTGAGCGGACAAACGAGACAACATCCAAAAAGCCGTCCCGTATTTTCGCATCCTTCAGGATAAAGCCGGTCAGTTCTTCTTTTAAGCTGCTCGGCAGCAGTCCGAACATCCGGCCGACTCCTTCTTGGATTGATATGCTTTTTGACAGAACACCGTCTTTTAATTCAAGCCACTCAGGAGGCGCGAATTCTTTCATCATGCTGACAATGTTGTCGTTCATGGTGACCGTTCCGTCGAAATCACAAATAATCAGCGGTGTGCGGGTCATACGGCTTCCACCCTTCCCCATTTGTCTAATGCGAGCTGAAGATCTTTGCACGACGCGGCTTTTTCTTCAATCGGCTGCGCTTCAAGCACCGCATCAATGACGGCGCGGAACGCTTTTCCGCCGCCCTCGGCTCCTTTCGGGTGGCCGTGAATGCCTCCGCCGGCATTGATGATGTGATCGATGCCGAAATCGCGCATCAATAATGGCACCATACCGGGGTGAATGCCTGCTGACGGGACGGCAAACGACGGATGAAAGACATCGTCTTTTACACATTCATCATGGATTGCAAGCGCGGACTCCTTCGGAAGAGCAACGGATCCG
The DNA here is from genome assembly GCF_038592915.1 of Bacillus sp. EU63. Classification (NCBI taxonomy): domain Bacteria; kingdom Bacillati; phylum Bacillota; class Bacilli; order Caryophanales; family Bacillaceae; genus Bacillus; species Bacillus sp. EU63. The sequence goes on along the minus strand of NZ_CP151944.1, from coordinate 1,344,692 downwards.
TAAGGTGACGGAAATAAACTGAAATCAGCGCCGCAATAGCGGTTCAGCTTGCCGAGCAAAAGCGCATGCGACAAGCCGTAAACGGGAGATGATGTGAACGCGCCGCTGACTGCCGGATGCGCCATGATCGGAAGCGGGATTTCCCTGTCTTCAGCAAGGCTCTGCATCACATCTAAACCGTAAGCGAACACATTCAATAAAAGCGCGTCCGCCCCGAGTTCTGCCGCGCGCCTCGCTTTATCCCGCAATTCAGCGGTCCTTCCCGTAAGGTTTACGGCATACAGCGTTTTATGCCCCGTCTCCTCCCGGGTTTCCTTCAGGACTTGTTTTCCTTCGATAATGCGGGTTTCAAACGGAGCCAGTTCATTTTCAAAGAAAATTTCGTCATCTTTAATAAGATCCACGCCGCCGAGCGCCTGCTGTCTGAGCTGTTCTTTAATGTCGGCGAGATCCCGTCCGATCACGCCTTTAAATATGCTCATCAGAAGCGGTCTTTCAAATTCGCCCAGCAGTTTGCGGATGCCGTATATACCGAATTTCGGCCCGGGAAGGGAGCGTTTAAACCCTTCGGAAAATTCAAGATCAGTCAATTTTATTTTTCCGTCCAGTGACAGCTTTCCGAATACCGTCGTCAGGACGGCCGGAATATCTCTTGAAAAGTTCGCCTCGGGATAGGCGATGGTGATGACGGATTGTGTTTCGTTTTCTGAGGTTCCTTCTTTCTCCTCAACTTTTACGACCCGGCCTTTATGTTTTCTGAGCTGTTCCTGCTTCACCAGGGGCAGGTCAGTCCAGGAGCCTACCGTCAGCCCCGCCGCAATCTGTTCCGCCCGCTTTTCACTGTCCGTTGTGTCTGTCAGAAGATATGTTGCCAATACTTCGCTCATGCGTGAACGCCTCTCTTTCTTTCACAAAACATAAAAAAACCTCTTCCGTATGAGCAGAAAGAGGCTTCGTGTTATGTCCGAATCTTATCTCTCAGCTCCTGCTGCAAGAATTAGCACCGTGCTTTATCAGTCGGTTGCCGGGCTTCATCGGGCTCGTCCCTCTGCCTGCTCTTGATAAGAATAATGATTTTATAAAGTATTTTGAATTATCGCATTGTTATCCTGATATGTCAATGCTTTTTCGGGTGAAAAGATTCAGTTTCCCGATCCGTTCCGCAGCTTCTTTAAGTCTTTCTTCACTTGTCAGAAGACCGACTCTTATATAGCCTTCCCCCCATTTTCCGAACCCGTTTCCGGCAGCGACCGCGACATCCGCTTTCTCGAGCAGCAGGTCTGAAAACGACTGTGACGTATAACCGTCAGGCACAGGGAGCCATGCAAAAAAGGAGCCCGCCGGAGCCGTCACATCCCAGCCGATATCGCGGCAGGCTTCAATCCATGCATTGCGTCTCGATTCATATCTGTCATTTTGCGCTGCGACGCATGCCTGATCCGCTAAAAGAGCGGCTGCCGCCGCCTGCTGCGCCGCGGGAAACAAACTGACAAACATATGATCCTGATAAAGGTTGATCGCTTCGATGACAGAAGCGTTTCCGACGGCAAATCCGACCCGCCAGCCCGCCATATTATAGGTTTTAGACAAGGTATAGATTTCGATTCCCGTCTCTTTTGCGCCTTCGGTCTGCAAAAAGCTCAGCGGTTTATGCCCGTCAAAGCCGACGGCTCCGTACGCGAAATCATGAACGACACAAATGCCGTTTTGCTCCGCAAAACCGACCGTCTCCTCGAAAAACGCCTCTGTCGCCACAGCGCCGGTCGGATTATTCGGATAATTGAGATACAGCAGCTTCGCCTCGCTCCGCACCTTTTCAGGAATTACGCTGTAATCAGGGAGAAACCCTCTTTCCTCCGTCAGCGGCATCATTTCCATTTTCGCTTTCGCAAGGGCGACGCCTGACCAGTAATCAGGATATCCGGGATCAGGCACCAGAATGGTATCTCCAGGGTTTAAAAGACATTGCGGAAGCTCAACAAGTCCCGCCTTGCCTCCGAACAGCACGGCGACTTCCGTTTCCGGATCAAGCGTGACCCCGTACTCCCTTTCATAAAATGCAGCGGCTGCTTTTTTGAAGCTGTAAGCGCCCCGGAATGATGAGTATTTATGATTTTCCGGCCTTTCGACGGCGCGCTTCATTTCTTCAACAATATGCTGAGGCGTCGGCTGATCAGGGTTTCCCTGCCCTAAATTGATGACGTCTCTGCCTTCTTTCAGCTTTTGATTCACTTTTTGCACCAATGATGCGAAAAATTGTTCCGGCAGCTGTTTGAGTACATCTGAGATTTCAAAGTTCATATTTTCACCTTCTAAAAATGTCTTGAAATGATAGTCCATCATCATATATGGTTAAATAAAAAAAGTAAAGAGAAACTTGAGGTGTTAAAAAATGAAATGGACCGTTTCCTGTTTGCAATTTGATATTTCATACGGAAATCCTTCAGAAAACTTTAAAAAAGCAGAATCTTTGATTGAGCAAGAAAGCCGCCATGCGGATGTAATCGTGCTTCCTGAGTTGTGGACGACCGGCTATGATCTCACACGGCTAGATCAGCTGGCGGATGAAAACGGCAAAGTTTCGGAACAATGGCTTAAAGAAACGGCAAAAACATACAACGTACACCTCGTTGCCGGATCTTTTGCGGTCAAAGAAGGCGAAAATGTCTATAACACCATGTACATCGCCGATAACAGCGGACAGATCGTGAAGCGGTATCAGAAAGCACATCTGTTTCAGCTGATGGATGAACACCTTTACTTGTCAGCAGGAAATAGCGACGGTTCCTTTGAGCTTGACGGTGTCAAGTGCGCCGGGCTGATCTGCTATGATATCCGTTTCCCCGAATGGATCAGAAAGCATACGTCCCAGGGCGCGAATGTCCTGTTTATCTCTGCGGAATGGCCTCTGCCCCGCCTTGATCATTGGCGAAGCCTGCTTGTCGCCAGAGCAATTGAAAACCAATGTTTTGTCGCAGCCTCTAACTGCACGGGGTCCAATCCCGATAATGAATTTGCCGGCCACAGCCTGATTATTGACCCGTGGGGCCGGATTTTAGCCGAAGGAGACCGGACGGAAGGCTCAGTCCGGGCGGAAATTGATGTGTCAGAAAGCGCGGCCGTCCGCGGAACCATTCCGGTTTTCCAAGACTTGCGGCGTGATTTATATTAATTTTCAAAAAAACGTTGACAAGAATATCCGGCACCTGCTAATATTTTCATCAACTGATTAATCCGAATTGTGATACAAATCAATATATTTTCTCTTATCGAGAGTTGGGCGAGGGAATTGGCCTTTTGACCCCAACAGCAACCGACCGTAATTCCATTGTGAAATGGGGCGCGTACATTTTGCGCCGAGACGATTGTCTCATAAGGCACGGTGCTAATTCCATCAGATGTTATCTGAGAGATAAGAGGCGGACTGCACTGTTTCAGCCTCCTTCTCTTTCAGAGAAGGAGGCTTTTTTTCGGGCGTATTCTCCGTCACGATCTCTTACTGCCACTACATAATTGGAGGGTAAATCCATGTCAGCAACTAAAACAAGTCTTTATGAACAATTAACAGAAAGCTCCGCCGCCGCGTTAGCCGTCAAGCTCGGCTTATTCCAAAGCAAAAGCACTCTGACATGCCGTGAAATCGGCGACGGCAATTTAAATTACGTCTTTCATGTTTACGATAAAGAAAACAAAAAAGGACTGATTATTAAACAGGCAATCCCTTACGCGAAAGTCGTCGGTGAAAGCTGGCCGCTTACCATTGACCGGGCGAGAATCGAAAGCAGCGCCCTCATCCGCCAGGGCGAACACGTGCCGCACCTCGTTCCGGCCGTTTACTATTCCGATACTGAAATGGCCGTCACGGTAATGGAAGACCTCTCCCATTTGCGGATTTCAAGAAAAGGGCTGCTGGAAGGGCAGCATTATCCGAACTTATCGGTTCATATCGGTGAATTTTTAGGGAAAACGCTTTTTTACTCATCCGATTATGCGCTTGATGCGAAAGTAAAGCAGCAGCTCGCAAAGCAGTTTACAAATCCTGAGCTTTGCAATATTACAGAAAGGCTTGTGTTTACAGAACCGTTTCTCGACCATGAGACAAACGATTTTGAAGAGGAGCTGCGCCCATACGCAGAAAAAGTTTGGAACAATTCCCGGCTGAAAGAAGGCGCTGACGAATTGAAAGCCATCTTTCTGAATTCCGCGGAAACATTGGTTCACGGCGATCTGCACACGGGAAGCATCTTCGCAGATGAACATGAAACAAAGGTGATTGATCCCGAGTTTGCTTTCTTCGGACCGATCGGGTTTGACATCGGCCAATTTATCGCCAATCTGCTGTTAAACGCCCTCAGCCGCGACGGTGACGACAGACAGCCGTTATATGACCACACCGCTGCCGTATGGGATACATTTGTGAAAACATTCAGTGAAGCATGGGAGAAAGACTGCTTGCCTTCCCGCAGACACCTGCTGGAAGACACACTGAAAAACGCGTTTGAGGAAGCGGTCGGTTTTGCGGGATGCGAATTGATCCGGCGCACGATCGGACTCGCCCATGTGGCTGACTTAGATGAAATCACTCCGTTTGACAAACGAATCGAACGGAAGAAGCTGGCGCTTGACATCGGCGCCTATTATATCGAAAACAGAAAAAAACTGAAGCATATCACCGAGGTTCTGGACCAATTTAAGCTCCGTGTAAAGGAATGATGCAGCATGACCAATGAATTTGCCATCCCCCGTTCTGTGGAATGGAAAGAAACCTACATCCGCATTTTAAATCAGCAAAAGCTTCCCGACGTCACTGAATATGCGGAACTTGAAACAAAGGAAGATGTATTCGACGCGATTGTCACGCTGAAAGTAAGGGGCGCCCCGGCCATCGGTATAACCGCAGCGTTCGGACTCGCACTCTCCGCCAAGTCATTTGAAGCCCGCGACCTTTCAGATTTCCGACGTCAATTCGCGGATGTCAAAGCGTATTTAAACAGTTCGAGGCCCACTGCCGTCAACCTTGCGTGGGCGCTTGACAGACTTACGGATTCGATCAGGGATGCGATCTCAATCAATGAAGCGAAGACAACGCTCGTTCATGAAGCCATTCAAATTCAGATTGAGGATGAAGAAACATGCCGAATGATCGGCCAAAATGCTCTGCACCTTTTTAATAAAGGCGATCAGATCATGACCATCTGCAATGCGGGCTCGATTGCCACAAGCCGGTACGGTACGGCGCTTGCCCCCTTTTACTTAGCGAAACAAAAAGACCTCGGCCTTCATATCTACGCATGTGAAACAAGACCCGTTCTTCAAGGATCACGGCTGACGGCGTGGGAGCTGATGCAGGGCGGAATTGATGTCACGCTCATTACGGACAGCATGGCCGCCCATACAATGAAGGAAAAACATATTTCTGCGGTCATTGTCGGCGCTGACAGAATTGCAAAAAACGGTGATACGGCCAACAAAATCGGAACGTACGGCCTCGCTATTTTGGCAAACGCCTTTCAAATTCCGTTTTTTGTGGCCGCACCGCTTTCGACATTTGACTTGCAGATTGAAAACGGCGATCAGATTCCGATTGAAGAAAGAGATCCGGATGAAGTCAGACAGATCTCCGGCATACGCACCGCTCCCGAGGATGTTCCGGTCTTCAATCCGGCCTTTGACATCACACCGGGCAGCCTGATTTCTGGCATAATAACCGAGAAAGGAATTGTGACCGGTTCTTACACGGAAGAAATTGAACAATTATTCGCTGACTGCCAGCTGAGCTGAAAAACCGCTGATGATATTGCCTCAGGCAATGTCAGCGGTTTTTTTGTCTGCACAATGTAATCACTTCATCTTTTTGGGCGGCTGTAATGAGATGCATTTTAAAAAACAGCTCTGCATAACCGGCTATCTTTTGCGGACGGCTCATTTTCATCAGGCTTCGTCCTCCTTTTTCATCAGGGCAACTTTTTTCACTTAATAAAATGATATGTCGGACGCGAAAAAACGGAACGTGCCATACGCTTTATTTTTCTTTATAGGATATTTGTTCGATGTTCAGCAGCACCGCTTTTACATCCGTCTTCGTGCCCGCGTATCCCGTTAAGGCGCTGTTTTTGCCGATTACCCGATGGCACGGGATCAAAATCGGCAGCCGGTTTCGTTTATTGGCTTGTCCGATGGCGCGCACCGCTTTCGGTTTTCCGATCGCTTCAGCCATATCGCCGTAGCTTCGGGATTCCCCGTAAGGAATCATCGTCAGCGCGTTCCACACCCTTTCCTGAAAGGGTGTGCCTTTTTGTCTCAGAGGCAGAGAGAATTGCTTTCTTTCTCCTGAAAAATATGATGCCAGCTGCTGTTTCGCCTCCGACAGCAAAGCGGTTTCGCACGGCTTTACGCCGGGCGCGTCTTTCCGCCATTCCTCAAAATCTTCCCCGGTGAGAAACAGGCCGGTAATAAAGCTCTCTTCCTCTGTTACGATGACGGTTCCAAACGGCGCTCTTACACTTGTAAAACAGATCATTCCCCGCTCCTTCTTTCTTCCGTATTCTGCCGGATCGGAAGCGTCAAATGAAAAACGGTGCCCTTCCCTTCTTCACTTTCCACATGAATGCGGCCCTGATGCTCTTCGATGATTTTATAACTGACCATGAGGCCGAGGCCCGTTCCCCTGTCTTTTGTCGTGTAAAATGGTTCACCCAGACGTTTTAATTTGTCTTCGGAAATGCCTGTTCCTTCATCTTGAATAGAAATCAAAATGTGGTCTTGATCAGAAGACTGAATGGTCACGTAGATATTGCCGCCGCCCGGCATGACTTCAATGGCGTTTTTTAAAATATTGATAAACACCTGTTTTAATTGATTCGGTTCACAGTAAATCGGCGGGATGTTTCCGGTCAGGTTCAGATGGATCTGCACATTGACAAGATTGGCCTGGGCATTCAAAAGATCAGCCGTGTCTTTCATAATCTGCGTCACGTCTTTTTCTTCATATAATATCGCCTGGGGTTTCGCTAAAATTAAAAATTCAGTGATGATAGACTCGATGCGTTTTAATTCTGAGGTAATGACGTTAAAGTACAGAGAATATTCGCCTTCAATGCTTCCTTGAAGAAGCTGAATGAACCCTTTCAGCGCCGTCATCGGGTTTCTGATTTCGTGGGCGATGCCCGCCGCCAGCTCCCCTACAACATGAAGAGTATCGGATTTCCGCAGCCTCTCTTCAAGCTCTTTGGCCTCTGTGACATCTTTAAAGATGGCCAGATTCATATTTTGAATGATATTTCTTTTGAAGGAGAATTCCAGTTTGCGGCTGTCGCTGCTGCTTAACAGGAAGGGGATTTCATTATCCATTCCTTCTAAATCAATCTTTCTGGCGGGAACACCCGCGTTTTCAATATCAAATAAAGAAAGAATATCCGGAACGGTGTACGCTCTCAGCTCCTCATCCGGCATACCAAGTATACGGCTTGCGAGAGGATTCGCGTCAATAATGCGGAATTGGTTGTCAAATAAGACCTTGCCGTCCATTGAGCCGTTGAATACTTTTCTGAATTTCAGCTCGCTTTCCCGCAATTCTTTTTCCATCCGCTTACGATCGCTGACATTTCTTAAAATGGTTAAATGCTGACCTTCAAGTATGGTTCGTTTTGATGTGAATTCCAGCTCTTTAAATTGGCCGTTTGCCATCTGAAACAGCATTTCTTCACGGATTTCCCCGTATTTTTCATATTTCTTCTTAATCTGCTTGTATTTTTTCTGCGGATCAACGATAAACGTACATAAATTCGTCTCCACCAGCTTATCCATCGGCAGTTCGAAAATGCGGCACGCCGATTCGTTTGCTTTGGCAATCTTTCCGTCATCAGACCAAATGACAATCGCGTCCATGGCGTTTTCAAAAATTTCGCGGAATCGCTCTTCGCTTTTAAAGAGTTTCAATTCCATCAGCCGTTTCTCTGTTATGTCTCTCATAATGGACATGTAGAACCCGCTGATTAAGTTGGACGTAATCGTAAATTCAAACAGCTTCTCTTCGCCGGACCGAAGCTTGACGGGCAGTTCTCCTTTGGCGTTTCCTTTTCTGCGGAGGGTTTCCCAGATTTCTTTCAGATGCTTTTTGTTTTCTCCGTCGGTAAAATGGCGGAGCGACAGATGGGACAATTCATTCTGGCCGATCTCAAAGCTTTTGCAAAAAGAGAGGTTCGCATCAATAAACCCGCCGTCCTTATCAAACAGCACGATGCCGTCGACAGCCCTGTCAAACAAATCTTTAAACAGCTGCTCGTTCATGGAGAATTCGCGCTCTAATATTTTTTTAGAGGAGATATCCCTCATCACCACAAAAAAATAATCCTCCCCAATTCCGTCTCTGGCGAGGAATTCAATGTATTTCGTCGCGCCGCTGTCAAGCTTAATCGGCACCTCTTTCCACAGATGGCCTTTTTTTAAAAACTTTTTCACGGCCTTATTCAGTTCTTCCTGAGGCACGGAATATAAAAAATCCAGGACGGAGCGGTTAATGAGGTTCTCTGCCTCAATCTGCATCATCCGGGCCGCAGCCTCGTTCGCCTGGACGATTTTCATTTCCTTACGGCATATAAAAATGGCATCAAGCGTGTTATTCATAATCACGTGATACCGGTTCAAATCACTCTTCAGGCGGTCATTTTCCTCTTTCATCCGCTTCAGCTGCTCTTTCAGCGACTCGTTTGTTTGCAAATCCAGAGTTTCAGCCATTCAGTACACTCCTTCTTCAAAAACCTATCCTTCAATATTTCTACAAAATACCTCATCTTCCTTCATTCGCCCTATACATTTCAGAAAATTTCAATGATATGACAAGTTAAAGTCTTTTTCTACGATCCTTACCTCCCCGTTACATCATCCTAACAATCCCTTTTGTCCTCCTTCAATTTTTTGTTTTTTATTTTAAAATGAACACCAACAGGAAATAATCATGCGGTGGATGATTTTTGAAGAGAAGGTGATGCTATGACAAAATCGCGAGACAGTTACTTTGACAACGCCAAGTTTATCTTGATTTTTCTGGTGGTGTTCGGCCATATCCTCCGGTCATTTATTAACGGAAATGAGTTTATGCTCCATCTCTACAAATTCATTTATACTTTTCATATGCCGGCCTTTATCCTGGTTTCCGGCTATTTCGCAAAAAACTTTAAGCGGACAGGTTATGTGAAGAAGCTGGCTGTGAAGCTGATTATTCCGTACCTGATTTTCCAGGGCATTTACTCAGTTTTTTACTATTTGATTCAGGATGAAAGCATGGCAAGCGTCAATCCGATTGATCCGCAGTGGTCTCTCTGGTTTTTAGTCAGCTTATTCTTTTGGAATCTGCTGCTTTATCCCTTTACGAAGCTGCCGAAAATGTGGGCGCTTGGGGCGAGCTGCGGGCTTGCCGTCATGATCGGGTATCTTGATTTTATCAGCAGCACGCTGAGTCTTTCACGGACGTTTGTTTTTCTTCCGATGTTTCTCGTCGGGTTTTATTTAAAGAAACAGCACTTTGATTTGCTTCGGGCTAAAAGAGGCAGGCAGATTGCCGCGGGCGTGCTGGGGATTGTTTTCCTGTTATGCTGGTGCATTGACTTTGATTACTCGTGGCTGTTCGGATCGGAGCCTTATTCCACATTCGGCACAGTGTCGCTGTTGAGCGGTCTGTCACGCATCGGCTGGTATGTTTTGGCCTTTGCCGCCACTTTCAGCTTTTTGGCGCTCGTTCCGCAAAAGCGTTATTTCTTTACGAAATGGGGTACGAGAACGTTTTACGTGTATCTGCTGCATGGATTCATTATAAAAACGCTGCGGCAGATCGGGCTTGAAGATCACTTGTCTGATTATCAGAATTTAGTCATGCTCTTAATGTTAACGGCCGCTCTTACGTCCATTCTCTCCAGCAATGCGGTGAAAACGGCCGCACAGCCATTTATTGAGCTGCGGATAACAGGCTTGCTTCAAGCGGTGAAAGGAACAAGAAACGGTGCTTATTCGAAATAATGCAAAATACCTCTTAAGCGTTGCCGCCTAAGAGGTATTTTTTATTTTTTGCCGTCTTCTTTTTTCTTCGGCTTCGTCTGTTCAAGCGTTTCAATCCATTTTCCGGCGTTATAATCACCGAGCTCGCTTGAAAACTCTTCTTCAAGCAATTTAGGGTCCATCGGCTTTTTATGGTTTTGCATGTCTTTGCTGTGGCGGTTTTTTTCGTCATGTTACTCGCCTCCTTGTTTGCCGTGTTTTGATTTGCGGTTTGCGCCTCTCAGTCCGGGATCACCGTCGTATTGTGTTTTGTATGCATCTTTGTCCATGCTCTCAGTCGGTGTGTTGTTGTTGGTTAAAGCTTCATTCTTTGCTGCTTTGCGTTTCATTTGATTTCCTCCTTCTGTCAGCAAATCTATTTTGAATTCATCAAGCATTTTTTTCAAGTCGCGCACTGTCACGTTTTTGGCCTCATCAATGAGTTCATAGCCGATCTGTCCGTTCGGCTCAAGCAGCACATATTTAAAATCTTGAATGTCTCCGAGGCCTTCCTGCCTGATCCTCATTGACAGCTGATCTTCGGTAAAACGCATTTTTTTTAAGTTTTCCGGGATGATTTTTCCGTTTCTGACAACGGCGACGGTTTTTCCTGAAAATAAAAACTCAAAAAAGCTTGATTTGATTTCTAAATATTCCATCAGGATTAACACCGCAATAAAAATCGCCGCCGCGAAAATAGTTTCCCATAAATTATGTTCAATAAACGGCTGAATAATAATCGAGCCGATCGAAATCATGATGACTGTCTGGGTCACCGACAGCTGGCTGATTGATTTCCGTCCGGCAATCCGCAATAAAAAGGTACCGACCGCTATCATAACTACCGACTTCCAAAATACGGCAAACAATGACGTCACCTCTTTACAAGTAGAATCTCCAAAGAAACTGTTTCCACTCATCCATTTTACGGCAATAAAAAACACCGCTTTCTGAAAAACGGTGTCAGCCGATAATCATTCTTTCCTTCGGATAGTGATAATTTGCTTCGATTTCTTTTCGGCCGATCAAATAAAGGAACGTCAAAATGCCGATCCGGCCGATAAACATGACAATCATGATCACGCATTTTCCGATGTCGCTTAAATGCGGAGTAATCCCGAGCGACAGGCCGGTCGTTCCGAAAGCGGAACACACTTCAAAAAGCAGTCCGAGCAGCGTCTGATTTTTCTCCGTCACGGCCAGAATCAGCGTCGATCCGAACACGAGCAGAATCGCCATCATCGTAACGACAAGCGACTTCATGACATCAGCCTGGTGAAGCTCGCGTTTAAAGACCTTGACCGCTTTATTCCCCCGGGCAAAATGAAACAGAGCAAGAAGGTTAAGCGCAAACGTCGTCGTACGGATTCCGCCGCCGACCGAGCTCGGTGATGCACCGATAAACATGAGGGCACAGATGAAAAATAATGTCGGCGCCGACAGCTGGCTGATATCAATTGTCGCAAGCCCGCCGCTTCGCGTAGCAGTTGATTGAAAGAGACATAAAAATAAAACATCATGCCAGCTTTTCCCCTTCATAACATGGCTTGCTTCAAGCGCGTAAATGCCCACGGCTCCGAACAAAACGAGCATTCCGAACGTAACGGTCGTAATTTTCGTAAACAGCGTGAATGAGTATCTGCGCTGTTTTGAAAACAAAAAGTCCTTTACTTCAACGAGCACCGGAAAACCGATCGCACCGAAAATAATCAGAAGCATCGTAATAAACTGCACGAAATAGTCATGTCTGAACGGGACGAGTGAATTACCCGTAATATCAAAACCGCCGTTTGTCGTGGCGCTGACGCTCGCAAAGAATCCGTGCAAATACGCCTGTTCAAACGAATCATAATACGTTAAAAAATATGTTCCTAAGATGATGCCGCCTAAAAACTCGATTAATAAAATCAAAAACAGCACTTGCTTCATCAGGTTGACGATACCGGAAAACTGCGATTGATTCTGATCCACCATGATGAGCTTCCGTTCCCGCAGACCGATCCGTTTGCCCATAATGAGCCAGACGAATGTTCCGAGCGTCATGATGCCGATTCCGCCGAATTGAAGCACGAAAGCCAAAATGACAATCCCGGCCGTGCTGAATGTATCAGCCGTGTTGACGACCGTTAAACCGGTGACACTGACTGAGCTGACAGCCGTAAACAGCGCGTCTATAAACGACCAGCTGGCCCCTTGTTTGTGGGCGGCCGGCAGACTTAGCAAAATAAATGCCACCGTCACAGCAAGAAAATAATATAATGCAATCAGCTGTGCTGGCGACAAGATCTGTATGAATTTCTTCAGTTTTAATTTCATAAGATAGTTCCTTCTGCCTCTCAAATGTAGTACGTAATTATTCTAATGATATTGGGAGAATTTTTAAAGGTCTTTTTAGAAAGATTTTTCATTACCTTATGTAGTTTGCCGATCTTTAAACAAAAAACCTCTGAAACGATTGTCAGAGGTTTTGTTGATTATTTTGCTTCCAGCCTGCGAATGCGCTCATCGAGATCAGGGTGTGTGGAGAACAATGACGAATGCTTTTTGCCGTTAATTTTTAACGTCTGCACTGCCGTCTGGTCTTCTTCATTCACATGTCCTGTATAAGACTTCAGCGTACGCAGGGCGTGAATCATTTTATCCTTGCCGGCAAGGTCTGCACCGCCGCGGTCAGCGTGAAACTCTCTGTGGCGCGAGTAGGCGAAGACGACAAGACTGCCGAGAATGGAAAAGATAATCTGAAACACGATCATCGCGATAAAATGAACGACCGGTGCGAGGTCTTCTTTGACAAAGCGGCTTGCAACCCATGCCGCGATTCGGGAAAGGAATACGACGAACGTATTGACGATTCCCTGCAGCAGCGTCATCGTGACCATATCACCGTTTGTGATGTGTGCGACTTCATGGGCAAGAACCCCTTCCACCGCAGCATCATCCATCTGCTGCAATAAACCTGAAGAAACCGCGACAAGCGAACGGCGCTTAGAAGGCCCGGTCGCAAAAGCATTGACCTCCGGGGAATGATAAATGCCGACTTCAGGCATTTTCGTCATCCCTGCGGCACGTGACAATCTGTGCACACGGTCAACCAATTGCTGCTCTTCATAGCTGAGCGACTGTTTCTTCGGATTTAACACCCGGACGCCCATCATCGTTTTGGCCATCCATCTGGACATTCCGAGAGAAATAAAAGAACCGACAAAACCGACGACAAGACTGAACACGAGCAATGCCATCAGATCAATGCGGCCATTTTGTATATACGAGCCGACACCGGTAACGCTTGTAATAATCGTAAGCACAATTCCGATTGTCGTAATGACCAAAAGGTTCGTTAAAATAAACAGAAATATTCTTTTCGCCATAATTACCTCCGTCTTTTTTAAGATCAAAAGAACTTATTTACTTAAATTATAAATGATCTGTTTGAAAATGCAACAATTTCGACGTATGATGTTAATGTAATTCTCAGTGATATTAAAAAGTGAACACGTAATCAATCAGAGGTGAACCATGAACACGTTTAAACTGACCCGAACTGATATGGTCCGGCTTCTTTACGCGTTAAAAGGCCAAGGAGACGCAACTCCTCTCCAAATCTTATTGCAATCAGCGGATATGACCTTGGATGAAGCGGAAAGCCGTCTGCATATCCCTGAATTTCTGACGAGATTCGAACGAAAAAAAGAGAAAAAGGAATACGGGCTTTCAACTAACGAGATTGTCGAGCTGGGAAATCTGTGCGAGCTGACGTCTTTAAAATCAACCGCCGTCCAAAACTGGGTGAAGCGCGATATTAAAGATTTAATCGGCCACCCCTTACTCGGCAAAAAATATACAATTGAACAAGCTGTCATCCTTCTCATTGTACGTGATTTAAAATCAATTTATGACTTCGAACATATACGCGGCATATTAAAAATTGCTTTTAACACGATCACAGACAGATCAGACGACGTCATCAGCCCGATCAGCTACTATGAAAGCTGCGCCCAAGTGATTGATTATCTTCATCATAAGGCAAACCCGCCGATGAAGGAAACGAGCCTGCAGGAGCTCGTCGAAGAGCAGACGGACAAGCTCAAAGGCTGCTTTAAAGAACTCGGAAGCGGACAATGGAACAATATCAGATCCATAATCGCCGTCACGGTGCTCTCCGTTTTGACTTTCCATATTCAAGCCTCAGCCTACAAAATGATCAGCCATTTATTATAATTCATAACGCTTCTTCGCCCCGGTGTCTGCGCCGGGGTTTTTTTGCTGTACAACAATTGCCAGCATAATCAATACCGTTCCGTTTGAAACTAAAATGCGAAAACACATCTTGCCAGAGAAAAGGAGATGAAAAAGATGGCGAGCAGAAATAAACTCTTAGTTCCAGGGGCTGAGCAGGCACTTGACCAATTTAAATACGAAGTGGCTCAAGAATTCGGCGTGAACCTTAGCTCTGATACAGCAGCACGCGCAAACGGCTCTGTAGGCGGGGAAATGACAAAACGTCTTGTACAGCAGGCTCAATCACAATTAAACGGGAAAAATCAATAATGCAGCTTATTCGCCGGGACTTCTCGGCGAATTTTGATATTTATCGGCATTCTCCTTTCCGTGCCGGTAGCCGTTCGGATTCCTTCGGTCTGACGAATCTTCATGATGCCGATAGGATTCCCAATGTTTATTGCGATCATGATTCCAGTAATGATTGTAATACTTTTGCTTAGGCTCTTTGTCATTTCCGTTTTCCTGAGGATTTTGTGTTGGGGGCTGCTCTGTTTCCCCATCTTGTTCCTTCTGTGTGTTTTCCTCTGATCCGGAAGCTGCATTTTTTTCGGTTTGCTGATTGCCGTCCTGACTGTCCGGCTTCGCTTCTTCCGTACCGGGCGTTGTTTCATTATTTCCCGGCTTCTCTGCTGCCTTTTCTTCATCAGGAGCTGTCTTTTCATCAGCCGCCGGCTTATCTGTGTCCGGCTGCTCGCTTTGATCAGCGTCTGTTTCGGTATCTTTTTGATCTGTTTCATTGCCGTCGGTTTGCTTTTCAGGCTGTTTTTCTTCTGTTTTCTTTTCGTTTCTTCTTATGTAGCTGCCTGTTGACACCCCTTCCTGTTTTGCTTTTTCTCTTGTTTCCATATCAGATTCAAGCGATTGGACCTGGTAGGTGCCCTTATATTTTTCAGTCATGTCGGCCAGCTGTTTTTTAACGCCTTTTTTATATGTATTGTCATCTGTATTTTCATAAACCGTGGAAATTAAAATCTCTTTTGATTCCTTTACATATCCATGCTTGCTGCAATCGGTAATAATATTACTGATGACTTCCTTAAAATCGCTGCTTTTCCAATCTCCGATGTCACTGATGACCTGTTTGGCGTCATGGTTCAGCGGTGTCAGTTCAATGACTTCATATTTGCTGTTTAAAGCCATTTCAATACTGGGATTAATGTCAAGCGTCATATACGCGTAAGCTTTGTTA
This sequence comes from Bacillus sp. EU63, assembly GCF_038592915.1. Lineage (NCBI taxonomy): Bacteria > Bacillati > Bacillota > Bacilli > Caryophanales > Bacillaceae > Bacillus > Bacillus sp. EU63. The sequence goes on along the minus strand of NZ_CP151944.1, from coordinate 1,329,190 downwards.
TCCGAAAAAACCGGGAGCAAAATTAAAATAAACAAAATAATAGCAGTCATCGTAAACACTCCCAATTTAAAAGGGCGCAGTTTCAGAAAATCAAAAAAGCTGGCCCTTCTTCCCATACGCGTTTCGCCTTCGAACGTAATTTCCTCTCCGATTTCACAAGTGCGGTGATCATTTTTTGTTTTTAAAAATTGTCCGTCAGGGGTTAGCAACGTGACGAATTTTTTATTTTTCTCTACTATGATCCCTCTTCTCATGAGTGCAACACCCCTTTAAGATAATCTTTTAAATAAATATAATCACCGGTAATAATAATACTCATGGCGATGATATATTTTCGGTTCCGTTCGATCGTTTTTCTGCTGACCGACACGAGCTGCTCCAGCTGTTTGACAGGAAGCTGTTTTTTCTGGTGCAAAATGGACGCCAGCTCTTCATTTTCAACAAGCGTGTAGGCTACCTTAATCGCATTCTGCCTCGCATCTGTATGCTTCGGCGATTGTTCCAGCAGCTCTTTAAAAGACAGCCCGTATTCTTTGAGCTGCTTCTGAAAAAAAAGAATTTCTTCCCGGCGCTGTTCCTGCTCTATCTGTTTGCGGTATTCATCAATGGAAAGCTCCGCTTCGATAAGGCTCTGCGAAGATTCCTGGTCGTCGCCTTCCTGCACATCCATATTGATATGCTGAGCGGTTCTTGCTTCTTTTCTGATATAGTCTATCACTTTTCTTTTTATAATCAGCTCTGCAAATGCAAGCAGCGAATTACCTTTTTCAGCCGAATACTTTTCAATGGCTTCGTTAAACGCGATCAGCCCGATGCTGAATTCGTCGTCTTTTTCATCTATATATCGTTTACAAACGGATGAAACCGTCTTCGCGATAAAAGGCTTATATTGCTGTATTAAATCGTTCTGCAGATCTTTGTCGCCTTTTTGTATTTTTTCAACAGATGTTTCAAGCGTTTGCTTCTTTTTTCCCAATTTAAACAAAAGGCTAAGCACTGGTTTCACCTCAGTTCCTCCCTATAACTACTCATAATCATAGCTAATTTAGTAGGGATTCGCAAAGGAAGAAAAAGAGAAATCGATTTCATTTGTCTCAATTATGACAAGCCAATAAGACGTACTATACATGATTTCGTGCCCCCATGCAGAATTAAGGGGGTTTTCTCTGTGTTTTTTGTAACAATGCTGTTATAAAATTGTTATCATATGTCTTAAATGTAAGCGTTTCAAACAAAAAAGGGAACCTGCTTTTTAAAAAGCCAGACTCCCTTTTTGATCATTTTACGCGTGTTCTCTTTTTTCCGATTCCGCGCCAGACTCTATTTGTTTTGCTCCTGACATAAACCATCCGCAAACCGCGATGGCAGCCAGAACCGCCCAGAAAATGATTTTCCAGGCCGCCGAATGGATGACATCTGCCGGAATTATACCGAGTTCCTCATGGGCCAATGTATAAAGAGCGAGCTTTACGCCTACCCATCCGACAATCACAAATGCCGCCGTTTCAAGGCCCGGCCTGGTTTTCAGTAAGGATACGAACATTGATGCCGCAAAACGCATAATGATTAAACCGATTACGCCGCCGGCTAAAATAACGAGAAACTGACCGCCGTCCAAGCCGCCGATGGCAGGAAGCTCTGTTCCCGGGAGCGTTACGGCAAGCGCGACCGCAGCTAAAATGGAGTCAACGGCAAAAGCGATGTCCGCGAGCTCCACTTTCAAGACAGTCTGCCAAAACCCGCTTTCTTTCTGCGTTTTCTGACCGGCGTTATCTTTAAATACATACCGCTTCAGCAAATGGCTGACCGCAATGTAAAACAGATATAAAGCGCCGACGGCCTGGACCTGCCAAACATTCACCAGAAAAGAAATGGCGAACAGCGACCCGAAACGCAAAATAAATGCACCCGCCAATCCGTAAAATAAAGCCTTCTTCCTTTGTTTTTCAGGAAGATGCTTCACCATCACAGCCATCACCAGCGCGTTATCCGCCGCCAAAATCCCTTCCAGCCCGATTAAAACGAGAAGAACCCATCCATACTCCAATAATAATGCAAAGTCCAATCCATTCCCTCCGTTTCTTTTTTCTATCATCCGAGCTTATACCGGCGGTTTTTTTACGCAAAAAAGACCTTTGCCGATATAAGGCAAAGGTCTTGCTAGACATGAATGATTGGCATGCCAACAAAGCCGATGGATATGATCCATGAATTGACGACTTTGTTTCCGGAATATCCGGACGCTACTCCCCTTTGGGATTTCAAGAAATATTTGTTTATACGCTCATGATAAAGCCTGTTTCATCATTTGTCAACGCTTAACTTTTTTAACAAATTGAGAAATTTTTTCTGTTTTGGCCCGCTGTTTTCTTCTCTTTAAAAACATCCAAAGAATGAGAAGCAACACAATGAATATACCGAGCGGCAGCATATATTGATCGAGAATGGAACCGACGCTTTTCCAATTTTCCCCGAGTTTCATTCCGAGGTATACGTAAGCAAATGTAATCGGCAGCATCGCTGCATATGTATATAGAGAGAACACCCAGACATTCATCTTCGCTATGCCGCACGGCAAAGAAATCAGCGTCCTGACCCCCGGTATAAAACGGCCGCTGAACGCGACCAAACCTCCGTGCTTCTGAAAGAAATCATCTGATTTCTGCAGGGATTCGGGTTTTATCCATATATACTTTCCATATTTCAGCAAAAACGGCCGACCGCCCAGCCTGCCGATTCCATATAAGACAAGCGGACCTGAAACACCGCCGAGCGAACCGGCAAACACGGTCCCGGCAAGTGTCATATCCCCTTTTGAGACCCAATAGCCCGCAAGCGGAAGAACAATTTCCGCCGGGATGAATTCTATACTGAGCGCCAAAAAAATTCCGGCATAAGATAAGCTTTTAAACGCCTCTATTATTGATATGATGAAATCTTCGATGATCTATCACTCCCGGCTTACGTCTATATTCCGAAACTTAAGAATGATTTTAACACAAAACCTTGAGGCTGAAATATCTTTTAGACATGCCCTTTATAAATGTGAGTCGTTTCAGATCGGTATAGCGGGAGGGAATGACATGCGCAATACAACGTCCCGCCTGTCTCCTGATTGCTTGTCTGGCGGCGTTTACATCACTTAAGATCTCCCGAAAAGTAAGCGGCGGCTGACCGCGGATTCAGTTCATATGGGAGCGGGAAATTTTCTCAGTCACCACATGGGAATGCGTGGGCATTTCCCGGGGAATGATTTTGTATAATCTTTTTGATTACCGCTGATGATTTTCAGGGACTTCAGCGCTTTAAAGAACTTACCGATTCACTGATTGTAAATAAAGAATTCATTTCCTTTTCAGCCGACCATTTCCGCCTGAGGAAATGGAACAGCCGCTCCATGAAGCGGCGCAACACCCATAAGTTGCTACACATGGAACGGACCCGTTTATCCACAATAAAGACAAAAAGGAGTTTTTATTCATGCACACAATGTGGAAGGGTTCGATCAGTTTCGGCCTCGTCAATATCCCGGTCAAGCTCTTCGCGGCCACTGAAGATAAAGATATAAAATTCCGCAGTCTTCATAAAGAAGACCATGCGCCGATTAAATACGAAAAAATCTGCACCGGATGTGAAAAAAGTCTGGAACCTGATGAAATCGTGAAAGGCTATGAGTATGTAAAAGGGAAATACGTCATTATGACAGACGAAGACTTGAAAGACGTAAAACAGGAACATGAAGAAAAAGCGGTTGAGATTGTTGACTTTGTCCAGCTGCAGGAAATTGATCCGATTTATTTTAACCGGTCGTATTATGTCGGGCCGGGAGATAACGGTACAAAAGCCTATACACTTCTGCGGGAAGCGCTGAGAACGACGGGTAAAATCGGGATTGCCTCCATTACGATCCGCTCTAAACAGCAGCTTGCGATTCTTCGCGTGTATGACAACTGCATCGTGATGGAATCCATTCATTATCCGGATGAAGTCAGAAATGCCGGACATGTGCCGGGCGTTCCCGAGCAGACAGCCGTTAATGAAAAAGAGCTGCAGACGGCGATTACGTTAATTAATGAACTGACAACCGAGTTTGACCCGGAACAATACGAAGACACATACCGGAAAGCCCTTCTCGCTAAAATTAACGATAAGCTCGAACATGAAGAAGCGGGCGTGACACCGGCTGCTGCCGGTCCGCGCGAAGATGTCATCGATCTTGTCAGCGCGCTTCAGGCAAGCATTGACCGGACGAAGCGGCCGGATCGCGAACAGGCTGCACCGGCGCGGACAAAAGACGCCGCTTCAGCAGGCGGCGGAGGCAAAAAGCAAAAGACGACCAGACAAAAAGCCGGAACGTCTTAATCATGGTGCTGACGATGCAGCCGATTTTGACCTCTGAACCGCCTGAAGGCAGTGAGTGGCGCTATGAGGTAAAGTATGACGGATTCCGCTGTCTTCTCCGCATAGACGAAAGCGGCGTTACATTAACCAGCAGAAACGGACAGACGCTGACGAATCAATTTCCGGAAATCACGGCTTTTGCGGCCCGGTGTTTTCAGCACATGAAAGACAGGTTCCCCATTACGCTTGACGGAGAGCTTGTCTATTTAATCAATCCGTACAGAGCGGACTTTGAGCATCTTCAAATCCGCGGACGTTTAAAACGGACAGAAGCAATTGAAAGCACCGCTGATAGACGGCCGTGCCGCTTTCTGGCATTTGATCTCCTCGTTCTGGAAGGCGCCGGCACCGTCTCATTACCGTATGTGAAACGAAAGCGCGCCCTTTCCAAACTGTTTAAAGAAGCAAATCTTCCCGCCTGCCCTCATCACTTAGCGGAAGAAGCGATTCAATACATTCCGGAGCACACTGATTTTGATGCGCTTTGGGACAAGGTCGTCCGCCATGACGGAGAAGGCATCGTAGCAAAAAGGGCTTCCAGCGGCTGGGCGGAAAATAAACGCTCTCCCGACTGGCAAAAGTATAAACATATGAAAACGGCTCACGTGCTATTAACCGGATTCAATCCGAAGAACGGGTATGTGACGACCTCGGTATTAAAAGACGGCACCGTCGTCCCGATCGCTTCCGTTTCCCACGGCATGCAGGCGGAAGAAAAAAACGCCGTCAGAACCATTATGGAGACCCACGGAAAAAAACTGCCCAACGGCGAGTATACACTTGAGCCTTCTATCTGCATGACCGTGCAGTATTTAACCATATTGCAGGACACGCTGCGTGAAGTATCCTTTGTGTCTTTTCAGTTTGAAATGGATTGGACGGAATGCACGTATCAGCAGCTTATCCTCCGCTCTAAAACGCTGCCGCCGAAGCTGCAGTTCACAAGCCTGGATAAGATCGTTTTTAAAAAACGTGAAAAAACGAAAGCAGATTTCCTTAGTTATATGGTGAAAATGAGCGATTTTCTTATGCCCTTTCTTAAAGATCGGGCCGTCACGGTGATCCGTTATCCGCACGGCGCGCCTGGCGAATCTTTTTTTCAAAAAAACAAACCGGACTACACGCCGGACTTTGTCTCAAGCGTGTTTGACGGGAGCCACGAGCACATCGTATGCAGCAGCATACCGTCACTTTTATGGCTGGCTAATCAGCTGGCGCTTGAATTTCACGTTCCGTTTCAGACAGTGCATTCTGAAAGGCCCGCAGAAATCGTCATTGATCTTGATCCTCCGTCAAGGAATGATTTTCCCATGGCAGTGGAGGCTGCGCATGTGCTGAAACAGCTGTTTGACTCATTCAGCATTACGTCATTCCCGAAGCTCTCCGGAAATAAAGGCATTCAGCTCTACATCCCGCTTTCACCGGAAGCATTCACCTATGAAGAAACCCGTGCGTTCACAATGCTCATCGCCGATTATTGCGTCAGGACGCGCCCGGATCTTTTTACGACAGAGCGGTTTATCAAAAACCGAAACGGCAGGCTCTACCTAGATTATTTGCAGCATGCCGAAGGGAAAACCATTATCGCCCCCTATTCGACCCGGGGCAACGAATTGGGAACGGTTGCGGCTCCCCTTTATTGGAGCGAAGTCAACTCCTCTTTAACACCTGATGATTATACGATCGATACAGTAGTGAACCGCGTCAGGACAGAGGGAGATCCGTTTTATGATTTTTACCGGAATCCGCAGGACGGCCCGCTTTCAATCGTGCTTGAGCAAATCAAGAGAAAGAGCTGACGCTTTTTGTCAGCTCTTTTCAGTCTGATACGTGCACATCAATTTTTCTTTGGAAATAAATAAATAGCAGGAGTAAGGAATGTTTTTGAGGGTGAGCTGTTTTGCAGTAAAGTATAAAATCGGAATATGGGCCGCTTTCTTAAACAGCCTGTAGCAGCCGCTGGACGGTTTTATCACATCAAAACCGAGTCTCGCCGCTCCTTTATGAAGCATTGTAATGCCGACGACTCCCTTAATCTCGTCTTTCCGTTTATGCTGGTTAATATAATCCGCTAAATGAGGCATGGATTGATATACCTTCTGATATAGCATAATCCCCCTTCTGACCGCGCTTTCAATAGGCTGCAGCTCTTTCAGGAGTTTGACATTATGAAGATGAATCTTAACTAACACGTCGTTTTTTTTAATTCTGGTTCCGTCGCTCAGGATGACTTCTTTTCCTTTATATCTTGTCAAACGGACGCGGAATACATTCGATTGCCGTTTATCAATCAGCGTCAGCCGGGTAAAGAAAAAATAAAGCGGATCAAGTAAGTACCATATAGACAGCAGACAGCTTCTCACATGTTCACCTTCTTTATATTCAAAGCACCCTCATATTTTGGCATGGGGCATGTCACATTATGATTGGTAAATAATGATGCCGACCTGTATCAGCTTATGCAAAAACCGCTTCAGGCTCTACTGTCCGGAACAGAAAAAAACACTCTTCCTGAAGAAGAGTGTTTGTATCCGCTTTCTTTTAACGGAAAAGCAAATGCTGGCTGTGAATTCCCGCTTTTTTCAGTAAGGCTATCAGCTGTTCCTGTTCCTCAGGCATAAGTCCTGAAAACGCTCTCGCAATTCTCAATGAATGAATCGGATAAATTTTATCCAAATACTCGTTTCCTTTATCAGTTAAATGGGCGTAAACAGACCGTTTGTCCTTCGGGTCTTGTTCTCTGACCAAAAACCCGTTTCTTTCAAGCTTGTCGATGACATAGGTGACATTCCCGCTGACAAGCAAAAGACGCGACCCGATTTGCTGAAGCTTTTGCGGTCCTCTCGTATAGAGCAGCTCCAAAACGGCAAATTCAGTCGGATTAAAACCGTGTTCTTTACTGTCGCGGATGCTGTGTTCAGACACACTCTTGAAAGCCCTTGCAAAAACTTTGTACAAATTCATCGAACGCATCACTTCTTCTTCGTTAAATGATAATCTCATCATATCTACCCCGTATTTAAGATTTTTATAAAAAAATAATGTAAACCCTTACAATTCATAAGAGTCGTTCTTTGTTTTATATTCTATTCGTGCCGTTTTTCAGAATTCCTTCTTTTTTATATAAAAAAATACCCTTATACATCATTTAATTTGTATAAGGGTTCCGTTCTTTATAGGGAATGTTCCGAAAAAAATACGCGTATTCCTTTCTCAGCTCCGTAATTGTCATGGAATTGAGTATTTCTTTCGTATAGACTCCGATCTGAAGAAGCTTTTTGGAATAATGGTTTCTCTCTTTGTCCAATGCATTTTGAAGCAAATGACTCATGGCGGCCTCCTTTGTTTTCCGTTATTCTATGATCAGAATAACGATTTTATATCAAAGACGTATAAAGCCATTGTAAAACTTCTGTAGGATTATGATGTTTTTCGGTAAAGTCCGTTCTGGACGGCTCTGAGCAGCGGAAAAGCATGTTCCCCGGCAAGCTGCATGAACGCCTCCAGCATTTCATCGCGTTTCATATCTAATTCAATGATTTCTTTTGCCAGCGAAACCGCTTTTTCTTTCTCCATTCCTATCCTTCCTCCTCATTGTGTCTGTACAGTAAGCATAAAACGGGGCAAAGGACCATGCATTAACCTTGTCAATTTTTCTGCCGCTTTTTTTCTAAAATTTTCTATTCCGCGTCAGAAAACCTGACAAGCGTCAGGTTTTTTCTCTTTTTTTCTTATATAATATGAGTAAAAGACATCCAGGGGTGGAAAAATGACGGCAGACGAACAATCTTACAAAGATAAAAAAGTAATCTCGATCGGCATTGTAAGCGAATTAACCGGATTGTCAGTCAGACAGATCAGATACTATGAAGAACGGAAATTAATCTACCCGCAGCGATCATCACGGGGAACGAGAAAGTATTCCTTCGCGGACGTTGAGCGGCTGATGGATATTGCCAACAAGCGGGAAGACGGCGTGCAGACGGCTGAGATTTTAAAAGACATGCGAAAAAAAGAACAGGCTCTCAAAAACGACCCGCAGCTCCGCAAAAAAATGCTGGAAGGACAGCTTAATGCTCATTTTAAGTATAAAAACCGCTGATCAAAAAAGTCCGCCTCCTGTGAGACGGACTTTTTTTATAAAGCATGAAGAAATGCAGTTGCAATGCCGAAATAAATTAATAAGGACAAAATATCGTTCAGCGTCGTAATCAGCGGTCCTGATGCAATCGCCGGGTCAATGTTCAGTTTATGAAGAATAATAGGGACGATCGTTCCGGCCATCGTACCGATAATCAACGTTGCAAGCAGCGATGAACCGACGACAAAACCGAGCGTTAAGTCTTTCTGCCAGACGGTTGCGACAATCGTAATCGCGATCGCACAGACGATGCCGATATAGATACTGGTTCTTAATTCACGGAAAATCAGTTTAAAGATGGTTTTTTTATTCATTTCTTCTTTAGCCAGTCCTCTGATGACGACGGCGAGTGACTGTGTGCCTGTATTACCCGTCGTTCCCGCAATCATCGGCATGAAAAATGCGAGGGCGACTACTTTTTGCAATGTATCTTCAAAATAATTCAGAATGCTTCCGGAAATCAATCCGATAAACAAAAGCAGAATGAGCCACGGCAAACGGCGGTACGCCGCAACGTACGCTTTCGTATCAAATGTAATCGCCTTACCGGAGGCTGCGAATTTTTCGTAATCTTCATCGGCTTCTTTAATCACGACGTCAATAATATCATCGACAGTGACAATACCGACAAGCACATGATTTTCTTCCACGATCGGAATGGCTAAAAAGTCATACCGCTGGATCAGCCGGGCGACTTCTTCCTGGTCTTGGAGCACCCCGGCCGAGATGACACGCGTAAACATGAGATCCTGCACTTTGTCCTCAGGCTCGCCGAGAATTAAATCTCTGTAAGAGAGCACTCCGACAAGCTGCTTGCTGTCATTAATCACGTACAAATAATTTATTGATTCTGCGATTTCTGCAAAGCTTTTCAGCTTCACGACCGCATCTTTTACTGTATAATGCTGCGGAATCCAGACGAAGCGGTTCGTCATCATCCGGCCCGCCGATTCTTGCGGATAGTTCATCAAAAGCTGTACGGCCTTTGATTCCTCAGCTTCCATGCTGGATAAAAGCTGTTCTTTCAGTTCTTCATCCATCTCTTCCAGCAATGCGGCGAGATCGTCGTTATCCATTTTATTCATTGCGAGAGTGGCTTTCGTTTTACCGACTTTATGCAAAACGGCAAGCTGAAATTCCCGCTCCAGCTCTCCGATCATGTCGGTGATGTCATCAACCGTCATATATGACAGATAGCGGGCCCGGTGCTTTTCCGGCATTTCTTTAAACAAAAATGCCATATCATAGGGCTGAAGCTCATCTATCATGTTTCGGAATTCTTTTATTTTTCCGTCCCGCAATAAAATGATAATGCGTAATATGAGTTCGTCATAGGTCATGTTTTGGACCATCGGGACTCGTACCTCCTTTACGGAGACGCGCCGTCCGTCAAGGGAAGTGCGGCGGTTTGTCTCCTCATCATGTCGTCACTGGTTATCTGGCTGTATATGGGTACTTCTTCTGACATACTCGAATGGGGAGAATCCATACTCCGCACCTCCTTATCATGCTCAGTCGTGTACGTTTTGAGGCATAAAAAAAACCTTCCGATATGAAGGCGAAAACAAGCACGGCAAATAAACGTGCGGGGCCTCCAATCGTAGAGCTTTAGCACTGTATGGCATAGGACAGCCATCCAGCTGCGTTAAGAATCACCTTATGTCGATGATTCCTGTTGACCCATTGGCGTCTTTGGACATTTTTGGGCAGCAGCGTATCTCCATACAGGAGCCTCACCTAACGAAGTTCTTATTTGAATTGACACACTGAGATTACAGAAAAAAAAGGAATGTGTCAACCTTAAATTTGTGATTTCAGCACATGCCTATAAAATAAACGGAATAAAGGCATAAAGCCCTTATTCCGGCAAATCGCTTTCATCCTCTTCTGAAAGGAAATGATAGGATTCATGCAGCATGAGCGCGTACTCCCCTTCTTTTGTCGGATGCGGTACATACTCAGCCTCGTTGATATACTGCTCTTCCCTTTTCTTCATATGACAGACCTCCTGTTCAATTTTAGATTGTCCAAAAGAAGACCCGTTATCATAGGAAAAAAAATCACTTGCGGAGCGGGACATGCAGCTATATTTTTCGGATCGTGAAAAAGTTCCTAAGCAGCCACGGGCCCGGTTTGAAACCGAGCGTTAATTGCCACGCGCCGATCGCCTGCAGTCCGAACTCCCGAACGAGAACCATTTTTTCACTCATGCTCCGCACATCCTCAAACCACACTTCATGCGTTCTTCCATTTTCATCAGTATACCGGAAGTAAGGGGAACGCTCCTGCCGGGAATAACGGATCACTGATTGATGCTTCATGGCCGTTTCCATGGCGCGCTGATTGGAGATGGCGGATCCGATCGTTCCGGGACGGGACGGAATCACCCAATCATACCCGTACAGCGGAACACCGAGAATCACTTTTCTTCTCGGCACCCTGCTGATGGCAAAATTGATCGTTTGCCTGACCTCTGTCAAAGGCGCCACGGGTCCCGGCTCACTGCCGGCGTGGTGCCAGTCGTACGCCATAATGAACATATAATCGACGACGGCTCCGATTCCGCCGTAATCATATCCCCTCAGCCACGGCACTGCATCACTTGTTTTTGCCGGAACCGATATCGTTAACGCGAGCTGATGCTCTGAAAGCCGGGTTTTTAACTGCCGGAGAAATCCTGTGAAGAGGTCCCTGTCAGCTTCTCTGACCCGTTCAAAATCGATATTTACACCGCCGTATCCCCTTCTTACGGTTAAGGAGACGATATTGTTGACGAGATTCGTTCGTGCCGTCGGATTTTGCAGCACTTGATGGGCTAATTCCGGACTGAATCCCCCTTCTGTCAGATTCGTAATGACGGCAAGCGGGCGCACTCTGTTCTGCCATGTGGTTTCTATTGCGGTTCTGTCGTTTAAATCGTTAATGATATCTCCGTTCGGTCCAAAATGATATTCAAACAAAGAAATCGCCGAAGAATACGGCGCAAAATCATTAATTAACTCTCTATCCGCTTCAGGCGTCCGAATGACATAAAATTGCAGGGTTCCCGCAAGATAGTTAGAGATATCAGGGATCTTCACTTTCATACCCGCCCGCAGCCGGTTCGGCGGAATATCCGGGTTTGCCTGCATCAGCTGCATCTGCGGCACATAAGCCTTACCTGCGATAACGGCATACGTATCATTCGGCTGAACCGTATATTCATTAAGAGGGATTAAAAGCGCCTGCCCCGGAACGATATTCGTTTCCTCAAGCCCGTTGACGCTTCTGATGCTGTCAACAGGGTATCCGTACTTTCTGCTGATGGAAAATAACGAGTCGCCAGACTGCACTGTATGAACAAACATAGATGTCCTCCGTTTCCTTTTGATCAAAAGGGCTCTTCTTATCTTTATGAATGATCATCCGGTCCGATTCCAAACTCTGTTTGGAGAAAGGCTGTTTACAAATCAGACATGATCAACTATGATGATGTCATCATAAAAAACTGTATAGGAAACGCACTAGGGGTGCTGTTATCGGCTGAGATAAAACATGCGGCAGGCGTGTTTTGATCCCTTATAACCCGATCTGGATAATACCAGCGTGGGGAAGTGCAGATTGACCGGAGCGCAGGGTTTTTCCCCATGCGTTTTCGTTCTGCTGCTGCATATTCCCTCGGATATGCAGTTTTTTATTTTTCATTAAAAAACGGGGGAGGACACCGCAATATGAAACTGAATATAAACCGCCTGTAAAATCATCTCTTTCATACATACGACTATCCGATAAGAAAGCAGGAGATCACAATGAAAAATTGGAAAATGAGAGAAATTGTCGTCATGTCCGTCATCAGTGTTGTATTTGCTGTCATTTATTTAGTATCAACTCATGCAAGCAATATAGCGGCAGGGTTTTTCGGCCGGATGAGCTACGAACCGATTTACGGTATCTGGTTTATCGTCTCGGTAATTGCCGCGTACATTATTCAAAAACCGGGAGCGGCTCTTGTTTCTGAAATCATCGCCGCGTTTGTGGAGTGCTTACTCGGAAATCCGTCAGGACCGATGGTGATTCTGATCGGGATCGCACAGGGAATCGGTGCGGAAGCGGTCTTTTTTGCGACACGCTGGCGGATTTATACCCTGCCCGTGCTTCTTTTATCCGGTATGGGGTCTTCTGTGACGAGCTTCATTTATGACTTGTTCGTTTCCGGATACTCTGTTTTGAATCCGGGTTTATTAGCCGTCATGCTTCTTGTCCGTCTGATCTCAGGTGCGCTTCTTGCCGGCCTTCTCGGCAAAGCAATCAGTGATGCGCTGGCTTACACAGGGGTGCTGAACGGCATGGCGCTCGGAAAACAATTCAAGAAGAAAAAGAAACAGGTGAACCAAGATGCAGGCATCTGAGCCCCTTCTATCGGCCGGCTGTCTTACCTTTTCTTATGATCAGGATGAAAAGCCGATTCTTCAAAACGTGTCCTTTCAGCTCCGCAAAGGAGAGCGGGCTTTATTGCTCGGGCCGAGCGGATGCGGCAAAAGCTCGCTCGCTCTCTGTTTAAACGGTCTGTACCCGGAAGCATGTGATGGGGTTCAATCGGGAACCGTTTCTTTATACGGAACACCTCTTTCACATCTGACAGAACCCGCCGCCAGGTCCATCGGCGTCGTGTTTCAAGATCCGGACCAGCAGTTTTGCATGCTGACGGTTGAAGATGAAATCGCCTTCGGCTTGGAAAATTTGCAATATACAAAAGAAGATATGGACGCAATCATCGATGACGTTTTAGAAAAATTAGAGATCACTCATCTGAAAACGCGAACGATCGCTTCGCTGTCAGGCGGTTCAAAACAAAAAGTGGCGCTTGCCTGTATCATTGCGATGGAACCGGAACTCATTATTTTGGACGAACCGACGGCACAGCTTGATCCATATTCCGCACGTGAATTAGTGCGGCTGATCAAAGATCTACAAGCAAAAAAAGGCTTCGGCCTTCTCGTTATCGAACATCAGCTTGATCATTGGGCGCCGTGGATGGACAGGACGATTGTCCTTGACGAAACGGGTCAGAAGGTGATGGACGGAGAGACGGACGTTATCTTTGAAACAAAGATTGAAGAGCTGATGCAGCTCGGCATTCCGATTCCGCGTGTGATCTCATTGCAGGAGCACGTCAGCATTCCTTTTACATTGTGTAAAGAAAATCTGTTTCACGAACCTATACCATCTCTGCCCGAACCCCGGCCCGCCGCGCTTTCGGCAGAAGACGCGCTGAGCGTTCACGAGCTGTCATTCTCAAGAGGAGCAGACGTCATTTTTCAGGATGTGAGCTTTTCCGTAAAAAAAGGTTCAATCACCGCGATTGCCGGCCCTAACGGAACAGGAAAATCCACGCTCCTTTCTGCCGCGGCCAAGCTCATCCGTCCGCTGGGCGGAGACATCAAAATAGACGGCAGACCGATTGATTCCTATTCTGAAAAAGAGCTGCGGCGGCTGACCGGATATGTTTTCCAAAATCCTGAACACCAATTTGTCACAGATTCTGTCATTCAAGAGCTGATGTTCGGTTTTGAAAGCAGCAGACCCGCAAAGGAGAAAGCTCTTCAGCTGTTAACCCGATTCGGCCTGAGACGCCATGCCTCACAGCATCCGTTTTCTTTAAGCCAAGGACAAAAACGCCGGCTCAGTGTCGCGACAATGCTTATGCACAATGTGAACGTTTTGATGCTTGATGAACCGACTTTCGGACAGGATGCCAAAACGGCGCGGGAGTGTATGCAAATGCTCCGTGAGATTCAAAAGGAAGGAACGGCTGTTTTGATGGTGACACACGATATGGAACTCGTCTCAGATTATGCCGACACGATCCTTGTGCTCTGCGGCACGAAACTGGTATTCCGGGGAACTCCCGACGCTTTATTTTCTGATAACACCGGGATCGCCGAGCAGGCGCATTTGGCTTTGCCGCTGCGGTATGAATGGATGAAACACGACAGGAGGCGGAGAAATGAACTTGCGGCTGGAGGCTGTTAACCCGTCAATAAAGGCGGCGGCTGTATTGTTATGCGTCATTATGCTGTCGTTTATTTATAATCCGTACACCCCTGCTTTGTTTTATATCATCATTGCGGGAGGCGTCCTCTCGGCGGGGCGTGTGCCGCTGAAAAAATGGCTGCTGTTCACGATTCCGTTTGTCATTCTGGCCTTCGGTTCTTTATGGACAGCCGCCGTATTCGGAAACGTCCCGACAACCGGAAGCAACCTGCTGTTTAAGCTCGGGCCGATTGCCGTCAACAGTGATAACGCGGCGCTCGGGATTTCTATCGCGTTTCGTATTTTATGTTTTTCCGCTTTGTCGATGATGTTTCTTTTCACAACCGATCCGATTCTGTTCATGCTCAGTCTGATTCAGCAGTGTAAGCTGCCGCCCAAGCTTGCATACGGCGTTATCGCGGGGTTCCGGTTTCTCCCTCTTCTGAAAGATGAAATCCTGATCATCCGGCAGGCGCACAGAATCAGGGGCGCGGCGTCTGATTCCGGGCTGAAAGGAAAGCTCTCCGCCGTCAGGCGCTTCACCATTCCGCTATTGGCAGGCGCAATCAGAAAGGCGGAACGCACGGCGATCGCGATGGAATCTAAAGGCTTTACGGGGAGCCGAAACCGCACGTTTTACAGAACTATTACCGTGCGCCGCGCCGACTGGTGCTTTTTCCTGCTCGTGCTTCTGTTATTCGGCGCAAGCTGGCTCATTTCATTGTTGTTTGTATAAAAACAGGCCGCCGGAGTGATTCGGCAGCCTGTTTTGTTATGTATGTTATTGATGATAATTGAGAGCCTGAGCGAGATTGGACTTGATCGTAATATCTGAGAAATTAATGCCGAGCTGTACGGCGGTTTGAGCCATTTCCGGCCTGATTCCGGATAAAGTGGACGTGACGCCGATCAGGTTCAGCGCCTCAATTAATTTAAAAATCTGATGCGCCACCATCGTATCGACAACCACTACACCCGACAGGTCAATAAACAGATGTTCAATCAGCCGTTTTGCACATGTGCTCAGCGTATTTTCAAGAATGAATTTGGCGCGCTCCGTGTCAATATCGCCGACAAGCGGCAGCAGCGCCGTCCGTTTGCTCAGCGTGATAACCGGCGAGCTTAACTCCAAAATCATTTCTCTTTGCGCGTTCAGCTGCATTTTCGAGTTATGCTCGGCATGATCGACAAATGTGTAAATCGTAAAATCAAATACTCGTACAATTAAATTCTCCCATTTCTTCCTTTCTCCCTGTGCAAACGAAGATTCATGTTTATCGGCAAACGCATCATAATAAGTGATGTATAGTCTCCGGTTTCTCATGAATTCACGGACCACATACTGGACGGGAGTATCCAGATGCTTCTGGTCTTTCGCGAGCTCAATCACCCACCGCTCGAACTCTTCTAAAAATTCTTTTTCCGGCATGATATACATTTTATTAATATGCCGGTAAAATTCTTTATCCTGCTCCGTCAGTTCTTCTGTGATGACGGGGTTTGTCAAAGAATAAATCGAATTCGGGTCCGAATCTTCCATCGTTTCGATCCACTCTTTCGCAATTTGATCCGCTTGTTCTGTAAAATAGTCGTATAATGCTTCATTTATCTTCATATCTCTTCTCCTTTCCCATTTCCAATTATAGCGTCAGCGGGTCATGAATGAAAATAAAAGCTGTTAAACTATCCATTTATTTGAAATTTTTTAGTGCAATAGATTACGCCTTTTTTATGAAAATGCTTCAAATGACTCTTTCCGGCCGGCATGCTCTGCCATAAAATAGTAGCAACACCCTTGTATCCACTCGCAAGCATAAAAAAGGAGGGCTTTTTTATGAATGGTGAAATGCATTTGATTCCTTATGTCACGGATGAACAGATCATGGATGTGAACGAGCTTCCAGAGGGTATTAAAGTGATTAAGGCGCCAGAGTTGTGGGCAAAAGGGTTTAAAGGCAAGGATATTAAAATCGCGGTGCTTGACACAGGCTGCGACATCAATCATCCTGATTTGAAAGATCGGATTGTCGGCGGGAAAAACTTCACCGATGATGACGGAGGCAAAGAAGACGCGATTTCCGATTATAACGGACACGGGACACACGTTTCCGGAACGATTGCCGCCAATGATTCAAACGGCGGAATTTCGGGTGTCGCGCCGGAAGCAAGCCTCTTAATTGTTAAAGTTCTCGGCGGTCAAAACGGCAGCGGCAAATACGAATGGATCATTAACGGCATCAACTACGCCGTTGAACAAAAGGCCGATATCATTTCCATGTCACTCGGCGGGCCAAGCGATGTGCCTGAATTGAAAGAAGCCGTCGCAAATGCGGTAAAAAGCGGTGTTCTGGTCGTTTGCGCGGCAGGAAACGAAGGCGACGGAGACGAGCGTACAGAGGAACTGTCGTATCCGGCCGCTTACAACGAAGTGATCGCAGTCGGATCAGTCTCAATCGCCCGTAAATCGTCTGAATTTTCAAACGCCAATAAAGAGATTGACCTGGTGGCTCCGGGAGAAAATATTCTCTCCACCCTTCCCAACCATAAATACGGGAAGCTGACGGGCACTTCAATGGCCGCCCCGCATGTGAGCGGAGCGCTTGCCTTAATAAAAGGGCTTGAACAGGACGCGTTTCAGCGGACGCTTTCTGAGGCTGAAGTCTACGCCCAGCTCGTGCGGCGGACCCTTCCTTTGGACATCGCCAAAACATTGGCCGGGAACGGGTTTCTGTATTTAGACGCGCCTGAAGTGCTGATGGAAAGAGCCGAACAGGCACAGCTGCTGTCTTTCTGATATTTTTCTCATATAATGAATGGTCAGCTTGTCACATCACCAATTTTTAAAATGTGAGATTTTCTATTGACAGTGATCTGAATAAGCTGATAAGATAACCAACAAATGATGTAACTTTTCAAAAAAATTGAAATACTTTCTCTTATCGAGAGTTGGGCGAGGGATTGGCCTTTTGACCCCAACAGCAACCGACCGTAATTCCATTGTGAAATGGGGCGCGTGATTTTTGCGCCGAGACGACTGTCTCATAAGGCACGGTGCTAATTCCATCAGACGTGATCTGAGAGATGAGAGAGGCTTACATTTTGAAGTTAAAGCCTCTTTCTCTCATGAGAAAGGGGCTTTTTTGTTACATCTCACTTAAAGGAGGAGACTTAATGACAACAATCAAAACTTCGAACCTCGGTTTTCCGAGAATCGGCTTGAACAGAGAATGGAAAAAAGCACTTGAGGCTTATTGGAAAGGAAACACTGATAAAGAAACGTTTCTTAAAGAGCTTGACGGCTTATTCTTATCAGCTGTCAAAACCCAGCTTGACCAACATATCGATATCGTGCCGGTCTCTGATTTCACTCATTATGACCATGTGCTTGATACCGCCGTCAGCTTTAACTGGATTCCGGAAAGATTCCGCAGCATCACGGATCCCGTTGATACATACTTTGCGATTGCCCGCGGTGTAAAAGACGCCGTTTCCAGTGAAATGACGAAATGGTTCAATACCAACTACCATTACATCGTTCCTGAATATGACGAAAGCATTGAATTCCGTCTGACGAGAAACAAACAGCTTGACGACTACCGCCGGATCAAAGAAGAATTCGGAGCGGAAACGAAACCTGTCATCGTCGGTCCGTATACATTCGTCACGCTTGCGAAAGGATACGAAGAATCAGAAGCGAAAGCGATTCAAAAACGCCTTGTTCCTCTTTATGTGCAGCTGCTGAAAGAACTTGAAGCAGAAGGCGTCAAATGGGTTCAGATTGATGAGCCGGCCCTTGTGACAGCTTCTTCTGAAGACGTCCGCGCCGCCAAAGACCTCTATGAAGCGATCACAAAAGAGCTTTCAGGACTGAATGTCCTCCTGCAGACATACTTCGATTCGGTTGATGCATATGAAGAACTCGTTTCTTATCCTGTACAGGGAATTGGACTTGATTTCGTGCATGATAAAGGCAGAAACCTTGAGCAATTGAAAAAGCACGGCTTCCCGAAAGATAAAGTGCTGGCAGCCGGTGTGGTCGACGGCCGGAACATTTGGAAAATTGATGTTGAAGAACGCCTTGATGCGGCTTTGGATATCCTCAGCCACGCTGATGTTGAGGAGTTATGGATTCAGCCTTCAAGCAGCCTTCTGCACGTGCCGGTGGCGAAACACCCTGACGAGCATCTTGAAAAGGATTTGCTGAACGGCCTGTCATATGCTAAAGAAAAACTGGCGGAACTCGGCGTCTTAAAAGAAGGGCTTCTGTCCGGCAAAGCGGCCGTCAGTGAGCAGATCGAAGAATCAAAAGCGGCACTTAAGGCTTTAAAAGCATTCGCAACAGGAGCGAACTCAGCTCAAAAAGAAGAGCTGAATCAGCTGACGGAAAAAGACTTCTCCCGTCCGGCAAGCTTTGAAGAACGATTGGCGCTGCAGAATGAATCACTCGGTCTTCCTCTTCTGCCGACGACGACAATCGGAAGCTTCCCTCAATCTGCCGAGGTGCGGAGCGCACGGCAAAAATGGCGGAAAAAAGATTGGACGGATGAACAGTACCAAGCCTTTATTAATGCGGAAACGAAGCGCTGGGTTGACATTCAGGAAGAAATCGGCTTAGACGTGCTCGTTCACGGAGAATTTGAGCGGACGGATATGGTCGAATACTTCGGTGAAAAACTGGCCGGATTCGCCTTTACGAAATATGCATGGGTGCAGTCTTACGGTTCACGCTGCGTACGTCCGCCTGTCATTTTCGGAGATGTCGAATTTATCGAACCGATGACGGTAAAAGATACTGTCTACGCCCAATCGCTGACTGAAAAACACATGAAAGGCATGCTGACGGGACCTGTCACCATCTTAAACTGGTCATTCCCGCGTGTGGATATTTCAAGAAAAGAAATCGCCTTCCAGATCGGGCTTGCCCTCAGAAAAGAAGTAAAAGCGCTTGAAGATGCCGGTATTCAGATTATCCAAGTGGATGAACCCGCGCTCCGCGAAGGACTGCCGTTAAAAACGCAGGATTGGGATGAATATTTAACTTGGGCCGCAGAAGCATTCCGGTTAACGACATCTTCTGTGCGAAACGAGACACAGATTCATACGCATATGTGTTACAGCAACTTTGAAGATATCGTAGATACGATCAATGATCTTGACGCGGATGTCATTACAATCGAACACAGCAGAAGCCACGGAGGATTTTTAGAGTACCTGAAAGAACATCCTTACGTGAAAGGCCTCGGACTCGGTGTATACGACATTCACAGCCCGCGTGTGCCGGCAACTGAAGAAATCTATCAAATTATTGATGACGCGCTTGAAGTGTGTCCGACTGACCGCTTCTGGGTAAACCCGGACTGCGGACTGAAAACAAGACAGCAGGAAGAAACTGTTGCGGCATTAAAAAATATGGTCGACGCCGCGAAACAGGCACGAAAAAAACAAGCTCAGCTTGTATAATGAAAACAGCCATCCGCAAATCGCGGGTGGCTGTTTTTTCTGGGCGTGCTACTTATTCTTCAGCGCTTCTGCAAGTTCATATAATGAATCATGCTGCTTAATTTGATAGCCCCGCCCTTCTTTTTGCAAATACCCTTTTTGGCAGAATTGCGTCAGCACATGCAAGAGATGACGGTAAGATACACCCAAATAATCACAGACCGTTACGTGCTTCTCTTTATAAACCCCTTCATAAGCCGTCTGCAAAATAAAATCAGCAAGCCGGTTTTCAAGCGGGAACGCCAGACTTTGTGAATATTTCGAAGCCATAAGCGTTGCCTTAGCACTTAAAAACTTAGCCAACTCACGCAGGAATTTCGCATCCTGCAGCAATTGCGCGCGGCAGCGGTAAATAGGCAGAGCAAAACAAACAGTCTTCGCTGAGGCTTGAATTCCTTTTGTGTAATACACTTCATGTAATAGTTCCATCTCTCCGATGTAATCATTTTTGTTGATAAAATTAATTAAAGAAACTTTCCCGTTTTGATGGGTTACATATATTTTCGCTTTTCCTTCAATCACGTAAAACAGGAAGTCAGGCCTCCTGCCCTCTTGAATCATCCATTCGTCCCGCTCATATTCGTGCACTTCCATAAACTTTTCAGCGGGGAAAGAGAATAAATGCGCGATTGAGTGTTTTTCTAACTGATGCCGCTTTTTCTCGCCTTTATAAATTTCCATCGTCCACCCCAAAAATATGAGATATCTCATATTGTCTTTATGTCTTTACATGATAACATGCCAATTAAAGGAGGAACGGGAATGAAAGCATATCGCTGGATGAGTCTGCATTTTTTTAGTTTTTTTATGACATGGGGTGTTTTTCTGCCCTATTGGACGGGATGGATGGTGCATATAAAAGGGGTTTCCGTATCCGAAGCCAGTTTCATTATGAGCCTGGGCTTGGCGGCAAGAGGGATTTCCACATTATTTTTCTTCCCTTATTTATCAGGAAAATTCAGCAGCAAAGCCTTATTAAACGGCGCCAGAATCGGGACGCTTCTCGCACTTTTATGTTATATTCCCGCTGATTCTTTTCAAAGCCTGCTTCTTGTCACATTAGTGCTGCATGTGTTCTACCCTGCTTTAATGCCTGCTTTAGACAGCGCTTGCGGCGTCCTTGTACAGCATAACGAATTAAAGGCTTATGGGACAAGCCGCCAGTGGGGGTCCGCGGGTTTTGTTTCAGCCGGCGTCATCCTGTCCGTCTTTACAGGTATATTCGGAGATCAAGCGATTTTATGGGCACTGCTTTTAGGCACCCTGATATTCGCATGTCTCAGCTTTATGCATGCGCCAGCTGTTCTTTCAAAACGGCCGGAAACAGACCGCGCAAGAAAAGAGGGTATGTTTGCCTTATTCCGCATCAAATATTTCGGTCTGGTGCTCGCAATCGTTATCTTACTGCAGGCGGCACATGCATCTTACTACAATTACGGTTATCTCTTTTTGCAGGAAATCGATGCGCCCGCATATGCCATCGGAATCATCATCAACATCGCCGTTATCGCGGAGATTATCTTCTTTGCAATCGCTGACCGATACTTTCATCAATTTACGGCAGGCTCTTTGCTCGCCCTGGCGGCGCTTGGTGCTACCGTACGCTGGATACTCGTATTTGCCTTTCCGCATGTCATCATTTTCTGTATTGCGCAGACGCTGCATGCCTGTTCATTCGCGATGGGACACTATGCATTTATGAAATACTTAATTAAGAATATTTCACCGGCGCAAATCCCGAAAGCCCAAGGCATATATTCAGCGCTTGCTCTCAGCTGGAGCACTGCGGTATTTACTATTTTCGGAGGTTTTTTATATGAAATTGAACCCCGGTATGCCTTTATCGGAATGATTGTTTGTACGATACCATCCATGCTTCTCGCCCTTTTATACAGAAAACTTGAAATGAAAAAGAGCGTTTTTGCAGGAAACGCTCAAGATATGTAGCCATCGCTTTATAGACGATCACATGTCCCGCTGTCATTTTGACCGATTTGCGAATGCTGTGCGATGTATTTTCTCTATATTTAAAGTATTTCCTTCATATATGATGAATTTAATGAAGGGAATTCGTTCAGAAACTTGGACAGAGTCAGTGAATATACTGATACAGTACTGCTTACGCTTATTTCGGGGAACTTTGTTCGTAATAAAATGATTTTCAGCCAACTCATAAGGAGGGACATTGTGTCACAGCCTAATTTGCCTAATATCACCCCTGTCGTTACACTTTCCAGAGACGATACCATTAACCTTCTTCTTTCGTCAATTGCTATGGAAGAGCTGGGAATGGCACATATTCTGAATGCGGAAGGGGAAAAAATCCAATACGCGCTCGGAACGATTCCCGGATTAACAGGGCCCCCGTCAAGTCTTGCGGATATTCTGAACCTGAATGAGAGCGTCCGGGATACGCTTGACAGCTTAATGAAACAGGAGCTTCTTCTCGGTTCAAAATTGGACAGTATCTCAAATATCCCTACACTGGCGGGACCGACTGGTGCTACGGGGCCGACGGGACCAGCCGGAGGGCCCGCAGGACCTACGGGAGCAATCGGCCCGGCCGGAGCGACAGGGCCAACCGGACCGACCGGGCCGACGGGGGTCACCGGTGCGGGTCTTCAAGGGATTGTTGCTTTTAATCCGCTGATTGCTCCCACTTATACACCCGGACAGGTTGTATTGTATAACGGAAGCTCCTATGTCGTGAACACACCTTCGCCGGCAGGGATTCCGGATACGTCTGCCGATTATACGCTTTTAGCTGCCGCAGGATCAACCGGGCCGATCGGACCAACAGGCGCTACAGGAGCCGGATTGACAGGATTGACAGCTTTTGATCCCGCTGCTGCGCCTTTTTATACAGCGGGGCAGGTTGTATTGTATGAGGGTGCTTCTTATGTCGTAAATATCAATAACCCTTCAGGCATTCCCGGGACATCGCCGGATTATACACTGCTTGCCGCCGCGGGGCCGACCGGGCCGACAGGGGTCACGGGCGCCGGACTGCAAGGCATCGTACCGTTTGATCCCCTCGCCGCCGCTGCCTATACCGCCGGACAGCCAGTTACTTTCAACGGCAGCTCTTACGTCGCAAACGTAAACAGCCCGGCGGGAACCCCTGGAGCCTCAGCTGACTATACACTTTTAGCTGCGGCGGGAATCACCGGCGCTACTGGCGGCACCGGACCGACCGGATTTACCGGCGCTACTGGCGGCACCGGACCGACCGGAAGCACCGGCGCTACTGGCGGCACCGGACCGACCGGAATCACCGGCGCTACTGGCGTTACCGGACCGACCGGAATCACCGGCGCTACTGGCGTTACTGGACCGACCGGAATCACCGGCACTATTGGCGAAACCGGACCGACTGGAATTACCGGCGCTACTGGCGGCACCGGACCGACTGGAAGCACCGGCGCTACTGGCGGCACCGGACCGACCGGGATCACCGGCGCTACTGGCGGCACCGGACCGACCGGGATCACCGGCGCTACTGGCGAAACCGGACCGACCGGAATCACCGGCGCTACTGGCGTTACTGGACCGACCGGAATCACCGGCGCTATTGGCGAAACCGGACCGACTGGAATTACCGGCGCTACTGGCGGCACCGGACCGACTGGAAGCACCGGCGCTACTGGCGGCACCGGACCGACCGGAATCACCGGCGCTACTGGCGGCACCGGACCGACCGGGATCACCGGCGCTACTGGCGAAACCGGACCGACCGGAATCACCGGCGCTACTGGCGTTACCGGACCGACTGGAAGCACCGGCGCTACTGGCGTTACCGGACCGACCGGAATCACCGGCGCCACTGGCGGCACCGGACCGACCGGAAGCACCGGAACAAGTCTGACAGCAACTTCCGGCTATGCAAGCAATACGGGCGGCGGTGTTGTCGCAGTTATTGTCGGCGGCACGACCATTTCTTTACCGAATGAACAAAACCTTTCGGCGGATATAACGGCTAATGCCGCAAATACCGTATTCACCGTTGCTCCGGCGGGACGTTACTATATCTCCTACCATATTAATTTAACGGCCGGCTTGCTTGTAAGTTCGCGTATTTTAATCAACGGCACTCCTCCTGCAAGTTCGATTATCGCCCCGGTCGCGTCTTTGGCAAACTTTAATAACTCCTTTATTGTGACTTTGCCAGCAGGCAGCACCATCCAGCTTCAGCTGTTCGGATTATTGGGTGCGGCCACATTGCTTGGAGGAAGCGTCGGTGCAGCTTTAAACATTATTCGATTATCTTAATGAAACATGCAAAAAAAAGGATCAGGCGTTTGTCCGCTGATCCTTTTTTAATTGAGACAGAAGCTCTTGCGCGGGTTTAAATTGAGGATTGAACTTCACGGATTTTTTGGCGTAAGCGATGGCCGTCATATCATGGTTTAATTCAGCATGGCATTTTGCCATATAATAAAAAGCTCTGAAATCGGCGGCACCTTTTAAAATTAAGTGATCAGCGTTTTCTCCTTCAACCTGCGTTCCGTTTTCAAATGCTTTGATTGCCGCTCTGTACTTTTCCAAATGATATAATACAAGGCCTTTATAATAATGAAGATTGCTGTAATCAGGATATAGCTTGAGCACTTTTTCAATCCCTTGTTCGGCTTCTTCATACCGTTTGAGCTCAAGCAATATTGTATATTTCAAATAATACAGGAGAGACGGAGGCATTCGTTTTTCGCTTAAAAATTGAAAAATTGAGCCGTTGACAAGATGTAATGCTTTTTCATAGTCTTTTATTCTGTAGCATTCACTTGCCAAATGATAGACAAGCCACGGATCAGGATTTTCCTCTGAAAGCTCTTCATTTAAAATGCTGATATTCCGTTTATGTTTTTGCTTGATCTTTTCTTCCTGCTCCAAGTAGCCGTAGTGATGAATCACACATGGGAGCGTGAAAAAAGCATTGTTTTCTTCCTCATTGGGAGCCGAGATATTCTCGTGAATTCTGCCTTGATACAGAAGGCCTTTATGATTGCGGAACAGTCTCGGCTGCATGCTTTCAAACGCTTCGTTTTCATCGAGCTGCTTCCCCGTATAATTGATGATTTTCAAAAGGCCCCGGCTCGGTAATCCGTCATGAAGCAGCGAAGTTAAAAAGCGGCCCGTCTCCTGATCGAGCTCTTCATCCGCGTCAAGCATTAAAATCCAATCCCCTTCGGCATGCTGCAGGGCGTAATTTCTGGCCTTTGCGAAATCATTCTCCCATTCGAAATCAAACACTCTTGCCTGAAAGCTTTTGCAGATATCTTTTGTATTATCTTGTGATCCGGTGTCTGCGATGACGATCTCATCAACGATGTCTTGTACACTTGATAAACAACGGGAGATGTATCTCTCCTCGTTTTTCACAATCATGCAAAGAGTCAGTTTACATTCAGCATTTCCGCTCATTTTCTCACCTTTCCCGATTTTGGAGTTGTTGATTGAACCAAGGCCGTTCAGGAGTGCCGTTCATCGTTATGATGACAGGCCGCACCCATCTGACGGCAGGTTCGGCAGTTGATTCTGCATCCCATTCCTGAAGCTGCCTGACAGCCCGCTTCGTAATGGGATGCGCCCGGAATTCGCGCGGGCTTTCAAAAATGAATTTTTTCGTTCGTTCCGTAACTGTCTTCATTTCATGAAAGTGCCGCTCATACATCTGCTTCTGCTCTTCTTCCAGGCTGACCATTAAAAACAGCCGGCCGCCAGTTTCCATCTGCCAGCGGCACAATGCGGAGAACAGCCTGATTTCTTCTTTGTAATTTGAATCCCTTCTTTTATCCACGGTCACAGATAATATATTTAACAGCGCAATCGTGAGGCAATGCATGGCTTCAAAAGATGTCTGTTTCGCTTTTGAGATGCTTGGATACGGCATATGCTTCACCCGTCTCTTTTTTTATGAACGCTCCCCGCCTTTTTTCTTCCAACCGCAGTCCTCACAATCCCCGCACTCACAGCAGCCAATGCGGCCGTAAAACAGGCCGTCACACGGATCTTCAGGATGCGGATTCGGAAAGCACGGGTCGCATGGATCTTCCGGATCATCCAGATCACTGGGATCGTCCGGATTCCACGGGTCATCAGGATCGCCCGGATCACTCGGATTACTTGGGTCGTCCGGATTCCATGGGTCATCAGGATCGCCCGGATTACTCGGATTGCTTGGGTCGTCCGGGTCCATACAGGCTTCAGAATCCTGTAAGAAGATAATGTCCTCAAGCTTCGTCTGCAAAAGGAGTTGTGATTTCATGACGGTGCGCAGGAGCCGTTCAGTGCTTCTATTGATTGATGACAGTTCCTCCAAGGAGGGATCGCCGGAAGCGCCGAGAAACATTTGAATCCTTTCCGCTTCCGCCTGCAGAATATGGGATAGTCCGATTTCTTCCATAGCCACGGATGAAAGAAGGAGGTTCAGGGTCTCACATCTGGAGAGTGTAATGTCGGGGGTGATGTTCGGTATGTTTGGAAGAGACATCGATTTCTCCCTCTTTTCTCTTGGTGTCATTATGCAAAAGTGCTATATCGTATACTTATTCCGGGAGAGAAGAGATCATTACTGATGTTTTCGTTAATAAAATATCCCGGATATGAAATCCGGGATATTCGTTCGTTGATTTATTTTAATTCAAGTTTGACGTCTACATTTCCTCTTGTTGCTTTTGAATACGGACAGAACTCGTGAGCGGCGTGCACTAGCTTCTCCGCCGTTTCTTTGTCAAGATCTTTTGTATCAATGACGAGCGTTACGCCGATTTTGTAACCTCCGTCACTCTCATCTTTTAAAAGGCTGACCTGTCCTTCAATTTCAGAGGTCATGTCGATTTTTTGTTTTTGGGCGGCAAGCTCAAGCGCTCCCCCGAAGCAGGCAGCATACCCTGCCGCAAAGAGCTGTTCAGGGTTTGTGCCGGTTTCTCCGTCTTTTTTTGCATTCGGCATGATGATGTCAAAATCCAGCACCCCGTCTTCGGATTTAATATGTCCTGCTCGTCCGCCGACTGCGGTCGCTTTTGAAGTAAATAATGCCATTATTATCAGCCTCCTCATTGTACTTACTGTATATATTGCCCCTGCTCATATTTTTAAACATGAGGAATAGGAAATGGACCGTTTTTCGGCTACAATAGGGGTAACGTTAACAAACAAAGAGTTGGTGAAAGAAGTAATGGCAGAAAAAGATTTTGAACATATGAAACTGGAGAATCAGCTTTGTTTTTTGCTGTACGCAAGCTCAAGGGAAATGACGAAACGGTACAAACCGCTGCTTGATAAGCTCAACGTAACTTATCCCCAGTATTTGGCGCTGCTTTTATTATGGGAGCACGAAGAACTGAATGTGAAACGGATGGGTGAGCTTTTGTACCTGGATTCCGGAACGCTGACACCGATGCTGAAACGGATGGAGCAGCACGGAATCATCATGAGAAAGCGGTCGGCTGAAGACGAGCGATCCGTGACGATCAGGCTCACAGATGAAGGACGGGCCTTGCAGAAAACAGCGGCGGATATCCCCATTGCCATGCTGGAACAGACGGGACGGTCAAAAGAGGAATTAAAGCAGTTAAAGCAGTCGCTTTATGAGGTTTTGAATACGCTGCACGGCAAAAAATAAGGATGCCCCAAATGGGCATCCTTATTTTTATTCTGCTGCCAGAAGCTTCACTTCAATATTTCCCGCTGTCGCTTTTGAATACGGGCAGACACCGTGCGCTTTTTGGATAAGGGCTTCAAGCTCCTGTTTATCAATGCCGGCTGCTTTGACCTCAAGCGTAACGCCTAGTTTATATCCTTGGTCTGCTTCATCTTTCAGCAGACTGACATGCGCAGTGACCTCTGTTTCAATACTCAGACGCTCTTTTCTTGCTACGAGCTGAAGAGCGCTGTCAAAGCAGGCTGAATATCCTGCGGCAAACAGCTGTTCAGGGTTTGTGGCATGCTCGAGCTTTTTTGCTCTTGGCGTTCCCGGCATGGCAACATCAAGATTCAGCACTCCGTCAGAAGACGTGACTTTCCCTTCACGTCCGCCGGCGGCTGATACGGTTGCAGTAAATAATGGTTTTGTCATGTGAATTCACCTCTATTATATTGTGTACAATTTAATCTTACACAATATAATAGAAACCGTCAATCTTTCCGCATAAAAAAAGCCTACCCTTTTTGAAGGATAAGCTTAAAAGATTATACGCGGATTTGTCCGTTTCCTTTGATGATGATTTTTGTAGATGTTAACGCCGGAAGCCCCATCGGCCCTCTCGCGTGAAGCTTTTGCGTGCTGATGCCGATTTCGGCTCCGTATCCGAATTCAAAACCGTCTGTAAACCGGGTTGAAGCATTATGATACACGGCGGCGGCGTCAACGGCGGTCTGGAAGTAAGCCGCATGCTCGGCGTTCTCCGTCAGAATGGCTTCTGAATGGTTTGTGCCGTACTGCTGAATGTGGCGGACCGCCTCCTGTACGTCCTGCACCGTTTTCACACTGAGAATCGGCGCCAGGTACTCCGCTCCCCAATCGGCTTCTTCTGCTTGTTTCGCTTGAGGCTCCAGTCTGCAAATCACCTGGTCTCCCCGGAGCTCCACCCCTTTTTCTGTCAGCTGATTCAGCAGCTTTCGTCCGTGTTCTTCGGCCCATTTTTCATGAATCAAAAGAGATTCAATCGCGTTGCAGACCGAAGGACGCTGTGTTTTGGCATTGATGACGACCTCGCTTGCCATTTGAGGATCTGCTGACTCATCTATGTACACGTGGCAATTGCCCGCTCCGGTTTCTAAAACGGGTACGGTTGATTCCCTGACAACAAGATCAATTAAATTTTTACCGCCGCGCGGGATCAATACATCCAGCCCGTCATTTAATGTAAAGAGCTGTTTGGCGGTTTCTTTGCTTGTATCTTCTATGAGCTGAACGGCATCAATCGGAAGCTTTGACAGCCCAAGTGCGCGTTTCATCACACTGACAAGCGCTATGTTGCTGTGGATGGCGGAAGAACTTCCTCTGAGCACAACCGCGTTTCCGGTTTTCAGGCAGAGTGTCGCCGCGTCTACGGTAACGTTCGGTCTGGCCTCATAGATCATGCCCACTACTCCAAGGGGCACGCGGATTTTTTCAATAGATAATCCATTCTCTTTTTGAATGGTCTCCAGCGATTCACCGACGGGATCTTCAAGACCGATTAGCAGTTCCACGGCGTCCGCGATATCGAGCAGGCGTTTTTCATCAAGAGTCAGCCTGTCAATAATGTCAGGTGTCAGTCCTCTGTTCCGTCCCGCTTCAATATCTTTCTGATTCTCTGTTAAAATCAGCCGGCGTTCATTTCTGAGTCCGTCTGCAATACATTGGAGCGCTTCGTTTTTTTCAGCCGTCGTTTTCATGACCATTTCGGCAGCCGCTTCTTTTGCCAAAGCCGCTTTTTGCAATACTTCACTCATTTGTGTTCCCCCTCGTCAAATAAATTCACCCAATCATCTCTGTGAATCACTTCCACCTGCTTCGTTCCTGAAAGCTGGTCGCTCCGCTTCCCTTTGACTTCTAAAATTTCATCGGATGAGTACTGCGTCTGCCCTTTTCCGATAATGCCGCCGGGTCCTCTGACTTCCACTACGGCCCCTTTCGGAAAACTGCCGCAGACATCGGCGACGCCGGCCGGGAGGAGACTTGACCCGTTATGGATCATCGCCTGCTCCGCTCCCCCATCAATGATGATTTCCCCTGATATCGGAGAATGAAACATGATCCATTGCCGTGTATTATTCACTGAGGACAGGTCTTTATCGCCGATATAAGTGCCGTCGCCTTTTCCGTCTAAAATTCCCATCAGTTTTTCCCGTCCGGAGCCGGTTCCGATAAATACCTTCACCCCGAGCGACAATGCGGTCTGGGCGGCGAGAAGTTTTGACTTCATGCCTCCGGTGCCGACCTTTGAGCCTGCTGATCCGGCATATCCAAGCAATTCAGGTGTGATGTCATTCAGATAGTCGAACCGCTTTGCGTCGGGGTTTTCATTCGGATTGGCATCGTACAGCCCGTTAATGTCTGTGAGAATCATTAATTGGTCTGCATGAATCAACCCGCTTACAAGCGCCGACAGCATGTCGTTATCACCGAACGTCAGCTCTTCGACTGATGTGGAATCATTCTCATTAATAATCGGCACGACGCCACGCTCCAACAGTTCCATTACAGTGGCATAGGCATTTCTGTACCGCTCTCTTTTTGAGAAATCATTTCTTGTTAATAAAATTTGTGCCGGTGTCAGACCGTATCTTTTTAAATGGTCCATATATTGCTGCATTAAAAGCGTCTGGCCGACTGCGGCAGCTGCCTGCTTTCCTTTTATCGTAACGGGTCGCGACGGATAGCCGAGAGCGGAAAAACCCGCTGCCACCGCGCCTGAGGTAATGAGGATCACTTCATGCCCGTTTTCTTTTAATAAAGAAATGGCTTCCGTATGTTCCTTGATTTTTGCTTCATCAATACTTCCGTTACTGTTGGTGAGCGAGCTGCTCCCGATTTTCACAACAATTCTTTGTTTTTTCATCATTTCTCCTCCGTGGCAATCAATCCAAACCGGCTCTCGTCAATAAAAAAAGCCCATTCCGTCCTGAAAAATAAGGACGAAATGGGCTTTCCGTGGTACCACCTTGTTTGAACGCGTTTTTCACGCGTCCCGCTTTCCTGTAACGCCAGGTTATCGCGCCTGAGTTTTCCCCTCAGGACTCCAAGGCAGGTTCGGCAGGTTTCATGCGGCAAAATGTTTCAGCGGGCCATTTTGCTCTCTGTCACAGAAAGTTCTGCGTACTGATCCTCTTCAACGCTCAATGATTTTTTTATATTATGCAAAGAAAACAGGTTCTTGTCAAGACATTTTCATCCATAAAAAACAGTCCGCCTCCCCGGCGGACCGTCATTAATTAAATACGATCGTTTTGTTTCCGTGAACGATGACGCGGTCTTCCAGATGCCATTTTACGGCTCTTGCCAACACGCTCCGCTCAATCGTTCTGCCGATATTCTTCAGATCCTCTGCGTGATCTCTGTGATCGACGCGTTCAATATCCTGTTCAATAATCGGCCCTTCGTCAAGATCGTCCGTCACATAGTGAGAAGTCGCGCCGATTAATTTCACTCCGCGCTCATAAGCCCGTTTATACGGATTAGCGCCGATAAAGGCCGGCAGAAATGAATGGTGGATGTTAATAATCCGATTCGGATGGGCAGATACAAAATCAGACGTCAAAATCTGCATGTATCGGGCAAGAACGATCACATCAATCTTATACTGCTCCAGCAGCTCAAGCTGGCGCCGCTCCACTTCGGCGCGGATGTCTTTGTTAGCTTTCATGTAATGGAACGGAATATTCAGCGGTTCGACCACTTCTTTGGCCTCTTCGTGGTTGCTGATGACGACCGCAATTTCGGCCATCATATTGCCGCTTTGCCACTCCCAAATCAGTTCATGAAGACAGTGCAGCTCCTTCGATACAAAGATCGCCACTCGCTTCAGCTCACTTGCCAGAGACAGGCTCCATGTCATGCCGAATGTCTGGGCGATTGAGGCGAACGCCTGCTGTAAGTCCTCTTTTTTCTCACGAATGCCCTTACAGTCGAATTCGATCCTAAGAAAAAACCGTCCGCCTTCAGGGTCAGTCGTGTATTGATTTGATTCAATAATGTTTGCGCCATGTTCAAACAAAAACGCCGACACGGCCGATACAATTCCCGGCTGGTCGGGGCAGCTGACAAGCAGGCGCCCTTTTTCCTCATTCCCGCGGCGGTATTCTTTCAGCCGCTGTGTCATATATGAATTCATCTGTTTTAATCCCTCGTATCTTCATAATTCGTAACTTACTAATAGATTATACTGAAGATTTGATAAAAATCAATTTACGAAAGAATTTTCAGCCCTACGGCAGCGCATAAAATAAGCGCAATGAAAAAGATGCGCTTCGCATCCTTCTGCTCGCCGTAGAAAAGAATGCCGGCTAATGCGCCGCCCGCTGTGCCGATACCGGTCCAGATCGCATAGGCCGTGCCCATCGCGATCGTCTCCATCGCATAAGAAAGCAGGGAAAAAGAAGCCGCAAATCCGGCGATAATGAAAAGAATCCACTTGACTTTCTTTTCTTTTTGAAATTGATTCATTAAAATGACCCCGAGCATTTCACAAAGACCCGCGGCTATCAGGCTGATCCAATGCATTACGCCTTCTCCTCCTTCGTCTCAGGCTTATCCTGTGTGACCAGCTTTAATCCGATGACACCGATCAGCAAAACGCCGATCAGCACGATTTTCACCGGATCGGCCTGTTCTTTGAAAAGCAGGATTTCACTGAGCACGGTGCCCGCTGTCCCGAGTCCGGTAAAGACCGCGTATACCGTTCCTACGGGCAGGCTGTCTGTCGCCTTGATTAATAGATAAAAACTGATGATGATTCCCGTAATCGTGCCGCTCCACGCCAGTGCCGAATCAGCATGTTTCAGGCCGGTGACCCATACCACTTCAAATACGGCCGCTATGACCACTAAACCCCATTTCATGTTCTTCACCCTTTCTGTATCCGGACAATACAAAAAAGCCCGGATAGTCGTCTCACATGAGATTGACTCTCCCGGGCTTTTTTCCCTCCGTGTGCATATGCGGGATATGTCCGCATATGTGTCTTCTCTCGGACCAGGCCATGTATGAACATGCGGAACCCTAGAAAACATATCTGTTTGTATCATACTACATTTCGCCGAAACGTTCAACGTCAGATGTGATGTCAAAAACCGTCAGCTGCCTCTCCCATTTGGTAACGGTCTCACCGGGCACCATGCCGATTTTTTCCGCGACACGGACGGAGGCAGCGTTTTCCGGATCAATCAGCGCCGCTATGCGTCCGTATTGCTGCATATGAAAACCGTAGTCCAGACAGGCATTCGCCGCCTCTGTCGCATAGCCGCAGCCCCAGCGGCGGCGGGCAAACATATAGCCGATTTCCATCAAAGTGTTCCCGTTTACCGTCTGCGGAACGATTCCGCATTGACCGAGAAATGCGCCCGTCTCTTTTTCCTCTGCGATCCAAAGACTGACGCCGTATCCTGCGGTCAATCGTTTGTTCCAGGCAATCCATTCCTTCGTTTCCCGTCTGCTTTTGAGAGAAGGATAATATTTCATGACCTCTCTGTCGGTAAACAGCCCGTACAAATTTTCTTCATCGTCATCCCGCATAGTCCGCAGACGGATACGCCCGGTTGTCAGGATGGTGCCGGAAGACTTATGTTTCATCATGCACGCCACGTCTCCTTTCCCTGTTATAGATTATGGATCCGGCAGGAAAAGTCCTTTCTCAGCATAAAAAAACCGCTTTTTAAAAAAGCGGTTTGACGATTACCAAGGTTTATCTGTTCCGAGCGCCTCGGCCAGGGCTTTGCTGTGTTTTAAGCGGTTTTTTCGTTCTCGGGCGCGCTGAACGGCCGTATTGTGAAGCATGATTTCTTCCTCGGTTTCCGGCACGATCCGCGGAACGGGTACCGATTTCCCGTTTGAATCAAGCGCGACAAAGGTCAGAAACGACGTTGCCGCAAGCTCGCGTTCGCCCGTCATCAGATGCTCTTTAATGACTTTGACAAACACCTCCATAGACGATGTGCCGACCCATGTGACGTAAGATTCAAGGCATACGGAATCCTGTTGGCCGATGGGGCGCAAAAAATCTACAGAATCCATTGAAGCCGTGACTGTTTCACACCGGCAGTGGCGGGCCGCGGAAATTGAAGCGATATCATCAATGTAGCTCATCAGCTTTCCGCCAAACAGCGTATTGTGATTATTCGTATCAAGCGGAAAAACCCTGCTTGTTTTAACAACCCTTGTTTCTTTGCAAAATCTTGATTCTGGCAACTTCATATTATTTAAACTCCCCTTTGGTGTCTGGTCGTTTTGACTCATTCATCTGTACCCTATTAAACAATACTTTGACCGTTTTGTCTAAAATTTTAAATATTAAGTTGGTTAGATATTCTCTCAGAAATGTTTCATTATTCATCACATCCGGGAATAATAAACGCACATTGAATACCGATAGGAGGATATCACATGGACGTATCCATTCCCAAATCCACGCGGAAACCGGCTTGCCGCAGTGAGTTTGATGCTTTGCAGACAGTCATCTTATGCCGGCCGGAACACATGGCCATCAAGGATATTATTAACGGAACGCAGAAACATTTCAAACAAGAAAATATTAACATACCCGTTGCCCTCAAACAGCATAGTGAGTTTATTGACATTTTAAGATCTCATCAGATTGAAGTCGTCCTGCTGCCTGCCGATCCCGCATTGCCTGAGCAGGTATTCACCCGGGATATCGGATTTGTCTTAGGCGAGACGGCGTTTATTTCAAACATGGCGGCTTCAGTCCGGCAGGGAGAAGAAACCGTGTTTCAAGGCCTGCTTGACAATAAGAAAATCCCTTATACGCGACTGAAAAAAGCGAACATTGAAGGCGGCGACATCTTGATCGCAGACGGCACCGTTTACGCCGGGCTGAGCAAGCGCACGGATAAAGCGGCTGTCCGGGAGCTGCAGGAGGCGCTGCCGGAGATGACGGTTGTGCCGATCCCTCTCAAGGAGGATTTCTTACATTTGGACTGTGTATTTAATATGATCTCGGAAACGGAAGCGCTATACTGCAAAAATGGCTTGCGGCAGAAAGAAATTGATCTTCTCGCCGAACGTTTTGAGATGATAGAAGTGCCTGAAGAAGAGCAATTCACGCTCGGCCCGAATATCCTGTCAATCGGCAATCAGACAATTATCAGCCTGCCGCAGCACCGTCATACGAACCGCGAGCTCAGAAAAAGAGGTTATACGGTCATTGAAACCGAGTTTTCCGAAATTATTAAATCAGGCGGTTCCTTCCGCTGCTGCACCTTGCCGCTTGTCAGAACATCTTAAACATTTACAAGGCAGTTTCCTTCAAGATACGTTAATATAGAGAAGACAAGACTCTAAAGGGGGAAACCGAATGGCTAAGTACATAGGATACGCGGGAACATATACAAAAGGCGGAAGCGAAGGCATTTATTGTTTTGAACTTGATACAGAAGCGAAACGGCTCAGCCGTCCGAAGCTGGCAGCAAAGCTCGGCAACCCGACATACGTCACTCCGAATTCTGATAACAGCATGCTGTATTCCATTGAAAAGGCAGACGGAAAAGGCGGTGTCGCAGCCTATCAGATTCATCAGAACAGCGGGGAATTAACTTTTGTGAACCACCAGCTGATTGAAGGCCCGTCTCCATGCCACGTCAGCATTGATGATAAACATGAATATGTGTTAACCGCTAATTACCACAGCGGAAAAGTGCACGCCTTTCCCGTCAATGAGGACGGAAGTCTGCGGGAGCCGGCTGCCGAAGCCGCTCATACGGGAACAGGTCCTCATGAAAGACAAGAGAAACCGCATACCCATTTCGCAGGCTATACACCTGAGCATAACTACATTGCAGCCGTCGATTTAGGGACGGATACGCTTTATACTTACCAAATGAAAAACGGTTCGCTCACAGAGGTGAAAACTCATTCTTTCGCACCGGGTTCAGGGCCGCGCCATATCGTTTTTCATCCGGCGGAAAAATACGCCTATGTCATGACGGAAATCAGTAATGAAGTCATCGCGCTTGAATACAACCCGACCTTAGGTGAATTCAGAGAGCTGCAGGTCATTTCCGCTTTGCCTGAAGGCTTTACGGACAAATCGCAAGGCAGCGCGATCCGCATATCTAAAGACGGCAGATTTCTTTATGCCGCCAACCGCGGACATGACAGCATCGCCATCTATAAGATCAACCAATATTCCGGTGAATTGTCTCTGATTGAATGGGTGCCGACAGAAGGAAACTGGCCGCGTGATTTCGCGTTTGACCCTTCCGAGACATTCCTTGTCGCGTCAAACGAAGAAACGGGAAATCTGGTTTTGTTTGAACGTGATCCGGAAACAGGCAAATTGACTCTGCTTCAATCTGACATTCCGGTTCCGTATCCGGTCTGCGTGTCATTTCTGCATCAGGTTTAATCAAAAAAGAAAGCTGACTTTATATTGTCAGCTTTCTTTTTTGTATAAATGGCAGGCGACAAAACGCCCCGCCTTCACTTCTTCAAGCTCAGGCGTTATCTTACCGCAGAGCTCCATCGCTTCAGGACACCGCGTCCTGAATACACAGCCGCTCGGCGGGTTAAGGGGGCTCGGCAGCTCCCCTTTCAGAATAATCCGTTCACGCTTGTCCTCAAGAAGCGGATCAGGAATCGGGATTGAGGATAAAAGCGCCTTCGTATAAGGGTGAAGCGGTTCCCGGTAAAGCGCAGCGCTTTCTGTAATTTCCATCATGCGGCCCAAATACATCACGCCGATCCGGTCGCTGATATGCTTGACCATTGATAAATCGTGGGCGATAAATAAAAATGTCAGCCCTTTCTCTTTCTGAAGCCTTTTTAAAAGGTTGACGACCTGAGCCTGTACCGACACATCCAGCGCGGAAATCGGCTCATCCGCCACGATAAATTCGGGATGCAGAGAGAGCGCTCTGGCAAACCCGATTCTCTGCCTCTGTCCGCCGCTGAATTCGTGAGGATACCGGCTGCCGAAATCCGGATGGAGCCCGACAGCTTCAAGCAGTTCATCCGCCATCATCAGACGGGCTTTTCTTGTATTGTAAAGATTGTGGATTTCCATCGGCTCCATAATAATTTCCCTTACGGTCAGGCGCGGATTTAACGAGGCGTAAGGGTCTTGGAAAATCATCTGCAGCTTGCGGAAGAAGACAGACCGCTGTTCTGCCGCGGCACGGTGTATATCCGTCCCTTCATATGATACCGAACCGGCCGTCGGGTCATACAGACGGAGAATAACCCTTCCGAGCGTCGATTTACCGCATCCCGATTCTCCGACAAGTCCGAATGTTTCCCCTCTTTTAATGTGAAAACTGACACCGTCGACTGCTTTTACGGCTTTCTTTCTTCCTGCGTCAAAATGCATTTTCAGCCCGCTGACTTCAAGGAGCGGAGATGCCGTCATTTTCTATTCCCCCTTTTCGCTTATACAGCGGCGTACGGTGCATAATTCTTTTTCATAGACGGTTCCTTCCAAAGACAGCACTTCGATTGTTTTCCCCGTTTTCGGGGAGTGCAGCATTCGGCCGTCTCCCAGCGCCAAACCGACATGGTGGATCGCGCCTTTTCCTTCTTCATAGGCGAAAAACAAAAGGTCAGCCGGCCGGATATCGTTTACCGCCGCGCCGCATCCGGCTTTTGCTTGGTCCTTTGCATCACGGGGAAGGGTATAGCCGTTTGCTTTAAATATCGAATACATAAACCCGGAACAGTCAAACCCGAAACCGCTCAGTCCTCCCCATAAATACGGAAGCCCGAGAAACATCATGCCCGTTTCGATGACATCGGCCGCCCGTCCTTCCGTATGCCGGCACTCGTCTGCGTCAGCTTCATTTACGAACCGTTCTCCGAGGGGCGTCAGCACCCGGAAAAAGCCTTTCTCACGTCCTGATGCCGGAAGACGCGTTAAGAAACTTACTTCCAAGTCCGGTTCGCCGTTTGTGTGATATAAAAAAGCTGTCGGTTTGGTAATCCATACGGCGGGGGAAGATGTATGAAAGCCGTCTTTTGAAAGCTGGCTTTTTTTCATCCAGCCCGGATATCCGCGCGCATCCTTGTTTGAAGGCTGGCCGGAAACGGCGACAAAAGCCCATTCCCCTTCCTCTTTGAGAATGATCACTTCTTCCCCGAAAAGCGCTTGCGTTTGGACAAGGTTGTCTGTGCATAATTGCAGCCGCTCTTCATATCCCATAAACGCTAACCATTTTCTGATCTGCGGCGGGTTTTCAAGCATCGGCGCATCATCCGAACGGGGAGATGACGGCAGCGTCCATACGTTGGCTGCCGCCGCTGTAACGGCTGCTCTCATCTTTTCGCCTCCTCTTGTATCGACACACCGGTAATGCCGAGACCCGGTTCGTCGGGAATCGTAATCTGACTGCCGCTGTATGTGATGCCGCCTTGAATCAAATCATCTTTCAGCATAAGCGGCGCATCAAAATCAAACCTTGTCACATTCCGTTTGCCCGCGGCAAAATGAGCCGCGGCGGTGATGCCGAGCTTGGTCTCAATCATGCTGCCGACCATGCATTCCACGCCGCACGTTTCGGCCATCGCATTGATTGTTTCCGCCTGCTTTATGCCGCCCGCTTTCATCAGCTTAATATTAATTAAATCGGCGCTTCTCGTCTGCAGCACGTGAAAGGCCTGACGAGGGGTAAAGACGCTCTCATCCGCCATAATCGGCGTGTCTACGGCATCGGTAACCTGC
The DNA here is from genome assembly GCF_038592915.1 of Bacillus sp. EU63. Taxonomy (NCBI): domain Bacteria; kingdom Bacillati; phylum Bacillota; class Bacilli; order Caryophanales; family Bacillaceae; genus Bacillus; species Bacillus sp. EU63. The sequence continues at coordinate 1,290,769 of NZ_CP151944.1, read as the reverse complement.
TTCAGCCCGGCGATATCGTCTTTATGAACAGGCTGCTCGACCAGCTCAATGCCGAGGCCGGCGTCTTCCATCTTTCGGATCGCAGTCACGGCTTCTTTCGGCGTCCAGCCTTGGTTGGCGTCCAATCTCAGTTTGACGTTTCCGCCGACACGTGATCTGATCGCCTGAATCCGGGCAACATCGTCCGATATGTCACCTATGCCGACTTTTATTTTTAAAATATGAAATCCTTTGTTCATATAACGGTCTGCATCCCCCGCCATCTCCTCAGGAGAATTGACGCTGACGGTAAAATCTGTTTCCAGTGTATTCCGATAGCCGCCGAGAAGCCGGTAAAGCGGCTGTCCGTGCATTTGCGCCCATCCGTCATATACAGCCATATCCACCGCGGCTTTTGCGCTTTGATTTCTTTCCAACAGCCGGCTGATATCATACAGAACAGCTTCCGTGCCGAAAAGGCTCCGCCCCAAGAGAACGGGCTTCAGCACATCGTGGACGGCGCTTTCAATACCGGCCGTGCTGTCGCCTGTAATGACAACCGTCGGCGGCGCCTCCCCCCAGCCGGTCAGACCGTTGTCAAAAGTGAGCTTCACAATGACCGATTCAGCATTGTAAACCGTGCGCAAAGCGGTCTTAAACGGCTTTTTCAGCGGCACGGACATCCGTCCCGTTTGAATATCTGTTATCCTCACGCCTGATCACTCCCTTCCGGAAACCCCCGATTCAATCGTTACCGCTTTGGCCGCCGTATCCATAACCGCGCGGGCTCCGATCGGAACGGCGAAGCTCGGTGAACAATGGCCGATTTTAAAGCCTTTAAGCGCGGGCTTCCCTGATTTGACAATGTAATCATTCAGCACTTGCTCTAAAGTAAGCGACTTTTCTTTATGCTTCGGTTCGCATTGGTGAAAATCACAGACCAGGATTCCGGCTGCGTCTGACAGTTTTCCTGCCATCTTTAATTGATTCAGCATTTTGTCGATTTGATACGGCTCCTCATCAATATCCTCGATAAACAGCAATTTGTCTTTCGTATCGATTTCAAACGGCGTGCCGAGTGTGGACGTAATGAGCGACAGATTGCCGCCCGCAAGCTCTCCCTCGGCCCTTCCGCCTGTCAGCACCTCTAAGGGAGAAATGTCCTCCGTATAGGTGAATTCCGTTTCTGTAAAAAGCTGATGATACGACGCTTTTGTCAGGGGATCAGCGTCTTCAAGCCCGACATCCGTGCTCAGCATCGGGCCGTGAAATGTGACGAGCCCTGTATTTTGATGAATGGCGGTATGTAAAAACGTGATATCACTGTATCCCCAGAAAATTTTCGGATTGCGGCGGATTAAGCCGAAATCGATGTCGGCGGCAATGCGGCCCGTGCCGAATCCTCCGCACGCGCATATCACCGCTTTGACATTCTGATCACTAAACATGTCATGGAGATCATCGAGACGCGCCCGGTCTTCTCCCGCCAAATAGCCGTGACGGGTCTTCAGCGCCCGGCCGAGTTTCACATGAAGGCCAAGCTCATTCTCTAAAAACAGCAGCGCGGTTTGCAGCGTCCCGCTCTCAGGCGGGCTTGCGGGCGCAATCACACCGACCGTGTCGCCTTTTTGCAGTGCTTTCGGTTTATGGTTCATAACTTTTTCAATCTCCTTTCCGGATTGAAAAGTGAAACACGCCGCTCCTTTAATGGATAAAGAGCGGCATATGTTTCCGCTGTAAGATCAGGACTTTTCCGCCCATTTCAGATCAATGTAACCGACGGGGTGCCGAACAATGCCCTTCACGCCGCTGTTCTGCAGATGCACCTGATTGTAAAAGTAAATCGGAATGATCGGAGCCTCATTCATGAGCAGCTTTTCCGCTTTATGCATGAGCGCAAAACGTTTTTTGGCATCGGCCTCCTGTTTTGCCTGCTTGATGCAGCCGTCGTATGCCGCGCTGCCCCAGCCGGTGCGGTTCATGGAATTATCCGTTTGGAAAGCCTCAAGAAAACTGATCGGATCTGCGTAATCCGGTAAAAATGAGCTTTGAGAGAACTGGAACTTCAGTCCTTTCTGCTCTTCTAAAAAGACGTTCCATTCCATATTGGCGAGCTTAACGTCTATACCGAGCACACTTTTGAGCTTCTGCTGAACCGCTTCCGCTATTTTCTTATGCTCCGGTTTTGTGCTGTATGTCAATGTAACGGCGGGCAGCTTGTCATAATGCTCTTCCGCCATGCCTTTTTCCAGCAGTTTTTTGGCTTCTGATTCATCCGGATTTAATAAACTGCCGCCCGCTTCGCGGAAATCTTTCCCGTCAGGCTGAGTAAATCCCGGGGATACAAAGGCATGTGCCGGCTTTTCACTGTTTTTGGTCACATAATCCGTGATTTCTTTCTGATCAATCGCTGCCGCGAACGCTTTTCTGATCTTCTCATTTTGAAACGGCTCCATTTTTACGTTAAAACGATAGAAATAGAGTCCGGCCTGATCCCACGTGCGGACATTTTTTCCTCCCATCAGCTGCTCGCTCAGCTCTGCCGGCACAAAGGCGGTATCCAAATCCCCCGACTGGAACATCTGATAGTCGGTATTCCGATCACTGACCATCGCCCATGTGACTTTATCCAGTTTCACCGTCTTTTTATCCCAATACGTCTCGTTTTTGACCATCGTCATGCTGTCGTCATGCTTCCATTCCGTCAGTTTGAACGGCCCGTTGCCGACAAAGGTTTTTGCTTCAGTGAACCATTTCGGATCAGCCTTGGCGACCTTCTCATTAATCGGGAAATACGCCGGATTGGACACGACGCTCAGAAAATAATCCTGCGGTGCCGCCAATGTGACGACAAGCGTTTTTTTATCTTTTGCCGTGATTTTCACGTCTTCTTTTTTGCCTTTTCCGCTGTTAAATTCTTCCCCGCCTTTGATCATATAGCCGAGAAATGCGGAAGATGCGCCCGTTTTCGGATCGAGCATCCGTTTCCAGGCGTACACGAAGTCTTCCGCCGTAACGGGATCGCCATTTGTCCATTCGGCGTTATCACGGATATTGAAGGTATATGTCAGCTTATCAGCGGACACCTTCCAGCTTTCCGCCATGGCCGGTTCGGGTTTATTATCTTTTCCGAGCCTCGTCAATCCTTCCATGATGTTATTCAGCGGCTGCCAGGAAACATTATTAAATCCGATCGGCGGATCAAGTGAGGTCGGCTCATTTTCGTTATTGAGCCGCAGCACCGTTTCACCCCCCTGTTCTTTTGCTTTGCCGGGTTCTGTCCCCGCCTGTTCATTGGCTGTACAGCCCATCAGAGCAAACGAAACAACAGCAATCACACCGATCGCCCATCTCTTTTTCATTTCAATCCCCCTTTTTCCTCTGCTGCCGTCAGCTGCTGCTTCAGCCGCTCTGCACGGTGATCCTGAAGCCAGCAATTAACGATATGGCTTTTGGATGTCACGGTTGTTGCCGGGTATACCTTTTCACAGACGATCATCCTGTCCGGGCAGCGGGCGGCAAACGGGCAGCCCGGCGGCGGATCGAATAAATCAGGCGGCGTCCCGTCAATCGGCGACAGCTCACTATCCTCCATATCCAGCCGCGGCACTGAACGAAGCAGCCCCTTTGTGTATGGATGAGCCGGACGGTAAAAAATATCATGCCTCGTGCCGATTTCGGCGATTTTCCCCGCATACATGACGGCGACTCTGTCGGCGGTCTGAGCGACGACGCCGAGATCGTGTGTGATCAGAATAATAGACACGCCTGTTTTTCTTTGAATCTTCTTAAATAATTCAAGGATTTGTGCTTGAATCGTCACATCAAGAGCCGTTGTCGGTTCATCGGCGATCATAATTTCCGGCTCGCAGATCAGAGCCATCGCGATCACGATCCGCTGCCGCATGCCCCCGCTTAATTGGTGGGGGTACTGCTTCAGGCGGGATTTCGAGTCCGGGATACCGACCAGATCCAGCATGGCGAGAACTTCGGATTCAGCTTGTTTTCTTGTCATGGCGCGGTGTTCCAACAGCGCTTCTGAGAGCTGATCCCCTATGGTCAAAGTCGGATTGAGCGCCGTCATCGGGTCCTGAAAGATCATAGAAATATCGCGCCCCCGGATTCCCCGCATTTCCCGATCCGACATTTGGCAAAGGTCTTTCTGTTTAAATTGTATGCTTCCGGATTCAATCTTTGCCGAATGTTTCGGAAGAAGACCCATCACGGCTTGTGACGTCACGCTTTTTCCGCAGCCCGATTCACCGACGATCGCAAACGTTTCACCTTTATATAAATCGAAGCTGACGCCTCTTACGGCTTTTACAGTGCCTCCGTATGTTGAAAAAGTAACATGCAGATTTTTAACGGAAAGAACTTGCTGCGCCATTTTTCCTACCTCCTCAGTTTCGGGTCTAACGCGTCCTGCAAGCCGTCTCCAAGTACGTTAAACGCGTACATCGTCAAGGAAATGAAAAAAGCGGGAAAAAACAGCCGCCACCAATGGCCTGATAAAATCGCCGGCAGCCCGTCGTTTGCCATGACGCCCCAGCTTGCAAACGGCGCCTGAATGCCGAGTCCGAGAAAACTTAAAAATGATTCCGCAAAAATCGCCGCCGGCACTGTAAGCGTCATTTGGACAATAATGGCTCCCATCGTATTCGGCAGCAGATTTTTCTTAATGATCCGAAATGTTTTCGCTCCAAACGTTTTCGAAGCCAATACGTGTTCATCATGCTTCATCCTCAGCACCTGCCCTCTGACAATCCGCGCCATGCCGACCCATCCCGTCACGGTCAGAGCGACGATAATGGAACTGAGCCCCGGCCCCATCAGCACCATTAACAAAATGACAACGAGCAGATACGGCAATCCGTAGAGAACCTCGATGATTCTCATCATGGCGCTGTCTGTCCGGCCCCCTTTGTATCCGGCGACCCCTCCGTAGATAACGCCGATCAAAAAGTCGATCAGCGCCGCCATCACACCGACAAATAAAGAGATCCTCGCTCCGTACCACGTTCTTGTAAACACGTCCCGGCCAAGTTCATCGGTTCCGAACCAGTGTGAAAAAGACGGCGGAAGATTCTGCTCGGCGAGCGTCTGCCTTGTCACGCTGTGCGGTGATATCAGCGGACCGAACACAGCCGATAGAAACAGGCAGCATAAAATCACAAGCCCGGCCATCGCCAATTTGTTCTTTTTAAGCCGCCGCCACGCATCCTGACTGTAAGACAGGCTCGGACGCTTGACCGACTCGGTTTCACCCTTTCTTTCCGCGCCCGGCTGAAACCAGTCATCAGGCACTTCTGTGTGTTTTACCGTTTCTTGCGGGAGATTCATCAGGATCACCCTTTCTTATGAAGTTTTATGCGCGGGTCTAACAGGCCGTATGCCAAATCAACCAGAAACAGCAGGACGATCAGAATCACACTGTAAAATACGGTCGTTCCCATGATGACCGGGTAATCACGCTGATTGATGCTTTCTACGAAATATTTGCCCATTCCCGGTATGGCAAAAATTTTCTCGATGACGAAACTGCCCGTTAAAATACTTGCGGCAAGCGTCCCGAGTACTGTCACAACAGGCATAAGAGCGTTTTTTAATGCGTGTTTGATCACAATTTTGACGGGAGAAAGCCCCTTTGCTTTTGCCGTGCGGATGTAATCCTGAGTCAGCACTTCGGACATGCTTGATCTTGTCAGCCTCGCGATAATGGCCATGGGACCGACGGCAAGCGCAACAGTCGGCAGGACCATGTGAACGGGACTCGTCCAAGTAGCTGCCGGAAACCATTTCAGATGAACCGCAAATTGCTGAATCAGCAGCGTAGCCATAATAAAATTCGGAATGGAAATCCCGAGCACCGCAAGGCTCATGGCCGCATAATCGAGAAAGCCGCCGCGCCTGAGAGCGGCCATTATGCCGAGCGCGAGCCCGGAAATCACAGCGATGATGATCGCCGTTATCCCAAGCTCAAATGAGACCGGAAACCCGCGTTCAAGCATGGCGTTTACACTGTCTGACGGTTTTTTAATTGAAGGACCGAAATCAAAGGTAAGAATGGATTTTAGATAGATGGCGTATTGAGTGATAAGAGGTTCGTTCAGATGGTAGTAGGATTCGAGATTTCGCTGGACCGCTTCGTTTGTGCCCCGCTCTTCGTTAAAAGGCGAGCCGGGTATCACTTTCATCATGACAAATGTCAGAGTGGTGATGACGAGGACGGTCATAATCATGGCGATAAAACGTTTGATAAAATACCGCAGCAATGCCGTTCACCCCTTTAACAGAATGTTGTTCTCATGGCGAGTTCTGTCATGACGAGCATGGCCTGATAGGCTTCCGGCATGTCTTTTGCCTGAAATTGAACGATTGTCGTTCCCGGGATGATTTCTGTGCCCGGCATTAAATGGGCCCATTCAGCCTGTCCGTAGTTGGCAAATTCAATGCCTAATACAGGTCTTTCAGGCGGAGTCAGCGGTTTGACCTTATCTTTATTTTTGAGCGCATAGGCTGTTTTTTCCGTCAGGAGCCGTCCGGCTTTTTGAGGGGACAGGCATTTGACCGCGGTTCTTGAAATGGTTTGTTTGACGGCGGCAGTCGTTACATTCGGGATCAGCTCCTCCGCTTCTTTTGCGGCGCAATCGTCTCCGGCAGCCATGATGACAGGGACATCGTAAAATCCGGCGAGATAGGCATTTAACCCCAGTTCACCGACCGGCTTATCATTTATGTAAAAGTGGCGGACGCCGAATATCATGCTGTGCGACATGACGCCCGGCATCGACGCTCTCGCATGATAGCCGATAAACATCACACCTGAATACGATTCATCAAGCCCCTGCATCATGGAAAACGGCTTGACATCCCCCGTAATCAGCTCTGCCTCAGGGTGAAGTTTTTCCGCGAGCAGATTATTCATCTTTGAGTGGCTGTCATTCACGGTCACTTCCGTGCATCCGTTATTAAACGCTTCTGCGATGCACCAGTTTGCTTCTTCGGTCATCAGAACCCTGCCGCGCTCATAATTGTGCATGCGGGAATTGACAAATGTTTCATCAGGCAGTCCGGAAATCCCTTCCATATCCACAGATAGATACAGTTTCATGTAATGCCTCCTTTTTTACTTAAAATTTCGATATTAAATTATGAATATTCTAACAAATTATATTAAAAAAGGATGAAACATGCAATATACCATTCTGCTATTATGGGAAAAAACAAACCCTTTTCACCGGGAAAAGGGTTTGCTGTTAGAAAAAGTTACATACTGTTTTTGCTTATATGATGACGCTGAAACTGTCTGACCGCACTTCTGTATTCATGATCGGGAATGACCTGATGCCTGATCGGTTCAGCCGCCTGCTTACGGACGGCATGCGGTTTATGCGCCAGCTTATGTCCCATGCCGGTCGCATTCATGACAAATGATAAACACACTAAAAGCAAGCTTAAGATGAAAGCAATAAGAAACAAATCGCTGTATGTCCCCATCAGCAGGTCATGCGGTGATTGTGTGCCGCGCGCGCCCCGAAGCATGCCGGAAGCATCTCTTTTCGTAAAATACCCTATTAAAACAGGTGCGCCCATATAAATGAACAGCCTTAAAAACTGAACTGCCGTCATGCGTTTCACCAGTTCCGGAAGCGGTCCGCCCAACGCGGCTCCCATCAGTCCGGCTGCCACAATAAGCCCTGTCCCGGCCGCCAGCATCACGAAAAGCCCCGCAAATAGAATAAGCGGTATATGATGATCCGCCGTCATCCATTGAAAATTCACGAACACCAGTATAACAGAGCCTGTTATGCCGAGCATGCCCGGACCGACTTTATCATATGCTAATGCACTGATGACAGCGGCGATGGCCACGCCTCCCAAAAGGCTCGCATATAGGAATATCAGTTGAGTTTGTGACATATGATATGCGGTCTGAAGCTCCCCGTGAAATGCAGAAAGACTGACCGCTATGGAAATACTGCCCGCAGCGATCATGAAAACACCCAGAATCGGCTTTGGAATCAGCATAAGTTTAATCGAAATCAGCGCATGTTCGTTTCTGTACTGCATGATCAGCAAGATCAGAAGAATGACGATGCTTCCTCCAAATCCCGCCAATGTCTGCCATGATGAAAAGCCCCATTTCGGCAGATGAATAAATGTATAGGCGGTCAGCACGGCTGATACACCCGCTAACAGAAAACCGATGCCGTCAAATGGAGATTTTTCAGCATTTTTATGAGCGTCATCCCGCAGCCACATATAACTGAAAATGAGGCCGAAAAAAGACAGCAGGCCAAAAATGCCGAACAGCCAATGCCAATGGCCGGCGCTTGCCGCCGCCGTGCCTAAAACGGTCCCCATAATGACGGACCCGTAAAATCCGCCGATTAACACAAATAATGCGTAATTCCGGCGCTCAATCGGAAACGAAAGCACCAGCATCGGGATCATAATCATCAGCATAGTGCCCGCCGCAGCTCCCTGTAAAAAACGGCCCGCGGCGAGCGGATAAATATCATTTGTCACAGCAGCAAGGAGCGCTCCGATGACACCCGCGGCCATCGAAATCATATAGACAGGCCGGGAGCCGAATCTTTTTCTTAAATACGGCCCCGCCGGCACGAATAAGGCAAATGCCATATTACCGATAATAATCGGATGAAAAGAGTCAAAGTTTTCACCGCCGACCGTCTGCCGGACAAGGCTTTGGACAGCCGAAAGTGCGGTATTCGACATCAGCCCCGGCCCGACCGCCAATACAGCGAGCAGAGAAATAATCCAGTGATGTTTTTCTTTCATTTGACAACTCCTTTCTGACTATTTAACAAAGTGAAAAAGCTAACAGATTTCCCCCATTAGCTTGACAGAATTTTTCATATCTTTTCATGTGAAGGATTGAACATAATATCTCATTTATTATTTCAAATCCGATGGAAATTGTCAATATAAAGCGCCTCCGTCCGATTACGCCTTTTTCACAATTTCCCACAATCTTTTCATTATTATCCCACACTTTTTGTTTAAGATGGAGTCAGTAATAATAGGCAAATCATGCTATGATGAAAATAGAGAAACGGAGTGAACATGATGGATAACTATCGTGATGAAAATCGGACAGACCAAAAAGAACAGGAAGTCCTTTTAGTAAAAGAAAACCCGCAGCCGGCCGGATATTCCGCGTCGGACGAGGACAAGAAAAAACGAAGCTTCGGCTGGTTCAGACCGCTTCTCGGCGGAGTGATCGGCGGAGGGCTCGCCCTCGGCATCTATACATTTACGCCGCTTGGAGACCATCAGACTCAAGATACTTCCAATACGGCTCCCGCTCAGGAAACGTCATCGGTAACCGCCAAGCAGACATCTTCTGATTCCGGCAGCAGCAAATCGGCAAACAGCTCATCGGCAAATTCAAGCAGCATTTCGAATATGGTGGAAGACATTTCACCGGCGATCGTCGGAATCACTAATCTGCAAAAGCAGCAAAGCAGTTCCGATTTATTCGGATTCGGATCAAGCTCAGATTCAAACTCTAATTCATCGGGTGATGATGCGGAAACGGGATCGGGTTCAGGCGTTATTTTTAAGAAAGCAAACGGCAAAGCGTATATCATTACGAATAACCACGTGGTCGAAGGCGCCTCTTCCCTTAAAGTGTCATTATATGACGGCACCGATGTAACAGCTAAACTCGTCGGCAGCGACTCTCTGACAGACTTGGCCGTTTTAGAAATCAGTGATAAACACGTAACAAAAACGGCAAGCTTCGGCAGCTCATCCGCTCTCAGAACGGGTGAATCCGTCATCGCCATAGGTGATCCGCTCGGAAAAGACCTTTCCCGCACCGTCACACAGGGCATCGTGAGCGGCTTAAACAGAACCGTCTCGATCTCCACGTCAGCCGGTGAGTCAAGCATCAACGTCATCCAAACCGATGCCGCCATCAATCCCGGAAACAGCGGCGGACCGCTCTTGAATACAGACGGCAAAATCATCGGCATCAACAGCATGAAAATCAGCGAAAATGATGTAGAAGGCATCGGCTTTGCCATTCCGAGCAACGATGTAAAACCGATCGCCGAAGAGCTTCTCACGAAAGGACAGGTGGAGCGCCCTTATATCGGCGTGAGCATGATCGACTTGGAACAAGTGCCGCAAAACTATCAGGAAGGCACACTCGGGCTTTTCGGCAAACAGCTGAATAAAGGCGTTTATATTCGCGAAGTGGCGCAGGGCTCACCTGCAGCCAAAGCCGGATTAAAAGCAGAAGACATCATTATCAGCTTAAAAGGGAAAGAAACCGACACGGGCAGCGAACTTCGCAATATTCTCTACAAGAATACGAAAGTCGGCAGCACCGTTGACGTGAAGATTATCAGAAACGGCAAGGAAATGACGAAAAAAATGAAACTGACTCAAAAAGAAGAAACATCTTCTTAACAAAAATCCAAGGCAGCCGCCTTGGATTTTTTATATACGGATGAAACTTTAGGCCTGGATCAGCCGTATGACTTAGTGTACAAAGGAGGATACATACACATGAAACAAACCGGACTTTTGCTGGTCGTTACCGGTCTGATCTTGCTGCAGCTGAGCATTCAGCTTCCTCAGCAAAACGCTGCTTGGGGAATGACGCTTGGTGCAAGCATTTTACTGAACCTTTCGGGAACCGGACTGATCATGCGCTCTCTGCACACGCAGACCGGCCGCAGATGAATGAAAAAAGCCGCGGGACATTCTGTCATCCCGCGGCTTTTATTTTACATAAAAGCACCCTGTCCGCTGGCCGGACAGGGTGTTTGTTAAGACATATGCTGGTCCCGATAAATCTTTTCGTTTTTCATGCCGTACGCTTTTTGCACGATATAGAGCGGACGATCTTTTGCTTCGTCATAAATCCTTCCGATATATTCGCCGATCATTCCGAGCATTAATAGAACGATGCCGCTGAATAACAGCTGTATCACAATCAGAGAGGACCAGCCCGTAATGGTGCTGTCTGTAAAAAGCTTCATGTATAAAACGATAAACATATAGAGAAAACCCGCTCCGGACATGATCATTCCCGCATAACTTGCCGCCTTGAGCGGTTTATGAGAGAACGTTGTGATCCCGTCCATGGAAAGCTTCAGCATTTTTTTAAGCGGGTATTTCGTTTCCCCCGCAAGCCGCTCATCTCGTTCATATTCTACAGCAGTCTGCTTAAAGCCAACCCAGCTGACGAGCCCTCTGACAAAAGGATTTTTTTCTTTTAATTTTTTCATCTCATCACAGACTTTTCTGTCCAGCAGGCGGAAATCTCCGGTGTCGAGCGGAATATCAATATCAGTCACGTTCCGCAGCAGCCGGTAAAACATAGAGGCCGTCTGTTTCTTGAAAAAGGTTTCTCCCTTTCGTTTCGTTCTGACGGCGTACACCACATCGTAGCCTTCTTTCCACTGCTCAATCATATCAAGGATTAATTCAGGAGGGTCCTGCAAATCGGCGTCAATGACGGCGATTGCATTCCCCTCTGCATAATCCATACCCGCTGTGATCGCGATCTGATGTCCGAAGTTTCTGGAAAAATCTATAATTTTCACTCTCGGATCAATCAGACTTTGCTCTCTTAAAATCTCAATACTGCGGTCTTTGCTTCCATCATTGACAAAGATCAATTCATAATGCTCTTTTGTTTGATCCATCACTTCTTTCAGACGCTGATAGGTTGTCTGAATGACGAGTTCCTCGTTATAAACCGGGACGACTATTGAATATTGAATATGTCTACTCATGTTTTTTCCTCCTATTCATCAGATTGAAGTTCGTATAGTGAAGCTGATTGATTCATTCCGCCCGGCCCGCCGCTCATTCGGCTGTTTTTACCTGAGGCCTTGCTGCTTTTTTTATCAGCTGCATCACTATTTTTCGTTTTCTGATCTGTGTTTGATTGCCATTTATCTGAAGATACTTTCTTTCCGTTTTTCTCAACCCACTGCACAATATCGTTATTTCCGCCTTTGCCCATTCCGGATGCTAAGAAGTATTTTACTTTCCCTTCTTTTACGAGCTTTTTAAATTGGGCCAGCGTAATGGCCGGGTCAGACCCGCTGTATCCGCCGATCGCCATGACCGCTTTTTTCGTTTTAATAATGTAAGGCGCCGCAGTGTTGGAATCGGTTGTTGCAAATAGATAGTCCGCTCCGGCGTTGTGTTTCTCTAAATAGTTGATCAGTTTTGTATTGACAGATGCGTTATCCATTCCCATGCCTTTTCCGCTTGTTGAAGCGAGCTGAGGGCCTGTTTCAGGCAATGAGCTGTTGCCTCCGTACAGAAGCGGTGTGCTCGCCCAATAAATCGGCATGACCATCAAGACGAGAAGGGCTGCAAGTGAAACATAGTAACTGAGCGGTTTTTGGCGCTGTTTGAATACGAACAGAGCGATGGCAGCCACTGCGCCGATAACGCCTACTCCGATGCTCCAGCCTGCGCCGATTTGATCATTGTAGTTTCTGAGGATAAACAGCTCAAATCCGGTTGTCACAAGAATAGCGGCCGGCAATAGCCAAGTTTTCCATCCCGCCTGCTTGCGGTACAGATGAACGAGGGCGACCCATCCCGCACCGACAAGTGCCGCGATCGGAGGCGCCAGCATAATGAGATAATAATGGTGGAAAAATTCTGCGACACTGAAGAATCCGGCAATCGGCACAAGCCACGCTGCCCAAAAGATCGTTTCCTTCTGTTCTGCTGATAATCGTCTTCTTTCTCTCGCCCCGGCGATCAATAAACCGGCCATTCCAAAAATCGCAAACGGCAGGAGCCAGCTGATCTGATCAGATAATTCCGTTTGGAAAAGGCGCAGCGGACCAGGGGTTCCCGTACCGAACATTCCTGAACCTGATTGCATTTTCGAGCCGGTGCCTGTACCGCTTTTTCCTCCGCCGCCAGGACCGCCTCCGCCGCCATCTCCGCCGCTTGGAGGGCCTCCTTGACCGCCGCTTGGCATTTCGCCGCCGCTTGGCATTTTCCCGTTAGATGGAGGTGCCGTCATACTGCCGTTTTGTGATTTGTCTCCGCTTGCTGAACTGCTGCTTGAAGACTGGCCAGGCGGTTTTTGCATTTGTGAAGAACCGCCGGAAGAAGACATCTCTTTCGATGCGTTTCCGTCCGGCCCGCCCTGGCCGCCGCCGGAACTTTGCCCTGTCAGCCGCTGAATCCCGTTATATCCGAAGGCCAATTCCAATACGGAGTTTGTCTGGCTGCTTCCGACATATGGCCTTTTGCTGGCAGGAATATTGTCAACAATGAGCGGCCATGACAATGAAACGGCTGCTAAAACGGCTAACGCGCTTACCAATGAAATGATTTTTTTCTTAATCGTGGTGTTTGCCGCAATCATATAGAACAGCAAGAAGGCCGGCAAAATCATATAAGCCTGAAGCATTTTTGTGTTAAAGCCTGCTCCGACGACAAAAAATGCCGCCAAAAGCCAGATCAGTCTGCCTTTTCTGATCGCTTTAAAGAGAAGCCATGTGGCGAACAAGAGGAAAAAGACCAGTAAAGCATCGACATTGTTCGTCCGCGCGACCGCTACTGCGATCGGTGTACACGCCATGACAAATGAGGCGATGCGCGCCGCCGTTTTTCCGAACGTCGGCTTTATTAATAAGTACATGAATAGAACTGAACCTACACCCGCCAATGCCTGAGGCAGGATGACGCTCCACCCGTGCATACCGAATATCAGCGCGCTGATCGTTTGAATCTGGTATGTAACAGGCGGTTTATCTACCGTGATAAACCCGGCTGCGTCAAATGAAGCGTAAAAGAAATTATGAAAGCTTTGAAGCATACTCGTTACCGCTGCGGTGTAATAAGGATTCACCGTATCGTCATTCCAGATGTTGTACATATTCAAGAATGCGGAAGCGAGTAAAATGAGAATTAAGACTGCGTCTATCTCGCGTTTTTTCATTTTCACCTGTGTTTTCACTCCTTTTGTTTAACTTTGAACAAGTGTAACAACCAAATGTGAAAAATTTATTAATAAACAAAGACAATTATTTTGCCGTTTACAAATAGGTAAAAAGAATGACAAAACGGGTAAAAAAGCAAAAAAAGATGCCCCCGTCAAGCCGGGAGGCATCTGTCATGATTTCTGATTTACTGAATCGGTTTCAGCCGTGCTTCTATTTCAGAACGGCGGTGTTCGAGATAAGGCGGGAGCGCAACCGTTTTGCCTAGCTCTTCAGGTTTTTCATCAACCATAAATCCCGGACCGTCCGTTGACAATTCAAACAGAATTCCGTTCGGCTCCCGGAAGTACAGCGCTTTGAAATAATAACGCTCTACAATGCCTGAGTTGCTGAAACCTTCTTTCGTAATGATGCGGTGCCATAAAGCAAGCTCCTCTTCATTCTGGACGCGGAAGGCCACATGGTGCACGCTGCCTTTTCCAGGACGCTCGCGCGGAAGATCGTTTCTTTCAATGAGATGGACTTCTGTACGCGCGCCTCCGTTTCCGGATTCGAGCACCGTAACCGTGCCCCGGTCTTCATGCGTTTCTTTCCCGATTTCAGTGAAGCCCAGCACATCGGTTAACACACGCAGCGTCGGTTCTGCATACGGGACGGTCAATTCAACGGGACCAAGACCGCGGAAAGAATATTCTTCCGGTATGCCGCTTTGCTTCACCGCTTCACCGATGTCTTTTCCTTTTTCGTCAGCTGTCAGCACAAGCCGCTGTCCTTCATGATCCTGAAAAGCGAGTGTGTCCCTGCCCGCTATTTTCACGATCTCACTGTGAGAGACCTGATGCTCTTCAAATCGTTTTTTCCAATATTGGAGCGCTTGTGCATCCGGGACACGCAGGCCGATTGAAGAAATACTGTTTGTTCCCGCATGAAACGGCGCAATCCGCGGAATCTCGAAAAACGTCAATTCAGATCCCGGATTGGCTGTTTCATCACCGTAAAACAAATGATACATCGTCGGTTCATCTTGGTTTACGGACTTTTTCACAAGCTTCAGTCCCAGGATGTTCCGATAGAAATCTAAATTTTTCTGCGCATCAGCCGTCAATGCTGATACATGGTGTATTTCATTATGTTATCCTCCAGTCAATTATCTCGATTTCGAGATATTTATATATACAATTTATGTTATCCGGATCGTAAAGTCAACCCATCTGCTTCACAGACGGTCTGCAGACTGCCGCTACCTAAATAACGAACCTTTGATATAAAAAAACCATTAATGTTCGCTTTTAAAACGGTATTTTTTCCTTCTCAAAAGCAGAAACCTTTATCTTTTAGGGAAAACAACAAAATCAGAAAATTTATTTTATTCGTGTTTCAGCAATTAGGGTTTACAATATGGAAAATAGTTTTTTCATCATGACGATTTTACATCTGGAGGGAAAGGATATGCAGATTGAAGAGAACGGACTTAAAAAAGAGATCGGCCTTACCATCGCCCTCTCACTTGTTATCGGCACCATCATCGGTTCCGGCGTATTTATGAAACCAGGCGCCGTGCTTGCCTACTCCGGTGATGCGAAAACCGCGCTTATCGCGTGGCTGTTAGGAGGTATTTTGACGCTTGCAGGCGGATTGACCGTTGCGGAAATCGGCACTCAGATTCCGAAAACGGGCGGACTTTATACATATCTCGAAGAAGTGTACGGCGAATTTTGGGGCTTTTTGTGCGGATGGGTTCAAATTATCATTTACGGCCCCGCCATTATCGGAGCAATCGGCTTGTATTTCGGATCTTTGATGGCGCACTTGTTCAATTGGGATTCCGGCTGGTCTAAATTGATCGGGATTTCAGCCGTTTTGTTTTTAAGCATCATTAATATTATCGGAACGAAATATGGCGGCATCGTACAGGGAATTACGACTGTCGGCAAATTGATTCCGATTATCTGCATGATCGTGTTCGGCCTTTGGAAAGGCGATCAGCATATTTTCACAGCCGTTACAAGCAGCATGTCGGACATGAATTTCGGCGCTGCCATACTGGCCACCTTGTTTGCTTATGACGGCTGGATTCTGCTTGCGGCACTCGGCGGCGAGATGAAAAATCCGGAAAAGCTGCTCCCGAGAGCGATGACGGGCGGACTGCTGGTCGTCACCGCCATTTATCTTTTCATTAACTTTGCGCTGCTGCACATTCTTCCTGCGACCGACATCGTCAAACTCGGTGAAAATGCGACCGGCACCGCTGCCGGAATGCTGTTTGGCGACATCGGAGGAAAATTGATCAGCGTCGGAATCATCGTCAGCATCTTCGGCTGTTTAAACGGAAAGATTCTCGCTTTTCCGCGTGTCTCGTTTGCGATGGCGGAACGGAAACAGCTGCCGTTTGCCGGACAGATTTCGCGGGTTCATCCGACGTTCCGCACCCCGTGGATTGCCGTGTCATTTCAGATCGCGCTGGCCATTATTTTTATGATCGCCAGCAATCCCGATAAGCTGTCTGAAATCTCTATTTTCATGATTTATATTTTTTACGTCATGGCCTTTTTCGCCGTGTTTATCCTCAGAAAAAAAAGCGGCGGAAAACCGCGCGCCTACAGCGTGCCTTTGTATCCGATCATTCCTGTTTTGGCCATCGCGGGTTCACTGTTTGTGCTGATCAGCACGATCATTACAGATACACTGAGCTGCGCGCTGTCCCTCTTGATCGGCCTCGCCGGGCTGCCGCTTTATTTTTGGCTGAAAAACGGCAGAAAAAACTGATAAAAACGGTTCCTTTTACGGGAGCCGTTTTTTTTTCTGGCAAAATCACGTGCAAAAGTTGACAGCAAATTCACATCTTTTGTTATACTTTTTAAGCAAGATGTCTGAATTCGAAGTATGTTACGTTTTTTTGGCGAAGTGGGTAACATAAGAAAAACAGGATGAGACACGTTTTTACGAAAAAATCAAGAGGCGTTTTTTTCGACTTTATCTGTTTTTTTTCGACAAAAGGCTATATAATAATTTGATGTGTGCATTGTCTCATTCAAACAATGGAGGGTTTTTAATGATAAAAAGAAAAAAAGATAAGTTCTCACTCCTTTTAACAGAAATCGCAAAAAACATAGACGAAACCGCAGAATACTTTGTCAACTTTAAAGTGACGAACCAGACGACTTTAAAGGAATTTGCCGATACGTTAAAAGAGTTTGAAACAAAAGGAGATAATCATGTTCATGTCATGATTAAAGAGCTGAACAAAGCTTTTATCACTCCCATTGAACGTGAAGACATCCTTGAGCTGACAAACAGCCTCGATGACGTGCTTGACGGAATCGAACATTTTTCAGCAATGATGGAGATTTTCTCGATCACTTCTTCCGATGAGCATATCGATAAGTTCAGCGGATACATCAGAGAGTGCGCGAAGGAAATTTTAATCACGATTGAGCTGCTTGCAGAAAACCGATTGAAGGACATTCACCCTCACGCCATTAAAATTAAGGAATACGAGCACAGCTGTGATAACCTGCACCGTAAATCATTAAAAAATCTGTTCGGCACAGAAACCGATCCGATTAAAGTGATTCAGTACCGCGAGATTTACGAAACGCTTGAGGAAATTGCCGACTCTTGCCAAAGCGTTGCCAATAACCTTGAAACCATTATTATGAAAAACGCGTAACGAGGGGTTATAATGGATACTCTATTACTTTTAACGATATTAATTGTCATATGCGCTTTGGTATTTGACTTCATTAACGGATTTCACGATACCGCAAACGCAATCGCCACCTCAGTTTCGACAAAAGCGCTGAAGCCGCGGCACGCAATCGTCATGGCCGCCATCATGAACTTTCTCGGAGCGATGACATTTACCGGTGTGGCGAAAACCATTACAAAGGACATTGTGAATCCTTATACATTAGACAACGGGTCAGTTGTCATTCTGGCGGCTCTACTCGCCGCAATCGCCTGGAACTTGATCACATGGTATTTCGGCATTCCGAGCAGCTCTTCACATGCGATTATCGGAGCGATCGCCGGAGCGGCCATTGCAGCGTCAGGTTTTGCGACGCTTAATTATAAAGGGTTCATTAAAATTATCGAAGCACTTATTTTATCACCGATCATCGCCTTTGTTCTCGGCTTTATCGTATATTCGATCGTGAAGCTGATTTTTAAAGACAGCAATCTGGCGAAAACAAATAAACGCTTCCGCAGAGTGCAGATTTTGACGGCTGCCATTCAGTCCTATACACACGGAACGAACGACGCGCAAAAAGCGATGGGTATCATTACGATGGCGCTTATGACTGCCAATTTACATAAAAGTGATGCCATTCCTTTTTGGGTGCAGCTCTCTTGTGCCCTGGCAATGGGTCTCGGCACATCCATCGGCGGCTGGAAAATCATTAAAACCGTCGGCGGGAAAATTATGAAAATCCGTCCGGTAAACGGCGTATCTGCCGACTTAACCGGCGCAGCCATTATTTTCGGGGCCACGTTTATTCATCTCCCTGTCAGCACGACACACGTCATTTCGTCTTCCATTCTCGGTGTGGGCGCTTCCCACCGCGTAAAAGGCGTAAACTGGGGAACGGCTAAACGGATGCTCATTACATGGGTCGTCACCCTGCCGATTGCAGGTACACTCGGCGCCATCGCCTTTTTCATCTTAGATCTGTTTTTCTGATGACATCCGCTTCTTTACAGAAGCGGTTTTTTTGTGACAGGAAAATGATGTCATGACATAGAATGAACATAGCAGACCATTTTTCAAATTGTGAGGGATGCTCATGCTTTTGTTTTTTCAGATTATGGTGTGGACGATGGCGGCCGCACTCATTTTATATGTGTACGCATCCTGGCGGTATGAGGCAAAGGTAAAAGAAAAAATGTTTGCCATCCGTAAAACGTGGTATTTACTATTTGTACTGGGCTCCATGGTCTATTGGACATATGATCCCGAATCGCTCTTTGCCGCATGGAGACAATATTTGATTGTTGCCGTCTGCTTTGCCCTTATTGATGCGTTTATCTTTTTGAGCGCGTATATCAAAAAGCTCGCCGGCAATGAATTAGAGACGGATACGCGGGAAATTTTAGAAGAAAATAACGAAATGCTTCACTCCTATCTTGAAAAACTGAAAACCTATCAATATCTGTTGAAAAATGAACCGATCCATGTATATTATGGAAGTACAGAAGCTTATGCGGAAGGCATCAGCAGACTGCTGGCCGCTTATGCCGAAAAAATGAATGTCACGGCTTCCTTGTGCGACTATTCCGCACAATCGGATAAGGACCGCTTGACGGAGCATATGCCTGATGCGGCAGACGTTCAGTCCCGTCTTAACCGTAAAGACGTCTACTATGATCAAAAAGGCAGGCTTGTGCTTATTCCGTTTACAGTCCAAAACCGCCATTACGTGATCAAACTCACGTCGGAAAACCTGTTGACGGAATTCGATTATTTGCTTTTCACATCGCTAACGAGCATTTATGATTTAATGCTGCCAATAGAAGAGGAAGGTGACGGTTAAATGGAGCAGGCATTTCAAAACGGGCAGCCGGAACAAAGAGCGAAACCGTTCAAAATGTTTAAAAAACGTTCAATGACAAGTATCGCAAGTTACCAGGTCAGCCCTCATACCGCCAGAATTTTCAAAGAAAACGAGCGGCTGATTGACAAGTATAAACAAAAAAAAGCTTGATTACACTAAGGACAGGAGACACGGCTCTTGTCCTTATTCCTTTTTTCCTTATCTTTCATATAATAAAACCAACAAAGAGATGCGACAGGTGATGATGTGAAGAAAATTGTCAGGCGCGTAAAGTTTGTGGATTACGGACGCTTCGGGCTTTCCGCTTACTCGCTGAGGATGCGGGCGAGGAATCTCGGGCTATTGAACCGGTTAAAAAAGAAAAAAGGCTGAATCCCGCAATGTGAACGGGACTCAGCCTTTTTTGTTAAAGCTGCATCAGAATTTTCGCTTTTACAGCGGGACCGTAGACGCCGTCAGACGTCAGTCCGTTTACAGATTGGAAGCGGGCCACGGCATCTGCGGTTTTCGGACCGTAGATACCGTCAATGCCGTTATTGACAGCTCCTTTTTCAGGATAGAAATAAAGTGCGGCGAGCGCGTTTTGCACCTGGTATACCTTTTCACCGGACGTGTACGGCTCTGTCAGCTGAATCACCTCGTCCGGAAGAGAATACAGTGCTTCAACCGGCGGGCTGACGATCAGTACTTGTCCGACTTTAATCAGGTTCGGGTCAGCGATGTTATTCCATTTCTGCAGATCGGCCACGCTGACGCCGAATTTCCGCGCGATCGCTGACAGCGTATCTCCTTTTTGGACGGTATACGTCTGTCTTTCCCCAGAACCGATTCCCGCTTTAAACTCATCCCATGTATCCAACAGTCTTCTCGGACAAAGCTTTCCTGACCAATGCTTGTGCGCAACGACATTCGCAAGCGGGATGCCGTGCGACGTCATTAATGTGCGGATGAGCCATTGGGCGTTTGCCACGGCCTGTGAAAAGTTGCCGTCTGCGTTTTCACAAATTTCAATACCGATGGATTTACGATTGCCGTCCCCGTTTCCGTCACCGGCATGCCAGCCGTTTTCGTTCAGCGGAAGATGCTGATAAATTTCCGTATCATCGACTGTGAAATGCCAGCTTGTCGGTGTATCGGGATTTTTCACATAGCTTGCGTGACTTTTGGCGTTAGCTCCGACTGCGGTATTGGCTGTATTGTGCACCGTAATGTAAATCGGTGTCATTGCATAGCCTGGGCGGTTATTGTTTCCTGCCGGGATAAAATCCTGTGTAATTTTTACCATATTCTCATCTCTCCTATTTCGATAAATTGTTTATTTTTAATAAAGCCTGCTGTTTTTTCCCTTTTGCTGTAACGTAATTGTTTTTAAACCAGGCGGCGGCAGTCGTTATGATTGTAAAAACGGCCGACCCGGCGGCATACAGCGTATCTGCAAGCTGGCTGACCTGGTCCTCCTGAATATTCAGCGGCGATTTGCCGAACATCAGCAAAGTTTGATTCAATAAAGCAAGCAAAAGAAGCACCGTCCTGACGACCGTGCCTTTGTCCGCGAATTTCATATCGGTTTCCCCCCTACTTTTGCAGCAGATTGTACATGATGGCGATGGCTCCGCCAATGACGCCCGTGCAGATTGCTGTCACGATCGCTCCTGTAATGGTCCGCTTAATCCATGTTGTGTTTTCGTCAATTTTGTTCAGTTTTTCATTCAGCGTCATGATTTGCTGATCCTGCCGGTCGGATACCCGCTCTAATACGGCCACCCGCTGTTCAAGCACCTTTTGTTCACCTTTGATTCCTGCGAATTCTTTTTGCACCGCTTGTTCATCCAGAAGCACTTCCGCTCCCCCCTCTTACATTGTTCTCACCTCCCTTCGGAAGTTTCATTCTTACGAAAATGCCGTGCCTTTGACAGAAAGGCTCCCGCCGGAAATGCTTTTGATTTCCATGACGATTTCCTTAAAGCCGGCAATATCAAATGACCACACTTCGTCTGTGCCTGATGTACCGGCGGCTGATGTTCCGTCTTCAGACCTGATTCCTCTGATCGGCACATTTTTTCCCGAGATGGATCTCCCCCAAAACGCGACATGGCCCGACTCAGCCGTGCCGGTGATTTCGACGAGAAGTTTTTTCCAAGCGCCCGCTGAGAAGATGCTTCCCTCGCCCGCCTCTGCTGCATTTTCATGAAAAATCACGTCTGTATATGAAAACGCCATATCACCGCCCGTACCGACAGATTGGTATAAAACAAATTCGGACTGCTTTTGATTTCCATTTTCAAAACGGAACCGGTAATATCTTTTTGTCAGACTGACCCACCCCGAAGCGGTCAGCACTCCGCCTTTGACTGCGACAGAATGTGAAGCCGTCCACGAATTGTTATCCTCGCTCTCTTCGATAAAAAGAGTTCCGCTGCGGTCCGAATAAGCCCACCCCTGTGCTCTGTCTATTAAGACGGCTCCTAAACGGTCTTGTCCGAATTGGCTGTATACTTCAATCGCTTCTAGCGGCGTATTGGTAAGAAGCTCTCCCATTCCGGACAAATCAGCAACCGGTGTGACATAATCGTTTTTGTTACCGCGATAAGCTTTTACGGCGCCGGGCCTGCCAAGTTGATCGGCGGGAAATTCAAATGAATGCTTTTTCATCGGCCGTCCTCCTTTTCTGATTTATTAAAAATGACAAATAAAAAAAGCCGTTCGGCTTATGACACAGCATTTTTATAGTTTTCGTATGTTTCACCCGTTATTTCTTGAAATTCCTCAGGCGTGATATACTTCGCGGCCACACCTTCCGCCAGATCTTCGGCAGAACAGTCATCATAGCCCATAGCCTGTTTTACCATTTCTATTGAGGCCCACTTATAAAACAAAGCGTAAACCCAAAAGTTAAGTCTCTTCATTTTTTCATTCTCCTTTTATGTTTAATAATTCTAATTTTAAAGACGCTAATTGCCTGCCGAGTGACTGCTGCGCTTGTTCGGCTGCTTTTCTGGCCAATTTCTCATTCGCCAGCTGTCCCCCGAGGCCTGCAAGCTGGTTTGAATCGGGAGCCGTATCTTTTTTTAAGCTGTCTTTATATGCTTCGTCAGCCGTTTCCACCCATTCTTGTTTCTCTTCATCAAAAAATGGGCGCCACATGCCTTCGCCGTTTATTTCCGGCGGAAAGTCCGCAGCGTTAGCCGGCATCAAATAATCTCCTGTCTCAGAATCCGGATAAAGCTCAACCGGAGTGCCTGTATAAATGTTGTCATTGTCATACGGAAATATTAATTTCATATTCTCGCTCCTTTACGTGAGTGCCAAAACAAGGTCAATATAATAGCCGTTCACGTTATTTTCTATATTGGCCATAATTCCCGTCAGCTTCATATCTCCATTAGAATAAATAATAAACTTGCTGTAACCGGTTGTGCCGCTGGCTGCAACCATCGTTACAACGCCTTTGGCCGGCGCACAAGAGGATGGCACACTCCCGAATACCACTTCTCTGTCCGTAAGAACGTGTCCGTTCAGGTGAAGGGTGTTTCCCACTTTGCGGTATTGAAGCGGCCTGTCTCCTGATTTAGCGCCATTTTTATAAGGAACATTTATCCAAGGTACATTCTCAGTATCAAGTTCAGTAACGAGGCGACGCCAGCCCTGCCAGCCCAAGTTCAAATCCAAATAGTTCGTGAACATATTATTTTTATAATCGACGGCAATGACATACCCAAACGTTCCCTTTCCCTCACTGTCAAGAGAGGTAAAATGAAACATGCAGAAACCGTTTCGGTATACTGCAAAACGCCGAATGTTTTCATGCCCGCGCTGTCTGAGGCGGAAGCCTTCACGGTTTTATCGTCTTTTTGCAGCCGCATGACGACACGGGTTGCGGTATCATCAATTGAGGTGCTGTATTGATACCCTGTGATATTAACTCCTGTTTCCAGCACCCATATGTCAGACGGCTCCGGCCATTCACGCAAGCCGAGCCTGCCTTTTTCTGAATAGAGCTGATAATTGCGCCCCGTCTGGCTTTTTGTCTGCTTTAACGCTTTTAGCATCATATCGTAAAGACTTGTATCGTTAAAGCTTTTCACATAATAAAGACAAAACAGCCGCTGGCGTTCGTTTAACTCATCACCTTCGCCCGGGTTGTTTTTTCCGCCGCTTTCCGCGTTCTTATTAAGCGCCTCGTCCCAGCGCCCTTCTTTTTTCCATCTGCCGATCGTTCTTGCGGATACGCCTGATTTGCCGGCAAGGGCGCGATTTGTGATGCGGCCTTTATGAGACTGATAGATTGTAAATGCCTGTTCTCTTTTTGCGTTTTTCATGCTACGGCATCACCGCCACCTCCGACATGATTGTCTATAATAAAAAGCGGCTTCTAATCGGGCCGCTTTTTATGATCTACTATTCACTTCTAGGTGGCAAACGTATGACAACTTATGAAGCAGGCGATTGATTTCTTTGTTCCTGCTGTTTTTGAATTTTCAGAAGCGCCCGTTTGACCGTCGTTTGTACGGTTGATTTCTTTACATTCAGCAAGGCGGCGATCCGTTCATACGAAAAGCATTCCGCTTTGTGGAGCAGCAGCATTTCTTTTTCTCTATCCGTTAAAACGGCTAATGCGTCCCGCAGTCTGATTCTGTCTTCTTCAGTCACATTTGCGGACGGTTCAAACATCAGCGCCTGCGAATAGGTTTCTATGATTCTCGGATCTTTAATGAGCATTCTCTGATAAGCGTCTCTGCGGTCTATCGCTCTTCTTATGCCGGGCTGCCGGCCTTTTTCAAGCCATTCGATGACATACTCCAAATCTGTAATAATCGTTCTGATGATTTTTTTATCTTTCAGTTCTTCTGAAGTAAGCACCGTTTCATCGGCTGCCTCCAGCTGCTTGTACCACTTTTTCGTCTCTTTCAGCGTGCGTTTATATGCAAATAGTAAGTCTTCCATGTAGATCCTCCTCTTTTTCGGAACAAAAAAAGGACACCAACCAATGCGCAGCATGTGCGCGATTGATCAGTGTCCGCAGGCTTTCCGTCTTGGACGTATTCTGTTTTTTTCGATTAATTCAATTTAAAGCCGATTTCATATTCGACCCGGGCCAGATCCCCTTTTCGCGTTTCGACAAGCGTTTTGCCGTGCTCCGGCGCTTCGGCGAGCCATGCTTCCTTCTTCAGTCCGTCTACTATAATCACCCGAACCTTGCCTTCTTCCAGCTGGCTTTTTAATGTTGTATGTTCAATGTCAGTCAGTTTTTTAGGATTCATGTTTTACGTCCTCCGTCTTTTTCAAAATGTTCACTTCATGTATGAGGCTTCCGAGCTTATTTATGAACGCTTCTTTTTCTTCAGAACTTTCTCCCCGGAGCAGGCGGAGAGCCGTCTCGGCCGCCTCAAAGAGTTCCGGGGCTTTCGCCATCAATGCCGCGTTGATCTGCTGTGAGTATGAACTTAAGTTGAAAACGGCCGCGATGAGCCTTCCGTTTGAATAAGGGAACTTCTCTTTATCCGCTTCGCTGTAAGCGGAATAAATGTAAATGGGTTTTTCTTCTCCGCTGTGTACGGCCCGCCATGGAGCGGGGCTGTGTTTTTCTTGCAATGGTGATCCTCACTTTCCATCAGCCTCATGCCATGCTTCAATTTGCTTTTCTATCCGTTTTGCCCTGAACAGCAGGCAAAAAAGCCATTTGATATATTTACACACGTGCATCAAGCCTCGCTTTTTCGTCTTGAACCATTCGTTCAAGCCGTTTAATGACCGGCGTTAAATCAGTGCCTGTTTTGCAGTTCGGGCAAGGGTGAAAGACAGCGCCGAAACCCGTTTCCATCACAATGACCTTCTTCGGCCCGCACAGCTTACACATTATCTCGCCCCCTCTAATCTGTGGTTTACGTCAAATGAATTGCCATTAATGATGACTAAATAATCGCTGCACATCTCATAAATTCTTGTGCCCAAGGCTTCATCAACCTGCACCAATCCGTCACATGCCAGCTCGCTCGAGATAAGAACCGGCTTATGATTTAAATAGCGGTAATTCACGACGGCGTACATTTGTTCAATCTGCCAATCGGTCGCCCGGGGTTTTCCGTTCAGCGGTTTGAACAGATCGTCAATAAAAAGCACATCCGCCTGTTTCATACGGCCAAGCTTTGCATCGAGCAGATCAAAATCATTTTTTAAATCCGTAAAGCCCTCCACAAAAGGAAAATACAGCACCGGTGTCTGCTTCTGTCTCATGACATAATTGCTGAGAGCGGTCAAAAGATGGGTTTTTCCCGATCCCGGACGCCCTAAAAGGGCAATGCTGTTTTTCCGGCAGTTTTTCATCTTGTCGAAGTTCTCAACATATTCAAGGGCGCACTCATATGCGTCGACGACTGCCTGAGGCTTGCCCCGCGTGATAAATCCTTTGAAATCCAGCTTCCGAAAGGCATCTGTAATCTCACTTGCGCCGAGAATGCGTTCTACTTTCCGTTCGGCGGCGCAGCGGCACTTCACCCACACTTCCATGCCCAGCTGGTTTTTGAGATAACCGCCCTGATCTTTACAGAGCGGGCAGTCAAAGCGGCTTTTGTCTGATTCTTCCGGTCTGTCCGCCAGTAATGGACGTTTTCCGTTTTTCAGGTCGGCAAGAATCTGCTCGATCGTTCGTTTTGTCATGTATCGTATTCCTCTCTTTTTTTGTTGTGATTGTCCTTCCCGCAATTCGTGCATTCAAGCGGTCTTCCATATACTTGGCGCAATAGCTGAAAGCCTTGATCGTTTCAGCTGAAGAGGTGCGCCGCTGTTCAAAAGCGGTAAAGCATTCGCCGAGCCATTTGATTGCTTCTTGTGCTGAAGCACCGAGGGAAACAATACGGGCGATGGCCTGATAATCCCGCGGCGAGGGGTATACGCTCCGCCCCTCCTGTGCAGACCTTAATCTGATAAAATGGGCGGCAATGTCGTTAATCGCTTCTTCAGCAGTATGATTTTTTGTTATATCTATTTCTCTCCGGACATTTTTGTCCCGATGATCCGCCGATATTGTCCGGTCTGTAACTTCCGGGCGGGTCAATGTCTTTTTCGGCGTGAATCTTTTCGAGTGCTTTACGGAGACGATGAGTCCGTAAGGGGCGCGGACGGTTTTGATATACTCATGCTGTTCCAAGCTCTCAAGCCACCGCCTGACGGTTTTTTCACTGACCGCGAATACATCGGCCATTTCTCTTGTTTTTACGGGCTTATGTCCGAGGACGATCCCCCACTTTACGCCGTCTTTTACATGTTCCTTTGTCGTTGAGCTGATGAACCATAAAAACAGCCAAATGGCGGACCCTATTTTGTCATAATGTTCTGAATTCAATAATCCGGAATAGATGAAAAACGGGCAGCTTTTACGATTCATAAGGGACATCTCCATTTTTCTTCAGACCTATATAGCGTTCATACTGCAATCGGTTATCAAATCGGAATACCGGTAGTCCGCAAGCGGTAAAAGATATCGAACCGCCTGCTTTTCCTAAACATCTCTGGTCAGCCGGATTGCTGCTGAAACGGATGATTATCGCCTGCATCTCTCACCCTCCTGATCAATTTCTTATCGTATCTTGATACATTTTGTATCCCTATGATGTTGATTATATACGATACATTTCGTATCATCAAGACCTTTTTGATACTTTTTTTATCATCCCTTTCTTTTGATACATTTTGTATCTATAATCATAAGTAACTTAGGGTGTTGAAAAAAGAGAGGTCATTTCGGATGATAGGCGGAAGATTAAAGAGTCTCAGAGGTAAGAAAACGCAGGAAGAAGTCGCAAATCATATCGGTGTCTCGCGCGCCAGATATTCTCATTATGAAAACGGCCGATCTGAACCCGATTACGACACGCTGCAAAAGCTTGCGGATTATTTCAAAGTGTCGACTGATTATTTGTTAACCGGAAAAGAACCTTCAGATGAAGACATGTTTGCCGATCCCGACCTGCAGATCGCATATCGGGACATGCAGGACTTTTCCCCGGAAAGCAAGCAGCAGGCCATTGAATTCATTAATTATTTAAAAGAAAAAGAGAAAAACCGCAGGCCGAAACATAAATAATCCGCTCTTTTCCTTTAAACTGCTTAACGTTCAGCCGATATAAAAGCTGAATGTTTATTTTTAAAAGAAAAGGGAATTGATTCAAAGTCCGATCAGGGCTTTTCTTTCTCGCTTAAAAAAGAACATACGTTCGAAAGGGTGTATTCAATTGGGCGATTTTTTAACACATCTTGAGGAATACGTCAAAAACTTATATTGCCGCATGGGAATGACCGCCCCTCTCCATATTGATATGCAGATGATTGCCAAGGAGCTTGACATTTGGATTCATTTTGAAGATACGCACAGTATGATGCTGAAGCGGGACGGCATGTACAGCATCGTCCTGAATCAAAAAAAGTCACCCGAAGAGCAATGGCAGGATTTTGCGCACGAACTGTGCCATGTGCTGAAGCATACCGGGAACCATTTTCATATGAACAAGCTGTTCAGGGAACTGCAGGAATTTCAGGCCAACCATTTTATGTACCACTTCTGTGTGCCGACCTTTATGCTGTTAAACATGGAGCTTCCCCAGCGGAGGAGCCACGCCGTTATTTTAATCGCAGCCGCTTTCCGGGTGACGGCATCATTTGCGGAAAAAAGGCTCGAGCTGTTTGAACGGCGTAAAGCAGGTATTCAATTTCAGAAGCGGCTCGCTTGTCTGTTATCCGACAAGCGGCCGAATGTGTATTATGGAAGCGGACAGACACACTTGCATGCCGCTGAAGAAAAAACGCCGTATTTTATTGAAAATTAGCGATTCTCCGCCGGCTTAAAACGCAGCCGGCAGAATGTCATCATTTTAAATCGCAGGAAAGGTTTTTGCATCATGACGCTGTTCTCACCGTGCTGCCCGCCAAGCACTTCTTGCGCCGCATAGCTCCAGTGAATGTAAAAACGGGCCCCCCTGTTCATTTATCATAAAAACCGGCCTTCACGGCTTCTACATAACGAAAAAACAGATCGGTTGGCGTATATTTTTCTCCCCGGCAGCCAAAATTGCTGAACAGCGCGTGTCTCTGCGCCGTGCTCACTTCCAATTGCAGCCCCATTTTCCTTTTTGTCCGATTGACAATGTTGCCGGGATTTACACCTGCCAGCCGATCATTCTTCTCTGTCAGCTCGGCATCAAATCCCGCTTCACGCAGCAGATCACAAATCAGTCTTGCTTTTTCCAAATCCGCGCCCCCGACGAGTGTATTTGCCTTTTTCAGATCATGATACCCGTGAAAAGCCAATCCGTAATGATGGGCGGTCACTTTTTCTAAAGCCAGGGGTTCGTCAAAGCGTGTGCTTGTCAAGTGGAGAGAACGGTTATTGCACCGCTTCGTCCCTTCAAATAAGTAAATTGAGCTTTGGTCAGAAAATGCCCGCACCAGCTCACTGACACCCGGCTCAATTCTCCCGCCGTGGGGAGCGAGGACGATACATTTACTTCCCTCTTTTTCTTCATAAATAATTCTGTATTCCGATTCAGCAGCTGAAAGGGCTGCGAAATTGTCATATCTATCTTTCATGTGTAACATGCTCTCCTTTTCCAGTCAGCACCAGTTTACTCTACTCATCTGGGAATGGAAACCTTTTTATAGTATGATTTGATAGAATACGTATCAGGGGGGATATATCATGGGGTTCATCAATGGATTGCTGGGCAATGCGTCGACAATATCGACGGCTGAAGCAAAAGAAGAACTGGCCCGTATTCTGCTGGAAGGTGAGAATGTCAACGCCGCGTTTAAGCTCGTACGAGATATCATTGTCTTTACGGATAAGCGTCTTATTCTTGTTGATAAACAGGGACTCACGGGGAAGAAAACGGAGATTCAATCCATTCCGTACAAGAGCATTTCCAGATTCAGCGTAGAAACCGCCGGCCGCTTTGACCTTGATTCAGAGCTGAAAATTTGGATTTCAGGAGCGGAACTTCCCGCTGTCTCAAAGCAGTTTAAAAAAGATGAAAGCATTTATGATATTCAAAAGGCCCTTGCCGCAGTTTGTATGTAAGAAGAAACGGAAGCCCGGGGAGCTTCCGTTTTATTGATTACAGTTTTTCTTCAATTTTCGCCTTCGTTTTCGGGCCGTAAATTCCGTCTGCCGTTAATCCGCTGACGGATTGAAAACGTTTTACGGCATTTGCCGTTTTCGGACCGTAAACGCCGTCCGTCCCATGATTTTTTGCTCCTTTATCGGGATAAAAATAAAGAGCGGATAAAGCGTTTTGCACTTGTTTTACGTTTGTCCCTTTCGTCAGCGGTTTCGTCACTTTGATCACACCGGATGGAAGCGGATAGGAAGGCACAGCCTGACTTTTTGAAGAAGAACCCGTCTGAGCGAGCTTGATCACTTGTCCGACTGTAATGTGATTCGGATCGGTGATATGGTTGATGCTTTGCAGCGATTTTACGCTGACACCGTGCGATGCGGCGATTTCCGATAAGGTGTCGCCTTTTTTCACATGGTATTCAGAGGCGGAAGAAGAAATAGAGGCTTTTTTCGCCGGCATACTTCCGCTTAATTTCTTTGCAATCTTCGCCTTCACTTCATCCCAGCGGCCTTCAGACAAAATGCGGTGCGGGCAGTACTTTCCGTTCCAGTCCTGATGCTTTCTGATTCTGTCAATCCCCCAGCCCCGTTCTTTCAAAAGCTGCGCCGCGAACGCAATCGCCAGTTCTTCTGCGGCTCTGTACCGTTCGCCGCCTGACTTGCTGTAACAGATTTCTATAGCAATCGACTTTCGGTTTCCGGTACCGTTCGTGCCGTCTCCCGAATGCCAGGCATTCCGGTCCAACGGAATTCCCTGGATCACTTCTTTGTCATCAACCGCAAAATGATAGCTCGTTGATTCGCTGTTTCCCGTCATATAGCTGATTTCATTAGCGGCGGATGCGTCGTTTGCCGTGTTATGAATGGTAATATACTCCGGCGTCATCGGATTCGGACATTTTAACGCATATTTATCAGCCGATACGAGCCGTTTTTTCACTTCAATCCCCACTCTTCATCTCTCCTTATGCCTTTTTCATCAATAGGTGGCATTCGTAGGACAGATAACTTGAGCATATAGACCCTGCATTCGGATAAAAATGGAATGGATACGCATGCAAAAAATAAGACCCTTCCAAAGAAGGGTCTTTATGTTATGTTTGGTTGCGCGCGGCAATATGGAATGTGCCGTCCGCTTGGTTTTCCAAATGGCTTTCATGGCCGATCACCTGTGTAAAGCTGAACCCGACAGCAACAAGCAGCAATCCTGACAACAGTTTAGATTTCATATAGACAATCTCCTCTCTGGATTTGTTTTTGGGCGTGCACCATTTTTTCATAAAACGTGAGCGCTTTTTCAGGCTGTCCGTGTTTCATGTAAAATTTGGCAGCGTCATGCGCCAATTCTTCCACATACGGATACAGCATGTGTTCTTCCAGAAAATCAAACGTGTGCCTGACGGATGCGTTATCCATTTCCTTGCCGTATAACGCATGCAAAAATTGGAACAGATTTACAAACAATTCATCATTGTATTCGCGGGCGATACTGAGCCCGAGGCGATATTGCTTCTCTGCTTCGGCTGTAGTGTTCTGTTTATAAAGAACCTGTGTTAATGAGTAAATAGAATGCGGAAGATTATCGAACTTTTCTGACCTGCAAATGGAAACGGATGTCTCAAAATATTCGGCTGCTTTAGAGAGGTCTCCCATTTTTTCGTAACAGTTTCCGAGATTATATAAGGCTGAACTGATAAGACGGGGATTGCCTTCTTGTTTTGCAAGATCTAAAGCAAGTTCTAAGTGGGGCAATGCTCTTTCTGGATACTGCATGTCATCATAATTCCCTGCAATAACGAATTCACATTGGATTCTGCGGACGTTGTACGTCTCATACGATTGGTACGTTTCAAGGGCTTGAACGGCATAACTCATGGAGACGTAGGTTTGTTTCAGGTTGTAAAAAATCTCGGCCATTTTAAAAGCAAACTCAGCTTTCTCGATGTCATCAGAAACGAGTGCAAGGTTTTTTTCAGCCCGTTTGTAATACATCATGGCGTTTAGGAACATTTTCTGTTTAAATTCGTACATTCCTCGAAAAAAATTAAAGTAGTAATCAAGCAGTCCTGTCAGTTTATACTGGTTGCCTTCAATGTCTTCCAATAATTCTGAAAACTCAGGCTGAGAAGGGTCCTCCTTTAAGGGCTTGATGTAATCCAGCATGACGCGGTGTCTGAATTCCATTAATGAATAATACAGCAGCAGATCCTGATCTTCTTCCATATCCTCAATCTCTCTCTCTACTTCACGTTTGACGCGCTCCGCCTCAAGGACGTGAAACTGCCGGATATGGGTATACCATTCATTAATTTTGAGCCCGACAAAAGAGGACGGAATAGTTTGCTTCATCCTCAATAAATCCCCCCTTTTGGAATGACCGAGATATGTCATATTTTATCATAATTGCTAGAAAAAGAAGAACGCAAAAAGACCGCAATTGTCGAATTTCGGATATCCGCAACGATTTATCTCCATCACAGGCTTATTGCTTGTTTCTTCCGTGCCGTTGATATAGCATATCCTTGCAGCTTTTATTCTGTATTAAATGGGGGTTTTCACATGACAGCACAAAATCAATTGGTCAGCCACTTTCTGTCACATCGAAACGTGACGATTGAGCTGGCGGAAAAAATCAGCCGCGAGCATTACGACTACAAGCCGGCAGAGACATCAATGTCCGCTCAGGAACTTGTAAAACACATCGTTTATTCTTTTCTTATGTTTGCAAACGTCATTAACGACGGAAACGGATCAGCTATCCAGAACAAACCGAAAGAAGAAGCGGAAACAGACCTCGTCAAACTGGCTGAAGCATGTACTGAAAAAACGACAAACATCCTGTCACAGCTGACTGAAGAGCAGCTGAACCGCGAAATTGACCTGACTGCCTCTTTCGGCAGAAAAATAACCGGCGCGGCTCTCCTTCAGCTTGCCATGGAGCATGAAATTCATCATAAAGGCAATCTTTTCGTGTATGTCAGAGAAATGGGCCACACGGAACTTCCGTTTTATCAGCAAAAATCATAATCCGGCCATCATCCGCCGATCTGCGAAATAACAGCAGGCAGGCGGATTTTTTTGTTCTGTATAAAATTTTCCGAAAATTTAATTGATTACCGCCTCTTAATCATATATAATCTGATAAAAATAGTAGGATTATTCAGGAGGCACACAGATGACTGTAAGCATTGTGTTTATGGGTTTCTTTGTCGGAACGCTGGTCGGATTGACGGGTGTGGGAGGAGCGGCGCTTTTGACTCCTTTACTGATCGTTTTAGGGATCAACCCCTCAATCGCCGTCGGCACTGACCTTTTATATAATTCCATCACCAAACTGTTCGGTGTTGTTTCTCATTGGAAGCAGCGCACCGTTCAATTTAAACTTGTCGGCTACTTGGCGCTCGGGAGCATTCCCAGCGCAACAGCCGCCATCGGTATTCTTCACTTGTTTCCCGCTTTTCACCAGCATCAGGAGCAGATTATCAAACAGGCGCTCGGCTACGTGCTGACCCTTGTCGCTATTTCCATTATCGCCCGCCTTTTTTTCGATAAAAAACTGCGGCCGAACCGCTGGCAGCAAAAAACGCTTGAAGAAAAGCGGACACTCATGATACTGATCGGCGTCATTTTCGGCTTCATCGTCGGCCTGACATCTATTGGGTCCGGCTCATTATTTGCGATCGCCATGTTATACCTGTTCAGAATGAAAACGGCAGAAGTGGTGGGAACGGATATCGCACATGCCTTTCTGCTCGTAACTGTTGCCGGTCTGTTAAACGCAAGCTTCGGAAGCGTCGATTACCTGCTTGTATTGAATCTGTTGATCGGCTCTGTGCCGGGTGTGCTTCTCGGCAGCTTCTTTTCGCCGAAATTCTCACCGCGCCCGCTGCAGTTTGTGATGGCGGCGATTATTTTAATCAGCGGAATAAAATTAATATAAAAAAGCGTCCTTTACAGGATCGCTTTTTTATATAGGAAATCCCCCCTCAATCCAAAGCCAATGGGGTGGGAATTTCTTTATTAACTAGCCTTAAGAGTGCATATAATTGTCCGGTTTTCCCTAACATCATACCAAGTCCCGAATGATCATTTCTTATTCCATTTTGCCATCCATTTTTTAACAGAGTCTCTTTAAAATGGTTAACCCATATATTAATTGTATTCTCAATCTCTTGCTTGCGATTTTTAAAGAGAGATAATTCCTTAATAGCGTGAAGTACATCTATATTCCCCATCGTTCCATGGCATAATGAGTAGCCCTGACGGTGGAAATTTCCATTCAGCAATGTGTCATCTAAAGACTCATTAATATACCCAACGTGAATACGCCCGTCTACATTCTCGTATATCCTGCTTCTTCCAAGAAGAATACCGCAAGACCCATGACACCACATTGCGGAAGAATAATCCAACTCATTTTTTCTGTTATCTCTCCATTTATTTATTTTAATATCAAAAAATTTATCTTCGTATTTGAGAGCTGATTCAATCAGTCTAAGTACTTCTCCAGATGCCTCAATATGCGCATAATATTCAGATAGTGCATAACAAATCCCAGTAATACCGTGAGAAAACCCTGCTAAAACAATATTCTCATCCGCGTCGGATTTCCAATATGCTTCATTTCTATTTTGAATCGCTCTTTTGCATATTTCTTTACAAACTGCCCTTGCCGTATCTTCCATTAATTCAGTCCGATGATACCTGCCAAGCTGAATCACAACCTTTAATATACCTGCGAGTCCGCCTATAAAATCAGTATGTGTTATTTGACCGGTTTCCTGACGAAGTTTCTCTAAGTATGCTTTACACATACTATTCACTTCATTTTCCGAATAAAGTCCGGTATCTCTCATTTTATTGACAAAATAGATATAAGAACTTGACCCGTAAAAAGCAGAGAAATTTGTTTTATAAATACTGTGCTCATATATTTGATTAATTGAATTCACTATTTTACGAAGAACCGATTTGACTTTTTCATCATTATAAATAAAATCATAAGCTGAAAAATAAAGCCCCACTCCAGCTAACCCATCGTACAGCCCAAAACTCAGCGGTCCTACGGATAAGGTGCCATTGGGAGCCGAGACTATTGATACCCATTGAAGATATTTCTCCGATTCGATTGCTTGTTTTAATATACAATCTGTTTCTATTTGAATCAGCTCTTTGATTTGTATGTCATTTTTAAAATATCCAGGTACAAAATCATCAATTTGATTTTTATAAATAATATCCAAATTAGCCGCTGTGGAGCTTAAGGCCATATTTATCAAGCTCACTTGCTGATGCATGTCTTCTTCCGACATATTCGCTAAACGAGTTAAAACTTCTTGTTTAGCGCTTTGTTTCATAATCCCTGTATCCACCACATGTATTGAATTTGAATAAACCCTTTTTTCACTAATAGGAGCATTAAAATAGGGTATATCACCGATCATCATATCCTTGATCTCAAATGGACTGATGGAATCAAATACTTCATATTTTGTATAAGCATCCTTAATAAAAGATAAAACCCTTATCCTTTCTCCATAATCTTTTAAATACATAGGATGGAGGAGGGTTTCAAGAAATGAAGCATAAACATATGTAGGTCTGACAATAATTCTAATAGGGGCATAATTTAAATCCCTTATAAGGTTCCGTATATATAAATCTTCTTTCAAAATAAAGTATATTCTTTTGAAACCTTCAATAAATTCTCTTTCAAATTCAAAGCATTCTGCTACTTTATTTTTGTAAACAGGAAGATTCCTTCCTCTTTTGAAGAGATATTGTTTCTTTCTCATAGAAATTTTATCTGTTTTTATATGAAGTACTTCTTCTTTTTCACCTTTTTGATTTTCTGTGTTTATCAAGCCTCCTATATTAGTCAGCCCGTTATCTTCCGGAAAACTCATATAGTTAAAAAGTGCAGATTTTAATATTGTTTTATTTACCTGTGCTGATGCCATTAAATTAACATTTTCCTTGTTCTCCTCAGAAAAAAAGAGGCTGCTTTGAAACAGAGTCTCAAGATCAACCAACACCGGTTTATCACGACATGCTATGATATTTTCAAAATGAAAATCTGACCCTTGAAAAGCATAAATAAATCCTAAATGCATTCCAAATTGGTAATAATAATTTCTTACCTGTTCAATATTATCGCACGGTTCAGACTGTACATACTCTTGCCACCCGTACTCACCTTGATCCAAGGATAAAGGTGTTTTTAAATTAGTTTGATAATACTGATTGACATAATCAATGACCTTTTCATAAAAAACATCAATTTCAAGTGAACGGGGTTTATAAACGAGTTTGTTATTTTCAAATTCAATAATAACAACACTTTTACCCCCATTATGAACATCTCCTGCATTCATATTAATCTTTCTCATTTTTCCGAACGAAAGATTGAATTTTTGTTGGATTTTTTTATAGTCATTAACCCAATGTTTAATAATAGATATAGTGAAGCGTATAAAATCAGAGGTGGATCTGGAGATTAAACCTTGCAATACAGGATAATTATTGAGTATTTCTTCAACAAATGCGGAGTTTTTCAGCCTTTCTGAGAATATATCATAATTTTTAGATTCATTTTTTTGATCAAACTCGTCAAAAGTTTGATGAAACTCATGGATAAGTGTTTTCCCCGCCAAATAGTATATTTTTTTCTTATAATTAATTAATATCGATTCAACTAGACATCCCTTATCCAGTAAACTTTCGGATGGTATTCTATCTATTTCTTTAACAATCTGAGCTTTAAAAATACTTATATAATATTGCGCAAAACCTTCGAAATAATCCTCTTCTTTAAAAACATTTAACATAGAGTTTTCATAAACATAGTTATCCGAATTCTGTGTTTTGTTCACATTTATCACTTCCTTATATATTCTTGACTGTCTTCGACAAAAAAGAAAAAGAATATGTACGCATATACATATTCTTTTCCGGTTATGATTAATCGTTACATGGACTGACAATGGACGCACACTTTGTCGTCGGACAGCCTGCTAAAGAGATTGGTATTGTGATGGTTGTCGGCGTTACGGTCATCGGGGTTGCATCTGATCCCCCTGCAAGGTTTTTTAATTCTTCTTCAGTCATTGGAGTCAGTGCTTGAAAATCTTTTTTCATGTTAATTCCTCCTATTGTTTGAGTTTTTTATAAATTTCAGTCGTTACATGGACTGACAATAGACGCACATTTAGTCGTCGGACAGCCTGCTAAAGAGATTGGTATTGTGATGGTTGTCGGTGTTACAGTCATTGGAGTTGCCTCCGATCCCCCCGCCAATTCTTTTAATTCTTCCTCAGTCATTAGTTCCAATGCTAAAAATTCTTTTTTCATTAAAAATCCCCCCGATTGTTTTTTATACTTGCCTTTGCGGACATGCGCAGCCTACTGTGATAGTTGGACAAATATGATTTGTGATTGGATATGTTGTTATTGATACTGAGTTTTGCCCTCCAACAAGCTCTTTTAATTCTTGTTCTGATGTTTCATACAACGCGCTGAAGTTCTTTTTCATATTCCATATTTCACCTCCTTTCAAGTTAATAAGTCTGCTGCAGTTGCGATTCATATTTGGCCTTAATGGTCTTTAAGTTTCCATTTTCAATCTCGTAGACAGATTCGGAGAATTCGAGCCATTCGGTTCTATGAGTAATAGAAATTACAGTGATATCCTTTTTGTAAATGTTATTTAATATATTTAATTCTGTATCCTTATCCAAATTGCTTGTTCCTTCATCTATAAATAGAATTTGCGGATTTTTCGCTAATACTCTGGCTATTGAGATTCTCTGCCGCTGTCCACCTGATAAGGTAATACCATTTTCTCCAATCATGGTATGATACCCCATGGGCATTTTTATAATATCCTCATGAATACATGCTTCTTTTGCAGCTTGTACAACTTCTTCCATTGTTATTTTTTCATTGAAATATTTTATATTATTTATAATAGTGTCATTAAACAGATTGACATCTTGAACAATATAACCTAACGTTTCTCTCAGCTTAACCATATTAACGTCCTCTATTTTGAATTCACCGTAGCAAATTTCTCCTGCTGTTTTTTGATAAAGGCCGGCAATGATTTTAATCAAAGTAGATTTCCCGCTTCCAGTTTTTCCAATTAATGTGATTTTTTCTCTCGGCCGGATCATAAAATTTATATTATTCAAAATATAATCGTTTCCATTGTAGCTGAAATCAATATTTTTCAAGCTGATATTATGAGCGGCCGGGTTAAATAGTTCACTGCTTTTATCATTTACTTCCTCATCTTTTTCGTCCAGTACAGCTTCAACGCGGTCTACCATTTCTTCGACTAATTTAATAGACTCAAGACTGCCGATAATTGATCCAAGCGGTGACATAAACCGTCCGGCAATGTTAGAAAAAGCAATTACTGCGCCTAGCGTAAGGCCTATAGATACTGCTGACCAAGTACCCACAATTAAAATAAATAATGGCAAAGATAGATTGATTGCATTGGAGACCGCACCCAGTAAAGATGAATAATTCATTCTTTTAGAGAAATAATCTAACTGATGATTAAAGTTATAATTTAATTGGCTCTCAATATTCCTGGTTTCTCCTATTGTTTTTATAAATGTCATTGATCTTAAGATTTCGATTAGCTGGCTCTGAAAATTGGATTGACTATTTACTTCCTGTTTTGTGAACATTTCAATTTTCGGAAGCAAAATTTTAGTACTCATCACCTGTATAGCTGCTCCCAATAAAACTATAAAAGATAATATCGGGGAATAAACAAACATGACTATGAAAAATACAAATATAAGACTGATATCTAATATCAAAGTAGACGCTAACCTGGAAATGACTTCACGAATTACAGCAATGTTATGGATTCTAGTTGAGATATCCCCGGCAGTATTCGCCTCAAAAAACTTTAATGGAAGACTAAATATTTTATGAATTATTTTATCAGTCATACTCTTATTAATTTTTAATTGCAGTTTGATAATAAATTTCATTCTGAGTAAGGACAGACTAAAGAATAATGCGATTGAAACAATAACAATCATGAAAAGCATTGGTATGGGAAGAATTTTCTCATTCCCGTCAATAAATGAATCAATAATATATTGAGTCAAAAAAGGGGTCATTAAGTTTAATGCTTGAAAAATAAAAGTGAAACTTATAATAACCCCCAATAATTTTTTATCTTTCAAAAGATATTTTCCGATCTTTCTAAATGAAGACACATCTTTTAATGACGAAGCAGTCTTATCCTTTCTCTCAATTTCGTTCTTTCTGATTAACATAATAGAAATGCCATTATAGAAGGTTTTGAACTCTTCTAATGTGATTGTCAGTCTGCCAGATGAAGGGTCTATAATTTTAACGTTATCTGTGCCAAATGCGTCCACAACTACAAAATGATTATGATTCCAATGAACAATTAGCGGATGGTTTTTATTTAACTCTTTAAGCTGCGTTATATTGTCTGTGCGGAATGCTTTGAAATCATAATCGAATGTTTCAGAAATCCTTTTCATTTCAATTAAATCAGTGCCGTCTCTTCCGATAATTTCTTTATTTAATTTTAATTTGTTAGGATTGATTTTTATTCCCTCAGCCCTGCTCAAAACCATGGCTAAACAAGTAATACCGCAATCAAATTGATTTCTTTGAAGAATAACCGGAAGCTTTCTTTTTCTAATTTTCATAAATGTCTCCTAATGTATCTACACGTCCTATTTCAAGGTTGAGAATATTCGGCAATTCCGCGTCTGCTGCATACAGCATTCCATATACGATCCCTGCCAAACCAAGCATTAAATTAGGTGTTTCAACATCCCTTCCCACTCCGCATTGGTAGAAACCTATATTTTTGTCTTGTACACTCTCCAAAATCAAGTTTTTTCCGATATTTACAAATTGACTTTCACCAGTCTTTTTTCCATATTCGATCAGTATTAAAGCATTTCCCATGTCTCCGTGACAAAGGCTTTGCTCTCGGCCAAAACCGTCATAAAAAATGTTAGAAACGGTTTTATTCAGATCTTTTTTGGCCACTTCGGCAATATCAGGGTGTTTTGAATCTTTCAATTCTAATCTGCTTAATAGAATTCCAGGGGATCCATGGCACCATGCAGATGTTGCAGCTTCATTTACCGTTTTTCTCAGATCAAGCCAGTTACCGTTTACTTTTTTTGAATTTTCAAAAGCAAGTCCTTTTCGGATGTACATACTTATATCTTGATGTTTTGAATGTTTCTCGAGTAATTGAAGGGCATATATCATTCCAGCGTTTCCATGGGAAAAACCCGTTAACGGCTTATTTGCAATACCTTCCCAAGTGACAAAATCCTCATCAAGAAAGATCGCTTGTTTCATTAAAAATGAACCGCATTGTTCAGCCAATGATAAAAAGAATGTATCATTCTCTATTTCAAACGAACGTATCATTACAATAAGAGCCCCCGCTGTGCCCCCGATTATATCCAATTCTTTATCATAAGGAAGCAAAGACGGAATAAGCTGAGCGATTTGTTTTGCATCCTGTTTATATTTTTCGCGTTTAGTATACATATAGAAATTCATTAAAGTATATACTATTGAAGACACTCCGGAAAAAGCACCTACAGACATACTGCTGTCTTCGTCCGGTTTCACCTCAATATCAATAAAACGAGAGACGACATCTTTCATAATTTTTTCAGCAATGTCCAGATACTTTTCTTTTTTCGTGACGCGCCATAAAGCCAGGTAGGTGAAAGCCATCCCGGAAAGCCCGTCGTAAAAGGTATCACCCATAACGGATAAGTTCCATTGAATTTCATCAACTCCAATAGGAGTAGCGTTAAGCCAAGAATACGAACTTCCTTTATCTGTGTGTGCTTTGTAAGATTGATTATAAATATAAGCGGCCAATTCCTCTGCTTTTTCTATTAAGATACTTTCTTGGTAACTACTGAAAACATTTTCATATTGTCCTGGTTCTTTTGTTATAAATTCTTTCAAAACAATTTGCCGATCATCCTCCGAAGCAAGCATGGACAGTTCGATAACATAGAGCTGAAACTTTAAATCGTCTTTTGATAAATTTGAAATTCGTTCTTTTACACTTTGAGCTGGTGTTTCCGGAAAGTAATTTTCAATTTTCTTATTTTTTGAGCTTAGTAAGTCTTTCTCATTCAATTTCACTTTGAAATAAGGTATATCATTATTAATTAAATCGTTGAACTCATATTTAACAATAGATTGATATTCATCTTCTTGCTTTGGTCTCTCCCATATTTTTGATAAGAAAATTTCTCTATCAATAGAGTTGTGTAAAAATCTAGGATGAAAACTTAATTCTAATAAAGCAGAATACTTTATTGTCGGTTTTGATATAAACCGAACATATATCTTGTTTTCGCTCTTTTCTATTATGCGAATCAGCTCCGAAGCGTGTTTTAATATAGTCATATATGCTTTTGAAAAACCTTGCTTCAGTTCTTCGACATAATCTTTTGCATATACAAATTTATTCTCAAGCATAGGGTGATTATTAGCTGTATCAATTTCGACATAGTCTCGTTTGACCGACATTTCTGCTGTCTTTAAATTGATAAGCTGAGGAACTTTAATGATCGACTTTGCTTTCCCTTTCCGGCCTATTCCGCTGATGTCGGCTTTGCCCGCAAAGAAAAAAGGAAGCAGTCCTAATGCTCTGACAGATTTATGAAGCTGCGTTTCAGCTTTTTCATAAGCGTCCATCCCATCCTTTTTTTTCTGGTATGCAGGATGAAATAAGGATTCCAAATCAATGAGAACTGGATAGCTCCCGTTGGCAATGAGATTTTCCGAATGAAAATCAACGGCTTTCAATGCATATAACAAACCGATTTGAGCTCCTGTACGCTGATAAAAGTTTTGAACATCTTTTAGACAATTGCATGCTTTAAAAGATATAAATTCAGTCCATCCATATCCGTCTCTGCTAAGGACATTCGGAGTGCTCAATTTTATATCATGATCTCTAATTTTCTCATTCAAAAATTCAATTATCTTTTTATATAATAGATCAATTTCTAAACTTCTCGGCTTATAAATAAGTTTGCCTTCATTTAATGTTATTTTAGTAACCTTTCTCCCATCAGAATGAGAATCACCCATCCCTACTTCAATGTCCCTTATTTTGACTTGTTCTGAAAAACCAAATAAAGAGAGCAGTTCAGGCTTGTCCTTTTCAAAACGGGAGATAAATTCCAGTATGAATTTTTTAAATTTTCTCAGTTCATTTCCGATCACTCTTAATAATACTGGATATTGTTGGAAAAAACTCTCGAGATACTCCGGACTGCACAAAAGAGTTTTATTATAATAACCATATTTTTCTTTAGGAGTCTCCCCTGCCAAAAAACCTTTTTCCCGATTCATATTCATATCCAATACAAGTGTTCTATAGGAGACTTTTAAAATGATTTTTTCTAATTGATTTGAAATACAATGATGAAAAAGAGCCGGTTGTTCCAGCAGATAGTCATAAGAAGGAAACTTTGATTTTTTAAGTAGATCATTGAAGTAAGAGGACACTTTTAACGCAAAAACGTGAAACATGATTTCTTCATTTACGTCTTCTTTTTTAATAGCTTGGTGAGCGATCCCTTTTTTTAGGTTTTCGAAAACATGAACTGTAAAAGCGGATTTATGTAGGGGGGTTTGATATAAGTTTTTCACTTTATCAATTGATTGAATGGATAACACATTATGAATGCTTTCCTGGGCCATTTGAATATCATTCTTATAGATTAATTCTAAGTTTCGATCAAACAGATTCTCATTTTCATCAAATTGAGAGACAGCAGCTTTTTTTTCTTTACTTAATAGAATATTAGTCAGCGAATTCATTTAATATTCATCTCCTTTTAAAAAAGAGGGAGACAGCTGGATCTCCCAGAGCATTGGAAATCTATTTTCTTATTTTCGGATTTGTTTTAACACCAGCAAGTGTGAGTAGGACAAAGACCGCATTCCCAAGTTAACGTACAAAGCTTACCATCATTTCCTTGAGAAATCCCCCGCTGTTCTGCGCCTCCTCCTCCGCTGAATTCACTTAAAGAAATTTCCTCAAGTTCTTCTCTTAAATCACCGGCAAAACGATACATTTTCTCATTCATTAATATTCCTCCCCTTGAGTTTTTGAAATATATTGGATCTGAATCCATATATTTCTATAAATCTATGATAAACGATCTTTTACCTATAGGCACCGAAAAGTCATATTCGGAAAAGCGCTTTTTTTTTGCGCGTTTCCGAAGTATAGGTTATAAAGAAAATCGGGATTAACTGTTCCGTTAATCCCGATTCATTTACTCATATATAGTTTTCATAGAAATTAATGAATATCGATTTGCTTTGATCAGTGCCTCTGTTCTGGATTTTACTCCGAGCTTGTTGTACACACCAGTAAGAATGTATTCAACCGCTCTTTGACTGATCAACAGCTGTGCTGATAATTCCCGGTTTGTCATTCCCTCCGCTACGCC
Organism: Bacillus sp. EU63; assembly: GCF_038592915.1. NCBI lineage: Bacteria > Bacillati > Bacillota > Bacilli > Caryophanales > Bacillaceae > Bacillus > Bacillus sp. EU63. The sequence goes on along the minus strand of NZ_CP151944.1, from coordinate 1,247,658 downwards.
CGCTAAGATATCTTGTTCTCTTTCATTTAAAGTAATATCTCTTATTGTATCTTCAAGCTTATCAATGTTGAACGTATTTGCTTCTGTTCTTCTTAATTGTTTAAAGAGATGGGTAGGAATAATGGTATCTCCTTCAATGACACTTTCAATTACTTTTATCATATGCTCTTCTGTTGAAGACTTACTTATGAACCCGGAAACACCAACTTCAACCAAAAGATTGAAATGGACAGAGATATCAAAACCAGTATAAATTATAATTTTTTGATCGGGACTCTCTCTAAGAATCATTTTTGACAATTCCATTCCATTTAACTCCGGCATATATAAATCAAGTAAAAGTAAGTCATACTCGTAATGCTTAAGGTGATTAAGTACTTCTTTACAGCAAGACAATATTGTTACTCCCATTTTATTGCTTTTTTCAAGAATGGCTTTTGTCCCTTGAGCAACACCAATATGATCATCAATTAATAGAATCTTTATCATGTCAGCGCTCCCTATTCATTTTTCGTACTTATTTCAAACCTTAACAGCAATCCTTCATTTACGCCTGAAGATATATTATGAATACCACTCATACAATTTATACGCTCTTTGATCCCTGTCAGCCCAAAACTGTTTGTTTTTGAATTTACTTTATTCCAATCAATGCCGATTCCATTATCTTCGTAAACAAACATAAGACTTGTTTTTTTTTGAATCATCGTCAAAACAATATAACTGGCTTTTGAGTGTTTAACAGCATTAGTAAGCAGTTCTTGAACAATCCGGTAAAAGTTTATTGTGATATCTTCTGTAAAAATAGAATCATCTTTTACATCTACAAAAAATTCAATATCAAGCTGATAGTTGCTTTTATGTTTATCAATCAGGACTTGAATGCTTCGAAGAAGTCCCATCTCCATTAAAAAAGGTGGTCTTAAATCAAAACATTTTTCTCTTATATACTGGATATTGTCCAGCAAAATTTCTCTTATGTAATAAATATCCTTGTATTTCTCAACATGATACTCTAATTCTCTGCATACAAATATCAGCTCTTGAATGATAGAGTCATGAATATCCTGTGCAAGCTTGGTTCTCTCTATTTCTGAAATAGAAAATAAAACCTTAGAAAGTACAGCCGACTTACATTTATGTTGATCGTCTATGATAATTTCATCAATTTTTTTTTGAATCAATAATTTGTTCTGAAGTGCAGATGCTGTGCAGAATGCCAGCATTCGCAGCCAATCTGCTTCGTTTTCACGAATCTTTATAGGGTGTCCTTTATGTGATAAATGAATAAAAACAAATGTATCACACTTCTCCCCGATAAACAGAATTGATCCGCTGGCGGTTTCACGTATTTCTCCTATCTTAAAATTTGAAATGTTTATGTTAGGAACCTGAATGTGATTTCCTTTCAATTTTAATGTTTTTTTGTCATAGTTTATAAGAGCAATCTGCTTTCCTAAGAGCACACTCTGTATTTCATTGGTTAGTTCTTTTATCAATTGATCTGCATCGGATCCCTCTTGACATAATTCTGAAAAACGGAACAGGCTGCGAAGATATGTCTTATTTCTGTCATCATAGGTAAAGCATAAACAACTACTGCCGAATATACTTAGAACAAAAAATAGACTATACTGTTTAAACTGTAATTGGCTGTCTGTTATAAGCAAAAGCATAAAAAACAATAATAAGGAGAAAACAAAATTTCTTGCAAACTGCTCAATATTAAGCTTCACCCAATTATCTTTCATTTGTATCCAAGCCCCTTACTAAGGAAAATAAGGGAATCCCTTTGAATCCCCTTAAAATGAAAAAGTTACTTTACACTTATTAAAATATAAACAGCAAAGGCAACAATGTATACCAGAAATGATCCAGTCATAAATTTTACAGGTTTTCTTGAAAAGTTTAGTACGCCTCTTAATCCGTCATTCAAAATCATTCCGAAAAAGGTAACCAGTGTAACTCCTAAAGCGAGCATTGAAATCACAAAAATAACTTGCTCCATGTATACTCATCCTCCATTTACATTCTGTTTTTTTTCGAATATACGTATAATCCTGATAAGGACACCAAAACATACAGCCCCATGATCAGTAATCCCCAAACTAAAAGAATTGAATTGGAATATCCCATATCACTTTCAAAAATTTGAATACTGAAACGATAAATAAAAGAAAAAGGAAAGGCTATTGAGACATCACTTGCTAACAGTATCGTCATTATTAAAAAGGAAGCTACACCGGTTATCATGACAACCACTATATTTTTACTTAAAAAAGCAATTAAAGCTGCAATCGGAATGGTTAGCAGGCTCAAAGTAGTAGAAGTAAAAGAAGTCGCTATTAATCTTAATAAGTCGCTTGCTGAGATATCTTCCCGAAAAAAGAAAAACAAGGTGGATAAGTGAATAATATGATTAACAGCTGAAATTAAAAACAAAAATAGAAAAGCTGCAGCTAGCTTTGATAATATCAATTTGAATTTATGATACGGATATGACATCCAATTCAGCATTGTCCTGTTTTTAAATTCTAAATAAAAATAAAAACCTGAAAAAATAAAAATAATAGTCGGAAATAGGGTCGAATACTGATTAAAAACAAACATATAAAATTTGTTCCAATCTGTATTTTCGTTCATAGTCAAAAGACCGATCCCGTTTATGAGAAATGGCAAAAAGCTTAGAAAGAAAATAACATAAATTGATTTCAGTCTTTTAAGTTTTAGAAACTCGTTACGCACTAACAGACTCATGACCTTTCTCCTTTGCCAGCAGTTTTAAATAAAGATCTTCCAAAGATAGCTTAAATCCGTCAATAGGTGCCTTGTTAAATCCACAAGAATTTAATTTCTCTTTCATTTCCGACGGGTGAATTACTGAAATAAACTCGAATTGCTGTTTATTCTTTGAAATAACATGATCCGCAAATTTCTCAATATCCGCCCAATTAATACCCGCTTCAGCTGGAATTTTGTATAAATAAAGATGTTGCGTATTTTTCATAAAGGCTGACTCGAAAATAATCTGCCCCTTATTCATAATAAGCAATTCATCGGCCATGAGATTAATCTCACTTAAAAGGTGACTTGAAATAACGACTGTGGTTCCATTTTTCATTACTTCTTGGATCAGCATTTCACGTACTTCTTTAATACCATATGGATCTAAACCGTTCGTCGGCTCATCCAGCAAAAGCAATGCAGGAGCATGCGCAACTGCTCTGGCAATTCCCAACCTCTGTTTCATTCCTAATGAAGTTTGCGAAAACAGCTTATCTTTATGTTCAAAAAGTCCAACCTTTCCTAAAATCTCATTTATTTCTTCATCAGAAGCTGATTTTTTTAAATAGTTAAGATGTAATTTAATATTCTCAAAAAGATTCAAATTTTCATAAAAGCCAGGAAATTCTATAATGCTTCCTATAGACTGAATCACATCATTATTTGGATTGCCATATAAGTTATTCCCCTCAAAAATCACTTCACCTGAAGTTGGAGGAAATATCCCTAAAAGAACTTTAAGCAATGTCGTTTTTCCTGCACCGTTGGGACCTAATAAACCATATATTTTACCTTTTTCCAATGTTAAATTTATATCATGTAAAATTTTTTTCTTTTTTATAGATACATTGATACCTTTGGATATTAAAGCTGGATCAGCCTTTCCCACTTTTCATCATTCCTTTCCGTCTTGTTCTGTTTATAATATAAACTTACGAGGTTAAAAAGAAGATATAATCAAGGTTAATTTACGTTTAAATTTCTCAACATAAAAAATACGTGAAGCCTCTACGGCTTCACGTATTCACTGCTGTTTGGATAAATAATAAAAATCGTCCCGTTTTGATTGCTCTTTATTTTATGTTCAAGCCCCATTTGTTTAAGCATCATATTAATGATCGATAAGCCAATCCCAGCGCCTTTTCTTTCAGATTTATTATTCATTCCCGGGCCCCTATCCTCAATTATGATTACGGGTTTGTTTTCAATTAGCTTTGTCTGTACGGAAACGTATTTTCCTGAATGAGCATGGCGCAAAACATTTTGAAAAATGTTATCAAGAATTCTCTTCAACCAAGTCTCGTCTATTTCCCATACGATGTTTTCCTTCAGATCAATATCTATTGTAAATTGCTCTTTCTCAAAAATCGGATACCAAGCTGTTAACGAAGAACGTATTATCTTTAATATGTCACAACTCTTTTTATGAAGCGGCAATTTACCTGCGGCAAGAAGAGAAAATGATGACAAATTGTCAATCAGTTCGCCCATAAACGTTATTTTATCGTTTATGATGCCTAAAGAATGCCTTCCATTTTCACTGCTTATTTCATTCTTTAACGTAAATGTATGCCCTCTTATAACCGTAAGAGGGGTCCTTAAATCATGAGATAAATCAGCAATCAAGTTTTTTCGGATTTCGCCTTCTTCGCGCTCTTTTTGTCTGCTGTTCCTTAGTTCCTCAACCATCTGGTTGAATGAATATTCCACTTGGCCCAGTTCATCCTTCTGTTTAACTGTTACAAATTCCGGTATGCCGTCATTATCTTGTTTTTTCATATGATTCCCCAAAGAAATTAACCTTTTTTGTATTTTCGCAAAAAACATCCATGAATTAATCACAAAAAGTGAACAGACAAAAATCAAGGCAATAAACCATATATAGGAATACTTAGCCCTCATAACCTCCCATTGAGATCCTATAATTGAGCGCGGAGTTTCTAAAAATGCATATCCGCTGTCTTCACTCCCATTTAAATAAGCACTCAGCAATAAATAATTCTTTTGGTTTTGTTCTATCATTTTAATCAATTCGCTAACGTGAATAACCTCACCCTTTTTGGCCAACCGTTCTGAGTTCGAAAACATCACCTTCCCCTTATCATTTATCCATACAATATCAGAGTGTTTATATTGCTTCATGTGCGGGAACGCAGACGTAATTTCCCGATTGGATTTCCCTGAAAAATCTTCCACATCAGACTTCCAATCACTTTCCAACTTGTTTGGTTCATAGTGTACTTGCCCCTGGTGATCAATCAAGTATGTTAATGTGACATAGTATAGAAAATTCACGCCTAAAAAGGCTATCGGAAAAAACAAAATTGAGGCAACGATATTAATAAGGTATTTGGTTGATAATTTCATTGTTTGATCCTGTATCCAATCCCTCTGATTGTTTCAAGAATTTCCGGCTCATTTGGATTGATCTCGATTTTTTGCCGTAAATGCCGGATATGTACCATCAACGTCTTATCCCCTTCGATATAAGGCTGTTCCCAAATATTTTCATAAATTTGTTCCTTTGTTAATATTTGATTGGGATGTCTAAGCAAAAGCAAAAAAATCCTTAACTGCTTATCAGTTAAAAATATTTCCTCATGACTTTGATGATTTAAAATTCTTTTTTCTTTCAAGTGAACACTTAAGTGTTTTAGCTTCAATTCATGAATGGCAGTCTTGTCAAATCTTCTTAATAATACTTCGATTCGAGCAGCCAGTTCATCGGGATGAAAGGGCTTTGTCACGTAATCATCCGCAAATCCTAAGCCTTTCAGTTTATCTTCCAGACCCGTTCTGGCTGTTAAAAGCAAGAGCGGGATCTGCGGATGTGTTTTTTTCATCCTTTGACCGATTGTAAATCCATCTAAACCGGGCATCATTATATCAAGCACGATCAGATCAGCCTTTTCTATATATGTTTCGTAATTATAGGAAGAAGTGAGCCATATAATCATATAGCCCCGATCTTCTAAATCACCCTTTACAAATTGGCCAATTTCTTGGTCATCTTCAATGTATAAAATGTTATTCATTAGGACCCCCCTCTGAAATATGTGACTGAAAATCAATCTTCCATAATAATTATATATATTATAAAAATCTCCTTTATGTAAGGCACCATTCCATTATTATAACCTATAGATATTCACAATTCATCAAGGGGCAAAACGATCAGTCAACGCGAAAAGGCGGTCTGTTGTCAGATCGCCTTTTCCCTTATAACGTCACACCGGACTTAAAGATTGCAAGCTCCCGAAAATCGTTTTTTTCGTTATTGACGCATTCTCCGCTTGCAACTTTAATAATGTATTGAATAAAATCTCTTACAATGTGATCTTCTGTTGTTTGGTCTTCCGCCAATCTGCCCGCGTTGTAATCAATCCAATGAGGCTTTGATTGAAATAAATCGGTATTTGTTGATACTTTCACAGTCGGGACAAATGTGCCGAACGGCGTGCCTCTTCCGGTTGTAAACAAAACGATGTGACAGCCCGCCGCGGCGAGCGCTGAAGAAGCGATTAAATCATTGCCGGGCGCACTGAGCAGTATCAATCCCTTTGTTTTCAGGGTTTCACCGTATGTCAGCACATCAGAAACCGGTGCAAGACCGGCTTTTTGGGTGCAGCCGAGCGACTTGTCTTCGAGCGTTGAAATGCCGCCTTCCTTATTCCCTGGTGACGGATTTTCATAAATCGGCTGCTCGTGCTTCATAAAATATTGCTTGAAATCATTGATCAATCGGACTGTTTTATGAAACACTTCTTCGCTCGCCGCACGCTGCATGAGAATCGTCTCAGCGCCGAACATCTCAGGCACCTCCGTTAAGACCGTGCTCCCTCCCTGTGCAATCAAGTAATCTGAAAATCTCCCTAATAAAGGGTTTGCGGTGATGCCGGAAAAACCGTCCGACCCGCCGCACTTCAATCCGATGCTCAATTCTGACAGCGGAATCTCCTCACGTTTATCTCCCTTTGCCGCAAGGTGTATCTCTTTAAGTAGCGCAGTCCCTGCTTCAATTTCATCTGTGACAGCCTGTGATTCGAGAAATTTCACCCGATCTCCGTTCACTTCAGAAAGCGTTTCCTTAATCGCCGCCAGCTCATTATTTTCACAGCCGAGCCCTAAAACCAGCACACCGCCCGCATTTGGATGACGGATGGCGTTTATCAGCATTTGTTTCGTATTCTCATGATCATCGCCAAGCTGGGAGCAGCCGTATTGGTGCTTTAAAACCAGCACATTGTCAAAGGGCGCAATGTCTTTCGCCTCTTTTACGAAGCGCTGCAGGATTTTCTCAGCGACGCCGTTTACGCAGCCGACTGTAGGCACGATCCACAGTTCATTCCGGACGCCGGATGTACCGTTTTCTCTTTTGTAGCCTTTAAATGTCCGGTTCTCATTTGTAAAAGGATTGTCCTCGAAGCGCGGTGAATACGTGTATTCTTGCACATCGGATAAATTCGTTTGCAGATTATGGGTATGAATATGCTCGCCGGCCGAAATCCGCCTTGTCGCACGCCCGATCGAAAAACCGTATTTAATGATGCTGCCGTTTTCTTCAATGGTTTGCAGCGCGATTTTATGCCCCCGCTTTACAGGGTCCTTCACTTCAATCGTCAGTCCGTCTGTATGCAGCCGCTCCCCTTTGTTAAAATGGCGCATGGCGAGAAGCACATTATCGTTTTTATGGATTTTTATGACCTCTTTCATTTTACTTCCCCCTTTTTGCCGCAGCATTCATGTAACGCATGCTTCATACCCCGCTTATGAATGACAGACAGAAAAAAAGCCGTTCGTTCAGTCAGCCCCGGAAGATGATTCAGATTCTTCCCCCACAATCGCTCTTCTCCTAATATGGCAGATGCCGCTTGAAACATATCATCTTTGCAACGGGACCGCGCCATTTGAAAACGGTTAAGAACCTCCTCGCCGTCAGCCGGTTTGTTCGGTCCGTTCCAGTATGAATAGATCATGGCGCTGAACGAAAATACCAGCTTCTCAGGTAGCCGGCCCTCCTGTTCGATATAAGCCTTCAGCGTCGGCAGGTTTCTTGTTTTGAATTTCGCGGCGGCGTTAAGGGTAATGCTTTGCAGATAATGTTGGATATAAGGGTTTTTAAACCGCTGTAACACATCTGCCGCGTATTGGGTGACACCCTCCATTTGCAGCACAGGGAGGATTTCTTCATTGATCAGCTCTTCGATGAATCTGCCCGTCACCTCGTGCTCAGCCGCTTCCCGGACGGTTTGCAGTCCGTATAGTAAAGCCACTGGCGCCAATGCCGTGTGAGCGCCGTTTAAGATTCTCACCTTTTTTGTCCTGTAAGGCGTAAGGTCAGACGTGATCAGTGCGTTCAGCCCGGCCTCAGCAAAAGGAAGCTCATTCTGAAGCTGTTCCGGCCCTTCTATCACCCACAAATAATAATGCTCACCGACCACAATCAGACGGTCTTCGTATCCGAGAAAATCGGTAAGTTCTTCCGCGGTATCAACAGGAAATCCGGGAACAATCCGATCCACGAGAGTATTGCAGAAGATGTTCGCGTCATGAATCCATTGAGTAAAATCAGGCTCCAGCTCCCACAGCCCGGCATATTGAAGCACGGCAGCCTTCAGTTTCCGTCCGTTTTCTTCGACCAGTTCACATGGAAGCACAATGCACCCTTTCTCGGCGTCACCCGCAAATGCCTTATAGCGGAAATAAAGGAACGCCGCTAATTTCCCGGGGAATGTTTTTTGAGGCCTATCTTCAAGCCGGTCGCCTTTCTCAAACGTAATTCCCGCTTCTGTCGTATTGGAAATGATAAAACGAAGCTCCTCTTGTGCTGCCAGCCGTTTAAAGGAATCATAGTCAGAAAAAAGATCAATGCCGCGGCTGATGGATTTGACGATCATGTGTTCTTCAGCCGGTTTTCCGTCCTTTATCCCCCGCAAAAAAAGCGTAAACAAACCGTCCTGCTCGTTTAAACGTTTGATTTTCTCAGAGCCTCTCGGCTGTACGGCGACAACGCTTCCGTTAAAATCCGTCAATTGATTCATTTGATCGATCTGCCAGTCTGCGAAGGCCCGCAAAAAGTTGCCTTCGCCGAACTGAAGGACTTTTTCAGGATATTGAATGTATTCACCGCACATCTTTTTATTCAGCTGACGCAAGCTGTCCGCCTCCTTCTGCATTTATGCACACGTTAACATTTTTCTGTACGAAAACCCGGATAATCAGACGGGCCGTTATGTGAGTTTTTTAATTGAATCTCTTATCATCACCTCGGTGTTTTCGTATATTTTTTCCGCCGCCGTATCCGGGTCGGCGATTAGCGCCAAAATCTTCTCTGCGCCGAGTATGCTGATGTTTTCAACCGGGCGTTTTACTGTCGAAAGCCTCGGCGTCATGTATTGGGAAATGCCGATGTCATCAAACCCGATAACGGATATATCTTCCGGAACGTTCAGGCCTTTGGCGAAAATGGCATTCATCGCCCCGATCGCCATATCATCGTTTGAACAAAAAACAGCCGTAGGCGGTGATTGAAGCGCCAAGAGTTTTTCCATCGCCTGACTGCCGCTTTCCATATCATAGCGGCCTTTTACACTGTATTCATGCTTAATCGGAATAGAATGATCAATTAAAGATGTCAAATAGCCTTCTTTCCGCTGAGAAGTTGACCTGAATCCTTCCTTTCCCTCAATGATCGCGATATCTCTGTGTCCGTTTGCGATCAGGCAGTCGACCGCCTGTCTGGAGCCTTCTTTATCGTTTGACAGGATATTCGTGATGCTCCGGTCATCAATGTCCCGGTTCAGCACGACAAGCGGGATGTTTTTCTCGCGAATATGATAAATAAATGAATTATCACTGTCGCTTTGGCTCATTAAAATGATTCCGTCATATCTCATGGGCGTAATGGTTTCAAAGCTTTTCAGGTCGTCAATCGCGCGGACGAACAAATTGTATTCCTCACTGATTGTGCGGTTTACACCTTTGATGGTATCGGAAAAAAAGCTGTGTGAGGTTCCGTTTGTGATGCTTGTAAAAAACAGTCCGATCGTATGGGACTTTTGCATGGCAAGGCTTTTTGCATTTACATTCGGTGTGTAATTCAGCTGTGAAGCGAGCGCTAATATTTTCTGTTTTGTATGCTCTTTAATGTAGGGGCTGCCGTTAAGTGCCCGGGATACAGTGGTGTGGGATACGTTGGCGAGTTTTGCGATATCTTTTATGGTTACCATCGTTTTTCCTTTCTTTCTATATGCTGTCATTTATTTCTATTGTACCATTAACGGACAGTCCATAAAATCACTAAAGTTGAGGTTTTGCATGATGTAAGTCCTGAACGAGCTCGGCATGCTGCCGGTCCGTCAGCTTATACATCAAACCGATAATCAGCATGGCGCACGCTAAAGCGAAAGCCGGGTACAGCAGCAGAAGCCCTTTAATCCCGATTAACGTGCCTTTTGTCTGAGATGCATTCGGGATATAGCCGATAACGCTCAGCCCGATGCCTGAAAGAAAACCTGATAAAGATTGGGCGAGTTTTCTGGAGAAGTTGAAAAGCGAATATGTCGTCGCCTCCTTCCGTTCACCCGTCTTCCATTCTCCGTAATCAATAATGTCCGACACAAGCGCCCACGTAATGCCGTTTGGTATGCTGATCCCGATAAAAGCAATGCTCGCTAACGCCGTAAAGATATATACATTTGACGGGAGACAGAAATTCAGCGCATCAGCCGCGGCGCTGACGGCAAAACCGATTTTTTCCGAAGCGTTTGACGAGTTTCGGCATAAACAAAACACCTAAAAATGAAGAACCGATGATGATAAAACTCATGTAGGACATCAACTCCGCATTGTTGAGATTGTACTGGGCGAAGTAAACAAGCATAGCGGATTTAATGTTATATGCCGATATTGAGAAAATCGTCATGAAAACGACGGTCAGAAGCGGTTTGTTGCCGATAAAGCATTTGAAAACCGACATGACGGACAGCTTTTCTTTCGGCGCTTCACGGACGATAATTCTTTCTTTGCAGTTTCGGTAGCAGATCATAAATCCCGCGATTCCGACTACGGCCATCATTCCCATGACTGCCGGGTAGCCGATGTGAACGTTATCAAAATGAACGAGAATCGGGATGACGATGACACTTGTAATGAGCAGCGCGCCGAGGGAGCCGATCTGGCGGAATGCAGAAAGCGCCGTTCTGTCCTCCGCATCCTGTGTAATGGCCGCGCCGAGGGAGCCGTACGGAATATTGACGAAAGAATAAGCGACCCCCCACAGCATGTAAGAAGCATAGGCGTACACAAGCTTCCAGGTGACGCTCACGTCCGGTGACACAAAAATCAATACGGTCATGACCGCAAGAATAATACTTCCGAATAATAAATACGGCCTGAATTTACCCCGGGGTCCGATCTTTTTTCTGTAGTCAATGGCCGAGCCGACAATCGGATCAGTCACAGCCGCAAACAGCTTGCTGACCAAAAAAATACTGCCGGCGAACGCTGCCGGAATGCCTGCGACATCTGTGAAAAACTTCAGCAAATAGATCTGCCCGAGATCAAACATAAATCCGTTCCCAAAATCTCCAAATCCATAGGATACTTTTTCTTTCAGACTCAGCTTAAGCTCCTTCACTTTTGCGGCAGGTGCTGTCACGACAGGCACATTACTCATAGGCCACCTCTTTCATTCCATTTTTTAAAAGCGGAAATATTCCTCAGCATTCCGGTAACAAATCCCCTCGACAATCTTTCCTAAAAGCTCCATATCGTAAGGCGCTTCGCCTTGTTCCGCCCAGCCGCCGATCAGCGTGCAGACAAGCCGCCTGAAGTATTCATGGCGGGGATAGGACAAGAAACTTCTTGAATCCGTCAGCATCCCGATAAAACGGCTGAACAGGCCTATGTTTGATAACGCTTTCATTTGCTGGAGCATCCCATCTTTCGTGTCATTGAACCACCAGGCTGTGCCGAATTGAATTTTCCCCGGTGTTTTCCCATCCTGAAAGCTGTTGATCATGCTGGCGATAATATAGTTGTCATTCGGATTCAAAGAATACAAAATCGTCTTAGGCAACTGCCGCTTTTTTTCGGCGGAATCTAACAGCCGGGCAAGCGGTTTTGCGATACGTTCATCATTAATTGAGTCATATCCCGTATCAGGACCGAGGCTGCTGAACTTATTTGTATTGGTATTTCTTAACGCGTTAATATGGAACTGCATCGCCCAGTCCAGTTCGGTGTAAAGACCGCAAAGATATTTCAGCGTCCGTGTTTTGAATTTCTTTTCATCTTCAAAAGACACATGCTCTCCGCTTAATCCGGCTGCAAAAATCCGGGCCGCTTCCTCTTCGGTCGTCTCGGCATAAACCATTTGATCTAACGCATGATCCGACACTCTTCCCCCGGCATTGTGAAAAAAGCGGACGCGGGATTCTAACGCATCTAAATACGATTGGTAGGTGGTGACAGCTATTCCGGAAGCGCTCTCCAGCGAACGGACCCAATCGGCAAAACCCGGGCTGCTGATGTCCAGTCCTTTGTCAGGCCGAAATCCGGGCAGCACTTGAACCGGAAAATCACTTTCTTTCAACAGTTCGTGGTATGTCAGCGCATCGGCAGGATCGTCGGTTGTGCAAATGACTTTGACATTTGATTTCAGAATGAGATCCCTTGCGCCAAACCCGTCTCCCTGCAGGAGCTCATTCGTTTTTTTCCAAATAGCCGCGGCCGTTTTTTCATTCAATACGTCATAAATGCCGAACCAGCGCTGCAGCTCTAAATGCGTCCAGCTGTACAGCGGATTGCCTATCGCCATCGGCACCGTTTTTGCCCAGGCGAAAAACTTCTCTTCATCTGAAGCGTTTCCGGTAATGCAGCGCTCTTCAATGCCGTTGGCCCTCATAATCCGCCACTTGTAGTGGTCACCGTAAAGCCATGCCTCCGTAATGGTTGCGAAGGTTTTATTTTCATAGATTTCCTTTGGGCTTAAGTGACAGTGATAATCAATGATCGGCATGTTTTCAGCGTATTCCCGGTACAGCTTTACGGCCGTTTTACTATCCAGTAAAAAATCATCACCCATAAAAGCTTTCACACTTTCATCCTCCCTCTTAAAAATGTTAACGTTAACAAAATGGTTCTTTTTTATTTTAGCTTCCTCTTTCTCACATATCAATCATTTTTATTTTATTTTTCAGAAAATTGTATCCGTTAACATTTTCATACAAAAAAAGACACTGCCGAGAAAGTCCGGCAATGTCTTCTGTGTGATCTTAAGGATTAGTAAGCGAGGCTGAATAATCCTTTGATATGTGTTAAATAACGTACGTTACTTGCTTCTTTCATTAAAGATGCCGGAAGACCTTTCAGCGGAGTAGAGTTCGCTCCGATGATGGCAACCGCGTCTTTACGTCCGAGGCTTGCAAGCGTACCAGAGTTTACAGGCTTGAATGTTTCAAGCGTTTTTCCTTCTAAGTAAGCGAACAGGTTGTAACCGACAAGTTCACCCATCTGCCAAGCGATTTGCGCTGTCGGCGGGTACGGACGGCCGTCCGGCGCAAAGTATACAGCGCTGTCTCCGACAACGAATACATCTTCGTGAGAAGTAGATTGTAAGAAATCGTTAACCGTCGCACGGCCGCGGTTCACTTCGAGGCCAGATTCGCCGACTAACGGGTTGCCTTGTACGCCGCCTGTCCATACAAATGTGTTGGCAACGACTTTTGAACCGTCTTTCAGATCAATAACGTTTCCTTCAACATTTGTAACAGGAAGACCTGTTAAGAACTCAACGCCGCGTTTTTCAAGACTTTTTGTCGCGCGTTCGATAAGGTCATCAGGAAGAACAGGAAGAATTTTCGGACCTGCTTCTACTAATTTCAGTTTGATTTCTTTCGGATCTACGCCGTATTTTTTCGTAAGGTTCGGCATGATGTCAGCAAGCTCACCGACAAGCTCGACGCCTGTTAAGCCGCCGCCGCCGATAAGGATCGTTGCATCAGCTTCGTTTTTCGTTTTAGCGTATTCACGCACACGGTCTTCCACGTGTTTGTATACTTTGTTGGCATCAGCAGCAGATTTCAGCACCATGCTGTTTTCTTCGAGTCCAGGAATGCCGAAATAAGCCGTAACAGAACCAAGTCCGACAACAAGCGCGTCATAAGTCAGCTTAGAACCGTCAGAAAGGGCAACTTCTTTCTTATCAACTGAGAAAGAATTGACTTCTGCGATTTTAATGTCGACGTCTTTTCCTTTCAGAAGTTTTTCAAGCGGCATAGCAACAGCCTGTTCAGACACGTTGCCTGCTGCAAGGCGGTGCAGTTCTGTAATGATTTGGTGAGTCGGGTATTTGTTCACAACGGTTACGCGTGCTTCATCTTTACTGTAATGTTTACGAACGGTTAAAGCAGAAAGAACTCCGCCGTAACCAGCGCCTAAAATGACAATATGTTTTGACATCGTATATCCTCCGTCCTTTATATCAATTTGAATCTGAGATTATTTTTGTTTTTCGTTCATGATTTCAAGATAGCTGTTAGCAAAACGGAACAGCTTTTGAGCTTGAGGATCTTTCAGCATGCGCAGCAGGCCGAAAAGTCCGATCGTTTCATTGCTTGCATCCGCGCGGTCTTTTGCTTCGATCGCAGTAGCCGCAACTTCTTTCGCTGTTTCTTTCACCGGCTCAAGAATTTCTGTAAGCGCACCCACTGTATCGCTCTTCAATACTTCGTCTGTCGCTACAGACTGTGCAAAATCATAAGACTTCGTTAAAATATTTACTAACTCAGTCAGTTTTGGAAGCTGATCCACTAAAACAGTCAGTGATTCTTGAACTTCAGGTTTTAGCAGCTGATCAATAAGATCGCGTTGACCTTGGCTGACAGATGCATTTGTTTGATCGATTGTTTCTGGCATATCCGATTCTCCTTTACTATAAGCAGTATGCTGATTTTTTTGGAAAGGGTAGCCTTTCCCCCTTCATGCAGAAAAGCATGAAAAAGCAAGATTGTGAATTCATGCACAATCATTTACAAAAATAAATGTTTACTACCCAGTTTTTCACTTTGCCATATCCAGTATTATTTTTATATCAACAAAAACAATTGAATAAGTCAAAATTTCTTTTTCCTCTCTGAAAATAGCAAACATAAAAAACCCCAATTTGATTTACTCTTATATAATAACACTTTTTGAACAAAATTTGAACGTGAATTGTTTCGTTTATGAAATTATTTATATGGCGGGGGTGTAATAACGTTTCTTTTAGGCTATTTTTTTACAGACCATCCGCTTTTCCCCTGTCATTTTTCCCACAATTTTAAAAGCGGGCCCGATTTTCCCGTAAAGGGGTCGCATTCCGGGAGCGGGACACGGCTGATTTCTTCTGAAGTTCTATCATTTTTCTCCGTTTTTGTATCGTACTGCCGGCCGCCCGGATAAGCCCCGATCACGGTAAAATCAGAACTGCCCGACAGTTTTTTATGTCCGGTGCCGGCCGGAATGACCGCTGCGTCTCCCATTTGAAGAACGGCGTCCGCTCCTTGTTCCCCGCCGAACCTCAAAACCGCGTTTCCTTTTACCGCGACAAGAACTTCGTGCGTGGTGCTGTGAAAATGGTGATACGGAAATACTCCGCCCGTCCAGCTGTTCGACCAATCGTGCCGGCGGAGGACGGACTCTGCTTTCTGTACCGTTTCTTCATTAAATACCGCTTTATAAATAACAAGCGGAAGATTCGGGTTATTCGGAATGCGGCCGTCATCTTCGAAATAAAGCACTTGAATATCCTCTTTCTGCACTGTTTTCACCTCCGTATATGTCTGTTTCCCATTCATCATTTGTTAAAACGCTATTTTTTCATATTCCATTGCGAAGCCTGCCGGTGAATAGTATAGTATAAAAAAATATGTGTCAAAATGAGGGATTTAATGAAAGCCATCGTGATCGGAATATTGGCATCTCTGTTTTTTGCAGTCACATTTATTTTAAACAGGGCGATGGAGCTTTCCGGCGGAAGCTGGATGTGGAGCTCTTCCCTGCGTTTTCTTTTTATGATTCCGTTTTTATTTTTGATTGTTTATGCGAAAGGAAAATGGGCGCCGCTCTGGCATGAAATCCGGAAAAAACCGTTTTTTTGGCTGAAGTGGAGTTTTACCGGGTTCGTGCTTTTTTATGCCCCGATTACGTTTGCGGCGGCATATGGGCCTGGCTGGCTGATCGCCGGCACGTGGCAGATTACAATTGTCGCGGGTGTGCTTCTGTCGCCGTTTTTCTACGAAACAAAAAATTCACCGGCGGGCCCGGTTTCCGTCAGACAAAAGATCCCGCTGATTTCGCTGGTTACTTCCGTCATCATCCTGATCGGAGCCGGGCTGATTCAGCTTCAGCATGCGGGTTCTCTGTCCGGCCGCACGATACTATTCAGCGTGGCGCCGGTCGTCATCGCGGCTTTTGCCTATCCGCTCGGCAACCGCAAAATGCTGGAACAATACGGCGGAAAACTCGATACGTTTCAGCGGGTGCTCGGCATGACGCTCGCAAGCCTTCCGTTTTGGCTTTTGATCGCCGCTTTCGGCTGGCATAGAGACGGGCTTCCCTCAATGGGACAGACATTCCAATCCTTTATCGTCGCACTCAGTTCTGGCGTTATCGCAACAGTATTATTTTTCCGCGCCACCGATATGGTGAGGAATGAGCCGCAGAAGCTCGCTGCTGTTGAGGCGACGCAGTCCGGAGAGGTTCTTTTTGCACTGATCGGCGAAATCGTCTTTTTATCCGCGGTGTTTCCGTCACTTCTTTCATTTGCCGGACTGTTCATTATTATTGCGGGAATGGTCATGCATACATTCGCTTCCCGGCAGACAGACCAGAAAACAGCTGAGCAAACGTCAGCCAATCTCACCGGTTCCTGATTTTTTTACGAAAGGTGTCATCCTGTATGAAAGAAGAAATTCCGGCAATATCTTTTCTGTCAGCCGGCAAACGCTTTGAACAAAACCATACGTCCTTTGATGTCCTAAGCCGTGTAACCGGACATATTCAAAAAGGTTCTATCACGGCGTTGATAGGGCCTTCCGGCGCGGGAAAAAGCACATTGCTGTCACTTTGCAATCTGATGAATACACCTGATGAAGGGGAAGTGCTTGTATTCGGAAAAGAAATAAGACACTGGGACATCAGAGAGCTCAGAAAAACCGCGGGCCTTGCATTTCAATCAGCTCCCGTCCTCGAGGGAACGGTGCGGGACAACCTTCTGCTCGCAGAAAAACTCCACGGGGCACAGCACTATACGCCTGAAGAGCTCGCAGATTTTACAGACCTTCCGCGCGGGCTTCTGGATCGGAATGCAAAGGAATTATCCGGAGGTCAGCGGCAGAAGCTCTCATTAGCGCGAACTCTCGCCGGACTGCCGTCCATCCTGCTGCTGGATGAAATCACCTCGGCGCTCGACCCCTCATCCGTTCTCACCATTGAGAAACTGATTACGAAACTCCATCGGCAAAAACAGCTGACAATCCTGTGGATCACCCATAACCTTGAACAAGCGGAACGATTATCCGATACGGTATGGTTTATGGCTGAGGGACGGCTTTTAGAGACCGCGGAAACGAAAACGTTCTTTAAGGAACCGAAACACGAAAAGGCCCGGGCGCTTTTACAAGGGAGCGGGTGCTGATATGAATGATCTTTCACTGTTACTAACAAGTATATTTGTCATTATCGCTTTATTCCTGTCTAAATCTTTTAAAGCCGGCGTCGAAAAGGATATGATCGTCGCAACCGTCAGGGCCGTCATTCAGCTTCTCATCATCGGCTATGTGCTGTCGCTGATTTTTCGCGGTGATCACCCGATATTTATCATATTAATGGTGCTTCTCATGCTCACGGCCGCTTCGCACAATGTCGCCAAACGGAAAAAAATGCGGATCGGCTCATTTTGGCGCGTTTTTCTGACACTGGCAATCGCGGAAACCGTGACGCAGGGACTTTTACTGACCCTTCACATCATTCCGTTCACTTCAAGATATGTCATTCCGATAAGCGGCATGGTCATCGGAAACTCCATGGTGCTCTCAAGCCTGTTTTTAAGCCGGATCAGTTCGGAAGCAGACCTGCGGAAAGAAGAAATCCTGCTGATTCTCTCTCTTGGAGGAACGCCTAAGCAGGCCGTCCGGCAGATATTGACGTCCAGTATGAAGCTCAGTATGATCCCGACGCTTGAAAGCCAGAAAACATTGGGTCTCGTTCAGCTTCCCGGCATGATGACGGGGCAGATTTTAGCGGGGGCTGATCCGATACAGGCGGTGCGCTTTCAGCTGCTGATCGTTTTTACAACGATGGCCTCCGCTCTTCTTACATGTATCATACTCAGCGCCTTGACATATCCTTCCCTTTTCACGGAACACTGGCAATTAAAAAAATTCAGCAGGGAAGCGTAAGCTTTTTCCCTGCTGAATGGTGGTTCATGACAAGGTCAGAGATTCATAGTAACGGGATAATTCAATAATCATCGCTCCCATCCGCTCAATGTCCGGAGCAAGGACCCTCTTTACCCCTTCATCCCGGATCGCTTCAGCCGTCACTTTGCCGACTGCGGCGGCAAGCACGTGTTTTTCGAATGCCTGCTGCAATTCCTTTGCGGATCCTTTTTCTTTTGCATAATCAAAGAGAGAGCGCACTTGAATGGCTGTCGTAAAACATACGGCATCGACCTCTCCGTTTAACAGCTCTCCCAGCAGTTTATCGACCGTCTCTCTTTCAGGCGGAATATGCTGATACGGCAGAACAGGGAATACCTCCGCTCCGTTTTTCTCAAGGAACTCCGTTAAAACCGGCGCTTTCTCGCCATGAAGCTGTATCATGACTTTTTTATCTTTAAAGTCAAATCGTTCCAAGGAGCGGATCAGCCCTCTTGTTGTACCGTCTTCATCTGAGGCATGCGGTGTGATGCCGAGCTTTTTTAAGGCCGCATATGTTTTATAGCCTCTGCAGCCGATTTTCGCTTCATGAACGGCCGCTAAAAATTCTTCTTTCAGACCGATTTTTTCCGATACCGACAATAACGTTTCCGTACCGATGCCTGTGGTGAATATCACCCAGTCGGCTTTTTGCTCGGCAAATGTTCTTACGTCGGGTTCCATTTGATCCTCCGCCAGGTATACGGTTCCTTGGAGGGAACGGATGACCGCCGTTCCGCCCTGCTTTTCTATTAATTTTGTGATCTCTTCTGTTTTCCGCGAACCGCCGATGGCAATCCGTTTCCCGTTCAATCCTTTTCCCATCGCTGTTTTCTTCTTCCCTTCAGATGCCGGGCGCCCTATGGCAGGCCGTCATTTATTTCTATTATTGTTACGCAATCAGCCGGGAAAATCAAGCTATGCTCCCGTTGAATCCCCCGTGCAGTTGCTGTATCATTAACCGGGCAGAACGATTTGATTCGCGGAGGGACTTTCAATCATGGAAACAAAAAAAGAGTTCGAGACAAAAGGATACGATACTTCGGTCATTTATGAGTTCAATGAATATCCTGATGTTCACAGCGGCCGATGTGACAATTGCGATTACACGCTGTTTAAAAGTTCAGTGAAGGGCGGAAAATTTTTGAGGGAATGCCGGAGATGCGGCATGAAGAAAAATATATAACAAAACAGGCAGCCGTCCGGTGCTGCCTGTTTTCCTAATCAATTTTCGACGGACGCCTTTTCCAAAAATTCTTCAATGGCGCAAACAGCCTGTTTGGGGCCGCCGGTTTCTTTTATTTTCTCCTGCATGCTTTTCACGCGGCTGAGGATGTTTTTATCGCCGTATACGTTCTGAACGTCTTTTTGCAGACGGGCCACAGTGACTTCTTTCGGGGGCAGATGCACGCCAAGCCCCAATTCATCCACACGCTTTGCGGTAACCTCTTGTTCGTGCATTTGCGGAACGACAACGAGCGGAACACCCGCATTCATCGCCTCCATTGTACTGTTCATCCCGCCGTGAGATACGAACAGCTTTGCTTTCTCCAGCACATCAAGCTGCGGAACGTGCTGGCGGATGATAAAGTGATCGGGCACATCCGAAAAACTTTCCGGATCAATTGTTGTGCCGACTGACATAATAACCCGCCAGTCCGAGTCCCGAAACGCGTCAATACACATCCGGTAAAATTCAGGCCAGGCGTTAAACGCCGTTCCCAGTGAGATGAGCATAAGCGGACGGTCATCGGCTGCATCAATTTCCAGACTTCCCGTATTTGTGCGTTCTCCAAGAGACGGACCCGCAAAACAGAATCGTTCATCAAAGGTTTCCTGTTTCGGCTGAAAGGCCCTTGGCATAAAGACGATATTCAATTTTTCAGGCATGAAAAATTCTTCCATTGTCATCCGTTTCACTTGTTCATTTTCAATTTTCTCCTGATATTCTTCTATCGCCTGTTTGGCCGCTTCCATCGTTTCTTCGTCTCTTCCTAATTGAAAATACTCATTCATTGCATAGCTCGGGCAGAACTTTACGGCCGGGATGCCGCCATTATCCGCAAACAATTTTCCGGCAAGCGCTAAAAAATCAAACAGGACGATGTCAGGAAGGTCGTCTTTGTACAGCTCTTCCAGCTGCGGAAGCACTTCAACCGCTTCTTCCAGAAACATTACAAACGCGTCACTTTTATTTACCCGTTCTTTTATCGTCTTCGGGTCCGCCTTTATGCTTGTGCGGTATAAAACGGGAATAGCACCCGTTTTGGCAACGGAAGCTTCAAATTCCTCAGTCGTAGCGAATGTCACTTTATACCCGCGATTGACAAGTTCCTCGGCCACAGGCAGCGTGGGATTGACATGACCGTGAGCGGCCACATTAATAATGGCGATGTGTGTTTTTCTCATCTTTTTTCTTCTCCTTCATTTTCGTTTATCTCCGCTTCTAAAGACTCCAGCCCGTACATGACACTGTTTCGGATCGGCTCAATCCGGACGGGCTCAAGGTGTGAAAAGGTTTTTACAATTCCTTTCAGCGCGGCTTCCGCTTCAAGTCTGGCAAGCGGAGCGCCTAAGCAGAAGTGTACGCCGAATCCGAAGGAAAGGTGCGGATTCGATTGGCGATGAATATCAAATACGCCCGCCTTCTCAAATTTGTTTTCATCACGGTTGGCAGATGCAACATAGCAGAGAACGATCTCCCCGCTTTTCAAGCGGCGTCCGCGCAGCTCAGTGTCGTGCCGGACCGTCCTTCTGACAAACGGAGCGGGAGCGCGAAAACGCAGCGTTTCTTCCACCGTTTGCGCGATGAGAGAAGGGTCCTGTCTCAGCTCTTCATAAAGGCCGGGCGTCTCTAATATGCTGTAAACCGCATTTGAAATGAGATTAGTCGTTGTTTCATTTCCCGCCACTAAAAGCAGGTTGCAAAACGGGATCAGATCTTCTGGCGTGAGCTTCTCTCCCTCTTCTTCCTCTTTTATCAAAATAGAAATAATATCTTGGCCGGGCTGTTTTCGTTTGCTTTCTATTATTCCCGCAAAAAACGCCGCCAGCTCCGCCTCACATTGGTCACGTTCCTGCTGATTTTTCTCCGCCGCTTCAGGACTCGCATCTTTCGGCATGCTGACGAGAATATCCGACCATTTTTTAAACTGATCCATACGTTCGGACGGAACGCCTAATAATTCTGAAATCACCATGACCGGCAAAGGGTAAGAGAGATCTTTAACGATATCAATCCGCCCTTTGTTCTTTGCCTGTTTCAGGAGATGATCGGTAATGTCTTTAATTCTCGGCTCCCATTCCTTCAAGACGCGGGGAGTGAAAGCGCGATTGACGGCAGATCTGATTTGGGTATGTTTCGGCGGGTCCATATTCAGCATGGACTTTGCAATCGAGCTTTTCACATCAGTCATGCGGCTTGAGAACGTCTCTTTATCACTGATGACTTTTTTGACATCATCGTATAAAAACACACTCCAAACCTTCGTTTCTTCATCAAAGTATATAGGGCTTTCCCGTCTCATTTTTTCATACCAAGGAAAAGGGTTGTATACGTCCAGGCCGTTTTTTCCTTTCATCAGGGTTCTTTGGATGGCTTGTCTCGTGCTCCTCAGCTTACTCATGTTTCATCACTCCTGATTGTTTCATATTTGAATAGTTGACGTACCTTGAATTTTATCCTAGCACATATTTTCAATTTTTTTCTATTCATAACCTGAACTATTAACATAACACAACAAAAGTCATAAATCCGGAGGTGAAATTTCTCCCAAGAAAACAGCAGAAGCGCACAAAAAACCCGAGCCTTCGGCCAGGCTCGGGAGATATGTTCACTCATTCGTCTGCGGTTTCTGGTGCTGCTTTTGGTCTTCAGGAGGCTGCGTATTTCTTTCCATATCGTCCGTATCAGCGCCCATGCCTTTCAGGAAAGAAAACAGCAGAGTGACGGCCTTGTTGATTTCCGGGTCTTTTAAAGCGCGGACGATATCAAAATACCCCGTCTTCCTGCCGCTGTCTTTTTCCTCGACGGCCTTTGTGACGCCCGCATTGATTTTAACGATAAACGGCTCAAGCTGTTTTACATCGAGCATGCCGAGAACGCCGCTTAACAGCAGGAGATTTTTCAGCATATTGGCCGTTTCCGGAGTATTCGCCTTCTTCACCAGGATATCCATCACTTTGTCTCCCTGGCCGAAGAGCCCGCGCAGAAGCGCCAAAACGCCGCGCTCGTTCATGTGCTGAAGAATGTGCAGAGATTCCAAAATCGCGTCTTTATTTCGTAAAAGAGCCGTCTCGATCTCTTCTAAGTCCTTTTTTCGTTTGTCTTCTTCTGTGACGGTCTGTTTTCGGATGCCGCTGATTGCTTTAGCCATTTTGCTGTTTCCCCCTTTTTACGGCGTCTCCCGGAAATACATAATCTTTACGCGCCCATTTCCGCTCAACCCGGACACCGATCTGCGGCTGCGGGTTTCCGTAACGGAAATTGATTTTCGGAAGCGGATTAACGCCTTCTTTTTTCAAAATCTCCATCTTCGCTGATGTTTCTTTATAAGCCGGTGTATCGGTATCCTTATCCGCATAGCTGCTTGTCAAAAGGTTAATGGCGGCGTCTTTTGAATCGTTCATCGGGAGATAGACTTGTTTGCCTTTTACCCTGTCTGTAATGACGCATTTGACTTTCACATTTCCGTACGGTGATGTCAGACGGACAAGCGTTCCGTCTTCCAGCCCTCTTTCTTCGGCGAGTTCGGGCGAGACCTCAAGGAACACACTCGGTGTTTTTTCGGATATTCCTTTTGATCGGTAAGTCAGATTTCCTTCGTGAAAATGCTCGAGCAGCCGCCCGTTATTCACATGGATATCATATTCTTCACCAAATTCTTTCGGCTCGGTCCACTGAACGGGATATAAAATCGCTTTGCCGTCTGAAAACGGGAACTTATCCGTAAATAAAAGCGGTGAATCGGTTCCGTCCGCTGCAACCGGCCATTGCAGTGAATTGTAGCCTTCGAGACGTTCGTAAGTGACGCCTGCGTAGAGCGGCGAAAGCATTGCCGCTTCTTCCATAATGTCTGCCGGATGTTCATAGTGCCAATCAGCGCCCAGACGGTTGGCGATGTCCGTAATAATCTGCCAATCAGGCTTTGAATCGCCCAGCGGTTCAAACACTTCGTAAAGGCGCTGCACCCTCCGTTCCGTATTCGTAAACGTCCCTTCTTTTTCAAGGCTCGGGCTTGCCGGAAGCACGACATCGGCGAACTCGGCCGTACGCGAAAGAAAGATATCCTGCACAACGAAGAAATCAAGCTTTTCAAATGCGGCATGAACATGGTTGATATTGGAGTCGACAAGCCCCATTTCTTCTCCTTTTAAGTACATGGACTTCAGTTTTCCTGAGTGGATGCCTTCGATCATTTCATGATTTGTCATTCCGATTTCTTTCGGCAGGTCTGTTCCCCAACCCTGTTCATACTTTTTGCGGGCTTTTTCATCCGTTACTTTTTCATAGCCGGGGAAGCTGTCAGGCATACTGCCGAAATCACTGGCTCCCTGCACGTTATTATGGCCCCGAAGCGGATATGAGCCTGCGCCGGGCTTGCCGTAATTTCCGGTCACAAGAAGCATGTTGGAAATGGCCGTGCTCGTATCACTTCCTCCGATATGCTGGGTGACCCCCATCGCCCACAGTGCGCATACACTTTTGGCTTCATGAATCATCCGGGCCACTTTGATTAAGGTATCCTTGTCCACACCGGTATGTTTCTCCGCATATTCCATCGTATAAGGTTCAAGGCTTTTCACGAATTCATCTAATCCGTTCACTCTCTCCTTCAGAAATGCAGTATCCGCCAAATCGTGATCAAGCAGATATTTCGATACGGCATTCAGCCAGACAATATCTGATCCGGCACGCGGCTGGAAAAACACGTCGGAGCGCTCGGCCATTTCATGTTTTCGCAAGTCAGCGACGACGAGCTTCTGTCCGTGCAGCTTATGAGAACGTTTAATGCGTGTGGACAAGACGGGGTGAGACTCAGATGTATTTGAACCGATAATCAGCACGAGCTCAGCTTTTTCTATATCTGTAATTGATCCTGAATCGCCGCCGTATCCGACCGTTCTGAACAATCCGGCCGTGGCGGGAGACTGGCAGTAGCGTGAGCAGTTGTCGACATTATTTGTTCCGATAACGGCTCTTGCAAGCTTCTGCATCGCGTATGATTCTTCATTCGTGCATTTGGAAGATGTGATAAAAGCAAGAGCGTCCGGGCCGAAATGTTCTTTTATATCGGTAAATTTATCAGCGATCAGCTGCAGCGCTTCATCCCATTCCGCCTCCCGAAACGAGTCTCCTTCCCGGATAAGCGGTTTGGTAAGGCGCTTTTCACTATTGACGAAATCCCAGCCGAATTTCCCTTTCACACACGTCGAAATTCCATTTGCGGGCGCCTCAGCCTGAGGCTCGACCTTTAAAATGTCTCTTCCTTTCGTCCATATATCAAAACTGCAGCCGACACCGCAGTATGTGCATACGGTTTTCGTTTTCTTGATTCTTTCATCCCGCATGGCCGATTCCATATCCGATATGGCTAAAATTGATCCGTATCCGGTTTCGACGCCTTTTGTGATGTCAATCATCGGCCGAAGCGTCTCTTGGTTAATGCCTGTTAAATACCCAGCTTCGCCTTCCATGCCTTTTTCCATCATGGCATTGCACGGACATACCGTCGAACAATGTCCGCAGGAAACACATGATGATTCATTGATCGGCACATCCTGATCCCAAATGACCCGCGGGCGTTTCCGCTCCCAATCAATGCTTAACGTTTCGGTTACCTGTACGTCCTGACAGGCTTCGACGCAGCGTCCGCACAAAATGCACTGATCGGGATCATATCGGTAAAACGGATTTGATTCATCTTTAGGATACGGTTTTTGATCGAACGGAATGCTTTGATGATTGATTTTCATTTCCTTTACAGTATTATGTACTTCGCAGCTCCCATTGTTGTAATCACAGACCGTGCAGTACAATTCATGGTTGTGCAAAATGTTGTCCATGCCGATAACCTGCGCTTTTTTCACATCGGACGAAAGCGTATCGATGACATCTCCGTCCTTTATTTGCGCGGAACACGAACGCACCAGTTCCCCGTTAACATTGACGATACAGGTATCGCACGTTTCAATCGGCCCGAGACTCGGGTGATAACACACGTGCGGCACGTCAATTGAACTATTGTTCAAAAGCTGCAAAACGGTTTGGCCGTCCGGCGCTTCCATTTCAACCCCATTGATTGTAACTTTCTTTGTATCAGCCATTTTCTTTTCCCCTTTCTGTACCCCTCTATACATCCTCTATGATTCCCAACCGGCCTTTCACTAAAACATCTGGTTTATCTCAGGAAACATACGGGTATGAGCGGTAAAAAGGAGGCGTTCACATGTTGAAGAAAAAAACACTCGTCACGTGATGCTCACGGGATGCGCTTTCGGAGCAGAAGCATTTTCGGATACACAGCCCGTCCATGCCGCAGCCGCTTCAAAAACGGAAAACCAGCGTGCACAAGAACTGGTGAACAGCCTTTACCAATCGGCATTTAAAGGGGAAATGCCGCAAAATGTGAAAGGCCTGAAAATCAACCAAAGCACAAGACAGGACGTTTACAATAAAATCGGCGAGCCGGAACAAAAAGCAGACAGCCGCAATCCATTTGATTTATACAGCTGGAACATGGGAAACCCCGGCTACGGATTTTCCTATCATAAAAACGGAAAAATCTCGGAAATACGCTATTTCGGAACGGGGGTCGAGCGGCGCTTAAACCTCGGCAGCGTCACACCTGACGTCTTAAGCAAACAAATCGGCAGCGCTGACAAAATCCTGACAGTGCCAAAAACGGGCGAAACAGATTACGTCTACCATACGGGGCAGTATGAGCTCCGCTTCGTCATCGGCAGTGATCAAAAAGCAGATCATGTCAACCTAAAAGCCAGATAACGCAAAAAAAGCGGCCTTCCGGGCCGTTTTTTTCATAGACAGCTTCTCCGTCGTTCCTTACAATACATGGGAGTACAAAAAAAGGGGAACAGTGTGAAGTGAATAGACATCCATTGACATACGGAATATGTACCGTTTTTATCATCGCCCTCGGTTTGCTGTCCAGAACCGCATACATCACCGCCCTATTGCCCGGCATCATAAACGCTTATTTAGGAGATGCCCTGTGGGCGGCCATGATTTTTACAGGATTCGGGCTTTTGTTTCGGCACATCCGGACGGAAACAGCCGCAATTTTGAGCCTCTCGTTTTGCTTTCTGATTGAATGCAGCCAGCTGTATCACGCGCCGTGGATTGACGCGATCAGAAGCAGCACGCTCGGCGGGCTGATCCTCGGCTGGCAATTTGTCTGGAGTGACATTTTCGCCTATACCCTCGGGGTATGCGCTGCCGCACTTTTAGAATGGGCCGTAAAAAGAAACCGCCAGCCCTCTTCATAATCGGAGCACGCCGCCGATATGAAGGGATAAGGAGGTGGAAGCTATGGATATCCCTGCGTTATCAATCGCAATGCATCAGGCATCTCTGGCGCAGAATGTAAATATCGCTTTAACAAAAACGGTCATGCAGCATGCACAGGCTGCGGCGGAAGAAACAGTGAAAATGCTGCCGTCCCAGCACCCGACTGCCGGCCATTCAATTGATGTGAAAGTGTAAAAAAAGATGCCGGATGATAACCGGCGTCTTTTTTTTGCCCGTTGTACATACACCGTACCGGGCATACAGGAATAAGGTAAACGGAACCAACATTTGAAAAGGAGGTTTTCCTCTTGTACGATCCTTTCGATCATGAATACACAGCCGAGAGCCACGAACGGGTGCCATATCATTATCCGCGGCCGCCTTATTATTACCCCAGACCATATCCATACTATCCGCGGCCGCCTTATTATTACCCCAGACCATACCCATACTATCCGCGGCCGTATATCCCGTTCTATCCTTGGTATTAATGTTTGAAAAGAAATGACTGCAGACAGGAGGCTTCCCCTGTCTGCTATTCAACTTTGACCGACAGAATATACGGGAGGGCTTGAACTTTCTCCAATACCGCTGCTTTCCCGCTTTTGCTTTTCACCCTTCCCTTCACTTCAAGCACCGCCTTATTCAATTCATAGGACGTAATCAGAATTCCTTTTTCCTCAAGAGAAGTTAAAATATCATGCATGACGGCTTTCTCTTCAATCCTGAAACTGACAGACAAAGAATGCGCCGCCGGTTTAAACAGAAAATTTAACAGTTCAAGCCCGATTAACGCCAAAATCGTGCCGCTGATGCCGATGACATACATACCTGCCCCGATCGTCAGCCCGATCCCCGACGTAGCCCAAATCCCCGCTGCCGTCGTAAGCCCCCGCACGACATGCCGCTGCAAAATAATCGTGCCGGCTCCTAAAAATCCGACACCGCTGACGACCTGCGCCGCCACCCGGCTCGGATCAAAGGACGTATGGCTGTTGGATAACAAATCAAAAAAGCCGTATTTGGAAACGATCATCATCAAGGCGCTGCCGACGGCCACTAAAAAATGCGTCCTCAAACCGGCTTCCTTCGCCCTGAATTCTCTCTCCAATCCAATAAGAGCCCCAAGCAGACCCGCAACCGCCAGACGAATCACAAAATCAAGTTCCATCCGTCTCTCTCCTTTCCTTATCTTCTTACCCGCTTTTTATCCCCCGTATCTTTTTCAATCAGCACAGGACTGCCCTGCTGAAAAAAACTGCATTTGAATATATACTTTGGTTCTTTATCATATTGTCAGTGCTCTTATTTATATGCGGAAGGTATTAAGCTGCCGTTTCTTAAAATAAGGAAAATGACTTATTGAGAGTATATTAAATAAGTTTATTCGTTGAAGCTGCGGCCGCTTGTCTCTTCCAATCTTCTAAAAACAGAACGAATGCCGCTCCCTCATGCTCAAAAATTGCTTTCAATCCGCGAAAATATATCGTAATATAAGATATAATCTTAATAAACGATAAAAGGTGGCTTATGATGTCTAACGAAATTATACGATTAAATGACCTCTGGACAGATATTTACTATCGGCTCCGTTATCAGCACCATGAAAAAATCACTCACCAAGGTGTACGGATTCTGCAAGTCATTCAAAAAGAGAAGGCAGTCGGAATAAAAGACATTGCCGGAGCGATTCAAGTATCGCATAATACCGCTTCGGAACATATAAAGCGGTTACTGAAGAAAAAGTATGTTTATAAAACCAGAAGTGTTGAAGATGAGAGGAAAGTCATTTTAAAACTTACCAGTTTGGGGGCGGATGTCCTTTACCGGCATTCCGGTCTTGATGAAGAAAAGCTTAAACAGCTTCTTTTTGACAACATGAATAATGAAGAACGAACACTTGTCTTAAAAGCATTCAGTTTGATGAAGGAGCGTGCTGAAGATGTTTACGATCGTTAAAATCATTGTCTCCGCTGCTATTATTGGGGTTATCACTGAAATATCAAGAAGAAGCCCGAGTTATGGAGGTATTATAGCGGCTTTACCAATTGTCAGTATGCTGAGCATGATTTGGCTGTACATCCAAGGCGAAACGAAGGAGACATTAAGTCATTTTGCATTCAGCGTGGCTTCCGGCATCCCCTCTACAGTCATTATGCTGGTCATTATCGGCATCGCCCTTCGCCATTCACTGTCTTTCATTGCCGCATCAGGGCTTGGACTTACAGGATGGCTGGTTTTCTTGTATGCTCAGGATTTTATCGTGAAACATATAAACGCGCTTGTTTGTAAATACGAGGAATTTAAAAAAACAGGGATACCCCTGTCTTAAAAGTGACTCCGATTAAAAAGCGAACCCCCTTTCTTCACGAGAAGCAGACACCGCCGAACACAAAAACATCCCGTGTTGCGAACGGAGTCCGCAGCCTGTACAGCCATATCGGCATAAAAAACCGGCTGATCTCTCAAACAGAATGTCCGGCAATCACCTCAAAAAACGAGGTGAAATCTGTCAGTATCCCGTCATCCGCCAGCTGCTTTTCTTCAAATAGCGCGCGGTTTTTTCCGAGCGGGTCAATGGCCATAATCTTGCCTGCACCTGCTTTTTTCGCCGCTGTGAGCCCCGAAAAGGCATCTTCAATGACTAAGCAATCTTCAGGTTTGAGGCCTAACTTTTCCGATGCGATGAGAAAAATATCCGGCGCCGGTTTTCCGGGGAAGCTCCCGTCATCAAACGTGACTTTGTCAAAATCAAACCACCGATCCAACTGAAAGACGTCAAAGTAAAACTCGACATTTTCCTTTACCGTAGCCGTGGCAATGGTCATTGGCGTTTCTGATTTTTTCAGATGGTTCAATACGCCGGTCAGTCCCTTCGTCAGCTTTAACTCATCTTTGTTTTCAAGGCATAATTCTCTGTAGTAGGCTTCTTTTTCAAAAGACAGCTTCTCGATTTCTTCATTTGTTAAATCGCCGGAAATAAAATACGTCAGGATTTCACTGTTTGTTCTCCCGTGAATGTTAACGAAAATGTCTTCATCAGAAATGGTTTTCGGCCCGTATTTTTTCACCATGAAAAACCATGCTTTTTCGTGCAGATACGAATCTTGAAACATCGTGCCGTTGAAATCAAAAATAACCCCTTTCATCGAACCGCCCGCCTTTTTTATTTTTTTGCGATTTTGACATCTACATATTGCTCGTAATGAATTTGAACATCTTTCATCACTTTATCATCCGTAATCAGATAATCCATATCATGCAAGTTATAGAACACGTAAAAATCTTCCCGGTTGAATTTTTTATTATCCGCCAGCAAAAATTTCGTCCGCGAATTATTCAGCGCGATTTGATGGGCTTCCCCTTCTTCAATGCTGTAAGAAGAAATCTCATCATTATGTATGCCGTTTGCGCTGATGAAAGCTTTCGTAAAATTGAATTTCTGCAGATTGCCGTTCACGATGGGGCCGACGAAGGCACCGGTATTTTTTCGGAAGTCGCCTCCAATCAGGATGGTATCCGCAATGTCGCCATGTTTCAAAATATCAAATACGGGATAGTTGTTTGTGATAATCCTGATTCGCTTATGCAGCAGGTGTTTGGCTAAAAGTTCAATCGTCGTGCCGGGCCCTAAAAAAACGGTATCGCCGTCATTTACATAGGAAGCTGCGAGTTCCGCGATCTTCCCCTTCTCCTCCATTTGAACACCCAGTTTTTCATTATGCGATAATTCGTGATCAATGGAATAAGATATGCTCTGTGCGCCTCCGTGAATACGTACGATTTTTCCGGCCTTATCCAGCTCGTCCAGATCTCTTCTCACTGTCATATCAGAAACTTCCAGTTCATCGATAATATCACTCACCGTAATAAACCCCCGCGAGTTTACAATATCGATGATTTTTAAAAGCCGCTCTTTTTTTAACATGTTCAATCATCCCCTCAACTTTACACACAATCTAACATACTGCGGCAATCCGGTCAACAAAAACAAACACTAACAAACAACATAATTAACATATAAAACAACGACAAACTTACATAACCCCTATAAATACAGATGTTATTTCTTTATGAAGCTATTGACAACAAAAATGTATGCGTTTACTATTAAACAAAAGATAACAATTACAAACATTAACAAACTCCAATTCACACATTGGCGAAGGAGGATTCAGTAATGCTCAAATTACCTCATGACTTTATTTTCGGCGGAGCGACTGCGGCATATCAAGCGGAAGGCGCCACAAAAGAAGGCGGCAAAGGGCCTGTGGCCTGGGATGAATTTCTTGAAAAACAGGGAAGATTCAGCCCTGATCCGGCAAGTGATTTTTACCGCCAGTTTCCGGAAGATATTAAACTATGTGAAAAATTCGGAATAAACGGCATCCGCCTTTCTATAGCCTGGACGAGAATTTTTCCTGACGGCACGGGCAAAATCAATCAGGAAGGTGTTGATTACTATCATCGTATTTTCTCAGAGTGCCATAAACGCAGCGTCACCCCTTTTGTCACGCTGCATCATTTCGATACACCGAAAGGATTATTTGATCAGGGAGATTTCCTCAACCGCGCTGCAATAGAAGCGTTCGTCAGCTATGCGGAGTTTTGCTTTAAAGAATTCAGCGAAATCAGATATTGGAGCACGTTTAACGAAATTTATCCCACAGCCACCAACCAGTATTTACTCGGGGTTTTCCCGCCATCTGTTAAAAGTGATATCACAAAAGTCATTCAATGCCTCCATCACATGATGGTAGCGCATGCGATGACCGTCAATCTTTTTAAAGACGGCGGTTATCCGGGAGAAATCGGGGTCGTCCACTCATTGGAAACAAAATATCCCGCCAGCGGCACAGAAGAAGACCGCCACGCCTGTTTTCTGGATGACGCGTTATCAGTGAGATTCCTCCTCGATGCCACCTACCTTGGCTATTATTCTGAGGAAACCATGCGGGCTCTGGATGAAATCTGTGAGGCAAACGGCGCTTCATACGAGTTTTCAGACAGTGACTTTGACGTGATGAAAAAAGCCTCGACGCGCAATGATTATCTCGGCATCAATCATTATCAATGCCATTTCGTCAAAGCGTACGACGGAGAAACCGTTATTCACCATAACGGAACGGGCGATAAGGGCACTTCGGTCTATAAAGTAAAAGGAATCGGCGAACGAATTTACAAAGAAGGCCTGAAGCGGACCGATTGGGACTGGCTCATCTATCCTGAAGGCATGTATGACATGCTGATGCGCATCAAACGGGACTATCCGCAATATAACAAAATTTACATTACCGAAAACGGCATGGGCTATAAAGATGAGTTTGAAGACGGCATCATTATGGATAAGGCAAGAATCGACTATTTAAAAGTATATTTAGAAGCCGTCAGTAAAGCGATTACCGACGGAGTCAATGTAAAGGGGTACTTCTTATGGTCCTTAATGGATTTATTTTCATGGACCAACGGCTACAACAAACGTTACGGTCTTTTTTACGTCGACTTCGACACCCAAAAACGGTATCCGAAAGAATCGGCCTACTGGTACAAACTTGTAAGTGAAACAAAAACAATCATTTAACGATCATACATGGTGAAAAGAGTATCTTTTCATCATGTGTGCCATCTTTAGGAGGTTTTTTCATGACAAAGGAAGAATTGCAGATGCTCGGTTTTGAAATCGTCGCCTATGCCGGCGACGCCAGAAGCACTTTATTGAAAGTCCTGAAAGAAGTCCGTGGCGGAAACTTCGAAAACACGGAAGCAGCATTGAAAAGCGCCGATGAAAATTTAACCCTCGCCCACAATGCGCAAACGAAAATGTTAGCTGAAGAAGCTGACGGCAAGGACATGGAATTAGGGTTTATTTTCGTTCACGGTCAGGACCACTTGATGACAACCCTTTTGCTCCGTGATCTTATTCAGGATTTTATAGAACTCTACCGAAGCCGCCGATAAGGAGTGGAAAAATGAACGGTATCATCAAGCAAATCGAAAAGGGAAAACCGTTTTTCGAAAAAATCTCAAGAAACATTTATTTAGGCGCGATCCGCGACGGCTTCTTAACTGCCATGCCTGTTATTTTATTCGCCAGCATTTTCATCCTCACCGCCGCTGTGCCGGAAGTGTTGGGTTTCACTTGGCCTAAAAGTGTTTCTGAATGGCTTTGGAAAGTTTATAACTATTCAATGGGCGCCCTCGGTCTGATCGTTGCGGCAACAAGTGCGAAATGCCTGAGTGAATCAATGAACCGAAAAATGCCGAAAAACAAAGGGATCAACCCCGTTTCAGCGATGCTTGCTTCAGTCGTCGGGTTTCTCATTTTAAGCGTCACTCAAATCGACGGCGGGTTCTCCACGGAATATCTCGGCACAAAAGGTCTTTTAGCCGCTTTTGTATCCGCTTTCATAACGGTGAACGTTTACAGATTCTGCGTGCTGAAAAATATTACGATTAAAATGCCTAAAGAAGTGCCGGGTACCATTTCACAAACATTTAAAGATGTTTTTCCGTTCGCTTTTTCCGTTTTGGCCATGGTGATCGTTGATTTATTGATCAGGAATACGCTGAACGTATCTTTTGCAGAGGCTCTCTCCTCTCTCTTATCGCCGTTTTTTACCGCCGCAGACGGTTATCTTGGGATTTGTGTCATTTGGGGAATGATGGCGCTGTTCTGGTTTGTCGGCGTTCACGGGCCTTCTATTGTGGAACCTGCCATCGCAGCTATTATTTACGCAAATGTGGAGGCGAATCTTCAGCTTCATAATGCCGGCGAGCAAGCGTCCAACGTGCTGACCGTCGGACTCGGGAACTTCGTCGGCACAATGGGAGGGACCGGCGCAACCCTTGTTGTTCCGTTTATCTTTCTGCTTTTCGCGAAATCCAAGCAATTGAAAGCAGTCGGAAAAGCATCCGCAGTTCCGGTGTCTTTCGCAGTAAACGAACCTCTTCTCTTTGCTGCGCCGATCATTTTAAATCCTTATTTTTTCATTCCGTTTGTTGTAACGCCGATGGTGAATGTCTGTCTGTTTAAATTTTTTGTGGATGTTATCGGAATGAACAGTTTTATGTATGTTCTTCCGTGGGCCACTCCGGCGCCCGCCGGCTTGATTCTCGGAACCGGCATGGGGCTCTCGGCTTTTGTGCTGACGGCTGTATTAATCATTGTCGATTTCCTGATATACCTGCCATTCTGCAAAGCTTATGACAAAGTATTAGCGGCGAAAGAAGCCCAACACACCGAGCCTGAAAGCGCGCCGCAAAAAGCCTGGGAGAGACAGCCCGCCATGGCCGGCGCCTCAGAAGACGCGTCCTCCGTCATCAGCACAAATCTTCAGGAATCCTCATCCGCCTTGGAACACAGCACCAATGTGTTAGTGCTGTGCGCCGGAGCGGGAACGAGCGCCATGCTTGCGAACGCACTGACAGAAGGAGCCGAAGAATATAACGTGCCGATTACCGCCTCAGCAGGCGCCTACGGTTCCCATTACGACATCATGAAAGACTTCGATATGATCATTTTGGCTCCGCAAGTCGGCTCTTATTACGATGACATTAAAGAAGATGCGGATCGCCTGCAAGTGAAACTCATCGCAACGAAAGGAGCGGAATATATCAGCCTCACCAGAAATTCACAAAAAGCCATTCAGTTCATACTGGAGCATACCTCAAAATAGAATCGGGGGTTTATCATGGATGCAAAACTTTTGAAATTAAGATTCGAAGACGTTTTCAAGAGAAGTAACGGAGAACTGTTTTTCGCACCCGGCCGGATCAACCTGATCGGGGAACATACGGATTATATAGGCGGCCACGTTCTCCCCTGCGCGATTACGATCGGAACATATGCCGTATGCGCAAAACGCGGAGATCATCAGATCCGGTTATACTCAGAAAACTTTCCTGACAGCGGCATTGTCTGCCTTGATCTTTCCGCCACAGCATACAAAAAAGAAGACGGCTGGGCCAATTATCCGAAGGGGATGATCCATTACCTTCTTAAAGCCGGCGGCCAAATAGACAGCGGAATGGATATTCTTTTTCACGGTACGATTCCAAACGGAGCCGGTTTAAGCTCCTCCGCTTCTATTGAAATGTTAACCGGTTCCATTTTAAGGAAGTTATTCAGTCTGGATGTTTCCGATACTGAACTGGCGCTTATCGGAAAAAGAGTCGAAAATGAATTTATCGGCGTGAATTCAGGCATTATGGATCAATTCGCAGTGCAAAAAGGCAAAAAGAACATGGCTATTCTGTTAAACTGCGATAAGCTTGAGCACGAAATGATTCCGGCTGCTTTTAACGGATATAAAATCGTCATTATGAATACGAACAAGCGCCGGGAGCTGGCGGCTTCAAAATATAATGAACGCCGCAGCGAATGTGACGAGGCTCTCTCGGAACTGCGGCAATATCGGAATATCGCATCACTTGCGGAATTGACGGCAGAAGAATTCAACGAACTCGAATCCCTTCTCTCCTGTGAAACTTTGTGTAAAAGAGCCCGGCACGCGGTCAATGAAAACGAGCGAACCCTCTCAGCCGCGGAAGCTCTCAAATCGAATGATTTGAAAACGTTCGGCGAGCTGATGAATGCGTCCCACCGTTCGTTACGCGATGATTATGAAGTGACCGGTGACGAATTAGACGCGCTCGCTGAAGCAGCCTGGAAAGAAGGAGCACTCGGAGCGCGGATGACGGGCGCGGGGTTCGGCGGCTGCGCCATAGCCATTGTAGAAAGTGAAGAAACCGCCGGCTTTATCCGGGCCGTTTCATCTCACTACCGCAGCAGGACAGGTCTTGAAGCTTCTTTTTACATCGCAGATATAAGCGATGGCGCGGCTGAATGGAGGGAAAACTAAATCATGGCGATTCTCGTTCTCGGCGGCGCCGGCTATATCGGTTCTCATGCGGTTGATCAATTATTAAACAAAGGATTGAAAACGATAGCTGTGGATCATCTGCAGACAGGCCACCGGAAAGCTGTCCATGAAAAAGCAGTTTTTTACTATGGAGATATCCGTGACAAACCGTTTCTTCGCTCTGTGTTTGCGAAGGAGAACGTAACAGGCGTTCTCCATTTTGCCGCTCAATCCCTTGTGGGCGAATCAATGAAAGACCCTCTTTCATATTTCAATAATAATGTGTACGGTACACAAATTACGCTGGAGGTCATGCAGGAATTCGGGGTGAAACACATTGTGTTTTCTTCATCCGCCGCTGTATACGGCGAACCTGAAAAAGTGCCCATCACAGAAGACATGCCGGAAAAGCCGGAAAGCGCATACGGCGAATCAAAACTCATGGCAGAAAAAATGCTGAAGTGGTGTGAAACCGCCTGCGGCATAAAATATGTCTCGCTTCGGTATTTTAACGTTGCCGGCGCGAAAACGGACGGTTCCATCGGAGAAGATCATCATCCGGAAACCCATCTTATCCCTATCCTTTTACAAACCGCGCTCGGTCAGCGCGAGGAGGTTTTGATATTCGGCACTGACTATGATACAAAAGACGGCACGTGCATCCGCGATTATGTCCATGTTTCCGATTTAATCGATGCTCATATTCTCGCTCTGGAATATTTGCAAAACGGCGGAGACAGCGGCATTTTCAATTTAGGATCAAGCACCGGGTTTTCCGTATCAGAAATGGCGGAAGCGGCCCGGCAAGTGACCAAAAGAGACATAAAAGTAAGAGCGGCCGCAAGAAGACCCGGTGATCCAAGCACCCTCATCGCTTCCAGCGATAAAGCGCGGAACATTCTCGGCTGGAATCCGAAACAAACGGACATATCGGAAATCATTGCGTCAGCATGGAATTGGCATCGGCATCATCCAAACGGATACAAGGACAAATGAAATGGAGGCGGCGGTCATTGACGTTTTTGAATCAGTGGCAGGGTTTCTGAAAGAAAGCACTGTCTTAGGCGACATTAATGAAACAGATGTGATTTACACAAGAAACAGACTTCTCGATCTGCTCGGACTGACGGATTATGCAGAACCGAAACATATCAAGAAACAAAACAGGCTTCACTATGTGGACGAAATGGTGAAAGACGCGGTAAAACGGTCAATCATAAACGATACGCCGGCTGAAAGAGACATGCTGGGAAGCAGAATCATGGACGTGATCACACCGGCCCCTTCTCTGATCAATGCCGCATTCAGCGAATTATTATCAGATTGCCCGAAAAAAGCAACAGATTATTTTTATAGATTGAGCCAAAACAACGACTATATTAAGACGCGGGCCATCCGAAAAAATATCGTGTACCGCTCACCAACACCTTTTGGAGAATTGGACATCACCATTAATTTATCAAAGCCCGAAAAAGACCCTAAAGACATCGCCGCGGTAAAAAACAGTCCGGAAAACCGGTATCCGACATGCCTGCTCTGTATGGAAAACGAGGGGTATGCCGGAACACCGCATCACCCCGCCCGTTCAAACCACCGCATCATCAGGCTTGACTTAGCGGGAGAACAGTGGGGTTTTCAATACTCTCCTTATGCGTATTACAGCGAGCATGCCATCTTTCTTTCAAGCGTGCACAAGCCGATGAAAATCAGCTGCGACAGCTTCAGAAGGCTTCTGGCCATTACGGAAATTTTCCCGCATTATTTCGCGGGATCAAACGCAGACTTGCCGATCGTAGGGGGTTCCATTCTTTCACACGATCATTATCAAGGCGGCGCCCATGAGTTTCCGATGGCAAAAGCGGGTTCCCTCTACCCTTTTCATATGCGTCATTTTCCAGACGTTCAGGCCGAAGCCGTGAAGTGGCCGGTATCAGTGATCCGCCTTCGCGCAAAAGATCCGGATTTGCTGACAGATGCCGCTGCGTATGTTTTTGAAAAGTGGCGGGGATATTCAGACGAAACCGTCAGCATCATCGCGAAGACGAATGAACCCCATAATACCGTCACCCCGATTGCCAGACGCAGGGGAACGGATTTCGAAATCGATCTCGCTCTCAGAAACAACCGCACCTCCGAAGATTATCCGGATGGCATTTTTCACCCGCATCAAGATGTCCATCACATCAAAAAAGAAAATATCGGTCTGATTGAAGTGATGGGGCTCGCCGTTTTACCTCCCCGCCTGAAAGATGAGCTGGCAGAAGTGAAAAAGTATTTACTGAATGAACCTCATGACATCAAAGACATTCATCTTCCGTGGGCTGAAAACATCAAAGCGGATGAAGACGTGACACCGGAAAATGCAGCCGCTGTTTTACAAAAAGAAACCGCGAATGTATTTTTACGCGCGCTGACCGATGCAGGCGTTTTTAAAATGACATCCGAAGGAATTCAGGCGTTTCAGCGTTTCACGACGTTATTGGAGAATGGCAGCTGAAACATTCAGAGTGAAATCAATCAACAATCTTTTTTATCAGGAGGTATTGTGATGTTCAAAAACCGATTGAAACGTGTATTTGTAAACGCAATCTGTCTTTCTCTCATTTTCACCGCTTTTACATTCTTTGAGAAGTCTCCTAAAGCAAAAGCGGATGCCCCGTTTGCCTATGGCGCTGATATAGGATGGCTGAAACAAATGGAGGATGAAGGTGTGCGCTGGCTGGATGACGGCGGAAAACAGAAAGATGCCTTGCAGATTCTTAAAGATCACGGAATAAATGCCGTGAGACTGAGAGTGTTTGTGAATCCGCCAAGCAGCTATTATTGGCTGAAAGACGGCACAACATGGACCATGCTCGGCTATAGTGACAAAGCGGGCGTACTTGCGGCGGCCAAAAGGGCAAAAGCGTTAGGAATGAAGGTAATGGTTGACTTCCATTACAGTGATGTGTTCGCTGATCCCGGCCACCAGATCAAGCCGAACCAATGGACCGGCTATTCAAGCAGCCAGCTGCAGGCAGCCGTGTATAACCATACGTACGATGTCATGAAAGAACTTAAAAATCACGGCATCTCCCCTGATTGGGTGCAAGTAGGGAATGAAATGAATTCAGGAATTTTACTGCCCGACGGCAGCACGAACGATTTCAGCAAATTGACCGCCTTACTGAACAAAGGCTATGACGCCGTGAAATCCGTCAGCCCGGCCACCAAGGTCATCAGCCATTTGGCACACGGCACGGACAACAGCCTATTCAGATGGTGGTTTGATCAATTCTTTAAAAACGGAGGAAAAACCGACATCATCGGCGTTTCATTCTATCCCTATTGGGAAGGTAAGCCGTACTGGGAGCTCACCGGCCAATTATCATCTAATTTGAATGACATCGCCTCACGCTACAACAAGGAAGTCATGGTGGTTGAACTGGGCGGAGATGAAAATAATCCGAAAGATTCCTACTGGACCATAAAAGACACCATAAAACTGGTGAAAGCGGTTCCGAACGGCAAAGGAACCGGCGTATTTTACTGGGAGCCCGAGGCTCACTCCAGCGTTCTGTCAGACGCGTATCCATTAGGCGCAACCGCCAAAGTGTCTAAAAACGTCTTGAAATACACAACCGCAATTGACGCTTTTTATGACGCCGCAACAGGAAAATGATTGATGCGAATCTCAAGCAGGCTCATTGCGCAGCCTGCTTTTTTATAAGGCTGTAGAGTTAGCCTGTTATGAAACTGAGAAAGTAACGAATACGGAAAGAAAAATACCCGAAAACCCACGTTTCGGTTAAAAAACCGCTTTTTAAATAGAATACTTCTTCTGTTCCCCCTCCTTCTTATTTCTGCGCACTATCTCTCAGTTCCTAAATAATAACTTTACGATTGTTGAAAAAGAAACAAAAATTTTATAATATTGTGTAAGCACCACCGAGCAGGAGGACGGGCCATGGACAAAAAAGAACAGCTCCTCACGGATTTCAGGGACTTTTTTAACAAGATGGTGTGGCTGAATAGGCTGAAGATGGAAGAAAGCCTTAAGGGGCATAAACCTTCTGAAGTGCATTGCATCGAATTCATCGAAAAAATTGAAGACGCCAATGTGACAAAACTTGCGGAGTCTCTTTATATGACAAGAGGCGCCATAAGTAAATTAACGAAGAAGCTTATCAATAAAGGCCTTATCGAAAGCTATCAGAAGCCGCTTAACAAGAAAGAAATCTATTTCAGGCTTACCGAGCAAGGAAAAGTCATTTATAAAATTCACGAGGAATTGCACAAAGAGTTTCAAGAACGCGACAAAATCGTGTTTGAACAAGTAACCGATGAACAATTTGACACGATGCTGAACTTCGTGGAAACATACAGCAGGCATTTGGATTCAGAAATAAAGAAACTTGGTGCAGACATCAAATCGGAATAAAACCATAGGCAGCCCCGCTCCATGAAAACGGGCTGCCTTTTTATATCTCTCTTATTGTTGACAAAGAAACAAAATCACTCTATTATTTTGTTGACAAGGAAACAAATACAGCGATTTTGAGAGGAGAATAATATGTCAACACATAAAAGAAAGGAACTTCGGCTGCCAAAAGAAGTTCTCACAGCCGCCTGGGCTATTGCACTGGGAGCAATCGCTCCAATGCTTGACTCTACGATGGTAAACATCGCCATCGACAAACTGACCAAAGACTTCAACACGACATTGGATACCATTCAGTGGTCCGTTACAGGCTATGTCTTAGCACTTGCGATTGCAGTACCCGTATCCGGCTGGCTTATGAACAAATATAACGGTAAGAAAATCTTCATCGGCTCAGTCATCGCCTTTGGTGTCATTTCTGTTTTTGCGGGGATGAGCCGTGACGTTTCCAACTTTATCTTCTTTCGTTTGCTTCAAGGATTCAGCGCCGGCATTATGACTCCGCTTATGTCAACACTCTTGGTTAAAACGGCAGGTCCGGAAAACCTGGGAAAAGTGATGGCAATCGTCAGCACCCCTATGATCTTCGGCCCGATCTTAGGACCTGTCATCGGAGGCTTCATCGTCCAAGGCGCTTCATGGCATTGGATTTTTTACATCAACGTGTTCATCGTTTTGATTGCTGCACCGCTTATGATGAAAACCATTCCAGACTTTGAACCATTCAACAAAGATCGTAAACTCGATATTTTCGGGATTATCAATTTGTCATTAATGAGCGCGGCATTGATTTACGCTATTACAAAAGCGGCGGATCATGCATCATTTAACAATAGCGACACCATTTTATGGGCGGGCATCGGTCTTGTTTCAGCAGCCATTTATCTTGTATATAATCTGATCAAGAAAAACCAAACCGTGCTGCCTATGAATTTGTTTGCAAACAAGAGCTTCTTATCATCTTCGATCGGGTTGTTCTTAGCGAATGTTGCCATCATGGGGCCGATGTTAATACTTCCGCTGTTTTTTCAAAACATTCGTCATTTCACGGCAGTCGGAGCAGCACTCGCTTTAATCCCTCAAGGAGTCGGAATGCTCATGACTCGTCCGCTGATCGGAAAAATGATTGATAAGATCGGTGCGAAATACGTGGTTACGGTCAGTCTTGTTCTTTCGCTGATCGGATCTATCCCGCTTATTTTTATCACCGATAACACAAGTATGATTTGGATTTCCGTCGTATTATTTATCCGCGGCACCAGTTTTGGAGGAATTATGCTCCCATTAATGAGTGACGCTTATACAGGCCTTGACAGCAAGCAGCTTCCGGAAGCGGGTGTCGGTATTCATATGATTGAAAACCTCGGTTCCAGCTTTGGGTCAGCTGTGATCGCAACCGTTACCGCAACTGTCATACAAGGATTGCAGCCGACGATTCCGAACAGTTTAAAAGGCTACCATGCCGGATTCCTAGTATCCGTCATCATCCTTGCGGCCATCTTCATTCCAAGCCTGTTCCTTACCCATAAAAAGACTGCGAAATAAAGAACTTTTCAAAGTAAATAACCCTTGCACAGCAAGGGTTTTAGTGAATGAAACTGATGATCGTTGTCGGCAGAGTCGGCCAACAATAGACAAAGCCTTTTACTCATTCACATTGCTTTTCATTAACCATTCTACTTCCGTTAATTCTTGTTTTTGAACGTCTTTTGTATGTTTTTTCGTAAAATGGACTTTAACAGCTTCTTCGTTTTCCCAAATCTCCCAAAGCATGATTTTGCGTTCTGATGGTTCGAGCGGATGAGCATGGAACTGAATACAGCCTTCTTCTTTGTTCGTTTCTTCCTCAAGTTTTTTGAATTCCTTCATTATTTCATTAAGGTCTTTATCACTGATGATTTTTAAGCATGCCGTTATGTAATGCATCGAAACTCCCCCTCTTCCCATCTTTTTATGGCTTTACATTATAACATCGAAACCGGCATACCGCATTCTCAACAAATAAAAAGCCGTCCATAAAAAATGAACGGCAATGTTTATTTAAGAGCATTAAGAGCGACTTTTGCAGCTTCAGCGATAAGAGCATTATTATAATTGGCATCTTCCGTAAACCGGTTTGACAGGATTGCCAAAACAATTGGGACTCTGTCAGGCGGCCAAACGATCGCAATGTCGTTTCGTGTGCCGTAGCTTCCGGCTCCGGATTTATCGCCGACTTCCCATCCTGCAGGAGCGCCTGCCCGAATCAGTTCGTCGCCGGTAGCGTTGCCCCGCATCCAATCCGTTAAGATCGTGCGCTTGTCAGTCGTTAGAGTGTTACCCAAAGCGAAAGTCTTAAGATCAGTTGCCAGTGCTTTTGCGGTGCTTGTGTCACGACGATCCCCGGGAATCGCCGAGTTTAGATCCGTCTCGAACCGATCAGCTTTCGTTACATGATCCCCGATCTGTTTCAATGACTTTTCAAAACCTTTAGGGCCGCCAAGCTGCTGCAGCAATAGGTTCCCGGCGGTATTATCGCTGTAACGGACAGCGGCTTCTGAGATTTCTTTCAGGCTCATGCCTGTATCCAGGTGTTTTTCTGTGATTGGAGAATATGTAACTAAATCGTCTTTGCTGTAGCGGATGATGGCATTAAGTTTTTCATTTGAGCTTTTCTTCAGAACAGCAGCTGCGGCCAGAACTTTATAGGTTGATGCGTAAGCAAACCGTTCATTCGGCCGATAAGCAATTGTCTTGTTTGAACCTGTA
Source organism: Bacillus sp. EU63 (assembly GCF_038592915.1). Lineage (NCBI taxonomy): Bacteria > Bacillati > Bacillota > Bacilli > Caryophanales > Bacillaceae > Bacillus > Bacillus sp. EU63. The sequence continues at coordinate 1,204,857 of NZ_CP151944.1, read as the reverse complement.
TCAATCGCATAAACCCCAAGCCTGGCATCAAATTTTTTCTCAAGCTGAACAAATTTCTGATTCGTTATACAGCTTGTCATTTTTGTGTCTTCTATAGACTTCGCTTCAGCATGCGCTGAGCCGAATAAAGGATTGAAACCGGTAAAGCTTAAACATAAAAGTCCAATGCATATTCCAACTTGTATTCCCGCTTTATTTTTCACATTCAGGCCTCCTCATTAAAATGATTTTGTATACATCTTCTAATTAACATTACAAACAGGATGAAAGTCAATATATTTCCTGTGAGATGTTGTCCATGACAGTTAGGAAATCAGCTGAAAATTTAATTGAAAACACCCCTGAATCTCTTCAATGGATAGTGTTTCTTCCGGCAGATATTTCGAGAAAAACCCGTGTGATACAGCGTTTGGTTTCTTGCCGGAGCCGCCCTGCGGCACCAGATTCGTATCATTCAGCCCGCCGCCGCTGTGCTTCTTGTATACGCCGGCCGTGTATGTCGCGGCATTCGTAAAACACCCGGCCGCTCTACCCGAATTCATTTTGCCATCTGGACCAAGCCGCGGAAGCAGGCGGCGCAACGGCCGCCGCTCCCATAAGTAACACAACTGATAAATGATTGACTGAATAATTTTTTCACCGTCATTGCTTCCCCTGTTTTTTGTATTCTGCGATTTCCTTAGGGGTAGCCTTCCGGACTCCGTCTGCGTCTGTCCTGTTTGCCACTTGAACGCCTTCCATGTTTTTTATCTCGCTGACTATTCCCAAATGCTCTAAATACACATGATCACCAATCTTGAAACGATTCTGTTTGGCCCGCTCCTCGGTCATGCTCCTGTATTCAGCCGCGGCTTTCATTTTTAATTCAGCCAGACACATTTGACAAAGGGTTACTGTTACAGAATTGCCGTTAAAATCAGTAAACGAAACCGATCTGACAGATTCCTTTTCCGGGTGCATCGTGCATGTTTTCTTCATAGATGATGGCCGTGTAAATTCAATCATTCCGCTTCCTCCTCCATAAAAGTCTTTTCGTCCCCTGACATAACTCCGGATGAATGGGAAGTTCCATACACCCGCATTCAAACTGTCACGACACCGCCATCTGACGGATATTCATAAATCCTTCATAGCTGTAAGCCTATATTCCTTTATATTCCCAATGCTTGCCGCACTTCCCTGTTAAGATGAAGTTTCTAAAGCTGTTGACCAGTTGCCGCATGTTGGTTCCATGCGAAAAGCCGTTTGGGCCGCCGTATCCCAATTCATACGGGTGAATTTCAGCCCTCTCATATGTGTGTATGCTTTGTAAAGGAGGTGCATCACATGATGTTCTAACAACCGATTCAACCTGAACAAAGTGATTTAGTCGACAAAAAGATTGCCGAGAACAAAAAGAACGGTGAATCTAAAAACAATTGATCTTTCTGAATATGAATTGCTGGTCAACGCATATTTCAAATTAATAAGATAAATAAAATAGACCCCCTCAAAGTTAATGGTGAGGGGGGTCTTAAGTATGCGGCCGATATTTCTTTATTGAACTCCAAACGAAGAGATGCAAAAATGGATTGAAGAGGTGATGGTTTTGCCGCCATGTTAATGTACAAATATTTAATTAATACTGTATCAGTTTATTCAATATGTTAATTTTACTTTGATCTTTATTACTCTTCTTTGTTCTTCTATATCCATCTAATAAAGACATATTATAAACCTTGAGGTAATCATCAATAGTCAGCAAATGATATTTCGCTCCGTCATCTTCAAAAACCCCTAGGTTATGATAGTCTACATCTGCAAATGGTTTTAAATCCTCAATGTAAGCAATGCCTATTTTAGTATTAGTTTTCCTAAATTCATGCTCATGTAAATCAACCAATTTATATCCTTGCAGTTCCATAATTTTTTTAAGTTTTTCCCACTGTTCCTCTAAAAATATTAAAGGAATAAGGATGTCAATATCTTCTGGTGAAAAGTTCAACCCAGTTACCTTTTCAAGACCTAAAGAGCCATATAATAATGGAGTAATGTCTAACTCTTTATTAAGAGTTTTAGCTATATTTATAAATTCATTATACAATTTCATTTTATATCCTCAATTTTTGGCTATTTACTGCTCCTTGGAGTTTCTTTGGAATTTATTTTCACTTTAAAAGGATTCTTTTATCTCAATGGATCTCCTGAAGCTATATGCCAATGCAGATGCTTTGAATCCTGATAATCTCCTAAGTTTGTAAGCACCCTGCAAGAACCACTTTCTTTTGTCACCTTCGCTGCAACCTTTTTAATCACACCCAGCAACTCGAGTAAAAGTTCATTGTCGTCTTCTTCCAAAGTGATTAAAGAAGAGATATGTTTTTTAGGAATAGCAACAATATGCACCGGCCAAAAAGGTCTTGTATGATGATACGCCAATACATTCTCGGTTTCTAAAACTTTATTTACTTTTGTTTTTCCGCTTAATACTTCATCGCAATAAAAATCTTCTGTCATCATTAATCCCCCCCTTACTTTTTAGCGTTGATCTTCATAGTCAATATACAAATTTAACCCAATGCTCTGCTTTATTTTTCACCTTTATCATTAAAATAAGAGAACCACAATAAACTTATGAACCCATCAGCTCCTATAATTGTAGATATAATGTAAGTCCAATTAAGTAAATTCATAAGCTTTCTCCTCTAAGAAATTATTTCGATACGTCTAAATATATTGCTTTATAGAATTTTCCATTCCGTGCAATCCAGCCGCTTTTGATACGGTGTTTAAGGATTGCTACCTATTCTAACCAATACAAGACTGCCCTCATCTACTGCTTTTAACTAAACTTATTTTTGTATCTCTTTCAATGTATCTTTAATAATGTCAACAATAATCTGGGGTTGATCAACATGTAGACCGTGTGATGCATTCTTCACAACAATATGTTTGCTATTTGTTGATAAACGCAGAAAGTCTCTTTGAAATAGATTCCACGCAGCGAAGGATTCAGTTGTATGATAAGACTGTAAACCAGCGCTGACAACTATAAGTGGGATATCTCCTAATGATGTGCATTTGTCTATTTGTTCAAAACTATCTTGAATTTCACTTAAAGAACCTTCTACCGAAAATTGATTAAGGTAAAGAGATCTTGTTTCTTCACTGAATAGTGGTGGCATAATTTTGTTTTGATCTTCATGGCAGGAATCTAAGAGAATAACCGCTGCTACTTCTTCTGGATATGTACAAGCATATAATCTTACATTTGCTCCTCCAAATGAATGCCCTACGAGCATATATGGTGGTTTAATATTCGCATTTTGTAAAAGGGTACGAAGATTTTCAACAGACTGCTTGCTGTCTTTTCGTCTATCGTCTTTTTCACTTTTTCCTAAACCTGCTCTATCGTAGATGAAAAATTGCGCAAATTTTGAAATTTCACCTTTTATAGGGTCCCAAGAAGCAGAAGGGCATCCGTACCCTGATTCAAATATGACTGTAATGTTTTCATTTTGCCTTTCAAAAAATTCGTAATAGAGCTTAATACCACCAATATCTTGCATTTTGCCAGTATTGGTAATTTTATTCATACAAAAACCTCCAGTGTTTAATCATTAGATTTATATGTTAAAACGGGGCATTCTGTCTCTGATTTTTTTAGTCAAATGCCATCCATCTCATTCCAATAAACTCTTCTTCTCTAAATATACTTCTTTTAAGCCCTTATCATCACTTAGAACACTATATACTACCCCAGAAATCGGGACTCTCTATGTAATAATGGGTATTCATCTAATCTGTCATTTTTTAAGATATTAGTTAAGATATTTATCATTGTTCACATCTCTCTTTGTTAGAGTAAAAACGTGTTTAAACTTAAACCATCTGAAACACGACATACAATGCAACTTCAGCTACAAGCAAATAAATCATATATCTAGCATAATTGAATACATCTTCATCAGTATTTTTCTCTTTTTTAAAAGTCCATGCAAATAAACCTAATACAGTTGCCACTAATGCGATTTCAATTATTGTTAATATTTACATACCTTCCTCCTAAAAAGAACAGGGTAAATAGACTTATGTTAATTTTCATTCAATTAAGTCTCTTCAGTCAGGATTTATCTTATAAAAACTTTCCATTTCTTCATGTTCATCACCTTCAATGAGTTCAAAGCTGCCTGGTACATTATACATTATTTTCCGTTAATATATCAATTCCGGTTAATAACTCACCTGCATCTTGAATTACGCCATTTTCATCTTTTACACACTACAATTCATTATCTAAAAATATGTTCCAGCCTTTTTAACCGGCTTAATCTTTCCAATTCACTTAATTCAAACGCTGCCGAGTAATTCCCTACACTCCGGTTTCTCATCCATAAGCTCTCTTCTCAAATGCTTAATCACATAATTACAAGGACAAAGAAGTGGGTCAAATGATTCATTTTACCATTTTAGATAGTACATTGACCTTATTCCTCATTCCTCCATGAAAATCTTGTTGAAGTATTTCGAATGAAAGGATATGGTCATGAAAGTTTTCGAAGCAACCACCCTCCTCGCTGCCGCCAAACAACGCGCAAACGAATACAAAGAACTCCGCAACCAAATGGTCAATCTAAAAAAAGCCTTTCAAGGCATGGCTGATCTCGGTGACAGCGACTTCTCAGGCCGGGGCGCTGACAATATCAAAGCGTTTTTCAAGGACCACGCCGGCGTCACAGACAGCTGGCTTGATCTGATCGATATGAAAATCGCATTTCTCACAAGCCTTCCCGGCAAGGTCGAAGACGCCGGACTTTCCAATTCGCATGTGGAGGAATCATTTCTGGAGCACGAGCTCACCCACGCCCTTAGTAAATCAAAGGCGATTATGGAAGAGCAGAAAAAGGACATGGGGTCCATCCTCGGAGAGATCGAAGGCATCATCTCGCTCGAATTGTTTTCAACCGAAAGCACAGATCAGAAGCTTTCTTCAGCTGACAAAAAAAGAAGCGAAACGATACATAAACTCGGCAAACTTGATCACGATCTAACGAAAGAATACGCAGAAACCGAAGCGAACGAACAGTTCATCCAAGCTGACTTCCAGAAACTTCAAAACGCCACGGGCAAAGGAAAAGGTGCCACGCCGCTTCACTACAACGCTAAGGCGTACCGTGAAAGCGACATACATAAGAAAAAAGGCGATATCGCAAGACATTCGGATGCCTATTTGACGATTAAAAAGGAAGAAGCGAAAGAGCGTGAAATCAAGGATCTGAAGAAAAAGCTGGCTGATGGCGTAACCGACCCGGATGAATACTTAGAAATCGCCAAAAAGGTTGGCTATGAGAATCTCACCCCTGAACAGCTTGAATTTGTTTCATTTCTGGAACAGCGTAAAGCTTTCATGGATAACGGAAAAGAAGCATTGCAAATCATAGGTGATGGCGCCAAAGGTCTGCTTGTTGGTGTATACGATCTTGCCAAGGATACCGGTGAAGGAGCACTTCAACTCGGACGGAATATCGGTTGGACAATTGACAACTTAAACAAAGATCCTCAAAAAGTTCTGGATACTGTTCTGGAATATGACTATCTAGGTGTCTTTCAAAGTATGGTTGACACATTGAAGGATGATTGGGATAAAAAGATGATTCACGGGGATGCATATACACGGATGCACTATGTTACTTACCTGGGCGGAAGTCTTCTGTTATTGAAAGGCGGAAAGTCCTCTGTCTCAACAGGCTCAAAAGATCTTGCTAAAGTTGGCGGCACAATTAAGAAAGGCGGAAAGTCTGTAAAACAGTTTTACAAATCTCCTGTCAATCGGTATACTCCTGCATTAGAAGGAATCCTTCAAGATGCTGAGCATACTATTAACGTAAAAAATACACCACTCCTAAAAGGAATAGCCGATTCCACTAAAGATAGGGTACTCTTTAAATCAATCAATGGTAAGTCATCAAAAAACAAGGCAGTTAAAAAAGGCCTTTCCAAAAAATCAAGAGAAGTTGCGCTTCCAAAGGTAGACACATATGAACAAGCTAGAAATGAGGCGCTAAATCTAATTGGTGATTTAGGAATAGATTCAAAGCCTTTTATAGGTACTTTATCTAAAAGCGCAGGCTTTGGTAAAGTTACTGGCCGAATGTCTGAAGATAATAAAGTCCTTTGGAGATTAGATTATGATCCCGAAAAGGGACCTCATATAAATGTTGAGGATTATAGAAATGGAAAAGGAGATAAGGCAAAGAAATATTATATACCTTTTAACGGAAACGAAGATACTTATAAATCCCTTTTAAAACATTTAAATAAATAGGAAGTGTTAATATGACCTTATACGAAGAATGTCTAGAAGCTCTTGGAGATAACAAAGAAGTCCTCACTATTTCTGAGACACGTAAATATCATGAGCATCTTGGCGAAAGTTTCCCCTTCACATCATGGGGAAGAATTAAATGGGATGAAGTAACTTATCACAGATCTATTGATTACGCTGAAGATATTGATGAATGGTTAGTTGAGAATAAAATAGATAATAAAACTGTTATTCTCCTTTGGGCTTACGGTGATTATCCAGCTGTAAAAACCAGCTTAGACAACGCCTTAAACGTAATTGATGATGTAACTGCTGTAGGTTCAGATACCTTCATGTTCAGCGAATCTGGTTATGTTATTGAATTTTTCCATGATGGAGATGTAACAATAGGAAAAGCAATATGAAAATATTAGCCCTTCTTAGTTAAGAGAATCAATATGAATTTAGAGAAAAAAATGAAAGATATATTAATTAAAAGAAAAAAACTTAATCTTAATGATGACTATGGCATTCAAAAAAGTTGGGATGAAATAATTGAAGTGCTTTCAGAAAACGAAGAAAATACAATCAGCTATCTAGAAAATTGTAATAAAGCAGATTTATATTGGGTCAGTGAGGTATTTGAAGATTTAGCTGAAAGTTTGCACAGTAAAGAACTTATTAATTGTTTAAAAAAATTAGATGAAAAGTGCCCTGACTTAGAAATGACAAACGATATTGATATAGCAGAAAGTTATATAGAATAACGATACGCACCATTTCTCAGATTTGAAGTTCATTTCTTGGTGGTGATAAGTAATGATTGAAATTAAAGTTTCTGATCCTGTATTTAGATTTCTCGGTGGACATTTCCACCAAGGAATAGAGTCTCCGGCAAATGCACTTGATAAATATTTAAATGAAGCATCACAAAAACTAAAAGAAAGAGATTTAATAGCACTAACTGAGTTTGTAAATAGTGATTATTCAGAAGAAGACAAGAATGAATTTATAGAGGAAGCAGCGGATGGCATATACTTTCCTGAAGATGATCCTGAAGATGATATAACTCCATTAGAATGGCTTAAGCAAGTCACTGAACAAATTAAAAAGCACCTTAAACAACATAGTTAGAAAAAGAGCCCTTTTTTAAGAAGGGCTTCTTTTATTAATTTCAATTTCACTTCTATCTTCGCTTTCGTTTTTAGTCCGTAAATGCCGTATGTCTTCAAACCATACATGGACTGAATCGATCGACCGCATTTTTGATGAAAGATAAATTGAAGTGGTATAAACTGCAGAAAAAGAGTGTAATAAAAAAACCCATAATAATGGACTTAATAATGCTAACATGCTACTAATATCTTCTCTTCCAAGAGATTTATATAAAGGACTTAATTTATATTCTCCCAATCACATTTTATGGGATTTTTACCTTCTCTCTGATGAACAAAAAGTCGCTAAACCATATCGGCTGTATTAGATGTAGAGATGTATATTAATAAAGATGGCTCAATAGCTACTGCATATCCTTTATATAAAAAACCAAGGGAATGATTGAATTTATTATGGAATATTATTTGAATGTAAAAGAGACCATTTAGGATACTTACGAGTGGTTCTCCCTGCAGAGTTAGAATACTTTTCTGATTTCATTGAAGACATTGTTTCGGTAGATGAAGCTGATGAATACTTGAAAATGATTCAAGATGTATTGGATGGTTCTTCTGAAGAATATGAGATTCAACTAAATACAACCATTGCATATATAAAAGAAGATCAAACAGTCATAGAACACCTTTATACAGAAAATGAAAACGATAGAAGCTCCATGGAGACAGTAAAATACAAAAAACTTATACTCGACTGGAGAGACAAGATCCCCCAAAGGTATAAGAGTGATGATTGAAACTTTAGGTCCCTTGAAATTCAAGGGACCTTTTTATTACTTTAATACCGCTTCAAGTTTCACTTTGTTTTCGATCCGCAGTTACTATCTGGAGAACTCATTAGGAACGGTCTGACGAATTTTTGGTTTTCAGTGCATAATAGCAATCAATGCCATTTCCTTGCCCTTCTTACTGGAATAATGTAAGCCTCTAGAGCTGTTTCAATAAAAAATAAAAAACCCTTGCTGCGCAAGGGTTTCGGCTATGATTCCGACTGGGCTCGAACCAGCGACCTCTACCCTGTCAAGGACGAGACACGTATTCTGAATAATCTTTAACAATCCTAAAAAATCGCCTAAACCCTTGTCATATCAAGCTTCATGGGATTTAGTTTCCTGATTGATATTTGTTGTTTCTAAGTAGTTTAAAATGTTTGTGTGACTCCGTGGTGACACAAAAAGACCCGCAGCACAATGTGTTATGGAGTAACAAAACAGGACTCCATCCATGCCCTCAGAATTATAGGAGTGTACATCAACATACCTTCACCTTGAGGGTATGTAAAAGAAATCGTTAAATCCAACTTTGGATTAAAGCATTGACCCAAATCAAATTGAGTTAGGTTTGAAAGAGAGCGCAATTTTGCGACGGCATATCTGACTGGGCAAAACATCTATCCAGCTTCTGACGTCGTGAAATGCGACTCCAGCCCGCTATTTCATATGTTAGAGATACTGGCAGGTCTTCAAGCATCTCAGTTTGTCTCTTATTACAATTTGTAACAAGATCGCATTGGCCTTTCGGAATTTCCGAAAATCATTTTAGAGTTGATCACGCAAATTTTGCCTGATCATATTGAGTTTTGAATTAGTTCGTGCCAATTTGGCACAATCAAACGATACTGTTTAGTCGTTCACATTATGAACGAGCTCTATACTTACTCATCGGAAATTTAGAGAACGGACTTTTCCGTTTTCTAAAATATATCCAGGAGACAATTTGTCCGTTTGCTCTATGGTTTGAAAGATTACTTCGATTCTTTTGACACCTTAAAAATTGTTTATTATTCTTTATTGTGGTAAAATAATGCTTGGTTTTCTCTGGATGTTAATCAATTAGTATACAAGACTTTAAGTAATGAATTCTATTCTCTTTTCAACATAGAAAACAAATTGTTATGATTTGGAGGCATTAAATTTGAAGAAAATACTTTTAGTTGTTCAACTTGGATTGTCTTTTCTGATCTTTCTATCTTTAATTGCTGTGAATTGGTATCAAGGAAGTGAACTTGCTTCAGATATATTCGAGTGGAACTATACAGCTAAGTTCTCCAAACTATTTAATGGGGTTGATAAAATCACCAGCCCAGATCAAATTTCTCAATTAGATTTTTTCATTTACTCTGCTAAACACTATCCAGTGGTTACCACTTTAATGATATGTTCATTTATTTATGTTCTGATATCACTCTTCTTCCTATTAAAAACATTGAAAAACAAATAGATAATATATGACATATGTGGTATAATTTCCTCGTAATAACTACATATGGAGGTAAAAACATTGAAAAAAGCTTTATTTTTAACTTTCTTTGTCGGTTTGTTGATTTTTGGCTCTCTAACCCCTATTTCTGCTAGTGCAGAAGAATCAAAAGGAACTAACACCCCAGCTTCAGCTCAAGTAGAGTATTATGATGCAAACAATAAACTTGTAAGTGTAGAGAGCTATACGGAAGAAAAGCAAGCTACAAGCACACCTTCTACAAAATTCTTTTCATTGGCTGCATCCAAAAAAGGTGTTTCGTATTATGATTTCGGTAAGACGACTTTCTCAAACTATATTTGGGTAAAAGGTGGATACGCCTTCAAAAACCCTGGTGCTATGTCTATAGAATTAAATAATAGACCTAAACAATTTGAAGTAAGAATGTATGCTTCTAATAAAAAAACTTACATTGGTAAAGGTGTAGCTAAGAATGCATCTGGGTGGGTTCCATTTGATTGGAGATCACTTAGAAAAAAAGGAAGTTCATACACTTTTAAACTAGTGAGTGCCGCCAATTCTGGAAAAATCACTGTAAACAATGGAACTCTTGAATACAATGTTAACTAAATTAAAGTGGTTGAGAAGAAGCAGGTTATACTTGCTTCTTCTTTTATTGGCTAAGATTATTATTTTTAAAAACTCACAAACTCCCCTTATACTCATTCAGCAGCGTTCTTCTTTTCGCTCAGTTGTAGATCATATTGTACCGTATTCTCGCCTGTCTTCGTTGGGATATTGTTAACGTCTTATCTCCCATCATCTTGAGAAACATTTCTAAGTCCTCATGCTCCTTTTTGGTTACAGTCACTTTCAATCGCTTTAACCTCCATTCATCGTCAAAACTTTTGTTATTTGTCTTGACTTTTCTTTTAATTTTTTGCTTGATTGGTTGAGACTGTGGACAACGGCTGGACAAGTTGTCTGCCTGAATTTGCTTGTAAAAAAAATAAACAAACTCAGGCAGGCGACTGAAACTTGATTGTATATCCACTTGTGGTATCCGTGTGTTCACCCTATTTGCCGTTGGTTATTCCCCAAACAAGCCTACTGTGTCAAGTGTCCCTAACAGGTTCTCAAAGCTCTAATCTGAGCCCTGATACTTGTGGCTTGTCCTGCATCGTCAGAAACGATACACCCTTCCTTCGTCAGCACTTAATGGCAGCTTTCGCCTTTCAGATGCATGTGTAAATAGGGAAACACAGAAGGCATCCTATCCTCATTTTTTGCGTCGGCTGAGTCACTACCCTGTCAAGTTTTACGTGTGTTAGAGCATTCCACGGCAGTCTCTTTCGTTGCCACTTGTGGCGATGGCGCCATATTGGAGCCTTCGAAAAAAGGCATCACTAAAGACAACACCTTAATTCAGGAGCATAGACTGACTGTATTCAGTTTTAAGGGGCTCGCAAAACGCTACCCCCTTGATAATAATCCGATTGTAGTAATACAGGGTCTGCAGAGGACAGGGAATACCTCTCCCCGTCCTCACTGTCTATTCAATCGTCTGCTTTCCACACCGTGAAGATATCGACATACTCACTCTTACAGAAAGCAAGCTCACTGACTTCAGATACCATACATTCAATCACATCAACGGTAGGACATTTCTTGATAATCCACTCTATGATTGAATAAAGATGATCTTTGTAATTGCATGTAAACCTTTCTTTTAGCAATTTATTTCGCCTATCATATGCTTTAAATTCATAAGTGGTATATGTGTTTTTCATTTCAGTTATCCCCTTGATTAAATTGTTATGTTTAAATACAATGGGAGTGTACTAACCCATCAGATTAGGAGAGTGCTGGTGACACTCTTCCTAATCATCCAAACCACGCTATGCACAATATGCTTAAAGCTGGTACAACTACGATCAATCCCCCAAATACAACCTGACAGAAACGTTCATTATGTAATTCTGTTTTATTCATGGTCTTCCACTTCTTCTGCATATGAATCTTCATCTATGTAAAACACATTGTTTGTGACAGTTGGGATAACTGTTTTACCTCCCCCCATATCCAACATGATATGAGGGAAATCAACGCCCATTTCTCCTGTCTGTTCTAACGCTTCAATTGCATCTTGTTCATCCTCCGCATCAAGTTCAACACAAACAGGTATTGTCATATCTGTGAAGATTTTGAAACGCTTTTTAGGCTTTCCATCGTCGTATGTTTCAATGAAGTTGTTTTCTTCTTCGAACATCTTCCCTCTGAAGTAATTGAAATGATTCGTCATTTCCTCGATACGCTCTTCGTTTGTGATTGCTCCTAAGCTTGCTACATTAGTTCCTACAGTGTGACGGTTAATTTGCATTGTCGTTATCCCCTTTAGTAAGTTTTGTTTTTATCAAGAATCTGATAGCCTTCCGGTGTAACAAGCTCCCTATTGTCAATGAGAGCATCCCATAATCGTGTGCTGAGCAACTTATCAATTACTGCATTTGTTAAGCTTCTGAGGTTTTTGTATTTGATGTCTTCGGCCAAGAAAACTGAATGGATGCTGTCGTATTTCCCATCCTTCCTTTTAAGAACTTGATACAAATGTACTTGACCATCTTCGCCAGAAACGGCGAAATGCTTGTAAAACAACATTGCTGGAAAGTCACCCAAATCACTTCTACGGATAATTATGTGTTTCATTTTTTCACCTTCAGTTTATTAATTTGATTATTTGTTTCTTTTATTAATTTATTGTTTTGTTTCTAAACATAGTATAGTTCTATTAAAAAACAAAGTCAAGCGTTTATTGAAGAAAATGTTCTAAAAATAAACAGATTGACAAATAATATGTTATAATTAAGAAAATGGACGTTTGAGGTGCTTTATGAAATTAAGACCAAGTTATAAACCAATGGAGATTACTCTTATCAAAAAGGATTTAAAAAAAGTTGACCTTAGAAGCCATGTAGACGTTTCATCTGCAACTTTGGCTAAAATGTCTAAAGGTGAGCCTGTGTCCCTTTCAGCAATAATAAAGATTTGTGAATATCTTGAGTGTGACTTACACGATGTTGTTGAATTAATTGAGGTTGAAGATACAGAGTCTTAAGCAAAAGTATTGCTTTTATTTTTTTCAAATTCGTTAAACAAAACCATTGAAATATTCGATTGTCCATAATGTGGACAATCAAAAGTATTGCGATTGCTGTTATACTGTACGGAGAGGTGAACGGGATGGAAAACAACATGCTTCAAGCGATATTAGATGAGATTAAGAAAATTGATAACAAAATTGATGGCGTGGCTTCTGATTTGAAGTCATTTAAAAAAGAGATGCACGAATTTAAAGAGGAAATGAATGAATTCAGAGAAGATACAAAGAAGGAATTCAATCAGATTAATGTTAAGTTAGACCGCCTTGAAGAGAACCAGCCAAAAGATATTACGGCTCACCTTAAACACATACAGAACGTAGATAATAAAACAGAGCTATTGAATAAGCGATTATTTGATGTTGAAAGTCGATTGAAAAACTGATTGCCACAAATGACAATAAAAAAGCCCCTCACAATTTGTGAAGGGGTTATTTTAACTATTTAGTCTTAATACTTCTCAGAAAAGCACTTCTGTTCTCAGTGGCATTGGTAAGCATTGTTGCATTTTCATTAAGCCTTTGTACTAATGCTTCTTTAGCTTTACCTTCAAATGAAGAGAGTAAAGCAATATACACTTCAGCTATAACCTGTTGTGCTGAAGAAAAGTCTGATGCGTTATTTATGTCTTCTTTTAGGCTCTGACAATGAGATTTTAAACTTGAACCCACAATTTTTTTTAATTCCTCATTCTGTTGTAACCGTCTGTAAAACTCATCTGCATCCATATTAACTCCATATGGCAATTTAAATCCCCCCTTACAACCGTAACCAGCTTGCTAATTCATCATCCTTATCTTTTAGATCTTCAGCCATTTTAACAATGAACTCACTAATATCCTCTAAATCTCTAATTAAATAATGAAGAGAAGCCTCAGTCTGATAATGTTCTTCTGAGTCATAAAATGTTGCCCCATCTTTCACATAAGGTGCGTGAAACAATACAGCTTTATCAACATCGCTTGGATCTAGATCCTTAAATTCTCCTAATCTCTTTCCGCAAATAGATTTTACGTCATAAACCATTTTGCTGTGATCATGAGGGAATCGTTCAATTGCTTGTTTCTTTGTTTTTAAGTCTTCGATAGCTGCCTGTAATCGTTTAGCCAGTTCTTTTGCATACTTAGCATCCACTTTAATGGTTTGCCCATTCATACCTGAATAAGATGAGAACGATTCGATATTCTGGTTATAAACACCGTTGCTGCCATCGACACTCTGGATATTACCATTCTTATCAAATTTAAAGTTAGCGTCAATCATACTATGAGTATCAGGATTTTTAGCGAATGCTTGGCCATAGAATGAAGTAATAAGACTTCCTAAAATACCAGTAATGCCCAAAGATGTATTGAGCCGGTTAGCGCGATCTTGACGTGCGATGCTTGGGTCTTTCGTGTATATCGTTGTTCCGTTGTGTCTGTCGTATTCTAAAAACCAACCTGAACCCACCATATCATCAGGATTAATGATTGCTTTATGATACAAATCAAATTCGCCATTTCTGATTTTCTTTTGTGTTTCATCATCATGCAGCTTAACAATGGAAGGGTTGTTAAAAGCTACACTGTAAACGCTATTGTTTACACCAGCGTATTCCGCATCTGCCCCTCCAAGTGAGTGACCTGTTGTCGAAATCACTGTGTTAGTGCCAGCATACTTTTTCACTTCATTGGCAACAATCTTATCACCTTGATCAAATTGAGATGTCTTAGTGACAATTTTGTATTCTCCGCTCTTAATCATCATTGCTTGTTCCATACTGCCGTTATACTTGGCAATAGCTTTAGAGTTTTCAGATGCATCTTTTTTCATTATGTATTGGACTTTCTTTTTCGGGTCTTTACCCATTACTACGTTGCCGCCATCTGCACTTATAACGTCAGCTTTAATTTGTTCCTGGTTTGTTCCTTGAAAACCTACAACAACATTTTCTGGTTCTTTTGGTTTTACCCATTTACCTTCTTTTTTCTTGGCTTGAACAAAGACGTATACATCTAGCCCTGTATCTGGATCTTTTTTGATTTTATCTACGTAAAAAGCCTTTTTTGAATCATTTACAAGTGGTGTCTTATTCTCATAGGCTTTTTTCATTTTCTTTTCACTGTATGTATTTTGACTAAGAGAAAAATAGTCTTCATCTGATAAATTAGGTATGTCAGTCTTTGTATTCATGTACAATACCCCTTCACTCATGTAAAATGTAAGACAGAAAGGATGGTTTTATGAAAAAATACATAATTATCCTTATAGCTCTGGTTATTATAACACTTGGAGGGATATTTATGAAGGAACAACACGACAAAAAAATGGAAGCCCAAGAAACTCAGCAAAAGGAAGAGTTGTACTCTTTGGCTAAAAAAAGAATGACTGACTTTATTAAAACAAACTATAAAGATATTGAACAAATTGATTACACTGATGATTATGAGATTAATCCAATGGGCGGTATTGAAATCAACGGTTACCTTAATGGAAATAAGAAAAAAGAAATATGGGGAATCTATGATAAAGGTAATGACAAAGTCATATCTTTCACTGTGGATGCAACCGAGAAGCCTGAGTGCGAAGATAAAGTATGTGAGTATTAAATAAACCCCTTCACAGTTATTTGTGAGGGGTTTATTTATTGTGTGGTCTATGTTTAGATTAGGCTCAAATGTCCGAAAGAAAAAGCCCTATCCGGTTAAGGATAGAGCTGTTTTATTCTTGTATTGTTGTTAATACTCCATTATCGAAATATAGGTATCTGCTGCCGTAAACCCATTGTTCGTTTATTCCTGATGCTGTCGTTGTCTTATGAATAGACATAGGCCTGCCCCAATCTTTAAGTTGGATAACTTCCTGCTTGGTCATGCCAATAGCAATTTTCTTTTCCTGATATTCTTCATCTTCAGACTGTTCATCATCATTTTCGCTGTATGTAACTTCTCTTCTTTGGAAACCAGTTGATTCAGGATTATCATCTACACGATCTTTTATTAGTAAAGTGTTTTCTTCAGGGGTATTTAATGGATCATAATCAACTTCATATCTAAGTACCTTATCGTGTTTATCCGGGTGAACAAAAATATGAGCTATCGAACAAACCTTGTCTTTCCCACAGTCTATTTTATTCAAGTTGGAGTTTTTCTGCGTAATTTCCATTACTTCACCCACTGTAAGTAACTTTTCTTTATCCGATAACTGGGTGAAAGATGGCTTGGCTGCTAAAACTAAGTCATATACTTTATCATTAGATTTATCGGTTTTAGACATCCACACCTGATTAAAGTTTTTCTTAACTCCCTTATCATTTCCCACTTTCTCAGCAATTGTGTCTAAATTACTGGTGTCCAATCTGTTTATGTACATCGGAATTGTTATAGCTAGAATAATACCAACTACCACAACACTAAGTGTTGATATTAGAAGTATGATCTTCTTTTTTGACAAATTAACCTCCCCTTCCCATCTTTACTTATTATCGGTTATTTCACTCGCTATTCCAACAAAAAAAAGACGTATCCAATAAGGATACGCCTGTTTATTGTACATGCCTATATGCTTCCCAGATGTAAGCCTGTTATAAACCCAAGTTCGTTTAATAATTCTGTATGTTAAATTACCAGGGAGGCTTGTCATTACATTTCAACTATAACTTCATACCATAACTGCATACTTATAGGTGGATCACACTTAGCAGTTTCATAAAACACAAAAAGACCATCGATCCAGTTCGGTAGTCTTCTTCTGTGTTATGTAGAACTTTCAAGAGATAATCTGCTCATCATTATTATTAGTATATTCACCGGGTGTGCAACAAATAAAAGGGACATGCTTCAAATCTAACATTCCGCTTTTTTTATCTAAAGTTACTAAATGTGACGCATCAGCAGCATACGCAGCTATTACGAACATTTGGTCTTCAGGATCTTTTACTCTTGGAACTTTAACTCTCATAAACTTAGTGTTCACAGATTTGCCCAGTTGGAACATTGCAGTTATATTATCCAACACTTCTTTAGTTTCTTCTTCCGATAGAGAAAAGTCATTACACTTCTTTTTTAAAAAATACATTAATTCACCAATAATTTCTCTCGAAAAAACAAGCCTTGCATCGTTATGCTCAAGGCTTGCAAAAAATATTTCGCTATCATTTCCTTCAGCACCAAATATACTCTCTATAAAAACGCATGTATCTGCTACAATTTTATCTCCCATTCTTCGCATCTTCGATAGATCTCACTACTTGTTGGTAAGAAATTCGATTTTCCTTCATCTTATTTTGCATAATACGCCTAATGTTCTTCATTGCCTCAGATTGAGTTTTAGGAATTGTCATATGATTAATAGCCATATTCTCATCCTCCTTTTTCCGATCCATCTAAACACCTCACAAAAATGATTGCTTATTATACAATCACATTGTGCGTTCGGTGAATGTACAATAAGTGTAATACAATCAGGCATCATAAACAAGTTTTTTCCACTTCTCAGTACCCTTTTCCCCTATTTTTGCTATCTTATGCTTGTTTTATGCAGTTAATGCTCCAAAAAGCTCTTAAACCCTCACTTATAAGTGGCAAAAGTATGGCTTGACAAAAAAGGGTGTACTTCCCACTCGAAAAATGAACTGGAAGTACACCACTGTTACCCAATATTAAAATTAAGTCCTTTTTTTCGGACTATTTGTGATTTACTTGAACACCATATTCGCTGTCTCTTTTGCATTGCTGACTTCTGTAATTGAAAATTCGAGCTTTACATAATTTTTAACAGTTGCGTTTCCTGCTTTATATAGAGCCAGCATGTATACTGGCTCATGAGTTGTTGAAATTTAACCCCTTGTTTTTGAGGCCATTTGTAAATTGCTTGTACATTAAATCAACAGCTTTCTGAGGATTCCCAGTTTCTTTAATGGTTACTGTAAAGTTAAAGTCGTTGTTTACTGTAGAAGTCTCTGTTTTGTTGCTAACAAGAGAATCTGGAACGTTTGTTTTAACGTTCGCACTTAAACTTGGTATTCCAAACTTACCACCAGCAAACGAAACATCACTAAGGAAATCTTTATACTTACTTAAATCAGGCTTTGCAGAAGGGGCACCATTTAAATCTTTTTCCGACAATTCACGTACAGTGTCTACTGCTTTAAGCATGTTTTTGGTGTCTGACTCATTTAAGATGAGTTCTCCGCTATCCACTACTGCGAGAGCACCCGCCGCTGGTAGCTTACCTACATGCCCTCCAGTTTTAAACCTAGCAACCTTTTGACCGGTGGTATTGCCTTTGACAACGGTATTTAAGGCATTAGAAGCTTCTTTAAGCTTGTCAATCAGGTTATTAGAAATACTCTTACCGATGGACTCCATATTGCTGTTAATGAATTTAGAGAATTCATTAAGCTGCTTGGAGATGTCAGTGATTTTACCGTTCATGAGTTTGTCTTCAATTTTCTTGAACTCTCTCTCATCATTTGTCAGGTTATCATACTTGTCATTTATGGCATCCTGATCTTTTTCAAGTTGGTCTTGAAGTGCTTCCTTACGTTTCGTATTGCTACGATCTTTAAGAAATTCATCTAATGCTTCTTGCTGTTCTTGTAGTTGCTTTTCCAAGTCTCTAACCTGTGATTTTGCTTCATCAGAGTCATTAAGGGATAGTTTGTTTAGTTTATCTTTGGTTTCCTGAATAGCCTGATTCTTTTCTTTGAGCTCTTTTTGGTATTTAGCTTCATCATCAGTTTTATCAATCTCATCAATCAAGTCTTGCGTAGCTTTTTGATGCGCTTTTAATTCAATATCACGCATCTTTTCGTACATCTCTTTGTAGATGGAGACAACTTCATCAGCAAGGGATTTATAGATGTCCTTGATCGACTTCTTGGTGTTATAAAGCTCCAGATTAAAATCTTTCTGCTTATCTTTCCAATTTTCGATCTCATTCGTAATCTGCTCTTGTATTTCCGGAAATCCCTTTGCTGCTTTTTTCTGTTCCTCTAATTGCTTGATGTATTTTTTGGCCTCAGCCTGTTGTTGCTGTACTAATTTGACTTGCTGACTAATCCTTGTCTTTTTCAGTCATTGATATTTTATTGTCAACGTCTTTGATCTTGGATTCAGTCTTGTTTGATGATTTTTGTATTGACTTTAAAGTTTCATCTACTTTAGATTGAACTATTTGCCCTTGCAATTCCCTTACTTGCTCTTGAAAGTTGATAAGGTCTATTTTAGCTTGCTTCAGCTCTTCTTTAAGTTGAGCTTTTTGGGCAGAATTCAAATTTTTATTGGCTGAAATTTCTTTTTGTATCCATGAAACCTTTTGACTCTGAATCTTTTGCTGTTCAGTCATTGCTTTTTTCTGTTCTGCAGTATACTTTCTAAACTGTTTACTGTCTGACAGATAATGACTTGCTAAGGCTTGGTTCTTGGCAATTGCTAAATCAAAATCACCAATACGCTTATCAAACTCATCAAGCTTTGACTGCACAATTTCGTATTGAAGCTCTTCTATTTGTTCTCCAACAGAACTGATATCACCTTGGAGGGAGAGGAGGTCGGATTTAGCTTGCGCTATTGCTTGCTGTCGTTCTGCTTCAGCTTGAGATGCATCTGAAATAGATGTACCGACACCTTTTAAATACTTCTCAGGGTCAACCGTCTTTCCGTTTTCCTCAATTTGAAGATGAAGGTGATTTCCTGTTGAATTACCCGTACTGCCAACTTTACCGATGGTCTGTCCAGCTTTAACAGTTTGACCGGCTTTAACAGAAGGGGTATCAAGCATATGCATATACTTAGCAACTTTTCCATCATCCTGCTGAATGACAACCCAGTTACCGGCAGTTTTACTATAACCAGCAATTTGGACTTTTCCACTCTGAACCGATTTAATTGCGGTTCCAGCTTTTGCTGCGAAGTCGATACCTTTATGTGGAGTTGATCGGTAAGCGCCATCTTGTGCACCATACTTAGAACTTATTCTAAACGCACTGTTCTTCGTGTAGTAGCTTGCAATAGAGGAATTAGCAGAAGTCATTGACTTGGTGTAATTTGACATGATCTTCTGAACATAATTCTGTGTTTCTTTGAAGGGAGGGACTCCACCATATTTAATTACATTACCAGGCCCTGCGTTATAAGCAGCAAGTGCTTTCTCTACATTGCCACCAAATTTGCTTAGTTGTTGGGCTAAATATTTCGTGCCACCCATAATGCTCTGATAAGGATCATAAACATTGTTTACACCTAAACTCTTAGCTGTGGATGGCATCAGCTGCATCAAACCAGCAGCTCCGGCTCCAGAACGAGCTCTTGCATTGAATCCTGATTCTTGTTGGATTACAGCTGCAATTAGAGCTGGATCAACACCGTATTTGCTTGCGGCAGAATTAATGTAGCTGGAGTATTTACCGGAGTAAGACCCGCCACCGGAAGAATAAGAACCACCGGAAGATGATCCAGAGGAAAGGGAAGAGGTAACAATACCGTATTGTGTAATGTTCCCTGACTTAATTTGATCCTTGAGGAGTTTGGCTTGCTCCTGCATAAGCTTTTTCTTTTGTTGGAGTTCTTTGATTTCTTTCTTTAGGTTATTTCTGTATTTTTGAGACCATTTTGCATAGTCGTTTAACTTCTTGTTTTGTTCGTCAATTACAGATGATACCTTTTCTAAAGCCTCTTTATACTTATCAGTTACATAAGTAGATGTTTTGGTTTCTTCATTAGCTTTCTCTTGCTCGTCTGTCCATTTTTCAAGGGAAGTTCCAGATTCAATTAACGCTTGTTTGTTTGTTTCCTGAGTAGATGTAGCTTCTTCAGATGCTGAGATGTAGGATTTAAGAGCAGCTCTAACGCTATCCATTGCAGAGATTTGGCTGTTAGAAAATCCACCAGGTTGCAACATTTTTTCTTCAATCTTATGTAATTCTTTCTTCGCATCAGCTACATTATTAATTGATTTAACTTCGAGCTGAGACAATTCTGCTTCGGATATATCAAGTTTACGCTCTCTTCGTAGCTTTCTAAGGCTGTCAATCCTTAACGTATCAGCGTTTAAGGTCTTAATAGCGTTGTTAACCTCGGTTTTCATTAGGTGATTGCTATATCGAACCATGTCATCATACGCATCAAGTTTAACTTTTCGCTGACGAATTACTTCATCTCGGTTAACCTTTATAACACCATTTTCATAACTTATTGCTTTGGCTAATTCTTTATCTTTTTGGATTAGAGCATTAGCTTCATTGGCAGAAATGCTCTTTCCTTCAGCCATCTTTTCTAAAAGCTCATTTAAAGGCGCAACTTGTTCTTTGGTGTTATTAAAAACATCTCCATTAAGGATATCTTGAACAGAGCCAAATTTTATTCCTTCTGAGAGTTCTTTAATAAGATCCTTAATCTGATTGATATCATTTGTATCAAGCGCTTTTTTTAGTTTTTGACTAAAATCTTCAGCTTCATTACCTGCCTCAGCAAGTGTTTCACCTAAATCACCAACTTCTGATTTAACAGAAGAAACGGCTTTGTCGCCATCTTTAATGTTCTTTTGTGCCTTATCAAAGCTCAACTTAAAGACATCAATTGATGAACCAGAGTCAGCATAGGTCTCTAAAAGGGTTTGCAGGTCTTTTTTTGCGTTATCAAATGCTTTTTCATCATTTGAATTCAACGCTGATTGCATTTTCTCTTGGAGTTTACCCAGTGCTGAAGAGAATTTATCGAGATCATCAGGATTCAAATTATCTTTTAAAGTGAGTTTACCTACAATGTCATTGATACTTGCCTTTAACGTATTACTAATATCAATTTTACTGTAAGCTTCGGCAATGGATAGTACGCTGTCCCTAACTTTTGCATTACCGCTAGAGATATCCTTTTGTACCCGATTTATATTCAGCTGTGCTTTATCAGCTTCCAACTTATAATCATTTTCATCTGAAAAAGGACTTTCAAAGAAAGACCAGAAATTCTTTCCTTTTGAATATTCCTTGGCCATCTTCTCATACTGCTTCAGTTCTTCCTTAGACTTTTCGATTCCTTTTGAAGCGTCTTCGAACGTCTTTTTAGCACCGTCTTTTGTCTCTGTCTTTTTGAGCTCAAGATATTCTTTGGTATTCTTAATAGCCTCTTCTAAAGCCTTATTACTCTTTAGAATTGCATTACCTTGAGAATCATAGCCTTTAATTAAAGCCGGAAACGATTGTGCTAATTGTTGTGTAACCTGAAGGTATTCCTGTTCTTCATCAGAAGTAAGGGTTCTGGAATCTTTAGCTTTTTGAAGCTCCTTATACTGTTTGATCAATTTGTCTGTCGAGTCTTTGTTGGTTGTAATTGCTTCAACATTGGTTTGCTGATTTTGTTCAAAGTCTTCTTTTGCTTTCTTTGCATCAGCGAATGCTGTAATTATTTTTTCTAAAGCAAAACCTATACCAGCAAAGGCAACACCTACTACTGTAGATGCCAACATACCTCTCCAAGCAACAGTAAATGACCTTGTAGCAATTGTAGCTCTTGTCATTCCCGCTTCTATCCCAATTGTTGCTCTTTGGGCTTCAGTTAAAGAATTCGCCCCAAAAATCATTGCTGTTTGAAGCAGACGCATATTCTTATTAAAGCCAACTAAAGCAAAGTTTGCTGTCATAAAAGCAATTGGAAGGAATCCGATACCCTTTACAGCTGAAGTGACAGCTTTCAGAAGATCCCCAACTACAGATACAGCATTAATTAAACCATCACTTATAAATGCATCTCCTGAAGCTACAGCTAATTCAGTGAACTTATTTTGAAGTTTATTTAATCTTGCTTGTAAGCTATCTGCGTATTTCTGTTGCTCGCTCCAGGCACTCCCTGTGGAATTAGCCGCAGTGGTGGCTGCGTTTTGTGATATGGAAAAGTTGTTCATTAAGGCATTAAATCGAGACAATTGATGGATGTTTGCAACGCCAATAGAGGTATTTTGTTTTTGGGCATCAGTTAACGTATCCCATTTGGCTGCTACCTCATTAATCAGCTCGCTTGCTGACTTAGCTTCTCCACCAGCAGTCTTTACAGAAATTCCGATCTGGTCTAAAGCTTTAATTGAGCTTTCGTTATTCCCGATACGTGCAAAAATCGTCTTTAATGAGTTACCAACCACATTCCCAGATTCACGAGTGGTACTTGCGATGGCAGTGGTGTATCCAATTAAATCATTCAATTCAACACCAAATGTTGAAGCTGTTGAACCTGCTTTTCTAATACTGTTAGCCAGATCCATTGTAGTTACAGCATAGTTGTTATCGACTTCATTAAGCTTATCTGCGATTGAGATAGAATCGTTGGCGGCGATATTGAAATTCAGCATTGCGGCAGTTAATGTATTTACAGTGTCATCTGGGGTCAAATCGGAGACGTTCTGAAGGACTTGTGCAGTTTTTGTTAAAGTGGAGAGTTCACTTTCATCAAAACCCATACGTCCAAAATCACCAGTCATTTGAAGAATATCTGAGATTTTATTTGATAGGGAATCCCCTAATTCAATGGACGTTTGAAGAAGCTCATTAAATTTGTAGTCTGGTGCATCCATTACACGACGAATGTTTGTCATGAGCGTATCAATTTCAACAACCTGAGAAACTATTGATTTAAGAGCAGTAACCCCACCAAATAAAGCAGAACCGGCTAGCATGTAAGCAGGCATTCCTGTAAAAGCTTGTTTTAATTTCTCACCAAAACTAGATACTTGTCTTGAAGATGAGCTTGCATTAGATTGAATCTCTCTAAACTGCATACTAAGACTTTGCATCTGCCTAGTAATATTTGGTGTCTTTACATTGAGCTGATTCACAGAATTAATATAGTTTTGCAATGCTCTGGAGTTCTCAGGACTGATAGATGTTCCATACCTATCCGTCAAAGATTTAACATTTAATTTAGCTTGTCTCTGATACAGGCTTAATTGATGTTCTAACTCTTTAGTTCTAGCTTTTAATGCTGCAGAGTCATCCAAGCGTTTCATTCTGTTAGCGATCTGATCTATTTGAGAGGTTGTTCTTGCGGCGTTAATTGAACTGGATAGTCTATTGAGGACTGTTGAGGATAGTTGGCCTTTTTGTCTAAGCTGCTCTAATTTTTGGTTTAGTTTATCTATTGCCTTTTGTTGCTGGTCAAAGTTTTCTGTGGTTTTAACAGCTAAAGTTGCCCCGTGTCTATCTGTGCTATGGGTAACATCTTTAAACTCATCTCTATATTTAGTCACTGTTCCAGTGACACGACCAGTTGCATCTTGTTTCGTTACTTTCTTTTGAGCTTGGCCAAGACGCTCCATTTGCTGTACGAGCTTACTTGCTGCTTTTGATTCCCGTTCCAAACTCTTTGTTGAGTTGTCTATGATTGTCCGAGTTTTCTCATGGATTTCACCACTCCGCTTATACTGCTGTGTAAGCCTAGTGATAGAACCATCTGCATTTTTAGTCTCAGTAATATTTTCTTTGACTGTCTGATTAAGGTGTTTTAACGCCTCTTCACTTTGCTTAAAAGCATTTGAAAACCTCTCAAGCGTTCTAAGAACTTTGTCGTCAAAGCTTACTTTGAGATTCAATGGATTGATTTTATTTTGAAGTGTGGATATATCTTTATTTAATTGCTGAACTGTCTTAGTTGATGTGTCAGCCACAGGAGTTAATACAATTTTTAAATTTTGAGACACTTGTTCTTTCACTTCCTTAGTAATTTTTCTACAAATAAAAAAAAGAAGTGCCTCAAAATTTAAAGCACTTCGTTTGTTTACTTAGTGGACTTGTGTGCGCCTATATAGTTAACGAACACCTCATAATGTCTTCCCCAGTCTCTGGGTGGGTAAAGAACCTCGTATTCTTTTCCTTTATGAACGACTTTAACGCCTTTCTCTAGCTTTTCATTAGGCGGGCAGAAGATCATATTGGTTATGTCAGTTATTCTTCCTACCGCAGTTGGAGAACTAATTGATTCAACATAAGGCTGAAAAGAACATTTGTATGGAACTAGAGTTTCTTGATCCTCATATATGTCTGTTCCCCAATCAGTCTTTTTGCCTGTCTTCACCCTTTTAACCTGAATTAAATAATAAAGGTCTTTGTATTTCATTATTGTCACCTTAAAAAAACTTCACGTATTTTGTATTTCTAATGAATTTATCTAATTCTTCGATAATATGGTTTGGCATTGAGCTCTTAAAAGTCTGACTAATGTTACCTATCTTCTCAGCAGTAACAGCTTCAAACCCATTTTGACGATACTGAAAAACAGCGATATGTAAATGCACAATATCCAACTCACTTGGAACGCTTTCAACGTCACAATAGTTCTTTATAAAATTTTCTGCACTTAATAAGTACAGGCTCAATATTTCATCATTGCTGGTATCGTCTCGATCAATATCTAAGAGGATTTTTAGGGTTATTGTTTTATCCATTATTCTGAACCCTTCTTTGGCCGAGGTTTTCTTACTGGTTTTTCTTTTGATTCAACAATTTCATAATTTGGCGACTTTAAAAGCCTTTCTAATAACTCACCTTCAACATTCCAAGTGAGCCCTGTTTTTTTATTTAATACAAACATTTAATTCCTCCTTATTAAGATAAAAAAGGGCAGAGATATTAGCCTCCGCCCTCAATTTTTATTATTTAGATGCAGTTAAGACCGCAATTCCAGTTGGTTTAATAACTTTTGCGCCATATACTTGGAGGCCTTTAATAGCATCAGCAAAGTATTTCTCTGGGCGGTACGCTTCCAATTTGTTAAGCTGAGACGCAAAGGTAATTGCCGATCTATGACCAGCCATAATCTTATACTTACCATCAATTACAGGAACGTTATTAGATGTATAGATTTGTAGCCCACCAACGTTACCGATGTATCCATTTAAAAGAATTTCTTGGAATTTTGTAAACCGGTCATCTTTTTGCAGTAACCCATAAGCAAATTCTGGTACTACCGCATAACGTTCAGATTTAGGAACATTTGCTTCTGAAAGTTTGGTGTTTAAATCGACCAAAATATCATAAGTATCTAGTTTGGTTAATTGAATTGGGTCTGTATCTGAGCCCATTACATTTTTAGAATCTACTTCAGTATATAGATTTGCAATAAACCGATCTGCAGTATCTGCTAATCCATATGCAGCACGATTCATTGCGCCATTTAGCAAATTGATATTAGCTTGAGCAGCATCCACATCTTCAACTTTAAAATTGAAGAATTTTTTCTGATCAATAAGTAATTCTGTTTGACTAGAATCAAGCTCCTGAGGATCCCCTACACCATTTTTACCGTAATCACCGATTGTGATTTCACCAAAAGTATTGATTTTAACTGTATTCCCGTAACTCACATCGCCTTGATAATCACTATTTACGAGATTACCGTATACCATCGCTTTATCATAAGCTTGATTTAATTTTGTTGACCATACTGTTGGAATGAAATTTTGAACTGACATATTATCACCTTATCCTTATGTAATTAAATTAGTTGGATTGACTATTAAGATAAGCGTCAACCGCTTCTTGATTTTTAATATATTCTTCTTCAGACATGTTCTTAAGTTGCTCCATTGTGAATGTCTTCGGTGGTTCTTGTGAACCTTTAGGATCAATGCCATCGGCTTTTAATCTTTCTTGTGTTTTATTCTCAATATGTTGGGAAAACACGCCTTTTAAAAGATCTAAATTAGAACTAGTCTTCTCCTGATCTTCACCCATTACAAGATCCACTAATTCTAAAGGTAATCCCTCTTTATGCGCTTTATCCATTGCAAAAGAGCGCATTTCTTTCATGGCCAATTGCTTTTCTAAATTAGCTACTTTTAATTCCAGTGGATCTTTTTCTGGGTATAACTCTTTAACCTTTTCATCAACATGTTTCTGCAGATTATTGGTTTTCCACGTATTAAGACTCTTTGAGAAATGTTCATCTAATCGTGGCTGCAAAATTTTCTTGCCTTCATCAGTATCTAAAAACCCTGACACCTTATCAGCAGATACGGCAGACAGTTCTTCTAAATATGATTTAACTTCTTCCTTTTCTTTGTTTTGCTCTAAAAATTCTTTAACAGTTTTTAAATCCATATTTCCTCCTAACCCTCTATGTACACGCCATAGAGTGTTGTATTTGTGTAATTAACCCACATTTACACATATCTTGCCCTGACCTTTTACAAGATTCCCATATTGTTTTACAGTCCATTTGAGAGGCGTTCTTGATCCTCTTCATCAGAAATGTCCTGTTTAGGTACTGCTGTTGTGTTCATATTATTGGCGCTGTGCAACTTCACCGTCTCATGCTGTTTGATTAACTTTTGCATTGAAGCAGAAGGATTTTGAATGAAAGGCAGCCTTGAAAGGAGATCTTCATGGGGAACTAACCCGCTCAAAGTTGATACCATCTGAGCGATAGCAACTTCATCTACCGGTACATTTCGAGTGAATGCTACATTGACATCTTTATAATCAAATTCGGCTTGTTTCTTGAGAGATAGAAATTCACAAAAGAACTTTAGTCTGTCCTTAAGAACTTTTTCAAAGTGGGATTCTGCAATAGCTGATTGGTTTTCTAACTCTTGAAGTTTTAAACGGATGGATACACCTGAGGTATTGCTTTGGAAGTTTTCATTGAGGTTTACTTGATTACTTTGTATATACATTTCATCTTGCCATTGTTTAAGCATATCTTTCACAAAGGTTCCATGTAAGTCTTTAGTAAGCCACTTTACCTCCGCTTTTTCATGAGGGAGTATAATGATGCCGTTTTCTTTCATCTTTTTGGCGTCTTCAAATTCAACGCTGCAGTTTGTGAAAACTAAATAAGAATTTCTATGATCAACAAGTTCATTGGCCGCATTGGCATGTATAGCATTGTACATGTCAATAATCTTGATAATGTCCTCAAATGTAGATTTTTTAATATCGTTGTTCTTGAGCTCTCTAACAGGGCATCTAGAGAATCTGTGTCGTTTTTGCTCTAAGAGCAACAACTTCCCACCACTCAATTTATAGTTGCTATAAAACGTATCGTCCCACACTTCTACATACTCAGTCTCATCAAATTGAACTTTGTATTTCCTAATGGCCATCGAAACTTTATTTTCAATTGTCCCATCATGAAGAACGATCATTTCAAGTGGTGAATATGCAGCACACTCAAAATCACCCTCACTGTTTATGTAATTCGCTTCATAAGCATACCCATGAATGGATGCCTCAATTTTCAACTTGATATTATGGGCATGTTCCCAATTGCTAAAGTAATAATCAATGTTGCTAATAAACTCTTTATTCTCTGTTTTTGATCCATAATTAACCGGCTTACCTAACAAATAGCCCACGCTATTCTGAACCATCTTGCGGCAATAATTAAAATAAGCTCTCATGTCTGCTTTAAGAGGATCTTTTGCTGTTTTACTATGCAAAATATCGTGATCACCTAAGTAATATCGCTTTAACTTTTCATGATGCCCTTGATTTAATCTTAGGTGGTCAAGCATTTTAGTTATCAATTGTTCATTTTTCATAAATTCACCTCAATCTAAAAAAGCCAATTCCTTGGAATTGACGAGATATTTTTAATTACTTCAACTTCATTTATCCTTTTAGACCATTCAGCTACTGCATCAGGGAAGTCATCGTATGCTGAGAAATCCGCACCAGCAAAATCTCTAAGTTGCTGTATCGCTTCCTCATCCTCTTCATTAAAGATAATTCTTCCCATATTGACATCACCAACAATGGTATTGATTCTGTCATCCTTATTTTTGGTTACAGCATTATTGAGCCACTCAATTTTTCTGCCTTTTAATTGGGGGTCATTCCTTACTAACTCTTGAAGCTGAATAACATCCGCACCGTTATAAACGTTTTTCTCAATGTTTACAAAACTGATATCAGGATATTCTTTAAGGAGCTTGAGAGTATAATCCATATAATCCTCATACTCACCCTTAAACACTGTACCTTTACGAACATACTTGATATTCATGTCTGACACACTTCCAACTACAAAAGCATAATAGTCCTTTTTCTTCTTTTGTTTATTTCTTGTCCCAGCTGGATCAATAGACAGCATTGTTTTTGTAAAGTCATGGCTCTCAATCTTTTCAGCAGACTCAGTGATAATTGTTTTGAATTTCTTTTGTCCTGTTGAGGTAATTAAACCTTGTACCTCTTGGTTGTATGCCACAGGGTCTTCATAATAAGCAAGTGCCATGTCTAAAGGATTCCAATAACTCTCCCATAGAATAGGGAATTTCATTTCATCCTCATGTTGATAATAAAATTCCTTTGCATGAAGAAGCCTGTTCTCATTTTTGGAATCTGAAAGGATTTCTTTAAATTCAGCCCACAATCCAGAGCTGAACATTTCATCAATGTCATCAACGAGTATGCCTTTTTCTTTTCGTGATCTCCAAGTTGGCAATTTAAGTAACCTGCTATAAAAGCATTCTGGGTGCTGAATTGTCCCACATCCTACCATGATTCCACCCTGCCTGATTAACTTTCCATCTTTATCATATACAGGCTTTTGTAGTGCAAAGTTAACATCAGTTGCAAAACGTCTCCATTTTTTCTCTCTGTTTGCATCTGTAGCGCAGTCATCATTATTTTGATAATCGTCTAGGATAGCTAATTCAATCCTTGTATTGTCAGGGTGTTTCCTTCCTCTCATATCAGTTTTACTACTGATACTTTCAACCATAGTTCCATTTGTAAACTCCAGCTGAGAGGAGTTGCAAATATATTTTTTATTAGATGGATCCAAAAGCTTTCCATAACAAGATTGGAGATAGATGTTGTCAACAAATACTTCCTTGATCTGTTTTATGAATTTATCCGCAAGCTCACCTGTAGAGGAACAAACAAGCGTAAAAATTCTTAGCTTATTAGCAACTGAAAAAGCTACAGTAGGCAAGTTTGCGAATGCACTCTTACCAGTACCCCTAGGAAGGACGTACACTTGCTTATCATGTGTGTTATGTAGGAGCATATTCTCAATGTCTTCCCATATTTGCTTATGAATAGGAGCTATTTCAGATGTACCAGGTGCTCTAAATGTGTCTTGAAGGAAGAATAGACAAAAGAACTCAAGGTTTTTCTGCCCTAGTTCCCAAGCCAAACCATGATATGTAAATAAATCATCTGATCGTTTTTTCATTAAATGCGCTGCAAACTCTTCAGCATCTGATTCAGATAGATCATGCTCTTTAACTGCTTGTTTAACTAAATATTCATATAGAAAACGTCTATTCTCTGACGTGTTGATATTTATTTGCTCACTTATTTTTATCACCTCGGAAATTTGAAAAATACTACAAAAAATTTGTACCCTGCTATCGGATAAGACAGCATTTTTAAAAACAGAATGGTGGGGGGTATGCCTTACTGTGAGCCATCCTAAGCAACTTTAATGAGCTTGAATACTATTGGTATCTAACTCATTAACTCTTCACACAGCCCCTTTAAACATGCTTAAATCAGCCTGCAATTTCTTATCTTACATACAAATTTAAGCATGTTTCATATCTTCATCGGTGTCATATCTTAAAAGTATTGACACCATCCTTTGAACCCTGTAGAATTAAGGTATCAAGAGGTGTCATAACTTAGTTCCATAAATAGATACACAAAAGGAGTGCTTTATTATGAAATATGGATATGCTCGTGTAAGTACAGTTTCACAGGATTTGGAATCACAGATAGCCACATTAGAGAACCAAGGATGCGATGTGATCTATTCAGAAAAATTCACAGGTACTAAAGCTGATCGCCCTAAATTCAAAGAGGTTTTATCAAAGCTTGAAGAAGGAGATACTTTGGTTGTTACTAAGCTAGACCGCTTTGCAAGATCAACTGTAGATGCAATTAATACAGTCAAGGAATTGTTTTCAAAGGGTGTGAAGGTTCATGTATTAAACATGGGTTTAGTTGAAGACACACCAACAGGAAGGCTAATATTAACCATTATGAGTGGGTTTGCAGAGTTTGAAAGAGATATGATTGTCGAACGTACTCAGGAAGGAAAAGCCATTGCAAAGCAACGTGAAGACTTCCGAGAGGGTAGACCTAACAAGTATTCGAAGAAGCAAATACAACACGCCTTAGAGTTACTTAACGATCATTCATACAAACAAGTTGAGGATATTACAGGTATCAGTAAAAGCACTCTAATAAGAGCTAAGAAGAAGTTACAAGCCCCTTCTAAATGACATAGGAGAGGGCTTTTTATTTGTCTTCTTTTGATTGTTTCCACATCTTAATCTCATCTTCAATTGTTTCTTTATCCACTTCATTTGCCTTTGTCTCAGTGATTTCAACCTTAGACGTTGGAGTTCCCTCAGAGTAAGCAAGTAATGTTTTAAGCGCATCTATCTGATCCTTAGTCTTTTGGTCATCATCCATGGCGATGTATTCTAATTTTTTAAACCAGTTCTTGGCCCTTGCGTTTCTTTCTTGTTGCGCTAAAAGTTTGAAATTTTGTATCTCTTTGTCTAGCTCCTGCTGATATTCTTTATCCTTTCTCCATAGATACAGAGCATTTCGACTAACGCCAACTTCCTTTGCTATTTCAGTCATACTGAGGTTTCCTTCAGCAATTAATCCAATAGCTTTTATCTTTTTTTCGTTCAGCATAATTGCTTTACACCTACTTTATTTTTTACATTTCTCTTGTGACCATAACACAAATAAAAAAGCACCCGTTGCTGCGGATGCCTTTACCTTTTCCTTTTATAACTTTCAATATCTTCTCTTAAAAATAAACGATCCCGACTTGTTGTTTTAATGGGTACTAATGTTTCACGATCGACCAACTGTTTTAAGTTTTGACGACTACAGCCGATGATCTCAATCGCTTCAGATGTAGTTAAAATTTCTTTTGCTATAAAATCTTTTAAGTCATCAATGCTGTCAAAAACAATCTTAGTCATTTCTAAGGTTCCTCCACTTAAGGATAATGTTTATGATAGTAACTACCAACCAGATTAACGCTAATACCATTGTTAGTATATCTAAGGTGCTAAGATGAGCATAATCAAAATTCGAAAACAGCATAATGAACAGAATAAAAAAGAATATTGTTGTGACATCAACCAATTTTTTCATGTGTTTTGAGTATGGAATGAAAAGTGTTATAATAATAAGAGAAGGGGAATAAATCCCCTCTAGCTTATGAGCGACGTTTCTTCTTGGCGGGAGAACGTCGTTTTTTGTTTTTGCTTGCCTTCAAGTCCTTGATGTTCTTGATCATGGTTGTTATTCCTGCTAGGATTGCAACCACCCAAGCCAAGTCCCGAAGGATAAGCTCTAACTTTTCCATACTCATTTCCCCTCCTTTCTTAACTTAATTATAACACTTACGTTTACTATCGTCAATCTATTTATTTTATTTTTATCCTTATTTATCACTTTTTTCTAGCATGGAAGGAGGGTGCTAATATATCCTGCATGTTGTTTTCTGTCCTTGTTTATACATTTATAGTCGTTCGCGAATCGACTTTGATTAAATTGAATGGTTATTTTTTATTTTTCTTCTAGTTCAGCTACTGTATTAATAATCATCTGTTCAAACTCTTCAGACTTAGCAGATCCTAATTTTTCAAAATTGGATCGAAGTCTATTAGCTATGATGTTTATTTTTTCAAGTGATTCTATAGGAAACTTATTAAAGATTGGATAAAGGAGATCAGTGTTCATTAACTCGTAATAAAACTCAAACTGTTTCTTAGTATCATCAGGGATATCCAAGTCACTGAACTCCTTCACGACATTAAAACTTAACCAATCATTCATGCTGATCTTACTCAAGTCAATACCTTGCTCTTCAGCTTCTAATAGAGATTTCACAAAATTCTCAAACATCTTTTGTAACTTGAACATACCGAACTGAGGATAGATGTATACATGATACTCATCATTTATCTGAACCTTTTGTTTCTTATCAACACTTTTTGATAGTGTCTTTACACCTGATACGCTTAATTTTTTCGATTTCATTTAATTCCTCCTTTTAAAAATAAAGAAGACCTTATTAAAGGTCTTCCGTCCAAATATCGTCCCAAATGTCTTTCCAGGCTGGAGAATTATCAGAAGCTGCTGAAAGTGATTCATATGGATGCTCTTCGTCAAAATCCTCTTCAAAGAGCTTTTCAAAATCACTCAGGCTTATGTAATAATTGTCCTCCTCTGAAAGCAGTAAATATGCATCTTCAATACCATCAACCTTTTTAAACTTTCCGCATACATCATGAAAAGTCATTATTCCATCCCCCAAACAATCATTTTAAAACCAGTAATATCAACTGTTCCAGATGCCTTAACTGTCAATAGCAATTTTGGACAAATGAAGGGCAACTGTTTTTGAATTGGATAGTTTGAAACAAATGCAGCATTACTGATTAAAGTTGTGCTGTCACTTGCTGATGTTGATGAATAAAAAGGAATGCTCTTCGGTACTGAATAAGCACTAACTGTAACTTTGCTATTTGCGCTGTCAGTCTGTGTTGTATACAGAGCAACGCCATAAGTTCTAAACACTCCTAAATTCTCAACAAGATCTAATGTGTACGATTTTGTTGCACCAACTGCCACAGTATCATTATCTGTTAACACAGATTCCTCGTATGACTTTTGGATCTGAGTTTTAATAGGAACTGTGTTTCTCACAAGAACTGGAATAGATGATTTGTTTGCAACATTAACATCAAGAGGCTGATCAGTTTTAAGATCAACCTCTAATGGAATAGTTGAATTTTCAATTGATACAGGCGTTATAGGGTTGCCAGTACCATCATCTTTTGCAGAGGTAAGCGTAGTTCCATCTTTATTTAAGAAAGGAATCTTCAACGCCTCCCTTATGCACTTGCGCCGCCAAGATCAACGCTTTGCTTTGGAGACTCAGTAGGTTTCTCACCTTTTGATCCGTCTGCTTTACGTTTAACCCGAATGAAACGCCCAAGAGAATTATCAACTGCAAGCGCTGTGAATTTGATTTCAGGTGTAATTGCGTTGCCGGCTTCAAAGTTTAGCTCTGCTTCACCAGAAGGAGAGATTTTATCGAACTGAATATAAAGATCACTATGGATTGTTTCAGTTTCTGGATCGTACTCTAAAGTGTGATATTCCATCTCATAAGCTTCAGAGAATGTATCAGCCTTAATTTCAACAATTTCACCTTCAGCATCAATTTTATATCGTGCTTTAACTTTCGCACCCTCTTTTGCAAAAGTTGTAGGGAGTTGACCTTCTGTGGATTCAGTTTCCATAAGATAAGACTCTCCTTCGCTATTCTCGAAAGAAACTGCATCAACTGGAGTCTTGCTAAGAGTTACTTTTCCATCTGTCTCAACAGTAAGCGTCTCATCCTCCCATACTTGCACCGTCCCATTTTCAACCTTGACTCCTTGTTGCATGGCCAACCAATCCAAGCTGAAGAAAGCATTTTTGATTGTTCCTGTAATATTCTTGTCGGACTTAATTTGATAAAGGTTTTGGTTTCCCCATCCGCCTTTTAAATAGTCTTCCTGGATACTTTGAGACAGGCTAGTTGTTTGTGCTTCAGCAGTTGCAATAACTTTCCCGTCAGATTTTCTTTTCATAACAACGTTACATACATCATGAATTACTGTCTTTTTACTCATTTATTAAAATTCCACCTTGTTTTTTAATTTGAGAATAATTTCTCTAAGTTTCTTGCTTCTTTCTTAGTTATGTAATTTTTCTCTTCTTCAAATAAATCTATATGTTGACTCCAAGAACCAATGTTTTTGGCAGCTTCCGGACTTACAGTAGAGAGTACAATCGCAGCAGAGCTATTTAAAAAAGCAGCGCCTCTGAAAAAATGAGAGTGAAGTTGGGGAAGCGTTAATTCAAGAACTTCAGCGGATGAATACCCAGTAAATTGAACAACACAACTAACAATATCGGAGAAATCATAATTGTTCTCAGACTGTTTCAACGCTCTACTTTTCTTGTTGAATTTTTCAAGTTCAGAGTTTTTGCTAACCTTTTTTTCTTTTAAACAATGCATATCAAGAATTAACTTGCGGATATCGTAAAAGTTCTTCTCGTCTACAGCTTGGAATGCATCAGGGTTATTAAACACCTTCGCAAACACTCTTTGGTAAGAGGCTCTTAACTGATCCATCACATTAACTATGTCCAACAAAGTTGAAGCGTTAAAATCATTGATCAAGCTATCCAATTGACCAAATTTATTGTTTTCTTGAAATTCAGCTATTATTTCAGATTTTGATTTAACCATTTGAGAGAGATCATTTACGAACTGAGGATAATCTTTAAGTCTAATGAAGTGGCACTCTCCTATATCTGTTGAAATAGGAGTACCTAAAATAAAGAAGTCCTTTGAATATTCCATTATTGTGGAGCTCCAAAGGAAAAGATGAGTTTATAGCCGAGGTATCCATCAGGGGGATTAGCTATCAACATTCTATTGATATTAGCAACCTTACCCACACCAGCAACATTTTTATCGTAAACAATATCAATTAGCCGGTCTATGATCTTGAGACTTCTAGGATCATTGTCTTCAAAATGATCAATATGGGTGTATACGTCAATCATTACATCCTGGGAAGTAATACGCTTATTGTGTGTAGTATAGCCGTTACCAAAGTACATGCAGATCCGACATTGAGGATCATCTTCTTTTAAATCGTTAGATTTAGGAGCTCTAACAATAATTCCTTTGAGGATGTCATCAAAATCATCTCTTTGCTGCACATCTATATTAGCTGGATTACTCAACTCTTTATAATAAGCAAGATTCATTAACTCACTGTCTCTTGAAACGAGCTTGAAAATGCCTATTAAGTCATTTGCTAATTTGCTCATATCATCACCTCCTTCCTAAATGTTTAATTAAAATCTATAAAGAGGCTTACCATTGGCCATCTCTTTTATTTTTTCATTCGCTTTTCTTAATACTTCTGGATCAATATTTTTAACCAACTCTTGAAACTTCTCATTTGGCTCGCCCCATCTTGGTTGTTCTTTTTTATTTTCCATTACCGAGCACCTTCTCTAACATCAAAATCGCTTTACTAGCTCTATACCATCCTTCGCCTTGACAGTAGCATTCCATATCCCATGTATTCTCAAAAAACAAATCGCATTTCTTACAGTAATATCCTGACTTGAGGATTTTCGTATCAGTAACCTTATTTTCTTTCATTTTATTATTCCTCCAATTGTTTTTTCTCATTTAAACACGATTACGGGGGCACTGAGGATGCCCCGCACATAGTCATGTCAAAAGGAGAAACCCCGAACCAAAATGGCTCGGAATAAGAATAAAAATAAAATCAAAGGAGTAAAACTAATGAAACCCCGAAACCATTTATTTAACGTCGCTGGAGTCGGCTTGTACATCTCTTCAACATTGTTTCCGCAATGCTGTTTAATGTAGTAACGACAAAGAATTAGATCACTTTGATTACTCTACGCTTTCCGTTTTCATACTCAGGCTTAGAGTAGACAAAGTCTTTCATTCTTTGAATAAGCTCAGGTGACATATCTGAATCATAATTCAAAAAGGAGCTGATTTTTGACTGAGCACAACCGCATTCTTTCGCAATTTCCGTTTGAGTTAACCTTCTTTTGCGAATATCTAGCCATAGCTTATGTCTATCAATTTCCACTTATAGTCCTCCTTCCATCAATAAATTTTTATTTGAAATAATTATCTAAAATAAGGGGGGCTGATCATAGTGATCAGCATTCTTTGATTATTTAGGAGGAATAACCAAAAGACTATAGATGTCCAAAGTTGAATTAAACAATGTTTGGGTCGAAATTGCATAGTATGGATTTTTGTGATAAATTATAATAACGGAACCGTATAAATAATTATCCATAAATCAATACTTCTTTTTTCTTCCCTAGAAGAAGATTATAGATATCACTATACAACTGGAAAAACCCTTGTATATCAAGGGCTTATCCATCTTCATTTATTTTCTTGTAATTTAAGCGTGACATTTTTTATTTTTACGTTCTTTTCGTTTTCTCAGCTTATTTAACTCTCTTTCCCTATCCTTTTGACACTTATCACACCTAGTTCCCTTTTCGATTTCCCGCTCACAATCAACACATTTAATAGCTCTGCGAATGTTCTTTTTCAAATTCCTTACAATGTTATACCCAAAACAATTGTATAGTGTATCCTTATGCTTAGAGCATTTAGTATTGAATAGATACTCCACCAATATATCTGTTATGTAACTGCTGTCTCTAATACTCAGCAAGGTTTCTCTGATCTCTTTTGTTACATGCCATTCTGCTTCTTGACGAGAAACATTTTGTTTTTTCTGTTGTTTGGCCTTCCAGTGCTTATTACGATCAAGCATTGTATAGACTGTCACAATCATTGTATCTTCAACCTTTTTTTTGCTATAATCTTTGAGTAATTCATCTTTTATTTGCAGGAGAATTCCCTTTGTACCTAATTCCTGTTGCTGCTTCGAATACAACTTGTAGAGTTCATTAAATCGTGTCAATACCTCTTGATCAAGCCCAAGAGTAGCATTCTCATTCTTCAGTTTTGTGTAATCAAATTCTCCCGCCAGCCTCTTAAAGTTCACCCTGTTATTCGGTATTTTTTCACCCAACCGATTAACTACAGAATCATTTCTTGATCTGACGTTCTTTCTTTTCTTGTCTTTTGCGTAAATAAAGAAGTGAGGAACTTTCCTGTTATAAGTCCCTTTCAGGAAACCATTAATTCTTTGACTAACATGTTCAGGACGGGTTGGTTTGTATAAGGTCTTGGCATAATCAATCTCAAAGTTATTTTCCATTGTAAGCCATTTGATCACGTCTAAATCAACCTTATCACTATTCCACACCTTGGTTATGTTATTGCTATATTCACCAATATTTACCTCGAAAGCCAGTTCCAAGCTTTTATAGATGTTCTCGTTATTGATTTCTTGGTTTTCTGCTGTCTTCATTTCATAATAAAGAGGAACGATATCATCATTTTTCATATTTCTTTCTGCTATCTCAACAAAAGTGCTGTCGCTAACTAAAAGTGCTTTATCTCCGTCCACATCAAACTGCAGAAGTCTTGACAAGGCATCTTTAGTGGACGTATACACGCCTTTCGTAATGAACCAGTCTTTAAGATCATCATTTAACTTGTTGATCCTAATGCCATGCTCCCTAGATAGATGAGGAGGCCTCAACACATCTAATTTTTGCTGATTATTAAAAAGCTTACAACTAACCTCTCCGTCATTTAGCAAAACCTTTGGATCAGAATCACCGCAAAACCAATAACCGCAAGCAGCATACAAATCTGGAATAATAAAAGTATAATGAGAGCCTTCTAGCAGAATTTTTCCTGCTTTTGCTTCCTTCACCAAACGCTTTTTATTCTTCTTAATAATCTCCTTTGAATGGTTATCATTAAGCAACTCAGGATAAATCAAATGAGCTTTCTGAAAGTTATTTTTATGGGCATTGCTTTCAACGGCTCCAATAACCTCAAGCATTGATTCTTTATCTTTGTAAAGCGTTTGGATCCTCTTCACTGTGTTTTCTGAAAGCTTATCTAATTCTTCATCTGTCGTGTCGGTTAGTGTCTGGATCATTTGATAATTAAGTTCACTGTTTTTAAATTCATCCTCTTCTTCATTCAGCTTGGCTGCCTGACACTCATACTTCTTAAATTTGGATTTGTAATCATCCCATGAATCATAATGTTTCCAGAGCTTAAACTGACTCTTCGTTAGGATAATTTTAATACCGTCTTTAACAATATCCCATTCCTTGCCGTATATATCTTTAATTTTGGTCTTCCGGCATAATTTAGAATACTCATCAAATGGAAATGGGACTAACATTCCTTTCATAAAAGGGGCTCTAAACATGAATGCACTCTCCGAAAGCTCAGGGAGAATCATTCCACAGCCATCCGTATGATTTATTGGAATAGACTTGTACTCTCTTTTAATTTCGTATGTTTCATCGTTTATGTAATCAACCTCAGTGGACACATCCGTCTCAAAATCATTTACAACTATACACTCATCAATATTAAACCCTTCCCATAATGTACTGGCGCTATTTGATAAGGCAAGGTAAGCGATCCATTTGTTAATGCTCATGCCGCCCTTAGAATTAATTACCTCTTCACTAAGCCCACACATCAGAGTGTTTTTCTTCTTCAGATACGTCTTTTCTTTGATGAATACACCCTTCTTTTGTCTAATTTGTCCTGCTGATGAAGCATAGTAAACGTATTTTTCATTATTAAAATAATAACCATTCTGAACCAAGCTTCTAAAAACGTTATGGTAAAAGGATTCAACTATCATAATCTCCTCAGTGATCTGATCGTAGTCCAATCCAAGTGTTCTAATTAGCACTGAATCAAATAAAGAAATAACCCTTTGTGATCTAACTTCTCCATCTTTTGTTTTAAGCGAATCACCTCTAAGGGTTCTTGTCCCTTTGAAACTTTGTTGCTCTTCAATTAATTCATCTTTCTTTTCGTTAATCCAACAGTTAGTAATTTTTTTAAGACGGTTGATTTTCGCTTTGTTGTATTTGCAGGCCATTAGCTCATCAATATCATTCGAAAGCCTGGACTCACTTTCACCTTTTTTCTTGATATATGTAATTAGCGATTGTTCCAATTCCTTAAAGCTTCTTTCTTCCTCAAAGAGCTTACCAGTTAGATTTAAATGAATATCGGATACATTTGAATCATTCATTTTTGCCACTTTTTTAGCCAACTTCTGCAAAAACTTTTTATAAAGGCGAAGTTGAAGCAAATCTTGATTTAATTTTTCTTCTTTATCATTATAAAAAGCAGATGAATCTAAAGAGTACACGAACACTGATTTAGTTAAATTTTCATTTTTCAATAAGTAATCCTCCAATTGTTTATTCCGAAGAATGATTAACTTGTTAATCATGATGAGAAGATGGACAAAGTTTACTTTGTACATCTAGGCTCTTCTTAATTTCAAATGATCAAAGAACACTTGGGGGATGCTTTAGGTTAATAATCCCTCGCTACGCTCCAAATTATTAACCTTACAGCCAACCATCCCCCAAACCCCCTTCAGACTGGTGTTTCACACTCTTTTTTCTATGTAATACTTAAACTCAAAAATTTGACGGTTTAATGTTCCTATTGTGTTTCTTGTTTATACTATAGGAAGTTTAAACCGTTACTTTTTATAGACCACTTGGCAAAGACTGCGCTATATCATAGGATAGATCATCTTGGGCTTCCATCTGTTCAATTTCATCGCTTATACTCTCAGCGTCCTCATTTATAAGGAGGTCAATTAGCTTTTTGAAGTCACGAATGTAATTTTCACTGATTCTATAATTGTTTTCTCTAAATATTGAATACGACTTTTTGTGTCTACCTTCCGCATTTTTCAATAACTTTGAACAAGCTGTATGATTCAGTTTCTCCTTATAGTCAACCCGCTCAATTTCTTTCAACAGAAAACCAATGAGCTCCTCACACTCATTTTCAATGTATTTATCATTTGCGGTGATGTCATAAGCAGCAAAGTAATATTTGAGATTGCTACATTCTTTTAATAGAGTCTCCGATCTCCGTTTAAATTCATTCCAGTGCCTTGATACACGCACATGACTTAATTCTTTATAACCAAGCTCATCAAGCACTTTTTTCTCGCATGCCATAATCATTTTCTTCTCGGCCGAGGACGCTTTACGTGGTCTGAATTTCCCCTTTTCACAAACCTTAGTAATAACGTCATACATGATTAGCCTTTTCTCAACTAACTTGTTTAGGGCTTGTACAACCGCTTTCTTGAAGCTATTATTGCTACTATCGTAAAAATCTTTCACAATTTCTGTATCCGTGTTTGCATATCTAGCTAGAGACTTTCTTTTTTCAAAGCAATACTTATAATTTTGATTAACCAAGCTCACTGATTTTATTAATCGTCCTTTACTTATAGACATGTTTCCATTCTTGCTTTGGGCAAGCATATCCAATATAAGGAGCTGTAACAGTTCACTATAAACAGTGTTATTCCCCTGCCGTTTCATTTTTTGAAGAGGCTGCTCAAAGACTTCCTCTATAATTATGGAATGACCAACTTTGCTATATGTACAGTACCGTTCTAGTTCTTTAAACTGCGCTTTTCGACTATCCCCTGAACGTTTTACTTCTAGCCCAAGTTCTCTGCAAAGCACTTTATAATTCTTGAACGTTTTTCCTGATGTTAAAACCTCAATTTTTATAAGCATTCTCTCCTTTTAAATTAAATTCAAGTATTCTGACGGCTTACTGTTTTCAATAGCTGTAACAAT
Source organism: Bacillus sp. EU63 (assembly GCF_038592915.1). Taxonomy (NCBI): domain Bacteria; kingdom Bacillati; phylum Bacillota; class Bacilli; order Caryophanales; family Bacillaceae; genus Bacillus; species Bacillus sp. EU63. The sequence continues at coordinate 1,163,736 of NZ_CP151944.1, read as the reverse complement.
CGGCGCTCTGTTTTCATTTGTTTCAAGTTTGCACCACAGTTGCTCCCCACTCTCCACATTCCTACCGTTAAACTTCGATATATCAGCGTAAGCTTCCGGACAATATGAAGAAGATAGCTTGATTAAACCGGTATCAAATCGTTCTGTAACAGTCATTTGATGAAAACCGTTAGATGAGAATTTATCCAGGTTCTCAAGCATTATTCTTATGTCATTTTTTAAATTTTCCGTTGATTTTCTGTATGTAACTTTCTTGCAAACACCATCACGCAATATGTAAGGCAGCCCAATAACCACTGAATCATATGGTTGAGGACTAATAACCTCTGCTATGTGACCATTCGTGCTAAGTATTGCATTATGTTTTTGGTTATAATAAAGCGACTTATCTTCTCTGATCCGTTTAAATCCGTTTGCTGATGCTGCTAAGTCGATACGCACACTTCTTCTTGCTGTCATCTATTACTCTCCTTTTTGAATATTAGAGTAATCTCATTGCCAATTAGATTTTGAAAAACACTAATAAATTTTCTTATCCCTTCACCCTCATATCCCTTTCTCACTGGAATATAAAATACATGCTCATCAATTTCTCTACTCTCCAAGTATGGCGACTCTTCTAGGATATTGTTCCATAGTTCATTCTTAATAGCCTTAACTCTTTCCCAGTAGTCATTTGTAATTGTTTCTTCTACATATTCCATGACTATACAGTCATCAATTATGTAATCCACAGTATAGCCAGAAACTTTTTTCATATGTTCGTAGTATTGTCCATCAAGCATTCCACTGATAACAATGTCTAATACAGTTCTGTTTTCACCTTTAATCAATTGTTTTAAGTCTTCAATTTCTCGTTTCAATACAACCTTTTTTCGTTCGAGTTCGAGTGCATTTCTTGGCTCTAATTCATATACCTCATCAATTTGTTTTTGCAAAACCTTGAGGGAACATTGTTTTTCTTCAAGGTGTTTCTTATGCGAATTCATCAGAGCGCTCATCTCTCCCCTTTATTGTCAGGATGATTAGAGATCAACCGTTTTACTTCGGTGATTTGTTCCTTTAATTCCTCACGTCTCAGAACTAGAATGTCATGGTCTACTAGTTTTTCTTCAACAGCTTTTAAATTTATTTCAGCCTCTTTAAGCTCATCCTGTAGATCAAAAATATCTTCCGTCACATTAAACCACCTCAATAATATTATTTTTATTCGTAATTTTTCTCATTTCTTTGCACCAGGATTCCACATGCCCGATTACAGAATCAAGATTGTTCATTATAATTTGATTGTCACTCATATTCCTAATGGCCTTTGCATACTTTACAGGCGCTAAACTACCTTTTAGTAGTTTTTCAATCTCCCAAACCATTTCAGAAAGCTCTGAAGTGGCCTCAACTTGTCTCCCTAGATCATCCTGTTCTCTTGTTACGGCCTTTAATTTGTTTGTTAGCTCCTCGTATTCTTTTACTTTCACATCACTGCTTTCAAGTTGTTGCTCTAAGATCATTTTTTGTTTTGATAAGTTTTCATATTTTTTATTTTTGTACTCTAATTCTTTTTTTAATGTGTCTATTTGTTTGTAGTCAGTGTTATCAATGACTTTTTCAACAACTGTCCTGTTCTTCTTTTCTTGGCTTAATTCATAACTAAGATTCTTATTATCCTCTTCAGCTTTCCTCAACTTAGCTTCAAGCTCTTTGTATTCCTTTAATGTCTTGACTTCACCTTTTAGGACTGCTTCCTTAGCTTGTTTCTTTGACTCTGTTGATTCTGATGAAGGTTTAGCTATTTCATATGTTAGAGAAACAGGTAGGTCTTCTATTAATTCTTGATTGTGACAATTTGTCACAATCAATTCATATCGTTGTATTAACCTATTAACTGCCTTTCTATTAATTCCTATAGACATACACCATTCCTCAAAACACCCGTACCCATTCATAGCGAGCATTTCTTGCGCTTCCTTCAGCTCTCTTCCTAGCTCGGTATAAGCCTTGCCTACAATCTCACGCATGTTGAATTCTTTCTGTTTCAGAAATTCAGCTGTTGATTGATCGACTAAATCATATTTGAACTCTGTTGATAATTCGTTTGTCATAACATTTCTCCTTTTATTCACTTATTTTATTTTTATCCTAAAAATATGTAATGAGAAGGAGTGAACGAATCGCTCACCCCTTCAAATGGATATGTAATGCTTACGCACCACGTCCAAAACCTGCTACATGGAATGTTCCTTCCCCTGATGCGCTATGAATAGTTGTTTGTTGACCTGCAACGAAACCAACAGCCAATGAAGCTACGATAGTAAGACCGATAAATACTTTTTTCATATAGTTTTCACCTCCTTTCAAGTGATATCGCGCGATTTAAAGGGCAAGTAAATCCAAAATCTGCTCGTCCTCACCCATTTCCCTTAATTTATCCAAAGGTAAGCGTACGCTGTATAGATCGCCGGACAGCTTAAAGTGTTTTATAGACTCATAAAAGAATCTCTTATCTTCATAAGCTAGTCCTTTTAGATAAAAATGAATGCCAAAGTCATTATGAATATTCGGTTGCTGCTCTAAGTTCTCCAATATTTCTTTAGCCTGTTGCAAGTTGTTTTTTTTGATGTGATAATGTGCAATTTCTTGGATATCTGTAACTTCATTTGAATCAGGGTTTAGCCAAAAGTTCTCTTGATTCCAATGGTTTTCCAAGAAACAAAGGCTTCTAGTTAGCTGTAATTTTGCCAAGGGGTTATTCTCAGTATGTTTTAAACCGGCCAGGTAATATTCTTTTGCTTTTTCATAATCATCAAGCAAATAAGTGTTACCCAAAGTTAGATAGCTATAAGCGACAAGCCTATCAATATTCGTTACATTAATGCCGTATGAGCAATAAAAACGAGCTTGAGTCATTTTATTCTGACTGAATGCTGAAGCGCCCAACAAAGCCATCAGACGGTTATAAAAGGAGCTTTTAATCTGTTCATTGTTTTCAATAAAATCAAGATCAACAACTGTCGACATTTCTGCAAGATTTGAGTATTCAGCCATTCTAAGGTAGTAATACAACGGAATTATGTAAGTGAATACACGCATTTCTTGAGACTTGGGATCAAGCTTCCCAATTGCTTTAAGCGCCTGATGTGCGTTTATTTCGCCTCTGTCTTGCTTACGTTTGATCTGATACATTGCTGCCCATTCACGTTCAATCGAACAGCTACTGTTGATTAATTGATCAATTAATGCGTCAGTTTGTTCATACTGTTCATTAATATCTGACATTTCAAGACGTACCTTTGCATCTACTTCTGGTTTCTTAGCTTCTCTCTCTTTTGCTATCATCCGAATAACCCCCTGTAGTGTGTCACTAATTCAGAGCAACAGACAGTGGCGATGTCACCACTAACCCGAATCTGAATATAGGATCTCTTTTAGTTCACACAGAACATATGATCTCATTATAGTTCATCCTCCAGTTTTATGGAACAAGTTATGTATTGCGATTATGTATTGCGGTGTTGCTGTTATGTCCTATTGAGCGATTTGTTGCTCACCGTACCACCATTTTTTGAAACCTTCTGTTGGTACTTTGATTCTGTTTTTCCCTACCCGCACTGCGTGAAATTTCCCACTCTTACAAAGGGCATATGCTGTATCTCTTCCAGCCCCAGTAATTTTGCGAATATCTTGAACATCAAGCGCAACCTTTTTGAAGATTTCTTCCAGTTGCTCTTGGTTTAGTTCCTCTTGGTTCATCCGTCCACCTCTCTTCTGTTTCCTGTTTAACCCTTTCCTTTTCGGGTTAATCCAATCATAAACCACACTCATTAATATTTCAATACTTTTCATGAAAGTTTTTTTATTTTTATTAAAGTTTTATCGTAATCCATAAGAAAATAATAAATATATTCTTTTTATTCACCATATGTTATGATTATTTTTGAGGTGACATTATAATCATGGATAATAATATTAAGATTGATGAAGAAAACAAGTTAGGATCAGTGGTCAAATACTATAGGAAGAAAAAGAAGATCAATTCTCAAGAGCTATCAAAATCGTTAGGTAAGTCCGGAGCGTACATTAGTCAAATTGAAAATGGACACAACAAGAATCCGGATTACAACACATTATTAGAACTATTTAGAAAGCTCGGAATCGCAGAAGAGAATTTAGAAATGTACTTAGAAGCTCTTGGTTTTAAGTCTCCTGAAAAAATAGCAGCTGAAAAGGCAGCAGAAGAAGCCTGGATCGAACGGGAAATTGAGTTAATGAATGATCCTGAGTACCAAAAACACTTACTTGAACAAGCTGAAGCTATACGAATCCAAGAGCAACATGCAAGCTATGATGAAATGATAAATAAAAAAATAAATGAGATTAAAAACGACCTTGATTGGTACTATACGATAAATCCTAGTGAATTCGGCACAGTCATCGAAAATCTTCATAAGCTGATGTTATCAATGGGAGATTCCCCTGATAACTTCCGATTTCTAGTTTCTTTATTCCGTAAAGATATAACAAAGTTCAATAAAGACGCTAAGGAACATGTTATCAGTGCATTAAAAGAAGGTTACGAAAAAAGCAATACCGGGTGGGGAGAGCGCCCTAGCTGGTAAAAATAAAAAGGAGAACGATTAATGGCATCAGTAAAAAAAGATAAGAGAAACGGCAATTGGTACTATGTGTTTGATATAGGGAAAGACGAGAACGGCAGACGGAAGCAGCGTAAACGAAGTGGGTTCAAGTTAAAGAAAGATGCAGAAGAAGCATTAAGAGAAGATCTCCAGTTATATCACTCTGGGGATCTTCTTAAAGATAATGATTCAACCTTCAAGGAATTGGTTGAGTATTGGCTTAACATCAAAACTCCAGATGTAAGCAACCAAACTCTAAAGGTTTATCATTATAATTTGAAAAATCATATACTCCCCGCCTTTGGAAGCATGAAACTAAGCGATATAACAACTCAAAAGGTACAAGCATTTATAACAAGGTTAGTTAATGCCGGCTTATCAGCTGCCACAATAAAGAAGATATATCACGTACTCAACAATGTAATGAAAACAGCTGTCCAAGATGAGTTTATTAAAAAGAACCCAGTTGAAAAAGTTAGGAAGCCATCAGTTAAGCGTAAAGAAGTTGAAGTTTGGTCAGCGGAACAGATGTCTTTATTCCTGGATCACACTAAAAACAGTCGTTACTATATCGCATTTTGGTTAGCGATTTCTTTCGGGCTTAGACAAGGTGAAATTTTAGGTTTACGTTTTAAGGATATAGACTTCAATAATGGTGTTTTGAGAATTGTTCAAACATTAGAACACTCTGGCGGCCAAACAAAATACGGTGGAAAATCATCGACAAGCACACGCACCATCGACTTATCAGAACATGATATCCATATACTGAAGAAACAACGAAGCCGTGTACTGAAAGAGAAGAACTTATGCGGAGGGCTCTATACAGACCGAGATTTAGTTGTATGTACAGATACAGGGAATGCAATCAATCCAAGAAACCTTTTAAGACAGTTCAAAGCTTATTTAAAGCAGCTTGATTTACCTGATATCCCATTCCATAACCTTAGACACTCTCATGCATCCTTACTGTTAACAAAGTTTCATCCTAAAGTTGTTCAAGAAAGGTTAGGACATAAAGATATCCAGGTTACACTTAACACCTATTCACATTTAATGCCAAACATGCAGAAGGATGCTTCCACATTTATCAGTGGCATCTTACAAGGCAAACAAAAAGAGGAATCACATTAAATTGTGACTCCTCTTTTTTGTGACTCCAGTGTGACACGAGTAAGTGTCCAACACGCTGAAACCCTTGATGATTCCGACTGGGCTCGAACCAGCGACCTCTACCCTGTCAAGGTAGCGCTCTCCCAGCTGAGCTACGGAATCATGATATGTATGTGTTGCTGGGTATGTTGTTGTCTCTCTGACATTTATAATTATATATCCTGATTTCTCATTCGTCAACACTTTTTTTATCTAAAATAAAAAAAAGGGCGCGTCGCAAAATTGACGGCGCCCTTTTCGTTTATGATCTCACTTGGGCGGGGGTTATTTTTTTCAATGCCTGTTCGAAGTCCCGTTCTAAATCTTCGGCGTTTTCGACTCCGACGCTCAGGCGCAGAAGGCCGTCTGTGATGCCGCGTTTCTCCCTCTCTGCTTTCGGCATGGCGGCATGCGACATGGCTGCAGGGTATGAGAGAATGGACTCGACGGCGCCGAGGCTGACGGCAAATACCGGAAGCGATACGTTTTCGACCAGCTTTTTGACGGCTTCTTTGCTTTCCAATTCAAAGGACAGGACGGCGCCCGCTCCGCTCGCTTGACGTTTATGGGTATCGGCTCCCGGGTGTCCGGCAAGGCCGGGATAGTAAACGTTTTTGACGGCGGGATGCCCGTCAAAATAGGCAGCCAGCCGCTCAGCCGTCCGGCTCGCTTTTTCCAGTCTGACCTGCAATGTTTTTAAGCCGCGCAGCACGAGCCAGCAATCTTGCACGCCAAGGACGGCGCCGAACGAGTTTTGCAGCTTATACAGCTGATTGCCGAGCTCTTCATCTTTTACGGCGGCAAGGCCTGACAGCACATCACTGTGTCCGCTCAGGAATTTTGTTGCGCTGTGAAGCACAATATCAACGCCGAGATCAAGCGGACGCTGCAGTGCAGGTGTCATGAATGTATTATCCAGAAAGGTCAGACAGCCGTTTTCTTTTGCAAGCTGGACAACCGCTTTAATATCAGTAATTCCAAGTGTAGGATTTGACGGTGTCTCCATATAAATGACCTTTGTGTTCGGCTGGATATTCCGCGCCACTTCGTTGATATCCGTCATATCGACAAAGGTATGTTCGATCCCGAAACGGGAGAGAACCTCAGTCACCATGCGGAATGTTCCGCCGTACACATCCTCCGTGACGAGGACATGGTCGCCTTGGGATAAGAGCAGAAATGCCGTCGAAATCGCCGCCATACCGGAGCTGAAAGCAAAACCTCTCGTTCCGCCTTCAAGACCTGCGATCGTTTCTTCAAGCGCTGTTCTTGTCGGTGTGCCTGAGCGGCTGTAGTCATATGTCCCGAATTCTTCAAATGAAGACTGATGGAATGTGGAAGCATGCTGGATCGGCACGCTGACGGCTCCGGTGGCTCCGTCTGTTTTAAATGGATTGTGCACAAGCTGGGTTTCCAGCGTCCAATTGTGATTACTCATATGATACGGCCCCCTCTTTTACTTGCTGTAATGCCTGCTTGACATCCCGCTTCAAATCTTCTGCATGTTCAATGCCCACTGAAAAACGCAGCAGACGGTTGCAGACACCGTTTGCGATACGGATGTCTTCCGGAATATCCATGTGCGTCTGTGTCGCGGGGTATGTAATAAAGCTTTCCACCCCGCCGAGACTTTCTGCGAAACAGATCGTTTTCAGCGCCTTTAAAAACGGATTGACCCATTCCTCTTTTTGCAGCCGGAAAGACAGCATCCCGCCTTTTCCGGGATATAACACGTCGGCGATTTCTTCTTCCTGTTCTAAAAATTCTGCAAGTTCACGGGCGTTTTCTTCATGACGGCGCATTCTGAGTGCGAGTGTTTTCATCCCTCTCATTAAAAGCCACGAATCAAACGGCGAAAGAACCGCTCCGATCGCATTTTGGTGATTAAACATGATCTCGCCGAGCTCTTCATCCTTAACGACAGCCAGACCGGCAAGGAGATCATTGTGCCCCGCTAAATATTTTGTGGCGCTGTGAATGACGATGTCCGCTCCCAGTTCAAGCGGGCGCTGTAGCACCGGGGTATAAAACGTATTATCCACAATTAAAAGCAGGCCGGCTTCTTTCGTAATCCTGGCGATTTTTTCAATGTCCGCCTCCTGCATTAACGGGTTTGTCGGTGTTTCAACAAATACCGCTTTCGTGTTCTCCGTTATTTTGGAGCGTAAACAGTCTTCATCGCTGAAATCATCGTAAATAAAGCTTAAGCCGTATTTTCTCCATTCGTTTTCAAACAAACGGTACGTACCTCCGTATAAATCGGAGGATACAATCAATTCATCCCCGCTTTTAAATAAAGCCATAATGGTTTGAATGGCTGCCATTCCCGAGCTGAAGGCAAATCCTCTCGCACCGTTTTCCAACACGGCGATGGCATCTTCGACGAGCTGGCGTGTCGGGTTTTTCGTGCGCACGTAATCAAAACCTGTAGATTCTCCTATTCCTCTATGGCGGTAAGCGGTGGACAGATAAATCGGCGGACTGACCGTTCCCGTTGCTTCTTCGCTTCTATTTCCGATTTGGGCTAATTTTGTATCAACATGCTGCGTCATCAGTAAGCACCATCCTTTTTCAAAAATAAAAAAGCCCCCTCTTCATAAGAAGAAGGAGCTTTTCTCTTCCTCTTATCTTCCAAGCATGTGAATCGCTTGCTGGATTTAGCACCTTGGCACTTTGCCTTCCCGCGGCAAAGCAAACCGGTTGCTGAGGTTTCAAAGGGCCAGTCCCTCCACCTCTCGTGATAAGAATATTGTTTTGTATTTTCTGATTGTTCTATATTAACGCACAATAAAATGGATTTCAACAACTTTTTATTTATCTGAACTCTCGCAAGAAGTGCACCTGAAAAAAGAAATTTCTAATAATTCATGGTACAATAGGAAAAAACCATCAAGACAAGAAGCGGCCTGGAGGAATGCGAAGTGGCATCGAAAAACGGAATCATTCATGAGAAAAAACTTTTCTCCCATGAGCTTGAAGAGGAAATGACCGTTTTGGTCTACCTGCCCGCCACCTTCTCCCCCCTGTATAAATATCATACGGTCATCGCTCAGGACGGCCATGATTATTTCAGATTAGGGAGAATCGGGCGGCAGGCGGAAGAGCTTATGTCAAAAGGGGAAATTGACCGCTGCATCATTATCGGCGTCCCTTATAAAAATGTGCGGGAGCGAAGAAACACATACCATCCAGAAGGCTCTAAGTTCGCCTCATATAAGCGGTTTATCGCCAATGAGCTCGTTCCTTTTATCGACAAAGAATACCCGACTTATCAAGTCGGATACGGCCGCACCATGATCGGGGATTCCCTCGGCGGAACCGTTTCGCTCATGACGGCGATTGACTATCCGAACATGTTTGGAAACGTCATCATGCAGTCTCCGTATGTTGACGGGCACGTGCTGGATGCCGTCCGGCAGTCGGAGGATCTCAAACAGATTTCCGTTTATCATCAAATCGGAGAAAAAGAAACCGGCGTTCACACGACGGACGGCCAGGTTCTTGATTTCACCGCGCCGAACGAAGAGCTCAAACAGCTGCTAGAAAGCAAACAGTCCGAATACACGTATGAAACCTTCGACGGGGATCATAAATGGACCTACTGGCAGCCGCTCATCACGCCGGCGCTGAAAAAAATGCTGTAACCATTCATTTAAGGAGGGAACTTTCATGAAATACGGTATTGTTTTATTTCCATCAAAAAAATTACAGGATCTCGCAAATTCGTACCGGAAACGCTACGACCCGAGCTACGCGCTCATTCCGCCGCATCTGACGGTAAGAGATCCGTTTGAAGCGACAGAACAGGAAATCGAGCAGGTCGTATCACAGCTGAGACAGACGGCGAAAGAGTCGCATCCGCTCGTTCTGAAAATCACAAAATACAGCTCGTTTTCTCCTGTGAATAATGTGATATATATGAAAGCAGAACCGACGGAGGAATTAAAATCTCTGAGTGAGAAATGCTACTCAGGAACATTATCCGGCGAGCCGGAATACAGCTTCGTTCCGCATGTCACGGTCGGCCAGAAGCTGTCGTCAGATGAACATTCCGACGTACTCGGACAGCTGAAAATGCAGGACATTTCCCACGAAGAAGTCATCGACCGTTTTCACCTGCTCTATCAGCTGGATAACGGCTCATGGACTGTGTACGAAACATTTTTATTAGGCGGAGGAGAATAACTGCTTGGAATCCATCATCGCAAAAACTGAAAAACAGCTAAACGACGCTTTTTTCGTCAGAAAAGAGGTCTTTGTTAAAGAACAGCACGTTCCGGAAGAAGAAGAGATTGATCAATTCGAGGACACGTCAGAACATATAGTCATATATGACGGCGGCCAGCCGGTCGGAGCCGGCAGATGGCGCATAAAAGACGGGCATGGAAAATTAGAACGCATCTGCGTGATGAAAAGCCATCGTTCTTTAGGCGTCGGAGCCGTCATTATGCAGGCGCTTGAAAAAGCGGCGGCAGCCAAGGGCGCCGACAGCTTTCTCTTACATGCGCAGACGCAGGCGGTTCCGTTTTACGAAAAACAAGGATACCGCGTTACATCCGGCGAAGAATTTCCAGATGCGGGCATCCCCCATCTGGAAATGGTAAAGGAACACAAACGATAAAATCAAAAGCACTCCTGTTTATAGCAGGAGTGCTTTTTTTATGAAAATAATACTATTTCATGAATTTTATTGCATTTTATGGAAGGTTAATGTATGTTTAGTATACGAAGTATTACAATTCATACAAAAAATACAATTCATATTTCGGAGGGATAAACATGACGGCACCAAAAGGAAAGCATATATTCGGGACTGTTAAAGTGGGCACAAAAGGACAGATTGTCATTCCTAAAGAAGCAAGAGATGTTTTCGATATAAATCCGGGGGATTCTCTGCTTATGCTTGGGGATGACCAGCAAGGTATCGCACTTGTTAAACAAGAACTCTTTTTCGAGTTTGCAAAAGATATTTTAAACGCTAAGCAAATCGATGAAGATAGCGAGGATGAGTAAATGCATGCGATTGAGCTGAAGCAATTAACGAAACATTATAAAGAAACCGCCGCCGTTGACCGTCTTAAGTTCTCAGTTGAGAAAGGGGAATTTTTCGCTTTACTCGGTGAGAACGGAGCCGGAAAAACGACATTAATCAGTATGCTTTGCGGACTTCTTTCTCCGGATGACGGTGATGCATCAGTGCTTGGACACAGTATTTTGACTGATTTGGATAAAATAAAACCGAAATTGAATATGTCCCCGCAGGAAACAGCCATCGCTCCTCATCTAACCGTACGGGAAAACTTAGAGTTTATAGCCGGAGTCTACGGAATTCCGAAAAAAGAAGCAAAAAAAAGAACGGATGAGATGCTCGAATTGTTTCAATTAAAAGAGAAAGAAAGAGCAAAAACAAAAACATTATCAGGAGGAATGCAGCGCCGCCTCAGCATCGCAATGGGAATGATCACCAAGCCGGATATTTATTTCTTAGATGAACCGACATTAGGACTGGACGTCCGTTCACGCCGCGAGTTGTGGAAAAATCTTGAGGTATTAAAGGGAGACATGACGATTATATTAACGACACACTATTTAGAAGAGGCTGAAGCCCTGGCAGATCGTATTTGCATTTTAGAAAATGGGACTTTAAAAGCACTGGGCACGGCGGAGGCTCTGAAAATGCAAACTCATTCAGCCACATTTGAAGATGCCTTTTTAGCGATTTGTGACGGGGAGGCGGGTCTTTATGCTTGATTTCGCCATTCGCAACCGCAAAGAAATTTTTCGTGACCCCCTGTCTATTATCCTTGGAATCGCACTGCCTGTTATTCTATTGTTTCTGTTTACGGCGATTGAAAAAAATGCGCCGCTTGATACCTTTAAAATTCAGCACTTAGCACCCGGACTCATTGTTTTCGGTTTTGCTTTCCTTACGATGTTCTCTGCATTGCTGATCGCAAAAGACAAACAGACCGCCCTTTTGACCCGTTTGTTTGCTTCCCCTTTAAAAACAGCCGATTATGTCATCGGTTACGCAATGCCGATGCTGCCGTTAGCCATTTTACAAATCGTCATTTGTTTTATCGCAGCAGCGGCTGCCGGTTTATCCGCCGAGTGGATGAATCTTCTCGCAGGTATCGCTGTCTTGCTGCCGATTGCGATGATGTCCGTTTTCTTCGGTTTATGTTTAGGGGCTGTGTTTACGGACAAACAAATTTCAGGTATCGGAACGATTTATATTACACTCGTGCAATTTCTGGGCGGGGCTTGGATGGAGGTGAGCCTGCTCGGTGACACATTCAAACATATCGCTTATGCCTTACCGTTTATTCACTCGATCGAGCTGGCCCAGGAAGTCATATCCGGAGATTATTCTTCATTTCATCAGCATATTTGGCCGATAGCGGGATATACCGTTTTGGCGCTTGCACTTGCTTTCCTCAGTTTTATGAAAATCAGGAAGAAATAAAAAAAGCCGGCACTCCGTAATGGGAGCGCCGGTCTTCTTTATTACGTTTCTTTCAGAAGGCTTATCGTATGCGGCAGCAGACGGTCATCCCCCGGACTGCCATGGCCCGGGACGACAATGCTGATGTCCTGATATCTTTTCATGACTTTGCGGACGGCGCGCGGCCACTGGTCCGGATAAAAGCCCGGAGTAGGCACGATTTCCTTTGTTTCTAAAGCCTTGATTAAGCAACCGCCGAATAAAAGCTTATCCTCAGGCAGCCAGACGGTCATATTGTCTTCCGTATGCCCTTTTCCCGGATAAAACGTTTCAATTTTCATATCGCCAAACTGCAGCTTTGTCACGTTTTTCAAATCTCCGAGCGGCCGGTCATATCCCTGCTGTCGGGCGAAGTCGGCGGTCAGCTTCGTGCTGTGCACCTTTACACCGTATTTGTACAGTGTGTTCAGCCCGCCGATACGATCGTCATGAGCGTGTGTCACAACGGCATCGGTCATCTTTTTGCCGGGAAACCGCTTTTTTATTTGTGTCATTAATTGCTCTGTGAGACTGTCATTCCACGGAGTATCAATCAGTACGATTCCTTTGGAAGTCTCAAGAAGCAATCCGTTCGCAGGGACGGGACTTCCGTCTGCCGTACCGGTGCTTGTATGCATCCAGACATGCGGCGCCAGCTGTGTGAGAGTGACATCTTTTGCTGCGGAGCCCTCCGCCGCGTGTGCCGGTTTCATTCCGGCAGTAAAGAGGCCGAATAGAAATAACCCCGGAATTAATAATGAAAGCTTTCTCAAATTGAATCATTCCTTTCCGCATCTTTCATATTTACGACCCAAAAAAACCCGGATATATCCGGGCTTTTTCACACGTATTGATTTATCAACCGGCCTTTTCCCATGATTTGCGGCAGACGGGAAAGAGAGCGCTTACGTTTTTCCTCAAGTACTTTCTTTTCTGCGGCTGCGGTGTTTTCCTGGCGGCGCTCCACCTCTCTGTACAACCTGTCATTGGCGAGGGCGGCCGCTTTCGTAATGCCGGCGTAATCAGGCTTATAACCCGCTGCCCGGTTTGCGTATTGAGAATACTGCTGGTTTTGAATCCGTCCTGCATAAATCATATGTACCCCTCCCCTTCGCTTTTCATTTCCCTTAATCTTACTTTTTGAAACGCGGTTCTTTTGTTATGATATTCTTTGTCTATCAAATGGATGAACACCTTTTAATGGGAGGACCCCTTTTTGAAATGCGCCCGAATGAATAACCGAACGATTCATTTACATACATATTCTAGAGAACATTACCAATTCCTTTTTGAAGAAGCTCAGAAAGGAAATATTTTTTGCGCACATTGTGACCAGCCCGTCTTGATGCGGCTTTCGATTTTAGAGCAGCCGGCATTTTATCACCGGCAAAAGGGAGACTTCACCGCCTGTGAAAAAGCATGCGCGGCCGAGGAACCGCAAGCGGAGAAAGAAAAAGAAGAGTATAAGGAAGCCGGCATGTTCCGCCTGCCGAAAGGAAAAGCGATTTCAGAGAATCCGAAACCGATCGTCTCAGAATGGAAAAGCCCGAAAAAAGTGCCTGCGGCCGAACCGTTTTCACCAACATCCGAGGCGGCTGACACATCTTTGTTCCCCGGCATCGGCCTGAATCGCGAACAGATGACGGCAGTTACTGAAACGGACGGCCCCCTGTTGGTGCTCGCCGGAGCGGGAAGCGGAAAAACAAGGGTGCTGACAGCCCGCGCCGCCCATATGATTGAACACCTCGGCATTTCACCTGAGAATATGCTGCTTGTAACCTTTACGACAAAAGCCGTCGCCGAAATGAAAGAGCGGATGGCGAATGAGTACGGGCTGGCAGCCGGAAAAGTCTCCCGTCTCGTGACCGGAACATTCCACAGCTTTTTCTATAAAATACTCTATCATTATGATTCTTCAAAATGGAACGGCAGCCAGCTTTTAAAAATGGAGTGGCAAAAAGAGCAATATGTGAAAAAGGCGCTCTATGAAGAAAATTTGGATGAAAAAGAGTTTCCCGTCGACCAGGCGCTTCAGCTTATCGGCTGCTGGAAAAACACATATCTCCCCCATGAGACCATTCCGCTTGCGGACGACTGGGAGAAAAAAGTGTACAGGCTCTACGAACATTACGAACGGCAAAAGCGGGAAAAACGGCAATTTGATTTTGATGACATGGCCCAAGGCTGTTATGAACTGTTTCAAAGCCGGCCTGATATTCTCGCACAGTACCAAAACAGATTTTCTCATATTTTGATTGATGAGTTTCAAGATATCAATCCTGTCCAGTACAACATTATGCAAATGATCGCAAGCCCTGAGAATAACCTGTGCTGCGTGGGTGATGACGACCAATCCATTTATGCATTCCGCGGCAGCAGCCCGTCTTTCATTTTAGATTTTCAAAAGGATTATCCGGCAGCAAAGACCATTTATTTAACGGCAAATTACCGATCGCCGCATCCGATCGTCTCAAGCGCTCATGCCGTCGTAAAGAAAAATAAAAAACGGTATGAAAAAACACTTTCTGCCGTCAAAGACGGCGTTCACAATCCCGTGCTGTTTTATCCTTACGATGAAGAAGAAGAAGCGACCATGATCGTTTCGGATATGAAAGAGAAAATTCAAAACGGGGAGAGTCCTGACGATTTTGCCGTGCTTTACCGGACAAACAGCGCCGGACGGGCCATTTATGAAAGACTGCACCAATCATCGATTCCTTATCATGCCGACAGGGGTGTGCAGACGTTCTACAGCCGCAGAATCGTACGCCAGATCCTCGCCTACTTATATGCGAGTCAGAATGAAGATGATCCGGATGCGGTGAAAGACCTGCTGCCCGCCTTATTTTTAAAGCAATCCGCCCTGCAAACGTTAAAGGCGCTGTCAATCACGGAAGATTGCACGATGGTTAAGGCACTGACGAAACTGCCTGACCTGAAGCCTTTTCAAATAGGGAAGATCAAGCAGATCGTTCCGTTTTTCGCAAGCATCCGGACAATGAAGCCGGTTGAAGCCATCACCTTTGCAGAAAGCAAAATGGGTTTTTCCGAGTATTTAAAAAAACGGGGCAATGAGGGGAACAAACTGGAAAAAGGCTCTGATGATCTCAGGGATGTCAAAGTGGCCGCCAAAAAATTCAAAACCATTCCCGATTTTCTTGCGCATGTCGATCATATGCGCGCCGCTGAGAATCTGAAAACCGATGAAAACGGCGTCGAACTGCTGACCATTCACCGCTCTAAAGGTCTTGAATTCAATACGGTCTATATTTTAGGCGCGGCTGACGGCTCGATCCCCCATGACTTCGCGCTTGAGACGGCGAGACAGGGCGATCCCGCTCCGCTCGAAGAAGAAAGACGGCTTCTGTATGTCGCAATGACAAGGGCCATGCAGCATTTATATGTATCTTGTCCCGCATACAGGCGGGGAAAAACAGCGCGCAGTTCAAGATTTCTCGAGCCCCTTCTTCGGACGGACAGACGGAGCGCACTCAGGATATAAAGAACCCGGCAGATCACTGCCGGGTTCTTCTCACATAAAAAGGCCTTTTTAGCAAGGCCGGCTGACGCCTATTTATTGTTCAGCATTTTAGAAATGGTGCCAAAATCAAGTTTCTCTTTACCGCTTGTAATCGATTGAACGATTTTGTCTTCCAATTCTTTCGGAACACGCTTGTTAGCCAGCTGGGACACCTTCTGAATGACGCCTCTCACCGTGTTTTCATCTTTGAAATTGGCATTTTGCAATGATCCTGCAAGGTTCATGACATCCTTCATGCTGACGCCTGTTTTCTTCTCAATATTTTTGAAAAATTGATTATCCATGGTGTGCCTCCTTTTGTGGAGTAATACGATATTGTATGAATAAAGAGCGGAACATGTGCCCGTAAGACAAGGAAAAAATTCCGAGTGCCCCGTCTCTATACTCCTTCATACATCAGGGAAGCACGGGACTGAACGGTCCCGCGCTTATCCAAGGTCTTGCTAAGGTTTAGCCAAAAAAGGATGCACCGACAATGATCAGAAGGATGAACAATACGACAACAAGAACAAATGTTGAGCCGTATCCCCCTCCGACATAGCCGCCTCCGTATCCGCCGCAGCCGCCATAACCGCCGTAGCCGCCGCCGAATCCGCCATATCCGAATCCCATATCTAAGCACCTCCTTTACTCTCTATACTCTATGTGAGCCGACTTGTTTGGCTTGGATAAATGCATAGGGCCGGTGCGGATTTCATTCATTTTAGTGAGAATGCTCATTTTTCTTCAATTTCGCTTCTGTTTCGGCGGCAAACACATCTATCCATTCCTCAAAGCGCGATCCCGCTTCATCAAACTCAGACAGCTGTTTTTCAATAGATAAGATATAGTTGTCATGCTCCCGCTGATTTTGATTGTGCCGGCGGTATTTACCGTTTATGAATGATTCAAATATATTCATAACATCCCCTCCTCCTATGATCTATGCCGGACAGAGGCAGGCGTTCGGCATAAAACAAAAAAAACCGGAAGCTCCGGTTTTTTAGAAAACGGCTATTTCGGTTTTTTCTTTTGGCCGCAGCCGCAGCCTTTTTTCTTAATTTTTTTTTCGTAAGGCTGATGCACAGTTGATTTGTATGGAGAGTGTTGGGAAGGTTTGCTTGATTGATTCATGGTGATCCTTCCTTTCCTTATGTCATATATGCCAGTTTATGCCGAAAGTGACGGTAAGTTGCTGGTGGAACCGCCTTATTCCTGCAGAAGACGAGAAACCGCAGCTTCAATGATCCCGGCCGCGCCGGCTATGGCTAACAGCAAAATCAGCCATTGCGCAGCCTCGGGTACCACAATCTGGACCGCAATTAAAAAGGCGGCACACCACACGCCCGTACACCAGTAGCAGCTGAGAAGTTCACCGATAAATGCCCTGATGCCTTTTCCTTTTATGACAATGTAGGTTTCTGTCGTGCCGTCGGGTGCGGTTTCTGTTTTTTCCTCGTGAAAAAGGCTCCGAAGCGGCGCCATAATGGTGTCAAATACGAAAAGCCTGGCCAGCCGGAAAACGGCAAACGATAACAGAATAAATGAAAGCCAATTGATAACCACCTGTTCACTCCTTTTCAAAACTTGACCTCTTTATACATATGCGAAAACCCTGATCTTCATGAATCGCACCTTGTCCGGTAAAAAAATAGGTGCGGTTTAGTTGTTTTTCTTATTCCGCTCGGCGTTTCATTTGCATTATATAAAGTATGAATGAGAAAGGAGTGAAGGTTATGTCGTTTGAAGAAAAAGTCGAAACACTGCAACCGCAAATATACGAACAATTATCCAACGAATTCGAGCAGACGATCGAAGTGATTGATTGCGAAAATGTCACAATAGATACAACACATATAACGGCCGCTCTTTCTATACAAGCCTCAGTTACTACGGCGATTATCCTCGCGACACAGCTCGCGATCGCAGATGAAGACACAGCCGACCAAATAGCAACCGAACTGCTGATCCTGGATGATTGCCAAATAAAAAAGAGGACCGTCATTCAAGTCCTGAACAGCCGCAATATTAAAATCACACTGACTGCAGACGATATTATGGCCTTTGTACAAATTTTGTTTCAATTATTAAATATACTTTTTGCTGAACTAGACATCCTTTAACCTTTCTTTTCAAATATTTAAATAGAGGTGAGAACAAATGGCAGATAACGAAAAATTTAAAAAAGAACTCGAAAATCTACCAGAAGTGGATCCGCTTTTAAAGGTGCTTGTCAGCAATGTCTTCAAAAAACACGGCGTGACAAAAGATAAAATGCGGGAAATACCTGATGAAGAAAAAGAAATGCTGATCGCATTAGTCAAAGACATGCAGGCAAAAACAGAAGCTTTTCTTGAAAGCCAGAAACAGAAAAAAGAGCAGGAAAAAGCGCAAGATCAGCAGACCAATCCGCAAACCCGCAGAGAACAATTAATCGAACAGCTCCGGCAAAGACGCCAAAATCCCGGTCAATAACTAAAAAATAGTGATTTTTATCAGGATAGATGCCTGAGTCAAAGTAAGGGGCCGGCTCATTTAATAATAGTAAAAGAAAAGGAGGAATAGATATGGAAAGCAGACCATACTCTTGGGTTGCACTTGATCCTGAATGCGAACATCCGCGAGAAGAAAAAGAAGAAAAAGAAGGCAGAAGATGTAATGTTTGCTGTAACGGACATGGATTTGGCGAAGATAATGCCTTCCTTGACCAAGACCTTGCTCAAGCGAATATCAACAAACAAGTTTCTGAAGAAGCGATTATTATCAGAGACTCTTGTGATATTAACGTAACGTCAACAGACGTTCAAGCAGTCGCTTCAGTCATGACAGCGATTAATGCAGCAGTCGTAACGGCCACTCTCACTTCAATCGCTGACGGAGTCATCGCTGAATTGGTCGCACAAGACTTACTGCAGCTAACAGCTAACAAACAAATCAACCGTCAAAAACTGCTCATCGAAAACTCCCGCGGCGTAAACGTGACAACAGTAGATGCCGATATCGCAGTGTTGATCTCAACAGCGACAAATTTACTGATTGCCGTCTTAGTCATCACCCTTGTCCTCTAAAAAGAAAAAGCAGAGCTAAAAATGCTCTGCTTTTTCTTATTTTCTCCGCATATGATGAATATATAGACGTTCACCCACACCAAGTGAGGCTCGCGTACATATGTTGTTAAAGACAAAAGTCAAATACCCTAAAAGAAGGAGCTGAAATCCATGAGCTGCGGAAAACACCATGGCCGAGATGAAAGTTGTGTATGCGATGCAGTCGAGAAGATTTTAGCAGAACAAGAGGCTGTTGAAGAACAATGCCCGACTGGATGCTATACCAATCTGTTAAGCCCGACGGTTACCGGTAAAGATACCATCCCGTTTCTCTTGTTTGATAAAAAAGGCGGTTTGTTCTCCACATTCGGGAACGTCGGAGGCTTTGCGGATGACAGCCAGTGCTTCGAGTCTATTTTCTTCCGGGCAGAAAGAGTTTGTGATTGCTGCGCAACGCTTTCAGTATTGCGCCCCGTAGATGTGCACGGCGACACCCTCAGCGTCTGCCATCCTTGTGACCCGGATTTCTTCGGTTTAGAAAAAACAGATTTTTGCATTGAAGTTGATCTGAGCTGCTTCAGCGCCATTCAATGCCTTTCACCGGAGCTTGTTGACCGGCCTGAGCCGCACAAAGAGAAAAAGCATCACGGATAGTCATTGATTCGCATCTTTCCTAAAGAAGAATCCCCTTCCAACCTTCTATTACAGATGCAATCATCAGCCCGCCCGGACTTCCGGGCGGCTGACTCTCCGATATCGTTTAATCCGGTATATAAAACGTGAAGTCAGGAGGGATATTATGAGCAAGCATACAACATACTGTGTGCGTGAAGCGGTAGAAAATATTGAAGACCTGCAAAATGCGGTCGAGGAAGATTGCCCGGCCGGATGCTATTCCAACCTTTTATCGCCGGGTTTTTCATTAGGCGATACAGTGCCGTTTGTGCTTTTCACTTCTAAATCATCACCGTTTACCGCATTCGGAAATGTCGGCGAGCTGGATAACGGACCGTGTTTTAACACCGTTTTTTTCAGAGTTGAAAGGGTCTGTGACGGCTGTGCCACATTAAGCCTGCTTATTGCTTTTGACGAGCATAAGCACATTCTTGATTTTACAGATAAAGACTCTCTCTGCGATGTATTCCGTTTAGAAAAAACAAACTATTGCGTTGAAGTCGATCTCCATAGCTTCTGCGCCATCAATTGCCTGAACCCGAGACTGATCAACCGCACACATTCTTAAATCAAAAAGCATAAAAATAAGCTGCCGGATGAAAGAATTCAGGCAGCTTTTTGTATGGTTAAAATCCAAGCGGATGCAGCGAGGTAATATCGTCTATTGCGAGTTCTGCCGGCGCTCCGTTGCTTGTCGTCCGCAGGAAGATCGCATTATTTTTTCTGCCGACGATTACGCCTCTGTAGGTTTTCCCGTTGGCTTCTATCAGACAAAGGGTCCGCGGCATATTATGCGGCAGCTTCGTTAAGAAATCAATTTTTTCAAGAATGGACATTCTGCTCATCGGCTTTTTCACGCGCTTTGGCGGAACCTTTTCCTCTGGGGCGGCATTGTGAACCGCTTCAGGCTCTTTTTCAGCGGTATCAGGCTCTTTTTTAGCGGCGTCAGGCTTGGCAGTGTCCTGCTCCGCTTGCGCCGGAACTTCTTGAACGGCTTCTTCTGCGCGGCTGTGCTGTTCAGGCACTTGTTTTTCTGGTTCGACAGCCACTGCTCCTTCAGGCTGAGTTTGACATTCTTCCTCCCGCTTTCCATGCATCGGCTCTTCTTCCGGCGGCTGAGGTGCTTTCCTTTTTTTGATTAATATGTCCTGCATTGATGATTGCGTGTCTGAATAATCCGCCTGAACAATATACATGAGCGGTTTTTTTTCCGCGTTTCTGTTTTGTTTTGACATCTTCATCCCTCCGATTCTGTCATGTTTTATTTATATGACGGAATGATTAAAATCAGAAGAAAGAAAAAAGCAATCCCTGAAAGGGACTGCTTGTTATTTAACGTGCGGTAATATGGAATCCTGAATCAACGTGAAGATTTTCGCCCGTGATGCCTCTTGACAGGTCACTGAACAAGAATGCAGCCGTGTCGCCCACTTCTTCAGGTGTTGTCGTGCGGCGCAGCGGCGCGCGCTCTTCAATTTCTTTCAGGATAGAGTTGAAATCACTGATTCCTTTTGCAGACAGCGTACGGATCGGTCCTGCTGAAATGCTGTTGACGCGGATGTTTTCTTTTCCTAGGTCAGCGGCTAAATATCTGACGCTCGCATCAAGAGACGCTTTTGCCACACCCATTACGTTATAGTTTGAAACGACGCGCTCTCCGCCGAGGTAAGTGAGTGTAACGATGCTTCCGCCTTCAGTCATAATCGGACGCGCCGCTTTTGCGACCGCTGTCAGTGAGTAAGAACTGATGTTATGCGCAAGCAGGAATCCTTCGCGGTTCGTATTTAAATATTCTCCGACAAGCTCTTCTTTGTTTGCGAACGCGATGCAGTGCGCGATGCCGTGAATCACGCCGACCTGCTCTTTAATGCTCGCAAAGCAAGTTTCAATCTCAGCGTCATTTGTCACATCACACGGAAGGATGATGGAATCATTTCTTTCTAATGTAGCCGCAAGGTCATGAACTGATTTTTCCAAGCGCTCTCCCGCGTAAGTGAAAATGAGGCGCGCTCCGGCTTCATGCAGCGAACGGGCGATTCCCCATGCGATACTGCGTTTATTGGCAACGCCCATCACAACGATGTTGCGGCCTTCAAGTGAGAAATTCATATGTATAAAGCCTCCTGTAATCGTCTTAAAGACATAGTTTTAGTACCTGATCTTAATTTTTATCATATCATAACCTTGTCCAGATTGAAAGCATGGGAAAAAGACCGCAGATGTTGAAGCGGTCTCTTTTTTATCTCGTCTGCAGACTGTTCCTTTTAAAGGCAAAATGATTGGTCGGGCCGTGTCCCGCTCCGATGCCGAGCGTATGTTCCACGGCTTCCCGCACAAAATTGACGGCTGTCTCAAACGCGGTCTGAATGTTTTTCCCCTTTGCCGTTTCCGCCGTCAGCGCGGCTGCGAACGTGCAGCCTGTTCCGTGGGTGTGTTTGGTGTCAATATAAGCGTGGCTGATTTGGGTAAAAGACGAACCGTCAAATAATAAATCAACGATCCTCCCCTGTTCAGGCTGGTGTCCGCCTTTTATGATGACATGCTTTGCACCAAGCTTGCAAAGGCATTCGGCCGCTTTTTTCCGGTCCTCAAACGTTCGGATTTCCATTCCCGTCAATACCTCAGCTTCCGGAACATTCGGCGTCACCGCATAGCTGCGCGGAATTAACAGCTCTTTTAACGCGGCCTGAGATTCCTCACGCAGCAGGGAAGCGCCTCCTTTGGCAATCATGACGGGGTCGGTGATGACATGATCAAGCCCGTACTGATCCGTTTTTTTCGCAATTTCCGCAATCATTTCCGCGCTCCACAGCATTCCCATTTTTACAGCGTCAGGCCGCAAATCTTCCGCCACCGCGTCAATCTGGCTGCCCAGCGCTTCCCGGGTGAGCGGATAAATGCCGTGAACGCCCAAAGTGTTCTGGGCGGTTACCGCTGTAATGGCTGACATCCCGAAAACGCCGAGCTCCTGAAAGGTTTTGAGATCCGCCTGTATACCGGCGCCGCCTCCTGAATCTGATCCGGCAATCGTCAATGCTTTGCATATGCTCATGATGTTCTTCTCTCCTTTCGCATTATCCGATCCATTTATGATAAAAAGATTTCGCTCTGCTGATATCACTTGTGCCGTGTATTAATGCTCTGCCGTCACGAAACAGAACCATCTTGAACTTGTCTGTGCAAAACGAAATTAAATACGGGTTGGCTGAAACATCAAGCCCTGTCCGTCTGAGCTGTCCCGCAAGTTTTTGCAGATCAAACTGTTCGGAGATCCCCGTTCTGATCTGCACCGTGTTCCGCCCGCACAGAACCGCCGCTTTTGTCTGATTTTCATAGGATAAAAACGGATAATCGTTTGTGCCGCAGCTTGGGCAATCAGCCGACTTAAGACAGGCGACGTTTATTTCTGACCGTTCATTTTTCCATAAATCAAAGGAACGGAGAACATGCTCGATAGATCCGCCCGTTAACAGCTTCAGCGCATCTGCTGCCTGAAAAACGGCCGTCTGCAATGCAGCCGGGCTGATGATTCCTGCCGTATCGCATGTCATACCGCCTAAAGGCAATGTCTCAAGCAGACAATGAAGGCACGGCGTGACACCGGGAATGACGGTAAAAGAGAGCCCGTAGCTGCCGACACAGGCGCCGTACAGAAAGGGAATCCCTTTCTGCACAGCCGCATCATTCACAATCAGCCTCGTTTCAAAGTTGTCGGCGGCATCCACGATGAGGGAGGCGTCACGAATCAATCCGGGTGCGTTTTCCGCAGTGACATCCATGACAAATCCCTCGACCTCTACATCACTATTTATGGATCGAAGCCGTTTTTCAGCCGCCGCGGCTTTCGGCATTTCCTGTCTGACATCGTCTTCGGTATAAAGCTGCTGGCGCTGGAGATTACTCCACTCCACATAATCTCTGTCAGCGATCGTTACCTTCCCGACCCCTGCTCTGACAAGCATCTCCGCACTTGCCGTCCCAAGCGCACCCGCGCCGATAATCACGGCATGAGACGACCGGAGCTTCTCTTGGCCTGAGGGACCGATCGGCTGAAACAGCTCCTGTCTGGAATATCTGTCCGTCATACCGGAAGACCGTCTCGCGGACTGCTTGCAGTTCCGTAATCTTTCACCGGAATTCTCCCGGCTTCATAAGAAAGGCGGCCCGCTTCTACGGCAAGCTTCATCGCCCTGGCCATCTTGACCGGATCATCAGCGCCTGACACAGCGGTATTTAACAGCACGCCGTCAGCCCCGAGCTCCATCGCGTAGGCGGCGTCTTTTGAAGATCCGACGCCGGCATCGACAATGACCGGCACCTTCGCCTGTTCAATGATAAAGGAAAGATTCAGCGGATTTAAAATTCCCTGACCGGAACCGATCGGAGAAGCGCCCGGCATAATGGCATGCACTCCGAGCTCCTCAAGACGTCTTGCGAGCACGACATCGTCTGACGTATACGGAAGCACGATAAATCCCTCTTCGAGCAGCTGTTCTGATGCTTTCAGCGTTTCAACCGGATCAGGCAAAAGTGACCGGCTGCATCCGATGACTTCTACTTTTATCATGTCACAAAGCCCTGAAGCTTTGGCAAGCCTTGCGATTCGGACCGCCTCTTCAGCCGTTGCGGCGCCGGCCGTATTCGGCAGAAGCGTATATTTAGACAAATCAAGCTGTTCGAGAAAGTTAGGCTGAGACTCTTCAAAGATGTTCATCCGCCGCACCGCAAAGGTTAAAATATCTGATTCCGAGACAGCCACCGCCTCTTTCTGAATCTCAAAACTCGGATATTTTCCCGTTCCTAACAGCAATCTTGACTGAAACTGTTTTCCGCCTATTGTTAACATCCTCATCCGCCTCCTACAAAATGGACAATTTCTATGACATCGCGGTCACACAAACTTGTATTTTCATAATTCTTTTTTTCAATGATTTCTTTATTTCTCTCCACAACTACGATTCTTTGATCAAGCTGGTACGATTCAAGCAAATCCTGAACCGTCCCCTCATTTCGATTCCAATCAATTTGTTTTCCGTTCAGCTGAAGGATCATATATGAACAGCCTCCTTGCGATCAATTCGAAACGCTTCTTCCCATTCCTGTTTAATCTGTCTTTCCAGGATCATATCCCGCACCATTTCAGCCGTTGCCGGCGCCAACAGGATGCCGTTCCGAAAATGGCCGGCGGCGAAGATGATGCCGCTGTCTTCAGGATGCCGCCCGATAAACGGCTTTCCGTCTCTTGTTCCCGGCCTGAGACCCGCCCAAAACCGGTCTATTTTCATATGTTCGATGGCGGGAAGCATTGTTTTCGCTTTTGCAATGACGGCCTCAATTCCTCCGATGTCAGGCGTATCGCTCCAGTCGCCCTGTTTCATCGTGGCGCCGATGACAAGCCGGCCGCTTTTTCTCGGGACGACATAACAATGATCATGGTAAAGGGTTTTGGTCAGCGGGGTATCGTCATTCCACACGGAAAGGCATTCTCCCTTCACAGGAAAAAAAGGCTGTCCCAAGCCGAGCTGGCTGAAAAACCGGCCGCTCCATATACCGCTTGCAACTGCGACTTTGTCAGCATAGACATCCCCGCCGGATGTTGTGATGCAATATTCTCCGTTCACCCGTTTTACGGAGGTGACTTGTGTATGCTCATATATGTCAGCGCCATAGCGCCGCGCTCCTTTTGCATACGCTTTGCAGACATAGTACGGTTCGACATGGACATCGTCTTTTATAAAACTTGCGCCGAGAATGTCTTTTGAAGCGTAAGGCTCTTTTTCAAGGGCATCTTCCGCTGAAAGCCAGGTGACGGAAGGCAGATCATCCATCTTCCGTAGACGGGCGATATCTTCTTCGGTATACGCCAGTTTAAGCATTCCGCCGTTATGGCGCCTGATGTCAATGCCGCAAGCTTCCTCAAGCTCTTGCCCCGCCGCTTCATACAGCCTTTGACTGTGCATGGCAAAATCAAAAAACGCATCCCGGTTTTCACATTCCGCATGAGCGCCCAGCATTCCCGCGGCAGCGCTTGTCGTTTTTCGGCCGACTTCTCCGGCTTCAAACAAGACAACGTTCTGCTGCGTCTTCGCCAGCTCATAAGAAATGGCGCACCCGATAATTCCGCCGCCGATCACCGCTGTATCATAGTGCTTCTTCATAATCGGCCTCCCTTACCGCGCGTGCATACCGTTTTGCCGCCTCCTCAGGATTTTCAGCTGAGAAAATACCTGACATGACTGCAATTCCGTCCGGTTTCGCCTGCTTTGTGTGTCCGATCGTCTGCATTGTCATTCCGCCGATTGCGATGACGGGGATGGAAAGCGTGCGTTTGATCTCTGAAAGCAGGCTGATGCCTCTTGCTTCAAGTCCTTGTTTACATTCGGTTTCAAATACATGGCCGAACACCACATAATCCGCATCTTCCTTTTCAGCTTGGATGGCTTCTTTCAGCGAATGAACCGAACGTCCGATATGAAGATGGGGAAATCTGCTTCGCACCTGCTTTACGGAAAAGCTGCGGGACGGAAGCTGAACACGGTGTATGTTGGCAAAAAGCGCGATATCCGCCCTGTCATTGATAATCAATTTGTCCTTATCCGCACCGCCCTTTTTCAAAAGGGACAAAAGCTGCATGATCTCTCCCGCTGTTTTATCCCGCTCACGGATATGGATAAAGCTTACTTCGCGCTGAATCGAAAGAATATCCTCGGCAAGCTCGGCAACGGGTTTGCGATTATCAGTTACCGCGTGCAGCTCCAAAGGATTCCACCTCTTTTCCGCCCTTCTCGGACCAGCCTTCTTTTTGATAGGCCATTCCCCAAAATTGATATTCATAATAGCTTGAAATCACAAAATTCTCTTTCATTTTCGCGCGGATGTCCTCTGTGCTGTTTTCAGCAATCTCGTCAAAACGGCTGATCTGTTCTTCGACTTGCTGTCTGAACCAGTCTCCGCCGTATGTACCGATCCATTTTTCATAAATCGGATGCTCCGGTTTGCACTCTTTTAAGTGTTCGCCGACTTCATAATAAAGCCAATAACAGGGCAGAAGCGCAGCTAATATTTCTCCAAAATTGCCGCTCATCACCGATCTGTACATATGAGACGTATAAGAATAGGCGGTCGGTGCCGGTTTAAATGCCGCACGCTCTTCTTCCGTAATCCCTAAAAGCTCCGTAAACTCGCGGTGCAGCGCCATTTCCGCTTCATATGTCCCTTGAGCGTGGCCCGCCATCCTGCCCGTCGTAAACAAGTCTTCGGCATATGCGGCGCCGAACGCCTGAACTTTTGCAAAATGCGTCAAATAGTAGGAATCTTGCAGCACGTAATAGCTGAAACGGTCTATCGGCAGGCTTCCGTCACCGATTCCCGTTACAAACGGATGAACAAAACTTCCGTCCCACCATTCGGCAGCCGCCTGTCTGCATTCTTCAGAAAATGTCATCATGTCTTCCCCCCTGATAAAATAAAAAAACCACTTTCCCGCATCGGAAAAGTGGTTTGGAATTTAAATGGATAAAAGGAACCCCAAAAAAATACCGCTCCACTTCCCTACGCAGGTCTGAACCTGTTCAAGTTATGAGGGTCTAAAAGTCTCACTTTTATCTCAGCCCTTATGAAGGACACCCCTAGTGGTCATACGATTAATGATTTAATTGTTATGCCTTCTATATTATCACGAATTGCAATTTGGTCAAGCTTCAAGGATTTTTCTCAGTTCCGACACGTAGTTGCGCGAGCCCGTAACGATGAGACGGTCTCCTGTTTTCAGCCGCGTGTCTCCGTGCGGAACGATGCTGTCCACACCTCTGAAAATCCGGACGAAAATCACATCGCCCATCAGCGGAAATTCCCGCAGAATGATGCCGTTATACGCCGGGTTTTCCAGATTGATCTGATATAACGAAGACTCCTCATTCGTCAGGAGGCTCATCACGCCCGGCGCCTCAATTAATGCGCGCAAGAGCGTCTTTGTAGACAGAAGGATAGAAAAAATACTGATGCCCTCTTCTTTCAGTTTTGTTTCATGCTCAACCGAGCCGACGCTTGCGATGATACGCTCAGTCCCTTTCTCTTTCGCTATTAAGGCGATTTCGGCGTTCACATCTTCATTTCCCGTCGCCACGACAAGAATATCCGTTTTGAAAATACCGTGCGACTCAAGCGTACCGGGCTCGTAATCAGAAATCGTGTCAACCGAAAAAACCGATTCCGCAAGCGTTTCCCCGGCATTTTCCTGATACACATGGACGACCCGTACTTCATATTCCTCCTCAGGCAATTCCAGCGTAACCGGAAGTGTCATTTGGTTGGCGCCGATAAATGTAATGCGCTTTTTTTCCTGCGGCGCGCTTTGCCGTTTGTATAATTTCTTAAAGCCGATCGGCGTGATGATGCTGGCAATAACCGCAACTAAAGTCAGCGCGCCGGACATATTGGCGCTGATAATGTGGAGCCTTTCTCCGATCGTAGCCGCCGCGATAACAAGCGACAGCGTGGACGTCAGCAAAAAGCCCGAAGCAAACACGGTTCTTTTGTCATACCATTTCTTTAAATAAAACACCGGGAACATTTTGCTGATAAACAGCGCAAGCAGAAGCAGCGGAATCATCGTTACTGTTTTCGGATCTTGGAAAAGTGTCCAAATGTCCAATTTCACCCCGACCATGACGAAAAAGATCGGAATTAAAAACCCGTAGCCGAATGAATCCAGCTGTTCCACCATTTCTTTATTCGGAGACAGAAGCGATACCAGAACGCCTGCCAAAAACGCGCCGAGAATATTTTCCGCCCCGAGAGATTCCGATAAAGCGACAAGCACGATAATCAGTGTGAAAATGGCCCGCGTGCCGATCTGCACGGTGCCTTTAGACATCGACTGCACAAATGAACGGTGTTTAAAGATCCTGCCGAAGAAATACAGCACGACCCCCGCGGCAAAAAGAATCAACAGAAGCCACATATTTCCGCTGTCTTCTCCGTAAAGAGAAGAGAAAAAAGCGAGCAGAATCATCGTAGCCAAGTCCGCGATAACGGCGACAAGCAGGATGATCTGGCCGATATTGGAGTTCATGATCCGTTCTTCCTTTAAAGTCGGGACCACCACGCCGAGTGATATCGTCGAAATAATAAGCGTCATTAAAAATGCGTTTTGTATAAAACCGGCTAATACAAAGGCATAGGACAGCAGCAATGATAAAATAAAGATGCCGAAAAAGATAATCAGTGCGGCAGAAAACGTGTTGGGCGCTTCCTTGCCATTCGGAAGGAATTGTTTTTTCTTCCCTTTCTCAAATGAAGAAAAATCAATTTCCAATCCGCTTAAAAACATTAAAAAGATAAAGCCGAGAACCGACAGCGTCTCCAGCCACGTGTCTCCCTGAACGACAAGATTCAGGCCGCTTTTTCCGATAATAAGCCCCATGATGATCTCCGCGACGACGACGGGGATGCTGAGCTTAAACCGATGTAAAAGGAGCGGCGTCAAAAAAGCGACGATCAGAACGACGACTAAAGATGCGACTGATGTGTGTTCCATTCGTAAATACCTCCTTAAAACAAGGGCTATAAAAGCCCGCTTAAAGCGGGCGAAACCTTACTTTTTTTTAAAAACATAACGCATATTCTAACAAGGCTGAACGCGAAAAAAAAGTGATAAGGCTTTATTTCTTTAATTCTTTTTTAATTTGTACCAAAACAGCGTAATTAGGTATAGGAATTAGCCCCATAATAAATAAAAAACCGTTAATAAGGAGGCTGACACGAATGGCTTATGACATCATCAGCGATATACACGGATGTTATGACGAAATGATCGCGTTAATGCAAAAGCTCGGATATGAAGTGAAAGACGGAACGCCCGTTCATTCTGAAGGCAGGACGCTTGTCTTTGCGGGGGATTTAACGGACAGAGGCCCAAAATCCGTAGAAGTGATGCGTTTTGTGGCAAAAGCATATGAAAAAGGAGCCGTCCGTTATGTCCCGGGAAATCATTGCAACAAACTGTATCGTTACTTAAAAGGAAACCCCGTAAAAGTGATGCACGGACTGGAAACGACGGCAGCCGAACTGAAAGAGCTGTCTCCCGCCGACAGAACGGAAGTCTCCAGACAATTCATCCGATTATATGAGTCAGCGCCGCTTTATGACATTTTACATAATGGCGATCTCGTTGTCGCCCACGCCGGCATAAAAGCTGACGATATCGGTAAATACTCGCGTAAGGTAAAAGAATTTGTTCTGTACGGCGATATCACGGGTGAAACGTATCCCGACGGCAGACCCGTCAGAAGAGACTGGGCCGCCGCTTACGAAGGCAAGGCATGGATTGTTTACGGCCATACCCCGGTAAAACGCCCCCGGATCGTCAACCGTACAATCAACATTGACACAGGCTGCGTCTTCGGCAATCAACTGACAGGCTTTCGTTTTCCCGAGCACGAAACCGTCTCTGTGGAAAGCTCAATGCCGTATGATGCTTCACGATTTCGCGAGGATCACGGCAGGCAGGCATGAAAAAAGCCCGAAACCGGCACACGGTTCGGGCTTTACATGTGTTCAATTAATGTTTTCATATCGTCAGGCACCGGGGCGTGAAAAACGAGCGTTTCTCCGGTCATGGGGTGTACGAATGAAAGCCGCTCACTGTGAAGAGCCTGCCGCGCAATTCCCTCATTTTTTCCGCCGTACAGTGTATCACCGACTAACGGATGGCCGAGGTAGCTCATGTGCACCCGGATTTGATGCGTCCGCCCCGTTTCCAGCCGCAGGGCTGCAAGCGTAAACGCATGTCCCGCTTTTTCCGTTTGAAAATGCGTCACCGCTCGTTGTCCCTCCGGCGTTACCATCCGCTCAATAATACTGTCGTGTTTTCTTCCGATGGGCGCGTCCACCGTTCCTTCCTTCTGCGGCATGATGCCGTGTACGACAGCGAGATACCGCCTGCTGACAAGCCCCTTCTTCTGCGCTGCTGACAAAAGAGAATGGGAAAGCCGATGTTTGGCGATCAGCATCGCCCCCGATGTATCCCTGTCAAGGCGGGTGACAAGATGAACCGTTGATGGCACGCCGCTTTTTCGGTAGTGGCTGATCACTCCGTTAGCGATGCTTCCCGACGGATGTTCTCTTGATGGAATTGAGGAGACATACGGCTGTTTATTGACCACAAGCACATGGTCATCTTCATAAAGAATATCAAGCGGAACCGGCTCAGGCAAAAGCGTTTCACTCACATGCTCCTTCGGAAATTCAATCTTAAGCACGTCTCCGTCCGCTAACACGGTGCGGACGGTTACATGCTCTCCGTTCACAAGCAGGTCTCCCCCGCCGAATTTAATGTCAGCGAGTAGCCGCTTTGAAATGCCGAGCTGCGCCGTATATTCTTTTATCGTCATGCCGGCTTCCCGGGCAGTCATGTTCTTTTGGATAAAAAAGTTGTCCAATCCGTTTCCTCTTTCTATTCGCCTTTTCCGATAAAGGAGTCCTGCACCCTTTTCCAAAACGGAAAAGGGCGGAATCTTGCAAATCTGACTTTTTCATTTGCCACACGGCATAGAATGGACTTGACATCCTTATGCAGCAAGGTTAAATGATCAATTGTGACTTGAAAGTCGACGTCGTTTCTCGGTTTGATGACACAGTTATGATGATCGGGAAGCAAAAGCGGCGAACCGACAGTCCTGAACACTCTGTTGTTGATGGATGCCATTTCCGCAAGCTGAATCGCCCTGATGGAAGGGTGGATGATTGCGCCGCCTAACGCCTTATTATAAGCCGTGCTTCCGGAAGGCGTAGACAGACATAAACCGTCCCCCCTGAACGTTTCAAACAGCTGGCCTTTAATTTCCACGTCAGCGACGAGACTGCCTTCTATGCTTTTGATCGTACATTCGTTCAAAGCCAGATACCGCTCCTCACGCTCTTCATCATGATAAGTGACAATCACCTCAAGAAGGGGATACTCCACGGTATGATACGGCGTTTTGGCGATGGCCAGAACGAGCTTTTCTATCTCCTGCGGAACCCAATCGGCATAAAAACCCAAATGCCCCGTGTGAACTCCGACAAACGCCGTTTTATCGAGACGGTCGCTGTACCTGTGAAATGCGTAAAGAAGCGTTCCGTCACCGCCGACGGAAATAACGATTTCCGGCTCTTTTTCATCCAAGGTCATATCAAAATCGAGTAAATACGCCTGTATTTTGCTTTTCAGTGTATCTGAAACCTCGTCTCCTTTTGAAGAAACGGCAAATTTCATGCCATTCCCCTCCTTTCCTACTGGTGGTCTCCCGCTTTTTTCTTTCGCGAGAACGCGGCTTGGGCTTCCTGGATTTCTCCGCGGATTTCTGACATTTCTTCATCGAGCCGGGATGCGGCTTCTGAGGCCCGCTGCAGCCTCAGCTTTACTTTTTCGGGAATGTTCCCGCTGTATTTGTAATTCAGTGAATGCTCAATGGTTGCCCAAAAGTTCATGGCAAGCGTCCGAATCTGTATTTCCACAAGAACGTGCTTTTCTCCGGACGTTGTTTGTAAAGGATATAAAACGACAAGGTGGTAAGACCGATATCCGCTTTCCTTATGCTCTGCTATATAATCCCGCTTATCGACAACGGTAAAATCTTTTCTGGCAAACAGCATATTTTTGACGATCTGGATGTCATCGACGAATTGGCACATAATACGCAGCCCCGCGATATCCTGCATCGTTTCAATCTGATGAAGCGGTATGCTTTTTCGTCTCGCTTTTTCAAGTATGCTCGCCACCGGCTTCACGCGGCCTGTCACAAACTCAATCGGTGAGTGGTCATCTTCATACTCATAAAGGGTTCTGACGCCTTTCAGCTTCACCTTTAATTCTTCAACAGCCTGGCGGTATGGCGCTAGAAATTGCTCCCATTGTTTGTCATCCATCGTACATCCCCCAATTCCGAACCTGTTCTAAAGAAATACGCTTTTCACTTTTTCTTCCATATCTCCGTAGTTTGCATTATCTTTAATATTTTCAAGAAGATAATCGAGTTCTTCATGCAGCCCTGAAAGTTCAACCGTTTTTCCGCCGGCCTCAAGGACCGCCGGTTTTCTTTGGTCTAAGGCTTCTTTCAGATCCGGCCAGATATGTTCTTTTATAATGACATATTCAAAAGAGTCAGCTGATTCAAGTATGTATACAAAAGCAAAGTGATCGGAATCAACAAGCATTTGACCTGAGGCTTTGCGTTCCGCTCCGCTTAAGTCCTCTCCGCACTTCAAGCGGAGCGCGTCTTCTGTTAATGATGCATTTTGGATTTCAATTCTCTTTTGCATAATGTTCTCCTTTTTTAACAAAGTACAGCATTTATTTTATCATATCAAGGTCGATATTGATAAACGTAACCTCTAAAGAGATAATGGGAATTATACAATTTTTCGTCCTGAAAGGAAGACTGTCATGACCCAAGAAATAGAAATTGAATTCAAAAACCTGCTGACAAAATCAGAATTTCTGAAGCTGAGTGAAGCACTCTGCATGAAAGAACATGATTTTAAACAGCAGGTCAATCATTATTTCGACACGAAAGATTTTTCCCTGAAACAAAAAAAATCAGCACTCCGCATCCGAGAAAAAGACGGCGCGTTCGTTCTGACGTTAAAAGAGCCTGCCGCGGTCGGTCTGCTGGAAACCCACCAAGAGCTTGCGGCACCTGATCTTGACGTCTTCAAGATTCCGGATGGCCCCGTCAAACGTCAGCTGGAAGGTCTCGGAATCAACTCAGAACACATTTGCTATTTCGGGACGCTGTCGACCGCACGCGCGGAAAAAGAATCAGAAAAAGGCTTAATCATTTTAGATCACAGCCGATATTTAGAGAAAGAAGACTTTGAATTGGAATTCG
Organism: Bacillus sp. EU63; assembly: GCF_038592915.1. Lineage (NCBI taxonomy): Bacteria > Bacillati > Bacillota > Bacilli > Caryophanales > Bacillaceae > Bacillus > Bacillus sp. EU63. The sequence continues at coordinate 1,130,356 of NZ_CP151944.1, read as the reverse complement.
AAGCTGCTGACTGGGATGAAGGAAAACGGGCGTTTGAACAATTGCTCAAGCAATTCGGCATCCCAGAGCGGATCACGAAAAATAAAATACAGCGTTTTTATGAACAGAAACAAAAAAAGGTGGAATGACACAGTGAATATCACGAATTGGGCGGCCCTTCTCCAGCTGCAATCAATGGCGCTGCAATCAATCTCTCATACAAGCACGGCTTCAGGCGGACAATCTTCAGAAAGCCCGCTTGCAAATTTCAGCGCGCTGCTCAGCCAGTATACGGACACAGCCGTCCGGCAGCAGCCGGAATTGGGAATTTTAAACGGTGTGCGGACCGCTCACGCTTCATATTCACCGAGAATTCCCGTTTCATCCGGCTCCGCGGCTGCTTCACAGACCGCTTCCCCGGGCATAAAGTCTCCGGATGCGGCTTCTGATATCAGCACCGGAAACTTTTCAATAGACAGCGCCATTCAGAAAGCGGCCGAAAAATACGGAGTGGACGAAAAGCTGATCCGCGCGGTTATTAAACAGGAATCCGGCTTTAATCCGAAAGCGGTCAGCGGTGCGGGGGCAATGGGACTGATGCAGCTCATGCCTTCCACGGCAGAATCACTCGGGGTGTCAAACCCGCTTGATCCCGTCCAGAACGCTGAGGGCGGCACAAAGTACCTAAAGCAGATGCTCACGAAATACGACGGAAATGTATCTCTGGCGTTAGCCGCCTACAACGCAGGCCCCGGCAACGTAGATCGGTACGGAGGCATTCCGCCGTTTAAGGAAACACAGCAATATGTCAAAAACATAACCAAACAGTATTACGCGTAAACCAGAGAGGCTTCCTTCGCCCTCTGGTTTTTTTGCGGAGTGAAATCTTACACATGAATGAAGGCGATGTGATATGATATGAAATACAAGCGCCTGACAGAAAGGCACTTTGTTTGTAGAAATAAAATGTTATTGCTAAAATATACAGTAACTGAAGATAGTAAAACTGAAAGATAAATTCGCAATGGGAATTATGATTCCTATTAGCCATATAAAGGAGTAGTCAACATGGGACAATCGTTTAACGCACCATATGAAGCGATTGGAGAGGAACTTCTATCGCAACTTGTTGATACTTTTTATGAGCGTGTCTCGTCTCATCCCTTGCTGAAGCCGATATTTCCAAGTGATTTGACTGAAACGGCCAGAAAACAAAAGCAATTTTTAACCCAGTATTTGGGCGGACCTCCTCTTTATACTGAAGAGCACGGACATCCCATGCTCAGGGCAAGGCATCTCCCCTTTCCGATTACGGACGAGAGGGCTGATGCGTGGCTAAGCTGTATGAGCAAAGCGATGGATCAGGTCGGGCTGGAGGGCGATATTCGTGAATTTCTGTACGGGCGTCTGGAACTGACGGCCAGGCATATGGTAAACCAGTCAGAAGCGGAGGATCGATCATATTGACGAATTATCAGCATGAGCAATACTTCGCCCATTGCCACGGACATCCAAAAAAACCGCTCGAAATTTACATGTTTGTCGACCCTTTATGTCCTGAATGCTGGTCGCTGGAGCCCGCCATAAAAAAATTAAAAATCAAATACGGACGTTTTTTTACGCTGCGGATCATTGTTTCCGCGAGCATTACATCGCTGAATAAGCAAAAACGGAAAAAACACCTTCTTGCCGAAGCTTGGGAAAAAATTGCGAACCGTTCCGGGATGCCCTGTGACGGAAGCCTTTGGCTCGAGCAGGATCAGCCTCTTTCATCGCCCTACCTTGCCGCACTCGCTTTAAAAGCGGCTGAACTGCAGGGAAGAAAAGCGGGCATTCTGTTTCTCCGCAGCATGCAGGAAAGCCTGTTTGTCTCCAAGCAGAATATTACAGATGAAGACGTTCTTTTAGAAATTGCCGAAAAGACGAAATTGGATGTTGAAGAATTCAAGCGCGACCTCCATTCGCAAAGCGCGGTAAAAGCGCTTCAGTGCGATATGAAAATCGCGGCGGAAATGGACGTCACCGTCAACCCGACATTGACGTTCTTTAACAGCCTGCATGATGATGAAGGGCTGAAGGTTCCCGGCAACTATTCTTATGACGTATACGAAGAGATCTTATTCGAAATGCTCGGGGATGAACCGAAGCCTTCTGAAACGCCGCCTTTGGAATGTTTCATTGAATATTTTCGGTTTGTCGCATCGAAAGAAATCGCACTCGTTTATGATTTGAGTCTAGAAGAAGTTGAAAAAGAAATGAAAAAACTGGCATTCGCCAAAAAGGTCGCCAGAGTGGAAGCAAAGCACGGTCTGTTTTGGAAGTCTCTGGCCGGCACCCAGGAGGATGTCACCTGTTGTGATCATTAAAAAAAGCTGATTCCTTACGGAGCCGGCTTTTTTTGTGCAAATAAAGAAACCGCGCCGGGATAAGCGCGGTTTCATATGTCTTAACGACAACAAAGGGGATGGGAGAAATTTTTCACGGTCAAACAAAGGGGTAATGTTTGTTTGTGATCAATTTCACATCCTTATCATATCAAATCTTGTCGAGTTTTGACAAGCCATAAGATTAATGTTCATATTTTTGTCACAAAACATAACTGACTGCTTGTTTTCATAGAATATATCAATGAAAAACAAGGAGGGAAATCAATGCTCCGCACCGTATTGATCATCGGAATGATTGTGTTTTTCTTCTTTTTAAATCTGCTGGCCATGATGCACATGCTGCCGATTTACATTACATCTCCCCTGCTGTTTCTGTCCATATTGTTTGCCTTGTACCGGCTGAATCACAGAAAAACGTTTAAAGGGTTTTAGAAAAAGCCTGCGCAACTTATGCACAGGCTTTTTTGAATTACGAAGGGTTCACTTTCGAAAGAAGCTCTTCCATTTCGTTCAGCTTCTCTTCAAACATTTTGCAGGCCGCCTCGATCGGTTCAGGCGATGTCATATCGACTCCCGCTTTTTTCAGTATGTCGATCGGATATTCCGAGCTTCCCGCTTTTAAGAATTCGGTATAGCGCTCCACCGCAGGCTTGCCTTCTTTTAAGATCTGGCTGCTCAGCGCTTGGGCCGCACTGTAGCCTGTTGCATATTGATACACATAATAATTGTAATAGAAATGCGGAATTCTTGACCATTCCAGACTGATTTCTTTATCAATCACCATGTTGTCACCGAAATACTTTTTATTCAAATCATAATAAAGTTCGTTCAGCAGTTCAGGCGTTAGCGGCTCGCCTTCCTGCGCTTTCGTATGAATCAGATGCTCAAATTCAGCGAACATCGTCTGTCTGAACACTGTGCCTCTGAACCCTTCAAGCATGTGGTTGAGCAGGTACAGACGCTGTTTTTCATCCTTTAAGCTGTTCAGCATATATTCACCGAGCAGCGCTTCATTAGTCGTTGAAGCGACTTCAGCGACAAAAATGCTGTAGTTACCGTATGGATACGGCTGATATTTTCTCGTATAGTAGCTGTGCACGGAATGGCCGAACTCGTGAACGAGCGTAAACAGATTATTGACATTATCATGCCAGTTCATCAAGATGTACGGATTCGTGCCGTATGTACCGGACGAATAAGCACCGCTGCGTTTTCCTTTGTTTTCGTATACATCGACCCAGCGGTTTTCAAGTCCTTCTTTTAAAATAGACGCGTATTCCTCGCCCAGCGGAGCAAGTCCTTTGAGCATATAATCTTTCGCTTCCTCATATGTGACCTTCATTCCCGAATCTTTTACGAGCGGTGTGTACAGGTCATAAATATGGACTTCATCAAGGCCGAGCACCTTTTTCCGCAGGTCAATGTAACGGTGTAATAACGGAAGATGTTTATTGATCGTTTTAATCAGGTTATCGTAAACTTCTTCAGGGATGCTGTTATTGGATAAAGCCGCTTCCCGTGCTGATTTATATTTTTTCACACGGGCGTAAAAATTATCTTTTTTCACAGTGCCGCTGAGTGTAGTCGCCATCGTGTTTTTATACTGTCCGTATGTTTTATATACAGCTTCAAATGCGTTTTTGCGGACTTCACGATTGCTGCTTTCCAGAAAATTAATAAAGTTGCCGTGTGTGATTTGAGTTTCCTTGCCGTTTTCATCTTTAATCGACGGAAATGTAATATCGGCGTTATTTAAAACGCTGAATGTATTGGAAGGCGACGACAGCGCTTCTGAGGCTTCCGCAAGCAGGGCCTCTTCTTGTTCGCTCAGCACGTGCGGACGCTGTTTTGTAATTTCTTCAATTGCATGGGAGTAAAGCTTAAGCTCTTCTTTTTCGAGAATAAACTGGTGCAGCTTGTCCTCCTGAATCGCCAGAATTTCCGGTTCAATGTAAGCAGTCGCGCTTGCAGCCTGAGAATACAGGCTTGCGGCTTTGTCGTTCAGCCCTTGGTAGAAAGAATTTCCCGTATCCTGGTCTGAGCGCATATGCGCGTATGCATAAAGTTTCCCAAGGCGGTTCGTCACTTCATCCTGTGCCGTAAGCGCCGCGTATAAATTATCAGCCGACTGAGCAAGTGTACCTTTAAAAGAAGATAAATTCGGGATTAATTCTTTAACTGCTTGAAATTCTTTATTCCAGGCCTCATCACTAGGAAAAATATCCTCTAGTCTCCATGTATGCTCTGCCTTTACTTCACTTCTGTCAGGCAGCTGTGCTGCTTTATTTTCCTTAGTCATGGTGATCCCCCTCGTTTTCTTTACTTCAAGCCAATTGAAAAAACGATTGTTTCTCCAAAAACTTGTGTTGTGATTATCTTCCGGCTTTTCACTGCCTTTTGTCAAATCATATGCGGCATATAAGACCGAGCATACCAATAATACAGTGAAAAAACGAAAACAAAATGCTTGTACGCCCCTCACATTCGCCACCACCTTGACGTTAGGGTGAACGAAATGAAGCATTCTCATTCCCCAAAAAAGAGCAGATCCCGCCGGCGCAGCTCTTCTGCCGTTTGAGGGAGCTTCCGTTGAGATGAGGGCATATATACTTCATTCTCAATTTCCCTTAAAAAATCCTGCAAGCATAAGAAATCAGCATATTGTTTTACCGCCATTCCGATAAGGCTGTCTTGTGAACCATACCTCATCCGGATCTCCTTACGCCTGATTTTTTGCCGTAAATCATGAACCATGCCGGATAATCGGATCGGCGCGCCTTTTTTAGAAAGTTCCGCAATCCGTAAGTATAAATGGCCCTGCCACACAAAAACGGGACTTGCAAAAACAAAGCCCGCTGAAACGGGAATAAACACTTCAGATGGGAGAAATGGAAATGCAACCTGATGTCTTTCGTAAAAAAGACGCCGGATAAGACCGGCATCTTCAGATAAAAACCGCTCGCTTTTGTTGCGGAAGCCGGCTACGGCACGTCCCCACGAGGGAAGTCTGACGCTGTGCCGCCCTTCCGGATGACAAATGTCTTTCAGGTTTGCTTTGTGAAGAGGGATTGCGGTTAAGCCGGCATAAGAATAGCCGGTGTAAAACGGAGTGATGGAATGCAGCCTGTAAAAGGAGCGGGCGTCGGGGCAGTAAAACAGTAAGGAGGAAAATGAATTGACTTCAAAGAACTGCCAGTGAAAAGCAGAAAGCCGGAAAAATTGCGCGGCCATCCGTTTTAACCGTTTTGCCCCGATGATCCAGACCGGCCGGTACCCGGCATTTTTCAGGCCTGCCGTCCGGCTCTTTAAAGAGTCCGCCGAAAGGTTCGCACATTGAAATTCAAAAGCCAGCCTCTCTTCTCCGCTTACTGCCGTCAAGTCAGGCCGCTGTCCAGCGGAAGTCAGATACGGTTCCAGGCTGACACTGCACCCTTGTGTCTTTAGCCAGAGAAAAAGCTGCCTTTTTCCTTCCAGATGGTATTCGCTTTCGGGTTCGGATTCCCCCGGACACAGCCTGCTTTTTTTATGAGCGAAGTGCGGCAGTTTCTCCCGGCCCAGTTTGATATCAAGCTCACTTTCGCAAACAGGGCAGAACCAGCGTTTCTTTCTCAGCTCCGCCGCTTTTTCCTTTGAATAGCTTCCGGCCAGCTGAATGAGCCTTCCGTCGGCAGTCACAGCACTGAACATGTTGCATCTTCTCCTTTCCTGAATCTTGTTGTATTCAGCAGGAAGAAGATATAATCCTGTTTGCGGATGAGAGCCGTTATACGGTTTTCAGCCGTTCATCCTGTCATTCAGAACAAAAAAAACCGATTTCTGCTGAGAGAAATCGGTTTGTTATGATGCAAAGTGTTTTTTTATTGTATATAACGCATGATCAGCGATCACCAATTTGCCGTATTCTTCAAGACGGTGAATGCTGACTGATGATTCGTGCGCGTACTCCAACAGGATGCTTAGCTGATTTTCAACCTCTTCATCAGTTTGCTCATAAAAATCTGCATATAAATAATATCGGTCTTCAAACGAATACAGGGTCGTTTTGATTCCGTTAAGATTCAATTTTGATAGCGAGATGAGATCCTCAAAATCATCGAACCGCAAAGTGAATTGAAGCTTTTGCTCCTTATCTTCCCGGCTCTCGGCCTGCTCTTCTTTCTGGAAATCATCAAGTAAAGCATCGAGATTTTCATCTGCCGGCTCTTGTTTTTTATCTTCCGGGATCGGCAGTTCGAGTTTTTGTCCGTCCTTGGAAAGCTGGGCTTTTGTTACGATTATTTCCAGTCCTTTGTCCAATGCCTGAACCTGAATCCAAAGAGGACCCTCGACAGCGAATTCTTCTTCATCATGCACTTCATCCATGACTTCCCAGAACAGTTCTTCACTGCGCTCGCGATTGTACCAGATTTCTTCTCTGTCAAAACCGCGATCTTCAATATCACCATAAGACATATAAAATTTTACAGTATGCTCATTAATTCTTTCTATTTCCATTTTGCCAACCTTCCCTTCTTTATAAGATGTTGAAGGGACATCTAAGCTCCCGATGAATAGTACTTTACTACACTTTACCCATTCCGTCCACATCTTAACCTTATAGAGGACAGCGCAAATTCTTTATATTTCTATTTTATGATAAAACAGTTATAAAAGAAATAAAAAAGCATTTTCACACCGAAAAACAGGCTTTCTCCCGGTTCCCATCATAAATAGCGCACTGCTTCATATATTAGCTGTACAAGCAATCGATCTATAAGCGAGGTGTTACCATGCCGCACGATTACCTGCTGTCCCTTCTGCTTATTATCGGGATTGACCTTATTCTCGGCGGTGACAATGCCGTCGTCATCGCGATGGCCAGCCGGAATCTGGCTCATAAACAAAGACAGCAAGCGATCATCTTCGGAACGTTTATCGCAGTCGTCTTGAGAATCGTTCTGACGAGCGCTGCGGTCTATTTATTGAATGTTCCTTTTTTACAATGCGCAGGCGGGGTATTTTTATTGTATCTCGGCTATCAGCTTCTGATTGAGAAGAAAGATGCGCAGCATGTGAAAAGCAGTTCTTCTCTTTGGAAAGCCATCCGCACAATCGTTCTGGCTGATATCTTTATGTCGCTTGACAATGTCATCGCAGTAGCCGGCGCTTCTCACGGTGAGCTGACACTTGTAGTGATCGGCCTCTTCATCTCGGTGCCGATTATCATTTGGGGCAGCAAGCTCGTTCATGCCGCCATGGACAAAATGCCTTTATTGATGTACGCCGGGAGCGGTCTTCTCGCATTTACCGGCGGTGAAATGATTGCCGGAGACAGCAAGCTGTCATTTTTCATGGCAGAACACGGCATTATACAAATGATGCTGCCGATTTTGACCGTCGTTTTTGTTATCCTCGCCAGTATGATTTACCAGCAGACTGAAAAATAACAAAAAGCCCAAACCGCAATGGTTTTGGGCTTTTTCCATGCTTATCGTAAGCTTATATCAGTTGGCAAGACGCTGTGCTTCTCTTAATTGGAAAGAACGCACTTTTCTTGGCAGGAATCGTCTGATTTCATCTTCGTTATAGCCGACTTGCAGACGTTTTTCATCAATGATGATCGGACGGCGGAGCAGTCCCGGATGCTCATTGATCAAAGTATATAAGTCTTGAAGCGGCATAGATTCAACATTTACGTTCAGTTTCTGGAATACTTTAGAACGGGTAGAGATAATTTCATCCGTACCGTCTTCAGTCATACGCAGAATCTGCTTGATCTCATCAATTGATAACGGCTCGGAGAAAATGTTTCTCTCTACAAACGGAATCTCGTGCTCTTCAAGCCAAGCTCTTGCTTTTCTGCATGACGTACAGCTAGGTGATGTGTATAATGTAACCATTAATCTTCACTCCTCTAATTAGTAGGATGAACATGTTTGTATTCTCAAATTGAAATGACTTTAAAAAAGGAATCTTTATAGGTATTATACTATAAAAAAGTAAGTGTGAACAGTCTCCTGAGAAAAAAATGTGTCAATCCGGCAAATTTACGGCTGGCGGATTTTTCCCCATTCTCAATTAGCTCAGCTGATCGAAAATGTTTTTTCGTTTTTTCTCATCAATGACTTTGAGAACTTCATCCGTTTTTTCGTATGATTCTCCGTACCATTTTTCATCTTTATAAGTGTGAATGTTTTCATATGTCTGTTTCATCGCTTCAAACATTTCTTCTTCTGATTCCGTCTTAGGTGACCAGTACAGAATCTCCATTTTGTTCACTTCATTCGTAGCCAATGACCGGCGCCGATACCCGATTGACTGCGCGTGCTTGAAATGCTCTCTTTGATAAAAACGCAAGCGTTTCTGTGTATCCGTGTCATCCTCATCTACAGGCTCCACCTCAAGCAGAATCGGCTTGTTTTTCTTTTTCAGCCTGCCGATCAGCTTGCTTCCGAGGCCTTGTCCTCTGGATTTCTTTGACACAAACAGGTAATCAATAAAGATGAAAGAGTCAAATTCCGCATACATCAGCACGTGGTACTGCCCCTCTTCTTTATGATAAACATCGCTTTGCTCCTTTAACAGAGCTTCCATATGCGCTTTTGATTTCATTTCTTCAATCGGAAAATATTCACTCAGCTTTTCGTACCAGTTCATTCATTTGCTCCTTATGGGTTCGTTGTCTTCACACTTTTAGATATACCCCATTTCCGATTGTTTAAACAATCTTACATCTATTAAGACGTGTGATCCTTTAACATGGTTTCAATTTTTTTAAAATGGTGTGTAATCGACGTTTTTGGTATAACGGTTTGCCGCGTCCCACAATAAAAATTCGTCAATTCCTTCCTCATGCAGCGCTTTAACCTGGTCTTCCACCTGGCGTTTTCCGTACTTTTGATAATTTCCGCTGCCGAGATATGATGCCGTGAAGTCCTGAAGCCACGGACGCGATACAGGCGGGTGTTTCAGCTTAGACAGTTTTTTATTTTCCACCTTCGCGTATTCTTTGACGACATTGTAAGGCTCAAGATCCGGTTTATCAATGCCGAAATAGCTTGTCCAATGGCTCGGATAAATCATGGATGAAATGACATCGACCTGTTCTGAAATCTTGCTGAAATTCTGGCCGATCCCCGGCGCTTCCGGTAGCGTGGCAGAATAGCCGAAAATATCAACCGACACATCCGCGCCGTACGGCTTGAGTTTTTTCTTCGCATAACCGACAAAATCGGTGACGGCGTGAACGCGTTTTTGCACATTGCTGTCTGCTGTTTTCCCGTAATCGCCGTGTCCGTATGTCAGTTCGTCATCACGTTTTTCAAATCCTTCAGGAAAACGGACATAATCAAACTGAATTTCTTGAAACCCCATCTTTACGGCTTGTTTTGCAACCTTTACATTGTAATCCCATACTTCTTTCATAAACGGATTGACGAACGATTCGCCGCGGCCGTTTTTCCAGACACTTCCGTTTTTTTCTTTAAAAGACCACTCCGGCTTTTCGTTCGCGAGTTCGCTGTCTTTAAATACGACAATACGCGCGATTGGATAGATCTTTTTTTCCTCCAGCTTTTTCATCATCTTTTTTGGATCTTTGATGTACGGCTTGGCGATTTTGGCATACTCAGAATGGCCGTCCGGCTTAAAGGTGAGGTTTCCGTTGTCGTCCTTGACATCAATCACCATTGTATTGAGCTCCGTTTTGTCCACAAAGTCTGTCAGCTCCCCGAATTTGCTTCCTCCCGCCGAATGCCCTGTGACGTAAATGCCCCGCACCTTATCAGGATGTGTAAACTGCAGCCCTGACGGATAAGCGAACCGTGCATTTGATTTCGGCAGTTCTTTTTCAGCCAGCGCTATTTTTACAAGCGGCTGCTCCTCTTTCACAGCGGCGTGGGCCGGATAAGCGGCTGCACTGATAAACAGTCCCGCACAAATGGCGCACAAAATGGTTTTCATACTGATCTCCCCCTTTTTTTCCATTATAGAAAAACGGGAGCAGGCTTAATAAACTTGAATGTGCGCAAAAAAATCCTCCAAGACTGAGTCTTGGAGGATGATACTTTTATAGATAGGTTTTAAATTCAGCTTCTGTGCACATGACAAAATGTCCCGGTTTCACTTCTCTGAATTCCATTTTTTCTCCTTCTTGGAGCTGATGAACTGCCGGATCGTATTTCTTTCGCATGCGATTTCTTTCATAGTCCGGATCAGGGAGCGGGATAGCGGACAGCAATGATTTCGTATATGGATGAAGCGGGTTTTCGTAAAGCTCATCCGCCGGCGCAAGCTCCACCAATTTTCCGAAATACATGACGCCGATGCGGTCGCTGATGTATTTGACCATTGATAAATCATGAGCGATAAACAGGTAAGTGAGCCCTTTTTCTTTCTGCAATTCTTTCATTAAATTGACGACTTGCGCCTGAATGGAGACATCAAGCGCCGAAATCGGTTCGTCCGCGATAATAAACTCCGGATCAACCGCCAGCGCTCTGGCGATTCCGATACGCTGGCGCTGTCCGCCCGAAAATTCATGCGGGTAGCGGTTGGCGTGCTCTTTATTTAAACCGACCGTTTCCAGCAGTTCGTGAACCCGCTGCATCCGCTCTTTTTTCGTTTTTGCCAGGCGGTGAATATCTATTCCCTCGGCAATAATGTCGGCGACTGTCATTCTCGGATTTAAAGATGCGTACGGATCCTGGAAAATCATCTGCATTTTCCGGTTAAACTCCAGCAGCTTCTTGCGGGATTTTTTCCCGTGGACATTTTCCCCGTTAAAGAGAACTTCCCCGCCGGTTGCCTCATACAGCCGGATAATGCTGCGGCCCGTCGTTGATTTACCGCAGCCCGATTCTCCGACAAGGCCGAGCGTTTCGCCTTTATAAATATCAAATGACAAATCATCTACGGCTTTTACCGTTCCTTTCTGCGTGAAAAAATGCTGTTTTAAATGTTTGATTTCGAGAAGTTTCTCAGTCATTTTTTTCACCTTCCTTCATTAAAACAGGATGCTGATACGTATTCGGAAGCTGACGGATTTTAGCCTTCACCGCTTCAGGGGGCTCGACCTTAGGCGCATCAGGATGCAGAAGCCACGATTTCACAAAATGCGTATCAGACACTTTATACATCGGCGGTTCCTGTTCAAAGTCAATTTTCATCGCATATGAGCTGCGGAGCGCAAATGCATCCCCTTTCGGAGGATTCGTCAGATCAGGCGGCGTGCCCGGGATGGCCGTCAGTTTTTCCTGATCGGTGCTGTCCAGGCTGGGCATTGAGGCAAGCAGCCCCCACGTATACGGATGGCGCGGATCATAAAAGATTTCATCCACCGTGCCCGATTCGACGACCTGACCTGCGTACATGACGGCGACCCGGTCGGCGACATTGGCGACAACGCCAAGATCATGCGTGATAAAAATGATAGACGTATCAATTTTCTTTTGCAGATCTTTCATCAGCTCAAGGATCTGTGCCTGAATCGTCACATCAAGCGCTGTTGTCGGTTCATCGGCAATTAACAGTTTCGGATTTGCCGCAAGCGCCATCGCGATGACGACACGCTGTCTCATCCCGCCTGAAAATTCATGGGGGAATTGGCCGATCCGTTTTTCGGGCATCGGAATCCCGACGAGATCAAGCAGCTCTATGGCGCGCTTTTTCGCCGCTTCACTTGAGATTTTTTCATGTTTGAAAAGCACTTCCGTAATTTGTTTGCCGACTCTCATCGTCGGGTTCAGAGAGGTCATCGGGTCTTGGAAAATCATTCCGATGTCCTTTCCTCTGATGGCCTGCATTTCTTTTTCAGACATCGGCACGATATCGCGTCCGTCAAAAAGAATCTGTCCTCTTTTAAAGTAGCCCGGCGGCATCGGGATCAGCTTCATAATCGCTTGGGAGGTCACACTTTTTCCGGAACCCGACTCCCCCACGATCGCAAGCGTCTCTCCTTTATTCAAATGGAAATTCACGCCGCGGATTGCCTGTACCTCTCCGCCGTATGTTTTAAATGAAATGGCTAAGTCTTTTACTTCTAGCAAACGTGTCACTCATATCACTCCTTATTTGCGTAACTTAGGATCCAGCGCGTCTCTTAACCCGTCGCCGACAACGTTAAAGCCGAACATCGCCAGGCAGATAAAGCCGGCAGGGAAGAACAGACGCCAAGGGTAATAGGTTAATGCAGGCAATCCGTCTGAGGCCATCGTTCCCCAGCTCGCAAGCGGCGCAGGTACGCCGAGGCCCAAATAACTTAAAAACGCTTCTGTAAAAATCGCCGTCGGAACCGTCAGTGTCATCGTTACGAGGATAGAGCCCATCGCGTTCGGGACGATATGCTTAAACAATAGCCGGCCGGTTTTGGCGCCGAGTGTCTGTGAAGCAAGCACATACTCCTGATTCTTTAATTGCAGCACCTGTCCGCGGACGATTCTCGCCATATTGATCCAGCCCGTGATCGTCATGGCGACGATAATGGTCAGCAATCCTTTCGGCAGAACAACCATCAGCAAAATAACCATTAATAATGAAGGAACAGCCCACAGAATGTCGGCGATGCGCATCATCACTTCATCTGTGCGTCCGCCGCGGAATCCGGAAATGCTGCCCCAGATTACGCCGATTAATAAATCAAGCACGGCAGCTGCGACACCGATAAAGATGGAAATCCGCGCGCCCACCCATGTCCGGACGAATATATCCCTTCCAAGGTCATCCGTGCCGAACCAATGATCTTTCGACGGCGCTTTATCCGCATTTAATAGATTGGTAGTGGCATAATCATACCTTGAAAAGACAGGCGCAAAAATCGCCATCAGAATAATAAGAACGATCAGTACGAACCCGACCATCGCAAGCTTATTGCTGCGGAAGCGGAGCATGGCGTCTTTCCAGAGGGAAAGGCTTTTTTTATTTATTTTTTCGGCATCGCCGGCATTAGCTGAAGCTGGTTCAAACATGTTTTTAGGAATGTTCTGCATGGTCTAGGCTCCTTTCTTTGCTTTGGAAAGCTTGATTCTCGGATCGATTAATCCGTACAGCACGTCTACAATTAATACGCATAAAAGCAGGAGCACGCTGAAGAACACGGTAACTCCCATAATGACCGTATAATCACGGTTTGTAATGCTGTTTACAAAATGCGCGCCTAAACCGGGAATTCCGAAAATGGATTCAATGATGAAACTTCCCGTTAAAATGGATGCCGCCATCGGCCCCATATATGTCACGACCGGCAAAAGCGCGTTTCGCAACGCATGGCGCACGGTGACTGACGGACGGGAAAGTCCTTTAGCTTTTGCAGTCCGTATGTAATCGCTGTTTAACACTTCAATCATGCTTGAACGGGAGAGTCTGGCAATGAACGCCATCGGCATGGAAGCGAGCGCAATAGAGGGCAGAAAGGTGTATGCCCAGGATTCCCACCCTGCGACCGGGAACAGTTCTAATTTAATTGAGAAAATATATTGCAAAATCGTCGCCAATATAAAGCTCGGAACTGAGATCCCAAAGATCGTTAAAATCGCAATGGTATAATCCTGCCATTTATTATGGTACAGGGCAGCAAGCACCCCGAAAAGCACACCGAACGCTAAAGCGAGGAGAATAGCTTCTGCACCGAGAGTGAAAGAGACGGGGAAGCCTGAATTGATTAAATCATTAACACTTTGGCCTTTATATTTAAAAGAAGGTCCGAAGTCCCACATCGCCACAGATTTTAAGTAGCTGGCATATTGAACGAAAAGAGGCTTGTCCAGGCCATAGTGTTCGTTTAAGTTTGCCTCAATTTCAGGCGGCAGCTTTCTTTCGCCGGAAAATGGTCCGCCCGGCGCTGCCTGCATTAAGAAGAATGTGGCGGTCACAATCACAAACAATGTGATGATCATGTAAATGAATCGTTTACCGATATATTTCAGCAAGGTGAACACCTCCATGTTTTTTACAATTTTATACGTAATCAGTAAGAAAGGTATATGGGGACATCCTCCCCATATACCTTGGGTCTTTTGTTCTCAGAACCGTCTTTTATTCAAAAGAAGCGTTTCTGAAGTAAACTTCGCCTGTTCCTGTCAAAATCACATTTTTGAGGTTTTTATCCTGTACCCAAGGATCTGTATAGAAATAAACTGGCGCGACCGGCATTGCGTCAATAAAGATCTTTTCTGCTTTTTTCAGCTCTTCGATACGTTTATCCGGATCCGTTTCAAGCTGAGATTGGTTCAGCAGCTTTTTAAACTCAGGATCTTCCCATCCCGTATCATTGTTTCCGCCTTCTTTATCTCGGAACATTTCAAGGAAGTTGATCGCATCGTTGAAATCTGCGAGCCAGCCCATACGCGCGATTTGGTAATCCTGGCTGTGCAGCTTGTCGATGTACACATTCCATTCGGAGTTATCAAGCTCAACTTTGACGCCCAAGTTCTTTTTCCACATTTCCTGTACGGCCTGAGCCATTTTCGCATGCGCATCGTCCGTATTGAAGGACAGTTTGATCGCCGGGAGGTCAGAGGCATTCTTGACGCCTAATTCCTTCAGTCCTTTATCCAAGAATTCTTTAGCTGATTTGACGTCATTGTCTTTGAAATAACCTTTTGTGTTATCCTCGAATCCCTTCATTGACGGCGGCACCGCAGCCATGGCCGGGATTTGTTCGCCCTGCGTTACATTTTTCACGATGGACGAGCGGTCGATCGCATAAGCAAGGGCTTTACGGATGTTCACATTGTTCAGCGGTTTCACTTCTGTGTTGAATTTGTACCAATACACGCCTGCGATCGGTTCAACGTGAAGAGATCCGTCTTTTTTCAATGTCGGCAGAGATTCAGTCGGAAGCTGGCCGAGCGGCATCCCTGCCCAGTCAAGCTCACCGGCCTGGAATTTTTTCAGTTCGGTGTTGTTATTGTTAATCATCACCATGTTGATTTTCTTCAATTTCACAGCGTCTTTATCCCAATATTGATCGTTCTTTTCGAGCGTGATGGAACCGCTGTGTTTCCAGGCCGTCATTTTGAACGGGCCGTTTGACACGTAATTTTCGCCTGCGTTTGTGTTCCAGTTTTTATGTTTTTCCGCAATTTTCTTGTTGACCGGCATATACGTATAGAATGAAGTTAATTGCGTGAAATAAGGTGTCGGGTTATTCAGTTCAACCTTTAATGTTTTGTCATTTACGGCTTTTACGCCTACATCATCAATCTTGCCTTTTCCTGTATTGGCAGCTTCAGCGCCTTTGATGTAGTAGAGCTGATAAGCGTATTGTGATTCGTTGTTCGGGTCAAGCGCCCATTTCCACGCATATTCAAAATCCTGCGCCGTCACAGGGTCGCCGTTAGACCATTTCGCACCGTCACGAATCGTAAATGTATAGGTCTTTCCGTCTTTGCTTGTTTCAATTTTAGATGCCATTCCTTCTTCAGGCTCACCTTTGGAGTTTACGCGTGTCAATCCTTCAAAAGTCTGTCGGATTACGCCTCCTGACACGGAATCATTCGCTAAACCCGGATGCAGTGAGAACGGCTCGGTTTTAATATTGATATTAAGTGAAGTCTGTCCTTTGGTGTCTTTTTTACCGCCGCCTGATCCGCCGCTGAATCCGCCGCACGCACTTAATACAAGCGAGAAGATAAGCATCAAACCTACAATAGACCAACGCTTTTTCATGCACTAACCCCCTAATCAAATTTTTCAGCCTTTACTACTAAATACTCAGAAATATCAGACAAAATAACTTAATATTTTTCTAAACTTTAATTGTGTTCCGTCTTTTCTGATTATTTTATGTAAAGAAGCTGTAACAATAGAGTGAACAAGTTCATTATAATGAAATGAATAATTTATTGCAATACTATTTTCTCAATTTAAAATATTTAAATTTGGTCAGTTTTTCTGTCAAAAAGGTGATACACTTCTATAGTTTAAAGCATGACCTAACTAAATTTTTTTATTGCAATTTCCAGTTCATATTGCTTTTTACATATAATATTCGTTATACGAAATGTTGATATACGTTATCATTTAAGCATTTTCAGTTCTTTTTGAGGATTTCCAGCCCTTTAGCAAACTGGAAATAAGCTTGTATTCCTCTGATGACATTTGGCTATAATTGATTTATAATAGATCAATCAAATACATTTGTTGTGATTGCGATGATGAAGAGTAGTACACATTTTCATCCGTTTGAAGAGAGTCTGCGGTGCTGGGAGCAGATAACGGGCGATGTGGAATGGACTTCTGAGCAGCTGACCGAACGTTAGTAGGCCCAGCCGGAGCAGCCTCCGTTACCAACGTCTCGAGCGATTCCATTGTAATGGAATAATCAGGGTGGCACCACGGTTCATTCGTCCCTTTTTTCTACGGGAAGAATGGGCTTTTTTTATTATGTTTTAAGAAATGAGGTAAGAAATATGAAGAAAACGATTTTTTCAGGCATTCAGCCGAGCGGTTCCGTTACCCTCGGCAACTATATCGGCGCAATGAAGCAATTTGTCGACTTGCAGCATGACTACAACGGCTACTTCTGCATTGTCGATCAGCATGCGATTACGGTTCCGCAGGATCGGCTTGAACTGCGGAAGAACATTCGCAATCTCGCGGCCCTTTACGTGGCCGTCGGACTCGATCCTGAGAAAGCGACCCTCTTTATCCAGTCGGAGGTTCCCGCTCATGCCCAGGCGGGGTGGATGCTCCAATGCATCGCATATATCGGCGAGCTTGAGCGGATGACGCAATTTAAGGATAAGTCAAAGGGCAAAGAAGCCGTCGTGTCCGGACTGTTAACCTATCCGCCGCTGATGGCCGGCGATATTTTACTGTACGGAACGGATCTTGTTCCGGTCGGAGAAGACCAAAAACAGCACCTTGAACTGACCCGCAACCTGGCGGAACGCTTCAATAAAAAATATAATGACATCTTCACGATTCCTGAGGTGAAAATTCCTGAATCAGGCGCGCGCATCATGTCACTGGCTGATCCGCTCAAAAAAATGAGCAAATCAGATCCGAACCAAAAGGCATACATCACGCTGCTTGATGAGCCGAAGCAGCTCGAAAAGAAAATCAAGAGCGCCGTGACTGATTCTGAAGGCATTGTAAAGTATGATAAAGAAAACAAACCGGGCGTTTCTAATCTTTTGACGATCTATTCTATTTTAGGAAACACATCAATTGAAGATTTAGAGGCTAAATATGAAGGCAAAGGGTACGGTGAATTCAAAAGTGATTTAGCCGAAGTCGTTATCGGCGCATTGACACCGATCCAAGAGCGCTACCGTGAATTAATTGAGAGCGACGAGCTTGACCGCATTCTCGACGAAGGAGCGGCGCGCGCAAACAAAACGGCCGGCAAAATGGTGAAAAAAATGGAAAACGCCATGGGTCTCGGACGGAAAAGAAGATAAAGAAAAGAGGCGGGAGAATCCCCGCCTCTTTTTTAGTTCACTTTTGATTCCTGCTCCATTTCCCAAAGCTTTTCGAAAAACGGCTGCCCTTTAATCAAATTTTCACAGAACGCAAGATGTTTATCTGACCAGCCTTCAATTGTTTCATTGTAAAGCATGTCCCAGATCTCTTCAAAGCTCATCCGTTTGATCTGCTCATACATATGCGGATTCCATTCCGTGTACCAATACACAATTTCCGCACGGTTTTTCAACCCTTTCAGCTGGTCGAGCGCCATAAACATCAGCTGCTTGATCTGCCGCTCTTTTCTCGTCAGCCCTCTGACGTGCTCCGGCGCCAATGACAAAATGTGATATTCCTTTGAAGACTCCAATTGCGCCGGCTCAAATTGAAACGATTCCGGTTCTACATCCTTTACCATTTCATAAACAAGCTGCTCCTGTCTCGGAATCAGGCGGCTCTTTCTGACCGGAATGGTATACCCGATCGTATCCACGGCAATGATGCCGATCCCGTCTGTCACGACAAAACAATACTCCAGCTTTGTCCGCTCATGATTTTTTCGCACGTATGACTTTTGGTGGACTTGGTCAAGCAGCTCTTTCGGAAGCTCTGATAAGTCGTTTTCTATGTAATGAAATAATACCGACGGCACTCTGAGCAACGGCGTCTGATCCAAAAGTTCAACCGTGTCTTCCTTCCGCCATTCGTGAAAATGGCATACATTGTAGCCGTTTTCTTCCCCTTCAAACCAATTGACCCATACATCATGAAGAAATAACATATTCGACCCCTCACTTTACAAAAACTGTTGTCCACAGTATAGGCAAGGGGTAGATAAATTATTCCATTTTAATATGAGATTTCCGCAATACGGAGCTGGATTTCCGACTGCATTGCAACAAAAAAAATCTCCCGTTCCGTCCGGGAGATCATTTCACATTTTTCGGATCAAGCGCATCACGCAGCCCGTCTCCGACAAAGTTGAAGCACAATACGGTAAGAAGAATGAACAGTCCCGGAAATAACGGGTACCACCAAGCCTGAATCATAATCGTAAAGTTCTGTGCATCCTGAAGCATATTGCCCCAGCTTGCGATCGGCGGCTGAATCCCGAAACCGAGATAACTTAATGTAGATTCCGCCAAAATAACCGTTCCCACCTTTAATGTCGCTGAGACAATGATCGGTCCGAGCGCATTCGGCAATATATGAGAAAAGATGATGTGATGATTTTTTGTACCGATCGTCTTTGCAGCTAATACAAACTCTCTGGAACGAAGCGATAAAAATTCCCCCCGGACAAGGCGTGCCGTTGTTGTCCAGCCTGTAAGGGAGAAAATTAAAATTAATTTATCCATTCCGGGCTGAAAAATCGTAACAAGTGTAATAAGCAAAAATATATCAGGTATGGATAATACGATATCAACGGTTCTCATGAGAACGGCATCGACAATCCCTTTAAAATATCCGGCAACGGCTCCGACAACTGTCCCGATTGTAATCGCGCCGATCACAGAAGCGAATCCGACAAGCAAGGAGACGCGCGCCCCGTACAGAACCCTCGTAAAGATGTCTCTTCCGAATTTATCAGTTCCCATTAGATGTTTTAAGCTCGGCGGCTTCAAACGATTGACAAGAGATTGACTCTCCGGAGAGTAAGGAGCGATTACCGAAGCGAATAAGGCTGACAAGATGATGATGGTTAATATAACGGCTCCGATTACAGCTAGTTTATTTTGAAAGAACTTTTCGAAAAAAATCTTCGTCATTGTTTCCGGTTTGGATTGAATATTTTCCTTTAATTTTACTTCGTTGGGGGGTGTGCCGGTATTGGGCTGTAACATTTGACCTCTCACCTCTCTTTGTTAATATTCAATGCGGGGATCAACCAGCGCATATAAGATGTCCGCAATTAAATTCCCCACTACAACCAATACAGCTGAAATGACCGTCATGGCCATGATAACCGGATAATCCCGCGAAAAGGCTGAATCAATAAACAATTTGCCGAGGCCCGGCCAAGTGAAAATCTGTTCTACCACTACCGCTCCCCCGATAAATGACGGTATCATCAGACCAAAAATAGTGATGACAGGAAGAAGTCCGTTTCTCAAACCGTGTTTAAAAATCACTTTATTATCTCGGAATCCTTTCGCACGCGCCGTTCGTATATAATCCTGTTTTAACACATCCAGCATACTGGATCTTGTGTATCTCGTTATCCCTGCCATGTCTGCCGTGGCGAGCACAAAAGCAGGCAGAATCAAGTGATGCAATCGGTCAAATATGTTAAAGTCAGCATTTAAAGTGCTTACTCCGCCAGTGGGAAACCACCCCAGATTTACAGATAAAACCATGATTAAAATCAAACCGAACCAAAAATTCGGTATGGCAAGCCCTAAAAATGAAGTAACAGTTATCCCGTAATCCAATTTTGAATAAGGACGTTTCGCTGACAGAACACCAAATGGAATAGAAATAAGAAGAGCGACAAGGGTTGAGAAAAGCATAAGCACAATCGTATTCGGTAAGCGGGATAAGATAAGTTCAGAAACTGGAGTGCCTTTCTTGACGATAGAAGTCCCGAAATCCCCTTGCAGCATATTCCCCAGCCATTTCACATATTGAACAGGTTCCGGATCATTCAACCCGTATTTTTCAATGAATTTCGCCCTGTCCGCTTGACTGATTGTAGGGTCCATCATAAGTGACATCGGGTCTCCCGGCGCTGCTTTCATGATGGCAAACGACAAAATTGTAATGCCTAAGAGAATCGGCAAGGACATTAATGTTCGCCGTAAAATATATGTAACCATGTTCTTGTCCCCTTTTTAAATAGGATAAGAGAGGAAAGGAACCTCCTTCCCTCTCCAGGGCTTTTGCTATTTTTGATCCAGCCACCATTTTTCAATATTGTACAAGTCATTTTTAGGGTGGAATACATAGCCTTGTAAATTATTCGGCATCGCTCTGTGGTAATTGTAATAGAATAAGAAGCTGTACGGCTGATCTTCAGCAATCAATTTGTATATCTCTTCATATTTCTTTTGGTATTCTTTTCTGTCTGTAATTGTCTTCGCTTCTTCAAGCAGCTTGTCGACTTTCGGGTTTTTATACCAGATATTATTCAGCCCGTTTTTCGATTGGCTTGAATGGAAGATAGAGAACTGATCCGGGAACGTTGCAAGACTCCATCCGAGAAGAAGAGCGTCATAATCCCAATTAGGGGCACTTGTCTGTTCGATTAACGCACTGAATTCAACAATTCGCGGTTTAGCCTCGATTCCCACTTCTTTTAATTGCTGCTGAACGACAACAGCTAAATCTTCACGAATTTTATTGCCTTGATTCGTTTTAATTTCAAATGAGAATTTTTTCCCGTCTTTATCAAGGTAGCCGTCACCGTCATGGTCTTCCCATCCGGCTTCTTTTAGCAGCTGCTTTGCTTTTTTCGGATTATAATCAAATGTCGGCACTTTAGACTTCGGATAATTCCATGACAGCGGACTCTCAGGAACATCCGCTACCTTACCGTCTCCGTTCAGCACTTGATCCACCATTGCCTGCCTGTCAAGAGCGTAAGTCAATGCCTGACGCACTTTTTTGTCCTTAAAGATCTCTTTTTTCTCATTCCAGCCGATATAGCTGTAGTTTAAGCCAAGGTCAGATTTGACCTTCACGTTTCCAAACGTTTTAACCGTATCAAAATCTGTGCCCGGCACAACGAAGAAATCAATGTCCCCCGCTTTTAACTGGGCCACGGCCGCGTTAGAATCAGGAATTGTTTTTACTGTCACTGTATCAAGGTAAGGTCTGCCGCCAAAGTAATCATCATTTGCTTCCAGTTTGACATACTCGCCCTTTTTCCACTCAACAAACTTAAACGGACCGGAACCGATTGGATTTTTACGGTTAAATTCATTCTCTCCCAGATCTGCAACCGGCACCTTACCCAATATATGTTTAGGCAAAATGCCGTAACTGTCGAGAACGACATTATAGAAATAGGCATCTTTTTTCTTCATTTTAAACTGAATTTCATATTTTCCTTTTTTCGTTACGGATTTAAGGGACTCAAAACCCGAGCCACGCTCACCGTTGTAATCTTTGTTAAGAGGGATGCTGTAGGTGAAAACAACATCATCGGCGGTCAGCTCTTTTCCATCATGGAATTTAACGCCTTTTTTCAGTTTTACATCATACGTTAATCCCCCGTCAGCTTCTGTTACTTTTTCAGCCAGCGACGGCTTGACGTTTAATTTCTCATCAGTTTCCAATAATGTGCTGTAAAGCATTCCTTCAATATCAGAACTTGCAACATCGGTAGAATAAAGTGGATTAAAAAGTGTGGGTTCCCCGGTTGACCCGACAACCAAATCTCCGCCTTTTTGCGGTTTTCCTGCCGGTTTGGATTCGGTGCTTGTGGATTTTGAACCGGAGCAGGCTGACAGGAAGATGGCGAGCGCCATAAAAACACTTAGCATCATCAGTGCGCTTTTACGTAATTTCATATCAATTCCCCCTTTGTGATATATATGCAGCAAACTGGTTATGTAATCCGGCATACCCCCTCTCGATGCTTGTCATTTCAGGCATATAAATGGCAGGCGACGTAATGGCCGGGAGCGGCTTCTTCAAATGCCGGGATTTGTTCCTTGCAGATCGGTTTGGCCATCGGGCACCGCGTGTGGAACACGCAGCCTTTCGGCGGGTTTGCCGGGCTTGGCAGTTCTCCTTTCAGGATGATTCGTTCCCGCTTGACGGCGTCTTTTTTTCTCGTGACGGGCACTGAAGACAAAAGCGCCTGCGTATAAGGGTGAAGCGGATTGCCGTACAGCTCGTGTTTTTCAGTCAGCTCCATCATTTTTCCCAGATACATGACGCCGACTCTGTCGCTGATATGGCGGACAACACTCAAATCATGAGAAATAAACAAATAGGTCAGGTTGAATTCTTCCTGCAGTTCTTCCATCAGATTGATGACCTGGGCCTGAATGGAGACATCGAGCGCGGAAACGGGTTCATCCGCAATAATCAGCTCGGGATTCAACGTCAGAGCCCGCGCAATCCCGATCCGCTGGCGCTGCCCTCCGGAAAATTCGTGCGGATAACGGTTTGCAAAGCTCGGATGAAGGCCGACTTTCGCCAGCAGCTCCTCCACTCGCTCGTTCCGCTCGCTCATGCTGTACATATGGTGAGTCTGGAACGGTTCTTTAATAATGGAACGCAGCGTTTTCCTCGGGTTAAGGGATGCGAAGGGATCTTGGAAGACCATCTGGATGTTTTTGCGGACGCTTTTTCTCAGCTTTTCTTCAGATAAGCCGGAAATATCCTGCCCCTTAAAAAGAATCCGGCCGTCTGTCGGCTTGTATAAACGGATCATCGTCCTTCCCGCCGTTGATTTGCCGCATCCTGATTCACCGACGATGCCGAGCGTCTCCCCGCGCTTCAGTGAAAAAGAAACACCGTCAACAGCCTTTATATCACCGACTTTCCTTTGAAAAAAACCGGAGCGGATCGGGAAATATTTTTTTACGTCTTTCAGCTCTAAAATCGTTTCTTGGCCTGCAGCTGTCATTTTGATTGGGCACCCTCTTCCTCATATAAAAAACATCTTACAGAACGGCCGCTTTCATGCGTTATCAGCTCCGGCTGCCCTGTTTTGCATTTGTCCATCGCTTTTGAACACCTCGGGGCGAATCGGCAGCCTTCCGGAAGATTATCCGGTGTCGGGACACTGCCTTTGATCGCTTTTAATGTATCAATCCCTCCATCTATCACCGGTATGGAGTTTAACAGCCCTTCGGTATACGGATGAAGAGGGTTTAAAAATAAGTCCTCCACACTCGCGCTCTCTACGACTTGTCCGCAGTACATCACGATCACCCTGTCGGCGGCTTCGGAAACCACACCTAAATCGTGAGTGATCAGCAGAATGGAAGTATCGAATTTTTTGCAGAGGTCTTTCATCAGCTCCAATACTTGGGCTTGTATCGTCACATCAAGCGCCGTCGTCGGCTCATCAGCGATCAGAAGCTTCGGATTGCAGCTGAGCGCGATGGCGATCATCACCCTCTGTCTCATCCCTCCGGAAAGACGGTGCGGATATTCTTTCATCACTTGTTCCGCTCTGGAGAATCCGACGAGTTCCAGAAGCTCAACGGCTTTTTTGGACGCTTCTTTTTTATTCATTTTTTTATGGTATTCAAGCACTTCGGTAATTTGTTCGCCGATAGTCAGCACCGGATTCAGGGAAGTCATGGGCTCCTGAAAGATCATAGAGACGTCATTTCCGCGGATTTTGCAATATTCGTTTTCGGTGAAGGAGGCCAGGTCCCTGCCTTCAAGCTTAATCGAGCCGTCCATAATTTTTCCGCCCGAGCCTTGGACAAGTCCCATAATAGAAAGCGAGGTGATGCTTTTGCCCGAGCCGGATTCTCCTACAAGAGCGACGGTTTCGCCTTTATTAATGTGAAAATCAACCCCGTCGACTGCGGGGATCGGCTGTTTCTTTCTGAAAAAATAGGTCTTTAAATTATTCACTTCTAATAGTGTACTCATGATACGCCCCTTTCTCATTCCGCTGAAGCAGAGGGAAACATACGTTTCGCTATCACAAAATATAGAATAGTCGAAAAATTTTATAGTTGTATATTATTACATCATTATTACAAAAGCAAGAATTTTTTAGGATAAATGTAATATCCTTAAATAATTTCCATTCTTTTAATCTATTAAAGCGTTGCCTCCAGAAAGGTTTTTGAAGGAATGGCCAATGCTTCTTTTACTGTTTGTTGGTGGTCGGTTAAATATTTTTTTACTATATTGAATCCGACGGCATAGCCGAGCATTGAGGGGAAGTATCCTTTTCCGTATAACAGCTGGGAAAACATTCTGCTGTCTCTCGTTAAGCGGAGGTTCGGCTTGACTCTTTTTTCAAACAGAAAATCAAGCTGCTCAGGCGTATAGTAGGACGTCCATTCCGCCGTAAGACTTGAGCCGAACCGCTCATATACAGCATATTCTGCCAGCCCCTCCATCATGATTGTATCAAGAAATGTCTCATCTTTTTCGTCCTTTGTCACATGTTCTAACCGGCAGACGTGATTATATTCATGTGTCATAAGGGCGGATACAGCTGAATTGGAACTATCCGACGATAGAAAGAGGAACATTTTGTCCCGAAAGGCCAGACCGGATTTTGATCCGAATTCCTGACGGATTTTCCGGTTTCGTTCATCGACGGGCAAAACTACGATCGGCACGTCCGGCCCGTTCCACTTCTCCTTTAAATAGGCTTCCTCCTTTTGAATATGGCTGTAGCATCCTTTTTCTTTCAGCCGTTTACTGGTCCTAACGCCATCCTTCAAATGGCGGAACATGCCGTGGTTTTGCAGCATGCCGAGTATCGGCTTCCACTCTTTCTTATCGGCCCCTGAAAAAAGCGGCAAAAGATGCGGGGCCAGATCATTTACGGATGCCGCCTTTTCCATCCATTGATATGTCTGCTTGACGCTCATACCGGTTCGCCTCCTCTTGTTGTTATCATATGCACGCACAAAAAAACCGGCCACCTTTTTCAGGCAGCCGGTCAGAAACTGTATTATTGATATTTTTTAAAGATCAAAGTGGCATTATGTCCGCCGAAGCCGAGCGAGTTGCTGAGAACGACGTTGACATCCTGCTCGCGCGCTTTGTCCGGTACATAATCTAAATCACACTCTTCATCAGGTGTTTCGATGTTAATCGTCGGCGGGATAATGCCGTCTTTAATGGCCATGACGGAGAAGATTGCTTCAATTCCTCCGGCAGCGCCTAACAAATGACCCGTCATTGATTTTGTCGAACTGACGGCAAGCTTGTACGCATGATCACCGAAAACGGTCTTAATGGCTTTTGTCTCGTATTTATCATTGTAGTACGTGCTTGTGCCGTGAGCGTTGATGTAATCAATTTCTTCAGGCTTGATGCCCGCATCTTTGATTGCTTCCTGCATCGCTCTCGCACCGCCTTCCCCGTCTTGGGCAGGCGCGGTAATGTGGTAGGCATCACCCGTTGAGCCGTAGCCGACAATTTCCCCGTAGATTTTCGCACCGCGGGCAAGGGCATGCTCAAGCTCTTCAAGCACGACGATCCCCGCGCCTTCTCCCATGACAAAGCCGTCACGGTTTTTATCAAACGGGCGGCTTGCCGTTTTTGGATCAGGATTTGTAGAAAGGGCTTTGTTTGCGCTGAAGCCCGCAAATGACATTCTTGTCAGCGGCGCTTCCGTTCCGCCCGTAATCATCGCATCGGCATCGCCGCGCTGAATGACTTTAAACGCGTCACCGATAGAGTTTGTTCCCGTCGCACATGCCGTCACCGTACAGGAGTTGACTCCTTTTGCTCCGAGAGCGATTGAGATTTGGCCTGTCGCCATATCAGGAATCATCATCGGAACAAAGAAAGGGCTGACCCGTCTCGGCCCTTTTGTCAGGAAGATTTCGAATTGGGATTCAAGCGTTTCAAGACCGCCGATTCCGGACCCGACCCAAACGCCGACTCTCGGCGCGATCTCGTCTGTGATGTTCAGACCGGCATCTTGAACGGCCATTTTCGCGGCTACGACAGCGTATTGCGTGAAGCGGTCCATTTTTCGCGCTTCTTTTTTATCCATGTGATTTTCAATATTGAAATCTTTCAGTTCAGCAGCTACTTTCGCCGGATACTCGTCCGATTCCACACGTGTGATCGGTCCGATTCCGGATACGCCGCCGATTGCATTTTTCCAGCTTGTTTCGGCGTCGTTTCCAAGCGGAGACAGGGCTCCAAGCCCTGTAACGACTACTCTTTTTTTACTCATCTTGTGTGCACCTCACCTTTTTTTATCGTCCCCAGCGTATTGCTATGGCGCCCCATGTCAATCCTCCGCCGAAACCGACCATGACGATGACGTCGCCGTCTTTAATTTTGCCTGCTTCCAGTTCCTCTACTAATGAAATCGGAATGGATGCTGCGGATGTGTTTCCATATTTATGGACTGTTTTAGACATCTTTTCAACCGGAAGCTCCAAACGTTCCCGTGCCGCTTCCATGATGCGGATGTTTGCCTGATGCGGAATCAAAAAGTCTACGTCCTCTTTGGAGAGGCCGGCTTTTTCAATGACATTTACACTCGATTCACCCATTTGCCGGACGGCGAATTTGAATACTTCTCTTCCATGCATGATTGTATGCCCTTTTTCATCTAAGTACAAGTGCTGACCGCCTGTACCGTCTGCTCCGAGCTCAAATGACAGTATGCCTCTGTCGTCGCTGACCGGTCCGATGACCGCCGCTCCGGCTCCGTCTCCGAACAGCACAGCCGTATTGCGGTCGTCCCAGTCGGTAATGCTTGAGAGCTTTTCCACGCCGACCACGAGGACATGTTTGTATGTTTGCGATTCAATGAATTGTTTGGCGGTTACGATACCGTACATAAAACCCGCACATGCGGCGCTGATATCCATCGCGCACGCTTTTTTGGCCCCGAGCTTCTCTTGTATCATACAGGAAACGGTAGGGAAAGACTGGTCAGGAGTAACCGTCGCCACGAGGATCATATCAAGCTCCTCAGCGGAAATGCCGGCCTGATCAAGCGCTTTTTGCGCAGCCTCAGCGGCCATGCCGGATGAATACATATCTTCCGCGGCGATTCTTCTTTCTTCTATACCTGTTCTCGTACGAATCCACTCGTCCGATGTATCTACCATTTGTTCAAGATCATGATTTGTCAGCACTTTTTCCGGGATGTAACGGCCGACGCCAAGAATTCCAGCTTTCATTGGAAAAGACTCCTTTTTTATAATGAATTTAAAACTAATTAGTTATGATCAATTATTAGTATCAGGTACTAATTCTACCCTATTTTTTTTCTGTTGGCAATATATTCGTCTAAACTATCGGACGCTGCTCCTCATAGAATAAAAGGAAGACGAAAGGAGGCTTCACTATGGATATTTTCTCCAAAATGATGTTCGGCGATTCCAGAGACCGGGATAAAGAACCGGAAGAAAACCCGGAGCAGCCTCAGGCTGAAAACGAAGAAGAGATCGATTACAACCACGTGATGAATCAGCTGGGGTCCATCATGAACTCTCTGGATCAATTAAAGCCCGTATTTAAAGACTTCGCGCCGATGGTGTCCGCTATAAAGAAAAAAATCATGTGAAAAGCCACTTCATGAAAAGTGGCTCTCTTTATTTATTCAGCTCCCCGGCATCAGATCTGCCAAGCTCATACGCTTCCGCCATGACCGATGTAAACAGGTCCATAAACGGCTGAATCATTTCCATAGACAGATCTATGCCGGATTTCTCAAGCTCCGCCTTTGCTTCCAGCAGGTATTTCATCGCGATCTGCATAAATTCAAGAGACTTTTCATGCTGCATGTGTATCCACCTCTATTCATTTGACGGCAGTTCATTTGTTCTGTTATACGTTTTGACAAGGTCTGAGATTTTGTCTTGAAATGCTTTGTCCACCAGAGGGCTGAACGTCCCCATTTCAACGACTCCTTCCCTGAAATCAAAGTTGTGATCTCCGCTCTTGAGCGTACCTTTATTATATTGCTCGGCAATTAATGTATAGGCTTTATCTACGTTTTGCACCGTGCTTGTCAGCACCGTGTTTTTGCCGAGATTCGATTGCTCGGCGACATAGCCGATGGCGTAAAGCCCGTCTTTTTTGATTTGCTGAATGACAGGAACATTATACCCGTCTCCGGCCAGATATACAACATCCGTGCCTTCCGCTTTTAACTTCTCGTAAAGATGCAGCGCTTCATTGCCGTTATCCCAGTGGTCCGTAAATTCAGTATTGACGGTGATATCAGGCTTTTCATATTTCGCTCCTTTGATAAAGCCGTCTACTTCAGGCTGCCACAAAAAAGAGGCGATGACGCCGACCTCATTGTTTTTTGACATATGGGCGGCCGTCATTCCCCCGAAAAAGCCCATTGCTTCTCCCATAAGATGAACGCTTGTGACATTATCGCTTTTCGCCGTTCCGTTTGCGACGACGAATTCCATGTCGGGATAATCCTTGCTGATCATATTGAAAATTTCCTCGTATTCATTTCCGTGCCCGTATAAAAGATTGACTCCTTTTTTATGAAAATCATCTATCGCTTTTAAAATATCTTCATCGGATCTGATATTTTCTTTATAATAAACGTCAACGTTAAATTCAGATTGTATCGCTAATAAACCTTTGTAACCTTTTGTGCCCCATACCAAGTCACTGATGGTATCGGGAAAAAGCATTCCGACCTTCTCAATTTTTCCTTTAAACGGAGTTTGTGCGCATCCGCTCAATAAAAGGAGGACAGAAAAGGTCATGACAAGCCTGGTGATCAAGCCATGTTCAACCCCTTTTCAAACTCATAACATGTATAAATTGATATACGTTTATTGTAGCGGTAATGCACATAACATGGAAGGTATTTCTTAAAAAATGTCGAATATTGATGAAAATTGTCTTTTCCACTCTTTAATTTTTTCTTCCGCTTCCGTTTTTTGTGTTTTTTCTTTTATTTCCAGGGTAATAATCTGGTTTTCGTCTTCTGTACCGTCAGCCTCAAGCTGATTCATCAGCCCGCAGACTGCGTCTTCTAAATAGATCCTGCTTTCGCCATCTTCTTTTGCTTCCGTCCACGGACCGTAGAGGGGAGGAAGGATAATCGCTTTTGCCGTATCCCGCTGACCGTTTTTTTCCCATTCTCCGTGATCCTCACTGTAAACAATCCAATATAAAGGCTCAGCCCTTTCTTCAGGCAGACACCCGCTCCCGTATTGAACGCAGATACGATCGTATTCCTTTTCACCGATTTCATCTATTATTTGAAAAAGCCCGTTTCTCGCGAGCCACATTAAACGTTCTTCTAAATACAGCTGCCTCGTTTTGTCCTCCGGTTCTGCCAAAATGACATCAACATGCACACCCTCATCCATCAACCGTTCGCACAATGAAAGGCCGAGAAATTCATCTGCTCCAATGATCAGCGCTGTTTTCATCACATCTGCCGCCTTTCCGGTTTTTCATTCACACACAAGCCAAACAGCCCTCTGAAAAGAGATGGCTGTTGTATTCTATTCATTACAGGTCTTTTTCATGACTGCGGAAAAACCGGCAGATGGCTCTGTACATACGCGCAGGGTTCTCAAGCAGGTGATACGTGATATCAGTCTTGCTTCCGGTCTTTTC
This sequence comes from Bacillus sp. EU63, assembly GCF_038592915.1. Classification (NCBI taxonomy): domain Bacteria; kingdom Bacillati; phylum Bacillota; class Bacilli; order Caryophanales; family Bacillaceae; genus Bacillus; species Bacillus sp. EU63. The sequence goes on along the minus strand of NZ_CP151944.1, from coordinate 1,100,384 downwards.
CCGGGCTTCTTTATACGCGTTCGCATGCAGGGTGTACGGGTACGGCGCTCCGGTCGTTCTTTGCCATATATGTACCGGCGCGCGGGTGCGGCAGCCGGTAATGGTCTGATAGCTCAGTGAGCTTGCCTCTTTTTCAGAAACACCGAAGCTTTGTGCCGTTTCCCTCAGAAACTGCTTATAAAAAAACTTATTTTCTTTCTCTGATTCAAAATGGGCTTGAAGATCAAGACAAGGATCTAACATTGCGGCTGAACGGATATGCTCCGGTGAAGACTGCAGCAATTGATCGGCGATGAGGGCGCCCATGCCTTCTGCGAGCAAGTGTATTTTCGGATTGAGGGTTTCTTGTTTCAGCACATAATGAATCAGCTGTCTGGCGTAAAGGACGGCTTTTTCCGAACCCCAATGCCGTCCGTATAAATTGCTGTTGAAAATGGTGTACCCTCTGTCAAGCATCGTATTTAACAGCTGGTTTCTCCCTTCATGTTCGAGCCAAAAGCTTGAGTCCCGGCTGACAAAGTGGGTTCTGTCCCCCAGAATAAAGATACAGAAGCCGTTCGGCCGATACGGCAGATGGATGACGTTCAGCTCAGATCCGAATTGGAAGAATCTTTCCGTTATCCCCATGCCTGCCCGCCTCCTTTTACTCCTAATCTCTCTATTGGCTATCATATGTAAGAAGAATGAAAACGGATCGGATAAACTCCTATTTGCTGCTATGTTTTGGCTATTATCCCGAGCACGGGAACCGAATTTTCCTTCAGACGGCCTGACAGGCGGGCAAATGTCAGGTTCAGGCGCGCTTTTTGATGAGAAAATGACCTTCCGCCCGCGCTTTATGTATGGTATGATACAACGTAGAATAAAATGAAGGACGAGGTGGAAACGTGCGGTTTATTATCGGTTTTATTTGGACGTTCCTTTTAACACATATGGCCTGTTATTTGGTCGCCTCCATGAACAGCGCGGCGTACAATTTCAAGCAATCATCCGTTATTGCCGTGGTTATTGCGGTGCTAGTCTTTGTTCTTGCGGAGATCATGCCTGTCAAACAGGATGCAAGCCAGCATTAAATAAAAAAACCTGCTATTCAGCAGGTTTTTTTGTGTTCACGGTTTTCGTTGATACGTCCACAATCTGTTGTGGTTTGAAGTTTCAGGGAACATTTCTCCCACTGTGAGCTTGATTTTCTGCGGATTTTTGACCATGCTTCCCGTTTCGCCGATTTCAACGTACACACCGTTATTCGGCGCTTTTTGTCCCGGGCGGAATTGATGCTGCTGTCCCACGTCATTTCCTCCTTTTTCTTTTTTATGTAGTATGCGCTTGTATGCGGAGAAATATCAAAAACCGCTGATGAGATTCAGCGGTTTTTTTGTTCATCCTGTTTGTAAAGAAGAGCTTTCAGGAGCGCTTTTTGCGCGTGAAGCCGGTTTTCCGCCTGCTGGAATACCGCAGAGTTCGGGCCGTCGATAATCTCGGACGTGACCTCTTCCTCCCGATGCGCGGGCAGGCAATGCAAAAATGTATAGTCAGGTTTGGCGAGACTGACGAGTGAGGCGTTGACTTGATACGGAGCAAACACGTTCAGCCGCTGCTGCGTCTCTTCCTCCTGCCCCATACTCGTGAAGACGTCGGAGTAAATCACGTCTGCATCCTGCACCGCTTCCTGCGGATTTTCGGTAAGGGTGACTTTCGCTCCGGAAACAGCCGCCGCTTCTTTTGCGGCATTTACCGCCTCTTCCTCAACTTCATAGCCTTTCGGCGAAGCAACCGCAATGTCACAGCCCATTTTTGCGCAGCCGATCATAAGTGAATGCGCTACATTATTTCCGTCACCGATATAGGCGACTTTTACTCCTTTTAATTTTCCTTTTATTTCTTGTATCGTTAACAGATCCGCGAGTGCCTGACACGGGTGATACCGGTCGGTCAGCCCGTTTATGACGGGAATGTCTGCATGCTCGGCAAGCTCTTCGACTTTTTCATGCTCAAAGGTGCGGATCATAATGGCATCAACGAAGCCGGACAGCACCTTCGCCGTATCCGCGACCGTCTCCCCCCGCCCAAGCTGCAGGTCGCTGCTTGAAAGAAATAGTCCCGTTCCTCCGAGCTGGGCCATTCCCGCTTCAAAAGACACACGTGTGCGGGTTGAAGATTTTTCAAAAATCATCGCCAATGTTTTCCCTTGGAAAATCGGCTGTATCGGATGTTGTTTTAATAATGAAGCTTCTGTCAGAAGCGCATTGATGTCTGACGGGCTGTCATCTTTTAATGAAAGAAAATCTTTGCCGTACAAATGGGTTAATGTGTGTTCCGCTTTTATTGTGTGCATGATGCCACTTCCTTTTGATAAAGATCTTTGAGCGATACAGGCTGAGGTTTGCCGGAGCCGCTTGCTAAAAATGCCTTTACGGTTTCCGGTTCAGTAAAGACCGTCACACCGTGCGTCATTACTTCGATCCGTTGTTTACGCGCTTCTTCAGAGTGATTGAAATTAATATGGACCGCTTTATCCTTTCGCTCTGCCCATGCCGGGAACGCATCTTTGCATACGGTAAATCCCGCCTCTTGAGCCTGACGTTCCAATTCCGCATCACAGCCTTCCAGATAGATGCTGCCTTTTTTCTCCCAGACGTGCGCGTAGATTTTTTTCAGTGCGCTTTCTGCGTCAAACGCGACACACATGCCTTCTCCGGTCGACTTCATTTCCGGCCCGGGCTTTACGTCCACATCCTGAATGGCGTGAGAAGAAAAAACCGGGAATTTCACTGCAGTTCCGTGCTGATTTTGAACCTCGGGCTTGATATCTTTAAGGGAAGCGCCGGCCAGCAATCTGGCGGCAAGCGGGATCATCGGCACCCCCATCACCTTAGACACGACAGGAACCGTGCGGCTTGCCCGCGGATTCACTTCAAGAACGAGAATATCCCTTTTGTCATCAATGACAAACTGAATGTTCATAATGCCTTTAAAAGCCAGTTTTACCGCGATTTTTTCGGCGGCCTCTTTTATATTCCGCTGCATATCAGGTGTGACAGACGGCCCCGGAAGAATCGCAAAACTGTCGCCCGAATGGACGCCGGCCCGTTCAATGTGCTCTGTGTAAGTCGGCACGAATACTTCATGTCCGTCGGAAATCAGATCGATCTCCAATTCTTTTCCTGTAATGTACTGATCGATCAAAATCGGGTACGGCATGCCCGCTTCTTTTTCCAGGAGCTCTGACATTTGCGCTTCTGAATGAACGATGATCATGCCCATGCCCCCGATGACATAAGACGGACGGATCAGCACGGGGTAGCCGATCCGGCTTGCTTTTTCCGTTGCTTCTTCTTTTGAATAAGCCGTTTCGCCTTTGGCATGTTTGAGGCCAAGATCATCAAGCAGCTGATAAAACAGATCCCGATCCTCCAGCGCATCAAGGGTTTCAAAGGATGTTCCGAGCAGCGGAATGCCCGCTTTTTCCAGCGGTTCAGCGGCATTGATCGCGGTCTGTCCCCCAAACTGGACGATGGCAAAATCAATGTTTTCATGTTCCGCCACATTTAAAATATGTTCTGTCGTCAGCGGTTCAAAGTAAAGCCGGTCGGCGATTTCATAATCCGTGCTTACTGTTTCCGGATTGTTATTGATCATAATCGTTTCATACCCCAGCTTTTGCAGGGTCAGGACGCCGTGGACGGCGCTGTAATCAAATTCCACTCCCTGACCGATGCGGATCGGGCCTGAGCCGATGATGAGAGCGCGTTTTTTCTCTTTTCGGCTGACATCTCCGTCGCTTTCCCCAAGGTAGGTGGAGTAGAAATAATTCGTCTTGGCATCAAATTCAGCGGCGCATGTATCTACGATTTTAAACGACGGGACGATGCCTGATTTCTTTCTGAGAGCACGGATGTCTTCTTCCGTTTTTCCCGTGAGAGATGCGATCATGACATCCGTGAAGCCTTTTACCTTCGCCTGCTTTAAAAGCGGAACAGACAGATGATCCCCTTCTTCCATCAGCTTGTTTTCCAATGTGATGATATTTCGGAATACATGGAGAAAAAACGGGTCAATTTTCGTTTTGGCATGGATATCTTCTATCGTTTCACCGCGGCTTAACAGTTCCATGACGACGAAAAATCTCCGGTCATCCGGCGTTACCGCTAATTCCCACAGCTGATTGATCGTACAGCCGCCGAGTTCAGGCAGGCGGGTGCCGATCGTTTTCAGTTCAAGGGAGGCCGCCGCTTTTTGAATGGCCGCTTCCATATTTCTTTCGATCGCCATGACCTCTCCCGTCGCTTTCATCTTCGTTCCGAGCGTGCGGTCGGCATGTTTAAATTTATCAAACGGCCAGCGCGGGAATTTGACGATGACATAATCAAGCGCCGGTTCAAAGCTTGCATAAGTAGAGCCCGTCAGCGGATTTTTCAGTTCGTCGAGCGTATAGCCGACGGCAAGTTTCGCCGCCATTTTGGCAATCGGGTAGCCGGTTGCTTTTGACGCGAGGGCCGATGAACGGCTGACACGCGGGTTCACTTCAATGACATAGTACTGTTTGCTGAACGGATCCAGCGCAAATTGAATGTTGCAGCCGCCGACCACATCCAGCGCCGAAATTATCGCCAGGCTTGCGGAACGCAGCATCTGATATTCTTCATCCGTTAACGTCTGGGACGGTGCGACGACGATAGAGTCTCCTGTATGCACGCCGACGGGATCGATGTTTTCCATATTGCAGACGGTGATGCATGTATGATTGCTGTCGCGCATGACCTCATATTCGATTTCTTTAAATCCGGCGATGCTTTTTTCGACGAGGCATTGGCTGATCGGGCTTGCTAACAGCGCCTGTTTAATAAGCGTCTGAAACGCTTCTTTCGTTTTCGCGATTCCGCCTCCCTTTCCGCCTAACGTGTACGCCGGTCTCAGAATAACCGGAAATCCGATAGACTCAGCGAAGCGGAGGGCGTCTTCTTCGTTGTCGACGATTTCGCTTTCCGGAACGGGCTGGTCGAGCTCTTTCATCAGAGCGCGGAACTGCTCCCGGTCTTCGCCTTTTTGAATGGTTTCCACCGATGTTCCTAAGAGCTTGACGTGATGCTTCTTCAGCACGCCTGCTTCTTCAAGCTTAACGGCTAAATTCAATGCCGTCTGGCCGCCCAAATTGGCAAGCAGACCGTCGGGTTTTTCTTTTTCGATAATGGCCTCGATGCTGTCGGTTGTGAGCGGTTCAAAATATATTTCATCGGCAAACGCCTCATCCGTCATAATCGTTGCCGGGTTGTTATTGACTAGAATAACGCGGTATCCTTCTTCTTTCAGAGCCATGCAGCCCTGCGTTCCTGAATAATCAAATTCTGCCGCCTGGCCGATGATGATGGGGCCGGAGCCGATGACTAATATGCTGGAAATGGTTGTATCTTTAGGCATGAGCGATTTCTCTCCTTGCTGGTATCACTTTCTCTAGAAATTCATCAAATATCCACTCGCTCTCAGCCGGTCCGGGGTGAGCTTCAGGGTGGAACTGGACGCTTAATACGGGAAGGCGCTTATGAATGAGCCCTTCCACTGATGTATCATTGACATGATGAAATCTGATCGATAGTTCGTTTTCGTCAATTGACGCTTCATCGACGACATAGCTGTGGTTCTGGCTTGTCATAAACACCCGTTTCGTTTTCCGGTCAATGACGGGATGGTTGGCACCCCTGTGGCCGAACGGCAGCTTATACGTATTTCCTCCGAAAGCCAGGGCAATCAGCTGATGCCCGAGGCAAATGCCGAGTGCGGGGAAATCACTGAGTAAAGATGTAATCCGGTTCATGTACGGTGCAATCGCTTTCGGGTCGCCCGGGCCGTTTGAGAGCACGATTCCGTCAGGCTGAATGTCATAAACGGCGTTCATCTGCTGATACGGAATGACCGTTACTTTACAGCCGCGCTTTACAAGTGACGAGGCGATTGATTTTTTATAACCGAAATCAATCAGCGCAATATGCCGGTCTCCGTTCCCCATTGAAGTGATGTCTTCAGACTGCGCCAGCTCCGCCGGGTTTTGTGTTCCGGATGCTGCGGGAATTTCTCCTGTTGTTGACACGGCAGCGTTCATCGTGCCGCCGGAGCGGATGGTTTTGACGACGGCCCGTGTGTCCACTTCGGTTAAGAGCGGGATGTTCCATTTATTTAAATACTCTCTCAAGCTTGAGACTGCTTCATGGTGAGAAAAATGTTCACACGCTTCATAGACGGCAACAGCTTTGACTTGAGGAATCTTACTTTCAAGGTCTTTTTCATTAATTCCGTAGTTTCCGATCAGCGGATACGTAAAGACGACGATCTGACCCTTATATGACGGGTCTGTAAGCACTTCCTGATAGCCCGTCATGCCGGTGAAAAAAACAGCTTCGCCAACACAGCGGGCTTCTTTTTCAAGTTCACCGCCGAATGATGTTCCGTCTTCCAATACTAAATAGCCTTTCATCTAAAGCCCACCTCTTGATGAATAATTAATTAAAAATATGAATTTTTATACTCTTATATCGAAAAAAAAATTACCGTTTCACTGCCGAATGCGCTTCGATCGCTGCTTTCAGCATACTGACGGCCGACAGCATTTCTTCTTCAGAAACTGTAAGCGGCGGCAGCAGCCTGATGACATTCGGTCCGGCCGGAAGCACGAGAAGCCCGCGTTCCTGCAGATCTCCGATGATGCCGGACACGGGACCTGCGCATTCAATGCCGATTAATAACCCTTTTCCGCGGATTTCTTTTACAAAAGGCCCTGTCAGTTCACGGTTCAGCTGCGCTTTTAAAAAAGAGCCTTTGTCTGCCGCCGCCTGAAGAAAGTCCGGCTGAAACACAATGTCCAAAGTTGCTTTCACAGCTGCCATGGCGAGCTTATTGCCGCCGAAAGTCGTACCATGCGTACCCGGCGTAAAGGCGTCGCCAAGCTTCTTTTTGCCGATCACGGCTCCGACGGGAAAACCGTTTCCAAGCCCTTTCGCAGCAGTGATGATGTCCGGAGAGATGCCGAAGTGCTCATAGCCGAATGCCTTGCCCGTCCGGCCGATTCCGGTTTGAATCTCGTCTGCGATAAGCAGCGCCTGTTTGTCTTTGCAAAATGTCTGTAAGGCTTCGATGAATTCCGGATCGGCGGGATTGACTCCCCCTTCTCCCTGCACCGTCTCAAGCATGACGGCGGCGATATCATCCTCTTTTGAAAGCGTGCTGAATGCCGACGGATCATTAAACGGAAGATAGTGAAAGCCTTGAAGCATCGGTCCGAAACCGATCTTGATTTTGTCTTGTCCGGTGGCGGCCATCCCCGCATAGGTCCGTCCGTGAAAGGATTGATGAAATGTTACGATTTTTGTCTTTCCCGTTGCTTTACGGGCAAGCTTAATGGCGCCTTCATTCGCTTCGGCCCCGCTGTTGCAGAAGAAAACGAGATCCCCCGCGCTATGTTCGGCAAGCTTTGCCGCGGCTTTTTCCTGAAGATCATTTTCAAACAGATTGGAAACGTGCCATACGCTGTCAAGCTGTTCTTTCACCGCTTCTGTCACCGCATCATGACAATGGCCGAGATTGGAAACGGCGATGCCCTGAATAAAATCAAGATACGTTTTTCCGTTTTCATCCTCTGCGATTGTCCCTTTCGCTTTTTTGATATCGATGGGCCAGCGGCTGTAGGTTTGAAATAGACTGCTCATGACACGCTCTCCTTTTCTTTGACGATTTTTGTTCCTTGGAAGGCTTGATCGGTGAAAAACGCTCCTTTTCCGTTTACGATCATCACTTCCTCGACATCTTCACTCAGTGCCGATAATGCCGAGTTTACCTTCGGAATCATCCCTCCTGAAATCACGCCGCCATCAATGAGGGCCTGAATCTCTTGCGGCGTCAAAGTATCCAGCCTGTTCTCTCCGTCCATAATTCCTTCGACATCCGTGACAAATAAAAGTTTGTCGGCGTGTAAGGCTGAAGCGACGGCCGATGCCGCGGCGTCTGCGTTGACGTTCAGCGTTTCGAAATTACTTGTCATGGAAAGCGGAGCGATAACGGGAATGATGCCTTCTTTCATTAACGCTTGGATGATTAATGGATCTGTATTTTGTATTTCGCCGACTTCTCCGTATTTGTCTTGATTAAGGTAAGATGCTTGAAGGAGACCGCCGTCCTTTCCTGATATTCCCGCGGCTTTCAGCCCGTTTTTCGCGAGTTCGGTTACGAAAAATTTATTGATCGTCCCTGACAAGACCATTTCCGCTGTTTCCAGCACCGGTTTGGTCGTTTTCCGCTGTCCATCGACAAATTCCGTTTCAATCTGCAATGTTTTCAGCATTCTTGAAATGTCCGGGCCGCCTCCATGCACGACGGCAATGGTCCAGCCCGATTGCATAAGCTCTTTTACATTTTGAAAAAAATCGGCGGATAACTCGCGGATCACGCTTCCGCCGCACTTAAAAACGATGGTTTTCTTCATGCCGCTCCCCTTTGTTATGTGCGATAGCTCGCATTGATTTTGATATAATCATAGGTTAAGTCACAGCCCCATGCCCGGCCGCTGCCGGAGCCTTCCTGCAGGCGGACTGCAATCGTAATCTCATCACCTGATAAGTACTCCTTGGCATCAGTTTCCGAAAACGGCTGAGGTTCGTTGTTTTTAAACAGACACTGGCCGCCGAGAAAAACTTCCACTTGTTCGGCCGTTACGCTTGCCGCACTGTGCCCGATTGCGCCGATGATGCGCCCCCAATTGGCGTCTGTGCCGTAAACGGCGGTCTTCACAAGGCTTGAGCCGACGATTTTTTTGGCGATAATATTCGCCTCAAGGTTATTTTTCGCGCCTTCGACTCTGGCTTCAATTAATTTCGTCGCTCCTTCACCGTCTCTGGCAATATCTTTGGCAAGGTCTTCGCATACAAGCTTTAATCCCTTTTTAAAAGCCGGCCAGTCAGGATGCTGCTCCGTCAGGCAATCATTCCCCGCGCAGCCGTTCGCCATCACAAGCACCATGTCATTCGTCGATGTTTCTCCGTCAACGGTGATTTGGTTAAATGAAACATCCGTAATCTCTCTGAGCGCGTTTTTGAGCGCCTGTTCTTCCACGGCCGCGTCCGTTGTGACAAAGCCGAGCATTGTCGCCATGTTGGGGTGGATCATGCCGGAGCCTTTCGCCGCTCCGCCGATCGTGATGATGTCTCCGCCGATCACCAGTTCATAACACGTCTGTTTCGTCACTGTATCCGTCGTCAAAATGGCTTCTTCAAATGCTCCGGACACGGACGGCGCTTGACCGAGCTGTTCAATGCCCGCTTGAATTTTTTTCATATCTAAAAGCTCGCCGATCACCCCGGTTGACGAAACCGCAACAAGCTCCGGCTCAATGCCGAGCTGGCTCGCGAATCCGTCCCGCATTTCATAGGCGTCCTTTAATCCTTGGTCTCCCGTACAGGCGTTGGCAATCGCGCTGTTGACGATAACCGCCTGAAGCACACCCTCTTTTTTCAAGCTGGCTTGTGTCACTTTCAGCGGCGCTGCCTGAAAATGGCTCTGCGTATATACCGCTGCACTGACTGCAGGCGCTTCACTGATAATCGCTCCGAGATCTTTTTTTGAATAGCGCAGACCGCAGTGCACGCCCTTTGCCTCAAACCCTTTCGGCGAGGATACGCCGCCTTTTATTTTCGTGATTTCCTCACTCAGCTGAATCATATTTTTGAATCCCTCTTTCGTTCTATGGATAGACTGGCGTCATCGTAAGTCCCGTTTCTTCCTGCCAGCCATTCATGATATTTAAATTTTGAACCGCCTGCCCTGCGGCGCCTTTCATCAGATTATCTATGACAGAAACGATGGTGGCACGGTTTGTTCTTTCATCCACGGTGACACTGATATCACAAAAATTGCTGCCGTATACCTCTTTCGTCGCCGGAAATTCACCTTCCGGCCTGATTCTGACAAAATATGAATCTTTGTAGAATTCGGAATACAATTCTCTTACCTGTGCAGCAGACATACCCGGGGGAGCCTCCGTATACATCGTCGCCATAATGCCCCTTGTCATCGGCGCCAAATGAGCGGAAAACGTGATCGGGCCTGTGCCGGGCTGCCAAGCCGCTAATTGCTGTTCAATTTCCGGAGTATGCTGATGCTCATTAACCTTATAAATTTTGAAATTATCATTCAGCTCAGAATAATGAGTGCCCATGGATGCTTTTCGGCCGGCGCCGGATACGCCTGTTTTCGCATCAACAATCAGAAATGAATCTTGTAAAAGCTTATTCTTCGCCAGCGGGGCGAGCCCGAGCAGCACAGCCGTCGGAAAACATCCCGGATTGGCAATCAGCTTTGCAGTCTGAATCTCTTCTTTTTGCAGTTCAGCTAAACCGTAAACCGCGCTTTGAATCGTTCCTTTCGGAGCGGCCTCCCGCTTATACCACTTTTCATACACGGCCGGGTTTTGAATCCGCAGATCGCCGGATAGATCAATGACCGGGATGCCCGCCTCCGCCAGCTTGGGCGACCACTCTCCGGAGACGCCGGGCGGCGCGGCTATGAACATGACATCAATTTCGTTTCGGATCGTTTCTATATGAAGCGGCTGAAGTGATTGTGACGCTATATTCCTCAAATGCGGATATGAAGCGGCATATTCTTTTCCTTCGTCACTCGATGAATACAATATACAATCCTCTGCATAAGGGTGATGGTTAAGAATCCTGACAAGTTCGGCGCCTCCATAACCAGTAGCGCCTATAACACCTATTTTCAACGGGTTCACCTTCTTGGTTTTTGTGAAATTATTTAACATTATAACATGAATAAAAATTAATTCAATTGTATATTTAATATTTTTTCATTCATTTTCCATCTGTTTTCGCTGACAAAAAAACTCCCTCTCGTTCGAGGGAGTTCCATAAGAAAAACAGGCTGATCGGATCAGCCTGTTTTCTTCAGCATCATCAGCCCGCTTATAAAAAACAGCACGGAGCTGGCGTAAAAAATAATATAAACCGTAAAGAAATCAGCGAGAAACCCGCCGAGAATAATGGCGGCAGCTGAAAATACGGCCGTCCAGAAATGATAGCTGCCGACTTTTTTCCCCGCTCCCCGCCGTCGGTGTAATCGGCGATCATGATTTTCTCGCCGTGTTTTTGCATCGCGCCGAACAGGCCCAAAAGCACCTGCACAACATAAACCTGGTGCACGCCGGTAATGTGCGGGAGCGTCAGAAGAAGCACCGCCATCCCCCACGAATTTGCCATAAGGAACCAGCGGGGGTCCAGTCTTGCCGACAGCCGGCCGAGCAGCGGATGAATCAATGCGCCGCTCAGGCCGAACAAGCCGTATGAGAGACCGAATTGCGTGTAGCTGGAACCGATGTTTTTAATAAATAAAATATAAAACGGAAAGATCAGGCTGCCGGCAAAAAAGACACTGCTCTGAGACAGGATCAGCCATTTTAAATGGTTGTGTTTCATGATTTGTACCTCTGATAAAAATAATTCATAAACAAGTCATCCGGATCATATTTGTGTTTTTTCTGAAAGAACATATCGCTTTTCGGATATGCCTCGCGCATCTGCTCTTTCGTTTGATACAGCATATACGGGAGATAATAACTGCCGCGGTGGAGCAATGCCGTATCCGTCATTTTTCTGACAATCCGCGCCGCACTCGCCTGGCTGTCTTTTGAAAATCCTTCATTGATTAAAAGGACGAGTGAAAACATGTCTTCCTTTGCGTATGACAGATCGGCTTTTTCATTTTTTTGTACGTAGCGGATCGTAATATTTACGAGATTGAGATCTTCATGTGACAGCGTCTCGCGTAAATCATGAATGTACGGCGCAAATTCGCCGACGGGCACGAAGTATTCTTGCAGCACGTCGGTGTTGTCCGTGTTTTCATATTCCAAAAATTTCGACTCTGACCGCATGACATTGTTCCTGGAGACTTTCACGCCGTTTTGGGTGAGAAAATAAGACTGCTGGGTTGACCAGAACCAATTTCTCCCCCAGTCATACCGGCGGGAGAGGCCGAGCGCGAATTTCGTCAGCGCCGGATGCTCATCTTCTTTCAGTTCATTGTGCTGCTTTAATTCTTTCTGATTGTCTGCGAGCGTGTAATCAGTCACATACATGTCATGCAAAAAGCCTTTATCCCCTGTTGCGATCCGTGCGAGATGCATGCGCACGGCGGGGTTGCGCTGAACATGCTGCGTAAAATATTCACTGTATGTATCAGCGTTCATGCGTTTCGTTTTCATTTCATAAAGTTCATCATCCGTCAGCTCAATATCCGCGTCAAGGATGACGCCGAACAGGCCGTAGCCGCCGATGACGGCTGAAAACAGGTCATCTTTCGGAGTAACGGTGATGACTTTGCCGTCCGCCTTTAAAAGATGAAACGATTTGACCGTATCAATCAGCGAACCGTATCGGATATCCCGGCCGTGGGCGTTGGCGCTCAGTGAGCCGCCGATCGTAAAAATGTTTTGCGATTGCATGACTTTTACCGCGAGCCCGTACGGATTGACATAGCGCTGAATATCATTCCACGTCGCTCCCGCCTGCACTCTGATGATTTTTTTCTTTCGGTCGAGACCGAGTATTTTGTTGTAGCCCGTCATGTCGAGAACGATACCGTCTTCATAATACGTCTGGCCGCCCATTGAGTGCTGGGCGCCTGCGATTGAGATCTTCAGATGCTTTCTCTTTGCTTCCTTAATGGTTTCGATCAATGTTTCTTTCTCTTTTCCTTTGACCGTCTGCTTAATTTTCACGGGCATGAGACGGCTGACATCCGTCATTGTCCCTGCCTGCTGCTCCGGCTCTTTGTGAAAAGCGGAAACAGCGAACAGCGCCGTATAAACAAGAATGCTAAGGATAATGAGAAGTAATTTTTTCTTCATGGGTTCCTCCCTCGCATGCAGCCGGTCTATTATATCATGCCTTACGTCCGTTTTTTTCCTTTTTAATCCGATACCGGAAAACACACGGCATAAAAAATACACAGAAATCCTTAAAATGATTTTTTAGTCAGTATATAATCGATATATATGCAGATGTATTACCAAAGGGATTGTTTAAGACAAACATGTTAAATGAGGTGGGGAAAATAAACATAAAAGGAATCAATCATCTTCTTTTTTCTGTTTCAAATTTGGAAAAATCTATAGAATTTTATGAAAAAGTATTTCATGCACAACTCCTGGTTAAAGGGCAAAAAACAGCATATTTTGATCTGAACGGGCTTTGGCTTGCACTTAACTTAGAGGCGGATATACCAAGAAATGAAATACATAAATCTTATACGCATATGGCCTTTACAATTGACCCAAAAGATTTTGATGCAATACATCAACGGCTAAAAAATCTAAATGTAAATATATTAAATGGGCGTCCTAGAGATAAACAAGATCAAAAGTCAATTTATTTTACTGATCCTGATGGACATAAATTTGAATTCCACACAGGCACACTCCAAGACAGACTGTCCTATTACAAAAAAGATAAACCTCATATGAAATTTTATATATAAAGGTTTGTTTGCGATCCAAAACAAACCCTCACTGTCGCTTATATGCAGACAAAAGAAAAGCACCTCCAAACTTTAGGATGTACCTAAAATCCGAGGTGCATTTTCTTATTACTGAATCCCTAATGCGATTTTTGCGTAGCGTGACATTTTGTCTCTTGTCCACGGCGGATTCCAGACGATGTGGACCTCCGTCTCTTTTACATCCGGAATGTCGGCGAGCGCTTTTTTCACCTCGTCGACGATGATCGGAGCGAGCGGGCACCCCATTGATGTCAGTGTCATCGTAACGTGCGTCAGGCCGTCGTCATCCATATCAACGTCGTATACAAGGCCGAGATTGACGATATCGACGCCGAGCTCAGGGTCAACAACCTGCTCCAAGGCGCCCATGATGTTTTCTTTTAATGCTTCTTCCACGTTCCATCACTCCTTTTTCCTCAGTATAACGTAAAAGCGGGTTTTGTTAACACCTTTGTGCTTTATAAATGCTTATCGAACCAGGCGACGGTTTCTAAAACGGCGTATCTCGGGACTTTATGGTCAGCCCGTTCGTCTTTCAGAAACTGAAGATGGTCAGGCCGGCTGCTGTAATGAGGTTTAATCGTTTCATAAAAGCCGCGGGTCGGTGCATACGGAACGACTTTGTCTTGAACGCCGTGCCAGAACAGCAGCGGGCGGCTCCGGAGTTTTTCCGGTTCCAGACTGAGATCAAACGGTTTGAGCCGCGCAAACAGTTCATCGACCTGTTCTTTTGTGACGTCAATGTCGATGTCCTGCTTTTGAATGTGGTCAATCTGCTGCTGAAAAAACGCCGTATAGTTCGGGCTTCCCATCAGGCTGACGCCGGCTTTGACCCAATCATACGCGGCCATCGCGCCGAATGTCGTAATTCCGCCCATTGACGTGCCCGCAAGACCGATCCGCCCGTCTTCAATCAGACCGCGCGCTTCAAAATCCTTTTTCAGCACGTCAAGCTCCTCGATTTCATTTAATACAATGTCCCAAAAATGGACGGCGAGCTCTTCTGCTGACAGCTGTTCAGCGCGTTCACCGTGGTAAAGAGCTTCCGGCAGCACCGCCCTGAAGCCCTTTTCAGCAAGCAGGTAAGCGAAATGAAGATTATGCTCCTTCGCGCTTGTAAAACCGTGAATAAAGAAAACAAGGGGAGCGGGACGGTCCCGATTTTCTTCTTTTACAATATGTAAAAACGGAATGCCTGATACGGTTTGATGATCAATAAGAATCACGTTGACTCCCTCCTTAGGATAACCATAATCATAAGTGTAACATGTAGACAATAAAGATGGTAAAAAGCTACACTGTACATAAGAGAAAAACAGCAAATTACATGACAAAAGGAGTTATTTATGGAGACAAAACCTTACCTCATCGCTTTAGATCTGGATGGAACCTTATTAAAAGATGATAAAACCATTTCCCCTGAAACGGCGCGGACGATTCAGACGCTGAAAGAAGCGGGTCATCATGTCTGCATCTCAACCGGCCGCCCTTTCCGTTCCAGTTCGATGTATTATGACGAGCTCGGGCTGACAACGCCGATTGTCAATTTTAACGGGGCATTTGTCCACCACCCGAAAGACGAGTCATGGGGACGATACCACACGTCCTTATCTGTCGATGTGGTCAGACAGCTTGCCGAACTTACAGAGACCTATCAAATACATAATGTGCTCGCTGAGATCATTGATGATGTGTACTTCCATTATCATGATGAGCATTTAATTGAGGCGTTTCATATGAATACGGCGAATGTCACATTCGGCGATCTGCGCGAAACAGTCCAAGAAGATGTGACGTCCGTATTGATTCATGCAAAGGAAGAGGACGTCGCGGACATACGCGCGCATTTATCCGATGTGCACGCCGAGGTCATTGACCACAGAAGATGGGCGGCTCCTTGGCATGTGATTGAAATTATTAAACACGGGATGAATAAAGCGGTCGGCCTGAAGAAAATCAGCGACTATTACCAAGTGCCGAGAGAACGGATCATCGCGTTCGGCGACGAAGACAACGATCTTGAAATGCTCCGATTTGCCGGGTGCGGCGTAGCGATGGGAAATGGCACGGATGAAGTCAAACAGGCCGCCGACCGCGTCACGGGATCAAATGAAGCGGACGGAATCGCCGAATTTTTAAAATCCTATTTCTCCCTGTGAGGTTTTGCCGCTCATAACACAAAGCCTTCCGCCCATACTAAAACAGACGACTCATCTCGTCTAAATATGGAAGGGGGACATTGCAATGGGTAAACGAAACAAATCAAAACGGTTTATTCAGCAAGGCAAGGACTCTGTCAGTCTTCATGACGCAAGATTTCCATATCGGTCTACATTAGAGGAAGCACAGCATGATGCAGCAAAAGATTCGGCTGAAAGGCAGGTTGACTTTTAATGAGAAACGAACTGTTTTCTCAAGCCAAGTCATTTGTCCAGCAGGCCGTCATGATTGCTAACGGTTTCGAGGACGGCGATCAGGAAAAAGCTGTCTCACGCGCCAAAAACGCCGTGTCTTCCGCGTACGCCAATTCGACGGATGCAGAACGTCAGCAGCTGCACCAATTTCAGGATCAGCTGGAGAAATTGCAATAAAAAAAGGCGCCCCGTTTAGACGAGGGCGCCGCTTTTTTATTTCACTTCAAATGTTTTTACCGTTTTCAGTCTTTTTCCGATCTGATCGGACTTCCCTAAAAACGTCACCGTCACCGTGTATGTTCCCGGACCGGGCACGTTTTTCCACACATCTGAAAAGTCATACGTTTCATTCGGCATTAAGGTCACGGTCTGAAACGCCTGAGTAAACATTCTGTCTTTTGAATAGCGGTACAGTTCTTTGTGATGTTGGTCATGTACGGTCAATTCGAATTTCTGCCCAGAGCTGAATGTGAAATCGATCGGGCTGCCGCTTTTGTTTTTTAAAGACATTTGAAATTCGATCTGCTGATCCGTCTGCACAGGGTTTACGGCTAATTCCGCTTGCTGTTCATTCATCTCTCCGGATACCTCCTCAGCGGGCTCCTTCTGCCCGGATTGACTGCTGCATCCGATCAATAAAATGACCGGTAATAACAGGCCAAACAGCCACTTCATTCTATCCGCTCCTATCAGTCTTTTCTGAAGAAACCAAAGATCCCCGTCGTTTGCACGATGTTTGTGAAGGCTTTCGGGTCGACTTCTTTCACGATTTTCTCAAGGTCATACAATTCGTACCGCGTGATGACGATGATCATCATTTCTTTCTGTTCGTTTGTGTAAGCGCCTTTTGCCGGCACCGTCGTAATGCCGCGGACCATTTTCCCGTAAATCGCTTCTTTGATTTCATCGGCTTTTTTCGTAACGATCATGGCGGTCAGTTTCATGTGGCGGGTGTGAATGGCGTCAATCACCCTTGTTGTGACATACAGAGCGACAAGGGTATATAATGCTTTCTCCCATCCTTGCAATAATCCTGCCGTCAAAATGATAATCCCGTTCAAAATGAAGAAATATGTGCCGACCGGTTTATCCTTCCATTTGGCCAGCACCATCGACACGATATCAAGACCGCCTGTCGAAGCGCCGAATTTCAGCGTTAAACCGATGCCGATAGCTGAGATGACTCCTCCGAATACGGTATTCAGAAGAATATCGTGCGACAGTCTCATTTCCGGGAGAATTCCCATAAAGACGGACGTCATCGCTACGCTTAATATGCTGTATACGGTGAATGATCTGCCGACTTTCAGCCACCCTAACACACCGATGGGAATGTTTAAGAGGAACATGAGAACTCCTGTCGAAATATAAAAGGGGGCGTATTGATCAACGACGCTTGACAGCAGCTGGGCGACACCGGTAAAACCGCTGGCATATACATTCGCCGGTATCAGGAATAAATTCAGTCCCGCCGCATACAGAAACGCGCCGATGACGACGATTGCTAATTTTTTTGCTTGTTCTAGTACCATGGCTTGCTCCTCCGCTCATTTTCATTATTAGCTTTTCCCTTAAAACAAAGTTTTGAACACTATTTTGCCACATTTATATGATATAGTTGGCATCACTCTCACCAATCGGAAAGAAGGGAATTATGATGACAGTTCACCTTATTGCTGACAGCGCCTCTGACCTGCCGAAATCTTATATTGAAGAAAACCGGATCGGGTTCATTCCGCTGCACGTAACACTTGACGGAAACGAATATGAGGACGCGGTCACCATTCAGGCGGATCATATATTTCAAGCGATGCGGGACGGGAAAGTTCCGAAAACATCCCAGGCATCACCGGATACGATAAAAAAAGTATTTTTACAATACGCGGAACTGGGAGAACCGGCGATATACGTCGCATTTTCCTCAGGTCTTTCCGGCACCTATCAGACGGCCGTAATGATGGCCAATGAAGTAAAAGAGGAATTTCCCGATTTTGATTTACGGATTGTAGATTCCAAATGCGCTTCATTGGGCTGCGGCCTCGCGGTGATGCACGCGCAAACACTCTGTGTTAACGGGAATACAATACAAGAAATCGAAACGTCTGTAAAGAGCTTTTGCGCACGGATGAAACATATATTTACGGTCGATGATGTCGCTTATCTCGCGCGGGGCGGCAGAATTTCAAAAACGTCCGCTTTTGTCGGGGGGCTTTTGAACATCAAACCGATTCTGCATGTGGATGACGGCAGGCTCGTGCCGCTCGAAAAATTGCGCGGACAAAAGAAACTGTTTAAACGGATTATAGAAATGATGAAGGAAGAAGGCGGCGATTGGGCGGATCAAACCGTGGGAATCAGCTATGCAGATAATGAAGAGACGGCGCTTCGGATGAAGGAAATGATTGAAGAAGCGTTCCATCCGAAAGAGATCATTCTTCATTCAATCGGCTCTGCGATCGGCGCCCACTCCGGGCCGGGCACGCTCGCGATTTTTTTCCTGAAGCCATAATTTCAATGCGGGCGGGCATCCTAACGGACAGAAGGGAGGCTTTGCCGCATGAAAGATGATGACAAAAAACCGTTGGACAATAACGCCGTAAATCAGAAAAAGAACCGGCTTGCCGAAAAAAACCGGCAGGCGGGAAAAAACCAGAATTCCAAAAAACCGGACCATCTGTAAAAGCAAAACAGCCCTCTTGTCTTAGAAGAAAGAGGGCTGTTTTTTGTTCTATATGCGTCTAACATCACTTATCACGAATCCGCTTTCAGGCAATGCCGGCATTCTGGACAGGCTGAAGCTTAAATCTTGGGACGGAACATCGTACTCTATTTCATTGGCAAGAAACGCAAGGGAAGTTTTCATGACTTCCACGGTCATTCCCTCACCCGGACAGCGGTGGCCGTTAGCCGGATCACCTCCGCCCTGGGGAATGAAATCAAATTTATTTTCCTCCCGCCCCTGAAAACGTTCCGGGCGAAATTCATTCGGATTCTCCCAAAGCCGGGAATCATGGTTTGTCCCATATAGGTCAAGCATGACGGAAGCACCCTTTTTAAACTCACAGTTCTTCCATACGAAATCTTTTTTCACAATGGCTCCTAAAAACGGGGCAAACGGGTAATACCGCCGAACTTCATGTGCAAATCTTTCGGCCTCCTGATCATCTCTCGATCTCAGTTTGCCCCGATATTCAGGGTAATCATGCAATGCAAGAGCTGAAAACGTAATGAAGTAAGAAATGGCGGCAATCGGGCGCAGAACATTAATAAGCTCAACAGCAGCCATGTGAGAATCAAGTCTGTTCCCGTCAAGTTCTGTATGAAAAGCCATTTCATACAAGGCTGAGCCCTCCGGCGTTTGCAGCTTGCCGGACCGCACATCCTCAATGACCTCCCCTATCCATTTCTCCGTTTTCAGCCTCGCCCTTCTGCCTTTCCAATGACGCGGTCCGACAGCGCCGAATGCGTCTACCATATCGGTGAAATCCTCCGCCCGCTCTTTCACTTCTGAGTCTTTCAGCGGGACGCCGGCCCACTCACAGGCAGCCCGGCACAGCACTTTCTTCGCTTCATCAAAAAGGACAATTCGGTTTGAACCCTCCCACATTTCCGCAGATGCTTTCCACTGTTTTGCCACCGCTTCCGCAAGCCGTTTTTGACCGGGGCGGCGTCATCAGCGACATAAATAGAAGCTTCCTGTGCTTATGCCGTTCACCGTCCATTGCCTGGATTGCCCCTGTTCCGAATAACGTTTTCTGCACCCGTTTGGGGAGGGCCTGCTGCCGCTGAAATCGTTCTGTGTCATAAAAAAGCTTTGCGGCTTCCGCTCCGCTCATACAAATGAATGTCTTCCCTAATAAACGGGCGCGAAACACATCTGAGCGATAAGTCTCCGCTCGTTTTTTCACAAATACATAACCATCGCGTAATAAAGCCAGACTATTATCAAGACCCTTTTCATGCGGAATTTGTTCATCCATCCCGATTCCTCCCTTCTTTTTTCACCTTTCACGAAAAAGAATAAATATAAACACATGTATATTCAGTATTTGTGTTTCATTCAGAAGTTACTCATGTCAGGCTGCAAAAATCAGGGGCGGGGCAAAAGCCCGTTACAAAGTAAACCGGCGGACCTGATCGTTTAACCGCTCTGTCAGGCTCACCAGATTATTGACGCTTTCCGCCATTTTATGAAAAGAAGACAGCTGCTCAAGCGCGGAGGCAGAAATCTCTTCGCTTCCTGCAGCCGTTTCCTGAACGACGGCGCTGATGCTTTCGGCATGATGCAGCACTTGCTCACCAAGCTGTTTCGATTCGATGATCCGTCCGTCCAATTGAGTAAGCTCCGCTTTAATATGGGCGGCTTTTTGTTCAATATGGACGAATGATTCTGATGTTTTCTCCATCAGCTCCTGCTGTCTGTCCGCTAAAGCGACGCCGGTCGTGACAGCTCCGGTAATAGATGTGATGCCGTCTTCAATTTGCTTTACCATATCGAAAATCTGCGCGGTCGCTTTAGCTGATCCGTCTGCGAGCTTCCGTATCTCCTCGGCAACGACGGCAAATCCTTTTCCGGCCTCGCCTGCTCTGGCCGCCTCGATTGCGGCGTTTAATGACAGCAGATTGGTCTGGCCCGCAATGTCAGAAACGGTCTGCGCCATCATACTGATGCCTGCCGCATGCTCTATGAAGAGATCGGCGGCTTTGGAAATCTCTTTTGATGTCTCATTGCTTTTATCAATGGCTTGCTTGGTCTCGGCTAAAGCACCGCGCCCCGCAGCCACCGCCGCAATCGTCTCTTCGCTGCTTCTCGTCGTTTGTTTTGAACGTTCGGCGTTCGCCTTTGAATGTTCATCCATTTGTTCAATGAATTGCACCGCATGCTGCAGATCTTCTGAAATGGTTTGGGAGCCTTGCGCCATTTCTTCCGTCGACACGGACACCTGCTCGGTCATGTCCTTCAGCGTCTGGTTTTCCTTCGTCAAACCTTCCGCAAACGTCTCGACTTCACGGCCGACCTCTCCGATCGCCTGAATTAAGGTGCGGAGCTGTTCAGCCATCATTCCGAATGAGTCATTCAGCTCTTTCAGTTCGTCCTTCCCTTTATAATCAAGCATTTCAACAGCAAGGTTCCCTCCCGCAATACGACGGGCATTTTCAGCCATACGGCGTATCGGCCCTGCAATTCTCTTCGTCAGCCTGATGGAAGATATGACGGTAACAGTAAGTATCACGATGGTCAGCACGGCTGCGCTGTAAACGATAAACTGAATCTGGTCAGCCGTCTGCTTCTGCATGTCTTCATAGTGATCCCGGCTTTTCAGATTCAGCATATAAATATCATTCAGAAGACCGTTGATGCGGGCCGCCGTCCTTGTCGCTTCAGCCGGGCTTTTCGAATCAAGAGCAGCGTCCGCCTCCGCCTGCCACGATTCGTATTTTTTGGCGAGTTTGTCATAAGCGGCTTTGTCCGCATCGTCCGTCATCGTTTTTTTGAGCGCCGCCAGTTTGTCTGAGCTGCTTTTCATATAGCTTCGCACATCTTCTTTCTGGGCGTCTGCGAGCGTATAGGAATAGCCGGTGATGCTTTCTTTTAACGTATTAAGGTCAGCTTTTGCTTCCTGAACGTTTAACAGCGCGTCCACTTCATCTTCATTTGAAGCCTGAATCTTCATCATGTTTACGATGGTAAAACCGATGACGGCGGCGAAGCAAATCATCGTAACGGCTGCGTTAACGAGCAGCCTTGTCCGTAATGTCACTTCAGATCGCCTCCTTTTTCAATCAGGCTGTTTTTCATATCCGTGATCTTTTTCGCCAGCCCGCCTGCGTTTTTGACAACTCTGATCTTGGCTAATTCCATGCCGTTTTCCTTCAGTCCGTAAACGATCTCACCGCTTTTGATCTCCTTGTTGTCTTTTAAACCTTTCGCCAATTCATAGATGACACGGTCGACATTTTTCACTAAAGAAGAAATAACGGCGTGCTCGGCGGTGTAATATTGATCGCTGTCAACACCGATGGCGTATACTTTTTGCGCCTCCGCTTCTTTCAGTGCGCCGACTCCCGTGAAGCCGGCCGCCGTAAACAGGACATCGGCTTTTTTTCGGATCATGTTTTGGGCGATGCGCTTCCCGAGCTTATCATCATCAAACGTACCGCTGATGTCCGACAGCACGCGGATTTTCGGTTTGACTGATTCCGCGCCTTTCAGATAGCCTTTTTTAAACCGTTTAATGACGTCGGCATCGGAACCGCCGATAAATCCGATCGTGCCGGTTTTGCTCGTCATGGCCGCCAGCGCTCCGGCTAAGAAGCTTCCTTCATCCTCTTTAAACGTGACGGAGGTGACATTATCCAGGTCTGATACGGAATCAATCAGCACAAACCGCTGCTTCGGATATTTTTTGGCGACCTTTTCTAAATCCGCCTGCATGCTGTAACCGAGCCCCACAACAAGATCATTGCCTTCCCGGACAAGCTGGGTCAGTCCTTTTTCGTATGTACCGGTATCTTTTATTTCCCGGTAATCAAATGTGATGCCGAGCTCGTCTCTCGCTTTCATCAAACCTTGAAAGCCTGAATCATTAAATGATTGGTCGCCGAGGCCGTTGTCTGTCAGCATGATGCCGATTGTTTTCGTTTTTTCGGCCTCCGTTTCCTCAGATTTGCCGGCACATCCCGCCATGCTGAGCGCAATCAGCAGTACAGCCGCAAATATCGCCATTTTTTTCATTGAAACTCTCCTTTTGTTTTTTCTATAGTTATATATCGGTTCGGATGTCAGAATATTTTATTTCAATAAAATATGTATGTTCGGCAGGGTGTTAAACAAATGAGGAATATAGCAGCTTTTGAGAAAATAAAAAACATCGGTTTTGGTTCACCGATGTTTTTGCAGAACATTTATTGTTTTTCGTATGTCCAGCCGTCTTCCTGATAGACCTTGCCGTTTTTCATCAGATGCCCGAGCGCCCGCTTAAAGGCGGCTTTGCTTAAATGAAACCGTTCGCGGATATCGTCAGGATGGCTTTTGTCTCCGTAAGGCATCGCGCCGTTTCTTGATCTCAGATAGGTCAGAATTTCTTCCGCGTCAACCGAAAGCGCATCCTGCTTTCTCGGCAGCAGGGACATGTTGACGGAGCCGTCTTCCTTTACCTCGATGACACGCCCTGTCACGCGGCTGCCGAGTCTCGGCTCTTCTTTTCTTTCTGAAGGGTGAATAAACGCGCGGATGCCTTCATCGGTAATCAGAAAAGAGCCTGATGCAATCAGTCTGTACACCGTGCCTGTCAGATCTTTATTCATGACGTCTTCCTCTGCATCCGTAAATAATTCACTGATGATATCCTCAGGCGCCGGCTTGGCAAACATGCGCCCGCGGCTTGTCACCTTCAGCATGCAATACAGCCTGTCTCCTTTTTGCGGCCAGACGGATTTGTACGGAGGCAGGTGCTCCGTTGCGACGAGCGCGTCTTTTGACAGGCCGACGTCGACGAATACGCCCATATCTTCCACAGCGTCCGTCACTTCCACCCATCCGTAGTCATAAAAGCTGATGAGCGGCTTTTTCATCGTCGCCGCGAGTCTTTCCTGATGATCGACGTAAATAAATACGTCCACTTCATCTCTGTCTTCGATATCCTCTGTGATTTCACTGTTATGTAAAAGAACCGTATCCTCGCCGTCGGTTAAAAAATAACCGAAATCGGTTTGGTGATCTATACTAAGCGTGAGCTGCTGCCCTGGTCTCATGTTATCGTCCTTCCTGATTCGCCCGTATGAGGCTGATGTTTTTCTCATTTTTTCCAATATGCATAAATTCATGCTTTATGCTGTTGGACATTTCTCTTTATTCTACTATAATCAACTCATAAGTGAAATGTTATAGGAGGTTTTCTCATGGCAAAAGAAAGTTCTTTTGATATTGTATCCAAAGTTGAATTTCCCGAAGTGCAGAATGCGATTCAGATGACGCTGAAAGAAATCGGCACGCGCTATGACTTTAAAGGATCGAAAAGCGATGTGAAGTTAGAAAAGGAAGAACTTGTCCTGATTTCTGATGACGAGTTTAAACTGAATCAGCTCAAAGATGTGCTGAACGGCAAGCTGATCAAACGGGACGTGCCGACGAAAAACATTGAATACGGCAAAATCGAAAATGCAACTGGAGGCACGGTGCGCCAGCGCGCGAAGCTTGTACAGGGCATTGATAAAGACAACGCCAAAAAAATCAACGCGGTGATTAAAAACTCCGGCTTGAAGGTCAAGTCGCAGATTCAGGACGACCAAGTGCGCGTCACCGGAAAAAATAAAGATGATCTGCAGCAGATTATTGCAGCCGTCCGCGGAGCAGACCTGCCGATTGACGTTCAATTTATTAATTTTAGATAAATTATGTGATTCCTATTGATTATTGTCTCTATTTTCGGTAAATTTGGAGAAAGGGATTTTCACAGTTAAGTTTTGGAAACCCATGACAATTACATGAACGTTCTTATCAAGAGAAGCCGAGGGACTGGCCCGACGACGCTTCAGCAACCGGTGTAGTGGTTTACCCAAACCATGACCAAGGTGCTAAATCCAGCAAGCTAAAAACAGCTTGGAAGATAAGAAGAGAGACAAATGATTACAAAGTCTTCTTCTTAAGAAGACTTTTTTTATTTCTCTTTTTTCCTTGCTGAATGTGATGAAGGAGGCAAACAATGGGACTATTACAAGACTTAAAAGAACGGATTTTAATCGGAGACGGCGCGATGGGCACTCTCCTCTATTCCTACGGCATTGACAGATGTTTTGAGGAACTGAACGTATCAAAGCCCGAAGAAATCAAGCGAATACATAAGGCTTACGCGGAAGCCGGGGCAGACATCATCCAGACAAATACGTACGGCGCGAATTTTATTAAGCTCTCAAGATACGGACTTGAGGATGAAACGAAAAAAATCAATCAGGAGGCGGTCAGAATCGCGCGCGCTTCCTCAGACGGCGCTTATGTATTGGGAACGATGGGCGGCATCCGCACCTTTAACAAAAACGCCTACAGCCTGGAGGAGATTAAACGCAGCTTTCGGGAGCAGCTTTATTTATTGCTGCACGAAGAGCCGGACGGTCTGCTTCTGGAAACATACTATGATTTAGAAGAGGCCCGCGAAGTGCTGAAGATCGCGAGAAAAGAAACGGAACTTCCGATTATGCTGAACGTATCCATGCACGAACAGGGCGTGCTGCAGGACGGAACGCCGCTTCGGGAAGCCCTCAGGTCCATTGCCGATCTCGGCGCTGACATAGCGGGAATCAATTGCCGGCTCGGCCCGTACCACATGATTGAAGCGCTCACCGAAGTGCCGATTTTCCGTGACGCTTATTTATCGGTCTATCCGAACAGCAGCCTTCCGTCTTTAGAAGAAGGCCGGCTTGTTTATGATACGGACGATGCCTATTTCCGGGAGAGCGCCGTACAGTTCCGCACTCAGGGCGCGCGCATTATCGGCGGCTGCTGCGGTACGACGCCAAACCATATCAGAGCCATGGCTGAAGCGGTCCGCGGACTTTCTCCCGTCACTGATAAAGAAGTGAAAATCAGACGGGAAGAGGAAGTCATCTCAGTCCGTAATGAACGGACCGAGCCTGGTTTAAACGAAATCGCCGCTCAAAAACGGTCAATTATCGTAGAGCTTGATCCGCCGAAGAAATTGAATTTTGACAAATTTCTGCAAGCGGCCGCTGAATTAAAAGAGACCGGCATAGAAGCGCTGACGCTCGCCGACAATTCATTGGCGACACCGCGGATCAGCAATGCCGCCTGCGGTTCATTGCTGAAAGAGCGCCTTGATATCCGTTCTCTCGTTCACATTACATGCAGAGACCGCAACATCATCGGCCTTCAGTCACATTTAATGGGCCTGGATACGCTCGGGCTCACCGACATTTTAGCCATCACGGGCGATCCTTCAAAAATCGGCGACTTTCCGGGGGCTACCTCCGTCTATGATTTAACGTCCTTTGATTTGATCAGGCTGATTAAACAATTCAACGAGGGCATTTCTTTATCAGGGAAACCGCTCGGCAAGAAAACGAACTTTTCCGTAGCCGGAGCATTTAATCCGAATGTCCGCCACCTTGATAAAGCAGTCAAACGGCTGGAGAAAAAAATCGAGTGCGGAGCTGACTACTTTGTGTCCCAGCCTGTCTACTCGGAGCAGCAGCTCATTGACATTCATCATGAAACGAAGCATCTCAAAACACCGGTGTATATCGGAATCATGCCGTTAACGAGCAGCCGCAACGCAGAGTTCATTCATCATGAAATCCCGGGCATTAAGCTGTCAGACAGCATCCGCGAAAAAATGGCGCTCGCCGGCGAAGACAAGCGAAAGCAGAAAGCCGAAGGCCTCGCCATCGCCAAATCGCTTCTCGACACGGCGTGCGAACTGTTTAACGGAATTTATTTAATCACCCCGTTTCTCCGTTCTGATTTGACGTCAGAGCTTGCAGCTTATATTAAGCAAAAGGATGAAAAGCGGGCTGATGTATATTTGCATTGACGCGAAAGAAGCCGCCTGATATGACAGGCGGCTTTTTCATGGTACGATACAGAAAAAGAATCAAGCAAAGGAGGATTTTTTCATGGTTGAAGTAAAACCCATCACCGCAGAAGACACATACGCGATCAGACACAGCGTGCTGCGCCCCCATCAGACGATTGAGGATTGTAAATATGATCAGGACAGCGTCAAAGGAGCCTTTCATCTCGGAGGTTTTTACGACGGAACATTGATCAGCATCGCTTCTTTCTACCCGCAGAACCAGCAGGCTTTACAGGCAGCGCCCGCCTACCAGCTGCGCGGCATGGCGACGCTTGAGGAATACCGGACGCAAAAAGCGGGAAGCACGTTAATCGCCTATGCGGAACGGAAACTGGCAGATATGGGGGCGGCGCTTGTCTGGTGCAACGCCAGATGTCACGTAAAGGGATATTACGAAAAGCTCGGCTGGAAAAGCACGGGCAGCCCCTTTGATATTCCCGGCATCGGCCCGCATGTGATCATGTATAAAGAACTCGCCTGAAACAGACAAAAGCCCTCTTATCAAGGCTTTGTTTTTATCTTTCAGCGGGCCGGATGACGTTCAAACGGAATGAAGCTTTTATAAGCGCCGCTATTGACGCGATCCCGCTTTGATATTACCCTTTGTTCAGTAAGCAACACGCCATTCGGCAAGGGTGGCAGGGGCGAAAGTGATATCTGCCAATTGCCGATTTCAGCTATTATGTTTAGAAAAGGGAGTATGAGATGAATACGATCCAAAAACCGAAAATCCCGAAAGAATTGCCGGTGCTTTCTTTCACTGAAGCGCTTCAGGACGACCTCATCAAAGAAGTCGTCATAGAAAACGCCGTGATAAGCGGCAAACTGGACGGCCTGCGCGCCGAAAAAGTCATTTTCAGAAACACCGTTTTTACGGATGTCTCTTTCAGACATATGGAATGTACGGATGTCCTGTTTGACAAATGTGATGTCTCAAACGCTGACTTCAGCGGAAGCATCATCCATAGAACGGCGTTTCAGCATTCAAAACTTCTCGGCTTGAATCTGGCGGATTCCGCCATGCGTCATGTACGGTTTGAAGACTGCCTCGCACATTACAGCTCCTTCAGCTATTCCAATATGAAGCATGTCCGGTTTGACACGTGCGGCCTATCAGAAAGTGAGTGGAATGATGCCGTTCTTGAATACACAGATCTTGACGTCTGTGATTTGAACGGCGCAAACTTCATCGGCACGTCTCTTTTTAATATGGATATCAGCACGTGCACATTTGATCACCTGCACGTCTCACTTGAGAAGCTGAAAGGATGCCGCATCTCTCCGTCTCATGCCGTTACATTCGCAGAAGCGCTCGGAGCCATTGTGACGTGATCTTTTTATTAAACGAAACGGCGGGCAATGTCCGCTATCGTTTGAATGCCTTTTTCCAAGCCCGGTAAGGATGCGTATGAATAGGAAAGACGCAGGCTTTGCCGGTCTTCGGGAAGATAGAGAGCTCCCGGATTGATCAGCACGCCGGCCTCCAAGGCACGGGTGAAAAGCTTCTGAACGGCGATTGTTTGATGAAAAGTGACCCAAATGTAAAAGCCCCCCTCCGGCACACGCCACTCCGCAATATCTTCCGCGTATCTTTCAAGAAAACGCAATGCCGCATCTCTCCTGATTTTGAGTTCCTTTCTGAGACGCAAAAGACGCTCTTCATAGCGGCCGCTTGACAGCCATTGACATGCCGCCCATTGAGATAAAGCGCTGGAGCCGTAATCCGTCTGCATTTTAATATCGGCGAGCCTGTCTGCAACCGGCTCAGGGGCGACGACCCATCCGATGCGCAGACCCGGGCTTACGGTTTTTGACAGCGTACCGATATACAGTACATTCCCCTCACCGTCCATGGATTTTAACGGAGGCGGCGGTTCTTTATCGATCCATATATCACCGTATGCGTCATCTTCAATGACAGGCAGACGGTGATTTCTTGCGAGCGCGATGAGTTCCTTCCGCCGCTTGAGTGACATTACCGTTCCGGTCGGATTATGGAATGACGGAATGGTGTACAGCAGCCCCGCTTCGTATTGCCGACGGTAAGCGGGAAGATGATCCGTTTTGATTCCGCTCTCATCCATCGGCACTCCCTTAAGCCTGACGCCCGCTGATTGAAACACACGCAGGGAATGGAGATACGACGGGTTTTCAGTCAGCATGACGGAGTTTGGTTTTAGCAGCCCGATTGAAATGAGCTGAAGCGCCTGCAGCGCGCCTGAGACGATTACGATGGATGCCGGGGACGCGTGAATCCCCTTTGTTTTTACATATTCCGCGACGCTTTGCCGAAGCTTCAGGCTGCCCTTCGGCTCTTCATAGCCGAGCGCAAAAATGTTAGTTCCCGCTTCACGGAACAGTTCGGCCATCTCCTTCTCAGGCAGAAGCTCTTGACTCAGCTCACCCGTCCCCAGCCTGATCAGATCCGGACGCGGCTCGTTTTGATTAATGGCCTGAACCAAGGCTGAATTCGGCTGATGACTCCCCGATGTAACGTATGTGCTCCAATCAAGGGGCTTAGCCGCTGCCATGATGCTCCACGTACTGTTGACGACTTTTGTGCCTCCCCCTCTTTTTCCTTCCAGAAGACCTTGGGCGATTAACTCATCAACTGCTGCCGTCACTGTGCTTCGGTTGACCTGAAGCTCCTCGGCGAGCTTTCTTTGTGAGGGAATTTTCGTGCCGATGGTCCATTCGCCATGAAGTATTTTTTCTTTTATATGCTGTTCGATCTGGAGATAAAGCGGTATGTACGACTCCCGATCCGGACGCCAGCTGTTCATACGTCATCCCTCCTTCTTTATTTATTATACATTTGGCTGGTTCAAGTACCAGCCAAATGGACGGAGACATCAGCACATAGTGCGGCTACAATGAGATTTAGTTGACGATTGGAGGGTTTTACGATATGAATGCCATTCTTCACGGAGTGATGCTCGCTTTCGGCCTTATTTTGCCATTGGGCGCGCAAAATGTATTTATTTTTCAGCAGGGAGCCTGGCAAAAACATGTGTGGCAGGCGTTTCCCGCAGTGATTGCCGCCGCGGTATGCGATACGATTCTCATCATCGCGGCCGTCGCAGGCGTTTCAATGATTATTGCAGAGATTCCCGTTTTTCAGACCGTCATGCTTATAGGCGGCTTTTTGTTTCTCAGTTTTTTAGGCTGGCAGACTTGGAGAAGCAAACCGCAGGCCGAACAGGCGAAAAAACGGTTTTCTCGGCAAAAAAACAGGCGGTCACGGCCGCCATGGTATCCCTTTTGAACCCGCATGCGATTTTGGATACCGTCAGTGTCATCGGCACAAGCTCCGCCGCCTATCCGGGAATTGATAAATGGCTGTTTGCCGGTGCTTGTATCGCGGTTTCCTGGGTATGGTTCGCCGGACTGGCATTCGCGGGACGGCTCGTCCAAACGGCGGATACAGGAGGCCGGCTCCTCGACATCCTGAATAAATGCTCGGCATTGGTGATGTGGGGTGCTGCTTTTTATTTTGCGGCGCTTTTGTTTCGATAAAAGGAATTCGGCCAGGTCATGTTGAATGTACGGAAGGAAGAGGGGGAATTGGAATGTCAGACATTTTAAAGCTGTATCACTACCACAGATGGGCAAATGAGCAGGTTATTCAGCATCTGAAGACCCTGCCCGCGGCAAGCTTACAGCAGAAACTGGATAGTGTTTTTCCGACTGTGAACGCCGTGCTTGTGCATATATACCGGGCTGATTACATTTGGCTTCACGTGCTTTACGGAGAAACTTACGAACAAATCGTCTCGCAGTTTGATCAATTTGAAAAGCTTGACGGAGATTTTGAGGCGATTGAACATAGAATGGCTGAACTGGACAAAGAATACAGCAAATTTTTAAAAGAATTGGAGAACACGGAAGGTCCGATCTCCATTTCTCATCCGCGCATGGGAACGCTCCGGACGACATATGCCGATGTGATCCGGCATGTTGTGAATCACGGCACATACCATCGCGGCAATATAAGCGCGATGCTTCACCAAATGGGCTATAAAAGCGTGCCGACTGACTACATTTTTTTCTCA
The DNA here is from genome assembly GCF_038592915.1 of Bacillus sp. EU63. NCBI lineage: Bacteria > Bacillati > Bacillota > Bacilli > Caryophanales > Bacillaceae > Bacillus > Bacillus sp. EU63. The sequence goes on along the minus strand of NZ_CP151944.1, from coordinate 1,069,775 downwards.
TACGAATCATAAAAAAGCAAAGGCCTCCCGGGCCTTTGCTTTTTCACTTCGAATCTATCATAGTCCGGCATAGCCGAAGGCGCCCGGGGTAAGCTTTACAGGCCTTCCGGTTTTAAACGATTCCGTCGCGGCGATCCCGATTTCTAAGTTAATCGTGGCATCGACGTCTGTCACAATCGGCGTTTCCCCTTTTTTCACACATTCGGCAAAGTGCTCAAGCTCCAGACGGTAAGCGTCTTTAAAGCGGGCTTGAAAATCCGGAATAATTTCGTAGCTGCTGCCTGACTCCGTTAAAATGGTGACATGGCTTTTCCGCAGCGTACCGACCAAGATGCTTCCCGCCGTCCCGATAATTTCGGCTCGGATATCATGCCCGTACGGAGAATTTCGGCTTGCCTCCACATCGCCGGCCGCGCCCGAATCAAATTCAAGATACGTTAATGCCTGATCAACGTCGCCGCACTCTTCCATGAACGGGTGCTTTAAAATTCTCCCGTGCCCGCAGACGGACGTAACTTCGGCATTCATGAGATATCTCGCGATGTCGTAATCATGAATCGAACAGTCAATGAAAAGCCCTCCGCTATGTTTGATAAATTCCGCGGGCGGTGCGCCTTGATCTCTTGTAAATCCTTTATAATAAATGGGCCTGCCGATTTCCCCGGCGTCGATTCTTCTTTTCGCGTCGGCGTATGCCGGATCAAACCGCCTCATAAAACCGACCTGGCAGATGACGCCCGTTTCTTCGATTTTTTTCATGACTTCTTTAGATTCCTCAAGACTCAGGGTGAGCGGCTTTTCAACAAAGATGTGCTTGCCGTTTTCAGCAGCCTTCATGATCATTTCCGCATGTGTGCTTGTCGGTGTGACAATGATGACGGCGTCAATCGTGTGATCTTCCAACAGGTCATACGGATTCTCCGTCCATTTGGCGATTCCTAATTCTTTTGCACACGCTTCCGCCTTTCCCTTCATCGGGTCACAGACGGCCGCAAGCTCGGCTCCCCGAACTTCGCTGACTAAATGCTTCGCATGAAAATACCCTAATCGTCCTAATCCCAGCACCGCACATCTGACTTGATCTGTCATCTATCACCGCTCCTTTTTTCTTGAGGCCGCATGCCGCAATGGCGCAAGCGGTTTCCCTTATTAAACAGAAATCATTATTTTGAAAGCGCTTTATTTACAACTCAAGCTGTTGGCTTTCTTTGCTTGCAATCCGCAGTATTTGCGCAAGCGCTTTCCCAAAAGCTGTTTTAATTTTACAATGCTTTTCGCTCGTTTGACAATGTTTTTCACAGAAAAAAACGCGCCTTATTGCTGAGGGCGCGTTTTTACCGGTGCCGTAGAATGCCTGATGACGAGTTCCGGAGATAAAATGATTTTGCTTTTTGTTTTTTTCTTCCCTTGAATCTCATCAATGAGAAGTTCAACGACACGCCGCCCCATTTCGCGGATGGGCTGAGAAATCGTCGTGAGCGGCGGTGCCGTCATTTCAGCGAGAATGGTATTGTCAAAGCCGATGACGGACAAGTCTTCCGGCACTCGAATGCCCCGGGAGCGCGCCGCCTGTATCGCCGCGCATGACAAGACATCATTAAAGGCGAAAACGGCGGTCGGAAGGTCTCTGTCAAACAGCTCGCCCGCTGCCTGTTTTCCGCTTTCCAGCGAATATTCCGTCGGTATGATCAGCGATTCATCTAGTGTCATCCCCGCTTCCCGCATCGCTTTTTGAAAACCTTTGATTCTGTCTCTTTCACCCGTGGTCGAGCCGTTTCCGACGATACAGGCGATTCTTTCATGGCCTAAAGATATGAGATGCTCAGCCGCCGTATAGCCGCCGAGAAAGTCATCGATAATGACGACGTCCATCGGCGCGAGCGGTTTATCCTGCGTAATCATCGCAAGCGGGATGCCCGATTTCACAATATCATCAAGCGCCGTGACGCTGTCATCATGATCAAGTCCCGTCGCGAATATAATGCCGTCCGCCTGCTTCTGCCGCAGCATCGAAAAATACTTCGTTTCTTTTTCAGGCTGATAATCGGTGCTGCAGATAATGATATGAAACCCAAGTACACCGGCGCTGTCTTCAATGCTTTTCGCCAGTTCCCCGAAAAACGGGTTTGAAATGTCCGGGGTGATCAGGCCGATCATATTCGTCTTTTTGCCCGTCAAAGCGGATGCGTGAACATTCGGATGATAGTCCATCTCCTCCATGACACGGAGCACCATCCGGCGGGTTTTGACACTGATCCTCCCCGTATTGTTGATGACCCGCGAGACGGTCGAGATGGAGACGCCCGCTTTTTCGGCCACGTCGTAAATTGTCATTTTCATGCTTACCGATCCCTCTTCTGTTCTCTGGTATTAGGTCAGTCCGTTTTCCGGCTTACGAATTTGCGGTATTCAAGCGGCGAAATGCCTTCAATCTGTTTAAACAGTTTGGAAAAATAGGTTGGGTCCTCCATGCCGATGGCGTCTGCGATCGCCCCCATTTTGTCATTGGTTGCGGACAAAAGACGTTTCGCCTCCGTCATTCTGACTTTGTTCGTATACTGGCCGGGCGTGACGCCGAGCACCTGCTGCATGCAGCGGGTCACGTAGTCTTGGTTGTAATGAAGAGCCGAAGAGAGCGCTTTGATGGTTGTTTTCTCCTGATAGTGCTCCTGCAGGTACCGGGCGGCCTCCCATGCGACTCTTTCCTTTGCGGACGGGATTTGGAACGCTTCTTTCTGAAGATGGAGCAGCAGCTCTTCAAACAGAATCTGCTTTCTGAGCGGCAGATCGGAGTTCTCTGCGCTGTCATCTGTCAGCACACTGAATTGCCCGGCCATAAACTGCGGGCGTCTCACCTTCCCTTTTTGCGGCAGGGACAGGCGGTAGCGGGACGGCTCTTCAAAGCTCCCTTTTTTTCGCCTCAGCTCCGACCAGTTGTTCCCGGTTGTTTCCGTCACCTCATAAGCCGCTCCTTCAAAATGAAGCCACGAATAGGATGTCGTTTCTTCACTGCCTTTTGTTCCGTAATGTTCAAGGCCGGGAGAAAGCAGAATATATTCTCCCGCTTCAACGGAAAAGGCGTTTTCGTCTTCTGTAATGTAGAGGACGCCTTTTTTCACATACAGCAGATCAAACACCGGGAAGACCCGTCTCACATGGGTTTCGCCTTTTTTGAACACTCCTTCTCCCGCAGCGATAAAGACCGGGAACGGAGGAACTGTGAACTCGAGAAAGGACATATTTTCGGCCCTCCTTTTTAAGTCGGATTTTTGCAAGAAGTTTCGTTTCTCTCCCTTTTTATTATAAGAAAATGGAGGTACACTTTTAAACGTTGATTTTGTCAGGAAAGGGGTTAAAAGAAATGAAACAAGCGATTTTAAAACGGGCTGCGTTCAAACAATCCTCTGATCACAAACTCTCATTATACGCGCTGACTTGGCCGATATTTATTGAGGTTTCATTATATATGTTTATGGGAAACGCCGACACTCTTATGCTTAGCCAATACTCTGACAACAGTGTGGCGGCCGTGGGTGTCAGCAATCAGATTTTAAATTTAATTATCGTGATGTTCAGCTTTATCGCAACGGGTACGACAATTGTGATTTCACAGTTTTTAGGATCTAAACAGAAAAAAGAGGCGCAGGAAGTGGCTTATGTATCAATAGGAGCGAACTTTGTCATCAGTCTCGCCATCAGCGCCGCCATATTTTTTGCGGCCGTTCCGCTGCTTCATGTGATGGGTCTTTCCAATGAATTGATGCCGGATGCCAAAGTCTTTTTGCAGGTGGTCGGCGGGCTGTCCTTCATTCAGGCTTTGATTATGACATTCAGTGCCATTTTAAAAAGCTACGGTCATACGAAGGATACGATGTTCGTTACGATCGGGATGAATATTTTAAATATTGCCGGAAACTTTCTTGTCATTTTCGGGCCGCTCGGCCTTCCGGTGTTAGGCGTCGCCGGTGTTGCGATGTCAACGTCCTTTGCACGGATCATCGGACTGATCGCGATGATTGTGATCGTCAAAAAACGCATCGGACTCGGTCTGACATGGCAAAAGATTTTTCACGTCCATAAAGAGCACTTGCGGAAACTCCTGAAAATCGGGATTCCGTCTGCCGGCGAACAGCTGTCTTACAACATTTCACAAATGGTTGTTACTTATTTTATCGCCATTATGGGCGCTCAGGCGCTTACAACAAAGGTTTATACACAAAATATCACCATGTTTATCCTGCTGTTCGGGACGGCGATCAGCCAAGGCACACAGATTTTGATCGGCAGATATATCGGCGCCAAACGGTTTGACGACGCTTATGACCGCTGCATGAAAAGTCTGTACTGGGCGCTTGGCATTGCCGCTTTGACATCCGTGATCATGACCTTGTTTTCAAAGCAGCTGATCGGAATTTTCACAAGCAGCCCTGACATTATTGCGACGGCGAGCATGCTGATCGCCATGACGATCATTCTTGAGCCCGGCCGTTCATTTAATGTCATTATTATCAACTCGCTGCGGGCTGCCGGAGATGCAAAATTCCCCGTTTACATGGCGATGATTTCCATGTGGGGTATCGGACTGCCTCTCGCTTATCTGTTCGGCATCCATTTCGGATTGGGGCTTATGGGCATCTGGATTTCATTTATCGCGGATGAATGGGTCAGAGGCATTCTTATGTACAGAAGATGGCGGTCGCGGATTTGGATTCAAAAAGGGATTGCATAAACGCCCGAAGCTTCGTTATGAAGCCGGGCGTTTTTTTATGCTTGCGAAAGCTGTTTTCTCATGTCACCGAGCTCTGACCGGTAATGTGCCAGCAAACCGGTAACGGCGGGCCTTGAGTATAACGGAAACAGCTCCAGCTCTTCAGACGCCTCCTCGAAATACGCCTCGGCCTCGAATGCGATGTACTCCCATACATTCATAAAAGCTTTGTTGACGGTATGGCTCTCCAGCTCTTCTTCCGTATAGCCGAATTGCTTCATCACCTGGCGCGGGAGACGCTTTTTCGCCCGCTCATCCGTATGGACCCCCAGAAGCACCCGGGTCAGCTGAATGGCTGCTCCTAATGAAACGGCTGCATGGCGGAGTTTCTCTTGGTTCCGGCGCGCGCAAACCGGCAGCAGAAGCAGGCCGAGGGCTCCGCCTGTTTGGCCCGCGTACATCAGCAGGTCATCAAACTCTTGATACGTTACTTTTTCTCTGTCAGAGATTTGGCCGGCGATAAACTCACGTAACGGCTCTTCTTCAAGCGCAAATTGCTGCCGCACATCGGCGAGCGCCTCCCACAAAAAGCCGTCAGCGTGTGTCCCGTTCAGAAAGTCTTGTGCCGCCTGTTCAAATCCCCCAAGTTCCTGCACATCAAGCCGGTCAGCTTCGTGAAACAAAGCAAGCACCGCCCATGCGGCCCGCCTGTTTTTTGGCGGCAGGGATGAGAAAGTCCGTTTATATAAAGGAAAGTGCGCCTCGGCAAGCTGGGCGCATGTTTCGTATTCGGTCATGGTATCACTCCTCTGTTTTTTAGTGTACCATATGTTTCACAATAAAAAGACCGATATCCTTCAGCGGAAACCGGTCGCGGCACTGTTATTCTTCTATATCGATACGGTACGCCTCAAACCATGTATGGATCTGGGCAAGATGGGCGATCAGCTGCGGGCCTTTCATCAGCTGGCCGAACCACGGAACCTGAAAAGATGAACCTTCTGTCTCCAGCAGCATTTCCAGCTTCTTTCTGTCAAGCAGGGTGTGAAGCACGGAATCTTTCTGTTGTAAAATCGTTTTCAGCCATTCTGTGACCCCCTGCGTGTATTTCGGGTGATGCGTTTTCGGATAAGGGCTTTTTTTGCGGTACAAAATATCTTCAGGAAGCAGTCCTTCAAGCGCTTTCCGCAAGATGCCTTTTTCCCGGCTGCCATGCATTTTCATTTCCCAAGGAATATTCCAAACGTATTCCACAAGTCTGTGGTCGGCGAACGGCACCCGTACTTCAAGACTTGCGCCCATGCTCATGCGGTCTTTGCGGTCGAGCAGATTTGTCATAAACCAAAGCATATTTAAGTAGAACAGCTGCCGTCTCGCTTTATCTGTTCCCGTCTCACCGTCTAACAGCGGCGTTTCCGCAATGGTTTCTTCATATCTCGCATTCACGTATTCTCTAAGATTCAGCCGTTTTTGCCACTTTTCATCCAATAGCGTGATCCTCTCCTCAGTCGACCTCATCCAAGGAAATCCGTCTTCTTCTGCCGCGGTGTGAAACCACGGATATCCGCCGAAAATTTCGTCCGCGCATTCTCCGGAAAGGCTCACGACAAAATCTTTTTTAATTTCCCGGCAGAACCATAATAGCGATGAATCAACATCAGCCATGCCCGGCAGGTCTCTGACGAGAACGGATTCCTCCAGATGTTCAACCAGCTGATCCTGCGTAATCACGCACTTATGATGCTGTGTGCCGAATGCATTTGTCATTTTATCGATCCACGGGCCGTCATCATTCGGCTGAAACGCGCTCGCTTTAAAAAATTTGCTGTTCTCCTCATAATCAATTGAATAAGTATGAAGGGGATCTCTTCCTTGTTTCTCAAAATGAGCGGCGGCTATCGCGGTTATCGCGCTCGAATCAAGCCCCCCTGATAAAAACGTGCAAACCGGCACGTCAGATACGAGCTGGCGTGTCACTGCATCCTGAAATAAGTACCGAATGTGAGCCGCGGTTTCATCGAAGCTGTCTGTATGCTTTTCGCTCTTTACATTCCAATAACGCCATATGGACAAACCGTCCTTTGAGAAAGTGAACGCATGGGCGGGACGCACCTCGTGAATTCCTTTAAACACCCCGCAGCCCGGAGTTCTGGACGGCCCGAGTCCGAATACTTCCGCAAGTCCGCCGCTGTCTGTGCGGGCTTTCACATCAGGATGAGCAAGGATGGCTTTCAATTCCGACCCAAACAGAAAGGAAGAGCCGTGTTCTTTATAAAAAAACGGTTTGACGCCGAGCCGGTCTCTTGCCCCGAACAGCCGCTCGCGCTTTTCATCCCAGATGGCAAAAGCGAAAATACCGTTCAAGCGGTTCACGCACTCCTCCCGCCACTCAATATAGCTGTGCAGCAGCACTTCTGTATCAGAGGTCCTCTCAAAACGGTGGCCCCTCGCCTGAAGCTCCTTCCGCAGTTCCTCCGTGTTATACAGCTCGCCATTATAAATGATGGTGTACGTTTCCTCTTGATGCGTGCAGGCCATCGGCTGGCGGCCGCCTTCAATGTCAACGACCGAAAGTCTTTTATGTCCGAATAAAACATGGGGCTCTCCCCAGACGTTTGAATCATCAGGCCCTCGTTTTGAAAGAGTGTCTATCATATTGTTCATAATATGTTTCTCTTGGACGAGCTGCTTTTGAAAATCGACCCAACCCGCAATTCCACACATGTGATATCAGCTCCAATCCCGTTTCTGTCGGTTTCAAATTCGTTTCTATCAGCACTTTACCCAGTTTATGCAAAGAAACTCAGATAGTTGATTTGTCCCACTAAGACTTGTATGAGACAAGCCCGATTTGGAAAGAACGAAAGAGAAGAAACAAACAAAGGAGACCGGCACGGTTATGAAACGAAAACAGCTTTTCTCAGAAAAAAACAAATGGGGGCGCGGCACACTGATGATAGAGGACGGCATCTGCCTCGTCGAAAACGATGAAGGCGATATCCTGCTTGCAGACAGTCTAGGAAACGCAGCCGTATTGATGAAACGCGACGGCCGATGGCAGCCGGCACGGATTTGCGGCGGTGCGGCCGAAATCGGCGCAGACACCATCCCCCTGCTCGGCGGGGAAGAAATCCGTTATGAAAAAGCGGTCAAACGGCCGCTGTTAACCTTGCTCGATTCGCTGGACGATGAAACGTTTCTGCTGTTTCTCAGCCATCTGCACGGGTTCGGCCTGTCTGTATATGATTGCGTATTTTCCTACAATCAGGCGCTGTTTTCCGGTGAAGGCGTTTCGTTTTATCACTTCTCGGCGGATGACGCACAATGCGCCCTGCAGCATCACCGCGGCAGCTCGGGTAAACACGACAGATTTGAATGGACGGCATCTGACGGGCGGCGCTCCATTATGTATTCAGCGGCAAAACAAGACGGCACCGCGTAACAAACAGGCCGCACCTTTTAAATAGGTGCCGCCTGATGTATTCAGCTTTGTTTTTCACGCTGATTGACGCCCGGCGTTTGCTTTTACCCTTCACAGCCGTAGCTTTTTCGGTAACGAGAGTGATTGACGCTTTTGGCATCCTGCACATCTCCTTCGCCTCATCAACATCCCCCTGTCACGGCATTTCTCATTCAGCGGCACAGTTGCGCAAAATGTATGCGCAACTAAAAAAACCCGGATACATCCGGGTTTTTCAAGCGATTGATTAAAATACGTGAAAGCCGATCGGCAAGTGAAGGCCGAGCAGCACCGTCAGGACGAGCACGATAATAAAACCGATCCACAGTCCGCCGGTTGATTTGCCTTTTTTCTTGCGGATGACGAGCATTTCCATCAGTCCGATGGTAATGATGCCGAGCAGCATTTTTCCGGCGTACTCTCCGTTCCAATTCGCAAAACGGACGAAAAGCTCAGCTCCGGTCAGAATAATAATAATGTAGAATAAGCGCAGAATCATATGCGTAATTTTTGCGCCCTTCGCTTTTCCGGAACCGTACAGCCCGTAGCTGACAAACACCAGGATAAGCGCAACGACCCATGAAGTAATATGCCAATGTGTCATTATGTTCAATTCCCCCTATCAGATCAATCTGCCTCACTTATGGTACCACAACAAGCCGCTCGGAGCATTATCAATCGTGCGAAAGACACACAATTATCCGATTTGGTTCGACAGCGTGCCGATCGGTTCAATTGTAATGTCAATGCGGTCCCCCGGCTTTAAAAATTTCGGCGGCTTAAACCCTTTTCCGACACCGGACGGCGTCCCCGTCGCTATAATGTCACCGGCTTCAAGCGTCATTCCTTTTGACAGCGTTTCGATTAATTCAGCTATCGGAAAAATCATGTCACCCGTTGATCCTGATTGGCGCAGTTCTCCGTTCACCCGCGTTTCAACTTTCAGGCTTTGCGGATCACTGACGGCCGACTTATGTACAATGACCGGGCCCATCGGGCATGTCGTATCCAGGCTTTTGCCGATAAAAAACTGTTTATGTTTTTTCTGCAGATCGCGCGCTGTTATATCATTTACAATTGTATAGCCGAATATATGATCAAGCGCATGTTCTTTGGAAATGTGCGATCCGCTTTTTGATATGATTACCGCAAGCTCCCCTTCATAATCAAGCTGCTCCGTTACGTCCAAGTGGCTGTCCACTGTTTCTCCGTGTCCTGTAACGGCAGCGGGGGCTTTCGTAAAAACCATGGGATGCACCGGTATATCCGCCTCACTCCCCATTTCAACGGCATGATCACGATAATTTTTCCCGATGCAGATCACGTTCTTTGAAGGTCTCGGAATAGGCGCGCAAAGCTTTACGTCAGACAGGGCATACATAAATGAACCCGACTCGTCATTCGGTTTTTTCGCCCATTCCGCAAGCTGTCCGGCATGCGCGACAAACTTATCTCCTTTTTGAATGCACTCGATCAGCGAACCCGGAATCGTCTCAAGTTCAAACAATTTTTTTTCAGCCTTTTGCAGATCTAAGATTTTGTCATCATCAATGATCAGACCGACAAATGTTCGGCTGTTCAGTTCCCCTGTCGCAAATTTCATGTTAATCCCCCATCATTTTTAAATCTGGCATTCCTTTATTTATTCTTCCTCCGGGCGGGAAATTCCTCTTTTAAACAGGCTGAAAATAAGTGTAAAAGAGTATCAAAAATTGTCACTTTTTTAGTCATATTGACGAAATAAAACCTTCTTGCGCAAAATGGGTTATACTATTGTCATCCTATGTTTTCCAAAATAATCGAGAATTGGAGATCACACGATGAACAAAATTGAAGAAAAAAGATTAACTTTATTCGAGACAGCGCAAAAATTCGGAATCAATGCGACGGAGACCATCAGGTGCAGCCAGGAGCTGGACAGCCTTTTAAACGGGTGCCGCGGGCTCATCCAACAAACGAAAGACAGCGGGCTGAACCCGGCCGCACAGATTGAGCACGGACGCACCGCAGGAAAAAAAGAGGCTTTCTCATAAACGTGATGTGTATATAAATCTGTATCATTTATGTATAAGGCCCGGCATGCGTATAGCGCCGGTGTTTTTACGTCTAAAGTTTTTTCCGCTCACAAAAATGTGCATTTGTCATAAGCTATTTTAGGCAGGCAGCCCAGATAAGCTCCTGGAGTATAGTCATGAAAATCTTCACGAAAAGGATGTGCTCGTATGCCCGCAATTGTCGGAGCGTTTAAAATTAATGCCGTCGGTACGAGCGGAGTCGTTCATATAGGCGACTGCATCACCATTTCTCCAAAAGCAGAGGTTAAGACATTTGCCGGAGCGGGCAGCTTCAATACCGGAGACAATCTCACACTGACGAATTACAGGAATTCAACGAATGTGTACGATAATGATGTAATCGATCAGCCGATGGCAGGAAACGCATAAAGGAGGCGCCGTATGAATTTTTACGTCAATCAGTCGATCCATATCAATTACATGCGTGTAGAATCTGTCAGCAATTCCTCCATACTGCAAATCGGAAGCGCCGGTTCAATTAAATCTCTTTCCAATCTGTACAATACAGGGAGTTATGTTGAGCCGGCGCCGCCTGTCACTGCAGGGCAGCAGACTGTAACAACAGGGGGAGGTCCCGGCACCTCATCATTTGTACCGCTCCAGCCGCCAAGCCGGTAGTTTTAATGAAGGAAACGAGACGCGAGGTGAATGTCATGTATGATCAATCCGTTTCATCCTACCTGCAGAATTTAAATTCTTTCGTCCAGCAGCAGGCGCAGCAGATTCAGGAGCTCGAACGGCAGCTGAAAGAATTCCAAAATGAAATTTCAACGCTGAAGCAGCAGCCTTCTACAAGAATCGATCGGCTCGAGTATAAATTTGATCAGCTGAAAATTGAACGGCTGGAAGGAACGCTGAATATCGGATTGAATCCGACTGATCCGAATGCCGTGCAAAACTTCGAAGTCGGCCAGACATCTCCGCAGGTCGGAATGATGCAGCAGGAACAGGCGGGCCAGCAAATGCAGCAAATCCGCCAAAACGTCGATATGTACCTGAATGAAGAAATCCCCGCGCTTTTAGAGAAGCTCGAAACTCAGTATGAGAGCAGGCTGGACGAAGCGAACAAATATCATATTATTGAAGATATCAGAAAGCAGATGGACAGCCGGATTAAGTATTATCTGTCCCATGTCCCGAAAGAAGAAAATACGGCGCCCGCGCAATATGCCGAGCAGATTGCCGAACATGTGAAGCGTGATATTGTCAGGGCCGTCGAGCACTTTATTAAGCACATACCTGGTGAAATGAAAGGTGATGATCCGTCATGATTTTTACAGTGATTAACCGGAATATTGAAGTCGGCGACATCCGGTCTACCGGTGTATCCAGTTCTTCCTTATTATTAATCGGCGACACCGATTCCGTCTATCTGTCTTCCATCTTTGACACGCCTCCGGAATCTCTTATTATCGGCCCTTATGTGCCGCTGGCGCCGGAATAATGTTAAAGCGCATTTCACGCCTCCGGAACGCCAAAATCAATTCAGTCGGGATTGCGAGTGTCTTTCAAGCAGGCGATACGAATGAAATCAATATGCGGGTCAAAGTATTGGCCGATCAGCGTAGTCTTGCTGTATACAGAGATGATGAAGGCTCATTTAACAAAAAAGAATACCAGATCTTTCGGCAGCCGGCCGTCATGCCGTTACCGGAAACGGGAGTCCAAAGCGCATTCTGCCATGAAAACCCTTCAATTCGGGTAAGGAATGTGAAAGTTCAAGGGGTATCGTCAGCGTCCGTGGTTCAAATCGGATCGACGTCGATCGTTCTGGGAGATTCGCGGCTGAAACATATTAGGCAGATCTTCACATCAAGCTCACAATCACAGCAGCCCTGACATATAATGACGGTGAGACTTCTATAAAGGGTGTCGTTTATGCCAGCAATTACCGGACCTATAGCTATCAATTCCATATCGGGCGGAGTCGTAAACTTTGGTGATTCCTTTTACCTTTCTCCAAAAAGCTCTTCTAAATCTGCGCTCGGTTCGGGAGCAGGCAATACCGGAGATTTCCTGTTATTAAACAACGTTGTCAATGCGACAAACTATATAGACCCCGATGTCAGCGATCAAAATGTGGTCGGAAACGCCTAAAAAGCAGCCGCTCTTTCAGAAGAGGGCTGCTTTTGGTTCAGCGTTATGTTCGTTCATTTGCTTTTTTTGTTTTTACAAGCTTTTTTGGCGGCTGTTTTCTGATCCATTTCACAAACCGCGCGAGTTTCGGGTCACGCCGCAGCTCTTCTATTCCCGCGAGCCTTGCCGCAAGCTCCTGATTCGTATAGAGCGCGTGAACCTGTTTATGACAAGGGATGCAGAGCATTGCGGTCGGAAGGAATGTCCCGCCTTCTTCCTTAGGCGTTAAGTGGTGCTCCGTCAGCCGCACATGATGGCGGCCGCATAATTCACATGTGCCCTCGGCAGAATCGGCCATAATTCCTTCTCCTTTCTACATGATCTCCAATGTGACCCGGGTGCCTTTCCCGCCCGGTTCGGACGGATGAACGATTAATTTTTTCGGCAGACGCGCTCTCAGCTCCTGCACATGGCTGATCACTCCGACGGATAAGTTGTCCGATTGCAGCTTTTCGAGCGCTGTGACAACGGTGTCTAAGAGCCCTTGGTCAAGAGTCCCGAATCCTTCATCTAAGAAAAAGAATTGCAGCGGGTATTGCCCCCGCAGCTGAATCTGGGCGGACAAGGCAAGCGCAAGCGACAGCGATGTCAGAAACGTCTCCCCGCCGGAAAGGCTTGATACAGGCCTTTTGACGCCTCCGTTCGCGTCATCACGCATGACGAAACCGCCTTCTGAATCGACTAATATGGCATACCGCTGCCTTGTCAGCGCTCCGAGACGGGCAGAGGCGTCCCGAGCCACGCTTTCCAGCTGTTCTTCCGCTAAAAATTCGACGAATGTATTGCCTTTACATACAGACTGGAGCTTATCAAGCCTGTCAATCTGTGTCTGCCAGCTTTTCAGTTCGGCTTCAATCTCTTTAAAGCGCTTATGCTGTTTTTGCATAACCGCGTAGGCTTTTGCCTGTGCTCCTTTTTCCTCCATGGCGGCGCCTGACTCAGCCTCTGCCTGCTTCAGCAGAGAAACGGATGCTGTCCATTCTTCCTCCGATATCCGGCGGTCGGCTAATTTATCAGTAACACGGCTGATATTTGCCGATAGCTGTTTTGAGGTGTCCAGGAACTCATCTATTTCTTTTTTCATTTCCTCTGCACGCCCTTGCGGAAGCAGACTTTTTTTGACTTGGTCCGGCTCGGTAAACCCGGTGTCTTTTGACCTCACGCGCCAGTCGTTTTGCGCTTTCTCAAGGGAGGTCTCAGCATCCCTGAGTGACATGAGACTCCCGGATTCCCGGCCTTTTGCGTCATTCAGTGATTGCTGCGCCCGCTTCAGCGCATCGAATAGGGACTGTTCTTTCGATTTTAACAGCTGTAATTCCTGCCGCACCGCTTCAAGCTTTGCGGAAATTGATGTTTCTTCAGCTGCTGTTCCGAGCTCTTGTTCATATCCGTCAATCACCTGCTGCAGGCGCTCAGACGCATAGTGAAGCTCGAGCCGTTCCCGTTCAAGCCGATGCTTCATCTCCTGCAGGCGTTCTTTCTCCTCTTCATGTTCCTTGAGGAATGCGATGCTTGTTTCAATGCGCTTCTCACATTCTTCTGCCTGCCTGTCCTTCTCATCTATCGAAGCCTGCCAGGCGTCAATCCGGTTTGGCGGAATATCACCGCAGACTTCGTTGTACTGATTCAATCGGCTTTCTGACAGCGATTCAAGCTCTTCTAATGAATGTCTGAGACGGTCGGCTTCTTTTTCCTCGTAGCGGATTCGTTCGGCCAGCTGCTCAGCTTGTTTCACCGTCTGCTGATGCGCGCTGATCAGTCTTGTGACCTTCTCTTTTACCGACAGCATATCCTGTTTCATTTGTTTCCATTCCAAGCGGACGGCGCTGAACGCTTCATCAAGCGGGCGTCCGCTGATGGAGAAAGCGGCTTCCAGCTCCGGAACCCGGGCGCTTTGCAGAAACGGACATTCTTCGGTAAAACGCCCTGACTGCTCTTCTAATGCAACCTTGGCTGTCAGCACTTCCTGAGAAAGAGCCGCCGCCTTAGAAAGCAGCGCTTCAACCTGCTGCAACTGTTCCTGTACAGCCGTATCAGGCGAGAATGTTTCATGAGCGGAACGCGGGCGGTCATGCTGCGTGGAGCCGCATACAGGACAAGGCTTTCCTTCGATTAGTTTTTCCGATAATTCTTTTGTTAATGCAGCCGTTCTCGCTTCCTCTGAGCGCCTGCGGAGATCGGCTTGCGTTTTGTCAGCCCGTTCGGCTGCGGCTTTCAGTGAACGTTCCGTTTCACAGACCATATGGTAAACGGTTTGAAGCGTTTGATAAGCGTGCGTAATGTCTTCCTCTTCCGTTTTCGCCTTCGCTGTGAGCGACTCGCTTTCTCCGTTCAGCTTCTCCACGTTTTTCAGCTGCGTTGTCAGATTGGCCCGTTCTTTCGTGATTTGTTCCTGTGTCTGCTGAAAGCCCGCCGCCAGCTGTGCTGCGGTCTGGCATTTTTTCCGTTCATCGGCGGTCACCTGAACTGCTTTCAGCTCTTCTTTCAGCTCATTCTGCCTCTTTTTACCGCGGGTCAGGCGGTCTTTCACTCCGGCCAGCTGTTTCGAGGCGGCTTCGTATTCTTCCTCTTTTTTGCTGTGTTCCGCATTTGTTTTTTCCGCTTCTTTTTTCGCTTCAAGCAGTTTTTGTTCAATGGCTGAAAGTCTTTGATACAGCTCTTCTTCCTTGACAAGCTTCGGCTCCTGTTCGGCCTTATGGGCCCGCCATGCTTCATAGGCTTCATTTTGCCGGGTAAATGAAACGGTTTCCGCCTCTGATTTCCGTTTGGCCAGTTCGTGCTCCTGTTCGGCGCGCTGCTTCCGGCGGACGGCTTCTGTGTAGCGGTCTGCGTACGGCTCAAGGGCGAGAGCTGTTTCCGCCTCTTTAAGACGCTCAGTCAAATCCGTGATGTACGGGCGTCTTTCCTCAAGCTTTTTCTCCCGGCGCTCATATTCATCTCTTTCTGTCTGCAAGTTCCAAATTTCCTGGTGACTTTCAAAACGCTCTTTTGCCCGGACCCGTTTCTTCTCAGCTTCTTCAAGCCGTTCGTTCGCTTCGTGAAACTGCTGTTCAGCCTGCTTCAGCGCATCTTCTCCTGCGTCTCCGAGGCCGGATTGTTCGGCCAGCATTTCATTTTTTTTCGCTGCCGCTTCCTGCGCCCGCCGCCGCAATTTTTTGACAAGCCTGTCCCCGTACTGTTCCAGATTAAACAGGCGCTGGAGCATATGTCTTCTTTCCGCGCCTTTAAGCGACAGAAACTCGGCAAACTTTCCTTGCGGCAGCACGACGGCTCTTGTAAAGTCGTCAATGGTCAGGCCAAGAAGCTCCTCTACCTTTTTGTTCACTTCATTCGCTTTATCGGCCAGCACCGTTTGTTCGTCTTTGATTTCAATCAGGCGGCAGAGGGCGGTTTTTACTTTCGTTTCATCCGTTCTCTTAAAAACGCGCTCGACCTTGTAGGAAACCCGGTGGCCGGATTGAAGCGCGAATGTAAATGAGACGGCGAGCTGATCTTCGGCATGATTCAGGATGCCGTGCGTATTATTTGCGGCGCGCTCCACTTTTCCGTATAAAGCGAGTGTCATGGCATCAAGGATCGACGATTTTCCGCTTCCGGTCGGCCCGAAAATCCCGAACACCCCGGCTCCTGACAGTCCGGCAAAATCAATGGTCTGTTCCTCCCTGAAGCTGTGGAGCCCTTTTATCGTTAACAGAATCGGCTTCATGTCGCATCCTCCTCATCATCTGCTGACGCAAGCTCTAAAAACAGCTTGACCATCTCCTCATCCGGCACGCCGCCGCCCGTTTGTTTTTCATAAAACTTCTTAAATCGATCCTCAATTGATGTGTGTTTCACTTCAATCCGGTCATTTTCGGTCTCTTTTTCTTCAAAAACCGGCCTGATATGGATAAAGCCGGGATGCGCCTTTCTCAGCCGATGAATTTCCTCGAGAGAAAGCTGATCCGTCAAATGGATATCAAGGTCGATCCAGGCATTCCGGTCACGCCCTTCATCGAGCCAGCCGTGAACCTCGCTCAGCCCCTGCGCTTTCCATTTGACGAGCGGTTTACCGGAAGACAGGAAAACCTCTTCCCACTTCGCTTCTCCGCCGGGCTTCGCTTCTACCACCGTCACCGATTTGGCATAACCGGCTTCTGAAAAGCTGTATGCGAGCGGAGAGCCTGAATAACGGGCAGCCGTCTTGGCGCGCTTGATCGTTTGCGGACGGTGGAGATGGCCGAGAGCCACGTAAGCCGCATCAGCCGGCAGGCTGTCAGCGGCAACTGTGTAAGCGCCCCCGACTTCAATCGGACGCTCTGAATCGGTCTGATTTCCCCCCGCGACATAAATGTGGCTCGCCGCGATTTTCACGGCATCGTCCCGGCACAGTCCGCACATGTGAGCAAACGCCTCTCTGATTTTCACATCGTAATGATCGCGAAGAAGCTTTTCCTCAAACGTATCAGAAAGCACTTCGTTTAATCTCGCCTCTGACGGATATGCCAGCGCGGCTACGGCTAACAGCTCGTCCGCCGACGGCACCTCAATATGCACGGGTTCTGTCCGCGGATAGCCGATTAAATGAATGCCGCGCTCATTTGTTAACGGAGAAGCCGCCGCCAGCCTGTCGGGATTGTCATGGTTTCCGGCAATGACGACGACCGGTCGTTTTCCGCCGTCAGAAAGCGCGGAAAGACTTTCATAATACAATTGTTCAGCGAGCGCAGGCGGGTTGACCGTATCAAATACATCCCCCGCCATAATGACCGCATCAATGTTTTCTTCCTTGACAATGGTATTCAGCTCTTCCAATACCTCGGCCTGCTCGCTCAGCCGGCTTCTGCCTTCCAGCGTTTTGCCGAGGTGCCAGTCAGCTGTATGTAAAATGCGCATACCGCATTCACCTCACTTTTTGATAGAAAAAAAGATCCGCTCCAAAAAGGAGCTTCGGATCTTGTTACAGTGTAAGAACGTGACCTCCATCGAAGAAATAGAGCGCACGCCCTTTCACTTTCGTTTTTGTAATTTGTTCAACCGCTTTTGTATACAATTCGATTTGTGTTTCATACCTTTTTTGCAGAATCGGAGCCGCGCCTTCAAATCCGTTCCGGAATTTCCCCTCTATCCGATCTGTTTTATAGTCCAGCAAATAGAGACCGTCCGCCGTTTCGTAGAGGCAGTCAATAATCCCCTGCACGAGCAGCGGTTCACCGGCCGTTTCGGCATCCTTGTACACCTCGCCGGCCGGAAGCGCCATACTGAACGGCACTTCCCGGTCAATCCGCAGCGCCCCGAGAAGGTCTTTCCCGATTTCAGTTCCGAAAAACTGAACAATTTCTTCTATATCAATAGCTTCCTGCTGCTCTTCTGTCAGCAGCTCTTTTTCGTAAAGCATCCGGACCGTCCGCTCCGCTTCTTCGGCAGTCGGCACGTGCGTCAGCGGTATGTGCTGCATCACCGTATGCATCGCCGTTCCTTTTTCGGCGGCTGTCAGCCCTTTTTTCATCATAAAACCGGGACGCCTGTATAAAAGCGTGTCTCCTGACGGTTTGATGAGAGAGCGGCCGCTGTATTCATCCTCGTATTCTTGCTTTCTCTTCAGCTCAGAAACTGACTGCTTCGTTCTGATAGCCGTCAGCTCTCGGTACGGATATTCCCATTCAAGCAGACGGCGCGCCTGATCATCAAATGAAAACGAACCAGGAATCGGCTCGCCCTGCTGAATCGCTTTGAGACGTTTGCTCTTTTCTTCAGCACGTTCTTTTGGATTCTCTTCCAGCAATTCACTTTGCTGCAGCATCCGGATGTGAAAACGCGACGGGTCGCGCGCGATATCCTCAGACGATGAAAGTCCCGGCGTCCTGTGCGCCTCCATGTCACGGTGGCGGATGAGCGCCGGCCCGATAAAGTCCAAATAAGATGACGCCTGATAGCGGTCGAATTCAGAAAGAAGCCAATCGGCCCGGTCTGCTTGCGCCTGCCATTTGGCCAGCTGTTTTTCCCGTTTTTTGCAGGAACCGACGAGAAACAGCTTTTCCTTCGCTCTGGTCAGCGCCACATACAATACGCGCAATTCTTCGGATAAGAGCTCTCTGCGCATCTTTTTCTTCATCGCCACAAGCGGCAGAGTCGGATAGCTGATTCTGAGTTCCGGATGAATGTACTTCGTGCCGAAACCGAGCTCTTTATCAAGCAGGTATGATTTATTGAGATCCATCATATTAAAACTTCTGCCGAGTCCGGCGGTGAAAACGACGGGGAATTCAAGTCCTTTGCTGCTGTGGATCGTCATCAGCCGAACGACATCCTCCTGCTCGCTGAGCGCCCGGGCCGTCCCCAGATCATCGCCGCGCTCCTGCATCCGTTCAATGAACCGCAAAAAGCGGAATAACCCGCGGAACGCCGTCGCTTCGTACGAGCGCGCCCGGTCATACAAGACGCGCAGATTGGCCTGGCGCTGCTTTCCGCCGGGCATGCCGCCTGCATAGTCAAAATATCCGGTATCGCGGTATACTTCCCAAATCAGCTCAGACACCGAATGATTCGTCGAAAATGACCGCCACTTTTGCAGACTGTCATAAAAGGTTCTCAGTTTTTGATATAGTTCATCATGCCTGTCACCGTTCGCTATATATGCTTTCAGCGCTTCATAAAACGGCGCTTTTTTCTTTTCAAGGCGTATCAGCGCAAGTTCATTTTCATCACATCCGACGATGGGCGAGCGCAGCACGGAAGCAAGCGGAATATCCTGATACGGATTATCAATCACCTTCAAGACTGAAAGCGCCGCAGCCACCTCCACGGCTTCAAAGTAACCCGACGTCAAATTGGCGTACACCGGAATGCCCTGGTTTTTCAGCTCTTCCATTAATTGCGGCGCCCACGGCATAGAGCGCAGCAAAATCACGATATCCCGGTACTGGATATTCCGGTGTGTTTTTGTTTTGCCGTCATATACCTTAAACGGAGATGAGACAAGCTTTCGGATCTCCCCGGCTATCGCTTTCGCTTCCCAGTGCACGGTTTCAAAGTCTTCGGCATCCTCGGCGCTGTCTGCGTCATCAGCGCTGTCAATCAGCAGCAGTTCCGTTTTGGCCGCGTCATTCGGCGGATACGATGCGCCGAGCTTCAATGCCGCCTGTTCATCGTAGTCCACTTCGCCGATTTTTCCGCCCATCAGCTGCTTAAACAAGAAATTCGTACTGTCCAAAATATCGGAGCGGCTGCGGAAATTTTGGTTCAGATCAATTTTCTGCCCCGCGCCTTCCCCGCTTTCTGTAAACCTTTTATATTTCCCGAGAAACAGCAGCGGCTCGGCAAGTCTGAAACGGTAGATCGATTGTTTGACGTCGCCTACCATAAACAGATTTCCCGCCTCTTCATCCCCGCTTTTAACAAGCTGCAGGATAGACTCCTGCACAAGATTGGTATCTTGATATTCATCAACCAGAACTTCATGAAACTGGTCTTGATAATAAACGGCCGCTTCGCTCGGCACCCGCCTGCCTTCTTCATCAACCGCAGTTAAAATCGCCAGGCAGTAATGTTCCAAATCTGAGAAATCAATAATTGATTTTTCTTGTTTCGCCGCTTCAAATCGTTTTCCGTACGATATCACGAGCTGAACGAGCGTTTCGATGACAGACTTCATATCTGCTAAACTCTTTAAGTGATCTTGCGGACTTCTTGTAAAGTAATCTGTCTTTACCTTTTCGATCAGTTTCTTCGCGCCGTTTCGCAAATCGGTCGCTTCGTCCAAAAGCGCTTTGTCAAATTCATCACCCTTTACCGCCTTCGCCCGCTTAAATGAGACTGCGGGAACCCGTTCATACAGCGCATCGAAGTCATGCCGGCAGCTGATCAGCTCTTCTATCTGCTGAAGGTCATCCAGAAAATTATCAGCACGCGGCGCCGGCCCGCCGGGCGCTTTTGTCAGTTCAAGCGCCTTCTCAAGCTTTTGTTTTGCCCCGAAGAGCGCCATTTCAACATCTTCTCTCACATACTGGTAAAACGGAAGCTCTTCTATTTTGCTTTCTTCCGTCACGTCATACAGGCGGACAAAGCTTTGCAGCCACGCTTCCGGGTCAGGATGCGACCGGGAATACTCGTACACCCGTTTGACAAGGTCTTGAAGATCCAGATCATGCCTGTCTGTCGTATATCTGTCCGCAAGCTCAAAAAACGCCTGATTCCCTTTTGCGTATTCATCTTCAAACAGCTCATCAAGCACTTCGTCTCCGAGCAATTCGCCTTCCGTCTGGTCAGCCATCCGAAAACCGGGGTCAAGATCAATCATATAATAATATTTTTTAAGCACTTGCAGACAGAAAGAGTGAAGCGTCGAAATGCTCGCCCGATTTAATAGAGAGAGCTGCCGTCTGATATGCAGAGATCCCGGATTTTTGGCGAGCTCTTTTTCTAATGCTTCCGCGATCCGATGCTTCATCTCCGCTGCTGAGGCGTTTGTAAAGGTCACCACAAGGAGCCTGTCAACATCAACCGGATCTTCCTCCGCGGTTATCTTTCTGATCATCCGTTCCACGAGCACGGCCGTTTTACCTGATCCGGCTGCGGCAGCGACCAGAATATCGCGGCCGGAAGAAACGATGGCGCTCCATTGGTCATCCGTCCATATGCTGTCTTTCGGTTTAGGAATTTGCATCATCATCCGCCTCCTTCTTCAGCCAATCCAGTATGGTGCCGTCTTTTTCCGCTTTCAGGCTGCGGTATTCATTTTCCTTAAGCGACTCATCAAACTGGCACACCGATTGAAACGCACAATACGTACAAGGCGTCTTATCTTTCAGCTTATACGGGGTAATGGACACAAGCCCGTCCGTTATCGCTTCGCCCGCCTGTTCAAATGTCCGCCGCACATGGTCTGTCAGCAGATGAAAGTCCTGTTCGCTGACCGCGGCTGAGTCGGATCTTAAAGACCCGTCCTTTTTCAAACCGGCATTGACGATATTTGAACGCCCTTCCTCCAAAGTCGTGTCCATCAGGCTGATCGCCTCCCGGTCACCGAGGAGAAGGCCTTTCATTTTAAATTTCTTGAAAATTTCCTGCTCGATTTCATCAAGCCCCATCGGCAGACTGGCCTGAATCATCGGATCATGAATATGGAAATACAAAACGCCTGCCGGTGTCGCTTTCATGCCGAGCCAATCCGCGGAATGTGTAATCGATAAGTCAAGATATGTGAGCATTTGCAGAGCGAGCCCGTAATACACCTCAGCCAGATCAAGCCCCCTGTCGCTTGATTTATAATCAACGATTCTCAGCAGCAGGCCTTTTGAGCTTTCCGCTTTATCCACGCGGTCGATCCGTCCGACGAGTTCCATCGTACAGCCGTTTTTCAGCGTGAAAGTGAGCGGAGGCAGCGGCCCGCTTCCGCCGAAACCGAGTTCAAGACCGACCGGGACGAAACCGCTCGCCTTCGCATGCTCGCTTAATATGCCTGAAACACGCGTGACGATCTTCTGCAGTTTTTCCTTCACATAAAAGTGTCTGTTTGAGCTGAGCAGAATCTCTTTTTGCAGCTTTGGCGCAAGCCGTTCCACCGCTTCATAGGAGAAATTCCGGCACTGATCTTTCGTCAGATCGCGCCATTCCAGCTTCTGCTCACGAAGCCGGTCTGAAATCAGCTTCAGGCTGGAGTGAAACAGCTGGCCGATATCCGGCGCTTCCAGCTTGAAAAACTGCCGCTCTTTTAATTGAAGCCCGTGAGATGCAAAATGAGAGAACTGGCAGGCATTAAACGCCTCCATCCGGGAGACGCTTCCTTTAATATGCTCGCCGTAAAGCTGGCGCGAAACAGGCCGTTCAAGACGCTTCGCCTCATTGCGGAAAAACAGGCTTGAAAACAGCTTTTTCGCACGCCGGTGATCAGACTCTTTCATCAGCACATTGTATGCGCTCCACCATACGTCACTGATCTCGTACTCTCTTGTCCACAGCCTGAGCTGACTTGCCGTATATGTCTGAGCCACCTGTTTATTGACGAGATACTGAAGCTGCTCTTCTTCGCTTACCTGCTCGGGATCAGCCGCTGACAGCTTTTCCTGATGATCGGGAAACAGCTCGCCAAGCCTGTTTACAACGATTGACGGCAGGAGCGTTTTTCCTTCCGCATCGGCAATCGGGTATGACACATAAAGACGGTCAGACGGACTCGACAGCGCCATATAGATGAGAAAATGCTCATCAAGCAGCCGCTCACGCCCCGCGGAAGACAGCTCCACTCCGACCGCTTTCAGCCACTCCCGGTCATCATCAGACAGCACGCCGTTTTCATCCGGGCGCGCCGGAAGAACGCCGTCATTGGCCCCGACGACGAATGTGCAGGACGTGCCGTACATTCTTGAGAGATCCATATTCCCTACAAATACTTGGTCAAGCGCAGGAGGAATTAAAGAAAAATGAAGCGATTCCGTTCCCGTTTCAAGCATTTGCTGGAACAGCGCCAAAGATATTTCATCTTCACCCATCATGCCGGCAAACTCCTCGAGAAGCTGGATAACGGCATCCCACGCCTGGCCGTGCTGCTGCGCTTCGATCATGTTTCCGGCCTCTTCGGCCCGCTGCCTTTTTCGGTCCAGCTTCAGGGGAACATCGGTATCTTCCAAAAAGAGATAAAGAGCCTCCGCCATGCTTTGAACCGTTTTCGCCTTTTTCATCCGGTTTTGAAGCCGGACAAGGGGCGCGGCCATCCACTCTTTCGTCTCATTCAGCATTTGCTCCATCTCTATTTCCTGATCTGTCTGCGCGAAATCCTCATCGAGCGATACGAAGCGCCTGTATACAAACCGCTCGCCGCTCGTCCAGCGCTCCCCTTTAATGCCGTAGGCGATACAGTAGTTTTCAAGCTGATCAACCTGCTCTCTTATTTTCTGCTCCGGCTGATCAAGCGGGAATAACAGTTCGGTTTTCGCACAGCGGAACACCGCTTCATATCTCCAGTTCCCCTTCACGACATCCAGGCTTGAACGGATGAATTCAATAAGCGGGTGATGCTGCATAGAAGCTTTTCCGTCAATAAAATAAGGAAGCCCGTAATCGGCAAACACTTCCTTCAGCAAATCTTTATAATCTTCCGGCTGACGGATGAGAATCGCCATATCTTTGTACCGGTATCCTCCGTCCCGGACAAGTGATTGAATTTCCCGGGCAATACCTTCAAGCTCAGCTCTTCTGTTTTGCGCCTGCATGACGGTAAAAGCTTCCTGTCCGCCGGTATACGCCGCGGCGGGACGCACATCGTACTGCGACTCTATACAGGCAAGCTCCGGCACATGCCGATGCCGCTTCGTGCCATGCAGTTCCTTGCAGGAAATATCGGCATTCAATTCCTTTGCCGTCTGATAAAGCTTATAGTATGTGCTTCCCGTCATTCTGAACAGATCGAGCTCATCCGGTGCCTGTTCCGCCGAAGGGCTGTCCGCCGTCAGCGAGAATGTGACATGTTCAGCATGCATGATCAGCTGCTCCAGCACCCTTAATTCCTGCGGCGTAAATTGATAGAATCCGTCGACATAAACACGGGCGCCTTTTACAACGTCCGCCAAAGGAATCTGCTGAGCGAGCAGCGTCAAATAGTCCTCTGAATGCAAATAGTGTCCGGCGAGGCTTCTTTCCATCTGCTGATATAAAATGCCTAAATCATGAAGTTTTTCAGACAGCATCCGCTCTCCGCGATATTCTGACGCCGTTCCGCTTTCCGCCATGCGGCGGACGTCTCCAGGCTCAATACAGTACCGCTTAAACTCTGTCAGCATCCGTTCCACCTGCTCAGTGAACCCGATTTTGTCACTCGCTTTTTGATACACTTTAAACTCGTGCTTATGTTCTTCAATCAGTTTCCTTAAAAGCATCTGCACACCCGTCGTCGTCACAAACGGGCGGTTCATGCCCCCGGTATGCTGAAGCACGCGCCACGCCAAACGCGAAAAACTGAACACTTGAGCGCGTATCATGCCGCCGATATCCGGCGTTTTAGCAAGCTCATATTCCATTAAAAACGTCATTTGATCCGGGACTAGAAAAATGATCGGTTTCCCGAACGGCTCCCGGCGCAGTTCATCTTGAATGCTGTCGATAATCAGCCTCGTTTTCCCACTCCCCGATCTGCCTACTAAAAACTCAACACCCAAATTAGAAGACCCCTCTCTTTTTATCTTTCTACATTTTATCGAAAGTTGACGAAAATGACCAATCTCATCTGCTGGTAAAAACGGGATGACTGTTTTAAAAAATATCGCTTCTGACCAAAATAAAGAAAAAAGGACTAATGATGATGTCAGAATATCCCGAAGTGATTGTACGGACGGCTCTGTCGTTCAGCATTCTGTTTATCGGCGCCCGGATACTCGGTAAACAAACCATTTCACAGATGACGCTTTTTGATTTCATTGCGGCCATCTCGCTCGGCGCCATCACGGCAAATCTGTCGTTTAATACAAAGCTGCCGATTCATTATAATGTCATTGCCTACATTATTTTCGTGGCAATCATTTACCTTGTCGCATATCTTTCTATGAAAAATAGGACCCTTAGGGGTTTCTTTGCAGGCAAACCGACCATTATCATTCAAAACGGTAAAATACTTGAGCATAATATGAAAACGATGCGTTATACCATCGACTACTTGAACCAGCAGCTGCGTGTAAATGACGTATTTGACATTTCTCAGGTTCAGACTGCCATCATTGAAACAAACGGCAGCATGTCAGTGGAGGTCAAACCGGAATTTGCGCCCATTACAAGACAGGATCTCGGCATCTTTGCCGGACATGAAAAGAACTTTGCCGTTGAGCTGATTATGGACGGCCGGCTGGTGATGAAGAATCTGGAAGAAAACCACGTATCGGAAAAATGGCTGAGAGAAGAATTGGACAAGAGAAACCTCAAACCGGAAGACGTCGTATACGCTGTGCGCGGAAGCAACGGCCGGCTTTTTGTCGACACATACGACGACCATATTACATCGCCGCTAGATCAAGAATAAAAATGACATCCGCACATGTCACGGGCTGCCGCCGTATAATACCCTATAAACATCCGGGGGTGAGTCCAATGCACGAGAATTTTTTTCATTATACAGCCATCTGCAGTGACGATTCTGTGCTTATCAAGGATCTGGTAAAATCCATAAACGGTGAATACAGCGCTGTGATTTGCTACTCAATATTAGCCGAAAAAGCGCCGACCGCAGAAATCAGAAGACGAATCGAACATATCAGAGAAGAAGAAGTGCGCCACCTGCACGCTTTCTCTTCACTGTATACGTCAATTACCGGAAAACAGTTGACGCCGAAACAGACGGAGCATTGTCCGCACACATACAGAGAAGGACTGAGGGCGGCGTTTTATGATGAGCAGAAAACGAATGATTTTTATTTGCAGGCATCCGATAGAGCGGTGCATCCGGAAGCGAAGCGGTTATTTGCCCGCACGGCATTTGACGAGCAGCGTCATGCCGTCTGGTTTTTATACGATATGGCCCACTCTCCTTTCCACCATACAGGGGGAACGGTATCAAACGCGCCGAACACAAGCTACACCGAGGTAAATACCGGAAAATAACGGTTCAGGCAGATCACGCTCCCCCGCCGGGAGTCTTCAGACCGCAGACAAACCCCGTTCTTTCAACATGAGAGAATGGGGTTTACTTTTCGAGCCGTTTTTATACTCCCTCTAAACAATGGATAACTTCTTCATTGTATAATCAGCAAAAACCCTTTATAATAAAATAAACCAACTGGTCGGTTTTAAACGAACCGAGCCCCGCTTTGCCGGGACAACGATATGAATGAGGCGGAAAGGATCTGTGTGAAGTGACAAATACAAAAGGCGGTGCCGGAAAGAGCGAAAAGACGAAGAACAGGCTCATATCCGCTTCGCGTGACTTATTTGCAAAAAAAGGATATTCAGAAACATCGATTCGGGATATTTTAGAGGCGGCCGAAATCAGTAAAGGCAATCTATATCACCATTTTAAAGGAAAAGAGTTTCTGTTTCTTCATATCATGGAAGAGGATCACCGCGTGATGATCGAGACGTGGAGGGAAATGGAAGCTAATCTGAAAGATGCTGCCGAAAAGCTGGCGGGCTTTGCGGAGCTGCTCAGCCGGATGAGCATCAATTACCCGCTTATGAGAGCAAGTGAAGAGTTTTATGCGAGTGCGTTTACGTCAGAGGAGGTCGTAAAGCGGCTCAACAAAATTGATATTGAATATGACGATGTGATGAGGGAGATCTTAGAAGAGGGAAATCAAGACGGCAGCTGGTCCATTCATCATGTCGAATCAAAAGTGAAAATCCTGCTATCCGTCTTCTACGGTTTAGATGTGTTATATAAAAACGATACCATTCAGCAAAGAATCGAATTGCAAAAAGAAGCCATCTCCGCGTTTATTCACGGGTCGATCAGCGCTGATAAACAGAATGACAGCTGACAAAGGAGAAACAACATGCAAAAACCGATCAGAGAACAAAAGGCTGTACTCATCATCTTATTAAGCAACATATTTATTGCGTTTTTAGGCATCGGATTGATCATTCCCGTTATGCCGCTGTTTATGAATGTGATGCACTTGACGGGCAGCACAATGGGATACCTTGTCGCTGCCTTCGCCGTCGCGCAATTAATTGCATCCCCCATTGCGGGGAGATGGGTTGACCGCTTCGGCAGAAAAATCATGATTCTCGCCGGACTGTTTTTGTTCGCATTATCCGAACTGACCTTCGGATTGGGCACACATGTCTCCATTTTATATTTCGCAAGGGTGCTGGGGGGCATCAGTGCCGCTTTTATCATGCCCGCTGTTACAGCGTATGTCGCAGATATTACGACGGTGCAGGAAAGATCGAAGGCGATGGGCTATGTATCTGCCGCCATCAGCACAGGGTTTATCATCGGGCCCGGCATAGGAGGATTTATTGCCGATCACGGCGTTCGAATGCCGTTTTTCTTTGCGGCGGGAATTGCATTTATCGCAGTGATTTCCTCTGTCTTTATGCTGAAAGAGCCGTTAACTAAAGAAGAACGCGCAAAGCAGATGGAAAGCGTCAAAGAATCAACCTTCTTAAAAGATTTGAAAAAGTCGATTCATCCAAGCTACTTGATCGCCTTTATCATCGTCTTTGTTTTGGCATTCGGGCTGTCGGCGTACGAAACGGTATTCAGCTTATTTACAAACCATAAATTCGGCTTCACTCCAAAGGATATCGCCATTATTATTACGTTCAGCTCCATTGTGGCGGTCCTCATTCAAGTGCTCGCATTCGGCAGACTTGTCAACTTCCTCGGGGAGAAAAAAGTCATTCAGCTTTGTCTGATCATCGGCGCTGTGCTGGCTTTCGTTTCTACGGTGATGTCAGGATTTTTGCCCGTGCTCGCTGTCACCTGCATCATTTTCCTTGCGTTTGATTTACTGCGCCCGGCACTGACTACTTATTTATCGAAAATCGCAGGAAACCAGCAGGGGTTTGTTGCCGGTATGAACTCAACATACACGAGTTTGGGCACCATTTTCGGCCCGGCTCTGGGCGGTATTTTATTTGATATGAATATTCACTTCCCGTTTCTGTTCGCAGGTGTGGTTTTATTTCTCGGTCTGGGATTGACCTTTGTGTGGAAAGGAAAAGCGGGCGAGGTTTCGGAGTAGGGTGCACTCACCCATCTCCGGAGCTTTTTTTATGTTTGTGATAAGAAAAATGAATGGATTATGAGAAATAATTCATTATTTATTTATCTCAAAATCTATACTATAGTAATAGTAAGGTTAACGAGCTTAACAATTTAATATGAATGTTTCAGGAAGAAGGGTTTTCATTGAAGAAAGACAAACATCTCCTTACGGATATCTGGTTTATTCTCATCAGTGCGGCAGGGGGGTTTCTTCTTTCGCTTACAGGGATGTCGATCGCCTGGATGCTCGGAACGCTGGCCGCCGGCTGCATCCTCTCCATGACGAGGCCCCGCTGGCTGTTCATGGCGCCTGACAGAAGAGGGATTCACCGCAGATGGCTTGCGGCGGGACAAATGATCCTCGGCATCGAACTCGGCCAGAAACTGAACCTGTCCGTTCTGTCGGTTTTACGGGAGCATTGGCTTCCGGTAGGCTTCATGCTGATTTTCTCTATCGTGATGGCGCTTGTTTCCGGATATGCGCTCTTTCGGTTCAGCCGGACGGACATGATGACAAGCTTTGTAGGCACGGCGCCGGGCGGTTTATCCGCCATGCCCGGTATCGCCCAGGAAGTCGGCGCAAACACCGCGATTGTAAGCCTTATTCAGCTGACGCGCGTCCTTTTGGTCGTCATGACAATACCGTTTCTCGTCATTTTCTTATTTACCAAACAAAACGGTACGGCTCAGACATCAGCCGGAGCCGTTTCGGCAGGAGCTTCACACCCGGGCCTTATTCCCGTCTTGTTAACGGCCGGATTTATTTTGGCTGCCTGGCTTGCAAGCAAAGGCGCAAAACGGCTG
This sequence comes from Bacillus sp. EU63, assembly GCF_038592915.1. NCBI lineage: Bacteria > Bacillati > Bacillota > Bacilli > Caryophanales > Bacillaceae > Bacillus > Bacillus sp. EU63. Next base: position 1,040,922 of record NZ_CP151944.1, on the reverse strand, counting down.
AAATTTCCCGCCCCTTGGCTGCTCGGCAGCATGATCGGCGTTGCTGCTGCGGAAATCGGCGTGTCCGCCTTGGCAGGCAAAGACATGCTGGCCTGGTGGCCGCCGGAAGCGAACCAGCTGTCACAAATTTTTCTCGGCGCCATAATCGGATCAAAAATGTACAAAAGCATGTTCACCGGCGTGACGAGAGTGCTGACCGTCGGATTTATTTCTTCGGTCGGATTAATCGCCGCCATGATTCTGAGCGCGGTTGCGGTTTCTAAATTAACGGGCATCTCCATGATTACATCTGTTCTCGCCTTTTCTCCCGGCGGGATCGCCGAGATGGCGGCGACTTCGATCACCCTGCACGAAGACTCGACTTTCGTCGTCGCGGTTCAGGTCATCCGGATCGTTCTCGTCATCGCCATGCTTCCGCCCTTCTATCGGCTGCTGCACCACCTTTCTCAGCTGAAACGGGCACACGGCGAAAGAGGCCGGGCAGAAAGAGGAACATGATCCGAATAAAAAAACACGCATTCATATGCGTGTTTTTTATTTGAACAGCTCTCCGCCGCCATTTACAGACCGCCAGTTTGCTGAAAGATCACGGAACAGCCGTTCAGCAAATAACAGTTCTTCATCTGTATAGCGGTCTAAAAACGCCAAGAGCCGCTTTTTTATCAATTCATGATATTCATGATGAAGGGAATGCAGCTCTTTCCCGGCAGGAGTCAGCCGGAAATAGACTTCTTTTTTATTGTCGCTCAGCCGGGTTCTGCGCAGAAAGCCGGCTTCCAAAAACTTCGCGCAGCTTCTCGACACGGTCGGCTTTGTCGTCTTCATTTTTTCCGCTATTGACGTGACATTGATCGGTTCATGATCTCCGATACACGACAAAATGTGAATTTCCGTCAAGGTCAGCTGTAATTTTTTCCCGTTTTCTTCACGGAGTTCGTCCATCCGTCCGGCCAACGACGCCCTGATGTCCTCCTGACACCTCTCCTGCTCGTGAAAAATATCTGTCAGCCCTTCAAGAATCATGTGTTTTGCATGGTCTGGCTGTCTTCTGTCCAACTGCTGAGTCACCCTTCCGTATTGATTGTTTCTTTTACTATAACGTTTTGTTACACAAGAAACAATCACATAGGCGCATAAAAGGGTATCAGATGAACCCCCATCTCTCCAAACCGGCCAGAACGGCTTCTTCCGCTTCACGTCCCGAGCCGCCGGCTGCCCATGCCGCGTGGCCGTCCGGCCGGATTAAAACGGTGTGGACGTCATCCCAATCGGCACGTGTTTCAGCAAGATCCGCTCTGACAGCTGCCACGCTGTCCGTATCAATACCGGCGGGAATGCTCCCTCTTAATGACAGAAGCACAAAGGCGCCCTTATGAAGAAAATCATACAGCCGGGCCGGCCGCCCGTCATGAAGGGTCAATTCGATATCCGGCAGGCGTTTTCCGTTCAGGGTATGCGGCGGCAGCTCCGCATCCGGTTCATAATGCAGATCAAGCGCGGATACTTTTCCCGCCAATAAACGGTTGGACTCCTGAAAATCCAGCAAAGCGGTCATCGTTTCTCTTAATGCCATCCCCGACTCGGTAAAATCCATGAGCTTTATCTGGGTTTTTATATTGTGCAACACTTCTTTTCCTGTGCTGTGCCTTTCCTGATGATAGCTGTCCAGAAGATGAGGCGCCGCTTTCCCCTTCATTTGCGCCGCCAGCTTCCAGCCGAGGTTGAAGGCATCCTGAAGCCCCGTGTTCAGGCCTTGGCCGCCTGCGGGAAAATGAATGTGCGCCGCATCCCCGGCCACAAAAACCCGGCCGGAGCGGTATTGTTCGGCCTGACGCTCGGCATTGCCGAACCGCGACATCCATACCGGATCACTCAATCCGAAATCAGTGCCGCATATCCGCCGCAGGTCTTCTTTCAGCTCATTTTCAGTGACCGGCTCTTCCTTCCGCTTTTGCGGAGCGTGCGGAGAAACGATGAGGACGCGGAAAAGTCCGTCCGTAAGAGGGACAATCACAACCGATCCCTCCAGGCGGCACGTTGACAAAAAGGAAGATTCGGGCGGATGTTTCAAAGCGGCATCACAAAGGGTTCCTGTTAAGTCGGCATCAGTGCCCGAAAAAGCGATGCCCGCCTGTTTCCTGACAATGCTCCCCGCTCCGTCTGTACCCGCGGCATAAAAGCTGTGAAGAGTGCGGATACCGCTTTTGTCCCGGAACACCGTCTCCACTCCGTCATCCGTCTGAGTGACAGCCACCGCTTCCGCCCCGCGGATGATGTCTGCGCCGAGACTTGATGCATACTCCTCCAAAATCCGCTCCGTTTCTGCCTGAGGCAGCATTAACGAATAATTCTGCTTCGTATCCAGCCGAGAAAAATCCAGCCGTGTATCCAGCATGGAAAAATGGCCGGAAGACACCTTCGCCCCTTTTTCCAAAAAGCGTTCCAATATGCCTCTCATGGCAAAAAGCTCAAGTGTGCGCGGATGCATGATAAGCGCTTTGGAATATGGCACCGTCTTCTTCAATCGTTCAATGACAGTCGTTTTCACTCCGGCCAGCGCCAGTTCTGATGCAAGCATAAGCCCGACCGGACCTCCCCCGATAATGGCAGTCTGTGTTTTCATCTCATCAGTCCTCTTTCATATTTTTTGTTACACACGTAACAATATCACCAAAAATAAAACGCCTCTTTTTTGTTTCGCGCGTAACAATTTTCATTATAGTCTTTCCTCTGCTTTTTGACAATCATTTCCGAAAAAAAAGACGCCGTTCACTTGGCGTCTGATTCACTGATGACTCCGACAATGTCTTTATCCTTAATCGGACCGAAATGACGGCTGTCGAGGCTGTATATGCGGTTGTCGCCAATAACAAAGTATTGTCCCTTCGGTATGCTTTTGCGCCCGGTCGTTTCCTTCAGCGTATAATCACCGGTCACATGGCTCCCGGCGGACAATGATGACTTTAACGGTTTTAAAAACGGTTCCGCCACCCGTTTTCCATTCACATACAGCTGATCCTCCCTGTATGCGATTGACTCGCCGGGGAGCCCGATGACTCGTTTGATCAGCACTTTGCGGTGCGGGCCTTTAAACAGGACAATATCGAAACGGCGGATCGTTTTGTAACGATGGGAAAACTTGTTGACCATCAGCTCATTTCCTTGTTTAAAGGTCGGATTCATGCTGATTCCTTCGACTTTATAATCAATAAAAATGGCATTCTTTAATTGTATGGCCAAAACAACGATAAGCACGCCGGCTATAAACCAAAATCGTTTTTTCAAGATTCCTGTCTCCCTCCGTCTTTCTCATGCTGACTGATTCTCGTCTGTAAACGCCGTTCGATATGCTTTCCGGCATACCACAGCACCCCGATCACCGTTATAGCGCCCGCCATCCTGAAAGGCTGTGTCATGAGTGCGTGAAGATCATACCCGATAAAGCTGATCATAAAGATCATGACCATTTTCCCCATAGCGGCTGCTGATATAAACTGCAGCGCCCCCACCCGTGACAGACCGGCAACGATATGAACCGCAGCGGACGGCGTAAAGGGGAAGCAAAGTAAAATAAACAGCGGACCGAAACCGTGCCGCTCAACCCAGAGCATCATCCGCCTTATGGTCCGATGCCTGCGGATGAAACCGAAAGCTCTTTTCTGTCCGAAACGGCGGACGGCATAAAACATCAGCATCGATCCTGCCGCAGATCCAAGCCACGACAGAAAAAAACCTTCCCACAAACCAAATGCATTCGTATTCGCCACCACAAATACAACGAGCGGCAAAAACGGAAGAAACGCTTCAATAAAAGGCAGTGCAGCCGCAGCCGCCGGGCCGAAAGCTCTATAGCTTTGGAACCATTCCGTCAGCTGTTCCTCAGTCAAATATGATAAAAAATGCTCCAACGTTTATACTCCTTAACGAGTTTGTCTATCCTTATTCTACACATTATCTCCAAAAAACGAAAATGTTTACGAGATTTTCCGACTTGAAATATCGTGTAAGCGAGTATAAAATAAGAACAAACGTTCTCTTTTTTAAGAAAGAAGGAGTATTTATGCCTGACATCCGGAGCGGCACCCGCGATCTCATCGAAAAAGGGCTGTTTCTGCCCATGGCGGCTGCCATCCTGAACCGGGACCTCGAAGCGCTTGATTCGTGCCCGTTCAAATTAAAACAACCCTATAAACAGCTTATCGGCTGCTCTTTAAAATTAGCACAAAAGGATTTGAGTGATGTTCGAAAAGAGTTAAGAAAGCGTAAAATTAAACTATACGAAGCGGAAAGAGATGAAGCATTTACGCTTTATATATGCACCATTAACGGCTATGAAGAAAAACACCGTTATTTCAACCCGAGAATACGGGAACAGGTAACCGCCTTATTGGAATATTACCTGTCTATTGCGACCATTTAAAAAGCAGCCGGGACTGCTTTTCCTTTTCAGCTGATAAATTTCAGACTATTCGCACTATACATTCGACATGATTTTCTTTATAATCGGGACACGCTGTTTTCAATGAAAAGGAGGAATGTTATGAAACTGATTCATGTTCTCGCCGCCCTGCCCTTTTTCGGAATTCTCGCCGGCATTCCATTTGCCAACCGGGTGACGCCTTATGTTTTCGGAATGCCTTTCATTCTCGCGTATGTCGTCATCTGGGCGGTGCTGACTTCCGTTCTGATGGCCGCCGTTTACAAATTGGACAAAGAAAACAAGGCGGGTGAGGCGGAATGAACGCAGCATTTCCCGTAATGGCCGCCGTGCTCCTGTTTTGTGTATATCTCGGAATCCGGGCCCGAAAAGGAAAAAATATGGACCTTGAACAATGGACAGTGGGCGGACGCGGCTTCGGCACGATGTTTGTCTTTTTATTAATGGCGGGAGAAATATACACGACCTTTACATTCCTCGGCGGAAGCGGATGGGCTTACGGAAAAGGAGGCCCCGCCTTTTATATTATCGCGTACGGCTGCCTTGCCTACATTTTGTCATATTGGCTTCTGCCAGCCGTGTGGACTTACGCCAAACAACACAAACTGATGTCGCAATCAGATTTTTTTATTTCAAAATACAACAGCCCGCTCCTCGGCATTCTCGTATCGCTCGTCGGCATCGCATCCCTCATCCCCTATCTCGTCCTGCAGCTGAAAGGGCTCGGATTAATTGTTTCAGCAACGTCATACGGACAGATTCCGCCCTCAGCCGCTGTCTGGATCGGCGCTGTCTCCATCACGATTTATGTGATGATATCAGGAATCCACGGTTCAGCGTGGATATCAGTCGTTAAAGATATCATGATTTTAGGCATCGTCCTGTATTTAGGCATTTATTTGCCCATTCATTACTATGGCGGGTTTACGGAGATGTTCAAACAAATTGACGCCGCAAAACCCGATTTTCTCACGCTGCCGGAAACCGGACAGAGCGTTTCCTGGTTCAGCTCAACGGTTTTGCTGACCGCTCTCGGCTTTTATATGTGGCCCCATACATTTGCCGCTTCCTATTCGGCGGAGCATCCGCGGGTGTTTCGGAAAAATGCAATCATCATGCCTCTTTATCAGCTCGTCCTGCTGTTTGTCATCTTTACCGGATTTGCGGCGATTCTGCAGGTGCCCGATTTAAAAGGGGCGGACACGGATCTCGCCTTATTAAAGCTGTCTGTGAAAACCTTTGATCCCTGGTTTGTCGGACTGATCGGATCGGCGGGCATTCTGACGGCGCTTGTACCCGGTTCAATGATATTAATGGCCTCAAGCACGCTGTTCGCCAAAAATGTGTACAAAGCCATTCTGCCCGGCACGACTGACGAAAAAGTCTCACGGCTCGCAAAATACGTCGTACCCGTCATCGCGCTGATATCCGTATATTTTACGCTGAAAGGCGGAAATACCATCGTCACCTTGCTTTTAATGGGCTACAGCCTTGTCACCCAGCTTTTCCCCGCCCTCTTATTCAGCCTGCCGAAGCGGCGTTTCATCACAAGCCACGGCGCTTTTGCCGGCATAACGGCCGGGGTCGGAACGGTGGCCTTCATTACGCTGACCGAATCAACCATCGGAACCCTCTTTCCGTTTCTTCCGCAAATCGTTAAGGATATGAATACAGGCATCATCGCGCTGGTTCTGAACATTTCCGTCATGTTTGCAGTCAGCGCCGCAGTCAGAAAAAAACAAATCAGCGCAGCCAAAAAGGCGGCTTAAATGGTAAGATAGCGGTAAGATACACGAAAGGGGAAAAACGCATGATCATGACAACGACCGAAACCGTCGCCGGAAAACAGATTACGGAAGTGAAAGGCTTGGTGACAAGCAGTATCGTCCAGTCCAGACACATCGGCAAAGACTTGCTTGCAGGCTTAAAATCTGTCGTCGGCGGCGAATTGAAAAGCTATACTGAAATGCTGGAAGACTCCAAAAAAGCGGTGAAAGAGCGCCTGATCAGAGAGGCGGAGCAGCTCGGAGCGAACGCCATCGTCGGCCTGCGGTTCGAACTGACCGCAGGACAGAACACATCCGAATTAATCGGATACGGAACCGCCGTCACCGCCGAATCCATTTAAAAAAACAAGCCTCTTTAAAGAGGCTTGTTTTTTTATTTCTCACATGCAATATAGTCTTTATCTCGGTCAAGTCTTTTATTTGCATTGTAAAGCGCTTTTGATACATACGGCTTGTACTTTGTTCTGCCGCCCTTGTTTTTCACTTTCGACGATTTGGCCACACCGCCCTTATACACCTTATTCAGCGCCTTGCAGTTTTGATACGTTTTTACCTTTGTTTTCGCTTCTGCCGTCTGCCCCGCTCCGTATGAACAACCGAACACCAGACCGAAAGACAAAAGCACAGCTGCCGTCTTTTTCATTTCTATCCTATCCCCTTTCCTGAATCATGCTGTATTGCTGAACATATCATAGTTCAAATAATCTCCATTTACAAGATAAATAGGAAAATAGTTTTAATTTACGTCCGCCCGTATATCTTTTATGGAATTTTTCCCAAAACCTTTTATAATATGAATTGATAGCGCTATCTGACTATGATGATAGGAGGAGAAATGATGATGAAAAAAGGGCTTCTTGCGGGTGTGCTCACTACAGCCGTTCTATTCGGCGCATGTACGGCGGATATTCCGGGGGTGATCAGTCCCAAAACGGCGGAAGCGGCGTCCCAGCTCAGCAAAGGAATCGGCGGAAGGGCCTACCTGAACAGCACGGGCTCAGTTCTCGTCACGAAAATTCAGCTTCCAAGCTCGATTCAGGTGTCAAATGGGACAGCCTATATTTACTCAGGATTTACCGGAGGCACAGAGGCTGATATCGGGCTTCAGTACAGTGACACCTATCATGTATGGAAACCGATCATGAAAGTCGGTTCAAAGGGGCAAGGCCAGGTCCGGTATCTGGAAGGAGAAAGCCAATTCACCTATACGAAAGGCTTCCGGCCCGGCAGCACCGTACAGCTGACCATTTACAAAAATCTGAACGGCAATACCCGCGCCACATATTGGGGCACGAATAATGACGGATACACCGGCCGCATCATCTCAGAACTCGCCCAAACAAATGTAGGCTCTGTCTCAAAATGGAAAGCGCTCGCCACCGTCGCGGTCACATCAGAGGATCAGCGCCCTTACATCAAATCAAACTTCTCAACAGCCTTTACGAACATCTCGATCGACAATAAAGCAGTCACCCCTGTGATTGATACACAGGATTTTGCCAAATTGACAGTGTCAGGCAGCAGCGTCAGCATGTCTGTCGTCAAATAAAGAATGTTGAACGCACGATTTCTGACATCGTGCGTTTCGTGAGGGTCTGCCGGATACGCAAATCCCTTATTTTTTGGATTACGTTTAATAAACAAACTCTGTTACATTCAAAATGTCGATTTCTATATAACAATTAGAGGAACCTCATTTGTTGAGGTTCCCCGTTATTCTCCAACTCACGCACCGGTTAACTTCACATACTGTCAGCCGGCTCAGGGCTGTCCAATTTTAGTTAGAATATAGCTTTAACAGGTCTTGTGCTGGAAAACGATCTGCATCGTTCGCCTCAACAAAATATGCCAACTGCCATTTTTGTGTTTTGATAGCTTGTTTGCTAGTGGGATTTTCCCATTTAGGGTAAACTCTAATTGCCATTTTTCCTTTTGCAGCGGCTGTTTTAAGGATATTTTGCTTTACAAGAACTTCTTTTGGAAAAACAAATTGTCCAAAATGATGATTACCGGCAAAAGTATTGATAACCAATAAATCAGCAGCTTTTTCATATGAAAAGGCTTGGTTTTTACCATCTCCATCTTTTTCCCAAAAAGCAACAAACTGTCCTATCTTGTTAGGCGTTATTTTTGCGACTCTGAATCGAACTGATTTTGAATGCAGTTGAAACATACCGGCCCCATACTCTGAATTTTGAGCTTCTTCTTGAATATCATGTATCGTTAAGTGATTTGGTTCATAAAAAATTTTATTTACATGTGTTAACGCCTTATAAAATTCATTCACTGCTTCGTACTCCTTATTTTTTATAGTACGTCATCCATTGCTTCTTGATTAAAATGGGCTGATCATGTGTTTCCAATAAAAAAACAGCCCTCCTCAGGGTTGTTTTTTTAACATTTCTTTCATTATTTCCGCCAAAATGCTGAGCAGTCCGCCTTATCCTGAATATTGAATTGAATCATGCGTTCAAGCAGATCATAATGCACTGGTTCAGTCCATTGAATTCTGAACAAACGGGAAGTAGCGCTGTAGCCGGCACGGGCAATGTCGTCGGCAAAATGCGCAATTCCCGCTTCTTCGGGGGAAACACTTACATGATGCTTTGCTGCCGCAAAGCCGATAATAAAGGTGCCGTGATCCGTAAACATCGGCGTGTTCCACTTGATCTGCGCTTCTAAGTTCGGAAATCGGTCAGCCGTCCACGACAGGATTTCCTCCATTCGCAGACGATGATCAGGGCTGTCGATACTTGATAAATAGTCTTTGAAAACGTCCATGTCTTCCTCCTTCAACATCACGTCCGCTAGCGCCAAAACCCCGGATTTTCAGCTTTTTCCTTGATGTTAAATTCGATGATCTTCTTTAGCAGATCATAGTGCACCGGATCAGTCCATCGAATTCTGAAGAGGCGCGAAGAAGCGCTGTACCCGGCTTGAGCGATGTCATCGGCAAAATGCTCCATCGTCTCTTTTTCAGGTAAAATGCTCAAATGATTTTTTGCCGCGGCAAACATAATGATATAGGTGCCGTGATCGGTAAATGTCGGTTTGTTCCACTTGATCTGCGCTTCTAAGTTCGGAAATTGGCCAGCCGTCCACGACAAAATTTCCTCTGCCTTGAGACGGTGATCCGGGTTATCGATTCCTGATACATATTTTGCGAACACATCCATGCCCATCTCTCCTAAAATGAAATATCATTACTCTTTACATCATCATAGCCAACAGACGGACACGATACAACTCTATACCGGCATGTAAATCGAAAAAAGCCCTCCCCAAAAGGAGAGGACCCGTCCCTTCACATCACAGCTCTCTCTAATATCTCTCCCCCAGCTCCCGCAAAATAAAGTCGTAGATCATTCTTGTCCGCTCTTCTTTCGGATACAGCATGAATTCCTGCCGCTTCGGGATATGACTGCCCATCCTGTCCTGAAAAGTGGTTCTGAGATAGGCGGTTCTGTAAACCTGATTTTCAAAAGAATGATAGGATACTTCCAGTTCCATCGTTTTGCCGTTTGAGAACGTGACCGCTGTGTCATCAAATGCCGTCGGTTGAAAATCTTTAACGTGCACATGCGATATCCAGCCGCATTGAGGCCTTGCAGAAGAAAGTGTAGGGAATAAAAAGATGTGATTTGAAGGGTCCACCATAATCGGCGGCTTGTGAGAAATTTTAATCGCTTCATATGTTCCCGCTTTTCTCCCGGCATAGCTGGAGCCAAAGTAGCGGCAGCTTCTGTCGATGATGTGAATCGGCTTCATGCTGACATACAGAATGCAGTCTTTTTCAATGACCTTCGACCCCATTTTACCGTCTATTTCCTCAGGCAAAACAGCGATGGTTGAACGATTTACTTCGTAGCTTTCTAAGGGTGCGTGTGTTTTCTGGCACATGATGTGCATCCTCCAATCCTTTTCTTGAAAATTTATACTAATAATCTATCATCTGTCATTGGAAAACGACAGGTTTTTTTCGAATATAGCTAAAAATCACCTTTTAAAGATGTAATTTAGTCTTAAATTACTATTTAAATATTATTTTTCTTTTTCATTTCACCTCATTATACAATGATCATTTTCGTTTTTTCGTCAATTTGCAGGATATGTCGATATATTTCCAAGTATTAGTTGTCTAAAGATTATAAAAATTAATTGATTTTTCCGGCCGTTATCCATATACTATAAAAAAGGCATTGGGGGGATTCTTTATGAAAGAGAAAAAGTCGTACACTGAGCTCATGAAGTCCCGCAACACGCAAAAAGCAAACGAATTCGATGTGACAATGGCCGATATTTACATTCAAATGGTGCTTGATGAATCCTTGTATAAACGCCGGATCGCCATGCTGACAATGCAGATTAATAAGGCGCTTGATGATAAAAATAAAGAAGCGTTCCTCACGCTTTCAAAAGAATATGCCGCACTCAAACAGAGTGAATAAGCCAATCCATATGGATTGGCTTTTTTTACATTATCCGTTTACGATTGTGCCGCCGTTCACATGAATCGTCTGGCCCGTGACATATGAAGAATCATCGCTTGCTAGGTACAAATAGCTCGGCGCCACTTCAACAGGCTCTCCCGGGCGCTGCATCGGCACATCTGAGCCGAAGACTTCCACTTCCTTCGCCGAGAAGCTCGCCGGGATCAGCGGCGTCCAGATCGGCCCCGGCGCCACTGCGTTTACCCTGATGCCCTGAGTGACAAGAGATTGGGAAAGAGATCTTGTAAACGTGACGATCGCCCCTTTTGTCGCTGAATAGTCAATCAATGTTTTGTGGCCTTTATAGGCGGTAATGGAGGCCGTATTAATGATTGAACTTCCTTTTTTCAGGTGAGGGAGCGCGGCTTTCGTTAAGTAAAACATTGAAAAAATATTCGTCTGAAACGTTCTGATGAGCTGGTGGCTCGTGATTTTCTCAATCCCCGGCTGCACGTGCTGCTCACCCGCGTTGTTGACCAGGATGTCAATGGAAGGAAAGGCTTGGCCCGCCTGGCGGATGACATCGTTGCAGAAGGCTTCGTCTCCGACATCCCCTGCGATCAGCAGACACTTCGCCCCCTCTTTTTCTACATATTGCTTCGTCTCTTCGGCATCCTGATGCTCATCAAAGTAAACGATGACCACATTAGCGCCTTCCTTCGCGAATAAAACGGATACGGCGCGGCCGATCCCGCTGTCTCCGCCCGTGATGATCGCCGTTTTCCCTTCAAGTTTTTTCGCCGCTTTCGGTTTGTCAAAAACGGGGCGCGGGTCCATTACATATTCAAAGCCCGGCTGCCGGTTTTGATGCTGCGGCGGCAAGGTTTTCTTCTTCTGATTAGCCATTTTGATCACTCCTTTACATTAATTACTATATTATGAGTAATTTGAGCAACTTATACGAATTTCATGTATGAACAGAGTCTTATTGGAAAAATTAAGAATATACAACAGAGGAGGTAAATCTGAATTGACTACTTTTTCAAACGAGGAACCGGCTTCCTATTGGAAAGCAACAGCTGACATTCCTTCCTTTCCCGCCCTCACTGAAGATACGGAATGTGACGTTGCGGTTATCGGCGGAGGAATTACGGGCCTGACAACGGCATATGAACTGACGAAAAGAGGTTTCCGTGTCGCTGTCATTGAAGCAGACCGGATTTTAAACGGGACGACCGCGGGCACGACCGCAAAAATCACCGCCCAGCATGATTTCATCTATGCCGATCTTATTCAGCAGATCGGACAGACCAGCGCAAGGCTGTATTTCGAAGCCCATCTCCGCGCCATGGAAGACATGAAGCAGATCATCAAGGACCTTTCGATTGACTGCAGACTGATTGAACAAGACGCATATCTTTACACCAATACAGAATCAGGCGCCAAAAAAATCCGCAGTGAGCAGGAAGCTTATACCAAGCTCGGTATTGAACACGAGCTTGTGAAAGAACTTCCCGTCCCTGTTGATTGCAGGCTCGGCCTCGCCATGAAGAATCAGGCGCAATTCCATCCGCTTTTATATGGCGCGGCGCTCGTCAAAGAGATCGTTAAAAACGGGGCGCGGATTTTTGAACAGACGGCTGCGATCGACATAAAAAAAGAACCGCAGCCGGAAGTGGTCACGAAAAACAGACACGGCATCAAGTGCAGCTACATTGTCTGCTCTTCCCACTTTCCTTTTTATGACGGAGGCGGGCTTTACGCCGCCAGAATGTATGCCAGCAGATCCTACGTACTCGCGGTAAAACCGAAACAAGCGTATCCGGACGGGATGTATCTCAGCATAGACAAGCCGTCCAGATCACTGCGATACACCGATTTGAACGGTGAAAAACTGGTTCTTGTCGGCGGCGAAAGCCACAAAACAGGCCAAGGAAAAGAAATGTCCGAGCATTACGAAGCACTGAAACAATTTGCGGAAGACACAATCGGAGTTGAAAGCATCCCATATCATTGGTCTGCACAAGACCTTGTCACCATTGACAAAATTCCGTTCATCGGTCCTATCTCGGGCGATGAAGAACATATTTTGGCGGCGACCGGTTTTAAAAAATGGGGCATGACAAGCTCAGCGCTCGCCGCGAAGCTTTTGGCTGATCATATTCAAAACAAAAAGAACCCGTTTTCCGGCCTGTTTATTCCGTCACGCTTCCACGCAGATCCGGGACTGAAAAAACTGATTTCTTATAATGCCGACGTGGCCAAACACCTTATCTCGGGCAAACTTGAGAGGCCGGACGCTTCACCTGAGACTCTTCGGCCCGGGGAGGGAAAAATCGTAACGGTAAACGGCAAACGGGCCGGCGCCTATAAAGATGAAAAAGGCTGTCTGCATCTTGTCGATACGACATGCACCCATTTGGGCTGTGAGGTCGAATGGAATGACGGCGAACGGACGTGGGACTGTCCTTGTCACGGGTCCCGGTTCACACCTGACGGCGGGGTTGCCGAAGGTCCCGCCATCAAGCCGCTGAAGCGCCTCAGCCAAGATTGACTAAACCATTCTGTACGAATGGTTTTATTTTTTTCCGCATTAAAATATTTTTATCAGATTCCTTCATTCAAGTTCCTTCCATACCGATAAAAAGAAAAAGAGAATATCTGGGGGAACTTATATTGTTATTTAAAAAAGACCGCAAAAAAGAAACAGCTTATTTTTCAGAAGCCGATGGAAAAAAACGCATCGCGCTTTCAAATCAATATGCAGATGTCCAAAAACAGCTGAAAATGGTCAGGCTCGGAAACGAAGAACTTCATGTGCTTGAAGAGCTGCAGCCGTTAATTAAAGAACATATCTCAACAATCGTCGATTCCTTTTACCGAAACCTGGATCACGAAAAGTCATTAATGACGATCATTAACGACCACAGCACGGTGGAGCGCCTGAAAAAAACATTACGGCGTCATATCCATGAGATGTTCGCCGGCACGATTGATGATGAATTCATTGAAAAAAGACAGCGCATTGCTTCCATCCACTTGCGGATCGGCCTTGAACCGAAATGGTATATGGGAGCGTTTCAGGATCTGCTTCTGTCGATGATGAACATATATGAAGCAGCAATTCCGGATTTGCATGAGCTTTTAAAAGCGATCAAAGCGACGACGAAAATATTGAATCTTGAACAGCAGCTCGTCCTTGAAGCATTCCAGAGCGAATATAACTGCCAGCGTGACGAACAAGAGGAAAAGAAAGCCCGTCTTCATCAAAAAATCCAGGAAACATCCGGATCACTCGCTGATTTGTTTTCAGAAACGAGCAGAGCCGTGCAGGAGCTGGTCGATAAATCCGAGGGCATTTCCGAGGCGTCAAAAGCCGGCACCGTCACTTCCGTACATGTCGAAGAAAAATCAATCGGCGGGAAAAAAGAGCTTGAAAGCCAGCAGAAGCAGATGAATAAAATCGACGCCAGCCTTCTGCAGATTGAAGAAGAAATGGACAAGCTGAATGACATCGCCCAGCAGATCGAAAAAATCTTCGGCATCGTGACGGGGATCGCCGAGCAAACGAATCTCCTGTCGCTCAACGCTTCAATAGAATCCGCGAGAGCCGGAGAGCACGGCAAAGGGTTCGCCGTTGTGGCGACGGAGGTAAGAAAGCTTTCAGAGGATACGAAAAAAACCGTTTCCACCGTATCAGAGCTCGTGAACAACACCAATACACAAATCAACATCGTGTCCAAACATATTAAAGATGTCAACGGACTTGTAAGTGAAACGAAAGAAAAAATGGCGCAGATCAACCGTCTGTTTGATGACATCGTCCAAAGCATGAAAACGAGCAAAGACCAGACAGGCAAAATCGACGTTGATTTGCAGGCCTTTCTCGGCGGCCTTCAAGAAGTCAGCCGCGCCGTTTCCCACGTTGCATCATCCGTTGATTCACTTGTTATCCTTACAGAAGAATAAAGATAAACCGACCGGCCTTTTTCATAAAGGGCCGGTCTTTTTAATGTTAACTTAAAATATAATAGAGTTGACATATATAAAGACTCGCTTTATTGTATAAACATATTTTGATAAGCTGGAGGAATACATAATGAAATTGACAGAAATGATGCATATTGCCGTGTTTACCGCCATTATGGGACTTTTGGGGCTGCTCCCGCCGCTTTTCTTATCCTTTACGCCGGTTCCGATTACGCTCCAGACGATCGGTGTGCTCTTATCGGGAAGCATCCTAAAACCGAAAGCGGCGTTTTTAAGCCAATTGCTTTTTTTGCTGATTGTGGCATGCGGAGCGCCTCTCCTTTCAGGCGGCAGAGGCGGGTTCGGGGTTTTTTTCGGGCCGAGCGCCGGATATCTCATCGCATATCCGCTGGCGGCATTACTGCTGAGCCTCAGCATCCAAGGCCTTCGCTCAGCTGCTGTCCCCCATTTGTTTATCAGACAGTTCTTGTTCGGCGTGCTGTTTTTGTATGTCATCGGCATTCCCGTTCAGGCTTTTATAATGCACATTGATATCTTGACTGCCGTAAAGCTCAGCCTCATCTATGTGCCCGGAGATCTGCTTAAAGCGGCCGCAGCCTCATTCGCAGCCGTAAGAATCAGAAAAACTCTTCAAGCAAGCCGGCTTTTGCCGACGAAAGGAAGCTGATTTTAGTCATCATGATTACATCATCATATTCAGATACAGCCGGACAAGCGCCGGAACAGATCGCAATTCAGACAGAAACAGAACAGATCAACTATCAAACTTGGAACAGGCTGGTAAACCAAACTGCAAACTGGCTTGGCAGCCTTATAGATAAGCCCGAAAACATTGCAATATTACTGCCGAACGGCATCCCATTTTTACAACTTTTCGCAGGGGCGGCGCATGCCGGCTGCACGGCGGTTCCGTTAGATCCCCGCTCGGCAGCGGCGGAACTCGCGGACCAGCTGCACATCAGCAAAACCGACCTCGTCATCTGTGACCGCCGGCTGAGCGGCAGACTGGACGGCGTCAAAACGCCTGTCATCCTGTGGGATGAATGCAGGCCTTTGATCGAGGCGGAAAAAACGGAAGGCGCTTTTATCGAAAACACCGGCCTGCCCTTTTATACCGGATTCACCTCGGGATCGACCGGTAAGCCGAAAGCCTTCACCCGCTCTCACCGTTCGTGGCTGGAGAGCTTTTCTTGTACGAAACGTGAATTCGGCATTTCCCCTGATGACAAAGTGCTGGTACCGGGCACGCTTCGCTCGTCACACTTTTTATACAGCGCCGTCAGCACTTTGTTTATCGGCGGAACCGTCATCCTTCAAAGAAAATTCAATCCGGCCGGAATGAAAGACCGGCTCAGACAAGCTGACGTTCTATATACCGTGCCGACAATGACGGACGCCCTGCTCTCACTGGAGGCGTTTCCGGATACACCGCTCAAGGTGATTTCTTCCGGTGCAGACTGGCCCGCTTCGTCTAAACAAGCGCTGTCAGAGCGCTATCCCCATTTGCGGTTGTACGATTTTTACGGAACGTCCGAGCTGAGTTTCGTGGCGTTCTTATCGCCTGAAGACAGCGCCCGAAAGCCTGACGCGGCGGGCCGTCCGTTTGAAAATGTTACAATCGAAATCCGCCGCCCCGGAGGAGAACGCTGCATGCCGGGCGAAACGGGGAAGATTTTTGTGAACAGCCCGATGAAATTTTCCGGATACATCAACGGCGCAAAACCTGATGATTCCGGCTGGATGACGGTTGATGACATGGGATATATCGATCGTGAAGGCTATCTTTATATCGAAGGACGTGAAAACGGGATGATCGTATCAGGCGGCCTGAATGTATTCCCTGAAGAGATAGAACGTGTGCTCAACCGCTGTCCGGGCGTCAGAAAAGCGGCAGTCATCGGCGTTCCTGATGATTATTGGGGCAGCATCGCCGTTGCGGTGATCGACGGACATGCAAATGTAAAGGAACTGAAGAAACAGTGCCGCGAGCAGCTGGCGGCATATAAAATCCCGAAAAAATGGCTGTTTTCAGAAATACCGGAAACAGCCGGCGGAAAGATCGCCCGTGCCGCCGTACAAAAGCAGGCAAAGGACATGATGGAATGGAAGCTGTAATTACGGATGCGAAACGGACGATTTTCGCCCGGGAAAACGGCCTGTTAAAAGACTGTCTCCCAGAAGATTTGGCAGCTCCGCTGATTCGCCATTTGAGCCGGAACATGCCCGAAGACATTGATGAAGTCCTGATCGGAAACGCGACGGGCCGCGGCGGGAATCTCGCCCGGCTGTCAGCCTTGGCCGCCGGACTTCCTTTGAGCGTGTCCGGTACGACCATCGACAGGCAGTGCGGCTCCGGACTGGACGCCGTGAGGGTCGCGTGCCACTTTGTCAAAGCCGGCGCGGGGAGCACGTACATCGCGGGAGGAGCGGAGAGCAGCAGCCGTTCCCCTTTCTCATCCCGGGCGCGCTTTTCTCCTGAACACATCGGCGATCCTGATATGGGCATAGCAGCAGAGTATACGGCACAGGCTTACGGCGTAACGAGAAAGATCCAGGACGAATATGCCCTTCTCAGCTATGAACGGAGCATCAAAGCGCACGAAGACGGCTTGTACCGCCCGGAAATTCTTCCCTGTCACGGATTCGCCGCTGACGAAAACATGCTGAAAAAGCGGAACATGGAGCCTCTCATCTCCCGTGCCAAGCCCGTCTTTCAGTCCGGAGGCTCTGTCACCGCCGCCAACAGCTGCGGAATTTCTGACGGGGCGGCGGCAGTTTGTGTGATGGAAGAACAAAAAGCGCGGTCTCTCGGTTTAAAGCCGGGATTGCGTTTTATCGGAAGTGCGGTAAGCGGCGTCCACCCGCATTATCCGTCAGCAGCTCCGGTTTATGCCGTCAAAAAACTTTTGAAGGAACGGGACCTGTCACCGGATGATATTGATATATACGAAATCAACGAGGCGTTTGCCGTCAAAATATGCGTTTTTTCACAGCAGCTTCGAGTGCCTTATTCTAAAATAAATGTCCGGGGCGGCGCTCTGGCGGTCGGGCATCCGTACGGGGCTTCCGGGGCGGCGCTTGTCACCCGGCTTTTTTATGAAGCAAAAAGACGCCCGGATGCCCGCTACGCAGCAGCAGCGATCGGCAGCGGAGGCGGAGTCGGACTGGCGCTTCTCTTTGAAGTGTTAACGTAACGGCAGTATAATAGATGATATCGATAAAAAATGATCGGAGTGGAGACTTTATGACTGCCGTTTGTTTAGTAAGACATGGAGAGACTGATTGGAATGCCCAAAAGAAGCTTCAAGGCAAATCGGATATTCCGTTAAATGCGACGGGAGAGCGTCAGGCGAAAGAAACAGGAGAGTACTTAAAGGGGTCCGAATGGGATGTCATCGTCTCAAGCCCGATGAAACGGGCCAGAAAAACAGCTGACATTATTAACGGGTTTTTGAATCTTCCCATTGTGGTCATGGAAGATTTCAGAGAACGGAGCTACGGTGATGCGGAAGGAATGTCTTTACCGGAACGGTCGAAGCGCTACCCGGATAAAAACTACCCGAACATGGAGACAGCAGAAGAGCTGACAGACAGAATGCTTGCCGGTTTAGTGAAAGTTCAGGAGCGGTTTCCTGAGCAAAAAGTTCTGATCGTCGCTCACGGCGCAGCCATTCACGCGCTCTTGTCGGCCATTTCTGACGGTGATACCGACATCCAAAACGCAAAGCTTGTCAATGCGTGCCTGAGCAATATCGAACGAATTGAAAATAAGTGGCGCGTCAAAGATTACAATGTAAGCAGCCACCTATCAGAATCATAACAAAAAGGCCCGAATTCAGTTTTGGGCCTTTTTGGCGAGCATTTTTTTCTGCAGATCATGTAATATGGCGTCCGCCCCGTCAATGCTCCGGCGCTCCGTCCATACCGCCCTGTCCGCGCAGTAAACGTGTCCGTTTTTTACGGCTGTCAGCTGTTTCCAGAGGTGATTTTTTTCGAGTTCTTTCTCACCGTCCAACAGTACGATGTAATCAGGATCGATATGCAAAAGCTGCCCGGGCGTCATCTTGATAGAGTCTGATTTCCCGCCGGAATTCGTCTGAACCGCATAGGTAAACCCTGCGAGCGTCAAAAGCCGGGACGTAAAAAACTGATCATCCTTTACGGAAATGCTGTCATTTGCAGCGTCAATTAATAAAATCGTGCCGCCTTCTGCATCCAGCTTTCTTTTGATGTCATTCAGCTTTTCTTCCTGAGCCGACAATTGTTTCTCTATGATGCCATCTTTACCGACCGCCTTTTCAATAGTAAGGGCAGCATCAACCGCATCCTGATAATCCGCAGCTTCATTTTTTAAAGCGATTGTCGGAGCGATCTTTGTCAGTTTTCGGTATATCCCCCTGTGAAGGCTTGAGTCTGCAATGATGAGATCGGGCTTTAACGAAGTGATCTTTTTCAAATCGGGATATGACGGGGGCCCGACGGACGGACTGCCCTCGTTTCGCTCTGTCCGATTATCCGCCGCAGCCACAGGCTTTATGCCGAGATCATGGAGAATATCATTAAAGCCCGGATTCAACACGGCAACGCGCTGCGGGTGCGCAGCCACATGCGCCGTCCCCAGATCGTGCCTGACGGCGGTTTCATGTTCCTGTTCTGAACATGCCGTTATGAAGAGAACGGATAAGATCATCAGCATACTGAAAATTGGTTTCATCTGTTCCCCCTCTTTCATTTTTCCGCAATTATATCATTGACAATATAAGTATCAATGATATTCATTATCATTATTTTTATAAAATGGTTTCCAGCTTTTCTACGTCAAGAAAGCCGAAGACTGATTCATGCCGGCCGCTTTATTTCATTCCGCTTTCGTTTCCATCAGACTTCTGCATTCAACAAAAGGTGACATTTATCCTGTTTTTGCCGCAGCTTCCAAAAATGGAATCAAACCGTTCGACCCAGCAAACAAGAGAGCGATCGCGGCTGTGTACAAATACTCATGTCCTTCCATCGGTTTTTTCCATTAAAATTTAAATATTTCGGGTTCCTATTAAACGAAAGAGAGATGATATACCTAAATAGAAATAAAACAAACTGAAAAAAATTGGGTCTACTAAAATATTATTCCATGCTATACAATTAATCCACAGAATAATCTGTCTATTGGTTGTTCTGCAAATGAAAAAAAGGAGAGGATAAAGAGTGAGAGGCAAAAAGGTATGGATCAGTTTGCTGTTTGCTTTAGCGTTAATCTTTACGATGGCGTTCGGCAGCACGTCTCCTGCCCATGCGGCAGGGAAATCAAACGGGGAAAAGAAATACATTGTCGGATTTAAACAGACAATGAGCACGATGAGCGCCGCTAAGAAAAAAGATGTCATTTCTGAAAAAGGCGGGAAAGTGCAAAAGCAATTCAAATATGTAGACGCAGCTTCAGCTACATTAAATGAAAAAGCTGTAAAAGAGCTGAAAAAAGACCCTAGCGTTGCTTACGTTGAAGAAGATCACGTTGCACAGGCGTACGCGCAGTCCGTGCCTTACGGCGTATCACAGATTAAAGCCCCTGCTCTGCACTCTCAAGGCTTCACCGGATCAAATGTTAAAGTAGCGGTTATCGACAGCGGTATCGATTCTTCTCATCCTGATTTAAAGGTAGCAGGCGGAGCCAGCATGGTTCCTTCTGAAACAAATCCTTTCCAAGACAACAACTCTCACGGAACTCACGTTGCCGGTACAGTTGCGGCTCTTAATAACTCAGTCGGTGTATTAGGCGTTGCGCCAAGCGCATCTCTTTACGCTGTAAAAGTTCTCGGCGCTGACGGTTCCGGCCAGTACAGCTGGATCATTAACGGAATTGAGTGGGCGATCGCAAACAATATGGACGTTATTAACATGAGCCTCGGCGGACCTTCTGGTTCTGCAGCGTTAAAAGCGGCAGTTGACAAAGCCGTTGCTTCCGGCATCGTAGTCGTTGCGGCAGCCGGTAACGAAGGCACTTCGGGCGGCTCAAGCACAGTGGGCTATCCTGGTAAATACCCTTCTGTCATTGCGGTAGGCGCTGTTAACAGCAGCAACCAAAGAGCATCTTTCTCAAGCGTAGGTTCTGAGCTTGATGTCATGGCACCAGGCGTCTCTATCCAAAGCACGCTTCCTGGAAACAAATACGGCGCGTACAATGGTACGTCAATGGCATCTCCGCACGTTGCCGGAGCGGCTGCTTTGATTCTTTCTAAGCACCCGAACTGGACAAACACTCAAGTCCGCAGCAGTTTAGAAAACACCACTACAAAACTTGGTGATGCTTTCTACTACGGAAAAGGGCTGATCAACGTACAGGCGGCAGCTCAGTAAAACATAAAAAACCGGCGTCGGCCATGGCCCCGCCGGTTTTTTTATTATTTTTCTTCCTCCGCATGTTCAATCCGCTCCATGATCGACGGGTGGCTCCCTCTGAAGATTTTGACGAGAAACGGCGGGTTGACCCGGCTCAGTCCCGTATCGGCCAAGTCCTGAAACGTCTCAATCGCCGCTTCCCGGTTTCCGGTCAGCTCGATGCCGTAACGGTCGGCGGCGTTTTCCTGATACCTGGAGACGGCATTCGTAATCGGATCAGAAGCAAAACTGAGAACGGATATGAGCAGCAATAACAGCGGGAGGGCGGCCAGATCTTCAGGCCCCTTTATATGGAGCATTCGGCCGAAGAATTTGGACAGCCGCTTATAAAGCTTGTCAATGATATAGAACCCGGCTAATGACAGCAGCAGATACCCGGCCAGTCCGATGTACACGTGCTTCATCACATAGTGCCCCATCTCATGCCCCATAATGAACAAAATTTCCCGATCCTTCAGTTTGTTAAGCGTCGTATCCCACAAAACGATTCGCTTATTCGAACCGATCCCCGTCACATACGCATTCAGCGCATTCGTTTTCTCCGACATATTTACTTCATAAACATGGCTGGCCGGAATGTCGGCCTTGTCGGCAAGCGACAAAATTTTGCTTTCCAGCTCCTTGTCTTTCAGCGGATAGAAATCATTGTATAAAGGATCAATCACGACCGGCTGCAGGAAAAACAAAAACAGGGTAAACGGCACAGTAAGACACCAAGCGTAAAACCACCATTTTTTTGTATGCTTTGTGATCAGCCAGTAAAACACAAGCACACACACGGCAAACAGCGGAAAGCTGATCCAGAAATCAATGACATGGTCTCTTATCCAGCTCGCTGCTGTCTGCGTCGAAATATGATACGCAAGCGAAACCCGATATCCGATCCACTCAAGCGGAAGCGAAGCCGCCGTAACGATGAGTGAAATCACAAAGACGAAGCTTACGATTTGCAGCACCCGAAAGCGCACCGCTGCTTCCAGCCAATGCTTTATTTTTTTGGCAAGCCCCGTAATGAGCAGCAGAAAAAATAAAAACCAATCTAACGGCGCTCCGATGAAAAATAAAAAATCCTTTACATTTGAAAAGTTTTCAGCGGCTGCCAGGCGGCCCGGGTCCATAAACGAGGACGGATCGGCTTTCGTTCCCTTTACGGCCTCCGGGACGGCGGAGTCTCCTGTCATAAAGAAATACCAATAGAAAAAAAGGCCGTACAGCACATAGGCAAGTCCCGCTGCCGCTATCCATTTGCGCATGGAAGTCTCCCTCCTTAGCCTTATGACTTACTCCTATTGTAAGCATAAATGCAAATAAATAGAACCAAGCCTCCAAACGGATGTTAATCTTTTCACAACAGAAAAGAATGGAACAACAGGAAGCGGGAAAGACTAAAAGACGGAGTGATGAATATGAAAAAAATAATCGCGTTTATTGTAGTAATCGCCCTTTTGGTTATTGCTTTCTTCTATGTATACAGCCGGACCGGCGATGTGTTTCCATCAAGCAACGCAGATCTGATTATTCTGTCTGAGCACGGAAAAAAAGAAATCAAAATTAAAGACAGGCAGAATGTAAAAGATATGCTCGATATCTTGAACCAAGGAAAACAAGTCAAACTGACCAAAAGCGTGTCTCCCGATTACGACGGAACGGTCAAATACCATGAAGACCGTTTTGATTCATTCAGCATGTGGCTCGAAGGCGGCAATTATATGATGTACAAGTATAAAAACACGTATTACAAACTGACCCGGCATGATACGAAGCTTGTGCAAAGCATCATTAAGGAAGAATCGCAGAGCTGACCGGATCAGCATGTAAAAGCGAAGCCCCCGGCTTCGCTTTTCGTCCGTCATTTCGGAAGCATGTCCCGGACCGCCCGTCTCAGCAGCTTCCCGGTCGCATTCTTCGGAATTTCCTCAAGAAAAACCACTTCCGCCGGCCGTTTATATTTTGCCAAATGTGTTTCACAGTAATCAAAAACCGCCTGCTCTGTCAGCTCACCGTCCCCAGGCACTATATAAGCATGCACCGCTTCCCCCGTTTTGGCGTCAGGAACGCCGATGACCACGGCTTCTTTAATGCCCTCATGGCTGTAGAGCACTTCTTCTACTTCGCGCGGATAGACGTTGTATCCGCCGACGAGAATCATATCTTTTTTTCTGTCGACGATATAAAAATAACCGTCTTCGTCGCGCTTCGCCAAATCACCCGTGTACAGCCAGCCGTCTTTCAGCGCGTGCTCCGTCTCCTCGGGCATCTTGTAATAGCCTTTCATCACATTCGGCCCTTTCACGATCAATTCTCCCACTTGATGGTCGGGCAATTCGCGTCCGAGTGTATCGACGACTTTATTTTCGACATGTAAAATATTCGTCCCGATCGAGCCGGGCTTTCTCCCCCGGTCAAACGGATTAAAACAAGTAACCGGCGACGCTTCAGAAAGTCCGTACCCCTCCAGAATGGTGACGTCAAAGGTTTGTTCAAACGTCTGCAACAGAGCGACCGGCATGGAGGCGCCGCCTGAAATGCACAGTCTGACGGACGCAAAATCCTCCGCCTTGCCGTGCTCGTATTGATACAGATAGTTATACATCGTCGGAACGCCTGCAAAAATGGTTGCCTGACGGCTTTTAATCAGTTTAAACACAGAAGCCGGGCTGAATTGCGGCTCGATTAAGACACACGCTCCGCTCATCAGAGGCGCATTCATACAAACGGTTAAACAAAAAACGTGAAACATCGGCAATGCCGCCACAATTTTGTCTTTCTCATTCATTCCTAAGTATCCGGCGACATCATTTGCATTGGAGAAAAGATTCTGATGGGTGAGCATGGCGCCTTTCGGTTTTCCGGTCGTCCCTGAGGTGTATAAAATGACGGCAGTATCATCTTTTGACAATGTCGGATAAGTTCTGCTGCGCTCCGCCGGGCGAAGTATTTTTGTAAACGTTGTCATTTTTAAGCGCAATTGAGGGTCTTCTGTCGATGGAGCGTTCTCTGCTGTCTGGCTGATAATGATATGCTCCAGCAGCGGCAGCGAGCCGTGCAGGCTTTCAAATACGGGAATTAATAGATCGATGCCGGCGATCGCTTTGACATCGCCGTTTTTCAGCATGTATGCGATTTCTGAAGGTGTATATGCCGGATTAACAGGTATGACGACAATTCCCGCTTTTAACGCGCCGAAAAACGCAATAACAAAGTCAGGCGTATTTCCGAGCAGCAGCGCGAGATGATCCCCTTTTTTCAGTCCCCTGTCCTCCAAGCCGTTTGCAAATGCTTTGATTTTACCTGCCAGCTCCTCATACGTCATGTACTGATCTTGAAACAGACAAGCTGGTTTTTCCGGTTTCTGCGATGCCGTTTCTTCCAATTTGGAAACCAGATTCATTTTCCCACCCCTTTAAAAATGTAATGAATGAATAGTCATTCATTTGTCCGGAATAAACGTTCACTTTTATTATAGAAAAATATAGAAAAACACTCAAGGGCAAAAAGCCCCGAGTGCCGTAAAACCGGAAACTATAATTGTTTCAGCGCTTCACTGACCGGCGTGCCGCCCGCCGTCAGATCGAATGCTTTTTCATACGTATTCGGTTCATCAAGGGATGCGATAACGGTCTTGGCGACATCGTCTCTTGAAATGGAGCCTCTTTCTAAATCGGCCGCGGCTTTGATATTTCCCGTGCCGGGATCATTTAATAACCCGCCCGGCCGGATAATCGTATACGTCAGACCGCTCGCTTCAAGAATTTTATCCGCATAATGCTTTGCGGCGTAATACGGCTTCAGCGCTTCATTCCAATTGCCGCGGTTATGAGCCTGAAGGGCGCTTACCATAATGAACCGCTTGATGCCGGCTTTCTTTGCCGCTTCTATCGCTTTCGCCGCTCCGTCAAGATCAATCAAAAGCGTCTTATCGTATCCGGTGCTTCCTCCTGATCCGGCGGTAAACACAATCGCGTCACAGCCTTCGGCGGCTTTCGCGATGTCTTCCGGGCTTCCTTCCAAATCTGCAAGAACGGCTTCTGTTCCCGCGGCTTGAAGCGCTTCTTTCTGCTCTTGTTTCCGGACCATCGCCCGCAGCGTATGCGTGCCGTCTTTTTGAAACAGCCCGGTCAGCCGCTGTCCGATCTGTCCGTTTGCTCCGATGAGAAATACTTTCATCATGATCCCTCCCTATACATTATGGTTCTATCATTTCACAAAAACGGGCGCTGATTCAAATCATGCGTTCGGCAAATGCTCTAATAAATCAGCTCGAGGAAATCTTCCAGCTCTATTTTACCGAAATACTGTTTCAGATCGATTACGGCCAGCGCCTCCCTGATAGCGGTTCGGTCATACTGTTTTCCGGTCAGTGCCTGTTCGACTTCACTCACATCTTTCGCACCGAAGAAATCACCGAAAATTTTGCAGTCCTGAATGATTCCTTTTTTCACTTCAAGACGCAGATCAATCGATCCGACCGGATAACGTTTCGAATGCTGAAGATTAAATGCGGGCGACCTTCCGAAATTCCAGTCCCAGTTTTGATAGCGCTCTTCGGAAATCTTCCGGATCGCTTTCCAGTCTTCATCGGTCAGTTTATATTCCGGTACTTCGGAAAGATCATTTGTATTAAAAATATGGTGAAGCAGGTGCTTTTTGAATTCGTCCGCCGTCATTTTGTCATCAAGAAACTCGCTGATGTTGGCGACACGGCTTCTGATTGACTTAATGCCTTTTGATTCGATTTTGTCCTTTTTCACTTTCAAGGCTGATACAACATGATCAATGGCGGAATCCAGCATTAATGTTCCGTGGCTGAAAATACGCCCTTTCGTCGAAAATTGAGCGTTGCCGGAAATTTTTCTGCCATCCGCGACGATGTCGTTTCGGCCGCTTAATTCAGCTTCCACACCGAGCTGGCGCAGCGCCTGAATAACGGGTTCGGTGAATTTTTTAAAATTGTGAAAGCTGTCGCCGTCATCCTTGGTGATAAAACTGAAATTCAGATTCCCGAGGTCATGGTAAACCGCACCGCCTCCTGACAGCCTGCGGACGACGATGATTCCGTTATCTTCTACGTATTTCGTATTGATTTCTTCTATTGTGTTTTGGTTCTTCCCGATGATAATCG
Organism: Bacillus sp. EU63; assembly: GCF_038592915.1. NCBI lineage: Bacteria > Bacillati > Bacillota > Bacilli > Caryophanales > Bacillaceae > Bacillus > Bacillus sp. EU63. The sequence continues at coordinate 1,014,762 of NZ_CP151944.1, read as the reverse complement.
AGGGCTGATTGACATAAAACAGCAGGTATGTCTGTTCAGGGTCGAGATGCTTCACGCAATATTCCTCGATCGCGAGGTTGATCCTCGGGTCGGTTATGTTTTGATTGTCGATAAATAACATGGTGCTCCTCCTTTATTTCTCCCACTTCAATCCGGAAGCGGCGATTGTCACTTCGCCCTCGAACACGAATTCCGCTTCTTCTTTCAGCTTCCGGTGCTCGCCGAAATGAGGCAGATGCGTGAGAATCAGCTCCCCCGCTCCGGCCTCCTTCGCGATACGTCCGGCTTCCAAACTGTTCATATGGCCGGCTGACGTGCCGTCCTGGTCTGCGTAAAAATTGCACTCGCAGATCAGCAGATCGGCATTTTCCGCAAACGGGATAAACGCGTCCTGGTAGCTTGAATCAGCCGTATACACAACAGAAGCTGAACCGTCAGTAATCCGCATCGCATAACAGGTGACCGGATGCACCGTTTTCAGAAAGGTAATGGTGAACGGCCCGGCAGAAAGCGGGCGGTCCGGCTGATAGGCCACTCCTTTTGTATGCGTTTTATATGTAAGACGCTCAAACTGTTCTATATCAGCATCATGCCCGTAAATCGGCAGTGCATGCGTCCCTTTTCCGAGAAAGGAGCCGACCTGTTTGGCAAATTGAAGCGGCCCGATATCAGCGATGTGATCATGGTGATAATGGGACAAAATGACGGCATCAAGCTCTTCTGCCGGAACATAAGCAAACAGCTTTGATAATACGGCGCTTCCGCAATCGACGAGCAGAGAATAGCCGCCGGACTGAAACAGATAGCCTGAAGTTGCTTCGTTTGCGGCCGGAAAACCGCCGCAGCATCCAATAACTGTAACTTTCATATAATCCTCCGAATGTTTATGATAAAAAGTTCCTTTCCTCCAATATACCTATTTTTCGTACAAATTGCATGTTTTAAACATTGTGCCAAAACAGCCGTTGATTTTCTCTAACTGTTATAATACAATGTAAAGACAAAACAATGAAAGAGGGATGGGTATGTTGGAAAAGATGTCGGATTTTTTCAGAAATTTACCCGGTAAGAAATGCGAAGAATGCGGAAATGAGATTGTTGAGCAGTATGAGTGTCACATTAATTTGTGTAATGACTGCTTGAAAATTAAGGATATGTGACAATAGGGCGCCGCACAATTCTAAGTTGTGCGGCGCCCGTTTTTTTCGGCCCTCATCATACTTTCTGAATAGGGCGTTATTCACCATTATTAGCAATTATCTGTACGTTTTAAAATATTCAGTATTTTCAATCTATATTTTTCTATAGACGGATTGTTTTCTTTTCTATTATAATTTGTTCTAATAGCTATCTTTTTAGATACTTATTGCACTTTTTTCTTCGGGAGGTAATCTATGAAAAAATTACGCTTTGGACTAGCGACGCAAATTTTCGTCGGACTCATACTAGGGGTTGTAGTCGGTGTCATCTGGTACGGCAATCCCGCCATTCCAACATATTTACAGCCTATCGGCGATTTGTTTTTACGCTTAATCAAAATGATAGTGATTCCAATTGTCGTCTCCAGCTTAATCATCGGCGTTGCCGGCGCGGGAAGCGGAAAACAAGTCGGAAAATTAGGCTTCAAAACGATTTTGTATTTTGAGATCATTACCACTTTTGCCATTATTCTCGGGCTGGCTTTGGCGAATCTGTTTCATCCGGGAACAGGCGTTAATATACATGAAGCTCAAAAGACAGATATCAGTCAATATGTTGAAACAGAAAAAGAACAAAATAACAAATCTATCGCAGACACATTCCTGCATATCGTACCGACAAACTTCTTCCAATCATTAGCCGAAGGAGATCTGCTTGCCATTATCTGCTTTACCGTGCTGTTTGCACTCGGCATCTCGGCAATCGGTGAAAAAGGAAAGCCTGTCTTGGCCTTCTTTGAAGGTGTTTCTCATGCGATGTTCCATGTTGTGAACCTGGTCATGAAAGTTGCGCCGTTTGGTGTTTTTGCGTTGATTGGTGTTACCGTTTCCAAATTTGGGCTCAGTTCCCTGCTTTCACTCGGTAAACTGGTCGGTTTAGTATATGTAGCTTTGGCTTTCTTTCTCATTGTTGTATTCGGAATCGTCGGAAAGCTTGCCGGAGTAAACATTTTCAAATTCCTCGCCTATATGAAGGATGAAATTTTATTAGCGTTCAGTACGTCAAGCTCCGAAACCGTACTCCCCCGCGTTATGGAAAAAATGGAGAAAATCGGCTGTCCGAAAGGTATTGTTTCCTTTGTTGTGCCGATCGGATATACCTTTAACTTAGACGGATCTGTGCTGTACCAATCTATCGCCGCTTTATTCCTCGCTCAGGTATACCACATTGACTTGTCCATTTGGCAGCAGATTACCCTTGTGCTTGTCTTGATGGTCACTTCCAAAGGAATGGCTGCCGTGCCCGGGACTTCTTTCGTCGTCCTGCTTGCGACATTAGGCGCATTCAACATTCCTGCAGAAGGCCTTGCATTCATCGCCGGGGTTGACCGGATTATGGACATGGCCCGTACGGTCGTCAATCTGACCGGAAACGCGCTGGCATCCGTTGTAATGTCAAAATGGGAAGGCCAGTATGATCCCGTTAAAGGCGCGAAGGTCATGAGCCTCGCCAAAACAGAACAAAACACAACCATCTCAGGTTAAAATGAAAACCCTGCACGGAATGATTTCCGCGCAGGGTTTTTTATGCCATCGGCGATAGAACGTACCGATGCAAAAGCTTCGCCGTATTAAGAAGCGATAATTCATGCGTGCGTTCAAAAGCGTGTGAAGCGTCAATTCCCGGGCCGATCAGCCCGTGGACGATGTCATGGCCCGAACGGATGGCTGCTGAGGCATCAGAACCGTAATACGGATAAATATCAAGCTGATAATCAATGCCATAGCGCTCCGCAAGCCCGGCCAGATGTTTTCTGAGCTGATAATGGTACGGGCCGCTCGCATCCTTCACGCAAATGGAGACGGTATATTCATCCGTAGACTGGCCGTCTCCGATCGCCCCCATATCAACAGCCAAGTATTCGACGGTCTCAGGAGGAATGTTGGAATTGCCGCCGTAGCCGATTTCTTCATTATTAGAAATCAGAAAATGCGTCGTATACGGAAGTTCGATTTTCTCTTCCGTGATGCGGCGGATTAAATTCAAGAGCAGAGCCACGCTCGCTTTGTCATCAAGATGCCGGGACTTAATAAAGCCGCTCGGCGTAATCTGCACGCGCGGGTCAAATGAGATGAAATCGCCGACCCTGATGCCGAGATCGGACGTCTCTTCCTTCGTCCGGACAGGCTCATCAAGGCGGACTTCCATATTCTCCTGATTCCGCTCTGCCTTGCCGGCGTCCTTGTAGACGTGCACTGAAGTCTGATGCATTAAGATGGTGCCTGTATAGGTTTTGCCGGAAGAAGTTTGGATCTCGCAATATTCCCCTTCAATCGAGTTATATCGGAAGCCGCCGATCAAATCAATCTTCAGCCGGCCGTCCGCCTTTATCTCCTTTACCATCGCGCCGAGCGTATCGACATGCGCCGTCAGCAATCTGTGTTTCTTGTCATCACGGCCGGGAATTGTGACAAAAAGACCGCCTTTGCGGTTTCTGTAAGAGGAGACGCCCCATTCTTTTAAAAGACTTTCTGTATAGGCGATAACCTCGTATGTATTGCCCGTCGGACTCGGAATCGACACCAATTCTTTAATCAGTTCCATCGTATGTTTCATATTTTCCACAGGTCATTCCTCCTATCAATTTTATTCTTCTTAAAATATACTCTTTTGATCCATAACCCGTCCAATCTTTTCCTTCTCTTTTTTCATAGAATGAAGGGAGCATGAGCATAGGAGGGAAATGTATGATCAGCCGTAAACCGCACAAGCGGAAAAGATTTCATAATGATTGGTTTGAGGATTGGTTTGAGGATTGGTTTGAGGATTGGTTTGAGGATAATTGGTCTGGTGCAGCCTTCTGGGGCTGTAAAAAAGAAAAAGATCACTGTAAAAAGAAAAAAGAAGACCCTTGTAAAAAGAAGAAAGATAAAAAGAAGCATCATCATTCATGCTGCCGCTGCCGTCATTGGTAATCGTTCACACAAGCCCGTTTTACAAATAGATTCTCATGCTCCCCAAACAGCGGATGCTGCTTGGGTTTTTTTATTAAAATTAGTACCAAGTAATAATATCAGGTGTTATAATCTGATATAAAGGAGTGATTTTTTCATGTCAAAATCTAAAATTACAGCAATCGGTACATATGCTCCGGCACGCCGATTAACAAACGCGGATTTGGAGCGCATCGTCGATACATCTGATGAATGGATCGTCCAGCGCACCGGTATGAAGGAAAGACGCATTGCCGGCGAACATGAATTCACATCGGATTTGTGTGTGGAAGCGGTGAAAAACCTTGCAGAACGATACAGCGGAACTCTTGATGATGTCGATATGATCCTTGTCGCCACAACGACGGCGGACTATGCGTTTCCAAGCACCGCGGCACGCGTGCAGGCTTACTTCGGCTGGCCGCAAACGGGGGCGCTTGATATTAACGCCACATGCGCCGGACTCACTTACGGCCTTCAGCTCGCAGACGCATTAATTACCGCCGGTTCCCATCAAAAAGTGATTGTCATTGCCGGTGAAACATTATCAAAGGTAACGGATTATACTGACCGGACGACCTGTGTTCTTTTTGGAGACGCTGCTGGCGCCCTATTGGTGGAACGCGATGAATCAGCGCCGGGCTTTTTGGCAGCCGTGCAAGGAACAGCGGGAGGCAGCGCGGACGTGCTGTATCGCACGGGACTGAGCGCAGAATTAAACGGCGAGCCGCTTAAAGGCGGAGGAAACATGGTGCAAAACGGGCGCGAAGTATATAAATGGGCGGCCAGAACCGTGCCTGAGGAATGCAATGCCCTTTTAGAAAAAGCCGGCTTTTCAAAAGACGATCTGGATTGGTTCGTTCCTCACAGCGCCAACATGCGGATGATCGAATCCATCTGTGAAAAACTGCCCTTCCCGCTTGAACGGACATTGACAAGCGTTGAATATTACGGCAACACTTCATCGGTTTCTATTATTCTCGCTTTGGATGAAGCTGTGAAAGCAAAAAAACTGTCGGAAGGCCAGACGCTGGTATTGTTCGGGTTCGGCGGCGGATTGACGTATACCGGACTGTTGGTGAGATGGGGATTTTAATCGAAATCAAAAAAAGAGGCCCTGACCATCTGCTCAGCGCCTCTTTTTCTTATGCTGTTATTTCTTCTTCCGTTTTGTGTTCTTTTTTGCTTTGCACCGTAAAATACACGATGGTCAGCGCGATCATGACAACGGCGATGCCCAACAGAATGGATGCCTGCTGCCACATATAGCCGTAATCGCCATTTGAAATGACGGCACGGAACCCGTTGATGCTGTAAGTCATCGGCAGTGCCCCGTGAATCACTTGATAGAATCCCGGCAGGAGTTCAAGCGGGAAGGTTCCTCCGCTTGCCCCGAGCTGGAGCACCAGAATGATGACAGCGATAAAGCGTCCCGGATTTCCCATCGTTGTCGCCAATAATTGAATCATCGACAGGAACGCGATGCTGGTAATCATCGTAAAGAGATAGAATCTCCAAGTGCTTTCCACATCAAGCCCGATTCCTTTTAACAGAACCGTGGCGACTATTACGGATTGAATCAGTCCGACGAGCAGAATGACGCTGAATTTGCTGAGGAACCATTCAAAACCGTTTCTCGGACGCCCTGAAGCTTCACTCAGAGGGAATACGACCGTCAGCATCAATCCGCCGACATACAAGCCCATAGAGAGAATATAAGGCGTCAGTCCGGTACCGTAGTTAGGCACGGAATGAATCGCGTTATCGTCCGTTTTTACCGGATCGGCAAACATGCTGTACGTTTTGTCATCCGTCTTAATGTCCCCGGTTTGATCAGCCGCATCTTTCAGCTGGCTGGACAATTGCCCGGTGCCGTCTAAAAGCTTGCTTAAACCGGTGCCGAGAGACGCTTGACCCTGCTCAATTTTGGACGAGCCGTCATGGATTTTGTTTTGCGCGTCCAGCAGTTTCGTTAAGCCGCCAGACACCTGGCCGCTCCCTGACACTAACGCTTCTGATCCTGATTTAAGCTGTCCGAACTTGCTGTTGTATTCGCCGATGCCGGCCGTCAGTTTGTTTTGGCTTTCAAAGACGGTCTGCGCTCCGCTGTACAATTTATCAGTTCCGGCCGTCAGCTGGTTAATCGCGTCTTGTACCGCCGCCGCGCCGTTATACAGTTTCGATGTGGACTGAGGCAGTGCTTTCAGCTGATCAGCCTTCGCTTTTACATCTGCCAGCGCGCTTTTTATGACTGACATATCCGGAAGCTGGATATCTCCGCCGGACGGAAGCTGGCTGACGATATTGTCTAAATCCGGAAGGTCAGCCTTCGGAAGCTTCTCATTCAGTAGCTGAACAAGTTTCGCTTTTTGCTCATCCGTTAAGAAATCACTGTCCTTAATCACCTTTTTGACCGCGTCATCCCGGGCATCCAGGTTGTTTTTCAGATCAGAAAGCTTCTTCTTAAACTGCTGCAGGTCCTTTTCAGTCTGCTCGAGCTGCCCAACCGCGTTTTCAATGTCTGACAGGTTGACTGAATTGATCGCATCTTCAAATGCCGCCGCTTTTTGCGACACTTCCTGCGCCTTGCTGTTTAACGCGCTTAATCCATTCGTTAAATCCGGAAGCTTTTGCTGAAGCTGCTTTTGTGCGTCAAGGCTCGTTTTCAGCCCGCTGGCCACTTGGCCTCCTCCTGAAGCAATCTGTCCTGATTTATCTTGAATTTCGGCGCTTGCGCTCTGAAGTTTTGCGATAGAGCTGTCAAGCGTTTGAATTCCGCTTGTCACTTTCGCCGCTCCGTCTGCAAGCTGCTGTGTTTTATCGCTGATGGTGGCGGTGCTTTCAGTAAGCTTCGCTAAATTTTCCTTCAGCTTGGCGCTGCCGTCTTTCGCGTTTTTCGTGCCGTCGTCTATTTTCTTGGCTCCGCTGCTGGCTTTGCCGAGCCCTTTGGCAATATCTTTAAAGTTATCAAAAATGACTTTTGCGTATTGCTCTGTCACTTCTTTCGACACGGAGGCTTTCAGTTTGTCGATCGCCTTTTCCCCGATTGTCGCGCCGACATAGTTTGATCCGGCATTCGTATGATATTTCAGATCCAGCTTCTTCGGATTTTTATCCATTACCGTGCTGGCGTTTTTCGAAAAATCTTCAGGAATCTCGACCAATAAATAATATTTAGCATTTAATAAGTCCTTTAACGATTGATCAAGATCGCTTGAAAAATGCCAATCAAAATTATCATTTTTCTTTAACTCTTTCACAAGATCGTCACCGATCTGAAGATGTTTCCCTTCGTAGTCCGCCCCTTTATCCTGGTTGACAACGACAACCGGCAGCTGATCCACCGTGCCGTACGGGTCCCAGTACGCCTTCAAAAACACTCCGCTGTAGATCAGCGGAACGAATAATATGGCAATGATGGGGATTAACAGTTTCTTGTTCGTTACAATGTCTTTCCACTGGCTTTTTATTGTATTCAACCCTGTTGCCTCCTTCCGCAAACTGACTCATTTGACAAAACGGTCACGGCACCTAAAAAGTGAAGGATCATCTATTATTTAGATAATCCTTGACCAACATACATTTCCAGCAATTCGGCGATCGTCTCTTTTTCAAGAGGCGGATGGTTTTTTTCCCAGTCAAATATCAGCGCGATGTAGAGCTTGAGCATCACAAAAGCGGTCAGTTCCGGATCACACGGTTTAATGCTTCCGTTTTCAATGGCTGTTTCTATCTTTTCTTTAATGTATGACAGAATGGCCCGCTCCATTTTCGCAATGACATCCTGAACGGCTATTGTACCAATCTCGGCGTTCTCCTGAAAAATTTTAATAGTCAGCTGGTGTGTTTTTCTGAATTCCAAAATCGCGACAAGCGCCCGGTGGACATTTTCGTGAAATGAAAGCTCCGGTTTCATCGCTTCGTCTGCGTGTTCCTTCATTTCTCTTAAAATAGTGGTGAAAATATCATCAAACAGTTCTTCTTTGTTTTTGAAAAACGTGTAGATGGTTCCCTTCCCCACATTTGCAAGCTTTGCCACCAGATCCATTGTCGTTGCTTTGTAGCCGAATTGTGTAAAAGACTTCGTTGCCGCTTCCAGAATGAGCTTTTTCCGATCGACGGACATGTTTCCCACCTCGTTAAATTGACCGTTTGAACGTTTTAGTCATTTTGTACATAAGATAACTTATCACAGTCGCAAAGAAGATTCAAATGTTTTTTCTCTTTATTGGTGTTCCCTTTACAGAACGGGAACATGCAAAAAAACCTCCGTTTTACGATAACGGAGGCTGGTACGTTTCAAATAAATAAGCCAGTGAATCATATACGGCGGCTTTTCCCTGGTCGATACAGTCGGGGATGCCCACCCCTTCGAAAGATGCGCCCGTCGCGTATACGCCCGGATAGGAAGCTTTCAGCGCATCTCTGAACTCTTTGATGCGCTCCTTATGGCCGACATGGTATTGCGGCATGCTTTCGTTCCAGCGGGTCACACAGGTCATTTCCGGTTCGCCATTCATTTTCATTACTTTTTTCAAATCTTCCATTACGATTTTAATGATCTCGTTATCTGAAAGATCTACGATGGATTCATCTCCGGCCTTTCCGACGTACGCCCTGAGAAGCGTTTTGCCCTCCGGCGCCGCGTGCGGCCATTTTTTATTCGTCCATGTGCAGGCCGTGATGGAGAAGTCGCTGTTTCTAGAGATAACGAAGCCCGTACCTTCATGCTCCATCTTGACGGCTCCCTCAGGAAAACCTAAGGCGACGTTGGCAACGGACGTAGAATGCATGTCTTTGAGACATGAAACCGCCGGCAGATCAGAAAGCATTTTCGCCGCGGCTTTATGCGGGGCTGTCACTATGCATCCTTCCGCATAGAGCACTTTGCCGTTATCAAGCGTCACGGAATATCCTTTCTCCTCGCGGCCGATATGGGTGACTTTCGTTCCTTTCATCACCTTTGTCAGCGTAAGCTGCTTTTCCAGCTCCTCCACCAACGTTTGAAGCCCTGTCGTCAGCGTTAAAAACTGGCCCTGCTTTTTGGCCGTCAGCTGCTGTCCCGAAGGCTGCGGACGTGATTTTTTCATACCGAGAATCAGGCTTCTGTGCTTTTGCTCAGTCTGATAGAATTGCGGAAACGTGGACATGAGGCTCAGCTTATCAATATCTCCGGCATAAATCCCTGATAATAGCGGTTCTATTAAATTCTCAACGACTTCGTCACCGACGCGTCTGCGGAAAAATTCACCCAGAGACTGATCTTCCTTCGGTTTGCTCGCAGGCAGGACAAAGTCAAGCGCCGCCCGCGCTTTTCCGGGAACAGAAAATAAACCGGTGGAGATGAACGGAGCGATTTTGGTCGGAATGCCCATCACCGCGCCCTTCGGCATCGGATGAAGCGTCTCGTTGACGAGCACGTAAGACTGTCCGGTCGCATTGTTGACGAGCAGATGCTCAAGCCCCAAATCCTTGACGAGCTGCGGCGCGCTTTTTTTCCTTTCCAAAAAAGAATCCGGGCCCCGCTCAATGATGTAGCCGTCTTTATGCGCCGTCTGAATTTTGCCGCCCGCTCTCGGGCCCGCTTCAATCAGGGTGACCTCAAGCGGCAGCTGTTTTTCTTTGATTTCTTTTTCCATGTAGAAGGCGGCGGCTAATCCCGTTATGCCGCCGCCGATGATGACCAGATGTTTTTTATCGCCACTCATTTTTATCGCCTTCTTTACCGTTTAATTCTACTTGTCCAGCTCTTTCAGCACGACCGCTGCAAGCGCGTCGATAAATTCAGGCTGTGCGTTCGGCATGGCCGGACGATAGTAGCTTGCGCCGACTTCTTCGGTCACAGCTTTGCATTCATAATCATTATCGTAAAGCACCTCTAAATGATCGGCAACGAAGCCTGCGGGCACGTATACAAATGCTTTATAAGGATGCTTTTGATACAGCTCGCGCGTGAGATCCTGCACATCCGGCCCGAGCCACGGATCAGGGGTGTTCCCTTCGCTTTGCCAGCCGACTGCGTATTCGGTAATTCCGGCGCCTTCGGCAATCAGTTTTGCGGATTCCTCCAGCTGGTCAGGATACGGATCGCCGTATTCTTTAATTTTTTCAGGAAGGCTGTGCGCTGAGACGATCAGCATCGCGTCATCCCGTTCTTCTTTCGGCATTGATTCATACGTTTTCTTCACCTGGCCGACCCAATAATCAACGAATTTCGGTTCATCATACCAGCTTTCAACGGACTTGATGGTCAAGCCGCCGAGCTTCTCCGCTTCTTCTTTCGCGCGTTTGTTGTATGACTGGACGCTGAATGTTGAAAAATGAGGGGCGAGCACAAGGCTGACAGCTTCTGTAATGCCGTCTTTATGCATGTCCGCCACCGCGTCTTCAATAAACGGTTCAATATGTTTTAATCCGATGTACACTTTGAATGTTACATCATCCTGGATTTCATTTAAACGCTGTGCGAGCTTCTCCGCCTGCTCCTGCGTGATTTTCGCCAGCGGAGAAATGCCTCCGATCGCTTCATATCTGTCTTTTAAATCTTGAAGCATATGAGGCTCCGGCTTTCTTCCGCGTCTGATATGCGTATAATAACGTTCTATGTCCTCTTCTTTGTAAGGCGTTCCGTAAGCCATGACAAGAAGCCCCATTTTCTTTTTGCTGCTCATTTTGTTAAACACCTCTTTTGATGGTCTGTCTACCTTGATTTTGACAGGAAAATCTACTTATAACCAACGATCTGCTCAGGAAGATTGTTCCGTTTTTTTGGCCGCGGAATATTCATGTACAAACGCCGTCAGCTTTTTCAGCGTTGCCGGATTGACATCAGGGAATACGCCGTGCCCTAAATTGAAAATAAACCCGTCCGTTTTCATGCCTTGATCAAGTATCGCTTTCGCTTTTTTCTCGATGACTTCCCAAGGCGCAAGAAGGAGCGACGGATCAAGATTGCCCTGAACCGTTTTTGTAATGCCTTGTTTTCTGGCGTCATCTATGCCGAGTCTCCAATCAAGACCGACGACATCAAGAGGAAGGTCATGCCAATCCCCGGCCAGATGGCTTGCGCCTACGCCGAACATGATCAGCGGAACTTGCTCTGCTGAAAGCTCCCGGAAAATTCTGTCCATCACCGGTTTTATAAACTGCCGGTAATCTTCGCGGTTCAGCGCGCCGACCCATGAATCAAAAATCTGAATGGTTTTTGCGCCGGCGTTAATCTGCGCTTTCGCATAAACGATAATCATGTCCGCGAGCTTGTCCATCAGCATTTGCCACGCTTGCGGCATACTGTGCATAAACGCTTTTGTTTTGTTGTAATTTTTAGAAGGCCCGCCTTCAATCATATAACTGGCCAGCGTAAAAGGCGCTCCCGAAAAACCGATGAGCGGAACATTCAGCTGTTCGTTTATGAGTAATCGGATCGTTTCCAGCACGTAAGGAACATCCTGTTCGGGATTCAGTTCGCCGAGCTTTTCAATATCCGCAGCAGAGCGCACCGGCTGATCGATCACCGGGCCGATTCCGTTTTTTATTTCAACATCCACTCCGATATAAGGAAGCGGCGTCATAATGTCTTTATATAAAATGGCAGCGTCCACTCCGTACTGCTCGACCGGGAGCCTCGTCACATACGCGCACAGCTCGGGCTGATGCGTAATTTCGACTAAGCCGTACTTTTCCTTCAGCTTGCGGTATTCCGGCTGCGACCTCCCCGCCTGTCTCATGTACCAGACAGGGACGTGATTTGTCTTTTCTCCCCGTGCCGCTTTTAAAAACGTATCATTAAACGCTTCTCGTTTACTCATCTGAATTTCCACCTTTCCTCCTGCAACCATACGTTCGTGTTCTTCGCCCATTACACTATACCTTGTTTTTTCAAAAGCGTATAGAATTGAGGCTTAATGTTCAAAAAATCGCCGAATTCATGATTAAGAAGAAAAAAGCTTCGGCTGAACGTATTCCGTTCCCTCTCCTTCTTGATCCGTCTGTGAATTATATGGAACGACTTTGTATGAAGCCCCTGAAAACAGATTGGCGTACGGTATGTCAAAGCTGCCTTTTCCTTTCACCGAATCCAGAAGCTTGTCTTTTCCGTCTTTCTTCTCATATATTCGGTAAACAACCCGATCATCCTTTTGAATATCCCATTTTAATTGAACCGTAATCAGTCCCATCGCCTTAAATGTATAACGGGCCGACAGGGACTTTACCGCCTCCAGCTCAATCGGGCTGCCCAGTTCCTTCACATTTTCAGGCTTTTTGAATGTCCGGCCGTTTTCCCCCGCTTTTGTGACGATATCTTTAAAGAGTCTGACCGGGTATTGGCTTCCGCCTTTCAGGTAATGGGTTTTATCCGTTTTGTCATAGCCCATCCAGACGGCTCCCGTCAGTCCGGGAGTGTATCCCGCAAACCAGGCGTCCTTTGTCGCGCCGGGGACGCCGGTAAATGTGGTCGTGCCGGTTTTCCCCGCCAGGTCACCTTGATAGCTGCCTTGTGAAGCGGTTCCTTCTTTTACGACCTGCTGAAGCATTCTCGTCATATTCCATGCCGTCTGTCCGCTGAAGACGCGCGTTTTGCCGTTTTTAGGCCCGGACAACGTTTCTCCGTCTTCGTCCGTGATTTTCTCTATAAAAAATGGCTTCGTATACATTCCGCTTGCCGCAAAGGTATGATAAGCTCCGGCAAGCTGAAGCGGGGTGACGCCTTCAGACAGACCGCCCAGCGCAATCGCGAGTCCGTTGTCAGAAATGTTCATACCGTTTTTCTCAAGATACGATTTTCCCGTATCTACGCCGATCTGCTTCAATGTCCAGACAGCGGGCGCATTTATGCTGTAAGTGATCGCATCCTGCATCGTCACTTCCCCCTTGTACTGTCCGTCATAATTTTTCGGTTCATACCCGTCGTAGGACGTGAGTTTGTCTTGGAGAAGCGAATACGGTTTGAACTTGTCTTCCTGCATGGCGGGCCCGTATACGGCAATCGGCTTAAACGTTGAGCCCGGCTGCCGCTTCGCCGTAACCCTGTTGTATCCTTTTGTCACGTAGTCGCGTCCGCCGACCGCCGCGCGCACGCCTCCGGTTTTATTATCAATAAAGACGGCGCTTCCCTCTGCCGCCTGATCCGTCCCCGGAAAATAGCCGCTTTCCTTCATGAGGGTGTATGCCGTTTTCTGCAGCTTGGAATCAAGTGACGTCCGGATCGTATAGCCGCCTTGAAGCAGCTGTTCACCCGACATCGAATAACGGGATTCCGCCTCCTTGATGACAAGATCGATATAACTGTCAAACCAAGGCGTTTCTGATGTTTTCTTGACATGAAGCCCCAATGTCCGGCCCTGGGCTCTGACGGCTTCCTTGGCGCTGATATAGCCTTGGTCGTTCATCATTGCAAGAATCGTATCGCGGCGTTCTTTATTTTTATCCGGATGCTGAATCGGCGAATAAAGAGATGGCGCCTTCGGAATCGCTGCCAGAACGGCTCCTTCCGCAACGGTTAAATCTTTTACTTCTTTATTAAAGTAGTAGTGGGACGCGGCTTGAATGCCGTAAACGCCATGGCCGAAATAAAGCTGGTTCAGGTACATTTCAAGCAGCTTGTCCTTGCTGTAATCACGCTCAAGATTGATGGCGATAATGACTTCCTTCGTCTTGCGCAAAAATGTTTTATCATGAGTCAGAAAAATGTTTTTCGCCAGCTGCTGGGTGATCGTGCTTCCGCCTTCCACCTTGCCGCCTGCTAAAACATCCCGGAACACCGCCCGGCCGACAGACTTCACATCAATGCCGTGATGTTCGTAAAACCGTTTATCTTCAACGGCGATAAAGGCATCTCTCACATCTTCCGGAACCTGCTGAATGGATACCGGCTCGCGATTTTCCGTATAGAGGCTCGCGATTTCATCACCGTTTTGATCGACGATTTTTGAAGATGCGTGCAGTATTAATTTCTTTTCATCGATGACATAATGGCCGAGAAATATAATGATAATGTATCCGATTAACGCGAGAAAAGCGGTTGCCGCCGCAATTACAGCCGGAATAAAGAATCTTTTTTTCTTTTTCAGCATAAGTCACCTCGCCTTTCTTAACTTGTAGTATGGGAAATATTGTTTCGAATTATGTCAGAATGAGTCGCCAATAGAAACTTATACCACTCTTTTGATATACTAGCAAGCAGGAGGTGGCTGATATGAAGGTTTATATTACATACGGGACAGCCGATTTTTTAAAGACGATTGCAAAGAAACACCCGAGTGAGAATATGGTGCTGATGCAAGGTGAGGATAATGCGGTTTTAATTCATGAAACAAATGGAGAAACCGTTTTTCAGGCGCCCCATTCCTATGAAAGCATCGACAGCGTCGGGGAAATAAAAAATCCGGGCTACGCCGTCCTCAACAACATCGCCGTTACCCAGGAAGGCCGTCCGCTGTTTGAAAACCGGTTTAAAAACCGCGCCGGCAAAGTGGAAAATGAACCCGGTTTTCAAGCCATCCGCGTATTAAGACCGCTCGAAGGCGATACGTATGTCATTTTGACCCTGTGGGAAGAGGAAAAAGCCTTTCAGGATTGGCAGCAGTCAAACTCTTATCAGGAAGCTCATAAAAAACGCGGAACATCTGCCGGCATCGACACGACGTCTATTTTCTCCCGGCCGTCTTATGTAACCGCTTATTACGCAATAGACTAAAAAACCGCCGGAGATTCTCCGGCTTTTTTAATGTCCCGATTTTACGCTTCGTTCTTTGCACCTTCCGCCCGCCTATGAATAACCTGTAGCAATCCTATTTATAAACGGAGTGGTTCAATTGGGGATCGGCGTCTACTCGGTACATCTGCTTTATGTTGCTTTTATCGCGGCCATTATCGTTTTTATGCTTCTCAGAAAAGATACAACCTTTATTTCACTCGCCGGCATTTTTGTGATTGCGCTATGGACGACGCATTCATTCTCCGCTTCGGTCAGCAGCCTGTTTCACAGCTTCACGTATGCCGCCGGAGAATTGCTGCCGACAATTTTTATCATTTGTTTTATCGTGGCGATGAGCGGCCTTTTGACCGAAACCGGTATTAATGAAGCGATGATTTCTCCGTTTGCAAAGCTGATGAAAGGGCCGGCTGTCGCGTATTGGGTTATCGGCTGTCTGATGTTTGCCATCTCTCTTTTTTTCTGGCCGTCACCAGGGGTGGCGCTGATCGGCGCTGTGCTGCTTCCCGCAGCGATCCGGGCGGGCCTTTCTCCGATCGCCGCGGCTATGGCGATGAACCTGTTCGGCCACGGATTCGCTTTATCGGGGGATTACGTCATTCAGGCGGCCCCGAAATTAACGGCCGATGCCGCGGGCATTCCCGTGGGCGATGTCATGCAGGCAAGTATTCCGCTCGTTTTGATCATGGGGTTAACGACGACAATCACCGCTTTCTTCCTCATCATGCGGGATCGAAAAAAAACGAAGGCCCCCCTCTCCTTGGACAGCTCCGGTTCTTTGGACACAAGTATGTATCTGCCGAAAAAACTCAGGGTGATCCTGGCGGTTTTCATTCCGCTTGTTTTTCTCGCCGATATTATCTGCATGATTGTATACCGTCTGCAAGGAAACGAGGCGACGGCACTCGTCGGAGGAACCGCGATCGGCATTCTCCTGATCGTTCATTTCATTGTATATAAAGAGCGGCATTTAGAAAAGATCACCGAGTATTTTATCGGCGGTTTTCAATTCGGCTTTAAAGTATTCGGCCCCGTCATTCCGATCGCGGCCTTCTTTTATCTCGGTGACGCGGGGTTTAAAAGTATTTTGAACACCCCGCTGCCGAAAGGATCTGCGGGGATCGTCAATGACCTCGGATTGGCCCTGTCCCATTCTTTTCCGATGTCCGGAGAATTCGCCGGCATCGCCCTGGCCGCAGTCGGTGCGATTACCGGGCTCGACGGGTCAGGGTTTTCCGGTATATCTCTTGCAGGCTCGATGGCAAAGCTGTTTTCCGCCGCGCTTCATACGGACCCGGCCGTTTTAACGGCGCTGGGCCAGATTTCAGCGATCTGGGTCGGGGGCGGAACATTGGTCCCTTGGGCACTGATCCCCGCTGCGGCTATTTGTAAAGTTGACCCGTTTGAGCTTGCCAGGAAAAACTTTATCCCGGTTGCGGCCGGGCTAGTCGTCACAACGATCGCCGCCATCATCATTCTCCCGTAGCAAAAGGATTGAAATCTTCTGACATTTTCTATACAATCATGGGAAAAGCAGACGAGGGGGCATCGCTTTTGACGTTAACGACACTTCAAAAAAGCTTAAACGCTCAGCTTGACGGGCTGTATGAGGAAATGGTTGAAATCAGGCGTCACCTTCACATGAATCCCGAGCCATCGTTTAAGGAGAAAAAAACACCGGCGTTCATCGCCTCATTTTATGAAAAGCTCGGCGTTCCCATCCGGACGAATGTCGGGGGCAACGGTGTCACAGCCTATATTGAAGGCGGTGAACCGGGACCGGCCGTGGCACTCAGAGCTGATTTTGACGCTCTGCCGATACAGGATGAAAAAGATGTGCCCTATGCTTCACAAATTCCCGGCGTCATGCACGCCTGCGGGCATGACGGCCATACGGCGGCTCTGCTTGCGGTCGGAAAAGTGCTGTACCGCAACCGGGAAAAACTGAAAGGGTCATTTGTGATGATCCACCAGCACGCCGAAGAATTATCTCCCGGCGGAGCAAAATCAATGATTGAGGATGGCTGCCTCGAGCATGTCGATGCCATTTTCGGCACTCACCTTTGGGCGACTGAACCCGTCGGAACGGTCTTATGCCGCCCGGGCCCAGTGATGGCCGCCGCTGACGGCTTTACGATTAAAGTCATCGGCAAAGGCGGCCACGGCGCGATTCCTCACGATACGAAGGACGCCGTTTTAATCGGCTCACAAATCGTCACGGCTCTTCAGCATATCGTCAGCCGGCGGGTAAATCCGGTGCAGCCGGCCGTCATCTCAGCCGGCTCGTTCACCGCTGAAAATCCGTTTAATGCGATTGCCGATCAGGCAGTCATATCAGGCACCGTCCGCTCGTTTGACGAAAGTGTGCGCAGCCTGCTCGAAGCAGAAATAGAAGCCGTCGTAAAAGGAATCTGTTCCATGCACTCCGCTTCCTATGAATATCGTTTCAAGCGCGGTTATCCCGCCGTCGTTAATCATCCTGAGGAAGCGGCGCATTGTGCGGCAGCCGCAGCGGAAACAGACGGCGTCACGAAGGTCGTTGAAGGAGAGCCGCAGATGGCCGGAGAGGATTTTTCCTATTATCTGCAGCATACAAAAGGCGCATTTTTCTTTACGGGCGCCGCTTTAGAAAACGCGGAAACCATTTATCCTCATCACCACCCGAAATTTGATTTTAATGAAAAAGCGATGCTGACGGCCGCCAAGGTGCTTATCGGCGCCGCGGTAAGCTACCCCCGCTGACATAAAAAACAGCCGGTACATTACGTACCGGCTGCTGTGATTCTTAAATGAAAAACGTGCCTTGCCGTCTCACCGAGCTGTGACAGCAGTTTATAATTGGCCGCTCCGCCCACGGCGGCTCCGACGACCGGCAAAAGCTGAAACAATTTCACCACGTCCAGATAATCGCGGTATTCCTGCTGAAAAACTCTCCAATCGACATCATGCTTTTTCGAATCCCATTGTTCAATCATTGAGTATATGCGTTTCCGCTGTTCACCGCTTGAGAAAGCCAGCTGAAAAATAAACAGCAAAAACAATCGTTCATCCCTGTCTTTCACATCATAGCCGTAAATGGAGGCAAGATCGAACAGACATTTCATTTTAATGGATAACAGCAAAGGAAAATCAGCCATCCCTAAAAAAATTCCGCCGGCCCCCGTACCGATACCTTCGGCTGCCGCGACCTTTTGGTACGATGCGACGGTTTGTCTGGCGAGGGCATCTTTTTCAGCAAGCGTCATACCGTTTGTATCCCGCTTGCTTTTCACCAGATTTGAACCCGCCATTGTTGCTTCGGTCATTTTTTTAATGCTTTCTGTGATGACGGCATGAATTTTATCGGGAATCCGCTCATTGATTTTCGCCTGCATTCCTTTAGAAAAACGTTCAAGCATAGAATCTTTGCGCAAAAAACGCGCTTTCCATTGCAGTGCTTCCTGTATCAGCTGCTGATCGTCGGTCATCTGTGTCTCCTTCTTTCATTGAGGTTTCAAAAACCCGATAGATTACAGCTTGCCGTACTTTTTCAATCTTCCGCCCATATACGAAGGCATGATCACAAAAATCAGAACGGCTGAAGCAACAGCCGCATACAGCGCCCCGCTGATTCCCGCGGCATAAGCTGACGCTGCACAGAACAGCAGCGCCTGCACGGTTAACGCCGATTTCATCAGCGAAAAGAAACTTTGCAGCTTCGCTTTCTGGTTGACCGGGTAAAGCTCCTGTAACGACAGATGATGAAAATGCCCGAACAGCGGCAGAAGCTGTATCCCCGTAATAAAGACGGTAAATACGGTTAACGCCGCCGTTATCCACGGATTGGCGGAAACGAGCATAATAATCAGGATAAAAATAATCGTGAGCCTGACCTGAATGCCGAGATAATCATTTGAACGCAGAAAGGCCCGCGCATACATATAGGAGAACGTTTTCCGCTGTTCAAACGGAATCATTCTGAGCAAAAAGTCGAGATACGCCCGGCGTTTTGCCTGTTTCTTCAGGTGAGGCACATCGGTAAACAGATTGGCGATTCTGTAAAACCGCTGCTTCCTTCTTAATTCATATTCAATATGGGCTTCCCATTTTAATGATTTATGTTTTGCGGCCGATGTGAAATACACATAAAGGCCGGCCATCACAATGTAGACGGCGGCAGCGTACACATAAAACGACTGTAAGACGAAGTATAAAAGCAGCATATTGCAGATAAAGCGTATGACCGCATCCATCATTTTCATGCTTCTGTCATTCATAAACGTCATCCGCCACTCCATGGCCTGATTCCACGCTTTTACCGCCAGCATCTGAATAAATACGGCGGCATACGACGCAAGCGACGCCCCCGGACTTACAGCGAAAAACAGAGGCATGCATACAAGCGACAGGGCAATAAGCGGAAACAGCTGTGACAGATAGCTGTACTTAAATGAATGCTTAAAGTATGTCCCCATTTTCGGTTCAAGCGGCAGCAGAAACACGAGGTCCGCTTCCTTTAACAGTGTCCGGACGTATGAACCGGTCAGCACAAATGAAAAGAGCACCGCCATCACCCAAAATGACGGAAAATGAACGGGAATGTCTTTGACCCACTTGCTGTACCAGCTTGCCGCTCCGGCAATAAAAAAGATCAGCACAATGACGAGATGATCATTGAGCATATATTTCATATACATTCTGGTTTCCTTTATATGCTCTTCAAGCCGGGACTGCCAAATAGTAGACATATTATTCATGGCCGGCGTCTTCCTTCGTCAGTTCGATATACAAGTCATCAAGAGCTGCGTCTTTCATGCCGAACTGCTCTCTCAGTTCTTCCAGTGTGCCGCTTGCCCGCACTTCGCCGTTATGTAAAATAATGAAAGCGTCACAGTAGCGCTCTGCCGTAGCCAGGATATGCGTTGACATCAGCACGCTTGATCCGGCTTTTTTCGCGGCGTCCATCCGCTCCAGCAATGCATTGATCGCAAGCGGGTCAAGGCCGAGAAACGGCTCGTCAATGATATAAAGCGAAGGCTCCGCGAGAAACGCGCACATGATCATGACCTTCTGCTTCATCCCTTTGGAAAAGTGAGCGGGAAACCATTTCAGCCTTTTTTCCATTCTGAATTCTTTCAGAAGCGGAGGAAGCCTTTTTTCAAGCGTTTCTTTGGAAAGGCCGTACGCCATGGCCGTCAGCTCCAAATGCTCTTTGAGCGTCAGTTCTTCATAAAGCACCGGCGTTTCGGGGATGTACGTAAATTGCGAGCGGTAGCTTTCCTTATCCTCCGAAAACGTCTTGCCGTTCAGCTCGATCGAGCCTTTATGCGGGTCCATTAATCCGATAATATGCCGGATCGTCGTGCTTTTGCCCGCGCCGTTTAATCCGATGAGTCCGACAATCTGGTTCGGCTCAAGGGTGAATGAAACATTTTTTAAGACCGGGTTTCTCGTATAACCGCCGGTTAAGTCTTTTACCGATAGCAGAGACATAATTTCTCCCCTTCTGATTCGTTTTTCTTCATAGTACCAAAAATAAAGTCTGATTTGAAACGATTCCCTTTTTTTCTCACGTGAAAATCGTGCATAGTTATCGTTTTGGCGGACATCATAATGTATGTAGAAGGAAACAGCTTTAATCAACTGAAAATGAGGTGTTTATAAAAGACGTCTTAGAACAGTTGGATGAAAATCAACATGTCCTGTGCTTACAATTTCTTCACACACTGCTTTGATGATGTTCTTCATTCATGATGAAATAATCAAATGAGGTGTTTGTCCCAGGAATGATTAAGCAGACTCATAAGTCTTCATTTTAAAAACAAATGAGGTGCTTACAAAAGGCATATTCAATTTTCTGTGATAAAGCTTCGTACTTCTGCATCAGGGTGAACGCGCAGCCGTTCATCCTGTTTTTTGTTTTGGCCGTTTTTGTGGTACGATGAGAATATACATATATTTCTTTTCAGGGAGGAAACCCATCTATGCACAAAGCGGACGATTGTATTTTCTGCAAAATCATTGCCGGTGACATTCCGTCTTCAAAAGTATACGAAAATGAACACGTCGCGGCGTTTCTTGATATCAGCCAGGTCACAAAAGGCCATACGCTCGTGATTCCGAAAACACATATCGAAAACGTGTACGAGTTTACGCCTGAGCTTTCTAAAGAATATTTTGAAGCGGTGCCGAAAATCGCACGCGCCATCCGCGATGAATTCGAGCCGATCGGGCTGAATATTCTCAATAACAACGGTGAAAAAGCGGGCCAATCGGTGTTCCATTTTCACATGCATATCATTCCGCGTTACGGAAAAGGCGACGGTTTCGGGGCTGTCTGGAAGACCCACGCCGAAGACTATACGCCTGACGATCTTCAGAAGATCGCTTCAACCGTCAGAAAACGGCTTGCCTCATCTTAAAGATGAGGTTTTTTTGCGTCCGGAAACACAAAAAACATAAATTATATTTTTTTATATCAAAAAAATCAAAAAATTGTGATAGGATAATTGTATTATTTCTTACACTAAAGCGGAAAACAGGGAGAGATCGTAAACATGGAACGTACAACGAATTTCAATGCAGGACCCGCAGCCCTTCCACTGGATGTGCTGCAAAAAGCACAAAAAGAATTTGTCAACTTCAATGATACCGGCATGTCCGTCATGGAGCTGTCCCACCGGAGCAAAGAATATGACGCGGTGCACCAAAAA
Organism: Bacillus sp. EU63; assembly: GCF_038592915.1. Lineage (NCBI taxonomy): Bacteria > Bacillati > Bacillota > Bacilli > Caryophanales > Bacillaceae > Bacillus > Bacillus sp. EU63. The sequence goes on along the minus strand of NZ_CP151944.1, from coordinate 993,223 downwards.
GCCAAAAGCCTTCTGAAAGAACTGATGGATATTCCCGATGATTATGATATTTTATTTCTTCAAGGCGGCGCAAGCCTTCAATTCTCCATGCTGCCGATGAACTTTTTAACACCGGAAAAAACGGCGCACTTCATCGTAACGGGCGCATGGTCTGAAAAAGCACTCGCCGAGGCGAAACTGTTCGGAAACACATCCGTCACGGCAACAAGCGCAGATTCAAACCACAACCGCATACCGGAAGCGGACCTCTCAGGAATCAAAGACGGCGCCTACCTGCATATTACGTCAAACAACACGATTTTCGGAACGCAGTGGAAAGAGTTCCCGAATTCACCGATCCCGCTCGTAGCCGACATGTCAAGCGACATCCTGAGCAGAAAAATTGATGTCAAAACGTTTGATGTCATCTATGGCGGAGCCCAGAAAAACCTCGGGCCGTCCGGCGTCACGGTCGTCATCATGAAAAAATCATGGCTTGAAAACGAAAACGCCAACGTCCCTAAAATTTTGAAATACTCCACTCACACAAAAGCCGACTCACTGTATAATACGCCGCCTACATTTGCGATTTATATGCTGAGCCTCGTCCTTGAATGGCTGGCTGAAAACGGCGGTGTCGAAGCGGCTGAACGGCGCAATCAGGAAAAGGCCGATGTCCTGTACGGCACAATCGACGCAAGCGGCGGGTTTTACGCGGGGCATGCCGCAAAAGACAGCCGTTCTCACATGAACGTCACGTTCACCCTCCGCGACAGCAGTCTCACGAAAAAATTCGTTGAAGAAGCGAAAGCGGCTAAAATGATCGGACTCGGAGGCCACCGCTCAGTCGGAGGCTGCAGGGCGTCTATCTACAACGCCGTCAGCCTGGCTGATTGTGAAAAACTGGCTCAGTTTATGAGAAAGTTCCAGCAGGAAAACGAATAAATTTCTTCTAACATAACGGTTCCTTTGATATACTGTTTGCATATCAATTTTTCCGGCCATCGCAATAAATGACGAGCATATTATTGGATGGCGAAAAAGCTTAGCAGAGGAGAGCTTAGTATGAAAACAAAAGAATTAGTCATTATGGCCCTGTTTGCGGCAATCGGAGCGGTGCTTCATTCCATTATGCCGCCGGTATTATTCGGAATGAAACCCGATATGATGCTTGTGATGATGTTTATGGGTATTCTGTTATTCCCCCGTGTGCAGAACGTACTGATGATCGGGATTGTAACGGGAATCATTTCCGCACTCACGACATCTTTTCCGGGCGGACAGCTTCCGAATATCATTGAAAAACCGGTAACGGCGTTTCTGTTTCTCGCGCTGGCGCTTTTGGTGAAAAAGAGCGTGAAAACAGCGGCCGCCGCCGTCATTACGATAGCCGGCACCTTCATCTCCGGTTTGCTCTTTTTGGCGCTGGCCCTTCTGATTGTCGGCCTGCCGGGCGGATTCACCGCATTGGTGCTCGCGGTCGTCCTTCCGGCGGCTGCGCTGAATACGATCGCCATTATCATTATGCATCCGATTGTGCAGACGATCTTAAAACGGTCCAATATGATTGAAACGGTGAAATAACCGCATACCGAAACCTCTTCCGGCCGGAAGAGGTTTTTTAATGTGTTTCAGCATGTTTTATACGAGAAGTTTTGTGAAAAAGATAAGGAACAATGCGAGGGCGGTTCCTGCTGAGCAGACGATGGCCTTTTGGCGGACGACCCGCTTCGGCGGATAAGAAGCGGCCTGGCCGAGCAGTTTCAGGTAATAAACGGCGCCCGCCGCAAAGACAAGAGCCATACAAGATAAAACAATCATAAAGACAGACAACCTTCTCCCTCCTTTTCCCTTAAAAAATATGCTAAAATAAAGCAAGCTATGTATAGAAGTTTATTCTTCTGAACAAAAATGATAAAAGTTATGAGAAAAAAAACGGGGTGATTCAAATGGCTGACGGACGTTCCCTTTTAACAGGCCTTTTCGTAGGCGGATTGATCGGAGGCGCAGCGGTGTTACTCTCGGCTCCTTCATCCGGAAAAGAGCTGCGGGGCAAAATCAAAGAGAATTGCAATTCAATTGAGGACACAATCAAACGGTTAAAAAAAGACGGAATGGCGCTTAAGGACCAGCTTGTCCAAACGGCGAAAGAAAGCGCAGAAGTCATTAAAGACGTAGGCGGAGAGCTTCAGACCAGCATTAAAAGGTGGCAGGAGGAAATCAAGCCGCACCAGCAGGATCTCCAAAAGGAAATCGCTGATATCGAAGAGAAAATCAGACAGCTGGAGAAAACCTTACAAAACTAATATCCTATACAACCAAAAAAAGTGCGGACCTATTGCGTTCCGCACTTTTTTTTGCGGTTTAAAGCCTTTCCCAGCAAAGGATTAAGAATTTATTATAAAATTCTTAAATTTTCATCTTTATTAATCTTTATTTTATTGGCATAATAGAGGAAAAGAAAATGTGAAGCAGGTGATCTGTATTGAATCGTGTTGAACCGCCTTACGATCTAAAAGAAGCTTTAATCTATACCCAAAAAATGGCGCAGCTGTCCAAAGCGCTCTGGAAATCTATCGAGAAAGACTGGCAGAATTGGCTGAAGCCGTACGACCTTAATATTAATGAGCATCATATATTATGGATTGCCTATCAGCTTAAAGGAGCTTCTATTTCAGAAATCGCCAAATTCGGCGTTATGCACGTATCAACTGCATTTAACTTTTCAAAAAAGCTTGAAGAACGGGGATATCTGAAATTTTCCAAGCGGCTGAATGATAAACGGAACACGTACATTCAGTTAACTGAAGAAGGGGAAAATGTATTCGAAAGCCTGCTTGAGGAATTTGATCCGTCGAGGAACGCGGTGTTTAAAGGCTCACAGCCGATCTACCACTTATTCGGGAAGTTTCCTGAGGTTGAAGAATTAACCTGTGTCATCCGCCACATTTACGGCGAAGATTTTATGGAGATATTCGAGAAATCATTGACAAACATAAACAATGATTTTGAAAGTGAAGACGGAAGGCTGAAGAAAAAAACGGACGAATCGGCTGTCCATGAAACGGCTGAAGAGCTGGAACCGATCAACAGTTAATCAAAGTGCTTCATAATCTCAATAAACTCTTCCATCAGCGCTGTATAAAGCCCCTGCTCATACAGAGCAAAAATCGTTTCATGAACATCTAATTTTTCGTTCAGCTGTCCCGCAAAAAGCGCAAGGAGCTTGTCAAACGTCACAAAGCCTTGCGCTTTTTGCGACTCCAGCTCGTCCTCCAATTCGCGGCAGATCCGCCCGACCTCTTCTCCTTCTTCTTCGGTCAGCCCTTTTTCAATCATCATCGCATAAAAAGGGTACTTATCCATATCCACCGTTTTCACCAGCAATTGTATGTAATATTCTAAACGCCCGATACGCTGATCCATTGAATCCATCCGTTTCACTTCTTTCTATCTTTAATCTTATTTTAGCTGATAATGAATGGAGAAGAAAGGTTAAACCGTACATTTCCATGTTTCACCGAGCTCTTCTGTTCTTCTCTTTCCAGGTTTATTTTTTTCTTTAAAAAAGGATTGATTTTTTCTCCTGAAGAGAGTAAATTATTTTGAGATTGTATTCCATCTTTGTACGGAAGGATGACTCTGATGAATTGCTGGAAAACCATTAATCTGATCAAAGATTATGGTGCGGTTCGTTTATTATTGACTGCTGTAGGTTTTATGATCCTGTTTTTTATATGCAACTTCTTGGCATTCGGGCTGCTGCGTCCGAATATCAGTTTAAGTGACGGGCACGTGTTTGCTTTTTGTGTTCTGCTCGTTGTTACTTTATTTGTACATAAAGTCATACATGTCCTGCCGATGATCTGTAAAAAAAGAAAAAAGGAAATGAAAATGTACTTCTTGCGGATGCCGACATGGAAAGGCATACCGAAAACGACGATGCTGATTTCAACGATCAGCCCGTTTTTATTCATTACGCCGTTATTGTTTTATGCCGGACTGGCATTTCCGAGACACGCTCATTACTTTTATATGATTTCGAGCATTCATGCGGGGTATTGCCTGCCTGATCTTCTGTTTGCGCTCCATCTGGTCAAAGCGCCCAAATCATGTCTGATTGACCAGGAATCCGACGGTTTTGATATTTTAGTAAAAAAAGTGCCGGAGTCTTGATGTCCCGCTGATTTTTCAGGTTACATTCTATCTTTTTTAATAAATATTTGGTAATGTAATATGGGAGCAGTTCAGAGAGAGGGGGAATCTCCCATCATTTTATTCTATTTTATCGTGGCTGCCCTGTTTATTCTTTATTTCATAAACAGGCTCACAAATACATTATGCCTTGTCAGAGAGATTCCTGAAGACCGGCAGGATAAGGTATTCCGTTTTATTAATGTATCTATTTTAATTTTACTGATCTCTTCATTCGTCGAGATCTCCTTTACTGTGTAAACAGGCAAAAAAATATGGCTGACGGAGGTCTGACCCCCCGACAGCCATATTTTTTTCTTAATAAAGCCAAGAAGCGCCGATGATGATCAATAAGATGAACAGAACAACCAATAATGCAAAACCGCCTGCAAATACTTCACCCATCTCCAAAAGCACCTCCTACAAAACGTTTTATTTTTCCAATTACATCATATGCAATTTACTTCTGAAACGATTAGGCGCCCGGGTAAGAAAACGGACCGCTTTTAGAAAAAGCGATCCGTTTCGCTTAGCAAATGTAAGCTGCACCTACGATGATAAGCAATATGAACAGTACTACGAGCAGCGCGAAACCGTTTGAATATCCTCCGCCCATGGTTCATTACCTCCTTTTCATGATCAATATATTTGTATGTATCAGGAAAAAGTTTGACTAGACGAATGCCCTTTATTTAAAATCTTTTTACAGAAAGCCACAATATGTTATGATACGCATATGCAATTTAATTTGGATGATTAGGAGTGTTTAAAGGAATGAAGAAAATCGCGATAGCAGCTATTACGGCAACGAGCGTCCTGGCTCTCAGCGCTTGCAGCAGCGGCGACAACGACGTAATCGCCAAGACAGATGCCGGAAATGTAACAAAAGGCGAGCTCTACACGAACATGAAAAAAACTGCGGGTGCAAGTGTGCTGACACAGCTCGTACAAGAAAAAGTATTAGCAAAAAAATACAAAGTAACGGATAAAGAAATCGATAACAAGCTGAAAGAGTACAAAACGCAGCTCGGTGATCAGTACAGCGCCCTTAAACAGCAGTACGGCGAAGATTACCTGAAAGATCAGGTGAAGTACGAACTGCTTGCACAAAAAGCGGCGAAAGACAACATCAAAGTGACTGACTCCGAAACGAAAGAATATTACGACGGCTTAAAAGGTAAAATCCGCGCAAGCCACATCCTTGTCGCTGACAAAAAGACAGCTGACGAAGTGGAGAAAAAGCTGAAAAAAGGCGAGAAGTTTGAAACGCTTGCGAAAGAATACTCAACTGACACATCAAAAGACAGCGGCGGCGACCTTGGCTGGTTCGATAAAAAGTCAATGGATGAAACATTCAGCAAAGCTGCATTCGGCCTGAAAGTCGGACAAGTCAGCGATCCGGTCAAAACAAAATTCGGTTATCATATCATCAAAAAGACGGAAGAACGCGGCAAATATGATGACATGAAAAAAGAACTGAAAGAAGAAGTTCTTAAACAGAAATTAAACGACAACTCAGCTGTACAGGCGGCAATTCAAAAAGTCATGAAAAAAGCTGACGTAAAAGTGGAAGACAAAGACTTAAAAGACACGTTTAACACTTCAACATCTTCTGAATCTAAATAAAAAAACTGTGCGGGCTCTCGGCGAGCCGCACAGTTTTTTTATGCGATGGAATGATTGGAGTTTTCTTCTGCATCCCCGTTTTCACTTGCGGGCGCAGCCATACGGCGCTCGCGTTCCTGTTCCATCCGTTCAATATACACCCTTCCTTCTTTTTCAATAAACGACTGGTCAAGCTTTTCCTCTTCTTTAGCTGTTGTGAAAAGCTTATATGCGCTGAAAATAATTCCGATAATGCAAAGGTATACCCACCAAGGAAAAAATAGCACGTCGGTTTCCTCCCTTTTTCACCCAGAGTCTTTATTCTAAGTTATGCTTGATAAAGACAAGTTATGAGAGCTGAACGTAAAAAAGACCGATCATAGAGAATCGGCCTTTTTATCTTATTGATGGAAAGTCGGTTTATAGAAAGAACGGTTTTCAAGCGCAAATACACGCTCTGTGTATTCGCCCGGCTTCACCCGTTCCAGCGCTCTGTCCATCATGATCATTTTTGCATCCAGATTATCAATGTAGTGCAGAATTTCCGCTTCTTTCACCATCGGCGGTTTCGGGCTTCCCCATTCCGCTTTTCCGTGATGGCTTAAAATCAAATGTTTCAGAATCAGCACTTCTTCAGCGTCAATCTGAAGCTCTTCGGCTGCTTTTGAAAGCTCTGTCACCATGATCGAAATGTGCCCGAGCAGATTCCCTTCCACGGTGTACGTTGTGGAGACGGGGCCTGAAAGCTCTTTTACTTTGCCGAGATCATGCAGAATGACTCCGGCATACAGTAAATCCCGGTCAAGAGACGGATACAGATCGGCAATCGCTTTTGCCAGGTTCAGCATGGACACTACATGATACGCGAGCCCGGAGACGAACTCATGGTGGTTTTTAGCCGCAGCCGGGTAATCCATAAACTCAGCCGCATATTTTTTGACCAGATGTCTTGTGATCCGCTGGATGTTTGGATTTTTCATTTCAAAAATGTATTGAGTGACGGTTTCCATCATTTCATTTTTCGGAATCGGCGCCGTTTCCAGAAAATCATCAATGCTGACATTTTCGTTCTCGCCGGCCGGCCGGATGTTTCTCAGCTTAAGCTGGTTTCGTCCGCGATAGTGATGGACATCTCCGATCACCTTCACGATCGTCTGCGCCGCGTACGTTACTTCATCAGTCGGCTTGGCATCCCACAGCTTCGCTTCGATATCTCCCGATTGGTCCTGCAGTATTAACGTCAGGAATGGTTTTCCGTTGCTTGCGATTCCCTTAGTCGAAGATTTAATCAGAAAGTATTGATCGACCTGCTCGCCGACCTCGTGCAGCATAATACCTTTTGCCATTCTATTAAAAGCTCCCTCCATATCTTACATAATACCAGTATAGCACATACCTCTTTTTTGAAAATAAACTCTTTTATGACAGGAGCCGCATGACTTGTCCGCTGTGAAAAGACCGGCTGACATGCTCATGGCAGGTGAAATAAAGTATCTGCCGCCCGCCTTCTGAAAGCTGATTCAGCACATCAAACAGCCGCTGCAGCCGCTGCCTGTCAAAATGGACAAAACTGTCATCAAGTAAAAACGGCAGTGATACCGCAGACTCCCTCTCTGACGCAAGGGCAAAACGAATCGCCGCATAAAGCTGCTCGCATGCCGCCTGTGACAGTTCGCCTGCAGAAAACACCGTTCCGTCTTTCCGCATGACCATAATGGAATCATCAGCTTCGGAAAAATACAATTTGTGATAGCGTCCGTCCGTAAGCGGTCCGTATAATGCACCGGCGGTTTCTAACAGACGGGGAAGCGTCACTTTTTTATGCCGCTCCATTTTTTCCCTGATAATGTGTCTGACCGTCTGTAATGCGGCCCACTCTTTAGCGGTTTTTTTCACGCGCTCCTTCTGCATTTCTGTCTGCTGTTTTAAATCGGATACAAGCCCCGAAGACTCCAGCTGCTCTTGCTTCACCGTTAATAAAGCGGTTTGCTCACGGAGCTGCGCGTTTTTTTCCTCAAGCGTTTCTTTCTCTTTTTCCTTCTGAACGACTGTATGTTCAAGTTCGGACACTGTGCGGCTCATGTACGGCTCCAGCTGTTTTCCGCCTATGCCGGACAAGTGCGTTTTGATTTCGCGCAGCTGCCGCTCTGTTTCCCGGCGGCTTTCATTCAGCCTGGCGAGTTCACAAAAGTGTTCGCGGTTTTTTGCGCCTGCCGCCATGAAAAGCTGTTTGACCTGCTGTTCGTAGTAATGAACTTCTTCGTTTAATTCACGCATTTGCTCTTGTGCATGCAGCAGATCCGTTTCGAGCGCCTGCTTTCGTTTTGCTTCCTCACGGGCCAGTTCCGCCTGCGCCAGCAAAACGTGCAGTCTTTCTTTTACGGACAGCTTCCTTCCGTCTGAAGGACTCAGCTTTTTGACCCGGTCCTCAAATGCTCTTTGCAGCTTTTGCAGCCGGCCCGCTTCAATGGTCAGCTCATGCTTGTTAAGGATTTCTTTTTTGACATCTTTCATCACATGATATGCGTCAAGAAGATGGGAAGGACTTCCTGAAAACCCCAGTTCCTTCATAAAAAGTTCCGCCTGTTTTTCAGACGGCGCCATTTCCGCCTCCCATTCTTCATATTGGCGGATGATTCTTTCATATGCCGCTTCTTTCTGTTCAAGCACGGCTTGATCCGCAATCAGCTGCTGCCGGTGCCGGCCGTCACGCCAAAGCTCTTCCTGCAGAAGATCAGCCGCTTCTTTAGAGATCGCCGGCTTCTTTTTCTTGTGTCCGGGCCCTCCTCTTTCTGACGGCAACGGTTTTTGCATGCCGGACAGCATATACAGCAGCAGAGCGCCGGTAAAAAGGGCGGCGGGCAGCCATTCCTTTAACATAGCGAAAATCGCAATGAACAGAATGCCCGCACCGAGAAAGAGCTTTTTTTGTCTGGCGCGCTGTTTTTCCAGATGCTGAACATGTGCCTGCCATTCGTTTCCTTCTGTATCAGCCGTTTGCTTATATGATTGTAAAGCGGCTTCTTTTTCTTTCCTGACAGCGGGGTCCAAAATGTTTTCCGCCGTCACGGCATGTTTTCGTTCGGCTTCTTCCAGCTCCAGCCGCGCTTGTTCGAACATCGCATCAAGCTGTGCCTTTCTTTCTCTTGCCTGTCCGGCGCTCTGCACGGCTTCCTGCAGCCGCCATTCATATTCATAATCGGTGTTCAGTGAAAGAATGCCGTCTTCCTCATGTCTTCCGAGCTGCTGCAATCCTGACGAAACGCGGGCAGATGTCTGCCGGATCTGTGATTGGATGGCGGCAAGCTGTTCGCCGCGCGATTCGTACATATGCTGCTCGCCGGAAAGCTCCTGCAGCTGCCGCTCTTTTTGCAGCAAGTCCTCATTTGGAGCGAGCAGCTCAGCCTGCCGCCGGAGTTCATCCGCTTTTGCCCGAAGCCCCTCAAGACGGGCCGCTTTCGGATGGAGATGCGATTCGTATTTTTCAAGCTGATGCATTCCGTCCTTCGGGAATTGCTTCAATGCTTCCGGATAAGAAGAAAGTTCGCTTTCCAAGGCTGTTTTTTTATCTGCGAGCGGCTTTGCTTCTATCGCTGATTTTACTGTTTTGATTTCTTCAGTTATGTCTTTCAATCGTGCTTCGGCATCCTGCAAACGGCCGCCGGCGCTTTTTTTCTCTTCCAGAAGGCTGTGATAGCCCGCTTCCGCAGCTTCCGCCTGTTTCAGCTGGGCGCTGAGCCGCTTTAATGTATCCAACTCCTGATTTAAGCGGGGGTTCCGCCCGTTCGGCTTATACATCCTGTCAAGTTCTTTTGCCAGCCGCCCGTCAAGCTTTGCCGCCGCTTCCGACCCGAATAAGCTCGAATACAGGAGAAACTCGCCGATTTTGTCCCGGTTAAAAGCTTGAATCTCCTGCAGTCCGAATACATCGAACGAATAGATCGCTTCGTACAGCGCCCGGTCTGTATCGGAGAGAAGCTGTTTGAGCCATTCTCCGTCCTTGATTTCGCCTGAAGCCGTATACACTCTGACTTTTTCGGCAGCGCCTTTTGTCCGTTCGATTTTGACAGCGCCGTGATCGCCATGCTTCAATTCCACAGCGCCGCCGTAAACCCCGCCGTTTTTCGGTTCGTATTTTTTTGATTTCGGAAAACCGAACAGCACGCTTTTGATAAAGGACATCAATGTCGTTTTCCCCGCTTCATTTAACCCGTAGATCACTTGCACGGGAGAATCTGACAGCTGAAAACTTCGGTCGGAAAATTTTCCGTATTGGTAAATATGCATCGCCGTTATTTTCATCGCTGAATCTCCTTCATCTGGCGTCTTAAAACGGCTTGAGCCTGCCGCTTAATATCCAGTATCTCTTCATCTGTAAATGAAGCCATCTGACGCCGGTATACGGGATGACGCTCAAGGGCTTCAAATACACCGCTCATGTCCGCGCATTGTTCTATGTCCTGAAGGAGCCCTTTAAAAAACGGATCGGGCGGCACGTTGTCTGTTTCATCCGTCCGATCCTCAAGCGCAAGCGGCCAGACGAAACATTCCTCTTCGGCCTCTTCCTCCTGTAAAGCGGAAAGAAGCTCCTCCGCGATGCCTGCGGGCGCCTCCGTCCAAAAGCGGGGCGCCGCGCCGCGAAGCACCAGCCTGACACATGCCGGGCGGCCCGCCGCGCGCAAGCCGGAGAATGTATCCGATGCGGCTTTCAGAAGTGAAGTCATATGTTCAGCTCCGGAGATATCAAGATCAATTTCCTCCCATAACACATCATGCGCTTCTTTGAATTCCCAAGACATCTCACCGTTTGCCGCCCGGACGAGATAATATCCCTTAGGCCCGGTTTCTTTTAAATGCCGGGCTTGAATATTCCCGGGGTAAATGGCGGCGGGATGCCGGGCGGACAGAACCTGCCGTTTATGAATGTGTCCGAGCGCCCAGTAATCCATGCCGCTTTTTTCAAGGTCTTCTTTCGTAAACGGGCAGTACGGGTCATGCCCTTCCGCTCCTGATAACATGCCGTGGAGCATGCCGATATGATAAGGCGCGCCGGTCATTTTCCGGTAACGGGCCGCCTGATTGACCGTTACGCTTCTTTCTTGATAGCTGCATCCGTATATGCTTGCCGCAAGCTCTCCGTTTTTAAAGAAGGATTTTTCCTCCGGTGTATCCGAGGTGAAGATATGTACATTTTCCGGCCATTCAATCGGCGTCCACTTACCGCCCAAATGATCATGGTTGCCGAATATGACGAACACTTGGATATCCGCTTCCTGTAATCTCGTAAACTGTTTTCTCAAAAACAGCTGGGCTTTTAAACTTCTGTTGGCTTCGTCAAACAGATCCCCCGAAAGCAGCACGAAATCTGCCTGCTCCCGGAGTGCCCCGTCCGTCAGACGGCGGACGCTGTGAAATGTGCTTTCTTTAATACGCGCATATACCGGTTCAGGCAGATTCGAAATGCCGTAAAACGGGCTGTCCAGATGCAGGTCAGCGGCATGAATAAACGTCAGATCAGTCATCTCGCCCTCCCCTTTCTGCAAATTGAATTACCTTTATTTTAGCACCGTTTTTATACGAATGCACGTTCTGCAAAATAAAAAAACAGCCCGGCTGTTCCGGGCTGTTTCACTTATTTTTTGGAGATGCGCAGCGCTTGTTTGATCGCTTTGAATCCGCTGGCGTTTCCGTAAATCAATACGCCGCCTTTGTAAATTTTCGCGCCGACCGCCGCAAAGATCACGATAGTGACCAGTGTCAGGGCGATTCCGGCCGCAGCCTGCCAAAACGGGATATCGAGCATCCCGACGCGTAAAAACATAATCATCGGCGTGAAAAACGGAATGTAAGATGTAACGGTAATAAAACCGGCGTCAGGATTGCCGATGCCGAACATGGCGATCATAAAACCTGCCACGACTAAAAAAACCATCGGCTGAATCGTCTGCTGTACGTCCTCTATCCGGCTGACAACACTGCCGAGAAACGCGGCAAGCGTCGCGTAAAGAAAATAGCCGAGCAAATAGAAAATGACGGCATAGACTATCGTCGAGACCGGAACATCCGTAAAATTGAGAAATGCACTGATCGGCGACGACGCCTCATTATGAGGGTTCAGCTTCAGTGAGAGATAACCCGCCGCAATCAGCACCCCAAACTGTGTGATCCCCACGAGCGCGATACCGAACAGTTTGGCAAACATCTGCTGAATCGGCGGCATGCTTGAAATTAAAATTTCCATGACCCGTGACGATTTTTCCGTCGCCACTTCCATCGCAATCATGCTTGCGTACATGATAACTGAGAAGTAGATGACAAACAGCATGATGTATACAAGCCCCATTACCTGACCGAGCTCTTCCTCAGACTTCGCCCCTTTTTCCAGCGCGTCTTTGCTGACTTCCGGCGGAGTGTAGAGGCTGCTGACTTTTTCTGCCGAAATGCCGAGCTTGGCGGTTTCGACAGCGGTTTTTGTCTGGGTTAAAGCCTGCTTGAGCAGTTTATACGCTGATTCATCGGAAATGGTCAGCGCCTTGTATGCTCCTGTTATCGTTCCTTTTTGATCTTGTCTGATGATAAACAGTCCGTCCCATTCACCGTCTTTGACTCGCTTTACGGCATCTTTTTCGGACTCCTTCGTCTCCATTGCCTGCAGATCATTGTCTGTATCCGCCGCTTTAAGCTGTTTTGCAAACGCCGGGTACAGCCCGCCCGTTTCATCAATCACCGCGATTTGCTGCTTGCCGTCATCCGATTGAAACACGGATATAATCGATTGCAGGTTGGTCACCGCTAATACTAATAAAACGGTAATGGCGGTCGAAATAATGAATGACTTTGCCGCGATTTTGTTTTTATATGTATGAAACAGCATAATCCAAAATTTATTCATAAACGGCCCCCACCTTTTCTATAAAAATATCATGCAGTGACGGCTCTTCCAATTCGAACTTCCGTATAAAACCTTTCCCTTGCAGGGCCCGGAAAATATCCTGAGAAACCGGTTCATTCGCGACCTGCAGTCTGATCCCGTCATTTGTTTCCTTCCATTTCACGACGCCTTCATGCGTTTTTAAAAAGCTGAGGTCATCATCTGAATGAACGGTGACATTTTTTTTGCCGAAAGACCGCTTAATGTCTTTCAGATTGCCCTGAACGACGGGTTTTCCCTTCTGGAGAATGCACAAATTCTCACAAAGTTCTTCCACATGCTCCATTCGGTGGCTTGAAAAAACGATGGAAACGCCGCTGTTTTTCAAAGAAATGACCGCTTCTTTCAGCAGCTCGACATTCACCGGATCAAGACCGCTGAAAGGTTCATCGAGAATCAGCAGTTCAGGCTTATGCAGGACGGCCGAAATGAACTGGATTTTCTGCTGGTTTCCTTTCGACAGCTCTTCGACTTTCTTATTCTTGTAATCTGTAATGCCGAACCGCTCGAGCCATGTCATGAGCTCTTTTTCCGCCTCTTTTTTGCCCATTCCTTTTAATCTCGCCAGATAGACAAGCTGGTCACTCACCTTCACTTTCGGATACAGCCCCCGCTCTTCCGGGAGATAGCCGATTTTTTCACTGATGGAATAATTGACCGGCTGTCCTTTCCAGGTGATATGCCCGTCAGTCAGGCTTAAAAGACCTAAAATCATCCGAAAGGTCGTCGTTTTTCCCGCGCCGTTTGCGCCGAGCAGCCCGAACATTTCCCTTTCAGGTATTTGCAGGTTCAAATTGTCAACAGCGGTAAAGCTGCCGAATGTTTTCGTTACGTTTTCAATTGTAAGCACAAATCCAACTCCTTCCTTGACCCATTATATACTAATAATGGGTAAAAATTAATGGAGGATTTTAAATTCTTTATCAGAATATCATTCTATAAAGGGGGTGACATGATGGGACAATATGTATTGACCGCATTCCATGCGTCGGGAGAAACGCTGCTGAATGAACGGATCGAAGCGGATAATGAGGCGGAGGCGAAGGCCGCCGGAGAGGCTTTATTGAAGGAAAAAAAGCTTGAGAACAGTACTCATCGCTTGGTAAATGAAGCCGGAAAGCTGATTTTATTCCACAGATAACAGAAGCTTTCCGGCTTCTGTATTTTACCGGTTAAATTGCGGCGTCCGTTTTTCTAAAAAGGCGCGGATGCCCTCTTTATGATCATCCGTTTTTCTCATATTTTCCTGGGCCTTTCGTTCAAGAGACAAAACGTCTTTTAACCGGCTGATATGGAGGCTCTGATAAATAGCCTTCGTTTCAATCATCGCTGACAGCGGCGCATGCAGCAATCGGTCGATATACGGTTGTGCCCCCTCACTAGGGCCGCCGCTGAACAGCCCGTCGGCAAGCTTGAGCCGCACCGCTTTTTCAGCCGGCAATTTTTCACCGCTCCAAATCAGTTTTTTCGCTTCGATCTCACCGACGCGTCTCATTAATAAATAATGGCCTCCTCCATCGGGAACCAATCCGATGCCGATGAAATTCATCGCGAGGCGGGCGTTTTCTTCGGCGAGCACCACATCGGCGCACAGCGCGAAACTCAGCCCGAGCCCCGCCGCGGCTCCGTGGATGGCGGCAATCACAATTTTTTTCATATCATAGAGGGTCAGCGTAATGGATTCGATCATTTTCATGAGCCGTTCATATTCTCCTGAATCATGATCAGACGTCATCATCTGAATATCACCGCCCGCGGAAAATCCCCGGCCTTCCCCCCGTAAAAGCACGATAAGCGCCTCACTGTCGGCTGCCATCACGCATGCATTTTCCAATTCCCGGAGCATTTGTTCATTCAGCGCATTGTAACTGTCAGGCCGGTTCAGCACAATCTCCGCGATCTTTCCCTTTTCTTCATAACGAATATACTGCATGTTTACATCCCCCTTGAATCCGCTTACATATTTTGTTCAAATGATATATTCCTTCCCCCGAAGCGAAACTCCTTTATTTTTCAAGGTCAACAGATACCGAAAAATGCATATCATTTGAAACTGAACATACATTTTTATATAGTGAAATTGATATACAAAACAAAAGGGGGGAAAAACGCCGATAATGAAATATGTGATACTCAGCTTGTTACTGAGCTTTTTTATGGTGCTGTTCCCCCCTTCGGATGTCGCTCTTCCTTCCCAATTGGTGACAGAAACAGACAGCCATGTACAAATTTCGGTTTACCCGCAGGAAACGGATTCGGCAAAGACGCCGGTTCAAACCAAAACCGCTCCGCAAGGCCTGTCAAAAGGATACGGTGCGTTATCCCGGATGATCTCCCTGTTATCTGTCAAACCTCTTGATCAATTCATTGATTCCACCATGGAAAGGACATGCGCCATTCCGATACAATACCAGTCAAATTACCTCCGGCATCAGACCATTTCTCATTGCCAATCTGTATTTACGGTGTAAAAACAGTATATTCCGGAGGGATTTTTTATGAATATTAAAGAAAACGATCTGCCCGGCATCGGGAAAAAATTCGAAATCGAAACGAGAAATCATGAAAAAATGACGATCATCATTCATGATGACGGCAGGCGGGAAATTTACAGATTTGATGACCGCGACCCTGATGAGCTTCTGGCAAGCATTTCACTTGATGATGCGGAAGCAAGACAGATTGCCGCGATTATCGGCGGGATGGTGTATAAACCGCAGGCGCTTGAATCGATTGAAATGGCGTTCAACGATCTGATTATCGAATGGTTTAAAGTTGAAAAAGGGGCAAAAGCGGCAGGGCGGACGCTCGGCGAACTGGATGTGCGCCAGAACTATGACGTGACGGTCATCGCCATCATTAAGCATAACCAGAAAAAGCTTTTAAACCCGGGCGCTGATTCGCTCCTTGAAGCAAACGATACACTCGTCCTCTCAGGTGAAAGAAAGCATCTGAAGAAACTGATCCAAGACTTCCTCTCCAGAGACGGAGTGTGATCTGTTTATGGACCATCTCGTATTTGAAGTCGGTACGGCGTTAGTTCTTGTGGCCATTGCGAGTGTCATCGCCAATAAAATTAAATTCTCGATCATCCCCTTCCTGATCATTTTAGGAATGCTTGTCGGGCCGCACGCGCCCCAAGCGGGCATCATTGACCTGACGTTTATCGAAAGCCGGGAAGTGATTGAATTTTTCGGACGGATGGGCGTCCTGTTCCTCCTCTTTTACCTCGGGCTTGAATTCTCGGTCGGAAAATTAGTCAAATCCGGACGTTCAATTGCCGCCGGCGGAACGATTTATATTCTGATTAATTTCAGTTTAGGGCTGATCTACGGCTTTATCACGGGCTTTTCCTTTTTGGAAGTGCTTGTATTGGCGGGTGTCATCACGATATCATCAAGCGCCATTGTCGCAAAGGTGCTTGTCGACTTAAAGCGCACGGCCAATCCGGAAACGGAGCTGATTCTCGGCATCATTATGTTTGAGGATATCTTTCTGGCGGTTTACTTGTCCGTCGTCTCCGGGCTTGTTCTGGGAGACGCGACGTCTGTCGGAGGCGCGCTGATGTCAATCGTGATCGCTTTCGGATATATGCTGCTGTTTTTCATTGCCGCCCGAAAATTGCCGCCTCTGCTGAACAAGCTGCTTGATATCCGTTCAAACGAGGTATTTGTCATCGTCATTTTCGCCGCGCTCTTTTTCATTGCCGGCTTTTCCGAAACGATTCATGTCGCTGAAGCGATCGGCGCGCTCTTGCTCGGACTCGTATTTTCGGAGACGGCCCATTCTGACAGGATTGAGCATCTTGTCGTGCCGTTCCGTGACTTTTTCGGGGCCATGTTTTTCTTCAGCTTCGGTCTCAGCATTGATCCGTTTTCACTCGGAGATGCGGTATGGCTTGCCCTCGGCGCCGTTCTGCTGACGATTGCCGGAAACTTTATCGCCGGCATGATCGCCGGACGCCGGGCGGGGCTTTCTCATAAAGCATCGTCTAATATCGGGCTGACCATTGTGTCACGCGGCGAATTCTCCATTATCGTCGCAAATCTCGGCATCGCCGGCGGCCTGTCCGCTTCACTTAAACCTTTCGCCGCCTTATATGTTTTAATACTGGCCATCTTCGGCCCTTTGCTCACGAAAGAATCGAAGCGGATATATCTCCTGTTGAACAGCGTGTTCAAATGGAAGACGCCTGAAAAGAAGCCGCAGAAATCATAAAAAAACTGACCTCTTCATAAGGGGTCAGTTTTTTTGAGCGGGAAGAAATTGCTGAAAAGCCGTTTTTTTATTAATGGAGAAATGCTCTTTCCCCAGAATGGTATTGATGATTTTTTGGTTTCTGTAAACAGACAGCTTCAAATTCGTAGCGCCTGTTCCGTGAGCATGATCAAGATTCGTTAATGTGAAAAAATGATGCCGCCTGTCGTCCTTAAAGATAAGACGGGAATCGGCCGTCACTTTAAACCGTTTCTCATCCTCCCATTCGATATCGGGGGCAATTGCCGTAAACCATTCCGGAATATGAGGTTTAAAGCCGGTCGCCAATATCACTTTTTCTGAATCGGCCGTAAAGGTTTCATCCATCTGCCATTGATGAAAGCTCAGTACGCAGCGCCCATTTTGCTTTTCAATTTTTTCAAGCTCCGCCATCGGCTGAATATACACGTCAGGCGAACCTCCGCTGATCGATCTGTGATACAGGGCATCGTAAATGGCGGCAAGTGTGTCAGAATCAATGCCGTGGCGCAGTCCGTCCAGCTCAGGGAGCGTGTTCAGCCGTTCTTTAAAAGGCAGGCGGTTAAAATATTCCACATAATCAGGTGTAAACATTTCCTGCCCGAGCTTGGCGGTTTCCAATTCTCGAAATCCGGCGGAGCGTGTCACCCATTGCAGCCGGCTGCGGCGGTATTGTTCATCGTGCAATAAGTCAGAAAAGATCTCCGCGGCGCTCTGTCCGGAACCGACCACCGTAATTGATTCGGCGCCGGCGAGCTCGTCTTTCCGAAACAAATATTCCGTGCTGACCATCGTGTCCTGACGCGCTTCGTCAGCAATCTCTGCGGGAATAAGCGGCTCAGACCCCGTCCCCATGACGAAATGCTTCGTTTGATAGACACTGATGCTTCCGTCCTCAATGTTCTTGACGCTGACGTCATAATGTCCGCCGGCATTTTTCACACCGATTACCTCTGAGCCGAAACGGCATGATTTGATTTCTGAAGCCGCCCAGCTCAAATAGTCGTTAAATTCCCGTCTCGGAATATCAAATTCATTAAACGTATAAAACCGGTACAGCCGGTCATGTTCATGGAGAAAGTTTAAAAACGTGTAGCGGCTTTTCGGATCGGCGAGCGTGACCAGGTCCGCCAGAAACGCCACCTGTAAATCCGTCCCTTTAATTAATAGACCGGGATGCCACGCAAATTCTTTCTTTTTATCGAAAAAAAGAGCGTCTGTTCCGGGTATATCCTCTAACAAGGCGGCAAGCCCTAAATTAAACGGCCCGATTCCCGCTCCTATGACATCATACATAATTACACCTCTTACGAATAACAGTCTGATGGTCTTTTCCCGTTTTTGCAGACGGTTAAACATAAAAAAAACGACACGCTGATTCCGTGCCGTTTTTGATATTATAATGCAGATTTGACGAACATCTCATCTAAGTATTTGATTTTCTCTTCTGTATAATGCTCGAATCGGTCATTATATGATTTCGGGTCTTTCGGATTGGCGAAGTGCGTGATTTTTCCGGTTTCCGGATGAATGAATTTGCTTGCCGCGCCGCAGCCGATACCGATAATCGTCTGCACTTCTTCCATAATCATAATGTTGTAGATGCTTTCCTGACCAGGGAAGGAGTAGCCGACATTTTCAAGGTTTCCGAGAATGTTTTTCTGCCGGTACAAGTAGTACGGCGTATAGCCGTGCTCTTTTGTCCAGCGGACGGCGTCATCCATCATGCGGGACACTTCCTGTCTGTCGGCAACTTTATACTTATGCTTGTTTCTCGTCATTTCTGACGCCCGTTTAAAAGAAAGCGTATGAACGGTCAAAGATTCAGGCATCAGCTTTTCCGTTTCCTCAAGACTGTGCCTGAACTCAGCCGTCCCTTCTCCCGGCAGGCCGATGATCAGGTCCATGTTGATGTTATTCATGCCGTGTTTGCGGGAAAGATGGTATTTTTCGATGGTTTCTTCAACTGTATGATGTCTGCCGATGGCCTTAAGCGTTTCGTTTTCATAAGATTGCGGGTTGATGCTGATTCTGTCAATCTTATACTTATTTAAAACGGCCAGCTTTTCCTCCGTAATCGTGTCGGGACGGCCCGCTTCAACGGTAATCTCCCTGATATTTGCGACATCCGGGAAAGAGCGGACCATTTCTTCATATAAAAGATCCATTTCTTCAGCGGTAATGCTTGTCGGCGTGCCGCCGCCGAAATAAATGGTCGTCACTTTGATATCATGCTGTTTCAGCCATTCTCCGATTTTCTGCATTTCATAGTGAAGCCCCCATAAAAAGGAGCCGACTCTTCCCGCCTGTCCTTGAATGGCATAAGCCGGAAATGTGCAGTAGGCGCATTTCGTCGGGCAGAACGGGATGCCGATATATATGCTGACTTCATCTTTGACCCGGTACAGATCGGGAACCGCCGCAAGCTGGCGGTCGACAATCTCCTGCATCAGATTGATTTTTTCATCATGGATCAGATAATCTTTTTTCAGATCGGCGTGCGCCTCTTCTTTTGTCAGGCCGCTCTGCAGCTTTTTATGAAGAAGTTTAGTAGGCCTGATGCCGGTTAAGATTCCCCATTTTTGTGTCATGCCCGTATGCGATTGAAGAAGATTTAAGTAGACGTATGACAGCGTGTTTTTCACCTGTTTAAATACTTCTTTTTCGCTCCATCCGGCAAGAAGCGGTTTCGTATGATGTTCCTTTTCGCCGGTTCCTTTGATTTCTCCGGATACCGACACGCTGTCTGCATCTTGAGAAATGGCAAGTGAGATGACGAGATCAGAGGGTTCCTCCGTTTCGCCGTACGCAAGAACACACTCTTCAAAAAATAAATTCGCGATGTTTTGCAGCGGACGATGCAGCCTGTCATCCGTGATGCCGTCTATTTTTATTTGCAATGTGATCACCTTATTTTTCAGATTCAAAACTTTCTTTAGTGTACAGAAAGAACAGGCTAAAATCAATCCGCGAAAAAGCCGCAGACCGGCGTTTCGCGTCTGCGGCTCTTGATTACGGCCGTTTCATATGGAACTTATCGAGAAAGCCTTTGCGGTGCTGCATGCGGAAATATTCCTTAATCATATAGGCGACTCCCTGTTCATCATTTGACCTTGTCACCCAGTCCGCTTTTCTTTTTAATTCATTTGAGGCATTCCCCATCGCGACGCCGAGACCGGCCAGCTCGATCATCGGCAGATCATCTTCCTGATGGCCGATAGCCACAACCTCTTCCATTGAAAGCCCGAGTTCAGCGGCGACCATCGAAAGTCCGCTTTCTTTTGAAACCCCTTTAGGCACGATGTTCAGTTTTTCTCCGTTGACGCGGATCACATCGACGGCCGGGAATGCTTTCATTATCGTATCCGTTATATCAGCCTGCAGGCCATCTTCGGCATGCACTTCGATGACGGGCGCTGAAACCGGCTCATCAAGGAGCAGGTCACTTAATGATTCGACAAACTGCACCGGATAAAAAATCGGGTCAGACGGATGAATCATTGTTTTCCCGACCAGATTGGAGTTCACTTTCTTCTTGTTTCCGATCGAATATTTTTCGTGAAGAAGCCGGATATTGCATGGATAGCTTTCCAGCACCTGAACGATATTAAACGTGTGATCTTCTGATATTTTCTTTTCAAAAAACGGCTCATCTATTTTTTCAGAAATGTATGCGCCGCTGTGGGTAATCAATTTTGCATTCAGCTTTAATATTTTCGCCACTTTTTGAGCGGAGCGAAAATGGCGGTTTGTGACCAGTGTGACGTAAATTCCTTTTTTCTTGACGTATTCGATGGCATCCTTTGTCGTCTGATGAAGTTTGCCGTTGGAGCGAAGAAGCGCTCCGTCTATATTTAACGCCAGCATTTGTTTTGACACAGAGAAGTCCCCCTCCTTGATGACTGTACTTGTCATTAGGATATGACCCTGTCTCTTTGTTTAGAACAACCTTTTCTCCGCAGCAAAAAAGCCTGCCTCAAGCAGACTTTGAACTGTCGTTTTGTTGGGATACGATCGATTTGCTGCCTTCTCCCCAATGTGTATTTCTATTTACGAAATATATCAGGAACCCCTTATTTGACCGTTGATGCGCTCGTTTCACTTACTCTCTGTTGCTACCCCTTAACATACCAGGCAGTATAGGCGACCGTATCCTTAGATCATCTGTAAGTGTAGGCGCTTTCAGAGTTATTATCTCAATTATATTGTTAAAAAACAAGGGTTTTTTTAACTAAAAAAATCAGAGGAAATATCTGTGCTGAATGTATGATAAAGTTGAAAGGGAACATACATTCTCATATAATAAAAGAAAAAAAGCGGTGACTGTCATGTCTCTATTAAAAGATATTTATAACGAAGAATTTGCAGAAGCACTTCTGAACAGAATCAAATCGGCGCATCCGGCTTTTGAGCGGGACAAGTGCCGGGCGCTGATATTTCAGGAAGATTGGCCCGGACTGACGTTAAAACAGCGGATGCGCCGGATCACAGACTCTTTATATGAAACACTGCCGAAGGATTACATACGGGCGCTTGACGTCTTATATGAGACAGCTCCCCGCTTCTCAGGGCTCGCCGGGATTATTTTTCCCGATTATGTCCAACAGTACGGAACGGATCACTGGGACGAATCCATGAAGGCGCTTCAGTATTTCACTCGTTTTTCCACTTCCGAATTTGCGGTCCGCCCGTATATCAGGCTTGATCGGGAGCGGATGTTCAAAGAGTTCCTTTCCTGGACGGAGCATCCGGACGAACATGTCAGAAGGCTTGCCAGCGAAGGCTCAAGACCGCACCTGCCATGGGGAATCTCCATTCCGGCTCTTCTTGACGATCCTTCTCCGATTCTCCCTGTTCTGGACCGCTTGATGCAGGATGACTCGTTATATGTCAGAAAAAGCGTGGCGAATAACCTGAATGACATCTCCAAAACACATCCGGATCTTCTGGTACAGATCGCAGCCGAGCGGTTCGGAAGCTGTCCGCACACGGACTGGATTTTGAAACACGCCTGCAGGACACTGTTAAAAAGAGGAGACAAACAGGCGCTTGCGGTTTTCGGGTTTGAAGACGCCTCCCGGATTTCATTGGAACGTTTTACACTGAATTCGGAAACGGCCGCCATCGGAACAAGCATACATTTTTCTTTTCAGATCCGCTCATCCGCCCGGCAAAAAGTCAGGGTTGAATACGCGATTGATTTTGTAAAGAAAAGGGGGCACCGCAGCCGCAAGGTGTTTAAGATGTCGGAGTCCGCCATGGATAACGGGGACGTAAAAACCTTCAGCAAACATCATTCCCTTAAAGATTTAACCACCCGCAAGCATTATCGGGGAATTCACACTCTGTCTGTCATCATTAACGGTACGGTAAAAGGTTCGCTTGATTTTTCTGTTGAATAAAAAAACCCCTCCATTTCATAGATGGAGGGGTTTGGAGCTTATTCCGGGCTGCCGTAAAGCTCTTCAAGAGGTTTCATAATGATTTTGTTTAACTCGCCGATCAGCATGCTCATGCGCTGTTCCGCTTCCATCAGCTGAGAAATCAATTCATGCTGCTGTACGAGAGCAACCGTTTTTTGTGCCTGCTCTACCTCTTCCTGAGTGATTTCTTCACCTGACATCTGTTTCTGCTGCAGCTGCAGCTGTACATTGCGGAAGTTATCAAACATGCGTTTTGCCGATTCATCTGCGTTTACTTGATCATAAAGCCCTCTCAGACGGCTGTATTCATCACTGTTTCGCAAAGCTTTTTCAAGATCATATGCTGCATCATAAAAATGAACTGCCATAGTAACCGCTCCTTTCTTCCTTTCGGACATACCACTCCACTATAACAGACTGCGGAGCGACTTTATCATCGGCGTATGTTTTCCTTAGAAAAGAATGACAAACAAAGCCTGAATTGCTCCGATTATCCCGCCGAGCAGACCGCCTAAATACGTTATCATCTTAAATTCTCTCTTGGAAATCGACAGCACCATTTCCTCCAGCCGTTCAACGGGAAACTGATCAACCTGCTCTTTGACCACTTCCTCAAGACGCAGCCGTTTCAGTACATCCTCCAAATGAGCGGCAATACTGCCGAGCGCCGCATCAAGCAGCTTCGGCGCGTACGTTCCCGTAATCTCCCCTTCATAACGGGAGATGATGTCACCGAGCCGGCATTCGAAAAAGGGCGCGGTTTGAAGTGCGGCCAAAGCCCGCTTTTTCATGCTGAACAGCAGATCTTTCGCATTCCACTTTTCATCGGCCTCATAAAGTGTATAAGATTTGAGCTTGCCCCATTCTTGAGAAAGCAGATCAGCCAGAAGCTTTTTCGTTTCCTCATTGCGCAAAAACTTTAACAGCTCAGGCAGCACACGGTCTGCCAAGCTTGAATTGCCGAGGAACATCTGCACCATGCTGCCGAGCATCCCCCGGGAGTTCAAAAAGTCGTCAATCATATTTCCGAGCCTGTCTTTCCCTTCTTCGCTCTCAAAATAATCAATGCTCCGCTTCAGGATATAATCTGCGGCCATCGGGACTTTTTCATCCAGCTTTTCCTGAAGCTCATCAGGAAGCCAGTCTTTTATGGCGCGGTGCTCATATTTCCGGTACAGTTCCGAAAGCTTTTCATCGGTAAAACGGTCAATCCAGGCATCCGTTTTTTCCTGCGGATTCCGGATGCCCGCGGCGGCCAAAGCTTCGTGCACCGTCATCTCGGAAGCGGCCATTTTTTGTGTGAATTGTTCGGCGAAAAGAAGCGCCTGGTTTTTAACGGTATCTGATAAAAGCCGTTTTTTTATTCCTTCCGGGGTTAAAAGGTGGTTCGTCACCATGAGCCCCATTTGTTTTGCCAATTCATCCCGCCTTTTCGGGATCAGCCCCGGCGTAAACGGAACCCGTTTTCCGAACAGGTAATACGGCCGGTACGGACGAAATAACATCTGAATGGCAAGATGATTCGTCACCGCGCCGATCGCGGCTCCGATCACAATCATAAATAGAAACGTTCCTGCTATGCCCATTCCTCTTCTTCTGCCTCCATCTAATGTTCTATTTTCTTGATGATATATCTATTCGTATTATAGAGGCTGGCGTGCATGCGGGCAAATGAAGAACCTGAATTGTTGTTTGTGAGGAATAAGGCAAGATGCTGTTTCGTACTCTTTACAGTAGATCATCTTTTATGATGCGCTTAGCATATTTATTGAATGGAAGGGCCGTTCCATCAGCGGCTTTTTGAATAAAGGGGGAGTAATAATATGACAACACTCGGTTTTATGTCTGTATCCCGCCGGCACGAAGAAGATTACGCCGGGGAATTGGCTGAAAGAGCGCCTCAATATAATGTGCGCTTAGCCCGCTTTACACCGTTTGATATATTTCCGGATTCTTTGCGCGTAAAAGCGCTCGTCTATCACCCGCAAAGCGGAAAGTGGAACGAAACGGAAATCGATATTCCCGAATATATTTACGACCGCTGTTTTTACGGAAAATCCGCTGAAGCGCAAAAAGCCAAACCGATCGTCGAATGGCTGAAAAAATATCGGAAAACGGAATTTATCGGCCGGGGGCTTCCTGATAAATGGACGGTCACGGATGCGCTCCAAAAACATCATCTGATCAGTCCCTATATTCCTGAAACGGCCGAAGTCAGCCGCTATGAACAGGTGCAATCATACTTAGCCAAGGAAAAAGCATGTATACTTAAGCCCGCTTTCGGCGCGGGAGGCAGAGGCATCATCCTGCTTGAAACAGGCAAAAAATCAATTACGGCCACTTACTATATCGGAAAAAACAAACAAACAAAATCATTTTCCAATCACGTGTCTTTTAAGTCCTGGTGCAAAAAAGTGCTGCAGCACCGCTATTTGCTTCAATCCTACTTAAATATCAAGGATAAAGAACGGCATCCGTGCGACATCCGCATTTTCATGCGCAAAACTGAGTCAGG
Organism: Bacillus sp. EU63; assembly: GCF_038592915.1. Taxonomy (NCBI): domain Bacteria; kingdom Bacillati; phylum Bacillota; class Bacilli; order Caryophanales; family Bacillaceae; genus Bacillus; species Bacillus sp. EU63. The sequence continues at coordinate 968,340 of NZ_CP151944.1, read as the reverse complement.
CGTTTGGGAAACGGTCGGAAAAGCGGTCAGAAGGGGTTATCAGAACGGTCTTTTATCTCATTTCCCCGGAGGATCAGAACCGATTAAGTTTGACACATGGTTTGAGGAAATTCCGAGAAAGCAGCAGGCCGTTTTATTGGATGATGTCTTTTCGATCACCCAATCCGTCCCTTATTTCCTTGACGAACGGTTCGGACCGCTGTTTGAGCTGGGGCTCGATATTTGTTATGCCAAAGACGGACGCATCTGGCTTTTGGATGTCAATTCAAAGCCGGGGCGGAAAGCTATTTTAAGCGTGGCTCCGGAGGCGAAAGAGGATTTGTATACGAGTCCGCTGAGACGCTTCCGCGAACTTCAGTCACAGGAAAGCCGGAAAGGAGTATTACCGCGTGAATCATAAAGGGATGATTGTCGGCATCGATAAAAAAAGCAAAAATACGCTGTTTCTCCCCTCCTCCATGAAACGGGAAGGGCTTTTATCCGCTGCCTTCGGGACCAAGGTTGTCAAATGCCGTGTAGCCTTTTCTCAATCACTTGAAAAAAGCGCGCTCCTTTCTGAAGATTTGTTTGAGGAGCTGTTGATACCGCATAAAAGCCGGGCTGACTTTCTCATACACGGCCAGACGGTGCACATCGGTCCGCTGATCGGCGTTTTCACAGCCGGGTTCACATCATCGCCGACCCGCCCGTTAAGAGACCGTACAGCCTTCTTTTCCAAGATGCTCTCTCTTCATGAACAGGCGAACGGATATTGTTTCGTTTTCGGTGCTCATCAGATCAACTGGGAAGAAGGCACCGTCCAAGCGCTGATTTATAAAGAAAACAGCTGGAAACGGACGGCCGTCCCGCTTCCGAATGTCGTATATGACAGACTCCCGAGCCGAAAAACGGAAGAAGTTCCGCTTTTACAGCAGACAAAACAGAGGCTGATGAATGTCTATCAGATTCCGTGGTTTAATCCTCAATTCTTTAATAAATGGGACATTCATAAGCTTCTGGAAAAAAACAGCCTCACCGCTTCACTTCTGCCAAAATCTGTCCTGCACCCGAATGCAGAAGCGTTAGAGACGTTATGCAGCACATTTGACACCGTCTATATCAAACCTGCAGACGGCGCACTCGGAACGGGGATTTACAAGGTGGAAAAAACAGATGCCGGCTTATCTGTCAAACACACGAATGAGGAAAAAACGGTGGTGACGGCAGAGTATTCAGATGCGGCATCCTTCATGAAATCATTTAAAGAAAACAATGACCCGTCCGCATTTTTAATTCAGCAAGGCATTGACCTGATCCGGCTGGATGGACGCCCCGTCGATTTCAGGGTGCACACGAATAAAAACGCCGAGGGGAAATGGACAGTGACGGCCATTGCGGCAAAAATTTCCGGTGAAAACAGCATCACGACGCATCTGGCAACCGGCGGAGAAGTCAGGACGTTAGCTGAATTATACGGCGATCCGCGAGAGAGAGTCGGCATGATGCGGAAACTTTCAAAAGCCGCCTTGGCGGTCAGCCGCGTGTTAAATGAGCACATTGAAGGTTTTATCGGCGAAATCGGTTTTGACCTCGGCGTCGATAATTCAGGGAAAGTTTGGATGTTTGAAGCCAATTCCCGCCCCGGGCGCAGCATTTTTTCCCATCCGAAGCTGAGATCGGTCGATTACCTGACAAAACGGAGAAATTTTGAATACGCGTCATATTTATCAGAACGGTCCATCACCGCCCCTGAAAAACTTTGGCGGTGAGGCTGTCTTTTTTTGGTTTTACCCGGGACAGGCACAGAATGATGAGCTACAATGAACAAGATCAACATTTCCTACAAGGAGCGTGAACGTCATGATTTCGCACTTCAGCTGGAAACCGTTATTCAAAAAAGAGAAACTGCCCGGATGGCGGATTTCATTTTACTGGCAGGGTACGCATTACGAAGGGATTTACCATAAGTCCGGAGACATTGAATGGGGACACACACATCCGGGAAAAGAAGAGCCGGCTCTCGTAAAAGAGCTGCATGAATTAATGCTTTATCACATATATGACTGAAAGCTAAAAGCTCAGCCGCACCAGGCTGGGCTTTTCTTTTTCCTTCCGCTATTTACCACACCGTTTTCCGAATGAGATGCCGTTTGCTTTACCATAATACGTAGTACAAAGCGGCAAACAGCATTGGGTGAAGCCGAGCTGGCAATGGTTTTCATTCCGAAAATCATCGGCTGGTGCAATTCCAGCAAACCCAACCATACTACTTTATAAAGGAGATCATACAAATGGCAAACAACAACTCTTCAAACCAACTCGTAGTACCCGGCGCTGCTCAAGCAATCGACCAAATGAAATACGAAATTGCTTCTGAGTTCGGCGTAAACCTTGGCGGAGAAACAACTTCTCGTGCAAACGGTTCTGTCGGAGGAGAAATCACGAAACGTTTAGTATCTTTCGCACAGCAGAGCATGGGCGGCCAAGGCGTACAATAACTCAATAAATGGCTTACAGAAGGCGCGGGATACCGCGTCTTCTTTTATGCCGTCACCCTTTTTTCCTATTCCACATACCCTAGGAAAAAAGGAGGGAAAACATGTCATTCATTGCCTCAGTCAATTGGGAGCTGTTTCAGTTCGTAAGTGTCTCTTTGGTCAATGAATATGTTGCCCACCATTTCCCGTTTATTCACAGGTATTCTTTTCCCCGCTGCTTTGAATGATATAATGAGCGGCGAGGAGGTTTTTTACATGAACATCGCTTTACTCGGAGCAACGGGAAGAGTCGGACAGGCTTTTATAAAAGAAGCGCAGAAACATGGACACATGGAGATATTCGCTCTTGTCAGATCAGCCGGAACAGTCCTTCCCATTCCTGAAAAACATATCATAACAGGGAATGCGAGGCGGCGGGAAGATGTAAGCCGATTGATTTCCAAAGCGGACACAGTCGTGAGCTGTCTCGGCACGGACGGTGACGATACCCTTTCAGCCGCTATGACCCATATCATAGACGGCATGAAACGGCATCATGTTCAGCGTCTGATTACGATCGGCACCGCGGGTATCCTTCAATCACGGCTTATGCCTGATCAATACCGTTTTGAATCGGCAGAATCAAAACGAAAATCAACAAGAGCCGCAAAAGAACACGCCCGCGTATACGAGATGCTGCTGGCAGAGGATCTTGACTGGACGATCATCTGTCCCACCTATCTTCCTGACGGAGATGCTGCCGGAGTTTACCGGTTCGAACAGGATCGCCTTCCTGAAGACGGCGCTGAAATCACCGTCGGAGACACGGCGCATTTTCTGTACCGCGAGCTGATCAGCCCGCAGTTTGTCAGAAAACGGGTGGGACTGGCTTACTGAATGAAAAAAAGGGCGAATCTTTTTGATTCACCCTTTCCGATTACACCGCGGACTTCGCCGTTCCTTTCTGCAATTCATACATTTGATGGTACTGCCCCTTTTGCGCCATTAATTCGTCATGGCTTCCCTTTTCAATGATGCGGCCCTTTTCCAGCACGAGAATCTGGTCTGCGTGTCTGATCGTGGAAAGCCGATGGGCGATAATAAATGTCGTACGCCCTTCTTGAACGACTTGCAGCGCTTTTTGAATGACTGCTTCTGTTTCGGTGTCAATGTGCGCCGTCGCCTCATCCAAAATTAAAATGGCCGGATCAAACACAAGCGCTCTTGCAAAAGAAATCAGCTGACGCTGGCCTGAGGACAGTGTGCCGCCTTTTTCAGTAACGGGCTCTCTGATGCCCTTTGGCAGAGATTTCAGAAGACTTGCGGCGCCGACTTGGCGAAGCGCTTCTTCCGCCTGCTCCAAAGAAATACGCTGATCATCGAGTGTCACATTGGAGCCGATCGTGCCCGAGAAAAGATACGGGTCTTGCAGCACAATGCCCATATGGGATCTCAGCTCCTGTCTTGACATGCCGTATATGCTTTTTCCGTCCAGCAGGATATCGCCTTTTTCGGCATCATAAAAACGGAACAGAAGATTCAGGATGGAGCTTTTGCCGGAACCCGTATGGCCGACGAGGGCGACCGTCTCGCCTTTTTCAGCTGTAAAGCTGATGTGTTTCAGCACCTCTTCTCCCTTACGATACCCGAAAGAAACATCGCGGAATTCCACAGTCCCTTCCGCCTTTCTGTCTGCGGGAGCGCCTGTTTCTTCCGTTTCCTCCTCCTGTAAAAGCTCAAATACTCTGGCGGCAGAGACACGGGCCAATTCAAGCTTCGAAAATTGGTTGACAATTCCCGTAACCGGCTGGAACAAACGGTTTAAATAATCAACAAATGCATATAAAACACCGATCGAAACAATTCCGGCCGCACTCAGACTCGCGCCTCCGAAATACCAGATCAGCCCGACAAACGCCAGATTGCGCAACACATTGACAAGACTGTGGGACATGAGGGAATTTAAGGACAGCATTTTGTTTTTGTAGCGAAAATGAGCTTCATTCAATTCTTCAAATTCCTTCATCGTTTCCTTCTCGCGGCGGAACGCCTGAATAATCGGCATTCCTTGAATGGACTCATTCATTTTCGCATTGATGTCACTGTTAATGGAACGGATTTTTTGGTTGAAGACGGATGCGTATTTGCGGTACACAACCGACCAGATCATTAAAATCGGAATAATCAGAAGGCAAACGGCGGCCAGCCTGACGTCAAGCATAAACAGCGCCGTAAAAATGCCGAGCATATAAACGCCGCTTGTGATAAATGTCGACAGCACCGTTACATATAAATCCCTGACCGCTTCTGTGTCATTCGTAATACGGGCCACGACTTTTCCGGCAGGCAGATTATCAAAGTAGCGGATCGGCATTTTCTGAATGTGTGAAAATACATCCTGCCTCATGCGCTGTATGATCCGGTTCGCTCCCATCTGCAGCAGATAATGCTGACCGTAATGAAAACATACGGAAAACATGAGCAGTCCGGCGTAAATGGCGGTCAACGTCAGCAATCCTTTTATTTCCGGACGGTAAAATTCAAAAATCTCCTGTCTTGATAACGTAATGGCGGGATATGACCTGCTTTCTTTACCGTTTGATATTGTCAGCCGGCCGTCAGCCACCGAACGGTTTCCGTCAAAACTGACGGGACGGTCAACAAAATAGTAGCCCGCACCGACTTGATAAATGTGCGCCTCTCCGGTTTTATCCGCCCCCGGTTTGAGCCGGTCCTCCCTGACATAATCATGCCCCCGGAACCTGACGGCGCCCGGATCGTCCGCAGAGGCTTTAACCCATGTTTTTTCAATGCCGAGAATGTGGTCATCAATCATTTTTTTTCCGATAAACGGGCCGGTCAGCTCAGTGCCGACCGCAATAATGAGCAGGACGACCGCCCATATCAGCAGCTTCTTATATTGAAGCGCGTAATTCCATAATCTTCTCCCGGTCTTCATGCGCCCGTCCCCCCTTCTTCAAGAGATGACAGCTGCTGCCTCTCATATTGTTTTCGATACCAGCCGTTCTGCTCCAATAGCTCCCGGTGCGTGCCTCTTTCAGACACCCGGCCTTCATCCATGACGAGAATGAGATCTGCGTGTTCAACTGCCGAGAGCCGGTGGGTGGTGATAATCGTTGTTTTATGCCGCCGTTTTTTACGGATGCTGTCAATGATGGCGGCTTCCGTTTTCGCGTCTACGGCAGAAAGCGAATCATCTAATATGAGAATGTCAGGATCGGTCAAAAGCGCTCTCGCAATTGAAATGCGCTGCTTTTGTCCGCCCGAGAGCGCTACGCCCTTCTCGCCGACAAGCGTCTCAAGCCCGTCGGAAAGCATGCCGATATCGTTTTCAAAATGCGCATCTTTCAGCGCGCCGCCGATTTCCTCTTCGTTTGCATCCTGCCGTCCGTAAAGCAGATTCTCCTTTACAGTCTTAGAAAATAAAATATGATCCTGCGGCACATAGCCGATCCACCCGCGGAGCTCCTCAAGCGGGATCTCCTGAATCGGAACGCCTGTAAACGTGATTGCTCCCGCCCCGGGCGGATATTCACGCAACAGCTGCTTAATGATCGTCGTCTTTCCGCTTCCCGTCTTCCCGACAATGCCGAGTGTCTGCCCTTTTTCTACGGAAAAAGATACATCGGAAACCGCCGGTCCCGCTCCGCTCGGATACGTGAAAGTCACTTGTTCAAAAACAAGACGCCCGGGCTCCTTGATGCCGGCGGGGCGCTTGGGCCCGATCACGTCAGGCTCATAGGAAAGCGTCTCATTGACACGATCCAAGGAGGCATTTCCGCGCTGCATGATATTGATTAATTCTCCGATCGCAAACATCGGCCAGATCATCATTCCGAGGTACACGTTAAACGATACCAGCTCTCCCAGCGTCAGCCGGTTTTGAAAAACGAGATAAGCGCCGTAGCCGAGACCGATGAGATAGCTGAGGCCGACGAGAAGCTTCACAGTCGGTTCAAAAAGTGAATCGATAAACGCCACCTTCATATTTTTCTCATATACATCCGCCGTCATATCACCGAACCGGCTGACATCATTTTTTTCCTGTACGAAAGCTCGGATGACCCGGACGCCAGATACCGACTCCAGCACCTTGTCATTTAATGATCCGAAAGCATCCTGCGCTTCCGTAAACCGCTCATGGATCTTTTTTCCGTACAGGCTGACCGCAGCCGCCATTATCGGCAGCGGAATAATCGCGGCAAATGTCAGCTTCCAGCTGATGAGAAGCCCCATTGTCAAAAATATCGTCAGCATATACATCGTCGAATCAATGAGCGTTAAGACCCCGAAGCCCGTCGTCATACTGACGGCCTGCAAGTCATTTGTCCCCCGCGCCATTAAATCGCCCGTTCTGTATTTCTCGTAAAACGGCGGTGACATTTGAAGAAGCCTTCCCATCAGCTTTGAACGGAGAATCTTCTCCATGACATTCGCCCCGCCGAAAAGCTGATACATCCAAAAATAAGACAGTAAATAGACGGCTGCCGTTAATGCGAGAAAAACACATATGTAAAACAGCATCCCGCTTTTTGTAAACACGCCCGCCTTCATATCGTCTATCGCGTTACCGAGAAGTTTAGGCGGAAACATTTCAATGACATTCACAATCAATAACAGAACAATCGCTGTCGTATAGCGCAGCCAATAGGCTTTAAAAAACCACGCGAGCTTTTTTAATACAGTAAACAAATACCGTCATCCCCTTTCATCAATCAGCCGCCCTCAAGCTTTTCCGGATTGTTTTTCATTGTTTTCGCTAATGCCGCCACATGCATCACACCTGTCTTTCTTTCATTTTTTTGTATAAAAAAAGACATGAAGCCTCAGCTCCATGCCTCTTATTATTATAAATAAGGTACAGACCCGCCGTTTATGCGCGACTGCCCCGTTTTTAAGCAAATGTTCAGAAAACGGAAGCTGTATGGGAGTCACGCCGGTATTCAGCTGAAGATGAGTTGACAAGCTTTAGTTTTGACATGATCCATACCTCCTTTTTCCCTATATTGTTCCTTCATCATATAAACAAATCCTTTTTTTGTCAATGCAGGTTTTACATTTCTGCCATACGGGTATTGTAAAACAAACCTTTTTTACTGAAAGGATGAGGCTGATGTTTCACGCGGACCGGTTGATAGCAGCTTTTGACGGAAGTGATGATAGTAAAAAAGCGCTCCAAAAAGCCATAGACCTTTCAAAAACGTTTCACGCGGATTTAACGGTCGTACATTCCCACAATGCAAAAGATACCCGGACGATTGTTGATCCCCCGAGGCCGGGAGCCGGGGCAACGTATATCGGCGGCGGGATTGCAAGCGTTCCTGACCCGCTCCAGGCGGAAAGAATCTCCCCTGATCCGTTGATTTATGAAGACCGTACGGAAGAAAGTGTTGCGGAAGCGAGAATGCTGATGAACGACAGCCAGATTGACGGGGATATCGACATTTTAGAAGGTGATCCCGCTGATGCCATTATCGAGCATGCCGACCGTATATCGGCGGATTTGATCGTCATGGGGAGCCGGGACCAGAACAGGCTGAAAAAACTTTTATTCGGAAGCGTCAGTGAAAAACTGTCATCGAAATCCGATATTCCCGTGCTGATCGTAAAATAATTCTTTCTGTAAAGCAGCTTAATCAAAAGCTGCTTTTTTTACAGCTCCCGGCTGTTTCTTCTTTTTTTCGGCATCACAAAAAAACTCGCCATGATCAAAAAATCGATGCACAATACGACAGACCAGCCCTTTAACAGTACGCTGAGCGCTTCGGTGCGGGAAGCGTCCTGAATGAGAAATACCGTTCCGGCTAAAAGAACGCCGCCGATGACAAACGCTAATACATGTCTCCCCCACCCTTTTGCATAATGTTTGGCATAATCCAGCCCGTACCGCTTGACCGGTTTTGCCCCTTCCTTGACCACATAATAGCGGAACCGCTCATCCGCCCATTGAATCATGCTTTTCCCGAAGGCGACAGACACTCCGATATAAATGGCCGCCACCGCATGCGCCATAGTCGCCGCCGCCCCTCTGTATAAATCAGCTGCGGCCGCCAGAAACAGTACGGCATCCAATATAGGAATGAGAGCGAAAAAAAACATTCCGAGCTTTTGCCGCCTGAATATATAGCGCGCCGCCAATCCGAAGATGACAGCCGCCCAAAAAGCAGCCTCACAAATGACAATCCAAGCAATCGCGTTCAATCCGGTTCCCCCTTATCGTTTTCTAAAATGCATTGTATCACTGCTTTTTATTTAGTACAACTGTATTACAAAATTGCAAGAAAAAATATTTCCTGTTACACTGGAACCATGCCTAAAATAATCGATCATGAAAAAAGAAGAAAACAAATAGCCGAAGCCACTTGGCGGACGATTTTGGAGCGGGGAATGGAAGGAGCGACAGTGAGAAACATCGCCCAAGAAGCGGGTCTTTCTTTAGGCGCGCTGAGGCACTATTTCACCACCCAGGATGAGCTTTTAGGGTATGCGATGACACTCGTAAAAGAAAAAGCGGCCGCCAGAATTAACGAAGTTGCCATGAAAGATCTGCCGCCGAAAGAAAAAGCGGTGCGTCTGATGCTTGAAATTATCCCGACAGACGAAGAAACGATGGCTGAAATGGAGGTATGGTTCGCTTTCACAGCTTATGCCAGACATAAGGGAGAAGAGTTTCAACCCCAGCAGGACGGGATCTTGGCATATATCCGCGGCCTGATTGACTGGCTGGATGAAAATAAGCTTCTGAAACCAAATCTTGATAAAGAAACCGAAGCGGAGAAAATGTACGCTATCGCCGACGGGTTGGCGCTGCATGCCATGCTTGAACCTGATCGTCTTTCAAAAGAGAAGATCTCCCGTGTGCTCGTTCAGCATATCGAATCTCTTTTTATCTGACTGAAGCAAAAAGGCCGGATGTGTTCCGGCCTTTTTTTCAGCTTATGACTGAACGCCGACCTCCTGCTGAATGTGCGACTGAAATGCCTCCTGAATCGTTTTGGCTACAGGTCCCGGCGATCCGCTTCCGACCGGTTTTCCGTCAAGGGTTACGATCGGGATTAATTCAGACGTCGTTGACGAGATGAAAATTTCATCCGCATCTCTGAGTTCGTCTTCGGTAAGAGCCTTCTCCCGCACCTCAATCCCGTTTTCTTTCATCAGCTCTAACAGTTTCATCCGCGTAATGCCGTTTAAAATCAGCTCATTTGCAGGATGCGTCCGGACGGTGCCGTTTATGACGGCGTATACATTGGATGAGGTTCCTTCCGTGACCGCTCCGTCCCTTATCAGCACCGCTTCATAAGCGCCTGCTTCATAGGCTTTTTGTTTTACCATCACATTATACAGTAAATTCAGACTCTTAATGTCACACCTCAGCCAGCGTTTGTCTTCCGCCGTGATGGCCTGCGCTCCGGCTTTTTGTTCATTTTCCGGTTTTTTCACTGAAAAGGTGTATGCCGTCGTCTGCGGCTCCAAACCTTCGTCATACTGGTGCTTCCGCGGCGCCTTCCCTCTCGTCGTCTGTATATAGACCCCGCCGTCAATGAGTTTGTTTTCCTGTACGAGCTTTTGCAGATCCCATTCTATGTCCTCTGCGGAGAACGGCAGGGTGATGCCGATTTCTGCGGCGCTTCTGAAAAGACGGACGATATGCTCACGCAGACCGAATAAGGCGCCGTTATACACTCTGATGACCTCATACACACCGTCACCGAATTGATACCCGCGGTCCTCAATATCAACTGCCGCTTCTTCACGATCAATCAACTGGCCGTTTACTAATGTCTTCATGTAAACCCTCCTAATCGTTATCTGCCGTGATGTGCATTCTCAGCTGTTATTGTCAACTATTCTATCATACTGAACGAGCCGGCTGCGGAGTTTATTTTTTTCTTAAAATCTTATTATTCGACATCTTTTCTATGTCTTTTCCAGTTTTGTTCCTGTATACTTGATTCGACATACATATGCTGTTAACTTATGGCACTTCGCAAGCCTCCGCTGTTATCGGCATTATGCAGAAACTTATGCTACTGGAGAGATTGTTATGCGCAACACAAAAGAAGGTGCTTCCCCTTCTCTGTTTTCATTAGCTTTTAAACTTACGAGTTTAGCAGTTTTGTGCGGACTGCTTCTGGTAATCGTCATAATGGGATATTCCGCTTCCGCCGCAAAAAACAAACAGGTCACCGTGACCGCAAACGGGCAGCTTCGGGATGAAGCAGAAAGCCTGCGGCTGAAAAATGATTCTCCCGACGTCTTAATGAAACATTTGCAGAAAGAGCGTGACCCAGGGAAAAAAACGGTATATTTAACCTTCGACGACGGGCCGTCTCCATATACTGAACAGCTGTTGAATGTATTGAAGGCAAATGGCGCAAAGGCCACTTTTTTTATGCTTGAACCGCGGATGAAAGCCTATAAGCATTCCGTGCAAAGAGCGAAGCAGGAAGGAATCGCGCTCGGCCTGCACGGCGTGACGCACGATAATCACCTGTTTTATCAAACACCGACATCACCGCTGAACGAAATGCAGCAGGGACGCGATACGCTCGAGGCAATCACCGGAGTAAAAACGGATCTTGTCCGCACGCCTTACGGCAGTAAACCGTCATTGACGGATGCCCAGATTAAGAATCTCGAAAAAGGCGGATTCGTGTACTGGGACTGGACGATAGACAGTGAAGACTGGAAGTACAAAAACGCACGGTACGTGCCGGAAGTATTGAATCAGCTCGCATATTTGGAAAGCGTTCATACGAGCAGGCCGCATGTCATTTTAATGCACGATCTGCCTGCGACGGTGCACGCTTTGCCTAGCCTGATCCAAAAACTGAAAGCCCAGGGCTACTCCTTTGATGTTCTGACGGATCAAATGATTCCCGTCCATGAATAAGAAAAGCCGGATCTGTATATGATCCGGCTTTTTTATGTCGCGGGGCTGATCCGTTTTGCAAATTCACCGATCTTCTCATGGATGACAAGATCAAATAAATAGTCGCAATATGTCGGCTCAAGGTTAATGATCACCTGCTTCAAACCGGGAATCCGGCCCGCATCCTCAGGGACAAACCTTGCCGGCGCCACTTCAAGCGAAGTGCCGATCACAAGAAGAAGATCAGCTTTATCAAGCTTTTCATAAAGGGTTTCAAAATGCTGAACGAGATCGCCGAACAGCACGACATCCGTTTTTAATACGGTGCCGCATACCGTATGATCACCGATTTCCGCCGTACATTCCGGCACCTCATCCTTCAGCAGATGAGAAAGCCCGTAGCGCGCTCCGCAGCGGGGGCATGCGGCGGTCTGAATTGAACCGTGAAGCTCATAGACACTGCTGCTTCCCGCTTTCTTATGCAGCCCGTCAATATTCTGCGTGAAAATGTCTACCTGCTTTCCCCGCTTTTCAAGATCCGCCAAATACGTATGGCCGGCATTCGGCTCATAGCTTCCGCTCATTTTCATCTGAAAGAGCTGTTTGAATTTAGGCCAGAATTCACGCGGACGGCGTTCAAAGTATTCCCTGCTCATCGCTTCCATTCTGGAGGTGTCTTCGGTCCATATACCGCCCGCCGAACGAAAATCAGGAATGCCGGATTCCGTGCTCATTCCCGCTCCCGTCAGCACCACGATACGTTCCGCCTGATTGATCAATGTCATAAATGCTTCCACTCTTCCACCACCTTTTCTTTTTATCATATCATGAAAAAAGAACGGCGCCTGTTATGCCCGTTCTTTTTCTCCGGAATGATCCTTCACATGAACCGGATCATCGTGGCTCTTCTGTTTTACGAATACATTCTGGCCCGGATAGGCGAACTCCACGCCTTCCTCAGCAAAAATATCAATAATCCGGCGGTTGATATCCTGCCGCACGTCCAAGCTTTCCGCCCAGACGATGGTCTTTGTGTAAAAGTTGAAAAACAGATTATAATAGCTGTCCGCAAACACGTCAAAGTTAACCATAATCGTATCATCATGCACGCCTTCATGTTCACGAAGCATTTCTCTGAGCCTTGTGATGCACCGCTCTAAACGATCAATCGGCGTCGCATAAGAAACACGAACAGAAAACGTGACCTGGCGCTTCGTCATCCTCGTCCAGTTTGTGATGGCTTCCATGGACAGCGTTGAATTGGGCACAGTAACAAGCGCCCCCTGCGCCGTGCGGAACCTTGTGCTTCGGAATGTGATATCTTCAACGCCCCCCGTTACAGATGACGTCTCGACCCAGTCGCCGATCGTAAACGGCTTTTCCGTAATGATGATAATGCCGCCGAAAAAATTGCTGATCGTATCTTTAGCCGCGAGCGCAAAGGCCAATCCGCCAAGTCCGAGTCCGGCCACGAACCCGTTTACATCATAATTGAATTCCTGCGCGATCACACTGACGCTGAGCGCCAGAATGACAAAGCGCAGCACCTTGGATAAAAACGGCGCCAAAATGTCATCCATATCAAGCTCAAAACGCTGATTGACTTTATGAAATAAAAACGAAGACGCCGATGTCAGATTGCAAAGCCCCCAGGCGATCAGCGCAACGATCAGAGAGCGGTACAATTTTTTGACAATGTCCATCTGCCCGTCTAAAAACGGCGAATACTCAATCGCCAAAAACAGACCCAGCGCCACGAAAAACCATCTGGCCGGCTTGTCAAACGCTACGGCAATCTGTTTGAATATGTCGGTTTTCGGCTTGTTCGCCAATTTGTAAACGAGCTGAAAAAAGTATTTGACAAACAGTTTTCTCAAAACGAGAAAAGCCGCTAAAATTCCGATGCTGATACTGATCTGCGAAATATGGTCAAGCGTAAAAAAGCTCTGAAATTGTGTCATCATGGCATGCTCCTTTGTCTTGTCGAAAATCTATTATACTAAAACATTCGGACATCAGCTTCTTTTAATGTCTTTAGGCAGCCTGAAAAACCCCGGCATCAGAGCACAGCCGGGGTTTTCACACATTCGTTCATCTTTCAGCCAGATACAACAGGGTCAGGCACTATTTCTTCTTTGATTGTGTCTGTTTCAGGAGAGTCGCTTTTTGGATTTCAGCATCGGTTTCGGCCTTAATTCTTTCTTCCACTTTCAATCTCCCTTTTCCCATGATCTCGCCTCCTTTTTGCCATTATAAATCATCACTGCGGATTGTAAACCGAAAAAAGCACTATCTTTATTCCAAAAAAATACTGTTTTGCACATTCACCAGTTTGAATCGCTGTGCATATACGAATCTGATATAATAACAGAAATGCCCATGAGGGGAGCTGACAAGCTTGTATACCATCGCTCATCGCGGCGCATCCGGTTACGCGCCCGAAAATACATTTGCGGCATTTGATATCGCTGCCGAAATGAACGCTGATTTCATTGAGCTTGACGTCCAGCTCACAAAAGACGGCCAGATTGTCGTCATCCATGATGACAAAGTCGACCGGACGACGGACGGCTCCGGTTTTGTAAAAGATTTTACGCTGAAGAAGCTGCAGTCTCTGGACGCCGGCAGCTGGTATGGGGCTGAGTTTAAAGGAGAGCGGATTCCCCTGCTCGAAGAGGTCTTGAAGCGTTATCATTCTAAAAACGGATTTTTAATTGAACTGAAAGGGCACGTTTCTCAAGTCGGTCTTGAAAAAGCAGTCGGCCAGCTGTTAAGCAGGTTTTCCTTTTCCATCCACCCTATCGTTCAATCATTCAGCCTCAAGTCGATTCAGACCTTTCACGACATGTATCCGTCCGTTCCGACTGCAATTATTGCAAGACCCAGCTTCGGGATGTTTTCCAAAAGCCAGCTGGCCGCCTACAAATCAGCCGTACATTATGTCAATATTAAATATACCCGCCTGAATCGGTTCTTGATTTCCACCGCTCACAGACACGGCCTGAAAGTATTTGCCTGGACGGTCAGAAATCAAAAGACGGCCCAAAAGCTGCAAATGATGGCAGTTGACGGCATTGTAACTGATTTTCCGGATTTTATTTCTAAGGATGGCTGATATGAAACAATACATCGCAATTTTTATCGGAGGCGCGCTTGGCGCTTTGCTCCGCTTTGAAATGAGCGCGCACATTCACAGCGGTTCTTTCCCGGCGGCCACTTTCCTCGAAAACGCGGCGGGAAGCCTTTTACTCGGTCTTATTACGGGTTATTTCATCATTCGGGCTAAACGCCCTCTTTTGACCGCCTTTTTAGGAACCGGTTTTTGCGGAGGTTTCACGACGATGTCAACCTTCGCAAAAGAAACCATTTTTCTGCTGCAATCGTCTCCCGCAGCGGCTTTTTGTTATGCTGCCGCGACTTTAATCTCTGGCATTGCCCTTGCATACGCGGGCATTTTCTGGGGACGGCGGATTGCCCTTCACGCAGCGGGAAGGGGGCATGATACGCCATGACGATTGTCCTGATGCTTATCGCAGCGGGTATCGGAGCGGTATTACGGTCTCTGCTGGGTAAAGCAATTTCAGAAAGAACAAAAGGTTTTCCGATTCCGCTTGGAATGGCTGCGGTCAACCTGCTCGGCTCCTTCGGCCTCGGCATGTTCACCGGCCTGGGCCTGGATAATCCTTCTGCCGGCATCATCATCGCGACGGGCTTTTTCGGTGCGTTTACGACCTTTTCCACGTTTAGTATTGAAGCCGTGCAGCTGATGATGAACAACCGCATAAAGGAAAGCCTGCTCTACATCGCTGTTTCAGCAGCCGGAAGCCTTTTGGCGTTCTGGTGCGGCTTTGTTATGATATCCATTTAAAAAAACCTTGAGCTTATTTTTCGCTCAAGGTTGCGTTATGAAGCATGACCGTTTCAGGCACGGGCAGCTGGCGGTTTATTGTTCCCTGACCGCCCGGGCGGCCCTGTTCTTCTTTGAGTTCAAGCTGTTTAATAAACCGGCCGTCCATTTCTAATATGAGGGCAGTGTATCCCCCGATTTGTATCGACTCACCCGCACAGATGTCAATATTCCGTTTCAGCACAAGACCGCCGATCGTGTCGACTTCCTCTTCAATCCCTGCGCCGAGAAGATGATTCACCTGATCAATCCGAACCTTTCCGTCCAGCACATAATGGCGTTCGGACAGCTTTTGAATCTGCGGCTGTTCGTCCTCATCAAATTCGTCTCTGATATCGCCGACGATTTCTTCAAGGATGTCTTCGGTCGTCACAAGACCGGACGTTCCGCCGTATTCATCAGACAATATCGCCAAATGAATCCGTTCTCTCTGCATTTTTATCAGCAGGTCGTGTATCGGGATCGTCTCGATGACTTCAATCACCGGGCGGACGTAAGACGTGATGGATACTTCCGCTTTTTCATCTTCTGTCATAAACAGCAGATCTGAAAAGAGATGCTTCGTATTGATCATGCCGATGACACTGTCTTTGTCCCCGTCCGTTACGGGCCAGCGCGTATATTTGTCTTTCAGCATCATATCAAGCATTTCCGGCACGTCCATATCAGTGGAAACAGCCGCGATTTCTTTTCTCGGGATCATGATTTCCTTGGCGATCCGATTATCAAAATCAAAAATTTTATTCACAAATGTATATTCAGACGGATTGATTTCTCCGTTTTTTAAACTTTCTGACAGCAGGATCCGCAGCTCTTCTTCAGAGTGGGAGCCTTCATGCTCAGATGCCGGCTTTAATCCGGCCAAACCGGTCAGAATTCTCGCGGAGCCGTTCAGCACCCAAATAAACGGGAACATGAACACGTAAAATAACCGAAGCGGTCCGGCGATCCATAACGTCAGCTTTTCCGCTTTTTGAATCGCAACCGTTTTAGGCGCAAGCTCACCGACGACGACATGTAAAAACGTAATCAGCCCGTACGCCGCAGCAAAAGCAGTCACATGCTCGGCTGAATCCGGCAGCCCCATGCCCTGAAACACAGGATGAAGCATCCGCTCAAATGCAGGCTCTCCCAGTACGCCGAGCCCGATGGATGTGAGTGTAATGCCAAGCTGCGAGGCGGATAAATACTCATCAAGATCCGTAATGATACGCTTTGCGAGCACCGCCCGTCTGTTCCCTTCTGAGATGAGCTGATCGATTCTGGATCTCCTCACTCTGACGATCGCAAATTCACTCGCCACGAAAAACGCCGTTAACGCAATGAGCACACCGATTAAAATCAAACTGTCAATATCGTCCATTTCACCTTATCCCGAATTGAAGGATAAGGACGTCACCTCCTGATTTCATCGTTTTTTCTTAAGCGAGAGGAACGAAATGGGTGATTGACTACACAGAGGGCCCCATCCTGCCACCTCCTAAGTCAAAGCATGATTGTCATTTGTATAGTTTATTGTATCACAACTCCATTCTTTCATCATTTTCAGATTTTTCATCATATAAAAACAGCCTTCAAAAAGAAGGCTGCCGTTATCTGCTTCGGAAATGATTTTCTAAACAAAGCGCCGTATTAATCCCTCCGAATCCCATGCTTAAGCTTAACGCATGGTGTACGGTATGGGCGCTCGGCCCGTCGGTCACCCACTGAAATGAATCGTCAATCGGCTCCGTTAAGTTTCGGATCGGATGAAGCTTGTTTTCCCGCATTTGCAAGAGAACAGCAATGATTTCCACCGTTCCGGCCGCACTCAGACCGTGTCCGGTAATCGATTTTGTCGCATTAATCCGCGCGTGCGACAGGCCGCTTTCAGAAAGCGCCCGGCATTCAGTCTTATCTCCGATCGGCGAACCGGTGCCGTGCGGGTTGATGTAATCGATCTCTTTCGCTGAAAGACCGGCCCGCTCCAGCGCCTGGCGGATCACCGTCATTTCGCCCTCTGCTGAAGGATTCGGGTTGCGGTTCGCATCGGAAGCCATCCCCCAGCCCTTTAAGCCGGCCCACGATCGTGCGCCCCTCTCTTCGGCAGATTCAGCGCGTTCCAGCACAATCGCCCCGCACGCCTCTCCGAATATAAACCCGTCCGTATGCCGGTCAAACGGGCGGCAGGCAGCTTCAGGCCGTTCAGCGTATGTATCAGTGCCCATCGCTCCCAAAGAACGGAGAGCGTGACACTCCATGTACGACAGATCGGCCAGCGCCCCGATCACGATGCACCGGTCAAACAGGCCTCCTATGATTCCTTGAGCAGCCTGGATAACCGCCGCCTGGCCGCTTGCCGACGCGCCGCCGACCGTAAAGGCCGGCCCTTTTATCCCGAATTGCTCCGTGCAAAGCCCCGACAAATCACTATCCATAAAAGAAAGCGCGTATGTCGGATTTACAAATTGCGGCGTTTCACCGTTTTTCTCAAAGGCCTGCAGCAATTCGCGCTGCGTCATATTCGACCCGCCGATGATCAGACCGGTGCGGCTGTGATCAGCGCCGTCTAATTGAGCGTCATGCCACGCTTCATATAAAGCGATAAGCGCCGTCTTTCCTGATAATGCGGCCCTTCGGTACAAGCGCTTCGACAGCGCGTCCGGCGGCGTTAATTCGCTAAGCTCCGCGCCGATAAACGAACTGCCTTTCTGCCGGCCGGGGCGTTTCATCACATCAAAGGCGTGCCGCCCCTCCATGAGCGCAGCGAGAAACGCCTCCTTGCCTTGTCCGACCGCGGTTAAGACTCCGATTCCTGTAATGCTGATGTCTGATGTGCCATTATTTCTCCTCGACATGTGTCCGTTCTCCCATCTTTATATATTGGAAGCTATGAAGAAAAATCTTGATACAGTGCTTTGAAAATATCGCGCGAATATCTGATCTGTTCCGAAGGCACGCTGAAAGATAATCGGAAATAGCCGCTTTTTCCAAATCCGCTGCCAGGTACGATCAATAGTTTGTATTTCTGTGCGGCATGCATGCAGAACGCCACCTCGTCTTCAATCGGTGATTTCGGAAAGACGAAAAAGCCTCCTTTCGGCATTTCAAATTCGAAGCCGGCTTCTGTGAGGATGTCCACCATAAGGTCTCTCCGCTTTCTGTAAGGTTCAGCGTCAATCGAAAGATCATCCATTTTCGCCACGGCGCGCTGCATCATGACCGGAGCGTTCACAAAGCCGAGCGTCCGGTTGCAGAAAACGAATGCATCCGTCAGAAGATCGCCCTCAGGCATTTGGGCGTCCGCCGCGATATACCCGAGCCTTTCCCCCGCAATGCCGAGATCTTTACTGAACGAACTGACTAAAATCACGCGGTGATACGCCTGAAACGGATTCGCCTGCTCTTCTCCGTAGATCAGCTGGCTGTACGGTTCATCAAATAAAATAAATATGCTTTGGCCGTTCCGCTCTTCGGCTTCTTTTAATAAGGCGCCCAATTCGTTAAGGTTTTTCTGGCTGAGCACAGTCCCCGTCGGATTATGCGGCGTATTAACGATCAGTCCTTTCGTACGGGGGGTGATCGCACCTTTAACCGCTTCAATATCAATCTCAAATGAGTCAGTCAGCGGGCAGATGACGGGTCTGCCGCGGTAATTTTCAACATACGCTTTATATTCCGCAAAATAAGGCGAAAGAAGGATGACTTCTTCCTCCGGGTTTAAAATGCTCTTCAGCGCGACATTCAGCGCCCCGCCGGCTCCGACCGTCATAACTGTATGCCTGGCGGAAATTTCTGTCTGAAACCGCTCTGACAAAAAGCGGGCAACCTTTTCTCTCGCCTCCGGAAGCCCTTGGTTTTGTATGTATCCGTGCCGTCCTGTTTCAGCCGCTTCGCATAGCGCCTTTTTAAATGTTTCAGGCGGCTCCGCAACCGGATTTCCTATCGAAAAGTCAAACACCTTATCGGCGCCGAACTCTTTTTTCAGCCGAGCGCCTTCATCAAATAGTTTGCGTATCCATGAACCTTTCTCCAGATTCTGTGTCACTTCCCTTGATAAACCGGCCACTGTCATCTGTCCCTTCTGTCTTTTTCTGCCGTTTCTATTTACAATGATTATGAAAGATTTACATGGCGCAGTCAACGCTTTTTCAGACAGCCTGCCGCCCCGTTTCAGGAGAAAGACGGAAAACAATAAACTTGTGCAAACTCCCCTTCATATATTAAACTATTCTCATAACTATAACGTGATGGTTGGGGAGGGATTTAGATGGGGCTGAGACTTATCGCATCAGTGAATTAGCAGAGCTTGCCGGTGTAACGAAACGCACGGTGGATTACTACACAAACCTCGGGCTTTTAAAGCCTGACAGGTCTTGTTCGAACTATCGTTACTACGATACACTTGCACTTAATCGGTTAAAGTTTATAGTCGCTTGTAAAAAGCAGCGATTGGCCCTGTCTGATATAAAAGATCGACTGGAGAACCAGTTTCCCTCTTCAGCCCTGCCTGACGATGTTGGAAATCTGGCATCGGAAATTGATCACATGAATCAAAACATCTCCGGGATCTTGAATCGGTTTGAAAAGCTTGAACCAGAGGAGCGCGCCCAGCTGAAAAAAAGGCTGGCTCCTGAAAAGCTTGCAGTGCTTCAATCATTTATGCTGCTGTTAAGTTAAACCATTATCTTACTAACAGGAGGTGTTACCTTCATCTTCCCAAAAGAAGTGAAGGTTCTAATTGGACATTGTGAATTTGATTTTAGTCGCGGTTTTAATCGCGCTGACGGCATTTTTCGTAGCATCTGAGTTTGCGATAATCAGAATCAGAGGCTCACGGGTTGACCAGCTTATAGCAGAAGGAAATAAAGCCGCAATCGGTGTCAAAAAAGTGACCACGCATTTAGATGAGTATTTATCGGCGTGCCAGCTCGGCATAACATTGACTTCCATCGGTCTTGGTGTCTTAGGCGAATCAACGATTGAACGCTTGCTTCATCCGCTTTTCACAAAGATAAACGTACCAAGCTCATTATCGCATATTATTTCATTTATTCTCGCCTACGCGATCATTACATTCTTACACGTGGTCGTGGGAGAATTGGCGCCGAAAACAGTCGCCATCCAGAAAGCGGAAGCCGTTTCAATGCTGTTTTCGAAACCGCTCATTTGGTTTTACCGCATCATGTTCCCGTTTATCTGGCTTCTGAACAACTCCGCCCGTCTTTTAACGAAGATGTTCGGTCTGGAGACGGTGTCTGAAAATGAGCTTGCCCACTCTGAAGAAGAGCTGCGCATCATTTTATCGGAAAGCTATAAAAGCGGTGAAATCAACCAGTCTGAATTTAAATATGTGAACAAAATCTTTGAATTTGACGACAGACTTGCAAAAGAAATCATGATTCCGCGTACGGAAATCGTCAGTCTGCCGCATGATATTAAAATTTCTGAAATGATGGATATCATTCAGATTGAAAAATATACCCGGTACCCTGTCGAAGAGGGTGACAAAGATAATATTATCGGCGTTATTAACATTAAAGAAGTGCTGACCGCCTGCATCAGCGGCGAAGTATCAGTCGACTCGCCGATTACGGATTTTGTCAATCCGATCATCCATGTGATTGAGTCGGCACCGATTCACGATCTGCTTGTAAAAATGCAGAAGGAACGGGTTCATATGGCGATTCTGTCGGATGAATACGGCGGAACCGCGGGGCTTGTCACCGTTGAAGACATTATTGAAGAAATCGTCGGGGAAATCCGTGATGAATTTGATATCGATGAAATCAATGAAATCCGCAAACTCGGCGACGGCCATTACATGCTTGACGGCAAGGTCCTGATTGATCAAGTGAACGAACTCCTCGGCATCCATTTAGAAAATGACGAGGTCGACACCATCGGCGGCTGGTTCCTTACCCAGAAATACGACGTCGAACAATACGACTCGATTATCGAAGAAGGCTGCGAATTTATCATTAATGAAATTGACGGCCACCACGTCGCATATATCGAAGTGAAAAAACTGGCGTTTGATGAACTGCTGGAAACCGCCGAACAAAAAGAAGCATAACAAAAAAGCTTGCGCGTCTGATACAGACGGCAAGCTTTTTTTCATTTACAGTTGTTCAAGTTTTTTCTCAAGCTCTTTAATTCTGGCATTCAGCTCTTCTGTCATGGCCGCAAGCCTCTCCTTCGGCGCAAGATCGGAAAAGTCCTCCAAAAAAATCGGCTCGCCGATGATAAGCCGCATTTTTCCCTTTTTAAACAGCGCTTTTCCCGTAGACGGCCCTTTATATGCGGCCGGAACGAGCGGCGCTTTCCCCATTTGGGCGATGGTCACGGCCCCTCTTTTCAGCGGGACGTCTTCAGAAGTTCTCGTGCCGCTCGGAAAAATCCCGACAATCTTTCCTTCCTTCAGAAGCTTAATCGGCGTTTTAATGCTGCTCGGGCCCGGATTTTCACGGTCAACCGGGAACGCGTGAATCTTCTTCAAAAAACGTCCGATCCACTTTTTCTGAAACAGCTCTTTTTTCGCCATATAATGAATCTGATGGGGCAATATCCCGACACCGAGCGTGAGGACGTCCACCCAGCCCGCATGCGTGCACGCGATAACGAATCCTTTATCAGACGGAAGATTCTCTTTATTGTACACTTTCACTCCTCCGCGCAGGGATAGAATGCATTTGATGGCATTTGCACAAAACTTATACATAACGCACTTCCTTTGTTGTAATGATCAAAAGTGTTCTCTCTCTCTATTATAACAATATTTTTTATTACCTGGTACTAATAATTATATTTTTCCTCCGCCGATCTCTATCTTTTATGACGGATTTTGGGTACTATAGAGAAATGGTGTTTGATGAGGTGAAAATGAATTTAAGCCGTTTGCATGGAACGTGCAACTTTAAACCTTTCTTATGCGTGTATAACATAGAGGGGAGAAAAGGCAGTGACGATCGATGAAATTTACCAAATGTATATGAATGATGTTTACCGGTTCCTGCTCTCCATGACAAAAGACAAGCATCTCGCTGAAGATTTGCTGCAGGAAACCTTTATGAGGGCATACATACACATTCACTCCTACGACCACAGCAAAGTAAAGCCATGGCTTTTTCAAGTGGCGAGAAATGCGTTTATAGATTATGTCAGAAAACATAAAAAGGAAGTGACCATTTCCGATGACTTAATTGGGAGCCTTTTTCAGACGGCTGTTCAAAGCCCGGCTCATCAGATTGAAATCAAGGAAGTGCTGACAGGGTATATGTCCGAACTTCCCGACAATTATCGGGAGGCCTTAACACTGTATTATTTAAAAGAACTGAATTACAAAGAAGCATCCCATATTATGAATATTTCAGAGGCTAATTTTAAAAGTGTTTTATTTCGTGCCAGACAGCGGCTGAAAGCACTTTATAATAGAGGTGTTAATGATGAATGAAGAATTTAAAAAGCGTTTTTACCAATACAAAAATGGAGAAATGAGCGACCGGGAAATGGCCGCCTTTGAAGAAGAGCTGGAAAAGCTGGAAGTCTATCAGGAATTGATTGAAAGCGAAATGCAGGACGATCGGGAATGGGACGTCGGCATCAGCCCGGAAAAACAGAAGGCCATTTTATCATACGGAAAACGCAAATCGTATTTGCGGATTTCAGTTCTCGCCGTCATCTCCACTTTGATGATTTTGCCGCTTTGCACTTTGGGAAGCTACCTCTATTACGGTCTGGGAGGAAAGGAAAGCACCGGCAATCAATTAATGGAGACCGCGGCAGTGACGGTGGCGACCACAATGCCGAACGTCCTCGTCGATACCTCCGGACTGAAAAGCCAGGTGAAGCTGTTTGGAATGAATACGGAATTTCCGCTGCAAAAGCAGATCGGCACAAAAACGAAATCCGTCGGCGGAGAACGGATTGAAATGTTTTTAGATACGGTCAAATCGCCTGCCGTTAACTACTATGATCTAGACGCGGCACAGGCAAAGCATTATTTCGCCCATCCTTCCGGCTTAAAGGAACGCACGATTGAAAAAGCCGGTCAGACATTAAAAAAATTGCCTGAAGGAAGCGTGGCGGAGGTCTATCTTTCTTATGACCGGGCCTACCCTTCTTCTCAAGTATATTCAACTTTTAAAAAATACGATGTGAAGTTTTTATGGAATGCGGTCGAAACGGAGAAAAATCTGAAAGACAGTCCTTATGCCGAGCCGTTAGGATTTCCCGGGAAAGATTCTAAGATGGTGTCCTCTTTCGAAACGCAAGGACAGACAGACCGTGAACAATTTATCAATGCCCTTGAATTTATGTCCCGCCATAAAAAATGGGCGCATGCAATATCGAAACGCAAAGACATGAATCTGGGCAGCCGAATCGACTATGTTGAACATCACGGAATGAACGTATACGGCTCTGTCGTGACGGGGCCGACAAAAGAAATCGAACGTCTGCTGAAAAACAAAACAGTAAAAGCAGCAAACATCGGTGAGGTGGAATTATGGAATTGGTAAGAATTTTTAAAGAGCATAATGTTTTCGGCTGGATATCAGTCGGTACCGCGATTTTGTCGCTGCTGCTTTTGAACGTGGCAATCATCAGCAATGTGACTTTCTATTCTTATCAGATGCTGCCGTTTGCGATGGCCGCCGTGCCGTTCGGCATCATTGAGCTGTTTATTAAAAAAGGACGGACGGGCCCGGGACTGCTCGGTGTCATTCTCAATCTGTTCGTCATTGTCTGTGTATATACGATCGTTGCGGTTGATACGAATCTGCAATTCGGTTTTTAAACATAAAAACAGGCCCTTTTACGGGGGCCTGTTTTTTTAAAACGAAAGAACGCCGATTAAATGCAGCAATACGACGATGATAGCCAGCGGCACGAGATATTTCAAAAGGAAATACCACACCTGAAAGAAACGATAGCCGATGGCGGAACCGCTTTTCATCTCGGCAAACAGCTCCTGCTTCGGTATTTTCAGCGGGACGAAGATTGATATTAATAAAGCGCCGAGCGGAATCAGCACATTGCTGACGGTGAAATCCGCAAGATCAAAAAACGTTTTTCCGAACAAATGAACATCACCGAGAACACCGTATGATAAACAGGACGGAATTCCGACTAAGAAAATGAGCAGACCGCTTGTCCACGACAGCTTCTTTCTTTTCGTTTCATCACCTTTCCCGACAGTCGCCACGATAATTTCCACCATCGAAAAGGCCGAAGTCAGCGCGGCGAAGAAAAAGACCGCCAGAAAGCTGATAAAAAACAGCGAGCCGAACGGCAGCCGGTCAAACACAGCCGGCAGCACGGTAAACAGCAGTGTAGGCCCTTCATCCGGTTTAAAGCCGAACGAAAAAACCGCCGGGAAAATGGCCAGTCCCGCAAACAGCGTAACGAGTACATTCATCATAACAATGGAACCCGCCGAACCCGGAAGATTTTGGGTTTTCGGCAGATACGAACTGTATGTCACCATGACCGAAACACCGAGCGTTAATGTAAAAAACGCCTGTCCTAAAGCATATAGGATGGATTCCGGCGTCAAATCTTCAAAGTGCGGAACCAATAAAAATTTAATCCCCTCAACGGCATGATCGAGCGTGACTGATCGCAGCACAAGCAATAGAAACAGCACGAATAAAATCGGCATCAGCACCGCACTGACACGTTCAATCCCTTTCTGCACGCCTTTTGCGACGACCGATACCGTCATGATCATAAATACAAGCTGCGCAACGAGAGTCTGGATCGGATTTTCAATGACCGTCCCGAACACCGTGCCGTACTGCTCCTGAGTGAGCCCGGATAAAGAACCGGTAACGGCTTTTAACACATAAAGCAAAATCCACCCGCCGACAACACTGTAAAAAGACAAAACTAAAAAACAGGCCGCCACACCCACATAACCCGTGAGGTGCCATACCGACTTCGGCGCGGCTTGTTTGTAGGCATCAATCGCATTTGTCTGGCTCCGTCTTCCGAAAATAAATTCACCGAGCAAAAGCGGATAGCCTAAAAGCACGGTAAAGAGGACGAATACAAGAAAAAAAGCGCCTCCTCCGTTCGTACCCGCTACGTAAGGGAACTTCCAAATGGCTCCCAGG
Source organism: Bacillus sp. EU63 (assembly GCF_038592915.1). Lineage (NCBI taxonomy): Bacteria > Bacillati > Bacillota > Bacilli > Caryophanales > Bacillaceae > Bacillus > Bacillus sp. EU63. Next base: position 942,990 of record NZ_CP151944.1, on the reverse strand, counting down.
CCGATCGCCGAACCGGCAGCGGCCATAATAAATCCTATTTTTGAGGCCCATTGAACCCTTTTTTGGTCAGACACGACTTTCCACTTCCCTTCCGCCCTATATTATCCCTTATTCGCTGCGATAACTTAAGCCCATTTCAATATGTTTCATTATTCCGAAAAATAAAAAGGAGCGGCGGGTGCCGCTCCTTACAAATCCCCGTTTAATTTCGAATGCTTTCTCGAATATAAGAAATAAATCACCAGACCGATGATCAGCCAGATAAAGAAACGGAATATGGTGGTAGCGCCGAGGTTAATAATCAAAAACACGCAGAACAGAATGGACAATATCGGAATAAAGGGAACCCCCGGACATTTAAAAGCCCTCGGCAGATCAGGCTGTTTCTTTCTCAATACGATAACCGCCACTGAAATCAGGACAAACGCGGCAAGCGTGCCGATGTTCACCAGCTTCGCCAGTTCATCAAGCGGGACGAGCGAACCGAGTAATGCCGACAGGATGCCGAAAACCCACGTCACCACGTGCGGCGTTTTATGCTTCGGATGGACTTTTGAAAGCGACCCCGGCACCAAACCGTCACGGGACATGGCAAACATCACCCTCGTCTGGCCGTACAGCATGACGAGCATCACCGTTGTCATTCCCAACACTGCGCCGATATCAATAATCCCGGCCACCCAATTCTGTCCTGCCATCTGCAGGACGAGAGACACGGGATGGTCAACGCCTTCAAAGCGGGCAAACGGAACGACGCCCGTCATAATCGCCGATACGGTCACATACAGCACAGTGCAGACGATTAATGAAAAGATAATTCCTTTCGGCAGATCCTTTGCTGGATTTTTCGTTTCTTCAGCGGCGGAAGAGACGGCGTCAAAACCGATAAAAGAGAAGAAAACGAGCGCCGCGGCACTGAAAACACCGCCGAAACCCATCGGTATAAACGGCTGCCAGTTGTGAGGTTTGACATATACGGCCGCAACGGCGATAAACAATAGAACAACCAGAACCTTCAAAATGACCATAATATTATTGACCCGCTTCGATTCCCTAATGCCTAAGTAGAGGAGGAATGTAATCGCAAGCACGATAACAAATGCGGGGAGATTAAAGAATGTGACCGTGCCTTTTATTGACCCCGGCGCGGCCGTTAATGCGGTCGGAAGATGAATGCCGAAGCCCGCCAAGAATGATTGAAAATAGCCGGACCATCCGACCGAAACCGCGCTGACGGCGAGCATATATTCCAAGATTAAATCCCATCCGATAATAAACGCGAGAAGTTCACCCAGTGTCGCATAAGTAAACGTGTAGACGGAACCGGAAACCGGGACGCTTGAAGCAAATTCAGCATAGGACAGAGCCGCAAATAAACACGCAAGAGCGGCGATGACAAATGAAACGGTCAGCCCCGGCCCCGCCGTGACAGCGCCTGTTCCGGTTAATACAAAAATCCCCGTTCCGATGATGGCCCCTATCCCCAGAAGGGTCAAATCAAAGGCCCCTAACTCTCTTTTCAGCGACTTTTCCCCGCCCGTTGCGGCAAGCAGGTCCTGAATGCTTTTCTTTCTGAATACGCTCCCCTTCATCTGCTTCACTCCTTGTAAACCAATATATGTTAGAATATTCAGATAACAATAGCAATAATGACTAAATTCTTATTTTTCGCATGAAATGTTTCAGCACATCATTCCTTTCTCCTACATCATATTATAGCGAAAAATATAAAAATGAAAATAACTTTTTTGAAAATTCTATATATTATTTTTAGTTTTCATGAAACAGAACTCAGCGGATTTTCCACTGTTAAATATTAACATTAGTGATTCAGCTAGCGACTTTTATTTTTTTAAAAATCGTATTCATATGTACGTTCAAATAAAAATCCCGCCCTTTTTAAAAGCGCGGGATAAGACTTGCGTATTATGTTGAAATAAATCTGCCGCCATTTACGTGAATGGTTTGCCCCGTCATATAGGAAGATTCGTCTGAAGCCAGAAGCACGTAAGCTCCGGCGTGTTCCGCAGGCTGTCCCGGTCTTCCCATCGGAGTGTCCAAACCGTGCTTTTCCACCTTTTCTTCAGTAAACGTCGCCGGAATCAGGGCGGTCCAGATCGGGCCAGGGGCCACCGCATTTACTCTGATCCCCTGATCGGCCAATGACATCGCCATTGAACGCGTAAAGGAAACGATGCCGCCTTTCGTGCACGAATAGTCGATCAATGATGTGTCTCCCTGATAAGCGGTAATAGACGTTGTATTAATGATGGCGCTCCCTCTTTTGAGATGAGCCAGCACGGCTTTTGTCATATGAAACATGGAAAACATGTTTGTACGGAATGTCTTCTCCAGCTGTTCAGCTGTAATATCAAGAATCCCGTTTTGCGGATGCTGCTCAGCCGCATTATTAACGAGAATATCTATTTTTCCGTAGTGATCTAAGACTTGCCGGACCGCCTTCTGACAATGCGCCTCATCACCGACGTCCCCCGGAATTAACAGGCATTCGGCCTGGTATTCTTCCGCACGCTTTTTCGTTCTCTCGGCATCGGCATGTTCGTCTAGGTACAGGATGGCAAGATCCGCCCCTTCCTTCGCGTAAGCGATCGCAGCCGCTGCGCCGATGCCGCTGTCTCCGCCCGTGATGACGGCGACTTTTCCTTTTAATCTGCCCGACCCTTTTACATCCGGGTCCTCCAAGAGCGGCTTCGGCTCCATGTCTGACTCAATGCCGGGCTGGCGGTTTTGCACCTGCGGCTTTTGTCCTTCCGTCTGTCTGTCCATCGGATTCATATTCTCACACTCCTGCAATTGGTATTACTGAGACGATACCACGCAGTGCGGGGAGTTAAACGGACAAATATGCCGGTGATTAAAGCTGCTGAGCCGTTTCGGGAAAAGCGCCGGTGTATTTCGCAGACGGCCTGTAAATCATGTTGTCAGCGGACTGTTCAAGCACGTGTGCGCACCAGCCTGCCATTCTGCTTGCTGAAAAGGTCGGCGTAAATAAATCATTGTCGACATCAATGGCCTGCATCACAGCCGCTGCGTAAAACTCCACATTCGTATACAGCTTCCGTCCGGGCTTATATTGCTCTAACAAGCGGATGGCTTCCTTCTCCACATAAAGCGCCAAGTCAAGCGACGGATCATTTCCCGCCACTTCTTCAGCCTTTATGCGCAGCGCTTCCGCCCGCGGGTCTTTTGTTTTGTACACCCTGTGCCCGAAGCCCATCAGGCGTTCTCCCCTCATAAGCTTCGCTGCCAAATACGCTTCTGCATTTTCTTTTTCTCCGATGTCTTCAAGCATTTTCGTGACGCCTGAAGGCGCGCCTCCGTGCAGCGGCCCTTTCATCGTACCCAGTGCGGCAGTGACGGCAGACACTAAGTCCGATTCAGTCGAAACGGTGACTCTCGCAGAAAAAGTCGATGCATTCATCCCGTGCTCCATCGCCAGAATCATATACGTCTCAAGCGCTTTCTTTTGGGCTGCGGACGGCTGCCTGCCTGTCAGCATATACAAGTAGTTTTCAACGTGTCCGTATCGCGCCTCAGGTGACAACGCTTCCTTCCCTTGTTTACGGCGGTATCTGTACGCAATAATCGTCGGTGTGACGGCAATCAGTTTAATCGCTTCTTCCGGCTTGGGCGGATATGTAAATGAATCTGTGCCCAAACCTGAAACAGCCGTTCTCAGCACCGCCATGTCGTCCATTTCATCCGGAAGCGTTTCCAGTAAGCCGATCAAATGTTTCGGAAGCCCGCGCTCGGCTGCAAGTTCTTCCTGAAACGCAAGCAATTGCCGCTCATCAGGAAGCGCCCCGTTCAAAATGAGATACGCCGCTTCTTCAAAACTGGATTGCAGCGCGATATCCTTCGCATCATAGCCGCGATATATTAAATGCCCCTTTTCTCCGTCAATGTGGCTGATCGCCGTTTCTGCACAAGTAATCCCTTTCAATCCACGATAAATCAATTTCATTCCCCCTTATCCTCTTTCTGTTATTATAGTAAATATAATATTTAAAAAATAATGAATATTTTTAAGGGAATTAATTAAAACTTTTAATCAGAGGAGTGCATCTATGGATTTTAAATGGCTTCACACCTTCGTCACCGCGGCAAAATATGAGAATTTCAGAAAAACGGCGGAAACGCTTTTTTTATCTCAGCCGACCGTCACCGTTCATATAAAATTATTAGAGAAAGAAATCAGCTGCAAGCTGTTTCAGCGAAGCGGCCGGAAAATACAATTGACGGAAGAAGGAAAAGCATACGTGCCGTTTGCCATGAGGCTTTTGGAAGACTATGAAAACAGCATGGCGGAGCTGCACAGGGTGCGCCAGGGCTACTCGCACACACTGACACTCGCTGTTTCGCCGCTTATCGCCGACACCGTTCTCCCGTCTGTCATGAAGCGTTATACAGAGGACAATAAAGAAACCGAAATGACGGTCACCATTTTCGAATCGGAAGAAATCGCCTCTCAAATCAGAAACGGCTCAGCCGATATCGGACTGAGCTGCTTAAAGGTGCAATCATCTTCCCTCACTTGCCGCCCCCTGTACAATGACCCCGTTGTCCTCGTCGCGCCGCCCGGCCGAAAACCCGGGACAGGGAAGGCGGATGAAGTGAAAGACCTGTTCGGACAATATCTGCTTTTGACCCATAACCACCCTGACTATTGGGATGATTTGCTCCGCCAGGTCAGAATACAGTTCCCTTTCGTCAGGACAATGAAGGTGACACAGACGCATATTACGAAACGATTTATTAAAGAGGGGCTGGGTGTCTCATTTCTGCCGCTGTCAGCGGTACGGGCCGAACTCGCCGCAGGCAGCATGATTGAAATTCCGTGCGAATTCGCCCAGATGCCGAGCGCGGGCGCGTACGCCATCGCCCTCTATGAAAATGAAAAAAAGAAAACCTTTTTAGATTTTTTATCACATTTTCATTTTAGGTGAAACAAATGGAGCTCTGTCCCGTCTAAATAAAAAACCCGTTCTGATGAACGGGTTTCTATCGCTGCTAGAATCTTTTCGCGCCAAGGTAGCGAGGTTTCCAGTAGCTGTTATTCAGATCACTTGTTGTGACGCCGTCAGAACCGGCATGGATGAACTTGTTGTTTCCGATGTACACACCCATGTGTGAAGGGCCGGCCTGATATGTTGTAAAGAAGACGAAGTCTCCTCTTGACGGGCTGGACACGCTCTTCATTGAGCTCCAGTATCCCGCAGTGCTTGTTCTGCCGACACTCGTCTGTTTGTTTAACAGGTACCAGATAAATCCGCTGCAGTCAAAGCCGGAAGTCGTTGTTCCGCCCCATACATACGGCGTGCCGATTAAAGATTGCGCATCAGAAATCAGCTTGTTTACATTCAGGCTCGTCTGTGCAGCATTATGGCTGGATGAAGGCTGCTTTGATGACGAAGATCCTGAAGACGTTGAACCGGAAGTTGATCCCTTTACTTTAAGAACTTGTCCGATGCGGATCAGGTCCGTTTTTAAACCGTTTAAACTTTTTAATTGGTTTACCGTCATTTTATATTTATTCGCAATTTTCCAAAGGCTGTCGCCTTTTACGACTTTATATGTAGACGATGATGACTTGCTGCCCGAATTTGAACCTGAAGATGATTTACCGTTGATCGAAAGCGTCTGGCCGATGTAAATGATATCCGATTTTAATTTGTTCTCAGATTTAATGGAATTAATTGACGTTCCGTACCGATTTGAAAGTCCCCATAATGTATCGCCTTTTTTTACCTTAATCGTTTGCGCAGATGCCGCGCCCGCAAACAAAGTCGTCCCCAAAACCACTGCCGTTGTTGCTGTAACAAGTTGCTTTTTCATGTTTTCCTCCCCGAATGATTCTATCTATTTTATGTGTCTCTTTTTTAAAGTTTTTATCTGTTTCCTATTATAAGGTTCAATTTCCACTAGAAATAGACTTGACTTCCCGTGACAAATTTCTTACTAATTCGTTTTTAAAAAAAGTTTTTAAGGGTATTAAATATTTCAATTTGATTTCAAACGTGACGAAAAACGAGTCAATTTGTCATGTTTTTTTCCTGTGATCCTCGTATTTTGGAAAAACAAAGCAGTTTATTTTCCAAATAACCCCTTGTTAAAAAAATCCTCGTCTTTTTCAAAAAAGTGAATGGTTTTCACTCTTTCTTGAAAACATAAGTTACACCGGAATTTACATTTCTAACAATGTTTCACCTGAAATTTACAGGAGGAACAGGCGCTCTTTACAAACATCCCCTACCATTAGACATGCAGACAAGATTAAAGGAGGACGAGTGAGAATGAGTCTATTTAAACAGGTTCGATCAAAACTTCTGCCGGCGGCAGCCGTATCCGTGCTGACAGCCGGTCTGATTGCGGGCGCGGGGCTTCAGCACTCTGAACAGGCTGCGGCAAAAAAACAGCCTGACAAAAACGAGATCAGAAACGTCATCTTCATGGTCGGCGACGGAATGGGCGCTCCCTATATGAACGCCTACCGTTCGGTCATTAACAAAGGAAAGCCTTCGGATGGTATGAAACTGACGGCATTCGACCCCAATCTCGCCGGTATGATGATGACTTACCCTGACGATCCTGATTCCAATATTACCGATTCCGCGGCGGCAGGCACGGCAATGGCCACAGGCGTGAAAACGTATAACGCGGCGATCGGAGTCGATAAAAAAGGAAAGCGGGTAAAATCCGTCCTCGAAGAAGCGAAACAAAGAGGCAAATCCACCGGACTTGTCGCAACTTCGGAGATTGCCCACGCCACTCCTGCGGCATTCGGAGCCCATAACAAATCCAGAAAAAATATGGATGACATCGCAAGCAGCTACTTTGATGACCGCATCAACGGAAAACAGAAAGTCGATGTGCTCCTCGGAGGCGGCAAATCAAACTTTATCCGTAAAGACCGCAATGTAACAAAGGATTTCAAAAAAGCGGGATACAGCTACGTTACATCAAAACAGGAGCTCAAAAAGGATCGTAACAAGAAGATTCTCGGCCTGTTTGCCGATGGCGGACTCGACAAAGCAATCGACCGCTCAAACGCCGTCCCTTCATTAGAAGACATGACAACGGCAGCGATCGACAGGCTGAACAAGAATAAAAAAGGGTTTTTCTTAATGGTCGAAGGCAGCCAAATTGACTGGGCGGGACATGACAATGATATAGTCGGCGCAATGAGCGAAATGAAGGATTTTGAAAAAGCGTATAAAGCAGCGATCGCATTTGCCAAAAAGGACAAACATACGCTTGTCGTTGCCACGGCCGATCATACCACCGGCGGATTGACGATCGGCGCGAATGACGATAAAAACTGGCATGTTGAACCGATTCTTGCCGCCAAAAAAACCCCGGCATTTATGGCTGACCAAATCAAAGCGGGCAAATCCGTATCTTCCGTGCTTGCGCGTTATACAGACCTGAAATGGTCAAAAGCTGAAATCAAACAGATCGAAACGGCCGCAAAACAGGACGCTGACAAGAGCGTCTACAAAGCGATCATTAAGCTCTTTAATGCAAAAACCAACAGCGGCTGGACAACCGGCGATCATACGGGCGAAGAAGTTCCCGTTTACGCATACGGTCCGGGAAGAGAGTCATTTACGGGGCTTTTAAACAACACGGACCAGGCCAAAAAGATCTTTCACATCCTGAAACACGGAAAATAAAAAAAGGATGCGGGGGTTTCCCCGCATCCTTTCTTCTTTTACAGATATCTCCGGTGCACTCCTTTGCCGTCATACGAAAACATCACTTCTCTGTCTTCAAGAACAGATTCGATGTGCACGCTCCTGCCCCACAGCTGGTACAGATACGGCAGCACTTTCTCCAAATATTTCAGATCAAGCTCAATTCCCTCATACCAATGTTTAATATAAAGCTCATTATTCTTCAGGTAATCCCCGTCATTGACGGTCAGATAAGGAAATCCCCCGTTGACCCGCATGTTCACGAGCTGGTCACGCACGGCCTTCCATTCTTTGTCGATCACTTTATAGTCCCTGCCCTGTTTTTGGAATAAATACAAATCCTCACGCATCACGAGATCTTTCGTCAAATAATTGCGGATAAATGATATATCCGATTCAATTTCCCTGACCTCAAACATTTTCTCGCGGCCGGAACCGGGCTTTACTCCTGATTTTTTCATTTCATCTGTCGGGTTGTCATAACGCTCTTCGATGTCCTCAAAAATTTTCAGCCCTAAATAATACGGGTTGATTCCCGTTTTTGACGGCTGAACGACGCCTGCGTTCAGCTTCGCAAATTCGATGGCTTCATCTGAAGTCAGGTCAAGCTCGCGGATAATCCGCTGATGCCAATAAGATGCCCAGCCTTCGTTCATGATTTTCGTTTCCAGCTGCGGCCAGAAATACAGCATTTCTTCTCTCATCATGGTTAAAATGTCACGCTGCCACGGTTCAAGCTCCCGCGAATGTTCTTCGATAAACAGCAGAATATCTTTTTCCGGCCGGGGCGGAAACGGTTTTTTCCCTTTTTTCTTTTTCACCTGCTTCGGCTTATCCATTCCCCATAAATCATCGTAAGGCGATGGCGCGGTTTCTTCTTCGTCCTCCTCTTCGTCATCGACGCTCCACAGCAGCTTCGGCCTGACGAGCGACGGATCGATATGCTCCTGAATCGCCAGAATGGCATCTAAAAAGGACTCCACCTCTTTTATCCCGTGCATTCTTTCATAATGCTTAATCCGCTCCGCCGCAGCCGCCATACTCTCAACCATGTCCCGGTTCGTATTTTGAAAGCGGCAGTTATGTTTGAAAAAATCACAATGGGCAAGAACATGGGCTACAATTAATTTATTTTGGATCAGCGAATTGCTGTCCAGCAAAAAAGCGTAGCAAGGGTTGGAATTAATGACAAGTTCATAAATTTTGCTCAAACCGAGATCATAATGGAGTTTCATCTTGTGAAATTGTTTGCCGAAACTCCAGTGGCTGAATCTCGTCGGCATGCCGTACGCGCCGAATGTATAAATAATTTCAGCCGGGCAAATTTCATATCTCATCGGGTAGAAATCAAGGCCGAAACCCTTGGCAATGTCGGTTATTTCCTCAATTGCCCGCTGTAAACCTTTTGTCTCCTCCGCGTTCAACCGAATCCCCCCTACTTGGACTTATTTATAATGTATGACCCCTCCTCTCAAAAGATGAAATAACAGACCGGTTTCCGGCTGAAAACTTTCGGCACATCCGCCCCGTTTGCTTTATATGTAAGTGGGTAAAACACACACCATACCCCAAAAAGAAAAGGAGCGATTCTACTTGAATACAGCAGACATGCTTACGACGTATCTCAGCAAACTCCCGAATCTGATCATTGCACTGCTCGTCCTGCTTATCGGCTGGGGCATTGCCAAAATCATTGAAAAAGCCGTATACAAAGGCCTGCAAAAAACAAAAATCGACGACAGGCTGTTCGCCGAAAAAAAGCCGGCGCGCTATTCCTCAGAAAAAGTCATCAGTAAAGTCATTTATTTTATCGCATTAATCATCGTTTTTATTCTATTCTTTAACATTCTGCATCTGACAACCGTGGCTTCGCCTTTTGTCAGCATGCTGTCAGCGATAACGGCGGCTGTGCCGAGCATTTTAAAAGCCGGCCTGATTCTGCTGTTGGGCTGGGCGGCCGCTTCGCTTTTCAGCTATCTCGTCAAAAAAGCGGGCATGAAACTTGCTGAAAACGGCCGGCTCAGAAAATGGACAATGGTTTCTGAAGAAGCGGAGATGAGCAGATCCGTTACGGCCGCTTCACGAATCGTTTTTTACTTCGTCTTGCTCTTGTTCCTGCCCGGCGTCTTGGCTGCTCTCCAAATCAGCGGAGTATCAGGGCCGTTTACAAATATGATCCAAAGCGTTTTGTCCTTTATACCGAAATTATTCGCCGCGGCGCTGATTGTTTTAATCGGCTGGCTTGTTGCCCGTCTCGTCCGTGATATCGTCACAAACTTTCTGGCGAGTATCGGCACGGAAAGGCTTGCCGCACGTATGGGGCTTTCTATTTATCTGAAGGATACAAGCCTGTCGGCAATCATCGGAACGATTGTCTACGTGCTGATTTTCATTCCGGTGATCATTTCTGCGCTTGACCGGCTTGATGTCGCGGGTATTTCTGAACCGGCGTCAGCCATGCTGCACACGGTCTTCACAATGCTCCCTAATATCATCATCGGTATCGTGCTGATCATCGCCGGCATCTGGATCGGAAAATGGGTCAACAGCATTGTATCCGGACTCTTGCACCGGGGCGGTTTCGACTCTCTTCTCGGTAAAATGGGCTTTGAACAGGCGGGTACCCCGAAGCTGACGCTTTCTCAGACGGTCGGCATGATTGTTCAGATCATCATCGTCCTGCTCTTTACCGCAGAGGCGCTGCAGCTTGTCCATCTCGAATTTCTCGTCGTTATCGCAACCGGTATTATCGCTTACCTGCCTAATGTTCTGGCCGCTGTATTTATTCTCGGAATCGGGCTTTTGGCCGGACAGCTCGTCAGCAGGCTGCTTGCCGGCATGCTGAGCGGAAAGGAATTCAGATTCCTGGCGCCGCTTGCGAAATATACCATTATCACTCTTTCAATCTTTATGGCGCTGGATCAGCTCGGTGTCGCCGACACGATCGTAAATGCCGCGTTTATTCTGATTCTGGGCGGTTTCGCGCTTGCCTTCGGACTTTCATTCGGTCTTGGCGGAAAAGAATTCGCCTCCCGTTATCTCGCAAAATTGGATCGCAAAATTGAAAAACATCAATCGGCTGACGATCGTAAGCCGCCGATGTCTTAACGAAAAAAACGTGTGCTCAGAAGGAGCGCACGTTTTTTTTTGAGTTAAAGGGACAAATTCCTTTTTTTTTATTTTAAATTCATATATGATAGACTGTAACAGAAGCAAAATCTCTTTTTTCGAGGTCATTCTATGAAATTAACGAACTATACCGATTATTCTTTACGCGTTTTAATTTTTTTGGCTTCCAGACATTCCGACGAACTTTCCAACATAAAAGAAATCGCAGATACTTATTCCATCTCTAAAAACCACCTCATGAAAGTCATTTACCGCCTCGGACAGCTCGGATATGTCGAAACGATCCGGGGCCGGGGAGGCGGAATCCGATTAGGAATGACACCGGAAGACATAAACATTGGAGAAGTCGTTCGAAATACAGAAGACGACTTTAACATCGTAGAATGCTTTGACACCAAAAAAAATCTCTGTATCATATCTCCCGCCTGCAACTTAAAGAACCTTCTGAATGAAGCCCTGCAAGCTTACCTGGCCGTTTTAGACAAATATACGTTAAGGGATCTGGTCAAAAACAAAGAGGAGATTATGAGACTGCTCAGAAGCTGAAGGAATGTCCGCATTCCTTCTTTTTTTTATGCCGGCATAAGAAAAAAGGACTATTTCTATTAATATGATAAACGATTGCAGACAAGTGCCGATATAAAGATTATCATTACTGATATCCTCACCTTGCGGCTGCAACGAATGGGGATAGAAAAATTATCGCAGGAAAAGGGAGATTCACTATGAAAAAAAAGGTAGCGGTCGGTTTGACTGCATCTGCGATCGTCGGGTCTGCGTTAGCTGTAACACCGGCAGAAGCACAAACGATTAAGGTTATAAGCGGAGATTCATTATGGAAGCTTGCCCAAAACTACAATACAAGCGTGGATGCCATTACATCAGCGAATCATCTAAAATCCACCGTTCTTTCTATCGGGCAGACGCTCAACATTCCTAACGGCAAATCAGATTCCGGCAGCAAAAAGCCATCTTCAAAGAACAGCGGCACGACTAAAAGCGTTTATACAGTGAAAAGCGGAGACTCGCTGTGGCTGATCGCATCTGATTTTAAAATGTCCGTACAGGAACTGAAAAAATTGAACGGTCTGACAAGCGACTTAATCCGCGCCGGACAGAAGCTGCAAGTGACGGGGAAAGTTTCCTCAAGCACCGATCAGAAAAAAACCGCTCCTGGCAGCAGCTCAAACAGCAGCAAAAATCAGTCATCATCTTCCGGGACGTATAAAGTCAAACTCGGTGATTCACTATGGAAGATCGCAAACAGCGTCAATATGACCATTGCGGAACTCAAAGTATTAAACAACTTAAAAACGGATACGATCTACGTAAACCAAGTCCTGAAAACAAAAGGAACGTCTTCTTCGGGAAACACGCCGGCAAAAGACAATTCAAACCAAAATAAAAACCAGACGCAAACGTCCTCCTATACAGTAAAAAGCGGAGACTCACTCTGGAAAATCGCAAACGCATACAATATGACGGTTCAGCAAATCAGAAGCATCAACAAACTGACGTCAGACATGCTGCGGGTCGGACAAGTGCTGAAGCTGACCAAAACGTCTTCTTCCGGCTCTTCGTCTTCACCGTCAGCTCCGAACCAATCCGGAAATACAGGGAAAACCACTACATATACCGTGAAAAGCGGGGATTCTTTATGGGTGATCGCCCAAAAGTTCAATGTAACCGCCCAGCAGATCCGCGAGAAAAACAATCTGAAAACAGATGTTCTTCAAATCGGACAGAAACTGACGATTACCGGGCAGCAGACAAACACGACACCGAATCAGTCCGGCAGCACAGGCGGCACAGGTTCAACAAGCGCGAAGATTAATGTAATGATCGATGCCGCAAAAGCTCAGCTGGGCGTACCGTATGTATGGGGCGGGACGACGCCGAGAGGCTTTGACTGCAGCGGTTTCATTTATTACGTTCTCAATAAGGTCACTTCTGTATCCAGACTTTCAGCCGCAGGCTACTGGAATACGATGACATCAGTCAGCCAGCCGGCGGTCGGTGACTTTGTCTTTTTCTCAACTTATAAAGCCGGACCTTCCCACGTCGGTATTTATCTCGGGAACGGCCAGTTTATTAATGCCAACGATTCGGGTGTCGTTATTTCCAGCATGAACAACTCCTATTGGAAACAGCGCTACCTCGGCGCAAAACGTTTCTTCTGATATCTGATAAGCTGTACGGCCGCATAAGGCTGTGCAGCTTTTTTACAGTCTGAAAATATTGATGCTGATCACGTGTTTTGTTACGGGATGGAAATACACTTCAGCACGGGATGAAAACGTTTCTTTTGCGGTTTGCACCGTTACGCGAAACACGTCTTTCGTCTGTTCCCGGTTCACTTTTGTACGGCCCATGTACGAATAATCGGTAAGCTCGGCCCCCTTGTATTCACGTTCAAGCTGGTTCCATGCGAGCTGTTCCCATTTTTCAACTGACGGATCGAGGTGTTCTGTATGCCCTTTTTCAGCGATAGAGGCAATGAGAATGCCACAAAAAAAGAGGGCAAGCGCAAATGGAAGGGATTTCATCTTTATGTTCTCCTGAGTCGTTTTTTGTCAATCTTAGCGTGTCCAAAGAAGAGACGGATATGCGGTTTTATTTTATGTCTCCCTCATATTGCTATGCCGCAATGATAAGGACACCAAGTTTTCCCCCGTTGCATCCGGGCTTCGGCGGCATAAACTAACGGAGAACTTCTCATTGAAAGGAGAAGCGTAAGATGGATCATGCCGATTATGATAAAGCCTTGTATTACACACACCGGTCTCAATGGGACAATTTATTAATTTTGATGGTTCGTACAAAAGATGATTTATTATCAAAGCGTATTGAGCACTTTCTGCACGCGTATCATTTCGAATACGATCATGCGGTGCTTGAAAAAGAGCTGTATTCCCTACTCGGGTATATTGATCATGCGACAGAACTCGCTTATGAAGATCAATTAGCCATGCTGACATAAAACAATCCCGGCGTCAGACGCCGGGATTTCTTGTGTTTGTGAACATATTCAGCTCTTCGATCATGTCTTTCAGGCTGACCGCCATATCCTCAGATACGGTCCGGCGCTCCATGTCGATGTGAATCGGGTCTAAGACCAGCTGTTTCGGGATGACATTTGCATAGACGCCCCGCATGACCGTCCGCATATTCGCCAGCGCGTTCATGCCTCCTTTTCCTCCGCCCGCCGCGGCAATGATGGCCACCGGTTTGTATGCCCAGTGATCGCTGCTTAAAAAATCGATGGCGTTTTTTAAAGCGCCGCTCATGCCGCTGTGATACTCGGGAGATAATAAGACGACGGCCGCCGACTTTTTCACCTGCTGCCTTAACTTTTGCACTGAAGGCAGCTCATTCTGTTCTTCTTCACCGTTATAAAGCGGCAGTTCACTTTCGCTCAAATCAATAAAATCGGTATGAAACCGATCTCTGATATAAGAAGCGGCAATTCTAGTCCGCCCGTTTTTTCTCGGTGTGCCGCTGATCACTAATATGCTCATGATTTTACCGCCTTTCCAAAAACATTATATTTTACCGCATACAATGCCGCCTGCGTCCGATCGGAAAGATTCAGCTTTGACAGCAGGTTGGACACGTGGGTCTTCACTGTTTTTTCTGAAATAAACAGTGCCGCCGCAATTTCCTTATTGCTTTTTCCTTTGGCTATTTCTTGAAGAACATCTTTTTCACGGGGGGTCAGCTGATAATATTTTTCCTTATCCTGATTATCCTGAACCATATGGGTCAGCACGTGAGGCACAATATCCGCCGACAGCCGGTAACGTCCGGAATACACTTCCCGGAGCGTTTTCACTAAATCATCGGGCTGAGCGTCTTTCAGCTGATACGCTTTTGCGCCGGCTTTAAGGGCGGGAATGACGTGCTCCTGATCAGAATAGCTCGTCAAAACGACGATACTGATGTCCGGAAATCGTTCAGCCGCGTTTTTTGCCGCTTCTATGCCGTCCATATCAGGCATTGATAAATCCATCAGAATGATGTCCGGCTCCGTCTTTTCAGCTTGCTGAAGCGCTTCAGCACCGGTGGACGCCTCACCGACAACTTCAATGTCTTCCTGAGTGGCGAAGAAATAGCGCAGTCCTTTGCGGACAACATGATGATCATCAGCAATCACAATTTTCATCAATCAGACCTCCTGTCCCGAAACGGAAGCCGAACGGAGACAATTGTTCCGGCGCCAAGCTCGGATTGCAGTGTAAAGCGGCCTCCGATCGCTTCAGCCCGCGCTTTCATGCCGGCCACGCCGAGCGATGGGAGCACAGCATGCGCATCAGAGCTGAAGCCCGCTCCACGGTCGCTAATGTGAAGCTCAGCGCAACCCGGCTTTTTAACGGCGGAAATGATAACCCGGTCCGTTCCCGCATGCTTTTTACAGTTATTCAAGGCTTCCTGGGCGATCCGCCAAAGCGCGTGTTCCTGTTCATCCGTAAGCTCCAGCTCATCCTCCGTTTCACAAACGGCTTCCAGGCCGATAAGAGCGGCATAGCTTTTGATCGATGCATACAGCCCTTTCGTTAAGCTTTCCGGCTTCAGCTGCCAAATGAGCGCCCTCATTTCTGTTAGCGCATCCTGAGACAGCTCTTGAATAAACGTAATCATCTGCCGGAGCCGATGATCATCTGTAAAGCTCTTTGCGGCTTTTGCCGTTAAGCTGACAGAAAACAGCATCTGATTGACGGAATCATGCAGGTCTTGTGCAAGTCTGCTTCGTTCCATCAACAGGGCGTTCTGCTGCTCAAATTCGGCCAATTTCATCCGCTGAATCGCCGTTCCGATTTGAAATGCAACCGCTTCAAGCAGATGCAGTTCTTCTTCGTTGAAAAATGTCTTTTCACTTGCGGCGACGTTTAATAAACCGAACTTCCGGCCGCCGTCCTCAAGCGGTACGGTCGCATGATGGGTAATGCCCTCCGTATCGCGGCAGTTCGTCGTCTGTTCCGCAAATTCAATCCGTTTACAATTCATTATGTTTACGGCTTTTGTCAATCCGCCATTGCTGAATTTGGTCAGACAATAGCATTCCCCGCTGCACATGAGTGCATTTTCCCGCTGACCGAGAGCCGGCGGTAAATAAGCGGATGCGGCGAGCGTATAAGATCCGTCCGGCTCAATCAGAAAAATCCACCCTGTCTGCAGCCCGGTCAAGCTGAGCAGTTCGCGGAGCACTTTATCAAGCGCTTCCTTTAAATCGTGGCTTTGGTTTAAGGTTTCCGCAATCGCTTTTAACGTTTTTAACGTTTCTACCGTCGTTTTCGTCAATTTCCCTCACTCCGGCCAATCAGAATTATCCATATTATATCAATTCTTTTCTGTATATTCCTTTGTTTTCAGCATGAATTTTCCTCATACTTTCGGATGAGGCGTATAAAAAAACCGCCGGATGTCGCTTCCGGCGGTTTGTTGTTTATTTCGTTTTTTCCACTATGCCATCCACCGTTTTCATGACGGCTTCAGATAATGCGGCAAGACGCTGTTCGCTGTCTTGTAAAGAAGTTCCCTTCACGGCGAAATAGAACTTCACTTTCGGCTCCGTTCCTGATGGACGAAGGCAGAACCAAGAGCCGTCTTCAAGGAAATATTTCAGGACATTTGACTTCGGAAGATCAATATCTTCTTCACGATGATCGGTAAATACAGTCCGTTTTCCCGTTGAATAGTCCTCAGCCTGCGTGATTTGTTTTCCGGCCATCTGCTTCGGCGGATCGTTTCGGAAGGAAGTCAGGATAGCGGAAATCTGCTCTGCTCCCTGTTTTCCTTTTAACGTCAATGACTTCAAGCCTTCACGATAATAACCGTATTCTTTAAAAATGGACAGCAGCGCGTCATAAAGCGACATGCCCTGCTTTTTATAAAAGGCGCATACCTCGACGGCTAACAGCGCAGCCTGGATCGCGTCTTTGTCACGCGCGAAATCGCCGATTAAGTAGCCGTAGCTTTCTTCATACCCGAACTGGAACGTGTATTGGCCTGATTTTTCATATTCTTTGATCTTTTCACCGATAAATTTGAAGCCTGTCAGCGTGTCAATCGTATCTAACCCGAACGATGAAGCGACGGAGCGGCCCAATTCGCTCGTGACAATCGTTTTCATGACGACACCGTTTTCAGGAAGGGTGCCCTGTTTTTTCTTCTCGGAAAGCAGGTAATGCAATAAAAGCGCGCCTGTCTGATTTCCCGTCAGCACTGTGTACTTGCCTTCGCTGTTTTTTACGGCAATGCCGAGACGGTCGGCATCCGGGTCCGTAGCGACGAGAATATCGGCATTTTGTTCTTCTCCGAGTTTAATGGCATATTCGAATGCCGCGTGCTCTTCCGGATTCGGCGATTTGACGGTTGAAAAATCCGGGTCCGGCAGCTCTTGCTCCTTTACGACGGTGACGTTTTTGTAACCGAGTGCTTCAAGACCGCGGCGTACCGGTTTATTTGCCGTGCCGTGCAGCGGAGTGAACACGACGCTGACATCCACTTCATCCGAAAGCTCGGGATGTACGGAGATGGAAGTCAGTTTTTCAGTATACGGTTTATCAATTTCTTCACCGATTATTTTAATCAAACCTTTTTCTTTCAGCGACTGTTCATCTTCAACTTGAATCGTTAATTCATTTTCTATGGCATTCACTTCCGCAATGACGATGTCCGCTTCTTTCGGCGGCAGCTGTGCGCCGTCATCGCCATACACTTTATATCCGTTATATTCAGGCGGGTTATGGCTGGCTGTCACGACGATACCGGCATAAGCGTTCAGCTTTCTCACCGCAAAAGACAGCTCAGGCGTCGGGCGGAGCTCATCAAATACGTATGTTTGAATGCCTTGGGAAGCAAGGGTTTTTGCAGCTTCCATCGCAAACTCAGGAGATTTATGACGGGAGTCGTATGCGATCGCAACCCCTCTTTTTTTCGCGTCTTCTCCCTGTTTTTCGATATACGCCGCAAGTCCGGCGGATGCTTTGCGGACCGTGTAAATATTCATCCTGTTCGTACCCGGCCCGATTTCTCCTCTCATGCCTCCTGTTCCGAACTCAAGATTTTTGTAGAAAAAATCTTCCAGCAGCTGCTCGTTTCCTTCTGCGTCCGCCAATAATTTTTTCAATTCTGAATCTAATTGTTCGGCCTGATTCCAGCGTTCGTAGCTCTTACTCCAACTCATGTTCGTCCTCCTATAATTTCAGCTTATGACCATATTTTAATATGAATCGGCTGCCCGTGTCACTTGATAACTTAACCAAATGCTTTATGTAAGAAGATAAAAGAAGGGCTCATGCCTTTTCGGCACAGCCCTCCGGTTATTATTGTTCGAGCGGAACAACCGCGTCGTGCAGCAGCGTATTTAACCACTCAGTGTGTTTTTCTTTCGTTGCGTCATTCCATTGGAATCGGTCGCTCATGTAATCAATCACGGCCGTTTTATACGTTTGCACCCATTTGATGTCGAAGAACAGTCTTCCCGTTCTGCGGACGAAGAAATCGGCAGGTGTCGCAGCCATTTCTTCTTCGATGCTGTAAGCCGCTTCAGCCAGAATGTGAACCGGAATCTGGCGTTTTTCCGCTTCGTCTTTCAGACCTTCAATCCGGCTGAATACATTTTCAACGTTAGAGCCGTATCTGATGGCTAACTGCTTAGCGGTTTCCTGTGATAAACCGATTTTCAAGCCGTCTTTTGTCTTTGCTTCCACAAATGACTCGAAGTTTTTAGAGCCGCCGACATGTCCGCCGGAAATCGGCATCGTCTTCGTCTTGCAGCCGCCGAAGTCCTGGCCGCCCTCTTCTTTCAAGCGGTCGCGGACAAGATCGACAATGTGCTCAGCCATTTTACGGTAGCCCGTCAGTTTTCCTCCGGCGATCGTAATCAGGCCTGATTGAGATGTCCAGATTTCATCTTTACGGGAGATCTCAGACGGGTCTTTCCCTTCTTCGTGAATAAGCGGTCTGAGGCCGGCCCAGCTTGATTCAATATCGTCCGCCGTAATGTTCAGTTCCGGGAACATATAATTGATGGAGCTGACGACATAATCGCGATCCTGCACCGTCATGCGCGGATGCTCAAGTTTTTGTTTGTAAACCGTATCGGTCGTACCCACGTATGTTTTTCCTTCACGCGGAATGGCGAACACCATCCGGCCGTCCGGCGTATCAAAGTACACCGCCTGTTTAAGCGGGAATACGGATTGGTCGAATACGAGATGGACCCCTTTTGTGTGCTGAAGATGTTTTCCGCTTTTGCTGTGGTCTTTTTCTCTCAGCTCGTCGACCCACGGACCTGTCGCATTGACGATTTTTTTGGCGTAAACTTTGTATTCCTTGCCTGACAGCAGATCTTCAATTAAAACGCCGACAACTTTTCCTTTTTCATAAAGCAGTTCTTTCACTTTAGAGTAGTTGACAGGCTCCGCACCGAATTTAACGGCTTCTTTCATGACTTCAATCGTCAGTCTCGCATCGTCCGTCCGGTACTCTACATAATAGCCTCCGCCTTTTAAGCCGTCTTTTTTGACGAGCGGCTCTTTTTGCAGCGTTTCTTTAGCAGACAGCATGCTTCTGCGCTCTGATTTTTTTACTCCCGCTAAATAGTCATACACACGCAGGCCGATAGAAGTAGAGAATGAACCGAACGTGCCGCCTTTATGAAACGGCAGCAGCATCCATTCCGGCGTCGTGACGTGCGGGCCGTTTTCGTACACGATGGCACGTTCCTTACCGACTTCTGCAACCATTTTGACTTCAAATTGCTTCAGATAACGCAAACCGCCGTGGACAAGCTTTGTGGATCGGCTTGATGTGCCGGCCGCGAAATCCTGCATTTCGCTCAAAGCGACTTTCATTCCCCTTGAAGCTGCGTCAAGCGCCGTACCGGCACCCGTAATACCTCCGCCTATAATAAACAGATCGTATGTTTTTTTAGTCATGTCTTCCAGCATATGATCCCGTTCCAAACTTGAAAATTGGTGATTCATCATTACGTTTCCTCCTTGTTGTCACGGTATAGAAAAAGAGACCACAACAGCCAAAGCGCATGTCATCACTTTGGTGCTGTGGTCTCTCCTCATCTCAGGACCGTTCCTATTAACTTGTTTTCAGTATACCACATTTTTATCTTATTTAAAAGCCATAGCTGCATTTACTGCTTTTTTCCATCCGCCGTACAATTCATCGCGTTTTTCATCTTCCATTTCCGGTTTGAATTGCTTATCAAGGTTCCATTGATCGGCGATTTCAGTGCTGTCCTTCCAGTATCCGACAGCGATTCCGGCCAAATACGCGGCACCGAGCGCCGTCGTTTCATTAATTTCCGGACGTTCGACCGGCACATCAAGCAAGTCGCTTTGGAACTGCATGAGGAAGTTATTTTTTACCGCTCCGCCGTCTACACGCAATGTTTTTAAAGAGATGCCTGAATCAGCCTCCATGGCATCAAGTACATCTTTCGCCTGATAAGCGAGAGATTCAAGCGTAGCCCGGATAAAATGCTCCTTCGTCGTTCCGCGTGTCAGGCCGAAAACTGAGCCGCGCACGTCACTGTCCCAGTACGGTGTGCCTAATCCGACGAAAGCGGGCACGACATAAACACCGTCAGCGGAATCCACACGCTCTGCGTATGTCTCGCTTTCTTTTGAATCCTGGAACATCCGCATGCCGTCTCTCAGCCATTGGATGGCAGAACCTGCGACAAAGATGCTTCCTTCCAGCGCATACTCGACTTTTCCGTCTAATCCCCAGGCGATTGTCGTCAGGAGGCCGTGATCAGAAGTGATGGCTTTTTCTCCGGTATTCATCAGCATAAAGCAGCCTGTGCCGTATGTGTTTTTCCCCATGCCTTCTTCAAAGCACGCCTGGCCGAACAGCGCTGACTGCTGGTCTCCCGCCGCTCCCGCAATCGGAATGTTTTTACCGAAGAAATGATAATCAACCGTTTTCGCGTACACATGAGAAGACGGTTTCACTTCCGGCAGCATTGATTTCGGCACGCCTAAAATATCAAGCAGCTCGTCATCCCATTTTAATTCATGAATATTAAACATCAGCGTTCTTGAAGCGTTGGAATAATCCGTTACGTGCGCCGCCCCTCCGGACATTTTCCAGATGAGCCATGAATCAATCGTTCCGAACAGAAGATTTCCGTTTTCCGCTTTTTCCCGCGCGCCTTCTACATTGTCAAGAATCCATTTGACTTTCGTTCCTGAGAAATAAGGGTCGATCAAAAGTCCCGTTTTTTCTCTGAATGTATCATTATATCCTTTTTCACGAAGCTCTTCGCAAATGCCGGATGTTTGTCTCGATTGCCACACAATCGCATTGTATACCGGCTTTCCGGTATCTTTATCCCATACGACCGTCGTTTCCCTTTGGTTCGTGATGCCGATGCCGGCAATTTGATCAGCGCTGATTCCGGACTCGGAGATCACAGTCGCGATAACGGCGAGCACCGATCCCCAGATTTCGTTCGCATTGTGCTCCACCCAGCCCGGCTGAGGGAAATGCTGTGTGAATTCCTTTTGAGCGGAATGCACGATTTTTCCTTCTTTATTAAAAAGAATCGCTCTTGAACTTGTTGTGCCTTGGTCAATTGATAAAATATAGGTCTCCATGATGCCGCTCTCCTTTTTAAATATATTCAGAATTTGATAATATTTTCCGTGATTGAGATTTCTTGGTATAAATATAGAGTATGAAAAGCACTACAACCATTATAACGCTTACAAACCAAAAGCTAGGTGTCACATTTCCTTTAAACGCGGCATTGTAAAATACGCCGCCGAACGCACCGCCCATGATCGGACCGACTACGGGAATCCAGGCATATTTCCAATTTGACGGCCCTTTTTTCGGAATCGGCAGAAAGGCGTGAGCGATTCTCGGCCCCAAATCCCGCGCAGGGTTGATCGCATATCCGGTCGTCCCTCCAAGAGAAATCCCGATGGCAACAATGAGGAATCCGACAATCAGCGGGTTCAGCCCTTTTGTAAATTCATTCGCTCCGATTGCCAAAATGCCGAGCACAAGCACAAACGTACCAATGACTTCACTTATCATATTCCCAAATGTATGAGGAATACTCGGGCCAGTCGAGAAAACGCCCAGTTTAGCGGCCGGATCATCCGTCGCCTTCCAATGCGGCAGATAATGAAGGTACACAACAACCGCACCGATCATTGCTCCGATCATCTGCCCCGCAATATAAACAGGGACCTCTTTCCAAGGAAAGCTGCCTTCAAGCGCAAGGCCTATCGTTAAAGCCGGATTCAAGTGGGCGCCGCTGATACTGCCGACGGCATATGCCGCCATGGCTACTCCCAATCCCCAGCCGAATACAATAACAATCCATCCGGATTGGTATGAAAGCGATTTCTTTAAATTGACTCCCGCACAAACGCCGCCGCCGAAAATAACAAGCAGCATTGTACCGATTACTTCTCCCCAAAATGCTGTCATCACCATTCCTCCTAAATGACAAAATAGCAGGTTTGACAGAGTTATAGAGAATAAAAAACCCACAACAAACCGCTTTACGCTTTATTGCTTCCGTAAAGAGCTGTTGTGGGTCTCCGGATCTCCATCACATAGTATTAACCTAGGTCTATTGTAACAATGGGTGTAAGCGGTGTCAATCTTTTTTTGTCATAGAATGTTCATATTTAGCCCATAGTTCGGTGTCTGAAGTCGTCACGGCCGTGGCTCCTGCCTGCAAGGCGTTTTCAACGTCCTGCTCCGTGCGGATAAAGCCGCCGGCAAAAATCGGAATCCCCGTCATTTCTTTAATTTCTCTAATTAAAGTCGGAACGATGCCCGGGAGAACCTCGATAAAGTCAGGCTTATGCTTTCCGACGAATTCCATGCTTTTCTCCATGGCGCTCGTATCCAAGAGAAACAGACGCTGGATCGCGTATATTTTCTTTTGTTTCGCTTTGACGATGACTGATGATCTCGTCGAAATGATGCCCGCGGGCCGGATATCCTGACAAATAAACTCCGCACCGTATTCGTCATGCTTAATGCCGTGAATTAAATCGACGTGAACCATCAGAAGTTTTCCGTGTTTTTTTGCTTCATTCACGACACCTTTTAATTGACCGAGGTGGATATCTAAAATGACGCCGTATAAGAACGGACTTTCTAAAAATGCATCGAATTGCTTCATGTTCCGGATTGCCGGTAGAATCTGCTGGTTGTGAAAACTCATGTTTTACTCCTTTACATTAAAAATCAATGCTCAGCACGCTTTCCTTGACGGTCGAAATGATGAAAGAGAGCTCCTCGTCCGACAGGCAAAAAGGCGGAGACAGCTGAATGACATTATTATATCCCGCTACAGTATCGCCATTTTTCCCGACAAGCAGGCCTTTTTCTCTGCAGGCGGTGATGACGTGCTGCACAAGGGCGGCATCAGCGGGTTCCTTCGTGACTTTGTCCTTGACGAGCTCAATGCCGGCAAGAAGGCCCTTGCCCCGTACATCTCCGACCGCCGGATGTTCTCTGAGCGGCTCAAGCTCACGGAGCAGCCTTTCTCCAAGCTCACGGGAGCGGGCGATCAGATTTTCGTCCTCCATCAATTGCAGGTTTTTCAAGGCCAGGGCGCAGGCTGCCGGATTGCCTCCGAATGTATTCACGTGCCGGAAGCGGCCGTACGGCTCACCGCCCGAATACGCCTCAAAAATCTCCCGTTTTACTGCCGTTGCCGACAGCGGCAGGTAAGCGCTCGTAATGCCTTTTGCCATTGTGACGATGTCCGGTGAAACGCCGTAATGCTGAAATCCGAACGGCTCTCCCGTGCGGCCGAAACCGCAAATGACTTCATCACTGATCAGAAGCGCGCCGTGGCGGCGGCAAATGTCCTCTACCTTTGCCATATACCCGTCCGGAGGCATCAGTATCCCTCCGCCTGTAATAATCGGTTCCATAATAACGCCGGCAATCGTTTCGCTTAACTCCCACGTCATGATCCGGTCGATTTCATGCGCGCTTTCCAATGTGACGGCATCTCCGGGATTCCGATAAAGATCAGGCGGCGCCGCATGCAAAAACCCTTGTGAGAGCGGCTCATATTTATATTTTCTCTGCGCCTGGCCGGTAGCGGCGAGCGCCCCCATCGTATTGCCGTGATAGCCTCTGTACCGGGAGATGAATTTGAAGCGGCTGTGATCGCCGTTTTCAATGTGGTATTGGCGGGCAATTTTGAACGCGGTTTCATTTGCTTCCGATCCGCTGTTGGAAAAGAAGATCACATAATCGCCGCCGAGCCATTCATTCAGTTTTTCCGCAAGCTCAATCGCGGGTTGATGGCTTTGGGTCAGCGGATAATAAGGAAGCTCCTTCAATTGGCTGTAAGCCGCATCGGCAAGCTCCTTTCTCCCGTATCCGATATTGACGCACCACAGGCCTGACATGCCGTCCAAATACCGTCTGCCGTCAATGTCCGTAACCCAGGCGCCTTCCCCTTTTTGGACGATTATGCTGTCATCCGGCTCCGCCCCTTTCATTGCGTGCCAAATCAGCTCTTTATCCTTTTGTTTGAGTGACTGATTTTTTTGTACATGTTCCACACCGCTCATCTCCCTTTCAATATCATTGCACTGTATCGAAAGCTGCCCGGCTTCTGACGCCGATTCTCTTGGTGAAGTTTTCCTCTTAATAAGAATATAAAGGCGCGGCATGGGCGAGTCAATAAAGCGGCGGCAATTAAAAAAACGCTTTCTCCCAGAAAGCGAAAGAGCTACAAGAGCATATCCCGAAACCGGGGCCGGCGCAAGTGTTTTTATAAAAAAACCCGCCCCTTAAGCGGAGCGGGCGTTTTTTATTTAAGATGCGTAATCCGGTAAATGTCTTTGCGCCGGTCTTTCAGCTGGCGCACGGTTCCGTTTTCACGCTGCCTTCTTAAGATTTCAAGGTCCACGTCCCCGATCACGACCATTTCGATATTCGGATTCGTTTCACCGACGATTCCGTCTCTGGCAAATTCAAAATCCGACGGAGCAAAAATGGCTGACTGCGCGTATTGAATATCCATATTTTCTGTTTGCGGCAGGTTTCCGACCGTACCTGAGATGACGGTGTAAATTTGGTTTTCAACCGCTCTCGCCTGAGAGCAGTACCTTACGCGCAAGTAGCCTTGGCGGTCTTCAGTGCAGAATGGCGTAAAGATAATTTTCGCTCCTTGATCCGCGGCAATTCTCGCAAGCTCCGGAAATTCGATATCGTAACAGATCTGAATGGCGATCTTTCCGCAGTCCGTATCAAATACGCGCACCCTGTCTCCGGCGCTGATGCCCCACCATTTCCGCTCATTCGGCGTAATGTGAAGCTTATATTGTTTTTCAATCGTGCCGTCACGTCTGAATAAGTAGGCGATGTTATAAATTTTCCCCTCTTCTTCAACGAAGTGGGAGCCGCCGATGATGTTGACATTATATTTCACCGCGAGATCTGTAAAGAGGCTGATATAGTCCTCGGTATATTCGGTAATCCTCTGAATGGCCAGACTCGGCGAACGCTCCTCGAGAAATGACATGAGCTGCGTCGTGAAAATCTCCGGGAACACCGCGAAATCAGATCTCGCATCGGAAGCCACATCGACATAATATTCAACCTGATTGGCAAATTCCTCGAAGGAGTAAATCTTTTTCATTTCATATTGAATGACGCAGATGCGCACCGGAAATGCCGATTTGTAATAGCGCTTCGACTGCGGCAGGTAATCGACATTGTTCCATTGCATTAATGTCGCATATTTAATGGACGCGGTGTCATCCGGGAGATAATTCGGATTGATCCGCATGAGCGTAAATCCGTTCATCAGCTGGAAAGAAAGCACCGGATCATAAATCTGATGGCGCGTCACCTGTTCGACATAGGCTCTCGCCGTCATTTCTTCCGCATACTTATGATAATTCGGAATCCGCCCGCCGATAATGATGCTTTTCAGATTCAATCGTCTCGCCAAGTCTTTTCTCGCCTCATACAGCCGGTGTCCGATTTTCATCCGTCTGTATTCCGGGTGAACCATTACCTCAATCCCGTACAGATTCAATCCGTCCGGGTTGTGGTTCGTGATATAACCATCGTCTGTAATGTCCTGCCACGTGTGGCGGTCATCATATTCATCGAAATTGATGATCAGGCTTGAGCATGAACCGATAATTTCCCCTTCATACTCGGCGCAAAACTGACCTTCCGGAAAGTGCGCGAGATGGCTGATTAAATGCTCAGGCTCCCACGGCTCCATCCCCGGAAAACAATCCTTTTGCAGCTCAATTATTTTGTTGATATCTTTCTCTTCCATATTCCGTATGACCATTTTCTTTTCAAAACGGGTCAGATCAAGTTTCTCAGACAATGCTGCTTCCCCCTGCCGGTTCGTTTTGATCGTTCAATCGCTGTAAGAGTAATTCAAGTTCCATTTCCGCCATCGATTCCAGTCTGTGATCGTATTCTTCAAATAACAGGGCGCTTGTTACCTTATTCGGGACGATGACACATTTCATTCCGGCGCGTTTGGCTGCGATTGAGCCGTTGACCGAATCCTCAAAGGCCAGACATTCAGATGGTTCAACGCCTAAATGTTCCGCAGCTTTCAGATAGAGCTCCGGATTCGGCTTCACTTCTTCTACGTCGTCAGCCGTCTGAATCACTTCAAATTCATCAAACAGGCCTAATTCCTTCAGATGGCCCGATACCCATTTAAAATCTGAGCTGGACGCGAGCCCCACTTTCAATCCTAATTCTTTTGCCGCGGCTAAATAAGCCTCCACCCCGGGACGCGCCGTTTCCGTCTTCATCCGCTGTTCGAAGCGCCCGCGCCTGATCGCCGTCAGTTCATCATGATCGAGCTTTCTTCCCAGCTGCTCCTCTAAATATGCGAACGGCTTAAAACCCGCGGCCGTTCCGATCACCTTTCCCCAGACGGATAAAGGCAATGTTGAACCGTGTTCTTCAAACATTTCCTGCAGCACTTCATATTCATGGGTTTCTGTATCTAAAATTAACCCGTCAAAATCAAAGATTAATGCTTTTATCAATGGTTACAGCTCCTTTAGCTAAACGTACTGACCTATGTATACACTATACCGTGAATTTCTTTCGCGTTCAAAATGTAACATTCTGACGGAAAGAAGAGCCTGCATGAGTGCAAGCTCTCTTCATCCGTTACTGTGTGTTTTGACTGGAAATATTGGAAAGAGCTGCTCCCGCAGACTCATTTGAACGCTGATCGACCGCTAAGTCTCCAAGCGCAACGATCCCGACCAGATGATTTTGATCGACAATGGGAAGGCGGCGGATTTGGTGTTGGGCCATCAGATGTGACGCCTCTTCAAGACTCATTTCCGGGTTTCCGGATACAACTGCAGAAGACATCACGTGTGAAACAGGTGTTTGGCCGTCGCGGCCTTGAGCCGTTGTTCTCAATGCGATATCACGGTCTGTCAGCATTCCTTTTAATTCCCCTCCGTCAACGACGGGAATTGCTCCGACATTATGCTGGTGCATCAGCGCAGCCGCTTCCTGAATCGTTTGATTGGGAGAAACGGTAGCCACGTGGGTAGTCATTGATTGTTTGATTGAACTCATTGTAAAGCACCCCTTTCGACATTTATTATGCTCGGGGATTTGTCTCATTATAAAGGGAGTTAGAGGAAAGAAATTGTGGTATCATGTCAAAGAAGCAAAAAAGAGCCTGTTAAAAGGCTCTTTATACCCGTCAGATCAGCCTTCTGTGACCGCAGGCTTCTGATCCGGCCCCTGTCTCGAAATCATCATAGGTAAAGGGAAAATTCATTCCGCATTCATTCAGCAAAGCGCAATTTTTATCAAACAGCGCCCGCTCTTTGACGTCATATACCGGGTGCGGCTTTGACAGCATGATATGTACCGTTTGCAGACAAGCCATAATTTGAAACGCTTCTTTTAAAGTTCCTTGGTAACGTTGGTTTTGTAATGATAATACGCCCCTTTTTTTAAAGCGCTGAATTTCCAGTTCGGAGAAATAAAGAGGAAAGACATTTTGAAACAATTCAGAGGAAAGCTCTTGTATCGCGCTTTCTTGTCCGTCAGTCGCTGCGTTCACAATTCTCACATCAATCACCTTTCTTGCCATGTGAATATCCTTAATCTTTATCAAGAATAGCATAGAAAAAAACGCGAAAGCTAAGGTAAGTGTTTCCTATTGAAACAGCCGCTTTCCGCTTGAAAAGGAGCTTTATGATATGAAACAAAATGACCGCGGTCTGGAACTCCTGATTACGGAAAAGCACGCCGGACAATGGCTGTTTTCAGTCCTGAAATCTGAATTCCAGGCGTCAAAACCCGTAATTACGGAATGGATGAACCAAGAAAGCATTCAGGTGAATCGGACATCCCCGAAAAACAATATCATACTGAAGACCGGAGATCGCTTATTCATTGATCTTCAGGAAAAAACGGGTTCTTCGGTGACTCCGGAATACGGAGAGCCGGACATTTTATTTGAGGACAATCATATGCTGATTGCAAATAAGCCGGCGGGAATGCCGACTCATCCAAATGAAGAGGGTCAGACCGGCACCCTCAGCAACCTGATCGCTTACCATTTTCAAATCAACGGCGAGCAGGCGAAAGTGCGCCACGTTCACCGTCTTGACCGTGACACGTCAGGCGCGGTCGTTTTCGCGAAACACCGCCTGGCCCATGCAATCCTTGACCGTCAGCTCGAAACCAAAACATTAAAACGCACCTATATCGCCGCGGCGGAAGGAAAAGTCACGCCGAAAAAAGGCACGGTTGACTCGCCGATCGGCCGCGACAGGTCACATTCCGTCAGACGGCGCGTCTCACCCGGCGGACAAGCCGCCGTCACCCATTACAGAGTGAAAGGCTATCATCCCGGTGCGCAGCTTACATTGGCAGAGCTTGAACTGGAAACCGGGAGAACACATCAAATCAGGGTGCATATGGCAAGCATCGGCCATCCGTTGGCGGGCGATGACCTGTACGGCGGAAGCAGGACGCTGTTTCACAGGCAGGCGCTTCACGCCAAAAAAGTCAGTGTCGTCCATCCGATCTCAGGAGAAGAAATCGTTGCCGAGGCGCCGATGCCGGCTGATCTGGCTCATTTTACCGAAACGTATTTTTCTTAAACCGGGTCGGCATATATAATATATCGTTTCGGCGCATTTCCAATGTAAGAAAACGGATAGCAAGTGGTCAGGATCAGTTCCTCCCGCTTGTGCTGAAGGGTGATGACAGATGTATCATCCCGGCTGACGATTTTTGTACGGCTGATTTTATAAGAAAACGTGCCGTAAGACAAAATCACGTTCAGTCTGTCTCCTTTTTTCAGTTCGCCGGTCCGGCGGAACACCGTGTCCCTGTGGCCGGATAACACAATTTGGCCGTGATCGCCCGGATAATAGCTGTCCTTATAATGTCCGACGCCTTTTGCTAAATCATCTGCGTCAGTCCCTTCGACGATCGGGAGCTCAGCGTCGATTTCAGGAATTTCTAAAATGCCGCTTGCCTCACCCGTTTCGGGGTGAAATTCTTTTTTGCGCTGTGTCAGCACAGCGCTTTTTGTTTCGTTCTTTTCCAAGACAGGTTCTGTTGCTTGTTTTGCTTCTTCAAGCGATTGGTTCGTTTTCATATGTGAATCAATGATCTTCCAGCTTCCGTAACATGTGATGATGATACCGGCGATGATGACGAGAAGCGGAATATGTTTCAGTTTGTTCATCGTGTGCGGGTTCCCCTTTTCTTTCTGAAAAGCCAATATACGCCGGCACCCGTGATCATCAGGCCGGCCAATGCCGTCTGATGGCTGCCCGCTGAAGTATCAGGCAATGGGCGGCCTTTTTGTGTGCCGCTTTCAGTCTGTTTTGTGCTCTGTTCCGAATTTGCGGCAGACGCCGGACGGGATTCGGGAATTGACTGCACTGTATCAGATGCTGTTTCTTTTACGACAGGACGTTTAGGTTTTTTGGTTTGATCAGGCTGTTCTGCTGCATCCGGTTTTTTAGCGGGTTTTTCCGCTTGAGGTTTTTCTCCTTTATCAGGCCTGGTGCCGCCCGGTGTTTCCCCGCTTCCCGGCTGATTGCCGGTGTCATCAGGTGTTTCGCCTGCTGATGCCGTGCGGATGCGGCCATCGGTTTGATAAGAAATCGGTGCGGAAAAGCTTTTGACATAGTCTACTGTCGCTTCCAAATCCTCAGGCCCCGTCACCGGATTCTTGCCGAGTTTCCCGATCGGACCGTATTTTGCCCCCGCTGCCGTCGCCATAAATTGATTGACTGTTACTGTATATCCTTTTTCGGGCTGTATGTCTGTCCCGTCCGCCATTTTCATATCAACCGCTTGTCCGGTTTCCGGGTTCCATGTATAGGTAAATCCGCTGATGCTGTAATCCGGACCGTACACCGGAGAAATTTGCGCATTAATAATCTCCCGCAAATCTTTTCCTTTGATTTCAAGCTTCGTCAGCACATTGCCGAACGGCTGTACATTATAAAGGTCTCCCCATGTGATCGGCCCTTTTTTTATGCCGTCCCGGATGCCTCCCCCATTCATAAGCGCAAAATCGGATTTCATCTTCGCTTTCATACCGTCGGCAATCAGATTTCCGAGCGCCGTGTCGCCGTCATTTGAATACCCGCCCGTTATATCATGGGCCGCTTCCCCGACCGTTTCGCTGATAATCGGTTTCACTTTCTCTTCATATTTGCTTAATATGCCTGCCGCAGCCGGGTCAGGCTTGATTTTACTTTGATCGATATATTGGATTTCCGCTGATTTTTTCACGATATCCTTCGACTCTTTATCAAGTTCAAGATCGGCGATTCCGATTGCTTTTCCGTATTCAAATGCCTGCACGATCAGCTTGCCGTTGATTTCTCCGTTTACGACTTTATGATTGTGCGCGGCGAAAATCACATCAATCTCTGAGTCTGTTCCGCTTGCAAGCTTTGCGGATTCTCCCGTGATGGCTGAGCCATTTTGTTCAGCAGACATATGGGCGAGTACGGCGATTGCTTTAATTCCTTTTTTCTTCAGGTCAGCGGCGGCGTCATTGACGGCCTTTACCTCATCCGTAAACGTAATATTTTTAATTCCGTCCGGGATGACCATGCCTGCCGCCGATCTGGTTACAACCCCGATAAATGCGACCGGAATTCCGGAAACGTATTTGATTTCATACGGCGGCAGAAAGGACTCCCCTGACTTCAGTTTACAGTTTGCGCAGACGAGCGGGAAATTTTGGCCGTCATAACCGCTTGTCCCCTTACCGTCCGGATGATCTCCTCCATTGATGATCCGTTTAAGCTCATCCGTTCCTTCATCGAATTCGTGATTGCCGACAGTTCCGACATCAAAACCGATGTCTTCCATCAATTCTACTGTCGGTTCATCCTGAAAAAGGGCTGACACGGGAGAGCTGCCCCCGATCATATCGCCCGCATGCACGACAAAGGCGTGTTCTTTCTCGGCTTTCGCCTTTTTAATGTACGCGGCGGCGTAGTCCATCCGCCCGAAAGTGCCATCCGGTTTACCGTCTCCGTTAAGGTCAAGCTCATATTGCTGATCAATTTTTCCGTGCAGATCATTCATGCTGATGATTCTGAGCGGGACACGGCCGGAGTCTTCAGTCTGCCGTTCTTTATACGCTTTATCCGTGCCGGCTTCATTCAGTGATCCGGCTTGTCCGATTGCTTCCGCATCTTTCACGCTGAACATCATAAAACAAACCGTCAGCAAACAGCACGAAAGACGCATACCCCTTTTTTTCTTCATTCATTTCCCCCCCTGTCTTCTAAGAAATACGTTAGCTTATTTTCTTAAAAATCACATCACTTTTTTGTAAAGATTGTATTCGCTGGCGCAAAATAGTAAATAATCCCCACGTAACGAAATAGGTCTTGATGTATAACGGATCGGCTTTTTTCACATCTTAATGATGATTTGACATGAAGGAGGAAAACAACCAGTGGAACAGCAGCAGAATCAGCAGCAGCCGCCAGTAAATCAGGGGATCCCGGGTTCACCGCAAGTGAATCACGGAGGACATGAGCTTTTCGATATGCATGAAGTGCTGGCCGGAACAGTCGGCGTTTTGGATCAATTTATGATGCTCAGACAGTTTATACAGGATCAGCAGCTGGCCGACATCCTTGACCGCCAGTATCAATTCATTCTCGGACTCTATAATCTGACGGCAGAATGCTTTAAAACCGGCCAAAAGCCTTCTCAGGAAACGTCGACATATATGATGAAGGAACAGAACCAGGCCGTCTACGGTATAAAACCGACTCAGCCGAAAAAACCGAATCAATCATTAAATGATGTCAAAGATCTCGGGATCAGCGGCCATATGCTCGGCCTGATTAAAGCTCAAGCTTCTCTCTTGACGATGAGCTCGCTTGAAATGACCAATCCCGTCACAAGAAGAGTGCTTTCCGCCCAAATTCAGCAATATGTCGAAATGGCGTTTGAAATCTTCTTATACCAAAACAAACACGGTTATTATCAGGTTCCTCAGCTCAATGCACAAGATATGCAGACCATGCTGAATTCATTTGCGCCGGCGCAGGGACAGCCGCAAATGCCTCCGATTAAAGGACAAATGGGACAGCAGCAGCAAAACCTCCATTGATTAAAAAACGGCGTTGGAAACCTGACTCTCCAATGCCGTTTTCTTTTTTTCATATGCTTTTGTGAAATCATGTTCAAATCGTTTCAGGCTTTCTTTCGTAGCCGCTTCAAAGCCTTTTTCAAAATCCTGTGTTTCGGCGGTTTTGTTGATAATGGTTAAGATAATGCCTTCTCCGAATGTTTCGGTTAAGTCCTTTATCATATAGAAGCTTTGCAAATAGACATCTGTTTCATATTCCATACGCGATTTCTGCCATTTTCGGTCGGTCGTTAATTGATCAAACGGCACGACGGAAAATGCAATCGGATCAATGACTACATCATAATGCGCGACCCACTCGCTCAGCCCCTCATGAAACCAAAGCGGAAATACAGACGTATCCGTCCCCAATTGCCGCGTTTTTTGATGAAACGCGTAGTGTGTATATTCATGTATAATCAATTGCTTATACATGAAAACGGCCAGCTCATCTTTTTTCAAAAGCTGTTTTTTCTCTTCAGGCAAAAGCCCCATCATCTGCTCCTGTTCTGAATAAAAACCGACTACATTTTTCAATCCTGAATATTGCTCCATTTCAGCTTCATCTGAAAAAAAAATGAGTTCAAGTGGCGCTGCACCTTTATAGCCGACAATGATTTGATTGATACGCTTTGCGTGGTCCAGCGTAAGCTTGGTCAGATCCAAGAGCGGCTTTTCATCCGCCGTATAGTAAATCGCTGTATGTTTGTAAATTTCTTTATTCATGTGTTCAGTCACTTGTTCCTTCGTCGGAACAGAGCGGCTGTTTTGGCCTGACAGGACGTACATCATACTTACTGAAACGGCTGAACTGACAGCCAATATGACAAGGACTCCGCACAGGATCAGAGTGAATGCCGCCCGTTTCCCCATGCCGTCACGCAAACAAGCTCCCTCCCCGATCCTTCAATTTTCATCTCATTCTTTACTTTATGCGCCGGAAGGTTTGGCCGTGACGGCAGATAAAATAAAAAAGCCGCAGCAAATGCGGCTTTTCCATTCATTTCATTTATTTATTGGGGGTTGGGAATACACGCTGCACCATTTGGCCGAATTCATCAAACAGACCGGATACCGGGTGGCCGTTTTTGATTCGTTTTCCGTAGCCTTGCATACGTTCCACGAAATCCGGATTCGCTGATACATATACTGTCCGGACATGTTTATCGGCTGATTTCACCTTATCGGTAATCTTATTTTTCAAATGGTTGGCGATGGCGCCTTTTTGCCCGTTTGTCAAAACAACAGCAACATAAGCGGTGTTTCCGGCAATGATCACAGTTGCATTTTTAACTTCTTTCAGATCAGTCACCTTGTCTGCGGCTTTATCGGCAACGCTCAGGTTACGGTCGTTATTGTGATCTGCGGTGTTTTGGTTATGACGGTTCCCTGTATTCATATTTGTCGCACCGTCGTTAGGCGTGTTGCGGTAATTTACATTTTGGGTGCGGTTGTCATTTCGTTTTCCTTCTCCCTGGTTTCCCATACTGCACCCTGCGGTAATCAGCATCGGCAGAAGAAGGGCAGAGATAACTGCTTGTTTTTTTATCATGTGAATTCCTCCTTTCTCACTTTACGTATAGGTTTTTCTATTCGGCTGGATTTATGCACTCCGTTTGCATTTTGAGCGGTTTGGATAAATATCAGAAGGAAAGGAAAAGATAAATGTAATCACTAGAATGAGGAGGGATTTAACTTGTTCAGACAAAAAAAAGGCATCAGCCCGACAGCGCTGCTGATTGGCTCATCACTTTTGATTGCAGCTTTATCACCGGAAATCCGCCGCAAAATCACCGGAATGGTTTCAGGCCGAATGCAGCATAAAGATGACGCACACTCCATGCAGCCTGCTGAGATGATTAAGCAGGCTTTCGGCGGAGAATCCGGCGGACAGCAGCACACGGACAAAGCACGGCACTCACAAGGCGGCTCCATGCAGCCTGCCGAGATGATCAAACAGGCGTTCGGCGGGGATTCCGGCGGACAGCAGCACACGGACAAAGCCCGGCATTCACAAAACGGCTCCACGCAGCCTGCCGAGCTGATCAAACAGGCATTCGGCGGGGGTTCCGGCGGAAGGCAGCATGAGCAGACTTCCCGCAATCACTCCGGCTCATCCCATACGGACGGACAGGCAGACCGCAGTAAAGAAACTTCGCCGAAGCCTCACTATACCGAGCCGATTCACTTTGAAGAAAGCGCGGTAAATGTTTTAAATGACAGCACCGTGATGAATATGCTGGAAGAAATTGAACCCGGAAATCATTAGAAAACGAAAAAATCCTTCATTCGTTCAACGATGAAGGATTTTTCGTTTTAGCGCTCTATCTATTATTTTTCTATAAGAGAATGAACCATCGATCTGCTTTTAAGCTTCTTCAGCTTCAATGACGATTGAGGAATCATTGTACACCGCGGTATCGGTTTCCTTCGTCATTTTACTTGTTAACAGCCCTGCGGTCATACTGCCGCTGACATTTAAGGCGGTGCGCCCCATGTCAATTAACGGCTCAATTGAAATGAGCAGCCCGGCAAGCGCGACAGGCATGTTCAAAGCGGATAGGACGAGCAGAGCCGCAAATGTCGCGCCGCCTCCCACGCCTGCTACACCGAATGAACTGATTGCCACGATGGCGATGACGGAAATGATAAATCCCGGTTCAAACGGGTTTTGCCCCACTGTCGGCGCAATCATCATCGCGAGCATCGCCGGGTAAATGCCGGCACAGCCGTTTTGACCGATCGATAAGCCGAATGAACCGGCGAAGTTCGCAATTCCTTCCGGGACGCCCATGCTTTTTTGTGTTTTAATATTGAGCGGCAAAGCCCCTGCGCTTGAACGGGACGTAAACGCAAACACCATGACAGGAAATGCTTTTTTCACGTATGTGATCGGATTTAAACCGCTGAACGTAATCAGCAGCAAGTGAATGATAAACATGACGATAAGCGCGGCGTATGAAGCGATCACAAACATCCCCAGTTTCGCAATGCTGTCGATGTCGCTTGTCGCGATCGTCTTTGTCATAATCGCCAATACCCCGTAAGGCGTCAGTCTTAAAATTAATGTCACGACGCGCATAATAATCGCGTATACCGCATCGACAATTCCGCTGAACGTCGCAGCGTGCTCCGGCTGCTTCCGTTTCACGCCCAGAAAAGCGATGCCGAGGAAAGCGGCGAAAATAACGACTCCGATGGTGGAAGTCGGTCTGGCCCCCGTGAAATCAAGAAACGGATTTCCCGGCAGAAGCTCAACGATTTGCTGAGGCAGCGTTTTGGCCGTCATATCCTCAGATTTTTGCTGCAGCTCCTGGCCTCTTGATAACTCGGTGCTTCCCTGGTCGATATGAACGGCTTTCAGATCAAAGGAAAGCGCCGAAACAATTCCGACTGCCGCAGCAATTGCTGTTGTAGCGATCAAAATCCCAATGATCAGTCCGCTGATTTTCCCGATGTTATGGGTCAGTTTCAGCTTCGTAAATGCGCCGAGAATAGAAATAAAGACTAGCGGCATGACGATCATCTGAAGCAATTTGACATAACCGCCGCCGGCAATATTAAACCAATCGGCCGTTTGTGTCACGATATGTGAAGCCGGCCCGTAAATCAATTGCAGTGCAAAACCGAATACAATGCCTAGTCCGAGCGCGGTAAAGACACGTTTAGAAAAGGAAACGTGTTTTTTTTGCATGACAAACAGACCTGCTATAAGCAAAAGCATAATAAAAACATGTAAGACTATAAATAAATTCTCCAAAACAGGTAAACACTCCCTTGCTCATTATCCTTTAACACTATATTATATGAATTCCGATCGGTCAAGTAAGAATTGGCAAAATATGTATTTTTATAGACTTTTCTCTTTTCTTTCCACCCTTTCTCTAGTAACTTATATAAGGGTGATTGTTATGCTGAAGGAACTGTTTCTTAATTTGACGATTTTAATTACATTTAATTATCTGTTCACCCTTCTTTTTAAAGAGTCGCTTTCGTATAAAGAAGACCGTCTGATGTTTCAATTACTGAAGGGGACGGTCTGCGGGCTTTTAGGGGTTTTTCTGATTGCTTTCGGCTTTTCTTACTCCGATTCCATCATTGATCTCAGAAATATCCCCATTATCATCGCCGCTCTTTACGGAGGCTGGGTGTCTACGGCAGCCGCCTTTGCGATTATCGTCGCAGGCCGTATCCTGATCAATTTCAATGCCAGCGCCATTTTTTCCATCGCCGCCGTCGGGGTTATTGCGATACTTTCTGCGGCCGTCCTCAGAGGAAAAAAGCCGGATCACAAAATGGCGTTCGTTATGCTGCTTTTTTCAAATGTTATTTTCACCCTGACGCTGCTGTTTCTTATGCCCGAACAGCCTGCCGGGGCCCTCGTTTATTATTGGCTCATTTCCGTCTTGGGCGGAATGCTGTCGCTGTATATTATTAAACACGAAGCCGATGCCCGCCTTTTGTTCAAGCAATACAAGTTTCAAGCGAATTATGATTTTCTGACGGGGATTTTTAATAAGAGAAAATTCGAGGAAGTCTCGCGCGGTCTGTACGATCGGGCGTCTCAATCCCCCTCGTCTCAGCTCGCGCTTATTTTTTTGGATATTGATCACTTTAAGCAGATCAATGATCAATACGGCCATTATGAAGGGGACCAAGTGCTGAAGGAACTGGGGGCGCGCCTGAGGCTCTTACTCAGCAGTTCTGATCCGTCAGCCCGCATCGGCGGGGAAGAATTTGCCGTGCTTATGCCCAATTGCACGTATACAAAAGGGCTTCACCTCGCAGAAGAAATCAGGCACACGATTGACGCGGACCCGATTCTGCTGACGAGCGGAGATACAATTCCCGTGACCGTTTCCCTCGGCATCGCGCATTATCCGACAAATACATCGGACCCTCAGACATTGCCCCTGATCGCGGACCGGATGCTGTACAAAGCGAAAACATCAGGGCGCAATCAAGTGTGCAGCACTGAAAAAAAAAGAATGATCGCCCGAAGAGGAAATCATTCTTTCTTTTCAGTGAGAAAGCCGCCCCTCAGGAAAACAGGAATCAGGCTGCCCTCATATTCTTTTTCAATAAACGCCGCGGTATCATCTGATTGATACAAAGACAGGAGTTTTTGCATCCGTTCATCATCTTTATCCTCAGCTCTGACGGCGATCAGATGAATATACGCTTCCTTCATTTGCGCCGATCGGATCAGCGCGTCCTTCTCCGCATGAAATCCTGCTCTTTTCGCCTCGCTTTGACTGAGAACTGCTGCGTCAGCATGTTCCGCCGCCTGATAGGCGTTCTTTTTTGTTTCCGTTTTTAAGGTCAGATGCTTCGGGTTGCCCTTGATCATATCAGTTGAACCCGTACCGGTGAATCCCTTTTTCAATGTCATCAGTCCGGCCTCCTGCATGAGAAAAAGCGCCCTGCCGAAGGCCGCCGCTTCACCAGGCACGGCAATGACCGCTCCGTCCGGTATATCCTTCAGCCGTTTATGCTGCTTGGAATACACCCCCAGCGATGCCGCATATGTCGTTCCTAAAGGAGCCAGCTTCTTTTTCACATGAGGCGGCAAAGATTGAAAATAAGAAACGGATTGAAACGCATTGGCGTCAAGATCCCCGCCGGCAAGCGCCAAATCGGCCTCGGCATAATCCGAAAACGTTACCAAAGACAGCTGCAATCCTTCCTCACCGGCTTTTTTCGCGACAAACTCCCAGATCGATTGATCAGATTCATTGATTCCGATAGTAATTGTCCGGTTCCCGTCAGGATAATGGCATGAAGTAAGTGACATGATCAAAATGAAAAGAAACAGACTGTTTATAAGCCGCAGGTTCAAGTTGACCTACTCCCTATCTATTTTTATGTACAGAGGCTGCACCATGGTATTCGGGCTCATGATTACATACAATACCGATTAAAAAAAGGGTTGTCAATTGCTTCCTTAAGAGACCGTAAAGCGGTTTTATCAGCTGAAAATGGGCTGTTCTAGTCTCAAATCAGATTTCCGTATCAGAGCGTTCCCCTCTTAAAACATGTTATTTCGAAAAAAGTTACATTTAGCAGTTGTTTTTTCTTCGAATTACTGGTAGAGTAAAGGTAATTATTTTTGTTCGAACTATCTTTAAGAAGAAAGTTTTGTAAGAGTTTTCGTCTTGGAAGTTTGTTTTAGAGCAAGAATAGTGAATTTAAGCGTTATGTCGCTTTAGGAGGAAATTTCATGTTAGAAGGTAAAGTAAAATGGTTCAACTCTGAAAAAGGATTCGGATTCATCGAAGTAGAAGGTCAAGACGATGTATTCGTTCACTTCTCTGCTATTCAAGGCGAAGGCTTCAAAACTTTAGAAGAAGGCCAATCTGTTTCTTTCGAAATCGTTGAAGGAAACCGCGGACCACAAGCTGCTAACGTAACAAAAGCATAAATTGTTTAAAAAACCTGCCGGTGTACGCCGGCAGGTTTTTTTCATCTAAAACGAAAAGCTGTTTTGCAAAGGCAAAACAGCTTTTTTATATCAGGTGGCAATATCGCGTTTTAAGAAGACGCCGAATGCGAGCGCCAGAAAAATAACGAAGTAAATCACAAGCATCACAACCGAAAATGTCATCGTCATCCCCTCTACTAAAGGAGTCCCGTTCATATATTGCGACAAATCCGTGTTCGCAAATAAAATATATTTGGTCCATTCAAATTTCGCAGCAAGAAATACCGTCGCCGTGTTCCCCATAACCAATAGAAAAATAGAAAATCCGACCGCTAATGAGCTGTTCCGGAATACCGCAGACAGCATAAACGCCATCGTCGCAAGCATAAAAGCGGAGACAGATTCATAGACATATGTTTTAGCGAGGAAAGCGATGATATTTTGCTCAAAAACATGGCCGTCTTTGTATACGAGATGAACATCAGCCGCAGTATCTCCGCCTGTACCGAAAAAGACCAATCCCAACAGAGCGGAGCCGGCAAATAAAATCACAAGCATCAGCAGTCCGAACAGCAGCACCGTCATATATTTAGATAGCAAAATCTGAAAACGGCTGAGCGGACGGATAGCCAGCAGCTTGATCGTCCCCCAGTTGAACTCATTCGCCACGATGCCTGCGGCAATGATAATCGTAAACAGCCCGGTCAAAACAGTCATCATCGAAGAATCAGCTACGTATGACCACACTGTGTACCCTGTATCCTCGGGGATGTTATGATCCATACGGTATTGATTTATCGCGACATTCTGTTTCAGGTTATCAATGAGCGTCTGGTTTCCGGTTTCCTTCATCTGCTGTTTCATTTCTTTGTTATCAGCTTGGAGCTCCTGTTTCCAATTCGGATTGGCTTCGTTCGAGGTGAAATGGTTTGACAGAAGCGCAAAACCGATCATCGAAACGCCTAAAATTACAATCATAGCCCACGTGCCGACGCGGCTGAAAATTTTTATCCATTCATTATAGATCAGCTTAAACATATTGAACCTCCTCTTTCGTCCCGCCGGTAATCTCCAAGAAACGGTCTTCCAAAGATTTTGTCATGATTTTCACTTCATATAAGCGGATGTTTTCACGGACGAGCAGAGATATCACATCAGGCACTTCCTGTTTTGACAGCTTGATCTCAATACCGTTTGTCTTCTTCACACAATCAAACTGACTCAGAACGGCAAGAGCCTCTTCTCTTTGTTCAATATGGAAGAAGTATGTATCTTTATCCTCTTTTCCTTCATCCCTTACTTTTTGAATATCGACAAGCTCCCCTTTTTGCAGAATGCCGATTCGGTCGCACATTAACTCCATTTCTGACAGCAGATGGCTAGAGACGATGACAGCCATTCCTTTTTCACGTGTCAGCTTTTTCAGATGGTCCCTGATTTCCCTGATGCCCGCGGGATCAAGGCCGTTTGTCGGTTCATCCAGAATCAGCACCTTAGGATTATGCAGCAGGCTTTGGGCGAGGCCGAGACGCTGTCTCATTCCGAGAGAGTAGGTTTTTACTTTGTCATGTATTCTGTCCTGCAACCCGACGAGCTCGATGACCTCATCTATTTTTTCTTTCGTAACGCCTTTTACCATCCTTGCGTACTGCTGTAAATTTTTATAACCGCTCAGGAATTTGTACAGCTCCGGGTTTTCCACGATGGCTCCGACGTGCCTGACCGCTTTTGCATAGTTTTTCGTAATGGATTCCCCGCAGATTACGATGTCTCCCTGAGACAGTTTCATTAATCCGACCATCATTCTGATCGTAGTGGTTTTCCCCGCTCCGTTCGGCCCTAAAAATCCAAACACTTCGCCCGCCCGGACGGAGAAGCTCAGATCATGAATAATCGTTCGTCCTTTTATCGTTTTCTTTACCTGTTGCAGTTCTAATACCGTTTCCAATTAGAATCCCCCTTCTATTTCGTGCGCCTGCATGACGCTTCTGTACCATTGCAGCACGGACATTCCTTCCTGTTCCCGGATTTCTTCGACCTCGCGCCGTTCAGCGATTTTCCCTTTTATGAAAACCATCACTTCGTCTAACAGCGTCTCAATCTCGCCGATCTCATGCGTGGCGATGACGACGATCTGGCTGTCAAAATCAATATAAGATACGAGACTGTTGACAATCGACTCCCTGACCGCCGGATCAAGACCTGAAAACGGCTCATCCAGCAGAATGACGGATGCTTTTCTCGAGAGGGCCAAGACGATTTTCAGCCTGCCCCGGCTGCCTTTGGACAGCTCTTTTATCTTCTGCTTCGCTGAAAGATTCATTTCCGTTAATAGGTTATGTGCTTTTTCGAGCTGAAAATCCGGGAATTGCGAATGATAAAATGTGAGCATATCACCGACGGTCGTCCGGGCGGAAAACATATCATGTTCGGTTAAATAAGCCGTACGAAACAGCATGTTCCTGCTTACTGCGCAATCTCCCATCCGGACGGCGCCCGATGTCGGGAACGCAAGCCCGGCAAGCATTTTAAGCGTTGTTGATTTCCCGCTTCCGTTCGGCCCTAAAATTCCGTAGATTTTACCCGGAGACAATGAAAATGATACATCGCTGACCGCGAGCCTGCGGCCGTATTTTTTTGTTACGCGTTCAAAATCAAGATTCATCGTTTGCTTCCTCCGCATATTGTTTGATCCCGTCGAGCATTTCCTCAGGAGATAACCCCAGCTCCGCCATTTCCTGAATAAAGCGTTTGAAAACGTCTTTTGTCAGCCTGTCTTTCAGCTCTGCTTTCAGATCGGATCTTTCCGCTATAAAGGTTCCCTGTCCTCTTCTCGTCTCCACGATCCCCAGCCTTTCCATTTCACTGTACGTTCTTTGTATCGTGTTCGGATTCACTTTCATCTGTACGGCCATCTCCCTTACGGACGGCAGTTTGTCCCCCGGTGAAAGCTCACTTCGGATCAGCCGGTAATATACACGATCGGCAATCTGCAGATAAATCGGCTTGGATGACTGAAATTCATTCTCCATCATTACACCTCAACCTTTCGATTCAGCAGCATAGAGGCCAGCGCAAGACAGAGCGCCGCAAGCACGATCACTGCCAAGAAGCTGAAAAGCGAAATGTGGACGGTTCAGCTCCATCGTCCATCCGGTCAATTTTGTATAATGAAAATGAAAATTCGCATACACTTTTACCGGCCATAAATCATGTTGAGATGAAGTGAAAGGCGTAATGATTTTATCGTCAATATAGGTCCAGACAAACGCAAGCACGATGCAGATCACCCAACGGAGGACGGGAACATTTTTTAATGAGTGAAAAACAGTCCAAAATACGGCCACGATCACAGATAAGTACGCTGAACTGATCAGCAGGTAAGCATTCAGTCCGGTTAATGTGCCGGCCAGGGGAATGGCGTGTTCCAGCGCTCCTTTTGCAGAAAGCATCCGGTACATCCAAATGCCGTAACCGGTCAGCGCCAGCTGCCCGATCAACTGATACAGCAGTGAGGCCGTCAGCTTGGAAGCCAGCAGATAAAATCCTCCATTCGGATTGTAAAGCCACAGCTGGTTTTTTCCTTCTTTATGAAGGTGATAGTACATAAAAAGCGGCGCTACAAGAAATTGAAAAAACCCCATTGCCGCAAAAAAGCCGAAAATGACGAGCGGTTCTTTCTGACGGGCAGCGATGACGTGGGCTGCAAACGCCAAGCAAATCATGCCGCAAAGCCACACCGCGAGCCAAATCCATGAAACCTTCGCATCTTTTTTCAGCAAACCTAAAAACGATGTCATTCTTGCTCTCTCCATTCGGATCAAGTGTATGAGTAACATAGTACACTAGATCATCACGTATTACAATATCTTCAATAAAAAAAGACAAATCCGCTCTTACGCAGATTTGCCTTTTCAATTACTTCTTTTTGTTTTTTAAGGAGAGCAGCGCATCACG
This sequence comes from Bacillus sp. EU63, assembly GCF_038592915.1. Taxonomy (NCBI): domain Bacteria; kingdom Bacillati; phylum Bacillota; class Bacilli; order Caryophanales; family Bacillaceae; genus Bacillus; species Bacillus sp. EU63. The sequence goes on along the minus strand of NZ_CP151944.1, from coordinate 900,107 downwards.
ATAGCTGCTATCCTGCATTTTGCCGCCGCTATCAGGATCGTTTGTTTCCCGATCCGTCTCAGAAGTCTTAAACTTCTGAAGCGCCTGACGGTACACATCATCGCCCATTGTATTCTTTTTCTCACGGGGAGATTCAGATTTCACAACGACGGGAGCATGCTCGGCTGAGCGCTCCTCGGCCGGATCATGCTTTTCCGGCTGTTCGGCTGTAGTGCCGATCGCTTCTCTCTTTTCTTCTTTGACATCCTGTCCTGCAGAAGTGCTGCGGACATTGAATGTGATAAGAAGTGCAATCACAATGACAGCAGCAATAACCGCTATAATAATGGCCATATAACCCTCTCCTTACTGTCGTCCGGCAGTTAGATTACCTGTGACTTGGCTGACACGTCTGCCAAGCGCACGGCCTAATTGAAGGCCTTCTTCCGTCATCAGCACATCGCTGTCAACCGGGCATGTGACGCCTGCGCCGTAGTAAGAGCCGTACAGCGCGTTTTCAGGAACGTTGCCGGGAAGTCCGACAACAATCATGCCTTGGTGAAACATAGGAGTGATCAGATTGTGCATTGTCATTTCTAATCCGCCATGTGTTGTCGCCGTCGTACAGAATACGGCGCCGACTTTATCAATCAGCTCGCCTTCAGCCCACAGATAGCCGAGTCTGTCGATCCACGCTTTTAAGCCTGAACTGATGGTGCCAAAGTGTCCCGGGCATCCCCAGATAATGGCATCCATGTCTTTCAGCTTGCGGATGTCTGCTTGATCGACATGGTCGATCAGGACTTCAGCCTCAGCGTTTTCTCGCGCTCCTTCGGCAATGGCTTCAGCAAGGTGTTTTGTGTGTTCGCCTTCACTATCGTACACTACGTAAATTTTCATTCAGGAAACCTCCCATTCAGATGATTAAGATTCCTTCACTTCTTTAGGGGCCGGAAGCAATGACAGCTCCTCTTTTTTCTTCGCCCGCTGTTTGTCTTTCCGTACGTCACGCAAGAACAGGCTCAGGACTACGCCGATAACCGCAAAGATCGTCGCCCACATAAACGCGTCATTAATCCCCATAACGTTGGAATTAAGTGAAGCTGTTTTGTAGAGATATGAATAAACGGTTTGTTTCGCCGCATCAAGCGACATGTTCATGTTGACCATTAAATTCGAAACCGCGCTTTGGAACGACTGCATGAAGCTTGGATCAGCCGTGCTCGTTTTATCCGCAATCTGCGAATAGTGCATTGTCGTACGGTTCGTATAAATCGTTGTGATCAAACTTGTTCCGATTGAACCGCTGATCTGGCGGAGCGTGTTGCTCATCGCCGTGCCGTGGCTGTTCAACCGTGCCGGAAGCTGGTTCATTCCGGCTGTCATAACAGGCATCATTAACAGTGACATACCGAATGCGCGGATGGCATAGACAAGCATAATGTGCGTGTACGGTGTGTCAATTGTCAATTTTGTGTACTGGAATGTCGTTGCGACCGTGATGACCAGCCCGATAATCGCAAGCGGTCTCGGACCGATTTTGTCAAACAGAATACCGGAAATCGGCGACATGATCAGCATGACAATCGCGCCCGGCAATAGCAAGAGACCCGATTGCAGCGCCGTAAAGCCGACTAAGTTCTGCAGGTAAATCGGAAGCAGGAACATTCCTGTGTAAAGCGCAACGGTAATAATGATGTTAATCACACTGGAAAGTGAGAAAATATCATATTTAAATACCCGGAAGTCGAGCATCGGTTTTTCAGAGCGCAATTGCTGAATGACAAACGCGGCAATCGCGATGACACCGACAATGACGGTAGACAGCACGATCGGATCTCCCCAGCCGTCGCTGCCCGCTTCACTGACTCCGTAAAGCAATGAGGCAAATCCGACAATGGATAGAATCGCACCCAAGCTGTCGAGTTTGATTTTTTGCGGTTCCACCAAGTTCTTAAAGAGGAAAAACGCTATGATAATAACGATTGCCCCGATCGGAACAAGACCGTAGAACATAATGCGCCATGTGTAATGCTCGATGATCCAGCCGGAAAGAGTCGGTCCGACCGCCGGAGCAAACATCATCGCAAGACCGAAAATCCCCATTCCTTTCCCCCTGCTTTCAGGCGGGAAGATAAGCAGAATGGTTGTCATGACCAGCGGCTGCAGGATACCGCCGCCGACCGCCTGAATTAACCGGCCGATCAGCATGGTTGAGAAGTTAGGCGCGATTCCGCAGACTAACGTTCCCGCTGTAAAACAGAACATGGCTACGAGAAAGAGGCTTCTCTGTCCGAACCGGGTAATTAAGAACGCAGATAACGGAATCAAAACACCGTTGACCAGCATGTATCCGGTCGTAAGCCACTGAATCGTCGTCGCACTCACACCGAACTCGGTCATTAAGTGCGGCATCGCCACGTTAAGAAGCGTTTGGTTCAAGATCGCCAGGAATAACCCGGCCATAAGCACAATAAGCAATGTTTTAGGACTTTTTACTTGATTATCTGATTTAGCCACCTAAGACAACCTCCCTTCATGGTTTGATGACTGATCTGTATTATTCAGAAATTTTTACAGATGCGTTCATACCAGGAAGCACCTTGTCAGATGGGTTGCTGAGTGAAATTTTAACAGGAACTTTTTGCGTTACTTTTGTGTAGTTGCCGCTTGAGTTTGAAGAAGGCAGCATATCAAAAGTTGAATTTGTCGCATAACCGATTTCTTCTACTGTTCCGTCAAATGTTGTATTAGGGTCGCCGTCAACAATTACGTCTACTTTGTTTCCTACTTCAATGTCTCTGATGTCTGTTTCTTTAATATTTGCAGTGATGTAAAGGTGTTTCATGTCAATTTCCTGGGCAATTGTCGTACCGGCTTGCACCATTTGGCCGTTTTTCACTTCGTTTTTCACGATTGTTCCATCCATGATGGCTTTTACGTCAGCATTTTGCTGTCCTTTGATTTTTGCAACAACGTCGTTTTTGCTTACTTCTTTCCCCTCATCAAGGTTCCAGTCAGTTACTTTACCTGCAGCAGGAGCTGTGATAGCAGCCATGTCGCCGGCAACTTTTGCTTCATCGGTTTTTACATAGTGTGTGCTTTGATAATAGTAGTAAGCACCTCCGCCTATAATTGCAAGAACAACAATCAAACCGATAATGTTGGTCAGAATTAAACGTCCTCTGTTCATTTTGTTTTCTCCTTTCGTTTCTTCCTCTATCATTTTGTGGAATGATGATAAAAATATGTGGGGATTTTTTTATTTTCCGTTTTTCACTGCACAGCCGTTTGCAAGCTTCGTTAAACTTTCCGCAAGCTTGCGCAGGTACTGCAGTTCAGCGGTATTGAGCTGCCGGTATAAGACCGCCGCTTTTTCGGCATATTGAACCGCAGCTTTCTTTAGAAGTTCTTCCCCCTCTTCGGTTAACTGAATCATAACAACACGCCGGTCGTCGTGATAGTCGCTCCGAACCATTAGGCGGCGCTTATACAGAATATCGGTCATTCTCGTGACAGACGCCGGTTTCAGATCAAGCGACAATGCCAGCCTTGAAAGCTGCGTGCTTTTGCTCTTATGTATTTTGAACATCAGCAGATACTGCAGTACTGTAATATCAAAAGGTTCAAGAACTGTCTCCAGAATCATTTTCTGCTTTTTGTAAATCGATCTGGAAGTATCAAACAGTTGTTCAAAACTGAGCAAAGCGAGCTCTGATTCAATCACCGTATTTTCACCTCATTCCCTTAATAATAGTTCACAAGATAAAATATTAATAAATGAAAGAAGGTTTGTAAAGAGAAAAGTTTCATTTTTTAAGGATTTTTTTTATGCCGTTTTTTCTCTTTATTTTTAATTTAAAAAAGCCGAGTGAAGAACCGCGGCCGCACGATTCTTCACTCGGCTTTATATTTAATACGATGCTTTGCTTACACCGGCTTCCTCATTTTTAAAAAAGCTTTTCAGCGCTTGAAATACGTCTGATTTCTGTTTCAGGATGTAGTATTTAAATTTATCATCTTTGACATTTTTATAGGCGGACATGAGGGTGGAATGCCTGTTATATTGATTGACCTCACCGTAACAGAACAGATTCGATTTTTTCATGATGTCATTGACGAGCTTTACGCACCGGGCGTTATCCGAAGTCAGGTTATCTCCGTCTGAAAAATGAAATGGATAGATGTTGTAGCGGGCGGGGTCATATTTTTCATCAATTAATTCAAGAGATTTCCGGTAAACGGAGGAACAGATGGTGCCCCCGCTCTCCCCTTTCGAGAAAAAATCTTCTTCCGACACGACCTTCGCTTCCGTATGGTGGGCGATAAATTCGATATCAACCGTTTCATACTTTGTCCGTAAAAATCGTGTCATCCAAAAAAAGAAGCTCCTCGCCATATACTTTTCCCATACGCCCATCGAACCGCTTGTATCCATCATCGCTAAAACGACAGCTTTCGATTCCGGCTTCGTCACATCATTCCATGTTTTGTATTTCAGATCTTCCGGATAAATAGGGTAAAACGACGGCTTGCCTGTCATGGCATTTCGTTTATAGGCCGACAGCATCGTCCTTTTCTTATCGATATTCCCTGTCAGCCCGGTTTTCCGGATATCATTGAACTCGATATCGGTATGGACGATATTGTCCCTTTCCTTTTGCTGCAGATTCGGCAGTTCTAATTCCTGAAACAGCGCTTCTTCCAGATCCATCAATGAAACTTCCGCTTCATAATAATCCTCGCCTGCCTGATCGCCGGCTCCCTGGCCTTTTCCAGCCCCCTGCTTTTTATCTGCGCCGTCTCTTGCGACGACATCGCCGACTTCGCTGTCGCCGTCGCCTTGGCCGACATGTTTATTTTTATCATAGTTATAACGGATTTTATATTCATCAAGCGAACGAATCGGGATTTTCACGACATCTTTTCCGTTGGACATAATAATGCTTTCCTCAGTGACAAGGTCCGGAAGGTTGTTTTTTATCGCTTCCTGTACTTTCTTTTGGTGGCGCTGCTGGTCGTCAAACCCTTTGCGATGGAGGGACCAGTCTTCCTCTGAAATCAAAAAATTTCCGCTGTCATTACGGGACATGAATTCCCCTCCTTAACCGTTATGGTCGTTTTACATGTGTATTCCGGCTTGGTCCTGTTTATGAAACAAGTCCGGCGAAAAGATTTATTTTTATCTTATGCCGGCCGGACTCTCCAATTGACAAACAATTGCGAAAAACAGACAAAAGAACCCGTCCTTTTACAGACGGGCCTCTCAATGAAATCAAACATCAGCGGTTTAACAAGCTTCCGACATACTTCAGCAGTTCATTAGCGCTAGTCGAATTATAGCCGTGTTCATCTATTAACCTTGCCACTACCTCATTGACCTTTTTAAGCTGCTGCTCATCCGGCGTTTTCGTTGAGGTCGTAATTTTCACCACGTCTTTTAAGTCTGCGAACAGCTTTTTCTGAATCGCTTCGCGGAGTCTTTCGTGCGAATTATAGTCAAAGCGTTTTCCTTTTCTTGCATAGGCGGATATGCGGATTAAGATTTCTTCGCGGAACGCTTTTTTCGCGTTTTCTGAAATGCCGATCTGCTCTTCAATGGATCTCATCAGTTTTTCGTCAGGATTCATTTCTTCACCCGTCAGCGGGTCGCGGAGCTTATTTTTATTGCAGTACGCTTCCACATTATCTAAATAATTGTCCATGAGAGTTTTAGCGGATTCTTCATATGAATAGACGAACGCCTTCTGCACTTCTTTTTTAGCGATGTCATCGTACTCTTTCCTGGCGGCGGAAATAAAATTCATATACCGCTCTTTGTCCTCGGCGGAGATCGACGGATGCTGGTCAAGTCCTTCTTTTAAGGAACGCAGCACGTCAAGCGAATTGATCGATTCCATATTTTTTCTGATAATTGTTGAGGAAATGCGGTTGATGACATAGCGCGGGTCAATTCCGCTCATTCCTTCATCATGGAATTCCTTCTTCATATCCTCCAGATCAACGGAATTGTAACCTTCAACGCTTTCTCCGTCATAGAGCCTCATTTTTTTGACGAGATCAATATCAGAGCGGTTCGGTTCCTTCAGCCGGGTCAAAATAGAAAACATCGCGGCCACTTTTAATGTATGGGGGGCGATGTGTACGTCAGAAACATCACTTTCAGAAATCATTTTTTCATAAATCCGTTCTTCCTCTGACACCTTTAAATTATAAGGAACAGGCATCACGATGATCCTGGAGTGAAGGGCTTCATTTTTCTTATTGGCAATAAACGAGCGGTACTCCGTTTCGTTCGTATGCGCAACAACCAATTCGTCGGCTGAGATGAGCGCAAACCGTCCGGCTTTGAAATTCCCTTCCTGCGTGAGTGACAGAAGGTGCCACAGAAATTTTTCATCGCATTTCAGCATTTCCTGAAACTCCATCATTCCGCGGTTCGCTTTATTTAATTCACCGTCAAACCGATAAGCGCGCGGATCTGATTCTGAGCCGTATTCGGCAATTGTTGAAAAATCAATACTCCCCGTCAAGTCGGCGATATCCTGTGATTTCGGGTCAGACGGGCTGAAGGTTCCGATTCCGGTACGTTTATCCTCCGAGAAGAATATACGTTCAACCTTTACATCCTCAATTCTGCCGCCGTATTCTTCTTCAAGGCGCATGACATTAAGCGGAGAAAGGCTGCCCTCAATTCTGATGCCGTATTCTCTGTAGAAGTCGTCGCGCAGATGATGGGGAATGAGATGGAGAGGATCTTCATGCATCGGGCAGCCTTTAATGGCGTAAACAGCGCCGTTGTCTGTCAATGAGTAGGCTTCAAGCCCTTTTTTCAGCATGGTGACAAGAGTTGACTTTCCGCCGCTGACGGGTCCCATCAATAGTAAAATCCGTTTTCTTACATCGAGCCGCTTGGCAGCCGGGTGAAAGTATTCCTCCACGAGCCGTTCCAGAGATTCCTCAAGGCCGAACAGCTCCCGCGAGAAAAAGCTGTATGTCTTTTTACCGTCATCCTCCTCGATTCCGCTGTCTTTTATCATATTAAAAACGCGAGAATGAGCAGACTGCGCGACCAATGGATTTTCTTTTATGATCTCCAAATAATCAGCGAACGTCCCTTCCCATTTGAGACGCTGCTCTTCCTCTCTGTACTTTTCAATTTTCTTTAATATATCCATAAGAACCTCCTCTATCATGGTTAATGCACTAGAAATAAGGTACTTTGTTACAATCTATGCGGTGACGTGATAATACATGCTTTTCGTTTCTTAAAAATAAAGACGTTATAAGGCCGTCATTGACAAGGGTCCGGTGCACCGTTCATAATGAAAGAAATACAGTTTCATCCAGACTCGGACATCAAATGGAAAAGCAAAGAGGAGGAGAAATGATGAAAACGATCATTTTACTTGGGGTCATTCTCACTTTTTTAGTATCCATTTTTACGGCGGGTTACGACAGCAAACCTGAAAACAAATAACGGCAAAAGGGTGCTCTTCATAAAGAGCACCCTTTCCTGTACAACATAACAATGTTTCACATTTGAATACGTTCTTGGACTGTTGATTTTTCATGAGATTTGCAGCTTGTTTGATACTCGATTTTTCCGATTTTGCAGCCCGGGCCGATTTCCACATGCTTTCCTCTGACGATGTCCGCTTCCGTGTATTCGAGGTAAATTGCGTCTCCTTCGATCAATCCAGCAGAAAGCGTGCCGGCTTTCCGTTTAAGAAAACCGGGTTTCCGTCTGACGGTGATCGATGTGCCGCCGATTTCTTTCACCCGGCTTCGGTCATAACGCAAATGGATGTTTACGTCCCCCGCGTTTAACAATCCCGCCACATTGATACATCCTGTTACATGAAGCAGCTCCGTCTCGCAATCGCCGCCGACTGTGAGGCTGCCTTTTATATGACACTGCTCTCCCGCGGCCCCGCCGCCAATTTCAGCAAGTCCTTTCAGCCTCATCGTGGCGAAACGCACGGAGCCGCCGACTTTCAATTTGCCCATCACATTTGCTGAACGTGCTGATAAATCTCCTGCAACTTCATGCTCTCCGAAAATTTTCAGCCTGTTGATCTCGGCATCTCCGAGAAAAAGTCCCGTACCGAATATCCGGCAGCGTTCGCTTTGAAGTCCTTCGCCGACAGTTCCTTCCCCTTTAATGCTTACATTTTGGTAGGAACCGCCGGAGGCGTGTCCGGCTCCGTACATTTTTAAATGACTCAATTTTTTTGTCGTTTCCATCGCAGCTCCTCCTATCGTTTCACGACTTTGTTAACCAAAGCGGAAGGATCACATGTAAAATCGCCGCTGTATTCCACCGTCCCAATGGTGCAGCCCGCGCCGATCCGCACATGATTTCCGCGGACTGTCTTCGCGTTCGTGTCCGCCAATTCAATGATGTCACCCTCAATCAGCTCTGCTGTCAGCACCGGGGCCGGCATCAGCTTAAAACGCGTAAGCACGCTCTTTCTGCTCATCACTTTCAAATGGCGGCAGCCGATTTCTTTCACCCGGCTTTCTCCCGCCGCCAGCTTAATACTGACTTCATCGGCATTCAGCAGGCCGCCGATCTTGCATTTGCCTTCCGAACGGAACGTCTCTGTCTCGCAATCGCCTTCAATCCCGGCTTTCCCGGATATGAAAATATCATCAGCTTTCACACCGCCGCCGAAAGATGAAAATCCCGCGACGTTCAGCCGCTCCGTTTTGACATCATCTTTAATGACACCCGTTCCGTTGATACGGATGGATTCAGCTTCGGCACTGCCGGAAATTTTCCCCGAACCGCTGATCGTCAGCGTTTGCGTCTTGACATGTCCGTCTGTTTTTCCGCTGCCGTTAAACAAAAAGCTCGCGCACTCCACATCACCTGACACCGTGCCGCTTCCGTTGATCTCCACTGTATGAAAACGGCCTCCTTTTGAACTTCCTGAACCGTTGATGACTAATTTATCTGTTACTTCCATTGATGGTCCTCCTGCATCCATTTCGTTTTTAATTCTTCCGATGCCGCAGCAAGCGCCACCCGTTCAACCACTTTGACAGTCGGTTCAAATAAAATATGTTCCGCGTCTGCGATGAAGCACGTCGTTACGCCAAGCTTTCGGAGCATGACAAGCTCCGTATTCGCTTTCAGTTCGGAAGCCTCATACGTTTTCAGCACCCCTGCCGCCAATTTTCCTTCCTCAAGGCTGATATTGCCCGATTGCAAAAGCCCTTCAAGCACATATAAAGACAGCAGCGCACGGGACGTGAATGTCACGCCGTCTTCGCCATAAACTTGCAGCGCGGCTTTTGAAATCAGTCCCTTTTGAAGCAGCTCCGCAGACGTTATATTGACATCAGTCATTTGCGGAGACAGCATTTCCCTCATTTCATCCAAAGACAGATTTTCTTTCATTTTCTGTATTTTTGAGATACGTTTCAATATTTCCGCTCTCGGAAAAAATGTTTCCTGGCCTGTAAATGTTGATTTTCGGATAAACCATTCTTCAGGAATTAAATTTTTCCGTTTCCAGCGGTACAGCTGCCCGTATGAGATTGATGTTTCTTCCAGCAATTCTTTTTTAGAAATCAGTTGTTCCTCCATGAATCCAGCTCCTTCGATGAAAGCATTGTAACATAACACTGTTACGTTGTTAAGCCCATAAATATAAAAATGCCGTAAACCCCCGCTGTCCGTCTTTTTTATTGAATAAAAAAACGCCCGGATGCGGGCGTTTTTTTCACGTCAAATCTCTGTAATTTTGCTGGCGCAGCGCTTCATATACAAGAATCGCGGCCGTGTTGGACAGGTTTAATGATCTCACATGCTCGGTCATCGGCAGACGCAGGCAGCGGTCCATATTGTTTTCGATCAATTCTTTCGGAAGTCCGCTCGTTTCTCTGCCGAATACGAAGAAAAAGTCTTCCTCCGTATTTGAGTAATCAAATGATGTGTGCGGCTTTTGGCCGAATTTTGTAATGAAGAAAAACTTTCCGTTCTCATATGCCTCAAATAACTCTTCCAATGAATCATGATATACGACGTTGACGAACTCCCAATAATCGAGTCCGGCGCGCTTCAGCATTTTATCATCGGTTGAGAATCCGAGCGGGCGGATCAAATGAAGCGTTGTGTCTGTTGCCGCACAAGTACGTGCGATATTTCCCGTATTGGCCGGGATTTCGGGTTGATATAAAACGACATGTAATGCCACGATGTTCACCTCTGTTTTTTATTCCGCCCACCATTATATCATTAATTACTCTTTTGTCGTATCATCCGTAATATGAAAAAACGCATATCTGATGGAAGGAGTATACGCCGTTGAATCCTCATATGACCAATATCTCATTCTGCTGTCATACGTTTGGGCATTGACAAGCGGCATATTGCTTTTATCTTTCGCGACCACGATCGCCGTATGATTAAAACGGCCGTCTCCTTCAAAATCATAGCAAATGATATCTCCGGGCATCAGTTCTTCAGCTCTTGATACTTGCACCGCGCGAAGCCCTGCCTTGGATTGGGCCAGATACATCTTCATCGAATGCGCGACCGTCCAGCTGTAGCTCCACGAGCTTGCCTTCATCCACCAGCCTGAGCCTCTGTTCGGATGCCCCCGCATCGGTGCTTTTCCGGCATGTAAACATTGGGAAATAAAATTGGTGCAGTTGTCGCTGAAATTTTTATAAGCGGGATTTCGTTTATTCCAAAACTTCTCCGCGTACTGCACGGCAGCCAGACGGTCGTATTGAAACGCCCGCCCGAAATCTTCCCGTTCACTCCGCTCATATTCAATTACGCTGTTTCCGTCAGAAAATCCCGCCGGTTTTTTCTTTACTTCCCGGTCTTTAATCAAAAGCTGATCATAGAGAAATGCAGTCCGTTCCTCAATCTGCTCTTCTAAGTAAAGGTGTCCGTCATGCTCCTTGCACAAATATTCGAAATGAATCGTGTACATGACGCATAACGTGCCGTCGTCCTCAAGGCTGCTTTTGACAATGACGGCTTTTGCCTTCGCTTTCACGATGTCAACTTTCCGTTTTTCAAACAGCTCTTTTTTTCTCGTCAGGACCTCAAGATCGCCGGGCTGCCCATTGTGCCTCATCTCGGTTCCGTTGATTAAATAATGAAGCCGGGCCTCCGCTAAATCTTCAATAATATGCTTCAAGCGCTCCACCCACCATACTATTTTTATAAAGAAAAAACACTTGAACTCACGCCAAGTGCTTTTTCTCTATACATATGTCAGGACCGGCCGGTTTTAGTCTTATCAGAAACCGATAACAGCTCCAGTCCCTTTTCAATTTCCCGTATAGCTTCCTCATCCTGCTCCTTTTGAAGCGCTTTTTCTAATTCCCCCGCATAATCAGGATCACCGATTTTCCCGATGGCCCAGGCGGCCGTCCCTCTGATAACGGGGCGCGGATCTTGGTGCATTAAGGCCGTTAATTCCGGAAGAGACGAGGCATCTTTAAAATGAGCCAAAGCTAAAATCGCATTCCGCTGTATCGGCTTCTTGCCGCGCCATGATCCCGATACATGTCCGAATTTTTCTTTGAATTCGCGGTTGCTTATGGTCAAAAGCGGCTTTAACAGCGGCTTTGCGATTTCCGGATCAGGCTCCATCTGCGGATGAAGATGAAAATCTTTCCCCTTATTAATCGGACAGACCGTCTGGCACGTGTCACAGCCATACAGACGGTTTCCGATTTTCGTGCGGAACTCATCCGGCAAAAATCCCTTTGTCTGGGTCAGGAACGAAATACAGCGCTGGGCGTTAAGCTGTCCGGGATTGACGAGCGCGCCGGTCGGACACGCGTCTAAACATTTTGTGCACGTACCGCACATATCTTCAATCGGCACATCCGGTTCAAAGGGCAGATTGGTGATCATTTCAGCCAGATAGACGTAAGAGCCGTATTCAGGCGTGGTGATCATGCAGTTTTTGGCGCTGAAGCCGATTCCCGCCCGTTCAGCAACGGCCCTGTCGGACAATTCTCCTGTATCCACCATTGACTTTGTGCGGATATCCTCATGTTTGCTTTGGAGAAAATTTTCCAGCAGATCAAGCTTTTCCCGCAGCACATCATGATAATCCTTCCCCCAGGAAGCTCTGCAAAAAATGCCGCGCCGCCCGTCTCTCGTGCTCCTCGGCGCATCTTTCATTTTGGAAGGATAAGCAAGGGCGATGGCGACGATTGATTTGGCTTTCGGGAGAAGCAAAGACGGAGTAACCCGTTTTTCAATATCTGGCTCTTCAAAACCGGATAAATAGCCGAGTGATTCCTGAAGAATCAGCCGGTCCCGCAGACTGTCGAACGTATCAGCCGTCGTAAACCCGATTTTGTCAACTCCGATGCTTTTGGCGTATTCGATTAATTCCTCTTTCAGTTTATGAATATTCATTTTTTGCACAGCCTCCTTTCTTTGTGATCAGGCTCCCGCACGGGTATAATAGAGTTTTATCATCCCGAAATGGAGTGAACACACTTGAACATCAGTTTAGATCCACTTATTGCTGAACGGGTGCCGGGGATCAAAGCGGCAGCCGTCTTATATGAACAGATCGAAGTCGGGCCTGCTCCGCAAATGCTGAAAGGCCGCCTCCGTTTATTTCAAGAATCTCTTTACTTTGATTATGCTGACGGCGGTATAGATGAGCAGCCTTTTGTTAAAGAGTGGGCGCGTATGATGGAACAGCTCAGTCCCGCCTTTTCAGGACAAAAAACGCCGATGGAGCTTATGCTCGGCGATATTTCCCGGGAACGATTCATTGAAAGTGTGAATTCAGCCCATGATACCATACTTTTTTTCTCCTTGAAATATTCATTGCCCATAATGGCGTATGACGCCGCAGAAATAGATGAACCGATTTCGATTACAATCGGAGAAAAAGAACACGTACTTGCTTTCTCCGACTCTGGCGGCATTTTCGGCGGCCTTACCGGACATATCAACACCCGCCCTGTAACAACCGGCACAAAGAAAATGCTGCAGCTGATCTTTTTCCCGCCTTCATTTCATGCCGACGCGGCGGATGAGCTGCTATCATCCTTAACCAAAATGTTTGAACAAATTCACGGAGGCACGCATACCGTCTCTTGGCTTTCATAAAAAGACACGCCTTTCGTGTCTTTTTTCACATAAAAAAACGCAATACTTCGTTTATCAGAGAAACGAAACACTGCGTTAATAACGTATGTATGGAGCGGGTGATGAGAATCGAACTCACGACATCAGCTTGGAAGGCTGAGGTTTTACCACTAAACTACACCCGCATCAAAATTCTTTTTTGTCAGTACCGCTTTGACGTTTCTAATATTACATGTTTATTTTTTTTTCGTCAAGGGAATGTTAAAAAATTTGTCGAAAAAAATTCTTTTTTTGTCCACATGTTAAGTTGGGTTTACATTTTGTTAAGAACCACATACAATATGAAAAAGAAGAAAACTTGAGGTATGCGTGATGATGAAAAATAAAGTAAAAGAGCTGAGAGCCAGATTCGGCTATTCTCAGGAAACGCTCGGAAAAGAAGCCGGAGCCACCAGACAGACGATTGCAGCGATTGAAAAAGGAGATTATGTGCCTTCACTTTTATTGGCGCTTAACATCTGCCGGGCTTTCTCCCTGCCGATGGAGGAAGTTTTCTGGCTGGAGGAGGAGAAAAAATGAGTTTGAAAAGAAAAGCGTGTTTTCACCTTGCACTCTACGGATTGGCCTGCTGGACGCTTATTTCCTTTATGGAAGCGGCGCCGCGGATCGCCCAGTTTTTCCAGACGGAGGGGAGCGGTTCATTTGAGCTGAATATCACGCCGTTTCTGCTGTTTACCGTTTGTGCCGCATTGTATATCTATGCCGAAAAGAAAAAACGAAACGGCAAAAAGCACAGGCTTGTGCCCGATGAATTTGAGGAACAGGATGAAAGAGAACGAATGATGACGGCTAAAGCTTGCCGTTCCTCGTATATCGCCGTTTACTTCTCATTGCCGGCCGCAGCCGTTCTGCTTTTGTTTTATCCGCTGATTCAGCCGCATCTTCCCTTTTTTCCGATTCTTTTAATTTTCATTCTGATGATGATTCAGCATTTGGCTTATGTTTTCACTTTTCATAAGCACGGCAAAAACTCCGGTTCATGACAGATCCGGAGTTTTTTACATTACCAGCTCGCTTTTTTCACCCCGGGAATCCGGCCTTTATGGGCCAGCTCCCTGAATGCGATTCTGGACAATTTAAATTTTCTCATATATCCGCGGGGCCGCCCCGTCACCGTACAGCGGTTATGAAGCCTGCCCGGAGCAGAATCACGCGGCAGTTTGCTCAGCGCTTCCCAGTCTCCTTTTGCCTTTAATTCTCTTCGGATGTCCGCATATTGTTCAACAAGCTTCTGCCGCTTGAGCTCTTTGATCACTTTTGATTTTTTTGCCATTTCAGCACTCCTAACAAATCGTAATTATTACGTTTTGTATCATATCATCCATATGAGCATCGTGCAAGCTAAGCGCTTAAAAAGGCGGGTGAATACCCGCCTTCACTGCCGGCATTTCCCCGGAAATGAATCCGCAGAAAGCGCCCGCCGTCAATTATCCGCCTTGCGACGTCATCAGACTTTCGCTTTATTTTCTCTTGCAAAATGGTCGTTTCCCATTGCTTCACCCAGTCTGCGCTCAAGCTTTTTAGTCCGTTCATTCTGAAACGGCAGAAGCGGAAACACGAGTTCAGCCAGATAATAAGCTTCTTCCAGATGCGGGTAGCCTGAAAAGATAAACGACTCAATGCCGAGTGCCTGATACTCTAAAATTCGAGCAGCGACAGTCTGCGGATCACCGACAATTGCCGTGCCCGCTCCGCCTCTGACCAGTCCGATGCCGGCCCAGAGATTCGGGCTGATCTCAAGCTTCGAGCGGTCACCGTTATGGAGATCGGCCATCCGTTTTTGTCCCGATGAATCAGCGCGCCGGAGCGAAGCCTGCGCTTTCGCAATCGTCTCTTCGTCTAAATGGCTGATTAATCGTTCAGCCGCTTCCCATGCCTCTTCCTCAGTCTCCCGGACAATCACGTGAAGTCTAATGCCAAAACGCATCGTCCTTCCTTCCTTGGCAGCCTGTTTTTTAACAGTTTCAATCTTTTCTTTTACCTGCTCCGGCGGCTCTCCCCATGTTAAATAGACATCTGTATGTTTCGCCGCAGCCTCAATTCCCGCCTGTGATGAACCGCCGAAATATAATGGCGGATGCGGAGACTGCTTTGGCGGAAACAGCAGATTGCTGTTTTCCACCTTGATATGCTCCCCTTCATATGTCACCGTTTCGCCCCGCATGAGTCCGCGCCAGACAGTTAAAAATTCTTCAGTCGCCTTATAACGTTCATCGTGGCTGATAAACATGCCGTCTCCCGCCAGTTCATAAGGATCTCCGCCCGCTACGACATTTACGAGCAAACGGCCGTCTGACAGCCGGTCCATTGTCGACGCCATTCTCGCGGCGACAGACGGCTGCATCAGTCCCGGACGGACCGCCACTAAAAATTTCAAGTCACTCGTTTCCCCCGCTAAAGCGGCAGCCGTCAGCCACGGGTCTTCACATGATCTCCCCGTCGGCAGCAGAACCCCCGTATACCCGAGTCTGTCCGCCGCCTGTGCCACTTGCTTAAAATAAAGATGATCCGCCGTTCTCCCTCCCGTTTGCGTCCCTAAATACCGGCCGTCACCATGCGTCGGAATAAACCAAAGAATCTCCATATGAATCTCTCCTTTTTTAATAGGTTACCCTTCATAACTGTTCCGCCATTTTAATAGTTTCCGTTCGAGCATTCTGACCAATGCATCTGTCAGCTTGCCGACAGCCGCAAAAATGATAATGCCGACAAACACCTTATTTGTCTGTGAAAATTGTCTGGCATCCATAATCATATAGCCGACGCCCTCGCTCGATCCCATCAGTTCCGCCACCACAAGACCGAGCCACGCAATGCCCAGAGAGAGCCTGATGCCGAGCAGGATATTCGGCAGAGATGCCGGAAGAATTAATTTCGTCATCTGCTGATACCAGTTAAATTCCAGCACCCGCGCGACGTCAAACAGCTTCGCGTCCACACTGCGGATTCCGAGAAACGTATTAATGTACACGGGGAAAAAAGCCCCCAATGCGATCAGCAGAATTTTTGATGTCTCATCAAATCCGAACCACAAAATGAACAGAGGAGTCACGGCCAAGTGCGGAACCGTTCTGAGCATTTGCAGGGACGGATCAAGATATGCTTCCGTCCGCTTTGAGAAACCGACCAGCAGCCCGAAAACAAGTCCGAGGCCCGCGCCAAGCAGAAATCCGGCAGCCGCCCGGTATAAGCTGATCTCTAAATGACCCCAAAGCTCACCTGAGAGAAGAAGTTCCTCAAATGTCTGCAAGATGACGACAGGCGACGGGAGCACCGTGGCCGAGACGATACCCAGACTTGCGATAAACTGCCATACTGCGATGACCGCAGCCGGGAGTACAACCCCCTTCATCCATTGGTATGAATACTTCCGGGATCTTGCCAGAGCTTTCTTTTCTGATTGGCTTATTGCGCCGGCAGCCGTTGATGCTTCTGCTTTCATTACTTGCCATCCCCCGTTTCAAGCGCTTTTTTAATAAATGAATTGTCGACAACGTCTTTTACATGAATTTTCTTATGAATCGCTTTTGTTTGATATTGAAAATCAGCGGTTTCCTGTTGGGCTTTGACAATATCATCATTGATCGGTTCATTGAGAGGCTCAGTATTGTTAAGCACGTTTCTGACAACTTTCGGATCAAGATGTTTGATTTTCGCATATAAGGAGACAGCTTCATCTTTGTGTTCCTTTTGCCATGTAACTGCCTTATTGAACACTTTCAGAAAACGGACAACCTCATCCGGGTGTTCTTTGGAAAATCCCTTTCTGACTAACGTGAAACCGGGAGAATATAAATCTGTGCTTTCTCCGTTCGCCAATATTTCCGCCCCGTGCTGCAGCGTTTCAATCGACAAATACGGCTCCCAAATGGACCATGCGTCAACTGATTTGTTTTCAAAAGCGGAAACCGCCTCATCAGGCTGAAGCTGGATGATGGTGACGTCATCGGCGGAAAGCCCCGCTTTATCTAAAGCTTTATAGAGAAAATCAAAGCCGCTGCTGCCTTTGGCTACGGCGATTTTTTTACCTTTCAATTCTTTCAGGCTCTGAATCCCGCTGCCCTTGTTTACGAGAATGCCGTTTGCCTTTAACCCGTCCTGAGACAGCCCGATCTCTTTAAAATCAATTCCAGCCGCCTGACCGGAAATGACCGGTGAATTGCCGACCTGGGAAAAATCAAGCTTATCGGCGGCAAGACCTTCAAATTGCGGAGGACCGCTTTGGAATTCGACCCATTTTACTTTTATTCCGTCTTTTTTGAAGGCCTCTTCAAACCAGCCTTTTTCCTTGGCAATGAGAAGCGGGCTTAAACTCTGCTGGATGCCGATCCGGATTTCTTTCACCGTTTTCCCGCTCCCTCCTGTCCCGTCTGCACTGCATCCGGCTGACATCATGACTGCTGCGGCTAAAAGAATGATGGTTTTTTTCACTTCGCTTCGTCCCTTCTATATCCCGGACCCATCCGCAAACCGGAGGTCTTCCGTTTTCTCAAACTCAGAAAGCACCTTCTGCCGGACGGCCTGAAAATCCGCTGAGGTCCGATTGCGCGGATGCGGAAGCTGAATCGGCATCAGGCTGTGCAGCCGGCCGGGCTTTGCCCTGAGGATCGCCAGCTTATCGCCTAAATAGACGGATTCATCAATATCATGCGTGACCAGAATCATCGTCGTTTTTTTCTCGCGCCATATATCAAGCAGCACATCCTGCAAATGTTTTCTCGTAAAAGCGTCAAGCGCCCCGAACGGTTCATCTAAAAGCAGCACCTCCGGCTCGCGCAAAAGGGCTCGGGCGATGGCAACCCGCTGCGACATGCCGCCGGATAATTCGCGCGGATAAGCGTTCTCCGCTCCCTGCAGCCTGACAACCTCAATCAGATCATCCACTTTTTTCCGAACGGCCGGGTCGTTCATATTGAGATCGGCAGCGATGTTTTGTTTTACCGTCAGCCAGGGAAACAGCCGGTGCTCCTGAAAGATAAATCCCTGCCGGATGCCCGGTCCCGACACATTGCGGCCGTTTATTGTGACAGAGCCTTTATAATCGGTATCAAGACCGGCAATCAATTTTAAAAGCGTGCTTTTGCCGCATCCGCTCGGCCCGATGACAGTCAAAAATTCTCCCGAAGCAATTGACAGCTCAATATCATTCAGCACCGGTGTTTTCCGGCCTTCATGCTCAAAAGCTTTTTCTTGTATGCTGATGGTTACAGCCATCTGTCTTCCCCTCTCTTTCTGCCGCGTGCGATCGAAAAACAAAAAGGCCCCCATCTCCGATTGCTTGCAGAGATGGGAGCCTTCGGCGGTCCGATCGGCAACCCGTTTGTTTTTAAATTTGAATATCATGTTAATTCAAATTATTCCGACTTGTCAACTATTTTTTATAAGGATTAAAATACGCTCTCCGGCATAACCCTGCCAGAGAGCGCATCGGCTGTATCACGTATTTACTTCCTTTTCTTGGCGGGCGATTTTCAATAATGTTCGCGCATTGTTGCCGAAAATGTTTTCTATATCTTCTTCCCGCATATTGATTTCCCGGCAGGTCCTCACCTGCTCCTGAAGATATCTGTATACATATCCTCTCGGAAATCCGTTCGAATCCGTCCCGAAGATGATCCGTTCAACACCGATTAATTCAGATGTCTTTCGAAACAGAATTTCCAAATCAAGCGGATACGGCATCCACCTCATCCACTGATTTGAGCCGGACGTGTCAATATACACATTCGGGCAGCTCCAGCACAGCTGCAGCAGTTCCTGATAATATCCGGCGCCGAAATGCGGAATGATGAACGGGATATCAGCATACTCTCTCGCGACGCGATAGATGGAGAGCGGGTTGATGTTGCGATGGCTGACAATCCCCCCCGCTCTCCCTAAAAGCCCGAAGTGAATTAATACAGGCAGCTTTTTGTCAGCCAGATACGTCCACAGCTTTTTCAGCGACGGATCATGAAAATCGATGTCTGTCAGCGGTCCGAACAGTTTATATCCTTTCAGACCGAGCTCTTCTACCGCTCTTTTCAGCTCTTCATACGCATTCTCCCGCTCCAAAGGATGATATGCAAATCCGGTAAATCTCGCGGGATTGGCTTGAATAAACGCCGCCATCCGGTCATTGCTCTCTGCTGTTAAAAAATTCAGCACGTCAATGCCGTACTTATCTAATTCTATCTCCCATCTTGTCATCAAAGCGATTTCGCCGTCATCGCCATCAACATCATGCGGATCAGGAAAATCCCAAGTCAGATTCATTCTTTCTGACCGCTCCCTGTTATAATCGGAAAATGTCTTATCGTTTTTGCCGAAATAAAGGCTGTACGGCAGATGACCGTGAATATCGACAGGTTTAAAATGCTGCCGGAAAAGCATACAATCGCCGCCTCCCTTACCGCCTGACAATAAAAAAAGGCCCTTATCCAGTGAAGAATAAGAACCTCTTGTGTCCAAGTCAGCGGTTTCTATTTTTTCTCATCTTAAACCCATTATTCCCGTCAGTCAAGTAGGCTTTCAAACCCAAACCCTTTTTTCGATAATAAAAATAATTATTTTATAATCATTATAAAATAATATTGACTTTTTACTGATAGGTGATATTATGTTTTTATAAATCTAAAGAGGTGATCACATGAGTTCAAATAAATTGACAACCAGCTGGGGCGCTCCTGTCGGAGATAACCAAAACTCAATGACGGCCGGCGATCGCGGTCCTGCTTTAATACAAGACGTCCATCTGCTTGAGAAATTGGCGCACTTTAACAGAGAACGCGTTCCGGAGCGTGTCGTTCACGCAAAAGGCGCGGGCGCACACGGTTATTTTGAAGTCACAAATGACGTTACAAAATATACGAAAGCCGCATTTCTGTCAGAAGTCGGTAAACGCACGCCGCTCTTCATCCGTTTCTCAACCGTCGCGGGCGAACTTGGCTCTAGTGACACAGTGCGCGATCCGCGCGGATTTGCCGTTAAGTTTTATACAGAAGAAGGAAACTACGACATCGTCGGAAACAATACACCCGTGTTCTTCATCCGCGATGCCATCAAGTTCCCTGACTTTATTCATACACAAAAAAGAGATCCGAGAACACATCTGAAAAATCCGACGGCCGTTTGGGATTTCTGGTCTCTGTCACCGGAATCCCTGCACCAGGTAACCATTCTGATGTCAGACCGGGGCATTCCGGCGACTCTTCGCCATATGCACGGATTCGGAAGCCATACATTTAAATGGACAAATGATAAAGGTGAAGGCGTCTGGATTAAATATCACTTTAAAACAGAGCAAGGCGTGAAAAACCTTGATGTTAATACAGCCGCAAAAATCGCGGGCGAAAATCCCGATTACCATACGGAAGATTTGTTCAATGCGATTGAAAACGGCGATTTCCCCGCATGGAAATTATATGTTCAAATCATGCCGTTAGAAGACGCAAACACATATCGCTTTGATCCGTTTGACGTCACAAAAGTATGGTCTCAAAAAGACTATCCGCTCATTGAAGTCGGCCGCATGGTTCTGAACCGCAATCCGGAAAATTACTTTGCGGAAGTAGAACAGGCGACGTTCTCTCCCGGCACATTAGTCCCCGGCGTCGACGTCTCACCTGACAAAATGCTTCAAGGCCGGTTGTTCGCATACCATGACGCGCACCGCTACCGTGTCGGCGCGAACCATCAGGCGCTGCCGATCAACCGTTCCCGCAATGAAGTGAAAAACTATCAGCGTGACGGACAAATGCGTTTTGATGATAACGGCGGCCGCTCCGTCTATTACGAGCCTAACAGCTTCGGCGGCCCGAAAGAGTCACCTGAAGATAAACAGGCGGCATATCCTGTATCAGGTTTCGCTGACAGTGTAAGCTATAACCATCATGATCATTACACACAAGCCGGCGACCTGTACCGCCTGATGAGCGAGGAAGAGCGCGCGCGCCTTGTCGCCAATATCGTCAGTGCGATGAAACCTGTGGAAAAAGAAGAAATTAAGCTGCGCCAGATCGGCCACTTCTACAAGGCTGATCCTGAATACGGCAGACGCGTTGCCGAAGGACTCGGACTGCCATCACCAAAATAGCATCAAAAAACCTGCCGGTCTGCCCGGCAGGTTTTTCCTGTTTATTATCAATAAAACCGTTTTTTTCTCAATTACACGAAGTGGCATGCCGCAAAATGATGAAGCCCTTTTTCTGACAGCGCCGGACTTTTCTCAGCACATATCTTCTTGGCTGCCGGGCATCTCGTTCGGAATTTACAGCCTGAAGGCGGATCAGAGGGGCTCGGTATATCACCCTTTAAAATTATCCGCTCCCTTTTCGCTCCGGGATCAGGAACAGGCACGGCTGATAACAGCGCTTTCGTATAAGGGTGAAGCGGCCGTGAAAAGAGCTCCTCCTTTGACGCGTATTCCACAATCGTCCCTAAATACATAATGGCGACCTTCGTACATAAGTGCTCCACCACGCTTAAATCATGAGAAATGAACAAATATGACAGCCCGTGCTGTTTTTGAAGGCTGCTGAACAAATTGATCATCTGCGCCTGGATGGAGACATCTAACGCCGCCACAGGTTCATCCATAATGATAAATTGCGGCTTAAGCGCCATCGCTCTTGCAATCACGATCCGCTGACGCTGCCCTCCGGAAAATTCATGCGGATATCGGTCGATAAAGTTTGCGGAAAGCCCGCAGGCTTCAAGAACCTCCGCCGCTTTATCACGCGCATTCCGCTTCACCGCCAATTGATGCTCGATCATCGCTTCACCGATGGCTTCTCCGATCCGGCGCCGGGGATTTAAAGAACTGAACGGATCTTGAAAGATGAGCTGCGCTTCTGATCTGAAAGTTTTGAGCTCGCGCCGGCTCATCCGAAACACATCACGCCCCTGAAAAAACACCTCTCCCCCTGTTTTCTCATGAAGCCTCAAAATGGTCTTGCCGATTGATGACTTTCCGCTGCCCGATTCTCCCGCTAAGCCGAACACTTCTCCTTTTCCTATCGTAAAACTGACACCGTCGACCGCTTTTACGGGATTTTTGCGGGTCTTTCTCATCCCCCCATGTTCCTCGTAATATTTTTTCAGCCCCTTGACCTCCAGCAACGCATCACTCATCTGCTTTCTCCTCTCTGTAAAGCCAGCACGCCGCCTGATGTCCCTTCCCGAATTCAGTAAAATGCGGGCTCGATCTCCGGCATATTTCCGTGCTGTGTTCACATCGCTCCGCAAAATAACAAGACGATCCCGACAGGTCCGCAAGCTCGGGGACCTGCCCCGGAATGGTGTACAGCATCTCCCTTCTTTGACCGATAACCGGCTTGGCCGCGAGCAGCCCTTTCGTATACGGATGCTTCGGATCAGAAAACATCTTTGCAACCGGTCCTTCCTCCACAATTTTTCCCGCATACATGACAATCACATAATCAGCCATTTCAGCAACCACGCCTAGGTCATGTGTAATGAATAAAATAGACGTGCGAAATTGCTTTTTCATATCCCGCAATAAATCCAATATCTGCGCCTGAATGGTTACGTCAAGCGCTGTCGTCGGCTCGTCGGCAATGATCAGTTTCGGATCGCAGCTTAGCGCGACAGCCGTCATGATGCGCTGCAGCATGCCGCCGCTCAGCTCATGAGGATATCGGTGCATAACCTGCTCGGCATGCGGGATCTCCACTAACGTGATCAGTTCAACGGCCTTCCGCCATGCTTCTTTCTTACTCAGCAACAAATGTTCGCGAATCGGTTCGGTCAGCTGCTCACCGATTGTAAACACCGGATTCAAAGATGTCATCGGTTCCTGAAATATCATCCCGATTTCGCTGCCGCGGATTTTCTGCATGTCTTTTGGTTTCAATTCCAACAGGTTCCGTCCGGAAAAATGCACCGCTCCCCGTTCGATTCTCCCCGTCTCGGGAATAAGCTGCATAATGGACAATGACGCCATGCTTTTCCCGCAGCCGGACTCCCCTACAATACAAACCGTTTCCTCCTCATGTATCGTAAAGCTGACATCGTCCACGGCCTTTACCGCCCCCTCCTCTCTATAAAAAGCCGTTTCCAAATGCCTCACTTCTAAAAGCGGTTTTTTCATTTCATTTTCACCTGCCGTTTTACCTTAGGATCAAAAGCGTCTCTTAAACCGTCTCCAAGCAGATGAATCGCCACAACGGTCAGAAAAATGGCCGTTCCCGGCGGAATCCACAGCCATGGGCGGAGTGTAAAATCCATAAAATGATTCGCCGCTTCCATCATGTTTCCCCAAGAAGGTGTGGGCGGAGCAACGCCAAGCCCGAGAAAACTCAGCGCCGATTCACTCAGCATCGCTCCCGCCACATGCAAAGTCGCCGCTACCAGTAATAACGGCAATGTATTGGGAAGCAAATGATAGAGGATTTTCCGTTTATCACTAAGCCCCAAAACTTCCGCGGCCATCATAAACGGCTGCTCCTTCAGCGACAAAATCTGTCCGCGTACAAGCCGCGCCAAACCGGGCCATCCGATCAGGCTTAACATCATCATAATCAGGTACATTCTGTATTCAGAAGGCACTTTCCACTCCGACATCACCGCAGCCAAAATCAAAAGCAGCGGCAGTCCCGGGATGGACATGAGCATATCAGCAATGCGCATAATGATCATATCTGCGGCTCCCCGATAAAATCCGGCCGCAGCCCCGAGTAAAGAACCGATGACAAGCGACAGCACCATTGAAGCAAGCCCCACAGTCAGAGAAATCTGCCCCGCCAGCATCAGCCTCGTCAGCACATCTCTCCCGTACTGGTCGGTTCCCAGCCAATGATGGATTCCCGGCTGCTGATTGGCATTTGAAATATCCGTCCGATCTGTTATGTACGGAGAAAAAGACGGCCCGATAAAGCACAATAAAAACATAAAACATAAGAAAAGAAGACTGATGACCGTCAGCTTATGCTGCAGCAGGCGGCGGTACGTCTGCTTCCAAAGAGAAGGCGGCACCCCTTTTTGTTTTTTCATTCCGAACACCCCCTATTTCAGCCTGACCCGCGGATCAACCGCGGCATAAGCGATATCCGCTAAGAAGTTCCCCACAATCGTTAAACAAGACAAAAACAAGGTAAACGCCATCAAAACCGGATAATCACGATAATGCACAGATTCCAGCTGAATACGTCCGACTCCCGGCCACCCGAAAATCTGTTCAATAATGATGGCTCCGGAAAACAGTCCCGGCAGTTCAAAAGCAAGCAGGGTGATGGCCGGAATGAGCGCGTTTTTCAACGCATGTTTCCAGATGACGGTGCGCTCTTTCAATCCTTTCGCTCTCGCCGTTCTGATATAATCCTGTCTGATCACGTCCAGCATGCCGGAGCGGAAATACCTTGTCAGCGAGCCGATGCCGAGCATAGATAAAATCACGACCGGAAGAATCATATGTCTGGCGGCTTCAAGCACGTACGAAAAACCTGTACTCGTGCTTCCGGTATCAATCATCCCGCCGACGGGCAATATTTTCAAATCCACCCCAAACCACTTAATAAACAGAAGGCTGATAAAAAAAGACGGAAACGCCATGGAAGCAAACACAAGAAACGTCACGATCCCGTCAAACCATGAGTATTTCCTGACAGCGGATATGACACCCGTTATCATCGCGGCTGACCATGTGACAAGCAACGCCAAAAACGCGACAAAAAACGAATTCCAGACATATTTCCGAAGCAGTGACAGGACGTTCTCCTGATATTTCAAAGAAAACCCAAAATCTCCGCTGAGCACATTACCGAGCCACGTCACATAGCGCTGCCAAATCGGCTGATCCAGCCCGTAAAGCGCTTTTAACTCCTTCGCTCTTTCAGGAGTCAGGTTTACATTGGAATCAATATAGTCGCCCGGCAGCATGGCGAATAAGAAAAAAATAATAAAAGACGTACCGAATAAGATCACAAGCATTTGAATAAATCGTTCTGCAGCATACCGTTTCACAAAAAGCCCCTCCTTTCCGCTGAAAGGGCAAAATCCCCAGGATGCACCGGGTATTTTGCCCAACCGTTCTATTGAATTGAGACATTTGAGACATTTGAGAGACTTGAACTGATTCCAGAATAATTGTCAGGCTCAAGCCCTTTTATTTTTCCGCTGACCGCCCTTGCGCTCTGACGGTAATGAATCAGAATGTAAGGCGGGTTTTCCCCGAGCTCCCGGTACAGCTGGTGATAAATCTCTTTTCTTTTGCTGATATCAAGCGTGCCGGCTCCTTTCTCTATCAGCCGGTCCGCTTTCGGATTGGAATATCCCGTTACATTATTGGGATGGCCGGAAGCCAGCTTTTCCACCGTGTCATTCGGATCAAGAATCTGCGAGGTGGAAACGGCGGCAAGGTCGTATTGTTTGTCATTTATTTTCGCTACTTCTGTATTAAAATCCATGACTTCCGGTTTTAATGAGATTCCGATGTCCGCGTAATTTTCTTTCGCGATCGGGATGAAATCATCATCCGCTTTAGACGTGTAATAGCTGATTTCAAGCTTTTTGCCGTTTTTTTCACGTACACCGTCTTTGCCCGTTTTCCAGCCTGCATCATCGAGAAGCTTTTTGGCTTTTTCAGGGTTAAACGCGTACCGATTGACACCTTTGTCATCATAAGCCCACGAAACCGGAGACACCGGAACATTCGCGACCTCTCCGTAGCGTTTAAAGCGGACATCGACGATTTTTTGACGGTCAAGTCCATAAATAAGCGCCTGGGACACTTTCTTATCTTGAAAAGGCGGACGCTTGTGATTGACGTACACAAGCCCGTAATCATTCACGACAGATACGCTTATATTGGCAAAACCGAGACTTTTTAAATGCTGAACCGTATCATCATCAGGTGAGAAAGAAGCGTAATCAAGGTCACCCGTTTCAAACAGCTGAAGAGAAGTTGACGGATCGATAATTTTATAAATCAGCTTTTCCGTTTTCGGTTTTCCGGCATAATAGTGTTCATTAGCCTGATAACGTATTTCCTGTCCCGGAAGGTATTCTGTAAATTGATAAGGTCCCGCTCCGAGCGGTTTGGCATAAAGCTCTTTTAAATAGTCCAGTTTGCCGAATTGATATTTCTTCCCGTAGTAGGCTTCTGACAGCACCTGCCCGCCTAAAAGAAGCAGCGACTTCGCACTGACTTTCTCAGTCGTGATTTGAATGGTTCTGTCATCAAGGACGCGTATGCCCTCTATCGTCTTTGCCTTTCCTTCTTTGTAAGCCTTGCCGCCTTTAATATAGGCCGTGGTGATATCTTCATAGCCCGCGTATGCAGGATCATGCAGCAGTGTTAAAGTGAATGCGGCATCCTTTGCGGTCAGCGGTGAACCGTCGCTGAAAACGAGATTTTTTCTTAAACGGAACGTGTATGTAAGCTGATCTTTGGAAATTTTCCAGCTTTCCGCAAGAGCCGGGGCAGGCTTCCCCGTTTTATCCAGTTTGACTAACGGTTCAAAAATAGGATCTGTCGCATTTCCGTCCCAGCCGTTTTCGTAAAAGTACGGCAGAAACACACCGCCCGGCGCGGAAATCCCAGCAACAAAAGTGTCAGTTCTGGCTTTCGATTTAGCGGGAATCGCCGCCGGATGAGAAGCTTTAAATTCCTTTGTCTTGACATGGGCAATACGTGTTTCTTCCTTTTTATCCGCCGCAGATGACGGTTCTTCTCCGGCACTCCCGAACGCGCACCCTGATAACATGATGGATACCGACAGCGCGAGTACCGTTGTTTTTATCCTCCATTTTCTATCCTTCATCTTTATCGAACCCCCGCATGCTTTTCATCTATCTTTATATAAATCTGCTCCATCTGTTCCTCATTTCTCATAATCTCCCGTTTGTTTTTCTCTACAAGCAGTTCGAAATTCAATGTGTGTTTTCTGTACTTTTTTCGTTTTTTGCTCTTTTTGCGCACATGTGATACCTTTTTTAACGCCACTTTTCATCCCTCCGCTTTTCATTTCATTCATGACTTTCACGCAAAAAAGGCCCTTATCTGTTTAAAAGATAAGAGCCTTCGGTGATCCGATCAGCCATCGTTTGGAAATATGTAATGATTATGTTAATTCATACAATCCCTACCTGTCAACTATAATTTAAAATATCGTTTCCTTCCGGGGGTTTTCCTCATACACACTCTCATTTTTCCGCATATGCTAGAAAACATAGCAGAGTACAAGTGAAAGTGAGTGAGAATGTGGAAAAGACAACATTAACCGGTCGCATCGTCAAAAAAGATGACCCGGACTATAATGCTGCAAGAACCAATATCAATTTAAGCCTGCAAAGATATCCAGACATCATTGTGTTTTGTCAAAATAAACATGACGCCCTCAATGCGCTGAGATGGGCGCGTGAGAACAATGTGCCTTTCCGTATCAGAGGCGGAAGACACAGCTACGAAAATTTTTCCCTGTTAAATAACGGACTAGTCATTGATCTCAGTCAAATGAAGAAAATAAGAGTAAATGAGGATACGCGGCTGGTCTCGATTGAAGCGGGAGCCGAATTGGGGGAAGTCTACCGGACACTCTGGCGGTACGGCTTGACCCTTCCTGCGGGGACCATTGCGAATGTGGGAATCACGGGGCTGACGCTCGGGGGAGGAATCGGATATTTAACAAGGACAGCCGGACTTACTTGCGATCGTCTCCTCCAGCTCGAAATGATCATAGCGGACGAAAAAGCGGGTGCTGACTTGATCACAGTCAACCGCTCAAAGCACTCTGATCTATTTTGGGCGTCTCAGGGCGGAGGGGGAGGCAACTTCGGCATTGTCACATCCATGATGTTTAAAGCCGTGCCGATCTCGTGCGTTTCTGTTTTTTCTGTCACTTGGGGCTGGGATGATTTTGAGGAAGTATTTAACACATGGCAGCGCTGGGCTCCATTTACAGACAACCGGCTTACCTCATCCATTCAGTTTTGGCCTAAGGAAGTAAACCGCATAGAAGCGCTCGGTCAATTTACCGGGACAAAGGATGAGCTGAAAGAACTGCTGGCTCCGTTAATGAAAGCGGGAAAACCGGCAAGCGGCATGGTCAAGACAGTGCCATTTATTAAAGCGGCAGCCTTTTTTAACAGCCCGGGAGGCAATCAGCCGCAAAAGATGAAGCGGTCAGGATCCTTTATTGAAAAACCATTATCTTCACGCGCGATTTCCACTTTAAAGCGCTATTTAGAGCACGCTCCGAACGAAAACGCCAGTGTCTGGCAGCAGTCTCTCGGCGGGGCGGCCGGACGGATCGCTCCGGACCAAACGGCATTCTACTATCGCAACGCAATCATTGCCCAAGAATATATTACAACTTGGACATCTGCTGAAGAAGAAAGACAAAGTGTCCGCTGGATCGAAGGACTGAGAACGTCCCTATCAAGAGAAACGATGGGAGATTACGTGAATTGGCCTGATAGAGAAATCAGAAACTGGCTGCAAACATATTACGGAGAAAATGTTCACCGCCTCCGTCAAGTCAAAACGAAATACGATCCGGAAAATATATTCCGATTTGAGCAGAGCATTCCGCCGCTTCGCCGTTCACCGTTTTTCTAAAAAAGATGAAGATGGGCAAACTCCATCTTCATCTTTTCTTTTATTGATATAAGCGGCTTCCCTTCTCCGCAAACTCTTTTGCTTTTTCTTTCAGCCCTTCATTGACGGCCTCGTCTTCAGTAAGTCCGTTTTCCTTCGCATAATCACGAATATCCTGAGAAATTCTCATGCTGCAGAACTTGGGACCGCACATCGAACAGAAGTGAGCCGTTTTTGCGCCTTCAGCCGGCAGCGTTTCATCATGATATTCGATTGCTCTTTCAGGATCAAGCGACAAATGAAATTGATCACGCCACCGGAATTCAAACCGCGCCTTAGACAGAGCATCGTCACGGATCTGTGCACCTGGATGCCCTTTAGCAAGGTCTGCGGCATGTGCTGCGATTTTGTACGTAATGACGCCTTCTCTTACATCATCACGATTCGGCAGCCCCAAATGCTCCTTCGGCGTGACATAGCAAAGCATCGCCGTCCCGTACCAGCCGATCATCGCCGCGCCGATTGCTGAAGTAATGTGGTCATAACCCGGAGCGATATCCGTCGTTAATGGCCCGAGCGTGTAAAAAGGGGCCTCTTTACAAATTTCCAGCTGCTTGTCCATGTTTTCCTTAATTTTATGCATCGGCACATGACCCGGTCCTTCGATCATCACTTGCACATCGTGCTTCCACGCGATCTCCGTCAATTCTCCGAGAGTCTCCAATTCCGCAAACTGCGCCTCATCATTGGCATCCGCAATCGAACCGGGGCGAAGCCCGTCACCAAGTGAAAAAGCGATATCATAGGTCTTCATGATTTCACAAATTTCTTCAAAATGCGTGTACAGAAAGCTTTCCTGATGATGAGCCAGGCACCATTGCGCCATAATCGCCCCGCCGCGGGATACGATTCCCGTCGTGCGTTTGGCCGTTAACGGGACGTAACGAAGCAGTACGCCGGCATGGATGGTAAAATAATCCACACCCTGCTCCGCCTGCTCAATCAATGTGTCACGATAAATGTCCCACGTTAAATCCTCGGCAATGCCATTCACTTTTTCAAGCGCCTGATAAATCGGCACCGTCCCCACAGGCACGGGACAGTTGCGGATAATCCATTCACGCGTCGTATGAATGTCTTTTCCCGTGGATAAGTCCATCATCGTATCGGCGCCCCAGCAAATCGCCCACGTCATTTTTTCGACTTCTTCTTCGATAGAAAATGTAACAGCCGAGTTGCCGATATTTGCATTAATTTTCACATGAAAATTCCGGCCGATAATCATCGGCTCGCTTTCCGGGTGGTTGACGTTAGAAGGAATAATCGCCCGTCCGCTCGCCACCTCTTCCCTGACAAATTCGGGAGACACATGCTCGCGAATTGCGATAAACTCCATTTCCGGCGTAATGATGCCTTTTCTCGCATAATGCAATTGTGTTACATTTTTCCCCGGCTTGGCCCGAAGCGGTTTCCGCTGTAGGCCGGGGTATTCGGCGGCACGGCCCTCTTTTTTATAGCCGTTGTCTTCAGGTCTCACGGTCCGGCCGTTATATTCCTCTACATCTCCGCGCCCGGTAATCCACTTTGTGCGGAGCGCCCCCAGCCCTTCATGAATATCAATCTGTACATCCGGGTCTGTATACGGCCCGCTCGTATCATAAACACGGACCGGCGCATTCTCCTCTTCCCCGAATGCCCCCGTAGTCGCACTCAGGCTGATTTCCCGCATCGGCACTCGTATATCGGGCGAAGAACCTTCTGCATAAACCTTTTTACTGCCGGAAAAACTCGACATAATGGAAATGTTCGCTTGCTGTACTGATTGATTTTGCATACAAATCTCTCCTTTATCATTTGAATAACAGAACCAAGCTCAGCACCAGCACAAAAAAACCGGGTTCAAAGAAGAACCCGGTTTTGCAGTCAGAAAGAAACTATTATTGTTTTCTTCAACAATAATAAAACCTCTACTTCCCCACGCTGGTACGAACCAGATCAGGTCCAAAGGGTTAAGAAGCCGCCGCTTCTCTCTCAGCCCGCTCAGACGGGCACCCCCAGTAACTATTGATTTCGGACTCATCGTAACATAAAGCCAATCGAAAAAAAAGAGGAATATAGAAAATATTCAGCTAATTCAACCCAAATATTTGACAGGCAGCGGGATTTCAGATATCCCATGTTCACCCCTCATCACCTGATATGCCTTTGCGTACGGTCTTGAACTCACTGTCTGAAACAGCTGATCATTTATGAAATGAAGAGCCGCTCCATCGTCCGCCGCATAGCCGCCGCACAAGAATTCTTTAGATATCAGCTGATGATATATCGGTCTTCGGTCTTTTTCACCGTCATAATGAGGACAAAAGCTCCCTTGCAAAAAACCTAAACTTTCCATACTGGTCAGCGGCCCGGCTGAATCTGTCACTCCTTCTTCAAACCAGCAGATTGCACCCGCGCTTAATCCGGCTAACACCACACCGCTCTTCCATGCTTCTCTCAGAATAAGATCCAATCCCCACTCCTTCCACAACACAAGCATATTCCGCGTATTTCCCCCGCCGACATAAATCACGTCCTTTTCCATTAGAAACGAAGCTAAATCTGTTGACGGCGGCTTAAACAGCGATAAATGAGACGGCACACAATCAAGTGTTTGAAATGCACGATAAAACCGCTGAATATAGTTTTGGGAATCCCCGCTCGCCGTCGGCAAAAAACAAATACGAGGCGACTTTCGCTCTGATTGCTTGATGACATATTGATCGAGGGATAAATTTTCCGGCTCCATCGAGAATCCTCCGCCGCCCATCGCAATAATCTGTTTCATCATCCCGCTCCCCCCGGAAAATTTGTTATTCATTATAGCAGTTGTATACATGCAGAGATAAGTATTTTCTTAACAGACCAGCGTAAAAAAGTATACTGCCGCAATAACAGAAACCGCAAATCCCAGCCTTAGAACAGCGTTGCATGATCAATTAGATGCAGCTGTTCATCTGCATAGAGAACTGTCAGAACTCCTGTTGGGAAAAGGTTGGCTCCTGGATAAACAATTTCAGACCGATTCGCTTTTATCTTGCAGAGACTGTAACAAAGTCATACAAAAAAGACGATGTCTTGAGACCCCGTCTCTTTGTTTTATTGCTCCACTCTTCTTAAAGCCTCATTTATCGTTTCTTTTATAATCGCGTCTTCACCGCTTAATCGCTCTAAATTGAGATCGCCGTTTCTCAGCCTTTCAGAAATATTGTTTATATCCTCCTCTACCGTAATTTGCAGCTCACCGGCCAAAAACATTCTGTGTAATTCATCAGCAATCATACTTTCTTTATCCATTTAAATCCGCTCCTTTGCTTTCAATATTATTCTTAGTCTGTCCGAAGGCGGACAAATAATAGAAAAAAAGTATGAATCAAATAAATCTTTTTTCCTCCTTCTTACGTATATCTGTTGAGAAAAAGAAAAAGGGGAAAATTTAACATGTCATTTTAAAAAACTTGCGGCAAGTGCAGGAACCGGTGCCGCAAAAGTAGAGACAATTTTAGAGAAAGACGCATATTATCCAGGAGAAGAAGTAAGAGGAACTTGTACATGTCAACGGCGGGAAAATCTCTCAGGACATCCGCTATATTGATTTACAGCTTAACACACGGTACGTCATTGTAAAAGATGATGAAGAGCACTGGAAATACGCTACAATCCATTCTTTCCGGGTCACTGGTTCATTCACCATTCAGCCTGGAGAAGAGCATCAATTTCCGATCTCATTCACCCTCCCTCTTGATACACCGATCACTGTAGGGGATCAAATGTAAAAACCCGTTTCTTATATGAAGAAACGGGTTTTCAATATACCGGCGGACTGTATTCTACGTTATACTCACATTGATGAAAAGCAGCTTCGTTTTGTTGTCAATACGTTCTCTACATCATGTGACGTTTTTGGTAAAATCCCCACAATAGTGTCCGTTCATAAGTAATAAAATTTAAATTGCAAAAATGAGTCTAACCATCTTCCTGAATATTTGTCCAATAGATCCTCTGGCCAACGAGATCATTTCAATTATTGTAAATCATTTTAGCACTTCTTCACTTCTTTTCACCTTAAAGATCTTACTCTGCGGAATATTGGGATTGTGGTGAACAACATATGCTTTAGAAAAACGATATAGGTACTCTGCTTCATGAGACTTAGGAGTTAAGATTATCATTTTCCGCTGTAGTTCCTGTTCATATAACTCAAACACTTTATCTTTACGTCCTTCATCGAGTGCACTATCAAACTCGTCGAGTACGATATAGCCTGGTGTTGCTTGAATCGTTTGTAATAATGCCAAAGCAAATAGTAAGGAACTAAGAGACTCTTCCCCACCAGATACCCCTTTTCCTACTTTGCCGCCTCTTGCTTTAACACTTACATCCTCTAATTTTCCTCGATGTCCTTCTTTACGTGCTTTAATATATAAAGCATAGTGAATTTGATGACGTCGGTCTGTCCTCATATCCCAATCTATCTCCCCTTGAAAGCCAAACAGAGACATATAATTGACAAACTTTTGATTAACACCAATAACTTTACTATTAATTGTACTTTCTAAGTCTTCTTTTAGACGTTCCATACGCTCTGTATATTCCTCTAACAATAGTTTGGATGTCTTCACTTCTGTTGCGGAACGATCATACTCTTCTTTCATTTTTTGATAATTTTCTGGAGCAGCTTCATCAATCCCTGTTTCATTTGCTGCATGAGAGTATTTAATTTTTCCACTTTCTCGCATGTCTTCTGCCTCAGATTTAGTTACATTAGGTAGTTCTGTAAGCTCTAATGCAAAATCTTTTAATTCCTGTTTTACAGAATCTAATAACCTTTGGATGTCATGTTTGATTGTTGAATAGTTCTCTTCATTCGTTAAATATTCTTCAGACCGATGTTTGATTTGCCTTTCTATTGACTCAATTTCTCGGTCTTTGTACAGGAGGCTATCGTCCAAATCCTCTAAGTCCCGATTTAATTTCTTTTCTTCACGTCGCTTCTCATCTAAAAGAGAACCAAGTTGTTCTAACTGTGCATTTTTATTATTCTTCTCTTCTTCTAACTCAATTAAGTATTGCTTCAATTGGCGTACTTCTGTTATTTTTCCCTTCTCTTTTTCATACTGAATAAAAATTCCCTGATAGTTTTTAAAGGTTTCTACCTTTTGCTTCCAGTCAGCACGCTCTTCATTGAGCCTATTCCACTCTCCCTGAATCTCATCCCTATTTTCTTCGAGTTCAAGTTTTTCATTACTTAGATTGTAATGCTTACTCTTTCGCCATTCTCGTTCATTTTCTTTTATCAAAAAGGCTTCCGCATCTTTTAAAGATTCACGTCTTCGAAATAGCGTACTATTTCTACGTGTTAATTCATCTATTTCATTGGATAGAATGCTAATGTCATTGCCAACCCGATCAAGCTCATCTTCTACTTGTATTTGATATTTTTTTAAAACTTTTTCACTTAGAATAATCCGCTTTTCCTCTTGAGGACCTCTTATCCCTCTCGCATCGAGAAGTACACCATTTTGAATATGTGGTTTTTCATTTTCAAAAAAGCTCGTAACCCACCACAGTGCTTTTACCGCAAGCGGATAAAGATTATTGCTTAATTTTTCTTTTATCTGCAAATGTTTACCCGGAAGTTGTGTAATTGTTTTTTCCGGAACAATATTTGGCAACGGGACATGGTATAAATCATTTGGCGCATGAAAATCCTTTTGGTTCACAAACAACGTATACTTTATCGTATCAAACAAATCTTCATCATTCGGCTTAGCTGTTTCATCTAATTCAACAAGCTCCCGCAAAGGATAGACTTCTATATTTCGCTTTTTGAAGTATCGGATAGACACTTCCTGACGAGAACTGTAAACGCGATTCATTCTAAGATTTTCTAGTTCTTTTTCTAAATTGTCTTTTTTAATTATAAGTTTCCCTTTTTCATTTTTTGCATTTTCTAGTCGTTGCTCATTAAACTCCATCTCTTCCTGCACAGCTTGACTACTTTTATATGCATCAATAAGTTTACGCACTTCTTGTTCCCTAGCACTGTCTTGGTCAATCTTCACTTTTAGTTCAGCAATTTGCGGGGTTATGTCATCTAATTTTTGTTTATTTCTTTTCAACAACTGTTGCTTTTCTTCCATTAAAGCATCAATAGAATCATACTTTTCCTCCGCATTAACCAAAGCTTCATTTACTTCTTCTTCAGTCATGCCCATTCGTTCTACTCTCTTCGTAATTTCCTCGATTTCGTTTGAGATAGCCTTCACTTTATCATTATAACTTGTTATCTCTTTCTGCAAATGATTGAGCTCATCGACTAGCCCGATTTCACGGGACTCCATTTGAGTGATTGCTGACTGAAACTTTTCATACTTTTCTCTCTGGTCTGCTTGTAAAATTAAATCTTGCTGCTTGTCTGTACTTTTCTCTTCTTTGTCTGCTTTTAGTGTCTCTACTTGACCTTTTAAAGTAGTCATTTGATTAAGATGATGTTTTTCCAACCATTTAAGAGCTGAAAGATACTGCTTGAATCCGTCTTCTAACCGCTCATTTCGATCATAATACCTGTCTAATTCCGTTTTCTTTTGGGTTAACTGGAGTTTGTTAAGACCTTGTTTACTCTCCGCTTCCTGCAAGGTCTGCTCCGTTTCTTTTACAAGTTCTTTGCTTTCTTCCCAGTTTTTCTGGATTCTATCAATACCATTCATTTCACTAAAAATACGGAAGCGTTCTTCTGGATGCATCACTGCAAATTGGTTTACCTCTTTTTGATACCAAATCAAATAAAATTCATCCGGATCAACGGCATATTTATAGAGAATCTGGTTTTTATATTCAGTAAAGTTAAAGTTCCGATCTCCAGAAGAATATTTCGTTTCCCGTTCCCACTTGTCAATGACTTCCCCCTCTTGAATATAAAATTCTCTTTTTACCGGATCACCCGGTTTCTGTTCAATGTCTAATCGAAACTGCACAAACTGCGGCGCATCAACCTTGATTTGCCCATCATTTTTAAACAGCAATTCAATCTTTGCCCGCCACGTTTGGTCTGTTGGAAGGTTGTTTGACTTTAACCCTTCAAGATCGACTTTACTTGAATAAAGAACGCCGCCCATACAAAACGTAACCGTTGATTTTCCAGCACCATTTGGTCCTGATATTAAAATATGGTGATCTTTATCAGAGAAATCCATAACTGTCGGCGTATAATCCCGTATTCCTGAAAATTTAAGTCTCCATGGAATCATTACTTGTGCCTCCATTCATGTTGTAGCGTTTAAAGAACCGTAAGATATCATCCATGTGCAACTGATTCGATTGACTAAACTCGGTGTATCTTCGTAAAAAGGAATTCGAAAACAAATTAGCACCGATAGATGTAAGTTGATAGGCTTCTTCCTCTGAGTTCGTATCATATACTTCAATTGCCCCAATCTTTTTCAGCGGATCCAAGTTAGCTTGAATTTTTCGTGTTACCTGCAATGATTCGTGGCCAAAACTATTAATCAATTGGGAAAAGAGTGTATATTCATTCTGCAGTACTTCTTGGTGATAAAAAATAAACATGAGAATAGCTAGACTTTCTTTATTTAATAGTGTTTTTGCTTGTTTTGCTGGCACGCGCATGAGGGCTACCACTTGATTTCTCCGCTCATCATAAATCACTTTCATATAACGACTAACAGCTTGGTTTACTCGCTTGAGAAAAGAAAAAAATGCTTGATCATCATCTGTAATTCCAATTAGTTTTTCTACTTCCTTACGTGAAAGTCCAAAATTCCCACTTCGAATTGTAGCAGACGATGAGAACAGGATTTGCATAAATGCAAGCTCTTCCTCTGTAGTTAAAAATCCTTTTATCGATTGTAGGGTTGCTAACGGATTAACGTTCGTGATTTCTTCCTCGTTTTCTAATTCCATATGTTCCTTGTTCATCCTCACTCCACCTCCAGTCACGCTGATCGTTGTTATCAGACAGTTTCTTTTTCGCATATTCATCAATGTCAGCTTTTTTATTAGCCACTAGTGCTGAAACACCAATTAATCCGTTGAGTACGTCACTCCATTTGGATGATCCAGACCGAATAATTAGTTCGTCAAGGCCCGCTTCTTCTACTTCCTCCAGATATGCTTCAATCCGCTCTGTGTGTATCATTTGTTTCGTCATTTGCCATTTCGAATCACCCATTATTTCATCCAACTGATCTTCCATTATTTCTTCTGTGCCTGGAAATTCTTCTTCCACTGTTTCCTCTATCTCTTCTGTAATAGGTTCATAGTTTTCGATATAGTTAATTCCCTCATCAATGGCCCTCGGTGATAGCGGGCTGGCAAATTTCACTGGCGCCCATAGACCATCTATTTTTTCGTCCTCGTATTGTCCTTGTTCCATGAAGCTTAGTATTTGATGTGCATTCGGTATTTCAGAACCAAGGGGCGGATCAAACGATTTTACAATGAACGTGCGAAACTCTTCTGGCCGGATTATATGGTTAAAATCCGTTTCTTGTAGGTGGGCGAACTTTAGAATTTTATTAATTGTCCCAAGGCTAATTTTTGTCCCATCACTAATCGCAGCCGTACCTCGTTGTTTTATATCGGAAAACACAAGCTCTTGATCTATTGTTTCAAATTTCTCCATTCGTTCTGCCATTTTACCTTCTAGCTCTGTCATCAGATGATGAATCACTTCTACTTGTGTTAATGCATTTCGGTCTGCTAAATACTCAAGCTCCCTCTCATAGAGAAGCAATACAGCTTCTTCCACGTTTTTAATCATACTAGCAAGCTTATTCCCACCAGAAATTCCTTTATCATCATATGCTTCACTTAGTTCTGCATCTCTTTTTGCTTGAAAGAGAGACCTTGCCACATCATCATTAAGATAATACGCAAGAGAATCATTAGCTAAACGAATCAGTACATCCATCATTCGTTTTCCTACATCCCGCATTTTAATTCGTTTTGCTGTTTTTGCTACCCAATTGAATTTTCCCAAAACGAACACAAGATGTTTCATGTAACCTTGCGTAATTGCTTCATCATAGCCATATACATTGCGATAGCGATAAAATAATGTTCCCTCGTTTTCAATTGGTTCTGCGATACCGAGTGCTTCTTGATTAATAATATTTAACACTCGGAGGAAACGAAGTACGTGGATTGGTGACTGAAAATACTCCTTATCACTTAATTCCGTTAATACACCCGAAAGTTGTGCAATATCACGCATCGATTGTAGCAGCTCAGGTTTATCATCTGTAACATCAAAGATCGAAATTAATGATTGATCCACTTTTTCCACAGCTCTGCTCCTCCAATTTCTTGTTCCTGCTCTTCTTTCCTCATTTGTATGGATTGTTGGTATTTGTTTGCAAAAGTTTCCCATTCAGTCACCACGGTTAATGGTGGTACTATCCACTTTGTTAGGACATGTTCATCCTGTGTTAACTTATATAATTGCTCGGCAATCAGATAACCTGCTTTATCAACGTCGGTCCAAATAATAACTTGACTGACACACGTTACTACTTGCGAAATTAGTAGTCTATGTGCAGACCTAACTTGTCCATCCACACCCAATACAAAGCTTTTCGTACCTCTTAAAAATTCTTCCTCGTAGGCCATACGTGTTAACACGCCTCTATTTTCAACCAGCCACAACACATCTGCTTTCGTATTAAACGTCTCCGAAAAAACAGCTAGATCTGTTGTTGCGTGGACAGTACCATAACGATAATCCACGTAGTCCCCTTGCATTGGCCCAGTAAAAAACAATGGTGTAATTGTCCCCATACTTGCCAGACCTAACAATTGAATTGGGCGATGAAGGAGGTTTTCTGTTTCTTCAATAAATTCCTTTTTATAAGCATCAAACTGCTTTGATCCACCTATCATCCGATAGTAGGTAGCACCTATTTGCTTCCAATCAAAATGTTTTTCCGTACATGCCAGTTGGTATAAAGCAATCAAAAAATGTAGAAATACTACTTGTTTCCTTAAACGCCAAGAAGGATGAATACTCTTAATTAATTTTGCCTCTCCAGCTAAAACCCTTTCTGTCTCACTTGCAATTTCATCTATGTGCTTGGCTAATAGGGAAACAACATCTGCGCGCTGGTCTTGTTCAAAACCTGGCACATCGCTACGCCTGGCAACTTCCCACTGCTTATTCCAATCAAGTATCCAGTTTCTACTCTCCTTTTCTGCTTCAGCTTCTGCCTTTAAGCTCAGTTGATAAAGTATAAAGCCCATTCGATATCGTTCTGTTTTTACTGTTCTCTCATCTTTTTCTAAACGAATTTCACGAATTATCCACCCAAAACGAATCCATTCATAGGTTTCATCAGAAAGATCAACCTGCTTTTTCGTATTCGGACTTTTAAAACTGTTGGTTAGTTTTGTTGGAATTTTATCTATTCCCTGTAAGTCCGTATTAATCCCAACCATTAGCCTTGCAACAGTCCTTCTTGTTCTCGCCGTTCGCTTAATTACCGGTATATGAATAATGCCGTTCTCTTCCGATGCGTCACTAACATGTAAACTCTCATTTTTTAATACAATATGGTATTGCAAATAATCTTGTAACTCCACAGAAACCAAGGTACAAACCCCCTCTATTATTCCTTTATTTTACCATGGGTCTAGGTGGTAGCACGATGGGGTAGGAAGGGAATATTAGGAATTCACTTAATGGTAAGTCGTAACCTTTATTTGAACGAATATCCTTCATCTCATCCATTTCTTCACTTCCATTATTTTATCCATCGGCGCAAACACATTTATGTAAATTAAAATTTTCAATACTAATTCTTTTATACTTATAATAGATCTTTTAACTATAACAAAAATAGACAGGGAATTACTCCCTGTCTATTTCGATAATAGTATTTAATAAATTGTGTACTTAGATTGTATACCGGTGGCCGGGGTCGAACCGGCACTCCAGAAGGAACACGATTTTGAGTCGTGCGCGTCTGCCAATTCCGCCACACCGGCATGTAATGCGTCGTGTTCAACCGACGTATATAAATATAACATGTATTTCATAAAACGTCAACGGTTTTAGCAAAGTTTTTTAAATGGTAATGCAGTATATACGATACAAACAAGAAACTTATATTGATAGTCATTACGTTTTTATTATATAAAAAAAGTGATCTGCAATATGCAAATCACTCTCATATATGTTTTATAATGTGAAAACTGATGACCAATTTAACATAGTTCGTTCAAAGTTAAATTGGTGCCGAGGGCCGGACTTGAACCGGCACGGTAGTCACCTACCGCAGGATTTTAAGTCCTGTGTGTCTGCCAATTCCACCACCCCGGCAATAGAAAGGCGACACCCGGATTCGAACCGGGGATAAAGGTTTTGCAGACCTCTGCCTTACCACTTGGCTAT